>NZ_CP059560.1:0-2400000 GCF_017894385.1 Aromatoleum petrolei
AGCCGGCTCATCACCTACCGCTGCGACAGCTACGAGATCCAGCGCGAGGTCGTGCTGCGCAGCGACACTGTGCTGATGAGCGTCGTGGCGATCATGCGGGACGAGATCGAGGCGGGAGAACTCGTTCCGCTCGGCGTCCTGACGGGAGTGGTGACCGGCAGCTACGTGCTGGTTCGGCTCGCCGGACGCAGCAGCTCCCCCGCACTCGACCGTATCGGCGAACTGGCACGCACGCATTTCCGCGTCTGAGACGCCACCCCCCTTCCCGCCTCGCAGCCCCCGGCCGCAGCCCCGATCGGCGTCGTGCGTCGCTGCCGACCGGCACAATCCGGCCCCGCCCGACGCCAGTCATGCGCGCTTGCTGCGTCGCGCAAACCACTGCCGCACCACGGGAAATTCCGTTTTCCATGAATTTTCATATTTTCATTGACAACGGAAAGCTTTATACCTAAAGTAAATTCCACAACAAAGCTTCGGACGGCATCAAGGCAACGCGACGCCGGACCGAGTGAAAACCGGAGGAGACAAGATGGCCCCGACCCCAACAGTCAGGCCGTCGCCCGTGCGCCGCTCAGTGCGGCCATGCGGCGACGCCCGCATCCCCAGCGCCGGACAGCCGCGCCATGGCTGAGCGCTCGTTCGCGAAGGAAGTCGAGCAGCTGCGGCTGCCGGCCGGCAGCGAGTTCCGCGGCGAAGGCATCCTGGCCGTCACCAAGGCCTTGCTGCAGTCCGGCGTCGGCTACGTCGCCGGCTACCAGGGCTCGCCGATCTCGCACCTGATGGACGTGCTCGCCGACGCGAAGGAGATCCTCGACGAGCTCGGCGTGCATTTCGAGGCGAGCGCCTCCGAGGCCACTGCGGCGGCGACGCTTGCCGCGTCGGTGATGTACCCGATCCGCGGCGCGGTCACGTGGAAATCCACGGTCGGCACCAACGTCGCGTCCGACGCGCTCGCCAACCTCGCGTCGGGCGGCGTCACCGGCGGCGCGCTGGTAATCATCGGCGAGGACTACGGCGAAGGCTCGTCGATCATGCAGGAGCGCTCGCACGCGTTCGCGATGAAGTCGCAGATGTGGCTGCTCGATCCGCGCCCGAATCTCGAATCCATCGTCAAGGCGGTCGAGGACGGCTTCGAGCTGTCGGAGGCGAGCAGCACGCCCGTGATGTTGGAGATGCGCATCCGCTCGTGCCACGTGCATGGCCGCTTCATCACGCGCGAAAACTGCCGGCCCGCGTTCAGCCTCGCCGAAGCGCTCGAAAACCCGCGCCGCGACACCAGCCGCATCGTGCTGCCGCCGGCCTCGTTCGCGCACGAGCACGAGAAGGTCCGCGACCGCTGGCCCGCCGCCGTGCGCTTCATCCGCGAGCGGAAGCTCAACGAATTCTTCGACGGCGACGACGCCCACGCCGACCTCGGTCTGATCCTGCAGGGCGGCCTCTACAACGGCGTGATCCGCGCGCTACAGTTGCTCGGTCTCGCCGACGCGTTCGGCAACAGCCGCATCCCGCTGTACGTGATGAACGTGACCTACCCCGTCATCGACGACGAGGTGCTCGCGTTCTGCAAGGACAAGCGCGCGGTGCTGCTGCTCGAGGAAGGCCAGCCCGACTACATCGAGCAGAACCTCAACACCATCCTGCGCCGGGCGGGCGTGACGACGACGCTGTGCGGCAAGGACGTGCTGCCGATGGCCGGCGAATACACGACGCAGGTCATGCGCGACGGCATCGAAGCCTTCCTGACGACGCACGCACCGCGCGCACTCGAATCATCCGCCGCGGTGCCGGCGCAGGCCCCCGCGGCGGTGCCGGTCACGTTCCATCCGAGAATCCGCGATCTCACCGCCGTTGTGCCGCCGCGGCCCGCGGGCTTCTGCACCGGCTGCCCCGAGCGACCGATCTTCGCGGCGATGAAGCTCGCGCAGGCCGATCTCGGCGAGCATCACATCTCGTGCGACATCGGCTGCCACCTGTTTTCCATCCTGCCACCGTTCAACCTCGGCGCGACGACGATGGGCTACGGGCTCGGCGCGGCGTCGAGCTCGGCGTTCAACGTGAAGTCCGGCAAGCGTTCGATCTCGGTGATGGGCGACGGCGGCTTCTGGCACAACGGCCTGACCTCCGGCATCGCCAACGCGGCGTTCAACAAGAACGACGGCGTCATCGTCATCGTCGACAACTTCTACTCGTCGGCCACCGGCGGGCAGGACATCCCGTCGTCGCGCGCCGACAACCCGGATCGCGCGACCAAGCATCCGATCGAGGCGGCGATCCGCGGCGCCGGCGTCAAGTGGGTGCGCACCATCGACCGCACCTACGACGTCGCCCGCCTGCGCGACACGCTCGAGGAGGCGCTGACGACGAGCACCGATGGCCCCAAGGTCATCATCGCCCAGTCCGAATGCATGCTGAACAAGCAGCGGCGTGTGAAGCCGCTGTTCAACAAGGCAGTGAAGGCCGGCGAGCGGGTGGTCAAGGAGCGCTTCGGCGTCGATCCGGACGTGTGCAGCGGCGATCACGCGTGCATCCGCCTGTCGGGCTGCCCGTCGCTGTCGGTGAAGGACAGCGGCGACCCCTTGAAGGAGGATCCGGTGGCGCACGTCGACAACACCTGTGTCGGCTGCGGCAACTGCGGCGAAGTCGCCGAGGCCGCGGTGCTGTGCCCGTCCTTCTATCGCGCCGACATCATCCACAACCCGACCGCGGCCGACCGCATCAAGGCGCGCGTGCGCGGCGCGGTCATCGGCTGGCTGCAGCGGCGCCGCGCGGCGCGGCTCGCACGCCACGCGCTGTGAGGATTCCGATGAGCCAAGTGACCCTTCATTCCGGCACGCCGATCAAGATCGCGATTCTCGCGATGGGCGGCCAGGGCGGCGGCGTGCTCGCCGACTGGATCGTCGAGATGGCCGAAACGGCCGGCTGGTGGGCGCAGACGACCTCGGTGCCGGGGGTGGCGCAGCGCACCGGCGCGACGATCTACTACGTCGAGCTGCTGCCCGAGGCGGCCGCGCACGCCGCCGGGCGTCCGCCGGTGCTCGCGATGATGCCCACGCCGGGCGATGTCGATCTCGTCGTCGCCGCGGAGCTGATGGAAGCCGGCCGCGCGATGCAGCGCGGCTTGGTGACCCCGGATCGCACGACGCTGATCGCCTCCACCCATCGCAGCTACGCAGTGGCCGAGAAGGCGGCGCCCGGCAACGGGATCGCCGATCCCAATAAGGTCCTCGATGCAGGGCGCGAGGCGGCAAAGCGCATGCTGTGCTTCGACCTCCAGCAGATGGCCGAGCGCGCCGGCAGCATGATCTCGGCGAGCCTGTTCGGTGCGATCGCCGGGGCCGGCGTGCTGCCGTTCGCCCGCGACGCGTTCGAAGCGACGATCCGCCACGGCGGCGTCGGCGTCGAGGCGAGCCTGAAGGCGTTCGCCCTCGGCTTCGACGCCGCGACCCAGGCCCCTGCCGCGCCCGCGCGCATCGACACCTCACGCCCGCTGCCCGCCGTGCCAGCGAACGCCGCGCATCCGCGCGTGCAGGCGCTGCTCGACACCGTAAAGCAGTTCCCGCAGGCCGCGCAGCCGCTGCTCGTCGCGGGCCTGCGCCGGCTGATCGACTACCAGGACGTCGCCTACGCCGAGGATTATCTGCGCACGCTGCAGGGCTTCCGTGCCCTCGACGCGAAGGCCGGCGGCGACGCGCGCGACTGGGCGTTGACGCAGGCGGCGGCGCGTTACATCGCGGTCGCGATGAGTTACGACGACGTGATCCGCGTCGCCGACCTGAAAACGCGCGGCAGCCGCTTCGAGCGCGTGCGCAGCGAAGTCGGCGCGAAGAGCGACCAGCTCGTCTACACGACCGAGTTCATGCACCCGCGGCTGGAAGAAATCTGCGGCACGCTGCCGCTGCGGCTGGGTCGCTGGCTGGAGAACTCGAAGACGCTCGGCAGCTTCATCCGCCGCCGGGTCGAGCATGGCCGGCGCGTGAAGACGGGCACGCTGACGTGGTTCGTCGGGCTGTACTGCATCGCCGGCCTGCGCCGCTTCCGCCGCGGCACGCTGCGTCATGCGATCGAGATGGCGCACATCGACGACTGGCTCGCACGCGCGACGCGCATCGTCGCGACCGACTATGCCCTCGGCGTCGAGGTGCTCGCCTGCCGGCGTCTCATCAAGGGCTACAGCGGCACGCACGACCGCGGCGACCGCCGCTTCGCGCGGCTGATGCAGGCCGCCGACGAACTGCTCGGCCAGCCCAACGCCGCCGCAACGCTGAAATCCTTGCGCGAAGCCGCGCTCGCCGACGAGGAAGGCAAGGCGCTCGACGCACAGCTCGCTCAGCTGCTGCGCGCCCACCCCACGCCTCCCGCAGGCGGCCGCGCACGAATCGACACCCCCCGCGTCGCGGCCTGAGCCGTGACCCTATCGAGGAGCGTTCACATGCGCACATTCGAACTTGAAGTCCGCGCCGTCACCACGGAAACCCCGCTGATCCGCGCATTCGAATTCGCCGCGCCCGATGGCGCCGCCCTGCCCGGCTTCAGCGCCGGCGCACACCTGCAGATCGCGGTGCCGGGGCTCGCCGAGCCGCGCTGTTATTCGCTGATCGAACCTTCGCCCGATGCCGCGGCCTTCGACCGCCCGACACGCTATCGCCTCGGCGTGCGCATCGAGGACGCCAGCCGCGGCGGTTCGCGCTTCATGCACGCGCTGAAGGCCGGCGACCGCGTCACCGTGACGGGCCCGAAGAACGATTTTCCGCTGCACGCATCGACGCCCGGCGAGGCCCCGGTCGTGCTCCTCGCCGGCGGCATCGGCATCACGCCCGTCGCCTCGATGGCGGCGGCGCTGAAGGCGGCCGGGCGCCCCTTCGTGCTGCACTACAGCGGCCGCAGCCGCGACCAGCTCGCCTTCGTCGACGAACTCGCGGCGCTGGCCGGCGACGCGCTGGTGCTGCACGCCGACGACGACCCCATGACCCGGCTCGAGGTCGGCGCGCTGCTCGATTCGGTGAAACCGACACGCGGCGAAGCCCCGCACCTCTACGTGTGCGGCCCCAAAGGCATGATCGACGCGACCATAGACGGCGCGAAGGCGCGCGGCTGGCCGGCCGGGCACGTGCATTTCGAACTCTTTGCCGCGGCAGCGCCGATCGCGGGCGACCAGCCCTTCGAACTGGAACTGCGCCAATCCGGCCGCGTGCTCACGGTCCCCGCCGACAAGACCATCGTCGACGTCATGGAGGCCGCCGGCTGCGACCCGATGTTCGACTGCAAGCGCGGCGAATGCGGCGTGTGCACCGCGACGGTCCTCGAAGGCGTGCCGGACCACCGCGACTACTTCCTGACGGACTCCGAGAAGGCCGCAGGAAAGCTGATCCAGATCTGCATCTCGCGTGCGAAGAGCGCGCGGCTGGTGCTCGATCTCTGAAACACCACAGACGAGAAAACTCGCAGGAGGAGACGATGGAACGCTATACCGGCAACCCCGACGCCGTGCGCGCGCTGGTGCGCGACCTGGAAGTGCATAAGGACACCTACATCGACGAGGAAGTCTTCGCGCTCGAAATGGAGCACCTCTTCGCCAACACCTGGGTGTATGTCGGCCACGCCAGCCAGGTGCCGAACAAGGGCGACTTCTACACGACGACCGTCGGCACCGAACCGGTCGTGATGGTGCGGCACACCGACGACTCGATCCGCGTGCTGTATAACCGCTGCCCGCACAAGGGCGTCAAGGTCGCCGGCGAGACCTGTGGCAACACCGGAAAATTCTTCCGCTGCCCCTACCACGCCTGGACCTTCAAGACCGACGGCAGCCTCCTCGCCGTGCCGCTCAAGAAAGGCTACGAGAACACCGGCTTCGAGTCCTGCGAGGCCAAGCACGGCATGGCCCCGGTCGAGAACGTGAAGGTCTACCGCGATTTCGTGTTCTGCCGACTCAACTCGAACGGCATCTCGTTCGAGGACTACTTCGGCGAATCCCTGTCGACCATCGACAACATGGTCGACCGCTCGCCCGAAGGCCGCCTCGAAGTCGCCGGCGGCGTGCTGCGCTACATGCACAACTGCAATTGGAAGATGCTCGTCGACAACCAGACCGACACCTGTCACCCGATGGTCGCGCACGAATCCTCCGCCGGCACCGCGGTGAAGGTGTGGCAGGAAGCGCCCGAAGGCACGCCCAAGCCGATGGCGGTCGAACTCTTCGCGCCCTTCGTCTCGTCCTACGAGTTCTTCGAGAACATGGGCATCCGCGTGTGGGAAAACGGCCACGGCCACACCGGCGTCGCCGACTCGATCCACGCAGCCTATTCACCCGCCCCCGGCTACTGGGAACAGATGGTCGCCGCCTACGGCGAGGAGCGCGCGAAGACGATCCTCGGCGACACCCGGCACAACACCGTCTATTTCCCGAACATCATGGTCAAGGGCCCGATCCAGACGCTGCGCCTGTTCAAGCCCATCGCCGCGAACAAGACCCTCGTCGAATCCTGGACCTTCCGCCTCGTCGGCGCGCCCGACCTGCTGCTCGAACGCACGCTCATGTACAACCGCCTGATCAACGCCCCGACCTCCGTCGTCGGCCACGACGACCTCGAAATGTACGAACGCGCGCAGGAAGCCCTGCAATCGCGCGGCCGCGACTGGATCAACGTCGCGCGGCTGTTCGACCCCGCCGAGAAGGAACAGAAGAACGTCGCGACGAACGGCACCAACGAATGGCAGATGCGCAACCAGTTCCGGGCGTGGGCCAGATTCATGACAGAGAGCATGTAGCAAACAACACGACGCCAAACAGCCCGAACCGCAAGGGGCGGTCGGGGTGTTTGCGGAGCCGGCGAGGACTGTCTGAGCGAGGGCCGCGGGAGCGCGGCCCAAAGCGAGTTCCGCAGCCGGCGGAGCAAATTCCCCGATCGACCCGATTAGCAGCACGGGCCGCTCTCGCTCCAAGAACGCAGCGCGATCAAAACGAGGAACAAACAAATGTCCGCCCTCGACATCACCCACAAAACCCTCACCGACTTCATCTACGCCGAAGCCCGTCTCCTCGACGAGCAACGCTTCGAAGACTGGCTCAACCTATTCACCGAAGACGGCCACTACTGGATGCCCCTCGCCCACGGCCAGACCGACCCCCGCCTGCACACCTCGCTGCTGTACGAAGACAAGCTGCTGCTGCGCGTGCGCGTCGAACGCCTCGCCGGCCAGCGTACCTTCTCGCAACAACCGAAAAGCCGCTGCCACCACCTCCTGCAAGCGCCGACCGTCGAATCATCCGACCCCGGCGGCGAACACATCGTGCGCACTGCCTTCCACTACGTCGAAACCCGCCAGGACCAGCAGACCCTCTTCGCCGGCTGGACCACGCACCACCTCGTCGAAGACGCAGGCGCGCTGAAGATCCGCCTCAAGCGCGTCGACCTCGTCAATTGCGACGCCGCCTTCGGCAACATCCAGCTCTTCATGTGAGCCCCACGTGAGCCCCTTCATGACCGCCACCGTCTTCGACGCCTTCACCGCGGCCGCCGGGCAATGGGGCGAACGCCCCTTCCTGTGCATCCTGCCCGACACCGCCGCGGCCTACGGCATCGCCCCCGGCGAACTCGCCTACCGTGACGCGGCGCACCGCATCGACGCCCTGCGCGACGCCTACTCCGCCGCCGGCTACGGCACCGGCCACCGCGTCGGCCTGCTGCTCGAAAACCGCCCGGCCTTCTTCCTGCACTGGTTCGCACTCAACGCGCTGGGCGTCTCCGTCGTCCCGATCAACGCCGACCTGCGCGCCGCCGAACTCGAATACCTCATCGGCCACTCCGAAATCGCCCTCGCCGTCGCGCTGCCGCAACGCCACGCAGATCTCGCCGCCGCAGCCGAACGCGCCGGCCGGCCGCTTCGCATCATGAGCGACGGCGACACGCCGCCGCCCGCCGCCTTCCCCGCGCCGCTCGCGGGCACGGCGCTGGACGAACTCACCGAATGCGCCCTGCTCTACACCTCCGGCACCACCGGCCGGCCCAAAGGCTGCATGCTGCCCAACCGCTACTTCCTGCACGCCGGCCGCTGGTACGCCAACATCGGCGGCCTCGCCCGCCTCATGCCCGGCGAAGAGCGCATGGTCACGCCGCTGCCGCTGGTGCACATGAATGCCATGGCGTATTCCGCGATGGCCATGCTCATGACCGGCGGCTGCCTCGTCCCCCTCGACCGCTTCCACCCCAAGCGCTGGTGGGCCAACGTCAGGGAGGCGCGCGCGAGCGTCGTGCATTACCTCGGCGTCATGCCGGCGATGCTCATGAAGGCCGACGCCTCGCCCGAAGACCGCGCCCATTCCGTGCGCTTCGGCTTCGGCGCAGGCGTCGATCGCACGCTGCATGCGGCGTTCGAGGCGCGCTTCGGCTTCCCGCTGCTCGAAGCCTGGGCGATGACCGAGACCGGCGCGGGCGCCGTCGTCATCGCGAACCATGAGCCGCGCAAGGTCGGCACGAGCTGCTTCGGCAAGGAGGCGTCCGACGTCGAAGTCCGCATCGCGACCGAAGACGGAAGCGACGCCGACATCGACGAACCCGGCGAGCTGCTCGTGCGCCACGCCGGCGACGATCCGCGCTACGGCTTCCTCGCCGGCTACCTGAAGGACGAGGCCGCGACCGCGGAGGCCTGGACCGGCGGCTGGTTCCACACCGGCGACGTCGTGCGCCGCGACGCCGACGGCCATCTGCATTTCGTCGATCGCAAGAAGAACGTCATCCGCCGCAGCGGCGAGAACATCGCCGCGGTCGAAGTCGAGAGCGTGCTGCAGCAGCATCCGCTCGTGAAGGCGGTCGCCGTCGCCGCGGTGCCCGACCCCGTGCGCGGCGACGAAGTCATGGCCTGCATCGTGCCGCAGCAGCCGCTCGCCGACCGCCGCGCGATGGAGGCCGCCGCCGAGGAACTCGTGCGCTGGACGCTCGGCGAACTGGCGTACTACAAGGCGCCCGGGCATGTCGCCTTCGTGGACAGCCTGCCGCTGACGGCAACGAACAAGATCCAGCGCGGCGAACTGAAGGCGCTGGCGCCCACGCTCGTCGGCGCGCCCGAGTGCGTCGATACCTGCGCGCTGAAGAAGCGCCAGGAGACGGCCACATGAGGAGCCGCCAGAGCTACGACGGCGTCGTCGCCGCGGTGCCCGTCACCGTACCCTATGCCCGCTACTCGACGCACGCCGCGCACTGGTGGCTCGGCCGCGCCCTCGCTGCGCTGATCCGCGACTCGGGCATCGCCAAGGCCGACATCGACGGCGTGTGCGTCTCGAGCTTCACGCTCGGCCCCGATACCGCGGTCGGCCTGATGCAGCACCTCGGCATGAGCCCGCGCTGGCTCGACCACATCCCGATGGGGGGCGCGTCCGGCGTCGTGGCGCTGCGGCGCGCCGCACGTGCGGTGCAGGCCGGGGACGCGGAAGTCATCGCCTGCATCGCCGGCGACACCAACCATGTCGACTCCTTCCGCCACACCGTCAGCCAGTTCTCGCGCTTCGCGCAGGACGCCGTCTATCCCTACGGCGCCGGCGGGCCGAACGCGAGCTTCGCGCTGCTGACCGACCACTACATGCGGCAATACGGCGCCACGCGCGAGGACTTCGGCAAGCTCTGCGTCGCGCAGCGCGACAACGCGCTGAGGAACCCGCATGCGCTGATGAGGAAACCGCTGACCCTCGCGCAATACCTCGACGCGCGGCCGATCACCGACCCCATCCATCTCTTCGACTGCGTGATGCCCTGCGCCGGCGCCGAAGGCTTCCTCATCATGACGGAGGAACGGGCAAGCGCCCTGAAACTGCCGGGCGTGCGCATCCGCTCGACCATCGAACGCCACAACGCCTACCCCGACGACCCGATCCAGTTCCGCGGCGGCTGGGCGATGGACCGCGATGCGCTGTACGAGCACGCCGGCGTCCCGCCCGCGGACGTCGACTTCGTCGAGACCTACGACGACTACCCGGTGATCAACATGCTGCAGTTCGAGGACCTCGGCTTCTGCGCGAAGGGCGAAGCACCCGCCTTCGTGCGCGAGCACCGCTTCACGATCGACGGCTCCTTCCCGTTCAACACCTCCGGCGGGCAGCTCTCGGTCGGCCAGGCGGGTGCGGCGGGGGGCTATCTGGGGCTCGTGCAGGCCCTGCGCCAGCTCACGAACGCCGCGGGCGACATGCAGGTCGCGGACGCGCGCGTCGGCCTCGTGTCCGGTTTCGGCATGATCAACTACGACCGCGGCCTGTGCTCCGGCGCCGCGCTCCTCGAACGGGGGACGGCATGACCGACGCCACGCCCAAACCGAAACGGAAGAACCCTGTCGCACGCACGCGCCTACCCACGCTGCCGCCCGCATCGCGTAGCCGCAGCGCCCTCGGCCTCGCCCGCGCAGCCGCCGAAGGGCGTTTCGAGATGCAGGCCTGCGCCGACTGCGGCGCCGTGCAATACCCGCCGCGCGAAGTCTGCGTCAGCTGCCTGTCCGAACGGCTCGACTGGTGCGAAGTCGCCAACGGCGGCGCGCTGATCGCGACGACGACCTTGCGCCACAGCAACGATGCCTATTTCCGCGAGCGCCTGCCGTGGCGCGTCGGCACCGTGAAGATGGATGCCGGCCCCTCGGTGGTCGCGCACGTGCATGAAGACTGCCACGAAGCCGGCCGCGTGCGCCTCGCCCTGAAACTCGACCGTAGCGGCCAAGCCGTGCTGCACGCGCTGCCCGTGGAGGACACCCCGAACATGAACGATTCGCCCCAACTGCGCGAGACCCACTGCGACCCGAAGCACCGCCGCGTGCTCGTCACCGACGGACGCTCCACGCTCGGCCGCGCAATGGTCAAGGCCTTGCTCGACGCCGGCGCGTCGACCGTCTTCGTCGGCGATCCGGCGACGTGGAAGGCCGATGCCGGATTCGACGCCTTTGTCGCCTCCGACCCGCGCATCGAGCCGGTCGCGCTCGACGTCACCGACACCGACTCGGTCGACCGGCTCGCCGCGTCGATCGGCGCCAAGGTCGAGATCCTCATCAACACCGCCGACCACCTGCGCGATGGCGGGGTCATGCACGCCCGCGACGTCGGGCTCGCGCGCGACGCCTTCGACGTCAACGTGCTCGGCCTGATGCGACTCGCGCAGGCCTTCGGCCCGACGATGTGCTTCCGCGCAGCCGACGGCACGCACGGCGCGGTCGCGTGGGTGAATCTGCTGTCGATCCATGCGCTTGCGGCCCTGCCCGCGCGCGGCGCGTGGTCGGCGTCGAAGGCCGCCGCCCTGTCCGCCGCCCTCACCCTGCGTGCCGAGTTCGCCGGCGCCGGCATACGGGTCGTGAACGTCTTCCCCGGCCCGATCGACGACGAATGGGAGCAGCTGACCCCGCCCCCGAAGCTCGCGCCGTCCGCGGTCGCCGCCTCGGTCGTCCGCGGTCTGCGCGATGGCGTCGAAGACCTCTACGTCGGCGACGTCGCCGAGGAGCTGCGGGCGCGCCTGCGCGACAACCACAAGGCCGTCGAACGCGAACTCGGCGGCTGATTGCGCCACGACACACAACGACAGACCCGTAAGGGCACCCCACCCACCCAAGGAGACCCCCACGTGAGCACCGCCCTCCTCGCGCAGTTCATGGCCGAGCTGCTGTCCGGCCGCATCCGACTCGTCGATCTCACGCAAACCCTGACGCCGGAATTCCCGACCATCGTCCTGCCGCCGGAACTCGGCCAGGCGTGGCCCTTCCGCATCGAGGAGATCTCGCGCTACGACGAGCGCGGTCCGGCCTGGTACTGGAACAATTTCTCGTGTTCGGAACATACCGGCACGCACTTTGATGCCCCGGTGCATTGGGTCACCGGCAAGGACCAGCCGAACAACGCCGTCGACTCGATCCCGGTCGAGAACTTCATCGCCGCCGCCTGCGTCATCGACGTCTCCGCCGAGGCCGCGAAGAATCCCGATTTCCTCCTCACGATCGACTTTGTCGAGAAGTGGGAGGCGCAGCACGACCGCATCCCCGAGCGCTCGTGGGTGCTGCTGCGCACCGACTGGTCCAAGCGCAGCGGCGCGAAGGAATACCTGAACATGGCCGAGGACGGCGCGCATTCGCCGGGCCCCGACGCCGAGGTCGTGCCCTGGCTGATCCGCGAACGCAACGTGCACGGCTTCGGCACCGAATCGATCGGCACCGACGCCGGCCAGGCGCATCACCTCAACCCGCCCTACCCGTGCCACTACTTCATGCACGGCAACAACCGCTACGGCCTGCAGTGCCTGACGAATCTCGACCAGCTGCCGCCCCAGGGCGCGCTGATCCTCGCCGCGCCGCTGAAGATCCGCAACGGCTCCGGCAGCCCGCTGCGCGTGCTCGCGCTGACCCCGCGCACCTGAGGACATGACGATGAGCGAAAGACGTGTCGCGATCGTCACCGGCGGCAGCGCCGGCATCGGTGCCGATATCTGCCGGCGCATGCTGGACGAGGACTACGAAGTGGTTTCCGTCGCCCGCCGCGCCGCCGACTGGACGCACCCGCGGCTGACGAACTTCCAGGTCGACCTCCTCGACGCAGCCGCGACCGAAGCCGCCGCGCAGGAGATCGCACGCGACTTCCCGGTGAGCCACCTCATCCACAACGCCGGCGTGATCTGGCCGAAGCTCCTGCCCGACGTCACGCAGGACGATCTGCACGGCCTCACGCAGATCCACCTCGGCGCCGCGATCAGCCTGATGCAGGCGGCGCTGCCCGGCATGCGGGCGCGCAGCTTCGGCCGCGTCGTGCTGATGTCCTCGCGCGGCGCGCTGGGTCTTGCCACACGCACCGCGTATTCGGCGACCAAGGCCGGCATGATCGGCATGGCGCGGACCTGGGCGCTCGAACTCGCGCCGCACGGCATCACCGTGAATGTCGTCGCCCCCGGCCCCATCGCCACCGACATGTTCCACGACGTCGTCCCCGCGGGCAGCGAGCGCGAGCACAAGCTCGCCGCGAACATCCCGGTCGGGCGCATCGGCCGCCCCGACGACGTCACCCGCGCCGTGATGTTCTTCGCCGACCCCGCGAACAGCTTCGTGACCGGCCAGACCTTGTACGTTTGCGGCGGCGCGAGCGTCGGCACACTGACGATCTGATGCCACCCCATAACCAGACGCCGTAAGGCGCCCTCACCCCAAGCACCGCCCCCACGGAGACGAAAGATGAAGCTGAACAAAGCTGCCACCACCCTCGCCATCGCATTGGCCGCCTTCGCGTCGCAGTCCGCCCTCGCCCAGGTGAAGATCGGCGTCGTGTCGTCGGCGACCGGCCCGACCGCGCTGGTCGGAATCCCGCAGAAGAACACCGTGCCGCTGCTGCCGGCGAAGATCGGCGATCTCAGCGTCGAGTACATCCCGCTCGACGACGCGAGCGATCCCACCGCGTCGGTCACAGCGGTGAAGAAGCTGATCTCGGAGCAGAACGTCGACGCGATCATCGGCCCCTCCGGCTCGCCCAACGCGATGGGCGTGATCCAGTTCGTCGCCGACGCCGGCGTGCCGCTCCTCGCGCCGGTCGGCACCGCCGCCGTCGTGACACCGATGGACGACAAGAAGAAGTGGGTGTTCAAGACCACGCAAAACGACGACATCATCGCCCGCGCGCTCGTCGGCCACATGGTGAAGGCCGGCGTGAAGACGGTCGGCTTCATCGGCGTCGGCGACCCCTACGGCGAGAACTGGTACAAGGTGTTCTCGGCGCTCGCCGAAAAGAACGGCATGAAGATCGTCGCCAACGAGCGCTTCCAGCGCCAGGACGCGTCGGTCACCGGCCAGAGCCTGAAGATCCTCGCCGCGAAACCCGACGCAGTGCTCGTCGCCGCCGCCGGCGGCCCGGCGGTGCTGCCGCAGACCACGCTCGTCGAGCAAGGCTACAAGGGCCAGATCTACCAGACCCACGGCGCCGCCCTGCCCGACTTCCTCAAGCTCGGCGGCAAGAAGGTCGAGGGCACGATCCTCGCCGCGAGCCTGATGCTGGTGCTGCCCGAGATCGCCGACAGCCACCCGTCGAAGAAGATCGCCAGCGAATACATCGCCGCCTACGAGAAGGCGCACGGCACCAAGCCCGCGACCTTCGGCGCCAACGTCTTCGACGCCGGCCTGCTGCTGCAACAGGCGATCCCCGCCGCGGCGAAAGTCGCCAAACCCGGCACGAAGGAGTTCCGCGCCGCGCTGCGCGACAGCCTCGAGCAGACCCGCGAGCTCGTCGGCACCCAGGGCATCTACAACATGAGCGCCACCGACCACAGCGGCTTCGACGAACGCGGCCGCGTGCTCATCGCCGTCAGGGACGGCGCCTGGACGCTGGCGAAGTAAGCCGCCGCCCGACCTCGCCCTGCGAAGCGGCCGCAACGGGCCCGCGTCACGGAACCTCCGTGCGCGGGCCCGTCGTCATCCGGCCGGGCAAACCCCGGCACTCCCGCATGCGAACGCTTGCGCGCGGAGAATCATCCTGCGCGAGGCAAAAATGTCCGCCGCAACCCTCCCCACCTTTGACGCCGGACAGAAACTCCGACCCGTATCGCCCCTAGACTGAAGCGGTCAAAACAATTTCACGGCCAACGAAATGACCGCGACCGCGTCCCGCGTGTTTCCCGGAGCGCTATGGGTGAGCGCGTTCCGCCCCTTCTTCCTGCTCGGCACGCTGTACGCCCCCCTGCTGATGGGCGCCTGGCTCGGCGCCTGGTCCGGCTGGTGGAGCGGACCGGTCGGCGACATGCCGGCGGCGTTGTGGCACGGTCACGAGATGGTCTTCGGCTTCTCGACCGCGATCATCCTCGGCATCGTGCTCACCGCGCTGCCCAGCTGGGCCGGCACCGACGAGATCCACGGCCCCCGCCTCGCCCTCATCGTCGCCGCATGGCTCACAGGCCGCCTCGCCTTCTGGGCCCTGCCACTGCTACCCGCCGGCATCGCAGCGGTGGCCGATTGCCTGCTGTTTCCGCTGGTGTTCGCGACCGTCGCACCGCAACTGCTGCGCGCGGCGAACCGCCTGTACCTCTTGCTGCTCCCGGTTCTCGCGGCCTTCTTCACCGCGAACCTCGCCTTTCATCTCAGCATCAGCGCTGGCAATCCGGCCTTGGCCACGCTCGCCCTGCACGGCGGCGTCTATACGATTCTCACGCTCTACGTGCTCAAGGGCGGCGTGCTCACGCCGATCTTCACCGGCAACGCGCTGCGCGAAAAAGGGCGCGGGGAACAGGCGCCGTTCCGGATGTGGCTCGATGTCACCGCCGTCGGCCTCGTCGTCGCGCTCGCCGCGCTCGACCTCGCCGGTGCGCCGGCCCGATGGATCGGCCTCGCCGCCCTCGCCTGCACCCTCGTCCATGCCTGGCGCGTCGGCCGCTGGCAAGGCTGGCGCGTGGCCGACGTCCCCCTCCTCCTCGTCATGCACCTCGGCTTCGCCTGGCTGATCCTCGCCTTCGCCCTCAAGGCACTCGCGGCGCTCACCGGCCTCGTTTCCGACACCGCATGGCTACACGCCTTCACGGTCGGCAGCCTCGGCATGATGATGCTCGGCCTGATGACCCGCGTAAGCCTCCGCCACACCGGCCGCCCGCTCAAGCTGCCGACGGCCATGCGGGTCGCCTGCGCGCTCGTGTTCGCCGCAGCGATCGCGCGGCTCACGCTGTCGATGCCCCAAGTCCGCTCCTTGGCGATCGCGGCGGCCGCGCTGCTGTGGGCGGCGGCGTTCGCGACCTACTTGTCCAGGTTCGGAGCGCTGCTGGCGAGGCCCAGCCTCCCGCGCAAGACCGGCACGCCCTAGGACGCGACACTCCCCAGCACCTGGCTACACACTGCGTTAATAGCGCTCAAAACAAGAGCGCAGGTGGTGAAGCTCGTGGCTCTGAGTCAATGCGAGCATCAGCAGGATGCGAGCCTTCTGCGGATTGAGCGATCCAGCTGCGACCATCCCGAGGGTTTCATCATCGAATGACGGGGTGACGATCCCTCGGCCGACCCGACTTGACCGAACGAAGGCGACACCCGCACGGGCTGCCAATTCGGCCCCCAAGCGGGCGCTCGGTGACAGGCTGCCGTTCCCCGTGGCGGCGAGGACGATACCTCGGGCACCCGCGTCGATCGCGGCGTGGTAGTGGTGAATCCCCGCGCCCTGATGGTCGAAGATGATGTCCGCCATCGGAAGCTCCGCGAGTCGGTCGAGCGAAAACGACGTCGCTGCCGTATGCAGACGCAGCGGCGCATGGAAGAGATGGATCCCGCCGCAGGCAATCCTTCCCAGGCATCCCTCCTCAGCCGCCTCAAAGGCTTCGACTGCGGTGGTATGCGCCTTTGCAACGTCACGCGCGGCGAACAAACGGTCGTTCATCACGACCAGAACCCCCTTGCCATGCGCGGCGGGCGCAAGGGCGACGCGCACCGCGTTGTAGAGGTTGAGCGGACCGTCGGCGCTCAGGGCGCTGGCGGGACGCATGGCCCCGACCACCACCACGGGCTTCGTGCTCTTGAGCACAAGGTTGAGGAAGTAGGCGGTTTCCTCCAGCGTGTCGGTGCCATGGGTGACGATCAGGCCATCCACCTCGGGGTCTGCGAGCTCTTTGGCGACACGGCGGGCGATCGTCAACAGTGCCGCACTGTCTATCGCATGGCTGTCGAGTTGCAGCAAATTCACGGCGCGCAGGTCGGCGAGCGCATGCAGTTCGGGTATCGCAGTAAACATGTCTTCCACCCCCGCGGTCACGCGGTAGTCGTGCAACTGCGTCGCACTGTCGGCAGATGATGCGATCGTACCGCCAGTGCCCAGCACCACCACGCGAGGGCGTCCGCCCGTCGACCTCCGATCCCTTCTTGGCTCGCTCACGGTCAGCTCCCGGTCAGTGCTGAAGGATCTTCGATAGGAACTCCTTCGCCCGCGGCGAGCGCGCCTCGGACTCGCCGAAGAAGTCCGTCGTCGGACAGTCCTCGACGATCTTGCCCTGATCCATGAAGATCACCCGATCGCTGACTCTTTTCGCGAAGCCCATCTCGTGCGTGACACACATCATCGTCATGCCTTCGTCCGCGAGCTGCACCATCACGTCGAGCACTTCGCCGACCATTTCGGGGTCGAGCGCCGAGGTCGGTTCGTCGAACAGCATCACGATTGGGTCCATCGCCAACGCCCGTGCAATGGCGACGCGCTGCTGCTGGCCGCCGGAGAGCTGCCCCGGAAATTTGTCCTTGTGGGCAAGCAGGCCGACACGGTCGAGCATGCGCAGCCCGCGCTCCCTGGCCTCACCAGTCTCGCGCCCCAGCACCTTGACCTGCGCGAGCGTCAGGTTTTCGGTGACGTTCAGGTGCGGGAAAAGCTCGAAGTGCTGGAACACCATGCCAACCTGCGCGCGCAGCCGGGGTAGTCTAGTCTTGCGGTCCGATATCGCAATGCCGTCGATGACGATGTCGCCCTGCTGGATCGGCTCCAAGGCATTCACGGTCTTGATCAACGTGCTCTTGCCGGAACCCGACGGCCCGCAGACCACTACGACCTCGCCCTTGCGCACACGCGTGGTGCAGCCGTCGAGCACCTGGAAATTGCCGTACCACTTGCCGATGTTGTTGATCTGAATCATCTCGGCGGTCTCCTCCACATGTCCGCTCATTTGTCGAAATAGCCTGCGCGGATCGCGGCACCGATCAGATTCACGATCAGGCGTCCCGCCGTGACGCAGGTGAGCTTCGAGGCGTTGTCCTTCGATGGCTGGATTTCGACGATGTCCATGCCGACCACGCGCCCCTTCCTCACGAGGCCGTGGATCAGCTTGCGCGCCTGCACGAAAGTGACGCCGCCCGGTGCCGGGCCATCGACCGCCGGCATGATGGTGGGGTCGAGGCCGTCGGCGTCGATCGTCAGGTAGTAGTTCCCACCGTCCGGGATACGCTCGAGCACCGCGTCCATGCCAACCTCGTGCAACTCATAGGCGGTCACGAGTTCGGCGCCGTAGCGGCGTGCGACCTCGAACTCCTCCGGCCGCGCGCTTCCCTGCGCACGCAGCCCAATCTGCACGATGCGCGCCACATGCGGCATCTCCGAGGCGCGGCGGATCGGGCTCGACAGGCCCTCGCGCACACCGTTGACGTCGTCGCGCCAGTCCAGATGCGCGTCGATATGCACGAGCGTGATCGGCCCCACCTCGCTGAACGCACGCAGCACCGGCGTCGTGATGCCGTGATCGCCCCCGAGCACGATCGGAAGGCCGCCGCCCTTGAGGATCTGGCGCACAGCCAGCTCTACGCGCCGATAGTGGTCGCCGGGTTTCGCCAGGTCGGGCAGCACGTCGCCGCAATCGACGAAGCGGATGTCCGAACGCCCCTGCAGCAGCGGGCCGTCGATGTCGAAATCGTAGTGCTCGGGGGCGCGCACGATACGGTCGGTGACCTCGCGGATCGCCTGCGGCGCATTGCTCTGGTCGTTGGTGAAGGCGCGCGGCCCGTAGGCCGAGCCGAACGGCATGCCCAGTACGGCAATGTCGGCGCGCAGAGCACTCAGGTCGGTGACGAGTTCCGAGTAGAGCAAGGTCTTGTGCCCACTACGAGGCGCTACGGTCAATTGTTCCATGTTTGGTTTCCTGTCGGGGTTGTGAGGGGCGGCGCTCAGCGATGGCTCCAGCGACGGACGCGCGTTTCCATCGCGTGGCCGAAGGCGTCGAAGACTGCACTGCAGCCCCAGTAGATCAGCGCGGTGGTGGTGAGGACTTCCAGGTAGGCAAAGGTGTCGGCAGTCATCAGGTTGCTTTGGTAGGTGAGCTCGGGCAGGCTCATCACCGAGAACACGGCGGAGTCCTTGAACATCATGATCGTCAGGCTGACCGAGGGCGGTATGAGGAAGCCGAAGATCTGCGGCACGACAACATGGCGCTGCACCTGCCACCCGGTCATGCCCAACGACAACGCCGCACGGACCTGCCCCCGCGGCACGCTGCGTAAGGCGGCACGCAGGATTTCGCAGAAGTAGCCGCCGGTGTAGAACGCGGTCGCCCCGATCGCGATGCCGA
This sequence comes from Aromatoleum petrolei, assembly GCF_017894385.1. Lineage (NCBI taxonomy): Bacteria > Pseudomonadati > Pseudomonadota > Betaproteobacteria > Rhodocyclales > Rhodocyclaceae > Aromatoleum > Aromatoleum petrolei. Next base: position 19,008 of record NZ_CP059560.1, read on the forward strand.
ATGCGGACACCAGCAGCCCCAGCTTGGGCAGGCCGAAGAACGACAGGTACACCAGAATCAGGAAGGGGATGTTGCGCACCAGCTCGACGTAACCGAGCGCCAGCATGCGCAGCGGCCTGGACGCGGAATCGGCCATATAAGCGGCGACCGTGCCGGCCAGGATGCCCAGCGGAATGCCGACCATGCTGACTGTCGCCGTCACCTTCAGGCCCTGCAGCAAGGCGGGTGTCGCCTGCGCGACGATGTCGAAATCAATGGACATTGGGGAGAAGTCTCGCAAAGCGGCGCTCGACGCTGCGGGAGATCGTCGAGGCGCACCACAGCATCAGGAAATAGACGGCCGCGGTCGCGGCAAACACCTGCAGCGGCAGATCGCTCTGCAGCGTCGCGTTGCGCGCAACGGTCGCAAGTTCCGACACGGCGATCAGGGACAACAGCGACGACGCCTTCAGGAGCACCGTGAACTCGTTGGTCAGCGGCGGCAGCGCGCGATGGAACATCTGCGGCAACAGCACGTGCAGCCAGCACTGCCACGGCCGCATGCCCAGCGCGCGCGCCGCCGCGGTCTGGCCTGCGGGGATCGTCGACAGCGCGGCGCGCAGGATCTCGCTGACATAGGCCGTGGTATTTAGGGCCAGCGCCAGGACGCCCGCCGCGAGCGGCGAGATCGAGATCCCGAGCAGCGACGGCAGCACGTAGTACGCGATCAGCAACTGCACCAGCAGCGGCGTGCCGCGCATCGCGCTGACGTACACGATGACGGCAACGCGCCCGAGCGGCCCGCCGGCCACCCGCAGCGCGAGCACCACGACGCCCAGCGCGAGTCCGATCGCGAAGGCGGCCCCGCTCGAGAGCAGGGTGTTGCCCGCACCCTCGATCAGACCGTCGAAGAACGGCATGAGGGCGCTGTCCGCGGTAAGCCAGTCAATCATGACGGCACCGCTCAGAGTGCGCCGGCAGGCAGGTAGCCCGTCGTCGGCAGGTCAAGGGGCGCGCCGAACCACTTCTTCTGCAGTTCGGCGAGCTTGCCGCTCTCCCGAAGTTCCGCGAGCGTCTGGTTGATGAAAGTACGGATTTCCGGATCCTGGGGATGTGCGACCCACGCGAGCAGCCGCGGCTGCCCGACCTCGCCGATCGTGCGGAACACGCCCGGCTGACGGCGCATCTGTACGGACAACACGTTCGACGGCACGACGCCGATGTCGAGCGTACCGTTGCTCAGCGCCACGCCGACGTCGGGATAGCCCTGGAACAGTTTCAGCTCGGCAAAGCCCTTTCCCTGCTTCGCCTTCAGCTCGCGCTCGAAATCCTGGATCATCGGCTGCGCCATCGAGCCCATCTGCGTGCCGACCGTCTTGCCTACCGCATCCTCCGGCTTCGCGATCGCGCCATTCGACGCCTTTACCGCGAGCATGGAGTGCACGATTCCCACCGGCGCACTGAACGCAAAGCGCTTGGCGCGCTCTTCGGTGATGCCGACGCTGGTCGCCACGAAATCGAACTTGCGCGACATCAGGCCCGGCAGCAGGCCCTGGAAGGGCAGGTTCAGCTGCACGAGCTTCACGCCGAGCTTGCCAGCCATGTGTTCGAGAATGTCACGACCATAGCCAACGACCTTCCCGTCCTCGACGAACTCGTAGGGCTCATATGCAGCTTCGGTGCCCACGGTCAGCTGCCCCCGCTTCTTGATATCCGTGAGGGATCCGCCCTCTGCCCAGCCCATCGCCGGGACACAGGCCATGACGGCGAAAGCGATCGCCCCCTGCATTGCGCGGCGCCTGCTTGAAATCATCTTCATCGTCTCCTCCTTCTAGTGATTGGTCTGCCGACGAAAGTGACTTTAGTCGCCGCAAATGGCAATGAAAAATGATTTTTATAGTGGTATGGTTTCAAAATTCAATACCTTTTCTCATGCCATGCCCAGACCGCCCTTCACCGAACGAGACCTGCGCTCGCTGCGCGTTTTCTGCGCCGTGGCCGAGGCCGGCGGCTTTGCAGCCGCCGAGGATCGCCTGAACATGTCGAAAGCCTCGATCAGCCGGCATGTGCGGGAGGTCGAGGAGAGACTCGGCGTGCGTCTGTGCGAACGTGGCCCCTCAGGATTCAAGCTGAGCTCCGCTGGGATGGTCGCGCTCGAGCTCGCCTCCAACGCGTTGAAGTCGCTCGAGCGCATTCGGCCCGAGATCGATGCAGTCCGCGGAGTGCTATCGGGCTCGCTCGAAATAGGCATGGTGGAACACCTGATCACACACCGAGACTGCCGGATCCCCGAAGCCTTGCGCGAGCTTGCGCGCCGGGCTCCAGACGTCCGACCGCACGTGACGGTGATGACCTTCGCCAATCTCAACCAAGCGCTACGCGAGCGCCGCGTCGAGATCGCGATCCGAGGGATGTACGCGAAGGAACGAATGTTCGACTACCAGGCGCTGTTCGTAGAGACTCACCGCGTCTACGCTGCGACCGAAAGTGCGCCCGAGCGGCGCGAGGATCGGCCCCTCGTGTACCGCCCCCACCCGTTTGTCGAGGCGGCACTGGCGGACCACGGCTTCGCGCGCGGCCCCGATGCGGGCGGATTGGAAGCGATTGGCCTGCTGGTGGCCACCGGCAATTATGCCGGACTGCTGCCGGAGCACTATGCGGACCTCGTCGCCCAGCGGTACCCAATGCGCGCCCTTCCCGATAGCCCGTCCTATCGCAATTCGATCTGTGCCATTACCGAGGCCTCACGCCCGCTCACACGTCGCGCAGAGCTTTTCCTGGACATTCTTGCTGAGCTGCACGCGGGGAACGGGGCATAAGCCACGCAGACCACAGCAAGCGCCGTCGACGAGAAAGACGTCGCCGAAAGGAATGTGCAGGACATCCCGCAACAGAAGGGGCGTGTCAGCCCGCAGCGAGGGCGATCGTCAGGGCTTCGAAGGCGATCATCACGCAGCCGTGGCGGCTGCGGTAGCCCTGCACCGGCGCGAACAGCGCGATCTCGTCGGCGCCCTCGGGCATTCCGGACACCTCGCCCGCGGTGAGCATCGCCGCCATGCGCGCGCGCAGCCGTTCGACCTCGGCCGGCGTGCTGCCGACCGCATGCAGGCCGATCAGCGATGCCGACGCGCGGCACAGCAGGCATCCCTTGACCTCGTGCGCGAGCGCCGTGATGCGGCCGTCGACGAGTTCGACGTCCATCCGCACGCGGTCGCCGCACATCGGGCTGTCGCGCAGCGCCGAGCCCGTCGGTGCAGCGAGCCGGCCGGCGCCGTGGGCGGCGTCGGCGAGCTCGCGGATGCCTTTGTTGTAGAGGGCTTCGATCATCGGACTGTAGACGTCCCGCTTCGGTTCACGACGTGGGCGGCAGCTCGTGCGGGGCCGCGGGCCCCGTCATCGTCGGGCTTCGCGTCGTCGCCCTCCTCGGGCGCGCTGCGGATCAGGCCGCCGACGCCCATGCGCATGATGTCTTCGCGTGTCGGGGGGATGCCCGCCATCAGCCGAGGCAGGACGAGGTCGAGGCCGTTGCTCTTTCGCGAGCGGCCGCAGCCGGGGAGGATCACGACGGGCACGGCGCCGATGCGACCGAGCACGAGCATGTTGCCGGGCTCGACGGGCATGCCGAAATGCTCGATCGTGCCACCCACCGCCGTGACCGCGGCGGGGGCGATGTCGTTGCGGTCCTTGGCGACGGTGGCGCCGCACACCATCACGAGCTCGCAGCCGGCCGCCAGCGCCTGGTGCAGCATGGAGTCGAGGGCGTCGCGTCGATGGGGACCGCGCAGCGCGAGCGTGAGCCGGCCGCCGAGCGCCTCGACCCGGTCGCGCGTGACCTTCGCCGTGGCCGCGAAGATCGAGTCCTTCATGCCCGGCAGTTCGGTCTGGATCAGCGCGGCGCGGCAGGGCTTGAGTTCGGCCACGGCGATCGGCGGCGTACCGCCAGCGATTTCGCGGCAGGCATCGAGCAGGCGGCGCGGCACGGCGAAGGGGATGATCTTCATGGTGGCGACGACCTGACCGGGACGCACGACGGCATGGCGGGGCAGCGTTCCGATCGCGATGGCCTCGTCGAGCAGGTTCATGCGGTCGATGCGTTCGGCGTCGATGCGCAGCACGCCGGATGCCGACGCGTGCAGGTTGCAGCGGCCGGCGCGCGGCGGGCGTGTCTCCGTGTTGGGGCCGACGAGCAGGGCGGCGAGTTCCTCGGCTGCGGCGTCCTCGGCGACGTCGTCCGGATCGAGCCGCGCGCCGGTGACGGTCGAGAAACCCTCGTCGTCGAGCAGATCGAGATCGAGCGCGGACAGCACGCGGCCCTTCTTCAGCGTGCGCCCGCCGAGCTTCAGCGTGTGGGCGAGCATCACGCCTTGCGCGGCGGCGAGGGGAAATTCGTCGAAGATCATTGCTGGTGCCTCGTCTGGATGACCTCGGCGAGGATCGCGACCGCGATCTCGGCCGGAGCGCGGCCGCCGAGGTCGAGGCCGACCGGCGCGCGGATGCGCGGAATCGCCTCGCCAAGTCCCGCCTCGGTGAGCCGCGCGACGCGCTTCGCGTGCGTGCGCGTGCTGCCGAGCGAGCCGATGTAGAAAGCGGGGCTCGCGAGCGCGATGGTCAGCGCGGGATCGTCGAGCTTGGGGTCGTGCGTCAGCGTGATGACGGCGGTCTGGGCATCGGGCTGCAGGCGTTCGAGCGCCTCGTCGGGCCATTCGGTCGACACCTCGACATTCGGCAGCCGTTCGGGCGTGGCGAATGCGCGGCGCGGGTCGACGACCACGACGTCGAAGCCAGCGATCGCGGCCATCGGCGCGAGCGCCTGGGTGATGTGCACCGCACCGACGATGATCATGCGCGGGGCGCCGACGTGGCAGCGCACGAAGAGCGCCCCCTCGTTCGCGCCCTTATTCGCGTCCCCCGCGGCGAGCGCACCGCTGCGATTGGCCGCGAGGCGGGCGCGCGTCTCGGCAAGTTGGACGTCATCGAGCGAGAGCTCGCCCGCGACCGCGTCGTCGAAAACCAGCGCGTGTGCGCCGTCGGCGAGCCGGGTGACGAGCGCGACCGGCCGCTTCGCGCGCCGTGTCGCCAGCAGCGGGCCGAACAGCTCGTCATCGACGCGCTCGACGAGCACCTGCACGCGCCCGCCGCACGCCAGCCCCACTTCCCACGCCTGCTCGTCGCTGACACCGAATTCCAGCAACCGGGCCTTGCCGTCGGCGATCGAATCCTGTGCCTCGCCGATGACCGCGCCCTCGATGCAGCCGCCGGAGACCGAGCCGACGAAGGAGCCGCCCTGCTCCACCGCCAGGTGGCTGCCCTCGGGGCGCGGCGACGAACCCCAGGTTCGCACGACCGTCGCGAGCGCGACGCCGCGGCCGTCCGCCCGCCAGCGCTCAACCTGGGCGAAGAGCTGGTCGTCCGTTGCCGGCGCCGACGGCGCTGCAACCGCGGCCGCGTTCCGCCGTCGACCGACGCCCGCGACCCGCGCGTGTTCGTCGATGCGATCGGCCAGCGCGGCCACGCCGTCGCCGCTCGTCGCCACCGTCGTCAGCACGGGCACCTCCCAGCCCGGACCGTGTGCCCCGCCGCGTGCTTCAAGGTCGCGCACCGTGGCCGCGGCGACAGGCGAATCGGCCTTGTTGACGACGAGGATGTCCGCGATCTCCAGCACGCCGGCCTTGATCGCCTGCACCTCGTCTCCGAGCCCGGGCGCGCACACGACGACGCGCGTGTCGGCGAGCTGGGCGATCTCGACTTCGGACTGGCCGACACCGACGGTCTCGACGACGACGACGTCGAAGCCGGCCGCGTCGAAGAGGTCCACCGCGTGCGCCGTCTTCCGGGACAGACCGCCGAGCTGGCCACGCGAGGACAGCGAGCGGATGAAGACGCGCTCGTCGCTGCCGTGAGCGCCCATGCGCACGCGGTCACCGAGCAGCGCGCCGCCGCTGACCGGGCTGGAGGGGTCGACGGCGACGACCGCGACGCGCCTGTCCCGCGCGAGCAACTCGCCGAGCAAGGCATTGATCAGGGTTGACTTGCCGGCGCCGGGCGCCCCGGTGATGCCGATGACGTGCGCGCGCCCGACCCGGCCGGCGAGCGACGCGAGCAAGGCGTCGGCACCGGGGAGATCGTTCTCGATCGCGGTCAATGCGCGTGCGAGCGCCGGGCGGGAGCCGGCGTCAATCGCATCGAAGTCCGGGCTGGGCGGCGGGGGCATGGGCAGGTCTCAATCAGTGGGAGGTCGGCGTTCTCGTGCACTGGCGCATCGGCGGCGGAAGTCTCCTTGCGCGGGATCGACGGTTTGCGCCGGACACGACCGCATCCCCGCTCAATGGCGTGGAAAGACCAGACCGAAGTCCTCGACGAAGTCCGCGAGGCCGGCGGCCTCCAGCCCGTCGAGGGACCTCAGCATGTAGGGATGGAGCCGGCCGCGACGCACGAGCTGGGGCACCTCCGCGAGGCCCTGCTCCAGCACCGCGGCGAGCGCATCGCCATCGGCGACGAGCAGCATCGCGACGTCGGCATCGAAGTCTCCGCGGAAGTCGCGCAGCGCGACGCTGGCGCCGGACGCGGTGCCCCGCCAGACGAGGACCCGGCCGCTGCGCGCGGAGAAATCGTCCTTCGTCAGCACGCCGACGGACGCGTCGGCCGCCGCGAGCCCCTCGCGATCCAGCATCGCCTTCCACGCCGTGCAGTCGAGCACCTCAACGGCCGTTTCCATCGCGTGCTCCTAGGCCGGCAACATCGCCGTCACTTCGATCTCGATCTTCGCGCCGTGCTCGACGAAGCCGGCGACCTGCAGGGCCGTCATCGCCGGGAAGTGCTTGCCGATCAGCTCGCGGTAGACCGCGCCGATCTCGGCGAGGCGCGCGTTGTACTCGGCCGCATCGCCGAGATACCAGTTCATGCGCACGATGTTCGACGGCTGCGCGTCGGCCTGCGCGAGGATCGCGACGATGTTGGTCAGCGCCTGGCGGGCCTGGCCGACGAGGTCGTCGGTCTGGAACTTCTCGTTCTCGTCCCAGCCGACCTGGCCGGCGACGAATACCATGCGGCCGCTCGTGACGACGCCGTTCGAATAGCCTTTCGGGCGAACCCAGCCGGGCGGTTGCAGGAATTGCATGTCTCGTTCTCCTCGGTGTTGGGGGTGATGCGACCGCCATCCGGCGGCCGCCTGTTCATCGAGTGCTCAGATCCGCACGCCGAGCCGATACCCCTCGTGGATCGATGCGTCGAGTCCGCGCGGTATAACCGCGTCGCCGGCGCCGTGCAGCTCGTCCACCATCCACTGGAACTCGTGGAAGAGGTCGTGGTTCGCCTTGCGGGGCCCGGATACGAGCACCGTGTCGGCCTCGACGAAAGTCTCCTCGCCCTTCGCGTTGCGGATCATCGCGCCCTCGCCCGTGACGCCGACGAGCATCGACGACGTCAGCGTGCGGATCTCGAGCTCCTCGATCCACGCGGAGTGGCGCCACTTGAAGGACGGCATGACGTCGCCGGCGATGCGCTTGTCCTCCTCGACGATGACCACCTCGTGGCCCTGCTTGCACAGCGACTCGGCGAGCGTGAGCCCGATCTTGCCCGCGCCGACCATGACGATGCGCTTGCCCGGCTTCGCCTTGCCGGTCGCGACGTCGAGGGCGTCGACCAGCTTGTCGTGGCCCGGGATATGGCGGTAGGCGTTCATGTCGGTGCGCGAGCCGGCGGCGACGATGCACACGTCGAACTGGTGCAGGATGCTGCGCATGAACTTGGCGTTGGCCTCGGTGTTGAAGCGCACGTCGATCTCCATCTTGCGCGCCATCGTCTCGTAGTACTTGATCACCGAGATCAGGTCGTCGGGCCGCGCGAGGTCGTTCGACGCGTAGCCGACGAGGCTGCCGCCGATGCGGTCGCCCTTCTCGAACACGGTGACGTCATGGCCGCGACGCTTCGCAGTGATCGCGGCCTCCATCCCGGCTGGGCCGGCGCCGATGATCATGATCTTCTTCTTCACCGCCGCGGGCGTGACGTGGTATTCCGGCTCGACCTCGTGGCCCAGCGTGGGGTTCATCGCGCAGGTGTAGGGCAGATCGCGGAAGAGCCGCGACAGGCAGTTCAGCGAGCCGATGCAGCGGCGCACCTCGTCGAGCCGGTCCTCGGCCGCCTTGTGCAGCAGCTCGGGGTCGGCGAGCATCGGGCGGCACACTTCCCAGTAGTCGAAGACGCCGTCGGCGATGCACTGGTTCGCCATGACCGGGTCGGGCAGGCGGTTGCCGAAGGTGATCAGCGTGTTCGGGAAGAGCTTCTTCGCCTTCGCCGAGAGGTAGTTCCAGTGGCCAGGCGCGACGTCGCGGCCGATCGACGATTCGGGCGCCTCCTGCCAGCCGACCGTCACCGAGATCATGTCGACGCCGCAGTCGACCGCCTGCTGCATCAGCTCGAAGCACTCGTCCTCGCTGTTGCCGCCCCAGCGGTCCATCAGCTCGGCACCGTTCAGGCGCACGACGAGCGGATGCTCGGGGGTGGCCTGCTTGATCGAGTCGATCAGCTCGCGCATGAAGCGGCCGCGGTTCTCGATCGAGCCGCCGTATTCGTCGGTGCGCTGGTTGGTGAAGCGCGAGTTGAAGTTCGCGAGCAGGTAGCCCATGAAGCTCGTGACTTCGGTGCCGTCGAAGCCGGCGCGGATCGCGCGTTTGGCGGCATCGGCGTGCTGCATGACGATGGCGCGGATCTGCTCCTTGGTCAGCTCGCGCGGCGGACGGAAGTGCGGCAGCGTCTGCGGCACGACGGACGGCTGAATGCAGTAGCCGAGGTCGATGCCGCCGTAGCGGCCGGCGTGCAGGATCTGCTGGATTGCGACGGCGCCGTTGTCGTGGATGTACTGCGCGATGGTCTCGAACTGCGGCAGGAACTTGTCGTCGAAGATCGCGACCTGGCGGAAGTAGGCCTTGCCCTCGCCGAGCGGATCGGGATACGCACCCTGGTTGGTGATGATGCCGGCGCCGGTGCCGGCGATGACGCGCGTCCGGGCGAGCTCGCGCGGGGTGATGTAGCCGTCGCGCGTGTTGTAGTTCGATACGCAGCAGGCGCCGTACTTGACCATGTTCTTGGTCTCGTACTTGCCGATCTTGCCGGGCTTGAACAGGTGGGGGAGCTTGAGCTCGCCGGGTCGCTTCATCGTTGTCTCCTCGTCAATTTGGTGTAGCTGGAAGGTCGTTCTGATCGTTGTTCAATCGTCGGTCGGCCGTTTCAGGCGGGGACCGCGCTGCGCGGCGCCTGCACCGGCGGCAGCGTCGCGATGAAGTCGCGCAGGCTCTCGCCCCGCATCTCGCGGATGTACCCGAGCACGTCGCCGAGCGACGACGCGCACACGCAGGAACAGGCGGTGGGAAAGACGAAGCCGCTGCGCTCCGAGGTTTCTCCCGTCATGGAGGCCTCCTCTTCCTGGAGCTCCTGAACCAATGCCATCACATTTCCCAGTGCTGTCATGTTGTTCTCCTCGAACGAATCGGCCCGGATCGCCGGAGCCGTTGTACGTGGAGTCAATGTAGCGGGACGTTCCCGGCGAATCCCCCCCCACCCGGTATGGGTCGGACGAGGCGGATTCGGTGGATGCGAAAAGCATCGGATTCACGCGCACGAGCGCACTCCTCCCGCATGCGCGGGCAAGTCTTTTTGCATGTTCAGACGGTCAGGACCGGATCAGGCCAGCGCCCTCTCCCGCGTGCGCGACGGCGACTCTCCGAACCTCGCCTTGTAGGCGTTGGCGAAATGACCAAGGTGGTGAAAGCCCCAGCGCGTCGCGATACAGGTCACGGTCTTTTCGGCCGACGCCGGATCGCGCAGCTCGTCATGCACGCGCTGCATGCGCACCGATTTCAGGTAGGCCATCGGCGTGGTGTTGCGGAACTCGCGAAAACCCGCGAACAGCGCGCTCGTGCTGACGTTCGCATGCGCGGCGAGATCGCCGACGGTCAGGTCCTGGTCGGCATGCGCGTCGATGTATTCCTCGACGCGGCGGACATGGCGCGGCGCGATCGACTGCGACGGGCTCAGGAGTTCGTCGCGATAGTTGTTCGGCTGGATCATCAGCAGCGTGGTGACGAGCAGGTGCTCGATCTGCGCTGCGGCGAGCGAGGAGGCGAGCATCGGCGACTGATGCTCCAGTTCCGACACGAGGTAGGACACCAGCGCCTGCCAGCTCACGCCGCCCTGGCTCGACATCGTCAGGCCGAGCCCGAATTCGAGCGGCTTGCGCAGCGGATGGCCGAGATGCTGCGCGCAGACGTTTTCCAGCATCTGACGGTCGATCTTGACCATGATCTGGTCGCACTCGTCGTAGATGGTCTCGATCAGCGGCAGCGTCGGCGTGACGACCGATGCGAGGTCCGGCGTGGAGTGGATCGTCTGCTCACCGCAGCGAACGTCGGCATGTCCCGACATCGGCATCATCACGAGCAGGAAATCGTGCAGACAGCCCGCGTCGATCGAGACGGTCGCCCCGTAACCCAGGCGGTTGACCGACACGCCGCGGATGGGCGCGTGCTGCATGCGGGTGTTCACCCGGCTGTCGCAGCCGGCGAACTTCAGCTCGTGCGGGCAGAACACGCCCGCGACGCGGTTCCGGGCCTCGTCGAGATCCTGCGTGTGGAAAAGCGTGAAGCGCGAGAGCGCATCGCGCCCTCCCAGCGACGTCATCAGCGCCTGAGTCATGGTCTCCTCCGGTGTGGGTTCCGTGCCCTTTTGTCGGTGCAAGGCATCGGAACGAGTTCGGACGCGTGCGGTCTGCGCCGTCTTCGCATCCTGGTCAGCGTCTGTCGTCGAACCTCCTGTTCCTTCGGGTCACTGGGCCGCGCCCACTGGACGCAGGCGCATGCGAGGTTGTCGGGACACTGTATACAGTATCCCTATATAACCTTGTGCATAGTAGGCCCAAGCAGGTCGGCGGTTACTGATCCAGGTCAACTGCCATCGAATCGGATGGATGACAAACTATCCGCTTCCCCTCACGCGATCGCATCCCGGCGAGTTCGCGCAGCACCTGCGCCTGCTCCGCGACGTGCTGCTCGATGTGCGCGATCTGCGCGGGGTCGAGGTGGCGGAACTTGCCGAGCAGCTTCAGGTAATCCGTGACCGGCAGCGGATCGTCGATGTCGCGCGAGAGCGTCAGCCCCTGCTCGCGGCGGTACTCCCACAGCACGGCGAAGTTCGTCTCGACTGCCGTGCGCGCGACCTCGATGTTGCTCGCCGACGGGAAGCGCCAGCCGGACGTGCAGGGCGAATACAGGTGCAGGTAGGCGAAGCCGCGTTCGGAGGCGTCGAGAGCCGCCTCCAGCTTCGCGTAGAAGTCTTCCATGAACGCGGTCGAGGCCGTCGCGACGTATTCGCAGCCATGCCACATCATCAGCAGCGGCAGGTTCTTGGCGTCCTGCGCCTTGCCGCGGGCGCTGTCGCCGATGGGCGTCGTCGCCGTCCACGCGCCGTAGGTGGTGCTGCCCGAGCGCTGCGCGCCGGTGTTCATGTAGCCCTCGTTGTCGACGCAGACGAAAAGGATCTGCTCGCCGCGCTCCGCCGCGCCCGACAGGGACTGGAATCCGACGTCGCCCGCGCCGCCGTCGCCGGCGAGCGCGAGCGCGGTCACGTTGCGACCCTTGCGCTTGTGCTGGCGACGGATGCCGGTGAGCATCGACGCGGTGTTCGTGAGCAGCGGATGGAAGACCGGCACCTTGCAGCCGAGCATGCCGTTGTAGCCGACCGAGCCCATGCCCGGGATGCAGCCGGGCGGCGTCGCGAGCACGGTGTTCGGGCCGACGCGCCGCAGCGTGTGGCGCATGATGAGTTCGGTGTTGCAGCCCTGGCAGCCGCCCAGGCCCGGCACGAACAGGTCTTCGAGCTCGCCCCAGCGGTTGTAGAGCTTCGCCGCCGTGACGTAGCGCAACGCGCCGCGCGTGCAGGCGGCGACGCATTGCGGAGCGCCCGCGCATTGGTCGCATTTGACGACGTGGCCTTCGTCGGCACTAAATGCGATGCCGCCGAAGGTGCAGCCGGCGGTGCAGATCAGGCAGTTCACGCAGCGTCCGGCGTCCCACGCGACGACGCCGTCGTCGCCCTTCGCCAGCGCGGCGGCCGGGCATACGGACGCGCAGCGCGGGTCGCCGCACTGGCGGCACTGCGCGACGCCCCAGTGACCGGCCTCGTCATCGTGCACGATGCGGATGCGGGACTGAGCCGTGTTTCCGTGGGTCGATTTCGCGCTCGCGCAGGCGCGCATGCAGTCGCCGCAGCCGTCGCAGCGCGCGGGGTCGAAGGCGATGGTCGGGGTGGCGCTCATCGATTCATCTCCACAGTCCGGACATCAACGCCCGCGCGGTGTCTTGCGGGTTTTCGAGCAGTGCACCGCGCCGCGCGCCGATCTCGACGCGGCGCAGGATCAGCTCCCACATGATCCCCGGATCGAACAGCACGTCGACGCCGAAGATGCCTTGCAGACGGCCATCGCGCAGCACGAGCTTGAGGTAGGCGTCGCCCCCCTCCCCGCCGCGCACGAGCACGTCCCACTCCGATCCGGCCCCCTCGGGGGCGTCGCGCCCCACGGAAAGGGCACGGTGACCGAAGAAGCCGTAGGTGTTCAGCGGCACGCCCCCGGGATAGGGGCGCAGGGCGGGATCGCCCGCCATGCTCATGCCGGCGGTGCGGCCCTGTTCGACGGCGTCGGGCAGGATGCCTCCCGCGGGCGTGCCGTCGCCGAAGAAGCTCGGCGTCTGCACGACGTCGCCGGCCGCCCAGACGTTTGCCGCGGCGGTGCGCATGAACTCGTCGACGACGACGCCGCGCTCGACCGCGACGCCCGAACCGGCGAGATACGACACCTCCGGCCGCACCCCCGCGGCGACGAGCAGCAGGTCGGCGTCGCGCGCCTCGCCGCCGTCGAGCAGCACCGCGCAGCCTTCGCCGCGCCGCGCGAGCTGTTCGACACGCCGGCCGGTCAGCACCTCGACGCCCTTGTCGCGGAACACCGCTTCGATGCAGGCGGCGGCCGCGGCGTCGAAGTAGCCGGGCAGCACCTGGCCGCGCATCTCGACGACCGTCACGCGGGCCCCTGCACGCACGAGGTTCTCGGCGGCATGCATGCCGACGAGTCCCGCGCCGAGAACGACCGCCCTGCCCGCGGAACGGCCGGCCTCACTTGCGACCTCACTTGCAACATCTCGCAGCGCGAGCGCGTCGTCGAGCGTGCGCAGCACGTGGAAGCTCACGTCCGACAAACCCTCGATCGGCGGGAGCGCCGGGGCGGCCCCCGTTGCGAGCAGCAGCTTGCCGTAACCGATCTCGCGGCCGTCGGCGAGGCGCAGCCGGCCCTGGGCGGTGTCGAGCGCGGCGGCGGCCGCCTGCTGCCGGTAGTCGACGCGCTGAGCGTCGAACCAACGCCGCTCACGCAGCGCGATGCGATCCTCGGCGCACTTGCCGGACACCACGTAGGGCAGCACCGTCGGCGACACCGGCAGCCGCGCCTCGCGGTCGAGCACGGCGATGCTGCCGTCCGCATCGTGCGCGCGGATCGCCCGCAGCGCTTCGAGACCAGCGTGGCTCGCGCCGAGCACGACGTAGTCGAACTGTTCCATTCATCGATCCTCGGCGTTGAGCCACACGGGCTCGCGCGGACAGGGGGCATCCAGGAGCTTCGCGGTTTCGGCAATCGCGCGCTCGAAATGCGTTTGGGTCAGATCGGCGCCGGCGAGGCCGCCGATCAGCGACAGGCAGGGAATGCGGTGGCGGCAGTGCTGCAGCGCCGCCAGCGTCTCCTGATGCACGGGGCCGCTGTTCCAGCCGTAGGACACTGCGCGATCCACGACGCCGACCGCGCGCACCTTGTCGAGCGCCGCGACCATCGCGTCGAGCGGGAACGGCCGCAGCGTCTTGATGCGGATGAGGCCGACGCGCTCGCCGCGGTCGCGCGCGGCATCGACCGCATCCTTCGCGGCGCCCGCCATGCTGCCGATCGTCACGAGCGCGTGATCGGCCTCGTCCAGCCGGTATTCCTCGACCAGCGGCGCGTAGCGGCGGCCGAAGCGGCGCGCCCATTCCTCGTGCACCTCGACGATCACGCGCAGCGCGTTCTGCATGCCTTCGCAGTGCCCGCGCCGGTAGCCGACGAAGAGCGCCGGCCCCGGTCCCGTCGCGCCGCCGGTCAGCGGATCGACGCCCATCGGCCGGTCGGGGTCGAGCGCCGCGTGCCAATTCACGTCCGGCGTGCCGAGGAAGTCGTTGACCTCGGCCTGGTCGGGCAGCTCGATGCGGACGATGCCGTTCGACAGGTAGTTGCCGTCGTGATTGACGTTGACCGGCAGCATCACCGAGCGGTCCTCGGCGATGCGGTAGGCCATGACGATGGTGTCGAGCACCTCCTGCACCGTCTCGCAGAAGAGCTGCACCCAGCCGACCTCGCGCACCGTCATCGCGTCCTGCTGGCCGCCCCACACGCACTGCGGCGTGATGCCGTCGCGGTTCACGATGGACATGACGATCGGCAGGCGCAGGTTGGGCGTGCGGAAATAGGGCTCGAACATGAAGGCGAGACCCTGGCCGCAGCTCGCGGTGTAAGTGCGCGCCCCCGCCAGCGCCGCGCCATGCAGCACCGACAGCACGCTGTGCTCGCCCTCCGCCTCGACGAGCTCGGCATCGAGCACGCCGTCGGCGACGAACTGCGCGACGTACTCGGCGAGCGAGGACTGCGGCGTGATCGGATACACCGCGACCATGTCCGGCCGCGACAGCACGACGCCCCACGCCGCCGCCTCGTTGCCGTCGCAGACGAGGATCCTGGGTTCCTTTTTCGCGGTCACGGCGTCGGTGCGCGGCACCACTCCTTTGCCCGCCGGTTCGGCAAGCAGCCCGGTCTTCTCGACGACCTCGTTCATCTCATTCCTCTTCGGCCACCATCGAAATCGCCCCATGCGGGCATTCGCGCGCGCAGATGCCGCAGCCCTTGCAGGTGGCGAGGTTCATGTCGAACCAGCCGGCGCGCTCGACGACGCACTGCACGGGGCAGTACAGCCAGCACACCGCGCATTTCACGCACTTGCGGCGGTCCACAACCGGGCGCAGCGAACGCCAGTCGCCCGGCAGCATGCGGCTGTACTCGGTCGCGATCGGGCACAGGGTTTTCGGGATCGCGCCCGCATCGAAAAGCGGCACCGCCTGCTTCTTCATGCCGCCTCCCGCCGCTCGACGCGGTGCACGACCGTGCACGCGTGACCGAGCGCCAGCGCTCGCTGGTTCTGCACCAGGCCGCCGTCGCGGAAGCTCGTCTCCTCCAGCGCGCGTTCGAGCGCCTCGAGCGACACGAGGCCGGTCGCGCGGGCGAAGGCGCCGAGCATCACGGTATTGGTGATCGGCCGTCCGAAGACCTCGCGCGCGATCGTTACCGCATCGCACACGGCGACCGTCCCGACCGACGCCGGCACCGCGATGTCCTGTGGCGCGAGCCGGCTCGCCTGCACCAGCGTGCCCCCGGCGCGCAGGCCCGCGAAGATGTCGACGACGCGCGGCAGCGACGAGTCGATGCACACGACGCAGTCCGGCGCGTAGATGTTCGTCATCGCCCGCATCGGCGTGTCCGACGCGCGCAGATAGGCCGCAACCGGCGCGCCCCTGCGCTCGAAGCCGAACTGCGGCACCGCGACGACATGCTTGCCCTCGGCGACCAGCGCCTTCGCGAGTATTCCGGCGGCGAGCACCGTTCCCTGCCCGCCGCGTCCGTGCAATCGCACCTCGAACATGCGGCCTCCGTCAGGCCGGCACGAGCGCGAGCACGCGCAGCGGGCTGCCCGAGCCGCCGACGAGCTTCAACGGCGAGGCGACGACGACGGCCCCGGTCGGCGGTAGGCGGTCGAGGTTCGCGAGGCTCGCGAGGCCGAACTTGCCGTTACCCTGCATGATGTGGTGCGTCCAGAACGGCGGGTCGAAGCTGTGCGCCTGGCCCGCGTCGGTGCCCACCGTCTCGACGCCCACGCCCAGCACGTCGCGTTCGAGCGCGAGCAGTTCCGTCGCGCCACGGTCGAAGCCCGGCGAATGCGGCCCGTCCTCGCGGCAGTTCAGGAATTCGGCGACGCCGACGCGCTTCGACCAGTCGCTGCGCAGCAGCACCCAGGACTTCGGCGGGATGCGCCCGTGCCTCGCCTCCCACGCGAGCACCCCGTCGCGCGTCAGCAGGAAATCCGGATTCGCGCTCGCCTCGGCGCTGATGTCGATGACGCAAGCGGGACCGACGAAGCGCTCGGCGGGGATCGTGTCGAGGGTGTTGTCGGCGCGGTCCTTGCCGCTGACCCAGTGCACCGGCGCATCGAAATGCGTGCCGGTGTGCTCGCCCATGCGGATCGTGCGCCAGTACCACGCGGGGCCCTTGTCGTCGTACTGCGAAATCGTCTCGAAGCTCACCCCGGGCGAGTTCGCGAACGGCGGGGGCAGCCCCAGCACCGGCGTGTCGGGGCCGAGCGGCTGCGTCAGGTCGACGACCCTGATCGCGCCGCGGGCGAGCTCCGCGGCGAGCTGCGTCAGTACATTGCCATTGGCGGTCATGCTTCTCTCCTCAGTCGTCAAGCGTGAAGGGCACTACCGCGGCGCCTGTTGCGCGGGCGGACTCGTGCCCGCCGGCACCGTCGCGGATGCGTTGCGGATGGGTGTAGATGGTCGCGGAAGCGCCGCGGACGAAGCCGCACAGCGTGATGCCGGCGCGTTCGGCGAGTTCGATCGCGAGCGAGGTCGGCGCGGACACGGCGGCCACGAGCTCGAAGCCCGCGCGCGCGGCCTTCGCGACCATCTCGTAGCTAAGGCGCGAGGACAGCACCACGCCGCAGCCGGCGAGCGGCATCTCGCGCAGCAGGCATTCCCCAACCACCTTGTCGAGGGCGTTGTGGCGGCCCAGGTCCTCGGCGACGGCAAGGATTCCGCCCTGCGGCGAGAACACCGCGGCGGCGTGCGCACCGCCGGTCGTGCGGAAGAGGCGCTGCCGGCGCTGCATCGCCGCCATCAGCGCGGTCAGCTCCGACGCCGCGAGGCGCAGCCGCGCCGCGACCGGAGCGAAGTCGTCGAAGCCGTCCTCGATCGCCTCGCGACCGCCGCATACGCCGCAGGAGCTCGCGACCACCACGTCGCGCCGCTTGACCGCGACGCGCTCGGGCGCGTGGAGCCGCATGCGCACGACGTTTCGTCGATCGGGACAGACCGCCATCGTCGCGATATCGGCGAGACCGCCGATGATCCCTTCCGAATACGCGAAGCCCGCCGCCAGCGTCAGCCGCTCGGGCACGGGTTCATCCCCCAGCACCCCCTCCCCGGCAACGAAGCCCACGGCACCGTCGTCGTCGGCCGGCGTCCACATCAGCATGTAGCGTCCGACGCCTTCGACGTCGATCGTCAGCGCGTCCTCGTCGATGACGCGGCAGGTCGCCTCACCGCGCGCGTCCCCGGCGGTCAGGCGCAGCGCGGACACCGCGCGGCTGCCGCTCGCCCGCCACAGCCGGGCAATGCTCGTATGCATCGGCCGTCTCCGTTGCCGCGGCTCAGTGCCGGAACCGGTACGCCAGGCTCAGCGCAGGATCGTAGCCCCCGGCCTTGAACACCAGCACGCGGAAGGCGTAGTAGCCGGTGAGCTCGAGGCCGGCGACCGCGAGCATCCACGCGAAGTCCGGCGGCGCGGCCAGCATCATCAGCGCCGACACGACGAAGCCCGCGCCGATCACGAGTGGCACGAACCAGCGCGCGAAGCCGCCCTGCAGCAGCAGCGCCACCGACTGTCGCCCCCCTTCGGACGCGTGGCGCGCGCCGTGCAGCAGGCTCAGCACCGTGACCAGCCCGTAGAGCATCAGCGCGACGGCGAACACCTGCAGCAGCCGTACGGTGTCGGGCCGATCCGCGAGGAAGGGCTCGCCGAAACCGAACACGAGCGTCAGCAGCACGCCGTTCAACAGCGCATAGGTCAGGCTTGCGACGGGCATCAAGCCGCTGCTCCACAGCGTGATCGCCGACGAATGCGACATCGCGAAGCCCTGGTAGATCATGATGATGAAGCACGCCGCGAGCGCGAGCGCGGCGACGAGCTGCGACACCCCGGCGGGAAGCAGGCCGGCGCGAACGTCGATGACGTGCAGCGCGCCGGCGACGATGAACAACACGATCGCCGCGAGCCCGCGGCTCACCCACGAGGTGCGCACCTTCGTCAGCGCCCGCCAGCCGCGCAAGGGCTGCCCGAGGTGCAGCACGTGCCCGCCGGCCTTGCCGAACAGCACCATGAGGAGCCCGGCCGTCATGCCGAGCACGAAGTCGAAGAACTGCGCGACGAAGTACAGCCCCGCGCCGGCTTCCCCGAAGAAGAAGGCGGTGGCCATCTGCACGCCCCACGCCTTCTGCAGGCCGACGCCGACGCGGAAACTGCCGTCCGCGATCCGGTTGCTCGCAATCATGTGCATCCCCTTCAGTCGATGTAAAAGACGCGCGGGTTGGTGTTCTTCTCGGGCAGCGGCTGGCGCCCGCGGCGCTCCAGGATCAGCTGGCGCGGCCGGCTCGTCGGATCGTCAAGGTCGCCGAAGATGCGCGCCTCGGTCGGACAGGTCGCGACGCACGCGGGCAACTGGCCGGCATCGACGCGCTCATGGCAGAACGTGCATTTGACGACGGTCCCCACGGTGAAGCGCCCGATGCCCTGCTCCTCGAAGGGCGTCAGCCGCCCGTCGCCGAACAGCCCCTTGTCGAGCATCTCCGGCTCGAGGCGCGTGCGCTGGTCGTACGGACACGCCACGATGCAGGTGCCGCAGCCGATGCACTTGTCGCGATCGACCATGACGATGCCGTCGGGACGCGTGTAGGTCGCGCCCGTCGGACACGCGCGCTCGCACGGGGCGTCCTCGCAGTGATTGCAGATCGTCGGCACGTAGCTGCGCGTGACATCGGGATACTCCCCGACCTCCTCGGACAGCGTCTTGGTGAAGAACACGCCGTCGGGCAGGCTGTTCTCCTGCTTGCACGCGACCGCGCACGCATTGCAGCCGATGCAGCGGCGCAGATCAAAAACCATCCCCCACCTGGCCATCAGTGCGCCCTCCCCTTGCCGCTGGTTCGTCCGAACACCGAGTTGCCGGCGGCGATCTCCGCGGGCACCGAAGCGAGCTTCGTCAGCTTCACTTTCGCGACCGTCTCCGGCTGGCCGCTGCACGCGTCGGTGTGCCTCAAGTTCGCCGGCAGCAGCTGGTTGAAGTTGCCACCGCCGTGGCGCACGCCGGTGTTCTGCGTCGCGACGCGCGACAGCGCGTTCGACACGCACACCGCATCGGGATGGACGCCTTCGGACAGCGCGAGCCTCGCGACGATCGCGCCGTACGGCGACTCGATGCGCACGATGTCGCCCTCGTCGAGTTTTCGTTCGCGCGCGCTCTTCGGGTTCAGCAGCACCGCCGTATGCACCGGGTCCTTGAACACGATGTCGTTGATCCACGGGTTGCCGATGCTCTCGCCGAAGTTGATCTGGATGTCCTTGAAGGTGATCGCGTACAGGTCGAAGTCGGCCGGCTCCAGGTGCACCGGATCGGGCACCGCCGTCGGCAGCGGCTGGTAGTCGCCCCACTCCCACTCGTGGCGGAACGGCACGTCGGCCACCTCCATTTTCTGGCGCAGCGTGTCGCGCGCGCGCACGATGTCCTCGATGTAGAAATGCAGCCGCAGCCCGTCCCACGGCCGGTACCACTTGTCGGGGCGGCGCGGCGTCACCGCGTGGCCGTGCTCGACGTACCAGTCGAGATCCTTGCCGTTCCACAGCTTGCCCTTGCGCTCGGCGATCTCGCGGTCGCTGTACTTGCGGTTCGGTTCGAGCAGCAGTTCGGGCTGCTGGTGGAAGCCGTTGACGAAGTTGAGGATGCCGTTCCAGGTCTCGAGCACGCCGAGGCGCTCGGAGATCTCGTAGAAGATCTCCTCCTCGCTCTTCGTGTCGTACAGCGGCGGCGTCGCGGGCTGGCGCAGGCACATACCCTCGTGATGGGGCGGCTCGATCATCGTCATGTTCCACGACTCGAGGAGATCGTGGGACGGCAGGATGACGTCGGCCCATTCGTTCGATTCGTTGGGCAGGATGTCGATCGCGACGATGAAGCGCATCTCGCGCAGCAGCGCGTACCACTGCTCGCGGTCGCCCGGCAGGTTCCACAGCGGATTCGAATGGCACATCAGCAGCGTGTCGGGGCGGTAGTCGAGTCCGAACTTCTCGGCGTTCGCGAGCGTGTGCTGCGTCAGGTGCCCCGGATCGACGCCGATCGGGAAGAAGCCCATCAGGTGCGTCTCGTTCGGCGGCCACGAGAACGGCACCTCGGGATGGAGCTGGTGCGGCATCGTCTGCATCATGCCGTTCTCGCCGGCCTGGATCTGTCCGCAGCCGCCGCGGATGTCCTGCATCTGGTCGTCCAGCGTGACCCCGACGTGTCCGCCCGGCGTGTCGATCGCGCCGACGAGGAAGTTCACCAGCTTGAACGCCTGGTTCGCCATCGCGCTGTACTTGTGGCCCTGCGCGCCACGGTAGTAGTTGTACGCGGCGGGGCGCAGCGGCAGCATGCGGCCGTCGATCTCGATGTAGGAGCCGATCTGCGCCGCCTTCGCGAACTCGCGCGCGATGCGCCGCGTCGTCGCCGCGGGCACGGTCGTCAGCGTCTCCATCTGCTCGGGCGAGCAGTCGGCGAGGATGTCCTTGAACTTCTGGAACGCCGGCCGGCAGGGCTTGCCTTCGACCGTGTAAGTGCCTTCGAGCGCGAAGTCCTTGATCTCGGGGTCGTCCCACAGCCGCGCGCAGTTGTCGACCGCATCCCACACGTAGATCTTGCCTTCGCCGTTACGCACGAAGTACCCGTCCGGCCCGACGAGGTAGGGAGCGTTGGTGTCCTTCTTGAGGAATTTCGCGTCGTAGAGCTTCTCGGCGACGAGCACGTGGGCGAGTCCCAGCGCGAACTGGCGGTCGGTCGCCGGGCGGATCGGCACCCACTCGTTCGCCTTCGCGGCGCCGATCGACAGGCGCGGCTCGACGACGACGACCCGCATGTTGCGCTCGACGCGCGCCTTCGCGACGTGATTCGCCTGGGCGGCGGTATGCAGGTGCGAGGAAAAGCCGTCGCCACCGCCGTTGTTGATCCAGTAGTTGCAGTAATTGACGTCGTTCGCCGCGGCGAAGGCGGAATGGATGAACCCGTTCATCGGGTGGTAGCCGCCGCCGCAGAAGTTGCCGACCGACGACAGGTAGTTCGCGTTGCCGAGCGCAGCGGGCCAGGCCCACAGGAAGAGCTTCTGGAAGTCATTGATCGCCGGCAGCAGCTTGCGCGGGTCCTCATCCAGCGTTTTCTTCAGCTCGCGACCGACGAGATCCAGCGCCTCGTCCCAGCCGATCGGAACCCACTTCGGATCGACGCCCGGCCCCTTCTCCGGGTTCGTGCGCCGCAGCGGCGTCCTGAAACGCGCCGGATCGTAATGCCGCAGGATCGCCGCGTTGCCCTTCGGGCACAGGCGTCCGTTGTTGCTCGGGCTCGTCGGGTTGCCCTCGATCTTGTTCACGACGCCGTCTTCGGTGACGTGGACCCGCGTGATGCAGGAGTGAATGCACATCTTGCAGCTCGAATTGAGCCACTTGCCCGGTTTCATCGAGTTCTGCACGGGCTGCGTGAGAGTCTCCATTACCGCTCCTCGGTGGAATTGCGCGCCTGCTTCGAGCATTGAAGTTACGGCACGCCCGCCCGCCGAACTATCCCGCGATTACGACGCCTATCCCCGGACTGTCGAGATGTTTGCGCGGGTTGCGGGCGGCCGGCAGGCAAGAAAAAAGGGGCGCCCTCGGCGCCCCTTTCGGCCTCGTGCCGCGGCCTCAGCTGCCGCGCATGTACTGCACCGAGAACAGCTTCGTCGGGCTCATCTCCTGGTCGAGATGCACCTTGAACTTGCCGGTCGAGCAGTGCTTCGCCTGCACGTCGATGATGCTGAAGCCATCGTTGATCGCCACGCCGCGCCCGGCGTTCTTCGGCATGTGGCTCTCCGAATCGGTGTAGGCGATGATGAAGGTCTTCCACAGCTCGCCCTTGCGGTCGTAGATCTCGTTCAGGCTCAGCGCATAGGTCTCGGCATCGACGTAGTGCACGCGCTTGCTGATGACATGGTCGGGATTGACCGGCACCGACTCGATGACATAGGTCTTGCGCAGCTGCCACGTCACGTTCGGGAAGCACGCCCCCTCGCCGCCGAAGTCGATGAACTTGAAGCCGTCCGCCTCCTTCGGCTCCTCGGCGAGCTTCTGCTTGTTGTGGGCGTAGAACGGCACCAGCAGGTCGCGCGTGCCCTTGTATTCCCACTTCATGTCGCGCATGCGGCCGTTGTAGCCCTCGAAGTCCTCGACCATCAGGTCCGAGCCGAGGAAGGGGTCGGTGACCTGGTTCGACGCGAGGCGGCGCACGCGGCGCTGGAAGCCGAGGTAGAGATACACCTCGTCGAGCTTCGCGTCGTCCGAGAAGCGGCTGATCAGGAGCTGCGTGTCCTTGAGGTCTTGCGGCTCATGCACCTTCAGGTAGCCCGAGCGCAGCAGCTGCGACGGGTTCGGCTCGACTTCGGGTCGCGGGTCCTGGTCGACGCGGTGCTTCCACTGGATGATGTGGTATTCCTGCTTCAGCGTGCGCTCGACCTTGCCGCTCGCCATGTTCTTGTATTCCATGTACCACGGCCAGATCGTGTAGCTGTCGCCGATGCGGTTGTTGTGCTGGAAGTTCCAGAACACCTTCTCGCCGGCGCGCGGGTCCTTCGCGTCGGGCTCCAGCGGGAACGGCCGGCCGGCGACGAAGCCCGTCAGGTCGCCGACGTTCGCACCCAAGGACACCTTGTTGAGGTTCTTGCGCGTCGCATCGATGTAGTTCTTGCTGATGCCAAAGGAATAGGTCTCGCCCACCGTCAGCGTCGTCTGGCCGTTCTTGATGTACTGCGCCATGCTCGGGATCAGCGCCGCCTTCGCGGCCTCGACGTTGTTCTTGTCGATGACCATGCCGGGCTTGACGCCGGCGACCGTCGGCACACCGCTCTTGTACGGACCGAAGCTCTTGTCGACATCGGCGTCGGTCGCGGCCTGTGCCGTACCGATCGCGCCGGCCGCCAACAGCATCGATGTCATTGTCCTCATCTTCATCGTCTTCCTCCTCCGGGGTTCAGAACTTGTACTGCATCACGAACTGCAACTCGTCTTCCTCCTGCGCCATGCCGATCGGGCCGGCACGGAAACGGCCCAGCGGCTCGAATCCGCCCAGGCCCAGCGAGCCGTCGTTCGGCCCCTGCCCCGGCGAGGCGGAGAAGGGATGGAAGGGGTTGCAGGTGCGGCAGTCGTCGAACTTGCGCGCTCCGCGGCCGACCTTGACGTTGGCGCCGACCGTGAGCTTCAGGTTGTCGCTGACGAGCCAGTCGATCGACGGCGCGATCGTGGTCGCCTCGGCGCGGACGTCGTGCGCCATGATCACCTGCGGGCTCAGCCGGTCGTTCATGTAGAAGCCCTTCAGGAGCAGCGTGAAAATGTTGTTGTCCTTCCAGTCGGGCATGCCGACCTTGCCGAACGGACGGTCCTCCAGCTCGTGGTCGAGCAGATGCTGGCCGAAGAGCTGCGCCGAGATCAGGAAGGCGCGGGTCTTGTTGAGGAAGGGGATGAAGGTCGGGCGGTCCCAGCCGACCACGTAGCGGAACACACGCGACTCGGAGAACAGGCGCTTGCGCAGGCCGTTCGGGAACTCCTCACCCTCGGTCAGCGCGGCCTCGAGCCGGAACACCGACTTGATCGCATCCACCTGCAGGTCCATCGAGCCGCCGATCAGGTTCACGCGCGGGAAATGCACGTCGAACGCGATCAGGTACGGGTAGGGATGCGGCTGCGGCGTGGTGTCAACGGCGCCGACCGGGTCGAACGGGTTGCGCGCCGGGATGCCGCCGCGCAGCGAAGGCAGCTGCGAGCGGTAGGTCAGCGCATTGAGCGAGAAGCCGACGCCGCTCTTCTGGCCTTCGAGCTTGACACCCAGTTGCGTGTTCGCCAGCGACCAGCTCGGCAGATGCGCCTTGCGGATGCCGATCTGGTTCGGCCCGAAGTCGGTCGCCGCCAGCCCCGGCAGACCGAGGTTGGCGAAGTTCGCGACGGTGCCGCCGTTGTCCCACAGGTTCTTCATGCCGCGCATGAAGCAGCCCGCATCGAGGATCACGTTCGGACTGCCGCACTGGCCGATGTTGTGCGGCCGGAACTTGTCGAAGTTCCACACGACGGCGAAGTTCAGGTCGTCGAAGGTCTCCGTCGCGCCGGCGCGGTACTCGGCCTGCATGATCCACATTGGAATGCGGATGTCCTGGAGCTCGTCGTAGATGTTGTTGCGCGAGTAATCGACCGGATTGATGACGTCGAGCACGCGGAAGAGGTCGGTGCGTCCCCACACCACCTGCTGCTTGCCGACCTTCATGAACAGGCTCGAACCGTCGTCGAAGGGCACGGAGCCGGTGACGTAGGCCTCGCGGATGAAGTCCCAGCGGTCGTTGAACTCGGGCGACTCCAGTTCCTGGCGCGTCGCGTCGAGGTAGTCCTTGATGCAGCCGCGCGAGTCCTTGTCGCACGGGCGCACCGGCACCGCGAATGCCACGCCGCCGTCGGTGCGGTGCAGGTGTTCGCCCAGCACGACCATCCCCTCGTTGGGGTTGTAGCGCGGTGCGGAGGGGTCGGTCGAGTTGAAGCCGAAGGCGCCGCCGCCGGGCAAGCCAGCGAGTCCGGCGGTGAGCGGATTCGTCGGGCTGCCGAGGCCCTCGCCGTGCGCGACACTGGACCCCGGGATGCCCACGGTGTTCTCGAGCCGTACCGCGCCGCCGGCCTTGTTGCCGTAGGTATCGTCGTTGAGGCGATAGACACCGTCGAACGTGCCGCGCAGCTTCAGGTTAACGCCCACGTCGTCGAACGCGCCACGCCGGCCGAGCTGGCGGTCGATGTCGATCTTCAGCGTGTTGCGGAACTTCGACAGCCCGACATCGCGGCGCGCGAAGGTCGCGTTCTCGTAGACCACGTCGACGCGCGCCTCCTCGTTCGGCATGTCGCCCGCTGCGGCGCCCCCCGTGTGCGCGACGCCGACGGCCAGCGTCAGCATGCCGGCCGCAAGCGGTACGTTGCGGCTATCCTTCTTTGCGGATTTCCTCACCTTCGTCCTCCCCTCGTTGTTGTCGGCCAATGCGCTCACGCGACTTGCAGCACACCGTCTTCGTCGAGCCGCGCCTTCGTGATGAAGACGGGCTTGAACATCACGACCCATGCCGGCATCAGCAGCATCGCGGCGAGCGCGTTGAGCACCAGCATCAGCGTCAGCAGCAGCGCGGAATCCGCCTGGAAGCGCAGATCGGACAGGAGGACCCACATGATCACGCCCGCGATCAGCGTTACCGCCGTGAACACCACCGCGAAGCCCGTCGTGCCCGCCGCGGTGCGCACCGCCTGGCCGAGGTCGCCGCACACCGCCACCTCCTCGCGGATGCGGTTCATGATGTAGATCGCGTAGTCGATGCCGACGCCGATGCCCACCGCGATGACGGGCACCGTATTGACGTTGATGCCGATGCCCATGGCGCCCATGTAGGCGTAGGTCATGACCGTGGCGAACAGCATGGGCAGCACCATCAGCCAACCGGCGTGGAGCGAGCCGTAGGACAGCGTCACGAAGACGAAGGCCAGCAGGAGCACGAGCGGCACGATGAGGCGGTTATCGTCGTCGACCGCGTCGTTGATCGCGGCATTGACGCCGATCGCGCCGCCCCCCAGGCGCAGCTCGAAGCCTTCGACTGCGCCGACCTTGGCGATGCCCTGCTCGGCCACATGCACCGCGCGCCGGATCGTGTCGGCCTGTTTGTCCTTGTAGTAGAAGACGAGGTTGGCATCGCGCTCGTCGGCGTCGAGGAACTCGGCAAGCGCGCCGGGAATGGGGCTCGCCGCCATGTAGGCGAAGAGCAGCCCGCCCACCGCGGAGGCCGACTCGGGGATCTGGTTCCAGCGCGGGTCGGTGTTGTGGATCAGGCCATTGACCGCGCGGACGAGACCGGGCAGCGCCTTCGTGCCACCGAGCGCCGGATCGAGCAGCATGTAGTGCTGGAACTGCTCGATCGCGCGCAGCACCTCGGGCCGCTTCAGGCCGCCCTTCTCTTCCGTTCGGGCAACGATGTAGAGCTCCTCGGAGCCGGGGAAACGCGCGTTGATCGCGCGCGACGACACGTTGTAGTCGTGGTCCGGGTACAGCAGCGGCGAACCCGCCTCGGCCTCGCCGATCTTCACCCGCGCGGCGAGCCCGCCGCCGACGACGAGCAGCACCGCGGCGACCGCCAGCACGGACGCCGCCGCGCGACGCCCAGCCACCGCGCCGAACACCCGCTCGACCGCCGCATGCGCCCAGCCGCGGCGGTTCTCGGTATTGCGCGGCGCGGGCAGCAGCCACAGCAGCAGCGGCACGACCAGCAGCACCGTGAAGAACACCGAGAACGCCCAGAAACCGGCGTAGTAACCGAGCTTGGTGTTGATCGGCGCCGCGCCGAGCGCCAGCACCGCGATGCCAATCGCATCGACGGTGATCGCGAGCGAGCCCGGCCGGAACAGGTCCTCGAACGCCACGCGCGCCGCAACGCGGCCGTCGCGGCTCGCCGCCAGCTCGGCGTAGTAGCGTTCGACGAGCTGGATGCTGTGCGACATCGCGCGCGCGGCGATCAGGAAGGGGATCACGAGCGACAGCGGATCGAGGTTCCAGCCCATCTTCGACACGAAGCCCAGGCCCCAGATCGATGACAGCGCGATGCCGACGAGAGGCAGCGCGACGCCGTAGAAGCGGCGGAAATACGCGACCAGCAGGCCCACCATCAGCAACAGCGTGTACAGGAAAATCTGCAGGATCTGCGGCAGGTAGGTGTAGACCCAGCCAATCAGCACCGGCTGGCCGGTGGCGTGAATCTGCGTGCCGGCGGCCTGCTCCTTCGCGCGCACCGCCTGCAGCTCGCCGAAGATCTTCTCGTAGTCGATCGCACCGGCTTCGTTCATCTGCGCCTTCACGAGCGCCGCCTTCGCGTCGGGCGACACGAGCAGGCCATAGATGCGCGGATTGGCGCGGACCTCCTTGCCGAGCGCCTCGAGCTCGTCGGCCGACAGCGCCGGGCGCTGCGGGTCGTAGTACTGCTGCGAACGCATCTCGCCGTCCTCGGTCAGCCAGATCTTGCGCGAGGTGCGATGCGTCAGGCTGGAGACGAGGTTGTGATTCACGCCCGACAGGCTGTCCACGGCCTGCGTGACGCGGTGGATTCGAGCCAGCGTGTCGTTGGTGAAGATCGTGCCGTTCTCGACCTCGACCGCGACGACGATCTGGTTCGCCCCGCCGAAGGTGTCGCGGATCTCGTTGTGCAGGCGGATGAAGGCGTGGCCCTGCGGGAGGAGGTCGGCGAACTCGGTGTGCATCTTCAGCGCCGGGATCTGCAGCGCGAAATACGCGGTGACCGCGAGGATCGCCGCGAGCACGAGGCGCGGGAAGGCGAAGACCTTCAGTTCGAGTTCGTGCAGCGCGTGGGTGAATTGGTTTCGCACGGCCTCTCCTTACTTCGCGGTCGCAGGGGTCAGGGAAACGATGTCGAGCGTGCCGGCGCCACCGGCGACGAGCAGCCCGCGCCCCGCGAGCGAGAAGCCGCTGCGCAGGTAGGGCGCCGGACGGCCCTCCACCGGCCGCCACTGCCCGTCGGCCAGCGCCAGCACCAGCCCGTTCGCGCCGAGCGCGTACACGCGGTCGTCGTGGCGGGCGAGGCCGTACATCGGTGCGCCGGTCGGATTCGGCTGCTTCTGCCAGCTCGCGCCGCCGTCGGTGGTGTGCAGGATCGTGCCGGCGAGCCCGCTGACCCAGCCGGTCTGCGCATCGGTAAACAGCGCGCCGTACGGATAGAAGTCGTTCGGGATCGGCGTGCCCGCCTGCCAGCTCGCGCCGCCGTCCTGCGTGGTCAGGAAGCTGCCGAACTCGCCGGTGATGACGCCGTGCCGCTCGTCTACGAACTGCACCGTCGTGAACATCTGGTCCTCGCCGAGCGAGGCATCGCGCCACGTCGCGCCGCGGTCCGCGCTCGACAGGATCGCGCTCTCGCTGCCGACGACCCACACCTGCCCCGTAGGGTCGCAGGCGACCGCGAGCGGCGTCGCCTCACTCGTGATTGGGCGCGCTGTCCAGTTGGTCGCCGCGGCGTCGCCGATCCACACGCGGCGGCCGAAATCGAGGGCGACGAAGCCGCCATCCGGGCACACCGCGACGCCGATCAGTGAGGCGCCGGCATCGACGACCTGCCGCCGCCAGCTCTTGCCGCCGTCGGCCGACGACACGACGACGCCGTTCGCGCCGACCGCGACGAGCACGCCCGGATTCGCCACGGCGGCCTGGAACTGGTCGGAGCGCAACACCGGTGCGGACTGCGTCGCGGCGAGCTCCGCGAGGTTGGCCGACGCGCTGCAGCCGAGCAGTGCGGACGGCGCGAGCGCGAACGGCAGAAGCCAGGTACGGATGCGGTCAATCCCAGTCATGAAGTCCCCTTGCGATCAGCAATGACACCCCCTGCACGGGGGCGGCGAACTCTTGGGCTGGGGTTGGATGTCCCGACGCGCACGACACCCGCGCGCCGGCGCATCTGCGACTGGGCCGATTCCGCTTCCGGCTCTGAGATCGGGGTCACCTCCCGACGTCGCGCGACATCGGAAAGGTAAGGAGTTCGGGGCGCTGCCGCTATCCGGCAACTGCGGCGCTTATCCGCGGAGTTCCGAACAATTTCCGTTGGGGAGCATCGCCGGCGAGGGGCGGTTTGTCGGAGTACGACCACATCATCGGGATGACTTTACGTGCGTCTTGTATCGAAATACGATATCGAAGATCAATACATAACGACGGCAACGCCATGGCCGGTATTCGAGAAGAACCAATGCCCGACCGGGCAACATCGGTTCTCCATATCTTTCTCATTTTTCTGCGCCTGGGCCTGACCAGTTTTGGGGGACCTGTTGCGCACCTCGGCTATTTCCGTGAGGAATTCGTCGCGCGCCGCAAGTGGCTCAGCGATCACGCCTACGCCGACTTGGTAGCCTTGTGCCAATTTCTCCCGGGGCCCGCGAGCAGTCAGGTCGGCATCGCCATAGGGCTGTTTCGCGGTGGCTTGCCCGGCGCGCTCGCTTCATGGCTGGGATTCACCTTGCCTTCCGCCGTCGCTCTGGCGCTCTTCGCCCTCGTGCTCACCGGCCTTGGCACCGAGGCGCATGGCGGTTGGCTGCATGGACTCAAGGTCGTTGCCGTCGCGGTCGTCGCTCAGGCGCTGTGGGGTATGGGAAGGAACCTGTGCCCGGATCGGGAGCGCGCCAGCGTGGCGGTCGCCGTGGCCGTGCTTGCCGGCGCGATTCCCGGCGTGCTGGGCCAAGTCGGCGTGATCGTGGCTGGCGGAGTGGTGGGCTGGCTATGGCTCTCTCCCCAAGGCAGCCTGCCACACAGCCACCTGCCCGTTCGGCTTCGCAAGCGCACGGGCGCCTTGGTGCTGGCTGCCTGCTTCGCCCTGCTTTTCCTGTTGCCGGCCGCCGCCACGCAGAGCGGCAGCTACGCCCTGCAGCTCTTCGACAGCTTCTACCGCGCCGGTGCCCTGGTGTTCGGGGGCGGACACGTGGTCCTGCCACTCCTGCAGGCCGAAGTGGTTCCGCCCCGCTGGGTCTCCGAGGATGCGTTCCTTGCCGGGTATGGCGCCGCGCAGGCGGTGCCCGGCCCCCTCTTTACTTTCGCTGCCTACCTGGGCGCGGCGTCCTCTCAAAGTCCGAGCGGCTGGCTCGGGGCCGGCGTTGCCATCGCCGCAATTTTCTTGCCCGCTTTCCTGTTGGTCATCGGCGCCTTGCCGCTGTGGGAAGGTGTCCGTCACCACCCGGCGATGCAGCGGGCGATGCTGGGCGTCAATGCCGCCGTTGTCGGCCTGCTGCTGGCAGCCTTCTACGATCCGGTGTGGACCAGCGCAATCCTCTCGCCGGCCGACTTTACGCTGGCCGCGGCGGCCTTCCTGTTGCTGGTGTTCTGGAAACTGCCCCCCTGGCTCGTTGTCGTCCTGGCCGCGCTGACGGCTGGCGTCGGCTGGCAATGAACGAAGGTGGGAAAATGGGCGAGCGCGACCTGCTGAGCGGGCTGATCCGACTGCATATCCTGCACCACGCCGCACAGGAGCCGATCTTCGGGCTGGGTATCATTGAAGAGCTTGGCCGACACGGCTACAAGGTATCGGCCGGCACCCTCTACCCGATCCTGCATGGAATGGAGAAATGCGGCCACCTCGCCTCCCGCTCCGAACTGGTGGCCGGTCGGCAGCGACGGCTCTATGTCATCACCGAGCGCGGACGGGAGATGCTTGCCCAGGGCAAGGCCAGGGTCTGGGAGCTGTTCCACGAGCTGTTCGACGACGAGTTGCGCGCCGGTACCAAAGGGCGGTGACGTCGATCTCGCTGTTGCCGGACCCACTGCCTGCCTGATCTCGGCCTTGCCCTTGTTATCGGCCTTTCGAAGCCGGCGCTCGAGGCGATCGGTGTTGTGTCCGCTGTCCTGGTCGATGCCGTGCGTCTCGTCGTCTATGGCTTCGGATTCATGGGTGATGCAGACCGATCATCCCCGTGCCGACACGGGCGTCCCCCCCGCCCAAGAAAAACGCGGCCGCCCAACGGCGGCCGCCCTGCTGTTCAAACCCGTCCGGTAGCGGGTCAGCGACTACCTCTTATGCTTGCGTAATCCCGCACGCCCTTCTCCATGATGCCCTTCAACACCTTCTCCGGCGTGATCGGCGCCTCGATGAACTGGATCCCGATGGCGTGGAAGATCGCGTTGGCCACCGCCCCCACCGGGCTCACCAGCCCCGACTCGCCGACGCTCTTCGCCCCGAAGGGGCCGACCGGATCGGCGTCCTCGACGAGGATCGTCGTGATCTTCGGCATGTCCTCGGGGCCGAACATCTTGTAGTCGGTGAAGCTGTTGTTCTGCACCCGTCCCTTGGCGTCGTAGTCTGTCTCCTCGCTCAGCACGAAACCGAGGCCCTGCTGGATGCCGCCTTCGAGCTGACCTTCGACCGCGGCCGGGTTGATCGCGCGCCCGATGTCGTGCGCATTGACGAGCTCGGTCACCCTCACCTCGCCGGTCTCGGTATCGACCTCGACCTCGGCGAAGGACGCCCCGAAGGGTGGCGAGTTGTGCGGGGCGAAGAAGCTCACGTAGCCCTGGATCTGCCCCGGCACCCCGCCCGGTTCGCCGGTCATGGGGTCGACGAAGTGATACACGCCGGCGCGCGTGATCGCCTCCGCCTCGATGCCGCGCGAAGGGTCCGCCTTGACGAAGATCCGTTTGTTGCGAATGTCGAGCTCGTCGGCGGGAACGCCGAGCTGCAGCGACGCGCGCTCGAAGAGTTGGCGCTTCGCCTCCTCGCAGGCCTTCTTCACCGCAGCGCCGCCCACGTAGATCGTGCGGCTCGCATGCGCGCCGATGTCGAAGCCGGCGACGTCCGAGGTGCCGCCCGACAACTGCACATGCTCGAAGGGGAAGCCCAGCGTCTCCGCGGCGATCTGCTTCAGCGCCGTGTGCGAGCCCTGCCCCATGTCCGAGCAGGCGAACAGGACCTCGGCGGTCGCGTCCTCGTTGAGCTTCACGGTACAGGCGGTGTGCTCCAGCAGCATCGGCATCGCCCCGCTGGTGTGATTCATCACCGCGACACCGACGCCGCGCCGGATCGTCCCCTCCTGCTTCGCGTACTTGCGCCGCTTCTCGGTCCAGCCGATCGCCGCCGCACCGCGGTCGAGGCACTCGTCCAGCGCGCACGACGGATAGGTCACGCCCGGGCACCAGCCGTCGTCGCCGACGCCCTTGTGCCATTTCTTGCGCCATTCGACCGGATCGGCGCCGATCTCGGCGCATCCGCGGTCGATGAGCTGTTCGAGCACGAAGTTCGTCTGCGGGTTGCCGTAGCCGCGATACGCGCCGGTCAGGCCCTGGTTCGTGAAGTAGGACTCGCCGCGGTAACGCAGCGCCGGGAAGCGGTACATGCCGCCGAGCCAGGCGCCGGCCGTGAAGGCGGTGCCGGAGGCGTCGAGGTAGTAGGCCCCCTTGTAATTCTCGAAGCGCGCGTCACATGCGAGCGGCGTACCGTCACGCTTGAAGCCTATCCTCATCCAGTACTTTCCCGGGTGGCGGCTCGGCGAGATCACCCAGTCCTCCTCGCGCAGCGTCTGCAGCTTCACCGGATGACCGGGCACCGCCAGCGCCATCGCGCAGACCTGCGGTTCCGAGATCATGCCGAGGCGCGTGCCGAAGCCGCCGCCGATCACGGTCGGAACGATCTTCATGAGATTCATCGGCAGGTCGAAGAGCTTCGCGAGCTTGCGCTGCACGAGCTTGGGCATCTGCGACGAGGTCCAGCACGTGAGCCGCCCGCCGCTGTCGACCTTCGCGACGTACGCGTGCGGCTCCATCTGGCATTGCTTCTGTTTCGGGACGTAGAACGCGTCCTCGACCACGATGTCCGCCTCCCGCATCGCGCCGTCGACATCGCCGCCGCCGAGCGCGTGGTTTGGGAACATCGCCTCGGGCAGCTGGAACGCCAGGTTGCCGGGTTTCTCCGGCGTAAACTGCACCGCCCCGGGCGCCCTCGACGCTTCCGCGGTCAGGTACACCGGCAACGGCTCGTACTCCACGATCACCTTCGCCGCGGCGCGCTCGGCCGCCTCTTCGGAACGCGCGATGATTCCGCAGATGGCATCGCCCTGAAATTTCACGTGCTCGGTGAAGATGGGCTGGTCGTCGATGTCGCCGAGCATGTCGTGCATCGACTCGGACACCATCAGGTCGAGCACCGACGAGTTGTAGCGCTTCGCCGTGACGTCCTTCGGACCGATCACGCGCACGACGCCCGGCGACGCCGCCGCCGCCGAGAGATCCAGCCGCTTCACGCGTGCGTGGGCATGTTCCCAGCAGCGCACCACCTTGCCGTACAGCATGCCCGGCAGCTGGATGTCCGCCGCGTACTGCGCCTGCCCGGTCGCCTTGTCGCGCACGTCCACGCGCGGCGCGTTGGTGCCGACGATCGCTTGCTCGCTCATTGCACGACCTCCTTGCAGGGCTCGACCGCCGCGACACGGCCCGGCATCGTCTGCGCCGCCTTTTTCACCGCCTTGACGATTTTCTCGTAACCGGTGCAGCGGCAGATGTTGCCCTCCAGCGCATGACGGATCTCGGCCTCGCTTGGGTCGGGGTTCGTCGCGAGCAGGCTCGCCGTCTTCATGACCATGCCCGGCGTGCAGTAGCCGCACTGGATCGCAGCCTCGTCGACGAAGGCCTGCTGGATGTGGTCGAGCCGGCCGAAGTCCGCCCGCCCCGCGACCGTCGCGATGCGCTTGCCGTCCATCGTCGCGGCGAGCGTCAGGCAGGAATTGATCGCCTTGCCC
This sequence comes from Aromatoleum petrolei, assembly GCF_017894385.1. Taxonomy (NCBI): domain Bacteria; kingdom Pseudomonadati; phylum Pseudomonadota; class Betaproteobacteria; order Rhodocyclales; family Rhodocyclaceae; genus Aromatoleum; species Aromatoleum petrolei. Next base: position 52,483 of record NZ_CP059560.1, read on the forward strand.
TCGACGACCACCGTGCAGGCGCCGCATTCGCCGGTGCCGCAGCCGTATTTCGTCTCCGTCATGCCGAGTTCGTCGCGCAGCACGTCGAGCAACGTGCGATTCACGGCGACGTTCAGCCTGTACTCCTCACCATTGATATGGAGCGTGATGTCCCGGTTCTTCATTCTGGTCTCCTCGTCTTCTTCGGCCGCGGGCTCAGGCGGCGCCGCAGGCTTCCTGGATCGCCCGCTTGAGCAGCACGCCCGACACCTGCTTGCGGTATTCGGCGGTGGAGCGCTTGTCGTCGATCGGGCTGATCTCCCAGGGCACCGACGCGGCGACGCGTTGCAGCACCTCCGGCGTGAGTTCGTGGCCCTTGAGCAGCGTCTCGGTTTTCGTCAGCCGCAGCGGCGTGGGCGCGACGCAGCCCATCGCGAGGCGGGCGTCGACACAGGTGTTGCCCTCCATCTCGAGCCGCACCGCGACGTTGAGCTTCGCCAGATCCTCGCTCGTGCGGGTCATGCGCTTGAAGGCGGAGCGGGAACCGGCCGCGGGCGGCGGCAGGATCAGTTCGACGGCGAGCTCGTCCGGCAGCCGCGCGGTGACGCCGTACGACAGCCAGAAGTCATCGATGTCGACCTCGCGGCGGCCGGATGCCCCGTGCAGCACGACGACGCCGCCGATCGCGTAGATCGCGCAACTGCAGTCGCCGGCGGGCGACGCGCGCAGCAGGTTGCCGAGCACCGTGGCGGTGTTGCGCACCTGGCCGGTCGCGAAGGTCTGCGCGGCATGCCACAGGGCACGGTAATGCCGTTTCACGTCCGGCTGCGCGAGCAACTCGGCGACGGTCGCCTTGGCGCCGATGCGCAGGCCCTTTTCGGGGTCGAACAGCACGTAGCCGAGACCCGGAACGTTATCCAGGCTCATCACGAATTCGGGCACCTTGGCGGGCGATTGCGCGAACTTCATCGCAACCATGACGTCGGTGCCCCCGGCCATCACGGTGATCCGCTCACGGTGCGTCGACAGCAGCTCGACCGCCTCGGGGATGCTCTGAGGAAGCAACAGGTCAAAATCCGGCAATATTCGACTGCTCATGAAGTCACTCCTTCGCGAGATGCAGGCAGGGTGGATCGGACGGCACGGATGGGCCGCGCATCCCCGTATTGAAACGGCGGCGGAACCGTGCCGGCTATCCGGCGCGTACGGCGCCTATCCTCGGAGTTCGAAAAATTCGCCGCGGGGGCGAATGCGAACGGCACGAGGCCACCCATACCGCATGGGGGGGACGCCGACGGCGGCGCGTGGCTATAGTCTGCTCACGTACCACCGCATCGACGCTGCGTCGATTCACACGAGGAGAAACGCCATGGCTTCCCAATACGATCCGATGGTCCCGGTGATGGATGCCGAGGGTGACGACACCGACGTGGCCGGCATTCCATTTCCCGCCCCGCGCTGCGCCGAGACGCTGGACTTCCCGGCCATGCCCGACGGCGATTCCTTCCTCGGCGAGGTGCTGGCGTTCATCCGCAGCACGGACGAGCGGCCCGGCGGCGCACCGGCTTGCCAATGAGTGCAATGACACGCGGGGGGGACAGGCGATGACGACGGTCACGATGAACCGCGACGAAACCGCCCCCCACCGCGATCTCGCGCAGTTCCGCGCCGATTTCCCCATCCTGCGCACGCGCGTGAACGGCCAGCCCCTGACCTACCTCGACAATGCCGCGACCACGCAAAAACCCGACGCGGTCATCGACGCCGAGGCGAACTTCTACCGCACTGCCAACGCCAACGTGCACCGCGGTGTGCACGCGCTGAGCCAACGCGCCACCGACGCCCACGAGACGGCGCGCCACAAGGTCAGGTCATTCATCAATGCGCGCGCCGATGCCGAGATCATCTTCGTGCGCGGCGCCACGGACGCGATCAACCTCGTCGCGCAAGGCTTCGCCGAACCGTGCCTCACCCCCGGCGACGAGATCATCGTCAGCGCCCTGGAACACCATTCCAACATCGTGCCGTGGCAGATGGCGTGCCGGCGGTCAGGCGCGGTCCTGCGCGTGGTGCCCGTGGATGACTCCGGCGAATTCGATCTCGACGCGTATGCGGCGCTGCTGAACGGTCGCACCCGCATCGTGGCCGTGACGCACCTGTCGAATGCCCTCGGGACGATCACGCCGGTCAGGCGCATCATCGACCTCGCCCACGCCCGCGGCGTGCCGGTGCTGCTCGACGGTGCGCAGGCGATTTCACATCTGCCGGTCGACGTGCGCGCGCTCGACTGCGATTTCTATGCGTTCTCCGCACACAAGCTGTACGGCCCAACCGGCATCGGCGTGCTGTACGGCAAGACGGAGCACCTGCAGGCGATGACGCCGTGCCAGGGCGGTGGCGACATGATCCGTTCGGTGAGCTTCGACGCGACCGAGTACAACGAGCTGCCCTACCGGCTCGAAGCCGGCACTCCGCACATCGCAGGCGTCGTCGGACTGGGCGCCGCGCTCGACTACGTGAGCGCGATCGGCATCGAACGCATCGCGGCCCACGAACGCGAACTACTGCACTACGCGACGCAATGGCTGGCCGACATTCCCGGCCTGCGCATCGTCGGGACCGCTGCGGAAAAGGCCAGCATCCTGTCCTTCACGCTCGACGGCATCCACCCCCACGACATCGGCACGATGCTCGACGATCGCGGGATCGCCATCCGAGCCGGACACCACTGCGCGATGCCACTGATGCAGCGCCTCGGCATCACCGGCACCGCACGCGCATCCTTTGCGCTGTACAACACGCACGACGACGTGAACCGGCTCGTTGCGGCCGTCCGGCGGGTCTGCGAAACGCTCGGCTCGTGATGTAGCGGCGTATCACAGGGCAACGAGCGAGAACAACGACGCCTCGTTCTTCAGCGGCCGGCAAGACTTCGACAGCGTCGTTGCCGCCGGCGTCGCCTCTCGCGGCGACACGGGCTTCGAAGCCGGCAGACGCTGCATCCGCCGCGTCGTAAACGATGTACCGCTCGCGCCCCGGGTTGTCTTCGAAGACAATAGCGCCCTTGTCATCGACGCCAACGAGCTTTCGCTCCGATCTCAGCCGTTTGATCAGCTCCATCGTCAGAACAGTCTTCATGTTTCCCGGGTGCGAACTGGGGACCAGTTGGACATCGACCATGTCATGAAATGCCATTCGCCCCCTCGGTCCCCCAACAATGCGAAGGCAAACGCAGAAAGATGACGTCAAGAGCAGCCAAATGACGGATCGAAAAGACTATAAGCAATTGAATGAAAAGCAATATATTGGAAATATCGGGTAACAGCCACGTGTCCGAACAGCACACCCCGATGATGCAGCAGTATCTCCGGATCAAGCAGCAGCACCCCGAAACGCTGCTCTTCTACCGGATGGGCGACTTCTACGAGCTGTTTTTCGAGGACGCCGAGAAGGCTGCCCGACTGCTCGACATCACATTGACGACGCGCGGACAATCCGCGGGACAGCCGATCAAGATGGCGGGTGTGCCCTTCCACGCGGTCGAGCAATACCTTGCGCGGCTGGTGAAGCTCGGCGAATCGGTCGTGATCGCCGAACAGGTCGGCGAGCCCGGTGCGACGAAGGGTCCCATGGAGCGCGCGGTCAGCCGCATCGTGACGCCCGGCACGCTCACCGACGCGGCTCTCCTCGATGACCGCTCCGATTCGCTCCTGCTCGCCGCGAACCTGCATCGCGGCGTGCTCGGCCTCGCGTGGCTGAACCTCGCGAACGGCGACCTGCGCGTGATGGAATGTCCCGCCGAAGATTTGCAGGCCCAGTTCGAACGCCTGCGCCCCGCCGAGGTGCTGGTGCCTGACGGCCTCACGCTGCCGCTGGTCGAGACGCTGTCGCCGGTGCTGCGCCGCCTTGCCGACTGGCAGTTCGAAGGGGAAACGGGCGAACGGCTGCTCACCAACCACTTTGGGACGCGCGACCTCACCGGCTTCGGCGTCGAAGACATGCCGGTCGCGCTGGGGGCCGCCGCAGCCCTTTTCGACTACGCGCGCAGCACGCAGCGCCAAAGCCTCGAGCACGTCACCGGCCTCAAGGTCGAACGCGAATCGGAATACCTGCGGCTGGATGCGGCGACGCGGCGCAACCTCGAGCTCACCGAGACGCTACGCGGCGAGCCCTCGCCCACCCTGCTCTCGCTGCTCGACTCCTGCATCACCAGCATGGGCTCGCGCTGGTTGCGCCACGCCCTGCATCACCCGCTGCGCGACCGTCACCACGCCGCCGAACGCCAAGGCGCCGTCGCCGAGCTGATCGGCAACGACACCGGCGACGCGCGCACGCTGGCGAACGCCCGCCAGGCCCTGCGAGGTGTCGCCGACGTCGACCGCATCACCGCGCGCATCGCGCTGCGCAGCGCCCGCCCGCGCGACCTCGCCGCGCTGCGCGACAGCCTCGCGCGTCTGCCCGAACTGCACGACGCGCTCGGCCATCCGCAGTCCGCCCTGCTCACCCAGCTCGTGGCCGGGCTCGGCGTCCCGGAAGCAGCCCTCGACCTCCTTGTCCGCGCCGTCGCGCCCGAACCTGCCGCCGCGGTGCGCGACGGGGGCGTGATCGCAACCGGCTACGACGCCGAACTCGACGAGCTGCGCGGCATCCAGACCAACTGCGGCGAATTCCTGCTGGCGCTCGAGGCACGCGAGCGCGAGCGCAGCGGCATCGCCAACCTCAAGGTCGAGTTCAACAAGGTGCATGGCTTCTACATCGAAGTCAGCCACGCGAACGCCGCCAAGGTGCCCGACGACTACCGCCGCCGCCAGACGCTCAAGAACGCCGAGCGCTACATCACCCCCGAGCTCAAGGCCTTCGAGGACAAGGCGCTCTCCGCGCAGGAGCGCGCGCTCGCGCGCGAGAAGATGCTCTACGAGGCCTTGCTCGAAGCGCTCGCCGTCCACATTCCGACACTGCAGCACATCGCCCGCTCACTCGCCTGCCTCGACGGCCTCGGTGCCTTCGGCGAGGCCGCCGTGCGCTACGGCTACGTCTGCCCGCAGTTCTCCGACCAGCCCGGCATGGACATCGTCGGCGGCCGCCACCCGGTGGTCGAACGCCAGGTCGAGAACTTCATCGCCAACGACTGCAGCCTCGCGCCCACGCGTCGCATGCTGATGATCACCGGCCCGAACATGGGCGGTAAATCGACCTTCATGCGTCAGGTCGCGCTCATCGCGCTGCTCGCCCACGTCGGAGCCTTCGTGCCCGCGCAGGCCGCGCGCATCGGTCCGCTCGACGCCATCTTCACCCGCATCGGCGCCTCCGACGACCTCGCGTCGGGACGCTCGACCTTCATGGTCGAGATGACCGAAGCCTCCGCGATCCTGCACGGCGCGACCGACCAGAGCCTCGTGCTGATGGACGAGATCGGCCGCGGCACCTCCACCTTCGACGGCCTGGCGCTGGCCTTCGCGATCGCCCGCCACCTGCTCGAAAAGAACCGCTGCCTCACGCTCTTCTCGACCCACTACTTCGAGCTCACCCGGCTCAACGCCGACTACCCCGAATGCGCGAACGTGCACCTCGACGCGGTCGAGCACGCGCACCGCATCGTCTTCCTGCACGCCGTCGAGGAAGGCCCCGCGAGCCAGAGCTACGGAATCGAGGTCGCGGCGCTGGCCGGCATTCCCGGCTCGGTGATCCGCGACGCCAAGCGCCGCCTGCGCGCACTGGAGAACCGCGAGGTCGGCGCCGGCCCGCAGGCCGACCTGTTCGCCATGCTGCCGGAACCCGAAAACGAACCCCTGTCGCACCCGGCACTCACCGCGCTGGCAGAACTGGACCCGGACAGCCTCAGCCCGCGCGAGGCGCTCGAGCAGCTTTACGCCCTCAAGAGACTGACAGCATGAGCACGCCAATCGACATCAGCGAGGACGGCGGCGTCCGCTACCTGCATTTCGGCTCGGAATGGGTCCAGGGCGCGATGCGCATCCGTCGCCCCAACGCACTGGAACTCGCCTACACGCGCGAGATGATGGCCGGACTGCTGCTGCGCGACGCCGACGAATGGCCGCGCACGGCGCTGGTGATCGGACTCGGCGCGGCGTCGCTGACCCGCTTCCTGCATCACCACTGCCCGCAGACGCGCACGCAGGTCGTCGAGATCGAACCGCGCGTCGTCGCCGCGGCGCGCCAGTTCTTCAAGCTGCCCGCCGAGGACGAGCGGCTCGCGATCCACGTCGGCGACGGTGTGCGCTACGTGATGGAGACCGAGCGCAAGTTCGACCTGATCCTGGTGGACGGTTTCGATCGGAACGCCCGCGCCGGCGCGCTCGACACCGCCCCGTTCTATGCGGCAGCGCGCACGCGCCTGTCCGGACAGGGTCTGCTGTCGGTGAACCTCTTCGGACGCTCACGCGGCTTCCGCGCCAGCGTCGAGCGCATCATCACCGCCTTCGACGACCGCGCGATCGCCTTCCCGTCCTGCGACAGCGGCAACGTCGTCGCCTTCGGCGCCGAAGGCGAGCGCATCGACATTCCGGTGGCCGAGCTGCGCGAACGCGCCCGTGCGCTGAAGGAAAAAACCGGCCTAGACCTCGGCCCCACCGTCACCCGACTGGAGCAGGCGGGCAGCCTGCCGGGCGGCAGGCTGATGCTCTGAGGACTTCCGCAGCGCGGATGGGCCGCGCGGTGGCGTTTTCCGCCGTCCGTGCGACGAAGGCCTCGTCTTTTTCAGGCCGCGGGCGCTTCCTCGGCCGATGCAGGCGGAATCCACAGGCAGGCGCCCTTGTTGGCCTTGCTGATGTCCCGCAACACCTTGTCGTGCTCGGCGAGTTCGTCGGCCGTGGGACGCAGCACACGCAGCGGCGGCCGCTCGATCGGGCTGCCGCTCGCGTCGAGGCCGCCCATCGCCGGCTCGTCGTCGAGCAGCATCATCAGGCTTTCCTGCCCGCGGGTCATCGCCAGATAGACCTCAGCCAGCAGTTCCGCGTCGAGCAGCGCGCCGTGCAGGGTACGCGCGGCGTTGTCGATCTCGAAGCGGTCGCACAGCGCGTCGAGCGAAGCCTTCTTGCCCGGGTTCTGCTCCTTGGCCATCTTGAGCGTGTCGATCACGCCCGCGCACTGAGCCCCCAGCTTTGGATGCCCCAGCAGCGACAATTCGTGGTCGAGAAAGCCGACGTCGAAGCTCGCGTTGTGGATCACGAGTTCCGAATCGCGCACGAAATCCATGAAATCGCCCACGATGTCGCGGAACTTCGGCTTGTCGGCGAGGAATTCCTCGGTGATGCCATGAACCGCGATCGCTTCCGCGTCGATCCCCCGTTCCGGGTTGATATAGACGTGAAAATGCTTGCCGGTGAGGTTGCGGTTGAGCAACTCCACGCAGCCGATCTCGATCACGCGGTCGCCATTGCGCCAGTCGAGTCCGGTGGTTTCCGTATCCAGGACAATCTGTCTCAAGGGTTCATCCCCGATAGTTCGTTCGCGCCCTTGCGGGCCGGTTGATCAGATTTCCGCGACGGCCTTGCCGCGCGTGCGCACGGCCTCGACGCCGCGTCGCGCAAGTTCGTCCGCGCGCTCGTTCTCGGCATGGCCCGCATGGCCGCGCACCCAGATCCACGCCACCTTGTGCCGGCTCGCAGCTTCGTCGAGCGCGCGCCACAGATCCTCGTTCTTCACCGGCTCGCGTGAGGCGGTCTTCCACCCGCGCTTCTTCCAGCCGTGAATCCACTCGGAGATCCCTTTCTGCACGTATTGGCTGTCCGTATGCACGCGCGCCGCCACCGGACGCTTGAGCGTCTCGAGCGCACGGATCACGGCGAGCAGTTCCATGCGGTTGTTGGTGGTCTGCGGCTCGCCGCCCCAGATTTCCTTCTCGTGCGGGCCGCTGCGCAGGATCGCGCCCCAGCCGCCGGGGCCCGGATTGCCGCTGCACGCCCCGTCGGTAAATATCTCGACTTCTTCCATTCATTCCACTTTTTGTACGCCGCCCGTCACCTGCCGGCCGCGATGGGTGACAGGTGAAAGGCGCTTTGCCGCGGCGCGCGCATCGCGCCAATTCGGCGTTATCAGGCGCATTCCCTGCACCCGCTTGATGCCCTGGATGATGTAGGCCCCGCCGCAGATCGGCCACCAGCGGTCGCCCGCCTTGTCCATGAAGCCCCAGCGTTCCAGCCACTTCGTGCTCGTGAACGCCGGCGCGTAACAGCCGAAGCTGCCCGCCTGCGTCTCGAAGCCGAGCAGCGCCAGCCAGTCCTTCGTGCGCCGCACCGACAGGTATTGTCCACGCCACGGATAGCTTCCCGAGCGTCTCGCCACCAGACGCCGCACTCCCCACAGACTGAGCGGATTGAAGCCGGCGATGATCACGCTGCCCTCGGGCACCAGCACCCGCTCCACCTCGCGTAGCACCTGGTGCGGGTTGCGCGAGAACTCCAGCACGTGCGGCAGCAGCACCAGATCGATGCTCGCCGACGCGAACGGCAAGGCGCTTCCCTCCGCGACGACTGCGATGTCGCCCGAGCGCGCGCAATGGAAGCGGAACGGAATACGGTTGCCGCGCAGGAAATCATATTCCGGCAATCCGATCTGTACCGCGTTGTAGCCGAAAATGTCGGCTACCATGAGATCGAACTTGGCCTGCTCCCACCGCAGCAGATAACTTCCCTGCGGGGTTTCAAGCCAGTCCGACAGACTGAGGATGGACATGGACGATCAGCACTCAAAAATCCGCAGCGCCGACATTATCCCTCTTCCGGCCTTCCGCGATAACTATATCTGGTTACTGCGCCGCGGCCCCTGCGCCGCCGTCATCGACCCCGGCGACGCGGCCGTCGTCGAGGCAGCCTTGCAGGCATACGGCCTGCGGCTCGTCGCGATCCTGCTCACCCACCACCACGACGACCACATCGGTGGCGTGGCCGAGCTCGCCGCGCGCCACCATCCCGCGGTGTTCGGTCCCGCGGGCGAGAACATCCCAGGACTCACGCGCGGTGTCGGCGAAGGCGACGAAGTCGCCCTCAATGCGCTGGAGCAGAGCTTCACCGTGTTGGCGATCCCCGGCCACACGACGACCCACATCGCCTACCATGCCCCTGGAATCCTGTTCGCGGGCGACACCCTGTTCAGCGCCGGCTGCGGCCGCCTCCTCGGCGGCACGGCGGCGCAGCTTCACGCCTCGCTGCAGCGTCTGGCGCGGCTTCCGGGCGACACCGCAGTCTACGCCGCCCATGAATACACGCTGTCCAACCTGGCCTTTGCTCAGATGGCCGAACCGGCCAATCCGACGCGCGACGCATGGCTCGCCGAATGCGAAGCCCTGCGCGCCGCAGGACGGCCGACGCTGCCCACCAGCATCGCGCGCGAATGCAGCATCAACCCCTTCCTGCGCACCGATTTGCCCGGCGTGATCGACACGGTCACGGCACACAGCGGGCAGCGTCCGGCCAATTCCGCCGAATGCTTCGCCGCCCTGCGCCGCTGGAAGGACGTGTTCTGACGCGGCTTACCGCACCGTGGCGAGTTCGGGCGCCGCGGCAAGGTGCCAGCGGTTGCGGCCATCGCGCTTCGCGCGGTACAGCGCTTCGTCGGCGCGCGCGACCAGCGTGGCGAAACCGCCGTCGTCGCTGCGCTCGGGGCTCGTCACTGCAATGCCGACGCTCACCGTGACGACGCGTGCCGCCGTCGAGTGCCGGTGCGTGATCGCCAAGGCCTCGACGGCCCTGCGCATCGACTCGGCGACGATCGCCGCGCCCTGTGCGTCGGTTTCGGGCAGCACGACGGCGAACTCCTCGCCGCCGTAGCGTGCCACCAGGTCGACCGGCCGCCGGGTGTTGCCCGCGAGGGCGCGCGCGACCGCCTTCAGGCACTCGTCGCCAACCTGATGGCCGTATGCGTCGTTGAACTGTTTGAAGCAGTCGACATCGACCACCATCAGCGCAATCGACGCGCCACTGCGTGCGCCGCGCCGCCATTCGCGCGAGAGCGTGGCGTCGAAGGTGCGGCGGTTGGCGATCCCCGTCAGCCCGTCGAAGGCCGACAGGCGCGTCAACTCCCGATTCGCCTCGTCGAGCTTGCGCGTGAGCGCCACGAGCGAGGCACGCATGTGGGCGATGCGCTGCATGGCCCACACCTTGGCCTTGAGCACCGCCTCGGAAACCGGCTTGACGAGATAATCGTCGCCCCCCACGGCGATGCCGCGCTCGATGTCCTCGTCCTGAGTCCGCGCCGACAGGAAGATGATCGGCGTCCATTCGCCATCGGACTCGAGCTGGCGTATCCGCCGCGCGACCTCGAAGCCATCCATCCCGGGCATCACGACGTCGAGCATGACGAGATCGGGGCGTGACTGCCGGAAGGCCTCGATGCCCCCCTCTCCGTCGCGCCGATGCATGGTTTCGAGCCCCATTCCGCCGAGCATCCGGCAGATCAGGGCGGCACTCGTCACGGTGTCTTCAATTACGAGAACCTTCATGCCTGTCGATATCCCAGCGGATGGATAAAACCTTGTTATGGTATCAACTAAGTCCCGATATGTCGTCAGCGATTTCCGGTTTGACGCACTTTCTCCCCTGCCCTAGAGTCCACCCTCTTTTCACGAACGAGGCGCCGGATTCATGGCGATTCCTCTCCTGCGAATTCTCCTGCTGGTCATCGCGCTGACCGCGGCGGCGTCCTCGGCCATTGCAGAGGACACCCCGGCTGGCGATGTCCTGCCCTCCAATGCCCCTGCGCCGGTCGACACCGCGCCGGCCGAAGCCAGCCCGCGTTCGCTCGGGAGCCTGCGCCCGCCATCGGCCGCGCGCAGAACGGAAGGCCTCGCCGCCTCGCCCGGCCAAGTACTGGAACTGCGTGACCCTGCCCCGCGCGTCCTCACACTGGACCTCACACGCGATGCGAACGACATCTGGGACCGCATCCGGCGCGGCTTCGGCATGCCCGACCTCGATACCGAGACGGTCGCCGAACAGCAACTCTTCTACCTCAACCGTCCGGGATTCCTGAAACGGGTGTTCGAGCGCGGCGGGCGCTACCTCTATCACATCGTGGACGAACTCGAACGCCGCGGCATGCCCACCGAGCTCGCCCTGCTGCCGATGGTCGAGAGCAGCTACAACCCGATGGCCTATTCGCGCGCGCGCGCCTCGGGACTGTGGCAGTTCATCCCCTCGACCGGGCGCAACTACAACCTGACGCAAGACAAGTGGGTGGACGAACGGCGCGACGTGATCGCCTCGACCAACGCCGCGCTCGACTACCTCCAGACCATCTACGAGATGCACGGCGACTGGCACCTCGCCCTCGCCTCCTACAACTGGGGCGAAGGCGCCGTAGGACGGGCCGTGCAGCGCAACCTCGCCGAGGGGCTGCCAGCCGAATACAGCCAGCTGCGGATGCCCGAGGAAACCCGCAACTATGTCCCCAAGCTGCAGGCACTGAAGAACATCGTCGCGCAGCCCGAGCTCTTCCACTTCGAGCTGCCCTACGTTCCGAACACCCGCCACTTCGTCACCGTAGACACCCCCGCCGGTATCGACCTCGCGACCGCCGCGCGCCTCGCCGAGATGCCGCTCGAGGAGTTCCTCGCGCTCAACCCCTCCTACAACCGTCCCGCCACCACGCGAGCCGATTCGCTGGTGATTCCGGTCGACCGCGCCGAACGCTTCCGCGCCCGCCTGGCCGAACATCAGAACAACGGCAAGCAGTGGCGCACCTACGAGATGCGCCGCGGCGACACCCTCGCGTCGGTCGCACGCGACTTCGGCCTGTCGCTGAGCGAACTGCACCAGATCAACGGCCTCGATGCGCGCAGCCGCGTGAGCCCCGGATACACCCTGCTAGTCCCCAACGGCATCGAACCCGACGGCGCGATCGCGGCGGCCCGGATGATTCCGCGCAACGCCGCGCTCGACACCAGCACGATCCCGTCCAAGGCGGACGCAAAGGGCGCGCAGGCGAAGGGCGGAAAGAAATCGGGGGCTGGCAAGACCTCGACCGGCAGGCGCGCGGCCGGCAAGAAGGCTTCGTCGGGGAACGCCAAGGCACCCGCGAAATCGACTGCCAAGACCGCGCCGAAGTCGTCCGGCAAGACGACGACCTCCGCGCAGAAGAACCAGAAGCGCTGAACGCCGCGGACCGCCTCAGGCGGGCCAGTGGCAGCGCACGCTGCGCCCGCCGCGCAGGTCGGTTACCGCCGGATACTGCGCACGGCAGATATCGGTCGCCCGCTCGCAGCGGGGGTGGAAGTGGCAGCCGGGCGGAGGCGCCAGTGGCGACGGCAGGTCGCCAGCCACCACCGGCCGCGTTGCGCGCTCGGCAGCGCCCGCATGCGCCGCGGTTTCGCGCGCGATATCGGGAACCGCCGCGAGCAGCGCACGGGTGTAGGGATGCGCCGGCGCGGCCAGCACCTTCCCCACCGGCCCCTGCTCGACGATGCGTCCCAGGTACATCACCGCAACGTCGTCGGCGAGCCAGCTCACCACGCCGATGTTGTGCGTGATGAAGAGATAGGCGAGATCGAACTCCGCCTGCAATTCGCGCATCAGGTTGAGGATCTGTGCCTGCACCGACACGTCCAGCGCACTCGTCGGCTCGTCGCACACGATCAGCTTCGGGCGCACCGCAAGGGCCCGCGCGATCGCGATACGCTGACGCTGGCCGCCGGAGAATTCGTGCGGGTAGCGCAGCCTCATTTCCGACGTGAGTCCCACGCGCGCAAGCAAGGCATCGATCTGCTCCGCGCGCGCTGACGGATCCTTCTCGACACCCAGCGCGAGCATGCCCTCCTCGATGATCTCGCCGACGCGCATGCGCGGGTTCAGGGACGCGAAGGGGTCCTGGAACACCATCTGGAAATCGCGCCGCAGCGCGCGCAAGGCCGCGCGGGACAGCCCCGCGAGCGGCGTGCCGTCGAGGTACACCTCGCCGCCGGTCGGCGCGACGAGCTGCAGGATCGCCTTGCCGGCGGTCGTCTTGCCGCATCCGGACTCGCCCACCAGCGCCAGCGTACGGCCCGGCGCGAGCGCCAGGCTCACGCCATCGACGGCGCGCACGCGCGCCACCTCGCGCCGCAGGAGTCCCTTGCGCACCGGGAAATGCACCTGCAGGTCGCGCACATCGAGCAGGGGCGCCGTCCTTGTGGCGGCACGTTCGCCAGCCGCACCTGCCGAGGCCGCCGCGGCGGAGACCGCGGGCCTTTCGGCATGATCTTCCGCGTACAGATGACAGCGCACTGCCTGCGCTCCGACCGACTGCCACGCCGGGGCGTCGTGATGGCAGCGCTCGAACACGTCGGGGCAACGCCCGGCGAAGCGGCAGCCGGTGAAGACCTGGTCCAGCGGCGGCACATGCCCGCCCAGGGCCGCCAGCGGATGGCCGCGCTGGGCGTCGGTCGGCAGCGCGGCGAAGAGCTTGCGCGAATACGGGTGCAGGGGCGCGCGGAAAAAATCGTCGCGCGCGCCGGTCTCGACCAGCTCGCCCGCGTACATCACGCCGATGCGGTGCGCCATATGCGCCACCACGCCCAGGTCGTGGGTGATCAGCAGCATGCCCATGCCGCGCTCGGCCTGAAGGCGCGCGAGCAGGTCGAGCACCTGGGCCTGGATGGTCACGTCGAGCGCGGTCGTTGGCTCGTCGGCGATCAGCAGTTCCGGGTCGCCCGCGAGGGCCATCGCGATCATGACACGCTGCTTCATGCCGCCGGAAAACTGGAAGGGGTAATCGTCCAGCCGTCGCGCAGCGTCGGGGATCCCGACCGCGTCAAGCAGGCGCTGTGCTTCCGCACGGGCCGCCGCGCCGCGCAGGCCGCGATGGCGTGCCAGCACCTCGCCGATCTGCGTCATCACGGTCATCACCGGATTCAGGCTGGTCGAAGGCTCCTGGAAGATCATCGCGATCCGGCCGCCGCGCACCTCGCGCATGTCCGCCTCGCTGCGGGCGAGCAGCTCGTCGCCGGCAAAGCGCACCTCGCCGCCAACGATGCGTCCGGCGTCGGGCAGCAGGCGCAGCAGGGCCAGCGCCGTCATCGACTTGCCGCAGCCGGATTCGCCCAACAGTGCAAAGGTCTCCCCCGCCGCGATCGAGAACCCGACGCCGTCGACCGGACGTACGGGCCGTGCGGCGGCGCCGATATGCACGCGCAAGTGCCGCACGTCCAGGAGCGGGGCGTCGATTGGTCGGTCCTCCTGCGCGGGCGGACGGTCGGTTCCGGCAAGTACGGTCATCGGACGGGTATGGACGCGGAGTGAAACGAAAGAGGGATGGAAAAAGGGCCGCTTGCGCGGCCCCGTGGCAATGCTGCGACCGGTCGTCCGATCAGTGGTGGTGGCCGCCCGCGCCGTGCACGTGGCCGTGCGCCAGCTCCTCGGCGGTCGCCGGGCGCACTTCCGCAATGGTCACATCGAACACCAGGGCGGTGCCGGCCAGCGGATGATTGCCATCGACAACGACCTTGCCGTCGGCGATGTCGGTGATGCGGTAGATCATCTCCTCCTCGCCGTCGTCGGTGACGCGCTCGAAGGACATGCCGACCTCGATGTTCTCGGGGAACTGGCTGATGTCCTCGACCAGCACGAGTTCCTCGTCGTAATCGCCGAAGGCATCTTCGGGCTGCAGCTTGACCTTCAGCTGCTCACCGACCTTCTTGCCGTGCAGCGCCTCCTCAATGGCGGGGAAGATGCCATCGTAGCCGCCATGCAGGTAGACCAGCGGTTGCTGACCATCATCGATCATGTTGCCGTCCGGGTCGACGACGGTGTACTTAAGCGTTACGACGCTGTTCTTGACGATTTCCATTAGCTTTCTCTGTTTCCAGTTTCCTGACCAGTTCAAAAACCCCCGCCGCATGGCCGCGGGGGGTAACGTCGCGGAGTGCGTGACGGATGATGCCTTCCTTGTCGATCACGAAGGTCGTCCGCGCCACGCCCATCTTCTTCACACCATCGACTTCCTTGGGCTGCCAGACATCGTAGAGCCGGCACACCTCGGTCTCGACGTCGGAAAGCAGACGTATCGACAGGCCGTGCTGGTCGCGGAATTCGGCGTGGGTCAGGCAATCGTCGGGACTGACGCCGACGACGATGCAGTCGTAGCGGGCGAATTCGTCTTCATGATCGGAGAAGTCGGCCGCCTGCATGGTGCATCCCGGCGTGTTGTCACGAGGGTAAAAGTAGAGGACCACATGGTGCCTGCCGCGTTCTGCGGCGAGGTCGAAATCCTCCATGTCCGCATCCGGCAGCGAAAACGTTGGCGCGATATCACCGATCTGCAACATGTGATCTCCCTGACGTCGTTGGATTCTAGCCGAGACACGAAGCGAACTCTACCTGCGTCTCCCCCGCTTGCGCTACACCGATTTAATGCTTGCGGATCAGCACAAGCTGTTTAAAATTACAGTTACCCCGGAGAACCCCATGAGCAACCGCGACCACAACCTGACCGCCCGCCAGAGCGAAATCCTCGAGTTCATCCGCCAGACGGTCGAATCCGAGGGGCGTCCGCCCACGCGCGCCGAGGTATGCAGCGCATTCGGCTTCCGTTCGCCGAACGCGGCCGAAAGCCATCTGCGCGCACTCGCCGCGAAGGGCGCGATCCTGCTCGAGGAGGGGCGCGCGCGCGGCATCCGCCTTGCCCAAGGGCTCGGTCTGCCGCTGATCGGTCGGGTCGCGGCCGGCAGTCCCATCCTCGCGGTCGAGCACATCGAATCGCGCCACCAGATCGACCCGGCCCTCTTCTCGCCGCGCGCCGACTACCTGCTGCGCGTGCGCGGCATGAGCATGCGCGACGCAGGCATCCTCGACGGCGACCTGCTCGCCGTGCACCGCAGCCACGAGGCACGTTCCGGGCAGGTGGTGGTCGCCCGCGTCGAGGACGAGGTGACCGTGAAGACCTTCACCAGCAAGGGCCCCATCGTCAGCCTGCTGCCGGCCAACCCCGATTTCGCGCCCATCGTCGTCGATACCCGCAGCACCCCCCTGACGATCGAGGGGATCGCCGTCGGCCTGGTGCGCAACGGCTCGCTGTGAAGCCTGCCGCCGTGATCCTCCTCCCGCCCCCCGCTTTCGATGGCCGCCCTCGCCCAGACCACCCTCGCAGCCCTGCCGTCCGGCCTCGTATGGCAGGCGGACCGGCTCGCGCAGTCGGCCGAGGCGGGCATCGCCACCGGCTTCGCGGCGCTCGATGCCCAGCTGCCGGGCGGCGGCTGGCCCCGTAATGCGCTGATCGAACTGCTGTCCGACCGCCCCGGTATCGGCGAACTCGGACTGCTGCTGCCCGTGCTGCACGCCCTGCCGGCCGATCGCTGGATCGTCTGGGTCGCCCCGCCCCATCTGCCCTACGCCCCTGCCCTCGTCGCAGCGGGGGTGCCGCTCGAACGTTTGCTGCTGCTCGAACCGGGCAACCACGCCGAAATCCTGTGGTCGGTGCGACAGGCATTAGCGTCGGGCGGCAGCAGCATCGTGCTCGCCTGGCTGGCACGTGCGGACACCGCCGCCTTGCGGCGTCTGCAACTCGCCGCCGAAAGCTCCGCGACCCCGCTGTTCCTGTTCCGTCCCGTCTCCGCCGCCCGGCAGCCCTCCCCCGCCGTCTTGCGCCTGCGGCTCGCTGCGAGCGACGGCGAACTCGCCGTGGACATCCTCAAACGGCGCGGCCCCGGCCTCGCCGCCCCGCTGTACCTGTCCCTCCCGCAACGACCCGGCCTGCGCCGCATTCCCGCCCTCAACGATGCTCTGGTTCGCCCTGATCCTGTCCGATCTGCCGCTGCAGGTATTCACGCGCGGCGTGGATGAGCCGGGCGAACTGGCGGTCGTCGAACACAGCCCCGGCGCGCGCGTGGTCGCGGCGACTGCCGCTGCGCTCGCGCGCGGCGTCGAACCCGGCCAGGGCGCGGCCGGCGCCCTCGCGGTCGCTCCGTCGCTGCAACTGCGCGAACGCGACCCGGCGCTCGAGGCCGCGACGCTGGCGGAGTTCGCCGCGTGGGCCACGCAATTCACGCCCTGCGTCAGCATCGACCCGCCCGATGGGCTGGTGCTGGAAACGAGCGGCAGCCTGCGCCTGTTCGGCGGCGTCACGGGGCTGGTGCGGCGCATCCGCGCCGGCCTCGCGCCGCTCGGCCTGGATGCCGCGATCGCCGCTGCCCCGACCCCGCTCGCGGCACGCTGGCTCGCGCGCACGCACCCGGGCCGGCAGCTCCGGGCCGCCGCCGAGTGGTGGCGCAAGCTCGACGACCTGCCCGTCGAACTGCTCGGCGACGGCGCCGAAGTATCCCGCGCCACGCTCGACCTGCTGCACGGCATCGGCGCCCGCCGCATCGGCGACGTCGCCCGCCTGCCGCGCGACGGGCTCGCCCGCCGCCAGGCCTCCGTCGTGCTCGACACGCTCGCGCGGGCCCGCGGCGAACGCCCCGATCCGCGCCCCTGGTTTCTGCCGCCGGAACGCTTCGAATCGCGGCTGGTCCTGCCCGCGAGCCTGCTGCACACCGAGCCACTGCTGTTCGCCGCCGGAAGGCTGTTTTCCGGGCTGTCCGCCTGGCTTGCCGCCCGCCATGCCGCGCTCGATCGCTGCCGCCTGCAGCTGGAGCACGAGGGCCACCCCGACACCGTGCTCGAGATCGTCACCGGCACGCCGGGGCGCGACGACGGGCGACTGCTGATGCTTGCCCGCGAACACCTCGCCGCGCTGCAGTTGCCCGCGCCGGTCGAGGCACTGCGCCTTCTCGCCGACAACCCGGTGGTCACCCCGGGGCGCACGCAGGACCTGTTCAGCGACCCCGACAGCGCACGCGACGCCGCCGCCCTGCTGCTCGATCGTCTGCGCGCGCGGCTGGGGCGCGAGGCGGTTCGTACCGTACATCCGGTTTGCGAGCACCGGCCCGAACGCGCCTGGCGCCTCGCCGACCCCGGACGCCCCGCCCCCCACAGCACCCCGCCGGCCACCGGCCCTCGCCCCCTATGGCTGATGAACGAACCGCGCGCGCTCGACTCTATCCGCGCGCTGACGCTGCTGCGCGGGCCGGAACGCATCGAATCCGGGTGGTGGGACGGCGCCGACATGCGTCGCGACTACTACATCGCCCGCGCACCCGATGCCGCGCTGTGGTGGGTATTCGAGCAGCTCGACCCACCCGGTGGCTGGTACGTGCATGGTTTTTTTGGCTAAACTCGCTTCCCCACTCCCGGTTCCCGCCGGGAATCCTTCCCTCAACCCCGATCCCCCTCTTCCTTGAGCGCCCCCGCCTCGTCGTCCGTCTCGGCCTCCCTCATCGCCCGCCAGCTGCTGCACCACGCGTGGCCCGTACTAGTCGCGCAGATCCTGTCGATGAGCATGCTGATCGCCGACACCGTGATCGTGGGCCGCTACAGCACCGTCGACCTCGCCGCGGTCGCCGTCGGCAGCGGCGTATATATCTCCATCGTGATGCTGGTGGTGGGCGTGCTGCAGGCCGTCGCCCCGACCGTCGCGCATCATTTCGGCGCCGGCCGCATGGAAGGGATCGCGCCCTCGCTGCAGCAGGGGTTCTGGCTCGCGCTGATGCTCGCCGTGCCCGGCATCGCGCTAATGGTCTTCCCCGGCTTCCTGCTGGAGTTGAGCAGCGTCCCCGCCGACGTCGACGCAAAGACCCGCGAGTACCTCCTCGCCACCGCCGTGGGCCTGCCCGCCGTGCTGTTGTACCGCACCTTCTATGCCTTCAACAACGCCGTGGGCAAGCCGCGTGTGCTGATGGCGATCAGCTTCATCGTCACCACGACCCATGTTCCGCTCGCGTGGGCACTGGTGTACGGCCATCTATGGCTGCCGCCTCTGGGCGTGCTCGGCTGCGGCATCTCGACGGCAATCGTGAACTGGCTCGCCTTCACCTGCGGCGCCGTCTACCTCGCGCGCAATCCGGGCTACCGGCCATATCGCCTCTTCTCGCACTGGCGCGGGCCGCAGGCCAAGGAGATCCTCGGCCTGCTGCGCCTGGGCGTGCCGATGGGGCTGTCGACCTTCATCGAGGTGTCGTCCTTCACGCTGATCGCGCTGTTCGCCGCCCGCCTGGGCGCCGAGGCCGTCGCCGGCCATCGCGTCGTCGCGAACGTCGCCGCCCTGATCTACATGCTGCCGCTGGCGATGTCGATCGCCGTGCTCGTCCTCGTCGGCCAGGCGGCCGGCGCGCGCGACTGGGCCCGGGCACGCATGACGATACGGGTGGGCATGATCGTCACGGCGGGACTCGCGTCGCTCATCGGCATCGCGCTATGGATCGCGCGCGAGCCGCTCATCGCGCTGTTCTCGGAAGACGTCGCCGTGCGTACCGTCAGCCTGATGCTGCTGATCTACGTCTGCCTCTACCAGCTGTTCGACTCGGTGCAGACCGTCGCGGCGCATGCGCTGCGCGGCTACAAGGTGACCTTCGTGCCGATGCTGATGCACGCCGTGTGCTTCTGGGGCGTGGGCCTCGCCGGCGGCTATTGGGCGAGCTTCCATGCCCCCTGGCGCACCGACGGACCACACGTGGCCGGTTTCTGGGAGGCAGGCGTAATGTCCACGACGGTCGCCGCGATGCTGTTCGGCTGGCTGCTGCGCGCCGTCATGCGACGGCAGGAGGAATCTCCTGCCTGAGGACGCTCAGCTTCCCAGCCAGCCCTCACGCAGCGCCCGCATCGCCGCCGAGACGCGCTTGCCGCTCGCGAGCTTCACCGTATCGGCCGGCTGAGGCACCAGTTCGGCCGTAACGGTAATCAGCTCGTCGCGCCGGAAGGCGTGGATGGTCACCTGCTCCCCCGGCCCGCGGCGCGCGAGCATGCCGTCGAGCGACGCGGCCGTCACCTTGAGGCCATCGATGGCGACGAGCACATCCCCCGCCGAAAGCCCGCATCGCTGCGCGGGGCCGTCGTCGAACACGTTTGCGAGCTTCGCCTCGCCGTTACCGCCAGCCAGCTTCACACCCAACCAGGCTCCCTTCGCGGCGGCCTCGGCGCGGAACTCGATCCCGAACGCCCTGAGGAACTCGTCCAGCGCCAGATCCTCGGTCCCCTCGACCGCGTCCTTCAGCCAGCGCGACAGGCGCCGCCCCGCCCCCTTGAGGCCAGCTTCCCCCACCTCGGCGACAAGCGCGAACAGGCCATCCTCGGCGACCCCCTCGCCCGTCAGGCCGTGCCGCTGCCACAGCAGGCGCATCACGTCGTCGAGGCTCTTCCGCCCCGCACTCGCGGCGCGCAGCTGGAGGTCCAGTGCGAGTGCGATCAGCGCACCCTTCGCGTAGTAGCTGACGATCGCATTGGGCGCGTTCTCGTCCTGCCGGTAGTACTTGATCCACGCGTCGAAGGACGATTCGGCGACGCTCTGCTTGAGGCGGCCGCTGCCGCGCAGCACGCCGGACATCGTCTTGCCTAGCAGCGCGAGGTAATCCTCCACGCCGATCACGCCCGAGCGCACCAGCGCGAGATCGTCGTAGTAGGAAGTGAAGCCCTCGAACGCCCACAGCAGGCGCGTGTAGTTTTCGGTGGCGAGGTCGTAGGGCGCGAACGCCGCGGGCTTGATGCGCTTGACGTTCCAGGTGTGGAAATACTCGTGGCTGCACAGGCCGAGGAAGGTCCGGTAGCCGTCGGTGTGCTCGTGCATGCCGACGTAGGGCAGATCATTGCGCCCGGTCAGCAGCGCCGTCGAGGCACGGTGCTCGAGGCCACCGTAACCGTCGCCGACCACCATCGTCAGGAAGAGGTAGCGATCGACCGGGGCGGGCGTGCCAAACAGTTCGATCTGCCACGTGCAGATGCGCGAGAGATCGCTGCACAAGCGTTCGAGATCGCAGTCATGCCGCCCCGTGAGCACGATGTCGTGCGGAACGCCCGCCGCCTCGAAGCGGGCGTGCGTGAAGCAGCCCATTTCGACCGGGTGATCGACGAGCTCGTCGTAGTTTTCCGCGTAGTAGAGGCCGAACCCCATCGCGGGCGCCGCGAGCGGATTTCCGGCCGGGCGCCGCAAGGTCGTCGCGACCTTCCATGTCTGCAGCTCCGGGCCATCCGGCGGGAGAATGTCCACATAGCAGGGCTCGTCGGTCCGTCCCTCAACCGCGAGGAACACGCTGGTGCCGTTGAAGAATCCGTGCGTGGCATCGAGATGCGCGGCGCGCACCGAGAGGTCCCATGCGTAGACTTCGTAGCTCAGCGTCAAGGCTCGCCCGGCCTCCACCGGCGCCGCACGCCAACTGTGCTTGTCGAGCTTTTCCATCGCGACCGGTCGACCGCCGCATTCCGCGCGCAGGGTGATGATGTTGCGGGCGAACTCGCGGATCATGTAGCTGCCGGGAATCCACGCAGGAAGACGAAACACCTGTCCGGCCGGATCGGGGCTGGCGACCGTGCAGGTGACTTCGAAGATGTGTGCGTTCGGACGCGCGGGGGCGATGGTGTACGACACGCGGGGCTGGTGGGGCATTGAAAATTCCGCAGAACGAAGCAAACCGTCGATTTTAGCCGCAGCAGAGCTGCATCGGACGGCCACCGAGCACGTTGTGTCGATGCCTCATTTTTGCGCAGAAGCAGCATTTCCTTTCGCGTCAGTCCTCTGCGACACCTCCCCACAACTTGTCCACAGGACTGCTCACGCTCCGTGGGGATAAGGAACGACTTTCCCACAACACGCGTTGCGAAAATGCCTCATTTTTGTGCAGCGACGACATTTCCTTATGCTTCAGTGGCCTGAAGCACGTCCCCACAAGTTGTCCACAAGACTGCACACGCCGCGTGGGGATAAGCGGACAGTTCTGTGAAAGCCCCCGCCACCTCACTCCACAGTCGCGCGCACCGCGTCGGTCGACGGCCCGCCCTTGGCAATCTGCTGCACGGGCGACAGGAAGCGTCCGATCTCGGAGAGCGTCGCATCCATCGCCTCCTGCAGACGGTCCACCGCCCCCTGAGGAGCCCCGCCATCCTTCAAGGCCGTTTCCGCCACGGCGGCGGCATTCGCCAGTCGCGGCAGACCCATCGCCCCCGCCGCGCCGCGCAGTTTGTGCACCACGCCCACTGCCGCCGCGGGGTTCCCCGCATGCAGGAAAGCGGCGATCCTGCCAGGATCCCCTCCGCAGGTATCGACAAAGCGCTGGAGATAGGTCGCGTAGGTCTTCGCGTCGCGCCACAGTCTGAGACCGAGCGCAGCGTCTAGCACGACCTCGTCTGCGCCGGGCGCAACCGAAACAGGCGCTGCGGGTGCCGCTGCGGAGATCGGCCGAGGCGCATAAGTCTGCAGAGCCGAGATCAGATCCTCGGCCGCGAATGGCTTCGACACGAAGCCGCTCATTCCGGCCTGTAGTGCGGCCGTATGCTGGTCATGGAAGGCACCGGCCGACACCGCGATCACGGGCAACGCCCGCAGCGCTTCGGATGCGCGGATACGGCGCGTCGCCTCGTAGCCGTCCATGACCGGCATCTGCACGTCCATCAGCACTGCATCGAAGTCCGCGGGCTGTCGCTCCAGCAGCCCGAGGGCCGCCTCGCCGTGCTCCGCCTGGGCAACCCGTGCGCCCTCGCCCTCGAGAATCCCTTGGGCAACCTCGCGGTTGATGTCGCTGTCGTCCACCACGAGTACACGGTATCCGGCAAGGCGACCCGACGGCGTCGAGGTCGACACACCGACCTCTCCTCCGCCCCTGCCCGCAACGAGTTCCGCCACTGCTTCGAGCAAGGTCGTAGCTGTCACCGGCTTGGTCAACACGCGGTCGGCGAAACGGCTATCCGGATGCCTCTGCAACGCTTCCCGGTCGGCTGCCGTCACCATCACGATCACCGGATGCGCATCGCTGCCGAACATGGGACGCAGCGCCGCGGCCGTCGCCAGCCCGTCCATGCCCGGCATGCGCCAGTCGAGCAGCAAGACATCGAATGGTTGCCCTGATTCGCGACGTGTCCGCACAGCCTCGATGGCCGCCGCGCCGGAATCGGCGACTTCGACCGACCACCCCAACGCCATGACAACCGCGGTCAGCGCTTCGCGCGCCAGCGGATGGTCATCGACAATCAGCACCCGCTGCGGAACGGGTGCCGGCACCGCCACTGCCGGCCTTTCCTCCGTCGCAAACGGCAGCTCGAAGAAGAACTCGCTGCCCTGTCCGGGCTCGCTGCGCACGCCGAGCTGCCCGCCCATGAGTCCGACCAGTTGCCTGCTGATCGCCAGTCCGAGGCCGGTTCCACCGAAGCGCCGGCTCGTCGAGGTATCCGCCTGACTGAAGGGAGAAAAGATCTCCTCCTGCTTCTCCGGCGGAATGCCGATCCCGGTATCCGACACCGCAAACCGCAGACGCAAGCGATCCCCATCGCGCCCCACCGGCATGACGCGCAACACCACCTCGCCGCGCTCCGTGAACTTGATCGCATTGCTCGCAAGATTGGTCAGAACCTGCCGCAAACGCAGCGCGTCGCCCACAAGGGATTCCGTGCCGGGCGGCGGCGGCCAGACTGCGACCTCGACCGGCTTGCCCTCGCACGCATACGCCATCGTGCTCGCCAGCTCGTCGAGCACTTCGGCGAGACGGAAGGGCTGGTGCTCGATGTCGAGCCGATGGGCCTCGATTTTCGAGAAATCCAGGATGTCGTTGAGGATGCCCAGCAGCGACCGGCCCGCCCGCTGGATCTTGCGAGCCAACTCGCGTGCCGCCGGCGGCAGATCGGCCCGTTCCAGCAGATATGCCAAGC
Organism: Aromatoleum petrolei; assembly: GCF_017894385.1. Classification (NCBI taxonomy): domain Bacteria; kingdom Pseudomonadati; phylum Pseudomonadota; class Betaproteobacteria; order Rhodocyclales; family Rhodocyclaceae; genus Aromatoleum; species Aromatoleum petrolei. Next base: position 76,113 of record NZ_CP059560.1, read on the forward strand.
CGAGCACCGCATTCATCGGGGTGCGAATCTCGTGGCTCATATTCGCGAGGAATTCACTCTTGGCGCGGCTCCCTGCCTGGGCGAGCTCCGACTGGCGGGTGAGTTCGAGGTTCAACTCTTCCAAACGTATCTGCGCGTCCTTCAGTTCGCTCACGTCCGAAATCACCGCATACACGCCGCGAACGTGTCCGTCGTCATGGTCTGGAACCAGATGCCACCACAGATGCTTCACGCCTCCGCCCCGCTCGTCAGCCACGCTCGCCTGGAATTTCTGCGGTTGCCCCGCGAGCGCCGCCTCCATGTATGGCCTACTCGTCTCATACAGGGAAGGTTCGAACACGAACCCCATGGGCGCATTGCGCACCGAAACGGCAGGCTTTCCGAGGAACTCCTGCAGCGCGCGGTTCGCGAAACGACATCGCAGACCGTCATCCCAGTACGCGATCATCGCCGGAATGTTTTCGGTAACAGCGCTCAGGAAACGCTCGCTCTGACGCAAGGCCTCCTCGTTCTGCCGCTGCTCGGTCACGTCCAGCGTGACGCTCACCACCCGCAGTGTTTCGCCCGTCGCGTCGCGCTGCGCCCGCCCGAGCGACCGGACCATGCGCTCGGTGCCATCCGGGCGCACGATGCGGAAACTGAAATCGAAGGTCTCGCCCTTCAGGGCGCGCTCGAAGGCCGCACCGACTGCGGCACGATCGCTCGCCGCCACGTGCGCCAGCCACTGCTCCACCCGCTCCGGAAGAGCGTCCGCAGGCACCCGATAGATCTCGCGGAGACGGTCATCCCAGCTCAGCCTCCCGTCCTCGCAGCGATATTCCGCCACACCCATTTCGGCTGCCTCTGTCGCGAGCTTCAGCCTCTCCGCGATACGCTGCTGGCGTGCGCCCTGCTCCACTAGCGCCGCGTGGCGCGCTTCCACCGCGCTGGCGCCGATGCGGCGCTGCACATTCTGCAGGTAGATGTAGGCGAGGCTGGCGAGCAGTGCGGACAGCGCCAGGATGCCCGCCGCGAACCAGCGTGGATCAGGCAGGTTCAGCGCCTTGTGGAAGGGCGCCAGCGCCCTCACCTCCACAATCCAGTCACGGCTGAAGAGTTCCACCGGCAACTGCCTGACCAAGCCTGCGACCGTCGCGTGGTCGCCTCCCGGGGATTCGTAGAATCGGAGAGGCTGTTCGGCATACGCTGCGTCGTAGATCGAAACCGCAAACTCTCCGCCGCGAAAATCGAAATCCGCCAGGACCTCATCGATGATCAGCGGCGCGTAAACCCAGCCGAGCAATGTTCGCCAGCGCTCTTCCGGTGTCGCCGGCTGATACCCGCCGCGATAGACGGGCAGGAGCAGCAGGAAGCCGCGCTCCGGCTTGCCCATCGCCTGCAGCAAGGTGAGAGGTGCGGTGAGCACCGGCTGCCCGGTGCGAACCGAGGCCAGCGCGGCAGTACGGCGGTTCAGTTCGGACGCAATGTCGAGTCCGATCGCTTCGCGGTTGTTCGCCTCGGGCTCGACATGCAGGATGACGAAGCGCTCGCCCGCGTGCGGCGCGATCTGCTTGATACTGAAATCCGGCCTCCCGTCGCTGCGCACGGCGGCGACGAACCGGGCCTCGTCCGCGGGATCCACACGGCGGATGAAGCCGAAGCCCCGCGCACCGGGGAATTCGCGGTCCGCCTCGCGCGACTGCGCATACTGCAGAAAACGCTGGCGCGGTATCGATTCGCTGCCCGCTCCGATGATGGCACCGCGAACGCCCCTCATGCCGTACTCGAAGGTTTCGAAGCGCGCGATCAGTGCAGCCGCAGTGCGGGTGGCCAGCGCATCGAAACGGGCGTCCGCGGTCTGCTGGTTCGTCTCGGCGGTCTGCCGGGCCACCCCCAGTGCAACGGCAAGTCCGATGAGGATGACCGCCAGGGGAAAAACGAGGGTTCGCTTGCTCATCCGCTTACGGCTCCATCCCCTTACCGCGCATGGGGTTAATGGCATGTTAAGCCAAACGGATGACATTCACGCCCCCGGATCGTTCGTCGCGCAGGACGACCGTCACACCGGCACGCCCATTCGTCATCCGCAGCCGCTCCGGACAGTGCATCACGACATTCGGGCGGCAATCCGGCGCATGATGTTTATACTGTATTTATGTACAGCACAACATCCTTTCCCGCCTCGTCAGGGGACGCCGGATACGCCGAACTCCACTGTCTGAGCAATTTCAGCTTCCAGCGCGGTGCCTCGCACCCCGAGGAACTGGTCACACGGGCGGCCGGGCTGGGCTACGCTGCGCTGGCCATCACCGACGAGTGCTCGCTCGCCGGCGTCGTGCGCGCACACCAGGAGATCCGCCGCCAGGCGCTGCCACTGCATCTCATCATCGGCAGCGAAATCCGCCTCGCCGACGGCCCCTGCCTCGTCCTGCTCGCCACCGACCGCGCGGCGTACGGCCGGCTCTCGCGCCTTATCAGCCGCGGCCGGCGCGCCGCCGACAAGGGCGAATATCGCCTCACCCGCGCCGATCTCGAAGACGGCCTGCCGGGCTGCCTCGCCCTGCTCGTGCCGCCCGGGGAAGCACCGGACCACGCTGCCCTCGCCGCCGACGCCCGCTGGCTCGGCGAGCGCTTTCCCGACTCAGCCTGGCTCGCCGTCGAACTCGCCTGCGGGCCGGACGATGCCGGACGGCTTGCGCGCCAGCAGACAGTCGCCCGCGAAACCGGCCTGCGTCCCGTCGCGGCCACGGGCGCACTGATGCACGAGGCCGCGCGCCGGCCGCTTGCCGACGTGCTCGCCGCGCTCCGTCTCCATGCCACCGTCGCCGAAACCGGCTCCCGGCTCGCCGCGAACGCCGAACGCCGCCTGCACGAGCGCAGCACCCTCGCCCGCCGCTATCCGCCGGAACTCCTCGCCGAGACGCTGCACATCGCCGCGCGCTGTCGATTCCGTCTCGACGAACTGCGCTACGAATACCCCGCCGAGCTGGTTCCCGAGGGCGAAACCCCGGCAAGCTGGCTGCGCGGCCTGGTCGAAGACGGGCTGCGCTGGCGCTATCGCCCGCACGGCGAGCTTCCCCCGCGCGTGCGCACACAGATCGAACACGAACTCGCCCTGATTGCCGAACTCGGCTTCGAAGCCTATTTCCTCACCGTACACGACATCGTGCGCTTCGCCCGTAGCCGCGGGATCCTGTGCCAGGGACGCGGTTCGGCGGCCAATTCGGTCGTGTGCTGGGCGCTCGGCATCACCGAAGTCGATCCCCAACTCGGCATCATGCTGGTCGAGCGTTTCATCTCGAAGGAACGCAACGAACCGCCCGACATCGACGTCGACTTCGAGCACGACCGGCGCGAAGAGGTCATCCAGTACCTGTACGCGAAATACGGCCGCGAACGGGCCGCGCTCGCCGCCACGGTCATCCGCTACCGCGCGCGCAGCGCCCTGCGCGACGTCGGCCGCGCCCTCGGCTTCCCGCCGGCGCAGATCGAGCGGCTCACGCGCGACCACTTCTGGTTCGACGGCCGCCACATCCTGCCCGAGCGCCTGCGCGATGCCGGCCTCGACCCCGACAGCCCCAACGTCCGGCGCCTCACCGCCCTCACCGAGGAGCTGATCGGCTTTCCGCGCCACCTCTCGCAGCATGTCGGCGGTTTCGTCATCGCCCGCGGCCGCCTCGACGAACTGGTGCCGATCGAAAACGCCGCGATGCCCGAGCGCACCGTGATCCAGTGGGACAAGGACGACCTCGACACCCTCGGGCTGCTCAAGGTCGACGTCCTCGCCCTCGGCATGCTCTCTGCTCTGCGCCGCGGCCTGGCGCTGATGTCGTCATGGCACGGACGCGAGTTCACCCTTGCCGATATCCCGCGCGAAGTCGACGCCGTGTATGACATGCTGTCCGCGGCCGACTCCGTCGGCGTCTTCCAGGTCGAATCGCGCGCCCAGATGACCATGCTGCCGCGCTTGCGGCCCCGCCGCTTCTACGACCTCGTCGTCGAAGTCGCGATCGTCCGCCCCGGGCCGATCCAGGGCGGCATGGTCCATCCCTACCTCGAAGCACGGGCCCGCAAGGAACGCGGCGAGGAAATCGACTACCCGCGCCCGGAATGTCGCGCCCCCGGCGCACCGCAGGACGACGGCGTGCGTCACGTGCTCGAGCGCACACTGGGCGTGCCGATCTTCCAGGAACAGGTCATGCAGCTCGCCGTGGTCGCGGCCGGCTTCACCCCCGGCGATGCCGACCAACTGCGCCGCGCGATGGGCGCTTGGCGCCGCCAGGGCGAACTCGAACGCTACCGCGCGCAGCTGCTCGCCGGCATGGCCGCGCGCGGCTACCGGGCCGAGTTCGCCGAACGACTGTGCAACCAGATCGAAGGCTTCGGCAGCTACGGCTTTCCCGAGTCGCACGCTGCGAGCTTCGCGCTGCTGGTGTATTTCTCCGCCTGGATCAAGCGCTTCGAGCCCGCTGTCTTCCTGTGCGCGCTGCTCAACAGCCAGCCGATGGGTTTCTATTCCCCTTCACAACTGATCCAGGACGCCCGCCGGCACGGCGTGACGATACGCGGCACCGACGTGCGCGCAAGCGACTGGGACTGCACGCTCGAGCCCCAGGACGGCACCAAGCTGCCCGCGGCGCGCCTGGGGCTGCGGATGATCAAGGGCTTCAACGCCGACGCCGCGGCGCGGATCGCCGCAGCACGCAGCCTACACCCCTTCGCCGGCGTGGACGATCTGGCGCTGCGCGCCGCGCTCGACGCCCGCGACCTCAGGCTGCTCGCCACCGCCGGCGCATTGGCGGGGCTCGCCGGCCACCGCCGCCAGGCGCTGTGGCAGGCGGCCGGCGGCCTGCCGGAGGAAGGCGTGCTGCATGGCGCACCGGTGCGGGAAAGCGCCGCCGCGATTGCGCCCCCGAGCGAAGCACAGGAGCTCCTTGCCGACTATGCCCGATTGGGCTTCACGCTCGGCCGCCATCCCCTTGCGCTGCTGCGCGAGCGGCTCAGCGCGATGCGCTTCCTCACCGCTGCGGAAATCTCCGCCTGCCCCGACCGCAAGCTCGCCCGCGCCGCCGGCATCGTCACCTGCCGCCAGCGGCCGGGCACCGCGAAGGGAACGCTGTTCATGACCATCGAAGACGAAACCGGGCTCGCCAACGTGATCATCCGGCCCGAGCTCATCGACCGCCAGCGCCGGGAGCTGCTCGGCGCACGTCTGTTGGGAGTATTCGGGCAGATCAGCCGCCAGGGCGATGTCACGCACCTGCTGGCGAGCCGTGTCGTCGATCATTCCGCGCTGCTCGGCACGCTCGACGCGAAAAGCCGCGATTTCCACTGAAGACTGCGCGCCGCACCGCCGCGCACACCGCCTTGCCCCTTTACTGCACGTCTCCCGGCGGCATCAGGCGCAGGCAGTCGGTGACCGCCACCACACAGTTGCGACCCAGGCTCTTCGCCCGGTACAGCGCCGCATCCGCCGCCGCCAGCAACTGCTCCAGCTCGTCGCCGGGCTCGAACGCGGCAAAGCCGATACTCACCGTAACCGCGACGGGCGTGCCGTCGGCTCCCGAGATCTCGATCCCCGCGACCCGCTGCCGCAAACGGTCCGCAAGCTCCCGAGCCCCTTCAGGCAAGGTCCCCGGCAAGACAATGACGAACTCCTCGCCGCCATAGCGCCCCACGATGTCGATCTCGCGCACGCTCGCGGCACAGGTCTGCGCCACCATCCTGATCGCCTGATCGCCCAGGGCATGCCCGTGCTCGTCGTTGATAGCCTTGAAATGATCGATGTCGACCATCAGCACCGCCAAGGGCTGCCCGAAACGCTCTGCCCGCCGCCGCTCCTGCTCGGCGCGCTCGATCAGATAGCGGCGATTCGCAATGCCCGTCAACGCGTCCACCTGCGCCAGCTGCCGCAGATCCTCCTCGCGCCCCTTGCGTTCGGTGATGTCCTCACGCACCGCGACGAAATGCGACACCCGCCCGAAGCGATCCCGCAGCGGCGAGATCGCCATGTTCTCCCAGTATTCCTCGCCGCTCTTCCTGCGATTGCATACCTCGCCCCGCCATACGTTGCCGGAAAGGATCGTCTGCCACAGGTCCGCATAGATCTCGCTGCGCGTATGCCCCGCACCGAACATCGCCGGGCTGCGGCCGAGGATCTCGCTACGCGAATACCCCGAGGTCTTCAGGAAGGCGGCGTTCACGTATTCGATCCGGCCGCGGTTGTTCGTGATCATGATTGCGGTCGGGGCATGATCGACTGCCGCCTTGTAGGTTTCCAGTGCGTACTCGCTGACCGGAAGCTCCACACGGCTGAAATCCGGCGTCTCGCCGACGGAAAAATCGGTCGGCGGCGGGAAGCTCCTCTCCGCCCCCTCCGAACCGGCCCGCGAGTACTCGCCGGCCGTGCACATCAAGGGCCATACCGCCCATGCGACGACAACCGCGAGCAGCAGCAGCGATAAGCCGAGGAAAGGCACGAAGATGTTCACTTCGGTTTCGGCGCCACCAAGACCGTCGGCCGCAAACACGCCGTCCAACATCCAGAGCCCTAGCGCGGTGAGCGACAGGAACGCCACCACGAGGAAAATTGCCAACGACGTGCGGGGGAAAGACATCAGCCCTTGGAGCCCGGTTAACGAGGAGAAATCATCGACATACCGCAATGATAGTAGATAGCCCGCAAATAATGCCAAATAAATCATAACCACAAAATCACAGGGGCTTTTGACCCACTCACTCTCCCCTGCGGCGCACGGGCGCAGGGGCCATGCGCTAACATGCTGATCCCTCGCCACACTCGCGACGCCGTCCCCGGCGCCCGCAACGATGATCGACTCCGCGCACGAATTCGCCCTGTTCGACGACAACCAGAACGGCCAAGGCGACCTTCTTCTGTCACTACTGGAGGAGATCATCCCGTGCTCGAGGGCAGATGAGGTCGACGACGCGTTCCACGCAATCGAACGTGCCCGCCTGAACGGGAAATGGGTCGCGATTGCTGCCTGCTACGAACTGGGTTACGCCCTCGAACCCCGCTTGCGGGGGCTGCTACGCAACGACGGCGCCCCGCTGCTGACGGCATGGGTGTATGGCCGCGCCGAACGGCTTTCCCCGTCCGAAACCGACGCGCGGATCGCCGCGGTGGTGGCCCGATGCGACGAGCACAGCCGGCTTGGCGGAGTGATGAGCCTGCAGGGCGAGATCGCCGAAGAAGACTACTTGCGCTCCGTCCGACACATTCGCGACTACATCGCGGCCGGCGACTGCTATCAGGTGAACTTCACGTTCGCGCTGCGCGGACGGCTCTACGGTTCGCCGCTGGGCCTGTACCGCGCATTGCGCGCAGCCCAGCCGGTTCGGCACGGGGCGCTGATCTGCCACGCCGACGGCGCAGTCCTCTCGCGTTCGCCCGAGCTGTTCGTCGAACGCCGCGGCGATCGCCTGCACTGCCGTCCGATGAAGGGCACCGCGGCGCGCGATACCGATCCGGCAGCATTGGCGTCGTCGGAAAAAAATCGCGCCGAAAACATCATGATCGTGGATCTCATCCGCAACGACCTGGGGCGCCTGGCGCCCAGCGGTGGCGTGCGGGTCGAGCGGTTGTGCGAAGTCGAGCCCTATCCGAGCGTCTGGCAGATGACCTCGACGGTTGTCGCCGAACCCGTCAAGGCCAGCATTGCCGACGTGTTCCGGGCCCTGTTTCCCTGCGGCTCGGTCACGGGCGCGCCGAAGATCCGGGCGATGCAGATCATCCACGAACTCGAGACGGCGCCGCGCGGCATCTATTGCGGAGCGCTGGGATGGATCGCGCCCGACGGCGATTTCCGCTTTAGCGTGCCGATCCGCACACTGGAGGTCAGTCGCGACCGCGACGCACGGCTCTGCCTGGGCAGCGGCATCGTCGCCGATTCGGAACCGGCAGCCGAGTGGGCCGAGTCCCTGCTCAAGGGGCGTTTCCTGACCGATCTGCGGCCGCCATTCGGCCTCATCGAAACGCTGCGCTGCGAACCGGGTGCGGCCGAGCCCTATCCGCTGCTCGCCCGCCATTTTGCGCGCCTCGCCCGATCTGCCGCCGCATTCGGCTTCACGCTGGATGTCGATGCGATCCGCCGTACGCTGCTCGATCAGGCAAAGACCCTCAGCGGTCCGCAGCGGGTGCGAGTGGAACTCGCTGCGGACGGCAGTTTCGCGCTAGCCGCCACCCCCCTTGAGGACAGCACGGCGAAAACGCCGACCGTCATCGTTTCGACACGCACGATCTCGAGCGAGGATCCCTTGTTGCAGCACAAGACCACCGCCCGCGAGCTCTACGATGCGGAGCTGCGCGGAGCGATGGCGCAGGGCCACTTCGATGCGCTGTTCTTCAACGAGCGCGACGAACTTGCCGAAGGTGCCCGCACGAACGTGTATCTGGACCTTGGCACGGGCTGCCTGCTCACGCCGCCGCTGCACTGCGGCGTGCTGGATGGCGTGTATCGGCGAAAGCTGCTCGACGAAGGGAAAGCCCGCGAGCAGCGCCTGACGCGCACAGACCTGTCACGCGCCCGTGCCATCCTGTTGTCGAATGCGGCCCGTGGCCTGTTCCGTGTCGAACTGGAACTCAGTGGGTGAGGCAGCGACTGCCCGTGCAATTGCACGGCAGCAGTCCTTTGCCGCCATCGGTACACATGCAATGATGGTTCCCGGTTCCGACCGCGGGCATGCCCGTCGGCTCGCCCGGCTCGAAGTCCTCGATACCCAGGAGCTTGAGAAAATGCAGCGCGGCGCTCAAGCCGTGGAATACGGTCAGTTCCCCCGAACCGGCGCATAGCCAGCGTCCGTCCATCGAAATCGCATAGCAGGTGCCCTCGCGCGGACCGACAGCGTGCACCTGGATCTTGCATCGCGACCGACGCCATTGCGGTGCTACCGCAAGTTCCAGCCAGGTTGCGACCTTGCCATGAATCGTCGTTGCAGCATCCATGAGATTCTCCCTCCTTTTTTCGCTCTTATACCGCCGGATCATTGCAACCCGGTGAAATCGTTATATTTTCACAAGTTTATATATTAGCAATATACGATGTTAGCATTCAATACAGAAATCACTTTATAGCTGCACAACATTACCCGATTTGAGTATAGACGCACGCATTTCAGAAATCCGGCTTTTTCAAGGCGCGCACGCTGGCTATACTTTTCGACTCGCAACCGAACCTCGCCAATCATCCGGGATGAACGCATGAAACTCGAAACGCTTGCCGTGCACGGCGGTTACTCGCCCGATCCGACCACCAAGGCGGTGGCGGTACCGATCTATCAGACCACCTCCTACGCGTTCGACGACACCCAGCACGGCGCCGACCTGTTCGACCTGAAGGTGCAGGGCAACATCTACACGCGCATCATGAACCCGACCCAGGATGTGCTGGAGAAGCGCGTCGCGGCCATGGAAGGCGGCATCGCCGCGCTGGCGATGGCTTCGGGGATGGCGGCGATCACCGCATCGATCCAGACGATTGCCGAAGCAGGCGACAACATCGTCACCTCCAGTACACTGTATGGCGGCACCTACAACCTGTTTGCGCACACGCTGCCGCAGTACGGCATCGAGGTGCGCTTCGCGGACTACCGCGACCCCGACGCCTTCGAGCGCCTGATCGACTCCCGCACCAAGGCGGTGTTTTGCGAGTCGGTCGGCAACCCGCTCGGCAACATCACGGACTTCGAGAAACTCGCCGAAGTCGCTCACCGCCACGGCGTGCCGGTGATCGTCGACAACACCGTGCCCTCGCCCTACCTGTGCCGTCCCTTCGAGCATGGTGCAGACATCGTCGTGCATGCGCTGACCAAGTATCTGGGCGGCCACGGCAACTCGATCGGCGGCATCATCGTCGATTCGGGCAAGTTCCCGTGGGCCGAGCACAAGGAGCGCTTCAAGCGCCTCAACGAACCCGACGTGTCGTACCACGGCGTGGTCTATACGGAAGCGCTCGGACCGGCGGCCTACATCGCGCGTGCGCGCGTGGTGCCGCTGCGCAACATGGGTGCCGCGATCTCCCCATTCAACGCCTTCCTGATCCTGCAGGGGATCGAGACGCTGGCGTTGCGCATGGACCGCATCTGCGAGAACTCAGTGAAGATCGCGCGCCATCTCACCAACCACCCGAAGGTCAGCTGGGTCAATTACGCGGGACTGGAAGAGCACAAGGACTTCCCGCTGGTGCAGCGCTACATGGGCGGCCGCGCCTCGGGCATCCTGAACTTCGGCGTGAAGGGCGGCCGTGAAGGCGGTGGTCGCTTCCAGGATGCGCTGAAGCTGGTGACGCGCCTCGTGAACATTGGTGACTGCAAGTCGCTCGCCTGCCATCCGGCCTCGACAACGCACCGCCAGCTCTCGCCCGAGGAGCTCGTGCGCGCCGGCGTGACCGAAGACATGATTCGCCTGTCGGTCGGCATCGAGCATGTCGACGACCTGATCGCGGACCTGGATCAGGCGCTGGCCGCAGCCTGACCACCACACCGCCCCGGCCCCGGCCGGGGGCCGCCAAGCGCCGCCGGACCGGGTTTGCCCCGGCTCCCGCGGCGCTTCTTGCATTCAGCTACCCGCTGCGACTTGGTCGATGAAGCGCGCAAGCTCGATGTCGCGCTCGCTCAGCCCGCCCGCGTCGTGAGTCGAAAGCGTAAGGTCGACGCGGTTGTAGACGTTGAACCACTCCGGATGGTGGTCCATCTTCTCCGCCTTCAGCGCCACGCGTGTCATGAAGGCGAAGGCGGCGTTGAAGTCCTTGAAGCGGATGCTGCGCGTGATCGCGTCGCGTCCCGGCACCGGCGCCCACTCGGGTAGCGTCGCCAGCGCGGCTGCACGTTCGTCGTCGCCAAGTTTCGGACTCATGATCTTCTCCGGTTGATGCACGTGCGGTTTGCACAGCGCTGTCATTTCAGCGAGAACATCGTGCGCCGCGCGGCGCCCTCCTCCCCCGCCTTCTCGCCACCCGCCGCCTCGACCTTGGGGCTGAGCAGGAACACCCGCTCGGCAGGCACCTTGCCGTCCTCGAGCAGCTTGTCCTTGATCGCCTGACCACGCTGCAGGGCGAGCTGACGCACCGCCTCGTCGTCGACCTTGGTGTTGGCGAGGATCAGCGCCTCCATTTCCTCCACCGGCAAGTCCTTGAGCAACCCGATGGCGTTGCGCGGGCGCTTGAAGTCCGCGTCGCGATAGACCTTTCTGAGCCAGGTCGCGTACTCCTCCTGCGTCAGCGTCAGCTCATCGAGCGACGGCGCCTCTTCACCCTTGCGCACCATTTCCTTGAGTTTGGCCGCCTTGACGCTGCGCTCCATCAGAACCCGGCGGAGGCCATCGGGATCGGTGGCTGGATCGGCATGGGCGGTGATCTCGAGCTTCAACGCTGGTCGATCCGCCAAGGCGCGCGCGAGCGTCGCGACTTTCTCGGTGTTCGCCGTATCGAGGCTCGCACGACCTGGCGCGAATTCGACGTAGGACAGCTCCTCCCCGCCGCCGAACATCGAACCGAGCAGCGAGAACGGCGCCGTCAGCGCCTTGCCGATGAGGTTGATGATGGCCTTGATGACGATGCCGGCAACGCTGAACTCGGGGTCGTCGAGCGAGCCGCCGACTGGCATGTTGAGGTCGATCTCGCCACGCCTGTTCTTCAACAGAGACACCGCGAGCTGTACCGGCAGATTCAGGGCCGTGGGGCTGTCCACCTTGTCCCCGAAGGTGAGCTGATCCAGGAAGATGCGGTTGGTCGCACTGAGTTTGCGGTCTTCGATCTTGTAATGCAGGTCAGCCGACAGCTTGCCTTTGTCGATGCCGTAACCGACGTACTTGCCCGAATACGCCGAGACGCCGGTGAGCTCGAAATCCTTCACCGACGCGGCGATGTCGAGGTAGCGATCCTGGCGGAAAGGGTTGAGCTGGCCTGCCACGGTGACGGGTGCGGCATTGTCGACCTTGCCCCGCAAATCGAGCTTCGCGATTGTCGACGGATCGGAAGACAGGCCGACGAGCTCGCCCTCCATGCCGGTGAGGTTGGCGTCGTAGTTCGGGCGGATGAAGCGGTCGCTGAACTCGATGTTGCCCTGCTTGATCGCGATCTTACCAATCGAGATCGGCGGAGGCGGCACGCTCGGGGGTGGGAGCGTGGTTTCCGCCTTGCCCGACGCTGGCGCCGCCGGGGCCGGTGGCGCTTCGCCCGGTATGGGCGTGGCGGCGGGCTGCGCTGCCTCCGGCGTGTCATGATGACGGATCTCGCGCAGGTTGAGCCGGCCCTGTTCGTCCAGGATCAGGCGCGTATAGAAGTCGTTGAGCGAGATCTCCTTGACCGCCACCGCGAGCGGCGCGAGGCGGAAGTCGATACCGCTGACGGCGAGTTTCTTCCAACGCAGGAAGTCCGCGGCCTGCATCTTGTCGATGGACGCGAAGTTGTCGACCCCGACGTCGCCACGGAAGCTCGCCTTGAAGCTGCCGTCACGCACCTGCTCGAAGGCCAGCTTGCCGCGCGTGCCGAGGTTTCCGCGCGAGATGGCGATATTGAGTTGTTCTACGACGTAGGGCTGCAGCGGGAGCAGATCGACCGCCTTGAGATCGAGGCTCAGATCGCCCTTGAGTGGCTCCATGCCGACAACGCCCTTCACGCCGACGCTGCCGCGCTTGTTCACGCGCGCCGCGAGGTCGAGCTTCGCCGTGGAGCCTTTCGCCGTGCTGATCCCTTCCGCACCGAGTTTGATCGCGTCGGCGAGTAGCACGATGGGCATGCCCTGCGTGCGGTCCTCGAAGCGCGCGGACCAGTCGGCGAGGGCGAGTTTGTTCACCGTCACGGCCCAAGGCTTGACCGCCCCGTCATCCGCGGACGGCTTGCTGCCCTTCGCCGGCTTGGCTGCCTTGGCAGGCTTTACGGCCGGTCCGGCCTTTTCCCGCTTCTGCTCACCAACGAGGCCGAGGACGTCGAGCTTGCCCTGCTTGTCCCTGACCGCGGCAAATGCGGCTCCGGTCGATTCGACACTGCCGACGCTCACGCTGCGGTCAGCCGGCACGACCTTGAGGTCATTGACGGCGAAGCGTGCGAGCTTGGCGAGCGGTTGCTTCTGCCCCTTGAGCGCGAGCTCGAATTCCCGTAGCACGAGCGACTCGGCGAGCAGGTCGAGTTGCGGCTCGTCGCCGGCCATCTTCACCTTGTATTGCACGGTCGCGTCGGCGCGCCCGCCGCGGACGTCGCCGCCCGGAATCTCGGCTGCGTAGTACGGCAGGTAGCGCGGGACGAGGAAGTTCTCCGCCGCGATGCGGCCCTCGACCTCAAGCGGACTCAGGCGCACGCGGTCGCGATGGCTGCTCTTCTCGCCCGCGTCCGTGGAGAAATCGAGGGCAACTTCGGCGACAGCTTCCGGCGCGGTGCTGAGATTGCGGGCCTCGAACTGCAGGTCCTTGATCTCGGTGCGGAACGCCTCGCCCCCACTGTTCGGTCCGGCCGCTGCGCGATCCTCGACACGGATGGTCGCCCCCGTGATCGTCGCCTTGTCCAGCGTGAACAGGAGCGGCGCTGCAGCGGCCGGGGTCGCCCCAGGCACTGCGGCGGGGGGTGGCTGCGGCGCGGTGTCGGAAGGACTGGCCCCCTGCGCGGCGGCAGGCTCGGGAGCCGCTGCAGCAGGCTTTTCCGCGGGCGGAGGCAGGATCTCCTGGAAATTCAGGCGTCCGTTGGCAAGGCGCACGACGTCCACGCTCGGTTGCGCGATCTCGACGCGGTCGAAATGGAGCTTGCGCGCGAGCGGCTGCACATCGGCAAGGCCGACCGAGAGCGTCGGAATGTCGAGCAGCGGGGCGCCGTCCGCATCCTGCAGCGTGATCGAAGCGAAATCGACCGTTCCTTTCAGCGCGACATTCGGCGTCTCGTCGGCGACCTGCGAGAAGGCGAGTTCGAGATTGGTCGAGACCCGGCCTTCAGACAGCCGGAACGCGGGCTTGAAAGGGAGGTAGGCGACGTAGGGAGTGAAGTCGAATCCGTCGAGCTTGAGGTCGAGGACGGTGTCGCGGTCGTTGGCGAACGGTCGCGTACGCCCCACGAGTTGCAGGGGGTGGCCATTGATCAGCGCGGAGATGACCGGCTCGATGAAGAGCTCGACCTTGACTGGCAGGTTGGAGACGAAGGGCAGGCCGATGGTGAGGTCGGTGATGTCGTTCTTGACGCCGACCAACCGGTCGTCGACGTGAACTGCGCCGTCGACGAGCTGGATGTTGTTCAGCGAGAAAAGCGCAGGCTTGTCGTCCTCCGATTTCGGCCGAGCGGCGAGCCGTTCCTGGACATCGCTCCAACTGTGTCGGGTGTCGTCGAGACGCACGAAATTGACGCGCGGCGCCTCGAGACGGATCTCGCGCAAGACGGGCGCGCCACGGAAGATCGACTCGCCTTCGAGGTTCGCATACAGCGAGCGGAACGAGAACGCCCCGGGCTGACCGTCGGCTTCGGCAATGTCGAGCCCGGTTGCGGTCACGGACATCGCGAAGGGGTTGATGTCGATATCCTGGATCGTGACCTGACGGCCGAGGACGTCCGATGCGATCTTCTGTCCGAAGTGTCGGACCAGCGGCGGCGCGGCCAGGAAGCCGAGCACGGCGATCACGAGAATGGTGCCTGCCAGCCACTTGGCAGGACGCTTGAGCCGGGCACGATCGAATCGCGAACTACGAGCCTGTGACTCGACGGACATGCAGGGTCTCCAAGGAAATACCGAACGGATGACTGGAACGCTCCAGCCCATGACATCAATCTAGCAGGCCACCGCACGAGTGTGAATCTCCGCCGCACCAATCCACGATCCTGGGCCTTTTGCACCATTGCGAGTACGGCGGAACTGTCTCCGAAAATTTCCGACCGGAATCGGTCGCGCGTCGACGCAGGCTGCAGCCGGACCGCGGTGCGGGCCGAATTGATTGGATACACGAACGGTTTGACACGCATCAAGGATCACCCTGCTGGAATTGCGAGAATTCATCCACCCACACAGGAGACCCGCAACCATGAGCCAGATCACTTCCCTGATGACCGACGACCACCGCCACTGCGACGAGTCCTTTGCCCGTGCCGAAACGGCTGTGGCCAAAGGCAAGTGGGACGAGGCGAGCGCAGCCCTGGAACAGTTCGCAAGCGAGCTTGAAGGGCATTTCGATGCCGAGGAATCCCTCCTCTTCCCGAAGTTCGAGGCCGCCACGGGGATGACCGAAGGCCCGACCAAGGTGATGCGCGGCGAGCATGCCGAGATGCGCAGCGCGCTTGCCCGCATGCGCGAGGCGCTGGCCAACAAGGACAAGGACGATTACGCCGGCGAATCGGAAACCCTGCTGATCCTGATGCAGCAGCACAATATGAAGGAAGAGAATATTCTTTATCCGATGTGCGACTCGCACCTGTCCGGCACCGACGTCGCGAGCGGGTTGAGCGAGCGCCTCCACGCGAGGGCCTGATGAAGAAAACTGTAGACGCGCGCGGTCTGGAACCACCGCAGCCTTTCGAACTGGTGATGGATGCCTTGGCGGACCTGCCCAAGGGAGAGGGTCTTGTGCTCCTCCTCGATCGCATGCCCCATCCGCTGTTCCGCATTCTGGACCGCGACGGCTACAAGTATGAAAGCCGCATCCGCGACGACGGTGTCGTGGAGATCGACATAGTGAATCCATGATTCCAGACGGGCAAACCCTCAGCTACGACGCAGCGCCGGCCTTCTCGACCCCGCTGCGTTTCTTTCTCACCGCCCCACTCTTCGGCGCCGCGGCCGGGGCCGCCCTGCTGGCTGCGCCCGAACTGCTGGAATCGAGGTGGACGCCCGGTGCACTGGCGGTGACGCACCTGATCGCCGTCGGCTTCATGCTGACGGTGATGCTGGGGGCCCTGTTCCAGGTCTTGCCGGTGGTCGCGGGGGCGGTGATTCCGCGCTCGGGCCCGGTTGCGAAGGTGGTGCATCTGACGATGACGTTCGGTGCCCTGTGCCTGGCGTGGGGGCTGGGCAGAGGCTCACCTGCCTTTCTCGCACCGGCAACGGTATTGCTCGGGGGAGGACTCGCGCTCTTCGTGGTGGCCGCTTTTCTGGGGCTGCGGCGGATCCCCGTCGCACAGGCGACACCACGCGACCTGCGTATCGCACTGCTCGGGTTCGCGGTTGCCGTCGCGCTCGGCATCACCCTGGCGCTCGCGCTGGGCGGCCACCTCGATCTGCGGCTGCTGACAATGCTCAAACTGCATATCGGCTGGGCCCTAGTGGGCGGTGCGGGCGTGCTGCTCGCGGCGGCGAGCTGGGTGGTCGTGCCGATGTTCCAGATTACCCCGAACTACCCGATGCCACTCACGCGCTTCTGGGCGCTGGGGACGGGGGCGGTGCTGCTCGCGTGGAGTACGACGGTGTATGGCGAACTGGGGTCGGCCGAGTTCGCGCTGTCGGCAGTCCTCGCGGTGCTGTGCGTGCTGTTCGCGGTCAGCACGCTGAATCTGCAGCGGCAATCGCGGCGCACGGTGCCGGACATGACGACAAGGGCCTTCCAGGTCGGGATGGGGAGCTTCATCGCGGGCCTCGTCTGCGTGCTCGTCGCGCAGCAGTCGGATCATCAGGTATGGCCCCTCCTCGCCGGAATCCTGATCCTGCACGGCGGCTTCGTCAGCGTGATCATCGGCATGATGTACAAGATCATCCCGTTCCTGGCATGGCTGCACCTCACCCAGGATGTCGGCAAGGCGCCGAACATGAAGAAGTTGCAGCCGGACTCGCCGATACGGCGTCATCTGGCGCTGCACGCGGTCGCGCTCGCTGCCCTGCTCGTGGCGGCACTCGTCGGCAATCACTGGCTGATCCGCATTGCCGGACTGCTGGTCGTCGCCGAGTTTGGCTTTCTCCTTTCCAACATCGTCAAGGTGCTTGGGAATTATCGGCGGGCGCGCGCGGGCTGAGTCTCACGCCCGCCCGTCCGGGGACTAGTACCGAAGAACTAGTCCGGCCGGCGCGACACTAATACTTCACCCCCTGCTTTTGGCGAATGTTCGCCGGCAGTCGCGAGGAATAACCTTGTTTCCAGCATGGAGCGCAGTGCGCTCCGCCCTGGAGGATGAGGAAGATGGCCTCGCAACGCCGCAAGCAGTTCTCCGTTCTGGTGATGAGCACGACCGCATTCACGATGTGTTTTGCGGCGTGGATGCTGTTCGCCGTGATCGGCATTCCGATCAAGGCCCAATTGGGCCTCAATGAGACGCAGTTCGGCCTCCTGGCTGCAATGCCGGTGCTGACCGGCGCTCTGGTGCGCCTGCCGCTGGGCATGCTGACCGACAAGCTGGGCGGCCGGCTGGTGTTCTTCGCGCTGATGGTGGCCACGGTCGCACCGATCTGGCTGATCAGCCACGCCACGGCATACTGGCAGTTCCTGCTGGCCGGCCTCTTCGTCGGCCTCGCCGGCGGCTCGTTCTCGGTAGGCATCGCCTACTGTGCGCGCTGGTTCGAGCGCAAGAACCAGGGCTTCGCGATGGGCGTATTCGGCGCCGGCAATTCGGGCGCAGCGGTGACCAAGCTGGTCGCGCCGATGCTGGTCGTGGCCTTCGGCTGGGAGTTCGTGCCGAAGGCCTTCGCCATGGCGATGCTCGCGATCGCGATCGCCTTCTGGCTCTTCACCTACGAAGATCCCGAGCACCGCGTGTCGTCGAACGTGAGTTTCGCCGACCAGTTGCGCGTGCTGAAGAATCCGCGGGTGTGGAAGTACTGCCAGTACTACTCGATCGTCTTCGGCGGCTACGTCGCGCTCGCGCTGTGGATGACCAAGTACTACGTCACGGAGTTTGGCCTGGGCCTCGAGACCGCGGCCCTCCTCGCGGCGTGCTTCTCGCTGCCGGGCGGCGTGCTGCGCGCAGTGGGCGGCTGGTTCTCGGACCGCTTCGGCGCGCACAAGGTGACTTGGTGGGTGATGTGGGTGTCGTGGGTCTGCCTGTTCCTGCTCTCCTACCCGCACACCGAGTTCACGATCATGACCGTGGCCGGCCCAAAGACCTTCGCGATTCATCACAACGTCTGGTTCTTCACTGCGCTGATGTTCACGGTGGGTGTGGCCTGGGCATTCGGCAAGGCCTCGGTGTTCAAGTACATCTCGGATGAATTCCCCCACGAGATCGGCGCCGTGTCGGGAATCGTCGGCCTCGTCGGCGGCCTCGGCGGCTTCCTGCTGCCGATCATGTTCGGCGCCCTCCTCGACCTGACCGGCGTCCGCTCCAGCGCCTTCATGCTGCTCTACGGCGTGACCTGGGTGTCGCTGATCTGGATGTACTGGACCGAGGTGCGCCGCACCGACGTCATGCACGGCGGCGCAGCAGCCACTACCAAGTGATCCCGAAACAAACACGAAATTCCTGAGTGAGGAGAAAGCATGTCACCTGAAAAACTCCGCTCGATCCCGCCGGTTCCAGGCCCCGTTCCCGCCGGCGTAGACGCAGGCGGCCGGGGTCGCGGAGCTGACATCGCGGACTGGCGCCCCGAGGACGAGACCTTCTGGGCACGCGAAGGCAAGCGCGTCGCCAACCGCAACCTGTGGATCTCGATCCCGAGTCTGCTGTGCGGCTTCGCCGTGTGGCTGATGTGGGGAATCATCACGGTGCAGATGGCGAACGCGGGCTTCCCCTTCACGCCCGACCAGCTGTTCTCGATCGCTGCGATCTCCGGTCTTTCCGGCGCGACGCTGCGCATCCCCGCCTCCTTCTTCATCCGCATCTGTGGCGGCCGCAACACCGTGTGGCTGACAACCGCGCTGCTGATAATCCCGGCGCTCGGCACCGGCCTCGCGCTGCAGGACAAGGCGACACCGCTGTGGGTGTTCCAGCTCATGGCGCTGCTCTCGGGCATCGGTGGCGGCAACTTCGCCTGTTCGATGGCCAACATCAGCACCTTCTTCCCCAAACGTCTGCAGGGCACGGCGCTCGGGCTCAACGCCGGTCTCGGCAACTTCGGCGTGACGACCTCGCAGATCCTGATCCCGGCGGTGATGACAATCGGCGTGTTCGGCGCGCTGGGCGGCGATGCGCTGCCGCTGGCGAAGGATTCCGCGACGCTGATCGGCAAGATCTCCGCCGGCACGCCGACCTGGGTGCAGAACGCGGGCTTCGTGTGGCTGGTGTTGTTGGTGCCGCTGGCGTTGATCGGCTGGTTCGGGCTGAACAATCTGAAGACCGTTTCGCCGAACATCGGCTCGACCGGCGCAGCAATGGGCAAGGTCCTCACGCTCTATGCCGTCGCACTCGTGGTGTCGGGCATCGGCCTGTACCTCTACCTGCCGGCCCCCAGCGGCCTCGGCCTGCTGTCGGGCAATGGCATGTGGGCGGTGCCGCCGCTGGTGACGATCGGTACGCTGTTCGGCATGAAGGCGGTCGCGACAAGCGACGTCAAGGCCAACCTCGACAAGCAGTTCGCGATCTTCCGCAATAAGCACACGTGGTCGATGACGGCGCTGTACCTGGTGACCTTCGGCTCCTTCATCGGCTTCTCGATGGCCGTGCCGCTGTCGATCACGGTGATCTTCGGCAATACGCACGTGTTCGATCCGGCCACCAGCGCCTGGGTGCATGCGAAGAACCCGAATGCGCCTTCCGCGCTGATGTACGCCTGGATCGGGCCCTTCGTCGGTGCGCTGATCCGACCGGTCGGTGGCTGGATTTCCGACAAGCTCGGCGGCTCGATCGTTACGCAAGTGATCTCCTTCGTGCTCGTCGTCGCCTCCGCGGTGACCGGCTACGTGATGCACCTCGCCTACCAGTCGGCCACCCCGGAGCAGTACTTCCTGGTGTTCATGCTGCTCTTCATCCTGCTGTTCGCCGCCTCCGGCATCGGCAACGGCTCGACTTTCCGCACCGTGGGCTTCGTGTTCGACCAGGACCAGCGCGGCCCGGTGCTGGGCTGGACCTCGGCGATCGGCGGCTACGGCTCCTTCATCGCGCCGGTCGTCATCGGCCAGCAGATCAAGGCCGGCACGCCGGAAAACGCGATGTATGGCTTCGCCGTGTTCTACGCGCTGTGCGTACTGATCAACTGGTGGTTCTACCTGCGCAAGAACGCCTACATCCGCAACCCCTGACCCGAATTTCGAACACCTCCGAACACAACAAACGACCGAAACGCAAAGCAGGATTCACAGGAGCAAGCAATGAGTCATTTTCTCGACCGCCTGAAATTCTTCGACAAGGTGAAGGACTCCTTCGCCGGCGGCCACGGCATCGTCACCAACGAGGACCGCAGCTGGGAAGACGCCTACCGCAACCGCTGGCGCCACGACAAGGTCGTGCGCTCGACGCACGGCGTGAACTGCACGGGCGGCTGTTCGTGGAAGATTTTCGTCAAGAACGGCCTGGTGTCGTTCGAGATGCAGCAGACGGACTACCCGCGCACCCGCGAGGACCTGCCGAACCATGAGCCGCGCGGCTGCCAGCGTGGCGCGTCGTTCTCGTGGTACCTGTATTCGCCGCACCGCATCAAGCACCCGATGATCCGCGGCCGCCTGCTCGAGGTGTATCGCGCAGAGCGCAAGAGCGGCAAGGATCCGGTCGAAGCCTGGGCGGCGATCCAGGCCGACAACACCAAGCGCGACAAGTACGTGAAGGTGCGCGGCCTGGGCGGCTTCGTGCGCACGAACTGGGACGAGGTCAACGAGATCATCGCCGCGGCGAACATCTACACAATCAAGAAGTGGGGCCCGGACCGCATCTACGGCTTCTCGCCGATTCCCGCGATGTCGATGATCTCCTACGCCGCCGGCGCGCGTTACCTGTCGCTGATCGGCGCGGCCTGCGGTTCGTTCTACGACTGGTACTGCGACCTGCCCGCGGCCTCCCCCCAGACCTGGGGCGAGCAGACCGACGTGCCGGAAGCGGCCGACTGGTACAACTCGACCTACCTCATCATCACCGGCGCGAACCTGCCGATGACCCGCACGCCGGACGCGCACTTTGCGACCGAAGTCCGCTACAAGGGCGCGAAGATCGTGTCGATGGCGCCGGACTACGCGGAGTACGTGAAGTTCGCCGACCTGTGGATGCCGGTCAAGCAGGGCACCGACGCCGCGGCCTTCCTCGCGATGGGGCACGTCGCGCTGAAGGAATACTTCATCGAGCGCCAGGAACCCTACTTCATCGAGTACGCGCAGAAGTACACCGACCTGCCGATGCAGGTGATCCTGCGCGCGCACGACGGCGCCTTCGTGCCCGACCGCAACCTGCGC
The DNA here is from genome assembly GCF_017894385.1 of Aromatoleum petrolei. Lineage (NCBI taxonomy): Bacteria > Pseudomonadati > Pseudomonadota > Betaproteobacteria > Rhodocyclales > Rhodocyclaceae > Aromatoleum > Aromatoleum petrolei. The sequence goes on from NZ_CP059560.1 coordinate 97,318, forward strand.
GCCTCGGACTTCGACGGCAACCTCGGCGAGGCGAACAACCCCGACTGGAAGACGATCGTGTTCGACGCGCGCACGAACGCCTATGTCGCGCCGAACGGCTCGGTGGGCTTCCGCTGGGGCGAGGAAGGCAAGTGGAACCTGCTCGCGAAGAACGCCGCGAACCAGCAGGACATCGACGCCGAACTGTCGTGCATCGACAAACGCGATGACGTCGCATCGGTCGGCTTCCCGCACTTCCAGCCGGGCGAACCGGGCCTGCTGTACCGCAACGTGCCGGTCCGCAAGCTCACCCTGGCGTCCGGCGAAACCGTGTTCGTCGCCTCCGTCTTCGACCTGCAGGTCGCACAGTACGGCATCGATCGCGGACTGGGCGGCAAGAACGTCGCGAAGTCCTACGAGGACGTGACGGTCGCCTACACCCCCGCCTGGGCCTCCAAGGTCACCGGCGTGAAGGCCGCCGACATCGAGCGCACCGGTCGCGAATTCGCGCAGAACGCGGCCAAGACGCGCGGCAAGTCCATGATCATCATGGGCGCGGCGATCAACCACTGGTACCACAACGACATGCAGTACCGGTCGATCATGAACCTGCTGCACATGTGCGGCTGCGTCGGCCAGAGCGGCGGCGGCTGGGCTCACTACGTCGGCCAGGAGAAGCTGCGTCCGCAGGCCGGCTGGGCGCCGATCGCGTTCGCGACCGACTGGCAGCGTCCGCCGCGCCACCAGAACTCGACCTCCTACTGGTACTTCCACACAGACCAGTGGCGCTACGAGACCATCGACGCCGACGAGCTGCTGCAGCCGGCCGCGAAGGGCAAGTACAAGGGCTACAAGCTCGCCGACTACAACGTCGCCGCGACCCGCATGGGCTGGCTGCCGTCCATGCCGCACTTCAACCGCAACCCGCTCGACCTCGTCGCCGAAGCCGAGAAGGCCGGGGCGACCGATGAGGCCGGCGTCGCGAAGTACATCGTCGACGAACTCAAGTCGGGCAAGCTCGACGTCGCATTCGCCGACCCGGACGCGGAAGAGAACTGGCCGCGCAACCTCTTCGTGTGGCGCGCCAACCTGATCGGCTCGTCCGCGAAGGGTCACGAGTACTTCCTCAAGCACTTGCTTGGCGCGCAGAACGGCGTGCTGCAGGAAGGCGGCGACGGCAAGGGCACGAAGGAAGTGAAGTGGCGCGAGGAAGCGCCCGTCGGCAAGCTCGACCTGATGGTGGACATCAACTTCCGCCTCAACTCGACCGGCGCTTACTCCGACATCATCCTGCCGACGGCGACGTGGTACGAGAAGAACGACCTCAACACCACCGACATGCACCCCTTCATCCACCCGCTGTCCGAAGCCGTGACGCCGGGCTGGGAGTCGAAGTCGGACTGGCAGATCTTCCGCACGATCGCGAAGAAGTTCTCCGATCTCGCCGAGAAGCACCTGGGCGTCGCGAAGGACATCGTCGCGCTGCCAATGCAGCACGACTCGCCGTTCGAGCTGGCGCAGCCGCTCGGCCAGGTGCGCGACTGGAAGAAGGGCGAATGCGAGCCGGTGCCGGGCAAGACCATGCCGCTGCTGAAGGTCGTCGAGCGCAACTTCGCCGACACCTACAAGAAGTACATCGCGCTCGGCCCGCTGATGACCAAGCTCGGCAACAACGTGAAGGGTCTCGACTGGAACACGGACGCCGAGTACGAAGAGCTGAAGAAGTGCAACTACACGGTGCAGATCCCCGGCATCTCCTTCGGCATGCCCTCGCTGGAAGAGGACATCTCGGTGTGCGATGCGGTGATGCGCATGGCCCCCGAGACCAACGGTGAAGTCGCGCACAAGTCGTGGTCGGCCCTGTCGAAGAAGACCGGCATCGACCATCACCACCTGTACGCCGGCCGCCACGAGGACAAGATCACCTTCCGCGACATCCAGGCCCAGCCGCGCAAGATTATCACCGCACCGACCTGGTCCGGCATCGAGTCGGAGACCGTGAGCTACACCGCGGGCTACACCAACATCCACGAGCACATCCCGTTCCGCACGCTCACGGGCCGCGCGCACTTCTACCAGGATCACGAGTGGTTCCTCGACTTCGGCGAAGGCTTCTGCGCCTATCGTCCGCCGATCGACATGAAGGCCCAGAAGGTGATCCCCGACTCCGTGCGCAAGAAGCCGCACCTGACGCTGTCGTGGATCACGCCGCACTCAAAGTGGGGCATCCACTCGTCCTACCAGGACAACCTGCGCATGCTGTCGCTGTTCCGCGGCGGCCCCTACGTGTGGGTCTCGGAGGACGACGCGAAGGAGATCGGCCTGCGCGACAACGACTGGGTCGAGGCGATCAACGCCAACGGCGCGACGATGGCCCGTGCGGTGGTTTCGCAGCGGGTGCCGCGCGGCATGGCGCTGATGTACCACGCACAGGAGAAGACGGTGAACGTCCCCGGCTCGCCCTCCACGGGCAAGCGTGGCGGCATCCTGAACTCGGTGACGCGCGTGATCGTGAAGCCCACCAACATGGTCGGTGGCTACGCCCAGCTTGCGTACAGTTTCAACTACTACGGCACGGTGGGCTGCCAGCGCGACGAGGTGGTGGTGCTGCACAAGGTCGCGGATCAGGACATCGACTGGCTGGAGCGGCCGCTGACGCCGGAGCGCGAACAGCAGCGCAACCCGGTCGGCGTCGGGCCCCGCTAACGCACACGAAAGGGTACTTCCGCGCGCGGGCAGCTGCGGCAGGACGAGGGGAGGCTAACCCCCGAGCCTCTCGCCCGGCCCGCTCCCGCGCGGCGGGGTACCGAACAGGACACAGGAGATTCAAATGAAGATTCGCGCGCAATTCGCGATGGTTTTCAACCTCGACAAGTGCATCGGTTGCCACACCTGCTCGGTGACCTGCAAGAACGTCTGGTCGAACCGCAAGGGCATCGAGTACGCCTGGTTCAACAACGTCGAGTCCAAGCCCGGCGTCGGCTATCCGAAGAACTGGGAAAACCAGGAGAAGTGGAAAGGCGGCTGGGAGAAGGTCAACGGCAAGCTCGAGCTCAAGGCCGGCGGCAAGCTGAAGAAGATCGTGCAGATCTTCGCCAACCCGAACATGCCCGAGATCGACGACTACTACGAGCCCTTCACCTACGACTACGCGCGCCTGCACAACGCGCCGCTGTCGGAGGCCGCGCCGACCGCGCGCCCGGTGTCGCAGATCACCGGCGAGAAGATGGACAAGATCACCTGGGGCCCGAACTGGGAAGACGACCTCGCCGGCGAATTCGCCGCGCGCGCTCAGGACGCCAACTTCGCGAACATGCAGAAGGAGATGTACAAGCAGTTCGAGAACACTTTCCACCTCTACCTGCCGCGCATCTGCAACCACTGCATCAACCCCGCCTGCGTCGCCTCCTGCCCCTCTGGCGCGATGTACAAGCGCGAGGAAGACGGCATCGTGCTCGCCGACCAGGACCGCTGCCGCGGCTGGCGCATGTGCATCTCCGGCTGCCCGTACAAGAAGGTGTTCTTCAACTGGGAATCGTCCAAGGCCGAGAAGTGCATCGGCTGCTACCCGCGCGTCGAATCGGGCCTGCCGACCGTCTGTTCCGAGTCCTGCGTCGGCCGCATCCGCTACAACGGCATCATCCTCTATGACGCCGACAAGCTGCTGGACGCCGCCTCGACGGACAACGAGCAGGACCTGTACAAGGCCCACCTCGACCTCTTCGTCGATCCGTACGACCCCGCGATCATCGCCCAGGCGCTGAAGGACGGCGTGCCGCAGAGCTGGATCGACGCCGCGCAGAAGTCGCCCATCTACAAGATGGCCGTCGAGTGGAAGATCGCCTTCCCGCTGCACCCCGAGTTCCGCACGCTGCCGATGATCTGGTACGTGCCGCCGCTCTCGCCCGTGCAGTCGCAGATCGACCAGAAGAAGCTGCCGACCGAAGCCGACGGCGTGATCCCGAAGGCCGAGGCGATGCGTCTGCCGGTGCAGTACCTCGCCAACCTGCTCACCGCGGGCAAGACCGAGTACATCACCAACGCGCTCAACCGCCTGCTCGCGATGCGTTCCTACATGCGCTCCGTCAACGTTGACGGCCAACCGGACCTCGGCCCGCTCAACCGCGCCGGCATCACCGAGCAGAACGCGAAGGACATGTACCGCTACCTCGCGATCGCGAACTACGAGGACCGCTTCGTCGTGCCGACCGCACACGAGGAGATCCGCCTCGACGACTACCACGGCTTCCAGGGCCAGAACGGCTTCACGTTCGGCGCCGACAACTCCAAGGGTTACGGCACCTTCGCCCTCTTCCCCGAGCGCCGCACCGAATCGGCCGAACCGCGCGAACCGGCTCCGCTTGCCGGCCCCCGCGACTGAAGGAGAGAACGATGAAAATCTTTCGACTGCTTTCCGCACTGCTCGACTACCCGAGCAACGAATTCCTCGCCGAACTGAGCGAACTCGCCGGTAAGGACGCGTACGCCTTCGTCGAGTCGCTCGATGAAGAAAGCGCCCTCAGCGCCGAGGAATACCGTAGCGTCGCCGACTTCATCACGGCGCTGCTCGCCTCCGACCCGCTCGAACTGCAGGGCGCCTACGTGCAGTGCTTCGACCTCACGGCCGAGCACAGCCTGCACCTGACGCACCACATCTTCGGCGAGGAGAAGACGCGTGGCCCCGCGCTGATCGACCTCGGCGAGTTCTACCGCAGCTATGGCCTGCAGGCCGACGAGAAGGAACTCCCGGATTACCTGCCGGTGATGCTGGAGTTCTGCTCGACGCTCAGCATCGGTGAAGCCTGGATCTTCCTCGGCGACGTCGCGAAGGTGCTGAAGGTGCTCGCCGACAACCTGGAAAAGTCCGCCAGCCCCTATGCGCCGCTGGTCCGGATAGTGGAAAAACAGGGCAGCCTGACCCGCCTGGCTGCCTGAGGAGACGACATGAACGCACTCAACTTCTTCTTCGGGATTTATCCCTACATCGCGCTGTCGGTGTTCGTGATCGGCAGCTGGATCCGCTACGACAACGAGCAATACTCGTGGAAGACGGACTCCTCGCAGCTGCTGTCGAAGAGCAACATGTGGATCGCGAGCAACCTGTTCCACGTCGGCATCCTGTCGATCTTCGCCGGCCACTTCGCCGGCCTCGTGCTGCCGCACGCGCTGTGGATCGGGCTGGGCGTCTCCGACCTGCAGCACCAGTGGATCGCCATCGTCGCCGGCAGCGTGTTCGGCACGATGTGCCTGATCGGCGGCGCGATCCTGTGGCTGCGCCGCATGTTCAACCCGCGCGTTCGCGCCGCCGGCCGCCGCATGGATGCCTTCATCCTGAGCTGGCTGCTGCTGACGCTGGTTGCGGGCCTGTCCACGCTGCCGGTGTCGATCGGCCACGCGAACCACGGCGATCCCGGCGTGATGCTCGCGCTGTCGGGCTGGGTGCAGAGCGTGCTCACCTTCCAGCCGAAGCCCGAGCTGCTCGCAGCGGTGGAGCCCGTGTTCCGCTTCCACATGGTGCTCGGAATGACGGTGTTCCTGCTGTTTCCCTTCACTCGTCTCGTGCACATTCTTACCGCGCCGCTAACGTATGTCGGCCGCGCCTACCAGATCGTGCGTTCCAAGCGCCGCATCAAGGCAGCCGCATCCGCCTGAGGCCACCCCGGGGGCAAGAGCCCCCGGCTTGCGGGGTGGCGGCAGGCGACGTAGTCTGCACGTCCCCCCGCCTCATCGAGCGTACATGCGTCCCCTCGGCAACAGCCTCAGCACCAAAATCACCGGCATCCTGCTGGTATTCTTCCTCGTCGCACTGACTGCGATCGGCATCACGCTGTTCATGTCCTGGCAACTCCAGGGTGCGGCGGCCGCCATCAACGACGCCGGCAGCCTGCGCATGCGTGCATACCGCATCGACCAACTGCTGTCGCGCGCCGACATCCGCTCCCTGACCGAGCCGCTGGCGTTCGCGGGAAATCTGCGCCAGGAACTCGACGAGTTCGAGCACGTCTTCGACGAGCTGCGCAAGGGCAATCCCGAACGCCCCCTCTTCATCCCGCGCGACCGCGGCATCCCCGAAGACGTCGAGCGCATGGCCGCCTACTGGTTCGGCAACATCCGCCCCGTACTGGATGCCCTCATCACCGAGCCCGAGCCCGGACGGCTCGCCAAGGACCTCCCCGAGTTCGACCGCACGATCAAGACCTTCGTATCCAGCATCAACGAGGTCGTGCTGAAGATGGAACAGAGCTACGCGCGCAGCACCGACATCCTGCGGGCATCCCAGGTATCCCTGATCGCGCTGGCGGTGATCGGCACCCTGGTCCTGATCCGCTTCTTCTTCGTGCTCGTGATTCGCCCCGTCACCGAACTCCAGACGGGCATCAAGCGGATGGAGCAGGAAGACTTCAGCGTCCGCGTCCCGGTGCTGGGCAAGGACGAATTCGGCGAACTGTCCGACGGCTTCAATCGCATGGCGGTGCACCTGCAAGAGCTGTACGAAACCCTCGAGGAACGCGTCGCCGCAAAGACCCGCAGCCTCGAGGAGAAGAACCGCCAGCTCGAGATCCTCTACGATATGGCCGCCTTCCTGCGCCAGCCGCAGGACGTCGATACTCTGTGCCGCGGCTTCCTCCAACGGGTGCAAAAGATGTTCGGCGCGGCGGCAAGTTCCGCCCGGCTGCTCGACCGGGATTCGCGCGAGCTGTGCATGACGGTGCATTCGGGCCTGGACGAAGTGTTCATCGACCGCGAGGCGACGCTCCAGTGCGGCGAATGCGTATGCGGACAGGCGGCGCGGGGCGGGAACTCGCTCGTCTGCGAACCTGAGCGACCCGACCCGACCTTCGACCTCGGCGCCTGCAAACGCGCCGGCTTCAAACTCGTGTCCGCGACGCCGATCAGTGCGAATCAGCTGCCCCTGGGCATCTACAACCTGTATTTCCTCGAGGCACACCCGCTCTCGGAATCCGATCGCCAGTTGCTCGAGACCCTCGGGCAGCAGCTCGGCATCGCCATCGAGAACCAGCGCCTGCATGCGAGCGAGCGCGAACTCGCGGTGTCCGAGGAACGCAACCTCCTCGCCCGCGAACTGCACGACTCGATCGCGCAGGGGCTCGCCTTCATGAACCTGCAGGTGCAGATGCTTGAGGACGCCCTGCGCCACGAGGACCTGAACCAGGCCCAGGGCACGCTCGCGATGCTGCGCCAAGGCGTGCAGGAGAGCTACGACGACGTGCGCGAGTTGCTCGTGCACTTCCGCACCCGCGTCGCGAAGCAGGATCTCGCCGGTGCGATAGGCGCCGCACTGCGCCGGCTCGCCGACCAGAGCGGGATTGCAACCGAGCTCGAACTGGAAGGCGGTGGCGCGCCGCTCGACGCAGAGGTCGAAACGCAGGCCCTGTACATCGTGCAGGAAGCGCTGTCCAACGTACGCAAGCACGCCCAGGCCAAGTCGGTGCACGTGTCCCTTCACCGCGGCGTGCATGGACTCACCCTCGTCGTGCGCGACGACGGCGTAGGTTTCGACGACGACGCTCGCGACAAGGAAGGACACATCGGCCTACAGGTGATGCGCGAACGTGCACTGCGCATCGGCGGGAACTTCTCGCTAAACTCTGCAACCGGCCGCGGCACCGAAGTGCGCCTCGAACTCCCCCGCATCAACCAGGAACCGAACTGATGTCCGCCCCGATCCGAGTGCTCCTCGTCGACGATCACGCCCTGTTCCGCAGCGGCATCAAATCCCTGCTGCAGCGCCACCCCGAGTTCGAGATCGTCGGCGAGGCCGGTGACGGCATGGAAGGCGTCAAGCGCGCCGCGCAGCTGCTTCCCGACGTCGTGCTGCTCGACCTCCACATGCCCGGCCTCTCGGGCCGCGACGCCGCCGCGATGATGGCTGAGGAGGCGCCGCAGTCGCACGTGCTGATGCTGACCGTCTCCGAGGACGCCGAAGATCTCATCGAGACCCTGCGCGCCGGCGCCTGCGGGTACCTGCTGAAGAACATCGAGGCCGATACCCTGACCGCCGCGATCACCAAGGCGGCGGCGGGCGAATCGGTGATCTCGCCGCAGATGATGGGCAAGCTCGTGCAGGGCGTGCGCGGCGCACCGCCCAAGGCCGTCTCCGAAGTCGCGGCGCCGGCGGTGGTCGCATCGGAACTGAACAAACTTTCACCGCGCGAGCGGGAAATCCTGGTGCTCGTGGCGCGCGGCCAGAGCAACAAGGAAATTGCGCGCACGCTCGATCTGGCCGAGAGCACGGTCAAGATTCACGTCCAAAACGTCCTTCGCAAACTCGGCCTCACCAGCCGCGTGCAGGCAGCCGTATTTGCGGTCGAACAAGGAATCGTGCAGGATCCCCGCTCCTGAAGGCCGGCCGAGGGAGGCCCGCTTGAACCCACCGACCCGCAGCGGCGTCTTTGGCCGCATGGTCCTGCCCTTCGCGCTGGTGCCACCGATCATGATCCCGCTCGCGATGCGCGACCATGCAGCGGTCTATCGCCTGGATCCGGCGGCCACAAACTGGGAATGGATCGCGCTGCTGGTGTTCGTCGCCGAAATCGTCTCGGTAACCATCGTCGCCGGCATGCTGCGCCTGACTTCACCCGCCGACACCTTGCGCCCCGCACGCGCCCGGGCACTCGCGATCGCCGCACGCGCGGCGGCGCCGTTATGGGCTTCCGCGGTGGTGCTCGCCGTGCCCAGCCTCGGCGCCCTGGTCGTCGCCCACCTCCTCGCCCATACCGTCGCGCTGCGCAGGCTCTACCTGGACGTCCGCGAGGAATTGCGGCTGGATAATGATATCCAGGCGCTGCACATCACCTACATGGCCTACAGCGTTGCCGCCATCCTGTGGGCTCCGGTCTTCGTCCTGATCTTCATCACCCTGTCTCCCGGCTGAAGCGTCCGGCCGAGGCCCCGCAGGCTCGCTTGCACGCGGACTGCCGGCCAGTCATGCGCTGGCCGGTGGGCGTGCCAACTTCCGCTGCAGCGTGCGTCGATGCATCTTCAGCGCCCGCGCCGTCGCGGAAATGTTGCCTTCGTGCTCGGCAAGCACCCGCTGGATATGCTCCCATTCCAGCCGATCGACCGACATCGGGGCCTCGGGTGCCTCATCCGCGAGCACCACGTCCTCGGCGTGCAATGCACGGATGATCGCGTCGAGGTCGGTGGGTTTGGCGAGGTACTGGGTGGCGCCCAGCTTCACGGCATCCACCGCGGTGGCGATACTGGCGTATCCGGTGAGGACAAGGATGCGTGCATCGGGGCTCACTTCAAGCAACGGGCGGATCAGGCGCAAGCCCGACTCCCCGGCCAGGTTGAGGTCCAGCACGATGAACTCCGGCATGTGATCCCGCGCCAGCTCGATCGCGGCTTCGGGATCGGTGGCTCCGTGGGCGTCGAAGCCGCGCTGGTCCAGCGCACGCACGAGCACGCGGTTGAACGCAAAGTCGTCATCGACGACGAGCAGGCTGGGACGGGAACCGGAAGTCATGGGCGAGCACTCCTCAATGGAATGGCCAGGCGGGCGACAGTGCCGCCACCGGGCCGCGGGCGAAAATCAAGGGTACCGCCGTGATGCTCCACGGCGACGTACGCGAGGAACAAGCCCACGCCCATTCCTTCGGGACGCTCGGTAAGCGGTCCGTGCCGCGCGGTTTCACGCACGAGCTCAGGGATGCCGGCTCCGCGATCCGCGACCTCGATCACGACTGCATCACCCGCCCGCCCCACGCTGATCTCGACGCCCTTCGCGCCCACCCCCGCGTTCGCATTCGCGGCGTTGTCGATCAGGTTGTGCAGGGCTTCGCCAAGGCTCGCATCGGCGACGATCTCGGCCCCGGCAAGCGCGTCATCGCGCCGAACCACTGCGGACGCGTGCGGGCGCAGTTGGCGCCAACGTGCGACGACTGCCTCGACCCAGTCATCGGCAACCACGGCACCACCGCCTTCCGCACGCTGCTGTCCTGCCTCGCGGGTCAGGCCGGTGAGAATGGTCTTGCAATGATCGATTTGCTCGCGCATCAGCGCCAGATCCTCCCCTGTCTCCCCGTCTAGTCCCGGACGCCGCGCCAGTTCGTCCACCAGAATGCGCAGCGTGCCGAGCGGTGTCCCTAGCCTGTGGGCCGCCCCCGCCGCCAACTGCCCCAGCCCGACCAGATAAGCATCCCGGGCGCGGGCGGCGCGGGCAGCCGCGAGCGCATGTTCTCGATGTGACAGCGCGGCAGTCAGGCGCGAGACGAACCAGACGACGGTCGCCGCGGAAACGGCGAAAGTCAGCCACATGCCCGCAAGGTGCCAGTGCATGGCAAGATCCGCATTCGCCAGATGCACCGGATGGTGAAACTGCCACAGCAGCGAATAGATCACGCCCGCGAGCACCGCAAGTGCCCACGCCTCCCGTGCCGACAGCACTGCCGCACCGACCGCCACAAGTGGCAGCAGCAGCGAGATTGCCGGATTCGTGACACCACCGCCAAAATAGAGAAACGCGCCCCAGGCGATCAGATCCGATGCGAGCAGATTAAACGCCCCGCCGTAACGCTGGAATCCGCGCGGCACCCCCGCGCGCAGTGCGAGATTCACCGCACCGAGAATCAGTGTCACGCCGATCAGCGGCGCTACCGGTTGTGCGGGCGCCAGCAGCGGAAACGCGATGAGCGCGATCGCACCCATCGCTGCCACCGACAGCCAGCGCAATTGCAGCAGACGGAAACGCTCGGTGCGCATGGCGAACGCCGGCTCCGAATTGCGTCCGGCATTGCCAAGAGGTCCATCCATAGAAAAATCCATCACAAAATCCCTGTTTGCTCCACGCTCCGGGTGATGTCCTTGTTCTAGATCAAGGAGCCTCGACAGTGGATCTTCCTAGAATTTCACTGCGACAAAATGCCACAGGACAAATTGCCGCAGGCATTCAGCCTGGGGTTTCCGCAGCACCATCGGACGAAATGAACGGCCGGACAGAATTTACCAGTACCGACATACCTGAAATGGGAGCGACAAGCTAATGAGCGAAGAAAAGATTACCCCAGCCGACGCAACGCTCGATCCGAGTCGTCGCAAATTCCTCGGTAAGGCCGCGTTCGCCGGCCTCGCCGGCGCAGGCCTCTCGGTCGGCCTTTCCGCCTGCAAGCAGGAACAGGCCCCCGCGACGGCTCCGGCTGCCCCTGCAGCTGCACCGGCTGCCCATGCCGACGCAGGCGAATTCGGCAAGTACGAAGTGCCGCCGGGCCAGCTCGACACCTACTATTCCTTCTCGAGCGGCGGCCATTCCGGAAACGTTCGCGTCTACGGCCTGCCGTCGGGCCGCGAACTGAAAGGCATCCCCGTCTTCAACACCGACTGTCTCGTCGGCTGGGGCATCACCAACGAATCGAAGGCAATCATCGGCACCAAGCCGGACGGCAGCCTGAAGTACACGACCGGTGACACGCACCACGTGCATCCCTCGTACAAGGACGGCACGTACGACGGCAAGTACCTGTTCGTGAATGACAAGATTCATGGCCGCATCGCCCGTGTCCGTCTCGACACGATGGAATGCGACAAGATCACCGAGCTGCCCAACATGCAGGGCTACCACGGCACCTTCCCGGACAAGTGCGACCCGGTCGACCCGGCCATCAACTACACGACCCGCGTCTTCTGCGGCGGCGAATTCTCGATCCCCCTGCCGAACGACGGCAAGAACATGGACAAGATCGAGGACTACAGGTCGGTCTTCACCTGCGTCGACTCCGAGTCCATGGAAGTGCGTTGGCAGGTGCTGATCGACGGCAACTGCGACCTCGTCGCCACCTCCTACGACGGCAAGCTCGCGGCCACGAACCAGTACAACACCGAAATGGGTGTCCATTATCCGGACACGATGTCGGCTGAACGCGATGCCTGCCTGTTCTTCCATGTGGCCCGCATCGAGGAGGCCATCAAGGCTGGAAAGGTCACCCACATCGCCGGCTCCAAGGTTCCGGTTGTCGATGGGCGCATCGCATCGAACGCCGATCCGAAGACCGCGCTCACCTGCTACGTCCCGATCCCCAAGAACCCGCACGGCGTCAACATCAGCCCGGACGGCAAGTACTACGCCTGCTCCGGCAAGCTGTCCCCGACGGCCACCGTCATTTCGCACGAGCTCGTGCTGAAGTGGTTCGACGGCGACCTGAAGGAACCGCGTGACGCAGTCGTCGCGGAACCGGAAATCGGTCTCGGTCCCCTGCACACCGGCTTCGACAACAAGGGCAACGCCTACACCACCCTGTTCCTCGATAGCCAGATCGTGAAGTGGAACGTGGAAGCCGCGATCAAGTCCTACCAGGGCGACAAGAACGTCACGGTCGTGGTGGATCGCATCGACGTGCATTACCAGCCGGGCCACGGCTTCACGTCAATGGGCGAGACGAAGGAAGCCGATGGCAAGTTCTTCATCTCCGACAACAAGTTCTCGAAGGACCGCTTCCTGCCGGTCGGCCCGCTGCATGCTGAAACCGCGCAGATGATCGACATCAGCGGCGACAAGATGAAGCTAGTTGCCGACCACTCCGTGCTGTCCGAGCCGCACGACTCGATCATCGTCCGCCGTGACATCATCAAGACTCGCCAGATCTACAACATGGACGAGTTCCCGAACGCGGTGAAGGACTACAAGGAAAGCGGCATCTTCCGTGACGGCAAGAAGGTCACGATCAAGCTCATCAGCCAGGCGCCGGCCTACAGCCTGGGCGAGTTCAAGGTGAAGAAGGGCGACGAGGTCACGATCATCCTGACCAACCACGACAAGGTGGAAGACCTGACGCACGGCTTCGCGATTCCGAAGTACGACATCAACTTCATCGTGAACCCGCAGGAAACCAAGTCGGTCACGTTCAAGGCCGACAAGCCGGGCGTCTACTGGTGCTATTGCACGCACTTCTGCCACGCACTGCACCTCGAGATGCGTAGTCGCCTGATGGTGGAAGCCTGATCGTCTCCTGAGGGACTGCACCGGGGGCCCGACGGCTTCCGGCGCGGTTTGCCTGGCCTCGGCAACGGGGCCACGATGGGTGAAATTGGAGGGGCCGCTGGCCCCTCTTTTTTCTTGCAGCGCACAAGATCAATTTGTACCAATTGATCGGGAACAATTACCTCCCAAGTCCTAATTCGTACACTGCTAATACATAGTCCCGCCCGATCGGAAAGTGTGATGAATTTTCTGGCTGTAGTCCGCAACCTCCTGTTGTCCGCCGTGCTTTCGTCGACCGCATCGCTCGCGATCGCGGATACGTATGAAGCGAAGCTGCCCGACGAAATCAATACCGCCCCGGAGCTGTGCAAGTACGCGCCCTGCACCGAGGTACTGCCCGGCGCCACGTCCTTCTCGGAGCGCAAGGGCCAGCCCCGCTATGTCGAGGGCTATGCAGAGGAAGGGGGCAAGAAGAAGCTCGTCGGCTACGTCATGTTGTCGACCGATATAACCGACACGCCCGCCTATTCCGGCAAACCGGTGATCACCCTGATCGGCATGGACACCGGCGGACACTTCGTTGGCGTCAAGATTCTCAAGCACTCCGAACCGATCCTGCTGCTGGGCATCCCTGAATCATCCCTGATCCGGTTCAACCAGCAGTACCTCGGGCAGTTCGTCGGCAATAACATCGAGATTGGCCAATCGCGCCCTGAAGAGAACATCATCGGCCTCGACGCCATCTCCGGTGCGACGGTCACGGTCATTTCCCAGAACCAGGTCATGATGACCTCGGGCACCTCGGTCGCGCGCCAAGTCGGCATCCTCAAGCCGACCATCCGCGAACAGGCGAAATTCGCCCAAACCGGCGCGAAACCCGACTGGAACACCCTGGTGAAGGAAGGTGCGGTCCAGCGTGTCGTGGTCACGCCCGAACAGGTCGGTCTCCCGCGCGGCCCGCAGCCCTTCATCGAGCTGTGGTTCGGCTACCTCAACCAACCCGACATCGGCCGTGCAATCCTCGGCGACGGCCCATACAACCGCCTGATGTCGGATCTCAAGGAAGGCGAGCACGCCCTCTTCGTCGTACGCAGTGGCGGCAAGGAATCCTTCAAGGGATCCGGCTTCGTGCGCGGCGGTATCTACGACCGCGTGCAGGTCCGCCAGGGAGCCGACTCCTTCACCTTCCGCGACACCGACGCCTTCAACCTCTATGGCATCGCCGCCCCCGGCGCGCCCGCCTATACCGAGTCGGCGATCTTCATCGTGCGCTCCAAGGCGTTCTCGGCCGCGTATCCGTGGAAGTTCGTGTTCCTCGGCAATCGCGTCGATCGCGCGACGGGCGCGCGCAGCTTTGCCAACTTCGACACCGAATACTGGCTGCCGGCGCAATACCTGCAGGGCGGTCGCCCCGAAGTGGTCAAACCCGATGCGCCGTGGGTGCGCGTATGGAAGACCCGCGCAGTCGAAATCGCCCTGTTCGCGGCGCTCCTGCTCGGCGTGGCCACCGTCTATGCCTTCCGCGACAGACTCACGCGCCGCGCCACGCACAAAAACAAGTGGCCGGTGAATGTGTTCAAGTACGGCGCGTGGATCATCAGCATCGGCTTCGTCGGCTTCGGCATGCTCGCGCAGCCCTCGATCACGCAGGTGCTGACGTGGTTCCACGCACTGCTATTCCAGTGGAAGTGGGAACTCTTCCTGTCCGATCCCTTCATTTTCCTGTTCTGGATCTTCATCATCGTCACGGTGTTCGTCTGGGGACGGGGACTGTTCTGCGGCTGGCTGTGCCCCTTCGGCTCGCTGTCCGAACTGTTGTACAAGGTGGGCCGCGCGGTGGGCCTCAAGCGCTTCCAGTTCCAGCTGCCGCGCAGGTGGCACAACCGCCTGAAGTGGGTGAAGTACGGCGTCTTCTTCGGCCTGCTCGCGGTGTCGATGTTCTCGATGGGCCTTGCGGAGAAGCTTGCCGAGATCGAACCCTTCAAGACGACCTTCCTCGTCGGTTTGTTCAACCGCAGCTGGCCCTACACCCTGTTCGCGGCTGGACTGCTTGGCTTGTCGATCTTCACCGAACGGCCCTTCTGCAAATACCTATGCCCACTCGGCGCATCGCTGGCGATGCCTTCGACCTTCCGCTGGTTTGGTCTGAAGCGCAAGCAGGAGTGCAATAGCTGCAAGGCCTGTGCGGTCGGCTGCGGGTCGCAGGCGATCGACGCCGATGGTCGCATTGACCACCGTGAATGCCTCCACTGCCTGGACTGCATGGTGCTCTACACGGACGACCACGCGTGCCCGCCGCTCGCCCAGGAACGCAAGCGCCGCACCAAGGCCGGACTGCCGCTCACGCCGATCGGGGCCGATGGCTACTTCATCCCGATCAAGCCCATGCCCGCACGTCCGGCAGCCGCGACCGTTTCGCCGCAGCGGCAAGCAGCAGCCGCGCACAACTGAATTTCGGAGCAAGAACAGATGGTCAATCCGACGATGCCCACCGATCCCGCCAACCCGCCCTATGCGGAATCGACGAGTCTCGTGCGCCTGATGGCGGCCGAAGTGTGGGATCACCTGTGGCCGTGGAGCAGCCACGGCTTCCAGCGCCAGCGCGCCCTGCACGCAGCCAGCATTGCTCTGGCCGTCGCGGCAAGCGTCGTATGGGTACTCGCGGCATTGGGGCAGATGCAGGCGGGCGCATTGATCGGCTGGTGGTTCGGCTGGAGCGTGTTCGAGGTCGTCGTGCGCCTCGGCTCCAAGCCCTACGTCAAGGACGGCCCGTGGTGGGGTCGTCGTTATCGTGTCGCGAACAGGATGGACATGGTCTGCTACGTGGGCTTCAAGAACCTGCTGATCGGGGCGACGCTGTTCCTCGTGCTGAAATCGATGGGCTTTCTGGTCGTCCAGGGCTGATCGATGGGTCGCACGACGGCACCGTTCGCGAGGACGCTGCGGCATGCCGGCATCGGACTGCTTGCGCTGCTGTGCGTTGCCTCGCTCCGGGCCGCGACGCTCCCGGTCGCGCCGGGCCAGTCGATCCAGGCAGCCATCGAGCGCGCGGCGCCGGGAGATGTCGTCGAAGTTGCACGGGGTCACTACAATGAAAACCTGGTGATCGCCAAAGCGCTCACGCTGCGCGGCATCCAACGCCCAACTGTGAGTGGCGGACTCAAGGGCGACACCATCCGCGTAACGTCGCCCGACGTCGTGATCGAAGGCCTGATCGTGCGCGACTCGGGCGACGATCTCGGTGCGCAGAACGCCGGAATCTACATCCGGCCCGGCGCAGACCGCGCCGTCGTGCGCAACTGCGACCTGACCTACAACCTTTTCGGGCTGTGGATCGAGAAGGTCAAGGATGTGCGCATTGAACACAACATCATCACCGGCAAGCGCGACTACCGTTCGCCGAGCCGCGGCAACGGCATCCAGCTGTACAACACGACCGGCGCGCAGATCATCGGCAATGAAGTGAGCTTCGTGCGCGACTCGATCTATGTCGACGTCTCGCACCACGCCGTCTTCCGCGGCAATCGCCTGCACCACAGCCGCTACGGCACGCACTACATGAACTCCTACTACAACCTGTGGGAGGACAACGACGTGTACCTGAACCGTGGCGGCCTCGCGCTGATGGAAGTGCGCGAGCAGACCGTACGCAACAATCGGGCATGGGCGAACTCCGACCACGGCATCATGCTGCGCACGATCCAGGACTCCGTTGTCGAGAACAACGTCGTCGCCGGCAACAACCGCGGCTTCTTCATCTACGACGCCGAGTACAACACCTTGCGCGGCAATCTCGTCGTCGACAACATCGTCGGCGTGCACCTGTCGGCGGGCTCAAAGAACAATGTCGTCGAGATCAATGACTTCGTGAGCAACCGCGAGCAGGTGCGCTACGTCGGCGCCAAGGACGAGTTGTGGGGCGTCAAGGACGGCAACCACTGGAGCAACTATCTTGGCTGGGATCGCAACGGCGATGCGATCGGCGACGTTCCCTACGAAGCCAACGATCTCGTAGACCGCCTGTCATGGCAGCACCCAATGGTGAAACTGCTGCTGGGGAGCCCGGCAGTGCAGACCCTGCGCCTCGTCGGCCAGCAGTTCCCGCTATTGCGCGCACCCAGCGTGGTCGACCCCAATCCGCAGATGCAGCCGAAGAACAACAACTGGAGAGAATGGCTTGGCAGATACTTCCCCGGCTCCCGCTGAACGCGCCGCACCGGTGATTGCCGTAAGCGGTGCGACCAAGCACTACGGCACGGTACGCGCCGTCGACGGCGTCGACCTCGAGGTCGCCCCGGGCGAGCTGTTCGGCCTGATCGGCCACAACGGCGCCGGCAAGAGCACGCTGTTCAAGATGATGCTGGGCCTGATCCCGGCAACGGCCGGCGACATCCGCATTGATGGCTCACCCGTCACGGGCGGCGGTTTCCGCGCCGTGCGCCGCAAGATCGGCTACCTGCCCGAGAACGTCGTCCTCTACGACAACCTCACCGGCGTCGAGACGCTCGAGTTCTTCGCCCGCCTCAAGGGCGTCGCGGGGAGCGAATGCGCCCCCGCGCTTGAACGTGTCGGGCTCGCCCACGCCGCGCGCCGGCGCGTGCGCGAATACTCCAAGGGCATGCGTCAGCGCCTCGGTTTCGCCCAGTCCCTGCTCGGCAAGCCCCGCATCCTGTTCCTCGACGAACCCACCACCGGTCTCGATCCCGAGGCGATCCGCGAGTTCTACGTGATCCTGCGCGGTCTCAAGTCGGATGGTGTGACGATGATCCTCACCTCGCACATCCTCGCTGAGATCCAGGAACGCGTCGATCGGCTCGCCATCATGGCCTCCGGCAAAATCCAGGCCATCGGCACCGTGCAAGGGCTGCGCGAACAAATGGACTTGCCGCTGTGGTTCCGCGTCCGTCTCGCGCACGAGGACTTCGATCACGTCCGTACGGTGCTTGGCGGCCTGCCCGTGAGCGCCGTCGAAGCACGCGAGGACCACGTCGCCGTCGAGTGCCGGCGCGAATCCAAGATGCTCGTGATGCAGGCGCTCGCCTCGCTCGGCGACAAGGTGCTGGACCTGCACGTGCACGAACCCTCGCTCGAAGACGTGTTCTTCGGCTTCTCCGACTGAGACGTGACGATGGAACTCAGACAGATCGCCACCCTTGCCGGCAAGGAATTCTGGGACCGCATCCGCAACCGCTGGGTGCTCGCCGTGGCCCTCGTGTTCACCGTTTTCGCACTCGTGATCGCGTATTTCGGCGGCGCGCAGCAGGGCACGGTGGGCTTCCGCTCGATCGAGTTCACGATCGCGAGCCTCGTTTCGCTCGTGATCTACCTCGTTCCCCTGATCGCGCTGGTGCTCGGCTTCGACGCCATCGTCGGCGAGCGCGAGCGTGGCTCGCTCGACCTGTTGCTGTCGATGCCGATCACGCGCTTCGAGCTACTGCTCGGCAAATACCTCGGCCTCGCCGCCGCGCTCGCCTTTTCGACCATCGCGGGCTTCGGCCTAGTCGCCGTCGTCCTCGCATCGCAACTCGACCTCACGGCGCTGTTCCACTTCTTCGGCTTCATGCTGAGTTCCGTGCTGCTCGGTCTCGCCTTCCTCAGCCTTGCAGTGATGATCTCAGTCTTCGCCGCGGATCGCACCCGGGCATCGGGCATGGCCATCGCACTGTGGTTCTTCTTCGTACTGGTGTTCGACCTGCTGATCCTCGGTGCCCTGGTCGTCACCGGGGGCAAGTACGGCGGCGAAATTTTCCCCTATCTGCTACTGCTCAACCCCGCGGACGTTTTCCGCATCCTCAATATTTTCACCCTCGACGACGTACGCATTCTGTACGGACTCGCCACCGTATTCCCCCGCGCGCTCGCGGAGCCCTGGCTGCTGGGCCTCGTGATGGCCGCGTGGATCGCAGCGCCCCTGGGCGTCGCCGCATGGAGATTCCGCAAATGATGTCCCACCTGCCTTTTTCCCTCATGCCCTTCCGAAGAAGCCTCCTCGCCGCCCTCGCAGCCGGCCTTCTCGCCGCCTGCGGCCCGACTGGCAGCGACGGCGGCAAGACGCTCGCCGCGGTCGAGATCGACCAGGGCACCGCGTGCTCGCTCGACGGCATGCTCCTCGCTGACTACCCCGGCCCCAAGGCACAGATCTTTTACGCCGACCGTCCCGAACCCGAGTTCTTCTGTGACACGGTCGAGATGTTCGGCATCTACCTGAAGCCCGAACAGGTACGTCCGGTGAAGGCGATTTTCGTGCAGGACATGGGGAAGGCCGACTGGGACCAGCCGCGCGACGCCTGGATCGATGCGAAGACGGCCTGGTACGTCATCGGCAGTTCGCGCCACGGCTCGATGGGACCGACGATCGGCTCCTTCGCCCAGCAGGCTGACGCCCAGAAATTCGCCCAGGCACACGGCGGCAAGGTCCTGGCCTTCGACGCGATCACCCCCGACATGGCAGTGCTCGACGGCGGCGCCCTTCACGACAGCAAAATGTGAGCGACGATCATGGCAAGCTTCTATGACGATATCGAGCCCAACGACGCGCAACAGCTCGAACAACTGTCAAGGCTGATTTACGAACTGCGCGAGAACCGTGGCGTGATCCTCAAGTCCAGCGGCGCGGCCGACGAAATCGAATTGCTGGAACGTATCTACAACGGTCAGATTCCGGAACACCCGGCCTATGAACAGTATCTCAGTGCCCGCATCCTCGCCGATACGCGCGAAACCGTGCGTGCGATGCTGTCGGAGTGCTTGAAGGAGGCCGGACGGACATGAGTCTGCAGATCGAACTCGCCGACTACATCGACCGCACCTTCAGCTCCCGCCTGTCGCGACCGGTCGAGCACAAGCAGGACGCCCTCATCGTGAACCTCGAGAACGGCGTGACGCTCATGGTGCGCTACGCGGCGGACGACGCCTACTCGCTCCGATGGAGCTACGGCGACGCAGAACTGGGCATAGATACTGCGCCGCTGCACCGCGAACTGACCACCTTCCCCAATCACCTGCATGATCTGGAAGGAAAGGTGCGCCCCGACCCGCTCACCCGCCCCGACGACACGCCGGCCGACAACATGTCGCGACTGATCGAAGCACTGCTGGCCAATCCAACCCTGGGTCTGTAACCCACCCGCACAAAGGGCGCAATCGCGCCCTCGCCCTCCCCGGGCCGATGGCGTCCGCCTTCCCAGGAAGGCTGCCGACTGCGTCGCTTAGCTCCCTGCCCCTCTGCACCGCCCTCCCCCCTGCGGCGGCGATATCGCTGTCGATACTGCGAAACGACTCTACGGATCCCGGAGGCATCTCGACGCCTCAAATGATAGCCCCCCGCTATCCATTACATCTAAACATTCAATTTTTTCAATCCAGCCTCGTTGCGTAACATTCACTCAACGCAACATCAACGACGCAAGGAGAGAAACGATGGCCAGCCCCTTCCACAACCCCGAGTCGCTCACGATCAAGAACCTCGAATCCGCCTTCGCCGGCGAATCGATGGCGCACATCAAGTACCGCTACTTCGCCAAGCTGTGCCGCGAGATGGGTGACGAGGAGACCGCCAAGGCCTTCGAGGCCACCGCCGACCAGGAAGTCATGCACGCCTTTGGCCACCTCGACCTCCTCTTCCCCAGGGACAAGATGAGCCCGGCACGAGCGCTGCAATTCGCGATCGAAGGCGAAACCTACGAATACACCGAGATGTATCCGAACTTCCGCCACGTCGCAGTTGCCGAAGGAAACGAGGCTGCGGTGCAGGAGATCGACGAACAGATCGCCGAATCGAAGGAACACGCGGAACAGTTCAAGACCGTGCTGGAAAAGGCCGCCAAGCGCTTCGCCGCGCTGGCCAAGGTGGAAGAGCGCCACGCCAATCAATACCAGCAGGTGCTCGACAGGATTTCCGCCTGATCCGTCCGCCCCCGACAACCCCTACACAACGGAAAGAAGATCATGAAGACCTACCAGTGCATCGTTTGCGGTTTCATCTATGACGAAGCCGCCGGCCTCCCCGACGAGG
The DNA here is from genome assembly GCF_017894385.1 of Aromatoleum petrolei. Lineage (NCBI taxonomy): Bacteria > Pseudomonadati > Pseudomonadota > Betaproteobacteria > Rhodocyclales > Rhodocyclaceae > Aromatoleum > Aromatoleum petrolei. The sequence goes on from NZ_CP059560.1 coordinate 118,248, forward strand.
GCATCCCTCCGGGTACGCGTTGGGAAGACATCCCCGCCGACTGGGCCTGCCCTGACTGCGGCGTCGCCAAGGCCGACTTCGAGATGGTCGCCATCTGACCCGGCCGGAGGCTGCATCTGCGGCCTCCGCGCCCGATTCCCTCACGCCTGCCCCGCTCCGCTCCACCCCCGACCCCAACGTCGTACGGAGCGGAGGCAGGCCCCGCACCGCTCCTCGCCCCGAATAATCACAACATCCACGAAGAGATCGCCTTCATGACCGAGCCTATCGTCATCGCCGGCAGCGGCCTTGCCGGATACAACCTCGCGCGCGAATTCCGCAAGCTCGACCGCGACACCCCGCTGATGATCCTGAGTCGCGACGCGGCCGGGTTCTACTCCAAGCCGATGCTGTCCAACGCCCTGTCGGCCGGCAAGACGCCGGAGAGCCTGGTCATGAAGACCGCCGACAAGATGGCCGGCGAAGTGCTCGCCACGATCCGCCCCCACGTCGAGATCGCGGCCATCGAACCCGCAGACCGCATCGCGGTGCTGGCCAGCGGCGAACGCATCGCCTACCGCGACCTGGTCCTCGCCATCGGCGCGGATCCCATCCGCCTGCCCATCGGTGGCGACGGCGCGGGCGACGTCCTGTCCGTGAATGACCTCGACGACTTCGCCCGCTTCGCCGCGCGGCTCGACGGTGCGAAGCGCGTCGTCGTCCTCGGCGCCGGCCTGATCGGCTGCGAATTCGCCAACGACATGCTTGCGCGCGGCATCGCCCCGACCGTCATCGACATCGCCGCCTGGCCGCTCGGCCGCCTGCTGCCCGAGGCCGCAGCGGGGTGGTTTCGGCAACAACTCGAAGCGGCGGGGGTCACGTTCCGCATGAACGTCTCCGCAACCACCATCGAACGCAGCGGCGACGCCTGGCGCGTCGCCCTAAACGACGGCAGCATCCTCGACGCCGACCTCGTGCTCTCCGCCGTCGGCCTGCGCCCGCGCACCGCGCTCGCCGCCGCTGCCGGTTTGTCCGTGAATCGTGGCGTCCGCGTCGACCGCCTGCTCGCCACCTCCGATGCGCACATCCACGCGCTCGGCGACTGCGCGGAAGTCGAAGGCTTGGTCCTGCCCTTCGTGATGCCGATCATGCATCAGGCCCGCGCGCTCGCCGCCACATTGGCCGGCAAGCCGACACCGGTCGCCTACCCCGCGATGCCCGTCGTCGTAAAGACCCCAGCATGCCCGACCGTCGTCTGCCCTCCGGCCGCGAATGCCGAAGGCCGGTGGCACATCCTGCCCGCTTCGGAAGGCGAGAGGGGCGTCGAGGCGCAGTTCCTCGCGCCCGACGGCACACTGCTCGGATTCGCCCTGCTCGGCGCCGCAACCGCGCGCAAGCAGGCGCTCACTGCACAGGCCCCGGCCGCACTCGCCTGACACGGCGGGCGCGCACCCCCGTCCCGACACCCCCGCGCTTCGGGTTACAATCTTTCTCTTTGCTGCACTGCGGAGCGCGCCATGCCTGTCGCCAATACCGAAAACCTCAACATCGTCGCCCTTGATCACATGCCCTCGCCGGAGGAGATCAAGGCGCGCGTCCCGCTGACCGAGAAAGCCGCCGAGACGGTTCTGGCCGGTCGCCGGGCGCTCAACAACATCCTCGACCGCAAGGACAACCGGATCTTCGTCGTCGTCGGACCGTGCTCGATTCACGACCCCGTCGCCGGCGTCGACTACGCCCGTCGCCTGAAGGTGCTCGCGGAAGAAGTCTCCGACACCATGCTGCTCGTGATGCGCGTGTATTTCGAGAAACCGCGCACCTCCACCGGGTGGAAGGGCTACATCAACGATCCGTACATGGACGACTCCTTCCGCATCGATGAAGGCATGGAGAAGGCGCGCCGCTTCCTCATGGATGTGAACGAGATCGGGCTGCCCGCCGGCACCGAGGCGCTCGACCCGATCGCCCCGCAGTACTACGGCGACCTCATCTCGTGGACCGCGATCGGCGCCCGCACCTCCGAGTCACAGACCCACCGCGAGATGTCGTCCGGCCTGTCCACCCCGGTCGGCTTCAAGAACGCCACCGACGGCGACCTCGACGTCGCGATCAATGCCATCGTCTCGGCTTCGCACCCGCACAGCTTCCTCGGCATCAACGGCCAGGGTCAGTCCGCGATCCTGCGCACGCGCGGCAACCGCTACGGCCACGTCGTGCTGCGTGGCGGCGGCGGCCGACCCAATTACGACACGGTGTCGATCTCGCTCGCCGAACAGGCGCTCGCGAAGGCCAAGCTGCCGCAAAACATCGTCGTCGACTGCTCGCACGCCAACTCGTGGAAGAAGCCGGACCTGCAGCCGCTGGTCATGAAAGACGTGATCCACCAGATCCGCGAAGGCAATCAGTCGGTCGTCGGCCTCATGATCGAAAGCTTCATCGAGGCCGGCAACCAGCCGATTCCCGCCGACCTGTCGCAGCTCAAGTACGGCTGCTCGGTCACCGACGCCTGCGTCGGCTGGGACGACACCGCCGACATGATCCGCAAGGCGCATGCCGTCCTGCGCGAAGCACTGCAACGCAGGAGCCGCGCCGAATGAATCTAGTCGTACAGGGCGAGGACGTCGATTCGGTCGCCCTGAAAACCGTCGCCAAGCTCACCGGCGCCAGCGCCATCGAACAGATCAACCCGCAGGCCTTCCGCCTCGTCGGCGGGCACGAAAACGCCGAGATCGAAGCCGTGTGCGCCACCGCCGCGCTCGACTGGGCGTGGGTCGCCCCCGGCCGCCGGCTGGCCGATTTCGGCCTCTTCGTCACCGACATGGACTCGACGCTGATCAACATCGAGTGCATCGACGAGATCGCCGACATGCAGGGCCTCAAGACCGAAGTGGCCACGATCACCGAGGCCGCGATGCGTGGCGAGATCGACTTCACCGAGTCACTCACCCGCCGCGTGAGCCTGCTCGCCGGCCTGCCCGAATCGGCGCTGACCGAAGTGTACGAGCAGCGCTTGCAGCTCAACCCCGGCGCCGAGCGCCTGATGCGCAGCCTCAAGTCGGCCGGTATCCATACCGTGCTCGTGTCGGGCGGCTTCACCTATTTCACCGAACGCCTGAAGGCCCGCCTCGGCTTCGACGAAGCCCACGCCAACCGGCTCGACGTCGTCGACGGCAAGCTCACCGGGCGCGTCAGCGGCCCGGTCGTGGATGGCGCAGCGAAGGCTGCCCACCTGCGGGCCGCCCGCGAACGCCTCGGCCTGCGCCCGGAGCAGGTCATCGCCGCCGGCGACGGCGCGAACGACCTCCCGATGCTCACCGAAGCCGGCTTCGGCGTCGCCTACCGTGCCAAACCGGTGCTGCGCAAGGCGGCAGCCTGCCGGTTGGACCACGTCGGCCTCGACGGACTGCTCAACCTGTTCGCCTGACGAACACCGATCCTCAAGCACCCTCGAGGTGCGCGAGGATCGCGTTCAGCATCGCCGCGCCCAAGCGCTTGCTGCGCGCACTGCTCCATCCCGCATGGCCGTCGGGCATGTTCGCGTTGTCCTTGAACGGCATCTCCAGCGTCAGCGACACGCAGCCGAAGCGGTGCGCCACCCACTTGCTTGCCAGGGTCAGCAGTTCCTCGCCGAAACGCCCCGGCTTGTAGCCGTGCTCAGTCTGGAAGTCCGGACTCGCCGCCGACAGGGCCGCGACGATCCGCGCCTGCCGCGCGGCCGCCTCGGCAGTGAAGCCCGGCACCTCCTCCGCGGTCGAAAAGAACACGTAGGGCAAAGCCTCGTCGCCGTGGATGTCGAGGAACAGGTCGCAGCCAGTCGTTTCCATCGCTTCGCGCACGTGAAAGACCTCCGGGCTCGCCTGCTCGTCGGGAGTGCGCCATTCGCGATTCAGGTTGCGCCCCGCCGCATTCGTGCGCAGGTTGCCGTGAATGGCCCCGTCCGGATTCATGTTCGGCACGATGTAGAGCACCGCCCGCTCGCGGATCCGGCGCGCAACCGGGTCCGCCGCATCCAGCAGGCGCTCCAGCAGACCTTCGATGAACCACTCGGCCATCGTCTCGCCCGGATGCTGCCGCGCGACGATCCACACCGGCCGGTGAGCCGGCGTCTCCCGCCCGACGACGATGCGGTCGAGCTCGCGCCCTTCAACCGTCGATCCGACGCTATCCACATGCGCGAAGGGCGAGGTCTCCGCCCAGCCGACGAGGTCGAGGTGACGCTCGTAGGAATACGGCTCGAAGTACGCGTAATACACGCTGTCGTGGTCCGGCGTGTGCTCGACGATGAGTTGCCCGTCTTCGTAGCGCGTCGCGGCGATGCGGAACCAGTTGCGCCGGTCGTAGGACGCGACGCAACGATACTCCGGCCATCCGTCCGAATACGCCGCCTCCGCGGCATTCTCGAACACCATCCGCAGGCCCCGCCCCGCCGCCCCCTGGACACGGAAGTGGAACCACTGGCGGAACTCCGCCGCGTTGTCCGCACGCAGACGCAGGCGGACGTTTTCCGGGTCGTCGAGACTCAAGACCTCGATCGCGCCCGAATCGAAGCTGTGGCTGATCTTCATCTCCCGGTCCTCACTCGACGCGCCGACGGAACACCAGCGTGTCCTTGTCGGACACCTCCGGCGCAAACGCATAGCCATCCAGGTCGAAACCCTTCAGCCCCTCGACGTCCTCGACCCGGTTGCGGATCGCGTAGCGGCACATCAGGCCGCGTGCGCGCTTCGCATAGAAACTGATGATCTTGTAGCGCCCGCCCTTCCAGTCTTCGAACACCGGCGTCACCACCGGCGCCACGAGCTTCGCCGGCATCACCGACTTGAAATATTCCTCCGACGCCAGATTGACCAGCACCGGCATCGCGCCCGCCTCGCGTTCCCGTGCGAGCAGCCCGTTCAGCGCCACCGTCAGCTTGTCGCCCCAGAATGCATACAGGTTCTTCCCGCGCGAATTCGCGAGACGCGTGCCCATCTCCAGGCGGTACGCCTGCATCAGGTCCAGCGGCCGCAGGAGGCCGTACAGGCCCGACAGGATGCGGAGATGCGCCTGCGCCCATTCGAGTTCAGCCGGCGACAGGGTCGTCGCATCGAGTCCGTCATAGACGTCGCCGTTGAAGGCCAGCACCGCCTGCTTCGCGTTCGCGAGCGAGAACGGCGGCGCCCAGGTCTCGTAGCGCGCCACGTTGAGCGTCGCGAGCTGGTCCGAGATATCCATCAGCGCGGAAACCTCGGCGGGCGACTTCTCGCGCATCACGGCGATCAATTCGGCCGCGTCGTCGAGGTAGTCGGGCTGCGTATGCACATCGGTCACCGGCGGCGTTTCATAGTCGAGCGCCTTGGCCGGGGAAATCACGAAAATCATGGGATGGGTTCTTCGGGTTGGGGATGCCACATGTTATCAAATCGCGCCGCCTGCGCTCCGGCGGGGTTTGACAGGAACCCCCGGTTGCGCGACATTTCGCGGTTGCCCCCGCCGGAAGCCCAGATGCACGCCTCCTCGCCGCTCCCCAATTCGCTGCTCGATCGTTCGCTCAAGTCCGTCTGGCACCCCTGCACGCAGATGAAGCAGCACGAAAATCTGCCGCTGGTGCCCATCGTGCGCGGCGAAGGGCCGTGGCTGATCGATGCGGATGGACGACGCCTGCTCGACGGCATCAGCTCCTGGTGGGTGAACCTCTTCGGACACTGCAACCCGCGCATCAACGCGGCCCTGCGCGACCAGCTCGAACGCCTCGAGCACGTGATGCTCGCCGGCTTCACACATGAACCGGTCGTCCAGCTATCCGAGCGCCTTGCCGCCCTCACCGGCCACCGCCTCGGCCACGCGTTCTACGCCTCCGACGGCGCCTCAGCGACCGAGATCGCGCTGAAGATGAGCGCCCATTACTGGCGCAACCTTGGCCGGCCGGAAAAATCCCGCTTCGTCAGCCTTGCCGGCAGCTACCACGGCGAGACGGTCGGCGCGCTCGCGGTCACCGACGTCGCGATCTTCCGCGACGCCTACGCCCCGCTGGTGCGCGCCGGCAGCATCGTGCCGACGCCCGACGCCCGCCTCGCCGAGCCCGGCGAATCGGCAGCCGACGTCGCCCGCCGTGCCGCCGGCGCCCTCGAAGCCCACCTCGCCGAACACCACGCCGAAACTGCCGCGCTGATCGTCGAGCCGCTCGTGCAGGGCGCCTCCGGCATGGTCATGTACGACCCCGAGTACCTGCGCCTGGCCCGCGCACTATGCGACCGCTACGAAGTGCACCTCGTCGCCGACGAGATCGCCGTCGGCTGCGGGCGCACCGGCACCTTCTTCGCGTGCGAACAGGCCGGCATCTGGCCCGACTTCGTGTGCCTGTCGAAAGGAATCTCCGGCGGCTATCTGCCCCTGTCGCTGGTGCTGACGACCGACACCATCTACGCTGCCTTCTACGACGACGCCACGACGCGCGGCTTCCTGCATTCGCACTCCTACACCGGCAACCCGCTCGCCTGCCGCGCCGCGCTCGCAACGCTGGACATCTTTGCCCAGGACGACGTTCTCGCCGCCAACCGCGGCCTCGCGCAACGCCTCGGCGACGCTGTCCGCGCCCGCTTTGGCGATCATCCCGCGGTCAACCACCTGCGCCAGCGCGGCATGATCCTCGCGTTCGACGTCGCAACCGAGCGCCCCGACTTTTCGCGACGCTTCTTCACGGCCGCGCTCAAATGCGGCGTCCTGCTGCGCCCCGTCGGCAACACCGTGTACTTCATGCCGCCCTACGTGCTCGACGACGGCCACGTCGCCGACCTCGTCGCCGGAGCCGCCGCCGCGCTGGCCGAAGCCCTCACCTGACCGACCGCCCATGCTGCTCGATTCGCTGAAGGCCGACCTCGCCCAACTCGACGCCCGGTCCCTGCGCCGTGTGCGCCGCAGCCTCGACACCCCCTGCGGCCCGCGCGCGCGCGTCGACGGCCGCGACATGCTCGCCTTCTGCAGCAACGACTACCTCGGCCTCGCCGCCGAGCCCGAGCTCGCCGCGGCTCTCAAGGCCGGCGCCGATCGCTGGGGCAGCGGCTCGGGCGCCTCGCATCTGGTCAGCGGCCACTACACCGTGCACGACGAACTCGAGCGCCGGCTCGCCGCCTTCGTCGGCTGCGAACGTGCGCTCTACCTGTCGACCGGCTTCATGGCCAACTCCGGCGTGATCCCCGCCCTCGTCGGGCGCGGCGATGCAATCTTCGCCGACCGCCTCAACCACGCTTCGCTCGTCGACGGCGCCCTGCTCTCGCGCGCCGACCTGCATCGCTTCCCGCACGCGGACCTCACCGCCCTCGAGCGCGCCCTTGCCGCGAGCACCGCGAAGCGCAAGCTCATCGTCACCGACTCCGTGTTCAGCATGGATGGCGATGTCGCGCCGCTGGCCGAACTGCTCGCGCTGGCCGAACGCTTCGACGCCTGGCTGATGGTCGACGACGCCCACGGCTTCGGCGTCCTTGGTCCGGATGGCCGCGGCGCGCTGCGCGAAGCCGGCCTCGCCTCGTGGCGTCTCGTCTACATCGGCACGCTCGGCAAGGCCGCCGGCGTCTCCGGGGCCTTCGTCGCCGGCCAGGCGGACGTCGTCGAATGGCTGATGCAGGCAGCCCGCACCTACATCTTCACGACCGGAGCACCGCCCGCCCTCGCGACGGCCCTGCTGAAGAGCCTCGACCTCATCGAGCACGGCGACGCGCGCCGGGTGCACCTCGCCACACTGATCGAACAACTCCGCACGGGACTGCAACTGCGGCGCTGGCAACTGATGCCCTCGCGCACCCCGATCCAGCCGGTCGTGATCGGCGACAACGCCGAGACGCTCGCCGTCGCCCGCGCGCTGTGGGACGCCGGCCTGTGGGTCCCGGCGATCCGCCCGCCCACCGTCCCGCAGGGCAGCGCCCGCCTGCGCATCTCGCTCACTGCCGCGCACACGCATCAGGACGTCGAGCGCCTCGTCGCCGCGCTGAATGCACTGGAGCACGCCGCTTGAGCGCCCTGCCACTGGTCCTGCTGCACGGCTGGGGCCTGACCCCGAACGTCTGGGCCGGCCTGCGCGATGCCCTGCCGTCGCGCGTCGTCACCCTCGCACCCGCCCTGCCCGGCCACGGCGACGCCCTCCCGGCGCCCTCCGCCGATCTCGCAACATGGAGCGACGCACTGCTTCCTGCACTGCCCGAACGCGCCGTGCTGTGCGGCTGGTCGCTCGGCAGCCTGATCGCGCTCGACCTCGCCCGCCGCCATCCCGAACGGGTCGCGCGCCTGATCCTCATCGGCGCCACCCCCTGCTTCGTCGCCCGCAGCAGCGACGCCCCGTGGCCCCACGGCCTCGACGCCGCAACCGTCGCCACCTTCAATGCAGACTTCGCGACCGATCCTGCCGGCACGCAGAAGAAATTCGTCGCCCTGCAGTCGCTTGGCGACGCACGCCGGCGGGCCGTTGCGGGAGAACTCGCCGCGGCCCTCGCCGACACGGGTCCCGAGCGCGTCCCGGGCCTCTCCAGCGCGCTGGAAGTCCTCGCGAACACCGACCTGCGCGTCTTCATCCCGGAGATCCGCCAACCCACGCAGCTGATCCACGGCGCTGGCGATGCACTGATGCCGCTCGCCGCAGCGGAATGGCTCGCACGGCAACTCCCCGACGCACGGCTCGCGACCATCAACGACTGCGGTCACGCCCCCTTCCTGTCACGTCCGGACGAATGCGCCGCACTCATGGCGGACTGCCTCGATGACTGAGCACCGTCGCCACAAGCAGCAGGTGCGCAAGGCCTTCGAAAGCGCCGCGGACAGCTACGACCGCGCCGCCGCCGTGCAGCGCGAAGTCTGCCATCGCCTCGCGACCCTCGCAGCGACCACGCCCCCGTCCGGATCCGTGTCCCGCATCCTCGATGCCGGCTGCGGCACCGGCTTCGGGCTGGACCTGATCGCGCGCGCCCATCCGGCCGCCCACATCGTCGCGCTCGACTTCGCCCCGGCCATGCTCGCGCGCGTGCGCCAGAACAGCTCCGCCGGCGCGATTTCACCGCTATGCGCCGACCTGGAAGCCCTGCCGCTGGCACCCGGCAGCCTGGATGCGGCCTGGTCCAGCCTCGCACTGCAATGGTGCGACCCCGCACTCTCCCTCGCGCAGATCGCCCACGCTCTGCGCCCCGGCGGGGTCGCCTGGATCGCCACCCTCGGCCCCGCCACGCTGTGGGAGCTGCGCGAAGCCTTCGCACGGGTCGACGAGGCGAACCACGTGATCCGCTTCCACCCGCCAGCCGAATGGATCGAGGCCGCCGAGAAAGCCGGCCTGACGACCGTCGCCAGCGACCTGGAGCCCGCCTACGCCCTGGCACCCGACCTGCGCGGCCTGCTACGCGACATCAAGGCCATCGGCGCACACAGCGTCGGCGAACAACGACGCCGCAAGCCCCTCGGCCGTTCCGCATGGCGCACGCTGGAAGCCGTCTACGAAACGTACCGCCGGCCCGACGGCCTGCTACCCGCCACCTACGACCTCATCCTGCTCGCCCTCAGGAAACAGGAGACCGACCATGACTGAGCGCCGCGCCTGGTTCCTCACCGGCACCGACACCGAAATCGGCAAGACGTTCGTCACCTGCGCGCTACTGCACGTCGCACGCGCCGCCGGCCACAGCGCAGTCGGGATGAAGCCCATCGCCGCCGGCGCCGAGCTCGTCGACGGCGAACGGATCAACGAAGACGCCGCCCGCATCCGCGCCGCCGGCAGCTTCGATCCGGGCCTGCGGCTGCTGAACCCCTATTGCCTCGCGAGTCCCATCGCCCCGCACATCGCCGCCGCCGAAGAAGGCGTCCGGCTCGAACCCGCGCGCATCCTGCGCGCCTTCGAGGAGCTCGCCGTGCGCGCCGACGTCGTGATCGTCGAAGGCGTCGGCGGATTCCGCGTCCCGCTCGACGAACGCTACGACACTGCAGATCTCGCCGTGGACTTCGCACTACCGGTGATCCTCGTCGTCGGCATGCGCCTGGGTTGCATCAATCACGCCCTATTGACCGTCGAGGCGCTGGCTGCCCGCGGCCTGCAACTCGCCGGCTGGATCGCGAACCGCGTCGATCCCGCGATGCTGCGTTTCGATGAAAACCTCGCTGCGCTGAAAGCGAGGATTCCCGCCCCTCTGCTGGGAGTCGTCCCACACGTCGCAGATGGCGATCCGACGAAGGCGAGCGACGCACTGCGCCTGCCGGACTGATCCCGCGCCGCAGGACCCGACTAAGCGCGCCCGTCCGCACGCCGCTGGCGTACCTGCTCGAACAGGCAGATCGCCGCGGCCGCCCCGACATTCAGGGACTCGACTGCCCCCGGCATCGGGATCACGACCAGTCCGTTCGCCAGCGCCGCGACCTCCGCCGACAATCCCTGCCCTTCCGCACCGAACAACCACGCGACCGGCCCGCGCAGATCGCAGTCATAGAGCGGACGCGCCCCCGCACCGAGCCCCGTCGCGAGGATCTGCCCCGGATAGCCGCGCAGCACCTCGCCGACCTGCACATGCTCATGGATGTTCAGGCAGAAATGCCCGCCCATCCCGGCGCGCAGCACGCGCGGCGACCACGCCTGCGCACATCCCGGAGTGAGCAGGACCTCTTTCAGCCCCGCCGCTGCCGCCGTTCTGAGGATCGTGCCGAGATTTCCCGCGTCCTGCACGCCATCGAGCACCAGCACGGATTCGCGCAGCGCCTTCGGCATGCGCGCATGGGGAATATCGATCACCGCCAGGACGCCCGAAGGCGAATCCACCGGGCTCACATGCGCGAACAGCGGATCGGTGAGCTGCAGCGCGGGCAGAGCACCACAGCGTGCGACGATCGCGCCGATCTCCGGCCGTTGCAGCCCCTGCTCGCTCACCACGATCTCGCACAGCGGCCACCCGGCATCGAGCGCCGCCTGAACCAGATGGGCGCCATCCAGCAGGGTCGATCCACTGCTGCGGCGCTCGCGCGCCGAGGTTGCGAGCGCGTGCAGGCGCTTTACATTGGCGTTGTCACGGGAGGAGATCGCTTTCAAGCCAGCCTCAGACGCCCAGCCCCAACGTCGCGATCGCCACCGTCACGGCGCCGAGCACGATGTTGAACCCGACCCATTGCCGGATCTGATTGAGCGCCACCGCGCCCGCCGCCCATTCCTCGCGCGCCACGGCCGCTCTCAGGCGCCGCCACGGCCCGAACCAGATCCACAGGAACACCACGATCATCACCAGACCGGTCAGCATCATCACGTGCCAGGCGCGCGGCGCGTTGCCGAAGCCGACCTCGATCAGCCTGCCGATACCGGTCACGGGGAGCAGCACCACCGCCGCCCACACCATCGGAAAGAAGCGCTCGAACACCCCCACCCATAAGGGCAGGCGCTGCGACGGCGGCAGTGCCGTCGCAGCCGGACGCAGGCACAGGTAAGCGAAGGCCATGCCGCCGACCCACACGATCACGCTCGCCAGATGAAGGAAAAGCACCAGATGCCGGAGTGTCACAGCAGCGTCCCCGCAGGCCAGAGTTCAGGATTGTCGATCAGGGCACGCACCGGACCGAAGCTGCGTCGATAGCAGTCGATCACTCCGTGCTGCCGCAAGGCTGCCAGATGCGCCGCGGTCGGATAGCCCTTGTGGGCCGCGAAGCCATACTGCGGGAAGGCTGCATCCAGTTCCAGCATCTGCGCGTCGCGGGTGGTCTTGGCGAGAATCGACGCGGCCGCGATCGCCGGCACCGTCGCATCGCCCTTCACCACCGCCTCGCACGGAACAGCGAGCTTCGGGCAGCGGTTTCCGTCGACGCGCACAAGATCCGGTACCCAACCCAGCGCCGCGACAGCCCGCTGCATCGCCAGCATCGTCGCATGCAGGATATTGAGCCGATCGATCTCCTCCACCGTCGCCTCCGCCACCGCCCAGGCCAACGCCCGCTCGCGGATCAGCGGCGCGAGCCGGTCGCGCGCCTGTTCGCTCAATTTCTTCGAATCGTTGAGTCCCTCGATCGGCTGCGCCGGATCGAGAATCACCGCCGCCGCCACCACCGAACCGGCGAGCGGCCCGCGGCCCGCCTCATCGACGCCACAGATCAGGCCGGTTGCCGGGACGGATTCCATTCGGGAGCCCTGTTAAGATAAGGAAGGATCGCAGCAGCCGCCTTCTCCGCCGTGTTCTGGCGCAATTGTCGGTGCAGCCCGTCGAAACGCTCCGCGAGCTGCGCACAACCGTCGGGGTCACCAAGCCAGCGATCGAGCGCATCGGCGAGCGCCGCAGGCGTCGCGTCGTCCTGCAGCAACTCGGGCACGACGGTCTCGTTGCACAGGATGTTCGGCAGGCCCACCCACGGCAGGTAGGCCATGCGCTTCATCAGCCGGTACTGCCACTTGCCGATGCGGTAGCTGATAACCATCGGCCGCTTCAGCAGCGCAGCTTCGAGGCTGGCCGTGCCGCTCGCCACGAGCACCACGTCGGCCGCCGTCATCGCCTCAACCGAATGCCCGAACAGCATGCGGATCGGCAGCTCCCCTGCCTGCGCACTGCGCAGCGCCGCGGCAAACAGTTCGCGCGTCTCGCGCGTCGCCAGGGGGACGACGAAGGACAGCTCCGGGTGGCGTTCACTCAGGATCTTCGCCGTCTCGATATAGGTCGGCGCCAGATTGCGTACCTCCGACTGCCGACTTCCGGGCAGCAGCGCGATCACGTGCCCCTCGACCGGAAGGCCCAGGAGTTCGCGTGCCTGTGCGCGATTCGGATGCAGCGGAAAGGCGTCCGCGAGCGGATGGCCGACATAACTCACCGGGATGCCGGCCCGTTCATACAGGGACGGCTCGAAGGGGAAGAGGCACAGCATGTGCGACACCGACCGCGCGATGCCCTTGATCCGCCCGCCGCGCCACGCCCAGATCGACGGACTGACGAAATGGATCGCCGGCATTCCCGCGGCGCGGACCTTCCCCTCCAGCCAGAGGTTGAAGTCGGGTGCATCGACACCGATGAAGGCGTCGGGCCGCTCGGCCTTCACCTGCTTCAGCAGCGTCCTGCGTATCCCCGAGAGTTCGCGATAGCGCTTCAGCGCATCGACATAGCCATGCACCGCGAGCAGCTCGCACGGCCAGCGCGCATCGAAGCCCTCGGCCTGCATCTTCGGCCCGCCGATGCCGAAGAATTCCGCATCGGGGATCTTGTGCCGGATCGCCCGGATCAGGTGACTCGCGAGCAGGTCTCCCGAAGCCTCGCCCGCCACCATCGCAATGCGGATCGCCATGGCGTCAGCGGACGATACCGCGCCCCGACGCAGAGATGAAGTCGGCGAAGGCTGCAACTTCCGCGTGCTCGGCGGCGATCTCGCCGACGCGCGCACGCGCATCGTCGAGGCTCAGGCCCGCGCGGTACAGCGCACGGTAGGCGCGCTTGATCGCGGCGATGCCGTCAGCCGAATAACCCCGACGACGCAATCCTTCGCTGTTGATGCCGTGCGGCTTGGCCGGGTTGCCCGCGACGGTCACATACGGCGGCAGGTCCTGCAGCAGCACGGTGCCGACACCGCAGAAACTGTGCGCGCCGACGCGCACGAACTGATGCACGCCCGTGAAGCCACCGAGGATCGCCCAGTCGCCGACGTGCACGTGTCCCGCGAGCGTCGCATTGTTGGCGAAGATCGTGTGGTCGCCGACGTGGCAATCGTGCGCGACATGCACGTAGGCCATGATCCAGTTGTCGCTGCCGATGCGCGTGACGCCCGCATCCTGCCTGGTGCCGACGTTGAACGAGCAGAACTCGCGGATCGTGTTGCGATCCCCGATCTCGAGCAGCGTCGGCTCCTCGTCGTATTTCTTGTCCTGCGGCGCGGCGCCGATCGAACAGAACTGGAAGATCTCGTTGTCACGGCCGATCTTCGTCCGGCCCTCCACCACCACGTGCGGGCCGATGCGGGTGTTGTCCCCGATCTCGACGTGTTCGCCGACGATCGAGTACGGGCCGATCGAGACGTTCGCCCCGAGCTTGGCGCCGGGGTGGACGATGGCGGTCGCGTGGATCATGACAGAGTCTTGAGTGCGCACATCAGTTCGGCTTCCGCGGCGATCTCACCCGCCACTCGCGCAACGCCTTTGTACTTGTAGATGTTGCGCTTGCCTTGCGTGATCTCGACGTCAAACTGCAGTTGATCGCCCGGCACGACGGGGCGCTTGAAGCGCACGTTGTCGATGCCCGCGAAATACACCACCGAATTCTCGTCAGGCTTGATGCCCATCGTCTTGAAGGACAGCAGCGCAGCGGCCTGCGCCATCGCCTCGACGATCAGCACCCCCGGCATCACCGGATGATGCGGAAAATGCCCCGGAAAGAATGGCTCGTTCATCGTCACGTTCTTGAGCGCCAGGATGCGCTTGCCTTCCTCGAGCTCCAGCACCCTATCCACGAGCAGGAAGGGGTAGCGATGCGGCAAGTATTGGAGAATTTCGTTGATGTCCATGGAGCTCACTCAGGCTTGTGTTCTTCGAGGCGTTGTTCGAGGGCGCGTATTCTATCCACGAGCGCGTCGAGATGGCGCAGATGCGCAAAGTTTTTGACCCAGTCGGCGTGCCCCTGCACCGGGAGATTGGCGGTATAGACACCGGGCCTGACAATCGACTTCGTGACCAATGTACCCGCGGAAACGACCACGTCGTCCACGATATTGAGGTGGCCGATGATCCCGGCCTGGCCGCCGATCATGCAGCGCGCCCCGATGGTCGTGCTGCCCGCGACCCCTACGCACCCCGCGATCGCGGTGTAGTCGCCGACGCGCACGTTGTGGCCGATCTGGATCTGGTTGTCGAGCTTCACGCCCTTGCCGATCACGGTGTCGTCGAGCGCGCCGCGGTCTATCGTCGTGTTCGCGCCGATCTCCACGTCGTCACCGATGACGACGCGTCCGACCTGGGGAATCTTGATCCAGCTGCCGTCACGTTCACGTGCAAAACCGAATCCGTCCGACCCGATGACCGCGCCCGAATGCACGATGCAGTCGGTTCCGAGCACGCAGCCGGAATAAATCGAGACGTTGGCATGCAGGCGCGTACGCACGCCGATGCTCGCCCCCCTGCCGATACGGCACCCCGGGCCGATCACCACGCCTTCGCCCAAGGTCACGTCGGCCTCGATCGAGGCCCCGGCCCCTACCGATACCGAAGACGGAACGGGGCTCGCGACACTTGCCGTCGCATGCACGCCCGGCGCAAACGCCTCGGGCGGATTGAACAGTTGCGCGACGCGTGCGAAATAGGCGTACGGATCCTTGGTGACGATCAGCGGTCGGTCGCTGAGCGATCGCGCAGCTGGCGCGACGATGACCGCCGAAGCCCGACAGCCGCTCAGACGGGACTGATACTTGGGATTCGCGAGGAAGGCCAGATCGCCCTCGCCCGCCTGATCGAGCGTCGCCACACGCCGCACCACCGTGGCCGGATCGCCCACCAGTTCGCCGCCCAGGCGGGCGACCAGCTCTTCCAGCCTGAACATGTAGCCCAACGTCCGCCTTACTTGGTATCAGCCAGCGCCTTGATCACCTTGTCGGTGATGTCAATCCGTGGGCTGGCATAAACGGCTTCCTGAAGGATCACGTCGTACTTCTCCGCTTCGGCGATCTGCTTGACGGCGCGGTTCGCGCGATCGAGGACCGATGCGAGCTCCTCATTGCGGCGCTGGTTGAGATCCTCGCGGAACTCGCGCTGCTTGCGCTGGAAGTCACGGTTCAGGTCGTTGAAAGTGCGTTCCTTGGTGCGACGATCGGCTTCGGCCATCGTCACGCCGTTACGCTCGAGATCCTCTTGCGTCGCCTGCAATTCCTTACCGAGGCGCTGGAGCTCCTGGTCGCGCTTCTCGAACTCCTTCTCCAGGCGCTGCTGGGCACGCACTGCCGGTGCCGCCTCGCGCATGACGCGATCGGAATTCACGAACCCGATCTTCGACTCGGCGAATGCCGTCGGAGCCGCGATGCTCAGAACCGCAGCGGCGAGAACGGACAATGTCGTTGCTTTCACTTATCTCTCCAACGGATATCAGGGGGCGTGTCGATCAGAACACCGAGCCCAGCTGGAACTGGAATTTCTGCAGGTCGTCATCCTTTTCCTTCTTGAGCGGGATGCCGAGGCTGAACTTCAGCGGACCGATCGGCGAACTCCACGAGAAGGCCAAGCCGGTACTGTAGCGCAGGTCGGCCAGATTCGCCTTGTCCCCGGATGCCCACACGGTACCCGCGTCGATGAAGGCCGACATGCGGAACGAGCGATCCATGCCGGAGCCGGGCAAGGGGAAATAGAATTCCGCGTTGCCGATCACGCGCCGGTTGCCGCCGAGCGAATCGCCGGTCGCCGAACGCCGTACGCTGCCGTCGGGATTCAGAATCGCGCGATCGTCCTTGGGACCAATCGAGCTCTGTTCAAAGCCGCGCACCGAGCCGATACCACCGGCATAGAAATTCTTGTAGAACGGCAGCGTTTCGCCACCAAAGCCCTTGGCCCAGCCCAGATCGGTGTTGAGCATCAGCGCGTAGTCGCGGCCGAACGGGAACCAGTGCTGGTACTGGTAGTTGAGCTTGGTGTACTTCAGCTCGCCCGGCGGCACGGCGACTTCGCCGAACACGCGCTGGAAGTTGCCCTTGCGCGGGTAGATCACGCTATCGCGCGTATCGCGCGCCCAGCCGGCCGACGCGACCAGGCTGTTGACAGTCACGTTGCCGATGCCGTTATCGTTGCTACACCCCTGCTCCTTGCAGAAGTTGATGTACTGGATCGGGCTGTCGGCGAAAGTCGTGATCCGGGTGCGATCGACCGCGAGACCGAAATTGATCGAGTCGTCCTCGCCGATCGGATAGCCCATGCGCACGCCGGCGCCGGTCGACACGGTCTTGTAGGGTGCGACGGACAGCGAGTTCGACGGGTCGTAGGTGCGGTGGTAGAGATCCCAACCCAGGCTCACGCCGTCGATCGTGTAGTACGGGTCGGTGAAGGACAGCGCATAGGTACGGCTCGACTTGCTGGTATTGAGCGCGAGGGTCAGCGCATTGCCCGAGCCGAACAAGTTCTGCTGCGACACCGACGCGGAGAGAACCACCTTCTCGGAGCTTGAGAAGCCGGCACCCAGGGAAAGGTTGCCGGTCGCCCGCTCCTTGACGTTGAAGTTCACATCGACCTGATCGGTCGTGCCCGCCACGGCGGGGGTCTCGACGTTGACCTCCTCGAAGTGCCCCAGGCGATCGACCCGCGTACGCGACCGGTTGATCTGTGCAGCGTCGTACCACGCTCCCTCCATCTGGCGCATTTCGCGGCGGATGACCTCGTCACGGGTCTTGGTGTTGCCGCCGACGTTGATGCGTCGGACATACACGCGACGACCGGGATCGACGAAGATCGTAAACGCGACTTCGCGCTTCTCCTTGTCAACTTCTGGCGAAGCATTCACGTTCGCGAAGGCGTAGCCTTCATTGCCCAGACGGTCGGCCACGGCCTTGGTCGTCTCGGTCAGCTTCTCGCGCGAGAAAATCTCGCCCGGCTTGATCACGACCAGCTTCTTGTATTCTTCCTCCGGCAACACCAGATCGCCCGCAAAGCGCACGCCGGACACCGAGTAGCGCTCGCCCTCGGTGATGCTCAGGGTGATGTAGATGTCCTTCTTGTCCGGGGTGATGGAAACCTGCGTGGAGTCGATATTGAAATCGAGGTAGCCGCGGTTCAGGTAGTACGAGCGCATCGTCTCGAGGTCGGCCGACAGCTTCTGGCGCGAATACTGGTCGTTCTTCGTATACCAGGTCAGCCAGCCCGGCGTCGTGAGCTGGAACAGGTCCAGCAGTTCCGACTCCTTGAACGCCTTGTTGCCGATGATGCTGATCTGGCGGATCTTTGCGACATCGCCCTCATCGACCTTGAAGTTGATGCCGACGCGATTGCGCTCGAGCGGCGTCACCGTCGTTTCAATCACGGCGGCGTACTTGCCACGGCTCAGGTACTGCCGCTTGAGTTCCTGTTCGGCGCGCTCGAGCAGGGCGCGGTCGAAAATCCGCGACTCGGCGAGACCGACATCCTTCAGCCCCTTCTTGAGCGCGTCCTTGTCGAATTCCTTCACGCCGACGAAGTCGATCTGTGCAATCGCGGGACGCTCCTCAACCAGCACCACGAGGACGTCGCCCTCGGCTTCGATGCGCACGTCCTTGAAGAACCCGGTGGCAAACAGGCCGCGAATCGCCTCTGCCGCCTGTGCTTCCGTGAAGGTCTCGCCAACACGCACGGGCAGGTAGTTGAAGACGGTGCCGGCTTCGGTGCGCTGGATGCCTTCGACGCGGATATCCTTGACGACGAACGGTTCAAATGCAAACACCGGGGCAGCGGCAAAAAGGGCCGCTACGAGCCCGGACAGAAGCTTCAGTTTCATCGGGGAGTCAACCGGAAATGAGACGGGTTATGTCGTTGTAGAAGGCAAACGCCATCAGCATCGCAAGCGCGACCAGACCGATCTGCTGACCGATCTCCATGATGCGCTCGGGGATGGGACCGCCCTTGATAATCTCTATCACATAATACAGTAAATGCCCCCCATCCAGCAC
Source organism: Aromatoleum petrolei (assembly GCF_017894385.1). Taxonomy (NCBI): domain Bacteria; kingdom Pseudomonadati; phylum Pseudomonadota; class Betaproteobacteria; order Rhodocyclales; family Rhodocyclaceae; genus Aromatoleum; species Aromatoleum petrolei. The sequence goes on from NZ_CP059560.1 coordinate 136,794, forward strand.
CGGAATGGGCAGCAGATTCAGCACCCCGAGGCTGATGCTGATGAGGGCGATGAACTTCAAGTAGTGCCCCAGGCCGAGCTTCGCCGACTGGCCTGCGTAGTCGGCAATCGTCACCGGACCGGACAGATTCTTCCACGAGATCTCGCCGGTCAGCATGCGCCCGATCATCTTCAGGCTCAGCACGCTGGTTTCCCAAGTCTGCGCCAGCGCCTTGCCGAGCCCTTCAACCGGACCGTAGCGCACGACGGCAAACAAGGCTTCCCGGCTCGCCCCTCCGTCGGCCACCGCGACACCGATCTTGCCCACCTGGGTTCCCCGTTCATCAACGGCATCCGGTACCAGCTTCAACTCGATGCGCTGATCGCCGCGCTGCACCAGCACGGCGATCGACTGCCCCGCCCGCTGGCGCACGCGTTCAACCAGCTCGCTCCAGGACACGAGACTTTGTCCGTCGAACTCGACGAACCGGTCTCCCGGCAGCAATCCCGCGCGCGCGCCCGCACCACCTTCGACGACTTTCCCGATGACGGGCGGGATCACCGGGCGCCACGCCCGCAAACCGACGTTCGCAATCAAATCCTGCTCGCCGTCCTCGATCTTTACGCCGGTGAGGTCGAGCGACCGATAGGTTTCGACGCCCTCCGCGGTACGGACATGGAGCGAGATCGCGCGCGCATCAAGTGCATGGCGCAGCAGTACCCAGCGCAGCTCCGGCCAACTCCGCACCGCCTCGTCGTCCACCGCCAGCACCAGATCGCCGTCGCGGATTCCCGCGACCGCCGCGGGCGTCGCTGGACCGGTCACCGCGAGCTGCGGTTTCAGCTCCTCGGTACCAGTCGCGAAGAGCCCCCAGTAAAGCACCACAGCGAGCAAAAAATTGGCGATCGGACCGGCGGCGACGATCGCGAAACGCTTGCCTACCTTCTGCCGATTGAAGGCGCGGTGCAGCTCCGCGGGCGCGACGTCGCCCTCGCGCTCGTCGAGCATCTTCACGTAGCCACCGAGCGGGAAGACCGCAAGCGCCCACACCGTACGATCGGCGCCGGCAGTCCAGCTCAGCAGGGGGCGCCCGAAGCCGATCGAAAAGCGCAACACCTTGACGCCGCACCAACGCGCGACGAGGTAGTGCCCCAGCTCATGAACCAGGATCAGCAGCCCGAGGGCCAGGATGAAGGGAATCAGGTATTCGAAGAGATTCATTGGCTAGTGCTGCGAGCGAGGATCTCCGTGCACGCCATGTCACGCGCCCGCGCGTCCGCATCGATAATTGCATCGAGCGAGTCGACCGACAAGCGATGCGCGCGTTCCAGCGTCGCCGAAATCACATCCGCGATCCCGCGGAATCCAAGGCGCCCCTCGAGGAACGCCGCCACCGCTTCCTCGTTCGCTGCATTCAGCACCGCCGCCGCCGCGCCGCCCTCGCGCAGCGCCTGGTAGGCCAGCGCGAGGCAGGGAAAACGCTGAAAATCCGGGCGCTCGAAGGTCAGGCGCGCGATCTCGAACAGGTCCAGCGAACGCACCCCCGCGTCGATGCGGTCAGGGTACGCCATGGCATGCGCGATGGGCGTGCGCATATCGGGGTTGCCAAGCTGAGCCAGAACCGAGCCATCGGCATACTCGACCATCGAGTGGATCACGCTCTGCGGGTGGACCACGACCTCTATACGTTCTGCCGGCAGGCCGAACAGCCAGTGCGCCTCGATGACTTCGAGACCCTTGTTCATCATCGTCGCCGAATCGACGGAGATCTTCCGCCCCATGACCCAGTTCGGATGCGCACAGGCTTCGTCCGGCGTGACGCTGGCAAGGCTCTCCGCCGAGCGCTCACGGAACGGTCCGCCCGACGCCGTGAGGAGAATGCGCCGGATACCGCGTTCGTCGGCATTGCGCCGGTAATCGTGCGGCAGGGCCTGGAACACGGCATTGTGCTCGCTGTCGATCGGCAGCAGCTGCGCCCCGCTCACGGCAACGGCATCCATGAACAGTGAGCCCGAAAGAACCAGCGCCTCCTTGTTCGCAAGCAGAACGCGCTTGCCGGCGCGCGCCGCGGCCAGCGTCGGTGCGAGCCCCGCGGCGCCGACGATCGCAGCCATCACCGCATCCACGTCCTCGTGGCGCGCAACCTCGATCAGCGCATCGGCGCCGTCGAGCACTTGGGTCTTCCCCCCAACGCCGTGCAGCCGCTCACGCAGCCGGGCAGCCGCGGCCGGATTCACCATTACCGCGAAGCACGGCGAGAAGCGGACACACAGCTCGAACATCCGGTCGACGCTCTCCTGCGCCGTGAGCGCAAAGGCTTCGAAGCGGTCAGGGTGACGGGCAATGACGTCGAGCGTGCTCATGCCGATGGAGCCGGTGGCTCCGAGCACCGTCACACGTTGCAGTGTCGTATCAGGCATCGATCAATTTGCGAACCAGAGGGCAGCGAGGCCCACCAGCGGGAGGGTTGAGGTAAGACTGTCGATGCGGTCAAGAATGCCGCCGTGTCCGGGCAGCAAGGTGCCGCTGTCCTTGAGTCCGGCCTGCCGCTTCAGCAGGGACTCGAACAGATCGCCGATGATGCTCACCGCGGTGAACCCGGCAAGCAGCGGAAGCAGTCCTGCGACGAGCGGCGTGCGCGCGATCGCGAGCGAAGAGCCAAGGGCCAACACCAAGCCGAAGACCGTGACGCCCGCCACTGCCCCGCCAGCCCCCTCCCAAGTCTTTCCCGGGCTGATCTCCGGCGCAAGCTTCCGCCGCCCGAAGGCGCGCCCCGTGAAGTAGGCCGAAATATCGGCGATCGACACGGCCGCGATCACCGCCAGCAGCAGCAGCGGGCTGACCGAGCGCAGATGTGCCATCGCAAGCGCCGGGGGAAGGAGCACAATCAGGCCGACCAGCATCCCACCCGCATTTCCCTGCAAGTGCCATTTGCGCTGCAGCCAGAACGGCACCACCGCAAGCCAGAACGCCGCACTGAGTCCATAGAAGCCGAAAAGCCCGACCGGACGCTGCGGCGCATCGCTCGCGAGGCCCGCAACAGCTCCGAGCAAGAAGCAGGCGGCACCCATCAACACGGCAAAGCTCAGACGTCGAGCACCCGTGAACCGCGCCAGTCCGCCCCACTCCCACGCCGCCCCTGCGCAGATCAGGCTGGCGAAAGCAAGCCACCCGACGGGCGGAAGGAGGAAAAGTGCGCCAAGCAGGACACCCAGCAGCACAAATGCAGTGATGATCCGGGTCTTAAGCATGGTCGGCCGGGTTCCGGCTCACCTCGTCCTGTTTCGACGCCTTTTCGGTCTCGCGTAGTTGCTCGCTGGTGCGCCCGAACCGGCGCTCACGGGACTGATAGGACGCGATCGCCAGATCCAGTACCTTCTCGTCGAAGTCCGGCCAGAGCGTATCGGTGAAGTACAGCTCCGAATACGCGAGTTGCCAGAGCAGGAAGTTGCTGATGCGCTGTTCGCCGCCGGTGCGTATGAACAAATCCGGCTCGGGACCGTAGTTCAGCGACAGTTCCGCGCTCAGATCTTCCTCCGAGAATCCCGAGCGGCGCTCGGGGTACTTCGCCAGCATCCGCTCGACGGCCTGAAGGATGTCCCAACGCCCGCCGTAGTTGGCGGCGATCGTGAGCGTAAGCCTGTCGTTGCGCGCCGTGAGATCTTCCGCCCGGCGGATCATGTCGACGAGCGCCGGGTCAAAGCGCGAAAGATCGCCGATCACCCGAAAGCGGATGCTGTTCTCGTGCAGACGATCGATTTCCTTTTGCAGCGAGCGCATGAAGAGCTGCATGAGGAAGGAGACTTCGTCAGCAGGACGACGCCAGTTCTCGGAACTGAAGGCGAACAGCGTGAGGTGGGACACACCTTTCGCCATGCACCCCCGGATCACGGCGCGGACCGACTCGACGCCCTTTCCGTGGCCGGCCACCCGCGGCATGAAGCGCTTGCGCGCCCAACGCCCGTTCCCGTCCATGATGATGGCGATATGCTGCGGAACGCCGGATACCTCCGGGATTGCGCGCGTGGAACTGGTAAAGGGTTTACGCGCCATCAGGCATCTCCCGCGTTGTATCCCGCCGACAAGCCCGATCCCGCAGGGATCAGATCTGCATCAGTTCCTGCTCTTTCTGTGCGAGCAGCTTGTCGATCTCGGCGATGTGCTTGTCGGTGAGCTTCTGGATGTCGTCCTGGGCGCGGCGTTCGTCGTCTTCCGAGATCGCCTTGTCCTTGACTGCATCCTTGAGTTGCTGATTGGCGTCGCGACGCAGGTTGCGCACGGCCACCTTGGCGTTCTCGCCTTCGTGGCGAACGACCTTCGTCAGGTCGCGCCGGCGCTCTTCCGTCAGGGCAGGCATCGGCACCCGCAGCATCTCGCCCATATTCGCCGGGTTCAGACCCAGATCGCTGTCGCGGATGGCCTTCTCGATCTTCCCCAGCATGGGTTTCTCCCATGCCTGGACGCCAATCGTACGTGCGTCGATCAGGGTGATGTTGGCGACCTGGTTGATCGGCACAGGGCTGCCATAGTATTCGACCATCACGTGATCGAGCAGACCGGTGTGGGCGCGACCGGTGCGCACCTTGGCCAGGTCGGCCTTGAGCACCTCGATCGACTTGTGCATCTTCTGCTCGGACGTTTTCTTGAGTTCGGCAATCATTCTCGAATCCTCAGGAATGAACCAGCGTGCCTTCGTCTTCGCCCATCACGACGCGCTTGAGCGCGCCCGGCTTGAAGATCGAGAACACGTTGATCGGCAGTTTCTGGTCGCGGCACAGCGCGAATGCGGTGGTGTCCATCACGGCGAGGTTGCGACCGATCGCCTCATCGAAGCTGATGCGATGGTAGCGCTTCGCCTGCGGATCCTTATGCGGATCGGCGGTATATACACCATCGACCTTGGTCGCCTTCAGCACGATCTGCGCAGCCATTTCCGACCCACGCAGGGCAGCGGCCGTATCCGTCGTGAAGAACGGGTTGCCGGTACCGGCAGCAAAAATGACGACCCTGCCTTCCTCCATATGGCGGATGGCACGGCCGCGAATGTACGGCTCAACGACCTGGTCGATGCGCAATGCCGACTGCACGCGTGCTTCGACACCGGCACGCCGGAACGCATCGGCCAACGCCATTGCGTTCATTACCGTTGCGAGCATGCCCATGTAGTCCGCGGTGGCGCGGTCCATGCCGGACGCAGCGCCTTTCATCCCGCGGAAGATGTTGCCGCCGCCGATCACCACGCCGACCTGCACGCCGAGGTGCGTGACCTCGGCGATTTCGGCGACGATGCGGCTGACCACCTCTTCGTTGATACCGTACGGATCGTCACCCATCAGGGCTTCACCGGACAGTTTCAACATGATGCGCTTGTAGGCGGCGACACTCATCATGGACCTCTTACTTCTTGGCGGCAGCGGCTTGGGCGGCGACTTCGGCGGCGAAGTCGGTCACTTTCTTCTCGATGCCTTCACCCACGACGTAGAGCGTGAAGCTCGCGATCGAGGCATTGCGCGACTTGAGCAGTGCTTCGACGGTGAGCTTGTCGTCCTTGACGAAAGGCTGGCCAAGCAGGGTGACTTCCTTCAGGAATTTCTGCACCGAGCCTTCGACACGCTTCGCGAGGATATCTTCGGGGATTGCCTTGCCGGACTTGGCAGCGTCTTCGGCAGCCTTCTCGCGCGCAACGCGGCGCTCGGACTCGATCAGATCCTGCGACACGCCGGAAGCGTCGAGAGCCCTCGGCTTCGACGCGGCGATGTGCATCGCCAGGTCCTTCGCCAGTTGCTCGTCGCCACCGACGAGATCGATCAGCACGCCGATCTTGGCACCGCCGTGGATGTACGACGCCAGGCTACCCTTGGCCTCGACGCGCACGAAGCGGCGCAGCGTCATGTTTTCGCCAATCTTGCCCACCAACCCGGCACGCACGGAATCCACCGTACCGTCACCCAGCGGCAGGGCCGACAGCGCGGCAACGTCAGCCGGATTGCGCTCGGCAACCAGGGCGGCGCAATCGGCAGCCAGCTTGAGGAACTCGTCGTTCTTGGCGACGAAGTCGGTTTCCGAGTTGATCTCGAGGATGCTGCCGAGCTTGCCATCGGCGCTGATATTGATTGCAACGACGCCTTCGGCGGCAACGCGCGACGCGGCCTTGGTGGCCTTGCTGCCAAGCTTCACGCGCAGGATCTCTTCGGCCTTACCCATGTCGCCGGCAGCCTCGGTCAGAGCCTTCTTGCATTCCATCATGGGCGCGTCGGTCTTCTCGCGCAGTTCCTTGACCATGCTTGCGGTGATTTCCGCCATGCTAACTCCTCAAATTCGTATGCATATCGGCCCTGTCTCCAGGGCCGAGGAAACTCAGGCCTGCTCGCCCGACGACGACTCGTCGACTTCGACAAACTCGTCCGAACCGGCGGCGACGATGTCCTGCAGAACCTGGCTGCGACCTTCCAGCACGGCATCGGCAACGCCGCGTGCATAGAGGCGGATCGCGCGGGAGGAGTCATCGTTGCCCGGGATCACATAGTTGATGCCTTCGGGCGAGTGGTTGGTATCAACCACCGCAACGACGGGAATGCCCAGCTTCTTCGCTTCGGTGATGGCAATCTTGTGGTAGCCGACGTCGATGACGAACAGCGCGTCCGGCAGGCCGCCCATGTCCTTGATGCCGCCGATCGACTTCTGCAGCTTGTCCATTTCGCGCGAGGCCATCAGCGCTTCCTTCTTGGACAGACGCTCGATCGAGCCGTCCTCGACCATCGCTTCCATTTCCTTGAGGCGCTTGATCGACTGCTTGACCGTCTTGAAGTTGGTCAGCATGCCGCCGAGCCAGCGCTCGTCAACGAAGGGCATGCCCGCGCGACGGGCTTCTTCGGCAATGATTTCGCGCGCCTGGCGCTTGGTGCCGACCAGCATGATGGTGCCGCGATTGGCGGCAAGCTTGCGCACGAAGTCCATCGCTTCGTTGTACTTGACCATCGTCTTCTCGAGGTTGACGATGTGGATCTTGTTGCGCTGGCCGAAGATGTACGGGGCCATGCGCGGATTCCAGAAGCGGGTCTGGTGACCAAAGTGGATGCCGGCTTCCAGCATCTGACGCATCGTGACAGACATTTGCTACTCCGAACTTTAAGGGTTGAGCCTCCGCCCGGCATGGTCATTCCAGGATGACCCGAACCGTCCCAAGCGCATCGCTTTTCGACGGACCCCTACGGCATTCTGCCGGGCGTGTGGATTTTGCCTGCCACCACTGGCAGACAAGCCGGTAATGATAGCAGGTTCGCACTACCCCGCTCAAGATCGAGATGCTGCTCACAAGCAGGCGGCGTGCTGAGAGAGCGGCGTGCATTTGCCGCAACTCCCACCATGCGCTAGCCTTTCTCATTTGCGCGCCAACCCCTGAAAATGAGCATCGCCATAAAAACGCCTGACGAAATCGAGAAAATGCGCGTTGCCGGCCGCCTTGCGGCTGACGTGCTCGACTACATCGAACCCTTCGTCAAGCCCGGCATCACCACGGGCGAACTCGACCGGCTCTGCCACGACTACATGGTCAACGTGCAGCAGACCATTCCAGCGCCCTTGCACTACGCTCCCCCTGGATACACGCCCTACCCCAAGTCCATCTGCACCTCGATCAACCACCAGGTGTGTCACGGGGTTCCCGGCGACAAGGCGCTGAAGAAGGGCGACATCGTCAATCTCGACATCACCGTGATCAAGGACGGCTACCACGGCGACACGAGCAGGATGTTCATCGTCGGCGGTGACGCATCCATCCTCGCGAAGCGCCTGTGCCAGGTGACGCTTGAGTGCCTGTGGCTGGGCATCTCGGTCGTGAAGCCCGGAGCGAGGCTCGGCGACATCGGCCAGATCATCCAGAAGCACGCGGAAGGCAGCGGCTTCTCCGTCGTGCGCGAGTTCTGCGGTCACGGCATCGGAGCCAAGTTCCACGAGGAGCCGCAGGTGCTGCATTACGGCAAGGCCGGCACCGGGCCCGAATTGCAGGCCGGCATGACCTTCACCATCGAGCCCATGATCAACGCCGGCAAGGCGGCGATCTCGGAGCTTCCCGACGGCTGGACCATCGTCACGAAGGACCGGAGCCTGTCCGCGCAGTGGGAGCACACCATACTCGTGACCGACACCGGCTTCGAAGTCCTGACCTTGTCGCCCGGCTGCCCGCCCGCCCCTGCGATCACGGCACCATCTCTCCGGTAACGACCGCCAGCCCGAGGAAGCCATGAGCGCCATGTCGATCGATGACTTCCAGGCGGCGCTGGCGCATGCACGCGAGCACCTCGCGACCGGGAATGCCCGCATCCGCGCCGCCTACGAGGCACACCCGGCGACATCGACCGTCCTCAAGGGGCGGGCCCATCTGGTCGACGAGGCGATCGTGCACTTGTGGCGTGCATGCTCCATGCCGCGTGAGGTGGCACTGCTCGGCGTGGGCGGTTATGGACGCGGAGAACTCTTCCCGCACTCGGATGTGGACCTTCTGGTACTCCTGCCGACCCCAGCCGACAGCCCCTTGCAGGCCCGCATCAGCACCCTGATCGGCGCCCTGTGGGACGTCGGCCTCGAGATCGGCCAAAGCGTCCGCACACTCGACGAGTGCCTCGAAGCCGCCGAAGAGGACATCACCATCCAGACCAACCTGCTGGAGGCGAGGCTGCTCGACGGCAACGCACACCTATTCGAGGAGTTTTCCCGACGCTACCGGGAACAGCTCGACGTGCGCATTTTCTACAAGGCGAAGCAGCTCGAACAGGATAACCGCTACGCGCGCTTCAACGACACGCCCTACTCGCTCGAACCGAACTGCAAGGAAAGCCCGGGCGGCCTTCGTGATCTGCAGATGCTGGGTTGGATCGCCCGCGCTGCGGGACTCGGCCGAAACTGGCGTGATCTGGCGCGGCGGCGCCTCATAACCGGCGCCGAGGCGAGCGAACTGCGCAGCATCGAGCGCTTCCTGCAGCACGTGCGCATCCGTCTGCATTACCTGACCGGACGAGCCGAAGATCGCGTGCTGTTCGATCATCAGGAGAAGCTGGCGCGCGCCTTCGGCATCGAGGCGACGGCAGCCAAGCGGGCCTCCGAAGTGTTCATGCAGCGCTACTACGTGAACGCCAAGAAGGTCACGCAGACCAACACCATCCTGCTACAGAACTACGGTGCCGAGATCTTCCCCAATCGGGGCGGCGCCGCTTTCGTGATCAATGAACGCTTCCAGGCAGTGCGCGAACTGCTCGACATCCGCAGCGAAGACACCTTCGAGCGACATCCGCGGGCACTCCTCGAGTGTTTCCTGCTACTGCAGCAGCGGTCGGAACTCAAGGGGATGACGGCGCGGACGCTACGCGCGCTGTGGCTGAACCGTACCCGAATCAATGCGGCCTTCCGCGCCGATCCTGCCAACCGCGCACTATTCCTCGAGCTGCTGAAGCAGAAACGAGGCATCGTGCATGAGTTCCGACGGATGAACCAATACGGCATCCTGAGCCACTACATGCCCGCGTGGCGGCGCATCGTGGGCCAGATGCAACACGACCTGTTCCACGTCTACACGGTCGATCAGCACATCCTCATGGTCTTGCGCAACATGCGGCGGTTCACGATGGGGGAGCATGCCCACGAGTACCCGCTGATGACGCGCCTGATCCTGGGGTTCGAGCGTCACTGGTTACTGTACATCGCCGCCCTCTTCCACGACATCGCCAAGGGACGCGGGGGCGACCACTCCCAGCTGGGAATGGCCGACGCACGCGAATTTTGCGAGCATCATGGCCTGTCGCCGGAGGACGCCGACCTTGTCATATGGCTGGTGGCGTATCACCTCACCATGTCGCAGGTCGCCCAGAAGGAGGACACGTCCGATCCCGACGTCATCCGCCGCTTCGCGGACACGGTGCAGACCGAGCGGCGCCTCACGGCCCTCTACCTCCTGACCCATGCGGATATCCGCGGCACGAGCCCCAAGGTCTGGAACGGATGGAAAGGCAAGCTGCTCGAAGACCTGTTCTTCGCCACGCAACGTCTGCTGCGCGGCGCCACGCCGCAGCAGGCGCTGGGCCTCGACGACCGCCAGGAGGACGCGCGCGGGCTGCTCCGTTATCACGGCCTGCGCCCGGGCGTCGAGGACGCCCTATGGATGCAGCTCGACGCGGTGTACTTCATGCGCCATTCGGCGGAAGAGATCGCGTGGCACACCCGCATCCTGTATTTCCGCCCGGAAAGCGAAGAGCCGGTGGTCAAGGCACGGGTCCTGGACGACGAGGAAGGCGTGCAGGTAATGGTGTTTACCTCGGACCAGAAAGACTTGTTCGTGCGCATGACCGGTTTCTTCGGTCGGCTCGGGTTCTCGATCCTGGACGCCAAGGTGCACACGACGCGTCATGGCTACGCGCTAGACAGCTTCATCCTGCAGGACCCGGGCAATGCCGCACACTATCGCGACGTCATCCAGCTGCTTGAGCATGAACTGACGGAACGACTCAAACACCCCGGACCACCGGACCGTCCGACACAAGGCCGCCTCTCCCGCCAGATGAAGCATTTCCCGATCACCCCGCAGATCAGCATTCACCCGGACGAACCGGGAAAACACTTCATCCTCTCCCTCGTCGCAGCGGATCGCCCCGGCCTCCTGTTCGCCGTCGCTGAGGTGCTTGCACGTCACGAAATCCGTTTGCACACGGCAAAGATCGCAACACTGGGCGAGCGGGCCGAAGACACTTTCCTGATCAGTGGGCAGCGCCTCACTCTCGACGGTCAGATCCTGCAGGTTGAACGCGAGCTGCTTGAACGCCTGCAGGTCTAGGCTCCCTGCAGGCGAACACGTCGCGTCAGTGCCCCTTGCCCTGCAGGCGATCCATCACGGCGTAGAGCACGCCCGATACCAGGAAAGTGACGTGAATCCCGACCATCCACGCGAGATGGCGGTCGCTCACGTTATCAACATTCAGGAAGGCCTTCAGCAACTCGATACCCGAAATTGCCACGATCGAACCGATCAGTTTGATCTTCTGGTCGGAGAAACCGATATGCCCCATCCACTCGGGACGGTCGGTATGGGAGTGCAGGTCCTCCATCTTCGACACGAAGTTCTCGTAGCCGCTGAACATGATGATGATCAACAGGCTCATGATCAGCGCGATATCGACCAGCGACAGCACCCCGATGATCATCTCGGCGCCGCTCGCACTCATGATGTGGCTGAAGAGGAACCAGACCTCCTTTCCAAACTTCACGAGCAGCACCAGCAAGGCCAGAATCAGCCCAAAGAAGACGGGCGCCATCAGCCAACGGCTGGCGAAGAGCATGTGTTCGAAGGCCGACTCGAGTCTTTTCATTTCTCAGGCAAGATCGATGCAGTGAATCAGGAAGGGCGCAATTCTAGCAGCTATCGCATTCGCCCCCGGCCCGCGCCCTCCGCTTCCGATACATTCTGCAACGCACGCTCCATGCGAACGGACGCGACGATCACATCACATTCGCATGTACCAACATGCGGTGTATTGCGACCGAGATCACTACGCACTATCCCCGGCCAGCACCCCTGCCGCGCAGCACGCTACCCACCATTGTCATCACGAAGACGAGGAGCGCGAACGCATTGGCGAGCCCCCCGAGCCGCAGCAAAGGCAATGCATCGCCGCCACCGATGCCCCCTAAAACGCGAATCACGAGCGAGACATGAAGCAGTGCGAGCGGCAGATAGAAGACCGGATGATAAGGAATCTTGACCCGCGCGATAGCTGGAAAGATGATCGGCGCATGCCCGAACACCATTGCGAACACGAAACCGAGCGCGATCGCATGCAGGGCCGCATCGCGTAGCGGATGGCCGGGAGCGAAGCCGCCCACGAGCCCGATCAGCGCCCCTGCGGCCAGCCACACATAGCCGGAGAGGAGGCAGAGCGCGATGTAACGGACGAGCCCGCGCTGTCGTGCGTTATGCCGCGCGATGTCGTAACGCAGCAACCACAGCGATAGCCCAAATAGTCCAGCCGCGAACAACATCAAACCGTACGAGGAAAACCATGCCGCGACGGCGCCGCCGAGCGTTGTCGCGGTGGCAATGCGGAAAAGCGGCGCAGCCTCGCGCCGCGCGGGAAGGAAGCGGGTGAGTTCGAGTCTCTCGCCAGCGATCGTGACCACAAGAAATGCGAGCCACCAAGGAATCGCGGCCTGGACCGAACCGCTTGTTACCCAGGCCATATTTCCCGCCAGCCAGCACCCTGCCCCGACCGCGAGGGTACGCGTGAACATTGCCGACTGCCGGCGCACGACAGCGATCGCCCCACCGAAGAGCACGCACGACGCAAAGACGAACAGCGACTCCACCCAAGGCAAGGGCAAGCCGGCCAGCAACGCCACGCCCCCGATGCCCGAAGCCAGCGGCCCCAGATAGGCGATAGCCCCCCCGAGCGCCACCGCACGTTCGAGACCGATGACGGTCCCGAAGAATGCACAAATCATCAAGGCAGCATGCCATCCGGCCAGCGCCGCAGCGGGCGCAGGCATGTCAGCCCCCAGCCGCGCCAAACCCGCAGCGACGCCAAAAACCAATGACAGCATGCCCAGCAACAGCAACGGCACACGCGGAACGCTCCGCCGATCAGCACTCACTCTGCTCCACCTCCCAGCCCCCTGCCCCCGCTGCACCCTTGCGGCAGCACGTAACTACCAACCGAAATGACTGCGCGCATCCTTGTTCATCATCTCGGGAGACCATGGCGGATCCCACACGAGATTGACCACCACGCCGATCTCCGGCGGCAAGGCCGCGTCGAGCGCAGCATCGATGTCGCTCATGATCATGTCGCCCATGGGGCAGGCCGGCGACGTCATCGTCAGCCGGATGGAGATCTGACCGGGTGCGATGTCTATGCCGTAGACCAGACCGAGATCGACGATATTGACCCCGACCTCAGGGTCAATCACCTGCCGCAGCACTTCCCTGACGGATTCCACATCGGGCATTGCTGACATAGCGGACCTCCTCCTCGACAGAACTGGAATGTCCGATTATGACCTCGAAGGCTCGAAATATTCCAACCCGTCAGGAGCGACTTGCGGTGCAGGCTGACGATGGGACAGCCAGGACAATAGCCTGGGGAGAATCACGTACGCGAAGCATGTAGAAAAATTCGCGCGAAAAAATGGAAACCGGCGTCCCAGGCCGTCTGTTTTCTTGGCACAGGTGCCACATACCGGGATCGAACCGGTGACAGTTTGGCCACAAGACCGGGCACTAAGCCTATGCATCCGACACTCACGTCACTTTCCTGCAAAGATCGCCCCTACATCGGCAAGGTAAATTGAAAGCGCGACCCGCCCTTGCCGATCCTCGAAAACGAAAGCTGCCCGCCGTGCGACTCGACAATCGAGCGGCAGATCGTCAGGCCGATACCCATCCCGTCGGGCTTGGTGGAGAAATAGGGCTCGAACACGCGCTTCGCGGACCGCTTCTCGAGCCCCGTGCCGTGGTCCTGGACGAACACCTTCATCGCCCCACCCTCATCGATGATCTCGCTGCCGATGACGAGCTTGCGCGCCCCCGGCGGCAGGCCCGTCATCGCCTCCATGCCGTTCTTCATCAGGTTGAACAGCACCTGTTGAATCTCGACTTTGCATAGCGGCACCAGCGGGGGATCCTGCAGCAGCCGCAGGTCGACGCTGACGTCATGCCGGCGGACCTCGAAATTCAGGAATGAGAGCGCGTCCTGGATCACCTCGTTGATATTCTCGGGTTCCTTGTCGGGCTTGTGCTTGCAGACGAACTCCTTGACGTGGCGCAGGATCTCGCCCGCCTGCTCGAGATACTTGAGCGCGAGCCCCATGGACTCGGAAATCTCCTCGACGCCGTCGACGCGCTCGAGACGCAAGCGGCAGCCGTTCAGGTAATTGACCGCGGACACCAGCGGCTGCCCCATCTGGTGCGCCAGCGCCGCCGCCATTTCGGCCATCGAGTTGATCCGGCCCAAGCGCGTGAGCTCCGCGTGGCGCAACCGTTCGAGCTCTTCGATGCGCTTGCGGTAGGTGATGTCGGTGAAGGCGGCGACGACGAACTGCTCGTCCTTGCGCTCGATCAGGGATGAGCTCACGCTCAGCCAGCGCAGCTTGCGCCCCTTCTCGTCGCGCATCCCGATCTCGATGTTGTCGATCGAATCTTTCTGAAAATCGCGGATCTGCCAGGGCAGGCGATGCCTCGGGATCTCCGTGCCGTCGTGCAGAAAGAAACGCAACGGCAGTTTGCGCCAGTTCTCGGGCGACGCACGCCGCAAGCCGACCATTTCGGCAAATTGGCAATTGGCCTCGAGGATGGTGCCCTGCGTATCGGTGATCGAAATGCCGATCGGCAGCATGTGAAAGAGCTTCTGGTATTTCTCGCGGTTCTCGTTCGCGACTTCCTCGGCGCGCTGGCGCGTCGCGACTTCCTCCTCGAGACGCGCGACGTGCCGGCTGAGCTCCACGGTGCGCTGCTGCACGACGAATTCGAGCTTCTCGACGTCGGCCTTCAATTCCTCCTCGATCCGCTTGTGTTCGGAGATGTCCTGCACCACCCAGATGCTGCCGAGCTTGGGGTTGGCCGGATCGAGCAACGTGCCGGTGACGATGCACCAGATCAGCGTGCCGTCCTTGCGCACGAACGGCCGCTCGTCCTTGAAGGTGTGATCGCGCTCGAAGAAGTGGCCGTATTTCCGACCGATCGTCGCAAACGATTCATCACTCGGGTAATGCACGCGAACCGACTGGTTGTCGAGTTCGCCGCGTTCGTATCCGAACAATATCTCGTATCGCCGGTTGCAGCGCCTGATCCTGCGATTGAACAAGTGGCAGATCGCCACCGGCGTGTTGCGAAAGATCGCCTCGTAGCCGACCGACGCATCCTCGCTCAGCTCGTCGTTCAATGCCGCGTCGAACTCGTCATCCCTCATGCGCACCATCTCCCCGCATTCCCGGACGCGCCAGCGCAATCGACCGGGGACCCACTTTCGGCAGAGATATCAATCCCTGGATCCGAGCCTGATCCGATTGTGCGCCTGCGATGCCGCAACTGCATTAGGGGCAACCCCCCCTTCGTTAAGTGTTCGCACCAATTGGTTACGTTCAACGGGTGGTGCTTAATTCAATCCACGGTCGCAGGCCCTGAGTGCCTCGGAACCTGCGTCCTCCGTCGCGTGATAGTCGCACCCCTCATTTGTTTGACGCGCAACAACTGCAGAGGCCGCCGTGAGAATTCCTCTTGTTACCGAAATACAGAGGTTCAGCCTGCAGGACGGGCCCGGGATCAGGACGACCATCTTCCTGAAGGGCTGCCCGCTACGTTGCCCGTGGTGCCACAACCCCGAAACCCAGGACGTACGACAGGAGTTCTACTATTACCCGGCGCGATGCGTTGGCTGCGGCCGATGCGTGGCCGTCTGCCCCGCGGGGACGTCCCGACTGGTGCTCAACTCGGACGGCCGCACGACCGTCGAGATCGACCGCACGGACTGTCAGCGCTGCATGCGTTGCGTCGCCGCCTGCCTGACCGACGCGCGTACCACCGTCGGGCAACGCATGAGCGTTGAGGAAATCCTGCGCGAAGCCTTATCGGACTCCCTCTTCTACCGCAATAGCGGCGGCGGAGTCACCATCAGCGGCGGCGATCCCCTCTTCCATCCTGCATTCACGCTGGAACTGGCGCGCGAAATAAAGGCGCGCGACGTCCACGTGGCAATCGAAACGTCCTGCTTTCCCAAGAACTGGACAGTTATCGAGCCGCTGCTGGACTTTGTCGATCTTTTCATCGTCGACCTGAAATCCCTTAATTCCAAAAAGCATGAAGAGGTAATTGGTTGGCCGCTTCAGCCAATACTCGACAACATCGAGCGCCTCATTCAATCCGGGGCCAATATCCGCATCCATATTCCCGTAATTCCTGGATTCAACGATTCCCCCCAAGACTTCGACGACTACATCAGCTATCTGGGTCGTCATTCCGCACAACTGGATGGCGTCGACATTCTCAATTACCACGTCTATGGAGAAGGAAAATATTGCTCCCTGGGCAGGGAAAAAGAATACAAATACTTGGGTGTGGAGGAAAACCCGCCCGAGACGGTAGTGCCTTTGGCAAAAGGCTTGAAGCTCGCGGGCATCAAAAGCGTGACGATCGGCGGGTTGGTCGGTATCACGACGGACAAGCACGAAACGATTCGCGATGTCGGCACTGGGTGTATCACATAATCAAAGGAGACATATCCATGGAAACGACCACATGCAAGCAGTGCACCAATTTCTTTCCTGTCCCCCCAGGCGCCGATGACTACGAAGCCGGCAAGGCCGATTGCGTGCGACAAAAGGAAGATGAAAAAGGCAAATACTGGCTCTCCAAGCCCGTCTTCGAGAACAGCACGCACTGCGAAGCGTATTGCGCGAAACGATAAAACATAATCCCGAGGAGACAGCCATGAATGACATCGCAAGCGCCAAGGTTCTGGAGTACAAGGGGAATACGCTCAGGTTCACGCCGGAAAATCCGGCTGAAGCGACAATTCCGGCCGACGAGTTGCACGAGCATCTGCAAAAGCCTTCGACGGCGAGGACCAAGCGCCTGAAAGAGCGTTGCCGCTGGAAACACGCATCTGCCGGCGAATTCATCGAAAAGAGCGTCACGGCCGGCATCGAGCGCATGCGCTATCTCACCGAAGCGCACAAGGCCAGCGAAGGCCAGCCGGAAGCCATCCGCCGTGCGCTGGGCCTGGCGAACGTCCTGAACAAGTCGACCCTGGTGCTCCAGGAGGACGAATTCATCGTCGGCTACCACGCCGAAGATCCCAACATGTTTCCGTTGTATCCCGAACTGTCCCACATGGCCGTGCAGGACTACCTGCGGAGCGACTACTCGCCGCAGCCGGCCGACGAGGCTGCGGCGATCAACGAATACTGGAAGCCGCACAGCCTGCAGAGCAAGTGCCAACCCTATTTCGATCCGGCAGACCTCGGGCGCATGTATCAGGTCAGCAGCATGGAGGCGCCGTCCTTCGCCTCGGGTTACAACAGCATCGTGCCGCCCTACGAAACCGTGCTGGAAGACGGGCTGCTCGCGCGCATCAAGCTCGCCGAAAAGCATATCGCCGAAGCCCAGGCCGACATGTCCACCTTCCCGTGGGACGGCACCAAGGGCCTGGACAACATCGCGAAGATCGACAACTGGAAGGCGATGGTCATCGCCTGCAAGGCGGTGATCAGCTGGGCGCGCCGGCAGGGCCGGCTGTGCAAGATCGTCGCGGAAAACTTCGAGACCGATCCGAAGCGCCAGGCCGAGCTGCTCGAAATCGCCGACATCTGTCAGCGCATTCCCGCCGAGCCCTGCAAGGGCCTCAAGGACGCGATGCAGGCGAAATTCTTCACCTTCCTGATCTGTCACGCCATCGAACGCTACGCGAGCGGCTACGCGCAGAAGGAAGACACGCTGCTTTGGCCGTACTACAAGGCCTCCGTCGTCGACAAGAAATTCCAGCCGATGAGCCACATGGATGCGGTGGAACTGGTCGAGATGGAACGTTTGAAGATTTCCGAGCACGGCGCCGGCAAGTCGCGCGCCTACCGCGAGATCTTCCCGGGCTCGAACGATCTGTTCATCCTCACCGTCGGCGGCACCAACGCCAAGGGCGAGGATGCGTGCAACGACATGACCGACGCCATCCTCGAGGCGGCCAAGCGGATCCGCACGGCCGAGCCTTCCATCGTCTTCCGCTATTCGAAGAAGAACCGCGACAAGACGCTGCGCTGGGTTTTCGAGTGCATCCGCGACGGTCTCGGCTATCCGTCGATCAAGCACGACGAGATCGGCACGGAGCAGATGAAGGAATACGCCAAGTTCAGTCTCAACGGCAACGGCGCCACCGACGAGGAAGCCCACAACTGGGTCAACGTGCTGTGCATGTCGCCCGGCATCCACGGCCGGCGCAAGACGCAAAAGACCCGTTCGGAAGGCGGCGGCTCGATCTTCCCGGCCAAGCTGCTCGAAATCACGTTGAATGACGGCTACGACTGGTCGTACGCCGACATGCAGCTGGGCCCGAAGACCGGTGATCTGTCGTCACTGAAGACCTTTGAGGACGTTTGGGAGGCCTTCCGCGAGCAGTACCAGTACGCGATCAACCTCTGTATCAGCACCAAGGATGTGTCGCGCTACTTCGAACAGCGCTTCCTGCAGATGCCCTTCGTGTCCGCGATCGACGACGGCTGCATGGAACTCGGCATGGACGCGTGCGCCCTGTCGGAACAGCCCAACGGCTGGCACAACCCGATCACGACGATCGTCGCGGCGAACTCCCTCGTCGCGATCAAGAAGCTGGTGTTCGAGGACAAGAAGTACACGCTCGAGCAGCTCAGTCAGGCGCTGAAGGCGAACTGGGAAGGCTTCGAGGAAATGCGGGTCGACTTCAAGCGGGCGCCGAAGTGGGGCAACGACGACGATTACGCGGATAGCATCATCACGCGCTTCTACGAGGAAATCATCGGCGGCGAAATGCGCAAGATCACCAACTACTCGGGTGGTCCGGTGATGCCGACAGGCCAGGCCGTCGGCTTGTACATGGAGGTCGGTTCGCGCACGGGCCCCACGCCCGACGGCCGCTTCGGCGGCGAGGCGGCGGACGACGGCGGCATTTCTCCCTACATGGGCACCGACAAGAAAGGTCCGACGGCGGTGTTGCGCTCGGTCTCCAAGGTGCAGAAGAACCAGAAGGGCAACCTGCTGAACCAGCGTTTGTCGGTGCCGATCATGCGCTCCAAACATGGTTTCGAGATCTGGAACTCGTACATGAAGACGTGGCACGACCTGAATATCGACCATGTTCAGTTCAATGTCGTCAGCACGGACGAAATGCGTGCCGCGCAGCGCGAACCGGAGAAGCACCATGACCTGATCGTTCGCGTTTCAGGCTATAGCGCCCGCTTCGTCGACATTCCAACCTATGGACAGAACACGATCATTGCCCGTCAGGAACAGGACTTCAGCGCGTCCGATCTGGAATTCCTGAACGTCGAACTCTGAGAAGCGCCGCTAAAAGGAGGGGCAGCGTTCCGCCCCCCTCCCTTTTGAATCACACAAGAAGATATTGGAGACAAATCATGCAAGCAGAAAAGAGCCTACAAAACCAGCCGCACACGGAAGCAGGGACATCCCGGCCGTGCCGGAGCTGCAAGTGGCAAACCCCCGATCCCACCGACCCGCACCGCGGCCAATGCACCGCCAACCGTCACGCCATGGGGGGCGTGTGGAAACGCTGGCTGAGGGACGTCGAGAACACGACCTGTGCCCGGCACGAGGAAGGAAAACTGAGCTTCCGCGACCACGTCTGAACATCGGACGAATGTTGCTCACCTCTCGATGAGGGTAACAAGAGATCATGAAAATTTCTTCTAGCGCAAATGGCCTGTTCGTTCCGGAAGTTGACCCTTACTACTATGTAAGTACGGAAAACCAGAGCTTTCTCGACAAGTTCTCGAAGATATCCAAAAAGCATCCCGTCAACGTCCTGGTGGTCGGGAAGCAGGGTTGCGGCAAATCTTCGCTGGTGCGGCAATACGCTGCCGTCAACAGGCTGCCTTTGGCCACTTTCCAGATCGGCATCCTGTCCGAGCCGGGGCAATTGTTCGGTGAATACGCGCTGGAGAACGGGGAGACTCGCTACAAGCAGTTCCTCTTCCCGCAGGCCATCCAGACACCCAACTGCGTCATTCACCTTGAGGAAATCAATCGCCCCGAGCACCCGAAGGCGTTGAACATGCTCTTCTCCATCCTCTCCGATGATCGTCAGGTGTGGATGGACGAACTGGGACTGTTGCAGGTGGCGCCCGGGGTCGTTTTCTTCGCGACGCTCAACGAAGGGGCCGAATTCGTCGGCACCGAGTTGCTCGACCCGGCCCTGCGCGATCGCTTCTATGTCACGACAATGGATTTCCTGCCGAACGAAGTGGAAATCGAGGTGCTGGAAAAGAAGACCGGCGTGACGCATGAACAGGCGAGGGAAATCATCACGGTGGCGAACAGCATTCGCGCCAATGCCGACCTGGGCGTCGACGTTTCCACACGCAAGATCCTGATGCTGGGCGAGATGATCGCCGCAGGCGGAACACTGCGCGAAGCCATCGTGACAAGCCTCCAGACCGACAAGAAGACGCTCGAATCGGTTTTGCTGTCGCTGCACGTGAATCAGGGGAAGGTGGAAAAAAGCAAGACAGAGTACGTTCAATACATCGCTGCCTGAGGTCTTCCATTGCCATGACCTACGACACCACACTCAGGCTGATGAACGACGCGGGCGACGTCACGCGTTTCGTCATCCCCGGCGAAGAGGGCTATTCGGATTTCTGGCGTCGCGACAAGTCGCCGATCGAATCGGTCGAGTTGGTGAAGCTATTGGTCGCCATTCGAAAACTGTCGACTTTCATCGGCCGCAATGTCGGAGAAATCGTCTGGTCGGGAATGGAGCTCGACAACGCGCTCGCGCTCGATCCGACACCGATAATGGGGACGTATCCGGTGCCGGCGGGCAAGACCGATCTGATGGTCGGCATCATGGTGCAGGAAGCGTACAAGCGCGTCGAGTGGTCCGAGCGGCTGCGCGAAATGCTCAGGCAGCGCGTACAGCCGCCGACGCAGTACGAATACAAGTTCGACATGTTCTTCAGCGTCTGCGAGTCCGTTTACGTCGACGGCCTCGCCAACACGAGCGTGCTTGGCTACTACGCCGAGGTGGCACGTGACTGGCGTATCGTCAAGACGCTGAAGAGCCTGATCAAGCCCCCCACCCTGTCCGAGATGTTGCATCTTTGGTGGCGTTTGGCGGCCCATCGCGACCCCGAACTCTACAAGCACGGCCATAGCGATCTCACGCTGGGCGGCCTGGTCATGCGCGGCAGCCTGGACCAGTACTACAGGAAGCCGATGGAGACCATGAACAGCATCGTGCCGGCCCTGCGCGACGACTGCCCGGCACTTCCGAGCGTCAGCGACCGATGTGATTTCCGCCTCGATCTCTATGAAAACCTTTGGCGCGAAGTGCTCGGTCACATCCGCTTCTGGCCAGGCGACCGCAGCGACCGGTTCATGATGCCCGACATGGGCGATGATGATGAATTGGCCCAGGAAGAGGCAGAGCAAGCGGCCGTCAAGGCCACCATCGTCAATTACGCCAACCTGATCGAGGCGGCGCTACCGCAGAAGAACCGGGATTTCACCGATCAGATCAAGGGCAACGTCGCAAACTTCGAGAACGTCGCACGAGTCGAGGGCAACGACATCGTGATGCTCGCGCGCAACCGCGTCGATCGCCAGCTTTTGCACAAGCTGGAGCAAGTGGTGCGAAACGCCACCGATCGCCGGAGCGTTTTCAACCGCGGCCTCAGTTCGGGAAAGATCCATAGCCGCCGCCTTTACCGCGCCCACACGACCGGTGCCGTGTTCCAACAAAAGAAGCACGAGTTCGATATGCGCAAGAACGTCGTGCTGCTGGTGGACGCAACCGGATCGATGGCCGACCCGACTCAATGGGACCAGGCGGAAATGATCTACCAGACGCTGTTCACTGCGATCCTGGAGTACGCGCCCAACGCGCGACTGTTCGCCTACAACGAGGTCAGAAACGCCTGCCGCATCACCGAGATATATCGTGGTGGCCGAATGCTGACGGTGCTGCCGCACGGGCGGACGGCTTCCGGCGAAGCGATCATCGCCACGGCAATGAATACCCGCATACCAGGCAAGAAAACACTGCTGGTCCACATCACCGACGGCGCCTCGAATTGGGGTTGCGGCGTGGCGGATGCCCTCAAGTACTGCAAGGGCAACAGCATCAGCCTGCTCACACTGGGCGTCAGTTGCAGTCTGTCCGCCAAACAGTCGCTGCGCGACGAATACGGCAGTCTCGTGAAGTTCGTCGACAAAAGCGAGCAATTGCCCAAGTTGTTTGGCGAACTGATCGTCAGCGAAATGCGTGAATCGAGGACGTCACAGCAATGAGTGCGTCCTTGCTCGACCACGTCCTGGAAGCCGAATGGCAGATGTTCGTCCGGGTCAGGAGCGCCCGGCACGCCCCCTGTCAGAGCGCCCCCGGCAATTTCAAGACCATCCGTTCCAGCCTGTTCGAAACGTGGACGCGGCCGATGCTCGCCTCCTATCTGGCCGACCTGGAATTGGCCGAGAGCGTTGGACGTAACCTGCTCGCCGAAAAATACGCGCGCATGGACAACCTGATTCCGCCGCTATCAAAAAATCCGCTGATCGACATGATCGTCACGGTGGAAAGCAATTGGCAGGAAGAGTTGGAGCGTCGCTATCCCGCCCTTTACCGGCGATGTTGCCGCAGCATGGATGAAACAGGCGACGGCCGGAACTTCGGGATCTATCTCGGCTGCGAACTGGAAACCTACAGCGATCAAACGTTGGAGCTGTATTTCGAGAATATCGAGGCAGCAGTTTCCGCCAATCGAAATCTCGCGGTCGAGGCTCTGCATCGGCTGGTGTGCAAGAACGGCTATCGCGATCTGAATCACGCCGAAAGCGTGCTCAAACACGGAGAGACGGCATGAAGATCGACGTCAGGCTGAATCTGCTCGGCGTCCTGGGCATCAAACAAAGCGAGCTCGCCCTCGACGCTCCGGCGGACACCACGGTCGCAAGCTTGATCGGCCTGATCGATCAGCACAATCCGGGCTTCGCTGCGGCACTGTCGACCGATGATGGCGACCTTTCACCCCAGTTCGTATTCTTCGTCAATGGTCGTAACGCCGTGAGCCTCGATGGCATGAAGACCCGACTGAGCGCGGGCGATGTCATCAACGTGATTCCGGCCATTGCCGGAGGCTGATAGGGAGGCATCACATGATCGTCGATCGGCCGGAATCGCATTTCATCTTCGTCGTTCCTCTTGACCACATCGAGTACCGCTACAACTACATCACCCTGCGCGGCGAGCCGCTGACCAACAAGCAATATCTCGAGCATTGGGGAAAATGGCTCGTGTTCGGCCTGCGCGAGGAAGTGGAGGAACTGGCGAGGAAGCTGGATCCCTACGTCGAGGAAAAGAAGATCCCCGCCGTCAAATACGACCGCAAGCTGATCACGGAATTCCAGCTCAACCGCTGCGTCATGTGTGTCTATTGCCACGACGAAACCAAGGACGAAGTCTGGGAAATCCTGTCCGCATTGGGCGTCAGGGACAAGGCATGGATGTATGAACGGGAGACGCTGGAGAAATGGCTGCCCGGCGGCGTCAATCTGGAGAAATGGATTCAGGGGCGCGGACTGGATCATGAGCATGCCGAACGCGTGCGCGCCGATGCACGGGCAAAGTTCAAGAAAATGTTTGCCGATGAGAATGAAATTTTCACCGGCGTCTATCAATAGCCGGAATTGCGCTCGGCGCTCGGCCTGCTGAATGCGCGGAGGCCGCTTTGCCTATGACCCTTCCCCTCCCCGACAGCGCAAGCGCATGGATCGCCGCACGCGCCGAAGCCGCGCGCTACGTGCTGTCCGAGCACGTGATCCGTTCGCTGATGGCCGGACAGATCGCGGTGCCGCAGATCGAAACCGCCCTGCGCTCCGGCCGGATCATCGAGGAACACCGGCACTGCGGGCGGGATCCTGCCTACCTCCTGTGCGCCATCCACGACCGCAAACCGGTTCACGTCGTCGCAGCGCCACGCGCCGACGACTGGCTCGCCGTCATCCACGCCTACGTGCCCGCTCCCCCCTTTTGGCGCACGGCCCTGCACCGTTCCCCCGGAGATCCAGCAATGTCCGATTCGACCACGACCTGCTACTTCTGCGGCGGCGCCATCAAGCAGGTGACTGTCGGCAACTTCGACTACCGTCTCGAAGGCCGGCTGTATGTCATCAAGAAGGTGCCCGCCGGCCTGTGCGAGCAGTGCGGCGAAAAATATGTCGATGCCGATGTCGGGCGACGGCTGAACGCGCTAATTGCCGAGCAGGCCTTTACCGGCAGCGAGACAGTTGAAGTGATCGATTACGCGGTCGCGCCATGAACGGTTTGACACTCGCCGAACGGTATTTCGACCGCTACGGCGGGGAACTGCTAGCCGGCGAGTTCGCCGCGTGGCGCGACCGCATCGCGGTGGGGCTCGCCGGCGACGGCTCCGATTGCCTCGGCTTCGACGACGAGCAATCGCGCGACCATGATTGGGGGCCGGGATTCTGCCTGTGGCTGAGCGATGAGGATTACGCGGCGATCGGCGCGCCGCTACAACAGGCCTACGACCGGCTGCCGAAGTGCTTCGACGGCTTTGCACGCTCGACCACCGAATGGGGCGAAGGACGCATAGGCGTGTTCCAAACGGGAACCTGGTACAAGCAGTTCCTCGGCCATCCGGACGGCCCGCAGACGCTTTTCGACTGGCTGCGCATTCCGGAAAAATATCTCGCGGCCTGCACTTCCGGCCGCGTCTTCCACGACCCGCTCGACGATTTCTCGCAGCGTCGGCGACGGCTGCTCGCGTTCTATCCCGAGGACGTCCGGCTCGCAAAGATCGCGGCGCGCTGCATGTCGATCGGCCAGGCAGGTCAATACAACTTCACGCGCGCGCTCGGGCGCGGGGAAGCGTTCGTCGCGCAATATGCGGAAACCTCGTTCTGCAACGATCTGATGTCGCTGGTCTATCTGCTGAACCGTCGCTATGCGCCGTACTACAAGTGGCGGCACCGCGGTCTGTCGGCACTACCGCGGTTGGGCCTCCTCGTGCATGACAGAATCACCGCAATGATGTCGTCGGCGGACGCGAACGAGAAGCGTGCGCACATCGAGGCGCTGTGTGCCATGACCATCGCCGAACTGCGGGCCGAAGGCCTGACCGACTCCGACAGTCCCTTTCTCGTCGATCACGGTCCGCACATCCACGAACGCATCGACGATCCGGCCCTGCGGCGCCTGAGCGTGCTCATCGGCTGAAGCGGGAATACGGGAGTCTCCTATGTCTAAACAGGTATTGGTCATCGGCGGCAGCTATTTTTGCGGCCGCGTCTTTGTCGAGGAGGCGCTGAAGATGCCGGGGGCGGAGATCCACGTATTCAACCGCGGCAAGCTGCCCTTGCGCATGGACGGCGTCACCGAGCACGTCGGCGACCGCGAACTGGCGGGCCAGGTGCGCGATGCGATTCCGGCTCGTGAATGGGATGCGGTCGTCGATTTCTGTGCCTACACCCCGGCGCATGTGGAGACCCTGCTTGACAACCTGCGCGGCACGGTTCGCCAGTATCTGCTGATCAGCACCACCACCGTATACCGCAAAACGGGGCGCCGGCCCGTGGACGAGAACGCCCCGACCCTCGACGGTCCGCAGCCGGAACTGGGCGAATACGCCGACTACGGTTATCAAAAATGCCTCGCCGAGCAGTCCGCGCGCCGTGCGTGCGAACGGCTCGGGATCGTGCTGACGGTGCTGCGGCCGGCCATCGTCTATGGCTATTACAACTATGCGCCGCGCGAGACCTACTTCTTCGACCGCCTGCGCCACCGCGAGCCCATCGTCGTTCCCGAGCCGGATACGTCCGTGTTCAATTTCATCTGGGTCGTCGACATGGCGCGCCTGCTCTGGCAGTGCATCGGCGAGCCGCGCGCGTTCGGCGAAACCTTCAATCTGGCCTCGGGCGAGCCGGTCTCCTACGCCCGCATTGTCGAGGTGCTTAGCGAAATCACCGGCAAGGCAGTCAATACACTGAGGTTAGCTCCCGCCGAGATCGCGCGCAGTAACCTTCCGCTGCCCTTCCCCATCGACGAGGATCTGGTCTACGACGGCACGAAGATCGACCGGCTGTTTGACTTCGCACACACGCCGTTCCGCAACGGGCTGCGCGAAACCCTGAAGTACTATCTGGCCGTCAAACGCCACGAGGCGGCTGCCGCCGGCGAGCGATGAATGCCGATCTGATCCTGTTCAACCTCGTCGCCTTCACGCCCGAGTGGATGCCGGGTAGGCGCGCCAATGATCTGATCGCGGTCCGCGACGGCCGCATCCTGTATGTCGGCGATCAGTTCGCGCGTGCCGCGCTTGCAGGGCCGCAGACGCGACTGGTGGATTGCCAGGGTAGGACGGTGATTCCGGGATTTAACGATGCGCACTGTCACCCGGTCGCCCTGGCGATGACCACGCGCTATGTCGACTGCGCGTCGCCCGCTGTAAGCGACATTGCAGGCCTGATCGACGCGATTCGATCCCGCGCGGCTGACACGGGTTACGGGCACTGGTTGCGCGCGGCCAACTGCGACCCGACCCGCCTCGCAGAGCAGCGGTTACCGACGCGGTGGGAACTGGACCAGGCTGCCCCAGGCCAACCGGTGATCGTCGTGGAGCGTGCCGGGCAGTACTGCGTGCTCAACAGCCGGGCGCTGGCGCTGTGCGGCATCGACGAATCGGCGGTTTCATCCGATGCGGGAATCGTACACCGCGAACACACGAGCGGTCGCCTCAACGGCGTCGTCTCCGGCAACCATGCACAGGTGGCGCAAGCGATTCCGCCCCTTGCCTCGGACGAGATCGAAGCGGGTCTGCGCACTGCCAACCGCATCTTCCTCGAATGCGGCATCACGTCCTTGCAGGACACGAGCTGGTCGAACACGCCCGCACACTGGCATGCGATGGTCGATTACAAGCGGCGGGGTCTCATCAGCCCACGCATTTCCTTGTTCACCGGCGCAGACAGTGTGGACGCCTTCGCCGAACTGGGGATGCGCACGGGCAGCACCCATCCCGACTGTCCTCCGGAAGAATTACGACTGGGCGCAGCGAAGATCGCTCTCGACGAAAGTACGGGTGACCCTGAGCCAGCGCAGGAACTGATCGACGCCACTGCCTTGACGGCCCACCGCGCGGGTTTCCAGCTGGCCTTCCACGTCCCGGACCTCACGCTGCTCGACCGCTCGCTGAACACGCTTGCATGGCTTGACCAGGCCGGTCTCGCACCCCGCCTGCGCCCGCGCTTCGAGCACTGCCCGGCGTGCCCGACCGGGTGGCTGGACCGCGTCGCACAGAGTGGAGCAATCGTCGTCGCGCAACCCGGCCTGTTGCCGCTGGCTGCACAAGCCTTGAATGCGCGGGAACCGGACCCGGCGCACCCCGCCCTCTTTCCATTCCGCTCCTTCCTACGTCACCGCATCCCGCTCGCGTTCGGATCCGACGCTCCGCTCGTGTCCTGTGTTCCGCTGGAAGGCCTGAAGGCGGCCGTCAGCCGACGCGATGGGGCCGGGCGAGGCGTGGCCGTTGACGAGGCGATTACAGCAGCCGATGCGCTGCGCCTCTACACGCGCGGAGGCGCCTGCGCAGCCGGCGATGAAAATGCGACGGGAACGATCGAAGCGGGCCGGCGCGCCGACCTCGTCCTTGTCGAAGGCGCCGGAGAGTGGGCGACGGCCGACGATCTCGCGCGCGCGCAGGTCGTCATGACTCTGATCGGCGGGAAGATCGTCTGGGCACGATAGACGCGCCCGGCATCACAAGATTGTGAGCGATCACGGAACGATGACGAAATCGGGATTGGCGACGGCGAAAGCTGCCTCGCGATCCGGCGCCGGCGGGTAAATCCATTTGGTCGTGATTTCCCGCTTGAGTGACTTGGCGTCCTCCCGCACCAGGGAGACTTGCTGGCCCCAACCCTCGGTGTACAGGGCGCCCCAGGGCCCCAGGTCCAGGCACGTCACATACTTCGGCTGGCTATACGAGTGCAGCGGCAAGCCGACGAGTTCCGCGGCCGCGTTATGGCCGGCGACGCGGCCGAGACTCATCGCGTGCTGGCAGGACATCAGCGCGAAGTGGCCGAGATCGTCCGTGGCCGCGCGGGCGACATCGCCGGTCACGAAAATATCGCCCGTACCTCGGGCGCGCAAGCAGGCGTCGGCGACCAGACGGCCAAGTCGATCATGTTCTCCGGGAATCTGAGCGGCCAGGGCATGCGCCCTTGCACCCGCCGTCCAGACAATGGTGTCGCTCTCGACGCGTTCCCCCGACGACAGCTCGATGCCCTGCGCGTCGATCGACACGACGCCAGCGCCGACCTTGAACTCGACGCCGCACTCCGCAAGTGCCCCTTCGACCACGGCACGAGCGGCGGCGCTCAGGTGCGGGGCGATGGTCGATGCCTGCTCGACCAGAATGACCCGGATCTCGGCATCGTCACCCAGCACTGCCTTCAATCGCCCCCCCATGTCCGCAGCGGTCTCGATGCCGGTCAACCCGCTTCCCGCGATCACCACGGTGTTGCGCGCACCGGTCGGCGTACGGGCCGCCAGCGATCTGATGTGGGCTTCGAGTTTCCGCGCATTTTCCAGTTGGTCCACGTTGAACGAATGTTCGTGGAGGCCCGGAATGGGTGGTGTGAACAGTTGGCTGCCCGCGGCAAGCACGAACTTGTCGTAGTGCATCTGCACCGCTTGGCCATCAGCCCTGGCAACGGTGACCCGACGCGCGTCAGAGCTGATTTCGGTCACGGTGCCCGCCACGTGCTGCACGCCGACCGCGTCGAGCAAGGGCTTGATGTCGGGGTTCATGTCCTCGATCACCGCCTCATATAGACGGGGGCGGATCACGAGGTTCGCGGAAGGTGAAACGACGGTGATGGCGACCTCCGCTTCCTTCCCCGCCAGCGCGACCGCGCGAGCAGCCGAGATCGCGGCCCAGGTGCCGGCGAAGCCCGAGCCGGCGATAAGAATATGTTTTCGCATTGGTGTTTTCCTTTGCAGAATTCCGGACGAAGGAATCCCCGCCGCACAGGCGCGACAGCACACTCGCGGTCCGTCCGGCGAAGGACCGCGAGTTGGATCCGAGTTGTAGGGGGGCCAGACCTGGGTGGGCTCAGGAAGGCGGCTTGGAGGCCTTGGGGGGACGTCCCGGTTTACGGCTCTCGATACGGTCGCTGACCCAGTCGTGGACCTGGACAATGAATTCGGCGGGCGCCTTGCGCTCGAAGGAGGCGGCGACATCGGCGAGGGTGTTCGCGGCCAACTCTGCCCGCATCGCCTGTTCGGCCTTCAGCATGACGGCATGGATCGCGCAGACCCCGGTGACGGCCCACTCCGGAGGCTCTTCGTCGAAGACTGCGCACCGATCCCGAATTTCCTGGCAATCGAACAGCGGCTTTTCGCCTTCGACGGCATCGACGATCTGAAGAAAACTGATCTGCTCGGGCGGTCGTGAAAGGCGGTACCCGCCACGAACGCCTTCGTTCGCGACGACAATGCCCGCCTTTTCCAGCTTTGGCAGAATCTTTGCCAGGAAACTCGAGGAGATCCCCTGCAAGTCCGCGAGGTCCCGGCTGCTCAGGGCTCTGCCGTCCGCGCCGGCGAGCCACAAGAGACAATGGATTGCGTATTCAACGCTGGTTGTGATGTGCGCCATAACCAGGACTGTATAACTCCGCGTTTAACTATGCAAGAAAAACGTGGAGTGCAGCAGTCTCAGTTATTGCTTCACGCCACCTCGGTCAGCGCTGCGCAGGGATTTAGCGTATATCGCCCCGTCAGTGAGGCCTCGCCGAGGACATGCCCCTGGATGGCCCGTAGCACATCAGGGCCGGTGAATCGCCCTTCGACCGGGCAACGCTCCAGATCCACGGCGTACAGCGTGAACACGTAACGGTGCACGCGCTTGTCGTTCCACGGCGGGCACGGACCATCGTAGCCGAAGTAGTCACCTGCCATGTGCGCGTCGCCGGCGAAGCCGCGCGTGAAGTCGTTGAGTCCGTGTCGCGCGCCGAATCGCGTCGCAGGGCCGGGTTTGCCGCGAGGCATAACCCCGCTCGAGAACTCGCCTTCGGCAAACCCGCGGCACGCGGGACGCAGATCGACGAGCACCCAGTGGAAGAAATCGACCCGCGGCATCGCCTCGGGAATCACGATGTTCTCGCGATTGATGTGCTCGAAACGGCT
The DNA here is from genome assembly GCF_017894385.1 of Aromatoleum petrolei. Classification (NCBI taxonomy): domain Bacteria; kingdom Pseudomonadati; phylum Pseudomonadota; class Betaproteobacteria; order Rhodocyclales; family Rhodocyclaceae; genus Aromatoleum; species Aromatoleum petrolei. The sequence goes on from NZ_CP059560.1 coordinate 166,712, forward strand.
CGGCGCGTCGGGATCGTGGCACGTGAGCACGAAGGACCGCGTACCGGCCGGCGGGTCGCTCCACGTCAGGCCGGGATTGCGGTTGGCGCCGAAGCGAAACCGCCGCTCAGGATCGGCCACCGCAAAGGCGATGTCGTCCGGCAGGCGCCGGTTGTCTTCGAAATTGCTCGTCAGACGCATGATGTGTCTCCCGCATGCGGAGCGGCCTTCGCCGGGCCGCCCCGCCCTTCAGGTCGTGCCGCTGGTCAGGCGCCGCGGAACTCCGGCGTGCGCCGTTCGCCGAACGCCTTGAAGCCTTCCTTGCGGTCCTCGGTGTCGCGCAGCACGCCCCACAGCAGGTGCGAATACAGGATCCCGTGCTCGAGCGGCATGTCCTTGCCCAGCACTGCCGCCTGCTTCGTCGCCTGTACGCTCAAGGGCGCGGCACTGGCGATCTTTTCCGCATACGTGCGCGCGAGGTCCGCGAGCGCGGACGGTTCGACGACATCGCTGACGAGTCCGTAGCGCAGCGCCTCTTCCGCCGAGATCATCTCGCCGGTGAGCAGCATCTTCATCGCGACCGCCTGAGGCACCGAACGCGGCAGCGCCTGGGTGCCATTCAGCCCCGCGAGGCTCGCCACCTTGACTTCGGTAAGCCCGAACTTCGCGTTCGACGACGCGATCCGCATGTCGCACGCAAGCGCGATCTCGAGCCCGCCGCCGACGGCATAGCCGTTGATCGCCGCGATGATCGGCTTCCACATCTTCATGTGCGGCAAAAGAGGCTGACCTTCGCGCAGATAGGTCGCCGCCATGCACTCGGTCGGCGGCGGCGCCTTCTTCATGTCGGTGCCGGTGCAGAAGGACTTCTCGCCCGCGCCCGTCAGCACGGCGACGCGGATGTCGGGATCGGTGCGCACGCGCGTCCAGATTTCGGCGAGATCGGCGATCGACTCCGGGTCGAGCGAGTTCATCGCCTCGGGGCGGTTCAGGGTGATGTAGGCGACGTGATTCTTTACTTCCAGCATTACCGGCATTGCTGTTCTCCTTTCATTCTTGTGTTGTCGCGCCACTCAGGCCGCGACAAAGGGGCTGTAGGTCGTACCGTCGCTCAGCAGCTTCTTCGCGATCGACATGCGATGGATTTCGGAGGCGCCTTCGACGATCCGCCAGATCCGGACCATCCGCGCCACGTATTCGACGCCCAGTTCGCGCGACAGGCCCAGCCCGCCGTGCAGCTGGATCGCGCGGTCAGCGATGCGAGTGAGCATTTCGGTCGCGGCGATCTTCAGCGACGACGCCTCGACGCGCAGGTCCTTGTGCCCCTGATCCGACTTCCACGCGGTGTAGTAGAGCTGCAGACGAACCTGTTCGAGCTCGATCGTCGAATCGGCGATCCAGTTTTGCACCGTCTGCCGTTCCGCGAGCGGCTCACCGAAGGTTTTCCGCAGGTTCGCCTGGTCGATCATCATCTGGATCAGCCGCTCGGCCATGCCGGTGCAGTGCGCCGCGAGCTCGATGCGTCGCACTCCGAAGCGGTTCTGCAGCGGGATGAAGGCATCACCGACCTCGCCCAGCACGGCCTCGTCGCCGACCCGCACGTTGTCCAGGTAGACGGTCCAGGACGGCATCGCGCCGATCACCGGGATCTCGGCCCCAATGCGCAGTCCCGGCGTGTCCTTGTCGAGGATGAAGGCGGTGAAGCGCCGCTTGGTCGGCGCCTCCTTGTCGGTCACCGCAATGCAGATGAAGAACAGGTTGTCCTTGTCGCATTTGCTGATGAAGATCTTCGACCCGTTGATCACCCATTTGCCGTCCTGGCGCACGGCGGTCGTGGTCAGGCCGCTGATGTCGGAGCCCGCGCCCGGCTCGGTCGCCATCATCGCGGAGTCGATCTCGCCACGGCAGTAGGGGCCGAGAAGCCTCTCGCGCTGCTCAGCGGTGCCGCATTCGTTGAGGTAGTAGAGGTTGGGGGCATCGGGCGGCAGCGTGAAGCCGTGATGCGAGAAACCGACGAGCGACTTCGACATTTCCTCGACAACCAGGGTCTTGGCGAACATCCCGAGCCCCTGACCGCCGAATTTCTCGTCGACCTCGATGCCCCAGAAGCCCATGTCGCGGGTGATGTTCATCAGGCGCACATGATCATCTTTCGGCAGCAGCGTGTACCCGTCGGTCCACATCCGCATTTCCCGCTCCAGCAGGACTTTCTCAAGGGGCATCAGCTCGTTGGTGGTGAACCGCCTGGCCACCTCCTTGAGCATCGTCTGTTCTTCGGATAGGGAAAAATCCATGTCTCGTCTCTCGTCCTGTATTTATCGGGCCCGGCCTGCCGATCCACGCCTTCAGTCGGCGTCCGAGCGCATCAATGACTCGATCTTGTCCGCGATCGAAGCGCTGCCGCTATTGCGGCATTTCTCTGCAGCCACCCGCATGCCATCCTCGAACACGGCCATCAGTGCCTCGTGGATCGTCGCACCGTCGTGACAGCCGGCCACCATCAGACAGGCCGCATAGGGGTGGTACTCGCCGACGGCTACGGACATGCCGCATTCGGGGCACTCGTACACCGAAGAGCCGGCGGGCACGTATTTGGCAGTCCCGGCTTGCTGCGCTTGTTGCTCATGCATGATTCGTCCTCCTCCTGGCTGGAATTGCGGCCCCGGCGCGTTCGGCGTCATCGGCCACCCACATCACTGGCCGACAGTGCTCACACCAGCACCTCCTGACTGACCAGATCCTCGATTTCGTCGTGCGAATAGCCCAGCATCCCGCCCAGCACCTCGCGCGTGTGCTGCCCGATCGACGGCGCCGCGGTCTTCATTTCCAGCGGGGTGTGCGAGAACACGATCGGCGCGCGGTTGTAGAGCGAGACGCCGACCTCGTGGTGGTCGAGATAGGCCCAGAAACCGCGCCTGCGCAGCTGCTCGTCCTCGATTGCCTCGCGCGCGTCGCGGACTTCGCCCGCGGGCACGCCCGCCTTCAGCAGTGCGTCCATCACCCAGTCGCCGTGCTGCGTGGCCGTCCAGCACTCGATGCACTCGTCGAGTTCGGCCACGTGCCGGCGGCGCATTTCGGCCGTCGCGAAGCGGTCTTCCTCGGCCCAGGGGGGATTGCCCATCACGCGTCGCAAGGCGGCCCACTGCGTGTCATCGAAGACCGCGATCGCGATCCACTTGCGATAGCCGAGCGTCGTATAAACGCCGTGCGGAGCACCTTCCGAATCGCCATAACCGAGCGGCCCGAGGGTCTCGCCGTTGGCAGCGAAAGCCATCGGCGCGCTCGGCGTCAGGCAGATCGCCGAATCCAGCTGCGAGATGCTGACTGTCTGGCCGCGACCGGTGACCTCGCGTTCGAGCAACGCTGCCATGATCCCGAACAGGGTGTGCGTCGGCACCATGACGTGGTCCGTGTAGTTCGTGCCGGTGCCGAACGGCGCTTTTCCGGGGAAACCCGCACGCGCCGTCAGGCCACACAGCGCGTTGAGGTTCACCCCATAGCCCATGAATCGGCTGTGCGGCCCCTCGGTGCCCTGCAGGCTCATCGTGACGTAGATCGCCCGCGGGTTGATCTTCTGCACTTCCTCCCAGCCGAGCTTCCACTTCTCCATCTGGCCGACGCGGAAGTTGTTGATCACAATGTCGCTCTTCGCGATCAGCCGGACAGCAATGTCCCGCGCCTGCGGATTGTTCATGTCGAGCGCGATGTCGCGCTTGTTGGCGTTGCGCGCCGCGAAGTAGCCGCTGCGGTCGAGGCCGGTGCCGATGCCGTCCTTGAAGGGCTCGCCACGGCGCAGCGTGTCCGGCCGCTTCACGCTCTCGATCTTGATGACGTCGGCGCCGCACTGCGCCAGCACGCTCGTGGCGATCGGGCCCGCGCCGACCCACGAGAAATCGCAGACGACGATGCCCTCCAGGGCACGCTCAACACTGTTCGGCATATACCGCTCCCACCCGCACGAGTTTGTCGATCTCGAATCCCGTATAGCCGGATTCGGTCAGTATTTCCCGCGTGTGCTCGCCGATGCGCGGCGCATTGCGGCCCAGTTGCCACCCGAGTTCGCCGAATTCGTATGGCGCACCGGGATAAGTGATGTCCGCTCCCAGCGTGTCGTTGAACTGCGTCTGCCAGAAATTCCGATGCATCAACTGCGGGTTCGCGAGGAGATCCTGTCCGTCGCTCACCGGCGTCACCGCGACGTTGAAGCGCTGTCCGATCTCGTACAGCTGGGCTTTGCTGCGGGTTCGCGTGTATCGCTCGAAGACGCGGCAGAAGGTCGTGTAACCCGCCTCCGAAGTGCGATAGGCGTAATCGATCCAGCGGTCGTCGTCGAAGGCCTGCCACTCCTCGACGCCTTCGGCTTCCATCCAGCGCACGAAGGGGATCCACATTTCCTTGTTGCGCCCCATGATCGCAACCAGTGCGATGTAGCCATCGGCACATGGGTGCAGCGTCGCGCTGCCGGCTTCGCGCCCGCGCCCGCGCCGGATCTTGCCCTCCAGATCCCAGAACTGCGCAGCGTTCTCGAGCGCCATCGCCTCGGCCTCGATGCAGGCCACATCGACCACCTGCCCCTTTCCCGTGCGCTGTGCGCTGAAGAGCGCAATCGCGCTACCGACGGCCGCATACGCCTCGGCCATGCGGTACGCCTGATTGTCGGGAGCACGCACCGGCTTGTCGCCGTCGACCCCCGCGAGGTAGAGGAAGCCGCTCAGCGCCGAACAGGTCAGGTCCGAACCGGGATAGGCGGCCATCGGCCCGGTGCGCCCGAATGGGGTGATCGAGGTCTGCACGAGGCGAGCGTTGTCCTTGTGCAGCACTTCCCATGACAGGCCGAGCCCGTCGAGCAAACCCGGGCGGCAGCTTTCGATGAGCAGGTCGGCGTCGCGGCACAGCCAGCGGAAAACCTCGCGGCCCGCCTCCTTCTCGAGATCGAGTGCGAGGCCCCGTTTCCCCGCGTTGTAGTAGAGGTACGGCAGGCTCGCCTGCATGCCCGGTTCATTATGGAAAAAGGGACCCACGCGGCGCAGCGGGTCGCCCGCGGGCGGCTCGAGGTGGATCACGTCGGCACCCAGCCCTGCAAACATCTTGGCCGCGTAAGGCCCAAGTTCGCCGGTCATGTCCAGCACCCTGAATCGCGAAAAGTTCTGTGCCATCTCACATTCCTCCAGCCGCCCGGGTCCCTGCCTCAACCTGCGAACAGGCTCCGCCCGCCGCATACGTACAGCACCTGTCCGGTGACGAATCCCGTTTCGTCGTCCGCGAGGAACAGCAGCGTGTTCGCAATATCGTCGGGATCACCAAGCTTGCCGGTAGGCTGGCGTGACAGCAGGAACTGCTGATTTTTCTCCGGCAACTCGTCCCACATCGGGGTATGGATGAGGCCTGGCGCCACACAATTGACGGTGATGCCGGAGCGGCCCAACTCGATCGCGAGCGACCGCGTCATGCCGACGACACCGGCCTTGGCAGAGGAGTACGGCGACTGACCGGCACCGCCGAGCCAGGCGCGGGACGCGATATTGACGATGCGTCCGTGGGCGTTCTCGACCATGTGGCCGTGCACCGCCTGGGTGCACAGAAACGTGCCCTTCAGGTTGACGTTGATCGTGATGTCCCAGTCCGCCTCGCTGAGCTTGCGCAACGCGCCTGCCCGCTCCATCCCCGCGTTATTGACGAGGATGTCGATGCGACCGAACGTATCGACCACCTTCTGCACCATGCCATCGACCGCCGCCTTGTTGCTGATGTCGGCGACGGCCCCCAGCACGCGATGCCCCATCCGGCCGAACTCGTCGACCGTCGCGCCGACTTTTTCCGCGTCGATGTCATTGATGACGACCGCTGCGCCCTGCTCCGCGAATCGCAGCGCAGTCTGCTTCCCCATGCCGCTCGCCGACCCGGTGATCAGCGCGACCCTGTTCTGAATTCCCATTGCCGCCTCCCTGATCAGATCGACATCGAAAAATAGGCGCTCTTGCCGCCGCAGACGAACAGCGTCTGCCCGGTGACGTATTTCGAACTATCGGCCGCCAGGAACCCCACCGCGTTGGCAACGTCCGCGGGGGTACCGAGCCGCTTCACCGGAATCCCCCCGACGAGCGTCTCCCGCTCGGTATCGGTGACAGTCCCGCCATCGACATCGCCCATCACAACGGTATTCACCGTGACGCCGTCGCGCGCCGACTCCAGCGCCAGCGCCCGCGTCAGTCCGAACAGGCCCGAGCGCGCGGCCGCGACGTTGGCGGTCTGCGCGAGTCCCAGGTAGTTGATGTCGCTGATATTGACCACCCGCCCGAAGCCGCTCTTGCGCATCCCCGGCACGATCTCGCGCAGGTAGTGGAACGGGCCCGCGATGCCGGCTTCGAGCGCCGCACCGACATCCGCGTCCGAAATTTCCTCCAACGCTTTGGCTACGAGCGCGCTCTCGTTCTGCACCAGGATGTCGATCCGTCCGAAGCGCGCCATCACTCGCGCGACGCTTTCCCGGATCTCACCCGGTTCGGCTGTGCGGGTCATGACTGCAATCACAGGCACGCCCCGATCCACAAGCCGCGATGCGATCCGGTCGAGCCGGCCGGCGTCCGAACCGGTCAGCGCGATCTGCGTGCCGGTGTCCGCCAGGCGCATGGCCACCGCCTCGCCGACGGAATCGTCGGCATTGACGATCAACGCCACCCTTTCCTTGCCTTTGGTTTCCATCTCGTTTCCCCTCGCTTACCAGTCGCTCACCAGCATGTGCATCGTGCAGGCCGCGTGTTCCGTGCCCGACAGTCCACCGCCCGTCACATGTGTCATCGCCACGCGGGGCACCGGATCGACCTGGTAGCCGGCGCACTGGTTGCGCATCTGCTTGACGCTCGCGGCGATCTGCGCCGCACCCGAGGCGCCGATCGGATGTCCGTACGAGAGCATGCCGCCGCGCGGGCTGACGACACACTTGCCGCCGTGCGTCGAGTTGCCGTCGCGCAGGAACTTCAGCCCTTCGCCCTTCGGGCACAGCCCGAGGCATTCGTAGTACAGCAGCTCGGCGATCGTGAAGGCGTCATGCAGTTCGACGATATTCACGTCCTCGGGACCGATGCCCGACTCCTCGTAGAGCTGGTGCGCGGTCTCTTCCGTGATGTCGTCGCCGGTAATGTCGCGCGGCCGGTTGTGGTACGGCCCGGAACGCACGACCGACCCCGCCACCAGGATCGGTTTCTTGATGCCGAGCTTCTTCACCATCTCCTCGGAACACACCACCACCGCGCCGGCACCGTCGGCGATGCCGCAGCATTGCTGGAGCGTCAGCGGCGACGCGACGACGCGCGAGTTGACGACCTCCTCGACCGAGATCTCGCCCTTGAACCACGCGTAGGGGTTGTTGGTCGCATGGCGACGGTTCTTCACCGTGATCATCGCCAGGTCCTCGGCCGTGGCACCGGTCTCGTACATGTAGCGCTGCGCGCGCATCGCATACTTGCCGGTCATGACTGCGCCGTGCACCGTTTCGATGTCCGACATCGCCGTGGCAAAGGCAGTGCCTTGCGCCATATGCAGCGTGTGGTTTTCGCAGCCGATGCCGATCGCCACATCGGAGAGACCCATCGCCACGTCCCGCACCGCCAGATGCACCGCCATGCCACCGGCCGAGCAGGCGCTTTCCACCGTCATGATCGGAAGATGGCCGCACATGCCCAGATCCTTGAGCACGGTCTGCCCGACCACCATTCCGTTGGTGCCGTTACCGACATAGGCGCTCTGCACCATTGTCGGACGGTCGATGTTGGACGCCTTGAGCGCCTCGAATGCGGCGGCCCGGCCCAGCACGTCGAAATCGACCTCATGCCGTCCGAATTTTGTCTCGCCGACTCCGGCGATATACACTTTGCGTTGCAATTTCATTGTCTCTCACCCACCGAAGATTAGGCTTTGCGGAACTTGTAGCTGATCAGCGGAACACCGTCGCGGTTGTCGCGCACCGGTCCGACCGTCAGCTCGACCTCTTCGTCGCAGCGGAAACTGCCAGGCTCACCTTCCAGCTGCGCAAAAATCCGCAGGTTCTCCGGCAAATCGATATAGCCGAATGAATAAGGTGTTTTCATTCCCGCCTGGCCGATGAAATTGTCGCTAAAGCTGTAGAGCTTTCCGCGGCGGCTGAGCGGCACCACCTCGAATTCCTCACCCCAGCAACTCGGACACGGGCTCAGCTTGGGGAAATCCAGCTGGCCGCACCCCTTGCAGCGATACCCTTTGAGATACGGCGCGCCGCCGTCTGCGGGTACCTCGAGCAGGTCCGGATGAAAGAACGTGATATCCGGCTTCTTCTCCGGTTTCTTGTTCGGCTTTTGATCTGACATGGTGCCTCCGCAGCATTGGTTTCGTGTTCAACCTGGATTCAATTAGACGCGCCTGGCTGCGACGCAACAATTGGTGCGCACACCTAACGCTTAAGGGGCAACCCCCACCGGCCGGCGCAAGGCGGGAATCCGCGTCGAATGGTCGTTTCGACAATCCGCCCGAGCCGTCGCCGATACCCGGCCAATTTCGACGGTGCAAAAAAAAAGCGCGCCAAGAGGCGCGCAAAATTTCCGCGGGAGGAGAGTGACCCCGAGAAAACCTATCGGCTTAGTTTCCGCCGCGCATGTTCTGAACGCTGAACAGGTTGACCGGGACCATCTTGGCATCCGCCTGCCCCTTGAATTGTCCTGTCGTGCAGTGCTTCGCCTGGACGTCGATCATGCTGAATGCATCGAACAGAACAATCCCGCTGTCCTTGTTCTGGGCCAGATGCGAATCGGGGTGCGTCATTCCGAGCATGAATATCTTCCACAAGTCCCCCTTGCGGTCATACACGAGCGTCTGCGACATTGCGGAAGTTTGCGCATCCATGTAATGCACGCGTCTGCTCACCGGGTGGTTGGGGTCGACCGGGGACGATTCGACGACGTGCACCTTGCGCAACTGCCACGTAATGTCCGGGAAGCACCCCCCTTGGCCGCCGAAGGCGACATACTTGTAGCCGTCAGGCTCCTTGTATTCGTCCGACAGTTTCATGTCGTTGTGGTGATAAAAGGGCATCAGCATGTTCACCGTGCCCTTGTACTTCCAGTTCATGTCCGAAATGCGGCCGTTATAGCCTTCGAAGTCCTCGATCATGATGTCCGAACCGAGAAATGCGTCCGTGGTCTGCCCGGTCGACAAGCGACGCACGCGGCGCTGAAAACCGAGATAGAGATAGGCGTCATCCTGTTTCAGGTCGTCCTCGTAGCGCTGGATCAGCAGCTGCGTGTTCTTGACGTCCTGCGGTTCCTGCACGTTCACGTAGGTCGCGCGATACAGCTTCGACGGGTTCGGCGAAATTTCCGGCGTCGGCGCCTGATTCAACCGATGCGTGTATTTGATGAAATGGAAATTGAACAGGATGTTGCGCTCGACCTTGCCGCTGTCCATGTTGCGGTATTTCCAATAGAACGGCGAAATTGCCAAGCCGTCGCCCCAGTTCATGCCGTAGCGGAAGTTCCACGCAAGTTTCTCCCCGGCGCGCGGATCCTTTGCATCGGGCTCTTCCGGAAAGGGGCGCCCCGCGACATAGCCGACCAGCTCACCCGGTTTCGCGCCGAGTTTCACCTTGCCGGCGTTCTCCCTGGTCGCGTCGACATAGCTCTTGTTGATGTCGAAGGATGTCGTTTTTCCGACGGTGATCTCGACCGCCCCTGCCTGGAGGTGACGCTGCAATCCCGGGTCGAGCACTGCCTCGAAATTCGCGAAGTTCCCCTTGTTGATCACGGTTCCGGCCGTGACGCCGGTGGCCGTCGGTACGGCATTTTTGTAGGGAAAGAAGGACTTATCGATGTCGGCGTCTGTCGCCGCGTGAAGAGTCCCCACCGCACAGGTCAATGCGACCGCGATCGAGCTGCGCCCTGCAAAGTATCTGGTCATTTTCACTGTCTCCTCTTGTATTGGTGTCAGAACTTGTAGCGAACGGTGACGTAGATGTCGTCTTCTGCAACTGCTGTACCGATCGGGCCGGCGCGGAAGCGTCCCAGGGGCTCGAGACCCTCGAGACCTGCGGATCCGGGCACGAAGGGCTGGCCCGCTGCGGTGTAGGTCGTGAAGGGCGGATACGGGTTGGCGGAACGGGTGTCGTCGAACTTGTAGTGGTTGTCGCCGTTCGCATACTTGAAGTTCGCCCCGAGGGTGACCTTGAAGTCGTCGCTCACACTCCATTCGATCTGCGGCGCGATCGTGAACGCCTTCGCGCGGAAATCGCGCGCCATCATCAGTTGCGGACTGACGCGGTCACCCGCGAGGAATCCCTTGATCAGCAGCGTGCCGATAAAGTTGTCTTCCCAGTCGGGTATGCCCACCGTGCCCAGCGGGCCTTCGTGTTGTTCGTGATCGAATATGTGCTGCCAGAACAACTGCGCCGAAATCAGTGTCGCCCGCGTCTTGCTGATAAATGGAATGAAGGTCGGACGATCGACGCCGACGACGGTGCGCAGAACCCTGTTCTCCGAGTACAACTCGCGGCGGGCCGTATTCTGGAACTCCTCGCCATGCGTCAGCGCGGCTTCCATGCGAATCGCGGCATTGGCATCGGGAATCTGGAAATCCAGGGATCCGCCAATGAGGTTCACGCGAGGGTAATGGACGTCGAACGCGATCAGGCGGCTCACCGGAACCCCCGCCGCGGGAGGCGTCGTATTGCCCGTCCCACCCGTGAAGGGATTCACCGTACCTGCGCTGAATGCGTGCAGGCTGGGCAACTGCGAACGGTAGGTCAGCGCATTCAGGGAAAACGCGAGGCCGTCCTTCGTGATCCCCTCGTATTTGACGCCCAGTTGCGTGTTCGAGAGCGACCATTCAGGCAGATGCACCTTGCGGATGCCGATCTGATGCGGCCCGAAATCCGTCGCAGCCCATGCCCCCGCAACGCCGGAGGGAACGGAGGCGAAGTTCGCGACGGTGCCGCCGTTGTCCCACAGGTTGGCCATGCCACGGAAGAAGCAGCTCGCATCGAGAATCACGTTCGGCGAACCGCACTGCCCGAGGTTGTTCGGCCGGAATCGGTCGAAATTCCACACCACCTGGACGTTCTGGTCCTGCATGGCGTCGCTTGCGCCCATCCTGTATTCCGCCTGGGCAATCCACATCGGAATGCGGATGTCCTGAAGCTCGTCATAGATGTTGTTGCGCGAATAGTCGATGGGGTTGATCACATCGAGCACACGGAACAGATCGGTGCGACCCCATACCACCTGCTGCCGTCCAAGCTTCACGAAGAGCTCGGTTCCGTCGGCGAACGGAAAGGTCTTCTTCGCGTAGATTTCGCGCAGGAAATCGAGCCGGTCGTTGAACTCCGGCGCCTCGAGCTCACCCAGCTTCAGGTCGCCATAGCCGCCGAAGTCGCGACATCCGCGCTTGTCGGTGTCGCAGGGGCGAACGGGCACACCGAAGGCCACGCCGCCCTCCGTCTTGTGCCAGCGATCTCCCAGCACACGCATGCCATCGTTCGGATTCGCAGCGAGGTCGAAACCGAAGGCGTTCGTCGGCGGCAGGCCGATCGCCGTTCCGATCGGGTTGTTGATCCCGCCGCCGTGCGGAACCTGAGGCTGGTTCAGCGGCGTACCCGCGCTGGTCGGCACCGCCGGCAAAAGAGGTGCGGCCGTGTTTTCAAGCCGGATGGGACCGCCGGCACGGCGGCCGTATTCACCCCGGTTCATGCGGTACACGCCATCCCAACTTCCGCGCAGGATCCCGCGGAAGGCCCAGCCGTCGCCCATCTGCTTGTCGGCTTCGACCTGCAGCGTGTTGCGGAACTTGGCGAGCCCCGCATCATGGCGATGTGCGGTATGGTTCTCGTAATACACGTCCGCGACCCAGGGCGAAGTGTCACCGCCCAGATCCGGAATGTTGTCGTTCGCTGCCTGCACCTGTCCGGCCACGGCCAGCGACAAGGCCGTGGCGAGAACACTCAATTTCGGACGCGAAAAATCCCCTGCTGCCTTCATACAGCATTTCCTCCCTTGGTAGACCCGAATCGATTTGTGTTGGAGTCTTGCGCCGGGTTGTGCGCGTTACGCCGGTTGTGCAACCGCCGTACAGGGCGGTTCCGGTTCGTGTTCGCGGACCTGGATGACCTGGTCCTCGTCGAGATAGACCGCCGTGATGAAGCGCGGCTTGAAGATCATGACCCACGCCGGAACGAGCAGCATGGCCGCCACCACGTTGAAGAGCAGCATCAGGCTGAGCAGCAGCGCGGCGTCCGACTGGAAGCGCAGATCCGACAGCACGATCCACATGACGACACCGGCGATCAACGTCATCGCGGTGAAGGACACCGCGAACCCCGTCGTCGCGATCGCCTTCAGGACCGCCTTGCGGAGGTCCTGGAGTGCTGCCATTTCCTCGCGGATACGGTTCATGATGTAGATCGCATAGTCGATACCGACGCCGATGCCCACTGCAATCACCGGAACGGTATTCACGTTCATGCCGATGTGCTTGATGCTCATGTACGCATAGGTCATTACCGTGGCGAAGATCATCGGCAAGACCATCAGCCAGCCAGCGTGGAGCGAGCCGTAGAAGGCCCACACGAAGGCGAAGGACAGCGCGAGCACGAGCGGGACGATGAGGAAATTGTCGTGGCGGACCGCATCGTTGATCGCCGCATTGACGCCGACGGCGCCGCCTGCGAGTTCGATGCTCAAGCCCGGAACCTTGCCCTCCAACGCCGCGACGCCTTCCCGAGCAAGCCCGATGGCACGCTCGATCGTCTGCGCCTGATGATCCTTGTAGAAGAACACAAGGTTGGCGAGATTTTCGTCAGTGTTCGTATACTCGTTCAACGCACCGGGAATCGGGCTTGCGGCCATGAAGGTGAACATCAGGCCGCCGATCTCGTTCGGGTCGGACGGAATCTGGTTCCAGCGCGGATCCGTGTTGTGGATCAGGCCGTTGACCGAGCGGATCAGGCCGGGCAAGGCCTTCGTGCCGCCGACGTTCGGATCCTGCAGCATCGTGTTCTGGAACGACTCGATCGCGCGCAACACCTCGGGATTCTTCAGCCCGCCCTTGTCGGCCGTCCGTGCCACGATGTACAGCTCTTCCGACCCCGGAAAGCGCTCGTTGATCGCACGCGACGAGATGTTGTAGTCATGCTGCGGGTAGAGCAGCGGACTCCCCGGCTCGGCCTCCCCGACCTGCACTCCAAGGCTCAGCCAGGCACCCGCCATGACAAGGACTGCGGCCCCAACGAGCACCGCAATCGACCCCCTGCGACTGCCCACCACCCCGAACAGCGCGACAACCACCTGACGCAGGACGCTCTCGCGCGCGGCCACGGCGCGCGGCTGTGGCAGGAGGAGCAGCAGCAGCGGGACGAAGAGCAGCACCGTGAACACGACCGAGAAGGCCCAGAAACCCGCGTAATAGCCCATCTTCGTATTGATCGGCGCTGCCCCGAGCACGAGCACCAGAATGCCGATTGCATCGACGACAATTGCCAGCGAGCCGGGCCGGAACAGATCGTCGAACGCATTGCGCGCCGCCTGCCGTGAATCGTTCGTCTCGCCCAGCTCGAAGTAATAGCGCTCGACCAGCTGGATGCTGTGCGACATCGCACGGGCCGCGATCAGGAATGGAATCACGAGGTTCAGCGGATCAAGATTCCAGCCCATCAGCGAGATGAAACCCAGCCCCCAGATCGAAGACAGGGTGATTCCGAGCAATGGCAGCAGCACGCCGTACAGACGCCGGAAATAGATCAACAACAGGGCGACCATCAGCCCGAGCGTGTACAGGAAGATCTGGATGATCTGCGGCAGATAGGTGTACACCCACCCGATTAGCACGGGATTGCCAGTCGCGTGGATTCTCACCCCATCGGCGGCCTCGTTGGCCCGCACCGTCTGCAGCTCAGCGAAAATCTTGCCGTAATCGATATCGCCAGTCTCATTCAGCTGCGCCTTGATCATTGCCGATTTGAGATCCGGGGACACCAGCAGGCCATAGACACGCGGGTTCGCCATGACGTCCTTCCGGAGCGTCTCGAGTTCCTCCACGGTCAGATTCGGCTGCGTCGGATCGTAATACAGCCGGGATATCATCTCGCCGCTTTCCGTCAGCCAGATCTTGCGCACCGTGCGGTGCGCAAGGCTCACGACCTGGTTGTGATTGACCCCCGGCAGACTGTCGACCCCCTGTGTCAGCCGCTGCAGGCGGGACAAGGTCTCGTTGGTAAAGATGTCGCCGTCCTCGACTTCGAGGGCAACGACGATCTGGCTCGCACCGCCGAAGCTGCCGCGGATCTCGTTATGCAGCTTGATGTAGGGGTGGTTCTGCGGCAGCAGGTCCTCGAACGCCGAATAGATCTGGATGCCGGGCAGCTTGAATGCAAAGAAAACCGTCACGAGAAGGATCGCCGCCAGAATCGCGCGCGGAAATTGAAATGCGACGTTCTCGAGTTGATGCACTGCATGAGTAAAGCGATGACGCATGATCGTGACCTCGCTTAATTGGTCGCGGCGACCTTGGGGTCGTCGTCGAGTGTCATTACCTCCACGCCCCCAACCCCGCCGGCGACAAGGATCCGGCCGTCGCCAAATGGCAGGGCGGCGCGCAAATAGGTGGACTTGCGTGCACCGGCGAGCTTCCACTGGTCCCCGCTTGCCCGGAATACGAGACCATTGACCCCCACGCCGAGCGGGGTACCGTTGTCTAGCGCCAGGCCGTATATCGGCGCGCCTGCCTCATTGATCCGTTTGCTCCAGCTATTGCCGCCGTCGGTGGTCTGCATCACCACTCCCGCGAGGCCGGACACCCAGCCGCGGTCACGATCCGCAAAGACCGCTGCATAGGGATAGAAATCCTCGCCGATCTTCGGCAAGGCTTCCCATGTCGAACCGCCGTCCCCCGTGCGGTAAACGGCCCCGAATTCACCCGTTATGAATCCTTCCTGCTCATTCAGAAACTGGACGCTCGCGAGCATTGCGTCGTCACCCACGACGGTCGTGTTCCAGCTCGCCCCCTGGTCGCTGCTCGACGCGATGGTGCTGCCGCTACCCACGACCCACAGCCGGTTTCCGGCGTCGCAGGTGATTGCCAACGGATTCGTCGGCTCCTCGATCGTGCGTGCCTGCCAGTTGTCACCGGCGGCATCCGCAACCCAGATTCGATGAAAGAAATCGAGCGCCGCAAAACTTCCGTCGGCACAGGCGGAGACACCCACGAAAGAACTGAGCGGATCGAGCTGCCGACGTGCCCAGCTATTGCCACGGTCAGATGACGTCAGTACAACCCCGGTCGCTCCGACGACGACTGTCGTCTTCCCGTTGTCCGCGGCTGCCTGAAACGCATCGGAGCGTTTCGCGCCCTTCGAACCGCCTTCTACGATGTTCGCCGTATTCGCCGATGCGCCGCATCCGCTCAGCATCACGCAAAGCAATGCGCCCAAAGAGCCGGCGCACCATGACTTCATGGAACCATTCATGATTATGTCTCCTCCGTTCGGGACGGGTCGATGCGGCTCGCGCGATCATGAGGGTCACGGTATGAACCTCCCCACCCGACGGCACGAATGTAGGCTGCGCACAGCTGACCAACAATTGGTGCGCACACCTAATCAGTAGGGAGTTATCCCTGACGTCCCCCACGGTCGGCTCCGGACTCGACATGACTCGCGCATGAACGGGCAGGTCGTGCGCGGAAGATGATCCCCGGATTACGCGAACGAGGCTTGGTGGCGCTCATCGGCGCATTCGGAGTGGGCGTGGCGCGGTGCAGTTGCTGAAGACCTTGATCAAGGGCCAGCCTAGCAAGGAGATCCCACGCTTGCTCGACGTCAGCCTCAAGTCCGTCAACGTTCGCCGGGCGAATGCCTTCCGCAAGACGGAGGTGAATGGAACCGCCGAGCTTCTTCCACTCCAGACGCTTCTTTCGCGAAAGTTGGTATCGAACTGCCGTTCACGACTTGCGTCTGTGGTGCCTGGTGCCGTTGCAGGGGCGGCTTCCAACTTTGCATGCACGTCGTCGATGCCGGCGACGGCAATCGGACGCGCATGGTCAATCCGGTCTGCTACATTGAAAAACGAATCTAGGACTGCGAACTGAGCGCCTTGGAAGCGGCGTCCGAACGGGGGCATCGGGGTTCCCTGCGCAGTTCCCCGAGGCGGGCGGGTGATCCTCGCGAGGCATCCGGTGGCCATGTGCCTGCTGGCACGCCGGATTTGCGCACCGCCCACGTTGGTGACATTGCGGCCATTGAACCGGCACTGCCCGCCTTAATGCAGACCGGGATCAGACCGCAGTGGCCTGCCGCAACATCAGGCACGGCGTGTGGAACGCCAGCGTCACGGCCACGGCGACGTCTTGGATCATGTTTGAGCATCTTTTCGCAAGTAGATGTTCCGAGCGGAGCGGTCTCGTCCGATTCAGGTGACAAGAGACGAGGCGTTTCCCCGGCGCCTTTTCCCGATCCGCGATAGCGGCAGGGGGTGTCATGAGGTCCGTATACGGCGGGCTGTTTGCCGGGTCCGCAATGTTCCAGGTTGGCGATGTGACCTTGCGGGCTCGCGATGGCACCCAGACTTTTCGGGAAAAGCTCGCGCGCATCATTCTCGATGAGATGGTCCAATTCGTCGGGCTACTCGACCCGGACGGCCGAACGATCGAGATCAATCGGGCCGCGCTTACGGGCGCCGGGTTGCGGATCGAGGACGTCGTGGGAAAGGCGTTCTGGGATACGCGGTGGTGGGCGGTTTCGGAAAGCGTCCGGGAATTTGCGCGGAATGCCGTAGGGCGTGCCCGGGTCGGCGAGCTGGTACGCGGCCAGGTCGAAGTCTATGGCCGTTCAGGCGGAGCCGAGACGCTCATTGTGGATTTCTCCTTGGCGCCGATTCGGGCCGCCGGTGGCCAGATCGTGCTTCTGCTCGCCGAGGGGCGGGACATCAGCGAAATCAAGCGTGCCGAAGCGGAAATCGCGCGCAAGAATGACGGGCTGGAGCAGCTGCTCGACAAGGTACAGCGCCTTGACAGTGCCAAGAGCGCCTTCTTCGCCAACGTGAGCCATGAATTGCGCACCCCGCTGACGCTGATTCTCGGCCCGGCGGAGTCTCTGCTTCAGGATGCAAGGAATCTGACGCGCAATCAGCGCCGTGATCTTGAAGTCATCCAGCGGAACGCAGTGACCCTGCTGCGTCAGGTCAATGATCTACTGGATATAGAGAAGTTCGACGCCGGGAAGCTCGCGCTCGACTACGCAAGTTCCGACTTGGCGCGACTGGTGCATACAGTGGCCGGAAATTTTGACGCGCTCGCCGAACAGCGCGGGATCACTTACACCCTGACAACGCCGATTGAGCTGCCAGCCGAACTTGATACGGAGAAATTCGAACGGATCGTTCTCAACCTACTCTCCAACGCCTTCAAATTCACGCCGGTCGGCGGTCGGATCGGGTGCACCATCGAGATGATTGGATCGGATAGGGTGTTGCTCTCCGTTCGGGACAGCGGCCCCGGTGTGCGGCCCGAGATCAGGGCCGCGGTTTTCGAGCGATTCTTTGGGGAGGGGAACACTGCATTTCCCGCCTTTGGGAGCACCGGCCTGGGACTGGCCATCGCGCGGAGCATCGTGGAGCTGCACGGCGGCACGATCACGGTCCTGGACGCACCCGGCGGCGGTGCGTTGTTTCAGGTCGAGATGCCGCTTTGCGCCCCGGCGGGGACCCCGATCCGAAAGTCCTCCGACAGCCCGCGAACCTTGGGGCGGATCAAGCCCGACGCCGCGCCTCGTGAAGTGCCGATGCCGGAAGATGGGGCTTCGGCCCAGGAGGGCGCGACCGAGGACGGACGGCCCTTGGTGCTCGTGGCCGATGACAACCCCGACATGCGGGGCTTCGTTGCCGACATCCTCAGCCACGATTACCGCGTCGTTTCCGCCTGCGACGGGGAAGAGGCCCTAGCGATGGCAACCAACGTGGTGCCCGACCTGATCGTGACCGACCTGATGATGCCCAAACTCGGCGGGGTTGAGCTCCTGTCGCGGATGCGCGCCTGTCAGCTCCTGGCGCAGGTGCCGGTGGTGGTGCTGTCGGCACGGGCCGACGAGCCCCTGCGCCTGCACCTCCTGTCGGAGCGGGTCCAAGACTACATCATCAAGCCGTTCCCGCCACACGAATTGCGCGCCAGGGTACGCAATCTCCTGACGATGAAGGCCGCAAGGGATGCCCTGCAGAAAGAGTTGGCCACTCAAGAAGAAGATTTGTCCGTGCTGACGCATCAACTCATCGACAACCGGCAGGCCCTGCAAGAGCGCTCCGACGCCCTGCGCGAATCGGAGCAGCGCTGGCGCGCCGTCTACGAGAACCTCGCGGCGGGAATCGCCCTCACAGATTGGAGCGGCAAGATCCTCGCGGCCAACCCGGCACTGCAAACGATACTGGGGTATTCCGAGGAAGAACTCCGCGCCCTGGCACCCCTGGCCTTCGTGGCGGAAGAGGAACGCGCCGAGGCAACGCGGCAGATCCAGCAACTGGGCAGCGGTGAAGCGACGTCATATCGCACCCAACGGCGATACTTGCGCAAGAACGGCCGTTCGATCTGGGTCAACGTCAGCGTTTCCCCGCTGCCCTATGGCGGGCCAGCCGCGCCGGCGCTGGTGGCCATCATCGAGGACATCACGGAGCGGAAAAACGCCGAAGACAAGGTCCGCTATCTCGCCTTCTTCGATGAACTGACCGACCTTCCCAATCGCGTCCAGTTGGACACCAGATTACACGAGGCCATTGACACCGCATCGCGGCAAAGCCGGCCCCTTGCCCTGCTGATGTTGGCGCTGGAACGCTTCAAGGACATCAATTACACCCTCGGCAAGCCCATCGGCGACCGTCTGCTGCAGGAGTTCGGCCCCAGATGCCGACGCATGCTGGCTGACAATGCGGTGCTTGCTCATTTCGGCGGACGGCACTTCGGCATCGTGATCCCGGGTGCGGGCGTGCAGGAGGCCTGCAACCTTACTGCGGGGCTGCTGAGGGATCTGGAGCGGCCATTCGAAATCGGCGGCTTCACGCTGGAAATCGGCGCCCACATCGGCATAGCCGTGTTTCCCGGCCACGGCACCGAAGCGGCCACGCTAACGCGGCACGCCGAAGTGGCGCTGCGCCAGGCAATGCGACTGGGACAGGGCTATGCCCTGTACACGCGCAAGGACGACCCTTACCACCCGCGGCGGCTCCAGTTGATGGGCGAGTTGCGAGCGGCCATCGCAAACGACCAACTGGTGCTGTACTGCCAGCCCAAGCTGGAACTGGCATCCGGGCGGATCGTCGCTACGGAAATGCTGGTCCGTTGGCAGCACCCGGCCTATGGCCTGATCTCGCCAGACCAGTTCGTCCCTTTCGTGGAAAGCACCGGCCTCATCGGTCCCCTGACCAAATGGGTGCTCGAAGCCACTCTGATGCAGTGCCGCGCGTGGGAGCGGGCGGGAGTCCGACTGCAGGCCGAGGTCAATCTGTCGACCCGCAACCTGGAAGATCCGCGTATCGTCGAACAAATCCGCGATGCGCTGACCACCTGGGGCGGCGGGCCGAGCTGGATCGGCCTTGAGATTACCGAAAGCGCAATCATGGCCGAGCCTCAAGTTGCGCTCACGGCGCTGCGGCAACTCAAGGACATGGGCATGAGCCTGTACATCGATGACTATGGTACGGGCTACTCCTCGCTCGCTTATCTGCAGAAACTTCCGGTGGATGCGATCAAGATCGACAAGTCCTTCGTCCAACCGATGCTCGAAGACGCAGGCGCCGCCCTGATCGTGCAGTCCACCGTGGACCTGGGTCACAAACTCGGGCTGCGCGTCATCGCCGAAGGGGTCGAGAACCAGGAGATATGCGAGCGCCTACGGGCCATCGGTTGCGACGAGGCGCAGGGCTATTTCGTTGCGATGCCGATGCCCGTCGGGGATTTCCTGTCCTGGACCGAAGCGTGCGGTTGGCGGTTGGCTCCTCGCGCCGCTGGCGAGCAAACTTGATTTCTTCCCCAAGGTCGCGGCCGACGCCTCGCACGTGCACGTGACGCCCTTCGATCCCGAACGCCGCGCCCCTCCTCGCCGCCCCGTCCGACGAGTTTCGCGCCAAACGCCTGGGCTTCGAATCCGACGACGAGGACGACGATGAATGAAGCTTCAGGATCCCGGCCTCAGTTGGCGCGTCGCGATGCCCATTTGCACTCGAGGCAGTGACTGTTCGTGAGCATCGACAACTGAATCAGCTCGCCCGACGAGCGCACGCCCAGCTTGCTCATCAGTCGCCCTCGGTGCGCCTCCACGGTCTTCGGGCTGATTCCCAGGATTCTGGCGATCTCCTTGCTGCTGTTTCCTTCGACCACGAGATCGAAGATTTCCTTTTCCCTCAGCGAGAGACTTTCGAAACAGTTGCGGTACTTGTGCTGCTCGCTTTGTTTGCTCAACGTCTCCTTGCTCTGGGTCAGGGCCGCATTGACGGCATCGAGCAGATCCTGATTGCGGTACGGTTTCTGCAGAAAATCGATGGCGCCCTTCTTGATGGCCTGCGCCCCCATCTGGGCATCCCCGTACGCCGAGAGAAAGATGATCGGCAGTTTGAAGGCGCGCTCGCACAGCACTTCCTGCAACTGCAGACCGCTGAGCGCCTGCATCCGCACATCGAGGATCAGGCAGCCGTAGTCACAGGAAACATCGGTGTCGAGAAACGCCTGCGGCGAGTCGTACATTTTCACGTCGAGCGCGATCGAGCCGAGCAACCACTTCAGCGAATGACGGACCGACTCTTCATCGTCGACCACGAACACGGTCGGCGAAAGTTTTTCCACCTGCATGGACTCCTCCTTTGTGCATGGTCTTCGCCGCCGGAGACTCTTCGGTCTTCGTGCAGGCGCGGACCTCCCCTACATCGGCAAGGTGAATTGAAAGCGCGACCCGCCCTTGCCGATCCTCGAAAACGAAAGCTGCCCGCCGTGCGACTCGACAATCGAACGGCAGATCGTCAGGCCGATACCCATCCCGTCGGGCTTGGTGGAGAAATAGGGCTCGAACACGCGCTTTGCAGACCGCTTCTCGAGCCCTGTGCCGTGGTCCTGGACGAACACCTTCATCGCCCCACCCTCATCGATGATCTCGCTGCCGATGACGAGCTTGCGCGCCCCCGGCGGCAGGCCCGTCATCGCCTCCATGCCGTTCTTCATCAGGTTGAACAGCACCTGTTGAATCTCGACTTTGCATAGCGGCACCAGCGGGGGATCCTGCAGCAGCCGCAGGTCGACGCTGACGTCATGCCGGCGGACCTCGAAATTCAGGAATGAGAGCGCGTCCTGGATCACCTCGTTGATATTCTCGGGTTCCTTGTCGGGCTTGTGCTTGCACACGAACTCCTTGACGTGGCGCAGGATCTCGCCCGCCTGCTCGAGATACTTGAGCGTGAGCCCCATGGACTCGGAAATCTCCTCGACGCCGTCGACGCGCTCAAGACGCAAGCGGCAGCCGTTCAGGTAATTGACCGCGGACACCAGCGGCTGCCCCATCTGGTGCGCCAGCGCCGCCGCCATTTCGGCCATCGAGTTGATCCGGCCCAAGCGCGTGAGCTCCGCGTGACGCAGCCGTTCGAGCTCTTCGATGCGCTTGCGGTAGGTGATGTCGGTGAAGGCGGCGACGACGAACTGCTCGTCCTTCCGCTCGATCAGGGATGAGCTCACGCTCAGCCAGCGCAGCTTGCGCCCCTTCTCGTCGCGCATCCCGATCTCGATGTTGTCGATCGAATCTTTCTGAAAATCGCGGATCTGCCAGGGCAGGCGATGCCTCGGGATCTCCGTGCCGTCGTGCAGAAAGAAACGCAACGGCAGTTTGCGCCAGTTCTCGGGCGACGCACGCCGCAAACCGACCATTTCGGCAAATTGGCAATTGGCCTCGAGGATGGTGCCCTGCGTATCGGTGATCGAAATGCCGATCGGCAGCATGTGAAAGAGCTTCTGGTATTTCTCGCGGTTCTCGTTCGCGACCTCCTCGGCGCGCTGGCGCGTCGCGACTTCCTCCTCGAGGCTCGCGACGTGCCGGCTGAGCTCCACGGTGCGCTGCTGCGCGACGAATTCGAGCTTCTCGACGTCGGCCTTCAATTCCTCCTCGATCCGCTTGTGCTCGGAGATGTCCTGCACCACCCAGATGCTGCCGAGCTTGGGGTTGGCCGGATCGAGCAAGGTGCCGGTGACGATGCACCAGATCAGCGTGCCGTCCTTGCGCACGAACGGCCGCTCGTCCTTGAAGGTGTGATGGGACTCGAAGAAGCGGCCGAATTTCCGGGCGATCGTCCCAAACGATTCGTCACTCGGGTAATGCACGCCGACCGACTGGTTGTGGAGTTCGCCGGGTTCATACCCGAACAATTCCTCGTAGCGGCGGTTGCAGCGCCTGATCCTGCGGTTGAACAGATGGCAGATCGCCACGGGCGTATTGCGAAAGAGCGCTTCATAGCCGACCGAGGCATCCTCGCTCAGCTCGTCGTCCGGCTCCACGTCGAACGCGTCATTCCGCATGAGCACTGCCTCCTTATTGAGGAAGCGCACTGCCTCTGACCGTCGTAATGTTATTGGGGTTGTCATGTATATGCCCCCTTCGTGGATTGGTAGACCTGCACTTGCAAAACCCGGTGATGTCAGACCCGAGCAGGATGTGTGCCAGTGGCGTGAGCGGTGCGCAAGAATCGTGATATTCCTGACAAGACCCCACTAAGCAGCGGACAGACGAAGGCGGGGACCTCCTCGTTGCACACGCAGCCGGGTGCAATCTCGCGGTGCCCAGCCGCCATTCGATGATTTGATCGAATCGATCCGGACGTTTCTTTCATCAAATGATCGATTACTCAGGCGTTCACTCGCACAAACCTCGCTTGCCAGACTCGCGATTCTCTATTATTTGATGAAACCAATCGCCCAATCCGGCGGCTGGGCATAAGCTCTTTCAATCGAATCCTGTATGGCCTGCGCAGGCCGGTGGACGACATTCGCCGGACCGGCTCCTGCAATGCACGGCGGCGAGTTCCCGTGCCAGCAACCGCGCCGGCCGCGATCGAGGAAATCATGGCGAAAAGGCATCCCCAAGGACCCGAGCCCGACTCATCCGCGCAAACTGACCAAGAGCTCCACGCGACTTCCAAGGGAATTCGGGTGCCGGCTTTCCATGACCTCGCCAAGCGCCTGCGTTTCGCGCCCCAGCAAGGCCGCATCTGGCTTGACGACCAGCGCATGATGCTCATGCATGTGAGCTCCCTTGGCGCCCTGCGACAGGAGCTGATCGAGAGCCTCGACAAGGAGACTGCGCGCGGGCTGATCACCCGCATCGGCTACCAGGCCGGCACGCGGGACGCGGCGATGGCGCGCAAGGTCCGCGCCGGCCTGAACACCTATGACGACTTCCTCGCCGGTCCACAACTCGTCTCGCTGGAGGGCATGGTGCATTGCGAGCCCGTGGCGCTGGATATCGACGTCCAGCGTGGCCACTACTTCGGCGACTTCTATCTCGTGGACAGCTCCGAGGCGGAGGCCCATATCGCCAGCTACGGTATCGGCAACGAATCGGTGTGCTGGATGCTGATCGGTTATGCATGCGGTTACACGAGCGCATTCATGGGCCGTCCCATCCTGTGGAGGGAAACCGAATGCCGCGGAATGGGGCACGCGAAATGCCGCGTGGTCGGCAAGCCGGTGGAGGAATGGGAAGACGCGCAGGATGATCTGCGCTTCCTGCGCATCGGCGATTTCGTCAAATGGGCGCCACAGGCCGAGGAGCAGTTGCCCGCGACGAGCCGTATAGCCGCTCAGCTGTCCAGCGCACCGGAGCATAGCTTCGGCGTGGTGGGGGTCTCCGCCGGCTTCAATACGGTCTGCCACATGGTCAACAAGGTGGCGCCCACCGACGCGACCGTGTTGTTCCTGGGTGAGAGCGGTGTCGGCAAGGAAGTCTTCGCAAACAACCTTCATCGCCTGAGCAAGCGCGCGAATGGCCCGTACGTCGCGGTGAACTGCGCGTCCATTCCGGAACACCTGATGGAATCGGAACTGTTCGGCGTCGAGCGCGGCGGCTTCACGGGCGCTACGACGTCACGCGCCGGACGCTTCGAGCGGGCCGACCATGGCACGCTTTTCCTCGACGAGATCGCCACACTGAGCTTCACGGCGCAGGGCAAGCTGCTTCGCGCACTGCAGCAGGGCGAGATCGAGCGCGTGGGCGATACACGCACGCGCCAGGTGGACGTCAGGGTGGTTGCGGCGACGAACGTGAATCTGCGCGAAGCCGTCAAGGCCGGACAATTTCGCGAGGACCTCTTTTTCCGCCTCAATGTCTTTCCGATCGAGGTGCCACCGCTGCGCGAGCGCCGTGACGACATCCCCCTGATGATGAACTGGTTCCTCCAGCGCATGGGCCGCAAGCACGATAAACACATCACCGGCTTCCGCGAACGGGCGGTTGATGCGATGTTCGCCTACGACTGGCCGGGCAACGTGCGAGAGCTGGAGAACATGATAGAACGTGCGGTCATCCTGGCCGAGGATGGCGGCGCGCTCGACCTATGCCATCTGTTCACCGGCGGCGAGGAAGTCGATACCACCGCGTTCATGTTGAAGCGTAGTGGCAGCATCGGACGGGTCAGCAAGCCGGGCGGAACGGAATCGCTATCGACAGCCGCCGCCGGACACACAGGCCTGGCGGAAACTGAGGTGGCCATGTTGCGCGCTGCCGTGGCGGAGGCTAACGGCAACCTGTCGCACGCCGCCCGAGTGCTGGGCATCAGCCGCCCGACGCTGGTGTACAGGCTCCGTAAATACAATGTCCTACCCGAAGCACGCTGACGACATGCTCTCGGGGGTGCCGCGCAGGGCGCCCTGATCCGCCCGGCGCGCGTGCAACAGGCCGCGACGGTGAGCTGGATGGAGAGCGGTGCGACCGTAAGCGGCTGACTGCCATGCTCGGCGGTGTTGGACAACAGCTACTCGCCACATCTGCGATTAATGAGATCGCTCCATTCACGATCGCCGCCATGCGGGCAACGCCATCACATAGCGCAGGCTCCAGATCTCGCACGCCCATCGGTCTCCAGGCTTTCCCAAAAAAATGCGGTCGGCGCCAGCTGATATTCATGAACGACCACGCCAGCGACGACCACAACTCCGATGAATCGGACAAAGGAGGAAAAGATTCCTGGGCGAAATCAGAATGTCCGCTTCAGGTGTAAGAGCCACTTGCTGGCCCCGGTGTCCTTGCAGCGGCTGTTTCCATCACACAGGGTATAGAGTTCCGAATCCGCGCTCGTATCGATCCACGCCACGCCCAGTTGCCAGCCACCGTCGAAATCCTTCGTGACACCCAGTTTCCAATCGGTGAAGCTGTAATCGCCATAGTTGCGGACATGCTGGCGCCCCACGTGAGCCAGGGCTTTCCAGCCCGGAATGAATTCGTAGGCCAGATTTCCCTCGATATAATGCGATCCATCCGAATCGCCCTGCCCCAGTCCGAATGACTTGTCGTTGAAGCCGAAGTAATCCGTCAGGGTTTGCGAATACTTCACGTTCAGGAACTTCCACGTTACGCCGGCATAAATTTCCAGCGTGTTGTATTTCTCGTTGGTCCCGTTGATCTCTCCACCCGGAAAGGTGAATTGCAGCAAGCCGACGTCGTAGCTGAAATCACCGATCGATTTTGCATATCCGCCATACACGTCGATCTCGCCCACGGCATTGTTCAACGCCGTATCGCTCACGTTTGTGCCCCAGATTCCTGCGTACAAGCCGCTCTCGTGGGCAAGATCGAAGCCACCTTGCACTGCCGGCTTTTCCTGCGTATAGGAGATCCCGCGAAAGACATACTGGGAAAAGAGTCCTACGTTGGCGCTGACGGTATAGGGCGACGACGCTTCCTGCGCATGGGCGCCCGATGCGGCGGCGAGCAGGCTCGCAATCAGGGCAGTCACGACGTTATGCTTGGTCGAAGTCACGTTCTTGTATCTCCTCTTCATCGGTGGATGGCTGTGCCAGATCACTGGACGGGCCTGGGGGCCAGTCGCCGCGCCTGCAACCAGTGCAAGGCGCGGCAGACTGATTCGTGAGGAGCGCTCAGCAGCCGGCTGAGGCGCTCGGGATCGGGAACCTGCAGTGTCCGGACCAACTGGTCGAGGCGCGCAAGGTCAATGCCGCCGATGAAGCGCACGCCCCTGGGGTGCTCATCGCTGACGACGACGCTCCGATCGGTGATGAACCCGTCCTCTACGACGGGACGCATCACGAAAGCGGGCTCCCTGATCTCCGGCACTTCCATCGAAGGCCTTCGCGGAGCGATCGCGCGCTCCCAGAACTCCGCGTCCGGCCATCGGGTCTCGCTCCGGTAGTGCTCATGAGCCGCAGTGACGCGTGATGCAAACACCTCGGAGGCCCGCTCGGTGAAATACCGGACTGCAAGGGAGGCGTCGTCCGGACGTTGCAGCAAAGTGTTGATCACGGGCGCCGCTGCGATGGCACCGGAAGCGGCTTCGAACACGCCGTGTCCCGAAAGGGGGTCGCAGCTATAGGCGGAATCGCCCACCCGCAAGAAATCCCTGCTCGCGACGCCACCTCGCAGTGCCGGCTGGATGCCGCGGGCGCGCGCGGGCCCGACAGGCCGAAGATTGCGTCCGAACCGCCGCCGCAGGCCGTGCAGATGCTCGAAGCAGGCGGCGTGCGTGGCGTCGAGATCGCCGCCGTGCGCAGAGACCGACTCCGGCAGGACCACGATCTGAATATGCGCCAGCCCCGAAGCTTCGACCGCCCCCCAGGCCCAGCCTTGGGCAAAGGATTCCACATACGTCGTGCGGGGCTGGATCGCCGCGCCGGTAAATGTGCGCGCGACCGCTACCCGCATTGCCTCGACTTGCAGGTCGGGCGCCTTCTTCGGTGCGGTACGGCCGCGGCACTCCACGATGACTTGCGCTGCTGTCCGCTGCGATCGGCCGGATTGATCTTCCCAGTGCACGTACCACATGCCTTCTTCGACGTGCTCCAGCGTTCGCACCTTCCCCTCTCGCACGTCGATACCCGATGCACGGACATCGGCCAGCAGGGCGCGGTCGAACGCGACGCGCTCGACCACGAATTCGCCATTCATCTCCACTTCCGCGCCATTCCACGACGACACGCGAAGCCAGCGCGGCCCCAGCATCGATAGCGCCTGCGAACATCCGAACTGCCTCAAGGCCTCGATGACGCGCTGGGAAAGACCTTCCGCTGCACCGCGTTGACGCGGTTGTCCGATCACCAGGGCAGACTGACCGCCCCTCGCTAGTGCGAGGGCAAGCAGGCAGGCCGAGGGACCTGCTCCGAGGATGACCACGGGATTCATGACGTTTCCTTTCTTGAACGGAAGGCAAGCCACAACGCGCCTCCCGAAGTGATCACGAGTCCGATCCAAAGCAACGACGCGAAAGGGAAAACTCGCAATACGACGACTGCCTGTTCCGGCTGGGCACCGCCTTCGAGCGCGGCGACCGCGGCGGAAGTGGAGACCCAAACCTGGACATCGCGCCCCCATCCCCGATCGATGAAGGGGTGAAGGACGTACCCCGGCTGATTGGCATAGCGCGCGTAGCGGTAGTCGAGAATCTCGCAGATCTGGCGTACGGGACCGGCATAGCCTGCGACTGCAGCGCGTGCATCGCGATAGAGCGTCTCGCCGCCTATCACTTCCTGCGAAGGCGTTCGGAGCTCGACCTGTGCGAGTGCGCGGAAACTTCCCTTGCCGTCCCGGCGGCCGCCGTCGGCAGTGCGGTCAATATCCAGCGTCGTGACGCGGAACGCATATCCGTGGTGCTCGCCGCGCCAGTTGTCATTGGAAATATCGATGACATGCTGCGAATAGCCGTTCAGCGCGGTCGACAGCAGCGCCCCCCACAGGCTCAGCATTGCACCGAGGTGCACCAGTCCGAGGGCGAGAACATATCCCCTGGCCGCCGCCTTCCGTGCAGCGTTGATGCTCCATGCGAATACGCCGATCGCCAGATATCCTCCCGCAATGAGACTCGCATCGATACGAGGGAGAACGGCGACAATCTGCTGTGACAGGACACCCGTGCCCGAATACTCCCGTGCGAGCATTCCCCCATCGGACCAGACAACGGCGCACACCAGCGATGCGAGAGTCAACGTTATCCAACCGAGGCGCGTCGCAACCCGCCGCATGAAGAACCAACCGCCGATCAGTCCGACGCCGATCAACGGGAATAGCAATACCCGCGCGAGCGCATAGCCATCGACGTCCCATTGGGCGAACGCTGTACGCAGCGCCGGTAGTTCGCTCCCGCGCGCCCAGTTGGTCAGCGTCGCAAAGAAGGGCTTCAATTCCTCCGGCCGGGGCAACCCTTTCGCGCTGGCAATGAAAGCCCACGCGAGATAGCCCCCCGCGAGCAGCCCCAGCATGGCAAACGCGAGTTGCGTCAGACGAAGCGCGCTGGCCGCGACCCCAATGCGCAGCGGGATCGACGTGACGCGATGCATCCCGTACATCCACGCCACGCCGGCGAACAAGACAAGTAAGCCCGCGAGCGAAAAATATAAGGAGGACGACGTCGCGCCGATGTAACGGTGAGAGCTGGCAAGGGCTTCGTGCCGCGTAACGCCCATCGCCACCATCGTCAGCGCCGCCGCAAGCGCCCCGGCCAGCGGCATCCAACGCCATGTCGGGCGCCCCGCACGCCAGCCCGCAATGCCGTGCAAATGCGCGCCAAGCAGGCACCAAGCGGCGAACACGGCGGTCTGGACCGGGTCCCAGTGCCAAACCTGCCCGTACATTGCATCCTCGAATGCCCACACCATGCCGAAGCCGATTCCTGCCGTGAGTAGCGCCCAGGCGCGCCGCGCCCGCATGAGTGCGTCGTTGGGCCACGTCGTCAGCGCTCCCGCGAGCGCGGCGATGGCCGGCGAAGCGAGGGACAGGGTCCACGCATACGCCGCCAGCACCAGCGGCGCATGCGCGAGCATCCAGATCTTCATCAGGTGCGCGTTCATCCCCTGATACGCAGCGCGTGCCAGCCAATCGGCGGGCGTCGCCACGAACGGACCCGACAGCGCCGCCGTCAGCGCAAGTGCGGCGGCGACGATCGCATTGACGTCGGGGTGACGCCAAACCGCGGGCTTCGGTCCCAACAGACTCGCGCACACCGCCGCCAGCAGGAGCGTGGTTCCCTCGTCGCCTCCCCACACGTTCGCGAGCTTCAGATATGCGGGCAGCTCGGCACCGCTGTACAGCCACACGTAGCGGACATCGAAGCGGTCGGTAAGCATCAGGACCGCGAGGGCCAGGACGGCAGTCCATAGCCCCACGACACCCAGCCGCACACCCCGCAGCCGGTATCTATCGGACACCGCCGCCACGAGCAGTGCCAGACCGGCGCTGGCGACTAGCAGGTCCCCGACGCCGGGAAACAGCACGCACAATGCAGCGACGACAACGACCGTGATCCAGCTCTCGAGGTCACGCATGGCGCCGCTCCGCCCCAACGTAGGCTGCGCGACAACGCAACTCGCGTCGTACGTCGAACGCATCTGCACCGCCTTCGAGCAAAGACCCGATCAATCCCGTCATCCGCGCCGCCGCGATACTCGCGCCGCCGCCACGCTCCGGATTGCGCGGATCGCAGAAGGGATGGGTGCCGAAGTCGGCGGCAGGCGTACCGAGCCATGACACTTCGCCAGGAGCGCAGCGCGCGTCGCCCGTCACCGCGAGACAATCGCCCAGCGCGGCCGGAAACGTGACGCTTCCGCGTGCTGGCGCAGACGCGACCAGAATGGCGCCAGCGCTCGCTGCGCGGCGGCAGGCGCTGGCGAGCCGCGCGCTCGCGCCCCCCATTCCGAAGCTCATGTTGATTAGCTGCACACCCCGGCTGACGAGCCAATCCAAACCTTCGAGAACCGCGTCGACGGACGAGTCGCGGCCCTCGCCAAAGACCTGCGCGACAAGCAATTCCGCGGAGGGGCAATGCTGGAGCACGCAGCTTGCGATCTGCGTGCCGTGACCCGTTCTGTCGTTACCCGCGGATGTCAGGAGACGAGTCTCGACGACCGCGGCCGCTGGTGCACCACGGACCGCACTGTCGATCAGCCCGACGCGGATCGGCCTCAGCATGTAACACCTTGCGGGAGATCGATAATCCGATCGAAGGCGGCGGGATCGAGTTCGCGGTGGCTCACGATGATTCGTGTCGCCCGGGGGAGCAGCGCATCGATCGCCTGCAAGAAGCGCTGTTCGAGGGCTGTGTCTAGCGAGGACGTGCCCTCGTCGATGATCAGAACGTCTGGCTTCATCAACAGCGCACGAGCAAGCGCAACACGTTGCCTTTCACCGCCCGACAGACTCGCCCCGCGCACGCCGACCGTCGCATCGAGCGCGCCCGACAGTCGCTCGGCGAACTCGAAGACGCCGGCGGCGCGCGCCGCTCGTCGGACGTCCTCAGGCGTCGCATCGGGGCAGGCATAGCGTATGTTGTCGGCAATGGAGCCGGAAAAGAGCACGGGCTCCTGCGAAACAACGACCACGTGCCGACGCAACACCCGGGGATCGAGCTCGCGAAGATCGATACCTCCGATCATGATCGAACCGCTGGCGGGATCGAACTGTCGGTGCAGCAGATCGATGAGCGTCGATTTCCCGCTTCCCGACACTCCCCGCAGCCAGACCTTCGCCCCGACGGGCACCGTGAGGCTCAATTCGGACAACACTCTTCGGGGCGATCCTGGATACACGAACGCCACATCACGCATCACAAGCTCGCCTGCAGCAACGCGCCGACTGCCCGGTTGATCGGGCATAGTCACGGCCGGACTCAGACTGCGGACCTCTTCCACGCGGCCGAGACCAACCTTGACGCGCTGCCACTGCAGGTAAAGGCCCATCAGCGCATGCAGGGGCGCACTCGCCCGCTGGACGTAGGTTGCGAATGCAACCAGCGTGCCGAGCGTCAATGCATCACCCCCGATCATCGCCAGGCTGCCGCCCACGAAGATGCCGATGACCGCTAGGGACAACACGAGATTCGGGAATGCGCCCCCCAGGTAGCCAACGGCCTGCAGGGAAAGCATGCGATCACGAACCGTGCGGTGGAGCGCGGCCAGGTGGGCGATCTCCCGCTTCTCGGCCACGTAAGTCTGGACGCAGCGCACGGCGCCGAGCTTCTCGACAAGGAAGCTCGACACCTCCACTCCCGCGTCCCGTGCTTTCAGCGAAAGTGCTTCGATGCGGGGCTTGACCCACGACAGCACAATTGCGTTGATGGCCATCAGGACACCTAGATAGAGCGCGAGCATCGGACTCAGCATCGCGAGTAGCGCGACGGTCCCAATCAGCGTCAGGATGGAGTTGATCGCCGAAAGCACGGCATCGACAGCGAAACGCTGCACTTCCCCGAGATCGCCTTCCAATCGCGCGATCAGATCACCCTGTCGCGTTTGCGAGAAGAACACGGGCGAAAGCGTCAACACATGAGCGAACAGCGATTCGCGCATGCGATGCAGCATCCGGGCGGATGCTGCAACGTGGATCCGGCGGCATGCAAATCCGATGACCAGTGCCACCAGGGCCAGCCCCACCATCAGGGCCCCGATCATCAACACACCCTGCCGGTCTTGCGCGAGGATGCCGTCGTCGATCAGTGCCTTTGTGAGGTAGGGCTGCGCCAAACCAGCCCCTACCGCCAGGAACGAGAGCAGAAGCACACCCGCGAAGGCAGGCGCTTCCGGACGAATGAACGCCCACAGCCAGCGGTACAGCGCGTTCAGGCGAGCCCCCTCGCCCTGCGCGGCCGACCGTGAAGCCGGTGCCGCACCGGCCATGCGAATGGCTTCTGCACTCATGTCCCGGCTCAGCGCGAGAAGATGCGCAACGAGGTCAGGACCTGGTCACCGCCACCCGGGGTCCGGATGTTTCCGATGCGCTTCAGGGTCTTGCTGTCGTGGACCGCGATGTCTCCCTGCGTACCGCCGATGTAGAGTTCCGAACCGTCGCTCGAAACGTTCACGTTGTAATAGGTGTGATCGAGATCGACGCGGTCCATCTTGCCGGTGTTCATGTCGGTCCGCGTGAGCTGCGTGTACACCGTATAGGCCTCGTTGCGCCGTACCGGGTTAATCGCCGTCGAGAACAGGACGACCGACGCGTCCTCGAACTCCTTGAAGCTCACCGTGTCCTTTTCCAGGTCCAGTGCCCATATTCCCGCCCGCAGCGCCGCCGGGTCCCCGGCGGCCTTGTCGGTGCTCGCGACGTAGAATGGCGTAGCAAAGATGTTCGTCTGCTCCCACTGCGGCCAGATGGCGAGCGTGTCGGGCTCTCCCCGGTTGGGGCGCTGCCAGCTCCGCCACGGATGGGTGCCCTTGACGGCCCCCGTCTGCGGGTCCAGTTTCAGCATGTCCCAGCTGAACGCATACAGCGAATCTCCCTTTCCCGAATAGGCAAGCGTCGAGACGCGGCGCGGTGTCGAAAGCTTGCGTGCCGGCTTCGCATCGGTCCCTGCATCAGTGCGATAGACGGCAATGTACGGGTCGAGCGACTTGTATTCGCCCGGGAGCAACTGCGTGGGATTCACGAACACGGCAAGCTCCTTGCCGTCGGGGCTCAGGTCCATCGCATAGGGCGCCTTGCCGCGAATATCGCCTCCCGACAATTCGGCGCGGAACACCTCCTTGCCCGATTCGAGATCGATGCCCGACACGGTTTCCCAGCGGTTATGGATCACGTAGGCGACTTTGCCGTCGCGGGACGGCACCAGCGTGATCGGGCTGTTGCCCATCGACGTGTTCGGAATCTGGTGCGTCGCCACGACCTTGCGTTCCTTCGCATCTGCGACAAACACGAGATTGGGTCGCGCCGCGGTAACGATGTAGTCCTTGGCAGCCAAGGCCCCCGCCGAATACATCGCCAGCGATGCCGCGATGGCGCTTGCGAGGCGGGTTGTTGTCGTCATTTTCGATGTCATGATCTCGGGACTCCTCCGGTTCTTCGTAATGGTTTGATGCCTCACTTCGGGAACACGCTTTGCAGCGCTTTCCAGTCGCGCGCTGCATCGTCCCGACCGCTGTTCCATTCCGGGTAGTTGTGCAGCGTGTCCGGCACCTGAGCGGGCCACCAGCACGGGTCGGAACACCCGTAAAGATCGGCCTCCATCGGCTGACACAGTCCGGCAACCCCCATGAAGGGATCGATTTCCCAGCCGGGATCGAAAGTGGTTGAACATCCCGCCACGGCGGCGGACATAGCGACGACCTTCTCCACCGCGTCCTCGGTGGGTGCGCTATCGATCTGGTGGGCTTTGCGGTTGAGCGGCTTGATTCGGTTCATAGTTCGGAGCTCCTGTTGGCAACGTGGCGATGAAGGAAGGCGGGGTTCTTCTCCAGGATTTCGAGATACGCTTCGATCCCGAAATCAACCCACTCCCTCAGCAGTTCGCAGTAGTGATAGACGGGCGAATGTGGGTCACTGAAATTGGCGTAGGACTCGTGATAGCAGCCCCCCGAACACAGGTTGCGGATGCGGCAGGTAGCGCAACCGCGTTCGGAACGGTCCAACGCGTGCTCGAGAAATGCACCGAGCTCTACCTTGGCAATGCCCGAATCGACGTTGCCGAAGGTCGGCAACTCCGACCCCGTGAAGCGATGGCAGAGATTCAGCTCACCCTTGTGATCGACGGCAAGCAAACCCACACCCGCGCCGCACGGCAGCGCTTTGCGACGTCCTTCGTAGAGGTCGCTGAGCATCTGGTGCATGTTGGAAAAGCCGGTGTTCTCCCCCCGGATGGCAGCCTCGACATACTCCCGCCCCAGGGACTTCATCGAATCGAACACCCCGCGGAGTTCGTCGCCCACGAGATTGAAGGTAGTGACCGGATTGCTCGTGACGGGCGCAAAACCGACCTCTGCAAATCCGATTTCATCCTTCAGATGGTGATGAATGGCCGAGACATCGGAGTACCCCGCCGTCAGCGTGACCCGTGCGCCAACCGGACGCGACTTGTAGCGGGACAGCAGCATCCGCGTCTTGGCCGCAACCACCTCATAAGTGCCCTTCCCGCCAATCGTCCTGCGTCGCCGGTCATGGATGGCCTGCGGGCCGTCCATGCTGATCGAGACGCCGAAGCGATGTTCGTCGAAGTAATCGACGATCTCCTCGGTCAGCAAGGTGGCATTCGTGGTCAGCGAGAGGTCGAGCTGCTTGCCCTCCTCGCGGCAACGATCCTCGGCATACGCGGTGATCGCACGGATGAGCGGCATGTTGGTCAGGGGCTCGCCCCCGAAGAACACGACGTTTACCTGGCTGCGCTTCGCGCCCTCCCGCAACAGCAGTTCGATCCCTTTCTTTGCAGTCTCCAGGTCCAGCTTGTCGCCCTTTGACGGCGTGGTCAGGTCCTCCTTGTAACAATAGGTGCAGCTCAGGTTGCAGCCCGTATTCACGTTCAGAACGATCGTGCTGAGCGGAAACTCGGTGACACTGATACCCGGACCGCGGTCGAGCATCGCGGGGTCGGCCCTGAGGACGCCAAGCGACTTGAGATCCTCCACTGCGTCCGCAACCAGCGTGGGGGAACCGCTATCGAGGAAGCGTTCCTGCAATTCCCCGAAACTCACCGTCGATCGCGGCCGCACGAAATCGAGAACCTCGCTCGTCATGCCATCGAGATCGAAGATGCCCGTGCTCGGCACGTGCAGCAGGACCCGGCGCCCCTTCACGGCAAGGTCGTGGAACGCATGGGCATCCACGTAGAGCAGATCGGCTTCAGACATTGCTTTCTCCTTGAAGCCAGGTGTCAGCGGATCGGGGGGTCGTTGAAACGCTGCACCGTCACGATCAGCGGCGCGGTCGCCTTCACCGTACGGGAGCCGTCCTTGACCGACGCGATCACCTTCAATTCGCCCGCGTTGTTGGTCTTGTACTTGCGCTCCGGATTGGGGCCCGCCCCGTTGGGCACGAAGAGTCCGTTCGGCTCGATCCGTCCTGCGTACTTGGTGTCCTTCATCTCGGCGGCAACCTTGTTGAGGTTGTCGACCGACCACGCCGCCGGAACCGGGCCGAGTGCGATGTCGTCTGCGCTGCCCGGCTTGCCGTCAGGCCCTGCAGCGAAGGCAATCGCCTCGAGCTGCGCGGGCACCTTGGGAATCGCCCCGCCGCCACCGCCAAGGCGTGCCATCGGATGCTCGGGAATGATCTTCACGTAATCGATCTGCCGGTAGATCTTCACCACATCGCTTCCCGCGGCCGACCCGACCTTGACCGCCCGGCTTCCGCTCGCCGCATCCTTCTCGACCTCGACCTCCGCGACCACCCGGTCCGCCGAGCGCTCGAGCACCTTCGCGACCTTCACGCCATTTCCGAGATCCACGTCGCCATTCAGGCCCACCCCGTTGATGGCAATGCGCGCACGACTTCCTGCCCGCAGCATCGCCGGTTGCACTGACAGCACCGATGGCTGCGCCGCCTTGTCGGCCCGCACCGCCCGCATCGTCCCGCCGATCGAATCGTTGTTGGTTTCGAACCACCGCCCGGTGAGCTCGGTGCCCCCCGTCCCGAGGCTCATTACCTGATTGACTTCGCGGTTGCCCTGCTTGACCGATGCGCGCCATTCGTGCCCCGTGTAAACGACCGCCGCACCCTTGGCCGTCTCCGAAGTACCGTTCTCGTAACGCATCACCATGTCGACGGAATAGCGATCGTCGCCGGTCCGTGTGATCGTCGCGCTTCCTTCGTAAGCGCCCATCCCCGGGCGATGTCCAACCAGGCGCCACGTTCCGCTCGCGTCGGCAGGCTTCTGTGCCTTCCACTGCTTCCAGCTGGCAGAGTCGAAGCCATACTGATTTGCCAGCTCTTTTACAGTGTCCCCGGTGGCAATCTCGAACCAGTTGCGATCGCGTCCGCCTGCCTGGATCTCAATCGCAGGAAACTGCCCCACGTGGAAGTGCACAAGCTTGCGCCAGTCAGCTTCCGTGCGTCGTTGTACGGCAATTCGCCCATACGAATGACAGCGCGCGCAGGTATCACCGATCAACTTGTTTTCGGCATGCTCGACGACGCTCGGCGTACGATCAACGATGTACCGATGCGTGAGCGTTTCATCCGGGGCAAGACCGTATGCGTCAGAAAGATGCTTCACGATTGCACTGCGCTCATCCCCCGTGAGCTTTACTCCGTGGGCAAACGACATTCGGGCGACCGTCATGTCCCACCCTTCGGGCGTACGCCGACTTTCGCTGATGCGATCCCATTTGCCCTCACCAGTAGCGGTGTGACACGAGGCGCACTTGCTGTTGACCAGCGCCTCGGCCGATACGGCAGCCCATGCGCCACCGGTTGAGACGAGCGGCGTCAGAAACCCCGCAATCGCAAGCAAAGCGCGACGGGACGGTTTCATGACTGCATTGGTTATTCCCATTGTGTATCTCCTCCAGAATCTGCCTTAAGTGCAATTACACAAATCAACGCTTTTGCGAATCACGCGACGGGGGTGTCTTGGTGAGCTCCGTCGTCTCGAAACTTTATGAGCTGAAGCGATATGGGGGTTATCGTGAATCGGCCAAACTCGATGTTGCGAATATCAAAATCCGGCCTTCAGTGATTCACACGGGCACCGAAAAATTCTTTGCAGAAAATAGGGCGCTTGATTCGTGGCAAAAAAAAACGGGCGGCCGGAGCCGCCCGTGAATCTCATCCGTTGATCGGAAGAGAAGGAGAGATGAACAACAAGACAAACCTGGTCCGGAAAGGGGCCGGATCCGGCCCCGCAAGAATTCGAGCGTGAATACCTGGTAACACGCTCGGAAAACCCGAGCGCGTTACCTGTGTTGCGTTCAGAAGAACCCGAGGGCGTTGGGGCTATAGCTCACGAGAAGGTTCTTGGTCTGCTGATAGTGGTCGAGCATCATCTTGTGCGTTTCGCGACCGATGCCGGACTCCTTGTATCCGCCGAAAGTGGCGTGGGCCGGGTAAGCGTGGTAGCAGTTGGTCCACACGCGTCCGGCCTTGATGCCGCGGCCCATGCGGTAGGCACGGCTGCCGTCGCGCGACCACACGCCGGCGCCGAGGCCGTAAGGGGTGTCGTTGGCGATCTCGAGCGCTTCGGCTTCGTCCTTGAAGGTCGTCACGGCCAGCACCGGCCCGAAGATCTCCTCCTGGAAGATGCGCATCCTGTTGTGGCCCTTGAACAGCGTCGGCTGGATGTAGTAGCCCTCCGCCAACTCACCCCCGAGACGGGCGCGGTCGCCGCCGATCAGAAGTTCGGCGCCTTCCTGGCGGCCCACCTCCAGGTAGGACAGGATCTTGTTCATCTGATCGGTCGAGGCCTGCGCGCCCATCATCGTCTCGGTATCGAGCGGACTGCCCTGCTTGATCGCCTTCACGCGGGCCAACACTCGATCCATGAACTGGTCGTACATCGACTCCTGGATCAGCGCGCGCGAGGGGCAGGTACACACTTCACCCTGATTGAAGGCGAACAGGACCATGCCCTCGACCGCCTTGTCGAAGAGGGCATCGTCCGCCGCTACGATGTCCTCGAAGAAGATGTTCGGCGACTTGCCGCCGAGTTCGAGCGTCGCCGGGATCAGGTTCTGCGCAGCAGCTTGGGCGATCACCCGGCCGGTGGCGGTGGACCCGGTAAATGCGATCTTGGCGATGCGCTTGCTGGTTGCCAGCGGCATACCAGCTTCGCGACCGAGGCCATTGACGACATTGAGCACGCCGGGGGGCAGCAGGTCGGCGATGAGCTCGACCAACACCATGATGGAAACCGGGGTCGATTCGGCGGGCTTCAGCACCACGCAGTTGCCGGCGCCGATCGCGGGTGCAAGCTTCCATGCCGCCATCAGGATCGGGAAATTCCAGGGGATGATCTGGCCGACGACGCCCAAGGGCTCGTGAAAGTGGTACGCCACGGTGTGTTCGTCGATTTCGCTGATGCCGCCTTCCTGCGCGCGCAGGCAGCCGGCAAAGTAGCGAAAATGGTCAATCGTCAGCGGAATGTCGGCATTCAGGGTCTCGCGGATCGCCTTGCCATTGTCGACGGTCTCGGCGTAGGCCAGCATTTCGAGATTGGTTTCCAGCCGGTCGGCGATCTTGAGCAGGATATTGGCGCGCTCGGCCGCAGAAGTGCGTCCCCACCTGTCGGCCGCGGCATGGGCGGCATCGAGGGCGAGATTGATGTCTTCCTCGGTGGAGCGGGCGACCTGGCAGAACGGCCGGCCGGAGATCGGCGTGACGTTTTCGAAATACTGGCCGCGCACCGGCGCGACCCACTTGCCGCCGATGAAATTGTCGTAGCGGGTCTTGAACTGAACCTTGGCGCCTGCTTTGCCGGGCATCTCATAGATCATTTGCTTTATGTCTCCTGTTGCAGTGGTATTTGGACAAATCGTCCATAGAGCGGTCGGTCATCCCAAGTCGGATGCGACCAGATTCCGTGATCAATCCAAAAGCCCGTTCAATACACGGCCTTTCGTAGCACTTCGGGGTAGTAGCACATGTACCCCGTCCTGCAGTGCTCGACGGACGGGCGCAGATTCTGTGCAAGACGCACGATTTCTTCCCCATGCTCACCTGCCTCGACGCGATCGAGCACAGCCTTCACCATCCGAACGCTGGCAAGCTTTCTTGCGGTTGGCGCTTCCCTGCCAGCGATCTTCACGGCCGCAACGCCGCCATTCAATAATCTTGGCAATGCACAGAGGCCACAGGGGCCGAACGCCATGCCCTGCTCGTTCGTCGTGAATCCGCAGGAGAAGCGATACCAGAGCCACTTCTCGTATTCCTGATCGTTTTCCCGGAGGCTCTGGCACAGCGCCACCGACAGCTTCCTCGCGCCCCGCGGGCGATAGTCGCTCACATAGCGATCGAGACAGATCGGACCGCCCATGCGCTGGGGTAGATGAACAGTGCTGCAGGCGCCCTCCTCGAACACGCAGCCGTCATTGAGGATGAATACCTCGGTCTCCAGATCCGGGACCTCCGCCGCAATTTCACATGCTTCCTCGATCGTGACATCGCGAGGCAGGATCAATCGCGAGGCCCCCAGATCCCTGCAAAGGCGCGCCGCACTGCCATTACGACAAGTCGCGACCGAGCTGACATGAATGCGTCGCAGTGGAAGATGCAGGGAAAGCTCGCTGATCAGGCCCAGATCCGACGCAATCAGCGCATCCCCCCCGCGTTCGATGAAGAGTTTCCCCATTTCGACTGCCGCCTCAAGCTGTTCATCCGAATAGCTCTGAGCGTTGAGCACGAGTGAAAGCGTGCAACCGCTCTGCCGGGCCGAGCTTATTGCCGCCTCAAGCTCACGCAGACTGCGGAGGTTTCCTGAGGGGCGGCGGTTCGCATTTCGCACCTTGAATCGGCCAACCCAATCGTCCGGGACGAATCCGCAATAGAGCTCGTTTGCTCCTTCGCGAGCCAGGAGCGCCACTTCCTCCACTCTTGAAATCGGGGCAACAATTCTCATATCGGATCCCCAGGGACGACGAGCCGTGAAACAGATCCGCTATTGACAGCATCCAGGACGGCAGTGAGCATCTCGTCAGTCACCCGGCTCACGATCGAATTACCCAACTGAAACACCTGCCGTTGGTCGTCTGCATGCGGTCGCGCAAGTCTCGCGCTCACCCGCAGACATTCCTTCCGGCAGCGACGTCCCACAGCAAATCGTTCGACGCCTCGCATTGCAGTCGAGCCGATTCGACACATCCTTCCCTTCGCTACACACGCGAACGGGACATGAACGCTGCCCGGCAGCGGCAGCGATGACAGTGCCCGTCGTGAGTCGAAGATCGGCACATCAACCTCCATTCGCACAAAACCGAGGCGCGCAAGCATGGCCTTCATTGGCCGCGCATCGAAGGGCGCAGACAAAGCTGAATAGGCCGCGGGAATGCGCGGATCCTTCCCCATGCGACATAGAATCCGCCCTGCGACCAGCGTCAGGTTCGGGAAGTGCTCCCGGATGAAGTAAGCAGTTCCCCAGTCACTCACGATCACCTCCGATTCGTCAGGTAGGTGCGGCAATAGCTTACCGAGGGTCCGGAGATCGGCTGGCGCTGAAATCGGCGTAAGCAGTGAAAGGCGGCAATTCAACTCGGTCGCCACTCCCAGCGCGTTGAGCAAGGAACGCGACGCGGGGATCAAGTGCTCGCAGAATTCACTGCCGAGATAGACATGGGTCGGCGCTAGTTTTTCGAACAAATTTCCAAGCGCCGAATCGGCCAGCGTCCGGCGCCAATGCGTACTGCCATCGGTCTTGATCAGGGAGGACGCATCGACAACAGAAACGGCAATTTCCGGAGCCCGAACTGCGACTTCCCGAGTCATACCTGCGATATCCGGCACGGCGCTATCCATGTCCTCCCCCTGTTTAACCTCCCGCGGCACCGGAACGCTTCCACGGCGCGCAGGTCTGTGGGGAGGATGCTAGGGCGGAGCCTGCATTCGGTGTATCGCGAAACGGCCACGCCCGCATCAGGGCTATCAAGAATCGGCCTTACTGTTGATTGCGCGGGCAAAGGTGCTTGTTGTCGCCTTGGCCTAGCACCTAAGATGTATCTCGCTGGTGCTGCTAGCACCGTCATGTTCGGCGCGCGATGGGGACTGCTTCACCGTCTCGGGTCCGTCGGGCAAGGGGCCGCATTCTCGCGGCAGCACATGAGGAGACAAAACTACAATGAACTCTGGCCTGATTCAGGACCGGGAGACGCCGCGTCGGCGAAACGAACGGGTGTCGATCATCTCGACCAATGATGCGTGCGAGCATGCCGCGAGCCTTCGCGACTGGTCGCAGGACTATCTTCAACTCTCACAGGGCGCTTTCGAGGGGGAAATAATCGAAGCCACGGTGGGTCCGATGCAGGTCTTCAAGGAAACGATCCGCCAATCCGTCGATGAGAAGGCAAGCCCTCGTTGCGACAGTTATACGATAGGAGTGCCTGCCTCCGTAACTCCCAACGGTTATTGGCAGGGACGCCATTTGGAGCGCGATTCATTGATTACGCTCTGCCCGAATGAGGAACTTCATTTTCGGACTCCTATGGAGTCAACGATTCTTGTCACGGTCATCGACTGCAACGCATTTGACTCGTTCGCTCAGGACTCCGCAGCAGTGGATGTACTGCCATTGATTTCAAAGTCGCATGCGGCCGCCTTGCCCGGGGATGCTGCTCAGACCTACCGCGTGATGCTCGAAACGGTGCTTTCCTCAGTGGCTTCGACTCCCGAGATCTTTGAGCACAGTGCGTCGGCGCAGTCAGTTGCCGAAACGGTAATGAATGCATCGCTAAATGCCCTGCGGGCACGATCCCAGGAAACAGAGTCGCCTCGCACCTCGCATTCGGTCCAACGCGCAATTGTTGAGCGGGCACGCAGCTACGTGATCGCCAATCGAGAGAATCCGCCAACGGTTGCCGAACTCAGCTCTTATCTGAAGATGAGCCGAAGAGGACTTCACCACGCATTCATCAACGTGCTGGGAATCAACATCACGACGTTCCTGCGCTATGTTCGGCTCCACGGTGTCCGCAAGGAATTGCTGCGCGCCACTCCGGAGGACTCGATTAGCGGCATTGCCTGCAAATGGGGGTTCTGGCACATGGGAATGTTTTCCTCCTACTACAAGTGCCTGTTCGGAGAAACCCCATCATCGACCCTGCGCAGGACGTCCAACTTTTCCAAAGTTGCCTCTCGCCGTCACCATTAACAGATTGCCTGGGGGCCCGCGCAACGTCTCGAGCATCTCGCGCAATTCTGCCCGAAGCGCACGCAAGTGCGCAGTGGCGGAAGCCTCGTCCCGTTCGGCCAAGGACGGGCGATCCGATGTTGGAGCCCCTTGCAGTGCGCCAATCGAAAGCCTTGCAGAAGGGCTTTATTCCCGCAGGCCCGCTCTGCGTAGGCCGTCCACCAACGTGATGACATTCTCCCGCCGGCGGATCGGTAGCCAATCCGCGAGACTGGAGAGCCGCAAGCGTGGGTCGAGCTGGCGCAAATTATCCATCGCGTGCTGCGCTTGCGCCGCCCGCCCCGCGAGCGCATGGCTGGCCGCGAGGGTGGCGGCCGCCAGCAGCAGGCTTGGCAGCTCCCGTAATGCCTTCTCCGCCCAGGACGATGCGGTGTCGAAGTGCCCCATGAAGAGATGCGCGGCCGCCAGTCCGGCCTGCATCCTATACAGCTCGGGATCAAGCGGGCTCAAACGCATGGCGTGTGCAAAGTGCTCAACCGCTTCTTCCGTTTCGCCGTGCCAGAGTCTGAGAAACGCGCCGAGGAACCACGCCGCCGCGAGATTGGGATTGAGCACGAGCGCCCTGTCCAGCAATGCAATGCCGCCAGGAAGGTCGTCGGCAAGATGGCCAAGTGCATGCGCACTTCTCGTGAGGGCCACCGCATCGCCCTTGCCCAACTCGACGGCCCGGCGAGCCAGTCGGATACCCTCCGCCACCTCCTGCGGGTGATCGCTCATCCAGCCGTTGATCTTCCGCCAACAGTGACACCACGCCGCCATCGCGTAGGCTGACGCAAAGTCGGGATCGAACTCGATTGCCTTGAGGAAGAGGGTCAGCGCCTGATCGATGGCCTCCTTGGTACCGTGATGCAGCCTGGCCATCCCGCGCAGATAGTAATCGTAGGCGTCGAGACTGTCGGTCGGCTTGTGCCGCGCACGCTCGATCTCCGCGCGCTCGAGCTGGGGGGCAATCGCACCGACCACCGTCTCGGTGATCTGATCTTGCAGCTCGAAGATGTCTCCCAGCACCCCTTCGAAGCGGCCAGCCCAATGGTGCGCCCCGGTTGTGGCATCGATCAGTTGGCCCGTGATGCGCACGCGATTGTCTGCCTTGCGCCAGCTGCCTTCCAGCACGTAGCGAACGCCCAACTCGCGCCCGACCTGTTTCACGTCCATCGCACGATTCTTGTACGTAAAGCTCGAATTGCGCGCGACGACGAAAAGCCAGCGGTTTTGCGACAAGGCCGCGATGATGTCCTCGACCACGCCGTCGGCGAGGTACTCCTGCTCCGGGTCCCCGCTCAAGTTCGCGAAGGGCAGGACGGCAATCGACGGTTTGGCAGGCAGGGCCGGCGCAGACGCCGGGACTTCGACCGATCCGGCGGATTCGGCACCCGGCGCAGCAGCGCCCTCCAATGACGCGATTTCCCTGACCTCGGCGACGAACCGGAACCCCTTGCGGGCAACGGTTCGAATCACCCGTTGTTGCTGACCGTCGTCGCCGACGGCCTTGCGCACGGCGTTGATGTGACTGGCCAGGGTGGATTCCGAGACGACCCGGCCGCTCCATACGGCATCGATCAGGTCGTCCCGGCTGACGACGCGCTCGCGGCGCTCCGCCAGGTACACCAGCAGATCGAAAACCTTGGGCGCAGTCGCAACGATCCCGGACGCCCGGGAGAGCTCCCGCCGGTCGAGATCAAGCACGCAGTCGTCAAACACTAGAAGCATTCAGGGCTCGGTAACTCCATGGGTTCTGGAAAGACACGCGAGCCAAATCCAAGGAAAACCCAAGAAGTCGGCAAAGTTTTCGGCCCACCTGCCGAGCACACTGCAGTCATCGATCGCCGCAATGGAGTGATCGACACTCAGTCGAGGAGCAGAGCATGAAAATCGTGGTTATCGGCGGTACCGGCCTTATCGGTTCGAACATTGTAGACAGGCTGCGTCGCAATGGGCATGAGACGACGGCCGCATCGCCCCGCGCGGGCGTCAACACCATCACCGGACAGGGTTTGGCCGAAGCGCTTGCAGGCGCCCAGGTCGTGGTCGACGTGAGCAACTCACCCTCGTTCGAAGACCAGGCCGTATTGGAGTTCTTCGAAACGTCCACCCGCAACCTGCTTGCCGCGGAAGCCGCCGCCGGCGTCGAGCATCACGTCGCGCTCTCCATCGTCGGCACCGATCGCCTTCCCGACAACGGTTACTTCCGCGCCAAGGTGGCCCAGGAAAACCTGATCAAGGCGTCGAAGCTTCCCTACACCATCCTGCGCGCGACGCAGTTCTTCGAGTTCATCGGCGGCATTGTCGACTCGAGCGCCGACGGCGGCGCGATTCGCATTTCGCCCGCGCTGATCCAGCCCATCGCGGCGGACGACGTCTCGGCCGTGCTAGCCGATCTGGCGGTCGGGGCGCCCGTGAATGGCACCGTCGAGGTGGGCGGCCCCGACCGATTCCCGCTCGACGAGCTTGCCCGCAAGCTACTCAGCGCGCGCAAGGACATGCGTGAGGTGATCGCTGACGTCCATGCGCGCTATTTCGGCAGCGAGCTGGACGATCGATCGCTGGTTGCCGGCGACGGCGCGCGGGTCGGCCCGACACGTTTCCACAACTGGCTCAGCCGCTCGTCGGCGCAAGGATAAGCCGACGCCACCACCGGGCGGGAAATAGCGGGCTGACGGCCCACCACCGCCCCACACGAACCCACCAGGAGAAACACGCGATGCTCAACTTCCGAACCCTTTCCATGGTGCTGCTGTTGGCAACCGGCGCCGCCGACGCCGAGCAGCCCCCGCCCCCGGCGCACGTGACACCGCTGATGAGCAAAGCGCTGGCCGACTATCCAGGCAAGGACGGAGTCGTCATCACGGTCGACTATGCGCCCGGCGGAGAAAG
Organism: Aromatoleum petrolei; assembly: GCF_017894385.1. Lineage (NCBI taxonomy): Bacteria > Pseudomonadati > Pseudomonadota > Betaproteobacteria > Rhodocyclales > Rhodocyclaceae > Aromatoleum > Aromatoleum petrolei. Next base: position 211,342 of record NZ_CP059560.1, read on the forward strand.
CTCCGTGCATCGTCACAATGCGCACGCATTCGTCTATGTGCTCGAAGGTTCGATCGTGATGGGTGTGCGCGGCGGCAAATCCGTCACGCTGACACCGGGCCAGACCTTCTACGAAGGCCCGGACGATATTCACACGATCTCGCGCAACGCCAGCCTCACCGAGCCCGCCAAGTTTCTGGTTGTCCTGTTGAAGAACGGCGACGAACCGATCTCGATGCCGGTTCGCTGACGGCGGCACCGCCGCTATGCCTTCCTTTAACGGGACGCTGCAATGACCTCACACCCGGTGCTTTCACAACTACGGCGGTGCGCAAGCGCGACGCTATGCGCAGCCTCGCTGGCGGGCTGTGCGGTTGGCCCCGACTTCGTGAAGCCTGAAAGCGGGCTTCACGAAGTGGCGCTGGTGCCCAGGGCGGACTATGCCGATGTCGCCCCGACGTCCGATTCCGACATTCCCTCCCGGTGGTGGCTGCTGTTCAACGACGCAGTGCTCGCCGAACTGCAATTGCGTGCGCAGGCGGACAACCTCGATCTGCAAATGGCGTCCGAACGCATTGAGCAAAGCCGGGCGCAACTGGGAATTGTCTCCTCGCAGTTGCGGCCCAGCGTGGCGGCCAGCGGCAGCCACATGCGTGAGGCGCTCAGCGAACATGGAAAGTTCGCCGCACTGGGTGCACCGACGAGCCCCAGCGATTTCTGGCAGCTCGGATTCGATGCCAGTTGGGAGATCGACCTGTGGGGCCGCGCGCGACGCGCACGCGAGGGCGCAGCAGCGGCCTTGGAGGCCACGGTATATGACCGCGAAGCGGCACGGGTGGCCTTGTCGGCCGAAGTGGCTCGAACCTATTTGCAGTTGCGCGGAACGCAGGCCCAACTGGACATTGCTCGGCAGAATCTGACCGTTGCCGAGCGGACCCTCAGGCTGGCCGAAAATCGCGTGCGTCACGGCGTCGCTACTCGGTTCGAAACCTCGTCCGCTCACGCGCAGTGGGCCACGATCAAGGCGATGGTTCCGGAGCTGATCCAGCGTCGCAACACCCTGATGAATACCCTTGCACTGTTGTTGGGGGAAAAGCCGCGCGCACTCGATGTGCAACTGCGCGAGACCATGCCCTTGCCTTCGCTTCCAACCAGCGTGCCGGTCGGCGTCCCTTCTGAACTGGCTCGCAGGCGACCCGACATTCTGCGCGCCGAAGCTCAGCTCCATGCGGCCACAGCAGCCATCGGTGTGGCCAAAGCTGACTTCTACCCCCGTATTGGTTTGAGAGGGCGAATCGGCGTGGAAGCCTTCGAAAGCGGCGATCTCGATAGTTGGGATTCCCGTTTCTTTTCCGTCGGTCCGACGGTCTACCTACCCATTTTCCAGGGTGGTCGATTGACGCAGCGCCTGGCGCTCAACGAATCACGGCAAAAAACGGCCGCTCTGGCGTATCGGCAAACGGTATTGCGAGCCTGGCATGAAGTGGACAACGCCTTGGATGCCTGGGCGGCCCAACAGCGCCAGCACGCCGACTTGTCGGATTCCTATGAGCAGAACAAGCAGGCACTTCACGCTGCCGAGCGCGGCTATCAGGAAGGCGCCGCCGACTATCTGAGCGTACTGACTGCGCAGCGCAACCTGCTTGCCAGCCAAACCGGTCTCAATGCCAGCGCAACCAACGCCGCGCTCACCTTGGTCAATCTGTACAAGTCGCTGGGCGGCGGTTGGGATCCGGACGCACTCAAGACTTCGTCGCGGGTTGCCAGTGGGGATTCGGCAGAGCCTTCATCGGATCGCGCGGTTGCCATTGCGTCGCGCGTCACTTCACCGGCAAAGGCCAATCAATGAGTGGCGCCGCATTGTCGCAAACAGCGGGCGGCCCTGCTACCGGGGCGCCCTTGGCCAAGTCATCGAAACGCCCCATGGCAGGACTGCTTGGCATTTTCCTCGCCGCCATGATGGCGGGGTTCAACAACCGCGTCGGCGCATTGGCGCTGGCAGATATACGCGGTGCACTCGGTTTGGGCCTCGACGACGCCTCCTGGCTGACCACGGTGTACAGCGCCGGGGAGTTGATTGCCATGCCATTTTCGGCGTGGTTTGCCATTACGCTGACGCTCCGCCGCCTCGAACTGTGGGTGCTCGGAACTTGCACGCTGCTGGCGGTGATCCTGCCCTTCATCCACGATCTGAACCTGCTGCTGACCCTGCGCTTTCTGCAAGGCATTGCCAGCGGCACGACGATCCCATTGCTGATGATGGCGGCCCTGAAATTCCTGCCAACACCCGTTCGGCTGTATGGACTGGCGCTGTATGCGATGACCGCCACCTTCGCGCCCAATCTCTCGATCTGGCTGGCCGGACACTGGACGGATGGCTTACTCGACTGGCGCTGGGTGTACTGGCAGATCGTTCCCCTCGCCGTCGCCGCCGCATTGTTAGTGGGCTGGGGGCTGCCGCGCGAGCCCATCCAGATCGCACGCTTCAGGCAGGCCAATTGGTCGGGCATGGCATGTGGCGTACCGGCGCTCGGCATGATTGCCGTCGCACTGGATCAAGGCGTACGGCTGGAGTGGTTTCATTCGTCCTTGATCACGGTGTCGCTGATGGCTGGGCTGACCCTGCTGGCCATCTACCTGCTGTCCGAGTGGTACCACCCGTCGCCGTTCATCAAATTGCAGATCCTGGGACGTCGGAACCTGGGACTGGGCTTCATTCTGTTTGTCGTCCTGCTCGTGGTGCTGATGTCCAGCTCGCTACTGCCGGCCAACTATCTCGGGCCTCTCCAGGGCTACCGGCCCCGCCAGCTGGCGTCGATCGGTCTGACCGTCGCCTTGCCGCAACTGGTGCTGGGGCCTGTGGTCGCAGTGCTGCTGTACCAGAGGTGGGTCGATGCGCGCGTCGTGTTCGCGTCGGGGCTGTTCTTGATCGCACTCGCGTGCGTTTCCGGCGCGCAATTGACCTCCGACTGGAACCGCGACCAGTTCGTAGTGGCGCAAACGCTGCAAGCCCTTGGCCAGCCCATGGCGGTAGTATCGATGCTATTTCTCGCCACCAGCGTTGTGCAGCCCCAAGAAGGGCCCTATGTGTCCGGCGTCATCAACACGCTGCGCGCCTTCGGGTCACTGGGCGGCGCAGCGGTGGTGGGACAGCTCATGACCGCGCGGAGCCGCTTCCATGCGGAAATGCTGCTGGACCATGCTGCTCTGGTGGGTAATTCCCTCGCGCTTCCGCCCGAGCCTTCCGAAATGATGAGCATCATCGGCCAGCAGTCGCTGGTGCTGTCGGTCGCCGACGCCTATCGGGTACTGGGCGTTCTCGCACTCCTTTTGATTCCGCTCGTGCTGCGCCTGACCTACGTTCCCGCACCCGACTTGCGCGCTGCCTCGTCCCCATCTTCTGTTTCAACTTCCTCACAGGGATAAGCCTCCATGACATTACCGAAGACAGCCACGATCATCAGTGCGGCGCTGCTGCTCGCAGTGGCGATCGGCAGTGTTCTCTATCTCAATCGCGCCGAATCCAGCGGATCGACCCAGTCTACGGATGATGCCTACGTGCAGGCGGACTTCACCACGGTAGCCCCGCAGGTGTCAGGAACGGTTGACAGGGTGTTGATCGAGGACAACCAGCCGGTAAGGGAAGGGGACCTGCTCGCCACCATCGACGACCGTGATTTCGTCGTCGTGGTGACCGCGGCGAAGGCCCAGGTCGCCAGCGCCCAGGCCGGCATCGCCAGCCTGGAGGCGCGCGTGGTTCAACAGGAAACCACAATACGCCAAGCACGCGCGGCAGTTGCCGCAGACGAGGCGGCGCTTGAACTGGCCAGAGCGAATCATGCGCGTTACCGCAACTTGGCCAACGACGGTTCGGGCACCGTGCAAGCGCTGCAACAGGCCGAAGCTCAGTTGAGCATTCAATTGGCCAGCCGGGAAAAGGACCTGGCGGGCCTTGAGGTCGCCCGGCAGCAAGTGGACATTCTGCGAGCTGATCTTGGGAAAGCCAGGGCGGCTCTTGCCCACGCGCAAGCCGCCCAAGCCGCCGCAGAACTGAAGCTTTCCTATACCCGCATCACGGCACCGATCGGCGGCACGATCGGGCAGAAATCGCTACGCGTCGGTGCTTTCGTCAATGCCGGGAAACCATTGCTGGCAATTGTTCCGCTCGATGCCGTCTACATCACGGCCAACTTCCGGGAGACGCAACTCGCGCGCGTACAGGCGGGTCAAGCCGTGGATATCGAGGTCGATGCCTTGCCGGGCGCAGCGCTGAAAGGAGCGGTGGAAAGCCTGGGACCGGCCAGCGGAGCCAGCTACTCCGCCGTTGCGCCACACAATGCCACAGGCAACTTCACGAAGATCGTCCAGCGCCTGCCCGTGCGCATTCGCATCGATCCCGGTCAGCCCGCGGCGGCGAAGCTGCGCGTAGGGATGTCGGTAACACCGAAGATCCGTATCGGTGAATGACTTTGTCAAATTGCCGACGGACGCGAAACCTCTGCATGGGGTTGAAAAACGGCGATCGCTCCAGACTCCTCGCGTCATTGCGTGACCGCCTGCTCACGCGCGGGCGCCTGAGCACATTTCTCCCCGCAATGGATCGCGCCCCATTCCCGCAGCACATCGACATCGACATCCGAATACCCGGCTAAGCGCAGAACGTCGCGCGTGTGTTGGCCGCAGGCCGGCGCAGGTGTTGAAGCGAGTGAATTCGCCTGGGTGCTGTTGATCGGAAAGCCCGGCATTCGGATCTCTCCCAGTTCGGGGTGCTGCACCGCGCTCATCATCAGATTGGCGGCGACTTGCGGGTGCGCCATCACGTCCTCGTAGGTCGCGACACGGGCGCAAAGGATGTCGGCGTCCGTCAGGAGCGGGAGCCAGTCTTCGGTCGGACGCGTCCGGAAAACCTTTGTCAGCGCTTCCACCATTTCCGTGCGGTGCGCAACGCGCAGCGGCGACGTGGCGAAACGGGCGTCGGCGATCAGCTCGGACAGGCCGAGCAGTTGGCACAGGCGTTCCCATCGTGCCGGCGTGTATGCGGCAACCATGATCCAGCCGTCGGCCGTCGCAAAGGCCTGGTTGGGGGCCGAGTAGGGGGCGGCGCTGCCGGAGCGGACGGGCAGTTCGCCGTCGGCGAAGTAACTCGCGATCGACGACTGCTGCAGCGCGAGCGCCGAGTTGAGCAGATTTACGTCGAGGTGGCCGCCCTGCCCGTCCCGGTCGCGCTGCGCGAGCTTGGCGAGGATTCCCATGCAGGCGACGTAGCCGGTCATGACGTCGACTACCGGCGCCTGGACCTTGCAGGGTTCGCTGCCGGCAATGCCGATCAGACTCATCAGGCCGGAGTCGGCCTGGATGATGCCGTCGACGCCGGCGCGATCGGCGTAGGGGCCGCGTTGACCGTAGGCGGAGATCGAGCAGTAGATGAGCGCGGGATGCTCGTCCGCGAGCTGCTCGTGACCGAGGCCGAGCCGCGCCATGACGCCGGGTCGCATGCTCTCGACGACGATGTCCGCATCGGCGATCAGGCGCTTCGCGACCGCGATGCCATCCGGCGACTTGAGGTTGAGCGCGACGCCGAGCTTGTTGCGGTTGAAGGCATGGAAGAGCGCGCTGTCCTTGCCGATCCAGGCGGGCCCGAGGCCGCGGCCGAGTTCGCCTGCCGGGGCCTCGACCTTGATCACGCGTGCGCCCATGTCGGCCATGAGCATCGTGCAGGTCGGGCCGGCGCCGATCTGAGTGAAGTCGAGGACGGTCAGGCCGTCGAGAGCATTGCGTAACATCTTCATGTCTCCTGGCTGGGGATGTTGCGTTTGAAGGTTCCCTGCGCGGTGGCGACGACCACGCCCTCCGCCGTTGCGAGTTCCGCCGAGGCGAAATACAGGCTGCGCCCGGTGCGCGTGACGAGGCCCTCTGCACGCACGCGCCCCGCCGCGACCTTGTTCAGGTAGGCGATGTTGAGCATCACGGTGACGGCGTGGCCGAGCAGCCCCTGCGGGCTCTTCAGCCCGGCATAACCACAGGCGGCGTCCAGCAGCGTGGCAATGACACCCCCGTGCAGGCTCCCCTGGCGGTTGAGGTGACGCGGTTCGAGGTCGAGCTCCAGCGCGCAGCGCCCCATGTCGACGCCGACGAGGCGGACGCCGAGGTGTTCCAGCAAGGGGTTGTCGAGCGATGTCTCGAGCACCGCTGACATTCCTGTCTCGTCCCGGAGCGGGGGCGAATCCGGTTGTCGGGCAACCGGCGGGTCGATGATTGCCGCAGCCATGATCTATTTCGCCTTTGCCAGCGCGTCGCGGAATGCCGTGAGCGTCGCCGTTCCAGGCTTGCCGCGCTTGTCCAGGTCGGCCGCCCAGGCACTTGCCACCTCGTCGGCGATGCGGCCGAAGGCAGCGCCGTCGGCACCCTTGAACTCGACGAGCTGCGCGCCGGCGCTCTTGAGTTTTTCGCCCGCCGCTCGCTCCTGGGCGTCGAAGGCCGCGCAGGCGGACTGCACCGTCCGGTCGCCGGCCTCGATGAGCGCCCGCTTCGCCTCGGGCGGCAGCTTCGCCCACTTGGCGTCGCTGATCGAATAGGTGACCAGCACCGTGCCGAAATTGCTGCCCACCGTGGCGGTCTTCGTGAGCGGGGTCAGCTTGTACGACTCGACGCTGACGAAGGAGAACAGCGTGCCGTCGATGGTGCCGCGCGACATCGACTCGTAGATCTCCGGCGGCGACATGCGCACGGGGATGACGTTGAGCCGGTCGAGCGTCAGGTTCTGAGCCCCGCCGCTCGCGCGCAGCTTGGTTCCCTCCAGATCCTTCAGCGAACTGACGCTCTTCGAACTGCCAAGGACGATCTGATAGGGCGGCAGCGCCGCCACCAGCAGCGGGCGAATGCGATTCGGCTTGAACTCGTTCGTATACAAGGGACCGTCGTCCTTCGCCAGCGACCAGTACGCGCGCATCACCTGGCACGCGTTGGTCGCCGCACCCGGCAGCTCGGCGACGGCCGACAGCGGCATCTTCTCGGAGATGTAGGACGGGCCGACATACCCGATGTCAATGACGCCGCTTTGCGTCAGCGTCAGCATGTCCTTGGCCTTCCCCATCTGTTCGGCGGGGTAGTACTTGAAGACGAGGCGCCCGCCGGACAGCTCGGTGGCGAGCTTCATCCACGGCTTGGTCAGGTTCTCCGCGATGATGTGCCCGGCTGGCAGCGAATCGGCGATGCGCAGTTCGATCCTGCTTTCCTGGGCCTCACCGCGCGGTGCGAAGGCGACGAGTGGAAGGCCGAGCAGCACGACACCTGCAAGGCGCGCGGCGGGAGTAACCGACGCGGGGTGGGAATTACGATGACGGTTCATGATGGGTCTCCTCAGGGGACGATTGGCAGGCATCTCGATCGATGCTCTATTGCATGTGCGAGGGCAGCCACAGGATCAGCTGCGGAAAGACGACGAGCAGCGCGATCGCGGCAAGGTGGGCGACAACGTGCGGCGTCGTGCCGCGAAACACCTCCCCAACCGGCCGACCGGAATAGCGCGACACGATGAAGCAGTTGAGCCCGACCGGCGGCGTCACCATGCCCATCTCGGCGACGACGATGATGATCACGCCGAACCACACGAGGTCGAAGCCAAGCGATTGCACCAGCGGAACGACGATCGGCACGGTCAGGATCAGGATCGCGATCTGGTCCATGAACGCCCCCAGCAGCATGTAGCCGCACAGGAGGAGTAACAGCACGACCCAGCGCGACACGTCGAGTCCGCCGACCCACTGCACGAGGTCCTGCGAGACCTGGGTGAGCGCGAAGAAGTAGCCGAAGATGCTGGCGCCGAGCAGGATCATCACGATCATGCAGGACCCGTGGGCGGCTTTGAGAACCGCACGACGCAGCCCCTCCGCGGTCATCTTTCCGCTGCGCCAGGCCTGCAGCATCGCAACGAAGGCGCCCAGGGCCGACGCTTCGGTGGGCGTGGCGATACCCGAGTAGATGATCCCCGTCACGGCACCGAACAGCGCAATCATCGGGCCGACGATGCGCAGCAGGCGCAACCGCTCGCACAGCGGCGTCTTTCCCGACGACGGTGCCCGTGCCGGGTCCTGCCAGACCAGGAACCACACCGTACCCATGATCACGAGGGTCACCAGCAGACCGGGAATCACGCCGCCGACCAGCAGCTTGCCGATGTTGACGTCGGCGATGAGCCCATAGACGACCATCGCGATGCTGGGCGGGATCAGCATGGCCAGCGTACCGGAGATGGCCACGACGCCCGCTGCGAGTTTCGGCTCGTAGCCATGCTTGAGCATCGCTGGCAGGCTGGTCGCCGACAGGGTTGCGGCCGACGCCGTGCTCGTGCCGCAGATCGCACCGAACCCGGCTCCCGCGACGGCCGTCGCCATGCCGAGTCCGCCGCGGATGTTGCCCACCCACGCCGCCGTGGCACGGAAGAGATCGTCGGCGACGCCGCTGAGCAGCACGAATTCCGCCATCAGCATGAACATCGGGATCGTGATCAGTTCGTAGGAAGACACGATCGACAACGGCGTCGTCTGCAGCACGCCGAGCAGCGCATCTACGCCGCCGGTCAGGATGAGGCCGAGCGAACCGGCCGCCGCCATCGCGAAGCCGACGGGGGTGCCGATCGCCAGCATGAGCAGCAGCGCGGCAACAACGAGTGCGGTGGTCATTGTGCGATCTCCTCGGAGTGGCTTGCGCGGGCGGTGTCGTCGGCCGGCAGCACGCAGCGTCCCGCCAGGCCGGCCAGATGCACGACCACCTGCAGCATCAACCGCAGCACGAGCAGAATCGAACCGATCGGCACGATGATCGACGACAGCCACATCGGCCAGGCGATCGTGCCGGCCAGCACCTCGTCGTTGTTGAAGCTCTCCCACGTGCGCTCGATCCCGATGTACGCGATCAGCGAGAACAAGGTGACGCCGACCAGGGCCGTGACCAGATCGGCGCCATGCCGCAGGCGTGGCCCCATTCGCTCCTGCAGGATGTCGATGCTGACGTGTGCGTGCTGCCGATGCGCATCGGCCAGCACGAAATAGAACACGCCCGCCATCAGGTAGAGCGCGATCAGGTCGTAAGCCCATGCGAATGGGCTGTTGAACAGATAGCGCATCACGACATCGGCGCTCACCACCAACATGATCGCCAACATCAGGCCCACGGCGACCAGCGCCGCCGCGCGCTCGGTCGCCGTCAGGGTTTTGTCGATTCGCATCAACATGCTGTCTCCTCCAGGTGTTGCTTCAAGTTATCGGGATCGGTCGGTGCCCGCGGCTGGCCTCCGAAGGCCTTCGTGCGGACACCGGCCGTCCCATGAATCAAGCGTAGTGCTGCAACTTTCGGGCTTCAAACGACTAATCCGAGCCCAACGTTTGAGAAAAACTCAATCAATGGCGCGCATGCGGGAAATGGGTTCCCTGCAGGCCACGCCGCCGTGCGAAATCGCCGGCCGCAGCGTCAGCGTCAGCGTCAGCGGCCGACGTAATTCGGCCTTCGCTTCTCCGCAAAGGCCTTGCGTCCCTCCAGGCGGTCTTCGGTATCGCGCAGCACGCCCCAGTAAAGCTCCGTGAGTTGCTGCGCGTCGGCCTCGCCGAGATGGCTCGTCTGCCGCGCAAGCTTCTTCACCGCCTGCACGGCGAGCGGCGCGTTGGCCGCGATGCGCCCGGCGATCGACATCGCACGGTCCAGCAGGGCGTCAACCGCCACCGCTTCGCTGACGAGCCCGATCCGCAGAGCCTGCTCTCCACCGATCCGCTCGCCCGTCAGCACCATCTGCATGGCATGCGCCGACGGCACTGCCTTCAAGAGACGATGCAGGCCGGAAACCGCCGGAATCGATCCGACCGCGACCTCGGGCAGGCCGAAGCTCGCGTTGCTGGACGCCAGCCGAAGATCGCACTGCAGCGCGATCTCCAGACCGGCCCCGAGGCAGTGGCCATTGACCGCCGCGATGATTGGCTTGCCCACACCGAGGTCGGTGAGGTCCATCAGGCGGATGTACAGCCCCAGATCAGCCGCCCGCTCGGGCGCCTGAAACAGCGCTTCCGGGTAGCTCGCCGGCGACGTCTGCGTCCCTTTCAGGTCGGCGCCGGCACAGAACGCGCGGGTTCCGGCACCGGTCAGGATCGCGACGCGCAGGTCGTCACGGTCCCGCAGTTCGACGAGGAAGGCGCGCAGCGCGCGCAGCGAGGCGACATCGAGGGCGTTCAGCGCCTCCGGCCGGTCGATCGTGATCAGGGCCACCGCGCCCTGCGTCTCGAAACGGATACTCATGGCGCCCTCCTCACACGCTCGGCGACGACAGGCTTCGCCCGCCGCACACGTAGAGCGTCTGTCCCGTCACGTAGGACGACTTCGGATCGAGGAAGAAGGCGACCGCGTTGGCGATGTCCTCGGCGGTGCCGATCCGCTGCACCGGCACCGATTTCTGCAGCCTCGCCTGGACGTCGGGATCGAAATTGCGAAACAGCGGCGTATCGACGATGCCGGGTGCGACGGCATTCACCGTGACACCCTTGGCTGCGAACTCGATCGCCAGCGAGCGCGTGAGACTCACCACCCCGCCCTTCGCCGCCGAGTAGTTGGCTTGGCCGAAGCCGCCGAGCCATGCCCGCGACGAGAGGTTCACGATGCGCCCGAAGCCGCGCTCGACCATGCCCGGCAGGGCCGCGCGGCAGCACAGGAACTGAGAGCGCAAGTTCGTATCGACGACGAGATCCCAGTCCTCGTCGGTCATTTTCAGGAAGCGCGTGTCGCGCACCGCACCCGCGTTGTTGACGAGATAGTCGATGCGCCCGGCACGCGCGATGATGTCGCCGAACGCGGCATTGACCGCTGCCGAGTCGGTGAGGTCGACCGTGACGCCGATGACCTTCAAGCCCTCGGCGCTCAGCGCCCCGACCGCGTCGTCGAGCGCCGCGCCGTCGCGGTCGAGCAGAGCCACCGTCACTCCGTCGCGGGCGAGGCTCGTCCCGATGCCGAGCCCGATGCCGCGCGCAGCCCCCGTCACGACCGCGACATGGCCGGTGTCGAATCTGTTCTGATCCATGTCACACCCCCAGCAGATGAACCGACGACGCGGCGTGATCGACCCCAGCGATACCGCCGCCCGTGCACTGCGTCAGGCCGACCTTGGCCCCTTCCACCTGCCGTGCCCCCGCCCGTCCCTGCAGGTGCCACATCACTTCGACCATCTGTGCGACGCCGGTCGCACCCAGCGGATGCCCCTTCGCCAGCAGGCCGCCACTCGGATTCACCGGCACGCGGCCGCCGAGCCGGGTAGCCCCGGACTTCAGCAGCGCCACCGCGTCCCCGCGCGGGGCCAGACCCAAGGCCTCGTAATACAGCAGCTCCGCGATCGTGAAGGCATCGTGCAACTCGACCACATCGACATCGTCGGGCCCGAGGCCGGCCTGCTCGTAGGCCTGGCGCGCGGCGCGCGCGGTGATCTCCGCATCGAGGATGTCGTCATCGGCCTCCTCGCGGATGCCGGACACGACGACCGAGGACAGCACCTTCACGGCACGCGCCTGGTCGGGACGGCGCGTACTCAACACCACCGCCGCCGCGCCGTCGACTTGCGACGGGCAGCACTGCAGCAAGGTCAGCGGATCGGCGATCATCCGTGACGCAAGCACCTCCTCCACCGTCGTCTCGGTACGCTGCTGCGCGAACTCGTTCAGGGTGCCATGGCGCCGATTCTTGACCGCCACCGCGGCAAGATCGGCGGGCTTCGCATCGCGCTCGTGCAGGAAGCGCGTGCCGCGCATCGCATACACGGCCGGCAACACCATCCCGGCCCGGGCGTATAGGTCGGTCTTGTGGTCGTTGCGCTGCATCGGGATCGTGCCGCCGCCCAGCGTCGTCAGCTGCTCGATGCCGAAGACCAGCACCGTGTCGTACTGGCCCGCGAGCATCGCGTGCCGCGCCAGATGCACGCCGGTCGCGCCACTCGCGCAGGCGTTCTCGACGTTGTAGACGGGGATGCCCTTGAACCCGAGGTCGCGCACGATGAGCTGGCCGAGGATCATGCCGCCCAGCACGTTCGCGCAATAGACGGCCTGGATGTCACCCGGCGCGACGCCCGCGTCGTCCATCGCCTTGAGGATGGCCTGCTGCGCAAGCTCCGGCGCCAACACGCCCGGATGACGTCCGAAGGCGGTCATCGCGCCGCCGGTCATGTAGATGTTCTGCATATCGCTCTCTCGCTAGGGTTCAGGCCGCGACGGCCTCGAAGACGTAGCCGAAGTCCGCATCCGGCCGCGGCAGATAGCGGTCGCCGATCGCGGGCCGGTCCTTGCCCTGCAGGCGGCCGAAGATGCGCACCGGTCCGGGGAAATCGACATAGCCGAGCGCATACGGGCTCAGGCCGCTCTTCGGGTTCGGGTGAATCATCGTGAAGCTGTACACCCGCCCGCTCCCGCTCACCGACACGGTGGCGTGGCGTGGGGCGAGCGGCGACGCGTCGGCGACGGGTGGGAATACCCATTCGTCGCTTTCGAGATCGCGCGAAGCAAGCAAAGCAGCCGGTGAAGCGGTGCTCCACAGCGGATAAGGTTGGGCTGACACGTCGGTCTCCTTGTCGAAATTGTCCAGCTGTGCCCGTGCGGGCCAGTGACGCCATGGTTGCTTTCCGACAAAACCGCGACAATCGATAAATCGGGCGGACTTGCTTGAGCTTTACTCAAGTCAGCGCAAGCCACGATGGAACGCACCGCGGACTTCCCTGACTAAGAAATGAGGCGCTTTGCGGAGTGGTTCACGCGTCTCTTCGCGACGGGGATGAACGCATGCGCGGGTGCCGCCTCGCGAGCCCCCTCGGTCATCGGGCTGCAAGGAGGCGGAACATGGACGGAGCCAAGGACGAAAGCACGCGGCCCCCTGAAGCGGCCTGCGTGTCCATCGAGGACTACAAGCGCCTGTACCGGGCCTTGAAGACGCTGAGCGCCGGCAACCGGACGCTTGCGCGAGCGGTCGACGAAGAAGCCCTGCTACAGGACATGTGCCACGCCATCGTCGATCAGGGCGGTTACCGCATGGCATGGATCGGCTACGCGGACCGCGACGAGAGACGGACCATCCGGATGATGGCGTGTGCGGGGGCCGAGGAAGGGATCTGGGAGGTTTTCCCGCTGTCGTGGGCCGACGACATCAAGCATCCCACCGCACTCGCGATCCGCAGCGGCGCACCGCGCGTGAGCCATCTCGTGCAGGAGGATCCCGCGCTCGCATTCCTGCACGCCGAGCAGCGCAAACGCGGCTACGTGGCCGTGAGTGCCTTTCCGCTGATCATCGACGGCCAGGTGGAGGGTAATCTCACCATCATCGCCGGCGACAAGGACGCCTTCGGGAACGAGGAGGTCAACGTGCTCAGCGAACTTGCCGAGGACGTGGCGTTCGGCATCGGAGCCCTCCGCGCGCGCAATCGCCAGCAGGAGGCCGAAGCGGCCTTGCAGCGCGTGGCCCTGTACGACCCGGTGACCGATCTACCCAACCGTTCGCTGTTCCACAAACGACTCGGCGAGTTGATCGCGCGAGCGCCGCGAACGCCTCGCCCGTTTGCCGTCAGCATCGTCGCGCTCGACCAGTTCCGCGAGGTCAACGAGCTGCTCGGGGCGCAGCACGGCAACGAACTGCTGGTCCAGGCTGCGGCAATCCTGCGCCCTCTTCTCGACGACGAGGACCTGCTCGCGCGGGTCAGCGACGACGAGTTTGCAGTGCTGTGGCGCGACACTGACGCCGAACGCGCGGGGCAGAGAGCGGTCCGCGTTCTCGCGGCCTTCGACCAACCGCTCAAACTGTCCGGCTTCGCAATCGACGCGCGGCCGCGCGTCGGGATCGCGCTGTTCCCCGGCCACGGCCCCGGCCCGGACGCCCTCATGCGGCGTGCGGCGCTGGCTTCGCGCGAGGCACGCCAGAGCCCAGGCAACTTCGCCATCTTCACCGGCAACCTGGACCGTGACTGCAACCGCAACCTGTCGCTGGTCGCCGAGCTGCATCACGCGATCGCCGACGAGCAACTGCGCCTGTACTGCCAGCCCAAGGTCGACATCGCCACCGGCATCCCCTGCGGCGCCGAAGCGCTGGTGCGCTGGGCCCATCCCGAGCACGGGCTGATCGGGCCGGACCGCTTCATCAAGATGGCTGAGAAGGCCGGCCTGATCACACCGCTCACGAACTGGGTGCTGGGCGAGGCCTTTCGACAGGTCTACACCTGGCAGTCCGACGGCATCGCGGTGCCGCTGGCCATCAACCTATCCACGAGGGACCTCCTCGACTCCCGCCTCGTGGACCGCATCCGCGGGCTCTTCCTCACCTGGGGCGTCGACGCGGGGAACGTCCAGTTCGAAATCACCGAAAGCGCACTGCTGGAGGATCCGCGCGGTTCGCTCGAGACACTCAAGCGCCTCAGGGACTTGGGCGTCCACCTCGCGATCGATGACTTCGGCACCGGCTTCTCCAGCCTCACCTATCTGCAGCGCTTGCCGACGGACTCGATCAAGATCGACCAGTCCTTCGTCGGCCGCATGCTCGAGCACGAAGGCTCGGACGCGATCGTGCGCTCGACGATCGACCTCGGCCACGACCTGGGCCTCAGCGTGATCGCCGAAGGCGTCGAGGACCAGGCGACTTGGACTCGCCTGGCCGCGCTCAAGTGCGACGTCGCTCAGGGCTACTTCATCAGCCAGCCGCTACCCGCGGAGGAGTTCGCGAGCTGGCATCTGCCCGAAGACATGTTCCACGCGACGCTACACTGACTGCGGCGCCGCGGTGGCGTCCGGTGATTGGCGAGGAATCAGCAGCATCACGGCTGCGGCGAGTGCGAACGCGCCGACCTGGATCGCCAGCATCGGCACCGACGTTCCGGCATAGAGTCGCACTGTACACACCCAGGGGCGAAGCCGTCACCCGCGCGCCACGTCGTCGTGATCGGTCGACACCGCCACCGCGTGCCAGGCGGCGAGCTCGCCCTCGACGAAGCGGTTCTTCTCCGCGATCTTCGTCACCGTGTCCGTCCCCAGCGGCAGGCGCACGGGCGGCTCGGCGCTGTCGGCCAGCTGCAGGAAGGCCTTCGCGAGCCTCTTCGGATCGCCCGGTTGCCGGTGGTTCGCGCCGGCCATCAGTGCCCGCATCTCGCCGACGGTCGCGGCGTAATCCGCATGCTCGACCGCGGTCTTCACGAGCGAACTCGAATCGAGAAAATCCGTGCGGAAGAAGCCCGGCTCGACGACCGTCGCGCGGATGCCCAGCGGCGCAAGCTCCAGCGCCAGCGCTTCGGTCAGCCCTTCGACCGCGAACTTCGTCGCGCCATACACGCCCCAACCCGGATAGGCAGCATAGCCGCCGATCGACGAGACATTGATGACGTGGCCGCTGCGGGCGCGGCGCATATGGGGCAGCACCGCGCGGGTAACGTGCAGCAGGCCGAAGACGTTGGTCGCGAACTGGTTCTCGACTTCTCGGGCGCTCGACTCCTCGACGGCGCCGAGCAGCCCGTAGCCGGCGTTGTTCACCAGCACGTCGATGCGGCCGAAGCGCGCAACCGCCGCGTCGGCAGCGGCGATGGCGTTCGCTTCGTTCGTCACGTCGAGCGCGACGCTCATCACGTTGTCGTGCCGCCCGAGGACGGCCTCGACCGCCTCGGGCTTGCGTGCGGTCGCAACGACGCGGTCGCCGCGGGCAAGCGCTTCGCGAGCGATCTCCAGGCCGAAGCCGCGGGAGGCACCGGTGATGAACCAGACTTTGGTGTTGGCGTTGGACATTTTGGATTCCTCGTTCGGGTGGGTGAATGGGTCAGGCCCGGAACGAAATCTATGCCCCTCAAAGAGGGCTAACTAGACGCATAATCAGCGTTTCATTCGCAACTTCCGGATGCGAATTCATGGACGAACTGAAAGCACTGTGGACGCTCGCGCGGGTCGTGGAAACGGGCAGCTTCCGCCGCGCCGCACTCGAGCAAGGCGTCGCGCCGCAAGCAACCAGCAAGACCATCCGACAGTTCGAAGCGCAGGTCGGGGTGCGCCTGCTGCACCGGACGACGCGCAAGCTGAGCCTGACCGACGAAGGCGCGCAGTTGCTTGCCCAGGTGCGCCCGGCCCTTGCGTCGATCCGGGCGGCGATGGACGAATTGCAGTCGTCCCGCCGCGAAGTCGGCGGAACGCTGCGCATTACGGCGCCTCGCTCGGTCGGACAGCACCTCGTGCAGCCGCTGCTCCCGCCCTTCATGCAGGAATACCCGGCGCTCGCCGTCGATCTCGAACTCGACGACCGTCTCAGCGACATCGTTGTGGAAAAGATCGACGTCGGGTTCCGGATGGGGCCGGCAATGGACCGCAACGTTGTCGCCCGCCGCCTGATGGACATCGAACAATGGATCTGTGCCTCGCCAGGCTACGTGGAGCTCCACGGACGGCCGCGGCGCTGGGAGGATCTCGCGCAGCACCGCTGCACCGGCTTTCGCCACACGAACACCGGCAAGCTGATGCCTTGGGAGTACTCGGAACGGCATCAGACCGTCTATTCAGAGGTGGCCGCGCGTTTCACCACCAACGACGTCGACGCGGAAGCGAAGGCCGTCGTCGAGGGCGTCGGCATCGGCCAGATCCCCGACTACATCGCTGCCCCCCTGGTGCGCGAGGGCCGGCTCGTGCATCTGCTCGCGAAGCACACCAGCCAACGCATCGGCCTGTACATCTACTATCCGCAGCGTGCGCACCTGCCGGCGCGCACGCGCCGCTTCATCGATTTCACCGTTGCCCGTCTGCACGAGGCGCGCCGCGCGCCGCGCGCGGATTGAGCAGAGCTCAAGCGTGTGACAGACTCGCACGCATGGACCGCCTGCCTCCCCTCAACGCGATACGCGCCTTCGAAGCCGCGGCGAGACATCTGAGCATCACCGTCGCCGCCGACGAACTGCACGTCACGCCCGGCGCCGTCAGCCGGCAGATCCGGTCGCTCGAGGAGACGCTCGGCATCCAACTCCTGCACCGCGGCCATCGCCAGATCACGCTGACGGGACCGGGCGAGGACTACTACCGCGCGGTGACGAAGGCCATCGACGGACTGCGCGAGGCGACCCGCCGACTGACCAAGCGCGCCAAGCGCAAGCAGCTCAAGATCCGCGCTTACACCACCTTCGCGATGCGCTGGCTGATCCCCAGGCTCTCCAGCTTCCATGCGGCGAATCCCAGCATCGAAGTGCTGCTCACCGCATCGCTCGACCCGGTCGACTTCCGCAAGGAAGACATCGACGGCGCGATCCGTCTTGGCGACGGCAAATGGAGCGGCGTGAACGCCTATCGCCTGGTCGACAACGTGCTCATCCCGGTGTGCAGCCAGAGCCTGCTCGCCGCCAGCGCGAAGATCCGCAAACCGGCCGACCTGCGCCACCAGACAC
Organism: Aromatoleum petrolei; assembly: GCF_017894385.1. NCBI lineage: Bacteria > Pseudomonadati > Pseudomonadota > Betaproteobacteria > Rhodocyclales > Rhodocyclaceae > Aromatoleum > Aromatoleum petrolei. The sequence continues at coordinate 228,728 of NZ_CP059560.1, forward strand.
TGCTCCATTCGATCGCGCGTCCGGACGATTGGCGCCACTGGCTCGAAGCGGCGGGCGTCGAGGCGCAGGTCGATGCGCGCGGCGGGATGACCTACCAGAGCTCCGCCATGGCCTATGCAGCCGCAGTGGAAGGTCAAGGCTTCGCGATCGCACAGCAGTTCCTGGTCACTGACGACCTTGCCTCCGGCAAGCTGGTCGCCCCATTCCGCCAGAACGTCGACATGGGCGACTACACCTACTATCTCCTGATGCCCGCAGACCGAAAGGAAAGCGCGAGCATGGCGACCTTCCGCACCTGGTTGCTGGAACAGTTTCAGAAATCCGCAATCGGCTCCACGACCTGAACGGTCCCATCCTGTTTCAACAATGCTTCAATCATTGCTCGCAAGAATTTGGTTTGACACAAGCTCTAGCCATTCCCGCCACCTCGGTTGAGAACATCAAGGATCGCGCAGGGACGTGGGCCTCACCGCGGTCGCATCGCGCCCCGGCGCGATTCACTATCGTTGCCCCTTCGCGGTTTTGTGACAGAATCCGCTTCCTGATGACAGGAAGGGAAGTGCGGAAAGATGATCATTTCAGGGTTTCAAAATCTCTTGGAGACGGCTCGCCGGCAACCCGAGCCGCAGCGTTTGTTGTTCGTTTTCGTGCGGGCCGAATTGCCGGAAGGCGCCTCTGTGAAAGAAAAGCGCATCTTCGAAAATGGTCAGGGGGGCGCGCTCGTTCCCGTGATGTACGTAGACAAGAAAACCAGTGAAATCCAGAGCTTCGCTGAACTGGTGGAAGAATCGCGCCACACCGGACAATCCTGGGATATGGTGTTTGTCGGCTGCCTAAGCGGGCAAGGACGCAGAGAACCGAGCGACGAGGCGACACAGCAGGCACTGGAAACCATGGTCAAGTCGATTCAGGGCGGAGTGGTCAAGCATCTGCTGACCTATCGCCCGGACGGGCAGCAAGTCACCCTGCCCTAAGCACCGCCGCCAACGGCAGCAGCGAGTCGGTCCGGGCTGGAGACGGCTGCGGACTCATCCTCGCGCAGCCCCCCCTTCGCGAGGGCTGTTCTGCCTCGATTCCCGCACTTCAGCACCTCCGCCGCCGCTTCCGGCCAGCCAGCGCCAGTTAAGCGGCGGCAGCGCGGCCGCACGACGTTCACCGCCATCTACCAACAGGTCTCCGGTTCATCGCACTGGTGCTGGCGACCTATTGCCAACGTACCGCTTTTTCGCTGACTTGCTCAGGAATATGCCCGGCAACATGCGTACGGTGATCGGTCGCCGTTAAAGGAAGCCATCGAGGATCGGGGCCGCGTTAGCCACCGCGAATTCCCGCTTTGAGAGGCTCACACAATCTCGAACCCCTGGCCTTTTCAGGGTGGGCTTCTATCGCACGCCTGCAACACGGGCCCCATCGACGAACAGCCGCACCACTTCCGCTAATTCCTGCTTCAGATCGAGCCGCCGGTCGGTGATCCAGCGCATAAGGGCGCCGAAGTACAGGTAGTGGAAATAGGTCGCGAGTTGTTCAGGCGGACGCGTCGGATCAAGTTCTCCGCGCTGCTGCCCGGCGACGATCAGCAGCATCCACGCCTGCACCATGTCACCGCTGCCGCCGGGTCTATCGGCCGTATTTGCGCTCGGCTCAAAACTGGCAAATTTGTAACGGATATAGGGCAGAAGGTAGTCGGGATGGCGCTCGCACCAGCCTGCCGACTCCGTCAGCAGTGCCGAGACGTTGGCGCGGAAAGAAGCGTTCTCATCAAGGCGGAAATCGAGGCGAGCGAGGTCTCGCGCCAGCTCAGCTTCAAGCAGATGCGCCAGCACCGCCTCCTTGACCGGGAAATACTTGTACAAGGTGCGCTTTGAGACCTCGGCGGCGCATGCGATCTCTTCCATCGTTACCGCCGCGTAGCCTTGGATCTGAAATAGTTCGCCGGCCGCAGCGGCGATGCGCTCCATCAGACGCGCCCGCTTCAGGGGGCGCAGGCCGCCGGCGAGCACGTCGGGTTGGTCTTCCAGGTCGGCCGAGGGGGTCATCGTCAGGCAGTATAGAGAATGTTAAAGTATACGCCGTATACCTTTTAAGGTACTTCGATGAAACTGCTGATCCTCACGTACGGCACCGAAGGCGACACTCGCCCGCTCGTCGCCCTCGGCGACGCCCTGCGTGGCGCCGGTCACAAGGTGCATGTGCTCGGCGATGCGCGCACCCTTGGTTCGGCCGAGGAGGCAGGTCTACCCCACTCGGCGCTGTCCGGCGACATCCGCCAACTGTTCTCTGAATGGAGCGGCCAGGGGCCGAAAGGCACCGCCAAGGCACTGGTGCAACTGACCAACGCTCACACCCGCGCCTGGATGCTGGAGACGCTGGCCGCTGCTGAAGGCTGCGACGCGATCCTCACGTCGGGCTTGGCCGGCTTCGTCGGCCTGTCGGTCGCCGAACGCCTGGGCATTCCGGCCATCGGCACCGGCATGATCCCGCTCACGCCTTCACGGGAATTCGCCTCGCCCTTCCTTCCCGCCGGCGTCGTGCCACGCTGGCTCAACCACGCCAGTCTCAGGCTGACCAACCAGTTGTTCTGGCTGGCCTTCAGGAAAACCCTGAACGAAGCGCGCCAAACGGTCCTCGGGCTGCCGCCGCGCCGAACGCTGCCGACCGAACATCCGATGCTCTACGGCATCTCCCCGACGATCCTCCCGCAACCCGCCGACTGGCCAGCTCACGCCCGTCTGTGCGGCCAATGGCAGACGCCGGCCGGCGAGTTCACGCCGCCACCCGAACTTGCCAGCTTCCTTAACGCCGGGCCGTCGCCGATTTATATCGGTTTCGGCAGCATGGTCGGGATCGACGAGCAGTGCATGATGCAGACGCTGATCACCGCCCTGGCCGGGCGCCGCGCGCTGTTCTATCCGGGCTGGAGCGGCATGGACGACATCGTGTTGCCGGACAACATCTTGCGCATCGGCACCACCCCGCACGATTGGCTGTTCCCGCGCACCGCTGCCGTCATCCACCATGGGGGCTCCGGCACCACCCATACTGCCACCCGTGCAGGCAAGCCCTCGATTGTCATCCCCTTCGCCGGCGACCAGTCATTCTGGGCGGAACGCCTTACGCGCCTGGGTATTGCGCCGCCAGCGATCGACGCAGCGAAGTTGAATGCGACGTCATTGCAGACGGCGATAGACTTTGTTGACTCTTTGGCGGTTCAGAGGCGGGCGGCGGAGCTTGGCGAGCGGATGGAACGGGAAGGCGGGCTGGATGCGGCGGTGCGGGAGGTTGAGAAGCTGATTGGGCGGTAGCTCAGGCACGCGCACGGTACTGACGCGCCAGCCAGCGGCTCAGGCCGTCCAGCCCGGGGAACAGCACCCGCTCGGTGATATTGCACTGATCGAGCTTGTCGCGGATCTCCCACTTGAGGGCCGCCGGGACGACGATCTTGCGGCACAGCGCCGGATGCCGCGCGATCCAGTCGTCCACGCCGGCCGCCGCCGAGGACATCACCGAGAACAGCGCGTATTGGTTCGCGATGCGGTCGTCGATCGACGGCGGCTCGAAGAACAGCAGAAAGGACTGCGCGGACATGGCCTCGAGGCTGTCCAGCGTCGTCACGGTGTGCGCGAGCATCTCGGTCGTGAAGGCGTTCGCCCCCTCGCGGTCGAGCGCGTCGCGCACCACGGCGGGCAGCAGGCGGTGTGCGCGCTCGTAGTTGATGGACCAGATCGCGCCGTCACGCTCCATCGCTTCGGCGCGGGCGGTCGCGAAGTGCATCGCGACCAGTGGCGAGTGCGTCCAGTCGAGGAGGCGCGTCGGCAGGCCGTGGTGCTGCGCGACCGAGAGCCAGTGCCACAGGGAGTCGCGCTCGACGACGTCGCGGTGGGCGTACTTGATGAAGTTGCGGATCAGATGGCGCTCGAGCCGCGCGCTGTCGCCGCCCAGCCGGGCGAGGCTGGTCGCGAGGCGATGGCCCGCATCGTCCAGGCCACGGAACGCGCAGGGCGAGCGGTAGCGCAGGATGCGCTCGTTCCACGCACCCTCGAAGAGCAGCGCCTGCAGATCGCTCCACGACTGCGCGACGCAGACTTCCATCGTCGTCTCCCGCCCGCCGGCCGCTCAGAGATCGAGCACCAGGCGCGCGCCCTTGCAGCCCGAGACGCACACCATCATGCTCTTGTTGGCCGCCCGCTCGGCCTTGCTCAGCACCGAGTCGCGATGGTCGGCCTCGCCTTCGATGATGCGCGTCTCGCACGAGCCACACACCCCTTCCTGGCAGTTGAACGGTACCTCGATACGGTTCGCCTGCAGCACGCTGATGAGCGACTCGCCGGCGGCGACGTGCAGGCTGCGGCGGCTGCGCTGGAGCACGAGCTCGTAGGCGCCGCCGCCTTCGGCGGGCGCCTGATCCGTGCGCGCGGCGAAGCGTTCGACATGCACGTTGGGGTAGCCGAGCTCCTCGCACACCGCCTCGAAGCGGTCGATCATCGGTGTCGGCCCGCAGCAGTAGAAGTGCGCCTTGGCGTCGAACCTTGCAAGGTAGGCCTTCAGGTCCGGCGGGCCGCCCGCCTCGTCGTCGATGTGCCAGTCGGTTGCGCCACCGAGCCGCTCGATGTCGCGCGCGAACGCGGCCTGGCGGCGCGAGCGCACGCTATAGAGCAGGCGCACCGGCCGCCCCAGCGCGACGAGGCGCGCGTACATGCTGTAGATCGGCGTGATGCCGATGCCGCCCGCGAGCAGCACGGTGTCGCCCGCATCCTCGTCGAGGACGAAATGGTTGCGCGGGCGCGACACCGGGATCTCCTGGCCGACGCGCAGCTGCTCGTGGATGTAGCGCGATCCGCCGCGGCTCGAGCGGTCGAGCAGCACGCCGACGACGTAGGCGCGCGGCGAGGATCGCGGCACGACCAGCGAGTAGCTGCGCGCGATTCCGTTGGGGAGGAAGAGGTCGACGTGCGCGCCCGCTGCCACCACGGGCAGTTCGGCGCCGTCGGGGGCAGCCAGTTCGATGCTCAATATGCCCTCGGCCTCGTAGCGCATGGCCTCGACGCGCATCGTCACGGTTTCGTCTGTAGTCATCTCGATATCCATCGGCTCCCGGGCCGTCCGGTATGCGGACGGCCCGTCGTGTGGGCGACCCGCTCAGCGGGCCGACTGGGCGGCCTCGATCTGCTCTGCCGCGATGCTGCGCATGTAGCGCCGCTGGCGCACGAGACCCATGTCGTGCTGGTAGAGGAATTCGCGCTCGCACGCATCGGGCTCCATCAGCTCGAGCGTCGTGCGGTCCTGTTCGACGACTTCCCAGTGCCGCGCCTCAAGGCGGTTCTTGTACAGGAAGCGCCACACGTCGCGCTGCCAGCCGCCCAGCTTGCGGCAGCGCCAGAACACGACGCCGCAGGTGTCGCGCGTGATCGGAACGTACATGCCGATGATGGTGAAGTTGCCGCCGGGACCGCCAGTCTTCGGGTAGGGGATCTCGAGGCGGTGGTACATGAGCTTGCCGTCGTCGTGGAGCTCGGTCCAGTCGAAGTTCACGTTGCGTTGGCCCTTCTTCTCGAAGAAGAAGCCGTGGTCGGTGTCGCGGATCACGAAGTCGGCCGAGATGTCGCCTTCAGACATCGAGTGCGACTGGCGGTGCAGGTAGGCGCCGTGCATCGGGTCCATGACGTTGTCGGCGACGTAGCGGTAGTCGCTCTTCCACTCCATGTAGGAGTGGAAGCTGCTCCACTCGGGCGAGGCGAGGTACTCCGGGAGCTCCAGCGGCGGCGGGACCTCGACGGGGCTCGCGGCGTTGTACAGGAAGATCATGCCGGCGGCGTCCTGCACGTGGTACGAGCGTGTCGTGCGCGAGCCTTCGAGCTTGCATCCCGGGCTGCCGGGCACGCGTGTGACGACGCCGTCGCAGCGCACTTCGACGCCGTGGTAGGCGCACGCGATGCGGTCACCCAGCACGACGCCGACCGACAGCGGCGCGCCACGGTGCGGGCAGTGGTCCTCGAGGCAGTGGATCGTTCCGCTCGCGGGATCGCGCCACAGGGCGAGCTTGAGGCCGAGGCGGCGCAGGCTGATGGCGCGGTCGGTGACGAAGCTGGACGGGCAGATCGCGTACCAGCGTTCCTTCAGGCCGTCCGCGAGGTATTCGTCGATGGGGTCGATTTCCTTGGTGCTCACTTTGGTATCTCCGATTCGTTATCGAGTCGCGGCGCTCAGGCGCCGAGGCGGGCCATCTCGGCGCAGAACAGGTCGGTCGTCCACGGCGAGCCGTTCGGCGCGCTGGGGCCGGACTGGTTCAGATAGGCGATCAAGGACTCCAGCTCGTGGATCCCCTGCGCGTAGGCGCGCTCGATCGCGTCGCCCAGCAGGTCCTCGAAGGGGGTCGGCGCCGCGCTGCGGGCCTGGTGCGGCTCGAGATAGAGCGGCCGGTTTGCTGTGCACATATGTGACGTCTCCTCGTGATTGACTCGCTGCGGATGCATGCCGCGGCGATGGCGTGAAATAAAGGTTTGTCGGCCCCTCAGCGGTCGGTCTCGCCGCTGCGGTCCGTGAGAAAGCCCGAGCGTGGCGCGTCCGCCCCGTGCGGCCGGCGACTGAACCCGTCGATACCGCCTTCGACCGCCCACTCCGCGAACACCGTCGGGCCGGGCTCGAAGTCGCGCGGCACCCATTCGCCGGTGAGCTCATCCTCGTCGGCGTAGTACTCGGCGAGCCCCCCGGCGGGGTTCTCGAAGTACCAGAAGTAGGCCGAGGACACCGGGTGGCGACCCGGGCCAAGCTGGGTGCGCCAGCCGCAGCGGTCCATCGCCATCCCGCCGCCGATCACCTCGTGGATGTCGCGCACCGTGAAGGCAACGTGGTTGAGGCCGTTCTTGCCGCTCGGCAGCTGCAGCAGGAACAGGTCGTGATGGCCGCCATGGGGCGCACAGCGCAGGAAGCTGCCGCGCCCCGGGTACTGGTCCGACAGCGCGAAACCGAGCTTCTCCGTGTAGAAGCGCACCGCCTCCTCGCGATGCGCAGCGAAGAACACGACGTGGCCGACCTCGATCGGCACCGCGCGCTCGTAGATTGGCGCGGACCGGTTCACGCGCGGGCGCCGGTTCCAGGTATTGAACTCGGCGCCTTCGACCTCGACCGCACGCTTGCGGCTCACCTGCAGGCCGAGTGCGATACCGTTGGGGTCGATGCAACGCACCCGTCCGTCCGCGACCGAGTAGCCGGGCGCATCGCGCAGGCCCTCGGCATAGGTCGCGAGATTGGCTTCGCTGTCGACGCCCCACACGACCTCGACCAGGGTCGGGCCGTCCTCGATGCCGGCCGGCACGCCGGCGCGCGATGGGTGGGCGACGCGCACGACACAGTCGTTCAGCGTGTGGAACACGAGCTCGTCGTCGCGCTCGGCGACAAGCCGCAGGCCCCAGTCGGCAAAGAACTTCCCGCAGGTCGCGAGATCCTCGGCGCGATAGGTGATCTCGTCGATGCCCAGTACCGCCATGATGCTGTCTCCTCTCACTCTCTCTGTATTTCTTCCGGGGCGCCTGTCGCGCCCCGTGACGATTGCTCAGACGCCCGCCAAGTCGGTCCGCGGCGCGGCCCAGGCCAGCGGGGTCTCGTTCATGCCCCAGTAGACGCCCTTCTGCTCCATGTACTGCAGGATCCCCAGGCGCCCCTTCTCGCGGCCGAGGCCGCTGTCCCGCCAGCCGCCGAAGGGCGTCGAGGCGGAGAACTGCTTGTAGGTGTTGATCCACACGGTGCCCGCCTGCACGGCGCGGGCGACACGCCAGGCACGCTGGTAGTCGCGCGTCCAGATGCCGGCGGCGAGCGCATAGACGCTATCGTTGGCCTGCACGACGAGATCGGCCTCGTCGTCGAAGGGCAGCGCGACCAGCACCGGCCCGAAGATTTCCTCGCGGCAGAGGCGCTTGCGGTTGTCGAGCCCGTCGAGGATCGTGGGCAGGTAGTAGTTGCCCCGCTCCAGATGTGCGCCCTGCGGGCGTGCGCCGCCGCAGCGCACGCGCCCGCCCTCCTCGCGGCCGAGCGCGACGTAGCGCTCGACCGATTCGCGGTGCTGCGCGGTGATCAGCGGCCCCATCTGCGTGCGCTCGCTCGCCGGGTCGCCGACCGTCAGTGCCTCCGCACCGGCGACAAGGCGCGCGACGAAGTCCTCGTAAAGGGCGCGTGCGACGAAAAGGCGCGAGCCGGCGATGCAGGACTCGCCCGACGAACTGAAGATGCCGTAGAGCACCCCATTGACCGCGTGATCGAGGTCGGCGTCGTCGAACACGATGGTCGGCGACTTGCCGCCGAGTTCGAGCGACACCGGCATGCACTTGTCGGCCGCGATGTGCGCGATGTGGCGGCCCGTCGTCGTGCCGCCGGTGAAGGACACGCGGCGGACCAGCGGGTGACGGGTGATCGCGTCGCCGATCACCGAGCCCTTGCCCGGCAGCACGCTGACCATGCCGCGCGGCACGCCCGCCTCCTCGCAGATGCGCGCGAGCTCGAGCGCCAGCAGCGGCGTGACCTCGGCGGGCTTGACGACGACCGCGTTGCCCGCCGCGAGCGCCGGCGCCATCTTCTGAGCCTCGCTCGCGATCGGCGAGTTCCACGGCGTGATCGCGGCGACCACGCCCATGGGCTCGTACACGCTCATCGACAGGTAGTCGCCGCGCGCCGGCGTGATCGCCTCTTCGAGCGTTTCGCAGGCCGCGGCGAAGAACTGGAAGGTGCCCGCCGCGCTCGCGACCAGCGCGCGCGTCTCGAGGATCGGCTTGCCGTTGTCGAGGCGCTGTTTCTGCGCGAGCTCCTCGCCGCGCGCGCGGATCAGCTCGGCGACGCGGTACAGCACCAGCGCGCGCTCGTGCGGCTTCTTCTGCGCCCAGCCACTCGTCTCGAAGGCGCGCTGCGCGCCGGCGATGGCCTCCTCGACGTCGGCAAGGTTCGCCGCGTTGAGGCGCGCGACGACTTCGCCGCTCGCCGGGTAGAGCGAGGCGTAGACGTCGCCGCCGCCCCGGCGCCATTCGCCGGCAATGCAGATGGATTGAATCTGGTCGGGGTCGTACATGGCGTTTCCTAGATCGTGATCGCGTGCGCGCTGTTGGTCAGCGCCCGCGCGACGCAGAACACCGTCAGCGCGGAGGTCTTGGGATTGGCGCGCAGCGGCTTGCCGCTCATCGTCAGCTCGAGGCGGCCGAAGGCACCCTGCGCGTCGATGTGGTGCTGGTTCTCCTCGACGCGGGGGTCGGCCCACAGCTCGACACGGGTCGCGTCCAGGCCCAGCCCGGCGAGCGCGACGGTGGCGGCGACGTTGGCGTTCTTCGGAAAGCGGTGCGCGGCCTCGCGGGCGGTGCCGACGAAGATGCGCACCGGCTCGTCGACCATGTCGAGGTCGAGCTCGGCCTCGGCCGGCGTGCCTTTCCAGGCCTGCGGCGGCTTGCGTCCGACGTAGCGCACCTCTTCGAGGCCGCCGAGGCGCGCCGCGGCGAGCGCGTCGATGGCGCCGATCGCGCCGGGCAGGAGCTGCGCCTGGGTGCCGCCGCGGCGTGCCGCCTCCTCCAGCCGCTCGGCGAGCCCGTCCTCGGACAGCGCGCCGACCGAGATCACGAGGCAGGGCACGCCGCGCTCGAGCGCCGGGATCACGTGTTGCCCGATCGCCGAATGTCCGGCGCACTCGACGATGAGATCCGGACGGCCTGCCCCGAGCTCGACCTCAGCGGCGAGCTTCGCACCCGGGGCGGCACGGCGCAGCGCCTCACGCAGGGCCGCGTCCGCGGGGTCCGGGACGACGACGGTGTCGATCGCGATCTCGGGGTTGCCGCGCACGAGCTCCAGCACGCCGGCGCCGATCGCGCCGAAGCCGATCATGGTCACGCGCTTCACGTTGGCCGGCCCGCTCATGCCGCGCTCTTTTCGAGGTCGCTCTTTTCGTTCACCGGCGGGCCGGCGAACACCGTCTTGAAGCTGCCGATCGCGAGCATGTCGATCTCGAGCAGGAACGGCCCCTTGCGCGACAGCGCGCCGTCGAGCGCGGCGCCCAGTCCACCGAGCTCGCTCACCCGCGCGTGCCGCAGGCTCAGTGCGGCGCACAGCTGCGCGTAGTCGGGGGTGTGCAGGTCGACGTAGCAGCGGCGCCCGCCGTAGTAGGTGTCCTGGATGTTCTTGATGACGCCGTAGCCCTTGTCGTTCATCAGCACGATCAGCAGGTCGGCCTCCTCCTGCACGGCGGCAGCGAGCTCGCCGAGGTTGAGGATGAAGCCGCCGTCACCGGCGAGGCACACGGTCTTGCGCCCCGAGCCGCTCACGGCCGCCGCCACCGCTGCGCCGATGCCCATCGCGAGCCCCTGGCCGATGCCGCCGCCGAGCGCATGCACGCCCGCAGTCGGCTCGAAGACGCGCAGCTCGCGGTTGCCCCAGGTACTGTTCGATACGGTCACGTCGCGCACCCAGTTGAAGTTGCGGCCGAGGCGCGCCTGCAGCGTCCGGACGAGCTGCGCGTAGGGCCCGAGGCCGTCGATGAGGCCGCGCACGGCCTCGTCGTGCGCGCGGCGCAGCGCTGCGGCGTGCTCGGGATCGACCTGCATGCGCCCTTCGAGGCGGTCGGCGAGCCCTTCGAGCGCGAGCACGGCGTCGCCCGTGACGAAGTAGTCGCTGTTGTAGCAGCGCCCCTCGGCGGACGGGTCCGCGTCGATGCGGAACAGCGGGCGCGGCAGCTCGAGCTCGTACTTCAGCGTCTCGTTGCTGCGCAGGCGCGAGCCCACGACCAGCATTGCGTCGCACCCGCGGTAGAACGCCTGCACCGGCGCGTGCAGGTTGTAGGCGCCGAGGGAGCGCGGGTCGTCCTCGGGCACGATGCCGCGGCCCTGGGTGCTGGTGACGACGCCGAAACCCATGTCGAGCAGACGCTTGACCGCAGCGCCGGCCTGGCGCGCACCGCCGCCGAGCCACAGCAGCGGGCGGCGCGCGCTCGCAAGGCGGTCGGCGAGCTGGTCGAGCGCCTCGGCCGAAGGCGCAAGCGTCTTCAGCGGCAGCGGCGACAGGTCCTCGGGCATCGGGATGTGCGCGCCCTGAATGTCGATCGGGATTTCGACGCTGACCGGGCCGGTCGGCGCGCTCATCGCCGTCTGCACCGCGAGTTTCAGCGTGCTGAGCGCGGTCTCGGCGCTGCGCACGCGGAACGCGGCCTTCGACACCGCCTTCAGCATCGTCAGTTGGTCCGGCGCCTCGTGGATGTAGGCGAGGTTGCGGTCGAGGTAGGGGCTCTCGATCTGGCCGGTGATGTGCAGCAGCGGCGTGCCGGCCGTGAGCGCCTCGACCATCGCGCCGGAGGCGTTGCCCGCGGCGGTGCCGGTGCTCGTGAGGCACACACCCAGGCCCGCGGTCGTGCGCGCCGCGGCGTCCGCCATGTTGGTCGCGCCGGCTTCGCCGCGTGCGGGCACGAAGCGGATGCGGCCGCGCTCGTGGAACGCGTCCAGAATCGGCATGTTGTGAATCGAGATCACGCCGAAGGCCGTGCGCACGCCGCAGCGCTCGAGGAAGGCGGCGATGGCGGCGCCGACGGTGACGGTGTTCTTATCTTGCATGGCGGGACAAACCTCCGGAAATATCGATATGGCTGCCGGTCGTGTAGGAGGACAGCGGCGAAGCCAGGAAAAAGACGGCATGGGCGGCCTCTTCGGGGCGCCCCAGGCGCCCGAGCGGAATCTGCTTCGCACGGGCGAGCTCGGCGCTCCAGGCGTCCCAGCCCTGCTCGCGGCGCTCGCGCAGCTCGTAGCGGCGGCGCCACTGGCCGGACTCGACGAGCCCGATGAGGATGCCGTTCACGCGAATGCCCTTGGGTGCGAACTCGACGGCCAGCGAGCGCACGAGATTCGCGATGCCGGCGCGCGCGGCCGAAGTCGCAACCATGTGTGGCTCGGGCTGCAGCGCGAGCAGCGAATTGACGCAGACGATCGCCGCATCCGCCCGGCGCTCGAGCTGCGGCAGGAAGGCACGGGTCGGGTTCAGCACCGAGAAGAACTTCAGGTGCAGCTCCTCGGTCCAGGCCTCGTCGGAGGTGTCGGCGAAGGTCGACACGCGCCCCTGGCCGGCGTTGTTCACGAGGATGGACGCCGGGCCGAAGGTCTCCTCGGTGTGTGCCGCGAACGCCTGCACCGAGGCCGCATCGAGCACGTCGCACGGAGCGGCGAGCAGGCGCGCACCGGGGAAGCGCTCGCGCAGCTGCCTCTCGGCGCCGCGCAGGCGCGCCTCGTCGCGGCCGCAGAAGGCGACGGCCGCGCCAGCCGCGAGAAACTCGGCGACGCAGGCGAGGCCGATGCCGGACGAGCCGCCGGTCACCACGGCGACCGAGTCTTCGAGATTGCAGATTGCCATCATCGCTCCCCCGTCACAGCGAAATGACCTTGCCGGTGCGGGCGCGGCGCTGCGAATAGCCGAGCGCGGACGACAGCTCCAGCGCCGCGGCGCGGATGTGGGTAACCAGGCTCTCGCGCAGCCCCTCCTCGATCTGGCCGAAGGGCACCGTCGCGCCGAGCGCGGCAATTACCTGCCCTTCGCGATCGCGCACCGGCGCCGCGACGGTCGAGATGCTCGGCTCGAAGAAGCCTTCGCCGACGATGCAGTCGCGCCCCTTGTCGAGTTGCAGCAGGTTGAACAGATCCATCGCCGTCGCGGGCGTCTGCCCACTGTGACGCTCGAGATGCTCCTCCGGATAGAGCGCGCGCAGATCGTCGAGCGACAGCTCCGCCAGCAGGATGCGGCCGAAGACCGTCGCATGCGCCGGCAGGCGCGTGCCCACGGTGACCGAGGACGCGATCCACGAGGCCGGCGTGACCTTCGCGACATACACGATGGAACGGCCGTCGCGCACGACGAGGTTGCTGGCGTAGCCGATCTCGTCGCGCAGCCGGCCGAGGATGGGCATGCCAAGCTCGGTCAGTTCGAGCGAAGAGAGGTATTCGAAGCCCAGCCGCAGCACCGCGATGCCGAGGCGGAAATCGCGCCCGCCCTCGGCGCGCTCGACGAAGCCGAGGTCCTCCAGCGTTGTCAGCATGCGGAACACGGTCGAGCGCGGCAGGTCCAGCCGGCGCGCGAGCTCCGCCGCCGACAGCACCGGATCGTGGCGGCTGAACTCGCCGAGCAGGCGCAGGCCGCGCTCCAGCGCCGGCACCGAGTACTTGTTGCCTGGGTGGTCGAGGGAATTGTCGTCACTCACAGCACTCTCCTTTCATTTCGATGGACTCCCGCAGCGTCGCCGCGAGGAGGTGGGGAATCTCGACCGGGCTTGCGTGGCCGCAGCCCGGTAACAGAACCAGTGGCACGCCGTACGCGGCGGCGACCGCCTCGCAGGCCGCCGGCGGCGTCACGACGTCGTCGGCGCCGCAGAAGCAGGCGACCGGCAGAGGCGCGGGCGCGTAGCGGGCGAGATCGTCGCCGCACAGCAACTCGGTTGCCTGGCGATAGCCGTCGGCGTTCAGGCTCGCCATGTTCCAGCGCACCCATTCGCGCACCGACGCGCCCGCCGACGGCGACACGAGCCGCCCCGCGCGCTCCGCGGCCATGCCGGCCACGCCCAGCGCGGCCAGCGCCTGCAGGCGGGAGGCACGCACGCGCTCGCGCTCGGCGTCGAATTCGCGCGCACCGTAGCCGCGCGCCGGCGACACCAGGATGAGCTGCGCCGCGCGTCCCCGCGGGTAGGCCGCGGCGTAGGCGGTCGCCATCAGCGCGCCAAGCGAGTGCCCGACCAGCACACAGCCCTCGATGCCGAGCGTCGCGAGGAAGCCTTCGAGCGACTGCGCGTAGTCGGTCGCGAGCGGGCGCTCCGCCGCAAGCGGGGTCGAGCCGCCGTAGCCGGGCGCATCCCACGCGACGACGCGGAAGTCCCGGCCCGCCGCCAACGCAACATCGAGCCACGAGGCCGAGCTCGAGCCGATGCCGTGCAGGAGCACCAACGTGCGCCCGCCGCGGCCGGCCGTCCGGTAGGTCCAGCGCCGCCCGCCCTCGCCCGCTTCGACGAGCGGAAAATGCGTGCCGAGAGCAGCGAGGCGTTCTTCATGCGTTCTCATGTCCGTCGCCCCGCCTCAGTTCATCACGAAGCCGCCATTCACGGCGAGCAGCTGGCCAGTCGTGAAGCGCGCGAGATCGGACAGGCAGAAGAGCACCGCGCCACACACGTCCTCGGGCACCTGCTCGCGCTGCAGTGCGCGCTGCTCGATATAGAGGCGGTGACGTGCCTCGGGCACGTACTCGGTCGCCTCGACCAGCGTGAGTCCCGGCGCGATCGCGTTGACCGTGACGCTGCCGTCGCCGAGCTCGCGGGCGAGGCTGCGCGTCATCGCGACGATCGCACCCTTGCTCGCGACGTAGGCCAGCAGACGCGGCGCGCCCCACAGCGCGGTGTCCGAAGCGAGGTTCACCACCGCCCCGCGGCCGGAGGCGCGCAGCGCCGCAGCGCACGCGATCGTCATCAGCCAGGTGCCGCGCACGTTCACGGTCATCACGCGGTCCCAAGTCGCGACCTCGAGTTCCTCGGCCGGCACGCCACCCGAGTCGGTCACCGCTCCATTGTTCACCAGGCCGTCGAGGCCACCAAGCACCTCGCACGCCTGCCGCGCACAGCTGCGGATCGACTCCGGATCCGCGAGATCGAGCGACAGTGCATGCACCGCCAGCCCTTCGGCCGCGAGGCGTGCGGCTTCGGCCGCGGCGAGCTCGTCGCGCAGGTCGGCGATCACCACCGTGCCGCCCTCGCGCGCGATGCGCTCGGCAAAGGCGAGCCCCAGTCCGCGTGCGCCGCCGGTGACGAGCACCCGCTTTCCTGTCAGCAATCCATTCATCGCATCCATCCTCACACCGTGGTCCGGCTTGCCTTGGGCATGTAGTGCAACACCTTCTTCTCGATCAGGATCACCGCCGCATAGGCGACGATGCCAATGACCGTCAGGCCGGTGATCGCGACGAACACGCCGGCGGTGTTGCCCTGCCCTTCGGAGGCGACGAGCAGGAAGCCCAGGCCGAGGTTGCCGCCCACAAGCTCGCCGACCGTCACGCCGATCACTGCCAGCGTCGAGGCGATGCGCAGACCCGAGAACAGGTTCGGCAGCGCCGACGGGAACTCGAGCAGAGTGAAGATCTGCCAGCGCGTCGCGTTGAGCGTGCGCACGAGGTTCACCATGTCCGGATCGACGGTGCGGATGGCCGCGAGCACGTTGATCATCACCGGGAAGAACACGATCAGGATTGCGACCAGGATCTTCGGGTACATCGTGTAGCCCAGCCACATCACGAAGAGCGGCGCGAACGCGACCTTGGGCGCGATCTGCAGCGCGAGGATGTAGGGCGAGAGCACCGCCTCGGCGGTCGGCGACAGGCCCAGCGCGACCCCGACCGCGATGCCCAGCAGCGAGCCGAGCACGAAACCGAGGAAGACCTCCAGCGCGGTGATGCCGGAGTGCTGGAGGAGCTGGCTTTCCGACCACATCCGTCCCGCCTCCACGACCGTGCTGGTGAGCGTCGGGAAGATGTACTCGGGCAGACCGACCCAGCCAGGCGCCCATTGCCACAGGGAAAGCGTCAGTGCGAGCAGCACGGCGCTGCCCCAAAGCGTGGAAGAGTTGTTCATGGCACTATGCTTCCCTGAATCACTGGCCCGTTTTCACGAACTGGTTGGTGTAGAGGTCCTCGACCGGGGTCGCGCGTGGCACGATGCCCTCGGCGAGATAGAAGTCCTGAACTTCCTTCAGGCGCGCCGCATCGATCAGCCCGAGCGTGTCCTGGCCCGGATAGACGTGCTTGCCGTAGAGGCGGAAGATCGCGACGAGCGTCGCCTCCTTGCCCTGGTAGGAGGGAACCGCGGCAGCAAAGGATTTCGCGGCGGCCGTCGGGTCCTCCATGATGTCCTTCATGCCGTGCAGCGTCGCCTGCACCAGCTTGCGCAAGAGCTCGGGCTGCTTCCTGATCGCCTCGTCCGAGGCGAGGATCGCCTGCGCCATGCTCTTGAACTGCTGCTCGGCGGGCAGCAGGTGGATGTCGCCGCCCGCCTCCTGCGCGCTAACCACCCAGTCCGGCACCCCCGCCATCGCCGCGGCCTGGCCGCCGGCGAGCATCTGCCACACGCCGGCCGGCCCCGACGCCTGAACCGAGACCTTCTGCTTGTCGAGACCGGCGAGCTTCAACGAGCCGAGCAGCGCGTAATAAGTGGTATCGGCGTAAGACATCACGGTCATCGTCTTGCCGACAAGATCCTTGACGTTGTTCACGCCCGAGGCCTTGGTCGCCGCGATCATCGTCAGCGAACCGCCGCCCAGCACTGCCACGGCCCGCACCGGCACGCCATTGGCACGCACGATGATGGGCGTGTCGCCGATCGCGCCACCGACGATCGCGTTGCCCGAACCGATCTGCTTGGCGACGTCGACGCCGCCGCGCGCGGCGACGAAGGTCACGTTGAGGCCCGCGGCGTCGTAATAGCCGTTCTGCTTCGCGACGATCCACGGCGCGAACGCGGGCAGCGTGGGGGGCGCGGGCAGCAGGTAAGTGATGTTCTCCTTGGCGACTGCCGCCGCGGGCAGGGTCGTGGCGAGGCTCGCGGCCGCGAACGCGGAGCCGGCGAGTTTGCGCAGGTTGGATGTCATGTTGGTCTCCTTTGGGGTGTCTATTTGTCTTGTAGGCGGCGCGCGGTACCCGCTCAGTGTCCTTCCAGCCCGTCCTGGCCGACCCGCAGCAGCTCCATCAGGCGGCTCACGAGCGGACCGACCTCGGGGAGCTTGCGGCGCTCGAGCGGGTTGTTGCGATGCGGCAGCGGCACGGTGATCTCCTCAATGATCGTGCCCGGCCGGTGGCTCATCACCAGCAAGCGGTCGGACAGCGCGATCGCCTCGACCAGGTCGTGAGTGATGAAGAGCGCGGTCTTCTTCGCGTCGTACAGCATCTGCGCAAGATCCTGCTGCAGCACCATTTTGGTTTGCGCATCGAGTGCCGAGAACGGTTCGTCGAGCAGCAGCACCTGCGGATCGGTCGCCAGCGTGCGGGCGAGCGCCGCGCGCTGGCGCATGCCGCCCGAGAGCTGGTACGGGTAGTGGTTCTCGAAACCGACGAGGTGGCACTTGGCGATCAGCTCGAGCGCCACCGCGCGGCGCCGCTCGCGCGCGACGCCGTCGATCTCCAGCCCGAGCTCGACGTTCTGGCGGATCGTGCGCCAGGGCATCAGCAGGTCCTTCTGCAGCATGAAGGAAATCTGCTTTACCGGTCGCGTCACGCGCTGCTGCGCGACATACACCTCGCCCTCGCTGGGCAGGTAGAGCCCGGCGCCCATGTTCAGCAGCGTGCTCTTGCCGCAGCCGCTGGGGCCGACGATGGAGACCACTTCGCCGGCGCGGATGCGGATGTTCAGATCCTTGACGGCGTAGGGCGGGTTCGGTTCGCGCTTCGTCGGGAAGCGCTTGCTGACGTTGCGGAACTCGATCTGGACGTCCAGATCCTCGCCGGTACTGGGGCGGCCGGCCTCCCCCTGCGGGAAGGATGGGCGGCGGGTGTTGCGGGTTTCGATCTCGATCACGACTTTTCCTCAAACACGGCAACGAGATGGTGGGCGCGACGCACTCGGCTCGGCCGCGCGGTGGTCCGGTACAGGGGGCTCGGCCGGCGGCCGTCGCTGCGGCGGCTACGCGGACAGGGAGAGCCGGGAATCAGAAGTGGAACTCCACGTTGAGCGTTGCGGTGTCGGTGTCCACGCCGGGGATGTCGCGGTTGCCGAACTTGTTGCGCCACAACTCGTAGCCCACACCCATCAGGAAGGTGTTCTTCTTGCCGAACGCGAGCTGCCCGGCATCAAGCATCAGGGCCGAGCGGAACAGCGTTTCCCTGCCGGTTTGCTTGTTGAAATAATCCTTGCCCTTCCTGCCGTTGTAGGCCAGAAAGCCTTGGTATTTCAAAGGCAGGCCGGCGAGCTGAAACGGGATGCCCCACGCGGCCTCGAGGCGCGGGTAGGGATCGAACTTGATGTCGGTGCTGAAACCGGGCACGTTGCGACACGCAGGCAGGCCGCAGTGGTTCCATTCCTGCGTATACAGCAGGCTCACGTCGAGGAAGCCGGGCACGTCGAACTTCAGCGTCGGGCCCACGACGAACATGCGCTTGCGCGGCGCGAAAGTGTTGTTCTTGGTCTGCAGGTCGAGGCCCGCGGTGATCGCGACGTCCTTCACCGGACCGAACGCGATCGGCGTGTCGCGCAATTTGCCGAGATGCAGCTGGTGGCGGTACGCGGCATAGAACTCGGTCGCGCCGTTTCGGCTACCATTGGCCGGGTCGGCGCTATCGGAGTTCAGGACGTCGAGGTTGAAGTAGTTCTGCCCGTAGCTGTAGCCGCCGACGTAGCTGAACTGGACGATGTGCTTGCGGATGTCGTCGTCGGTGCCGGGGTCGTGGAAGTCGTTACCGACCCGGTAACCGACCATCGCGTCGGACCAGGTGGCGGCAGGGGCGGGAATCGACGCCGTCGCGCCGAGCCCTGCGAGCAGGGCGGTCGCGGCGTACTTATGCTTGATGAACATGTTCTCCTCTCGCGGTGTGCGTGTTCTTGTCGTCGGTGCCGGCATGTTGTTGCTGGCTTTGTTTCACCTATGAAACAGCGTTCCTTTCTTGGAACGCCTCGAACGCTACTCGCGTCGCACTAGCGCCATCAATTAGGGTTTTCCCTGATTGTCTATTTATTTGCGTTCTGCTAAATGCGGACGCCTGGACAAGCTGCAGACACTCCACCGCAAGAAGGACGCGCCACCTTCGGCTCAAGAGCGCAGTTCCGCTCCTCACTTTCCTAATCTTGTCAATTCGTAGTTTCCGCAATTGCAGCACCTTGCACGACGGAAATAGGGTTGCGTTGTTCCGTGGGTAATCCCTTGTTTCACCTATGGAACATCTGGCGTACTGACGCACGCACCGCGTTTGCGGCACCGCCGATTTTTCCTTTTCGACACCGAGACCGGAGCGCCCCCGGCGGGCGGCGTGGCGAGGTCGAAAAGAACGAGCGCAAGACGAAGCCAAACCCGAGGAGGAAGCATGAACGACCACATCGCAAGCCTGACCGAAGAAGCCAGCCGGACCCTGCAGCGTCCGAACGGCGCGTCATTCGAGGACTGGATGAATTCCCGCTGCGTGCTGCGCTCGACGCGCAGCTACGACTGGAACGCGCTGAAGTTCCAGACCGAGGTCGATCCCACCTATGCGCGCGCGCAGATGCGCTACGTCGGCACCGGTGGCACCGGCGTGCATTCCGATGGCAACGTCGTACCGGCCGTGCATTTCACCTTTTCGACGATGAAGATCCCGGTCGGCCACACGGGCCCGCTACACCTGCACACGGACACCGAGGAGATCTTCTTCGTGCTGCGCGGCAAGGTGAAGGTGTTCTGCGAGTCGCCCGAGGGGGAGAGGTGGGAGGCGGTGGTCGGCGAGCGCGACTTGATCTCGGTACCGCCCGGCGTCTATCGCGGCGAACAGAACGTCGGCGACGAGGAGGCGCTGATGTGTGTCATGCTGGGTTCGCCGAGACCGGTTACGCCGACCTACAAGCCGGACGACCCGCTCGCCGCAATCAAGCGCTGAGCGGATCCTGAGCGCGCCGGTCGGCCGAGCGGCGATTCGCGGCACGATTTAGATCGCATCGGAGGTAGAGCATGTCCATCGATTCCTTTCGTGGCATCACGCCCACGCTCGCCGAGGGTATCTTCATCCACGACTCCGCCCAGGTGATCGGCGACGTGCGCCTGGGTCGCGACGTCTCGATCTGGTGCAATACGGTACTGCGCGGCGACGTCAACAGCATCATCGTCGGCGCCTGCAGCAACGTGCAGGACCTCACCATGTGCCACGTGTCGCACCGAAACGCGGCCAAGCCGGACGGCTCGCCGCTCATCATCGGCAGCCACGTCACGATCGGCCATTCGGTGATCCTGCACGGCTGCACGATCGGCGACGCCTGTTTGATCGGCATGGGCTCGATCGTCATGGACGACGCCGTGATCGGCCCCGAAGTCATCCTCGGCGCCGGCAGCCTGGTGTCGCCAGGAAAGCGCCTCGAAAGCGGCCACCTCTACGTCGGTCGGCCGGCCGTGCCGGTGCGCCCGCTCACTCCGGAGGAGCGCGTCTTCCTGCGCTACTCGGCCGAGCACTACGTCCGCCTGAAGAACGACTACCTCGCGCAGCTCCCCCGCGCGCGCTGAACCTTTCCCGCCCCCCGGCACCTCCCGGGGCGCAACGCAAGTGAACTGCGTCACTTCGGCGCAGTGCACCACGTCATCGGCCCCCGCCACCCCACACCCCTAACCTGTGCTCGCACCCTGCGGCCCGAGCGGCCGCGCGGTGTCCGCCAGAAATCCGCGCAGCCCCCGACGGCGCCACTCTCACAACGCACCGCCGGCCCCTGCGTCACCGTGTGGAGGTGCCCCATGAGATGCCGAAAGAACGTCCGCAAACTGATCGAGGCTCACAATGCCGCGGCGGACAAATCGAACACCGAGCTCGCCCGCTTCCGCGACGCCGTCGTCGCCCTGGGGGCCGCGCCGAGCGCGCTGCCGCCACCCCACGCGCAGGCGAACCGCTACGACGACTTCGTCTACGTGCACGAGCAATCGATGGCCGGACACCCGGGCGGCGACCCCGGGCCGCATGCCGCGCACCGCGGCCCCTTGTTCTTCCCGTGGCATCGCGAATTCCTGCGCCAGTTCGAAAATGCGCTGCGCGACGTGTCGGGCGACCCGACGATCTGCCTGCCGTATTGGGACTTCTCGCGCGACCAGGCGCCTGCCGACGCGGGCTATCCCTTCATCGACGATCTCCTCGGCGGCGACGGCACGGGCCCCGGCGGTGAGGTGCAATCGGGCCCGTTCGCGTTCGCCAACGGCTGGACGCTGCACCTCGGCTCGAGCGACCGCCTGCAGCGCGAATTCGGCGCGAGCACACCCTCGCTGCCCACGACCGCCGCGATCACCGGCGCGCTCGCGGAGACGACCTACGACAGCCCGCCCTTCGACCTCACCGTCGCTGGCGCGGACAGCTTCCGCAACCTCGTCGAAGGCTGGGTCGGCCCGCAGGCCGGCCCCAACCTGCACAACCGCGTGCACGTGTGGGTCGGCGGCTCGATGCTGCCGGCGACCTCGCCCAACGATCCGGTATTTTTCCTCAACCACGCCAAGGAAGACGAGCTGTGGGCGGTGTGGACGCAGAAGTACCCAGCCGTGCCGCACTACCTGCCCGACGACGGCTACGCGATCCCGCCCGCGCAGCATCACCTGAAACGCCTCAGCGACCAGATGGAGAACCTCGCCGAGTACTTCGGCGCCGGCACGCTGGAGCGCCCGGTCGATCTCCTCGACCACAAGGCGATCACCTGGTACGACACGGATCTGCCCGACATCACGCTCGAGTCGGGCCCGGCGCTCGCGTTCAACGACACGCCCGAGGGGCTCACCGTCGCGAAGCACATCCGCTTTCGCGTGCAGTCGTGCCGGCCGGTGTATTTCGCCGTCACCGGCGCGCCCACCGGAAACTTCTCTGTGTTCGGCGGGCCGAGCTTCACGGTGACGCCGGTGGAGGCGAACGATTTCGAGATCCTCGAGATCGAGGTACGCTTCCACGGCATCGGGCCCGACGTGCAGGTGAGCGCCGTCGATATCGAGGCTACGGTGATCGACGAGGAAGGCTATTACGCGGCCGCGCCAAACGACCCCTACGTCGCCGAGACCTTCCACATCGAGCTCGTCGCCAACGACATCGTCACCAGCGACAGCTCCATCGTGCTGGTGCTCGACCGCTCGGGCAGCATGGCCGAAGCCGCCAACAGCGGCTTCACGCGCAGCGAGCTGATGAAGAGCGCGGTCGGCGTCGTGCACGAGCTGATGAAGGACGGCGACGAGATCGGCATCGCGCGCTTCGACCATGAGGCCGACGTGCTGCTGCCGATGACGCTGAAGTCCGCCGGACTGGGCACCACCCTCACCGGGCCGGGGCTGGACCCGCGCGGCGCGACCAGCATCGGCGGCGGCATCCTTGTCGGCAGCGGGCTGATCAACGGCCCCGACGCGACGCACCCGAACAAGGCGATGATCGTGCTGACCGACGGCAACGAGAACTTCGACCCGCTGATCGCCGACCTGCCGCCCGGGACGATCAACCAGACGACCTTCGCGATCGGCTTCGGCCTGCCCGGCGACGTCAGCGACCCGGTGCTGAGCCAGATCTCGGCCAACACCGGCGGCTATCTGCTCGTCACCGGCGACATGACCGACGATGACGAGCGCTTCACGCTGGCGAAGTTCTTCATCCAGATCCTCAAGGACGCCACGCTCAACCAGCTCGTGCTCGACCCCGAGGGGCAGCTCCTGTGGAACGGCGTCGCGCAGGAGATCCCCTTCCAGGTCGCGGACTCGGACGTGTCGGTCGACGTCGTCACGCTGTGCCCGATCCCCTTCGCGCTCGACTTCCGCCTCGTCACGCCGGGCGGTCAGGAGATCACGCCGGCGATGTCGGGCGTCGAGCCCAATGTGCGCTACCGCGTGGGGGACGAGGTTGCGTACTACCGGCTGATGCTGCCGGCGCTGCCGGGCAACCCGGCCGGCTCGCACCGCGGCACCTGGCGCGCGCTGCTGCGGCTGCAGACGCCCGACGTGATCCTGAAGGGCATCAACACCTCGGCCGTGGCCGAGTCGGCCGCGCTGCAGGACGGCCTGCGCCGGCTGCGCGAGTTCGCGCGGCGTGCGACACCGTTCAACCTCTCGGTGCATGCCTACTCGAACCTCTCGCTCGACGCGAGCCTGCGCCAGGACGGCTTCGCGCCGGGCGACGCGCTGCATCTCACCGCGAGCCTGCGTGAATACCGCGTGCCGCTAGCGGGTGAGGCCACCGTCTGGGCCGACGTCGTCCAGCCCGACGGCAGCCGCGCGATGCTCCCGTTCGCGCGCGGCGCCGACGGCGACTACCACGCCGACTGGCCGACCTCGCGCCCGGGCGTGTATCGCTTCACGGTGCGCGCCGAGGGGCGCACGAGCGCCAGCGCGCGCTTCACGCGCAGCAAGGTGCTCACCGGTGGCGTGTGGGCGGGCGGCGACCGGCCCTACGATCCGGTCACGGGTGGCGGCGGCAGCGGTGGCGGCTCGGGCGGCGGTGGTGGCCATGGTGGCGATGGCGACGCCTGCTGCCGCACGCTGCGCTGCCTGATCGAGCACGTGCTGAAGTCGCCCACGCTCGTCGAGCGCTTCAAGGCGCTGGGCATCGACCTCGACGCGCTGCGCCGCTGCCTCGAAGCCGCGTGCGGCAGGCGCCCCCCGCCCGACGAAGGCCCGTGCCACAAGCCCGCCGCCGCGCAGGACTGGCGCGCGCTCGTTGCGACGCCCGAAGCGCGACGGCTGATCGGCACGCTGCTCGCGTCTGGCCTCGGCGGGCTCGAACCGCTGGAAGCCGCCTCGACGACGCCCGTCACGCGCACGCCCACGCGCGAGGTCAGCGGCGACAACATGTTCGAGCTGCCGGAGCAGCGGCCGACAGGCGGAGCGCCCGGAGGCTCCGGCGAACCGGGCCGCGGGAAGTCGCGCTAGGGCGCGCAGCCGGCCGGCAGCTGGAAGTAGTAAGCGCGGCCGGCGCTGATGATCGGCCCCACGGTCGTGCAGGTCGAACCGGTGTGCCGCACGGCCGCCACCGACTTGATCGCCAGGACCGTGGTGCCGGCGAGCGCGCGACATTCGGGCGCGCTCTTGTCCATCGTGCCGGGCAGCACGCAGCCCGGCACGTTGCGTCCCGCGCCGTCGACGACATAGATCTCGCCTTCCGCACCGAAGATCAGGGCGCCGATCGCCGACGCGGGCAGCTTCGGCGACGGTGCACCGCCGTCTTCGCCGTAGGGCGGCCTCATGCCCATCATCTGGCAGCCGGCCAGCGTGGCGAGCAGCGCACCGGCACCGACCACGCGCGCGATTGCCCCAATCGATCCGTTTCTGGTCGCTCTCATCTCGTTCTCCTGTCGCGGGCTAGAAGCGCAGGCTCGCCTGCAGCAGCACCGTGCGCTCCGGGTAGAACAGCGGCACCCTGGGGTTGCCGCTGAAATCGGTGTTCTGGAATGCCAGATCGCGATC
This sequence comes from Aromatoleum petrolei, assembly GCF_017894385.1. Taxonomy (NCBI): domain Bacteria; kingdom Pseudomonadati; phylum Pseudomonadota; class Betaproteobacteria; order Rhodocyclales; family Rhodocyclaceae; genus Aromatoleum; species Aromatoleum petrolei. The sequence goes on from NZ_CP059560.1 coordinate 252,832, forward strand.
GAAGAGGTTGTGCGCCGCCAAGGACAGGACGGCGCGCCGATCCGCACGCAGCCAGGCGAGGCGGACGTTCCCGAGCCACGCCGCCTCCGAGCGCGACGCGAGGCCGCCCGCGCCGTCCGCGATCGCGGCGCGCTGGCGCACGCGCACCGCCTCGAACTGCACCGCAAGGCGCGGCGCGGGCCGCAGCCACAGGCTCAGCGGCACGAGCTCGGTGCGCACGCGGGCGGGCAGCGACGGCGCGTTCGCCGGATCGTCGTCGAGGCGCAGCCGCTCGAAGTGCCATGCCGCCGCAACCGCCGCCCGCCGGCCCAGCGGCCACTCGACCCAGGCGCGATGCAGGCGTTCGTCCCAGTCCGCACGGCAATCTGCGGCGCCGCAGCCCAGTCCCGGCACTGCGAGCGTGCGGCGCGACCATTCCAGGCCCGTGCCGCCGCCATCGGCGAAGCGGTGGTCGAGCGCGATCGCGCGGCGCCGCCAGCGCGTGCCGTCAAGATCGTCGAAGACCTGATTGAAGCCCGCGAACTGCGTCGGCGCGAGCGTCCGATCATGGTACTTGGGCCCCTTCACGCCGTCGAACGCCGCCGCGCGCAGCGTCGTCGACGGCGTGACGAGGAAGCTCGCGCCGAGCTTGCCACTGGTGCGCTCGACCGATGTCGGCCGTTCCGCATCGAGCGCGTCATGCGCGACGCCGACGTGGAGGCGCAGCCACGGCCGAAGGCGCAGGTCGAGGTAGGCGAACAGCGCGTCGTACCCGACCGTCTCGCGCTTCGCCGGCGCGAGCGGCACCGTCAGGGGATCGGGCCCGAACAGGCAGCACAGGCTCGCATCCTGGCGCGTGCGCCGGCGCTCGCGGTAGGCGTCGGCACCGACGACCAGGCCTAGGCGGGTGCCGCGCACGCCGTACAGCACGCCCAGCTCCTCGCTGTCGAGACGCGTGCGCAGGTCGAAGTCGGCGCGCTCGAAGGGCAACATCGCGGCCCCCTCGAGCCGGTCGAGGCTGCGTTCGCCGACCTGCTGCGCGGCCGCCGTGACGATCAGCTCGCGCTCGACCGCCGGCTGGTGGTGCAGCGAGACGCGCGCGCCGTCGCGAGTCACACGATGGTCGAGACGCGTCGGCAGCGCCCCCACTCCGGCCAGCAATTGCTCGACGACCTCGCCCCCGCGCCGTTCGCCGGTCTCGAGCTCGGCGAGCAGCATCGTCGCCGGCGTCGCCACGAGCTGCAATCCGAGCCGCGTGCCGGTCAGCGCGATGTCGCGTCCGGCGCCGAGCGCCTCGCGGCGATAGTCGAAATGCCCGAGCGAGACCTGCGCGCGCTCGGCGGAGACGGAGCCGAGCACGCTGCCGCCGCGCGTCGCCCGCGTGCCTGCGAGCAAGGTCGCGGCGAACTGCAGCGGGCCACGCTCGAACAGCGCCGCGGCCTCCTCCGGCGCCAGCGCGCGCGGCGCGTCGACGATCGGCAGCTCGGCGGCGAAAAACTGCGGCGCCACCGGCAGCTGGCCCAGCGGCAGGCGCAGCTGCGTCTGCAGGAGCTCGCTCACACGCGCGCTCTCGAAGCGCGGCCGCTCGGCATGCGCGTCGGCAAGCAGGCGGTGGCCGGCCGGCCCGGCGGGGTCGTCATCGAGCGCGACCAGCGCCGCCGAGCGCAGTGACTCGTCGAAACCGACAGCGGCGTAGGCCGCACCGAGGCTCGCGCTGCGTGCCGCGCGGTCGATGTCGAGCAGCAACGGCGAGCGCAGCACCACGCGGTTGTCGTTCAACTCGAGCGCACGACGGCCGGCGGCGAGCGCGCCGAGCGGATCGTTGTCGCGCAGCAGGCGGAAGGCGTCGAAATGCCAGGGTGTCGGCGAGGCGGGGTCGAGACGGCGTGCGACCTCGAATTCCTTGCCGGCCAGACCGGCACGGTCTTCCTCGAGCTGGACGCGGCCGAGGTAGCTGCGCAGCTCCGCGTTGCCCGGGTCGAGCAGCACCGCGATCTCGATGTCGCGGCGGCCCGCGGCCGGTTCGCCCGCGCGCACCCGGGCGAGCCCGCTGCCGAACCACGCGAGCGGATCGGCCGAATCGGCTTCGATCGCGGCGGCGAACTCGGCACGGGCCGTCGCCGTCGCGCCGGCGAGAAGCTGCGCGAACCCCAGCAGCGCCCGGGCGCGCGGCAGCCCGGGCGCGCGCGCCAGCGCCTGCCAGGCCGACGCCCGACCTGCGTCGATGCGCGCGAGCGAGAGCTCGACCTCGGCCCGCCGCGCCCACGCGAAGGGGTTGTCCGGCCCGAGCTCGCTCGCGCGCCGCGCGGCTTCCAGCGCCGCGTCCATGTCGCCGTGCGCCTGCCAGGCGTAGCTCAGCGCCAGCGCTGCCGCGGGTGAGGCCGCGTCCGCGGCCCGGGCCCGCTGCGCCGCGGCCAGTGCCGCCGCGCGTTCGTTACGCGCGACGCGGATCAAGGCATCGAGCGCGGCGACGTCGGCCGCGGCGCCCCCGAGGCGCTCCACGAGGGCGCCCGCCTCATCGACACGACCCAGCGCGAGCAACAGCGCCGCGCGCAGCGTGTCGACCGGCAGCGCATCCGTAGCGGCGGCCGGCGGTAACGCGGCCAGCGCCTCGCCATGGCGCGCCTCACCCATCAGCTGCTGCGCGCGCGCGACAGCCTCGCGTGGAGACGGCGCGAGCCCCGCCAGCACCGCCTCGCCATGCCAGACGATCTGGGGATAGTGGATCGCCCACCGCATCGCGTCGAGCGGCCGCACCGCGATCGCCCTCGGCGGGGCGGCAGGCCCCGCCTCGATCGCCTCGCCCGCCTGCAACGCGGCCTCGCCGGACGCGTTGCGCGTGCGCACGACGCCGCTCGCGACGACGACCTCGGCGCGCGCGGGCGTGCTCGCGACCGTGAACTCGGTGCCCTCGACAAGGGCATTGACGAAGGGCGTGCTGACGCCGAAGCGCTTGCGCAGCCGGGTGACGACGTGAAGAAAACCCGCGACGAGACCCAACTCGGTGTCGCGCCCGGTTCCTGCCTGCAGCAGATGCAGCGTCGTGTTCTGGTCGAGCCGCACCAGCGTGCCGTCGGCGAGCACGATCGCCGCCCGCCCGGGCGCGCGCACCGTTACGATGTCGCCTTCGCACAAGTCATGCGGCGGCGCGATCGGCTGCCACCCGGCCTCCCCGGCCGCACGCCGCTCGACCGCCGCCTGCGCCGACATGAGGCGGCCAGCCACGACCTCGCAGTCGGCCGCGGCCGGGCCCGCCGCGCAACCCGCGGCGACCGCCAGCGCTTGCAGCCATCGCGCGCCGGAGGCGCGCCAGCCCGGAGGCAAGCTTCGCATTGTCGAGTCCTCGTTGGGGAGGGGCATGGAAGCGCAACCCGCTGCTCACTGTAGTCAGGGCCGATGACGACATCAAGAAATGAAACATCCCTTACAGTCGGATGTCCTTGCAGCCGATGCAAAACAGGTATCGCCGGCTACTTCCCGGGCAGCACCGCGACGCCCTGCCAGGCCGGGTCGCGCGGACGCGCCGCGAGCGCGCGACACTGCGCGAGATAGAAGACCGCGGGCCCTGCGTCACCGGCCTCGCGGGCGGCCGCGAATTGCGCCGCCGCGGCGCCGAATTCGCCCGCCACGAAAGCCTGCAGCCCTGCGCCGAAACGGGCCGCGGCCGGCGCGGGCAACGCCTCGCGCGACAACTGCAACAGCTCCATCGCCTGCCCCTTGCCGGCCAGCGCGAAGCGCCCGAGCGACCGCGCCTCGCCCGGCCCGAGACGATCGGCGACCGCGCGCGAAACCAGCACCCCGGTGTTCAGGTACTTGTTGGCGCCCTGGATGCGGCTCGCCGTGTTCACGATATCCCCCACCGCGCGCAACTCGTGTCGCCCGGGCGCACCAACCTCGCCGAAGAAGATCGGCCCGCAGTGCAGGCCCAGGCGGGTCGGCAGCGCGCCGTCCGCGCCGGGGCTCGCGTTCATCGCCCGGTCGAGCTCGAGCCCCGCGCGGCACGCCGCCGCGACAGCGGGCTCCGGACCGGTCTCGGCGATCCACAGCGACAACACCGAATCGCCCACCATGTCGGCAGCGTAGCCGCCATGACTCTCGACGATGGGGATGAAGCGCGCGAGATAGCGGTTCAGCAGATCGCGCGCGGCCTGCGGACTCAGCGACTCGGCGATCGTCGTGTAGGAGACGATGTCGCTGCACAGGCACACCGCGATGACGGTCTTGCCCTGCCCCCCGTCGCCGAGCACCGCTGCCAGCCTCTCGATCGCCGCGCGCGGCACGCCCAGCTCCAGCGCGCGCTCGAGCTCGCCCCGGCGGCGCAGCGCCGCGCGATGCTGGCGCGCGATCCCCAGCGCGCCGACGAGCGCCGGCGAGAACGCGAGCGGCAGCACGACCGGCAGCCACAGCCGCGCCGCCGAGAAGGCCCACAAAGCCAGCCCCGCATACACGACGCACACGCCGGCGGTCGCCGCGAGCGCCGCGCGCGGGCGTGCAAGGCCCCAAGGCAGCGCCAGCAGTGCCGCCTGCGCGGCCAGCAGCGCGAGCGCGGCCCCCTCGCCCGGCCGGCGCAGCCAGCTGCCTTCGAGCAGGTTGCCGAGCGCGGTCGCGGCGAGCTCGACGCCGCTCACATCGACGCCGTCGGCGGTGCTGAAAGGGGTACGGTAGGCATCGGTCTGGCGCGACTGGTTCGCCTCCGAATACCCCACCAGCACGGCCTTGCCACCGAAGGTCGCGGTCGCCGCCACGGGATCGGCGAGGAGTTCGAGCGCGCGCCCGTAGGAGATCGTCGTGACCGTGCCGAGCGGGCCGTACAGGTTCAGCAGGCGACGCGGTTCATCCGGCGACGGATCCTGCGGCGATCCCGCCACGCCCATGCGCGTGGCCAGCACGAGCGGGAGCGAGGGTCGGTCGCCCACCGTCGGCACCCGCGTCCAGAATTCGAACACCCCGTCGGGCGTCTTCGGCAGCACGAAAGGCGCGCTCGCGCCCGCCGCCTCGGCGAACAGCGGCAGCGGCGGCACCCTTTGGTCGGCGCTCGCGACGACGCTGCCGTCGGCACCGCGGACGAAGTCGCGCCGGATCGTCTCCGCCAGCACGACCCGCCCGGCGCGCCGCAGCGCGTCGGCGAGCGCCGCGTCCTCGGCCGGCTCGCGCGCCTGCGCAAACAGCACGTCGAACCCGATCACCCGCGCACCGCTCGCCGCGAGCCCCGAGATCAGCCGCGCATGCAGCCCGCGTGGCCAGCGCTCGGGCCGCTCCGGCACCCCTAGCGCTTGGGCCGACGCCGCGTCCATGGCTACAATCACAATGTCTTGTGGTGCGGCGACTGGCCCGCGCAGTCCATACAGGAAGCGCAGACCGAAGCTGCGCTCGAGCTCCGCGAGCGGCGACAGCCCCAGCGCGAGCGCGAGCAGCGCCCCCGCCAGTGCCATCCCGAGGGCGCCGCGCCAGGACGGTCGGACGGGGCCGTCCGCCGTGCGCCCCGGACTATGAGCTGCTGAACGACGCAACGCGGGATCGTGCATGACGGCATATCTGGAACAGGTCGAACTCTTCGCCGGCCTCGCCCCGGCCCAGCTCGAGGCGCTCGCCCGCAGCGCGCAGCCGCGCGTGTTTCCGCGCGGCGCGGTGGTACTCAACGTCGGCGACGAAGCCCGCGGCCTCTTCGTCGTGCAGACAGGCTCGCTGAAAGCCTACCTGATGGACGAGAACGGCCGCGAGCTGACCCTGTCGATCCACGGCCCGGGCGACTACTTCGGCGAGCTCGCGCTGCTCGACGACGCGCCACGCTCGGCCTCGGTGATCGCGCTCGAACGCTGCGAACTGCTCCACGTCGCCCGCCCGGCCTTCTTCGCGGTGCTCGACACCAATCCCGACAGCATCCACGTGCTGCTGCGCAACCTCGTGCGCCGCATCCGCGCGCTCACCGACAACGTGCAGGCGCTCGCGCTCGAAGACGTGTTCGGGCGCCTGCACCGCCTGCTCGAATCGCTCGCGGTGGCGCAGGGCGAGCAGTGGATCGTCGAGCCGCGCCTCACCCAGCAAGAGATCGCGAACCGTGTCGGCGCCTCGCGCGAGATGGTCAACCGCATCGTGCGCGAACTCGTGATCGGCGGCTACCTCGTGCTCGAGCCGCAGCGCATCGTGATCCGGCGCCGCCTGCCGGCGCGCTGGTGAGCGACGCACGCCAGCCGCCCTCACCGCGCCCCCGCCCTGTCGTCGGCCAGACGCAAGCGCCGGCTCAACTCACGCGCGATGTTCATCTGGATCAGCGCGAACTGCTCGACGTCGCGCTCGTACAACTCGAACAGGTTCGCGGCGAAGATCTCGAGCGCGCGGCAATCCTCCAGCGCCTGCACCGTCGCGCTGCGCGGCGACAGGTCGATGAGCGCCATCTCGCCGAAGCACGCACCCGGCCCCAGCGTACACAGCACGACCTCGCCCCCGCACGCGTGCCGACGCACCGCGACGCTGCCGGCCTCCAGCACGAACATCGACTCGGCGGGTTCGCCCTCACGGAAGACGAAAGCTCCGGCTAGCACCGCGCGCTCCGCACAACGGCCGAGCAGGAAGTCGAGCATGTCCGCGCGGATGCCGCCGAACAGCGGCATCTGCTGCAACCTCAGGATTCGCTCCGCCCGCCCCTGCATGACTACCCCCTCGCGCGACCTCGCGGTCGCTCCCGGACCAGCCCTCCCTGTTCATGTTAGCCCGCCGGAGCCGAACAGGAAGGCAACGGCCGGCGCTGATTGGAGACGCCAGCCTCCCGGATCGCGATCGACCACGGGCGACTGCCGATGCGTCAATGCATGAGACGCACGATTCATATCGAGACGAGTCGCGGCAACGTCCACGTGGCTGCATTGGCCCTGCATCGCAAGCGCCCCCAGCGGGCACGAAGCCGGATTGCCCCCGCTGCGTCAGTCCAACAGATAGCGTAGCTCGCCCCGAACGAAACCCGGTCCGCTGAGTTTCCCCAGCCAGTCGAGATCCCTCGCCAAGGCTTCGTGGCCCCGCTGTCGCGCGTGAAACACGACCCCACCCTCCCAACGCGGGAAGCCGTAGCCGTTCGTCAGGACGACGTCCACGTCACCCGGACGCTGTGCGACCCCTTCCGCGAGCAGCAGCGCCGCTTCGTTCATCATCGCCAGCACGGCGCGCCGTCGGATCTCGTGCTCATCGAGCACGCGTCGCGTGATGCCCCTGGCGGCGCTGGCTTCGTCGATCAGCCGGCGCACCTCCGGATCCACCGTGCGCCGCCCCTCGGGGTCGTAGGCGTAGTAGCCGCCGCCGGTCTTCCGCCCGAGCCGCCCGGTTTCGCACAGCATGTCGGGGATGCGCACATAGCGATGCGCGGGATCGCGGCTCGCCGCGGTGTTCTGGCGCATCCGCCACGCGATGTCGAGCCCGGAAAGGTCGGCGACCGCGAACGGCCCCATCGCGAAGCCGAACGCTTCGAGCGCGGCGTCGACCTGCTCGGGGTAGGCCCCTTCCTCGATCATGAATTCGCACTGCTTGCGATAGGCCGAGTAGATGCGGTTGCCGATGAAGCCGAACGCGTTGCCCGCAAGGACCGGGACCTTGCGCAGGCGCTTGCCCACGTCGAGCGCGGTGGCGAGGACGTCGGGGGCAGTCGCGGCGCCGCTGACGACTTCGAGCAGCTTCATGACGTGTGCCGGACTGAAGAAATGCAGGCCGACGACGTCCTGCGGCCGGGACGTGACGTTCGCGATGGCGTCGAGATCCAGGTAGGACGTGTTCGTCGCGAGAACCGCGCCGGGGCGGGCAAGATGGTCGAGGCGGCGGAAGACGTCCTGCTTGACGGCGAGATCCTCGTACACGGCCTCGATGACGAGGTCCGCCGTCGCGACGCGATTCCAGTCGATGCTGCTCTCGAGGCGCGCGAGCGACGCGTCGGCGCGTGCGGCGTCTAGCCTGCCCGCCTCCACGCGACCTCGGTAATGCTCGGCGATGCGCGCCACGCAGCGTTCCAGCGCGGCCTGGTCCTGTTCCAGCAGCAGGACATCGTAGCCGCCGTCCAGGGCGGCGATCGCAATGCCCGAGCCCATCGTGCCCGCGCCGATCACGGCGATGCGGGCGACCGGGCGTGCAGCCACGCCCTTCAGCCGCGGATGTCGTGCCGCCTCGCGTTCGGCGAAGAACTGGTAGCGCAGCGCGTGCGCTTCGCGCGACAGCCGCAGGCTTTCGAAGGCGGCGCGCTCCCGCGCCAGCGCTTCGTCGATCGGCAGGCTGGCGGCGGAGCTCACCGCTTCGATCGCGGCGACGACGGCCGGCCGCTTCTTGCCGGCACGCAGCGCGTCGCGACTCGCGGCTTCCACTTCCGCGGGATCCGTGGACGGGAGTGTCACGGTGCGCAGCGGCGATTTCGCGCCGTTCAAGCGTCGCGCATATGCGATCGCGGCGGCGAGCAGTTCGCCGGTCGCGATTTCATTCACCAGCCCCGCCTTGAACGCCGCCTGGCCGGAGAGACGCTCGCCGCTGCAGATCATCCGAATCGCGCGCGGCACGCCGACGATGCGTGGCAGGCGCTGCGTGCCGCCCGCGCCGGGGATGATGCCGAGCGTGACTTCCGGCAGGCCGACGACCACGCGCGCGGTTGCGACGCGGGCGTCGCAGCCGAGGGCGAGTTCGAAGCCGCCGCCGAGGGCGGCACGGTCGAGCGCGGCAACGACAGGCTTGCCGCAGTTTTCGATGGCCGCGATCACCGCGGGCAACTGCGGGTGTTCGAGCGGCTGCCCGAATTCCTTCAGATCCGAGCCGGCGACGAAGGTGTTGCCGGCGCCGATGATCACGGCCGCCGCGAGCGCGTCGTCGCGGCCGAGCAACTCGATACCGTCGAGCAGCCCCCGGCGGACCGCGGCGGAGCCCGCATTGATGGGCGGATTGTCGATCACGAGCACGACGACGTCGCCGTGGCGTTCAATGGATACTGCGTCTTTCAATTTCGTCTCCCTTCTCCCCGGGCGACGCAGGCCCTCGCTGGAAAAAACATCCTGCGCACCGCCCGGGTCATGGCGGGCATCACATGCCCAGATAGGCCTTCTTCACCTGCTCGTCGTGCAGCAACTCCGGGCCGGGACCGCTGAGGATGGTGTGGCCGGTCTCGATCACGTAGCCGATGTCGGCGATCGCAAGCGCCGCGTGGGCGTTCTGCTCGACGAGGAAGATCGTGATGCCCTCGGCCTTCAGGCTCCGGATGACGCGGAAGATCTCCTCGACCAGCAGCGGCGCGAGTCCCATCGAGGGTTCGTCGAGCAGCAGCAGCTTCGGCCGCCCCATCAGCGCGCGCGCCATCGCCAGCATCTGCTGCTGGCCGCCCGACAGGGTTCCGGCCGGCAGCGCGCGCTTCTCCTTCAGGATCGGGAAGATGCCGTACATGCGTTCCAGGTCCTGTTCGATCTCGCGGTCGCGGCGGAAGTAGGCGCCGAGTCGCAAGTTGTCCTCGATGCTCATCGGGCCGAACACCTGCCGCCCCTCGGGGACCTGGCAGATGCCGGCGCGCACGCGCTTTTCGGGCGCGAGGCGCGTGATGTCCTCGCCCTTGAAGCGCACGACGCCACCGGACGCGGGCTGTACGCCGGAGATCGTCCGAAGCAGCGTCGTCTTGCCGGCACCGTTCGCGCCGACCAGCGCGACGAGCTGACCCTGCTTCACGTCGAGGTCGATGCCGTGCAGCGCCTGGATGCGGCCGTAGTGCGAGGTCAGGCCGCGGATTTCGAGGACCGTCTCGCGCACCGGAGCGGGCGCCGGCGCGAAGGCCGCGTTCTCGCGCCGCCCGCCCAGGCCCACCGGCTCGGGCGCGAGCGCGATGATGCGCGCCTTGAGCGCGTCGAGCTCGCCGCGCGAACGGACGCCGAACAGCGGGTCCTCATCGGCGGCGAAGGCGTCGTCGATGCGCTCCCAGTCTTCGGGCAGCAGCGCACGGCGCGCGGCCGGGATAACATCCGTTTCCTCGAAGCGCATGTGCTGGCGCAGATGCTCGGCGAACTCGCGCAGCGCGACGAGGAAGGCTTGCTGCTCATCGCGCTGCCCGTCGCGGAAGGCGGTCGCCAGCGCATGGACGCGATCGCGATGGACCGGGCCGTCGCGGTGCTCGGCTTCGAGCCGGTCGATGGCGGCTGCAGCCGCCGGATCACGCCGCCGCAGCGCGGGGAACAGGAACTCGTCTTCCTTGCGGTGGTGGATGCGGTCGATGTAGGCATCCAGGTATTCCAGCAGCTCGGCAGTCGTCGCGGCAGCGGCCTGCGCGTCGCGGTCGGCGGCGATCGCTTCGGCGAGCGCGTCCAGCGCGCTGGCGACGCGCCACATGCCGCGATGCTCGGCCTGGATGATGTCGATGGCGAGCATCCGTGATTCGATAACTTCCATAACTTCCATAACTTCCATGGTCGTCTCCTTCAGGCCGATGCGCCGAGGTAGGCGGCGATGACGTCGGGGTTCTCGCGGATCTCGGCGGCCGTGCCTTCGGCGAGCTTCCGGCCGTAGTCGAGCACGAGGATGTGATCCGACAGGTTCATGACGAGCTTCATGTCGTGCTCGACGAGCACGACCGTGACGCCCGAATCGGCGACCTTGCGGATGAGCGCCTCGATCTCGCCAGTCTCGGTGTGGTTGAGGCCGGCGGCCGGTTCGTCGAGCAGTAGCAGCTTGGGCTTGGCCGCCAGCGCGCGCGCGATTTCCAGGCGCTTCAGCGCGCCGTAGGACATCTGGCTCGCCTGCGCGTCGCGGTACTGGCCGACGCCGACGAAGTCCATCAGGCGCGCCGCTTCTTCCCGGCATTCGGCATCCGCACGCGCCAGCCCGGGCAGCCGGAACAGGCCCGCGAGCAGGCTGGACCCCAGCCGCAGGTGCGCGCCGACCATGACGTTCTCGATCGCGCTCATGTTCATGCACACCTGCAGGTTCTGGAAGGTGCGGCTCATGCCGCGGCGCGCGAGCCGGTCCGGGCTCACGCCGCCGGCGGGCGCGTCGTCGAACAGGATCTCGCCACTGGTGGGCGTGTAGATGCCGGTGATGAGGTTGAAGAGCGTCGTCTTGCCGGCGCCGTTGGGGCCGATCACGGCGTGGATCGTGCCGGCGCGGACAGTGAAGGACACGTCCTGCACCGCCTTCACGCCGCCGAAGGTCTTGGAGAGATTGCGCACTTCCAGCATCACGCGGCCCTCCCGGCGAATTTGAGGCGCAGCGTCGGCACGATGCCGCGCGGCAGGAAAATCATGGTGAGCATCAGGATCAGGCCGAAGATGACGGTCTCCCAGCCCTCGAAGGCCGACAGCAACTGCGGCAGCAGCGTCAGCACGACGGCGCCGAGGATGGAGCCGAATACGGACGCCATGCCGCCGAGCACCACCATGGTGATGAGCTCGATGGAATGGAAGAAGCCCGCGACGCCCGGCGTCAGGAAGCCGACGTAGTGAGCGGTGACGCTGCCCATGACGCTGGCGATGACCGCCGACAGCACAAAAACTCTCACCTTGAACGAGGGCACGTCGATGCCCGCGACGCGCGCGGCCACTTCCGAGCCGTGGATCGCTTGCAGCGCGCGTCCCGCCGGTGCGTCGATGAGGTTCAGCGCGCCGCGCGTGACGAACAGCAGCAGCACGGCGACGACGCCGTACCACGCCTGTTCGCCGGCAATCTGGAGGCCGAACAGGCTGAACGCGTCCACCGGCATGCCGTCCGGCCCACCGGTGAACTCGGTCTCGTTGACGATCACCATCGATAGGATGATGCCCAGCCCCAGCGTCGCCATCGCGAGGTAGTTGCCCTTGAGCTTGAGGATCGGGCGCGCGACGACGAAGGCCAGCGCCGCGGTCGCGGCCGCGCCGAGTCCCATCGCGAGCGCCGACGGCAGGCCGTAGCGGCTCGTCAGGATCGCCGACGCGTACGCACCGATGCCGAAGAAGCCGGCGTGGCCCAGGCTGATCTGCCCCGTGTAGCCCACGAGCAGGTTGAGGCCGACGGCGATGGTGGCGTTGATCGCCATCCGGATCGCCAGGTCGTAGTAATAGGCGTTCGGCAGCGCCAGCGGCAGCACCGCCAGCACGAACGCGAGGAACAGGAATCCGCGTGTGGTCGGCTTCATGGTCATACCCGGTCGGTGGTCTTCTTGCCGAAGATGCCCTGCGGCAGGAAGAAGAGGATGAGAAGGATCAGCACGAAGGGCATCGCGTCCTTGTAGGCGGACGAGATGTAGCCGGCCGTCATCGCCTCGACGATGCCCAGCAGCAGGCCGCCGACGATCGCGCCGACGCCGCTCCCGAGCCCGCCCAGCGCCGCGGCGACGAAGCCCTTGAGGCCCATCATGATTCCCGCGTCGTAGCTGGTGTAGGTCATCGGCGCGACGAGAATGCCGCCGACCGCGCCGAGCGCCGCGGACAGGCCGAAGGCCAGCAGCAGGACGAAGCGCGTATTGACACCGACCAACTGCGCCGCGAGCTTGTTGCACGAGGTCGCGAGCACCGCCTTGCCGAGCGTGGTGCGGCCGAAGAAGAGCGCCAGCGCGACGACCACGACGAGGGTGACGCCCATGACCCACAGGCTTTGCGGCATCAGCGTCGCGCCCAGGATCGCGATGGGTTCCTCGCCCGAGAAGGCCGGCAGCGCGTGGTTGCCCTTGCCGAGAAACACTTCCACGAGCCCGCGCAGCGTGAGCGAGGCGCCGATCGTGATGATCACGAGCGTGACGACTTCGGCATTGCCGGCCGGCTCGATCGCGAGCTTCTCGACGATCAGGCCGGCCACGACCGCGACGAGGATCGCGAGCGTGATCGCCAGCGGCAGCGGGACGCCGGCCTGCACGAGCAGCGCCGCGGACATTCCGCCGAGCATGATGAATTCGCCCTGGGCGAAGTTGATGACGCCCGAGGCGCTATAGATGAGGGAAAAGCCGACCGCCGCGAGCGCGTACATCGCGCCGACGGTAAGGCCGGAGAAGAGGAACTGCAGAAGTTCGGACAGCACGGAATGCCTCCTTCGGATGTCGGGACGAACGGATTCCGCCGCCGGGGCGAACCCCGGGGCGTATCGCGCGGCAGGCGGCGGAAGGGAGACTCAGTTCAGCAGCGTCCAGTCCCCGTTGCGGATCTCCAGCATGCGGAAGGCCGACAGGCTCAGTCCCATGTGGTCGTTCGCCGACAGGTTGAAGGTGCCGCTGGTGGCGACGAGGTTCGACGTGCTTTCCAGCGCGTCGCGCACCTTGGCCTTGTCGGTCGAACCGGCCCGGCGGATGGCGTCGGCCGCGAGCATCAGCCCGTCGTAGGCGTAGCCGCCGAAGGTCGAAGGCTCGGCCTTCCAGCGCTCGGCAAAGAGCTTCGCGTAGTCGCTGACGACCTTCTTCTGCGGATCGGTGGCTGGCAGCTTGGCCGCGACCGGCAGCGCGGGCGACGGCAGGCGCACGCCTTCGGCGGCGCTGCCGGCGAGCCGGATGTACTCGTCGGACGCGACGCCGTGCGACTGGTACAGCGGCAGCTTGATGCCCAGCTGCGCGTAGTTCTTCGTCACCACTGCGGGGCCCTGCCCCAGGCCGAACACGAACACCGCCTGCACGCCCGCCACGCCCTTGATCTTGGTGAGCTGGGCGGTCATGTCGGTGTCCTTGGGACCGTAGGTCTCGTCGGCCACCAGGGTGATGCCGTATTTCGCGGCCACGGCCTGCGACTCCTTGCGCCCGGACTGGCCGAAGCCGCTGTTCTCCGAGAGCAGCGCGACCTTCGTCAGGCCCGCCTTCTTCATGTCGTCGAAGACGCGCTCCGCGGCCATGCGGTCGGTGTGCGGCGTCTTGAACATCCACTTCTTCGGCGGCTCGACGATCACGACGGCGCCGGCGAGCGAGATGAAGGGGATCTGCGCACGCTCGACGAGCGGCGCCATCGCCATCGTCGCACCACTGGTCGTGCCGCCGATGATCAGGTCGACCTTGTCGTTCTCGATCAGGCGCTTGGTGAAGCCGTTGGCCTTGCCCGACTCGCTGCCGTCGTCGTAATGCACGAGCTCGATCGGCCGGCCGATCAGGCCGCCGTTCTTGTTCAGCGTCTCGACGTACATCTGCAGCGTCTTCAGCTCCGGATCGCCGAGGTAGGCGGCGGGACCGGTGACCGAGAGCACGGCGCCGATGCGGATGGGGTCGGCGGCGTAGGCCGTACCGAGCGTGGCGCAGGCGGCCGCGGCGAGGGTGAACTTGATGAAAGTGCGCTTTTCCATTGGGGAGTCTCCTTCGGTGTCTTTCTTATCCAGTGGCAATCAGATACCTCCCGTTCGCCCCGAGCCGGTCGTAGGACGAACGGGAGTCATGTCACGCGCCCAGGCGCCTCACACGCGCTCGATGATCAGCGCGATGCCCTGCCCCACGCCGATGCACATCGTGCACAGCGCGTAGCGGCCGCCGGTGCGTTCGAGCTGGTTCAAGGCCGTCGTGACGAGGCGTGCGCCGGACGCGCCGAGCGGGTGGCCCATCGCGATCGCGCCGCCATTGGGGTTCACGTGTGCGGCGTCGTCCGGCAGGCCGAGGTCGCGGGTGACGGCGAGCGCCTGCGCGGCGAAGGCTTCGTTGAGCTCGATGACGTCCATGTCGGCGAGCGTCAGCCCGGCCTTCGCGAGCACTTTCTTCGACGCCGGCGACGGGCCGAAACCCATGATGCGCGGCGCGAGTCCGGCCGCGGCCATCGCGACGACGCGGGCGCGCGGCTTGAGGCGATAGCGATCGACAGCGGCTTCGGACGCGAGCAGCACCGCGCAGGCGCCGTCATTCACGCCGGACGCATTGCCGGCCGTGACGGTGCCGTCCGGGCGCACGACGCCCTTGAGCTTCGCCAGCGTCTCCAGCGTCGTCTCGGGGCGCGGATGCTCGTCCGTGGTGAAGAGCTTCGGCTCGCCCTTCTTCTGCGGGATCGCGACGGGCACGATCTCGCCGGCGAAGAGGCCGGCCTCGTTCGCCGCCGCCCAGCGCTGCTGCGAGCGCAGCGCGAGCGCGTCCTGGTCGGCGCGGTTGATGCCGAATTCCTGCGCGACGTTCTCGGCGGTCTCGGGCATCGAGTCGATGCCGTACTGCGCCTTCATCACGGGGTTCACGAAGCGCCAGCCGATCGTCGTGTCCTCGATCTTCGCGCTGCGCGAGAAGGCCGTGTCGGCCTTGCCCATCACGAAAGGCGCACGGCTCATGCTCTCCACGCCGCCGGCGATCACCAGGTCGGCTTCGCCTGACTTGATCGCCCGCGCGGCCATCCCGACGGTATCGAGACTGGAACCGCACAGGCGGTTGACCGTCGTGCCGGGCACGTCCTGCGGCAGCCCCGCGAGCAGCGCCGCCATGCGCGCGACGTTGCGGTTGTCCTCGCCGGCCTGGTTGGCGCAGCCATAGATCACGTCATCGACGACTGCCCAGTCCACTCCGGGATTGCGTTCGACCAGCGCACGAATCGGCAGCGCCGCGAGATCGTCCGCGCGCACCGCGGACAGCGTGCCGCCATAGCGGCCGAAGGGGGTGCGGATGGCGTCGCAGATATAGGCGTTGTTCATCGTCCCTTCCCTCCTCAGGCGGTCACGTTGCGCTTGTCGATCAGGCGCTTGGCCTTGCCGACCGAGCGGAACAGCGAGCCCGGCTGGGCCATCGTCGTCTTGGTGCTGATGCCGATGTAGGACTTGATGTTGTGCTGCAGCAGCTTGCCGATCTCCTGCTGGCGCAGCGGGCCGAGGTCGGCGGCTTCGGGCGACAGCTCGACGACGACTTCCATCTTGTCCATGTGGCCGTCGCGGGTCAGCTCGATCTGGTAGTGCGGCGAGAGCTCCTTCTGCTTCAGGATCAGCTCCTCGATCTGGCTCGGGAACACGTTCACGCCGCGAATGATCAGCATGTCGTCCGAGCGCCCGGTGATCTTGCCGATGCGGCGCATCGAGCGCGAGGTCGGCGGCAGCAGGCGGGTCAGATCGCGCGTGCGGTAACGGATCACGGGCAGCGCTTCCTTCGACAGCGACGTGAAGACGAGCTCGCCCTCCTCACCGTCCGGCAGCACTTCGCCGGTCTCGGGGTCGATGATCTCGGGGTAGAAGTGGTCTTCCCAGATCACCGGGCCGTCCTTGCTCTCGATGCACTCGCTCGCGACGCCCGGGCCCATCACTTCGGACAGGCCGTAGATGTCGACCGCGTCGATGCCGGCGCGGGCCTCGATCTCATGGCGCATCGCCTCGGTCCAGGGCTCGGCGCCGAAGATGCCGATCTTGAGCGACGAGTCGGCCGGGTCCAGCCCCTGGCGCACGAACTGCTCGAGGATGTTGAGCATGTAGGACGGCGTCACCATGATGACCTTCGGCTGGAAGTCCTGGATCAGCTGGACCTGACGCTCGGTCTGGCCGCCGGACATCGGCACCACGGTGCAGCCGAGGCGCTCGGCACCGTAGTGCGCGCCCATGCCGCCGGTGAAGAGGCCGTAGCCGTAGGAGATATGGACGACATCACCCTTGCGGCCGCCGGCGGCGTAGATCGAACGCGCGACGAGGTTGGCCCAGTTGTTGATGTCATTCTGCGTGTAGCCGACGACGGTCGGCTTGCCGGTCGTGCCGCTCGAGGCGTGCACGCGCACCACTTCCTCACGGGGCACGGCGAAGAGACCGAAGGGATAGTTGTCGCGGAAGTCCTTCTTCACGGTGAAGGGGAATTTCGACAGGTCGGCCAGCGTCTTCAGGTCCGACGGATGGACGCCGGCCGCCTCGAAGCTGCGGCGGTAGTGCGGCACGTTGTCGTAGGCGTGCTGGACGGTCTTCTTCAGGCGCTCGAGCTGCAGCGCGCTCAGTTCGTCGCGGCTCGCGGTCTCGATCGGGTCGAAGCCGATGCCATTTTCCATGCGTGCGTTCATTCCTGTACTCCTCTCTCTTGGGGTTGGAACGGCGGCGAACCTTCTGGGCGGGTGCGCTTCACCGTTCTTGATGCTGGGGGATTTCGCTTTCAGCGGACGACAACCGCTCCCTCCCCTCGAAGGGGGAGGAATGCGATTGCGAGCGGTCGTCTTCGGATATTGGTCGAGCCGGCGATCAGGCCGCGAAGCGGTGCTGGATCACGCGGAAGCGGTTCGCCACGAAGGCGCTGTCCGAATAGCTCGCGTTGGCCGACGGATTCGCGCCGGTGCCGTGGTAGTCCGAGAACGCCGCCGACTGGTTCACATAGACGGCGCCGGTCAGGTTCAGCGACAGCGCCACGCCTGCGCGCTGGGTCGCGGCGATCATCTGCTGCACGAACTCGGGCTTGCTGCTGTAGGCGCCAACCGTGAGCGCGCCATGCTCCGTCGTGATGCGCTCGGACAGCGCGAGCGCCGCCGCGGCGTCGGCGGTGCGCACGACGAAGGCGATCGGGCCGAAGCGCTCTTCCATGTAGGCGGCCTCGTCGGCTGCGTCGCACGTCAGCAGCACCGGCGTGCGCACCGTCGCTTCGGCATACTCCGGATGAGCGACCGGCTTCGACGCCAGCACGACTTCGCCCCAGCGCGAGGCTTCGTCGAGGCGGCCGAGGGTGTCGGACGACTGGATGCAGCCGAGCACCGCAGCTGCGACGGCGGGGTCCGCCAGCAGCTTGTCGATGGAACGTCCCAGGTCGGACGCGACCTCGTCGAAGCTCTTGTGGCCCTGGTCGGTGTCGATGCCGTTCGCCGGCACGAGGATCGCCTGCGTCGTCGTGCACATCTGGCCCGAGTACAGCGACAGCGTGAAGGCGAGGTTGCGCAGCATGCCCTTGTAGTCGTCGGTCGATTCGATGACGACGTTGTTCACGCCGGCGAGCTCGGCATACACCTGGGCCTGGCGGCAGTTCTCGATCAGCCAGTTGCCGAAGCTGTTGCTGCCGGTGAAGTCGATCGACTTCACCGCCTTGTGCGTCGCGAGGAAGCGCGTCAGTTCGCGCGAATCATCGACGGCGAGCAGCACGGCATTGGGGTCCGCACCGGCTTCGGCGAGCACTTCGCGCAGCACGCGCACGGTGATCGCCGCCGGCAGGATGGCGTTGCGGTGCGGCTTCACGATCACTGGGTTGCCGGTCGCGAGCGCCGCGAACAGGCCCGGATAGGTGTTCCAGGTCGGGAAGGTGCCGCAGCCGATGACGAGGGCGGTGCCGCGTCCGACGATCTCGTAGCGCTTCTTCATGACCAGCGCCGGGTTCTTGCCCTGCGGCTTTTCCCAGACGGCTTCCGCGGGAATGGCGGACATCTCGCGCCAGGCGTAGGCGACGGCTTCCAGCGCGCGATCCTGCGCATGCGCGGCACCCGCCTGGAAGGCCATCATCCAGCCCTGGCCGGTCGTGAACATCACCGCATGGGCGATCTCGAAGCTGCGCTGGTTGAGGCGCACCAGCGCTTCGAGCAGCGCGCCGACGCGACCCTCGGCGCCGAGGGCCTGCAACGATTCACGCGCGGCCTGCGACGCCTCGATCAGCGCTTCGCCGCTGCAGCGCGGGTAACGGATGTTCATCGGCACGCCGTAGGGCGAGCGCTCCGCGCCGGCGGTGCCGGTGCAGCCGGGCTGGTCAAGCTGGAAGTCGGTGCCGCAATAGGCGTCGAAAGCCGCGCGACCTTCGGCCATCGCGTTCTCGCCATACACCTTGGGGCTGGGCATCTCGGAGAACGGGCTCCAGTAGCCGCGTTCGGCTGCGGCCTGGACGGCGCGCTCCAGCATC
The DNA here is from genome assembly GCF_017894385.1 of Aromatoleum petrolei. Taxonomy (NCBI): domain Bacteria; kingdom Pseudomonadati; phylum Pseudomonadota; class Betaproteobacteria; order Rhodocyclales; family Rhodocyclaceae; genus Aromatoleum; species Aromatoleum petrolei. Next base: position 271,487 of record NZ_CP059560.1, read on the forward strand.
GCCTGATGGCGAGCAAACATCGGGTGGGTCATCTGAATTCTCTCTATAGGGGCTTCGGGGGCGCGGCGCGGCCTCTATTGGGCCGCTGCCGGTGATGCGTCGGGTAAGGCCTCAGGTTTCCTGGTCGAAGTCCAGGACCAGCTTGTCCGTGACCGGATAGCTCTGGCACGACAGACGGAAACCGCGCGCGATCTCGTAGTCCTCGAGCGCGAAGTTGGTGTCGTGGTCGACCTCGCCGTCGATGACCTTGCAGCGGCAGGTCGAGCACACCCCGCCCTTGCACGAGTACGGCATCTCGATGCCCTGCGCGAGGCCGGCGTCGAGCACGGAATCGCGGTTCTTCGGCATCGTGAATTGACGCACGCGGCCGTCCTGGATCACGGTAACCTCGCACTCCTCGGCGCCCTTCACGGGATGCGCATGCGCCGGGCGCGGACCCTTCGGCAGGCTGGTCGCGAAGAGCTCCATCTTGATGGCGGACTTCTCGATACCGTGCGCCTGCAGCGACGCCGACACCGCTTCCATCATGTCCATCGGTCCGCAGATGAAGGCCATGTCGATGCGCTTCGGGTCGATCCACTTCGCCAGCAGCGCGTCGCAGCGCTCGCGGTCGATGCGACCGTTGAAGAGGTCGATGTCCTGCTGCTCGCGGGAGAGCACGTGCACCAGATTCAGGCGCTCGCCGTACTCGTCCTTCAGGTCGGCGAGCTCCTCGCGGAACATCACGCTCGACGACGAGCGGTTGCCATACACCAGCGTGAAGCGGCTGTCGGGCTCGCCCGCCAGCAGCGTCTTCACCAGCGACAGGATCGGAGTGATGCCGCTGCCGGCCGCAAAACCGACGTAGCGACGCGCAGTCTGCGCGTCCGGCGCGATGCCGAAGTGGCCGGAAGGCGGCATCACCTGCACGCTCACGCCCGGCTTCAGGAAGTCGTTCGCCCAGTTCGAGAACAGGCCGCCATGCACGCGCTTGATCGCCACGCGCAGCTCGCGCTCCCCGGCGCCGGAACAGATCGAATACGAGCGACGCACGTCCTCGCCGCCGATCTCGGTGCGCAAGGTCAGGTGCTGGCCGGGCGTGTAGTGGAACGACTCCGCAAGCGAGGGCGGCACGTCGAAGGTGACGACGATCGCATCGCGGGTCTCGGGGCGCACGCTGGCGACCCGGATATCGTGGAACTTGCTCATGTCTCTTGCTCCTCTCGGAGTGCCTTTCTCAGTGGCACTTGAAGTAGTCGAACGGCTCGCGGCAGTCGAGGCAGCGATGAAGCGCCTTGCACGGGGTCGAACCATGGCGGCTGATAGGCTCGGTGTGCGTCGAGCCGCAGTGCGGACATGCGGCGGGCGCGTCCTCGGCGATGCGCCGGCGCAGCCCGCTGATGTCGATCACCTGGCGTCCGTCGGCGCGGCGGGCCGGGGGCGCGATCCCGTATTCGCTCAACTTCCGGCGGCCCTCGCTGCTCAGCCAGTCCGTGGTCCAGGCCGGAGCGATGCGGCTCTGCAACCGCACCCGCTCCACCCCCCGCTCGCGCAGCGCCTCCTCGATGGAGCGGCCGATCACCTCGGTCGCCGGACATCCCGAATAGGTCGGCGTGATCACCACCTCGCACACCGCCCCGGCTGGATCGTCGTGCCAGTTCACCTCCCTCACGATCCCCAGATCGACGATGGAAATGACCGGGATTTCGGGATCGGGCACATCGGCCAGCCAGCCCCACACCCTCTCGCTGCGTTCGCGCAAGTTGCCCATCGCTGCCTCACTCACCACGTTGTCACCAGCTTGCGTTGGGATAGGCGCGCTGCAGGAACTGCATCTCGGCCAGCAGCAGCCCCAGATGCTCACCATGCCGCCCCTGCTTGCCACCCTTCTGCATCCATTCGCCGGCCGGCACCGTCAGCGTCGCCTCGTCGAACACCTCGCGCACCATCGCCAGCCACGCGTCCTTCAGCGTCGAGGGATCGCAGGCCAGGCCCTGTGCGCCGAGCAACTCCTCGGTCTCGTCGGCCTTGAACATCTCGCCGGTGAACATCCACAGCGCGTCGACCGCGTCCTGCATGCGGCGGCGGCTTTCCGCGCTGCCGTCGCCCAGGCGCACCACCAGGTCACTGCTGCGGCGCAGGTGGTAGGCCACTTCCTTGATCGCCTTGGACGCGATGTCGGCGATGCGGTCGTCGGCCGAGCGCGTCAGCGCGTCGAGCGTCAGGTGGTGCCACACGTCGAAGAAGAACTGGCGCACCAGCGTGTGGGCGTAGTCGCCGTTCGGCTGCTCGACCAGCAGCAGGTTGGTGAACTCGTGGGCATCGCGGCGGAAGGCCAGCGCGTCCTCGTCGCGGCCGCGCCCTTCCACCTCGCCGGCGTAGGACAGCCACATCCGCGCCTGGCCGATCAGGTCGAGCGCGGTGTTGGTCAGCGCCATGTCCTCCTCGAAGGCCGGGCCCTTGCCGCACCACTCGGAAAGGCGCTGCGACAGCACCAGCGCGTTGTCGCCGAGGCGCATCAGATAAACGGACTTGTCATCGAGCAGCATGTCTGTCTCCCGATCCTGTCATCACATGTGCTTCACTTCTTCCGGAACCGGGAAGAAGGTCGGGTGGCGGTAGATCTTGTTGTTCGCGGGCTCGAACAGCGCTTCCTTGTCAGCCGGGCTGCTCGCCGTCACTTCAGCGGCAGGCACGACCCAGATCGACAGGCCTTCGTTGCGGCGCGTGTAGACGTCGCGCGCGTTGTTGATCGCCATCTCCGCATCCGGTGCGTGCAGGCTGCCGACGTGCTTGTGGGCGAGGCCATGCTGGCTGCGGATGAACACTTCCCAAAGGGGCCATTCCTTCATTTCTCTTCTCCTCTCAATCTCGCTATCAGGCGGCCTTGGCGGTCGCGACCTGTCTTTCGGATTTCTTCTCGGCGTGCGCGAGCAGCGCGTCGCGGAACCACTTCCCGTCGTCCCAGGCCTTCACGCGGGTGCGCAGGCGGTCGCGGTTGCAGGGGCCGTTGCCGGCGACGACCTGGCGGAACTCCTCCCAGTCGATCGCGCCGAAGTCGTAGTGGCCGGTGTCCTCGTTCCATTTCAGTTCGGGATCGGGGATCGTCAGGCCCAGGTACTCGGCCTGCGGCACGGTCTGGTCGACGAACTTCTGGCGCAGCTCGTCGTTCGACAGGATCTTGATCTTCCACTGCATCGACTGCGCGCTATGCACGGACTCGCCATCGGACGGCCCGAACATCATCAGCGCCGGCCACCACCAGCGGTTCAGCGCGTCCTGCGCCATCGCCTTCTGCTCCGGCGTGCCCTTGGCCATCGCCATCACGAGGTCGTAGCCCTGGCGCTGGTGAAAGGACTCCTCCTTGCACACGCGCACCATCGCCCTCGAGTACGGGCCGTAGGAGCAGCGGCACAGCGGGATCTGGTTCATGATCGCCGCGCCGTCGACCAGCCAGCCGATCGTGCCGATGTCGGCCCAGTTGGTGGTCGGGTAGTTGAAGATGCTGGAATATTTCACCTTGCCCGACAGCAGGTCCGCATAAACCTGGTCGCGCGTGACGCCGAGCGTCTCGGCGGCGCTGTAGAGATAGAGCCCGTGGCCCGCCTCGTCCTGGATCTTCGCCAGCAGGATCGCCTTGCGCTTCAGCGACGGCGCGCGCGTCACCCAGTTGCCCTCGGGAAGCTGGCCGACGATTTCCGAGTGCGCGTGCTGCGAGATCTGGCGGATCAGGGTGCGGCGGTAGCCCTCCGGCATCCAGTCCTTGGCCTCGATCTTGATGCCGGCGTCGATCTTCTCCTGGAAGGCGCGCTCCTCGGCCGACATCTCGTCGAGCCCCTGCACGCGCTTCATCCCCGTGTCCACCATCTGGGCGTACATGCTGTTCCTCCTCTGTCCGGGTTCGTGCATCCGTCTTACGACGTGATACATATCATCGCGCTTCGCTTGTCCTTACTGACTCATGACAGTCGCGCGTTGGAACGAATCCTAAGGGAGTGTCCCGGGTCGGAATGTCGGCGTGTTCCCGACCTCTTGTAGGAATTTTCTGATTGCGTGCCGCGGAAGGACGGTAGGCGCGGAACGCCTTATGCAGCAAGCAAACGATGCTCGCACACAAGTGCTCGTGATACAGACACGTTCACCTTGAGAAGCATCTTTTGGATCAGAAGACGCAATAGCCGACGACGCCATCCCGACTCCCCGGACGAGGGAGCCGAGCGTGGGCCACGGGCGGCCGGGCGTTACCCCGGCTGCTATGTCCGCATTACTGTGTCGGGCGATATCTTCCGACCATACGCTGGCGAGTAATGCGCACCTTCACACCTGCGGCGCTACGCGCGGGGCAGGCGCCCGTGGAAACGTGATTTTGCGCCGATCGTGGCGAGGATGGGGCGACGACCAGATCGGTATCTCGACGGGCTACAGGGACAGGAGCCACTCGATCAGGTTCTCGATATCTTCGCGCGGGGCCGTGAGGATCTTGTGGCTCTCCTCGTGTCCATCCGGAAACTTCACCTGGCGTCCGGACGTGAGATGGTGGAGCAGCGAAGCCTGCGCGTCCTCCTTCTCCCGGTACTTCGCCGCGACCTCGCGATAGGCCGGCCCATCCTTGCGCTTGTCGATGGCGTGGCACTTGAAACAGGAGTTCTGGCGCGCGAAGGTTTGGGCTGCGGCCGCATCCATAGCGCGGGCCGACCCCGACGCGACGACCAGGGAGGCTGCCGCGACGGCGGCGAGAATCCTCCTTCCGGGGGGACGTGAATCAATCATTCAGGCCAACAGTGAAAGCCGCCGGCAAATGCCGCCGCTACTTCTTGTATTGATCCTGGCTCGCGAAGAAATGCGCAACCGCGGCCAGTTCGTCGGCCGTCAGCCCCCGGAACGCATCGTCCATGAGGAAGACGAACTTGCGCTTGCCCGACACGAACGCCTTCGTTTGCTCGATCAGGTAGTCGAGATCCTGGCCAGCCATCAGCGGCGCATCGTGATCGGACTGGCGGCCGGCATCCGGGTGGCACTCGGAACAACGCTTGTTGTGAATGCCCTGTCCTTGCGCGACCTTCTGCGAATCGACCGCCTGGGCTGGGCGCTGCCCGGTGCTCTGGGCGTAGAACTGCGCCACAGCCGCAATGTTCGCCGCCGACCACGTCTTCGGCACGTGGTTCGCGACGCCGGTGGCACGATCGCCATTAGCGAGGCCGGCAATTTCCTGCTCCAGGTAGTCCGCCAGCTGGCCGTTGAGGTGCGGCGTCTTCGGCGCCCCGCTGACCCCTGCCGGTCCGTGGCATTCCGCACACGGCGTGGTCAAGGATTGAACATCGGGCGTCGCGGCAAATACCGTGCTAGTGAACAGGGCACTGAACGCGACAGCAACGATGTGGGTGCGCATGGACCTTCCTTCCGGGTTCGCAGTTGTATGGACGCGGAAGAGTATAAGCGATAGTCGTTGGCAGCCTGGGATCGCACGCGGCTCGGTTCGGGGAGAAGCGCACCCGCTCCTGCCCAGAGAGCCGTGCTCATTATCCCAGCCCGACGATGGGCGACGAGTTGCAGGAAGCAGTCGAACGCTCGCGGGGCAGTGCGGGCCGCCGTCATCGGACGGCAGCCCCCGGGGAAGCTTTCGACGATCAGGCTTTCATGATCTTAAGCGTCTGGATCGACGTGTATTCCTCCAGGCCGTAACGACCGAACTCGACACCCAGCCCCGACTGCTTCACGCCGCCGAAAGGTGCGTCGGGCTGAACCGCGCCGTGTTCGTTGATCCACGCCGTGCCGCACTCCAGTTGCAGCGCGAGCTCGGCGGCTTTCTTGCGGTCGTTCGACCACACCGAGCCACCGAGGCCGTTTTCGTTGTCATTGGCGCGGGTCAGCACCGCATCGACGTCCGAGTAGCGGATCACCGGCAGCACCGGCCCGAACTGCTCTTCATCGACGACGCGCATGCCGTCCTTCGCATCGGCGATCACCGTCGGCTCGTAGAAATAGCCCTTCCCGGGTCGCGCCTTGCCGCCCGACAGGATCCGCGCACCGTTCGCGCGTGCGTCCTCGACCAATTCGTGCACGAAGTCGAGCTGGGCCTTGTTCTGCACCGGGCCGAGCTGCGTGCCTTCGACCAGACCGTCGCCGACGACCGTATCGCGTGCAAGACGCGCGAGCTCCTCGACGACTTCGTCGTAGATGGAGTCATGCACGTACAGGCGCTTGAGGCAGGCGCAGGTCTGACCGTTATTGTGGAAACCGACGCCGAAGAGCTTGGGCGCAACCGCCTTCGGATCGACATCGGGCAGCACGATTCCCGCGTCGTTGCCACCGAGCTCCAGCGTGAGCCGCTTCAGGTTGCCCGCGGCGTTCTGCATGATGGTCTTGCCGGTCGGCGTGGAGCCGGTGAACACGATCTTGTTGATGTCGGGATGCTTGGCGATCGCCGAGCCGACCCCGCTCTCGCCGGTGACGATATTGAGCACGCCCGGCGGCAGGATACGGTTGGCGAGCTCGGCGAAGCGCAGCGTGGCAGTGGGTGTCAGGCCAGACGGTTTCATGACGACCGTGTTGCCCGCGCGCAGCGCCGGGATCACGTGCCAGATGGCGATCATCAGCGGCCAGTTCCACGGGGTGATCGACGCGACCACGCCCAGCGGCTTGCGATGGACTTCGATACGGGCGATGTCATCGTCCTGGATCACTTCGACCGGCAGATCCAGATCAGCGGTGACGTGCGTCCAGGCGATGGAACCCCCGACCTCCATGCCCGCGCCCACGCCGTTCAGGCCCCCGAGCGGCTTGCCACTCTCCTTGGTGACCAACTCCATCAGGGTTGGCATGTCCTCCTCGATCGCAGCGCCCAAGGCATGCAGCAAGTCCTTGCGACGCGCGTCCGGCGTGCGGCTCCAGTCATGAAACGCGGCACGTGCGGCTGCGACCGCCTGGTCCACGTGCCCGGCATTTCCGGCCTGCACGCACGCGAAGGCCTCGCCTGTCGCGGGATTGATGACCTCGAAGGTGCTGTCGGCCTTCACGGGCTGGCCGTTGATGATCATGTCGAAAACTTGCATCGTGTCTCCTCTTGTCGATATGAGCGCGACTCGCCCCGCCCTTCATGGCAGGACGAGGCGGACGCTGAAACGACAAGCTAACGGGACGAGGCGCTGCCCCGTTAGCCCAATTCGGCAGCGCGAACTTCGCTGCTGCCATTGCGGCTGCACGGCGCCGGCGCGCGAGGACAGGACGAGCTGCGACGAGCCGGTGCCGACCGCCGCAGCGAGCGAGAGCCGGTCTGGGCGCTGTCGTGCTTCGAAGCTTGTGCCGCCGTCACGGCTTCCGAGCGTCAGGCCATCGGATTCGGCAACGAAGTGAAGTGTGCGCCTCGGGACTCAATCCAGCAGGCCGTTGCGCATCGCGTACTGCACGAGCTCCGCATTGCTCGCGAGTCCGAGCTTCTCGAGGATGCGGACGCGGTAGGTGCTCACGGTCTTCACCGACAGGCACATCTGCACACCCACGTCAGTCAGCGACATCCCACGCACGATCTTCATCATCACCTGCATCTCGCGCGCGGTGAGCTTCTCGTGCGGTGCGCCTTCGCGCGCCCGATCCATCTGCATCAGAAGGTTGGCAGCGCTACGGGGCGAGACGTAGCGCCCTCCCCCCACCACGTGCCGAATCGCGGTCAACAACTCCTGCGGCTCGACGTCCTTCGACAGGTAGGCGTTCGCACGCGCCCGAAGCGCAAGCACCGCGTACTGCTCCTCCGGATACATCGACAGCATGATGACGGGCAGTTCGGGACGCTCGGCGCGGATCGATTCGAGCGTGTCGAGGCCGCTGCGTCCCGCCATGTTGATATCCATCAGCACGACGTCGAATTTTCCGCTGCGTATCTTCGCGAGCGCACCCGCCCCGTCGCTCGCCTCGTCCGCGACGTGGATGTCCGCCTCGTCCGAGAGCATCCGCCTCAGGCCGGAGCGGAAAATCGTATGATCATCAACGATCAGAAGTTCGATCATTGCTCCGTCGTCCCATATAACCCGGCACTGCCAAAAGCACGACTGTTCCCCCTCCGGCGCGCGCATGCACGTACAGCGAACCGCCAATATTGCGCGCGCGTTCGGCCATGCTCAACATTCCGATCGACCCCTCGCGCATCGAAGGCCGATCGATCCCCTTCCCATCGTCGCGGACCTGCATCTCGAAGCGCCCGTCCCGGCTGCGCACCCGCACTTCCACCGTTTCCGCCTGCGCGTGGCGCCCGATATTCGTCAATGCCTCCTGGAACACGCGGAAGCACTGCGTCGCGGCTTCCGCCGAGAGCTCAGGTTCCCCGCCTTCCACGGTGAATCCGACCAGGACCTCGTTGCGCCGCCCGAAGGCCTGCAACTCGCTGCGGATCGCCGCTACCAAGCCAAGCGTGTCGAGCATCCGCGGGCGAAGTTCGTCGGAAATCTGGCGCGCGGTGTCGATGGTGTCCTGGATCAGCGGCAGAAGCTCCTCGGTGATCTCGTGGATTTCTGCCAATGCGGGGTCGGTCGAGCGGCGCTGGATGCGGAAGACATCGAGCTTGATCGAACTGAGCATCCCGCCCAGCACGTCATGCACCTCGCGCGCCAGTTGCCCGCGCAACTCTTCCCTCGATCTGTTCAGATAGGACGCCAGCTCCCTCAACCGTCGGCGCGACCGGTGCAGGTCGAGGTCCCGTCGCACGCGGTCGCTGACATCGATCACGACCCCTGCCAGTGCCGGCCGCCCATGATAGTCAACCCGCGAACCATGGACCTCGATATGCACGACATGCCCGTCCCGGTGTCGGCAGCGGGTGAAATAGCGGATTGACGGCACACCCTCATACACACGCAGCCGGTAGTACTCCATCGCCTCGCCCACGAAGTCCGGCAGAACGAGTTCGCGAATCGACGTGCCGACGAATTCTTCCTGCGTATAGCCGAACATCGCAGCGAAGGTCGAGTTCACGTACTGGAAGCGTTCATCGAACACCAGGTACACACCCGCGAGCGACTGCTCGATGATGCCCTGAAAGGGAATGTCGCGGAATTCGATCTCGGGGCGATCGGGGAGCGCCGAAGGAGTGTCCGTGGGAGGCGTGGGGTGGTCCATGGGTTATCCAAACATTTCCTGCGGACGGACGTCAATGGATCCATGCACCAAGCCCAGGGCTTCCGCAGCTAGCCACTCATTATTCTTGGTCTTCATGAATCGCCCCTGGTTTCCTAGACGGTCTCGTTCTTCAAAAAATGCTGCCGCTCGAACTCTACCGGCGAGAACTGATCGGTGAAACCGCGGCGTCGTTGCGGCTTGTAGATCATGCGTGTGGATGTAGGTGATGTCGTGCTGGAGATGCGGACGAAAACTTGGACTATTGAGGAGATCATCCATGAATTCGTCCGCACCTCCCAGGGGGCAAAATTCGACTCACGCGGACATCCTGCCACCATCCGGCGCCATCGGCCGGAGCGGGGGGCGAACGCAGCCGCTGCGAGAGCGTGCGCCCCGTAGCGTCTTACACGCCCGGATGGGTCCAGCCTACGCCGCTTCACTCCCCGTCATCTACTTGCCCTCGTCAGCCAGCGCGCGCAAGCGTCGATACAACGTGCGCTCGCTAAGCCCGAGCTTCTGCGCGAGCTCCTGGCGATTGCCGCGGTGCGCCTTCAGCGCACCCATCAACAGCTCCCGCTCAATCTTTCGAATATCGATGCTCCCCCGGTCGCCCCCGGTTTCTCCCCGGGAAGTGACAGGCAGGTGGTCTCGTGACCGAGACTCGCCCATCCCTCGGAACTCGGCGGGAAGATCCTCGGGTTCGACCCGCTTGCCGTCGCACATCAGGCTCGCGCGCTCGAGCACGTTGCGAAGCTCGCGAACGTTGCCGGGAAACGGATAGGTGGAGAGTAGTTCCATTGCGGCATCGGACACCGTGACGCCCTGCTGCGGTGCCACCCGCTCGAGCAGCGACGTAACGAGGAGCGGCAGATCCTCGGGTCGTTCGCGCAGGGGCGGCACGTGGATCGGAAAGGTGTTGATGCGGTAATAGAGATCCTGCCGGAAACGTCCGTCGCGGATCATTTCCTGCAGGGGGCGGTGCGTTGCCGACACCAGCCGGATGTCGGCGTGCTGCAACTCGGTGGAGCCGACGCGGCGATAGGTTCCGGTCTCCAGCAGGCGAAGCAGCTTCACCTGCATGCTCAGCGGGATGTCGCCGACTTCGTCGAGAAAGAGCGTGCCGCCGCTGGCCGCCTCGACGAGCCCGGCCTTTCGCGAGACGGCTCCCGTGAAGGCCCCGCGTTCGTGGCCGAAGAGCTCGCTCTCGAAGAGCGTCTCCGTCAGGCCCGAGCAGTCGACGACAACGAAGGGATGTTCTGCCCTGCGACTCGCCTCGTGGACCGCAGCGGCGACGAGTTCCTTCCCGGTACCCGATTCCCCTTGCAGGAGGACGCTGGCATTCGAAGGAGCCACGCGGGCGACGAGCTCCAGCATGCGCTGGAAAGCTGGGCTGCGCCCGATCAGGCCGGAGCGGCCCGAGACGCCGCGGGCGACATGCAGCGGCTCTGTCTTCTCGACGAACCAGACGATCTCGCCGCTCGCATCGCGCAGCGGCGACAGCTCGATGTTCACGTACTCCTCGCCACGCGAAGTGTGATGCAGGTGCAGCACGCGCTCCCGATGCCCCGACGCAAGACTCATCGCGAGCGGGCAGGATTCGCCCGCCTGCTCGCACGGGACGGTGTAGTGGTGGGACACCTCGTAGCAGCGCCGCCCCACGACTTGCCGGCGATCGGGAAACGCCTCGCGGTAGGCGGCGTTCGCGGCCGCGATCCGGTAATTCCGGTCGAACACGATATGCGGCTCGGACAGACTCTCCAGAAAGGAGACCAGCTCCGGCAGGGGACGCACAGCATGTGGCATGACTGCCATCCTGACAGCTTCTAGATCGGCTTAGTCTGCCGTTATGGCAGCACCGAGGTCAACCTAATCCTGCCGCCCCCACGGCAAATCCTTGATCCACATCAAGGTATGGCTCGTTTTACCTTCTGGCACGTTTCTTGGTTTCTACCATTCCAAATGGACATGGAGAAACCGATGTCATGACTCCAGAAGACCGCGGCCTGCGCCGCGAACTCGTTCTTGTCATTGCCCTGAAACTCGCATTGCTGACCGCGCTGTGGTGGTTCGCCCTGCGCGACGTACAGGTCGAGGTCGATCCGCCGGCCGCCGCGGCCCGGTTCATCGCTCCGCACCCTGCGGACAGCGCGGATGCCCTCCGCACACCCCAACCGCCTGGAGATAAACATGCTCAGTGAGCAACTGGTCGACCTGTCGCGCCTGCAGTTCGCGGCGACAGCGATGTACCACTTCCTCTTCGTGCCGCTCACCCTCGGCATGGTCTGGATGCTGGTCATCATGGAGAGCGTGTATGTCATGACCGGGAAGGTCATCTACAAGGACATGACGCGTTTCTGGGGCAAGCTCTTCGGCATCAATTTCGCCCTCGGCGTGACGACCGGTATCACCCTGGAATTCCAGTTCGGCACGAACTGGGCCTACTACTCGCATTACGTCGGCGACATCTTCGGCGCGCCGCTCGCGATCGAGGGCCTGATGGCGTTCTTTCTCGAGTCCACCTTCATCGGGCTCTTCTTCTTCGGCTGGGACCGCCTCCCGCGCCGCCAGCACCTGCTGGTGACGATCCTGATGGCCGTCGGCACGAACCTCTCCGCGCTGTGGATCCTGATTGCCAACGGGTGGATGCAGAACCCGGTCGGCGCCGAATTCAACTTTCAGACGATGCGCATGGAACTGACCGATTTCTGGGCCGTTTTCTTCAACCCTGTGGCCCAGGGCAAGTTCGTCCATACCGTTTCGGCGGGCTATGTCACGGGCGCGATGTTCGTGCTGTCGATCTCGGCCTGGTATCTCCTGCGCGGGCGTGACGTCGAGTTCGCGAAACGCAGCTTCCGCATCGCCGCGGCGTTCGGGTTCGCGTCCGTGTGCTCCGTGATCGTGCTGGGCGACGAATCCGGCTATTCGATCGGTGAGGCGCAGCAGACCAAGCTCGCGGCGATGGAGGCGATGTGGGACACCGAGCCGGCGCCTGCGAGCTTCAATCTCATCGCGCTTCCGAATGAAGCGCAATTGAAGAACGACTTCGCCATTCACATTCCCTGGGTGATGGGCCTCATCGGAACCCGCTCGCTCGACAAGGAATTGCCGGGACTGAAGCAGATCCTGGCACACAACCGGGAACGGGTGGTCACGGGCATCGAGGCGGTGAAACTGCTCGAGCACCTGCGTAAGACGCCCGGCGACCCGAACGCGCGGGCAGCCTTCGACAAGGTGAAGCAGGACCTGGGTTTCGGCCTGTTGCTGCGCAAGTACGTATCCTCGATGGATCAGGTCACGCCCGAACTTATCGACCGTGCAGCACGCGACACGCTGCCGAAGGTGACCCCGCTGTTCTGGACCTTCCGCGTGATGGTCGCGCTCGGCTTCGCGATGCTGGTGCTCTTCGGCCTCGCGCTGTGGCACTCGGTGAAGGGCGATTTCGCCGAACGCCGGGGCCTCCTGAGATGGGCGCTGATCTTCCTGCCCGTGCCCTGGCTCGCGTGCGAGATGGGGTGGTTCGTGGCGGAGTACGGCCGGCAGCCCTGGACGATCTTCGGCGTGCTGCCCACGCACCTATCGGTATCGACCCTGACGGTGGAGAGCCTGTACGGCTCGCTGGCCGGCTTTGTCGGCTTCTACACGCTGCTGCTCGTCGTCGAGATGTACCTGATGGTGAAGTTCGCGCGCATGGGACCCAGCAGCTTGGGGACCGGCCGCTATTACGGCGAATCCGAACGTTCCACCGACGAAGGACCGCTCTCGCCGGCGGTGATCCCTGCACCGATTGCAGACAAAGCCCCAATCAAAGCCCCCCAGTGAGGAGACAGAAATGCTTGACTACGAAACGCTGAAAGTCATCTGGTGGCTGCTCGTCGGGGTCCTGCTCGTCGGATTCGCGATCATGGACGGCCACGACATGGGCGTCGGCACGCTGCTCCCGTTCGTCGGACGGTCCGACGAGGAACGCCGCGTCATCATCAACACCGTCGGGCCGCACTGGGACGGCAATCAGGTGTGGTTCATCACGGGAGGGGGCGCGATCTTCGCGGCGTGGCCGCTGGTCTATGCGAGTGCCTTCTCCGGATTCTACTGGGCGATGCTGGCTGTCCTGTGGGCGCTCTTTTTCCGTCCCGTGGGCTTCGACTACCGGAGCAAGATCGACAACGCCGTGTGGCGCAAAACCTGGGACTGGGGGCTGTTCGTCGGCGGTGCCGTCCCGCCGCTGATCTTCGGAGTGGCTTTCGGCAACCTGCTGCAGGGCGTGCCGTTCCACTTCGACGACCATCTGGTGCCCTACTACACGGGGTCGTTCTGGGGCTTGCTGAACCCCTTCGCGCTGCTCGCAGGCATCGTCAGCACGGCGATGATCACCTTCCACGGCGCAATCTACCTCGCCTACCGTACCGAGGGGGACATCGAGCGCCGATCGCGCCGCGCCGCAATCGTGTTCGGCATCCTGATGCTCGTCGCCTTCAGCGCGGCGGGGGTATGGGTCGCAAGAGGCAGCTTCGGCTACGCCATCACCTCGGTCATCGATCCGTCCGCTCTGCCCGACCCGCTGGCGAAAACCGTGACGGCTCAGGCGGGCGCGTGGCTCGACAACTACCAACGCGCTCCCGCGACGCTGATCGTGCCCGTACTCGCCTACGTCGCGGGGGTCGCGGCGCTCGTCCTGGTCGCTCGGGGACGCCACCTTGCTGCATTCGTCGCGTCATCCCTCGCCATTGTGGGCGTCATCGGGACCGCCGGCGTCTCGATGTTCCCGTTCGTGATGCCGTCATCGACGATGCCTAACGCGAGCCTCACGGTGTGGGACGCGGTCTCGAGCCAACGCACCCTCGGCATCATGCTGGTCGCAACGCTGATCTTCATGCCGATCATCATCGCCTACACCAGTTGGGCCTACAAGGTGATGTCGGGCAAGGTCACCGCCGCGTATATCCGCGAACACGAACATTCGGCGTACTGATCCGCCGCAACCGACAGGAGAACGACCATGTGGTATTTCGCTTGGGTGCTGGGAATCGGGTTCGCGGTTCTGCTCGCGATCCTCAATGCGATGTGGGGCGAGAACGAGGAAGCACGCAGCGTTTCGCGCCGGCCCGCATTGCCCGAGGGCGAGGAGAACTGAATCATGAGCGCGAGCGGCCATGGTGACCGGTCGGCCAAGCAGGCCGTTCACTCGGGCATGAATTTTCCCGCATTGCTCGCCGCCATTCTCATCATGCTTTTCATCACCGCGTGGCCCGGAGCGCTCACTACTGCCAAGGGAACGGCCGATCATTGGGCCGCCGCGGCGCTCTTCTGGGCCATGAGCGCCGGATTCGTTTCGGGCGTGGGATTCACCCCGCGCGCCGCAGCGTGGCGCCTGCTGTTTTCCGCACCCGCCTGCCTCGCGGGCATCGCCCTCGCCGCGGCACTCCTGCTGCGGTACTGAGGCGAGGGTGTTGCGAGTCTCGCCCGAACTTTTGTATATTAGCATGCGCTTATATTTTGACTGCGTCTCCGCCCGCACGGAACGCGGACTCAACCCCCTCAAGGAGTGGAACGTGTATTCAGTAACTGTTGAAGACAATCCGCAGATCATCGTGACGAGCGGCAAGCACGAAATCCGCTATGCCGTGAACGGATCGGATATGAATCCGCTGGAAGCTTTCTATGCGACGCTCGCAGGCTGTGCGGCCGTGTATGCGAAAAAAGCATGCAAGGAACTCGGCGTTTCGGCCGCCGGCATCCACATCGAGAGCCGTCCCTTCGCAGGGCCGAGAGGGCCGCTCACGCTGCACAAGTTCAAGACCGAAGTCAGCTTTCCGGAGGGCTTTTCGGACGAACAGCGTGCAAGGGTGCTCGATTCCATTGCGCATTGCGCCGTCAAGGAGATCGTGTCGGCGGGCGCCGAAGTGGAATTCGCCGTGATCGAAACACAGGGGGCAGCCGCAGTGGCGACGTGAATCGAAAGCGCCCGAGGCGGCTACGTGTGATCAGCGCGACAAGCGTAGCCGGGGGGACTAGCAGCATGCGGACATGCCCCTTGTCGAAGGTCCTTCCCCGGGTTGTATCCCCTTCCGCAGGAGGTGCCCGCCATGAGTCGCGAACCCGCTGTGCGAAATTAGTTGTCCGCACCACGCGCCCGTTGCAGATGCATGGCGGCGGCAGCATGAGGCTTCATGAAGTCACGCAGATCTCGCGCAGGCCCTTCAGTCGGCATCGCCCTGCTCCGGTCCGTGTTCGTCGACGACAATCAGACTCCCCGTCACCGCACGGCACACCATCCTAGCCCCCCATAGCGCTTACTCGAACAAGTCCTCGATGCCCCGAATCGCCGTGTCGCCGGTCATCGTCACCTTGGTCCAGACCTCCGCCTGAGTGAGCAGCTGGTCGGCGTAGAAGCCGGCAGTGGCGATCTTGTTGCGATAGAAGCGCTGGTCGCCCTCCTCCTTGTCGAGGTAGCCAGCCGCGGCCAGTGCAGCCCTGCCCATCATCCAGCCGCCGCAGACGACGACGGCGAGATTGAGGTAGGGAACGGCCGCGGTCAGCACGGCGGAGGCATTCGACCTGGCGTTGCCCAGCACCCACTCGGTGGCGTCGGACCATGCCTGCGTGGCGGCCAGTAGATGCCGGCCGATGACGCGCAGTTCCGGGCGGGCGGACGCCAGCAGGTCCTTGGCCGTGCCGCGCACCTCGCCGAAGACGACCTTGGCGGTGGCGCCCTGGTCGCGCATCAGCTTGCGGAAGATCAGGTCATTGGCCTGGATGCCGGTGGTGCCCTCGTAGATCGTCGTGATGCGGGAGTCGCGCCAGTGCTGCGCGGCGCCCGTCTCCTCGATGAAACCCATGCCGCCATGCACCTGGATGCCGAGCGAGGTCACCTCGACCGCCATCTCCGTGCCACCGGCCTTGACCACGGGAATCAGCAGTTCGGCCAGGAACAGGTCGCACTTCTTCTGCTCCGGGTCGGTGCCGGCGTGGGCCCGGTCGAGCAGGCCGGCGGTGAAGTAGGTGACGGCGCGGCAGGCTTCGACGCGCGACTTCATCAGCATCAGCATGCGGCGCACGTCCGGATGCTTGTCGATGCTGACGAGCGCCTCGCCGGTTACCGCATCGCGGCCCTGCTTGCGTTCGCGGGCATAGCCGAGGGCTTGCTGGTAGGCACGCTCGCCGAGGGCAACGCCCTGCAGGCCGACGCCCATGCGGGCCTCGTTCATCATGATGAACATGTACTCGAGGCCGCGGTTCGCCTCGCCGAGCAGATAGCCGACGGCGCCTCCGTTATCCCCGAAGGCCATGACGCAGGTCGGGCTGGCGTGGATGCCGAGCTTGTGCTCGATTGACACGCAGTAGGCGTCGTTGCGCTCGCCGAGCGAACCGTCGGCATTGACCAGGAACTTCGGCACCAGGAGGAGCGAGATGCCCTTCACGCCGGCGGGGGCGTCCGGCAGACGGGCGAGGACGAGATGGACGATGTTGTCCGTCATGTCGTGGTCGCCGTAGGTTATGAAGATCTTCTGGCCGAAGACGCGGTAGCTGCCGTCGGCCTGCGGCTCGGCGCGGCTGCGGATCAGGGCCAGGTCGGAACCGGCGTTGGGCTCGGTCAGGTTCATCGTGCCGGTCCACTCGCCGGAGATCATCTTCTCCAGGTAGGTGGCCTTCAGCTCGTCGCTGGCGCAGGTCAGCAGCGCGGCGACGGCGCCGCCGGTCAACATCGGGCCGAGCGAGAACGAGAGGTTCGCGGACGCCGCCATTTCCTTCACCGCGATGCCGAAGGTCTCCGGCAGGCCCTGCCCGCCGTACTGCGCCGGCGAGGCCAGGCCGTTCCAGCCGGCCTCGCAGAAGGCCTTGTAGGCTTCCTTCCAGCCGTCGGCGGTGACCACGCCGTCCGGCCCGAGCTTGCAGCCCTGCATGTCGCCGCTGCGGTTGAGCGGCGCCAGCACGCCACTGGCGAACTTGGCCGCCTCCTCGAGGACGGCGTCCGCCATGTCGGGCGTTGCTTCCTCAAAGCCGGGCAGCGCTGCGATGCCGTCGAGACCGACGAGCTCGTCCATCGCGAAGCGCATGTCTTTCACGGGGGCGATGTAATCGCTCATAGTAGTGTTCCCTCTCTCTGTCGTTATCTATTCAGATGCTTTCGAAGATGCCGGCGGCACCCATGCCGGTGCCGATGCACATGCTGACCATCCCGTACTTACCGCCGGTACGGCGCATGCCGTGCAGTAGCGTCGCGGTACGGATGGCGCCGGTGGCCCCCAGCGGGTGGCCGAGCGCGATCGCGCCACCCAGCGGGTTGATCTTCGACGGATCGAGGTCGAGCTCCTTCATCACGGCGAGCGCCTGCGCGGCGAAGGCTTCGTTCAGTTCGATCCAGTCGAGGTCTTCCTTGCGGATGCCGGCCTGCTGCAGCACCTTCGGGATCGCGACGATCGGGCCCACGCCCATGATCTCCGGCGCCACGCCGCCGACGGCAAAGCCGGCGAAGCGGGCGAGCGGCGTCAGGTTGTGCTCCTTCAGGACCTTCTCCGAAACCAGCATCACGGCGCCCGCGCCGTCGGACATCTGCGAGGCGTTGCCCGCCGTGACCGAGCCCTTGGCATGGAAGACCGGGCGCAGCTTGGCGAGCTTCTCGACGGAAATGTCCGACCGTGCGCCTTCGTCGTCGGTCGGCGTGCGATCGCGCTGGCGGACTTCGCCGGTCGCGAGATCGGGCTTGTAGTCGCGCACCGTGAAGGGGGAGGTCTCGGCCTTGAAATGGCCGGCGGCAATCGCCGCGCAGGCCTTGCGGTGGGACGCCTCGGCGAAGGCATCCTGCGCCTCGCGGCTGATTCCCCACTGCTGCGCGACCTTCTCGGCGGTCAGGCCCATGCCGTAGGCGATGCCGATGTTCTCGTCGGAGAAGAAGGCCGGGTTGGGCATCACCTTGTTGCCCATGATGTTGGACATCGCGGTCATCGACTCGGTACCGGCGGCGATCATCACGTCGGCGAGGCCGAGACGGATCTGGTTGGCGGCATCCGCCACGGCCTGCAGGCCGGAGGAGCAGAAGCGGTTGATCGTGATGCCCGGGACGGTATTCGGCAGGCCGGCGAGCAGCGCGCCGATACGGGCGATGTTCATGCCCTGCTCGGCTTCGGGGATGGCGCAGCCGACGATGACGTCGCCGATGCGGGCCGGATCCACGCCCGGCGCTTGCGCGACCACCGAGCGGATGGCGTGGGCCAGCATGTCGTCCGGGCGGGCGTTCCTGAACATGCCATTGCGCTTCGCGACCGGCAGGCGGGTCGCGGCGACGATGTAGGCTTCCTGAATCTGTTTGCTCATTTGGGTATTCCTCGTCGGCCGATCAGTTGCGGAGCGGCTTGCCGGTTTCGAGCATGTGCTGGATCCGGGCCTGGGTTTGGGGGTTCTTCAGCAGCTCGACGAACAGCCGGCGCTCGACCGCGAGCAGCCAGGCCTCGTCGACCAGGCTGCCGGCATCGACCTCGCCGCCGCACAGCGCGACCGCCGCAGCGCGGGCGACCTGGTAGTCGTAGGCGGAAATCATCCCGCCGTCGCGCATGTTCACCAGCGTCATCTCCAGCGTCGCGATACCGCCGCGACCGGCGACCGGCACGGCCCGTGCCGAGGCGCGGGGCGCGTAGCCGGATTCGGCCAGCGCACGCGCTTCGCGGAGCGCGACGTAGAGCAGCTCGTCCGGGTGGAACAGCACGGTGTCGGTCGTGCGGGCGAAGCCGTAGTCCACCGCCTCCGCGGCGCTCTTCGAGACCTTGGCCGTGGCGATGTTCATGAACACCGGTTGCAGGAGGGCCATCAGCTCGGCCGGGGTCGCGGTCCGCCCCGCCCATTCCGCCGCCTGCAGCGCGAATTCCTTGCAGCCGCCGCCCGCCGGAATCAGGCCGACACCGGCCTCGACCAGGCCCATGTAGCTTTCCAGCGCCAGCACGCGGCGCGTCGCCTGCATGGCGAACTCGCAGCCGCCGCCGAGGGCCATGCCCTGGACCGCTGCCACCACCGGCACCGCCGCGTACTTCAGCGTCTGGCCGGCCTGCTGGAAGGCGGCGACGTAACCGTCGAGCTTGGCGAAATCGCCGGCCGCGCATGCCTCCGCCACCTGGGCCAGGTTGGCGCCGACCGCGAACGGCGGATGGTGCCAGATGACCAGACCGGCGAGGCTGTGCTCGGCCTGGCGGACGGCCGCGACCACGCCTTCCACCACTTCGGAGCCGATGGCGTGCATCTTGGACTTGAAGGAGAGGATGCCGATGCCGGCATCGACCGCCGGCAGGCGCCACAGGCGGACGCCGTCGTTCTCGAACAGCGTCTCGCCGGATTGCTCGGGCGACCGGGAGCCGTCGCCGAGGACGGCCTCGGGGAAGAGCTGGCGCTGGTAGACAGGGAGCTCCGAACGCGGCACATAGGCCTTGCGGCGCGGCGACCACGAGCCCTCCGGCGTATGCACGCCGTCACGCCCGTCCAGCACCCAGGCCGGCAGCGGCGCGTCGCTCATCGTATGGCCGGCGGCAATGTCGGCGGCGATGGCCCGGGCAATGTCCGCCCACCCGGCGGATTGCCAGGTTTCGAACGGCCCCTGCGCCCAGCCGAAGCCCCAGCGCATCGCGAGGTCCAGATCGCGGGCATTGTCGGCGACCGATTCGAGCTGCACGGCCGCATAGTGGAAGACGTCGCGGAAGATCGCCCACAGGAATCGCGCCTGCGGATCCTTCGAAGCGCGCAGCGCGGCGAAGCGGCTGGCCGGGTTCTTGTCCTTCAGGATGCCCGCCACGTCGGCGCTCAGTTCGCCGGTCGAGGGGCGGTAATCCTGCAGACCGACATCGAGCACGTGGATGTCCTTGCCGACCTTGCGGAAGATGCCGCCCTTGGTCTTCTGGCCCAGAGCGCCCTTCTCGATCAATTGCTCCAGCCAGGCCGGGGCGTTGAAGTGCGCATGCCACGGGTCGTCGGGCAGCGTGTTGTGCATGGTGCGCACGACGTGGGCCAGGGTATCCAGGCCGACGACGTCCGCGGTGCGGTAGGTGGCGCTCTTCGGACGGCCGATCTTCGGCCCGGTGAGGGCGTCCACAACGTCGAAGCCGAGCTCGAAGCGCTGGGTGTGGTGCATCACCGCCAGGATCGAGAAGACGCCGATGCGGTTGGCGACGAAGTTGGGCGTGTCGAGGGCGCGGATCACGCCCTTGCCGAGGCGCGAAGTCAGCCAGGTTTCCAGCGCGTCGAGCGTGCCCGCATCCGTCGTGCGCGTCGCGATGATCTCCACGAGGCGCATGTAGCGCGGCGGGTTGAAGAAGTGGATGCCGCAGAAGCGCGGACGAACGTCCGCCGGCAGCGCCTGCGACAGCGCGTCGATCGACAGGCCGGAGGTGTTGGAGGCGACGATGGCAGCGGGCGAGAGGTGCGGCGCGATCTTGCCGTAAAGCTCGTTCTTCCAGTCCATGCGCTCGGCGATCGCCTCGATGATCAGGTCGCAGCCGGCGAGCTCGCCGAGATGCTCGTCGTAGTTGGCCGCCGAGATCAGCTTCAGCGCCGCCTTGTTGGCGATCGGCGCCGGCTCGAGCTTCTTCAGGCCGTCGATGGCCTTCCTAACGATGCCGTTCTTGTCGCCTTCCCTGGCGGGAAGGTCGAAGAGGACGACCGGCACGCCGGCATTGGCGAGGTGGGCCGCGATCTGCGCCCCCATGACGCCGGCGCCGAGCACGGCGGTTTTCTTGACTTGCAGTCTGTTCACGCGATGGTCTCCTGGTTTGCGAGGGCCGTCAGGCGGCCAGCTGTTCGCGGATGAATTTCTTGTTGATCTTGCCGACGCTGCTGCGCTCCAGCGTGGATTCGGCGGGCAAGAGCGGGGTCTCCGGATAATTGGAATCGCCTGACGACATGCGATTTGCGCCTTAACCAGGCTTCCCGCATCGACAGAATATTGCTGTGTCGAACCAGGCGCCGGGCGATCCAATCCAACCAATCTTTGGATTTCACTGGCGATTCTATGAACGATCCGTTGTGATGCCGATCACCGCTTACGCCTAAAAACTTGCATAATCGGCCAATATCGTGATGCGACGCACAACGCCATGACCCCGACCGAAATCTCTGCCGGCACGGTACCGATGTCCTTCGTCCTGAATCTGCTGGGCGGCACGCCGCCCGATGCACAGGCGGAAGCGCTGGCGCGGGCGGGGATCGCTCCGGTCCTGCTCGAGGCGGAAACGGCCAGGGTGACCACCGAACAGTTCGCCACCCTCTACCGGCAACTGGCCCGCCAGCTGGACGACGAATTGCCGGGCATGTTCTCCCGCCCCGTGCGCTCGGGCTCGTTGAAGTTTCTCTGCCTGAGCCTGATGGACTCTGCGACGCTGCAGACCGCCCTGTTCCGCTTCACCCGCTTCTTCCATCTGGTCCTGGACGACTTCGGCATCGAGCTTTCTCGCCAGGGCGAGCTCATCCGGATGGCCCTGATACCGCAGGCGCCTCAGGCGGCGGCCAATACCTTCGGGCAGGAGATCATGCTCAAGCTGATCCACGGCGTGGCCTCGTGGCTCACCGGCCACCGCATGACGCTGGCGCGCGTCGACTGCAGTTATCCACGCCCGAGCCACGCATCGGAATACGGTTTTCTCTATCCGGGCCCGGTGTCTTTCGAGCAACCGGTATCAGCGCTCTACTTCGAGGCCTCCCAGCTGGCGACCCCGATCCGTCAGGATCGACGGTCGCTCGCCCAGTTCCTCGCCCGGGCCCCCGGCGACTGGATGTTCGTGGCCTTCGAGAAGCACCCGACCAGCCAGAAGGTCCGCGAGCACTTACGCCCGCGTCTCAGCCATCCGATCACCGCCGCCCAGACCGCCAGCGCCCTGCACCTGTCCTTGCGCACCCTGACCCGCCGGCTGGCAGCGGAAGGCACCACCTTCCAGGCGATCAAGGACGAACTCCGCCGCGATGCGGCGATTCAACTGCTGACGAAGACCGATACCCCGATCGCCGTCATCGGCCAGGAAATCGGCTTCGAGGACCCCAACACCTTCCATCGCGCGTTCCGGAAATGGACCGGCAGCACGCCGGGCGCCTATCGCCCGAAGTGAATCGCACGGGTTTCGCGAAGGCCGTTTTGTTTGAGTCAGGCAGCAATCGCCTGCTCAGTTCGACTGCGGTCATAGTTTGCCGCGGCTTCAGCAGGCCGAATGTACCCGATCGGCTCAAGCAACCGATGGAGGTTGAACCATTAGACCCATTCGAGCGTGGCCAACGCGACCGCTTCAACGCTTTTCCAGGGACCGCGCCGGTGGATGATCTCCGCCTTGTACAGTCCATTGATGGTCTCGGCCAGCGCATTGTCGTAGCTGCCGACCGACCGCTCGACGCCCTCTTCGGCCATTCGCTCGCTGTAGCGGAATTAGGCGCAGCCAATGGGGCGATTCAAAGCAAAGGGGTGGCCCTTGCTGGATTGGAAGATTCGGTGAGGCTCGCGCCGTTGCAACGAATTGCGCGAACGGCGCCCGATGCGCGACCTGGGCGTGAATGCAATTCCGGACGGAAGCGCGCGGAATCCGGCGTGAGGAATGGCCGGGTTCTGCATCTACCCTCGCCTCACCGCACCTGCTCGAACTGCTCGCGCAGGCTCTCCACGGTGTCGCGCTCGCCGCGCACGTGGAAGAACGCGCCCTCGTCCTCCGCGCGCTCCTCCAGCACTTCGCAGTTCGCGTAGATGTCCTTGCGCCATTGCTGCGCGGACCAGGGAAGGAACAATTCGGCGGCGACCAGATCCTGCTGGAAGAACGCGACGATCTTCTGCCGCAGCTTCGCGACCTCGTCGGGGCGACGGGCGCTCATTACGACGCAGTCGGGATACTGCGCCCGCAGGGCTGCTTCGCATTCCGCTTGCGCGTCGGCATCGCCGACGTGGTCAATCTTGTTGAAGACGCGCAGGCGCGGCAGGACGTCGGCGCCGATCTCCTCGAGCACGTGGTCCGTGACCTCCAGCTGGCGCTGGAATCCCGGATCGCTGGCGTCGATGACGTGGAGCAGCAGCGATGCGTCCAGCGCTTCGTCGAGCGTCGATTTGAACGACGCGACGAGCCCGTGCGGCAGGTTCTTGATGAAACCGACGGTGTCGCTGACGAGCACCCGCGGCACGCTTTCCGGGTAGAGAACGCGCACGGTGGTGTCGAGCGTCGCGAAGAGCTTGTTGGCGACGAGCACTTCGCTGCCGGTGAGCGCCCGCATCAAGGTGGACTTGCCGGCGTTCGTGTAGCCGACCAGCGCAACCCCGGCGAGGCTCTGGCGCCCCTGCCGTCGCGCACGCTGCGTCTTGCGCTCGACCTCCATCGCGTCGATTTCCTCTTGCAGCTCGGCGATGCGGTCGCGCACTTTGCGCCGATCGAGCTCGGTGTGCGACTCGCCGGCCCCACGGCCGCCGGTGCCGCTGCGCTGGCGCCCTTGGGGCCCGGCGAGCTTCGCCGCTTCGCGCAGGCGCGGCGCCATGTAACCGAGGCGCGCGATCTCGACCTGTGCGCGGGCGGCGCGCGAGCGCGCGTTGCGATGGAAGATTTCGAGGATGACCATGGTGCGGTCCATCACCTCGCAGCCCACCTCGACTTCGAGGTTGCGCGCCTGCGACGGCGAGATCTCGTGATCGACCAGGATCGCGTCGATCTCGTGAGCGCTGCTGCCATCGACGTACTCGCGGATCTCCTGCCGCTTGCCGACGCCGAGGTAGCCGTTCGTGTCGAAGCCGGAACGCTTCTGGACGAAGGTGTGGACGACGGTCAGCCCCAATGTCTTTGCGAGTTCGCGCAGCTCGGTCAGCGACGCCTCGAACTCGACGTCGCTCACATTCGGCAGTTGTACGGCCGCGACGACGGCGTATCGGGGGGTTTCCTGGACTTCCCTTTGCATTTGGAGATGCGTCCCTTGAGTGAGCAAGACCGGATAGTACACGTGGGCACGCCCGGCCCGTCGAACTCCCGTGTCTCGCCGGCCAACTCGGTGCCGGTGTTATCCCCGAACCTGATCACTCGCTAAATCGCGCTTCGGATGACCCCAAAGGACGTATCCTTGCGACCTTCCCGATTCGGTCGAACTCCGCAGTGCGGTTCCGCGTGCGCGTTCCTTTCCCTATCCGCCCGCAACTGGAATCCCATACCGGAGCCTCATTCCCATGATCACCCTCAAGGACGTCACCCTCCGCCGCGGCGCCAAGGTGCTGCTCGACAGCACCTCCGTCACGCTCAATCCCGGCGAGAAGGTCGGCCTGGTCGGGCGCAACGGGGCCGGTAAATCCTCGCTGTTCGGCCTGCTCAACGG
This sequence comes from Aromatoleum petrolei, assembly GCF_017894385.1. NCBI lineage: Bacteria > Pseudomonadati > Pseudomonadota > Betaproteobacteria > Rhodocyclales > Rhodocyclaceae > Aromatoleum > Aromatoleum petrolei. The sequence continues at coordinate 295,871 of NZ_CP059560.1, forward strand.
TACGCTGCATGAAGACGCAGGCGACTTTCACATGCCCGCGGCCTGGCGCATGGCGCAGGTCGCGCAGGACATGCCGGAAACCAGTCAGTCTGCCACCGACTTCGTGATCGAGGGCGATACGGCCCTGCTCGCCGCGCAGCAGGAAGTGGCGGCCGCCGAGGCCAGCGACGACGGCGAACGCATGGCCTACGCTTACATGGCGCTGCACGACGCAGGCGCGCACGACGCGCAGGCCCGTTCCCAGGCGTTGATCCTCGGGCTCGGCTTCAAGACCACCGAACTGTGCAACCCGGTGAACAGCTTCTCCGGTGGCTGGCGCATGCGCCTGCAACTGGCGCGCGCACTGATGTGCCCGTCCGACCTGCTGCTCCTCGACGAACCGACCAACCACCTCGACCTCGACGCGCTGGTCTGGCTCGAAGCGTGGCTCAAGCGCTACGCGGGCACCCTGGTCGTCATCAGCCACGACCGCGAATTCCTCGACGCCATCACCGACGTCACGGTGCACATCGACAACCACAAGCTGACGCGCTACGGCGGCAACTACTCCACTTTCGAGGACACCCGCGCCCTGCAGCTGGAGTTGCAGCAGAACGCCTACGCCAAGCAGCAGGACAAGATCGCCCACCTGCAGAAATTCATCGCCCGCTTCAAGGCCAAGGCCAGCAAGGCCAAGCAGGCCCAGAGCCGGGTCAAGGCGCTGGATCGCATGGACAAGCTCGCGCCCGTGCTCGCGAGCGCCGACTTCACCTTCGAGTTCAAGGAACCGCAGAACCTGCCCAACCCGATGCTGGCGATGGAAGACGCGTGCTTCGGCTATCCGGCGCCGGAAGGCTCCCCGACCGGAACGCCGCCGACGGTGATCGTGCGGGGTGTGAACAAATCCGTGATGGCGGGCGAACGTATCGGCATCCTCGGCGCCAACGGCCGCGGCAAATCCACGCTGGTGAAGACCATCGCCCGCGACCTCGCCCCGACCAGCGGCGTCGTCACCGAAGGCAAGGGGCTGCGCATCGGCTATTTCGCGCAGCAGGAACTGGACGTGCTGCGCCCCGAGGACAATCCGCTCGAACACATGGTGCGCATGGCCCGCGAAGGCCTGCCGGCGGGCCAGAGCGGTCGCGAGCAGGATCTGCGCACTTTCCTGGGCACCTTCAACTTCAGCGGCGACATGGTGCAGCAGCCGGTCGGCACCATGAGCGGCGGCGAAAAGGCTCGCCTCGTGCTGTGCATGCTCGTGTGGCAGCGCCCCAACCTGCTGCTGCTGGACGAACCGACCAACCACCTCGATCTCGCCACCCGTGAAGCCCTGGCGATGGCGCTCAACGAATTCGAGGGCACGGTGATGCTGGTCTCCCACGATCGGGCCTTGCTGCGCTCGGTGTGCGACGAGTTCTGGCTGGTGGCCCGCGGCGGCGTCGAACCCTTTGACGGCGACCTCGACGATTACCAGCAATACCTGCTCGACGAAGCCCGCCGCGCCCGCGAAGAGCTTAAAGCCTCGCTCAAGAGCCCGAAGCACGAGCCAGTGCCTGCGCCGGTTGCCGTCAACCGCATCAGCCCCGAGAAGCTCAAGAACCTCAAACGCGACTTGGGCAAGCTGGAGCAGACGATCCTGGAAGTCCAGGCGCGCAAGCACGCCACCGAAGCCCGGCTCGCCGGCTCACCATCGGTGCAGCAAATTGCCGAACTGGGAAAAGAGCTGCAGCAAATCGAAGAAACCCTGAACGCCCATGAGGACAGCTGGCTGCAGCTTTCGGAGGAGATCGAAGCGGCAAGCGGGGGTTGACCTCCCTACCTTCGCACTGATCAGCGGGGCTTGCGGAAATCGTCCTCGAGCCACGCATTCGCGCTCGCCATCGTCAGCTTGAACCCCGCATCCACGCGCAACCGCGCGAGTTCTTCGCCCGCAGCGTCGTAGGCGCCCAGCAAGGCGTGGGGGTCATATTCGTCGGGAACGATGTCGAGTGTGACGATGACCGGGCCGAACTCGGTGTTCAAGGTGAGCTTTTTGTGAAGCGTTGCATGCAGCTGTTGCTCGTGGCGGCGCAGGACTTCCGAGGCGGTCTTGACCAGTGTATTGAAGGCAGCGGCGTCGAGGGGCTTGGGATTTTTCTTGTCACGCCCCATGGTCCAGGGCCCGACCAGCGCGGGCTCCGGCTCGCCATCCTTGATCATTTCGACCGCCCAACCCTCATCGTCGATGTTCTTGATGACGCGGGCCGTCCAGCCGTCGTCGCACCACAGGCGGGGCTCTTTTACCTGAGCCGCAGCGTCTTCCACCGGGGCTTCATTCATTGCATTCGAGGTCATGGACGGATTTTACGTTACGACGCGAATCGCGGTTGGACGCAGCAAGGGTGTAACCTGACCAGTTTCGCCCGCACTGTGGCGGGTGTGCGAAGTCGAAGCCGCACTGGAGCAGATTGAAGACATGAGAACGCCAAGCAGAATCGAGCCGCTGGTGACCGACGGCCTCGTCGACCGCGTCACGCGTCAGTTGATGAGCGGCAAGGAGGCGATGGTCTTCGTTGTCGAGTGCGGCGACGAAGTGCGTTGCGCGAAGGTCTACAAGGAGGCCAACAAGCGCGCCTTCCGCCAGGCGGTCGACTACACCGAAGGCCGCAAGGTGAAGAACAGCCGGCAGGCGCGCGCGATGGCAAAGGGTTCGCGCTATGGGCGGCAGGAGCAGGAGGCCGCCTGGCAGAGCGCCGAAGTCGATGCGCTGTATCGACTCGCCGCGGCCGGCGTGCGCGTGCCGACGCCGTACAATTTCCACGAGGGCGTGCTGCTGATGGAACTGGTGGCCGATGCGCACGGGGAACCGGCGCCGCGGCTCAACGACATCGTGATGAGCGAAGACGACGCGCGGCGGCATCACGCGTTTCTCGTGCGGCAGGTGGTGCGCATGCTGTGTGCCGGCATCGTTCACGGCGATCTGTCGGAATACAACATCCTGGTCGATGCGGACGGGCCGGTGATCATCGACCTGCCCCAGGCCATCGACGCGGCGGCCAACAACAACGCCAGCCGCATGCTGGAGCGGGACGTCGACAACCTCGCCGCCTATTTCGGCCAATTCGCGCCCGAGCTTCTGGTGACCGATTACGGCAAGGAAATCTGGTCGCTCTACGAGTCCGGTGCGCTGCAGCCCGACAGCGAATTGACCGGGCATTTCAAGCGTGACGAGAAGCCCGCGGACCTCGATGAAGTGATGCAGGTCATCGAAGCGGCGAGGGTCGAGGATGCCGCACGGCGCGCGCGCATGGCGGGCGACGATGCGTCATCTGGCCCGTTTTGAATTGACGGCGCTCCGGATTTTTCCACTCCCGACCGGCACCGAAACGGGGACGGGGTCATGATGCCAGCACCGGGCAAAGCGGCAATTTCTCTGCCAAAGCGGCTGTGCGTCATTTTAGCTGTCTAACGGCGGCACACTGAGTGCGGCGGCCACCGGAATTGCGATGCAAATTGGTCGGAGGCTGGATTATCCAGCCACGGGACGAGGAGGGTGAGCGGAAAAATCACCGACTGCGTCAGCAGGTACTGCTTGTCGCGTTTCGGAGGCGTGACCGCGGCTGGCGGCACTGTCATCAAACTCTCGTTTCGGTTACAGGCACGCGTTTTTGCAGAACGTGCGGCACTTACCACCTGACGGTGGCCCGTACCGCACGCGATGCGGCGCCGATTCTTACTTCGAGGCCTTGAGTGTGTTGTAACTGGTGATCAGGTTGCGATAGTCCGGGATATGGTTCGAGAACAACGCGCCCAACCCCTCGATGTCGTTGCGCCAGTCACGGTGCAACTCGCAGGCGACCCCGAACCAGGTCATCAACTGCGCACCGGCGGCCGACATGCGGTCCCAGGCGGAGTGACGCGTCACGTCGTTGAAGGTGCCGGACGCATCGGTCACCACAAAGACCTCATAGCCCTCCTCCATGGCCGACAGCGCGGGAAACGCGACGCAGACTTCCGTCACCACGCCGGCGATGATCAGCTGCTTCTTGCCGGTGGCCTTCACCGCCTGCACGAAGTCGGCGTTGTCCCAGGCGTTGATCTGGCCGGGCCGGGCGATGTAGGGCGCCTCCGGGAACGTTTCCTTGAGCTCGGGCACGAGCGGGCCGTTGGGGCCGTCCTCGAAACTCGTGGTCAGGATCGTCGGCAAGCGGAAGTACTTCGCCAGATCGGCCAGCGCCAGCACGTTGTTCTTGAACTTGTCGGGTTCGATGTCGCGCACCAGAGACAGCAGGCCGGCCTGGTGGTCGACCAGCAAGACCGCCGCGTCGTTCTTGTCGAGGCGTACATAGGGGGTGCTCATATTTATGCTCCTTTCTCTCTCAGGGGAATCGACCGCCCCGCTCCGGCCGCAATGATCGGCAAGAGGGGGCGGCACGGGTTGGCGCGCGGCGAGGTCGCCACGCGCCGATTCGTCAGCACCGCGTTTCCGCAGCGCTTGGGTTGCCCCTCGCATCCGGGACATCTTGCACGTCGGTCGGGCGCGAAATCACGCCGAAGCGGTCCGCGTTGAAGTCGGCGACAGCCTGAGCGATCTCCGACTCGTCATTCATCACGAAGGGGCCGTGCCCGACAATCGGTTCGTCTATGGGCTCGCCGCTCAGCAGCAACAACACCGCGTCTGTGTTCGCTTCGACGAATGCATCGACGCCGGTCCTGTCTAGCACCGCCATCTGTGCTGCGCGCACGACCGCGCTGCCATTGACGAGCACCGAGCCACGCAGCACGACCAGCGCCGCCGTCCATCCCGCAGGCACGGGCAGCTCGACCGCACGGCCCTCGCTGATGCGCAGGTCCCAAACGTTCAGCGGCGTGAACGTTCTCGCCGGGCCGCGTCGACCTTCGAACTCGCCGGCGATAATCCGCGCGGAGCCCGCACCAGCGGCAAGATCGACCACCGGAATCTGATCATCCAGGATCGCCTGATAGCTCGGCGCGCTCATCTTTGAGCGGGACGGCAGGTTCACCCACAACTGCACCATTTCGAGCTCGCCGCCGCTGCGCGAAAATGCTTCGCCGTGATACTCCTCGTGCAGGATGCCTGCCCCCGCCGTCATCCACTGCACGTCGCCCGGTCCGATCACGCCGCCCTCGCCGGTCGAATCGCGATGCGCGACTTCGCCCTTGTAGACGATGGTCACCGTCTCGAAGCCGCGATGCGGATGCTGACCCACGCCTCGCGCGCGTTCGGTCGCATCGAATCGGGCGGGACCGGCGTAATCGAGCAACAGGAAGGGGCTCAGCTGCTTGCCGTGACTTTGGTAATTGAACAGCGAGCGCACCGGAAAACCGTCCCCGACCCAATGGGCGCGCGGTGCGGCATAGAGCCCCAATACTCGTTTCATCGTGATCTCCTCGGAATGTGTTGCGGGACGCGATGGAGTCACTATATGGAAGCATCAATTGAAGTAAAAGACAGTAAAAATTGCATTAACTGTCCTATTTTTGGAACAATCATGCCATCCCAACTGTGAGGAATCGATCGGGCCATGGATGACCTTAACGACCTCTACTTCTACGCTCACGTCGTCGAACACGGTGGCTTCACTGCCGCCGGCCGCGCGCTGGGATTGCCGAAATCGAAACTCAGCCGCCGTATTGCGCTGCTGGAGGAGCGCTTGGGCGTGCGCCTGATCCAACGCTCTACGCGGCAGTTCTCGATCACCGAGGTCGGCCGTACCTACTATGAGCACTGCCGCGCCATGCTGGTCGAGGCCGAAGCGGCACGGGCGGCGATCGAGATGAGCCGTGCGGAGCCTCGCGGCGTCGTCCGCTTGAGCTGCCCTATAGCAATCCTGCACACTCATGTCGGCCGCATGCTCGCGGTGTTCATGGCGGACAATCCACAGGTCACGGTTCATCTGGAGGCGACCAACCGGCCCGTATCGCCGGTCAGCGAAGGTATCGATCTCGCCATCCGTGTGCGGCCACCGCCGTTGCCCGACAGCGAGCTCGTGCTGCGCGTGCTTTCCGATCGCGGCCAGTGTCTGGTTGCCGGCCCCGGCCTGCTCGCAGCGCGCGACAGACCGGTCGGCCCCGCCGATCTGGCGGACTTCCCAAGTCTGTCCCTGGGGCCGCCGCAGGACGAGCACATCTGGACCCTCTTCGGCCCCCAAGGCGCTCGTGCGGAAATTCGTCATCAACCGCGGCTGATCACCAGCGACATGGTCGCGCTGCGCCGGGCCGCGCTGGCCGGCGTCGGCGTCGTGCAACTGCCCACGTTGATGGTTTGCGACGAGTTGGCGCACGGCACGCTCGTGCGCGTGCTGCCCGACTGGGCTCCCCGCCGGGAGATCATCCACGTAGTGTATCCGTCGCGCAGGGGATTGCTGCCCTCGGTCAGGGCGCTTATCGACCACCTCGCCGCGAGCTTCGCCGCGCTCGACGAAGACTGAAGGGAAAAGGGGATCGCTGGGCATGTTTGCAGGACATCGCCAGAGCGCAGCGCGGCCGGGCGCGCGCACCGGCTGCTGCACGGCGGATCTGCGCACGCACTTCGGCGCTCAGAAGTGCCACTCCGCGTGAAAGGTGGGAGTGCGAGTGGTGACGCTGAGCATTCTGTTAGGGCTTCTAAGAGTTGAAGAAGCCGGAAAGCTGCTTGGCGGCCTGAGCTGCCGATGGTCTCTGTCGCGGCCACGGGCAGCAACGGGTCGGTCAGCTGTCGTAGGTCCGAAAATCGGTCTCTACGTCCGCTTCGAAGTTCGCCCTACAGCCGGATCCGACCCTTATGGAAAGATTTCCATAAGGGTCGGATCCTTCACCTCGATCTACTTCATGCTCACGGCGGCCTTGTCCGGGGCGGCGATGATCGTGCTCACCACCTACATGGCCTACGGGTTTCGCCGCGCATCGATGCCCGCCACCCTGCGCGGACTGGCCGAGGGCGCCGAGCTGCCCAAGGTCTTCGCCACCCTGATCGGCATTGCCCTGCTGATGATCCTCACCCGCTTCTGGACCGGTCTGTGGAGCAACCTCGACGGCCTTGAAGGTTTCGGCGCGCTGGTACGTCAGCCGGCGTTCCTGGCCGAGGTCGCCGTCGGTCTCGTGCTCCCCTTCATCATCTTGCTCAACCCCGCCACGCAGCGCAGCATGTCCTGGCAGCTTCTGTCAGCGGTCCTGGTGCTCGCGGCGATGTTGATCAACCGCTACGAGTTCATCATCGGCGGCCAGTTGGTGCCAATGTTCAAGGGGCAATGGACTAACAGCCTGATCACGTACACGCCCTCGGCGACCGAATGGGCCATGCTGATGCTGGGCTTCGGCATCGCGCTCTCCGGTTATGCCCTCGGCGAGCGTCTGTTCCGGCTCCATGCGGTACCCGCGTCGGCGGCCCTGGAACCTCAGCTGGAGCCGCGACTGGCTGCAGAGTGAACGTCAACCGCGGCCTGGCAGATCACGCCGGACCGCAATTTTTTCGGATCTGCAATGAATGACGATGTTCGCGCGGAGCTTTGGATCACCTTGGCCCGCGCCCTCATGCTGCCCCGTGATCCGGCCCTGCTGCCGGCGCTGCGCGACGCTCTGCCGGAAAGCCTCGTCGCCTTGTTGCCGGACGCCATCGACGCCGACGTGGCGGCAGCACTCGACTTGCTGACGAAGGGCTTCGGTCGCTTCGCCGATAGCCAGGCCCTGCTCGTACACTACAGCCGGTGCTTCCTGTCGCCGCCCATCCGCGTGCCGCTGAATCTTGGCCTCTACCTGGACGGCCTGCCGGGCGGTGCCGCCTTCGAGTCCCTTCAGCACTGGATGCTGGCGTATGGTGTCGTCCGCTGCGCGGATTTTCCCGAGCAGGCGGACCATCTCGGCTGCGTGCTGGAATTGCTGGCGATCATCGAGGATGCGGGCGACGTGCCCCGTGCGGCGGACTTTGCCCATGCTTTCCTGCTACCAACCCTGCCCCGCCTGGAGGAGCGTTTCGCAGCCGACGAGGATGGCGAGATCCGTGAATCCCCCTACCGGACAGTGCTGGCGCTGCTGCAGACGGCCTTGCGCGCCACACATCCGGTCCCGGCGACGATGGCCGAACGCCGTGCGAAGTACCGCCAGAGACCGATCGGCGACGGCTGGCGGCGGTGCGGCCGCTGCGGCGCCCCGATCGCCACCGAGAAGGAGCTCGCAGTGATCGAAGCGGCCCTGCTGCGGCAGGATCTGCCCGTGGCACACCTCGACCTGTGCCCCGATTGCCGCGATGCCGCACGCGGCTGGACGAAGAGATCGGTCTGCGGCTGAACGCGTCGCCGACCATCTGTTCGCCGCACGTCGCCCAATTCGCGGCAAACCGGGCACGTCTGCGCGGGCGACTGCGAGACACAATGACGGTCGCAGCGCTGCTTCGACAGTGCAAGCAGCACCTTGGGCGGTTGCTCCGGGCGCGCGTCGAAGCTCGTGTCCGCATCGAGCACGCGTGGCTGACACACCTCGATGCGCCGCGCCGGCACGGATATGTCGATCCGCTCGGATCCGAAACGGGCCGCGAGTCGCTCGACCACGCCGCAGTCAGCGTGCGCAGCGTCACCGACGACGACGCGCGCGGCGCCTTGCGGAATCCCTGCCACGACTTGCGCACCATGCTACCGCATTGCTCATCACGGGCGAGTCCGGCGTCGGCAAGGAACACGTTGCGCAGTTGTTTCACCGTTATGCGACCGACAAGTCGGCACCGTTTGTCGCGGTCAATTGCGCCGCTATACCCGAAACCTTGTTCGAAGCCGAGCTGTTCAGCTACGAGCGCGGGGCGTTTACCGGCGCGGTGAAGGCGAAGCGCGGATATTTCGAGCAGGCCCAGGGGGCACCCTGTTGCTGGACGAGACCGGCGAGATGCCGCCGCACACGCAGGTAAAGCTGTTGCGAGTGCTGCAGGAGCGGAAATTGCGCAGACTCGGGGCCGAAGTCTCCGTCGAGGTGGATTTGCGTCTCGTGTGTGCCACGCATCAGGACCTGAAAGCGATGGTAGATGCCGGAACGTTCCGGGAAGACCTCTATTACCGCATTCACGTCATACATCTGCGCATTCCGCCCTTGCGGGAGCGCCCGGAAGACACTCTGGGAGAAGATGCGCCGACTTGGAATACAAGCGCATGACGAGCCGTAGCGTCCATGCGATCTTGGCGCATTCCGCGGCCGACTTCCTGGTCAGGCTCGATCAACCTCAAGTGATCGACATGAACATGTCCCGCACCTCGCGCCGAACATTGAGCTCGTCGGGTCTTCGAGAGGGGAGTCGAGATCCCCGCAATGCGGTTTGTTCAGGCGGTCAACGCCCGCAACCGCTCCGCCCCCTCATCCTGAAAATAGTCCAGCAGCGCCACCAGCGCGGGGGTCGGCGGGCGGCCCTCGTGCACCAGCACGTTCCACTCGCGCATCACGGGCGTTCCGATCACGTTGAGGCGCACCAGGCGTCCGGCGGCGAGTTCCATCGCGAAACATTGGTGCGACAGGAAGGCGATACCCATGCCGGCCATCGCAGCCTGCTTTAGCGTCTCGTTGCTGCCCATCTCGTCGGCACGCACGGCACGCACGCCGTGCGCGCGCAGGAAGCGTTCGAGGTTGGCGCGCGTGCCCGAGCCCTGCTCGCGCAATAGCAGGCGCTCGCCGGCAAGCGCGCTGGGCGTCACGCGTGGGCGCCCGGCGAGCGGGTGATCGGGCGCGGCGACGAAGGACAGCGGATGCGGCGCGAACGGGATGCGGCGCAGCGGCAGTCCGCTCGGTGGCTCGCCGGTGATCGCGATATCGGCGCGCTGCTCGCGTAGCATGCGATGAACCGTCTCGCGGTTTGCCACCGTGAGACGGAAGCCGACGTCAGGGAAGCGCTGCCCGAATTCGGCCAGCAGATAGGGGACGAAGTACTCCGCGGTCGTGATCGCGGCGACCTCTATGGTGCCGGCGGGCACGTCGCGCTGCGCCTTCAACTGCACTTCGGCCAGTTCCAGCGCGTCGAGCACCGCACGGGCCTGGCGTACCAGGATCTCACCGGCGGCGGTGAGGAACACCTGTCGCCGGCCATCGACGAGCACCTCGCCGATGATCTCCTCTAGTTCCTTCAACTGCATGGACACCGCGGGCTGCGTCACATGCAACAGGTGCGCAGCCGACGTGAAGCTTCCGGAGTCGGCCACCGCCACCAGCGCGCGCAGCTGGCGCAGTGTCAGTCGTTGCGCGAGCCTCATCAGCTTTCCTTATCTCAAATCGGGAGATTATTCGATTTGAGCTTATTACTGCATGGCCATATTGTCCATCTCACGACAAGGGATTTGAGCCGCGTGAGGAGACAGGACGATGGGTGCCAACGACAGCGTCGAAGTGATCGCCGACCCCAGGCAGCGTTACCGAGCCGGGGTGTTGAAGTATGCCCAGATGGGCTACTGGGATGCGGACTACGAACCGAAGGAAACGGACGTGCTCGCGGTGTTCCGGATCACGCCGCAGGACGGTGTCGATCCGATCGAGGCGGCGGCGGCCGTGGCCGGCGAATCCTCGACCGCGACCTGGACCGTGGTGTGGACCGATCGCCTCACTGCCTGCGACCGCTACCGCGCCAAGGCCTACCGCATCGACCCGGTGCCGGGGCAGCCGGGGCAGTATTTCTGCTACATCGCCTACGAACTCGACCTCTTCGAGGAAGGCTCGGTCGCCAACCTCACCGCGTCGATCATCGGCAACGTGTTCAGCTTCAAGCCGATCAAGGCCGCGCGCCTGGAAGACATGCGCCTGCCGGTGGCCTACGTGAAGACTTTCCGCGGCCCGCCGACCGGCATTGTGGTCGAACGCGAACGCCTGAACTGCTTCGGCCGGCCGCTGCTGGGCGCGACGATCAAGCCCAAACTGGGCCTCTCCGGCAAGAACTACGGCCGCGTCGTGTTCGAGGCGCTGCGAGGCGGGCTGGATTTCACCAAGGACGACGAGAACATCAACTCGCAGCCCTTCATGCACTGGCGCGACCGCTTCCTTTACTGCATGGAGGGCGTCAATCACGCGGCGGCCGACAGCGGCGAGGCCAAGGGCCATTACCTCAACGTCACCGCCGGGACGATGGAGGAGATGTACAAGCGCGCCGAATTCGCCAAGGCCCTCGGCTCGACCATCGTGATGGTCGACCTGATCATCGGCTGGACCGCGATCCAGTCGATGAGCAACTGGTGCCGCGACAACGACATGATCCTGCACATGCACCGCGCCGGCCACGGCACCTACACGCGACAGAAGAGCCACGGGGTGTCCTTCCGCGTGATCGCGAAGTGGCTGCGGTTGGCCGGGGTTGATCACCTGCACGCCGGCACCGCGGTCGGCAAGCTCGAAGGCGATCCGATGACGGTGCAGGGCTACTACAAGGTGTGCCGCGAGATGAAGAGCGACATCGACCTGCCGCGCGGGCTGTTCTTCGAGCAGGACTGGGCCAGCCTGCGCCGCGTGATGCCGGTCGCCTCGGGCGGGATCCACGCCGGCCAGATGCACCAGCTGCTCGACCTGTTCGGCGACGACGTCGTGCTGCAGTTCGGCGGCGGCACCATCGGCCACCCGATGGGCATCGCCGCCGGCGCCACCGCCAACCGCGTGGCGCTCGAATCGATGGTGCTGGCGCGCAACGAAGGCCGCGACATCGCAGTCGAGGGCCCGGACATCCTAAAGGACGCCGCGCGCAACTGCACGCCGCTGCGCGCGGCGCTCGATACCTGGGGCGAGGTCAGCTTCAACTACACCTCGACCGACACCTCGGACTTCGTGCCCACGGCGAGCAGCGTCTGAGCCCCCCATCCCCGGAGACAAGACATGAGAATCACCCAAGGCGCCTTTTCCTTCCTGCCCGACCTCAGCGACCGCCAGATCGCCGCGCAGATCGACTACTGCCTCGCCCAGGGGTGGGCGGTGAGCGTCGAATACACCGACGACCCGCACCCGCGCAACACCTACTGGGCGATGTGGGGCCACCCGATGTTCGACCTGCGCGACGCCGCGGGCGTGATGGGCGAGCTCTCCGAATGCCGCGCGGTGCACGGCGGCGAGTACATCCGCATCAACGCCTTCGACTCGACGCACGGGTGGGAGACGGTGCGCATGTCCTTCATCGTCAATCGCCCGCCCGTCGAACCCGGTTTCCGCCTCGTGCGCCAGGAAGGCGAGGGCCGCGTCGTGCGCTACACGCTCGAGAGCTACGCCGTCGCGCGCGCGCCGGAGGGCCAGCGCTACACCGCCTGAACCACGCAGGAACGCGCCGCATCGACGGCGCGCCGCGCCCCCGCCCCAGGAACCCCGAGTCCACGCGAGGAGACACGCACGATGAACGCCGTCGACCGGCAGGCCCCGGACCTACCAGAGAACATGCCGGAAACGGTGGACCTCGCCGCCGAGTACCGCGAGGCGGGCGTCGCCGAGGTGCTCGACGGCCTCGACCGCGAGCTGGTCGGGCTCGTGCCCGTGAAGCGCCGTGTGCGCGAGATCGCCGCCTTGCTGCTGGTCGACCGCGCGCGGCGCAGGATCGGCCTCGCGACCGAGCCGCCGTCGCTGCACATGAGCTTCACCGGCAACCCCGGCACCGGCAAGACCACCGTCGCACTGCGCATCGCCCAGATCCTGCAGTGCCTCGGCTATGTGCGGCGCGGCCACGTCGTCGCGGTGACGCGCGACGATCTCGTCGGCCAGTACATCGGCCACACCGCACCGAAGACGAAGGAAGTGCTCAAGCGCGCGATGGGCGGCGTGTTGTTCATCGACGAAGCCTACTACCTGTACCGGCCCGAGAACGAGAAGGACTACGGCCAGGAGGCGATCGAGATCCTGCTGCAGGTGATGGAGAACCAGCGCGACGACCTCGTGGTCGTGCTCGCCGGCTACGCGGACCGCATGGAGCGCTTCTTCGAGTCGAACCCGGGGCTGAAGTCGCGCATTGCGCACCACATCGACTTCCCCGATTACACCAACGGCGAGCTCGCGGATATCGCCGAGAAGCTGCTCGCGCAGTGGAACTACCGCTTCGACGTCGGCGCGCGACACGCCTTCGACGAATACATCGCGCGGCGTCGCGCCAAGCCGCACTTCGCCAATGCGCGCAGCGTGCGCAACGCCCTCGACCGCATGCGGCTACGCCAGGCCCTGCGCCTGTTCGAGGCCGGCGCCACGGTCGACGCGGCAGCGCTCACCACCCTCACTGAGGCCGACGTCCGTGCGAGCAGCCATTTCCACACCCCCGCACGGACCGCCAACACCCCCGACCTGGCCCCTGCCGACGAGCTCGACCCCGAGCGCGCCGCGGACCGCATCGACTACTGATCGCCACGGGAGTCCGCCATGTTCGACATCGAACGCACCACCCTCACCGAATACCTCATCGCGCAGCGCCGCCGCCATCCCGGAGCGACCGGCGAATTCAACGCGCTGATCCTGCAGCTCGCGCAGGCCTGCAAGGCCATCTCGCGCGCGGTCGCACACGGCGCGCTGGGCGGCGTGCTCGGCTCGCTCGACAGCGAGAACGTGCAGGGTGAGACGCAGAAAACGCTGGACGTGCTGGCCGACCGCATCTTCCTGCGCGCAACCCACTGGGGCGGCGAGCTCGCCGGCATGGTTTCCGAGGAGAACGACGCACCGATCGCGTTGCCCCCGGGCGGCGCGCGTGGCAAGTACCTGCTGGTGTTCGATCCGCTCGACGGCTCCTCCAACATCGACGTGAATGTCGCAGTCGGCTCGATCTTTTCGATCCTGCGCGCACCGCTGCCGGGCACCGACGCCCAACCCGAGGACTTTCTGCAGCCGGGCACCGAGCAGGTCGCGGCCGGCTACGCGATCTACGGCCCCTCGACCATGCTGGTGCTGACGGTCGGCAACGGCGTTGCGGGCTTCACCTTCGACCCGATCCTCGGCGAGTTCTTCCTGACCCATCCGGAACTGCGCATTCCGGAGCGGACGCGCGAGTTCGCGATCAATGCGTCGAACGCCCGTTTCTGGGAGCCACCGGTGCGTCGCTATGTCGACGAGTGCCTTGCCGGGCGCAGCGGGCCGCGCGATGCCGACTTCAACATGCGCTGGATCGCCTCGCTGGTGGCCGAGACGCACCGCATCCTGATGCGTGGCGGCGTGTTCCTCTACCCGCGCGACCGCAAGGATCCCGCCAAGCCCGGCCGGCTGCGCCTGCTCTACGAATGCAATCCGATCGGGATGATCGTCGAACAGGCCGGCGGGCGGGCCTCGACCGGCGAACGACCGGTGCTGGAGGTGCAGCCCGAGCGCCTGCACCAGCGCATCGGCTTCGTCTTCGGCTCGCGCGAGGAGGTCGCGCGCATCGAGCGCTACCACCGCGAGCCGGCCCCGTCCGATCCCGGCGAGCCGCCCTTGTTCCACACGCGCAGCCTGTTCCGGCAGAACTGATTTCTCATCGCCACAGGGGGACGACATGTCCGAACGCCATCCCATCGTCGCCATCACCGGTTCATCCGGGGCCGGCACCAGCACCGTGCAGCGCACCTTCGAGGAAATTTTCCGGCGCGAGGGGGTCAGCGCCGCGGTCGTCGAGGGCGACAGCTTCCATGCCTTCGACCGCGCCGAAATGCGCAAGCGCCTGGCCGAACTCGAAGGGGTTCCGAACAACCACTTCAGCCACTTCGGCGAGGAGGCCAACCTGTTCGCGGAACTCGAAGAACTCTTTCGCAGCTACGCCGAAACGGGGCGCGGGCTGCGCCGCAAGTACCTGCACAGCGCCGAGGAGGCCGAGCCCTACCGCCAGCCGCCGGGCACCTTCACGGCGTGGGAGGAGATTCCGGCCGGCAGTGACCTGCTGTTCTACGAAGGCCTGCACGGTGCGGTCGTGACCGAAGCCGTCGACGTCGCGAAGCACCCCGATCTGCTAATCGGCGTCGTGCCAGTGGTCAATCTCGAATGGATCCAGAAGCTGCACCGCGACAAGAGCACGCGCGGCTACTCGACCGAAGCCGTCACCGACACCATCCTGCGCCGCATGCACGACTACGTGCATTACATCACCCCGCAGTTCGCGCGCACCCACGTGAATTTCCAACGCGTGCCGATGGTGGACACTTCCAACCCCTTCATCGCGCGGGCCGTGCCCACCGCCGACGAGAGCATGGTCGTGATCCGCTTCGCCAACCCCAAGGGCATCGACTTCCCCTACCTGCAGAACATGATCCACGGAAGCTTCATGAGCCGCGCCAACACCATCGTCGTGCCCGGCGGAAAGATGGAACTGGCGATGCAACTGATCTTCACTCCCTTCATCTGGCGCCTCATCGAGCGCCGCAAAAAGGTGCTGTGAAGCCTGCTCCCTCCCCTTCAAGGGGAGGAGCGACGGTGCCGCCGCCAATCGCCCTGATCTGCTCAATCCGACCGACCTTATCTGGAGATCCGCCCGTGAACATGAGACTCGAATCGCCGGCCCTCGATTCGACCGCGCTCGACCGGCAATGCGCCCACGCACTGCGTTTTCTCGCGATCGACGCCGTCGAGCAGGCCAACTCCGGCCACCCCGGCATGCCCATGGGCATGGCGGAGATCGCGGTCGCGCTGTGGCGCCGCCACCTGCGGCACGACCCGGCGGCCCCGAACTGGCCCGACCGCGACCGCTTCGTGCTCTCGAACGGCCACGGCTCGATGCTGCTCTATGCGCTTCTGCATCTCACCGGCTACGACCTGCCGCTCGACGAACTCAAGCGCTTCCGCCAGCTCCACTCGAAGACCCCCGGCCACCCCGAACACGGCCTCACGCCCGGCGTCGAGACCACCACCGGCCCGCTCGGCCAGGGTTTCGCCAACGCGGTCGGCATGGCCTTCGCCGAGCGACAACTCGCGCGCGAGTTCAACCGCCCGGAGCAGGCTATCGTCGACCACCGCACCTGGGTCTTCCTCGGCGACGGATGCCTGATGGAAGGCGTGAGCCACGAGGCCGCTTCCTTCGCCGGCGGGCAACGGCTTTCCAAGCTCATCGCGTTGTGGGACGACAACCGCATCTCGATCGACGGCGACGTCACCGGCTGGTTCACCGACGACACACCGGCACGTTTCCGCGCCTACGGCTGGAACGTCATCGAGCGCATCGACGGGCACGACGTCGAGGCCGTCGAACGCGCGATCCGCGAAGCCCTCGCGAACGCCGAGAACGACATGGGCCCGACCCTGATCTGTTGCCGCACCACCATCGGCCAGGGCAGTCCCGCGCGCGCCGGCACCGCCGCCGCCCACGGCGCCCCGCTCGGCAAGGACGAGGCGGCGGCGACCCGTGCGGCGCTGGGATGGCCGCATGCGCCCTTCGACATCCCGCCCGAGCTACGGGCCGCGTTCGACGCCCGCGAGACCGGCGCCGCCGCGCACGCCGAGTGGACGCAGCGCTTCGCCGCCTACCGCGCACGCTGGCCCGAAGCGGCCGACGAGTTCCTCCGGCGCATGGCCGGCGGGCTGCCGGTCGGCTTTCCCATCCTCGCCGACGCCCTGCTGCGCGGCGTGCAGAATGCCGGCCTCGAGCTCGCCACGCGCAAGGCCAGCCAGCAGGCCATCGGACGGCTCGCCCGAGCGCTGCCCGAGCTGCTCGGCGGCTCGGCCGACCTCACCCACTCCAACCTCACCGACTGGCCGGCCTGCGGCGCCGCGCGCGCCGACACCGGGGGGCGGCACATCAACTGGGGCGTGCGCGAGTTCGGCATGGCCGCGGCACTGAACGGCATTGCCCTGCATGGTGGCCTCCTGCCCTTCGGCGCGACCTTCCTGGCGTTCTCCGACTACGCCCGCAACGCCATCCGCATGAGTGCGCTGATGAAGCTGCGGGTCGTGCACGTGATGACCCACGACTCGATCGGCCTCGGCGAGGACGGCCCCACGCACCAGCCGGTCGAGCACCTGCCCTCGCTGCGCCTGATCCCGGGCCTCGACGTGTGGCGTCCGTGCGACGCTGCGGAAACGCAGGCCGCATGGAACGCTGCGGTCATGCGCGTCGACGGGCCGAGCCTCCTCGCGCTGTCACGCCAGAACCTGCCCAACCAGCAACGCAGTGCCGAACAGCTCGCGGCGATCGCGCGTGGCGGCTACGTGCTCGCCGAGGCGGAGGACGGCAAGCCAGCGGTCGTGCTGATCGCGACCGGGTCCGAAGTCCCGCTCGCGCAGGCTGCCCGCGCGCAACTCGCCGTCGACGGCATCGGTGCCCGCGTCGTCTCGATGCCCTGCACGCAGCGCTTCGATGCGCAAGCCGCCGAGTGGCGCGACACGGTACTCCCGCCGGCCATCCCGCGTGTCGCAGTCGAAGCCGCCCACCCCGACGGCTGGTGGAAATACGTCACCGGCTGCGACTGCCTCGCGCGCGGCGACGTGGTCGGGATCGATCGCTTCGGCGAGTCGGCACCCGCCGGCGCGCTCACAGCCTTCCTCGGCCTGACGCCCGAACGGGTCGCCGACGCTGCGCGGCGCCTGATCGCCCGCTGAACCACACCCGTCGCACCGCTCCGTGCCCCGCGCGCTGCGCCGGGCACGGTCCAGCCACGCCCGTCGCATTCGCCACACCATCGAGGAGACCCCCGTGAGCATCCGCGTCGCCATCAACGGCTACGGCCGCATCGGCCGCAACATCCTGCGTGCGCATTACGAAGGCGGCTGCCGCCACCCCCTGCGCATCGTCGCCATCAATGACCTCGGAAGCCCCGACACCAATGCCCACCTGACGCGCTACGACAGCGTGCACGGCTCCTTCCCCC
The DNA here is from genome assembly GCF_017894385.1 of Aromatoleum petrolei. Taxonomy (NCBI): domain Bacteria; kingdom Pseudomonadati; phylum Pseudomonadota; class Betaproteobacteria; order Rhodocyclales; family Rhodocyclaceae; genus Aromatoleum; species Aromatoleum petrolei. Next base: position 313,564 of record NZ_CP059560.1, read on the forward strand.
GCCCGGTCGAAGTCGCCGGCCCGGATCTGGTGTTCGACGGCGACCGCATCCGCGTCACCGCCGAGCGCGACCCGGCGCGGCTGCCGTGGCAGGAGCTGGGCGTCGATCTCGTGCTGGAATGCACCGGCCGCTTTACGACCAAGGCCGCGGCCCACGCGCACCTCGACGCTGGCGCCCGCAAGGTGCTGATCTCCGCCCCCGGCGGCTCCGACGTCGACGCGACCATCGTCTACGGCGTGAACCACCGCAGCCTGCGCCACGAGCACCGCGTGGTGTCGAACGCGAGCTGCACCACCAACTGCCTCGCACCGCTGGTGGCCGCGCTGCACCGGCCGCTCGGCATCGTGCGCGGGCTGATGACCACGGTGCATTCCTACACCAACGACCAGGTGCTGATCGACGTCTATCACGAGGACCTGCGCCGGGCGAGGAGCGCCACGCAATCGCTGATCCCCACCCGCACCGGCGCCGCCGCCGCGGTCGGCCTGGTGCTGCCCGAGCTCGCCGGGCGCCTCGACGGTTTCGCGATGCGCGTACCCACGCCCAATGTCTCCTTCACCGACTTCACCTTCATCGCCTCGCGCGAGACCACCCGCGACGAGGTCAACGACCTCGTCCGCGAGGCGGCGCGCGGTGCGCTGAAGGGCATCCTCGCGATCAATGAACTGCCGCTGGTCTCCTGCGACTTCAATCACAACCCGCATTCGAGCATCTGCGACCTGACGCTGACCAAGGTCGATCACGACCTCGTGAAGATCACCGCGTGGTACGACAACGAATGGGGCTTCTCCAACCGCATGCTCGACACCGCGGTCGCGATGATGGAGGCCAACTGAGATGGCACAGGAACAGCCCCCACGCTCACTCCACTCGCTGCCCCCCGAGGGGGCGGCGGTTTCCCTTGGGGCGGCCCGGCGGGAACCCGAGACTTCCCTGCTGAGACTCGACGACGTGCCGCTCACGCCCGACGGGCGTGTCGCCGACGATACGCGCATCCGCGCGACGCTACCCGGCATCCGCCGCTGCCTCGACGCCGGCGCCGCCGTGATGGTGACTTCCCACCTCGGGCGACCGCAGGAAGGCGCGCTCACGCCCGCCGACAGCCTTGCCTCCATCGCACGCTGTCTCGCAGGCCTCCTCGGCCGGCCGGTGCCGCTCATTTCCGACTGGGTCGATGGCCGCTTTGCGCTCGCCCCCGGCGAATTCGTGCTGCTCGAAAACTGCCGCGGCAACCCCGGCGAGAAGGCCGACGACCCCGCGCTCGCCGCCCGCATCGCGCGCTGGATCGACGTCTACGTGAATGAAGCCTTCGGCGCCGCGCATCGCAAGGAGTGCACCTTGCACGCACTGGCGCTCGCCGCGCCGGTCGCCTGCGCGGGGCCGCTCCTCGCCGCGGAACTCGACGCCCTCGGCCGTGCGCTGGCGGCGCCCCGCCGCCCGCTGGTGGCGATCGTCGGCGGCGCCAAGGTGTCGACCAAGCTCACGATCCTGGAGCACCTCGCCGAGCAGGTCGACGCCCTGGTGGTCGGCGGCGGCATCGCCAACACCTTCCTCGCCGCCGAGGGACTCCCGGTCGGCGCGTCGCTCCACGAACCGGACCTGCTCGACGCCGCCCACGTCGTGACGCGCAAACTCGCCGCCCGCGGGGCACGCCTGTGGCTGCCCGAGGATGTAGTGACCGCAAGCCGCTTCGCCCCCGACGAACCCGGCGTCGTGCGCGACGCCGGTGACGTACGCCCTGGCGAGATGATCCTGGACATCGGCCCGCGCGCACAGCGCAGCCTGGCGGCCGAACTCGCCCATGCCGGCACCGTGGTGTGGAACGGCCCGCTCGGCGTGTTCGAATTCGCCGCATTCGCCGCCGGCACCCGGGAGCTGGCCGAGGCCATCGCCGCAAGCCCCGCGTTCACGCTTGCCGGCGGCGGCGACACGCTGGCGGCGATCGCAGCCTTCGGCGTCACGCAACGCATCGACTACATCTCCACCGGCGGCGGCGCCTTCCTCGAGTTCCTCGAGGGTGGCGAACTGCCCGCGGTGACCGCGCTGCACGCACGCGCCCGGCTTGCAAGCCGCCGCATCGCGCCGGCTGCAGTGCCGAAACCCGAACCCGAATTCGTCAAATAAGGAGGGCCCGCGATGGCAATGATTGCACTCAGGCAGTTGCTGGACCACGCCGCCGAGCACGACTACGGCGTACCCGCCTTCAACATCAACAACATGGAGCAGATCCAGGCCATCATGACGGCCGCCGAGCGCACCGACAGCCCGGTGATCCTGCAGGCCTCGGCCGGCGCTCGCAGTTACGCCGGCGAGACCTTCCTGCGCAAGATGGTCGAGGCCGCCGCCGAGCAGTGGCCGGACATCCCGATCTGCCTGCACCAAGACCACGGCGCGAGTCCGGCCGTCTGTCAGCAGTCGATCCGTTCCGGCTTCACCAGCGTAATGATGGACGGCTCCCTGCGCGCGGACATGAAGACGCCCGCGAGCTACGACTACAACGTTGATGTCACCCGCCGCGTCGTGGAGATGGCGCACGCGGTGGGCGTGTCGGTCGAAGGCGAACTGGGCTGTCTCGGCTCGCTCGAAACGGGGCAGGCCGGCGAGGAGGACGGCGTCGGCGCCGCCGGGATCCTCGATCATGCGCACCTCCTCACCGACCCGACCGAAGCCGCCGACTTCGTCGCCGCGACCGGCGTCGATGCGCTGGCGGTCGCGATCGGCACCAGCCACGGCGCCTACAAGTTCACCCGCCCGCCCACCGGCGACATCCTCGCCATCGAGCGCATCGCCGCGATCCACCGCCGCATCCCCGACACGCATCTGGTGATGCACGGCTCGTCGAGCGTGCCCCAGGAGTGGCTGGCGATCTTCCGGGAGTATGGCGGCGAGATCGGCGAGACCTACGGCGTACCCGTCGAGGCGATCGTCGAAGGCATCCGCAACGGCGTGCGCAAGGTCAACATCGACACCGATCTGCGCCTCGCCATGAGCGGTGCAATCCGGCGCCTGGGCGTCACCGCGCCCGGCGAATTCGACCCGCGCAAATTCTTCAAGGTCGCACGCGACGCTGCCGCCGGGATCTGCGAGGCGCGCTTCCAGGCCTTCGGCACCGCCGGGCAGGCGAGCCGCATCAAGCCGCTTCCGCTCGACCGGCTGGCCCGCCGCTACGCCACGGGCTGAACCCGCAGGCGTTCAGCCCGTACCCCCCGCCTCGCGTTCGGCTTCCATCAGCAGGCTCGCGAGCGAAGTGAGCCCCTCCTGATGCGCGGCCTCGGAGATCTCCTCCAAGCGTGCGCCTCGGTCGATGGCCCGTGCAGTGGCGCTGCCGGCCGGAAGCTGCTGGCGGAATTCACGCAGCCGCTCGGCAAGCGTGTCGAGCACCGAACCCTGCGAGGGCGCCTCGGCCGCGGTGTCGAGATGCTCCTCGCAAGCCTCGAACAGTGCGCCGGCCAGCGCATGCAAGCCCTCCTCGGTCGCGCAGGCGGAGACTTCCTCCGGTCCCGCGCCGCGGTCGATCGCCGCGGCGGTCCGGCTGTCGTCCGGCAGGGTGCTCCTGAAGCTCGTCAGAATCTGTCTGATCGCATCCATGTCAGTCTCCCTGTGACACTTTCCCTCTCAATCTAGATGACGCTCGGCTCAGGTGAAAGGAATACGCCCCACATCTTGTCTCGCCCGCGGTCCCGCACGCCCGGAGCCATGAAGATGACGTGAGGCACGAGGCAATGTGGAAGCTGCACGATACCCGTCAAATGAGGCGCCACTGATGCCGAAGCGATATCGCGGTGCTGCTGTTCATCGCGGTGTCCGGCGCCTTCAAGGGGGCGGTGATCGGCCAGATCACCGATTCGATGATCGGACACGTGCAGGTGCACCGCCGGGGCTACGTCGCCTCGATCGACAACCTGCCGCTCAACCTCAACCTGAAACCCGCGCAGGTGGCGAAGATCGAGAAGGCGCTGGAAGGCATGGAGGACGTCGTCGCCTGGTCGCCGCGGGTCAAGTTCGGTGCCATGTTCAGCAACTTCACCGAGACGACCAGTATCCGCCTGAACGGCGTGCTGCCGCAGCGTGAGGCGGTGGCCATGCCGAAGCTCGCTGGGCGCCTGATCGATGGCTCCATGGCCAACGAGCTGGTGGATCCGGGCAAGCTCCTCATCCCCGAGCTGCTGGCCAGGGGCATGAAGGTCAAGGTCGGCGACACGGTCGTGCTCGTCGCCACCAACATCGACGGCTCGGTGAACGGCAAGACCTTCGAGGTGCAGGGTGTGCTCGCCTCGGCGACCGGGCCCGGCGGGCGCGACGGCTACCTGCACATGGACGACGCACGCGAGCTCCTGCGCATGGCCGAGCCCGAGGTGGGCGAGATCACCGTGCGCCTGGCCGGCCTGGCGCACGTGGCGCGGGTGCAGGCGCGGCTCGAGCAGGCGTTCGCGGAGCTACGCAATCTGCAGGGCCAGCCGGCCCTCGAGGTGCACAGCTGGGAGGCGCTGTCGCCCTTCTCCAACATCGCGCGCATGATCGACCTGCTTGACCTCTTCATCCGCGTCATGCTGGTCGGCATTGTGCTGATCTCGGTGATGAACGTGATGATGATGGCGGTGGACGAACGCATCCGCGAGATCGGCACCATCGCAGCCATCGGCACGCCGCCCGGGCGCATCCTCGCGCTGTTCGTTTCCGACGGTGCGCTGCTCGGGCTCGTCGGCACCTTGGTCGGGGCCGCGCTCAGCCTGGCGCTGATCCTCGCCCTCAACCTGCTGTGGCCGGTGACGGTCGCCTTCGGCCGCGAGCAGTTCGTCCTGGCTCCTGCCATCGCCGCCGGCGACGTGCTCTTGATCGGGGGCATCGTGCTTGTCGTGGCGGTTGTCGCCAGCCTGCAGCCGGCATGGAAGGCCGCACGCATGGATCCCATCACGGCCTTGCGCCATGTCTGACTGCGCGCTGCTGTCCGTTGAATCTTCTCGGGAGGCGCGCATCATGAAGCATCGACTCGCAAAATGGCTGAGTATTGCGGCGGCGGCGTGGGCCGTGGCGGGCAGCGCCCACGCGCTCGACGGCGCCGAGTTGCTGCGCCAGGTGGATCGCAATCTCAACCCCCAGTCCTACGAGATGTACCGCAAGCTGATCAACATCGAGCCCGACGGGAAGAAGAAGGAATACGTCCTGTTCACCGCCAAGAAGGGCCTGGACAAGATGATCGCGCTCTTTCTCGATCCCCCGAGCGAAAAGGGGCGAGCGACGCTGCGGCTCGGCGACAACATGTGGCTCTACATCCCCGGCGTGGGCAAACCGATCCGCATCACCAGCCTGCAGTCGGTGGTGGGCGGCGTGTTCAACAACGCCGACATCATGAACCTCGACTACAGCGCGGAGTACCGGGTCGAGCAGCTCGCCGAGGAGCCCGACGCCTATGTGCCCGAACTCAAGGCGCGCACCGCGGCGGTTGCCTACGACCGCCTCCGGATGCGGGTCGATCGCGAGACCCGGATCCCCACCCGGATCGAGGCGTTTGCGGCGAGCGGGCTGCTCATCAAGACGCTCCACTTCAAGGACGTGAAGGACTTTGGCAACGGCGTGCGCCGCCCCGCGGTAATGGAGATCGACAGCCCGCTCTACAAGGGCTACAAGTCCGTGATGATCTACGGCAGCATCAAGGCACGGGCGTTCCCCGATGAAGTTTTCACCCTCGACTACCTGCCGCGCGCGATGGAGCTTCGTTAGGATGCCACGCCTGCACGCGGGAGGGCTCGCTTGCTGGGCGGCCACACTCCTCGCCGCACCCGCGGTGGCCGATGAAATCTACCGTTTCGACGTCGAGCAGTTCGAGAAGAAGGCCTTCGAGCTCAATGGTATGCCGAGCTGCGCCCCGAGCGCGCCTGGGTCGACCGCGATGCCGCGCTCTACCGGCTCAACTTCTTCGATCGGCAACAGCGTTCCCCCCTCGACCGGGCGACCGGCGCACTGGAGCTTTCCGGCATCTGGCGCGATGGCATCGCGACCTTCCAGGGCACGATATACGGCGAAGCGGTTCGCGGCGATCTGGGCTCCACCGACGAGGCGACCTTGTACGAGGGCTATGCAACGCTCGAAGCCACAAGCGGCGTGCGCCTGGAGGCGGGCAAGCGTGCCGTGCGCTGGGGCAAGGGCTATGCGTTCAACCCGGTCGGCTCCGCCATGGCGAGTGGGCGCGCATCACCGACGCTGCCAGGCTCGTTCTGCACGCGAACGGCACCCAGACGGTACAGACGGGCGACGTCACGAGTTACCTCCTCGGCCTACGCTACCTCAGCGCGCAGGACACGACCTGGATCGCCGAGTACTAACACAACGGCGCGGACTACACGAAGCGCGAGATGCGCGACTACTTCACCTTCGCCCACACCGCGCACAAACACTTCCTGGCGCCCGGCGACACCGCGCCGATCGAGCGTGCCCGCGCCGTCGGGACGTCCTACACGCGCGCCAACGCCATGCGGAACTACCTCTACCTGCGGGTCAGCCAGAAGGAACCCTTCGACATCCTGTACTTCACGCCCTCGATCACGCTCATCCACAATTTCGACGACGGCAGCCGCTCGCTGTCACCCGAGCTGTCGTATTCGGGAATCACCAACCTGGAGCTGCGCCTGCGCGCGTTCTTTCTTTCCGGCGGCCGCCTCAGCGACTTCGGCGAAAAACAAAACGACCGCCGCCTCGAGCTGCGCGCCCGTTATTACTTCTGACGGGAGTGAGGAGTACCGCCGTATCCCCGCGCACGCCGTCAACACGGCCCCTTCGCACTTGACGCACGCGCGACGCGCCCGCCGACCCGCACGAACCGGCGCGCTTCCGGGTATGATCGCCGCTGACGGCATCCCGCCGCAGCCCCGGTCCCCCTACGCCGATGCCCTTCGATTGCGTACTCGCTGCCTGGCAGGCGCACGAGCGTAAATTGCGCGGCTTCCTCCTGCGTCGCCTCGCGGACCCCCATCTCGCCGACGACCTCTTGCAGGAGCTCTTCCTCAAGTCCCTGAGGCAGGGGGCGAACTTCTGCACCATCGAGAACCCCCGCGCCTGGCTGTTCCAGGTCGCCCGCAACGCCCTCGTGGATCACGCGCGACTCACGCACCCGCAGGTCGAGCTCTCCGAGCAGATCGCCGCTCAGGAGGACCTGCGCGCCCCGGTTGATGAACTCGACGCCTGCCTGCTGCGCAACCTGGCCGAGCTCGCGGCGGACGACCGCGAGATCATCGAGCAGTGCGATCTGCAGGGCGTCAAGCAGCAGGTCTTCGCGCACAAGGCTGGCCTGAGCCTGCCCGCCGCCAAGGCCCGCCTGCTGCGTGCGCGCAAACGCCTGCGTGAAGCCCTCACGCGTAACTGCCAGGTGCGCTTCGACGACACCGGCCGGGTGTGCTGCCACGTCCCGCGCGACCCTGCCGGAACCGGCGCCTGAGCCTTCTTCCGGCTCCGGCATCGCGCACATCCGCCGCATCCTTTTCGCGCTTCGTTCGTCTTCTGGTTGAAGGAGACCGCAGGGCTGCCCCGCCCGCGGTCCCGCACGCATGGAGCAACGAAGATGACGCAACTGGTTTCAAGCTGGCCGCACCGTAGTCCGCGGTTTTTCCTCGTAATGGCGACCTTGCTGTGGTTTGCGCTCTATCGGGCGCTGATCCCTGCGTCCGAGGCGTTGGTCGCCGCGTTGCCGGTCGACCGCGCCAGTCACCTCGGCGGCGCGCTGCAGTTCTTCTTCTACGACACGCCCAAGGTGTTGCTGCTGCTCGTCGGCATCGTGTTCGTCATGGGGATGGTCAATTCCTACTTCACGCCCGAGCGCACCCGCGCCCTGCTGGCGGGGCGCACCGAGGGGGCCGCCAACGTCATGGCCGCCTCGCTCGGCGTCGTCACGCCGTTCTGCTCCTGCTCCGCGGTCCCGCTCTTCATCGGCTTCGTGCAGGCGGGCGTGCCGCTGGGGGTCACCTTTTCGTTCCTGATCGCCGCGCCGATGGTGAACGAGGTCGCGCTCACCCTGCTCTTCGGTCTCTTCGGCTGGAAGATCGCGCTCCTTTATCTGGGCCTCGGCCTCACCGTCGCCATCTTCGCCGGTTGGATCATCGGACGCCTGAGGATGGACGCCCATCTTGAGGATTGGGTACGCGCCATGCCCCACGTGCAGGCGCGGCTCGCGGACCAGCGCATGCCGCTCGCCGAGCGCATTGCGGCCGGAGCGGCGAGCGTGCGCGAGATTGTCGGGCGGGTGTGGCCCTATATCCTCGCCGGCATCGCGATCGGCGCCGGCATCCACGCCTATGTGCCGCAGGAATTCATGGCCGGGTTCATGGGCAAGGAAGCCTGGTGGTCGGTGCCGCTCGCGGTACTGATCGGCGTCCCGATGTACACCAATGCCGCCGGCGTGATCCCGATTGTGCAGGCGCTGCTCGCCAAGGGTGCCGCGCTGGGCACAGTGCTGGCCTTCATGATGAGCGTGATCGCGCTCTCGCTGCCCGAGATGGTGATCCTGCGCAAGGTGCTGAAACTGCGCCTGATCGCGACCTTCGTCGGCGTCGTCGCGAGCGGCATCCTGCTAGTCGGCTTCGTCTTCAACCTGATTCTTTAACGTGCTTCTTTAACGTGCCTTTTCAACCCGCATCGAGGAGCGCCACCATGATAGACGTCAAGGTTCTCGGAACCGGCTGTGCCAACTGCCGCGCCACCATCGCCCTGATCGAACAGGTCGCACACGCCAGGGGTGTTGCCATCCGCGTCGAGAAGGTCGAGGAATTGCGTGACATCATGGGCTACGGCGTGATGTCGACGCCGGGCGTTGTAGTCGACGGCAAGGTGGTTCATGCCGGAGGCGTCCCCGGACGCGACAAGATCGAACAGTGGCTCGGCGCCTGAGGCGGCTGTCCGGCGTTGTGCAGCGCGGCGCCCACGCTGTGCCTTCGTGAAGGATCGAACGATGCGCCACCACCACGCACTTGGGGAGTTGCCGGCGCAGTTCGGCCGGGCATTTTCCATCGGCATCGCGCTCAACGTCGGTTTCGTGTTGGTCGAGGCCTTCTACGGCTGGCGTACGGGCTCGCTGGCGCTGCTCGCCGATGCCGCGCACAACCTGAGCGACGTCGGCGGATTGGCCTTGGCGTGGTTAGCGCTTGCCGCCGGACGCCGCGACCGGACGCACGCCACACCTACGGCTGGCGGCGCGCTTCCATCATGGCGAGCTTTGCCAACGCGATCGTCCTGCTGGTGACCATGGGTTCCCTGGCATGGGAAGCCTTGGGACGGATCGAGGCGCCGGCACCTGTGAGCGGCACCACGGTGATGCTGGTCGCGGCAATCGGCATGGTCATCAACGCGGTCACGGCGGCGCTGTTCCTCAAGGGCAGCAAGACCGACCTCAACATCCGTGGCGCCTTCCTGCACATGGCGGCCGACGCGCTGGTGTCGGTCGGCGTGGTCGCCGCCGGCGCCCTGTACTGGTGGCGCGGCTGGTACTGGATCGACCCGGTGGTGAGCCTCGTGATCGCCACGGTCGTCATCCTCGGCACCTGGTCGCTGTTCCGCCAGTCACTACACCTGCTCTTCGACGGCGTGCCCGAGCACCTCAATCTCGACGAGGTGCGTCGATCCCTGATGGCCCTGCCGGACGTCATGAGCGTCCATGACCTGCATGTCTGGGCAATGGCCGCCTCGGAGAATGCCCTGACTGCCCACCTCGTGGTCGACGACCGCGCGCGCCCCGCCGACCAACTCCTGCACGCCGCGTCCGAGATGCTGTTCGGCAAGTTCGGGATTCGCCATGCCACCCTGCAACTCGAATCGACACACTACGCCCGTGGCTGCGAGTCGGCCGGCTGCGCCTGAGAGCATGGCCGCTGTATCGCGCCACCACTTATTCCAAATACGGGCCCATGCAATTCCGCCCTTCTCACGGGGCGCCATCAGGAGACAGGCGCACACATCCATGCCACAAAAAAACGTGGGCTTCAAACCTGAAAGAGGTGTGCGGCCGTCGCGAGCAAGACTACGAAGGCTGCAGCGGGAATCGAAATATCCTAGTACGCGATATTTCTTTGCACTGGCGTAAAAGCCTTGACATTCGGATGACGGCAAGTGCGAGAGGCTAACCGGATCGCGCTCCGCCTGCGCCCTTAGCGACTCGGTGGTCTTTCCCGGCCACAGCAGGATTGTCTTGATGCCGGTAGCGCTCTTCTGGAACCCCAATGCCGGTTGGTCATAGACGGGAAGACAAAAAGCAGGTTCATGACCGTCAAGAGGATGCGAACATCGCGGTCGTGCGAGTTTTCGAACGGCTCTTTCGTGTTGCCCATCCGCGCCGTCATGCCCATCACGTTCGCTGAGGAAGATCAGACGCGTTTTGTTGCGCTGACGCAGGCCGGGTTCAGGACCATTCACCCCGGCAACGCGATCCGCTTCGGGTTGAGGCCGCTGGAGTTTTCGGCGTGCTTAGGGAGGGAGGCTGGACGTGCTTGAGCGGGTAACGAGCCAAGGGCAGGCAATGCGGTCGATCTGCTGTCGCTCCTCGCCCCTTGACCGTCGGCAAAGATAGTCGTCCTCGCGCTGGTGTCGAATAGCCAGCACGAGCACTGCGTCATGCTGCTCATCATAGCTATAGAGCGCCAGATGACCTGTTCGGCCGCGCGAGATTACAAGTTCGCACAATCCATGGGTCATCGGCCGGCCGATATTCGGATGACGAGACAGAGTATCCAAGGCATCGAGGATCAGGTCCACGGTGTCGGCAGCCAGATCCGGCGCGGAATCATGAAGAAAATCCGCCAGTCGCTCAAGATCTTCCGCGGCCTCTGGCGCCAACCACCAGCGCGTCATGCGTCTGGTTCCTTGGATTCCGGCTTTCCAATGTCTTGCGGGGTAGGCCGTTGCGCAGACGCCCCTCGCACTCGAGCCCGCAGGTAGGCGCCAAAAGCGGGACCGTCAATGGCCATCCCGCTCGCTTCGACCCGCTGACGAGCTTGCAGGGCACGCCTGACAAAGGCGCCTTCCGCCTCGGCCCGATCGAGTTCACGCCCGATCGCGCGCAGCATCAGGGCGTGCGGGGTCACCCCCTCTTGCATCGCGATGTCGTGCAGTCGTTGGCGCATGGCCTCGTCGAGTTTGACTGACAGGTTGGGCATCCTGAACTCCCGTGTCGCAGTTAGCGGTGTTGATATTTCACTACCCGAACAATGAACAGACCACTCTGCCCCTGATTGGCAGAGACCAGGTTAAATTGCGTCAGCCGCTTTTGAACCATCCAGATCCCGCTCCACGAGTCCCCTTCTCGGCTCGTCACTGACGATCGACGCAGTTCCTCCTGTACGGCAGGTTCTTGCGAGAAGCGCACCTGTTTTTCTCGCCGGCCTACTCCGCCCGGGCCAACGCCGACCTTGGACCTCTGGCCCACCTCCGACGGCAATGCGGCCGGTCAGCTGCCGTTCACTCGCTTGGGGCGCTTAATGACCGCTTGTCACCTCAGGCTATAACCATATTCGACCCCTAAGAGACATTCGTCATCTCAGCGGGTGAGCGGCCGGTTTCTAAATGGAGGTGTCGTCCAGGGCGGCGCCTGACAACCCATCGGAGAAATCCGGGTTCCGACGTAGCGGTGGGGTTCAGTGCCCGTCGCCCGGCTGCAGTGGTGTGAAGCGCGCGTGCTCGGTCTTGTCGCCGACCGTCACGGCGACGATGGCCTTCATCGCCGGGTCGGACGCGTAGCGCCCGCTGCCGGCGAGGCGGTTGTCGCCGTCGGCCTTGAGCGGCACGACGACCTTCTCCTTCGCGCTCAGCAAGGTCGCTGAACCGCTCAGGCCGGAGGATGCCACCTTGTTCCCATCGTGATCGAAGACGTAGAGCGCGACCGGGTTGTCCTTCGCATCGGCACTGTCCTTGCGAACCACAAGTTCGAGCTGATAGCTCCCGGTCGCCTGGACTTGCCCTCCGTTTGCGGGTTTCATCGCGCTGTGCGGGGCATCGCCGTGTGCAAGCGCGTTGCCGGCAGCAAAGGACAGCGCCAGCAGGCCGGTCAGCAGGGTACGGTTGAGCATTATCGCAATCTCCTGGAGTCGTTCAAAAGTCAGAAACTGTCCGCCGTATGTTCGGCAAGCAGTCGGTTGAGGGCGCGTTCGCCGAAGAGGTAAAACATCACCGGCGTCAGCAAGGTGTCGAGCAGCGTCGAGGACACCAACCCGCCGAAGATCACGACCGCGACCGGGTGCAGGATCTCCTTGCCCGGCGCGTCGGCCGCGAGCAGCAGCGGCACCAGCGCGAAGGCCGCGACCAGCGCCGTCATCAGCACCGGCGTCAGGCGCTCCAGTGAGCCACGCACGATCATCGCGCGGCCGAACGTCTCGCCCTCGAAGGCGCACAGGTTGATGTAGTGGCTGATCTTCAGGATGCCGTTGCGCGTCGCGATGCCGGTGAGCGTGATAAAGCCCACCAGCGCCGCGACCGACAGCGGCTGGCCGGAGAGCCATAGCGCCACGACGCTGCCGACGAGTGCGAGCGGGATGTTGCCCATGATGATCGCAACCAGCACGAAGGCGCGATAACGGCTGTAAAGCACGAGGAAGATCATCGCGAGCGACACCACGGCGAGCAGCCCAATCAGCTTCGACGCCTCCTCCTGCGCCTGGAACTGGCCTTCGAGCGCCGTGAAGTAGCCTTCCGGCAGCGGTTTCGCCGCCAGCTCGGTGCGGATCGCCGTCACCACCGCGCTCAGATCCGCGCCGCCCGCGGCGTTGGCCGAAATGACGATGCGGCGCCGCGTGTTCTCGCGCCCGATCTGGTTCGGCCCGTCGCCGTCCTCGATATGCGCGAGCTTCGACAGCGGAATGCGGCCCGCCGGCGTCTCGATCAGCAGGCCGGCGAGCCCCTGCGGTCCGCGCACGGCGTCGGGCAGGCGCAGCACGAGATCGAAGCGACGGTTGCCTTCGATGATCTGCGTGACCTTGTCGCCACCAACGAGCCGTTCGAGGTTCTCCAGCAAGGCGCCGGGATTCACGCCGTAGCGTGCCGCGGCATCGTAGTCGAGGTGGATCTTGAGCTGCGGGATCAGCACCTGCTTCTCGATCTGCAAGTCGGCGATGCCCGGAATCTTCTCAAGCCGCGCCTTCACGTCGGCGGCCAAACCGCGCAGCGTATCAAGATCGTCGCCGTAGATCTTCAGCGCGATCTGCGCACGCACGCCGGAGAGCAGATGGTCGAGGCGATGCGAGATCGGCTGGCCGATGCTGTTCGCGGCCGGCAGCACGGCCAGGCGATTACGGATGTCGGTGACGACTTCGTCGCGGCTGCGTTCGGACGGCTTCAGATCGACCTCGATCTCGGAGGAATGCACCCCTTCGGCGTGCTCGTCCAACTCGGCGCGCCCGGTGCGCCGCCCGACCTGGCGCACCTCCGGAACTTGCGCGATCAGCTCCTCGGCCTGCTGGCCGATGCGATTCGACTCGGAAAGCGAGGTGCCGGGGTTCGTCAGCACACTGACGGTGAGCGTGCCCTCGTTGAAGGGCGGCAGGAAGGCGCGCGGGAAGAAAGGCACGGTCGCGAGCGCGGCGATCACGATCACCGCAGCGCCGGCGAGGAGCGGCCTGGCGCGGTCGAAGGACCAGCCGAGGAGCCGCGTGTCCCAGGCCTTGAGCCGCGCGACGAGCGGGCTGTCGCCGTGGTCGAGATGTTTGATGCGCGGCAGCAGGTAGTAGCACATCACCGGCGTCAGCGCGACCGACACCAGCATGCTGGCGAGGATCGACACGATGTAGGCGACGCCGAGCGGCGTGAAGAGGCGGCCTTCGATCCCCGGCAGCGCGAAGAGCGGCACGAAGACGAGCACGATGATCACGGTCGCGTAGACGATCGCCGAACGCACTTCGAGCGTGGCCGCGCCGATCACCTGCGCGACCGGCAAGGGCTCGGCTGACGCGCGGTTGAGCCGCAGCCGCCGCAGCACGTTCTCGACGCCGACCACTGCGTCGTCGACGAGCTCGCCGATCGCGATTGCAAGGCCGCCCAGCGTCATCGTGTTGATCGACAGCCCGAAGTACTTGAAGACGAGCGCCGTGACGAGCAGCGACACGGGAATCGCCGTCAGCGAGATGAAGGTCGTACGAACGTTAAGCAGGAACGCGAAGAGGATCAGCGCGACGAAGATCGCGCCGTCGCGCAGCGCCTCCTGCACGTTATCGACCGAGGCCTTGATGAACTCCGCCTGCTTGAACAGGAATTGCGGCTTCTCGACGCCGCGCGGCAGGTTGCGCGCCAGATCCTCGACCGCCTTCTCCACGTCGCGCGTGAGCTGCACCGAGTCGGCCGACGGCTGCTTCTGTACCGAGAGGATCACCGCCGGCTTCGCGCCGTAGCTCGCATCGCCGCGCTTCAGGCCGGCGGCGAAGCGCATGTCGGCAATCTGTCGCAGCAGGATGGGCTGGCCATTGCGGCTCGCCACCGCGAGGTTCTGCAGGTCTTCGATGCGCGTCGTGCGGCCGATCTGGCGGATCAGGTATTCGCGCGACTGCTGTTCGAGGAAGCCTCCGGCCGTGTTCGCGCCGAAGCCCTTCAGCGCCGCTTCGAGTTCCTCGCTGGTGATACCGAGCGCCTGCATGCGGGCGGGGTCGGGCTCGACGCGGTACTGCTTGACCTCGCCACCGATCGGAATCACCTGCGCGACGCCGGGCAGCGTCAGCAGCCGCGGGCGCATCACCCAGTCCGCATACTCGCGCGCCGCCATCGGATCGACCTTCGCGGGGTCGGCGGGAATCGCGATCAGCAAGATCTCGCCCATGATCGACGAAATCGGCCCCATCTGCGGCACGACGCCCGCCGGCATCTGCTCGCGCACCAGGTTCAGGCGCTCGGCGATCTGCTGGCGGTTGAGGTAGATGTCCGTGCCCCATTCGAACTCGACGAACACGATCGACAGCCCGATGCCGGACACCGAGCGGACCCGTGTCACGCCCGGCATGCCGTTCATCGCCGACTCCAGCGGGAAGGTCACGAGCTGCTCGACCTCCTCCGGCGCCATGCCGCCCGCCTCGGTCATCAGCGTCACGGTCGGCTTGTTGAGGTCGGGAAAAACGTCGACCGGCATCTTCTGCAGCGTCAGCCCACCGTAGATCACGAGCAGCAGCGACACGCCGAGCACCAGCAGACGCTGGCGCAGGCTGGTGTTGATGATCCATTCGAACATCGCGGCCCGGCCCTCAGCGCACCAGCGCGAGCGAGGCCGCGCCTTTCACGACGACGCGCTCGGCCGCCGCGAGACCTGCGGTGACCGCGACGGTGGCCGCATCGACCGGCACCGTCGTGACCTTGCGCGGCACGAAACGCTCGGCGTCCGCATGGACCCACACGACCGGCTCGCCGGCCGCATTGCGTGTCACCGCCTCCACGGGCACCGCGACCCCCGATCGCTTCGCCGCGGCCTTTGCGAGCACCTTGAGCGGCTGACCAACGGCCACGGTGGGTGTCTCCTTGCTGGCGCGCACCCGGAAAAGCACCGGCAGCGCCCCCTCGCGCAGCGTCGCACCGCGGCCGAGATAGTCGAGATGCAGCACGCCAGCGGGCAGCGCCGCGGTGGCCTCGCCGAGCCCGGCAGCCGTGTCGGCATCGTAGGCCAGCGCCTCGACGGCGAGGCGGCGCGGATCGACGACCTCGAAGAGCGTGTCGCGCGCCTCGACGACTTCGCCGAGCGTGACATGGGCACTCGCCACGACGCCGGCGACCGGCGCGACAAGCGCCTCACGGCCGCTCAGACCTTTCGCCACCGCCG
This sequence comes from Aromatoleum petrolei, assembly GCF_017894385.1. Classification (NCBI taxonomy): domain Bacteria; kingdom Pseudomonadati; phylum Pseudomonadota; class Betaproteobacteria; order Rhodocyclales; family Rhodocyclaceae; genus Aromatoleum; species Aromatoleum petrolei. The sequence continues at coordinate 329,327 of NZ_CP059560.1, forward strand.
CCTTGCGTGCCGCAAAAGCCCCGGCCTCGACGCGCGCCGCCTCGATCTCGCGCGCCGGCACCACGCCTTCGAGCTGTTCAAGGCGGGCGAGACGCTTCACGGCGATTGCATGCTGGGCATCGAGTTCGGCGACCTGGGCGAGCTGGCTGCCGCGCTCGACGCTGCTCATGACCGGCTGCAGGTAAGCCAGGACGTCGCCCTTCCGCACGGCTTGCCCGAGCACCGCCAGCCCGCGTGGACCGGCCTCGACGCGTCCCGCCTGCGTCGCCTGCACCTTCCCGCCGGCGCCGGGATCGGCGACCACTTTTCCGTTGAACTCGATCACTTCGGCGTGCTCGCCGAGCGCTGCCGCAACGGTACGGATGCCGAGCTGACGCTGTGAAGCCTTCGGCACGAACACGCTGCCATCGGCGAGGCGTGACGGCGCGCTCGGGTCCGCTGCCGCCGGCGCAGCCTTCGTCTCCTCGTGGCTGTGGTCCTCACCGCCGTGGGCCAATGCGAAGGTGCCGTGGGCCGAGCTCAGGATCGCGACCGCGAGGCCGGCAAATACGGTGTGTAACTTCATCAGTCAGTCCTTGTGCTCAGGCCGCGACCGGCGGCGACGGGCAACGAGCGAAATGCCGAGCAAGGCGACAACCCCGCCGACCGACCAGGGCAGCCAAGGGGGCGGCGAGCGCTTCGCCACCGGAACCGGCCCGGCGGAAGACTCGAGCGGGGCCGCGATCTGGAGCTCGGCCGCGACGAGATCGAGCAGATCACCGGCCTGCACCGTGATCGTCAGCGGATGCTTGCCGGCCGCCGGCATCGGGAAGGGCAACTGATAGGTCGCGGAACTCGTTTCGGCCGCAAGCGCCTTCACGCCGGCGCCTTCCACCTCGACCTGCGCACCGCCGACCGGCTCGTTCGTCTGGCGCCGGTCGACGTAGAGCGTGAGCTTGCCGGCATCGAGCACGCCGACGACCTCCAGATCCTCGGTCTGAGCCTCGAAGCGTGGCGCCGCACTCGTGGTCGATGCGGTGGGCGCCGGTGCGGCATGCTCGTGCCCCTCGTGCGCCCCGGCCGGCGCCGCGACCGCAAGGGATGCGGCGAGCCCAGCGACGATGGCGAAATGCTTCATGGCAATAATCCTTGTGCTTGATTCAGACGAGCGACCGCCTGCGCGAGCGCCGTCTTCTGCAGCGTCCGAGCCGATTCGGCCTCCTGCGCCTGAGCCTGCGCGCGTAGCAGCTGGGCAAGCGGCAGCTCGCCCAGGTCGAAGCCCTTGCGGGTGAGCTTGAGGTTCTCGGCCGCCGCGACATGGCGCTGCTCGGCAAGCGCCGAAGCCCTTTCGGCGTTCGCAAGAGCGGCGCGCGCTTCATTCAGCTCAGCCGCAACCGTCGCTTCGGCCACGCGCAGGTCGGCGTCTGCCTTCACGATCTCAGTGTTGGCCGCCGCGACGAGGGGGCGATTACGGGCATCGGTGCCGAAGGGAATGCGAATGCCGACGCGGACGTTGTCACGCGTGGGCGAATCGAAGTCGTCGCGCCCGCGCTGATACTGCACGGTCAGCTCCGGCGCATCACGCGATTCGGCCTGTACCGCCTGCAGCTTCGCATGGGCACGCGCGAGCGCCCGGCGGGCGGCGTCGATGCGGGGATGGATCGGCGCGGCACCGGCCTGCGAATCTGCCTCACGGCGCGGCTCATCGACGTCGACAGGCAACGCCGCGAACCCGGTCAGAAGTGCATATCGTCGTCTCGCCTGCACGGTCCGGTTCTCGGCCTCAAGTGCAGCCTGCTCACCAGCAAGTCGCTCGCCTTGCGCGAGCAGCAGATCGCTGCGTGCGAGATCGCCGGCCGACACGCGGCGCGCGACCTCGGCTTCGAGCTTGCGCGCCGTATCAGCGCGATCGACCGCAAGTTGGCGCTCGCCTTCTGCCAGCCTGACCGTCCAGATCGCCTCGCGCAATTCTCCCGCCAACTCCAGGCGCAGCGCCGCGACCTCCAGCTCGTTTTCCGCTTCCTCGGCGCTGACGAGCGCCTGCTGTGCGCCGCGTTGCCCAGGCAGCCACAGGGGGGCCGACAGCTCGACTTCGAATTCGCGCTTGCCGGCGTTATCCAGCGGGCGATCGGTGCGCTGCCCTATTGCGAGCGCGGGCGGTCCGGCGAGCAAAGCGTCCGCCTGCAGCCGCCCCGCGCGAACTTCCTCGCCCTTTGCCTCTGCAGCGAGCAAACGGGGATCGCGGGCGTAAGCGGCGTTGACCACCTCGTGCAAGGTCTGGGCGTCGGCAAGCAAGGGGGTCGCCAACAGGATCGGCAACAAAGCTTTCCGCAGTATCGCGATATACATCCATGTGCTCGGAAGGCTCTAGAGCCGCTAGTATTAGCGGCGGTAGCCGACCCTACGCTTACCTGTAGATTACATTCCCGTAAGGAAGACCAGCGCACGAGCGGAAGTGATTACAGCGCCTGCGAGATTTCCATCACCGGCTTGATCCCCGAGCCGAAGCGCGCAATGGTTTCCCTGTGGTTCTTCAATTCGCTGTAGGGCAGATAGCGGATTCCAAGCTCGGTGACACGCGAGAAGGCTGGCCGTCTAAGCTGTTGCTGGACTTCATGCCTGCGATTATCAGGAGCGACCAAAAACAGCGGGCTGCGCGAGGCAAGCTCCGTCCCGAGTGCCAAATCGAGCATCCGGACAATCCCGGAGTAGATCGACGTAGAATGCTCCACCTCGAAGGCGGCCGCCACCCGAGGTTCCTCGCGCGAGATCCAAAGGACGTCGATGAGACGGACCGAATCGAGGCCGCCGGCCAGACCTTCGGGCAGCGTTTCAAGGCATCCGTCAGCAAGTCGGCCGCCACCAAAGGGCCGCGTTCTGTCGTTCGCCGCAATCCAGACCTGATACCCGAGCGCCAATCCGAGTTCTCGCAGCCAGCCCTGGATCTCGGTATGCGTCGTGTCGCCCTCTCGTTCCTGGAGCCATTGCCGTTGCGCGGCTGTGGTCTCCTCCCGTACCCGTTGCAGATCCGCCTCCCAGGCGCGAAGCATGGCATGGTCGGGACTCGTCGGCGGTGCAGTGTAACGGCCTGACCCCACGTCGAACATCAATCCGGCGATTGCGCCGAGGTCGTTGGACAGACGGCTACGATGCTGCTCGTTCAGGCGAATCAATCCGTCGCGCAGCGAGAGATAGTGGTCCCAGCGACCCAGCTTGACCTTGCTGCCAGTCAGGGCGTTGAAGCCGTTAACGATGGCCGTGTTGAAAGGGGTCACCAGAGTCGGATGGATGAAGTAAAGCAGATTGGCGACGGCCGGTCCGAGTCCCTTGATGCACAACGCGTCGATGCGGCGGATCGCCTCAAGAATTGCCTCGGCGCTATCGCAGCAGTCGCAAGTATGGAGAAGGCGCGCGAAGGCGCGTTGGTTGTCCTCGTTCTCGTAGATGTCGGGTATCCGTAATTTGGGTTTCCACAGAAAGGCGTGATCGGCGCCTTTAAAGATCTGTCGCTGCTCAGCCACGGAACCGACCACTGTTTCGAGCGACGATCCGCGGTACGCATTACCGAAAGTACCCGCTTCGATTTCGCGCACAACCTGCGCAATTCCCCGACGGATCGATCTGAAATTCTTCAATCGCTCATCCCACAGGAACCATGTGTTGTACGTGCTGTGGGGGTCGGACTTCCAGTGATCGATCAATCGCAACAGCGCATCGTGCTGCATGACGGTAACTTCTCCTTGTATTCGTAGACGAGGAGTGGCGCCCGAGGGACGGCAAGGCCACAGGTTCCTTCTTATCGTGGGTTTCGGCCGGGCCAGCTCGGATTTGAACACCGCTGAATTTTGGCGGCAACAATTCTATATGACGAAGATGTAATGTTGCCGTCAGAGTACCGTGAGGCACAGGAAGCTAATATGACTTCGTCACAGGCACTTCAGCAATTTTCGGCCGCACGTCCCCTTTCGTTGGAGAACTGCCATGAACGCGAAGTCGCTTCTCGCTGCCGCCGTACTGTCTGCGCTGACCGCCCTGTCCTTCAGTGTCCGAGCTGTGGGTGACCCTGAATCCACAGAAAACAAGGTGCCGGCCTCTGCCGAGGTCAAGCACACGCTCGTCAAGAAGCCCGGACTCCATTCCCATCTCGACGAAAAGGTAGGGCCCGCGTCGAAAGCGTCGGAGAATGCCGGTGAGAAGCCGGCGGCCGTCCCGAACAAGTCAAAGCACAATCACCAGCGCGAGTCGAATTGAGGTAATTGCCGCCGTGGCGGCCGCATAACCACGTCTTTCCTGGGGGGGCCGGCGGTAAGGAGAGATCGAGCGGCCGAGAATACGTCAGGCGACGGATGTATCGGCTTGGCGTAATGGGAGAGCGAATCATGCTGGAACATGATCACGGCACGAAACACGACACGACGGAGAGGGTGAACTCAAGCCGCGTCCGCTGGGTGTTTGGTGGTTTTGCTGCAATCGCCGTCGTGCTCCTTGCCTTGGAGCATCGCGCGCACCTGCTCGGCTGGCTGCCTTGGATGTTCCTGCTCGCATGCCCACTGATGCATCTCTTCATGCACGGTGGCCACGGCGGTCATGACGGTCACCGCCAGAGCGAGGACGGCCGAAAAGGAGACGAATCATGAGCGACACCGCCCCGGCTTACGGTTTGTGGAGTCTGGTGATCATCAATTCGGTGGTCTTCATCGTCTTCGCTGCAAGCTTCTTCAAGCCTGGGAACGCGCGAGACTGGCGCAGCCTCGGCATGTTTTCAGCCTTCATCGTCGCGCTCTTCGCGGAGATGTACGGCTTCCCGCTCACGATCTATCTGCTGTCCGGATGGCTCGCTCAACGCTTCCCCGGAGTCGATTTTCTTGCCCATGACTCGGGGCATCTGCTGGAGGTGATGTTTGGTTGGCGCGCCAATCCGCATTTCGGTCCCTTCCATCTCCTCTCGACGCTTTTCATCGGTGGCGGTTTCTGGCTCCTCGCTGGCGCGTGGAAAATCCTCTACGCGGCCCAGCTCGAGAAGCGGCTCGCGACGACTGGCCCCTACGCGCGGGTCAGGCACCCGCAGTACATCGCATTTGTGCTGATTATGTTCGGGTTCCTGCTCCAGTGGCCGACCTTGATCACCCTCGCAATGTTCCCGATCCTGGTTTTCGCCTATGTGCGGCTTGCTCGACGTGAGGAACTGGAAGCGGCAAGGATGTTCGGAACGAAGTGGGACCAGTATGTACGGCACACACCGGCCTTCGTTCCGCGCTTCGGCAAACGTTCGGGCAGCGCAGGGGACTGAAGGGAATGCCGCCCGTAAGGGAACGCTGCGCTATCGCTCCGTGTGCCGAACAGATGAGTTCGACATGCCGAGCAGGAGGAACGTCGCCGTGAACGAAACGACACGTCCGACCGGCCATGCTCATCATCATGCGCCTCGACAAGAAGTGACGAACTACGCGTTCAGCGACCTGGTGTGCGGCATGGCGCTGGAGCCGGTCCTGCCGCAGGCTGAAGAAGGCGAGAACCTGGGGCTCCGGGACTTCCGCCGTCGCTTCTGGTGGCCACTTCCGGCAACAGTGGCGGTGACGCTGATCGCAATGCTGCATGGCCCGTCGGAAGCCTTGTTCGGAGCGTCGAAACCCTGGGTGGAGCTGCTGCTAGCGACGCCGGTAGTGCTTTGGGGCGGCTGGCCCTTCTTCGTGCGCTGGCTGCGATCGATCCTCAATAGTAGCCCCAATATGTGGACGCTCATCGGTACCGGGGTGGGCGCCGCTTATCTCCACAGTGTCGTGGCAACGGTGGCGCCCGGCATCCTCCCCGAGTCCTTCCGTATCGATGGCAGGGTCGTCGTGTATTTCGACGCGGCGGCGGTGATCATTTCGCTCACCCTGCTCGGGCAGGTGCTCGAACTGCGACCACGTTCGGAGACCGGAGCGGCGATTCGCGCACTCCTCGGCCTTGCCGCCAAGACCGCGCGGCGGATCAACGCCGACGGCACCGAGGAGGACATCCCGCTCGCACATGTTCATCCGGGCGACCGGCTGCGCGTGAGGCCGGGCGAAAAGGTTCCGGTGGATGGGACGGTACTCGCTGGCGAGAGCGCCGTCGACGAATCCATGCTGACGGGGGAGCCGATGCCCGTCACGAAGCTGTCCGGAGACCATGTGATCGGCGCGACGCTCAATACGTGCGGCGCTCTCATCATGCAGGCGGAAAAGATCGGATCGCAAACGATGCGCGCGCAAATCGTCCAGATGGTCGCGCAGGCGCAACGTTCACGCGCGCCCATGCTACGGAGCACATGCAAACCATGCGCGAGAACATGACGCTTGGTGACTAGATGGCAACGGGCGAAATGGACTGCCCGATGATGGGCGGCGGGGGAGATCCTGGGACCATGATGAAGGGAAGGCAGCAGATGGAGCACCGCATGGACATGATGGAGCACAAACTCGGCACCACGGGCAAACGGCCCGCGCAGTCCAAATGAGCTCGGACCTCCCCGACGAGCCTCTGGCGGGGTTCGTCGAGGCTCTGGCGGACGCCCTCGACCTGCGCGAGCGCGAGACAGGCTTGCACTCCCGTCGCGTTGCTTGCCACACCTTGGTGCTCGCGCGTCGCTTTACTCAAAGTGTGACGGATCTGCGCCAGATCTATTGGGGAGCGCTCCTGCACGACATCGGCAAGATCGGGGTGCCGGATCGCATCCTGCTCAAGGAGGGCCCCCTCGATGCAGCTGAGTGGGAACAGATCCGCCGTCACCCGGAAGATGGCTTTCATCTAGTGAGTCGCCTTCCCGGTATGGCGGTCGCTGCCGAAATCGTGCTTTCCCATGAGGAGCGGTTCGACGGCCGCGGCTATCCTCGGGGCCTTCGCGGAGCGGCGATTCCTTTCGCCGCGCGGCTTTTCGCGGTGATCGACACGCTAGACGCCATGACCTCCGACCGGTCGTACCGGCGGGGCGAGAGCTTCGATGCCGCTCGCAACGAAATCTTGCGTATGGGCGGCAGTCAGTTCGACCCCGTCGCTGTCGAAGCGTTTGCGGCCGAAGAGGCAGTCCTGCGGCGAATGGTGGAAGCTAAATGTCTCGATGGGCCAGGTTTCACCGGCTCGGCCCGTTGATGCCGTATGGCCCCTTCGCAGGAGCCATACCACGGGGCGGCCGGATGATTCAGTTGCCGCGATAGAGTTGGGCGGGTGCCGCGACGCGCCAGACCTCATTGCCCTTCATCTGAATCTTGGTGCCGTCCCTGGCTTCCATCACGTGCCCATTAGACATCAGGAAGGGGCGGCCAAACTTGTCTTCCATTCCCATTTTCCCGTCTCGGAAGACGTGGACAGTGGTTCCGTCTTTCAGCTCGACTGAGCGTTCCGGCGCGGAGCTATTTGCGGCAAAGGCGGAAAGCGCGAAACTGGAAACGAGAGCGATTGTGGCGATCTTGAGCATGATGTTCTCCTTACAGTAGTTCTTGGATGCTGACCATCGTTGTTGAATGGCCATGAGTACATCTTAGGAGAACGTCAATGACATAAACATGACTCGCCGATTACATGTAGTTCATTGCGGAGCAAGGGTTCTGTATGCTTTCGGCTCGATCGCCCGGCGCACAGTCAGCTTTCGATTAGGATAATTTGCCTCTGAACGGCAAGTAATGGGCGTGTTGCTGACAGCGAGGGACTACGGGTGACCGACGGGAATGGCCGAGGTACTTCCGTGGATCATCCGTCCGGTTGTTGAGTGCGGCTGTCTGTCAAATGAGAGGTTTGGCGATCAAACGAGCGGCCGGTTGTGGCCGTTTGTGCCGGTTCGGTCGTGTCGCTCCAAAGGCGCCGTTGCTACGGCGGCTGTGACGACGAGCAGCAGCTTCCCCTTCGTGAATGCGCTGTTCACAGTGCCGATGTCGATGTGGTGGGTGAAACTGTCGGCAGATCGCGCTACGGCCCCGGCGCAGCGTCGATCGAGCGCTACGACCGGCAGGACCGAAGGCCCGCCGAACGATCGGAACGGTCTCCTCATCGGCGCTGACCTGCGTCGCCGCCCGCACGACGCCCTCGCCAGCAATCCCGCGGCTACCGTCAGCCGGAACCCGCCCCGACCCCTCACCCGAAAGGCACCACCCCGAACAACGCTCCATGCAGGTGGCGCGCAAACACAAACCACACTCCCGCCCCGCCCCCCACCGCCACCGCATCCCAACCCAGCGCTCCTTCGCCCCGCACCACCCGCTGCGCCCCGTCGCGCCGGCGCGCGGCGACGAAGCTCGCGATCGCCCACACCAGGAAGCAGCCGAACAGCAGCAGGTCGGCGAGCGCGCCGTTGGCGAGCAGGTGCGCAAGCGCCCACAACTGCACGCCGAGCACCATCGGGTGGCCGAGCTTCGCCCGCAGTCGCGTGCCGGGCACGTAGGCGGCGGCGATCAGGATGAACGCGGGCAGCGTCAGCACCGTGGCAAGGTGCTGCGTCCACGGCGCCGGCGCCCACAGCACGAGGGGGTCGAGCCGCAGCGCGCCGTAGCCCCACACGATCAGTCCGAGGCCGATCGCGGAGGCGAGCGAGTAGGCCAGCTTCCATTTCGCCAGGCCGTAGTGGGCGATGTACTGGGCACGGTTGTCCTCGGCGAAGATGCGCGCCGAATGGGTGCTGAAGAACAGCAGCAGTCCGAGGATCAGGGCGGTCATGCGGGGTTCTCCGGGCGGGTTGTGAGGGGCGCGTCGGCGCCGGGCGCGGCGGACGCAGACGGCGCCACTTCGCAGACGACCGCGTCGCCGATGCGCAGCACTCCGCCAATAAGGACGCGCGCGGCGACGCCGCCATGGCCGCGCATCGCGTTGTAGCCGCCGGGGCCGAGCGCCTCCTCCATGCGCGAGCAGGGCTCGCAGACGCCGGTGAGCTCGAGCACGACCTCGGCGCCGATGCGCAGCACCAGCGGCTGGTCACAGAACAGCGTGCGCGCGGCAAGCAGGTTGAGGCCGGAGACCACCAGGTTGCGCCGCAGCAGCGCCGGATCGACCTCGTCGCGGCCCGCCAGCGCCGCGACCGCCGCCAGATGCTCGGCCTGGATCAGGCTCAGCTGGCGCTTGCCGCTGCCGCGGCCGGAGGCGGCGCGGTGGTCCCCGGCGAGTCCGCGGCCGGCCAGCGCGCGTGCCTCGCTCACCGGCTGCGCCGCGGCCCGTTGCGCCGGGCGCAACAGGATCGCCTCGAGCCGGCCGGCTCGGGCGAAGCGGCGTGTCAGCGTGCGCAGGTCAACAAGCTCGGCGGCAGGCTCGGCAGTGGAACGGGCAGGCGGCATGGCGGTCAGTGCGGATGAAACACGGCGGATGCATCATCCTACCGCGCCTGCCGTCCCCTGCCCCCAGCGCACGCCATGATTCCAATCCACGCACTGCTCGCCCGCATCCGCTGGGACCCCGCCTTCGGCCGCGGCGAGTTCGTCATCGGCTATTACGACCGCGTCGCCCGGCGCATCGTCCACGTGCCGCTGCGCCGGCTGGCGTTCGCGGACCACGACCACTTCGCCTGCACCCTCGTCGATGACGAAGGCGAGGCCCGCCAACTGCCTCTGCACCGCATCCGCGAAGTGCTCAAGGACGGCCGTCTGATCTGGCAGCGCGACGGCAAGGCCGCACCGGACGCCTGCGGGTCCCACTGATGCTTGCCGCGGAGGGATGTCGGCCGCTGTATGTGTCCGGCCTCCTGTACCGTAACCGGCGCGACGACTTCGGTGCCCCGCTGGAAGTCCAGTTGCGCTCACGCTGGGACGGCTGCATCGACTTCTTCACGCAGGCGGCAATGAGCGCTTGCGACGAGTCGATGGCGCTTGCCGCGCAACAGGCCGCCCTGCGTGACGACAGGAACCGGCGCGTTGCGGACCGGCGTGCCGACTCGGCGAGCCGCAAGCTCGTCGCCGCTCTCATCGGTACGCCCGTCTTCATCGTCAACCAGGTGAAGCGCCTCCTCGGCGTGTCCTTTCCCGCCGCCAACAATGCCGTCGCCGATTTCGTCGCCCACGAAGCGATCGCGGTGCTCGATCAGGCGCCGGAACAGGACCGTCGGCCATCATTGAAACTGTGAACGGGCCCCTGTTTGCTCAGGCCGCAGGGGCTCCTCGCCGAAACGCGGACAGCACACAGATGAATCAGTGCTCGACGTGCGATGGCTACCGGCGATGCGATGATCGCGACGCAATGCAGGTGCTCAGTGTTGTCCGCCACCGCGATGATTGCAGATTCGCGAATCCAGTGCGGAACCGTTTAAAGAAAAGCGGGCCCGCTCATCGGCGGGCCCGCTTTTGTAGATCGTTCTACAACCACTTTGGATACTGCGATTCGCCAACTACTTGAATATATGGGCGACATACCGGGATCGAACCGGTGACACCTGGAGCCACAAGACTGGGCCCCAAGCCTATAAATCAAAGATTTGCGTCACTTTTCTTTCAAAACAAGGTCTCGCCAAACCCAGTAACGGCGCGGAACTACGGCGGAGTTTTGAAAGTCATTGGGCGCAAATTGGTTGATCCCGATGTCCTGATCGAAGTGGCAGTCACCGTCGGGTGCCCCCAAGTCATCACCGCTCGGCTCGACCGGCGGGAGCAGCCGCACGGCCGCATCCTCGGCATGATTAGTTGGGTCCTCGATGACACTGTGACGGGAACATCAGTCCCACCACTTGTTTGGCAGGCGCTACGCTCACTCTTCGGCCTTGGCTTCGAAAGCGACCTCGAAATGACGCTCGCTTTTAAGCCTTCCAGTCGGCGGCCCCACGTCGGATTGAAGTTCAGCAAAGGTAATTGCTGACATCACGACATCACCCACACTGCACTAAGCAAGACGCCGAGAATGACAGAAACCGGACTCTGCCGGCGGTGAGGTAGTACATGGCGATGAAGGGGCACTTGCTGTCATAGCCACGGGCGCGCGCTTCGGCGGTTTCGACGTTATCGTTTGTGCGAATTCCCTTTCCAATCCCCGCACGCCACATCAGGATCACCGCATCAACAGCAGCCCGCCCAGGATCAGCGCGGCCAGGAAGACCGTGTTCGCCGTGAGCATCACGACCGGTCGCCAGCCCAGCGCAGCGAGCTGCTGGAAGGATGTTTTCACCCCCAGCGCCGCGATCGCCACGACCAGGCACCAGCGCGACAGGCTCGATGCCGCGTCGGTCACCGGCTTGGGGATGAAACCGAGGCTGTTCACGACGACCAGCACGGCGAAGCCGACGAGGAAGCCGGGCAGCACCGGCGGCTTCTTGCCCGTTGCCGTGCCGTCGCGAAACAGCACCGACACCACCGCCACCACCGGCAGCAGCATCGCCACGCGGAAGAGCTTCACGAAGACCGCGCCGTCGCCGACTTCGGGCGAGAGGATGTAGCCGGCCGCGACGACCTGGGCGACGTCGTGGATCGTGCCGCCGAGAAAGACCGCCGCCGCATTCGCATCCAGCCCGAAGGCCTTCACCAGCGACGGATACACCACCATCGCCACCGTCGACAGCGCCGTCACCCCCACCACCGTGAAGAGCGTGAAGCGCTGGTTCGCCTCGTTCTTCGGCAGCACCGCCGAGATCGCCAGCGCCGCCGACGCCCCGCAGATCGCCACCGCCCCGCCGGTGAGCACCCCTTCGGTGCCGGGACGGCCGAGCAGGCGCCCGACGAGCGCGCCGAAGAGGATGGTCGCGAGCACCCCGCCCGCCACCATCGCAATCGACTGCGCCCCGAGGCCCGCCAACTGCTCCGCGGTGATGCGCGCGCCCAGCAGCGCCACACCGAAGCGCAGCACCTGGCGCGAGGCGAACTCGATGCCGCGGTGGATCTTCTCGCCCTCCGCGGCAAAGTTGAACGCCATGCCGAAGAACAGCGCATACAACAGCTGCGGCCCGCCCTGGTGCTCGGCGACGAAGCTCGCCGCCAGGGCGATCGTGATCGCCGTCAGCACGCCCGGCCAGAGCTGGGCGACGATCGGAACGTTCAGCATGCTAATCGCTCGTGCCTGGATGCTCATCGATTCGTTCCTGCTCATGCGGCGAGACTCAGTTCCGGTAGCGTGCCGAAACGCTGGGCGCGAACCGTGTCTTTCAGGAGAAAGTGCGACAGGGCCGGAATCAGGATCAACGCCCCGACCATGTTCCACACGAACATGAAGGTCAGCAGGATCCCCATGTCGGCCTGGAACTTGATCGGCGACCAGATCCACGTCACCACCCCCGCCGCGAGCGTCACCCCCACCAGCGCCACCACCTTGCCGGTGAATTGCAGTGCACAGCGGTGCGCCTCCGCCAGGGTCGCATCGGCACGCTGCTGCGCGAGCTGGATGGAGAGCAGGTAGAGCGCGTAATCGACACCGATCCCCACCCCCAGCGCGATCACCGGCAAGGTGCCGACCTTCACGCCGATCCCCAGCACCACCATCAGCGCCTCGCACAGGATGGACGTCACCACCAGCGGCACCACCGCCACCACCACCGCGCGCCAGTTGCGGAAGGTGATGAAGCACAGCACGATCACCGCCCCATACACGTAGAAGAGCATCGTGCGGTTGGCTTCCTTCACCACGATGTTGGTCGCCGCCTCGATGCCGGCGCTGCCCGCCGCGAGCAGGAACGCTCGCTCGGGCGAGCTGTGCGCCTCGGCGAAGCCCGCCGCCGCCGCCACCACGCGGTCGAGCGTCTCGGCGCGGTGGTCGGTGAGGTAGGCGATCACCGGCATCACCGAGCAGTCGTTGTTGAAGAGGTCGGGGTTGTTCACCGAGGCCTGCTGCGCGCCGTAGTTGAGCACGTCCTGGTTGCGCGCGAGCGTCACCCACTTGGGGTTGCCCTCGTAGGAGCCGGCGGTGATCTGGCGCACCGCGTCACCGAGGAAGACGGTCGTCTGCACGCCGGGCACCTGCTGCAGGGTCCACGCGAGGCGGTCGGCCTCGATGAGCGTGTCGTACTTGAGGCAGCCTTCGGCCGCGGTCTTCACGATCACCGCGAACTGGTCACTGGAGAGCGAGTAGTTGGCGGTGATGAAGGCGTTGTCGCGGTTGTAGCGCGAGTCGGCGCGCAGCTCGGGCGCGCCCGGTTCGAGGTCGCCGATCTTGAGCTGCAGGCTGACGACGAAGCCCGCCACGGTCAGGATGGCCGACACCGCGATCGCGCCGATCGCCCAGCGCCGCTCGGTGAAGCGTTCGAGCCAGGCCCACAGTCCGGTGCTCGCGCTCGATTCGGCCTTGAGGCTGCGTTGGGCAGCGGTAGCACTGACGCCGGTGTAGGACAGCAGCACCGGCAGCAGGATCAGGTTGGTGAAGATCAGCACCGCCACGCCGATGCTCGCCGAGAGGGCGAGCGACTGAATCACGGGGATGTCGATCACCATCAGCACGGCGAAGCCGACCGCATCCGCGACCAGCGCGGTCATGCCGGCGAGGAAGAGACGACGGAAGGTGAAGCGCGCCGCGATCAGGCGGTGCGTGCCGCGGGCGATGTCCTGCACGATGCCGTTCATCTTCTGCGCGCCGTGCGACACCCCGATGGCAAAGATCAGGAAGGGCACGAGGATCGAGAACGGATCGAGCGCGAAGCCCAGGCCGGCAATGAGCCCCAACTGCCACACCACCGCCACCACCGAGCACGCCACCACCAGCGCGGTGCTGCGAGCGCAACGCGTATAGGCGAAGATCACGATGATGGCGATCAGCGCGGCGATCGCGAAGTAGGTCATCACCTGGCTCACGCCATCGATGAGATCGCCCACGAGCTTGGCGAAGCCGATGATGTGGATGTTGACCGCGGGTGTGGCCTGTCCGCCGCCCTGTTCGAACTTCGTCCGGATGTTGTCCTCGAGGGTCGCGGACAGCGCGCGGTAGTCGATCGGCGCACCGGTGGCCGGATCCTTGTCGAGCAGCGGCACGAAGATCATGCTCGAGCGGAAGTCGTTGCCGACGAAGCGCCCGACGATGCCCGCGCGGGCGATGTTGAGCTTCAGGGCTTCGGTGGCCTTCGGCGAGCCGTCGTAGGCGTCGGGCATCACCGGGCCGCCCTGGAAGCCTTCCTCGGTCACTTCGGTCCAGCGCACCGAGGGCGTCCACAGCGACTTCACCCACGCGCGGTCCACCCCGGGGGTGAGGATCAGCTCATCGTTGATCTTCTTCAGCGTGTCCTGGTAGGCCGGGTCGAAGATGTCGCCTTCGCGGCTGGCCACCACCACGCGCAGCACGTTGCCGAGGCCACGCAGTTCATTGCGGTTGTCCAGGTAGTTCTGGATGTAGGGTTGGCTTTGCGGCAGCATGCTTTCGAAACTGGCGTTCAGATGCAGTTTCGTCGCGGCCACCAGCGCCAGCGCCACGGTGACGAACGCACACAGCACCATCACCGCGAGGCGGTGGTTGAAGATCATGCGTTCGAGGGCATTGCCCGAGTTGCGATCGAACTCGGCAAGGGAGCGCACCACCGGAGCCCGGTCGTGCGAGTCGTGTGCGACGGCCATCGCGTCGGTCTCCTGTTAGCGAAGGGGCTGGACGCGCACGCCGCGGGCACCCGCGACGACCACCGCATCCGTGCCGAGGGCGTGCACCGCCGAAGCCGGCGTGGCGCGCTCGAGCTTCACGGGCGAGAAACGCTCGCCGCCATCCTGGCTCACGAGGATGCGCCCGGCCTGGCTGGCGAGCAGCACGCCGCCCTCGCCCAGCGCGGCGCCGGCCGTGAGCCCCTCCTGCACCCCGGTCTCGACCTTGTGCCAGGTGGCGCCGCGGTCGGTGCTGCGGTACGCGTTGCCGCGCAGGCCGAAGACGATGACGGCGGTGTTCGTGCCGGTCACGCCGAAGTAGCTGCCCGGGTACGGGGTGGCGACGCGCGTAAAGCGTCCGGCCGCCGCGTCGAGGCGCAGCACGAGGCCCTGTTCGCCCACGACATACACGTCGCCGGCGGCGCCGCGGATGCCGTAGAGGTGCAGCGCCTGCGGGTTGTCGGTGCGATCGAGCCACGGCGTCCAGCGCTTGCCGCCGTCGGTGGTGCGCAGGATCAGGTTGAAGGCGCCTACGACGAAGCCGGTCTTGTCGTCGGCGAACCACACGTCGAGGAAGGGGTTCTCCGCGCCCTGCGCGGCGAAGCGCTCGGCCTCGGCGATCCACGCCGCCTCGCCCTTGGCCTTGTAGTGCGCGAGCATCACTTCGCCCAGCGCCCGGCCGTCGAGCTGCTTGGTCCAGCTCGCACCGGCATCGCTCGTCGCGAGCACCACGCCGTCGTGACCCACCGCCCAGCCCTGCTGCGGCGTCGGGAAGCTCACCGCGACGAGGTCCGAGCTCACCGGCACCTTCGCCTGGCGCCAGCTCCGGCCCTGGTCGTCGGAGTACACGACGTGGCCGCGCTGGCCCACGCCGACCACCCGCGACCCCGCCTGCGCAAGGCCGTTGATCAGGCCCTTCGTCGCCAGCTCGCTCGCCATCGCCGGCACGTCGAGCACGTCCTGGAAGCCCGCGGCGGCGGGGGCCGCGGCCGGCATCAGCAGCGCGAGCGCGAGCGCTGCGCCACCGAATCGATGCACATTCATGGTCTCTTTCCTCGGTCGGGGGCGGAAGCGAGGCACGGCCTGCGCCGCACCCCGCTCCCGGGGACGAGATTTATTATGGTTTTAGCGGATGCCCGAGCCGGCGAGCGAGTCGGGTGACCAGTCGCGGTCGGTGAGCGGCTTGGTCTGGCGCATGCCGCCGGTCTCGGCCGCGAAGCCGGTCAGCGAGTAGATGCCCGCCACGAGGTCGTAGTGGCCGAACATGTCGGTGTAGGGCGCGGGCAGGTCGTAGCTCGGGGCCATGTAGGCGAAGCCCGCACGGTAGAGCTGGCCGCGTGCATCGTACTGGTCGGAGGCGAGCGCCGCCCACGAGTCCTCGTCGAGGTAGAAGGTGCGCTTGCTATACACGTGGCGCTTGCCTTCGCGCAGCGTCGCTTCCACCACCCACACGCGGTGCAGTTCCCAGCGCACGAGATCCGGGTTGAGGTGGTTGGGTTTCAGCAGATCGTCCTGCTTCGCCTGGTACACCGCGGTGTAGGCGTTGTAGGGCACGATCATCTCCTTCTTGCCCACGAGCTTGAAGTCGAAGCGGTCCATCGAGCCGATGAAGATGAAGATGTCGTCGAAGGTGTTGCCCCCGGCCGTGCCCGGGTTGGGCGTGTCGTGCGAGAGATCGGGGGCGACCTTCACGCGCCGCTGCCCCGGCAGGTAGGTCCATGCGCGCCGGTCCTTGGTGCCGATGTCGAGCGGATCGACGATCAGGAGCGCCTCGCCCGCGCGCCGTGCCGGGCCGGTGTAGGTGTTCTTGATGCGCCAGTAGGTCTCGGCCGAGCTCTTCGACGCATCCCAGAAGGGGTACTCCTGCACGTTCACGCCTTCGGTGGCGAGCGTGGTGCGTCCGGCCGCATCGACGTTGAGATTGCGGTACTTCACTTCGTAGGCCTGGCCGTTGTAGCGCACGAGGTGGTTCCACATCGCTTCATAACCCGTCTTGGGAATCGGGAAGGGGAAGCCCGCGTGCGCGCCTTCGATCGAGCGCCCGTCGTTGTTGGTCTTGGCGAGCGTGGCCGTCTTGAGCGTGTTGTCGGCGACGAACTTGGGGAAGGCGACGCTGCGGTGCGTCGGATAGACGTCGACGCGGAAGCTGGGGTACTTCTGCAGCAGCGCCTTGGTGCCTTCGGTGAGCTTGTCGGCGTGCTGCGCCAGGTTCTTGGCGTCGATCACGAGGCGCGGCTTCTCGTTGGCGAAGGGGTTGGGGCGGATGCCGTCGCCCGCCTTGAAGCCCGCCGGGGCCGTGGTGAGCCCGCCGGTGTACTCGGGGATGGTGCCGTCCTTGTTGCCGGCCTTCTCGGCGCCGACCGCGGTGAGCGTGGTGCCGAGCTTCTTCGCCTCTTCGGGCGTGATCGCGGCCACCGCCGCGCCGCTCAGGGCCAGCGCGAGTGCGGCCGACAGCAGGGTTTGCGTGAGTCTCATGGGGGTCCTCCTCCTCAGAAGGTCGTCTTCAGTGTCAGGCTCACGAAGCCGCGGTCCTGCAGCAGCGTGGTGAAGCCGTTTTGTGTGGTGAGCGCGGTGCCGTTGTCGCGGTACTTGCCGAAGTAGTCGATGTACTTGAGATCGATGCGGTACTTCTGGAACACGTCCGCCGAGAGCCCGACGCTGTAGTTGCCGTTGCCTTCGTTGCCGCCGAACACCGTCGGGGCGTTGCCCGAGAGGCCCACCGACACCGCCAGCGGCGCCGACAGATCCACCCCGGGCAGCACCTGGTACCAGGTCGGGGTGAAGGCGAGCGCGAGGCCGAAGAAGTCCTTGGTCGTGCAGCCGTCCCACTTGTCGCGGCCGGCACAGGGGGCGAAGCCGGTGGCGTAGAAGAGGCGTTCGCCGCTACGCACCTTGTCCCATTTGGCCCAGGTGAGCTCGGCCGCCCAGCTCGCGGCATCGAACGCCGGGGTCTCGGAGACGAGCCCCAGCACGTTCACGAGCCCGTGGAAGGTGTCGCCACGCGGGCCGCTGGTGTCGCCCCGATCGGGTAGCCCCGTGGTCGAGATGCCCAGCACCTGCGAGTTGAGCGGGGTGTTGCGGCGGTAGGAGAGTTCGGCGCCGACGCTCACGCCGCCGATGTTCTTGGCCAGGCTCACGCCGAAGAGGTCGATGTCGTCGGCGTAGATGAGGTTGTAGCGGGAGACGCCCGGGCCGACCCGCGTGAGGAAGGTCTGCGGCAGCTTGTCGGCGTAGCGGCGGTAGTAGAAGCCGAGCGTGCCGTCGAGCGCTTCGGGCGACCAGCGCAGCGACACGCCGTATTCGCCGGACTGCCTGGGCTCGACCGGCTTGCCGTTGGCGGCGAAGCCCAGCCCGCGGCTGATGAACTGGCGGTCGGGGCCGTTGAAGGCGAAGTCGACCGGGCCGAGGTAGGTGCCCCCTTCGGGGTAGCGGTAGGCTTCCCATTCCATGAAGTACTGCGCCGACACCGACAGCGTGTCGGTGAGCTGGGCCTGGCCCGAGAGCTGGTTGAGCGGGCGGAAGAGTTCCTTCGCTTCGGCGCCGGGGGTCGCGAAACCCTTCTGCAGGTCGAGCGGCATCTGCGCGTAGGAGACGCTGTGCAGCGCGCCGCCGAGGAACAGCGATTCACCCCAGAACACCGTGTGACGGCCCGCCTTCAGGCGCACCGGCACGCTCGCGGCGTCGAAGTTGGCGAACACGAAGGCGTCGAGCAGCTCGCCCGAGGGGCCGGCGTAGTAGCGCTTGGTGTAGCGGCTGTACTCATGGTCCCGGTAGCTCGGAATGGCCGCGAACGGGGCGTTCGGGTTCGATTCGCTCTTGTCGCCGTAGGCCGCGTCGACCCACGCCGCGCCGCTCACGCGAAAGCCGGTCTTGCCCTGGTACACCACGTCGAGCTCGGACAAGAGGTCGAGGCGGTTGGCCACCAGATCGCCCCGGTCGAAGCTGTACGTACCCTCGTCGGTGAGCGCCGAGTTGGCAAACTTGCTGTTGCGCGACTCCACCCGCGAGGCGATGTTGTAGCGCACGGTGTTGTCCCAACGAACCTGCAGGTCCGCGTTCCCCGTGTCAAGCTCGAACGCCTGCACCGGGCCGCTCATCGCGAGCGTCGCCGCCCAAACTGCCACCGCAACGCGGCGGCGCGCGATGATGCCCCCTTTTTTCCTCGTCTCCATCGTCCTCAGCCCCTCTTTTTCTGTTGGCTTGATCAATTTCGCTCGTCCTGCACCAGCAGAACGGACGCAATCCATTCTGCGCATCGAGGGCTGCACTTTCACCCCCCTGCGAAGAGTGGTGAAACGTGCCAGGCGAGGTCGCGCGTCTGCGCGGCGACCTGATTCTTAGCGAAGCAGCTGGGGGAATTGATGCGACGGCCACGATCGATTCATCGCCGGGCGCGCACAATCTTTATTCTTGGAATGAAGGGACTAGTCTTTGGTTATAGTCGTAGCTGCGAATCGGCGTTGCGGGACGATGTCCAATGCAAGGGATTCACACGACGCGCCAGGGTACCGCCAGATTACTGCATTGCGCGGACGGATCGAAAGGACCTGCACCCAATCGTGGGCCGAACAATCATGAAACCTCGGGCAACACCCCGACGCCTGACCCCTTCCCGTCCCGAACCGACGCCGCCGTCGGCCGACGCCTGCTCCCCCATGCTCGCGCGAACCGTCCGTGCGCTGCGGACCTTGAGCGCCGGAAACCGGACACTGCTGCGCGCAAACGACGAAACGGAACTGCTGCACGAGATGTGCAGGGTGATCGTCGAAGACGGCGGCTACCGCGTCGCATCCGTGTGCTACGCGGAACACGACGAAAGGAAAACCATCCACCTCATGGCCTGCGTGGGCATCGAACGGGCGCATCTGGAACGCTTGCCCCTCACCTGGGCCGATAGCGGTTTCGGCGACTGGGCGGTAGCCACCGCGATCCGCACCGGCGATCCGTCGGTCGGAAGGCACCTTCTCACCGAACCCTCGTACGCCCCGATTCGCGACTATGCACGAAAGGCCGGCTATGCCGCCGCCACCGCGCTGCCGCTCCGCATCGAAGGCCAGGTCATCGGAGCGCTGAGCATCCTTGCCGCGGACCCCGATGCCTTTGACGAAGCGGAGATGCGGCTGCTGGGCGAACTGGCCGACGATCTCGCCTACGGGATCTCGAATCTGCGCACCCGGGTCAAGCACCGCGAAGCCGAGCGGACCATCGAGCGCATGGCCTACTACGATCCGCTGACCGGACTACCCAACCGGCTCTCGCTCTGCGAACAGTTGAGCAAGACTCTCGAAGGCGCGAAACAGCACTTCAATCCGCTGGCCCTGCTGGTGCTCAAGATGGGCCAGTTGCAGGAAATCAATGAAACGCTCGGTTACCGCGAGGGCGAACGCTTCCTGCAAGCGATTTGCACCCGCCTGCAGCCTTTCACCGACGAAGCGAAAATGGTGGCGCGGGTGGGCGAAGACGAATTCGCCATGTTGCTCACCGACGCCGGCTCGGAACATGCCACCCAGGTTGCGCAGAACCTGCTGGGGATCCTGCGCGAACCGGTCGAACTGACCGAGTTTGCAGTCGATTCGCGCGCGAGCATCGGCATCGCGCTGTTTCCCGGCCACGGAACCGACGCGGACGATCTTCTCCGCCGCGCCACCGTCGCGGCCGGCCAGGCACGGCACACCGCCTCGGGCCATGCGCTCTATCGCGGCAGCCCCGACCGCGAATTCTCGCGCCGCCTGTCGCTGATGGGCGAGTTGCGGCACGCCATCGCGAGGAATGAACTCCTCCTCTACTGCCAACCCAAGGTCGATCTCGAGTCGCAGCGCGTGTGCGGGGCCGAGGCATTGGTGCGCTGGCAGCACCCCAAACACGGGATGCTCTCGACCGGTGAATTCATCAAGATTGCGGAGCACGCAGGACTGATCACGCCGCTCACCCAGTGGGTGCTGGAAGCGGCGTTCCGCCAGAGCTATGCGTGGGTGGAAGCCGGCATGGATCTGCCGATGTCGGTGAACCTGTCCGCGCATGACCTGCGCGATCCGCGCCTGCTCGACCGCATCAAGGGGCTGTTCGACACGTGGGGCACGGCGCCGGAACTGATCCAGTTCGAACTCACCGAAAGCGCGCTGATGGAGGAGCCCGTCGGCGCGCTGGAAATTCTCACCCGGCTCAAGGACCTGGGGGTCGAGCTGCTGATCGACGATTTCGGAACCGGCTATTCGAGCCTGACCTACCTGCAGAAAATCCCCGTCGACACCCTGAAGATCGACCAGTCCTTCGTTGCAAACATGCTCGCCAGCGATGACTCCGAGATCATCGTGCGGTCGACGATCGAACTGGGGCACAACCTCGGACTCAAGATCGTCGCCGAGGGCGTCGAGACCCAGGCGGTATGGGAGCGGCTCGTGGCGCTCGGCTGCGACACGGCGCAGGGGTATCTCATCAGCCGGCCCATTCCCGCAGGAGAGTTCCCGGACTGGGAGCGGCACTCCTGCTGGCACGCACAGGATCCGCTGCGGAAGGCCTGACTGGCGTAGCCGGCCCCTTCCCCCCTTCGCAGAGGGGGTGGCCGGGCATTCCGACGGGACTAGAATCGGCTGCAAATGATCCCCCGTCGACGGCGGGCCCGACGCATTGACCGGATCGATGACGGCACGGCCATGCCCGTCCGCAGCGCTTAAGGCACACGCGTCCGATTCGCCCAGCCCCTGGAGCCACCATGTACCGCCACCTATTCGTGCCGATCGACGGGACTGACCTCTCGACGGAAATCTGCAGTAACGCGGTGGAGTTCGCCCGCACCCTGGGCGCCCGCATCACCTTCTTTCACGCGCAGCCGGACTATGCTGCTGCGCTGGACGGCGAGGCCGAAATCGTTCGCATGACCTCGCCGACGAAGTTCGCCTTTGCCTTCGAGGGGCGCGTGCGCGAACTCCTCGCGAAGGCCGAGGCCGCCGCGCGGGCATTCGGGGTTCCCTGCGGCTCTGCGACGGTGGTCAGCGATTCGCCGGCGCGCGCGATCATCGCCGCGGCACGGGAGGCCGACTGCGACCTCATCTACATGGCGTCGCACGGCCGGCGAAGCAACATCGGCATGATGCTGGGATCACAGACCCTGAAGGTCCTGGTCAACGCCGGCATGCCCGTCCTCGTCGCCGCCACGTCCAGCTCGCCCGCCCAGTCGCAGGCCATGGACGCCATCCGGGACGATCACCGCTCCCTCGCGGCCGCCCTCCACGCGCTGCAGGACTTGCTCGGCAGCGGACGGAATTTGCGCGAGCGCCCGCATGCCGAACTCATGCGCACGGCAATCCACTACGTCACGACGTTTTCGGCAAGCCATCATCGGCCGAAGGAAGAGGAATACCTGCTGCCCCGGCTGCACGAGCGGTCATCGCGTTACGACGCCGAACTCTCCGAACTGAGCCGACGCTACCAGGAGGACTGCGGCCTCATCGACGAACTGGCGGCGTCGATCGATCGTTATATCGACGGCAGGGGCGATCTTGCGTCGCTCAGGGAAGCGGCGGGCCGATGCGAGCGATCCGCATGGGAACACATGGAGCTCGTCGAGCGTGTCATTCTCCCTGCCGCGCAATGCCACCTGACCGCCGAGGACTGGGACTGGATCAACACGGTGTTCTCCGAAGACGGCGACCCGCGTTACAGCCGCAACAGCAGGACCGAGTTCCGCCGCATCTTCTCGCGTATCGTGAATCTGGCCCCTCTGGACGCCGATCACACCTAAGGTTCAGGAGGCACGCCCATGCTCAAGGGACTCATGCAGGACGTCCCCCTGCTCGTTTCTTCTCTGATCGAACATGCGGCAAGCTGCCACGGCGACGCGGAAATCGTCTCCCGCACGGCGGAGGGGACGATCAATCGCAGCACATATCGCGACATCGCGCGGCGGGCGAAGGGCGTGGCCAAGGCGCTGCTCGCGCTCGGCGTGAAGCCGGGCGAACGAATCGGAACGCTGGCGTGGAACGGCTATCGCCACATGGAGATGTATTACGGCGTATCCGGGATGGGCGCGGTTCTCCACACCATCCATCCGCGCCAGTTTCCCGAGCAGCTCGAATACGTCATCAACCACGCCGAAGACCAGCACCTGTTCTTCGACGTCACCTTTGCACCGCTGGTCGAACGCCTGGCGCCGATGCTCAGGACCGTGAAGCACTTCGTGGCCATGACGGACCGCAGGAACCTTCCACTGAGCGACATTCCAAATCTGTTGTGTTATGAGGATTTGATCGCCGGGAACGACGAAGACTTCAGCTGGCCGGTCTTCGATGAAGCCACTGCTTCGTCGCTGTGCTACACGGCTGGAACGACGGGAACGCCCAAAGGTGTCCTGTATTCCCACCGATCGACGGTACTGCACGCGTTCGCGATCTGCGCAGCCGACAGCATGGCGCTTTCCGCGAACGAGGCCGCGCTGCTGGCGGCGCCGATGTCTCACGTCAATGGCTGGGGCGTGCCCTATGCAGCAGCAATGTGCGGCATGAAACTCGTGCTGCCGGGGCCGGCCAACGACGGCAGGAGCCTGTACGAACTGATGCGAGATGAAGGCGTCACCCTCGCACTCGGCGGACCCAACGTCTGGCCCCCGATATTCGCCCATGCCGACGCTACGCACCGCAGTCCCCGCAAGGATCTCCGCCTGCGTCGGGTCGTCATCGGAGGCGCCGTGCCGGGCGGCGAGCTCACCGAACGGATCACCTCGCAGTTCGGGGCCTCCGTCACGCAGGTCTGGGGGATGACGGAGACTTCGCCGATCGGCGCGGTAGGCGCACCCCTTTCCGCGCAGGGTGAAGCGGAGAAAGGGGCGACGACCGTAGCCGAGGCCAGCCACGGGCGTGCACCCTTCGGGATCGAATTGCGCCTCGTCGACGACGCCGGCCGGCGCGTGCCGCACGACGGGCTCACGCGGGGGCTCCTGCGCCTGCGTGGCCCGTGGGTCCCCGCCGGTTATTTCAAGGCGACGGGGGCATCATCGCTCGACGCGGAGGGATTCTTCGCAAGCGGGGATATCGCGACAATCGACGGCAAGGGCTGGCTACGGGTCACGGACCGGGCGGCCGACGCGCTCAAGAGCGGCGGGGAATGGATGTCCTCCGCCGAACTCGAGGCGATCGCAGTCGGCCACCCCGATGTGTTCGAGGCGGCACTGATCGCGCTTCCCGGCACCCCATCGCGTACCCGCCGGCTGCTGATCATCTTGAGGCGAAGCAGTTGCGAGGTGAGCCGGGACGAACTGCTCGACTACCTCGCGCAGAGAGTTGACCGCCGCTGGTTGCCGGACGACGTGGTGTTTGTCGAGCACATTCCGCATACCGCCACCGGGAAGGTGCACAAAGGGCAGCTACGGGCAATGTTCGCCGGGCACCCCTGGCCGTCGGAAACCGCCGCTCCCGCCGTCTAAGCGACGGCTCAGTATGGATCGCTGAGGATGCCCAGCATGAGGGCGCGGTCAACCACGTGCCGTCGAGAACCCGCATTGAATTTCACGAACAGGTTCTTGACGTGCCATTTGACGGTCTCGTCGCTGATGCTCAAGGCACTCGCGATCTGCTTGTTCGACAGATTGCGCCTCAGCAATTGAAGGATCTCTTCTTCCTTCGCGGTCAGTAGCCCGCCCGTCCTGGCGGCCGTCGCATGGGCGGGGGGAGCCGCCGTCCGCCGTGGGGGAACGGGCGGGCGTTCGGGCACGAGCTCTTCGCCCGCCACTTCCTCGTTTGCCCACTCACCGACCAGCGGTTGCATATAGTTGAGCGCCCGTCGCATCCCGAAGATATCGGCGACGGCCACTGCCTCGTCCAACCGCGTCTTCCACTCAAGACCGCGATGCCTGCGCGCAAGCGCGGCGAGGAATTTGATCTCCACCCCTTCCCGTCCGCGCCGCAACTTCTCCGTTTCGTCGTGCAGGGGTTCGAGAATCGCCAGAGCCTCCTCCCAGGCACCGCTCGCGATCGCACCGTAGCCGCGGGCCAGGCCCACGCGCAGCAGCAGCAGGCGCCCCAGGAGGGTGTTCGTCTCCAGGTCCGGGGCCATCGCTTCGAGGCGCTCACAGGCATCGAGACAGGACTGCGCGTGCCCTTGGATCATGTGCATGCGCGCCTGTTCGAACAGGCCGGCGACGCAATAACGCGGCATCTTGCGGACCTCGCCGAGCGCATAAAGGTTATCGAGCAGATCAAGCGCACGTCGATCCTGCCCCCTCATGCGCGCAAGCCGGGCGGCAACCTGGTAGCCCATGACGATCGCCTCCGGCGCCGACACGTGCTCCAGGACGTCCAGCCGTCCCAGCAGCACGTCCTCCGCCGCATCTGTTTCGCCCATCTCCCAGTGCGCCATCGCCAATGCCGAGGCCAGCATCGCGCTCACGCCATTGCGGCGTCCGATCGCGTCATCCGCCCGCCGGCAGGGTTCCGTGAGCCACTCCTGTGCAAGCTGCACGTGCCCCTCCCACAGGTAGCTGAAGCCGATCCCCCACTCGGCCCAGCCCCGCACGGCATGCATTCCGGCGGGCACGTCCACGTACGCCGCCCGGATCAGATGGCGCGCCCGCTCCGGATTGCCGCAGTAGATCTGGGCGACCGCCGTGCAATTGGCGTAGATCGCCTTCAGGGGCGGCGATGCCGAGTCGTCGTGCCCCTTCCAGGGCGCAAGAATGCTCTCCACCTCGTCGATCCGGTCGGCGAAATACGCCGCCGCACTGTTGATCAGATCGCTCTCGAAACGCACTTCCACGGGAGCGGCGACGTTTCCGCGCATCTTCGCGATCAGCCGGGTCGCCTCCTGGTGCCGGTCGCTCAACGCAAGCACCCAGGCGGCACCGAGCAGCGTGCGTGGATGGCGCTCGAGTTCTTCGGGCGGCATGCGCTCCAGCCAGTACATCAGGCGGACATGGTCGCCTTCGAGCGCGGCACCGTAGATGCATTCGCTGATCAGGCCGTATGCCAGCGCATCCTCGCCGGCTGCGAGCGCCTGGTCCGCCGCCGCCTCGCGCATGCCATGGTCGGCGAACCAGCGTGCCGCGCGCCCGTGCAGGGACTGCCGCTCGGCGTCGGGGCGCTTGCGCAGCTGCCCGGCGAGAAACTCGCGCACCATCGGATGAAACCGGATCCAGTCGGTGGTGAGCCCGTCGGCGAAGATCGGCAGCGAATCACGCAGGCGCGCCAGCACTTCGGGAGCATCCTCGCAGCCGGACACGAACGCGCACAGGTCGACCCGGAAGGCGTCCAGAATCGAGATGCGGACGAGGAACTCGACGATGCGCGGCTCCAGATCCCGCAGCAATCCCTCGAGGAAGTAGCGTTCGAGATCGCCCGTGGCGGCGTCCATCGTCGCGATCGCCGCGTTCAGATCGGCCTGGCGTTCAATGACCACCATCGCCAGCTGGAGCCCCAGCGGCCAGCCGGCGGCCTTTTCGTGCAGGCGCATGCAGGATTCGGCGTCGATCCGGTCCTTGAAGCGTGCCTTCAGGATCTCGGCCGTTTCCTGACGGGTGAAGCGCAGCCGGTCGGCACCGACCGAGGCATACAGGCCCCGTGCCAGGAAGCTCGATAGCGGAAGCTGCAGCGCCTTGCGCGAAGCGAGGACGACGCGAAGATTCGGCGGCGCGTTGAGGATCAGGTAAAGCAGCGATTGCTGAACGGCATCGGGGGCCGACTGCGCCTCGTCGAGGATCAGTACCGTCTCGGCGCCCAGATTCGCGACTTCGGCGAGCCACGCCGTGAGGCCTTCGAAGTCGCTGCTGCCCTGTCGGATCAGCTGTGCGACGGCCCGCTCGAAGGTCGGGCGTCCGCTCGCCACCCTCATCGAATACGCGAGCCCGCCGGTGAAGCGGGCGACGTCGTCCCGGTCGTCGAGCGTCAACCACGCAACCAGCGCGCCAAGGTTGAGGGCCTCGCGCCGCCACTGGCCAAGCAGGGAAGTCTTGCCGAAGCCCGCGGGAGCAATGACCTCGATGATCGTCTTGTGCCGGAGCTCCTCGCCGTCCCAGCTGAGACGGCCGCGCAGCAGTTGGTCCTTGGGCACGCGCGGCGGCGTGCTCTTGAGAACGAATTCGGGATTCGCCGTTTCGGTTGTCATTCAGCAGGTGCGCGCAGAGGCTCGCCGGACAAGAGACTTAGAGACTATCGCAGTCGGTCGCGAAACGGAATCGCGACAGGTCGGGATCGGGCGGCGACGCCGTCCAACCCCGACCGGTGCCTCGACGCAGGCCCAGCGGGCCTGGTTCCGTCAGGACAACATTTCGATGAAGGCGCGCACCCGGGTGATCAGCTGGCCCGAGGGCGCCCCGACCTGCCAGCTGCCTTCCAGACCCGAGCTCGGCACGCCCTTCTTGTGGAAGTGGTCGCGGAAGAGCTCGACGTGCATCCCGCCGTAGGGGCAGCCGATGTAGGTGTAGAACAGCATCCCCTTCGAGCCCGACTCCTCGATCATGTTCTCGATGTACTTGATCTGATTGACGGGCGAACCGGTGACGAAGTAGTCGAGGATGAAGCGCGCCATCGACTCCAGCGGCGGGATGTCCTCGTTCCAGACGCGGTCGTAGGGGTTCGGCGTGAACCACGACAGCAGCGCGCCGCCCAGATCATCCACCGCCTTGTACACCCCGAACTCCAGGCCACGGGCGCCGACCCAGGTCAGCGGGATGATCTTGCCCATCGGCGACGGCACGAAGTCCGCAGTCTTCAGCTCTTCGATCAGCTGGTCGAGCAGCGCCTCGTACTCCGCCGGCTTGCCGAAGTAGTGGGCCGAGCCCATCAGCAGGAACAGCGTCGGCAGGCTCTTGATGTAGAGCGGGTTCTTCAGGCGCAGCTTTAGGATCTCGCGGAACTTGGCCATCAGGCGGTTGAGCCGCTTGATCTCGGCGCGCATCTTCTCCTCGTCCACCGGCTTGCCGGTGAGGAAGAAGGCCACGTCCTCCAGCTCGCTCGCGAGGAACTTGATCATCTGCTCCAGCCGCTCGTCGCCGCCATGCACCGGGCGGATCACCTGCTCGACCCGGTGGATGTCGAAGCCGAACTCTTTGATCATCTCGTAGCCCATGTTCAGGGGCTCGCAGACGGTGGACAGCGCAACGACCTTCTTCACCGAGTTGTTGCGGCGCATGTACCACTCGCCGATCAGCGCGGAAACCATCGAGCAGGTTTCCTTCGGCATGTCGAAGATGTTTTCCGACAGCTCCGCCGCTTCCACCGCCGAACCCAGGCGGCCGAGGTCATAGACCGCCATCGGGATGGTGTCGCAGGCGTAGAGCAGCGGCGCCTCCATCAGGCCCGTCGACCACACTGCCGGTGTGCCCTCCTGGTTGCCCTTCTCCGCGTCCGGGAAGTAAGAGAGCGCCAGGTCGTAGAGCTTCTGGATGCCCGGAGAGTAGTGATGGGCCTCGCGGCTTTGCTGGATGTACTCGACCTGGTTGCGCGGTTCGCCGGTGATGGCGGCAGACGCCGCCTTTTCCATTACTGCGTGCATAGTTCTTTCTCTCCTTGCGATTCCTTGAGCACTTCGATGAAGGCTTCGAGGCGGGTCTTGATCTGGCCGGTGTCACCTTGCGAGTAGTCGGTGTCGAGTTCCAGGGCGGGCAGTCCCATCTCGTGGAAGCGCCGCATGAAGAGGCCCTTGGTCTGGGAGAAGGACGGGCAGAACTTGAGCGTGTAGTAGATGACGGCGTCGACCTTGTATTCGCGGGCGAGCTTCTCGGCGAAGTCGATGCGGCGGGTCAGCGGCGACTGGCGGGCACACGGGGCCTGGTCGAGGTAGGCGTTGGCGAGATCGCGGTACGGATCGTCGGTTTCCTGCGTGTCGTAGTAGAAGGGTGACAGGCCGGTGCAGTGGTCTTCGACCACCACGTTCACGCCGATGTCCTTCTCCAGCAGATCCATCAGGCGACGGTCGCCGTCGGCCATGATGCCGCCGCAGACCATCACGCGCAGACGCGGCGTATCGTCCTCGGGCACCGCGGCGAGGCGGTCGTAGAGTTCGTCGAGGATCGGCTGCTGCTCTTCGGCCGGGATCGAGCGGTAGGCGCGCGTGATCTCCAGGAAGTCGCTACCGGAGAGCGGCGGACGGTTGCGCTTGCGGAGATCCGAGATCTTGTGGATCGTCTGGCGCAGCTTCTTGTGCAGCTTGATCGACTCCCGCAACTTGGCCTCTTCGACCGGCTTGCCGGTCAGCTTCTCGAGATCCTTGCTGAAGGCGACCATCTCGCCGCGGAAGAAGTCGCGGGCACTGGGCTTGTCGGCCGTGCGAGGCACCACGTAGCCGTAGGACGGCTTGAAGTAGTGGTTGATCGCGTTGGAGGTCGCGCGCATCGTGTCGCAGGTGTAGAAGGTCACGACCTGGTCGAGCGCGTCGTGGAACGGGTCCTTGGTGCGGAAATGGCCGAGCACGCTCTTGCTCATGTCGCAGAACACGCTCTTCACGATCACTTCACCCTCGGCGACCACCGACGGCGTGCCGCACTTGTCGATGCGGCCGAAGGCGACACCCGCGGCGGTGAGCAGCTCAGGCGGCGTGTAGGTGCAGAGGTAGCCGACCTTCTTCACGTCCTTGCGCTCGATGAGGGACACCTCGGCGTCCTCGATGCGGCGCGACACGTCCGACAGATCACAGCGCTCGGCGACCATCGTGGTCTTGATCTTGCGTTTCTCGACCGCCAGGCGCTGGGCGTACATGGCGGCGCCCAGGCAGCCTGCAAAGACCATGTCGAGCTTGGGCTGCACGATCTTCTGGCCCAGCAGCCTTTCCAGCGCGTGCTTCATGCCCGCGTTGTTGGACACGCCGCCGGTGAAGACGATGTCCGATTCCAGGGGGATGGCGCGCAGCAAGCCGACGACGCGCTTGGCAGAGGCCATATGCACGCCCGCGGCGATGTCGGCCGCCGTCTCGCCCTTGGCGCGGTGGGAGATCACTTCGGATTCGGCGAAGACCACACACTGGGCGCTGACTTCCAGATCCTTGGTGGCCTTCAGGGCCTCGGGGCCGACGTCGTACATCGTGAGGTCGAGCAGGTTGGCGGCCTTCTCCAGGAAGCGCCCGGTGCCCGCCGCACACTTGTCGTTCATGCGGAACTTCACGACCTTGCCGGTCTCGGGATCGACCTGGATCGCCTTCGCGTCCTGGCCGCCGATGTCGATAATGGTGCGGGTGCCGGCGTTGAGGTAATGCGCGCCCATCGCGTGGCAGGAGATCTCGGTGAGGATCTCGCTGGGCACGGTATCGAACTTCAGCGACACGCGGCCGTAGCCGGTGCCGACGATGAAGTCGATGTCTTCCATCGTGATGTTGGCGTTGTCGTACAGCTCCTCAAGCAGTTCGGCCGCGGTTTCCTGCATGTTGAGGCCGGTGGGTAGCAGCGCGGTGTAGAGCCGGCCGTCGTGGAGCAGCACGGCCTTGGAGTTGCGCGAGCCGATGTCGATGCCCAGCGAGGTCACGCCGGTGAGCTCATGGACCAGTTTTGGGTCGATGACCTCGGTGAAGGGCAGGCTGCGCTCTGAGGGAATGTTCTCGTGTCTCATGTTCATGCCTCCACCTCCATCTCCTGCGGCGCCGAATCGAGTTCGGCGATACCGCAGACCTTCTGCTGGGCGATGACGGCCGCCCCGAGGCAACCGGCGAACACGGCGTTGAGCCGCGGTGTGACGAAGGGCCGGCCGAGCAGGCTTTCCAGCGCGTGCTTGACCCCGATGTTGTTGGAGACGCCGCCCGAGAATGCGAGCTCAGGGTCGAGGCCGATGCGGTTGACCAGATTGCAGACGCGGCGAGCGATCGCGAAATGCACGCCGGCCGCGATGTCCTCGCCCTTCTCGCCGGTGGCCTTCAGCGACACGATTTCCGACTCGGCGAACACCACGCACTGGCTGCTCATCTGCAGCTGCTTGGTGGATTGCATCGCGCGGGCACCCAACTCTTCGAGGGGGTAGCCCAGCATCTCCGCGGTTTTCTCGAGGAAGCGGCCGGAACCGGCGGCACACTTGTCGTTCATCGCGAACTCGGTGACGCGCCCGTTGCTGGTATCGAGCTTGATGGCCTTGCAATCCTGGCCGCCAATATCGATGATGGTGCGGGTATCGGCGTTGAGGTAATGCGCGCCCATCGCGTGACAGGTGATCTCGGTGATCACCTCCGCCGGGATATCGCTGAATTGCAGTGCAATGCGGCCATAACCGGTGCCCGCAATCATCGAGATGTCGCTGCGCGGCAGTTGTGCCAGCTTCAGCAATTTGTTGACGAGCCGCGCCGCCGTTTCATGCGGATGCACGCCGCTGGCGGTAATGACGGTATGAACATGCTCAGCGGTGAGCATCACCGCCTTGGATTGCCGGGAACCGATATCGATGCCGACGGTGGTCACCGGCTGCAACTCGGGTATTTTTCGCGGATCGATCACATCCGCGATCTTGAAACTGCTCTCGCTCATTGCAGGCTCCTCCGTTTGGAACTTTTGATTTGATCTGCGGTGCCACATTAAGCGCATCCCGAATCGCGAGCTTGACTTGCAAAGACACCGACTTGACATTTGGTCACAGGCCGTTAGAGTGGAGATTCAACAATCTGGCGAGTGAGAGTTTGAGATGGCAATGAAGAAGCTCCACCGCAGTGCCTGCCTGACCAACTACGTCGAACTCGCTCAGTCGCTGAACATTTCGCCTTTCGATCAATTGCGCCGCGTCAACATCAATCCGGCCTGCCTGACGAATCCGGACACCAAGATTCCGGTCTCCGCGCTGTTTCACCTGCTCGAGAATTCCGCGCAGGCGGCGGGGGTGGAGAACTTTGGCCTGCGCATGGCCGAAGGCCGCCAGCTGTCGAACCTTGGTCCGCTCGCGCTCGTGATCAAGAGCCAGCCAACGATGCGCCAGGCCCTCGAAGCGATCCGCAGCTATACCCACCTGCAGGCGGAAGAGGTGATGCTGATGTTCGAAGAGAACGATGGCGTGCTGGTGATCCGCGAAGAACTGATGCCAGATCAGGCGCAACCGACGCGCCAGGCGACCGAGATGTCGCTCGGCATCCTGTATCGGACCTTGCGGGTGCTGCTGGGCAACGAATGGCGGCCCACCGCGGTGTGCTTCCGGCACTCGGCTCCCGCAGACCTGCGTGTCCACCAGCGGGTGTTCGACGCGCGCCTGCAGTTCAACAGCAATATCGACGGCATCATCTGCCGGGCCACGATCCTGGACGACCCCCTGCCCAGCTACGACCCCGAAACCGCCCGCTACGTGCGCAAACTGCTGGACGTGATGAATACCGAACCCGTCCATTCGGCAGCGGAAAACGTGCGGCAACTGATCTGGCTGCTGCTGCCGACGGGGCGATGCTCCGTCGAGGTCGTGGCCCAGCATCTCGGGCTCGACCGCCGCACCCTGCACCGCCATCTGCAGAAGAGCGGCCAAACCTTCTCGGACATTCTCGACGGGGCGCGGCGCGACCTGGCAGTCAAGTACCTGAGCAACTCGCAACGCCCCCTGAAGGACCTCGCGGAGCTGCTCGGCTTCTCGGAACCCTCCGCCTTTTCCCGCTGGTTCGCGAGCCGCTTCGGTTGTACGGCGTCGGCCTGGCGCCAGCATCAGCGCAGCGAAAACAATCCCTTCCGGCAGTAAGCCGCTGGGGGCCTCCGCGCCCCCTCCTCGCCCATGCGGCCGCACTCGCGGCTGCCCCACGGACTGTCCCATAACGTCAAGTCGATGACTTGAACGGTCAAAGGCAGGCGACCTCCCCAAGCGCTAAATAC
This sequence comes from Aromatoleum petrolei, assembly GCF_017894385.1. Taxonomy (NCBI): domain Bacteria; kingdom Pseudomonadati; phylum Pseudomonadota; class Betaproteobacteria; order Rhodocyclales; family Rhodocyclaceae; genus Aromatoleum; species Aromatoleum petrolei. The sequence goes on from NZ_CP059560.1 coordinate 361,517, forward strand.
CGCCCAAGGGCATCGGGCAAGGCATCACCAAAACCGGTGCTCGCGCTATCCATAATCATCTGCGCCGCCAGCCATCCGCATTTCGGGTTTCGGTCGGGCGAACGCGCCAGGAGGAAGACATGGCACTGATCATCAATGCGGACTGTATCAATTGCGGCGTGTGCGAAACGGAGTGCCCCAACGAGGCGATTTCTCCGGGAGAAGACATTTTCGTGATCGACCCCACGAAATGCACCGAATGCGTCGGGCATTACGACAAGTCGCAATGCATCACGGTCTGTCTGTCGGACTGCATCTTCCCTGATCCCGCCTTCAAGGAAAGCCGGGATCAGCTTCAGGAAAAATACGCCCGCATGGCGTCCTGAGCGGCACGAGCCCGCAACGGGAGGAGCTACAGCCATGGGAACGACCCTGATCCGGCTCCTCCTCGTTGCGCTGGCCTGCGCGGAGTGGGTCGCCCTGTGGAGCATCGTGTATCGCTCGACGCTCGGGATTTGAGGCGTCCTCGACGTCTCTATCCCGCGTCCGTCCTTTCGCCGTATCGCATCGATCCGGCATTTCCTCTTCAGATGTCATTGACCGCGGCCTTTTCGGCCGCGACCGCACGTTTTTGCCCGTCCTCCGTGCGAAGCCTCGTCGTTGTTGGGGAGCGACCTGATCTTATCGATGCTTGATCCGAAGAATGCCGGCCCGTAGCCGGCATCGGCCCGTGTACATCGGGATGCGCTCTTCTGCGATGAAAAAAAAGCGCGGATCTTTCGACCCGCGCCAGAAGGAGAGACCTACGTCAGTTGCCTTCTCTTCACAGCCGGCAGGGCCTCGATGAGGAGCGACAAGCGTTGCCTGAAGGCGTGCTCGAGAAGGGTGAATTCGTTGCTGGCAGCTTCGCGGACGGGCAGCGCGTGTTCCGTCATTTGAGGCTGATCCAATAGGCGAGAAGAATGAGGCCGCCCACCAGGATGAGCCAGCCTTCGAGAAGAAGGCGCCACACCAGGGGAGCGCCCTGCAATTCCATGAACTCCAGAATGACCAGCCGGCCCTTGATGAAGGCGATGGCCAACATGGCAAGAATGGCGCCGGTGCCAGCGGCGCCGACGTCACCGAGCCACCAGGTGGCGCCGGTGGCAACGAGGAGAACGAGCCAGGCCCGGTTCGCGGGATTCAGGAAGAAGGCACTCATCGCATCACATAAACCAAGGGAAACAGCACGATCCACAACAGATCCACCATGTGCCAGTAGGCAGCCCCGCTCTCCAGACCGTGGACATCGTGGCTGCCGTAGGCACTCTGGCGGGTCTTGAGCCACAGGATGGCGAGAACCACCATCCCCAGGATGACGTGCATGAAGTGGAAGAAGGTCAGCGAAAAATAGAACTTGTAGAAAGTGTTGGTGGAAAAGAAAATCCCCTCGCCGAACTTGCTCCCGTACTCGAACACCTTGATGGCCAGGAAACCGGCACCGCACAGGAAGCCCAGGCCGATACCACGGCTGGCGGCCCGACTGTCGTCCCGACGGGCCGCCTGGACCGCGAGAACGACGAACCAGGATCCGGTCACCAGCAGCAGGGTGTTAATGGCCCCGGCGTTGCGGTCCAGGGTCTGCTGGTGAAGGTTGAACATCTCCACGTTGTCCACGCGGGCGAAAGCGTAGGAAGCGAAGAGCATGGCGAAGAGCAGCATTTCGGCCATGATGAATGCCCAGACGGGCAGATAGCCGGGGAGGCGCTTCGCGGCAGGAACTTCGACGGGTAGGACAGTGGCGATGGCAGTCATGGCTGGATGATCTTGACTAGTATCAGCGCTCCAATCAGGTCCCGGTGCGCGCGATCGCGGTTGCGAATGCTGGTTGAGACGATGACCACTTTACGCCCGGGGTCGGGCGTAAGCCCCCCCCCGGCCTCGGGGGGGAGGTGTCTCAGCAGCCCTCCGGGATTCTCAAATAGGGCGCACTAGCGCCCAGATTTTCCTGCCCTTTCTTGATTTCGATACGGGCGATGTTTTGGAGATGCACTTCGTCCGGGCCGTCAGCGAAGCGCAATGCGCGGCCCCAGGTCCACATGTCGGCCAGAGGCGTATCGGGGCTGATGCCCATGGCCCCGAATACCTGCATTGCACGGTCGCATACCGCGGTATAAACCCCAGGTACCAAGGCCTTGATCATCGAAATTTCCTTGTGCGCATGCTTGGCGCCAAACCGATCGATCATCCAGGCGGTTTTCAACACCAACAAGCGCGCCTGATCGATCTCGATCCTGGATCTCGCGATCCACTCGCCGATCGATCCATGCTGATGCAGATACTTTCCGAACGTGCGTCGCTCCAGGCTTCGGTCGATCATCATTTCCAGAGCAAGCTCGGCGGCACCGATCGATCGCATGCAGTGGTGAATACGCCCGGGACCGAGACGCGCCTGCGCCAAGGCGAAGCCACTGCCTTCCTCACCGAGCAGGTTGGATACCGGCACGCGCACATTACGAAAGATGACTTCGCAGTGGCCCTCCGGCGAATGGTGGTTCACGATATTGATATTGCGTACAACTTCCAGACCCGGCGCGTCCCGCGGCACCAGGATCATGCTCTGCTGCTTGTGCCGCTCGGCGTCCGGGTCGGTCTTGCCCATGACGATGAAAATGCGGCAGTGCGGATGAGCGGCGTTGGTGATGAACCACTTGCGACCATTGATGACATATTCGTCGCCTTCCCGACGGATCGAGGTGGTGATGTTCGTGGCGTCCGAGGATGCGACGTCAGGCTCCGTCATTGCGAAGGCCGAACGAATTTCGCCCTCGAGCAGTGGACGCAGCCAAGCCTTCTGCTGCTCCGGGGTGCCGAACATGTGCAGTAGTTCCATGTTGCCGGTGTCCGGGGCATTGCAGTTGAAGACTTCGGACGCCCAACTGACACGGCCCATGATCTCGGCCAGCGGCGCATATTCGAGGTTGGTCAGTCCGGTGCCCGGCTCGTCGGCGTGCAGGCTGGGCAGGAACATGTTCCACAAGCCTTCCGACTTGGCCATCGCCTTCAGATCGGCCATGAAGGACACCGGAAACTGGCCGCGATGCACTTCGTCCTGCCATTGGCGCTGGCGGGGCACGATATATGTGTCCATAAAACCGCGCACGCGGTCCCTAAGCTCTTCGACCTTGGACGAGTAGGCAAAATCCATGATATTTCCTTTCTATCGATCCATGTTTTAAAGAGTCATGCCGCCGTCGACGACGATGCAGTCGCCGTTGGTATAGCTGGCGGCATCCGATACGAGGTAGAGCACAGCGCCAGCCATCTCGCGCGGTTCAGCGTGACGGCGCAAGGGAATGTTGGAGACCCATTCGCTGTAGAGCTTTTCGTCATTGAACAGCGCTGTCGAAAACTTGGTCTTGGTCAGCCCGGGCAACAAGGCATTGACGCGGATTCCCAACGAGCCGCACTCTCGGGCGAAGGCCTTGGTCATATTGACGATGGCCGCCTTCGTGATCGAATAGATGCCCTGGTTCTCCCCGGGCCGCAAAGCATTCACCGAGCCGACATTGACGATCGCCCCCTTGCCCTGCTTCTTCATCATCTTGCCGGCCTCCACCGACATGAAGAAGTAACCGCGAATGTTGACGTCGACGGTCTTGGTAAAAGCGCCGAGATCCGTATCAAGCACATGCCCGTAATAGGGATTAGCCGCGGCGTTGTTGATCAGAATGTCGAGCCGGCCGTGAAGCTTTTCGATCTGTTCGAACGCGGCAGCGATGTCTTCCATCCTGCCGACATTGCAGGCAAGCACACTCGCGCTTCCACCCGCTTCGCGGATGTCCGCGGCGACTTTTTGGCAGTCTTCAGCTTTTCGGCTGGAAACGATCACATGCGCGCCCTGCTCCGCCAGCAGTCTGGCGATCTCTTCGCCGATGCCGCGACTTGCCCCCGACACCAATGCGATCTTGCCTTCAAGATCGAATAGTTTGGTCGTCATGCCACACTCCTTTCCATATCGTTTTCGTTCGCTGCCGCAAAACCCATTTCGGCTAGCGGTGCAACCATCTCGCCGACTTTTTGCGCGTGCGCGCTGGACGCATTGCCGTCGATGGCACGCTTCTTGACCCCTTGCGCAATCGCAGCAAGGCGGAAAAAGCTGAATGCGATATAGAAATTCCAGTCCTCTATTTTCGGGATACCGCGCAACGCACAGTAGCGCCTGACTATTTCAGCTTCTTCGGGCACGCCGAGAACGCGACGATTCTTGCTGCCCAGACCTTTGACGTAAGAATCCTCTGGCAATCGCAGGCACATGCAGAAATAGGCGAGATCTGCCAGAGGATTACCCAGCGTCGAAAGCTCCCAGTCCAGAACCGCCAAAACGCGCAGGTCCTTGGGATGGAAAATAAGGTTGTCGAAGCGGAAGTCGCCATGAACCAGCGCCGCCCTGCCGTCCTCCGCGGGGCAATGCTTCGGAAGCCAGTCGATCAAGGCTTCCATGCATTCCAATCGCTCGGTTTCAGAAGCACGATATTGCTTGGTCCATGTACCAATCTGCCGCTCGAAATAATTCCCTGCCCGGCCATAATCACTCAGGCCGACATGATCGACATCGACGTCGTGCAGTGCTGCCAACGCCCCTATCAAGGCATCGTAGGCTGGCTTGCGTTGATCGATATCGAGTTCGGGCAGCGACGGATCCCAAAAGATGCGCCCCTCAAGGTAATCCATGACGTAGAACATGCTGCCGATCACGCTCGTATCGGTGCAGAGATGATGAGCATGCGCCACCGGCACTTGCGTCGGTGACAACGCCGTGATGACGCGATATTCACGATCGACGGCATGCGCCGATTTCAGGAGCTGGCCCGGCGGTTGCCGGCGAAGGACGTAGTTGCCGCTCTTTGCCCGCAGCAAGAACGTGGGATTCGACTGACCACCCGTAAATTTCTCCGCGCTCAATGGCCCCTCAAAACCATCAACATGGGTTTCCAGGTATTTGCACAGCCCGTCGACATCAAGTTGGTGAATTTCGCTGTTCACGATCATGCCTACCCATAGGTGATGAAATTTTGACGATCCGCTCGGTCGAAATACGGAATGCTGTTGAACGTCGCGAGATGAAATGAATCTGCGTTGAAGAAATAGCGGCAGAAACTGCAGTTGTTGATTTGCAGATTGAGCGATATGACTTTTTCCCGGGGAGCGCCAAGCGTCTGCTGCGCCATCGCAGCCATGACGCCGCCCGAACTCACGGCCAAGACTTTTCCTTTCAGTCCCTGGATATGGTTTCGGGCATCCGCAACACGCTGCTGGAACTGCGACCATGTCTCCGGAATAGGTCCTTCGATACGATCTTCCATCCACAAGAGCAATACTTGCCTCAGGGCCTTGTAGAAATCCTTCTTTCTCTCTTTTGCGAGGACCTTCAATTCATGGTGCTCATCGCCGAGACCGTCAAACAGCGCGGCAAAGTCGTACTCGTTCAGACCTCGGTGCTCCTTTGGCGTCGGAACTGCAGTCGAGCCATTGAATATCGCCTCCGCCGTCTGCCTGTGACGATTCATCGTCCCGAGCAATACATGATCGAAAACGATATTGCGCTCTGCAAAGTATTCCCCGACCAGTTGCCCCTGCTGCCGTCCCAACGATGAGAGCTGGTCATAGTTGGCGGCGCCGAAACTTGCCTGCCCATGCCTGACGAGATAGAGCTCTGCCATGACGCGCTCAGTGCCGCAGGATATGGATCGCTACCGCGGCTTCCTCGACGCCCTGCAAGCCGCCGCCGTTCTCCTGCATGGCATGGCGGGCGCCCTCGACCTGGCGTGCGCCTGCCTCGCCGCGCAATTGCGTCACCAGTTCGTAGAGTTGGCCGATACCGGTGGCGCCCAGTGGGTGGCCTTTCGATTCGAGGCCGCCCGAGGGGTTGATCGGGATTCGACCGCCGATGGTGAAGTCACCGCGCTCGGCCGCCGGGCCGCCTTGACCCGGATCGACGAAGCCGAGGTTTTCGGTTTGGATGATTTCTCCCATCGCCGACGCGTCGTGCACTTCTGCGACGTCGATGTCGCCCGGCCCGATACCGGCGATCTCGTAGGCCTGCAGCGCAGCCAAGCGGCCGACGGCCTTTTCCGGCTCGTCGATGCTGCGGTGGCTGAAACTGCGGATTACGCTGGCCGCGACCTCGACCGCGCGGCGGCGGTCGGCGCCGATCCGCTTCAGCCCCTCCTCGGTGCAGACGATGGCGGCGGCGGCGCCGTCGGAAAGCGGCGCGCACATCGGCAATGTGATCGGATAGGTGATCGGCGGCGCCGCCAGCACCTCGTCGATCGTGAAGGTCTTGCGGAACTGCGAGTACGGGTTATGCACCGAGTGGCCATGATTCTTGGCGCACACGGCGGCGATCTGCCGTTGCGTGGTGCCGTAGGTCCGCATGTGCCAGCGGCACATCGCCGCGTAGATGGACATGAAACGGCTGTAGGGGCGGTCCGATTCCGACCCCGGCGGCGGCGTGATGCCTTCGCCCATCTTCATCAGGGTGGCGTAGTTCTCTTCGACGCGCGAGACGTCCCAGCCGCCCTCGAACAGCGCCATTGCGCGGGCCTTGTCTGGGATGTTCATCTTCTCCGCGCCGATCGCCAGCGCCACGTCGGTGGCGCCCGCCTTCAGGCTCTGCAGCGCGAGGTGAAAGGCGCTGCTGCCCGAGGCACAGGCGTTCTCGACGTTGAACACGGGAATGCGCTCGATCCCGATCTTGCTGAAGATCACCTGGCCCGGCACCGAGATCTGGCCCTGCAACGGGCCGTTGGTCATGCCCGAGTAGTAGGCGGCGCCGATGTCGGAGGCGGCGCAGCCGGCGTCTTTGAGCGCGCCCTGCAAGGCTTCGCCCGCGAGATCGTGCAGGCTGCGCTCGAGGTGGCGACCGAAGACCGTCATCGCGATGCCGGCAATGTAGAGTCGTGTCATGGTCTAGATCTTCCGCTCGGCAGCACGCCAGTACTCGGCACGCAAGTCCTTCTTCAATACCTTGCCGACCGGGCTGCGCGGCAGGGTCGCGAAGGCAACCGTCTTGGGCGCCTTGACCGAGCCAAGCTTCTGCTTGCACAGCGTGATCAGTTCTTCTTCGCTCACACTCTGGTCGGCGTTCAACTCGACCACCGCCTTCACCGCCTCACCCCACTTCTTGTCGGGGATGCCGATGACGGCGCAGTCGCGCACCGCCGGGTGGGCCCAGATCACCTGCTCGACTTCGCTGGGATAGACGTTGAAGCCGCCGCTGATGATCATGTCCTTCTTGCGGTCGGTGATGTGGAGGCGGCCGCTGGCGTCGAGATGGCCGATGTCGCCGGTGTGCAGCCAGCCGTCGACGATGGTTTCCGCGGTCTTCACCGGGTCGTTGTAATAGCCCTTCATCACCAGATCGCCGCGGATGCAGATCTCGCCCGTTTCGCCATGGGGCAGCACGCGGTTGTCGTCGTCGAGGATTTCGAGTCGGATCAGCGGATGGGGGCGTCCCACCGACGACAGCTGCTCGTCGCTCGCCAGCGCGCCGTCGGCGTTGAAATGCTCGTCGGGGCGCAGGCAGGCAATCGCTCCCGGGGCTTCGGTCTGGCCGTAACTTTCCATCATCACCGGCCCGAAGACCTCGATCGCGCGCTTGAGCTTGTCCAGCGACATCGGCGCCGCGCCGTAGAGGAAGTACTTCAGCGACGAGAAGTCGACCTTGTTCACTTCGGGGATGTCGAGCAGGCGGTAGATCACCGTCGGCGGCAGGAAGAATTCCGTCACCCGGTGTGCGGGGATGGCCTCCAGCAGCAGCGCCGGATCGGGCTTGGGAAGGATGACGACCGCGCCACCACGTGCCGTGCAGGGCAGCGACAGCAGCCCCGCGGTGTGGGTCATCGGCGCTGCCGCCAGGTTGACCGGGCGATCCTGCGCGCCATAGCTGCAGCCGATCATGAAGTGGGCGACGAAAGTCTGAATGCTGCGGTGGGTGTTCATCACCCCCTTGGGCAGACCGGTGGTACCGCCGGTGGGCGAGATCGCGACCACGTCGTCGAGATCGACCGCGATGCCGGGATCGGTGTCGGCGTGGCCTTCAACCCAGGCCGGCAGCGAGACGGCAGCCTCGGCCTCGCCGTCGATGCAGACGAAAAGCTTGATTTTCGGCAGTTGCGGCCGCAGGGCGGCGATCGTTGCCTCGAACTCCTTCTGGAAGAACAGCACGTCGCAGTCGAAGCTGTCGAGGACGTGGCGATTCTCCTCGGCGGCGTTGCGCGCGCCCACCGGGATCCAGGCCATATTGGCCCGCCACAGCCCCAGCGCACAGGTCCAGGCGGTGGTGTCGTTGCCGGCCCAGACGGCGCCCTTGCTGCCGCGCCCGTAACCCGCCGTCTGCAGCGCACGCGCGATGCGGCAGCTCAGCCGCCCGACCTCGTTGAAGCTGTAGCTGCGGTTTCCCTGGATGTAGGCCGCACCCTCGGGGTTAAGGCGCCAGCCGCGGTCGAAGAAATCGATGATCGCCATGGTCGGGTCCTCAGAGCGTTGTGACGCTGGCGGCGGCCAACCCGCGCTGCTCCAGGAAACCCAGGAGATAGCGGTGGCCGAAGGCCTTGCAGGCCGAGGCGAATCCGACTTTCGCAGTCTCGCCGTCGAGGAGCTTCATCACGGCGGCCGTCTGCAGCGCGCCGGTCGCAATGTAGGGTGTGACACCGCGTACCGTCGCACGCACCGCGGCGAGCTGGCCGCGCCCGATGGCCGTATCGACCGTACGTGTCAGGGTCGTGCGCTCGCGCGGCGGCATGGAGGGCGTCGTCGAGTCGACGAGCCCCTTGACCACCTGGTCCTGCTCCTCCTTGGACAGATTCTTGTATTCGCTCTCCCACTTCTGGCCCACGGCATGCACGAACTTCATCACTTCGTTGTCGTAGAAACCGACGCTGGAAACGCAACTGCGCACGCGCGGATCGTTCTCGAAGAAGATGGGCAGCGAGGTACCGCCCCACGGGATCGTGAAGACGGGTTGAATGAGGTCCGGAACGGCGACGGTGTACGAGGCGTTGGCCGCATGCGGCACCAGCTTCTTCTCCCACAGGTAGCAGGCCTCATGACGGAAGATCTCGAAGATCGAGGCCGTCGACCCCACCGTGACCCCCGACCCGGCGCCGCGCGGCCCGCGACAAAGCGTTGCGGTCTCCAGCGCATCGATTCCGGGTGTCTCCAAGGCGAGTTCAGCGGCGATCTCGGAGAACGAGTACATATAGGCCGTCGACGGCGACAGCAGCAGACCTGCCTGCCGGAACAGCTCACCGAAGCGATCGCGGGCCGCCCGGATGAAGCTCTGCTCACCCGTGGTGTCCAGGTAATGGCAGCCTGCCTGTAGCGTTGCCTCGACGGTCGTCAGACCGAAGTTGACGAAGGGGCCCACCGTATTGCAGACGACTTTTGCGCCCTTGAACGCCCGGACCAGCGATTCGACGTCATGCGTCGCCTCGACGATCTCGTAGGTGGCCGACTCCAGGCGCACGACGCGCTGGGCCATCATCTCCTGGGTCCGTTTGGCGTTGCGCGCGACGGCCGTGAAGGGGATGTTCTGGTCGATCAGCCAGTCCATGATCAGCATGCCGGTGTAGCCACTGGCGCCATAGACGACGACGGGATATTTAGCCATTTTGAATCCTTCGGAGTTCTTCAGTTGTTCGACCAGCCATCGGCGTAGAGCTGCTGTGCGAGCAGGCCCAGGCGCATGGTCAGGACATAGTTCTCACCGTCTTCGATCAGCGCGGACCGCGCGTCGCGGAAGAGCTTTTCGATCGGATACTCGCGCGAGGTGCCAAAGGCGCCGAAGAGCTGGAACGCTTCGGTCGCGACCTTCATCGCTTCCTCGGTGACCGTGACCTTGCCCGACGCCGTGGCGTACGGGTGTCCGGCCGGTGAGAGGCGGGCATAAGTGAGGGAACGGCGGGCGACGGCGCGACACAGTTCAACTCGACGCAGCATGTCGCCCAGCCGCCAGCGAGTAAGCTGGTGATCGATCAGCAATTGGCCACCCTGCTTGCGCTCATGACAATATTGCAGCGCCATCTCGAAGGCCGCGCGCGCCAACCCGGTCATGATCTGACCCATGTGGCAACCCGCGAAGGCCCACACGGAAGCCAGATTGCCGTAATACTCGTCCTTGAGCGCAATCGCGAAACGCTTGGGAACGCGGACGTTGTCGAAATAGATTTCACCCTGCGGCAGTGCGCGCTGCCCGATCTTGTCCAGCGGCTTGCCCTTCGAGACGCCGGGCAGATCGAGCGGGATAATCACCACCAGGCCGTGCGGACGGCCGTTGGCGTCAAAGAACCCGTCGCCATAATCAGCGTTGATGTAGGCCAGCGCCACCTGGGCGACGACGCCGTTGGTCACCCAAGCCGAACATTGGCCGTTGATGACGATTTCATCCTTGCCGACGACGCCCCAGACATTGCCCTTGTTGCCCTGGCCGCCCTTGACCGGCCATTCGCGCGCCATGTCGAAAATCTGGGCATCACTGCCCCTGTCGGGCTGAGTGATCATCCAGCAGCCGATCTTGTCGCGGCAGAGGTCGACCAATTCGGAATTGCCGGCGGCCTTCGCCATTTCCAGCGGAAAGGTGACGCAGGCCAGCGAGACCCCCAGACCGGCGTCACCCCAGCCCATTTCCTCGCCGATGATCGACTCGACCCGGATGGCCGTTTCCGGCGGCATCTGCTCCAGCAGGCTGGAATCGAGGCCGAGTTGCGCGGCCTTGGCCAGAACCTCGTAGTACGGAGAACCCGGGGCAATCACCTGCTCCGCGCTCATCTTGTCCAGTTCCTGGCCGGCGGGCCGCAGCACATCCTTGGCAAACCGGTGCAATGTCTCCTGGATGGCCAGCTCGGTCTCGTTGAGCGGCGCCTCGAAGCCGGTCAAGCCCACGGCCGGAAGCGTCAGTTCCGTTTTCAGGTTAATCATTCAAGTTCCCCAGTCGAAGGTTTGCCTAGTGAGCCAGCGCATGGGCGCCGGCCGTCTGGGTGCTGACCTGGGTACGTTTGAGGTCCTTGATACACAACCGGCTCACCCACATCAGATAGCAGAAGAATGTGATCCAGACGAAATACCAATTCCAAAGACCGTCATACGAGAAGATGAAGGTATGGTCGAACGGAATGAGCGCCAGGGTGGCATAGCCGCACGCGAGCATTACACCAATCAGACCGGTGGATTTCGGGATGAGCGGATCCTTGCCGTTGTCACAGATCCCCATCAGGCCAATGGAGCCAAATTGGGCGATGGTGACCCAGTAGGTGCCATCGAACACATACCAAGTCATAACGTGGAAGAACTTGACCATGTCAGGATCCAACTGAGTGGAAAACTCAGCCAGCGCGCACCACATCATGGCGGCCATCATCCCGACCCAGCCCGTCAGGAGACCGCCGACGAGCTGCACCGTCGACAGCACGTGGTGACCATTCCTTTCCCTGCGCTTCATTTGGTTCGCTATCTGGGAAACAAACAGCATGAAGACGCCGGCATCGAAGCTGGCGATGGTCATTCCGATCATGATGCGGGTGCTGTGTTCCTGGTAAAAATCGAAGTGCTGCTGGGCAGTCGCTGCGGGACTGATCATGAACGGCCCGGCACACATCCCCAGAATTCCCCAGCCGATCACGTAGCCAACGATGCAGAACATTCCACTTCCGGCCAGCCACATCTCGATCTTCTTTGTCGCGCTTTCTGAAACCATCTCGTCACCTCGATTAGGACGTGATTAATTATTTTCTTGCCTCGAGTCCCGTCCCGATGCGTACAGTCGCCGCGGTGATTGCCTATCGGGACGGTGCCCACTTTATCCCCGGGATTTGGACGTAGCTCCCCCCCATCTCGGGTGGAAGGGGCACGGCTGCAACGCGAACACTTTCCGTGGATCAAGTGCGGCAACAGTTTTGAAGCGGTGCGCGGCCATGAGCATTTCCTCCGATGTTCTTTAGCGCGTCCATGGAGGCACATTAAGCGCTCCGGCCTTGTCGAAATTGACAGGCGGTGACACCGGTTTGACATTTCGTGATTTGCTGCGGCGCACGAAAGCGATGTAGTGGCGAGAAAGGGCGGTTGAAGGGCGCGGCCTCCGTGAGCCGAATCACCCGCTTAATCGGCTCACGGATACTGCAAAAATGAGCCGAATGATGCTAGGATTCAGCTTACCGTCCTACCGAATCGCGCCCTGATGTCCCGCTGGATCTGGCAACACCCCGATTGGCCACATGTCACCTGGCAGTCCGCCACGCTGGCCCCCCTGCTGCGCCGGGTCACGCTCGCTCAAGGAGCTTTGCTCGGCCGTGCCCAAGGCTCCGTGCCCGAACTGCGCGCCGAATTCACGCTGGATGCTCTGCTGCAGAACATCGTCGATTCCAGCGCGATCGAAGGGGAATCGCTGAATGTCGGCTCGGTGCGCTCCAGCATCGCCCGTCGCCTCGGGTTGGCCGAGGCAGACGAAGCCGCTCCCGAGCCGCGCAGCGAAGGACTTGCGCAGATCATGTGGGACGCCACGGCCAACCTCGATGCCCCGCTCACCGAGACTCGCCTGTTGCAGTGGCATGCCTGGCTATTCGCCGGGGAAGAGAGTTCCGTTGGCCGCATGATCCGGGTCGGCGACTGGCGCGGGACCGACACCATGCAGGTTGTCTCCGGCCGCATCGACCGCCCTACAGTGCACTTCGAAGCGCCGCCCCGCGAGGGGCTGGAAGCGCGCATCGCCGAATTCCTTGCGTGGTTCGACCGCAGCCGCAGCGATGCCATGCTCGATCCCCTACTGCGCGCAGCCCTGGCCCACTTCTGGTTCGTCACCCTGCACCCCTTCGACGACGGCAACGGTCGCATCACCCGCGCGCTCACCGATCTCGCCCTGGCCCAAGGCGAGCACCAAAGCATCCGTTTCTATGCGATGTCGGTCGCCATCCTCGCCGATCGCAAGGGGTGCTACGCGCAACTTGAAGCCACCCAGAAGATGAAGGCGTCGGCCTCGCCGCTCGACCTCACTCCCTGGCTGCACTGGTTTCTGGTCACCCTGCTGCGCGCCGTCGAGGGCGCGTCGGCGCAAATCGACCGGGTACTCGGCAAGAGCCGCTTCTGGCTTGTACACCGCCCCAAGGCACTCAACCCGGAGCAGATCAAGGTGCTCAACCACCTGCTCGACGGCGACCAACCCGGCCGGGGCGGTTTCGAGCACGGCATCAGCGCGGCGCAATATCAGGCAGTCGCCAAGGTGTCCAAGGCCACCGCAACCCGTCATCTGGCCGACTTGGTGGCCAAGGGCTGCCTGGAAAAACTGCCCGGGGGAGGCCGTTCCACACGCTACCGAATTCACTGGCCCGGCCGAATTCCGGAAACCGGGGGCATTGAACACTGACGAGGGCTACCCGGTCGGAGAAGCCGTTTTACCCTACGATACCCGTCCCCTTCCCCCAACAAAGAATACCAATGCAGATCGACCCCTCGCGCCATTCGCCAGCCGACAACTACAAGCTTCTCACCAACCTCGTCGTGCCGCGGCCCATCGCCTGGGTCACCAGCGTGAACGCCGCCGGCACCGTCAATCTGGCGCCCTTCAGCTTCTTCAACGCCGTCGCCTCCAATCCCCCTTACGTGATGATCAGCGTCGGTCGCAACGATGCCGGCCATCCCAAGGACACGGCGGCCAACATCGAGGCCACGGGCGAATTCGTCGTCAACATGGTCACGGAAGACCTCTTCGCTGCGATGAACATCTCGGCCGCCGATTTCCCGCCCGACCATAGCGAAATCGAGGCGGCTGGCCTCGCCACCGAAGCGTCGATCCATGTCCGCGTACCCCGGGTGACCCAGGCGCAGGTCAGCCTCGAATGCCGCCTGCACACCAGCCTCGTGCTCGGCACGAACACGGTGTATGTCGGCGAGGTGGTAATGTTCCACGTGGCCGACCACCTCGTCGGGCCGCGACTGCATATCGAAGGCTTCGCCCCCCTCGGCCGCCTCGGCTCACCGTCGGTCTATTGCCGCACGACGGACCGCTTCAACGCGCCGCGGATCTCCTATGCCCAGTGGCTCGAACAGAACCGCCGGTCTGCGGTTGGCGCTGAGAGTTCGTGATCATTGCGTGGCCTGCCCCCGATTCTCCGGACAGTTTCGGTAGCTACACAGCCACCATATTTTCTTCAAACTGAACCGGGCTGAGATATCCAAGCACGGAGTGACGCCGCCGCGGATTGTAGAAGCGTTCAATGTAGTCGAACACGTCCGCCCGAGCGTCGTCGCGTGTCGGATATCGCTTTCGCGCGGCACGTTCCGTCTTGAGGCTGGAGAAGAAGCTCTCCATCGCGGCGTTATCCCAGCAGTTGCCCTTTCGACTCATGCTGCAAACGATGCCCTGGTCGGCTAGCAGCCGCTGGAAGTCTTCGCGGGTGTATTGGCTACCCTGATCGGAATGGTGTAACAGCTCCTTGGGTTTACCGCGCCGCCAGACCGCCATCAAGAGCGCATCGATGACCAGTTGCGCAGTCATTTCCGCCTTCATTGACCAGCCGACAATTCTTCGCGAGTACAGGTCCAGCACGGCCGCAACGTATAGCCAGCCTTCGTCGGTCCACAGGTACGTGAAGTCGGCCAGCCACTTCTTGTTCGGCGCATCCGCCTCGAACTCGCGCTGCAGCAGATTCGGTGCAATGCTGTGTTCGGGCCGCAGGCCCGCATCGTTGGGCGAGCGACGACGCTTCTTGCGCGCAGCCAGCCCGGCCGCCCTCATTAGGCGAGCAACGCGATGAATGCCGCAGTGCTCGCCCCAGGCAAGCACGTCGTGCCAAACACGTCGGCTACCGTAGGTCCGATCGCTCGCTTCGAAGCTTTGCCGAATCAGCCCCGTGAGCTTCTCGTTGGCGCGGGTACGCGGGCTTGGCCGCCTACTGAACCATTCGTAGAAGCCGCTGCGGGAAATTCCGAGCACTTCACATAGAACCCGAACCGGCCACACCGCCCGATGTTTGGCAACGAAGCCGAACTTCACGTCGGGTCCTTCGCGAAGTAGCCGAGCGCCTTTTTTAAGATATCGCGCTCCATCTTCACCCGCGCCAGTTCGCGCCGCAGTTGCTCAAGTTCCGCCTGGCTGTCGCTCTTCAGAGGCCTGCCAGGCGTCAAATCGGTGCGACCTTCTTCCGCATTCAACATCCATCGGCGCAGCACGCTGCGCTCGAGTCCCAGATCTCGGGCGACCGCTGTCGCCGTCATACCCGGCTGCGTTGCCAAACGCACCGCCTCGCGCTTGAACTCGTCCGAGAACTTCCTTCTTGTTCGCATCGATTCCTCCTAGACACATGTTGCCATGCAATGTGTCCGGAGAATCGGGGGCAGGCCAATCATTCATGCACTACTGCAACGACAAGGACATCAACCGCCTGATCAAGGAAATGGTACGGAGCGGGTGGCGTTTCGAGCCAGGCCGGCATGGCAAGCTTCGTCATCCGAAAGGAATCGGACTTATCACCTTTCCTAAAACACCTAGTGACCACCGATGCCTAAAAAATATGCTTCGTGATGTTCGACGACTCGAGTCGACGAAAAGCCAAACTTCGGTTAGCAAACGGGCCGACCGAAGCGCAGGGCGCGAGCCTCGTCGCAGACTGGCTCGGCCGCAGCGGGCGCAGTCTGCCGCGGGTCGATCGACGTCACCTGTCGACGCTCAGTGATGAGTTCGCCCGCCAGCTTGCCGGCGCGCTGTCGCGCGAGGCCGGACTCCACACGGCGCACGAGATGATGGAAGCCCTCGATTCCAACTACGGTTCCGAGCTGGCCCGTGCACTGATGGCCGAATGCGCAAAGCTGCTCGACTGCGTCTGACTCATCTTGCTTGGCAACGCCCTCGACCAGCCCACGCCCGCCGCGCGAATCTTCAACTACCCGGCTTCCATTGACGCGGGTGCAAGCGCAAAGCACCTCTTGCCAACGGTCTTGGCCTGATACATCGCGGCGTCGGCCTGTTCCAGCAACATCTGAGAAGTGAACTCTGGATTCGTACAGATCGCAACGCCAATGCTCGCGGATATCTCAATTAGTTCCAGGCCGATGGGATAGGGATCCGAAATACTTTCCACCAATTTTTTCGCGATGACCTGTGCCGCGTCGCTTCCTGCTGCGAACATCACGACCACGAACTCATCTCCACCCACGCGCACCGCCAGATCGGAACTTCGGATACCCGCCCGTATTCTTTGAGATACGGCGCGCAATAACTCGTCGCCAGTGGGATGGCCGAATCGGTCATTGACCGCCTTGAACCCATCTAGATCGATATAAAGCAGAGCGAGCTCAGTCTCCTGCCTGCGGGACAGTGCCAACTGCTGGTCGACAATCACCTTGAAGAGGGCTCGGTTGCCCAAGCCTGTAAGCTCGTCGTGATGAGCGTCGTAGCGTGCCTGTTGCAACATCCTGGAGGCCTTCATCAGGGCCGCTGCGACCTCGTCAGCTTCCTTCAGATCAAGAGAACGAATCACGACGGGCTCACCAGAGCCTAGAGCGAGGGCCGGATCGGTCAGTCCGCGAAAAGCATCGGCAATCCGTCCGCCAAGCCTCCAGGCAACAATGAGGCTGCCACTGAGTAACACGACCGTCCCGAAGACCAACCATACCAGTGACTGCTTGAGTTGGCTCACCAATGATTCCTTCGGAATATTGATTACCACCGCCCAGTCAGAAACGGCCGATCGAGTGAAGACGGATACGGCAGGTAAGCCTTCAGCGGTGATCGCCTCGACCGAACCTTCCGCAGACATCGCCCCCGTCAGTGAAAGCGCACTTTGCCGCCCGACGAATCGTTTCAAGTCATGGGTGCGCGCGGCGATGTTGCCGCCGCGGTCCAGTATCTCACCCGTCCAGCCGAGCGGCAGTTGCTGCGCGGTCAGAATCTCAGACAATCTGCCGGGGAAGAATCCCATACTCAGGTTGTAGATGATCTGACCGTTGCGACGCACTGGAACCGACACACTCACCGCGAGACGCCCCGTAACCGGGCCTACAAAAAGATCGGACACGAATGGCCTACCGGTGTCGAGAACGCGTCGCATCTGGGGCATGATCCCTTGCGCGGTCAAAACTTCTCCGAACGGCCGAAGCGTGTTGATCACTTGCCGCCCCGTAGTGTCAGTCAAGACGACGTTGTCGGCGATCTGGGTACGTAGTACGTCCTGAGCCTGCCCATAGAAGGCGGAAAAATCACCCGAATCAAGATGGGGTGACGTCGCCAGGACTGTCAAAGCTGATTCCACAGCGGAAAGTTCACGGTCGACGACGGAACTCAGCGCGCGGGTTGTGGCGATAGCGTCGCGCACAAGCTGGGCGTTCTCGCGCTGATAGTTGTGCACGACCAGCGCCGTTGCCAGCATTCCCATCGGTAGGATGCACGCGGTGATCAGGAGGATTAGCCGGGAGCGGATTGTGGGCATGGACGCTGGAGTCACATTCTTGGCGCCATTTCAGTTCTGACCGTGGGAACCTTGCTTCGGAGTAAGTCTGCTTGCTCCATTCGCCTGGCGCCCCCAAGAGCTCCAGACTGTAGCCACGTCGCCGTGGCGGGAGTCGCTAGAGCGACGCGAAATCGCAATTGCCGGCATCTGGACGAGACATTCTACAACGAGCACATGCCCAGGGCCTCTGGACTCAAATGACATGAGGCGTGCTCGCCTTGTAGACCTTAGCGCCGCGCACCACATCGCCACACTGGACGACATGAACCATGGCTTCCTTGCCGCTCATGAGCTGACGCATGACGTGGTCGACGAAACCGCCGGTCTCCAGTGGTTCAATTCTGCTCGGGATCTTCACGTATTGGGTCGGCTCCTCGGCGCCTTGCCGTCGGTCACAGCCGGCGGCCCGGAGGCGGCGCGCAGCGTCTCAAGATACAGCGCCTCCAACTGTTCGAAACCCCCTGCGTGCATCCTGTGTTCTTCGTGCACCGCGTCGATGGCCTCGACCCCGGCATCTACTGCCTGCCCCGGGCACCCGGCGCGCTCGCCGACCTGCGCGCCGCCATGCGCGAAGACTGGCTCTGGGCAAGCGTTCCGGGCTGCCCCGAACACCTGCCCTTATACCTGCTGGCACCGTTGGACGCGCGCGACTTTGCGACCACCGCCTCCTGCCATCAGGACATCGCCGCCGATTCGGCATTTAGCCTCGGCATGCTGGCCCGTTTCGACGACATCGACGCCGCCCATCCGTGGCTTTACCGCCAGCGATTCTGGGAGGCCGGCATGCTCGGCCAAGTGCGTTATCTCGAAGCCGACGCGGCCGGCGTCCAGGGTACCGGCATCGGCTGTTACTTCGACGACGCCGTGCACGAGGCACTCGGACTCAACACCGAGCGCTTTCAAGATCTCTACCACTTCACGGTTGGCAAGGCCCTCGTCGACAGGCGACTAACCAGTGTGTCCGGTTATGCGTTTCTTGAGCGAGACGCCACGCCCTAAACGCAACGACCGTACCCCATCGCCCCCTTTTCAGCCTCAATCCGTTGCCGGCAGCGACAGCAGGTCGGCCTCAGCCGTCATTCGCTAACGGCTACCGGTGCAGCCGCAATGCGCCGGTCACCTGCCGCTCAGCCGCGAAGGCGCGACGAGCGGCAGCTTCTCTATCCCCTGAGCGGGGACTGACGACCCATAGCGGACCTAGGTGGATTGCGAAAGCGGTCTTTCAGGAACGTGCTAGCTCAGGGGCGCGTAGCCGGCTTGCCGGCGGAGCATCCCTCTGGAGCGGCGGGTTGGGTCTAACGGCTTCGGAGACGCCTTGAGCGCCAAGAGAAGGTACTCACCGACATGCTTTTCCGCAATGTCTGGTACAGACGTAAGCTTGATATGGCGGCGTAACTTGCCTTCGCCCTCAAGCACCTTGAATTTGTCCGGGAGAGACGCGCCAGCACCAAACTCCAACGAAACGTGCTTTGCGTAAGAGAAGATGCCGCAAAAGGGCTTCTCGGCGGAGAACAAGATGCCACCGTACTTCACTTCCTCGGAGATGGAGGGGGCTAAACCCAAAACGATCTTTCTCAGTGCTTGCACAATCTCGAAGCGTTCAGAATCAAGAAGGCGTATGTCTTCGAGCAATTTTGAAATGCGGTCGGCGGGCATGGCGTCAGGACTTGTAGTACTGCTTGAATTCCGGGCTAGGTTCGCGCTCGGAGTAGATGTAAAGAACGATGCCATTAGGGTCTTGAACGGCAAAGCCGCGATCTCCCCAGGGATGATCTTCAAGTGGCATGGCAGCAACCAAACCAGAGGCCGCGAGTGACTGAAACTCAGCGTCGACATCGGAAACGCTGAAGTTGTAAGTGAGGCCAGCGGGATTGCAAGCCGGCTGATCGGGCTGAGGCGCCATGAACTGAAGAGATGCCCCAGTTCCGAATTCGAGGTTGACGTACCAGCCGCAGTCGAAGGTGATCTTCGCGCCAAAGTACTTGACGTAAAAATTGCGGGACTCTTCGACCTTCGCAGTAGTGATGCAGGGGGACAGTGAATTAGCAAGCATAGAGGCTCCTTATTGTGAGACCCAACTAGTAGTAGACGACAAAATTGTCCAATATTCTGGCGCGTGTCCAATAAGCTGGAATACAGGACAAAGCCGCAGTCCTTGCCAGACGGGCGTTCTCAAACGAAAGGTGTTTATGCGGCATGGGGACAAGGGGGTTGAAACCGGACAGCTTGCCATTGTACTGAAGCCATTTATGCAGTTGCCAACTTGTTGAGCGTCTGCTTTGCAGGAATTTTCTGAATGGCAGCAGTTGACCGGTACTTCGCGTTCGACGGTTAGCGAAGCCGCGGTTCGAACCTTCTCAAGGCTGAACGGCAGGTAACCAATGGATTGCTGCCCGATTGAGGGCGACAGGCCAACGACGGCAATGGCCGAGTTGCACGCGTAGGCTACCCGGCAGGCATAAGAGCGAACCGGACACTCGACTGGGAAGTTCGTCAAATGAACCAGCAGCAACTCAGGGCCGACGCCACATCCGCCCAACCCCATCAACTGCGGTCAAGATCCAAAGACGTTTCCTACAACGGATGCGCCTGAATCGCATTGCTGGCACATACGAAATTCCCGCCCCCCAAATGGTGGATCGTGTGCAGCGCGGTATTCTCGCCAGTGAAAGACCAGCGTCCCTTGACAAACACGCGCTCGTCGGCGGCTGCGGCGACGACCTCACCGAAGCAGGTGTCGTAGGCGTCTTCCGTGTGGGATTCCGGGATCAGGCGGCATTCGAGCCAGGCGGCGCATCCGGTCTCGAGCAGGGGCATGCCGAGTTCGGGTCCGGGTGTGGCCGTGATGTTGTAGCGGGCGAATTTATCAAGATCGCGTCCGCTTGCGCTCCCCACCGCATAGGTCAAATCCACGAGTTCTGCGCCGGGGATGCAGATGGCGAATGCGCCGCTCGCGGCGATGAGTTCGCGCGTGTAGGTGCGCTTGTCGATCACGATGGCGATGCGAGGAGGCGTGAACTCCACGGGCATGGACCATGCGGCGGCCATGACGTTGCGCCTCGTGCCGTCGGAGGACGTCACCAGGACGGTGGGGCCGTGATTGACGAGCCGGCTGGCGTGTTCGAGCGCAACGGGTCGGAAGAAATTTGAATTGGTCATTGGATGGACACGCACCATGGATGGAAACCAAAAGATAACGCATCCATGGGCCAAGGCGACGACCTCCTCCCATCTCGATCTCCCTCCTCTTCGCGAGGGGGGCGATTTTCTCTCAGACGGCCTAATCTCACCCTAGCCGCGCACGATCACAGACGCGGATGCGGATTCAGGCGGATGCCTGAGCCCGAAACCCTGATGGGGGAGACGAGCATGCAGCAACGGATCAAGAAGTCGCGCAAAATCATCCGCTCCATGGCGGTCGGAGTTTGCCTGCTGGCCGCCGGCGCACTTCCGGGCGGGATTGCGGTCCGCGTGGCAAGCGACATGACCCCACGCGATCCGGCAACCCCGGTCGCTTCGTTCCAGCCGGAGTCGCATCGCGCTTCTCAAGCCGGACTGGACTCTTTCTGGCATTACTGGCAGTAGTGATCGCCTGAATCAGGCGCTCCAGCGCCGCGGCCTGCCCCCCGAGAGGCAGGCGCCAGGCCGCCCTGCCCTGCTCCTTGCGGAGCCGGTCATGGCAAGCCTGGTACGCGTCGCTCGTCTCGGGCTGCCGAAATCACCACGAGAACGGATAACCTTCCGGCCCGGAATAGAAAGCAGCGGCGGTGAGGAACAGGTACTCGGTACGCGAGAAATGGTCGCCGCCTTCGGTACGCGCGGGGGCGGTCACTTCCTGTGCCGCATATTGCTCCGGACCCGACGAGAATCCACTTCCGGTCAGGAAGGCCCCGTAGATGTCGGCGTAGTGTTCCCCGGTGATTGCCCGCTGGCCAGCGCTCCCGTCTTCCGCGCACCCGGAACCGATTCCTGCAAACATCAGAAGCAGTGCCGCAATCGGACGCAATGAATATTTCATGATCTGCCGTCTCCTCAATTATTGTCGTCACTGATACCAGTGATCGTTTGTTGCGCAACGCGACTGAATCAATCGATGGTCCAGGTATCGCCACTGTTGAAGAGTTTTTCGAGCGTTCCCTGGCCTCTTTGCGCGCGCGCATCCTCCGCGAGGCCGGTGCTGAGTTGCTCATAGACCGGCGCCTCGACAGCGCGGAAGACTCCCAGCGGCACCGGCAGCGGCGCTGCGAACTGCGACAGGAAGAATGCCAGCCCGCCGTTGGCGGCCGATTCGTCGTGGATCGCCAGATCTGCTTCCGTGACGCCACCTTCGCCGACCGTCACCACTTCGGGCTCAAAGCCGCGCATGCGGATGCCCCGGTTGCTGTCCTTGCCGAAACGCATCGGCTGGCCATGCTGAAGCAGGAGGCGCGCGTCGTCCCGCGTCTCCCTGTCGGCCAGCGCGTTATAGGCACCGTCGTTGAAGACGATACAGTTCTGGAGGACCTCGACGAAGGCCGTGCCGGGGTGTTCCGCGGCGCGTTTCAGGGTGTCGAGCAGATGCGGGTGGTCGCTATCGACGGTGCGCGCAACGAAGGTCGCACCGGCGCCCAACGCGACGGACACGGGGCTGAAGGGACGGTCGATGCTGCCGAGCGGTGTGGTCTTGGTCTTCTTGCCGAACTCCGAGGTCGGCGAGTACTGGCCCTTGGTGAGGCCGTAGATGCGGTTGTTGAGCAGGATGATCTTGAGGCCGATATTGCGCCGCATCGCGTGGATGAAGTGATTGCCGCCAATCGCGAGCGAATCGCCGTCGCCGGACACGACCCACACCGACAGCTCGGGCCGCGCGAGCTTCAAGCCGCTCGCGATGGCCGGCGCCCGGCCGTGGATGCTGTGCATCCCGTAGGTTTCCATGTAGTACGGGAAGCGGCTGGAACAGCCGATGCCGGAAATGAATGCGAAGTTTTCGCGCGGGATGCCAAGCGCCGGCAAAAGCTTCTGGACCTGGGCGAGCAAGGCATAGTCGCCACAACCCGGGCACCAGCGCACATCCTGGTCCGACTCGAAGTCCTTTCGCGTCAGCGGCTTGATTTCAGTCATCTGATTCATGGTCGGTTCCTCAGCACAGTTCCAGGATTCGGTCGTAGATTTCGGACACCTTGAACATCTTTCCCTGCACCTTGGACATGAGGGTCACGTCGCGCAGGTAGCGTTCGCGCAGCAGCTTCGAGAGCTGCCCGAGGTTGAGTTCGGGCACGAGCACGGTCTTGTAGCGGGCGAGAATGTCGCCCAGCTCGGCGGGCAACGGGTTGAGGTGGCGCAGATGGACGTGGGCGACGGATTTGCCGGCGGCCTCGGCCTGCTCGCGCGCCTGCACGATCGAGCCGTAGGTGCTGCCCCAGCCGACGATCAGCAGGTCGCCGCTTTGCGGGCCTTCCACCGTCAGCGGCGGGATGTCCTTGGCGATGCCGGCGACCTTCGCCGCGCGCACATTGACCATGCGCTCGTGATTGATCGGGTCGTGCGAGATGTTGCCGGTGAGGAAGTGCTTCTCCAGGCCACCGACGCGGTGCTCCATGCCGGGCGTGCCGGGGCGCACCCAGGCGCGCGCGAGGTGCTCGTCGCGGGCGTAGGGCTGGAATCCGTCCGCGTCGGTGCGGAACTTGACCTCCAGCGGCGGCAGGTCGGCCGGATTCGGAATCCGCCACGGCTCGGCGGCGTTGCCGATGCCACCGTCGGAGAGGAGGATCACCGGCGTCATGTACTTCACGGCGATGCGGAAGGCCTCGATCGCACAGTCGAAACAGTCGGCCGGCGAACGGGAGGCGATCACCGGGATGGGGCACTCGCCGTTACGGCCATAGACGGCCTGCAGCAGGTCGGACTGCTCGACCTTGGTCGGCAGGCCGGTCGAGGGGCCGCCGCGCTGCACGTTGGTGATCACCAGCGGCAGTTCGAGCATCACCGCGAGACCCAGCGCCTCGGTCTTCAGCGCCATGCCGGGACCGGAGGTCGTCGTCAGCCCCAGCACGCCGCCGTAGGCGGCGCCGATCGCGGAGCAGATGCCGGCGATCTCGTCCTCGGCCTGGAAGGTCGTGATGTTGAAGTGCTTCAGCGCCGACAGCTCCTGCAGGATGTCGGTCGCCGGCGTGATCGGGTAGGAGCCGAGGAACAGCGGCACCTTGGCGAGTTCCGACGCCGCCGCGAAACCGAGCGCCGCGGCGTGGTTGCCGGTGATGCTGCGATAGCGGCCCGGCTTGATGTCGGCCGCGCGCACCTGGTAGGTGCTGACGAACATCTCGGTGGATTCGGCGTAGGCGTAGCCCGCGCGCAGCGCGATGACGTTCGCCTCGGCGATGTCCGGCTTCTTCGCGAACTTCGCGCGGATGTTCTGTTCTTCGTCCTCGATCGGCCGGCTATACAGATAGAGCATCAGCCCAAGCGCGTAATAGTTCTTGCAGCGGCCGATCTCCTTCTTCGCGATCCCGGTGTCCTTGAGCGCCTGATTCGTCAGGTCCGAGATGTCGATCGTGTAGAGACGGAAATCGATCAGCGTGCCGTCGTCGAGCGGATTGCTCTGGTATCCCGCCTTCTGCAGGTTGGCCTTGTTGAAGGCACCGGCATTGGCGATGATCATCCCGCCGTGCCTCAGGTCTGGAAGGTTGGTCTTCAGCGCCGCAGGGTTCATCGCGACGAGCACGTCGGGCGCATCGCCGGAGGTGAACACCTGGCCCGACGAGAACTGGATCTGGTAACCGGAAACGCCGAACAGCGTGCCGGTCGGGGCGCGGATTTCGGAGGGGTAGTCCGGGTGCGTCGCGAAATCGTGGCCGGCGCGGGCGACCGATTTCGAGAATTCGTTGCCGGTGAGTTGCATCCCGTCGCCCGAATCGCCGACGAAGCGGATCACGACACTCTTGATCTCCTCGATCGGCCGGGTCTTCTGCATTCCGCCGACGACCCTGGGCTCGTCCACCGTCATGGTTTGAGTATTCATACGAAAGCACCTGATGTCCGTTAATGGAGTGAGGCAACCGGAGAACGCAAAGGTCATCCACACGTCGCTTGGCGGAATCGATTAGGCGCTTTGGGAATGAACGGTCGATTGACGAGGCGAGCCAATTTTTTGACTTTCTGTCTCATGCCTCCCCCCACCGCACGGGTGGGGAGCAGTGATCGCCTTAGCGTTCGCGGCACTGGTCGCAGCTCGCATTCGGCGCCCCGTCGCCGTTGGTACGAAACGTCAAGGCAACGCCCCGGCAGGTCAATTACGCCTTCGCCAAAGTGCTTAACGTGGTCGCACAAAAAAGCAATTCATAGACGAAGGAGACACCGCCATGACGACGAAAAAGGTCATCCCCCTCAGCCCGATGCGGAGCGATCACCCGGACGAAATCGACGCGCTGCACGAACGGCTCGAACGCGCCGGCTACATGCGCATGATGCAGATCGGCGAGCCGCGGCTTTCCGAGCTGGTCGCGAAGTACAAGGTCAAGGGCTACGAGGTCGAAGTCGTCCCCTACGTCGATGACGGGGACGATGGCTCCGCTCCCGCCCCGACCGGCGGCTGCGGGCCAGGCTCCTGCAGCTCGGCCTCCAGCTCGCCCAGTTGCAGCTCAGGCGGCTGCAGCTCGGGCTCCGCCCCGGTCCGCCGCACCGGCCCGCGCGTCGTCATTCCGGACGTCGGCACCATCTACGTGCGCATGAACGTGGCGCCTGCCACATCTGCCTGATCCGCACCCACCCGCCCCGGCGGGGCGGGATGCCCCCCCACCACC
This sequence comes from Aromatoleum petrolei, assembly GCF_017894385.1. NCBI lineage: Bacteria > Pseudomonadati > Pseudomonadota > Betaproteobacteria > Rhodocyclales > Rhodocyclaceae > Aromatoleum > Aromatoleum petrolei. The sequence continues at coordinate 386,751 of NZ_CP059560.1, forward strand.
GAGGGGTGCATCCCGCCGCGTACGGCCGTAGGATATCTCTCAGTCTCGGGACGAAACGTGGCGGGCAAACGCCCCAACCGGACACCCCGTTACCGCGGAGACGGATGCGTCGTCATCCCCCTCCGCACCTTCAACCATAAGGAAGCCGGAGGCCGGTTCCCCCTGTGTGGAGCCCGGTCGACCAGGCAAATCCGGAGGGGACAACCGTGGCAACGCACGTCGCTGACGCGAGCGCGAACATTCCATACACGCAGACCGTGTCGCGTTCCTTCGCGTGGATTGTTTTCGCACTGACTTTTGGCCTTTTGATTTCCGACTACATGTCGCGGCAGGTGTTGAATGCCGTCTTTCCGGTGCTCAAGGCCGAATGGGGCCTGTCCGACACGCAACTCGGATCCCTGAACAGCATCGTCGCCCTGCTCGTCGGGCTCCTGAGCTTCCCGCTGTCGGTCCTGGCCGACCGCTGGGGACGGGTTCGCAGCATCGTGCTGATGGCGGGCCTGTGGAGCCTTGCCACCCTGGCCTGTGCGTTGGCCGAAGGCTTTGGCCAGATGTTCGCCGCGCGCTTCTTCGTCGGAGTCGGCGAAGCGGCGTATGGCAGCGTGGGCATCGCCCTGATCCTGAGCGTCTTTCCGCCGCACCTGCGTTCCTCGCTCACGGGCGCCTTCATGGCCGGCGGCGCGGTGGGCTCGGTGATGGGCATGGCGCTGGGCGGGGTCGTATCGACGCACCTGGGCTGGCGCTGGGCCTTCGGCGCGATGGCCCTGTTAGGCCTCGCGCTCGTCATCCTCTACGCCCTGATCGTCACCGAGACCCGCCTGTCCGCAGGAAACAACGGGAGCTCCCCGGCACACAAGATCGGAGCTTCAGGGCGTTGCGCCCCTCCGTCCCTGCGCAACCTGTTCTCCGCGCTGTTCTCGTCGATCTCGGTCGTCTGTGCCTATGTCGGCAGCGGCCTGCAACTCTTCACCATGGCGTCGATGATCGCGTGGCTGCCAAGCTACGCCAACCGCTACTACGGGCTGCCGCCCGACAAGGCGGGCCTTGCGGCGGCGGCCTTCGTCCTCATCGGTGCGGTCGGCATGACCACTTGCGGCATCATCACCGACCGCCTCAGCCGCGATCACGCCGTGCGCAAATGGCTGATCGCGATCGTCTATTCGGTCACCTCCTGCGTCCTGCTGGTTGCGGGCTTCCTGCTACCGGCGGGTCCGCTGCAGTTCGTGGTCATAGGCTTGGGCATGTTCTTCGTCGCCGGAACCACCGGTCCCGCAGGTGCGATGGTCGCCAATCTGACCCACACGTCGATCCATGCAACGGCTTTCGCCACACTGACGCTCGCGAACAACCTCCTGGGACTGGCGCCAGGCCCGTTCGTCACGGGGATGCTTGCCGACCGCATCGGCCTGCTCTCCGCGATGCAACTGATACCGCTCGTCGCCCTGTCCGCCTCGGTCGCCTTCGGAATCGGCTATTGCCATTACGGGGCGGATCTCATGCGGATCCGCGCGCGGCATGCCGCCCAGCGCCTGCAGTGAGGAATCGAAGCGCAATACTCGTGGCTGACTGGCACGCTTATTTGGGGTATACGACTCCGCACTTGTCATCCACGAGGTATTCCGCTTGCACGATCCGATACCTTCCCTTATTCCCGATCGCACGCTTCGCCAATGAGCGTGGGGATCGGGCTGATCGTCGGTCTGGTGCTGGGGCTGACGGGGGCGGGCGGCTCGATCTTCGCCGTGCCGCTGCTGATGGCTGGACTCGGTTATTCGATTACCCAGGCCGCGACCGTTTCATTGCTGGCCGTTGCAATATCGGCGGGGGTCGGGACCGCGATGGCATGGAAGCGCAGTTACGTGCGCTATCGCGCAGCCTCGTTGATGGCGGCAGTCGGCGCCCTGTTCGCACCACTGGGCATCGGGGTCGCGGACCGCATGTCACAGACGAACCTGACACTGATCTTCGCTCTGGTGCTTGCCGTGGTCGCTGTGCGCATGTTCCACACCGCGACGGTATCGAGGGACGACGCCACCGTCGTGCGCTCGGCAGTGGCGGGTGAAGGCCAGTCCTCCATCGGCAGAGTCGGCCGTGTGCATGCAAGGACCGGCCGGCTGATCTGGACTCGCCCGGTTGCCATCATCGTGTCCCTGATCGGCGCTGTAACCGGTTTTTTTTCTGGGCTGCTGGGGGTTGGCGGGGGATTCATCATCGTTCCCGCGATCCGTGCGACATTGCCGCTGTCGATGCATTCTGCAGTCGCAACCTCGTTGATGGCGATCGCGCTCACCAGCTCGCTCACCTTTGTCGGAGGCATCCTGCAGGGACGGCCCGCGCCCCTGGCGACCGCCCTGCCCTTTGTCGCAGGCGCGGTTCTCGGCATGATCCTGGGACGCAGGGTGGCCCCCCTGATCTCCGGCCCTGCGCTACAGCAGGGATTCGCCATCACGGCCGGGATCATTGCGGTCGTGATGGCCCTCAAATCCTGGTCGGCGCTGTGAAGGAGCCGGACCTAGGGGCCGCATTTTCCGCATCCGCTGACGATCCACGGCAAACCGTCGAAACGCCAACCGTTAACTTCACCGCGTCGAAGCGTAGGCCCGACATCACCCTCGCAGCCATACAAGACAGTGGCTACGTTCGAGAAACCGGCTTCTTCGAGCGCTCCACCCGCCGCCACCGAGCGGTCCCCTGTCCGGCAGATCAACACCACGGGGCGATCGTGCCGACCGCCGACCATCCGCGTGACCTCGGCGATGAAGCCGGGATTGACCTCCCAGCCCGGCCCGTCATTCCATGACACTTGCTGCGCACCGACCGGATGACCGGCGAAACGGTATTCCATTTCGCTGCGACAGTCGATGAACAATGCGTCGGAATGGTCGCGCAGGTACTGCGCGGCTTCCTTCGGATAAAGATGCTTCACCGCTACCCCCCATCGTCGATTGGGCCATCCGCCACGCACGGGGATATGCCCCCGACCGGAGCCGTTGAACGCCCTGGGTAATGCCCCCCGCCCCCGAAAGCCCTGCCCATAATGCGGAGACGATGGGCTTCTCCTCTTGCCGGATGGGGACGAGGGTTTGACATTTCGCGACACGCCGATGAACTGAAACGACGTCGGTACCGCCCGCATGGCTCCCGGCAAGGTCATGACGTCACCCCGGCAGCTCACACCTTGAAGGCGCCTACGGCCTCGCGCAGCGAGAGGGCCATGGTCTGCAGTTCCTGGGCGACGTCTTCGGCCCGCATCGCGGAGGCGGCGTTGCCCTCGCTCATCCGCACCACGCGTTCGACCTGACGGGAGATCTCCTCCGACGATGCCGAGTGCTCGCGCAAGGCCAGCGAAATGTCATTGACGGCCTCGGAAAGCTGGCGGGTGTTGGACTGGATCGCAATGATGCGCTCGGCCGCCTGATTGGCATGCGTCTGCCCGTCCCTGACCTTGCCCCCGACGGTCGCCATGTCGCTATTCACATTGCCTGCGAGCCGCTGCATCGCAAGCACCATGCCGCCGATGTCTTCGGTGGCGATGCGCGTCCGCTCGGCCAGTCCGCGCACCTCATCGGCAACGACCGCGAAGCCGCGCCCTGCTTCGCCCGCCCGGGCGGCCTCGATCGCCGCGTTGAGCGCGAGCAGGTTCGTCTGGTCCGCGACCTCCTTGATGAGCTGAACGATGGCCGAGATCCGCGTGGAATGGGTGCCGAGTTCCTGGACAGTGGCTTCCGCCTCGCGTACGCGGTCGGAAATGTGTCCCACCTCGACCGCCGTCTGCGCGATGATGGCTGCGCCCTCGTCGGCGGCCGTTCCGGCCCCGTGCGAACAATCGACCGCGTCGCCCGACGACTGGGCGATGTGGCCGATGCTGACGGTCATCTGCTCGACGGCGGCGGCCATCGCAGCCGCAGAGTCGGTCTGCTGGCGCGAGGCTTCGGCCACCTCCTCGGCCGCGCCCAACGTCGTGTCGGCGGCCGTGCGGATGCCTTCCGCATTGCGCAGCACGAGCGTGAGAAGCGTGCGCACCGAACCGAGCAGGCTGTTGAACGCCCGCGAAGTGTCGGCGATCTCGTCCTTTCCGTCGAACTCGACGTTCAGCGTGAAGTCCCTGCGTTCCGCGACGGTCGCCATGGTCTTGCGGAGCTTGTCCAGCGAACCGGTGATGCCGCGCACCGTGAAGAAGATCAGCAAGGCCAGCCCAGCCGCCGCCGCGAGCGATACCAGGGCGATCGCCCCCTGCGCGCTGCTTCGGGCTGTTTCTGCCGATTCCTTTATCAGTTGGGCATTGGCCTTCACGAGCGCGTTCAGCTGGTCCATCTCGGTTTCGGTGCGCTCCCACACCGCGCCGACGCGATCGTCGATCATCTGGAAGCGCTGCATCACGTTCAGCACCTGATCCCAGGTCTGCGCGCTCGCCATCTCCTCGAGGAGCGGCACGACGGGTTCGAACGTGTCGTCGAACTCCTTCAAGCGCTCCTCGACCGCGGCCCATTGCCTGGCTTCATCATCGCTCTTCGGCAGGGCAACGTAGCTCGAGAGGGCATGATGCGCATGGTTTTCGGCCTCGGTTCGCCGCCCGATCACCGAACGCGCCAGATCGTTCGCCTCGGTGATGCCATCCTGGCGCAACTGTTCGGCAGCGAAGCGCTCGGGACGCCACGTTGCGATGTCGCGCGTCACGAGCAGGGACTTCGCTTGCCACATGCGCATTTCTGCCATCAGGACCACCGCTGGCGCGCTGCGATCGGTAATTTCCTTCAGCGCGCCGGCCAGGTGACTGACCGAGAACCACCCCACCGCGCCGATCACCGCCAGATTGAACAGCGAGAAGGCCGCCATCGACCAGAGCTTGGCCCTGATCGTGATCCGGTCCAGGCGGAAACGCAGCGAAGGCATCATGCTGCGCGTGCCCACGTTGTTCAAGGCGAGCTCCTGACCGTGCATACGTTGTTCCGGCAAGATGATTTTGGAGAAAATCATTCTCCAGTATTGGCATTGGCTTGCCCCCCCACTTGCATGGGGGGGCTCGTCACACGGTTCGGGCGACGTCGGGCAGGGTGCTTACAACACCTCGAAGATCCCCGCTGCGCCCATGAGGGTGCCGATGCACATCGTGACCATGCCGTAGCGCTTGCCGGTGCGGCGCATGCCATGCACGAGGGTAGCGGTGCGGATCGCGCCGGTCGCGCCCAGCGGATGGCCCAGCGCGATCGCGCCGCCCTGGGGGTTCACCTTCGCCGGGTCGATGTCGAGGCTGCGCATCACGGCGAGCGCCTGCGCGGCGAAGGCCTCGTTGAGTTCGAACCAGTCGATGGCGGCAAGAGTGAGGCCTGCGGCCTTCAACGCGCGCGGGATCGCCTCAACCGAGCCGATGCCCATCATCTCGGGCGGAACGCCGGCGACCGCGAAGCTGACGAAGCGCGCGAGGGGCTCGACGTTGTAACGCTTGAGTGCGGCCCCGCTCATCAGCACCACCGACCCGGCCCCGTCCGACATCTGCGACGCGTTGCCGGCCGTGACCGAGCTCTTCGCGGCGAACTCGGGGCGAAGTTTGCCGAGCTGTTCAGGGGTCGTGCCCGCGCGCGGGCCTTCGTCGTTGCGGCACAGGCGTTCGACGCGCTTCACGATTCTGTCGGCGCCCGGCAGATATTCGGTCACTGCATAGGGCGTGATCTCGGTGTCGAAATGCCCCGCTGCCATCGCGGCAAGTGCCTTGGCGTGGCTCGCCGCGGCGAAGGCGTCCTGGGCGGCACCCGACACTTTCCAGCGATCGGCCACCCGCTCGGCCGTGAGGCCCATGCCGTAGGCGAGCGCGACGTGCTCGTCCTGCATCCATTTGGGGTTGGCCGAGTAGCTCGTGCCGAACATCTGCGGCATCGCGCTCATCGACTCGACGCCGGCTCCGATCGCGACGTCGGCCTCGCCCAGACGGATGCGGTCGGCCGCCATCGCGACCGCGTTGAGCCCCGAGGAACAGTAGCGGTTGATCGTGATCGCGGGCACGCTGTCGGGCAGCCCGGCCATCAGCACCCCGAGGCGCGCGAGGTTCATGCCCTGATCGCCTTCGGGGATCGCACAGCCGACATACACGTCGCCAATCTCATGCGGATCGAGTTGCGGCACCTGCGCGACGCTCGCCCGCAGCACATGGGCGAGCATGTCGTCCGGGCGGACGTTCCTGAACATGCCGTGGCGTTTGGCAACCGGCGCACGGGTGGCGGACACCAGATAGGCATCCTTGAGATTCCATGTCATTGCGATGCGTCTCCGATCAGTTGCGCAGGGGCTCGCCGCTGTCCAGCATGTTCCGGATGCGCGCCGGGGTTCCCGGGCCGCGGGCGAGCGCGACGAATTGCTGGCGTTCGACGTCGAGCAGCCACATCACGCCGATGCGGTTCGCGACAAAGCTGGGAGCGTCCTTCGCCCGCGCCACGCCCTTGCCGAGGCGCGAGACGAGCCATGGCTCGAGTCGGTCGAGCACCCTGGGGCGCGTCGCCGGTGCCGTGATCAATTCGACGAGCGGCACGTAGCGAGGGGATTGAAGAAATGTACGCCGCAGAAGTCCGCACGCTTGTCCGAAGGTTCAAGCGGCAGCCCGCGAGGGGCCGCGCAGAGGGATAAAAAGGGAGGTGTCCGAATCCCGGAGAGAGAGGAGTAGATGTGGTCTGGTGGACACCCCCGCAAAACGGTCGCCTTTTGGCAAGGCGGGAGAGGCGTGTGTCGGTCCCGTGGCGTCAGCCGAAATTCATCGCCTTCAGTTCGTCCGAAATCGCGAAACGCGCCTTCGTCTGCGCCCTGAGGTCTTCCACCGTGACGCCCGGCGCGTGCTCGATCAGCACGAATTCGCCGTGCGTGATGCGGAACACCGCGAGTTCTGTGACGACCATCGCCACCCGTCCCTTCGCAGTCAGCGGCAGCGTGCAGCGGTCGAGGATGCGCGGCTCGCCCTCCTTCGTGCAGTGCTCCATCGCGACGATGACCTTGCGCGCGCCGGTGACGAGGTCCATCGCGCCGCCCATGCCCGGCACCATCTTGCCGGGCACCATCCAGTTCGCGAGATTGCCCTCCTCATCCACCTGCAGCCCGCCCAGCACGGTGACGTCGACGTGGCCGCCACGGATCAGCGCGAAGGACATGGCGCTGTCGAACATCGCCGCACCGGGCATCAGCCCGCAGGGCTGGCCACCGGCATTGACGACACCCGGCAGCGGTTCGCCGTCGAGCGGCGCGAGGCCCAGGAAACCGTTTTCCGACTGCAAGGTGATGTGCATCCCCGCGGGCAGATAGCGCGGGACCAAGGTAGGCAGGCCGATGCCCAGATTGACGACGTAACCTTCGTGAAACTCCTGCGCGACGCGGCGCGCGATCACTTCCTTTGCCTGCATGTTCATTGCCTCCGCGCGAGGACGATCTTGTCCACCAGCGCCGCCGGGGTCATCACATGGTCGGGGTCGATCTCGCCGATCTCGACGATCTCATCGACTTCCGCGATCACGAGATCCGCGGCCAGCGCCATGATCGGGTTGAAGTTGCGCGCCGCCCGCTCGTACACGAGGTTGCCGGCGCGATCGGCCCGCTTCGCCTTCAGGATCGCGACATCGGCCCTCAGCGGCAGCTCGACGAGAAAGGTCTTGCCATCGACGACCATCTTCGCCTTCCCCTCCTCCACGACGGTGCCGACACCGGTCGGCGTGAGCACGCCGCCGAGCCCTGCGCCACCGCAGCGGATGCGCTCCGCGAGGGTGCCTTGCGGCACGAGGTCGACGTCCAGCTCACCCGCGATCATCTTCTTGCCCACCACGGGATTCGTGCCGATGTGCGACACGACGACCTTGCGCACATGGCCATCGGAGATGAGCGGACCCACCCCCGTCTCCGGGGCGGCGGTGTCGTTGCCGATGAGGGTCAGGTTCTTCCTGCCCTGTTCGCGCAGCACCGACACCAGGCCTTCGGGCGTTCCCACACCGATGAAGCCGCCGAACATGACGCTCATCCCGTCATGGAAGAGCGGTCCCACGTCGGACCAATCCACCTGCTTGTCCAAAGCCATTTTTCTGTGTCTCCTCGATGCGGACGAAGATGTCCCCTCCCGGCCCGTCGGGCGGGCCGGGGGTCACCGTCTGCCAATGATTGTTTTTCGCGTTGCGCCGCGCGGGATCCGCTCAGCGCATCAACAGCAGCCCGCCCAGGATCAGCGCGGCCAGGAAGACCGTGTTCGCGGTGAGCATCACCACCGGTCGCCACCCGAGCGCGGCGAGCTGCTGGAACGAGGTCTTCACTCCCAGCGCCGCGATCGCCACGACCAGGCACCAGCGCGACAGGCTCGATGCCGCGTCGGTCACCGGCTTGGGGATGAAGCCGAGGCTGTTCACCACCACCAGCACCGCAAAGCCGACGAGGAAGCCCGGCAGCACCGGCGGCTTCTTGCCCGTTGCCGTGCCGTCGCGAAACAGCACCGACACCACCGCCACCACCGGCAACAGCATCGCCACGCGGAAGAGCTTCACGAAGACTGCCCCGTCGCCGACCTCGGGCGAGAGGATGTAGCCGGCCGCCACTACCTGCGCGACGTCGTGGATCGTGCCGCCGAGGAAGACCGCCGCCGCATTCGCATCCAGCCCGAAGGCCTTCACCAGCGACGGATACACCACCATCGCCACCGTCGAGAGCGCCGTCACCCCCACCACCGTGAAGAGCGTGAAGCGCTGGTTCGCCTCGTTCTTCGGCAGCACCGCCGAGATCGCCAGTGCCGCCGACGCCCCGCAGATCGCCACCGCGCCGCCGGTGAGCACCCCTTCGGTGCCGGGACGGCCGAGCAGGCGCCCGACGAGTGCGCCGAAGAGGATGGTCGCGAGCACCCCGCCCGCCACCATCGCAATCGACTGCGCCCCGAGGCCCGCCAACTGCTCCGCGGTGATGCGCGCGCCCAGCAGCGCCACACCGAAGCGCAGCACCTGGCGCGAGGCGAACTCGATGCCGCGGTGGATCTTCTCGCCCTCCGCGGCAAAGTTGAACGCCATGCCGAAGAACAGCGCATACAACAGCTGCGGCCCGCCCTGGTGCTCGGCGACGAAGCTCGCCGCCAGGGCGATCGTGATCGCCGTCAGCACGCCCGGCCACAGTTGCGACCACGCCGGGAAACTGAATATCGTCATTGCACGCATGTGAACGCTCATCGATCGGTTCCGCCTCTGTTATCGCGTTGCCAGGCCGAGCACCGGCATCGCCCCCACACGCTGCACGCCTTTCGGGCTCCTGAGCAGGAAGTGCGACAGGGCCGGGATCAGGATCAGCGCCCCGACCATGTTCCACACGAACATGAAGGTCAGCAGGATCCCCATGTCGGCCTGGAACTTGATCGGCGACCAGATCCACGTCACCACCCCCGCCGCGAGCGTCACCCCCACCAGCGCGACCACCTTGCCGGTGAATTGAATCGAGCGCCGATAGGCGTCCGCGAGCGAGGCCCCTGCGCGCTGCTGCGCGAGCTGAATGGAGAGCAGATACAGCGCGTAATCGACGCCGATCCCCACCCCCAGCGCGATCACCGGCAAGGTGCCGACCTTCACGCCGATCCCCAGCACCACCATCAGCGCCTCGCACAGGATGGACGTCACCACCAGCGGCACCACCGCCACCACCACCGCGCGCCAGTTGCGGAAGGTGATGAAGCACAGCACGATCACCGCCCCATACACGTAGAAGAGCATCGTGCGGTTGGCTTCCTTCACCACGATGTTGGTCGCCGCCTCGATGCCGGCGCTGCCCGCCGCGAGCAGGAACGCTCGCTCGGGCGTGCTGTGCGCCTCGGCGAAGCCCGCCGCCGCCGCCACCACGCGGTCGAGCGTCTCGGCGCGGTGGTCGGTGAGGTAGGCGATCACCGGCATCACCGAGCAGTCGTTGTTGAAGAGATCGGGGTTATTCACCGAGGCCTGCTGCGCGCCGTAGTTGAGCACGTCCTGGTTGCGCGCGAGCGTCACCCACTTGGGGTTGCCCTCGTAGGAGCCGGCGGTGATCTGGCGCACCGCGTCACCGAGGAAGACGGTCGTCTGCACGCCGGGCACCTGCTGCAGGGTCCACGCGAGGCGGTCGGCCTCGATGAGCGTGTCGTACTTGAGGCAGCCTTCGGCCGCGGTCTTCACGATCACCGCGAACTGGTCACTGGAGAGCGAGTAGTTGGCGGTGATGAAGGCGTTGTCGCGGTTGTAGCGCGAGTCGGCGCGAAGCTCGGGCGCGCCCGGTTCGAGGTCGCCGATCTTGAGCTGCAGGCTGACGACGAAGCCCGCCACGGTGAGCACGACCGACACCGCGATCGCGCCGATCGCCCAGCGCCGCTCGGTGAAGCGTTCGAGCCAGGCCCACAGTCCGGTGCTCGCGCTCGATTCGGCCTTGAGGCTGCGTTGGGCAGCGGTAGCACTGACGCCGGTATAGGACAGCAGCACCGGCAGCAGGATCAGGTTGGTGAAGATGAGCACTGCCACGCCGATGCTCGCCGAGAGCGCGAGCGACTGGATCACCGGGATGTCGATCACCATCAGCACGGCGAAGCCCACGGCGTCCGCGACCAGCGCCGTCATGCCGGCGAGGAAGAGACGACGGAAGGTGAAGCGCGCCGCGATCAGGCGGTGCGTGCCGCGGGCGATGTCCTGCACGATGCCGTTCATCTTCTGCGCGCCGTGCGACACCCCGATGGCAAAGATCAGGAAGGGCACGAGGATCGAGAACGGATCGAGTGCGAAGCCGAGGCCGGCAATCAGCCCCAACTGCCACACCACCGCCACCACCGAGCAGGCCACCACCAGCGCGGTGCTGCGGGCGCAGCGCGTATAGGCGAAGATCACGATGATGGCGATCAGCGCGGCGATCGCGAAGTAGGTCATCACCTGGCTCACGCCGTCGATGAGATCGCCCACGAGCTTGGCGAAGCCGATGATGTGGATGTTGACCGCGGGTATGGCCTGTCCGCCGCCCTGCTCGAACTTCGTACGGATGTTGTCCTCGAGGGTCGCGGACAGCGCGCGGTAGTCGATCGGCGCACCGGTGGCCGGATCCTTGTCGAGCAGCGGCACGAAGATCATGCTGGACTTGAAGTCGTTGCCGACGAAGCGTCCGACGATGCCCGCGCGCGCGATGTTGAGCTTCAGGGCTTCGGTGGCCTTCGGCGAGCCGTCGTAGGCGTCGGGCATCACCGGGCCGCCCTGGAAGCCTTCCTCGGTCACTTCGGTCCAGCGCACCGAAGGCGTCCATAGCGACTTCACCCACGCGCGGTCCACCCCGGGGGTGAGGATCAGCTCATCGTTGATCTTCTTCAGCGTGTCCTGGTAGGCCGGGTCGAAGATGTCGCCTTCGCGGCTGGCCACCACCACGCGCAGCACGTTGCCCAGGCCACGCAGTTCATTGCGGTTGTCCAGGTAGTTCTGGATGTAGGGTTGGCTTTGCGGCAGCATGCTTTCGAAACTGGCGTTCAGATGCAGTTTCGTCGCGGCCACCAGCGCCAGCGCCACGGTGACGAACGCACACAGCACCATCACCGCGAGGCGGTGGTTGAAGATCATGCGTTCGAGGGCATTGCCCGAGTTGCGATCGAACTCGGCAAGGGAGCGCACCACCGGAGCCCGGTCGTGCGAGTCGTGTGCGACGGCCATCGCGTCGGTCTCCTGTTAGCGAAGGGGCTGGACGCGCACGCCGCGGGCACCCGCGACGACCACCGCATCCGTGCCGAGGGCGTGCACCGCCGAAGCCGGCGTGGCGCGCTCGAGCTTCACGGGCGAGAAACGCTCGCCGCCATCCTGGCTCACGAGGATGCGCCCGGCCTGGCTGGCGAGCAGCACGCCGCCCTCGCCCAGCGCGGCGCCGGCCGTGAGCCCCTCCTGCACCCCGGTCTCCACTTTGTGCCAGGTGGCGCCGCGGTCGGTGCTGCGGTACGCGTTGCCGCGCAGGCCGAAGACGATGACGGCGCTGTTCGTGCCGGTCACGCCGAAGTAGCTGCCCGGGTACGGGGTGGCGACGCGCGTAAAGCGTCCGGCCGCCGCGTCGAGGCGCAGCACGAGGCCCTGTTCGCCCACGACATACACGTCGCCGGCGGCGCCGCGGATGCCGTAGAGGTGCAGCGCCTGCGGGTTGTCGGTGCGGTCGAGCCACGGCGTCCAGCGCTTGCCACCGTCGGTGGTGCGCAGGATCAGGTTGAAGGCGCCCACGACGAAGCCGTTGCGCTCATCGCTGAACCACACGTCGAGGAAGGGGTTCTCCGCGCCCTGCGCGGCGAAGCGCTCGGCCTCGACGATCCACGCCGCCTCGCCCTTGGCCTTGTAGTGCGCGAGCATCACTTCGCCCAGCGCCCGGCCGTCAAGCTGCTTGGTCCAGCTCGCACCGGCATCGCTCGTCGCGAGCACCACGCCGTCGTGGCCCACCGCCCAGCCCTGCTGCGGCGTCGGGAAGCTCACCGCGACGAGGTCCGAGCTCACCGGCACTTTCGCCTGGCGCCAGCTCCGGCCCTGGTCGTCGGAGTACACGACGTGGCCGCGCTGGCCCACGCCGACCACCCGCGACCCCGCCTGCGCAAGGCCGTTGATCAGGCCCTTCGTCGCCAGCTCGCTCGCCATCGCCGGCACGTCGAGCACGTCCTGGAAGCCCGCGGCGGCGGGGGCCGCGGCCGGCATCAGCAGCGCGAGCGCGAGCGCTGCGCCACCGAATCGATGCACATTCATGGTCTCTTTCCTCGGTCGGGGGCGGAAGCGAGGCACGGCCTGCGCCGCACCCCGCTCCCGGGGACGAGATTTATTATGGTTTTAGCGGATGCCCGAGCCGGCGAGCGAGTCGGGTGACCAGTCGCGGTCGGTGAGCGGCTTGGTCTGGCGCATGCCGCCGGTCTCGGCGGCGAAGCCGGTCAGCGAGTAGATGCCCGCCACGAGGTCGTAGTGGCCGAACATGTCGGTGTAGGGCGCGGGCAGGTCGTAGCTCGGGGCCATGTAGGCGAAGCCCGCGCGGTAGAGCTGGCCACGGGCGTCGTACTGGTCGGAGGCGAGCGCCGCCCACGAGTCCTCGTCGAGGTAGAAGGTGCGCTTGCTATACACGTGGCGCTTGCCTTCGCGCAGCGTCGCTTCCACCACCCACACGCGGTGCAGCTCCCAGCGCACGAGATCCGGGTTGAGGTGGTTGGGTTTGAGCAGATCGTCCTGCTTCGCCTGGTACACCGCGGTGTAGGCGTTGTACGGCACGATCATCTCCTTCTTGCCCACGAGCTTGAAGTCGAAGCGGTCCATCGAGCCGATGAAGATGAAGATGTCGTCGAAGGTGTTGCCGCCGGCCGTGCCCGGGTTGGGGGTGTCGTGCGAGAGGTCCGGGGCGACTTTTACGCGCCGCTGACCCGGCAGGTAGGTCCACGCACGCCGGTCCTTGGTGCCGATGTCGAGCGGATCGACGATCAGGAGCGCCTCGCCCGCGCGCCGCGCGGGGCCCGTGTAGGTGTTCTTGATGCGCCAGTAGGTCTCGGCCGAGCTCTTCGACGCATCCCAGAACGGGTACTCCTGCACGTTCACGCCTTCGGTGGCGAGCGTGGTGCGCCCGGCCGCATCGACGTTGAGGTTGCGGTACTTCACCTCGTAGGCCTGGCCGTTGTAGCGCACGAGGTGGTTCCACATCGCTTCATAACCCGTCTTGGGGATCGGGAAGGGGAAGCCGGCGTGCGCGCCTTCGATCGAGCGCCCGTCGTTGTTGGTCTTGGCCTGCGTGGCCGTCTTGAGCGTGTTGTCGGCGACGAACTTGGGGAAGGCGACGCTGCGGTGCGTCGGATAGACGTCGACGCGGAAGCTGGGGTACTTCTGCAGCAGCGCCTTGGTGCCTTCGGTGAGCTTGTCGGCGTGCTGCGCCAGGTTCTTGGCGTCGATCACGAGGCGCGGCTTCTCGTTGGCGAAGGGGTTGGGGCGGATGCCGTCGCCCGCCTTGAAGCCCGCCGGGGCCGTGGTGAGCCCGCCGGTGTACTCGGGGATGGTGCCGTCCTTGTTGCCGGCCTTCTCGGCGCCGACCGCGGTGAGCGTGGTGCCGAGCTTCTTCGCCTCTTCGGGCGTGATCGCGGCCACCGCCGCGCCGCTCAGGGCCAGCGCGAGTGCGGCCGACAGCAGGGTTTGCGTGAGTCTCATGGGGGTCCTCCTCCTCAGAAGGTCGTCTTCAGTGTCAGGCTCACGAAGCCGCGGTCCTGCAGCAGCGTGGTGAAGCCGTTTTGTGTGGTGAGCGCGGTGCCGTTGTCGCGGTACTTGCCGAAGTAGTCGATGTACTTGAGATCGATGCGGTACTTCTGGAACACGTCCGCCGAGAGCCCGACGCTGTAGTTGCCGTTGCCTTCGTTGCCGCCGAACACCGTCGGGGCGTTGCCCGAGAGGCCCACCGACACCGCCAGCGGCGCCGACAGATCCACCCCGGGCAGCACCTGGTACCAGGTCGGGGTGAAGGCGAGCGCGAGGCCGAAGAAGTCCTTGGTCGTGCAGCCGTCCCACTTGTCGCGGCCGGCACAGGGGGCGAAGCCGGTGGCGTAGAAGAGGCGTTCGCCGCTACGCACCTTGTCCCATTTGGCCCAGGTGAGCTCGGCCGCCCAGCTCGCGGCATCGAACGCCGGGGTCTCGGAGACGAGCCCCAGCACGTTCACGAGCCCGTGGAAGGTGTCGCCACGCGGGCCGCTGGTGTCGCCCCGATCGGGTAGCCCCGTGGTCGAGATGCCCAGCACCTGCGAGTTGAGCGGGGTGTTGCGGCGGTAGGAGAGTTCGGCGCCGACGCTCACGCCGCCGATGTTCTTGGCCAGGCTCACGCCGAAGAGGTCGATGTCGTCGGCGTAGATGAGGTTGTAGCGGGAGACGCCCGGGCCGACCCGCGTGAGGAAGGTCTGCGGCAGCTTGTCGGCGTAGCGGCGGTAGTAGAAGCCGAGCGTGCCGTCGAGCGCTTCGGGCGACCAGCGCAGCGACACGCCGTATTCGCCGGACTGCCTGGGCTCGACCGGCTTGCCGTTGGCGGCGAAGCCCAGCCCGCGGCTGATGAACTGGCGGTCGGGGCCGTTGAAGGCGAAGTCGACCGGGCCGAGGTAGGTGCCCCCTTCGGGGTAGCGGTAGGCTTCCCATTCCATGAAGTACTGCGCCGACACCGACAGCGTGTCGGTGAGCTGGGCCTGGCCCGAGAGCTGGTTGAGCGGGCGGAAGAGTTCCTTCGCTTCGGCGCCGGGGGTCGCGAAACCCTTCTGCAGGTCGAGCGGCATCTGCGCGTAGGAGACGCTGTGCAGCGCGCCGCCGAGGAACAGCGATTCACCCCAGAACACCGTGTGACGGCCCGCCTTCAGGCGCACCGGCACGCTCGCGGCGTCGAAGTTGGCGAACACGAAGGCGTCGAGCAGCTCGCCCGAGGGGCCGGCGTAGTAGCGCTTGGTGTAGCGGCTGTACTCATGGTCCCGGTAGCTCGGAATGGCCGCGAACGGGGCGTTCGGGTTCGATTCGCTCTTGTCGCCGTAGGCCGCGTCGACCCACGCCGCGCCGCTCACGCGAAAGCCGGTCTTGCCCTGGTACACCACGTCGAGCTCGGACAAGAGGTCGAGGCGGTTGGCCACCAGATCGCCCCGGTCGAAGCTGTACGTACCCTCGTCGGTGAGCGCCGAGTTGGCAAACTTGCTGTTGCGCGACTCCACCCGCGAGGCGATGTTGTAGCGCACGGTGTTGTCCCAACGAACCTGCAGGTCCGCGTTCCCCGTGTCAAGCTCGAACGCCTGTGCGGTGCCGCTCAGGGCCAGCGTCGCTGCGGCGACGGCCAGCGCCATCTTCCTGCGCGCCGGAGCCGAACCTTGTCTCCTCATATTCATCGTCTGCTGCCCCTCTTTTATCGTTGGCTTGAGCTGCTTCTCTGTCCGGTCACTGTATTCCGGATGATGTTCATTGTGCGCACCGGGGAGCCTACCCTTCCCCCCAGCGACGGGGGGTAAGGGGGGTGTGGGGGGTAGCGCTCGGGGGGTGAAAAAAACCGGGGGGCCCGAACGCCCCCCACAGTGCTGCCTATTGGCGACGGAAATCAGGCAGTCCGCTCGCGCAGAACCTTCTTGTTGATCTTGCCGACGCTGGTCTTCGGAATTTCCGCGACGAATACGATGCGTTCGGCATCCGGCACCGCGTACTTGCTGATGCGATTCGACTCCACGAGCCCCAGCAGATGGAGGCGGATCGCCTCCACATCGACGGTCACCCCGGGCTTGCACACCACGTAGGCCATCGGGCGCTCACCCCATTTCTCGTCGCGCACGCCCACCACAGCCGACTCCTGGACGCCCGGCACCTCGCCGATCAACCCCTCGACCTCGATCGACGACACCCACTCGCCGCCGGTCTTGATCACATCCTTGATGCGATCGACGATCTGCACGAAGCCGTCCGGCCGCACCACCGCAACGTC
Source organism: Aromatoleum petrolei (assembly GCF_017894385.1). Taxonomy (NCBI): domain Bacteria; kingdom Pseudomonadati; phylum Pseudomonadota; class Betaproteobacteria; order Rhodocyclales; family Rhodocyclaceae; genus Aromatoleum; species Aromatoleum petrolei. The sequence continues at coordinate 403,167 of NZ_CP059560.1, forward strand.
CTGCGTGTGCAGGTAGCCCCCCGCCCACAGCTCCTCGGACGCCTCCGGTTTCTTGAAATAGCCCTGCGTCAGGAAGGGCGCGCGCAGCACGATCTCGCCCTGCGTCTTGCCGTCGCGCGGCACGTCGTTCATGTCGGCATCGACCACGCGGAAGTCCACCAGCGGCACAGGCCGACCCGTCAGGCAGCGCAGATGCACCTCCTCGCCCAGATCCGCCGTTACGTCGTCAGCCGACAGCTGAGCGAGCGCCACCACCGGCCCCGTCTCCGACATCCCGTAGCCCGCGAACACATCGATGCCCCGCTCCACTGCCGCGCGGCACAGCACCGGCGACAGCGCCGAACCGCCGATGATGATCTTCCAGCCGGAAAGATCCTGATCCGCCCCGGACGGCGCCTGCAGCAGCATCTGCAGGATCGTCGGCACGCAATGAGAGAAGGTCACCCTCTCCTCGCGCTGTAGCTTCAACAGCAGGTCCGGCACGTAGCGCCCCGGCAGCACCGTCCGCAGGCCCAGCAGCATCGCGATGTAGGGCACGCCCCACGCCAGCACGTGGAACATCGGCGTGATCGGCATGTACACGTCATCGCGATGCAGCCGCTGCCCCTCTGGCTGCGAAGTCAGGCTCAGGGCCGTGCCCAGCGTGTGCATCACGATCTGGCGGTGGCTGTAGCACACCCCCTTGGGGTCGCCCGTCGTGCCGGTCGTGTAGAAAGTCGCCGCCTTCGTGTTCTCGTCGAAATCGCGGAATTCGAAATCCGCCGACGCCGCCTCCACCAGCGCCTCGTACTCACCCGCAAAGGAGAGCGACGTCGCCGGCACCGCCTGCCCGTCGGCCATCACCACGATCTGCCGCACGTTCTTCAATTCGGGCTTCAGCTGCTCGAGCAGCGGCACGAAGTCCGCATGCACCAGCACCACCTCCGCCTCGGAATCGTTGAGCGTGTAGGCGATCTGCTGCGGCGACAGGCGCACGTTCACGGTGAACATCGTCGCGCCCATCATCGGGATGCCGAAGTAGCTCTCCAGATAGCGATGGCTGTCCCAATCCATCACCGCCACCGTCGTGCCGTGGCGCACACCCAGCGCCGTCAGCGCCGACGCGAGCTTGCCGACGCGCGCGCGGAAATCGCGAAAGGTGTAGCGCATCTCCCCGCGATAGGTGATCTCCTGGTCGCCATGCAGGTTGACCGAATTGAGCAGCAGCTGCTTCACCAGCAGCGGGTAGGTATAGGCCGAAGGCGTGGCGACGATCGTATTGTCCGGCATGGTTGTCTCCGTCATGGTTGTTCGAGATGAAACCGGTGTGCGATCAGCGGATCGGGGCGCAAGATCAGCATAGCCCCTGTACGCGATCGCACAGACTGGAGAAAGCTTATTGAAGGCTTGGCGCGCCCTCCCCCCCTGTGGCGAGGGGGAGCAAGGGCCGGCTCAGGGAAAGCGTGGAGAGCTGTCGGGCGGCCCGCCATCAGCACGCGCGATCCGCCAGCGGCGCACATCGGCACTGTGTATCGAGGCCGACAATTCGAATGAGCCGGGCGTAGAATCTCCGGCGTAACGGCGGCGGAAGATATCAATATATCCATAGGGCAATTGTCCGACAGCAACCGTTGTGGTTGCACACGATATTGTTATTGTCCCGAAGCGAGCGGTATCGGACTTGCCAGCGACGTCTTCCAACCGGAGACCCTCAGGTCGCAACGCCGCCCGACCGGATGGAGCTACTGACAATTGCAGGGGAACCACGATGGGCATCGAAGAGTTCATGCAGGGGTACAAGGCCGCCTGGGAGGCGCGCGACGAAGCGAGATTTGTCGCCCTGTTCACACCCGACGGGGCCTACCACAACACCCCCTTCGCAGTGCAGCGCGGGCCGGCCGAGTTGGCCGCGTACTGGGAGCGCGTGAAACTGCAGGAGGATGTGCAGGTCACCTACGAAGTTCTCGCCAACACCGGAGACTCCGGCATTGCTCACTGGCACACGACCTACCAGGTCGCGTCGGAGGAATTGTTCCAGATCTGGGCGAAGTCGACCGGTACGAACTTGGTCGCCCGCCGCCCCGGAGATCCGTTGCCGCGGATGGTGCTCGACGGAATCCTGCACGCGAAATTCGCGGGCTCGTTGTGCTCCGAAGCCCGCATCTGGTGGCACAGCATGCCGCAAACCTCTTGAGCCACGGGGGGGCAAGCGCCCCGACCGGTGAGGGCTGAGCGCTACTCGGCCCCCTCCAGCAAGCCCAGCAACTGCGCCCGCCGCACCACATGCTTGCGGTTCGCAGCATCGAGCTTGCCGAACAGGTTCTTGAGGTGCCACTTCACGGTTTCCTCGCCGACGCCCATCGCCTGCGCGACCTCCTTGTTGGAGAGGTTGCGCGCGAGGAGTTCGAGCACTTCGCGCTCCTTGGGCGTGAGCACCATGCTCGGAATCGCACGCGGACCGGCGGCGTCACGGGGGGGCGTGGGCGTTGCCGGACGCAGGACGCGGGCCACGGCGATGCTGCGGCCGGGTTCGGGATCGCCGGATACGTCTACGGACAGGCTGCGCGCCCAGTCGGCGATGGCGGGGTGGGCATCGACGAAGACGCGGACGAGCCCGTACGTGTGGGCGAGATCCATGGCTTCCCGCAGCAGCTCGCGGCCGTGTTCGCTCGAACGGTCGAGCACCCAGGCGCGCAGCGCCATGTTCTCGATGTAGGCGCGGCCGAGCTTGAGGCCTTCGGCGAAGGGCGCGGCGCGTTCGAGGGCATCGCGGGCGCTGCGCCAGTCCTGGGCGGCGATGGCGGCGTTGGCGTGGGCCATCGTTCGTTGCAGTTCCACCATGCGCTGCCACACGGGGCCGTGTTTGCCCTCCTCGCGCGCGAGGATGTCGTCGACGCGCTGGGCGAGCGCGCGGCAGGTTTCGGGGCGAAAGCGGCCGGCGTGCATGCGGGCCTGTTCGGCGAGGCTGACGACGCACAGGCGCGGCATGTTGCGCGCGGCGCCGATCGCGAAAAGGGTCTCGAGGAGGTCCAGCGCGCGGTGCTCCACGCCCTGCGCGGCAGCGACGCGGGCGGCCGTGCGGTAGGCGAGCAGCGCGGTTTCGGGGGTGCCGGTGCGTTCCAGCACGTCGAGGCGGTTGGCGAGCAGCGCGGCGGCTTCGTCGACGCGGTCGCGTTCGTAGGCCGCGGCGGCCAGCAGCGAGGCGAGCATGCACGACAGCGGATGGCGACGGCCGAGCGCTTCGTCGGCGTGCACGAGCGCCGGGCGCAGCACCTCTTCGACAAGTCGCACCTGCCCTTCCCACAGGTAGCTCAGGCCGGTGATGAACTCGCCCCAGCGTGCGGAGTAGGCATAGGCGACGCCGTATTCGCCGCGCGGCACCTGCTGCTGGTGACGGCGCGCGAGTGCCGGGTCGCCGCGCAGGATCGCGAGCACCGAAAGGCGGTTGGCATGCATCTGCAGCAGCCGCGGTTCGCGCGCGGGAGGCGCGTCCGCCCAGGGTTCGAAGAGAGCGATGCAGCGGTCGGGCTCGTCGCCGTAATAGGCGGCGCCGCTACCGATGAGCGCGCATTCGTAGCGCAGGCCGAGGTCGACGTCCGCCCCCTCGAGGATGCGCGCGACGAGGCGTTCGGCCGCGTCGTGGCGTTCGCTCAGCGCGAGCACCCAGGCGGCGGCGAGGCGTAGCCGCGGGCGCTTGTCGAGTTCGGCTTCGGGCAGCAGTTCCACCCAGTCGAGCACCATGCCGACCTGGCCCTGCAGCGCGGCTTCGTAGAGGCACTGCTCGGCGAGGCCGAAGGCGACGTCGCGCTCGCCCGCCGCGAGCGCGTGGCGGGCGGCCTCCTCGAGCATTCCGTGGGCTTCGAGCCAGCGCATCGCGCGGGTGTGCACGTCCGCCTGTTCGGCTGCGGGCAGTTCGGCAAGGCGGGCCCGCAGGGCGTCGCGGGCGAGCGTGTGCAGGCGCACCCATTCGCCGTCGTCGCCGACGGCGAAGATGGGAATGTCGCGCATCAGCCGCGCCATGCGTTCGGCCGCATCGGCAACGCCGGTGAGCGCGCCGCACAGGTCGGGGTGCAGCATGTCGACAACCGAGATGCGCATGAGGAAGGCCGCGTCGTCGGGCGCGAGCTTGGCGAGCAGGCCGCCGAGGAGCTGGTCCTGGCGGCTGCCGGCGCGTGCCGCCAGGGCATCGACGACGAGGCGCGGGTCGCCGCCGCTTTCGAGAGCCGCGAGCGCGAGCTGCAGGCCCAGCGGCCAGCCTTCGATGATCTCGTGGATGCGCGCGCAGGTGTCGGTGTCGACCTTGGTACCGAAGCGGTTGCGCACGAGGTCGAGCGTCTCGTCGAGACGGAAACGCAGCGATTCCGCGCCGAGGAGGACGCAATAGCCGTAGGAGCACAGGTCCGCGACCTCGTGCTCGAAGCCGCTGCGCGCGGCGACGACGAGGCGCAGGTTGGGCGGCGCGTTGTGCAGCAGGTAGGAAAGCAACGCGAAGGAGGCTTCGGGCAGGCGCTCCGCCTCGTCCACCATCAGCACAAGGTCGAGCGAGGTCTGAGCGACTTCGGCGAGCCAGGCGGTGACGCCTTCGAGCTCGCTCGCCGACGCCCCGGCGCCCTCGATCAGGATACGGCCGAAGGCGGGCCGGCCGCAGCCCGAGCGCACGGCCTGCACGAGGCTCTGCAGCAGGCGCTGCGGGTCGGTATGTTCGTCGACCGAGATCCACGCGACCGCCGCGCCGCGCGCGAGGATCTCGCGCCGCCACTGCGCGAGCAGCGAGGTCTTGCCGAAGCCCGGCGGGGCCTGCACGACGACCACCTGCCGGTCGCGGAACTGTTCTTCGTCGAGACTGAGCCGGGGGCGCAGCAGCAGATGGCGCGGCGCGCGAGGCGGCGTGGTCTTGAGAACGAGTTCCGGCAGCGCGGCAGCGCCGATCGCAGAGGTCATGGGCGTCCCGACAGGTTTGGATCCGGCTCATACGCCACGGCGTTCGCTCCTCCGGATAGCGGAGAGCACCGCACAGGGCGCCATTGCAGCTTATACCCACGCTCCGGCGAGGGGTGGGCAATTATAGGCACACCCCCCGTGGGGGGCCTCCCCCCCTTATACGAGGGGGGTGGCCCTTGGGCCCCCTCTCTACCATCCGTTTCAAGTCATCCCCCATGCGAGGAGAAGCGGATGCAATACGTCGATGTCTGCGCAGTGGAAAACATCGCCCCGGGCGACTCGCTGGCCGTGCGTGCCGGCGGTCGCGACCTTGCGCTGTTCAATGTCGATGGCGTGGTGCATGCGATCGAAAACGCATGCCGTCATGCCGGCGCGGCACTCGCGGGCGGAAAGCTGTGCGGCCGCATTGTCGCCTGCCCGGCCCACGGATGGAAGTACGACGTCACGACGGGCGCGCTCCTCGTGGCCCCCGAGATTTCGGTACAGAAATATCCGGTCGAAATTGTCGACGGCAGGGTGCGCGTCGCGCCCGACAGCGCCGCCTGAGTCCCCACCCGCCCAGCCTCCAGGAGTAGCCATGTATCGCCATCTGCTCGTGCCCATCGACGGTACCGATCTCGCGACCGAAACCGTCAGCAACGCCGTCGAATTCGCCCGCAGCCTCGGTGCCCGCATCACCTTCTTCCACGCGCAGCCGAACCATGCGGCGGCGTTCGGGGGCGAATCCGAGATCGTGCGCCTGACCTCGCCGGCCGACTTCGCCTACGCCTACCAGGGGCGCGCCCGCGAACTGCTGGCGAAGGCCGAATCGGCGGCGCGGGCGCTCGGTGTGCCGTGCGATTCCTCCACCGCAGTCAGCGATTCGCCCTGGCGCGCGATCATCGCCGCGGCACAGGATTCCGGCTGCGACCTGATCTACATGGCTTCGCACGGACGGCGCAGCAGCATCGGCATGATGCTGGGTTCGCAGACGCTGAAAGTGCTGGTGAATGCGGGCATCCCGGTGCTGGTCGCAGCGACGTCGAGCCCGCCCGCCACCTCGCAGGCGATCGGCATCATCCGCGACGAACACCGTTCGCTCGCCGCGGTGCTGCACGCCTGGCTGCACCTGCTGGAAACGGATGGCAGCCCGACCGAGGGCTCGCGCGACGAACTGATGCGCGCGATGCTTCACTACATCAAGGCCTTCCCGGTCGCGCTGCACCACCCGAAGGAAGAGGACTACCTGTTCCGCAAGCTGCGCGAACGCACCTCGCAGTGCAACGCCGAACTGGACGAACTGGAGCGCCAGCACGAGCGCGACCTGCAACTGGTGGATGCACTGGCCGAAGCGGTGGACCGCCATACGGCCGGCGAGGCAGACCTCGCGAGCGTGAAGGAAGCGGTGAGCCGCTACGCGCTCTTCATCTGGGAGCACATGGGGCGCGAGGAAGGCGTGATCCTGCCCGCCGCGCAGCGCTACCTCACTCAGGAGGACTGGGACGAGATCAACGCAGCCTTCTCCGAAAACTGCGATCCGCGCTTCGGTCGCGACACCGACGCGGAATTCAAGCGGCTGTTCTCGCGCATCGTGAATCTCGCGCCCTCGCCCGCGAAGCAATAAAGAGCTTTACTTAAAACATACCGCGGCCGCACTTCGCGCCGCAGCAAGGAGCACACAGCATGGCCAATGCGATTCGAATCCACGAGACCGGCGCGCCGGAAGTGATGCGCTGGGAATCCGTCGAAGTCGGTGCCCCCGGCCCGGGCCAGGTCCGCCTGCGCCACGAGGCCGTCGGCCTGAACTTCGCCGACACCTATTTCCGCACCGGCCTGTATCCGATCCCGATGCCCAACGGCCTCGGCGTCGAGGCCGCGGGCGTGGTCGAGGCGGTCGGCGAAGGCGTGACGAACGTCACCGAAGGCGACCGCGTCACCTACACCGGCTTCGTGAATACCCTCGGCGCCTACAGCACCGCACGCCTCATCCCCGCCGCGCCGCTGATCAAGCTGCCGGACGCGATCTCGTGCGAGACGGCCGCGGCGATGACGATGCGCGGCCTGACCTCGGCCTACCTGATGCGCCGCATCTGGCCGCTGCAGGCGGGCGACACGATCCTGCTGCATGCGGCGGCGGGTGGCGTCGGGCTGATCGTATGCCAGTGGGCGAAGCTGCTGGGTCTCACCGTGATCGGCACGGTGTCGAGCGAGGAGAAGGCGGAGATCGTCCGTGCGCACGGCTGCGACCACGTGATTTTCTACCGTCGCGAGGACGTCGCGGCGCGGGTACGCGAAATCACCAACGGCGCCGGCGTCTCGGTGGTGTTCGACAGCGTCGGCAAGACGACCTTCGAGGGCTCGCTCGCCTCACTCAAGCGCCGTGGCCTGATGGTGTGCTTCGGCACCGCGTCCGGCCCGATCGATGCCTTCAACCCGCAACTGCTGGCGATGAAGGGTTCGCTCTACCTGACCCGCCCCGCGCTGGCCGACTACATCGCCACCCCGGAAGAACGCGACGCGCTCGCCGGCGAGCTCTTCGACCACGTCGCCGCCGGCCGCATCAGGATCGAGATCAACCAGCGCTATGCGCTGCAGGACGCCGTGCAGGCGCACCACGACATGGAAGCCGGCAGGACGATCGGCTCGTCGATCTTCACGGTCTGAACGAATACAAGAAAAGTCGTCCCGCAGAGAGATAACGAGAACCCACGGACACACAGGAGACAGGTTTCATGAATCAGACGACCCAGGACAGACCCGCAGCGCCGGCCTTCGTGCGGCCAAGCGTGCTGAACAGCTCGGTCAAGTTCGAGCCGCTCACCGCCAGCATTGGCGCCGAGCTGGTCAACGTAAACCTCGGCGACGCCTCGCGCGACCCGGCGCTGTTCGCCGAGATCAAGGCCCTGCTGCTCGAATACAAGGTGCTGTTCCTGCGCGATCAGGACATCACCCGCGCCGAGCATGTCGCCTTCGCCGAGCGTTTCGGCAGGCTCGAAGACCACCCCGTGGCCGGCAGCCACCCGGAACACCCCGGCCTCGTGCAGATCTACAAGTCGCCCGACCAGCCGATGGACCGCTACGAGAACGCCTGGCACACCGACGCCACCTGGCGCGAGGCGCCGCCGATGGGCTGCGTGCTGCGCTGCGTCGAGTGCCCGCCGGTGGGCGGCGACACGATGTGGGCCAACATGGTGCTCGCCTACGAGCGCCTGCCCGAGGACATCAAGGCGAAAATCGAGCACCTGCGCGCCCGCCACAGCATCGAGGCGAGCTTCGGCGCGGCGATGCCGATCGAGAAGCGCCTGGCGCTGAAGGCCCAGTACCCGGACCCCGAACACCCGGTGGTGCGCCTGCATCCCGAGACCGGCGAGAAGGTGCTGTTCGTGAACGCCTTCACGACCCACTTCACCAACTTCCACACCCCGGCCAACGTGCGCTTCGGCCAGGACTACGCCCCGGGCGCGTCCGAGCTGATGCAGTACCTGGTCCGCCAGGCCTTCGTCCCCGAGTACCAGGTGCGCTGGCGCTGGAAGCCCAACAGCATGGCGATCTGGGACAACCGCAGCACCCAGCACTACGCCGTCATGGACTACGCGCCCTGCCATCGCAAGATGGAACGCGCCGGCATCATCGGCGACAAGCCCTACGGCCTCGAAGGCCCCGGCGCCTGAAGCGCGCCGACACGAATCCCCCAATCGCTACCCATCCCCGCAAGGAGCACCTGACATGAATTTCCTCGACGGATCGCTGTTCCCCGAAAACCAGCAGAAACTCGTCATCACCGCCGCGCCCTACGGCCCCGAGTGGATGCCTTCCGACTTCCCCGAAGACATTCCCGTGACGATGGAGGAACAGATCCAGAAGGCGGTCGACTGCTACAACGCCGGCGCAACGGTGCTGCACGTGCATGTGCGCGAACTCGACGGGCACGGGTCGAAGCGCCTGTCGAAATTCAATGAACTGCTCGCCGGCATCCGCGCCCGCGTGCCGGACATGATCCTGCAGGTCGGCGGCTCGATCTCCTTCGCCCCCGAGGGTGATGGCGAGGCGGCCAAGTGGCTCTCCGACGACACCCGCCACATGCTCGCCGAGCTGCAGCCGACGCCCGACCAGGTGACGATTGCGATCAACACCAACCAGATGAACGTGGTCGAGCAGATGTGCGCCGCCGACGTCGCCGGCACTTCGCTCGGCGAGCCGGCGATGTACAAGGCCTACCGCGAGATGACGATTCCGGCCGGCCCGGAATGGGTCGAGGAGCACATCCGTCGCCTGTCGTCGAAGGGCATCCAGACGCACTTCCAGCTCGCCAACATCACGCAGCTCGAGACCGTCGAACGCATGATGCGCCGTGGCGCCTGCAACGTGCCGCTGATCCTGACCTGGGTGGCGATCGGTGGCGGTTTCGATGCGCCGAACATCTACAACCTGGCGAACTTCGTTCGCGCCTGCCCGGACGGCGCCGTACTGACGCTGGAAACCTCCATGCTCAACGTGCTGCCGATCAACATGATGGCGATCGCGATGGGCCTGCACGTGCGCTGCGGCATCGAGGACAACATCTGGACCCAGCGCCGCGACCGCAAGATGGGCTCCGTCGAGCAGATCGAGCAGCTCGTGCGCATCTCGCGCGAGTTCGGCCGCGACGTCGCCAATGCCAAGGAAGCGCGCGAGATCTACAAGATCGGCAAGTTCTACGAAGGCGCCGACGAGACCCTGGCGAAGAACGGCTTCGCACCCAACCGCAAGCCGGGCCAGGTCGGCTTCCTGCAGCACGCAGCATGATTCTCGGCACAAGGTAATACCGATGCAGTACGGGCAAGGGAGCGATTTCGTCCCCTTGCCCGCATAAAGCGCCGTCCCGCGATGCCGGAACGGCCACCAATAAGAGGAGACAAGCTTGGCCGCGTATATTGCAGAGGCCCTGCCGGAGGCATCGACCTCCACCCCGACCGCTCCGCGCACCTACGCCTGGATCGTGTTCGCACTGACCTTCGGACTGCTGCTGTCCGACTACATGTCGCGCCAGGTCCTGAACGCCGTGTTTCCGGTGCTGAAGGCCGAATGGACGCTCACCGACACGCAACTGGGCTCGCTCAGCAGCATCGTCGCCCTGCTCGTCGGCCTCCTGACCTTCCCGCTTTCGGTCGTCGCCGACCGCTGGGGCCGAGTGAAGAGCGTGACCCTCATGGCCACGCTGTGGAGCCTGGCCACCCTCGGCTGCGCGCTGGCCGCCAACTACAACCAGATGTTCATCGCCCGCTTCTGTGTCGGCGTCGGCGAGGCCGCCTACGGCAGCGTCGGCATCGCGCTGATCCTGAGCATTTTCCCGGCGCACCTGCGCTCGACGCTCAGCAGCGCCTTCATGGCCGGCGGCCCGGTCGGTTCCGTGGTCGGCATGGCCTTCGGTGGCATCATCGCCGCGCAGCTCGGCTGGCGCTGGGCCTTCGGTTCGATGGCGGCCTTCGGACTTGTGCTCGTCGTGCTCTACGCCCTCATCGTCCGTGAAAGCCGCCTGTGCCCGTACGGCGGAACGCGCCGCGTCGCGCAGCGCACCGCCCGCCCCGGCCTGCGGATGATCTTTTCCGGGCTGTTCGCATCCGTGTCGGTCATCGCCGCCTACATCGGCAGCGGGCTGCAACTCTTCATCATGGCGTCGATGCTCGCATGGCTGCCGAGCTTCCTCAACCGCTATTACGACCTGCCCACCGACAAGGCCGGTGTCGGCGCCGCTGCCTTCATCCTGATCGGCGCGGTCGGCATGATCGTCTGCGGCATCGTCACCGACCGCCTCAGCCGTACCAACACGGAGCGCAAATGGACGATCGCGATGACCTATTCGCTGACTTCGGCCGCGCTGCTGCTCCTCGCCTTCCAGTTCCCGCCCGGACCCGTGCAGCTCGTGCTCCTCGGCGCAGGCATGGCGATGGTCGCCGGCACCACCGGCCCGGCCGGCGCGATGGTCGCCAACCTGACCCCGGCCCCCATCCATGCAACCGCCTTCGCGACGCTGACGCTCGCGAACAACCTTCTGGGCCTGGCCCCCGGCCCCTTCGTCACCGGCCTCATTGCCGACCGCGTCGGCCTGATGGACGCGATGCAATTGGTGCCGCTGGTCGCCCTCGGGGCCGTCGCCGCCTTCGCCATCGGCAAGCGCCACTACGCCGAAGATCTCGCGCGCATCCAGGCGCAGCAACACTGATTTCCCGTCTCATCCTTCGCCACGCACAAGAACATGACGACCACCCCGACCATCCTGATCGTTCCCGGCCTGCGCGACCACGTCGCCGAGCACTGGCAGACCCTCCTCGAACAGAAGCTCCTCGCCGCAGGCAAGCCGGCGCGCTCGGTCCAACCGCTGGAGCACGACAAGCTGAGCCGCGACGCCCGCGTCGCGGCGCTCGACCAGGCGCTGGCCGCCATCGACGGCCCGGTGATCCTCGTCGCGCACAGCGCCGGCGTCATGATCACCGTGCATTGGGCACAGCAGCACACCCGGACTATCCTCGGCGCCCTGCTCGCCGCGCCGGCCGATCTAGAATCGCCCTTCCCGCCCGGCTATCCGAGCACCGAGGCGCTGCGCGACAACGGCTGGCTGCCGATTCCGCGCAGTCCCCTGCCCTTCCCGAGCATCGTCGTCGCGAGCACGAACGACCCCCTCGGCAACATCGATCGCGTGGCCGAACTCGCCGACGCCTGGGGCAGCCGGTTCGAGAACATCGGCGCCGTCGGCCACCTCAATCCGGCTGCGGGCTTCGGCGAATGGCCGCTCGCGGAGAGCCTGATCCGGGAACTGGAAACGCAGGCGACGCACATCGCCTAGCGGGGGCGCGCTCCTTGCTGCGAGGCAGGACAGCGCGCTGAACGGCGGGCACCTCATCGAAGGCAGCCCGCCGCGATCACTCGTGTCCCATCACCGGTCCCCGGCCTTGCGCGCGTGGAAGATGAACCCGATGCTGTTCATCAGCAGCTGCGCGGCGAGGATCGAGGTCGTGCCGGTCGGATCGTAGGCCGGCGCGACTTCGACCAGATCCATGCCGACGATGTTGCCCCGGCTGCGCTTCGCGAGCGCCTGGATGATTTCCAGCACTTCGTAGTACAGGAACCCACCGTGGCTCGGCGTGCCGGTACCCGGCGCAATCGAAGGGTCGAAGCCATCGATGTCGATCGTGATGTAGTACGACACGCCCTGCGGAATCTTCGCGAGCACGCCTTCCGTGCCCAGCCGGCGCACGTCGCGCACCGACAGGATCTGGGAACCGGCTTCGCGGGCGGCCATGTAGTCGTCGCGGTTCGACGACGAGACGTTGCGAATGCCGATCTGCGTCATGCCGACGATGTGGTCCATCTCGGACGCGCGGCGCAGCGGGTTGCCGTGGCCGAAGCGCACGCCGTGACGCTCGTCGACGAAGTCCAGATGCGCGTCGACGTGCAGGATGTGGATCGGCCCGCGGCCTTCGAAGGCCTTGATCACCGGCGCGTGGATCGAGTGGTCACCGCCGAGCACCAGCGGCATCGCGCCCTTCTCGAGGATCTTGCGCACCGCGAGCTCGATGTTGGCGTTGCTCTTCGCCATGTCGGTGTGCACGATGTCCGCGTCGCCGACGTCGGTGATACGCACCTCGTCGCGCGTCAGGTACATCACGTCGTCCTCGAAGTCGTACGCACCCGCGTGGCCGAACGAGAACAGCGTCGAGGCCTCGCGGATGCCGCGCGGCCCGAAGCGCGCCCCCGAGCGCCATTGCGTGCCCATGTCGTTGGGCGCGCCGAGCACCGCGACGTCGGCATCGATGTTGTCCCAATCGACGCACGGGGGCGACTTCGCGAAGGTGCAGTGTCCGACGAAGGGAAGGTTGAGGCGGCCGGATTCATAAGCGTTGTTGGACATGTTCGGTCTCCTGTCGAAGCGGGGGTCAGAAGTTGTATTTCAGGCCGAGCACGACGGCGGCTCGCCCGAGGTTGCGCGAATCGCCGGTCATCCCGGCACCCGGGTTGTAGAAGTCGCGTTGCGCGTCGGTCGCGATCAACGAGATGCTCGGCACCAGGCCGTCGAAATCCTTGGAGAGCGTCAGCGCGACGTCCGCATAGCTCGCATCGCTCGAGAACGGTCCGCTGATGTACTGGTAACCGACGTGCGGCACGAGCGTGTAGCCGTCGCCGAGATCGAGCGTCGCGCCGAGCTCCGCGTACCAGCTCTCGCCGCTGTCGGGAATCGCCAGGAAGTTCTTGCTGACGGTCCGGCTGAATTTCAGCTTCGCGACGCCGTAGCTGAGGGCCGCGTAGAGCTCGGTGGTATCGGCACCGGGATGGAGGTTGTTGTTCGGAAAGATGTAGCGCAGGAAGCCCACGTCGTAACCGATGCCTTCGGTCAGTTCCCCGGCGTAGCCGCCGTAGAGGTCGAGCTCGTAGACGGCGTCACCGCCGGGGATGTCCTCGATCCATTGCATCGTCGATGCGAAGGCGCCCAGGTAGAGGCCGCCGTTCGTGTAGTCCGCGCCGGCCTGCAGTGCGGGATTGAAGCGGGATTGCGACAGGCCGCGGGCGCGGTACTCGCTGACGGCGGCGACGTTCAGGACGAGGTCGGCGTGCGCCTGGCCGGCGGCCAGCACGGCGCAGAAGCCCAATGCGCGGGCAAGGGTGCGGAGTTTCATCGGTGAGTTCCTCGGAATTAGGGGCGTAGAGGTCCCCGGAGGGGGCGCTCGGGCCTCCTCCGCGGGTACGGCAAGGGGTGAATTCAGGGGATGCGGATCAGACCGCTACACGACGCACCGGACTTCGGCTGCGCTGCTTCGTCTCCCAGTCTTTGACGAAGCCCACCGGTGCGTCGGCGGACGCGAGCATCGGCCTGCTGCGCACGAGGTCGGCAGCCCGCTCGGCGACCATGATGGTCGGCGCGTTGAGGTTGCCGTTCGGCTCGGTCGGGAACACCGACGAGTCGATCACCCGCAGCCCCTCGACGCCGCGCACGCGCAGGTTCGAATCGACCACCGCCATGTCGTCCTCGCCCATGCGGCAGGTGCCGCAGGGATGCATCGTCGACTCCATGTTCTCGCGCACGAAGGCGTCGATCTCGTCGTCGGTGCGCACGTCCGGCCCCGGCGCGAGCTCCTCGCCGCGGTAGCGGTCCATCGCCGGCTGGCCGACGATCTCGCGCGTGAGGCGCACGCAGCGGCGGAAGCCTTCGCGGTCGGCTTCGTGCGACAGGTAGTTGAAGCGGATCTCCGGGTGCACGTAGGGGTCGGCCGACACGAGACGGACATGGCCGCGGCTCTTGGGCTTGTTGGGCCCCGTCAGCACCATGAAGCCATGTCCCTCGATCGGCTTGTGGCCGTCGTAGCGCATCGCCGCCGGCAGGAAGTGGAACTGGATGTCCGGCCAGCGCAGCCCCGGTGCGGAGCGGATGAAGCCGCCCGCCTCGAAGTGGTTGCTCGCGCCGAGTCCGTCGCGCTTCATCAGCCAGCGCGCGCCGATGGCTGCCTTGCCCATCAGGTCCATGCTGCCGTTGAGCGTGATCGGTTCCTTGCACGCCCACTGGATGTAGATCTCGCTGTGGTCCTGCAGGTTGGCGCCGACGCCGGGCAGATCGTGGCGCACCGCGACGCCGGCGCGCTGCAGCACGTCGCCCGGTCCGATGCCCGAGCGCTGCAGCAGATGCGGCGATCCGATCGGCCCCGCCGCGACCAGCACCTCGCGCCGAACACGGACGGTGCACACGTCGCCGCCGGTCTCATAGCACACGCCGACCGCGCGCTTGCCTTCCATGACGATCTCGCGCGTCATCGCATGCGTGACGACCTTGAGGTTGGGTCGGTTCATCGCCGGACGCAGGTAGGCGTTCGCCGTCGACCAGCGCACGCCGTCCTTCACCGTCATGTGCATCGCGCCAAAGCCTTCCTGCATGTAGCCGTTGCAGTCCTCGGTCTTGATGTAGCCCGCCTGCGCACCCGCTTCGACCCAGGCGCCGTAGAGCGGATTCGCCATGTTGTTGCCGTTGTTGGTGTGCAGCGGACCGCCGTCGCCACGGTAGGCGTCCCCGCCGAACTTGAAGTGCTCGGCGCGCTTGAAGTACGGCAGGCAGTTGCGATAGCCCCAGCCGTCGGCGCCGAGCGATTCCCATTCATCGAAGTCGCAGGCGTGGCCGCGGATATAGACCAGTCCGTTGATCGAAGACGATCCACCCAGCACCTTGCCGCGCGGGCAGTGCAGGCGCCGACCCTTCAGGTGCGGCTCAGGCTCAGTCTCATAGTGCCAGTTGTAGCGGCGCGTGTTCATCGGCAGCGAGAATGCGCTCGGCATCTGGATGATCACGCTGCGGTCGCTGCCGCCGTATTCGAGGACCAGCACGCTGACGTCCGGATCCTCGGTGAGTCGTGCGGCGAGCACGCAACCTGCGGAGCCCGCGCCGACGACGATGTAGTCGAAAGTTTCTTGCATGTCCGTCTCCCCGTCACCGAACGATCGCATCGACCGCGGGCTCCACGACCGCGAGCGACTCGACCGTCGTCCCGGCGCCGGAGGCGATGCGCTCGCCGTAGTCGCCGAAACGCCGGCTGCCGAACATCCGCGTCCCCACCCACTGCACGACGGCCGCGGCGACGAAGGCCGGCATCGACGCCGACAGCAACGTGAAGCCGGGGCCCGCTGCGAGCGTCTGCGGGTTGAACACGAACACATAGACCGCCGAACCCGCCACCAGAGCCGTCAGCGCGATCGGGTTGAAGCCGCCCCAGTACGCGAAGGGGCTCCGCTCGGGCGACGCGAACACCGCGCGCAGGCTGATGTGCTGGCGCCGCAGCACGAAATAGTCGGCCATGCCGATCCCCGCGAGCGTCGCGTTCAGGGCCGAGGTCCACACGAGGAAGATGAAGAAGCCGTCGTAGATGCCGGGCGCCGCGAACGCCACGACGAGCGGCACGACACAGAAGGCGGCGACGAGCATGTCCCACGACAGGCGCCCGAGCACCGGTCCTGCCAACTGCCGCAGCCCCACGACCGACGTGTAGAGGATGTTGATCATGCTCGTGACGTTGGCGAAGGCGATGAAGCCGAGCGCGACGATGCCGATCGCGACTCCCCCGATCGAGGTCATCCAGATCGTCGGGTCGGCGTTGCCCAGGGCAGCGGCGCCCAGCAGTCCGACGATCTCGCCCAGCGACGCGGCACCGAACACCCCGACCACGTTGGGCCAGAACGAGGTGCGCTCGTTCTTCGACAGGCGCGCGAGGTTGCCGAGGTAGGGCCACCACGAAAAGCCGGCGGCCATGTTCACCTCCACGGCGATCATGAAGTTGAGCCGCTTGTCCTCCGTCGGCGGTGCCAGCGCGGGCAGGCCCAACAGCTCGGCCGGCTGATGCTGGCCGAGGATCAGCCACATCATCACGAACATCAGCAGCACCAGCGCGGGCGACATGATCATGTTGAAGAATTTGATCGACGTCGGCCCGCGTGCGACGACGAACCCGGTCACGATGATCGCCACCGCGGCCAGCACGGACACCAGCAAACCGTTTGCGGGTTCGGTGACGGCCTCGCCGGTCTTGAGCAGCGTGAGCATGCCGTCGACCGAGCGTCCGAACATCATGCCGAGCACGGCGAGCCAGCCGAGCGTGAGCAGCACGACCGCCAGCGCATACACGAGCCGGCTGCCGTTGCGTCCGAAGGTGCTGCGCAAGAGCGTGAACTGCTCGACGCCGTACTTGCCACAAGGCAGGCAGGTCGGCAGCGTGACCAGCATCACGCCGAGGATGTTGCCGATGATGATCGCCGCGATGCCCTCGCGCGGCCCGACGAAGGCCGCGGTCGCACCGCCGATCAGGAAGGCCCAGGTCGCGATCGCGAGGGCCGAGTTGGCGTACGTAAATTCCCAGAAACCCCACAGGCGCTCGCCCGGCAGCAGCGGGGTATCGCCGCGCTCGGCGGCCTGGCGGAACAGTTCGGCGTTCGACATCTCACACCCCCCAGATGTAAAAGCCGATCACCAGCGCCACGGTCAACGCGAGCGCCAGGCAGTAATCGAGCGCGGTCATCGCGCCCGGCCAGTACGGCTGGTCGGCCAGCCTCTCGTAGGCGCGCAGGCGAAGCTCCAGATCCTGTTCGCGCTCCCGATCCATTGTCGTTTGCATGTTTGTCTCCTCGTCGCCTGCCGCCGGCGCGCGTCTCTGTTCTTGCGCGCGTCCGGCCGCAGCGTTTATCGGTGTGTTCAGGGCAGCGTGATCCACACCGCCTTGGTTTCCGTCAGGAAGTCGAGCTGCTCGGCGCCCAGATCCCGCCCGAAGCCCGACTGCTTGAAGCCGCCGAAAGGCATCGCCGGATCGATCGTGCTGTGCGCGTTCACATACACCGAGCCGGCCTTCAGGCGCGGAATCAGCCGATGCACGCGTCCGAGGTCGTTCGAGTAGATCGCCGCGGCCAGCCCGTAGGGCGAATCGTTCGCTTCCGCCACCGCCGCATCGAGATCGTCGAAGGGCGCCGTCACCAGCACCGGCCCGAAGATCTCCTCGCGCACGATGCGCATTTCACTACGAGTATGGGCGAAGATCGTCGGTTCGACGAAGCATCCGTCCTGCGCTCGCCCGCCATAGGCAAGCTCCGCCCTTTCGGTGATCCCGGCGTCGATGTAGCTCGCAACCCGGCGCTTCTGCTGGACCGACACGAGCGGACTGATGAAGCATTCGGGATCCAGGCCGGGCGCCATCTTCAGCGTGCGCGTCACGTCGACGAGTTCGCGCATGAATTCATCGTGCACATCGCGCTGCACATACACGCGCGTGCCCGCGTCGCACACCTGGCCCGAGTTGAAGAACACACCGTTCGCGACCGCGCGCGCCGCCGCCTTGAGATCGGCGTCCTCGAGCACGAGCACCGGCGACTTGCCGCCAAGTTCCAGCGTCAGACGCTTGAGGCTGTCGAGCCCGGCACGCCCCACTTCCTGCCCCACCGGGGTCGAGCCGGTGAAGCTCAATTTGTCGATGCCGGGATGGCGTGACATTGCGGCGCCGATGTCGCGACCGGTGCCGGTCACGATATTGACGACCCCGCGCGGGAATCCGGCTTCCTCGACGAGTTCGGCGAAGCGCAAGGTCGACAGCGAGGTCAGCTCGGCGGGCTTGACCACCACCGTGCAGCCGGCGGCGAGCGCCGCAGCGAGCTTCCATGCCATCGTCTGCAAGGGGAAGTTCCACGGCACGATCGCCCCGACGACACCGACCGGTTCCTTGCGCGTGAAGGCGACGTAATCGCCGGGGAGCGAGGCCGGCTCCACGGTGCGACCGTGGATTTTCGTCGCCCAACCGGCGAAATAGCGAAAGGTATCCACCGTGCCCTGCACGTCGACGTCGCGCGCGCTGGTGACCGACTTGCCCATATCCACCGACTCGATCTCGGCCAGTTCGCCCGCATTGGCCTCGATCAGGTCAGCCAACCGGTGCAGCAGGCGCTCGCGCGCCAGCGGCTTCATCGTGCGCCACGGTCCGGTGTCGAAGGCCGCGCGGGCGGCGGCAACGGCACGGTCCAGGTCGGCCACGGTGGCAAGGGGGATCTGCGTGATGCAGCCGAGCGTCGACGGCTCGGTCACCTCGGCCGTCGCGCCGTCGCTCGCGGCCACCCACTCGCCGTCGATGTACATCTTCTGCGTCTTGTTGAGGAATCGCTGCGCCGCGGGAGACACCCCGTAGCGCTGCAGGTAGGTTTCGACGATGCTGTCCATGCGTTGTCTCCGTGATTGTGCGCGCTCAGGCGTGGGCGCGAAGGCGGGTGGTGAAGTGGAAACGATCGAGCGAAAGCGTCGACTGGCCGGCATGCGGGTCGACGCGGAAGAACTTCGGGGTTGCGGGCGCGCGCTGGCTGCGACGCGCCGCGAGGGCGGGTTTGGTGGGCATTGCGGTGTCTCCTCGTTCGGTATGCGCCGCCCCGGTTCTGACGACCGGCGTCGGGCATGGGCGGACTATATTTCCGCTCTTGCTTCGGAAAAATAGTCGCGACAAGATGTTAACATCGGAATTTACGAAGAAACCCACGGAGCAAAGCGATGAAGCAACTGCAGGATGTCGACCTGAAACTGGTCCGGGTTTTCGTCGCGGTCGTCCGCCACGGCGGCTTCTCCGCCGCGCAGGCGGCACTGAATGCGAGCCAGAGCACGATCAGCGAGCAGATGACGACGCTGGAGACCCGCCTCGGGCTGAAACTGTGCGAACGCGGACGCAGCGGTTTCCGCCTCACCGAGCACGGCCACGCGACCTATGAAGCGGCCCAGCGCCTGCTGCTCGCGGTCGAAAATTTCTGCATGGACACGAGCGTGCTCGCGCAGCGCATCGCGGGACGCCTGCAACTGGGGCTCATCGACAACACGGTCACCGACGAGAGCTCCCCGATCCTCCCCGCCCTGCAGCGCTTCCTCGCACTCGGCCACGACGTGCAGATCGACATCTACATCGGCAGTCCGGCCGAACTGGAAGCCCGCATCCTCGACGGCCGCCTGCACGTCGCGATCGGCCACTTCCCGCTGCAGGTCGCGGGTCTGGATTACGTCGCCCTCTACGACGAAGCCGACGGCCTCTTCTGCGGCCGGGGCCATCCGCTCCACGCCGCGCCCGACGACGGCGACGCGCTACTGGAGTTGATCTCGACAAGCCGTGTCGTCGCGCGCGCTTATATGCAGGAAAGGGATCTGCGCCTGCTCAAGGCGAACATGGCAGCGGCCACCGTGGACAACGTCGAGGCGCAGGCCATCCTCATCCTTTCCGGCGCCTACATCGGTTTCCTGCCCCTGCACTACGCGCAACGTTGGGTCGATTCCGGGCGCATGCGCCGGCTGCGTGCGCGCGACCTCGAAAACCGATGGCCGTTCTCGGTCGTTACCCGTCGCAGTCAAGCAATGCCCGCCGTGCTGAGGGCCTTCGTCGACGGGTTGATGGGGCCTGGGGACAGCTGAAACCTGAAACGCGGGTGCGCTGAGCCAGCAAGCCTGAGGCAGTCAGGCCTTCATCTCCTAAAGCCGAGCAAACTGTCGTTAGATTGATGTGGCGCGATCACGTGATCATTCTCCCGCTGCACTTCCGTGATCGGCACACCGTTGCGTCC
Source organism: Aromatoleum petrolei (assembly GCF_017894385.1). NCBI lineage: Bacteria > Pseudomonadati > Pseudomonadota > Betaproteobacteria > Rhodocyclales > Rhodocyclaceae > Aromatoleum > Aromatoleum petrolei. Next base: position 423,144 of record NZ_CP059560.1, read on the forward strand.
CTGAATCGACTGATTGGCGTCACGAACTCAAAAGCGACACCTGGGAAGACGGCTTGGTCAGTCCGTGGATCTTGCAAGGTTTGCGGGATGCGAACGGTAGCCGCAAAGATGTGGCATATGCCAAAAAAGTACTCAAGGAGATAATCGGCCTGAACGCATGGCCTCTGGAACAGCAAACGCTTCCGAGGTTACCGTAAGCATTGCGTGATCGGAATTGCACCGATGCCCCTATCTCCGGGAAACGAGTCCAGTGCTCAATTCAGCCGAAACAAGCACATGCATCGCTCTTGGTAATATGCCTTTTGGCTTCAACGAGAGCTGCAAGTGCTTGAATATATGGGGCGACATACCGGGATCGAACCGGTGACACCTGGAGCCACAATCCGACCTTACAATTCCGCAAAATCAATACTTTAGACTCGATTTTTCGTAAGAACATCGCCTTTAAAGGCCAGTATCGGCGGGAAACGGCCACGCGATCTTACGAAAAAATTCGAGCTCTCCAGACGACAACAAATGCGTAGGCAAAATCGTCGCGAGCTCCACGGTTTGCCATCCCGACGAGGCCACGCGGGGCAACAACCGCAGCGGGCGTTCCGGTCACTTCAGCTTACCCTTGATCCTCGCCAATTCTCGACACATAGCTCACCGCCCCGGCGGAACTCCCCTTTGTTGGCCGTGACGGCGCAAGCCCCCCGATGGACCGCAGCCAGCAATCCGGCCCGTGAAAAGGGTCAATCGGACGCCCTTCCTGACGCGGCGTTGCACGGACCGCCGCGCGAAATTCACTTTTCGCGCGCCAGGCGTTCACACCGGCGCGTGGCGTGGTGCCGCGTGCAGTTGCAGGCCCAACGCGTGCGTCACCTTGAGGATGGTGGCAAAGCTCGGATTGCCCTCGCCGGAAAGGGCCTTGTACAGGCTCTCCCGCCCCAGACCGGTGTCCTTGGCCAGTTGGGTCATGCCTTTGGCGCGGGCAATATCGCCCAGTGCCTTGGCGATGAAGGCCGCATCGTCCCCGGCTTCTTGCAGGCAAGCCTCGAGGTAGAGCGCCATTTCCTCCTCGGTCTTGAGGTGCTCCGCCGTGTTCCATTTTCGCAGCTTGAGTGCCATCGCCTTCTCCTACAGTTCCCGTGCCAACTTCAAGGCGGTCTTGATGTCCTTGGCTTGGGTGGTCTTGTCGCCGCCCGCCAGCAGGATCACCACTTCCATGCCGCGCTGGGTGAAATACACGCGGTAGCCCGGCCCATAATGGATCCGCATCTCTGAAACCCCCTCTCCCACCGATTCACAGTCGCCGAAGTCGCCCAACTCTGCCCGGCCGATCCGCATCTTGATGCGGGCCGCTGCCTGCGGGTCCCGGAGACAGGCAAACCAAGCGTCGAAGAACTCGGTGGTAAGAGTGGTCTTCATGCGACGGATTGTATCTTTTGGGATACGTGTGAGCAACGACCCCGGACTGCTGCCTCGGCACCCGTCGTCAGGGATACGGCGGCGAAGGCGTCGCGCACTTCAACACCCTGCCGCTATTACAGCTACGGTTGCGGTCGAATGGCCGAAATCAGACAGCCCTCTTCCGCGCCGTTGAGGGGGACGTGCTTGAAAATAGGCGTATCACAGCGATTGCCTTTCCCACGGAATACATTGCGCATGATGCTCTGATCCCAGGCGATTTACGCCTAACCGCTATATGGTCGTACCGCAGACCGTCGATGCGGTAGGAGCCTGTGGTCTTGGCCCTTCCGCGAACGACTCGGCACTTGTGCAAGAACCAGTTTCCTTACGAAACGGAGTCGGGGAAAAAACGCGCCCCGCTAAGGAGGCGCGAAGGGATGCTCCTCGACGGTGACGGAGACGTTGCGACTCGCCGTCGCTTAACGGCAGCATCCGTGGGACGATTCCGAGCCTCAGGCTTTCATGATCTTCAGCGTCTGGATCGAGGTGTATTCCTCCAGGCCGTAACGACCGAACTCGACGCCCAGCCCCGACTGCTTCACGCCGCCGAAAGGTGCGTCGGGCTGAACCGCGCCGTGTTCGTTGATCCACGCCGTGCCGCACTCCAGTTGCAGCGCGAGCTCGGCGGCTTTCTTGCGGTCGTTCGACCACACCGAGCCACCGAGGCCGTTTTCGTTGTCATTGGCGCGGGTCAGCACCGCATCGACGTCCGAGTAGCGGATCACCGGCAGCACCGGCCCGAACTGCTCTTCATCGACGACGCGCATGCCGTCCTTCGCATCGGCGATCACCGTCGGCTCGTAGAAATAGCCCTTCCCGGGTCGCGCCTTGCCGCCCGACAGGATCCGCGCACCGTTCGCGCGTGCGTCCTCGACCAATTCGTGCACGAAGTCGAGCTGGGCCTTGTTCTGCACCGGGCCGAGCTGCGTGCCTTCGACCAGACCGTCGCCGACGACCGTATCGCGTGCAAGACGCGCGAGCTCCTCGACGACTTCGTCGTAGATGGAGTCATGCACGTACAGGCGCTTGAGGCAGGCGCAGGTCTGACCGTTATTGTGGAAACCGACGCCGAAGAGCTTGGGCGCAACCGCCTTCGGATCGACATCGGGCAGCACGATTCCCGCGTCGTTGCCACCGAGCTCCAGCGTGAGCCGCTTCAGGTTGCCCGCGGCGTTCTGCATGATGGTCTTGCCGGTCGGCGTGGAGCCGGTGAACACGATCTTGTTGATGTCGGGATGCTTGGCGATCGCCGAGCCGACCCCGCTCTCGCCGGTGACGATATTGAGCACGCCCGGCGGCAGGATACGGTTGGCGAGCTCGGCGAAGCGCAGCGTGGCAGTGGGTGTCAGGCCAGACGGTTTCATGACGACCGTGTTGCCCGCGCGCAGCGCCGGGATCACGTGCCAGATGGCGATCATCAGCGGCCAGTTCCACGGGGTGATCGACGCGACCACGCCCAGCGGCTTGCGATGGACTTCGATACGGGCGATGTCATCGTCCTGGATCACTTCGACCGGCAGATCCAGATCAGCGGTGACGTGCGTCCAGGCGATGGAACCCCCGACCTCCATGCCCGCGCCCACGCCGTTCAGGCCCCCGAGCGGCTTGCCACTCTCCTTGGTGACCAACTCCATCAGGGTTGGCATGTCCTCCTCGATCGCAGCGCCCAAGGCATGCAGCAAGTCCTTGCGACGCGCGTCCGGCGTGCGGCTCCAGTCATGAAACGCGGCACGTGCGGCTGCGACCGCCTGGTCCACGTGCCCGGCATTTCCGGCCTGCACGCACGCGAAGGCCTCGCCGGTCGCCGGATTGATGACGTCGAACGCGCTGTCGGCCTTCACGGGCTGGCCGTTGATGATCATGTCGAAAACTTGCATCGGATCTCCTCTTGTCCATAGGTAAGTGTCACAACGCCGCCATATGGGCATGACGTGTGACGCTGAAAGTGCAGGCTGATCGGGCGAACCGCTGCCCCGTTAGCCGAATTCGGCAGAGCGAATTCCCCCGCGCCTACTGCGGCACGACGCCGGCGCGCGAGAACAGGACGAGCTGCGACAGGTCGGTGCCCACGGCAGTAGTGAGCGAGAGCCGGTCGGGGCGCTGGCTTGCCGCGAAGCTTCTGCCGGCGTCACGGCTTTCCAGCATCAGGCCGTCCAGTCCGACCGCCAGCACCCGGTCCGCGAGGGGGACGAGCGACGTGATCGAACTCTGCGTGCCGGTCTCCACCTTCTGCCAGCTCTCGCCGCCATTGCCGCTGCGATACAGGCTCCCGCGCAGCCCCGCCGCGAGCAGGGTGCCGTCGGCAAGAGCCGTGCCGCTCCAGAAGGAGCCGCGATAGCCGGACGGCAGGTAGGTCCAGGTCTGGCCGTGGTCAAGGGAGCGGAGTACCGTGCCGCGCTCGCCGACCACGAAGAGGGCTGCATTGCGATCCGCGAAAACGTGCATCAGGTTGCGGTCGGCTCGGCTGTCGTTCGGCGGAGGGGCAAGTTTCACGGTATCCCAGGTCCTGCCGCCGTCGGCCGTCCGCAACATCAGCGACCAGAGCCCGACCGCGATGCCGTGCTGTGCGTCGGTGAAGCGCACCGAGAACAGGGGCCGGTCCTCGGATGTATCCAGGCGCTGCGAGGTCCAGGTCTCGCCCCCGTCGACAGTGTTGAGGATGGCCCCCCAGTGCCCCACCGCCCAGCCGGTGTTCTGATCGACGAAGGAAACGGCGGTGAGCGCAGCATTTACCGGCACCTTCGCTGCCTGGCGCCAAGTGAGCCCCTTGTCGTCCGACAGCAACACGACCCCGCGTTCGCCCACGGCGACCAGACGCTCTCCGGCCTGTGTGGCCGCGAGGATCATCGACTTGCCCGCTGCCGCGGAGCGCTCGGCGGCGCGCGGTGTGAGCGTCGCCGCGTCCGCCGCTCCTGCGAACGCATTCATCGACGCCGCGATCATCACCGGCACGATCGCCCCGAGGATTACTCGAAATCCGTTCTTCATTGCATGTCTCCGCTCAGTGCGCCAGGATGCCCGGCGCGCGCACGGCGCTCCGCCGCGGGAAGAGCCGTTCGAGCCAGACGGCCAGCGCGGGCAGCGCGGTCATCGCCATCACCATGTTGATCATGAACATGAAGGCCAGCAGCTTGCCCATGTCGGCCTGGAACTTGAGTTCCGAGAACATCCAGGTCGCTACGCCGACCGCCAGCGTGATCGCGGTGAAGATGGTCGCGGTGCCGACTTCGAGGATCGCGTGTTCCAGCGCCTTGACGATGTGCTGGCCGTTGGCGAGGTGCAACTGCAGGCGGTTGTAGATGTAGAAGGCGTAATCCACGCCTATCCCCACCGCCAGCACCATCACCGGGAGCGTCGCCACCGTTAGCCCGATCTCCAGCTCCTTCATGAACCAGTAGCCGATGAAGGTGCCGACCGTGAGCGGCAGGCAGCACGCGATCACGGCACGGAAATCCCGATACACGAGGGCGACGAGGATCACAATCGCCGCATAGACGTAGAGCATCATCGGGAGTTCCGACTTGTGCACCTCCTCGTTCACCGCCGCCTGCACGCCGGCGTTGCCCGACGCGAGCCGGATACCGATCCCGTCTTCCCGGTCACGTTCGCGGAAGGTTTTCACTTCCCGGATCACGCGATCGATCGTCGTGGCCTTGTGGTCGGTCAGGAACAGATGGACTGCCGTCATGCTGCAATCCTTGTTCATGAAGCCGCGCACGCGGCCGATCTCAGTCGCGAGGGAGGCGTAGTTGCCGGCATCGATCGGCACCACCGACATCTTCGGATTGCCCTCGTTGTAGCCCTCGTTGTAGGTGCGCAGCTGCCCAGAGAAGGACAGCGCGGACAGCACTCCCGGCACATACTGCATCGCGGCGACGAAGCGATCCTGGTAGAGGCCGACCTTCACGTTCTCGCACGACTCCGGCGGCGCCTCGAAGATCACGGTGAGCCAGTCGAGGCCCGTGTCGTAGCTGCCGGAAATCGCCACCGCGTCGCGATTGAAGCGCGCCTCGGGCCGCAGCTCCGGGGCTCCGGGTTGCACGGTGCCGACGACCCGGTCGCTGCTCTGCCATACCGCCGTGACGAAGACGGCCGCCGTGACGGCGATGACGATCGCGGCGTTGCGCGGCTCGGCGACGCGCGCGAGCGTCCGCAGCCAGGTCGCGCGCCGCTCGCGCTTGAGCATCGCGCGGTCGGCGTAGTCCTTCGTGAAATGGCACAGCGACGCGGCCAGCGGCAGCATCACGAGGTTGGTGACGATCTTGTAGCCGACCCCCAGAGATGCGGTGATCGCCAGCTCGCGCACCATCGGAATGGGGATCAGGACCAGGGTCACGAAGGACACGAAGGCGGTCACGAGGGCGAGCGTGCCGGGGATCAGCAGCCCGGTGAAGCTCGCGCGCGCAGCCTCGTCGGTGCTGCGGCCGTGGGAGAGTTCGCGCACGATGAAGTTGATCTGCTGCACGCCGTGCGAAACGCCGATCGCGAACACCAGGAAAGGCACCAGCACGGCGAGCGGATCGAGTCCGTAGCCGAGCAGCTTCAAGGTGCCGAACTGCCATACCAGCGAGGTGAGCGAGCACACGATGGGCAGCAGCGTGAAGCGCACGGACTGGCAATACCAGTACACTGCAAGCGCCGTCAGCAGCAGCGCGATAGCGCAGAACTCGAGCACCGCCGATGCTCCGTCGGCGATGTCGCCGATCTGCTTGGCAAAGCCGATGATCTGGATCTCGAACTCGCCGTCCTCGAACTTGCTGCGCAGCTGCTCTTCGAGGATGCGGTTGTACGCGACGTAGTCGACGCGATTGCCGTCGCGGTCGTGCTCCAGCAGCTCGGCGACGATCATCGCGCTAGTCTGGTCGCGGGCCACCAGTGTCCCGACGAAGCCGCCCTGGCTCGCCGCGCGCTGGATCGCCGCGAGGACGTCGGGCGTCAGATCCTTCGGCATGATCGTGCCCGCGATCAGCGGATCGGCGCGAAAGCCTTCCTCGGTGATCTCGTTGACGAAGGAGTTCGGCGTCCACAGGGACTGCACACCCAGCCGGTCGATATTCGGCAGGAAGCTCACCGCCTGCGTCACTTCATAAAGACGCGTGAGCGCGTCCTGCGTCCAGATCGTGCCCTTGCGCGCCTTGACGACGATGTTCAGCCGGTTCGCGCCGAGCACGTCGTCGCGGTACTGGTTGAAGGTCTGGATGTATTCGTGACCGACCGGCATCTGCTTCTCGAAGCCGGCGTCCATGCGCAGCTGCAGCGCGAACCACCCCATGAGCCCGGTAAATAGCGCGAGCAGGATCAGGACGGTGCGCCGCTGGCCGAAGCAGAATGCCTCCAGCCGTCGCAGGCTGCGGGTGAGAAAGCTGTCGACCTCGTCGACGCTGAGTGGATTCAGCATGTGTAGGTGCTCTGTGGGGTTGGGTGCCGCGGATGACGCAGCGGCGCTTCGGGCAGCCGCTGCGTGGCCTCGTCAGAAGTTGCGCGAAACGAATCCGCCGATGAAGTCGCGGTCGCGGAACGGAGCGCTGACGGGCATGTCGCCGCCCCAGAACTTCGTGTAGTTGATGCCCGCCTGCCACGTGGCCGGATTGCGGTTGAAGAGCACGTAGAAGTTGGCCGACTTCGCGCCCTCCATCCAGTTCGCCATGAAGTTCGGCGTGTTGCCCTGGACCGCGTGCGACAGGAACACGCCCGGGATCACCTGCCAGCCGGGAATCAGCGTGCTGTCGTAGGTCAGGCTGAAATCGAACATGTAGCCCCAGGACAGCTCGTCGCCCACCCCCTTGAAGGCGCCGTTGGCGTCGAGATAGGTCCACGCGCCCGCCGCGGGAAGCTGCTGGTAGCTCACGCCGTTGCGAGTGCGCGTGAACACCTTGTTCGAGCTCACGCCCGGGTAGGCGATCGCGACGGCCTCGCCGAGGAAGGTACCGGTCTGCGCGCCTACGAGGTCGAGGAACCAGCCGTGGTCGCTGGGCGTCAGGCTGAGGATGCCGGTGAGGTGGAGCTGGTAGCGCTCCCTGTCGATCGAGCCGTTGCACTCGTCGACGCCCGCGAGTCCGCCTGTCGCCGGATCGAGGCACACGCTCGTGGCGACCGCATCCTTGGGCCGGTAGGAGAGTTCCGCGCCGACCGCCCAGTTGCCGATCGACGTGTTCGCGCTGATGCCGTACAGCTCGCGGTCTTCCAGAAAATACACCTTCGTGTTGTTCTGCGCGTTCCAGTACTGGAAGTTCGGCGTCTTGTCGTGGAAGCGCTGATAGTAGAAGCCCAGGTCCACGTCCCAGCCTGCGGGGCGGACCTTCAGCGAGACGCCGTACTGCCCGCTGTCGCGCGGATCGTCGTCGCGGCCGACCGGAAAGGCTTCGCCTGCCGCCAGCATCGAGGCCTTCGCGCTCGACAGCGACTGCCCGAACAGCGGATCGCCCGGCGTGCGGATACGGCTCGCCGCGTCGGGCGTGAAATACAGCAGCTTATCGCGCCCTTTGTCGAAGGTGTCGCCCATCGAGAAGTAGGTTCCCGCAGGCGGAAACTCGTACTGCTTCCACTGAAATTGGTAGTAGGCCTCGAGGTTCACGCCGCGGCCGAGCCCTGTCGCCACGCTCAGCATCGGCGACGGCAGGAAGGCCTCCTTCAGCTGCACGCCGGGCGACGACAGGCGCTGCAGGTCCATCGCGACGTTGGAATTGATGCCGCCGACCATGAACAAGCTCTCGCCCCAGCTCACAACCTGGTTGCCGAGCCGCACGCGGGCGCGCTGGCCGCCGAAATCGAGCTCCTTGCTCACCCACAGGTCGTAGAGCCGCGCATAGCGGCCGACGGCGCGCTTCGCCTCGCCGTCGAGCGAGGTGCGCGCGGTCTCATCCGCGACGAAGTCGTACAGCCAGCCGACGCGGCCCATGAACTTCCATTCGTCGGGGAAGCTCAGCAGCAGTTCATGCGAGCCCTTCAGGTGCGTCGTGAAGAGATCGCCCTTGTCGTAGTTGAGATTGCCGTCGTCGGCGTTCCCCCATTGCACGGTGTTCGCACCGGCGCCGCAGCTTGTGGATTGATCGCCGTGATGATCGCAACGCTGGCCTTCGACACGCTGGCCGAAGCCGAGCGTGAGGGTGGTGTCGAACGAACCGGTGATCGAACCCGCCTCGAACTGGAACGCTTGCGCCGCGGGGGCGAAAATGCCCGCGAAAGCGAGACACAGCACCGTCCGTTTCAGATGGATGCTCATCGTTTCTTACCTCGAAAGGGTCTCCGGCGGCCGGGGACAGCCCCGGTCGCGGCGAAGAGAGATCGGATTTCGGGAGAGGCTGGAGGATCAGCGGTCGCTGATCGCCCGCAGGTTGTCGGGCGTGTAGAAATCGTCCCGGTACTTGGGATCGTTCGGCTCGGTCGCCCACGCCATGTCCTGCCCGGCGCCCAGCGAACCCTGGTCGTACAGCACTCGGCCGGACGCGAGGTCGTACTGCACGAAGGCCGGGTTGTCGCAGGTGCCGGTCTCGGCGACGGGGATCAGGAAGCTTTCGCGCACCTTCCAGAGCTTGCCCTGCGCGTCGTAATCCTCGGCTCCCATCAGCGCCCACGAATCCTCGTCGAAGTAGAACCGGCGCTTCGGCGCCACGTGGCGCACGCCGCTTTTTGCCGTCGCCTCGACGACCCACACGCGATGCAGCTCGTAGCGCGCCGCCTTCGCATCGACGCCCTCCGGGGTCACGACCTTGTGGCGGTCAGCCGCCGGGTCGTACATGCCGAACGCGTTGTACGCGACATACATCTCCTTCTTCCCGATCAGCTTCCAGTCGAACCGGTCGGCCGGACCGTTGAACACGCGCGGCTCGTCCATCGTGTATTGATTCTCGAAGCCGATCTGCGGTGCGTCGTACGAATAACTCGGCATGCGGCGCACACGGCGCTGGCCTGGAAAGTAGTAGAAGGTGTCACCCGTCTTGTCGGTGTAGGAGGTGACGAGCAGCGCCTGACCGGCGAGCGCGGTGGGCGACGCGTAGGCGAAATAGGTGTTGTACTCGACTGGAGGCAGTTCGCTGAGCTTCTTGGCGCCCTTGCGTCCCCACGGGTAGTAGTAGGTCTGCGTCGACTTCGCCTCGATCCAGTCGCCGCCGCTCGCCCGCGGCGAGAGCATCGTCCACTGCGCGGGCAAGGTGATGCCGACGCCCGCGTATTTCATCTTGGCGTTCCACAGCACCTCGATTCCGCTCGTCGGCACCGGGAACGGGACGCCAGGCACGACCGCTTCGGCGAGGCTCCAGCCATCGCTTCCCAGCTTGGCTGCGGTGATGTTCTTCCGGGTGCTGTCCTGCACGAAGTCCGGCGCCGAGCAGTGGCGATGCGTCGGGTACACGTCCATGCGGTAGTTCTTCAGCGTCTTGAGCAGGGCACGCTGGCCTTCACCCAGCTTGTCCGCGTACTTGTCGGCATTCGAGCCATCGATCGTGTAGAGCGGCTTGTCATCCTTGTACTTGAAGAAGTTGCCGCGCGGCTTTCCATAGGCCCACCCGGGGCTGAGCGCGCCTCCGTCCTGCCATCCAGGAATCGAGTTGTCCTTGTTGGCGGCCTTCTCGCCACCCAGCGGGGTGAGATCCTTACCGAGCCTGTCGGCGTCCTGAGGCGCGGCCGCCAATGCGGCGCCGGCGGCCAGGGCCAGCGTCAGCAGGCCCGTTGTGCGTAATGCTTTCATCCTTGTCTCCTCGCATCGTCGTGCGTTGTTGTCGTTTTGCATCCGGGCGGCGTCGTACGCCGCCTCGGCGTCCTACATGCTGCCCATCGTGTAGCTCTCGGCCACGACCCGCCAGCCGGCACGGGTCTTCTTCCATACGAACAGCGCGCGAACCTCGTAGTCGGCCGCGCTCGTGTCGGCGGGGCTGCAACGGTAGGTCGCGAAGGAATAACCAAGGCCGGCGGAGGCCTGGCGCGCGCCGTCAGGCTTGATCGCGCAGCTCCGTGTGCTCTTGGCGATGTCCATCACCACAGGCAGGAGCGCCGCTCGACCGCGGAGGACCTCCTTTGTCCCCTCGCCTGTCACAACGGTGTCCGCCGTATACATTTCCTCGTACCAGCGCGCACCGTCGCGGGCCTCGATGGCCGCCTCGACCGCGCGATAACGCTGATCCAGGGCCCTCGCGAATTCCTCGCCGGCTGCGTGGGCGGCAAGCGGGACCGCCATCGAAGCCATGGCAGCAAGCACAACTCGTTTCATCATCTGTCGTCTCTCCTTGAGTCGGATCGGAATATCCGTTTCATTCGGCAAAGCAGCGGACTACGCGTATCAGCGCAGTCCCTTCAGCGCGTCGATGACTTCCTGCCGCGCCACGGCGTCCTTCAGCCCGGAAAAGGCCATCTTGGTACCGGGGGCGTAGGTCTGCGGTGCCTCAAGCCAACGGTGCAGTTCTTCCTCGGTCCAGTTCCCGCCACGCGCCCGCAGGGACTTCGAGAACACGAAGCCCGGCGCGTGCGCCACCGCTTGGCCGAATACGCCGTTGAGGTTGGGACCGACCGTGTGCGGGGCACCCTTCTCAATCGGATGGCAGGCCACGCACTGGGCCAGCGGACCGGACGCGGTTTGTGCTGCGCTGGCCGAAAGGGCGGCGGCAGCGGACAGGGCAAGCCCTGCCCCGAGGGCAATCACAAGCTTCATCGCACCGTCCCCTTATGCTTTCTGGCGCAGCGCGCCGGACACCGCCTGCGCGACCTGCAGACCGGATTCGATTGCGCCATCGATGAAGCCGCGCCAGCCCGCGGCGATGTCTGCCCCAGCGAAGAACAAGCGTCCTTCGGGCGAGCGCAGATCCCGCACATAACGGCTGAACTGTCTGGGCCGGTAGGTGCACCAGGTGCCGAGCGAGTACGGATCGAGATGCCAGTCGTAGGCGAGCACCTCGGTCACGCTCACATGCGGCAGGAATTTGCGGATGAAGGGCTCGACCGACTTCGGGTTGTGCACGTCGAAGCCTTCGAAATCGGGCACGCCGAATCCGATCAGCGTTCCACCGTCAGCGCCCGGATGGTCCGTGAAGATCAGGTTCAAGGGTTCGGATTCGGGCGCATACATCATGACGGAGCCGAGTTCGCCCTTGACCTTCATGTACACCTTGTGACCGGCGCCGGCGTGGTGCTCGCGCGCCATCGCCTGCTTGCCCGGCAACAGCGCAGGCTGGAATTCGATCGCGCCCGTGGTGTTGACGGGAATCGCCATGACGACGTACCGCGCCTCGATCCGCTCGTCGGCCTCCGTGGTGATGACGACGCCGGCGGCCGACTGTTTGATCGACGATACGGCCGTCGACAGGCGCACCTCGAAGCCGCCGTCGCCGACCATGCGATCGATCAGCGAGGAAGTGCCGCCCTTCAGCTTGTAATGCGCGCAGGCATCGAAGAGGCGCAACACGTCACGGTCGGCCAGCGTCCACCAGCGCAACATCTCGGTGAACGCGCCGTCACCGGTGCGGTTGTGGCAATTGGTCGCCATCAGGCCGGCGAGCAGATCGCGCTGGACAGGCGGAAGGTTCAGCTGCCGGATGCGATCCGCAATGGACAGTTCATCGAGCATCGCACCATCGTCCGGCAGGAAGGGCAGATAGGGCCGCGGGAAGACCTTCTCGGAGCCCTCGTGGAAGCGATTGCTCGCATCGATCAGCAATTTCATGCTGTCCTCGATGGGCACTTCCTGCACCTTCCCCTCCGACAACCACATCACGCGCTCGGGCGCCGACGCGCCGATGGTTTCCTCGAGGTCCAGGCCGTAACGCATGATCTCAGCCCACACGTGGGGCTGGGACCAGTGAACCCAGGTACCTCCCAGCTCGACCTTCTTGTCACCGAACTGCGTATAGAAGGTCCGGCCTCCGAGTCGATTGCGCGCTTCGAGCAACAGCACGCGCGCCCCCGCATGCGCCAGCTCGCGTGCAGCCGTGACGCCGGCAAAGCCGCCGCCCACGACCACGACGTCAGGCTTTTTCATGGCGCCTGACCTCGCCGCCGCGTTTACGTCGATAGACAGGGCTGAACCCGCTGCCGCGGCCCCTGCCAGCCGCAGGAAATTGCGCCGGGATGCTCTTGCCGAATCCGACAGCTCGTGCGGGGCATTAGCCGACGAGCCATCCGAAGATGGTTTTTGCATGGTTCCTAGTCTCCTCCGTCGAGGCCGGTTGCTTGGTTGGCAACGGCCTGCGTTGTTTGTTTCGCTCGAACCTCAGGTTCGAGTCGTGGAGGTGAGACTAGTGAAGAAGACCGACGGGGCGGTATCCGCTTTCAGCACGAAATTCGTGCTGCGGTGCAGTGTCGATCGACCCGGCGGACTCTCAGCTTTCCGGCGTATTCAATTGGGAGCCCTGCTTCCGCGTTTCCGAAGGCAGTTCCCCGAACAGGCCCCGGTAGTACTCTGCGAATCGCGGCAGATGCCAGAAACCCCATCGGGCAGCGATCCCGGCAATCGACTCTACAGGATTCGACGCAAGTCGCCGGATCTCGCGACGTACTGCATTCAGGCGAACGTTACGAAGGAATTGCACCGCCCCCATCCCCGTGAGCTCTTCGAACGCATATTGCAGGGAGCGGCGGGAGATTCGGTAGAAGCGGCATAGGTCTCCGATATTGAGCTGATCTTCGGGGTGGGCCAGCGCGTGTTCGCGAATAGTGCGGACGATCCAGGCCTTTGCGCTCGGGTGCAGGTTCCACGACGTTCGCTTCGCATTGACGTCGAACGCTTCGAGAGCCAGTGTGAGCACGCAGTCGCGCATCGCTTTCCGGCTCGCATCGATTTTCAGCAACTCCGGATGGAGGTGGACGGCCCGGACTATCTCCGCGAGCCCCCTGCGGAGCTTTGCCGCCTGAAGTGGATGCTGTCGCACCAAGGGCTGTCGGAAAATCCGGTCAGCCAATTGAAGGGATTCCCCTGCAGCAAACTCAGCGAGGAGTGTTTCGCCAATTGTCGCCGACACAATGTCCATCCTGCCCCGACAATAAATCTCGAACTCCTTGCCGGCCGGCAAGAATGAGACCGCGCCGTCGTCAAGCGGGACTCCGCAATAGATCCCCGCCGCCCCCGAAGCGACCGGAACGCCGAGTGACACCATTCCCTCGACGTTACTCCCCGCGGTCCATATCGCCTGACTCCCGACTTCCCAAAGAATCTCGAGGCGCTCGTCAATCCAGATCTCGCGGATGCTCCCGTTGAAGACACCTGGCGAAAGTTGCTCGTAAACGGCGTCCCACGCGGCCAACTCGTTGCCAAGTTCAGACACATCGTCGACGCGAGTCATGGCTGCCATCTCCTGACCTCGCGGATCAGCCATTGGCGAAATGGATGTCGGATTGTTGATAGCCATGGGCAAGGGGGTAAGGATCTGGCAGTTCCATGATAGGAGACGCCAGCAAAGTAGCACACAGGTAGATGCCGTGCAGGATTCGCATTCTCCGTGTCAAGGGACACCGAAATTTACTCTTCAGGACCTGAACTTCCATACTGTCGGGCTTTGGAAGCTTTCAATTACGTGAAAAGCGCGCACGTCCCGGACGAAATCCGAAAACGGGCGAAACCGCGCTCATCAGCGCGCGCCGCGTGGTGGTGTTTCACCCCAGTAACAAGCTCAAACTTGCGGTTGCCCCACGCAATCGGTCGTCGGGGGCCACCGGTACGGCGACCGCACCGAGTGGTGCAATGCGGAGTCCTTTGCGTGAGATCGAGGAGTTCATGTAAGTCGCCAGCGAAGTGAGGACCAGTAGCCGCGAACCGCAACAGAGAACCCCTTTGACCCTTGATCCAAAGACCGCCCGCGCACTGCGTCCCGCCGTTGAGTTTCACAAGGAAGGCGGCGGTTTCAACCCGCGCCCCCTTCAACGGTTTTGAATCAATGGGATGGACGCCCCCACCCGAGTAGGCATCGATGTGCCAGAGTGGAAGCGCTGATCAACCACTCGAAACGAAGGAGGCGTCCATCCCATTGATTCAGCCCCTCACGGGGTGCCGCTCTTGAGTAACTCAAAGAATGCGTTCGCCGCAGGCGATAGGGTGCTGTTCTTGCGACGAAGCAGAGTGATTCTTCTTTTCACAACCGGGCTGACCAATGGAATCCGGCAGACGCCCGGCCGGGCCCCCTCCTCGAGCGTCGATGCAGGAAGAATGGCCGTCCCGACACCCGCGGCGACGAGACTGATGGCCGTGGCGTGGTGTTGAACTTCGTAGGCCCCGCTGAGGCTGATTCCGCGCTTCGCCAGTTGGTAGTCCATGAAAACCCGTGTGGCAGTCATGCTACTGACGACCACCAGCTCGGTTTCGCGCATATCTGACCAGGTAACCGCTTCTCGATGACTGAGGGGATGTTCCTCGCGGCAAAAGAACATCAGCGGGTCTTCCAGGAGCGGCGTTTCGAGAAGCTCCGGATGGCGCTCTGTCGGGATTCCGATTCCGAGTTCGGCTTGACCGTGGAGCACAGCGTCGCGGACTTCGAAAGCGGTCGTGTCGATCAAACGCACCCTGTTGCCCGGATGGGATTCCCGGTAGCGCCGGATCGCCGCCGGCAGGACGTGTGAGGCCATGGTGGGCACGCAGGCGAGGGTGAAGCTCCCGCGGGCATTTTTCGACATGTCCTTCAGTCGGCCGACAGCAAGCGTCATCTCCCCCACGATGGCCTTGGCTTGGGGAAGAAACTCGCGCCCGACGGCCGTGAGCTCGACGTAGCGCGTCGTGCGGTCGAGGAGCCGCAATCCGAGGTAGCTCTCGAGTTTCTGCACGCGGCGTGTCAGCGCCGTCTGCGTGACATGGAGGTGCTCCGCGGCCTTGCTGAATCCGCCCAGTTCGGCAATCACCACGAACGCCTGGATGCCGTCGAAATCGATCTTCATCTTGTGTCCTCGCACTCAAGCAGGGCGGCAGGATTCGGCTATGCTCAAATCGCAATAAAACCGACATCCGTTGCATTTCAGTAATCACTCCAGCGTGACTAACATTGCCTCACAAAACAGCAGAACGTGCAATAAGGAGACAGGCAAGTGGATCACATTCCGTGTGTGCTGATGCGAGGCGGATCGTCGAAGGGGTTGTTCTTCCTCGCGGAGAGCCTGCCCGACGACACGACCGCCCGCGATCGCCTTCTGCTCGCAGCGATGGGGTCCCCTGATCTTCGGCAGATCGATGGCATGGGCGGCGGAAACGATCTGAGCAGCAAGGTCGTGATCGTGGCGCCGTCGCGCCGGCCCGATGTCGATGTGGAGTATCTCTTCGCACAAGTCTCGGTCGCCCGGGATCTGGTGGATGTGCTGCCCAACAGCGGCAACATGCTCGCGGCGGTGGGGCCGTTTGCACTCGAACGCGGTCTGGTCAAGGCGTCCAGCCCGGTCACGCGCGTTCGCATCCTGAATATCAATAGCGGCAAGCAAGTCGAGGCGATCGTGCAGACGCCCGGTGGAAAAGTGACCTACGAGGGGAGCTTTCATCTCGACGGCGTGCCGGGCACCAGCGCACCCGTGACCCTCAATTTTCTCGATCCGGCGGGGACGCGGACCGGGCGCCTGCTCCCGACCGGAAATGCCCAGGATGTCATCGATGGGCTTCCCGTTACCTGCATGGATTTCGCGATTCCCATCGTTTTCGTGAAGGCGGTCTCTCTCGGCAAGACAGGGCACGAGTCGAAGGAAGAACTCGACAGCGACACCGACTTTCTTCAGCGCCTGGAGTCGCTTCGCGTTGCCGCCGCGGCCCTCATGAGGCTGGAGGTTTCACCCGATCGCGGGGTACCGAAGATCGCGATGATCGCGGCGCCGCGCAACGGTGGAAGCATTGCGTCGCGCTATTTCGTGCCCTCGAGCTGCCATCCGGTGCACGCGGCCACGGGCGCATTGGCACTGGCCGCTGCATGTCACACGCCGGACACCGTCGCCGAGGAACTCGCGGAGATCGACGAGAACACCCCATACCGCATCGTCATCGAGCACCCAAGCGGCCAGATGGCCTGTGACCTGCACATCGCACCGCATGCCATCCACGACGTGCCGGTCATCGACTCCGCCTCGATCGTGACGTCTGCCCGACCACTGCTCAGTGGCGAGGTGTACGTGCGGACGGCGACCTGATTCATCACCGTAACCACAAAAGTTTCACGCTCACACCAAGGAGACCAAACATGAGAACCATCATTGCATTGACCGCTGCAGTCGGTATCGCCTTTTCCGGCGGGGCGTTCGCGCAGAGCCCGATCGTCATCAAGTTCGCACACGTCGCAGCCGCCGACACGCCCAAGGGGCGCGCAGCCGAGCACTTCAAGAAGGTGGCCGAGGAACGCACGAAGGGCCGCGTGAAGGTCGAGATCTACGCGAACAGCACCTTGTACAAGGACAAGGAGGAGCTCGAAGCGCTGCAGATGGGGTCCGTGCATATGTTGGCGCCGGTTGCGGGCAAGTTCGGGCCTGCGGGCGTGAAGGAGTTCGAGGTCTTCGATCTCCCGTACATATTCCCGAATGACGCCGCACTGCACCGTATCACCCAGGGGCCGATCGGGGCGTCACTGCTGAAGAAACTCGAGCCGCGCGGCTTCGTCGGGCTTTCGTACTGGGATGCAGGCTTCCGCGTCCTCAGTTCGAACAAGCCAATCAGCACGCCCGACCAGGCCAAGGGGCAGAAGATCCGGATCAACTCATCGAAGGTGAATCAGTCGATCATGCGCTCGATTGGCGCACTGCCGCAGACGATGGCGTTCTCCGAGGTCTACCAGGCGCTCCAGACCGGAGTGGTCGACGGGGCCGACGGCAACCTCTCCAATCTTTACACGCAGAAGCAGTACGAGGTGCAGAAGTACCTGACGCTGACCAATCACACCTATAGCGGCTACGTGGTCGTCGCCAACAAGCCCTTCTGGGACAAGCTGCCCGAGGATATCCGCACGGAACTCGAGGCTGCAATCAAGGACGCGACCGAGTTCAATCGCAAGGTCGCCGTCGAGGACGATGCGAAGTCTCTGGCCGCGATCAAGGCCTCCGGCAAGACGGAAGTCCATGCGCTGTCCCCGCAGGAGAAGGACGCCTGGATGAAGGCCATGATGCCCGTTCAGGAAGAGATGGCCCCCCGCGTCGGGCGTGAGTTGATCGACGCGATCCGCAAGGAAACCGCTACGGTCGCACAGAACTAAGCATTCCCCCACGGCAGGCCGGGCGCGATCGTCCGTCTGCCGCTCCCCCCAACTCCGCAAGGAGATCCCCATGAAATTCCTCGATGCTCTGGAGGAATGGCTCGTCACGCTCCTGATTGGCGGCGCGACGGTCATTACCTTCGCTGCAGTGATCCATCGCTACGGCGCTGGACTCCCGATTCCCGTCGTGCAGGACTGGCTCATCTCGATCAACATGAGCTGGGCGCAGGAGCTCACGATCATCATGTTCGTGTGGATGGCCAAGTTCGGCGCCGCCTACGGCGTGCGTACCGGCATCCACGTCGGCGTCGATGTGCTGATCAACCGTCTGCCCGATCGCACGCGCGCCAAGTTCGTCATCTTCGGCCTGCTCGCCGGTGCGTTCTTCACCGGCATCATCGCAACGCTGGGCGGCCATTTCGTGTGGGAGAACGGTGCCCACTACGCGATCTTCAGCGCACTGGGCCTCGATACGGGCGAAGCGCTGGAGGGGCCGACGACGGTCGACCTCGAGTGGCCGACCTGGGTTGTCTATTCCGCGATCCCGCTCGGCAGCGCCCTGATGTGTTTCCGCTTCCTGCAGGTATGCGGGTCCTTCATGCGCACCGGCGAACTGCCGCATCACGACCACGGCCATGTCGAAGGCATGGACGAGGAGGTCGACGTCGGGCTCGACATGCCCGACCCGAGCGACGTGTATCCGCGCGACCTCGGCAAGAAAATCCATGACAAGACCGGGGGTGTGCGATGAGCGCCGCTGTCATATTCGTGCTGCTGCTGGTCCTGATGATCAGCGGCATGCCGATCTCCATCTCGCTCGGCCTGACGGTCCTGAGTTTCCTGTTCTTCATGACCCAGGTGCCGATCGAGAGTGTCGCCCTCAAGCTCTTCACCGGCATCGAGAAGTTCGAAATCATGGCGGTGCCGTTCTTCATCCTGGCGGGCAACTTCCTGACGCATGGCGGCGTAGCGAAACGGATGATCGCGTTTGCGACCTCGATGGTTGGGCACATGCCTGGCGGTCTCGGTTTGAGTGCTGTGGTCGCGTGTTCGCTGTTCGCCGCCGTGTCGGGTTCGAGCCCGGCGACGGTCGTGGCAATCGGTTCGATCCTGCTGCCGGCGATGGTCAAGGCGGGCTACCCGAACAAGTTCGGTGCGGGTGTGGTTGCCTCCGCCGGCGGCTTGGGCATCCTGATTCCGCCGTCGATCGCGATGGTGATGTACGCGGTGTCGACCAACAGCTCGATCGGCGCACTGTTCATGGCGGGGGTCATTCCGGGCCTGGTGCTTGCCGCGATGTTGATGTTCACGACCTGGTGGATCGCGCGCAAGAACAACTATCCGCGCGCCGCCCGTGCGACCTGGGCGCAGCGCGCCAAGGCGTTCCGCGAGTCGATCTGGGGTTTGCTGCTGATCATCGTCGTCATGGGCGGGATCTACACCGGCATCTTCACCGCGACCGAGGCAGCGGCGATGAGTGCGGTCTATGCGTTCGTTATCGCCACCTTCGTCTATAAGGATCTGCGCCTGTCCGATCTCAAGCAGGTGTTGATCTCGTCGGCGAACCTGTCGGCGATGCTGCTCTACATCATCACCAACGCCGTGATGTTCTCGTTCCTGCTCACCAACGAGCAGATCCCGCAGGCAATGTCCGAATGGATCGTCGCGAGTGGCCTGGGGGTGATCGGCTTCCTGCTGATGGCGAACATCATCCTGCTGATCGCGGGCAACTTCATGGAACCGGCGTCGATCATCCTGATCTTCGCGCCGATCCTGTTCCCCATCGCGATGAGCCTCGGCATCGATCCGGTGCATTTCGGAATCATGATCACGGTGAACATGGAGATCGGGATGATCACGCCCCCGGTCGGCCTGAACCTCTACGTCGCGAGCGGCATCAGCAAGCTCGGCCTGACGGACATGAGCAAGGCCGTCGGCCCCTGGCTGCTGACGATGCTGGTGTTCCTCGCGATCGTCACCTACTGGCCGCCGCTCACGCTGTGGCTGCCCAAGACCCTCGGAATGATGTGATGCGTGCCCGGCGGCCCCAGCGGGGCCGTCGGGGGAGCGAGTCATCCTCGTCATACCCCACGGAGAACCCAACATGAACCTCAAAGAATGGATCGGCCGCGCGGAGGAAGTCTCCGACATCGCGACGGCGACCCCGTATGCCGCGCTGTCTGCGACCTTCGACCGCGATGCCCTTCGCCCACAAGCCGGCACCGCCCTGCCTGCGCTGTGGCACTGGCTGTACTTCCTGCCGCTGCACAAGCAGTCGGAAATCGGCCCCGACGGCCACGCCAAGCGCGGCGGCTTCCTGCCGCCGGTGCCGCTGCCGCGTCGCATGTGGGCGGGCAGCCAGTTCGAGTTCCACAAGCCGCTGCGCATCGGCGATGCGATGACGCGCACGTCCACGATCCACGACGTCACCGAGAAGACCGGACGCACGGGCCCATTGGTGTTCGTGAAGGTGCGCCACGAGATCCGCCGCGAGGGGGAATCGGACGTCGCTCTCACGGAGTTCCACGACATCGTCTACCGCGAAGCACCGAAACCCGACGACGTCGCGCCGCCGCCGAAGGCGGCCCCCGCGAGCTCGATGTGGGAGAAGAAGTGGGTGCCGGACGACGTGCTGCTGTTCCGTTACTCGGCGCTGACCTTCAACGGCCACCGCATCCACTACGACCGCAAGTACGTGACGGAAACCGAGGGCTACCCCGGCCTGATCGTCCACGGCCCGATGATCGCGACGCTGCTGCTGGACCTACTGCGCCACCAGCTGCCCGACGCGGAAGTCGTGCGTTACGAGTTTCGCGCGATCCGCCCGGTGTTCGACATCAACCATTTCTTCGTCTGCGGCGAGCCGCAGGCGGACGGCAAGACGATTCGCCTGTGGGCGAAGGACCACGAAGGCTGGCTGACGATGGAAGCCACCGCGGTGATCAAGTGAGGAACGAGCAATGAGACCCCTGGAAGGCATTACCGTCATCACGCTCGAACACGCGATCGCCGCGCCATTCGCGACACGTCAGCTCGCCGATCTCGGCGCGCGCGTGATCAAGGTCGAGCGCCCGGGTGTCGGCGATTTTGCGCGCGGCTACGACGAGCGCGTGCGCGGCCTGGCGTCGCATTTCGTGTGGACCAACCGCTCGAAAGAGAGCCTGACGCTGGACGTCAAACATCCGGAGGCGCAGGCGATCCTCAAGCGCCTGATCGTCGAGGAGGCCGACATCGTCGTGCAGAACCTCGCGCCGGGTGCCGCCGCCCGTCTGGGCCTGTCGTACCGCGAACTTTCCGCATTGAAGCCGGAGATCATCGTGTGCGACATCTCGGGTTACGGCAGCGACGGCCCCTATCGCGACAAGAAGGCCTACGACCTGCTGATCCAGAGCGAGTCGGGTTTCCTCTCGGTGACCGGCACGGAAGCCGAGCCGTCGAAGGCGGGGCCGTCGATCGCCGACATCTCGGCCGGCATGTACGCCTACAGCAACATCCTCGCGGCTCTGCTGCAGCGGCAAAAGACCGGCCGCGGTCAGCACCTGGATATCTCCATGCTGGAGAGCCTCGTCGAGTGGATGAACTATCCGCTTTACTACGCCTTCGACGGCGCTTCGCCGCCGCGCCGCACCGGTGCCTCGCACGCAACGATCTATCCCTACGGACCGTTTCCGGCCGGCGATGGCAAGGTCGTCATGCTCGGTCTGCAGAACGAACGGGAATGGGGCGCTTTCTGCGAGAAGGTGCTGTTGCAGCCCGGGCTCGCACGCGAGGAACGCTTCTCCACCAACTCGCGGCGCAGCGCCGCACGTGATGAGTTGCGCGCGATCATCCTCGACGCTTTTAGCGCACTGACCGCCGAGCAGGTCATCGCGCGCCTGGAAGAGGCCCAGATCGCCAACGCCCACGTGAATGACATGCACGCCGTGTGGGACCACCCGCAGCTCAAGGCGCGCGGTCGCTGGCGTGAGGTTGGCACCGCCGCCGGCGCCGTCCCGGCCTTGCTGCCGCCGGGCTCCTGGGAGGAAGGCGAGCCGCGCATGGACCCCGTTCCCGCGCTCGGCGAGCACAGCGCGGCGATCCTCGCGGGACTCGGCTACGAAGCCGAACGCATCGCGGCCCTGCGCCGTGACGGCGTGATCTGAGCGGCGGGAGTTCAGGCCATGCGGATGCCGATCACCTATCTCTTCGTGCCGGGGAACCGGCCCGAGCGTTTCGACAAGGCGCTGGCTGCCGGAGCCGGGGCAATCGTCCTGGATCTGGAGGATGCCGTTGCCGCCGCCGAGAAATCCCTCGCACGGGATGCGATCGCGGACTGGTTCCCCGGCCACGCGGACGATGCGTCACGCATCGTCGTGCGCATCAACGATGCGCAGTCCCCATGCTTCGCGGACGACCTCGCGCTGCTCGAAGCCATCGGAATCCGTCAGGTCATGCTGCCGAAGACCGAATGGCGCGAGCAGGTTCGTCAGGTCGTCGACGCCGTGTCGCCGACGGTCGCGGTGTTGCCGCTGATCGAGACGGCGCGCGGCGTGCGCAACGTGGACGATATCGCGGCGACCGAGGGCGTGCTGCGGCTCGCGTTCGGCACGCTGGACTATGCGGTCGACCTCGATCTTTCGGGCGACGAGGCCGGCCTCGCCTACGCCTCGGCACGCATCGCGATCGCTTCGCGCTGCGCCGAGCTTGCCTCCCCGGTCGCAGGCGTGACGCCCGCAATCGACGACGAGGCCCGTATCCGCGCGGACTTTGCCTCCGCGCGCGCTTTCGGTTTCGGCGCGAAGCTGTGCATTCACCCCAGGCAGGTCGCTGTCATCCACGAAGTGTGCCGCCCGTCCGCCGAGGAGTTGGCGTGGGCCGAGCGCGTGCTCGTGGCGGCGCAAACCTCCGAGGGTGCCGTGCAGCTCGACGGCCGGATGATCGACCGTCCGGTGGTGCTCAAGGCCCAGGCGATCGTTGCTCGCAGCCGTTCCAGCCACGGCTAGCCGGACGCCCCCAATCCAGCATTTCCACATTTCAAGCATTCAGGAGGACGTCCCCATGGGCGCGACCATCATCGATTCAAGCATTTTCGGCAACATCTTCAGCACCGACGCGATGCGTCAGGTCTGGTCCGACCGCAACCGTACCGCCAAATACGTCGAGATCGAGCGCGCACTCGCCGTCGTGCAGGGGCGGCTTGGCATCATTCCCCAGGAAGCCGCCGACGAGATCGTCAAGAACTGCGACATCGACAAGATCGACATGGACAAGCTGCGTGCGGCGACCGAGCGCATCGGCTATCCGGTGCTCGGCGTCGTCTCGCAGCTCAACGCGTTGTGCCGCGACAAACTGGGCGAGTACTGCCACTGGGGCGCGACGACGCAGGACATCACCGATACGGCGACCGTGCTGCAGATCCGCGAGGCCCTGGAGCTTGTTGACGCCGACCTGCAGGGCATCTCTGCGGCCCTCGTGGACATCTCGCGCCGCCATCGCGACACGCCGGTGATCGGCCGCAGCAACCTGCAGCAGGCCATTCCCGTCACCTTCGGCTTCAAGACCGCCGCGATCCTGGCCGGCATCGAGCGCCACCGCGAGCGCCTCGCGCAGCTCCGACCGCGCGTGCTGATGGGCGAATTCGGCGGCGCCTGCGGCACCCTCGCGTCGATCGAGCGGGGCGCGATGGAGACCCAGGCCGGCCTGATGGAGGAGCTCGGTCTCGCCCAACCGGACATCGCATGGCACACGGTGCGCGACACGATCGCCGAAGTCGGCGCCTTCCTGGGCCTGGTCGGCGGTTCGCTCGGCAAAATCGCGATGGACGTCAAGCTGATGATGCAGCACGAGGTGGCCGAGGTGTTCGAACCCTTCCACCCGGGCCGCGGTTCGAGCAGCACGATGCCGCAGAAGCGCAACCCGATCTCGAGCTGCTACATCCACGCCGCCGTGTCGGTCGTGCGCCAGCACGCCGCCGCGCTGATGGATGCGATGATCGCCGACCACGAGCGCTCCACCGGCCCGTGGGAGATCGAGTGGATCGCCTTGCCCGAGGCCTTCTGCCTCCTCGCCGGCGCGCTCAAGCAGACGCGCTTCGTGCTCGAGGGGCTCGAGGTGGACGCGGCAAAGATGCGCGCGAACATCGACATCACCAACGGTCTCGTCATGTCCGAAGCGGTCATGATGGGGCTCGGCCCCTACATCGGCCGCGAGTACGCGCACGACCTGGTTTATGACCTGTGCCGCGAGGCGATCCGCACGAACCGGCCGCTGCTCGACATCCTGGCCGAGCATCCCGAGATCAACATCCACCTCGACCGTGCCGCGCTCGCGCTCCTGTGCGATCCGGCGAACTACCTTGGGCAGGCCGGCGTGATGGTCGACAAGGTGCTGCAGCGGGCGGCGGGAGCGGTGCGATGAGCGACACAACGCAGACAAGGTCATTGCCGGAAAGCAGGTCACAGCCGTTCCGCGGGAGGGAGTCTCCCGCCCGCGAGTCGGCCCCGGTCGTCAAGCGTGCGCCGGACGGATGTGAGGAATCCGACGAACTCGCAACCGTGGCAGTGCTGAGCACGAACTAGCGCGGCGCTGACTCGCATCGCGGAGAGAGATCGCCAAAGGAGGGCTACAGCATGGAACTCAGACAGCTGCGCTATCTGGTGCGCACGATCGAGCTCGGCAGCATCAGCCAGGCTGCGCTCGATCTCGGGATCGCTCAATCCGCGGTGAGCCTGCAGATTCAGCGCCTTGAAGGCGAACTCGCGACACGGTTGTTGCAGCGTACCGCGACCGGGGTGATGCCGACCGATGCCGGCATCGCCTTCCTCGCCCATGCGCAGCTCGCCCTGCGCCATGCCATGGAGGCGGCGACGGCCGCGCAGCAATCGCGCCTGTCGGGGGTCGTCAGCGTGGGACTCGCGCCGTCGACGTCCGGGGTGCTCGGCCTCCCTCTGATCGAGGCGATGCGCGAGCACTATCCGGACATCCGCATTCACCTGGTCGAAGGCATGTCCGGTCACCTTGGCCAGATGTTGAACGGCCGCGAGCTCGATCTCGCTGTCCTCTTCGACACCGGGCCTGCGAGCCGGTGCAGTGTGCAGCCCCTGCTGGAAGAGCGTCTGTTCTTCATCTGCGGTGCCAACACACGCCCCTCGGCCCTGCCGACGCGCCTCGCAGACATCGTCGACGTCCCGCTTGTGCTGCCGACTCCGCGCCACGGTCTGCGGCGGGTCATCGACGCCGCGTTCACGGCGCTCGGCGTGCGTCCCGCAGTCATCGCCGAAGTCGATTCGCTCTATGTGCTGATGGACATGGTGGCGCGCGGCATGGCGGCCACGCTGCAGCCCTGGGCAGCGCTCGCGCGCCAGCCCGATGCGATGTCGCGCCTGGGTTGGAGCGAGATCACGGACGAAGGGACGTCCCGCCGGAATCTCCTGTGCAGTCTCTCCGACGACGAGCTGTCGCCGGCCGCACTGGCGACGCGCGGTATGGTGACCCGCGTCGTGAAACAGCTCATTGACGAGGGGCGCTGGCGCGGCGTCACGACCAGCCATCTCGATTCGAGATGAGGCGATATCGGAGCAGCTTAGGGCACGGGGTGCGTCCGACGCGATAGTGGAGGCGAAGAACAATTCGCCCCGAATGGAGTTCAGGACATGAAGCAAGACACATCGAATCAGGGCACCCCCGACGTGCTCGTCATCGGCGGCGGCAATGCGGCCTTGTGTGCAGCACTGACCGCCCGCGAGGCGGGCGCTTCCGTGCTGCTGCTGGAAGCCGCACCGCGCGAATGGCGTGGCGGCAACTCGAGCCACACGCGCAACCTGCGTTGCATGCACGACGCCCCGCAGGACGTCCTCACCGACGCCTATCCCGAGGAAGAATTCTGGCAGGACCTCAAGAAGGTCACCGGTGGCCGCACCAACGAGCAACTCGCGCGACTGGCGATCCGCGAGTCCTCGCGCTGCCGTGACTGGATGCGCAGGCACGGCGTGCATTTCCAGCCCTCGCTGTCGGGCACGCTGCACCTGTCGCGCACCAACGCCTTCTTCATGGGGGGCGGGAAGGCGCTCGTGAATGCCTATTACCGCAGCGCCGAAGCGCTGGGGGTGCGCGTCCGCTACGAGGCGCCGGTGGATCGACTGGAAGTGGTCGACGGCGAGTTCCGTGCCGCCTGGATCGGACAGGAGCGCATCGCGGCGCGTGCCTGCGTGCTCGCGTCCGGGGGCTTCGAATCCAACCGGGAATGGCTGCGCGAAGCCTGGGGTCAGAATTCCGACGGCGAGTGGCCGGCGGACAATTTCGCGATCCGCGGCACGCGCTTCAATCGCGGTGTGCTGCTGAAAGCGATGATGGAGGCCGGGGCGGACACGATCGGCGATCCCTCGCAATCGCACTGCGTCGCGGTCGACGCGCGCGCGCCGCTCTACGACGGCGGGATCTGCACGCGCATCGACTGCGTTTCCCTCGGCATCGTCGTCAACAAGCATGCGCAGCGTTTCTACGACGAAGGCGAGGATTTCTGGCCCAAGCGCTACGCGATCTGGGGACGGCTCGTCGCCCAGCAGCCCGGCCAGGTCGGATTTTCGGTCATCGACTCGAAAGCCGTCGGTCGCTTCATGCCCCCTGTGTTCCCCGGTGCGAAGGCGGACACGCTCGAAGGGCTCGCGCGCCAGCTCGGTCTCGACGAGCAGGCCTTCGTGCGCACGGTGCGCGACTACAACGCCGCCTGCCGCGTCGGCACCTTCGACCACACGGTGCTCGACGACTGCCATACGGACGGCGTGACGCCGGCCAAGACCCACTGGGCCTTGCCGCTCGATACCGCTCCCTTCTACGGCTACGCGCTCAAGCCCGGTATCACCTTTACCTACCTCGGCGTGAAGGTCGATGAACGGGCGGCCGCCCACTTCAAGGGTGAGCCCAGCCGCAATCTCTTCGTCGCCGGCGAAATGATGGCCGGCAACGTACTCGGGCAGGGCTACACCGCCGGCGTCGGCATGACGATCGGCACGGTATTCGGACGTATCGCGGGCGCCTCGGCCGCCGCGGCGACGAGGAAGGAAGGAGTCGAACATGCAGCAGCTTGAAGCCCTGCTCCGCGAAGCGAGCGATCTCGCCGAGGGCGTCATCGCGCCCAGCGCAGCCGAAGCCGAAGTCGAACGCGTGATGAAGATCTGCAACGCCTGCCGCTACTGCGAAGGTTTCTGCGCGGTTTTCCCGGCGATGACACGCCGGCTTGAATTCGCTCAGGCCGACATCCATTACCTCGCGAACCTTTGCCACAACTGCGGCGCGTGCCTGCACGCGTGCCAGTACGCGCCGCCGCACGAGTTCGCGGTCAACATCCCGCAGGCGATGGCCAAGGTACGCGGGCAAACCTACTCGGACTTCGCGTGGCCGAGCAGTCTCGGCACGCTCTACCGCAACAATGGCTTGACCGTCGCGCTGGCGCTTGCGGCCGGCCTCGCGCTCTTCCTGATGATGGCCCTGGCGAAGAATGGCACGCTGTTCCATGCCCCGCTCGCCGGCGATTTCTACGCGATCTTCCCGCACAATCTGCTGGTGTCGATGTTCGGGCCGGTGTTCCTGTTCGTCGCGGTGGCGCTGGGCCTGGGGGTCGCGAAGTTCTGGCGCGGCATCTCGGCGGGAGACCCCAATGCGGCGGCAATCGCGGAGACGGCGCATGACGTGCTCAAGCTCAAGTACCTCGACGGCGGCCACGGTCAAGGCTGCCCGAACGCGGACGACGCCAGCACCCTCGCCCGCCGCCGCTTCCACCACCTGACTTTCTACGGCTTCATGCTGTGCTTCGCTGCGACGAGTGTGGCGACGATCTACCACTACGTCTTCGGCTGGGCGGCGCCGTACGCGCTGACGAGTCTGCCCGTCATGCTCGGCACCCTGGGCGGGATCGGCTTGCTCATCGGTCCGGCAGGCCTGCTGTGGCTGAACGTGCGGCGCCACGCGCAGCACGGGGACGCCGCGCAAAAACCGATGGACCGCGGCTTCATCGCGCTGCTGCTGCTCACCAGCGCCACGGGCCTCGCGCTTCTTGCCGGGCGCGAC
Organism: Aromatoleum petrolei; assembly: GCF_017894385.1. Taxonomy (NCBI): domain Bacteria; kingdom Pseudomonadati; phylum Pseudomonadota; class Betaproteobacteria; order Rhodocyclales; family Rhodocyclaceae; genus Aromatoleum; species Aromatoleum petrolei. Next base: position 450,767 of record NZ_CP059560.1, read on the forward strand.
ACTGCAGCGATGGCTCTGCTCCTTGCCGCACATCTCGGCGCCGTGATGGCACTGTTCCTGACGATGCCCTACGGCAAGTTCGCGCACGGCATCTTTCGCACCGCCGCGCTGCTGAAATGGGCCATCGAGAAGCGCGCGCCCAATCCGGTCGGCGTCGGCAGCGAGTGACGCCGGTGGGCCCGGACCGGATCGGAAACGCGGCCGCGACCGTCGCGCCGCGGACGTCCGGCCGGTCCTGGCGCGCACTGCGTCATCGCAACTATCGGCTCTACTTCTGGGGTCAGTCGGTGTCGCTGCTGGGCAGTTGGACTCAGCAGGTGGCACTCGGCTGGCTCGTCTATCGACTCACGGACTCCGCCGCATTGCTCGGCACCGTCGCGTTCCTCGCCCAGGCGCCGCAACTCGTAGTCGCCCCCTTCGCCGGAATCGTCATCGACCGCGTGGAGCGCAAACGCCTGATGCTGCTCGTGCAGCTCATGATGCTGATCCAGGCGAGCTTCCTGGCGGTTTCGACATTCTCGGGGGCGATCAGCCCGCTGCAGATCCTGATTGCGTCGGCATTGCTGGGCGTGCTCAACAGCTTCGATGCGCCGCTTCGGCATGCGCTTGCCGCGCCTCTCATCGCCGACCCGGACGATCTACCCAATGCAATCGCGCTGAACTCGCTGATCTTCAACACTGCGCGCTTCATCGGACCGCCTGTTGCCGGCGCCGTGCTGGCGATGACCTCGGAGGCGGCGTGCTTTGCGTTGAATGCGGTTTCGTTTCTTGCCGTGGTTGCGGCCCTGCTGTGTATCCGCATCCCGCACCATCAGGCCGTCGCCGTCCCGTTCGGCGCTGCGATGCGGGAGGGGGCGCAGTTCGTGCGGAGCAAGCTGCCAGTCCGCAAGCTGCTGATGCAGGTCGCGTTGCTCAACTTTCTCGCCGCAAGCTACGTGCCCCTGATGCCGGTTTTCGCCCGCGACGTCTTCCACGGCGGCCCCGATACCCTCGGAATGCTCCTCGGCAGCGCGGGCGCCGGAGCCTTGTGTGCGTCCCTGCATCTCGTGATGCGCCGGTCCGTGAGAGGACTCACCGGTGTCATTGCCGGGGGAAACCTGCTCGCGGCGCTGGCGCTTATCGGATTCGCATTGTCGGACACGCTCTGGCTGGGGGCCGGGATGTTGTTTCTGCTTGGCTTCGGGATCATTACCGGCAACGCGTCGAGCAATACGGTGCTGCAGACGATCCTGCCCGACGTGCTGCGGGGCCGCGTGCTTGCCTTATATACCGCCGCGAACCTCGGCGCGGCCGCGGTCGGGAGCCTGCTTGCGGGAATCGTCGCCGATCACGCGGGTGCTGAAACGACCGAAGTCGCGGCGGGATTGACGCTCCTGCTCGCGAGTCTTCATTTCCGGCTCAAGCTGGAATTCCTGCGCATGCATTTGCGCCCGATCTATGCGGCGCTCGGAATCCGGCACCCGGGCGTGCCCGGAGGCAATGCCGGCGCAGCCACCCGAAAATCTTGCAACAGGTAGAGGAGAAAGCTGATGAGAGTGACCGTCCTGGACGACTATCAGGGCGTGGTCCCGTGCCTCGCCGCCACGAAGGAGCTTGAGGACATTCCGGTAAGCCTCCAGACGCTCACGGAGCGCCTCGTCGACGAGGACGGGTTGATCGCCGCGCTGCAGGATACCGACTGCCTGGTGCTGATTCGCGAGCGCACGCAGATCACCGCTCGTGTCATCGAGGCCCTGCCGCGGCTGAAACTGATCGTCCAGACTGGGCGGCTTTCCGGCTCCATCGATCTCGAGGCCTGCAAGCGGCGGCGCGTCGAAGTCCGCGACGGCGGCGGCAATCCGATCGCGCCGGCCGAGCTGACCTGGGCGTTGATCCTCGCTGCGTCGCGCCGCTTGCTGCCCTATGCGGCCCACCTGTCGCAGGGTCAGTGGCAGCGCAGCCGCGAGCATATCGAGGATGAACAGCTCGGACGGGCCGTGCACGGTCGAACGCTCGGGGTCTGGTCGCTCGGCAAGATCGGCACTCACGTCGCGGCCATCGGGCGGGCTTTCGGGATGCGCGTCGTCGTGCATGGGCGCGAGCAGTCACGGGAAGCGGCAGCGCGTGCAGGCTACGAGTTCATCGCCGACCGCCGCGAGTTCCTGGCGCAACTCGACGTCCTGACGCTGCATCTGCGGCTTGGCCCCGACACGCGCCACATGATCGGTGCCGACGATCTTCGGTGCATGCGCACGGATGCCTTGCTGGTGAACACCAGCCGTGCCGAACTTCTCGCGCCGGGCGCCCTGCTCGACGCGCTCGCCCGTGGCCGACCGGGTGTCGCAGCGCTGGACGTTTTCGAGGGCGAGCCGGATGGCGCGGCACCTTACCTGAACCACCCGGCGATCCTGTGCACCCCGCACCTGGGCTTCGTCGATCAGGATACCTACGAGGCCTACTTTCGCGACGCATTCGCCCATGTACGGCGATTCGTGGCCGGGGAACAGGCGACATCCGGTCAGGGAACCGCGCCGCCCTATTAATGCCATTCTCGCAAGAGTCGTAGCGATTATTGCATTTCAGGTTTTTCCGTCGTGCGCCCAGAATCGCGCCATCGTTGAGACGGAGGAACACCACCATGATGCTGACCATCCCTTGCACGCTGATGCGTGGAGGCACGTCGAAGGGGCCGTATTTCCACGCAGCGGACCTCCCCGCTGATCCCTCTGAGCGCGACCGGGTACTGCTCGCGGCGATGGGGTCGCCCCATGCGCGCCAGATTGACGGCATCGGCGGCGGCGACACGCTCACGAGCAAGGTGGTCATCGTGAGCCCCTCGTCCCGGGCCGACATCGACATCGAGTACCTCTTCGCCCAGGTGTCGGTGGAAACGGCCACGGTCGACACGACGCCGAACTGCGGCAACATGCTCGCCGGCGTCGGGCCCTTCGCAATCGAGAACGGATTGGTCGCTGCAACCGACCCCGTCACGACCCTGCGCATCCTCAACGTGAACACCGGCAAGATCGTCGAGGCCGTAATCCAGACGCCTGGCGGCAAGGTGAGCTACGACGGACTCGCACGAATCGACGGCGTCCCCGGCAGTGGCGCGCCGATCCAGTTGAATTTCCGTGATGCCGCCGGCGCCAAGACGGGACGCCTGCTGCCGACCGGGCGTGTGGTCGATGTCGTCGATGGCGTGGGAGTGTCCTGCATCGACTTCTCGACGCCGCTGGTCTTCGTCCCGGCCGAAGCGATGGGCAAGACCGGCCACGAGACGAAGGCCGAACTCGATGCCGACCGGAAACTGAAGATCCGACTCGAGTCCATCCGACTGCAGGTTGCGCTGCTGGCAGGACTCGGCGACGTGCGCGACAAGGTCTTGCCGAAGATCGCGCTGGTTGCGTCGCCGCAGGGCCGAGGCGTGATCGCCTCGCGCTACTTCACCCCGTGGAACTGCCATTCCGCCTATGCCGTGACCGGCGCGCTGTGCCTCGCGGCCGCGAGCATCATTCCCGGCTCCGTGGTGCAAGGTCTCGCCCGGCCGAAGCCGGAAGACCCGTACCTCGTGACCATCGAGCAGCCTGCCGGAACGCTGGACATCCGCCTCGACGTCGCGGCGAAGGGGGCCGACGGCATTCCGCTCATCCAGTCCGCAGGCCTGATCCGGACGGCCCGCCCACTGTTTCGGGGAGCCGTTCACGTTCCTCTGTGCGATCCCGGCCAAGCCGCATAAGCGCAACTCCCCCGAATAGCCAAGCGCGCGTCGCCGGAAGCCTGGAGGCCGCCGTCGGCACGCGCCGGCCAAATGATGCGCATCCCGCATGAATCGATTGCCGTTTTGCATTTCCCGCAATTAAGTACGATCCCCATACTTCGCCTGCGCTCGACAGTCTCGGAAGAAATCCACTGCGGCTGCAAGAGCTCATGACGACCCTGGCCGAAGTCCGGGGCGACGGCGAGAAAACGAATCCAACCAAGGAGGAAGGCATGAAGAAGATCAATGCGGGCGTCCTGCCCCTGCTCGTGGCCGGGCTGTTTGCGCCCGCGATCGGCGTGGCGGCCGAAGAGGACGGGCACAAGCTGGAACTGAAAGTGCGCGGCGTGCATTTCGACCGCGAGTTCGAGACATCCTCGAGGGATCGCACCCAGACCGGGCTCGGCCTGCAGCTCAACTACGAGTCGCCGTACTTCGCCGACATCGTCGGATTCGGCGTGTCGGGCTACAGTGTCACCAAGCTCGATGCGACCGGCTTTGTCACCACTGACGTGCTCTCCGCCGACAACAACGGAGAACTGCACGACTCCTTCGGCAAGGTCGCCCAAGCATTCGTCAAGCTGAAGTACCAGGACAAGGCCCAGCTCAAGATCGGTCGGCAACTCTATGACAGCCTGCTCCTGATCAGCTCGACCAGCCGTGCGGTGCCCAACACCTACTCCGGTGCGAGCGGCCAGCTGACGCTCATCCCGGGGCTCACGCTCTACGGCGCGATGTTCGACGAGTGGTCGCGGCGCGGCGAAGCGCATTTCGAGAAATTCGCAACCGATCGTTCCGACGAGGGCGCCATCGACTACGTCGCCGCCGCAGGCGCACGCTATGCGAAGGGGCCCTACGAAATCAACCTCGAGTACCTGAATTCGAAGGACTTCCTGACCAAGGTCGGTCTCGTGGGAGCTTATACGTTCAATCTGGCGGACAAGAACAAGCTAAAGCTGAGTGCCGGTCTGCATACCTCGCGAGATGCGGGCAAGCTGTTCGTCACGGCCGCCGAGGGGGCCGAACTGGACGACGAGGACGTCCCCGGCTCGCGTGCCGGCGTGACCCGCAGCGACAACGACGGGCGCGGTGTCTATCTCGATGCGGAGTGGACGGCCGGAAACGTCATGCTAGGGGCGGCGGTGGCGAAGTTCGATGGCGCGTGGATCGAGGACAATTTCACCGGCGACCACGGCATGAACCCCTTCCCCACGGGCGGCGTGCTGGCGGACATGACGAACAACGACGAGACGGTCTGGATGGCTCGCGCGGGCTACGATTGGAAAGACTACGTCAAGGGACTCAAGACAACGGTCAAGTACAAGCAGGGCACGGGCGCCAGGAACAGTCACGTCTCGTCGCTGGGCAAGGCGGACGAAAGTGAACTGGAAGTCGATGTGCGCTACCAGATTCCGCTGCTCAAGGGCTTGAATCTTCGTTACAGGTACCTTGAGTACAATTCCGACAAGACGGGTCGGGTGGATGGCGTCCTGCAGGACAACACCGACCATCGCGTGTATCTCGATTACACGTATCGATTCTTCTGAAAATGCCCTTTTGCGTGTGACCGGTGTTTGTGCGCGGCGACGAAAGTCACGCACAAACACGCATATGCGATATCGCATATGCGATATGGAGCGGAAGGTTCTGACAGTATACAGTTCCTACCTGCTCGGCCCTTGGCAGCCGTCAGCGCGAGTTTATGTGCATCATCCATCTGGCCGCATGTCGCGCTAACCTGCCCCACGAGGGGCAGCTTTAGCAGGGCGACAGTCGGCCGTTTGGGCCGTTAGTGCCAGTTCGGTCGTGTCGCTCCAATGGCGCCGTTGCTACGGCGGCTGCGACGACGAGTAGCAGCCTCCCCTTCGGGAATGCGCTGTTCACAGTGCCGATGTCGGTGTGGTGGGCGAAATTGTCGGCAGAATGCGCTACGGCCCCAGCGCAGGGTCGATCGAGCGCGACGACCCGCATGACCGAAGGGCCGTCCAACGATCGGAACGGTCTCCTCATCGGCGCTGACCTCCGTCCCCGCCCGCACGTTCCCCTCGCCAACAATCCCGCGGCGACCGTCAGCCGGCCCCCGCCCCGCCCCCTCACCCGAATGGCACCACCCCGAACAACACCCCGTGCAGGTGGCGCGCAAACACGAACCACACGCCCGCCCCGCCCCCCACCGCCACCGCATCCCAACCCAGCGCCCCATCCCCCCGCACCACCCGCTGCGCCCCGTCGCGCCGGCGCGCGGCGACGAAGCTCGCGATCGCCCACACCAGGAAGCAGCCGAACACCAGCAGGTCGGCGAGCGCACCGTTGGCGAGCAGGTGTGCGACCGCCCAAAGCTGCACGCCGATCACCACCGGGTGGCCAAGCTTCGCTCGCAGTCGCGTGCCGGGCACGTAGGCGGCGATCAGGATGAAGGCGGGCAGCGTCAGCACCGCGGCCAGGTGCCGCGTCCACGTCGCCGGCGCCCACAGCACGAGCGGGTCGAGCCGCACCGCGCCGTAGCCCCACACAATCAGGCCGAGGCCGATCGCCGAAGCGAGCGGGTAGGCCAGCTTCCATTTCGCCCGGCCGTAGTGGGCGATGTACTGGGCACGGTTGTCCTCGGCGAAGATGCGCGCCGAATGGGTGCTGAAGAACAGCAGTCCGAGGATCAGGGCGGTCATGCGGGGTTCTCCGGGCGGGTTGTGAGGGGCGCATCGGCGCCGGGCGCCGCGGCCGCAGACGGCGCGGTGGTCCCCGGCGAGTCCGCGGCCGGCCAGCGCGCGTGCCTCGCTCACCGGCTGCGCCGCGGCCCGTTGCGCCGGGCGCAACAGGATCGCCTCGAGCCGGCCGGCTCGGGCGAAGCGGCGTGTCAGCGTGCGCAGGTCAACAAGCTCGGCGGCAGGCTCGGCAGTGGAACGGGCAGGCGGCATGGCGGTCAGTGCGGATGAAACACGGCGGATGCATCATCCTACCGCGCCTGCCGTCCCCTGCCCCCAGCGCACGCCATGATTCCAATCCACGCACTGCTCGCCCGCATCCGCTGGGACCCCGCCTTCGGCCGCGGCGAGTTCGTCATCGGCTATTACGACCGCGTCGCCCGGCGCATCGTCCACGTGCCGCTGCGCCGGCTGGCGTTCGCGGACCACGACCACTTCGCCTGCACCCTCGTCGATGACGAAGGCGAGGCCCGCCAACTGCCTCTGCACCGCATCCGCGAAGTGCTCAAGGACGGCCGTCTGATCTGGCAGCGCGACGGCAAGGCCGCACCGGACGCCTGCGGGTCCCACTGATGCTTGCCGCGGAGGGATGTCGGCCGCTGTATGTGTCCGGCCTCCTGTACCGTAACCGGCGCGACGACTTCGGTGCCCCGCTGGAAGTCCAGTTGCGCTCACGCTGGGACGGCTGCATCGACTTCTTCACGCAGGCGGCAATGAGCGCTTGCGACGAGTCGATGGCGCTTGCCGCGCAACAGGCCGCCCTGCGTGACGACAGGAACCGGCGCGTTGCGGACCGGCGTCCCGACTCGGCGAGCCGCAAGCTCGTCGCCGCTCTCATCGGTACGCCCGTCTTCATCGTCAACCAGGTGAAGCGCCTCCTCGGCGTGTCCTTTCCCGCCGCCAACAATGCCGTCGCCGATTTCGTCTCGCTCGGCGTCCTGAGGGGCACCGCGCGCCAACACAACCGCGTTTTCGTCGCCCACGAAGCGATCGCGGTGCTCGATCAGGCGCCGGAACAGGACCGTCGGCCATCATTGAAACTGTGAACGGGCCCCTGTTTGCTCAGGCCGCAGGGGCTCCTCGCCGAAACGCGGACAGCACACAGATGAATCAGTGCTCGACGTGCGATGGCTACCGGCGATGCGATGATCGCGACGCAATGCAGGTGCTCAGTGTTGTCCGCCACCGCGATGATTGCAGATTCGCGAATCCAGTGCGGAACCGTTTAAAAACAAACGGGCCCGCTCATCGGCGGGCCCGCTTTTGTAGATCGTTCTACAACCACTTTGGATACTGAGATTCGCCAACCACTTGAATATATGGGCGACATACCGGGATCGAACCGGTGACACCTGGAGCCACAATCCAACCTACAATTTCGTAAAATCAATACCTTAGGCTCGATTTTTCGTAAGAACATCGCCTTTAAATGCCAGTATTGGCGGGAAACGGCCGCGCGATCTTACGAAAAAATTCGAACTCTCCGGACGACGACAAGCGCATAGGAAAAATCGTCGCGAGCTCCACGGTCTGCCATCTCGACGAGGCCACGTGGGGCAACGGCCCGCCACGCGAAGTTCACTTTTCACGCGCCATGCGATCACACCGGCGCGTGGCGCGGTGCCGCGTGCAACTGCAGGCCCAACGCGTGTGTCACCTTGAGGATGGTGGCAAAGCTCGGATTGCCCTCGCCGGAAAGGGCCTTGTACAGGCTCTCCCGCCCCAGGCCGGTATCCTTGGCCAGTTGGGTCATGCCTTTTGCGCGGGCAATATCGCCCAGTGCCTTGGCGATGAAGGCCGCATCGTCCCCGGCTTCTTTCAGGCAAGCCTCGAGGTAGAGCGCCATTTCCTCCTCGTTCTTGAGGTGCTCGGCCGTATCCCATTTGCGCAGTTTGAGTGCCATCGCCTTCTCCCACAGTTCCCGTGCCAGCTTCAAGGCGGTCTTGATGTCCTTGGCCTGGGTGGACTTGTCGCCGCCCACCAGCAGGATCACCACTTCCAGGCCGCGCTGGGTGAAATACACGCGGTAGCCCGGCCCGTAATGGATTCGCATCTCCGGAACTCCCTCTCCCACCGGATCACAGTCGCCGAAGTTGCCCAACTCTGCCAGACCGATTCGCATCTTGATGCGGGCTGCCGCCTGCGGGTCTCGGAGATCGGCAAACCAGGCGTCGAAGATTTCAGTGGTGAGAATGGTCTTCATGCGATGAATTGCAAATTTTGGGATACAGATGAGCAAGTACCCCAGACTGCTGCCCTCATCGGCGTCATCGTCCGCCAACCCGCTTTCATCACCGGGAATGTCACATCGGCGGCGATCTTCTACTGATCTACCGGCTGAGTGGCGAGGTCATCATCTTCGTGCGTGCGGGTACGCATTCTGAACTGTTCGAGGAATGACGGGCGGCGGTCGTGGTGCCCCGCCTCAGCACGAGTTGCTGTCCGCATGCTTCAAACCTCCCCCCGCTCGAATTGCCCCTGCCATCCTGCCGGGCTCTCACTTACCGGCTACGCGCAGATGGGCTGTGAGATGCTCCAGTTCCAGAGCGGTGTCGCAAAGTTCGGCACCCGCGTCACGGATCTTCGCCACCGCCTGCTGGCTGGCATCCAGGCCGCAGGAGATCCGCTCCATCGTTCCGGCGATCTGGTTCGAGGCTTCCGTCTGCTGGCCGAGCGCCTCCCGCTCCTGGACCGCCAGGCCGGCTGACTGACGGGCTACCGCCACAATTTCGGCAAGGCGGAGTTCCGTCTGCTCCAGCGACGCGCTGCCGGCCAACACGTCCTCGACGACCAGACGCATGGCGCCCAACGCGGCGTCGGTGTCGGCACGCACGGCATCGGCGGTCGAATTGATCGACTTGGTGCTCGTCGCCGTGCGTTCGGCCAGTTTGAGAACCTCGTCGGCGACCACCGCGAAGCCACGGCCCTATTCGCCAGCTCGCGCCGCCTTGATCGCCGCGTTCAGGGCCAGCAAGTTCGTCTGCTCGGCGATCTCGGCAAAAAGGCTGGCGACCGACGAGATCTCGTGAACCGACTGGCTGGCGCGCTGCAGCTTCCGTTCCGAATCGCCCACCGCATCGACCAGATGCCGGGCCATGCCGATGTTCTGGCAGACGGCCTGCTGCCCGTCTTCGGCATATTCGCGGACACGCTCGACGGCCCGCGTGCTCTCATCGGTGCCTGAGGAAATCTCAGCAGCACCCGTGCTCATTTCTTCCGTCGCCGCAGCCGCGTCCATCACTTGTCCCGCCTGCTGAGCCGCGTTGTCGTGAGTCGTACGCAGGTCGGCGGCAAGGCCCTCGGCCCGCTCCTTGACCTGCTCTGCCGCGAGCATGACGTCGCAGAACATCGCTTTCAAACGGATGCGCAACGTCTCGATCTGCCGCACGGGCAGTCGGCGGCCGGCGTCGGCTCGTCCAGCCGGCCTTCGTCGATAGTTTGAAGCTGAAGACTCGCATTCCGGACGGGCCGCAACAGACAGGGCTGCAACCAGAACGGAAGCACGCACATGATCGCCGCCGCCGATACGCCGCAGGCGAGCGCCGGCAGACCTTGCTGCATCGCAGTGAGCAGCGCCAGGACCGTACATGGACGCCCCCTGCTTGCCAAGCGCTCATTGGGTGATGGCTCCAAGGTAAAAATTGCTCCCGTGCATTCGGACTTTCGCTGCGAGACCTGCTCGCTGTCCCTGATGGGTTGTGCTGGTCGGCGCCGCGATCCCTTACACGCACTCTGGGTGCCTCGTCCGGCCTCGGGCTTTGCCAACCACGGTCTGACCTGTCTTGCCATCACTACGTGATCGCCTGTGCAATCGGTGGTGTGTGCTCCTCCTCCCTTGGTAATGCTGTTGTCGTTGCCTACGCAGCCTCGGCAATGTGGGCGTAGTCAGATCGGAACGTCCTTTGGTGAGCCAGTAGCGCCCAGCTCGTCCTCGCGTTCTTGTTGGCCGGGGCGACCGCCGCAATATTCGCGTTGCGACGCGCCACGAGCTTGACGAGCCAGCCGCCGGCATCCGGCAGCAGGCTGGCCCGGTAGATCACAGCCCGAGCGCCGTGGATCAACAACGTTCGCAGGTACGAGTCTCCGCGCTTGCTCATGCCGAGCAGGTTGTTGTTGCCTCCGCTCGAATGCTGTCGAGGGACGAGCCCCAGCCATGCTGCAAGCTGTCGTCCGTTATCGAAATTCCTCGCGTCACCGATCGAGGCGACCATCGCCGTCGCGGTCAGTGGTGTGCGCTGCTGCAAGCTTCCATCCCGATCAGGCAGCGCGGCAGATTCGCGAAGAACGCCGCGACCTGCTCTCGTCTCATCTGTTTGCGCAGCACCGCCTTGCCGTGCTCGTTCACTCCATGGACCTGAAACACGTTCTTGGCCAGATCGATGCCGACAGTCGTAATCTGCATGGCGGACGCTCCTTCCGATTCGAGTGGTTGGCGACACTGCCACTCTGGCACGTTGATGCCGTTGTCGGGTGGGGGCGTCCATCCCATTGCTTACGCTCTGCCTTCAGCCACGTAGAGACTTCGCGCAGCAAGGCGCGGATTTTCACCACCGCAAGCCAGTCGGGATAGCGCGCAGCATCGCACGTGCCCTACAGGCTCGGTTTGACGGCCTTGCGCCGTCGGGGGACAGGCGGCTCGCAGGGTGTGCCGGACACCTACCTCGTTGAACGGAACGGTTTCATGCTTCGTCCGTCTTGCGACGCCGCCGTTGCGATGCGCTGCCGCTCGCCTTCCGAACCGAGGGGCGACTGCGCTTCATCGTGGCGTCTTCATCCGCCTCGGCGGAGGCTTCGGAGCGGGCGCGCACGAACAGTGCCTCGATGCGCGCGAAGCGATCGGCCGCGTGTGCGCTGAGGTCGCCACTCGCCGCCAGCACGTGCCGGATATGCTCAAGCTGCGCGTCGATCTCCGCGGCGGGGAGCCCCTTGAGCAACGTCGGAATCGCATCCAGCGCCGCCTCGCGGTCGCACTTCAGGATGAAGAACTGCTCGCGCAACAGGTGCTTGAAATCGGCGAGCGTGCTGCGCGGCTCGAGCTCGGCGCGCGAGGCGCGCATGCGCTTGAAGTTGCGCTCGTCGGTCGCCGGGGCACCGCCGAGCACGTAGATCGTCGAGCGCATCGCCGCCTCATGGGGGCCACCCTCGGCGACGCGCGCACGCAGCTCGGCCTGGCGGCGTTCGACGAAGCGGCGGTGCTCCGGTTCCCCGCCCGGGCGGCGGCGCGGCGGATGGCCGGTACCGAGCCCCACCACTGCCTGCAGCAGCGGCTGACCATAAACCAGCAGGAACAGTTGCTCGCTCGCGCGGTCGCGCCAATGACCCCAGGCGTCGAGGACGCCGGCGATCTGCCCGGACAGGCGGCCCTCGCCGACACGCCAGGGATTGTCCTCCTCTACCGGATGGTGGTCTGCGCGCACCTTCTCCGCCAGCGCCGCGATCGGCGCCATTAGAGGATTGTTGTCCGACAGCAGCCGGTAACCGAGACGATTGGGATGCATGCGGCGCAACCACGTCGCCGTACCGGGCGTCGCCAGGGCGCGCACCCACGGTTGCACGAACAGGCGGTAGAGGCCGAGGTTGATTTCGGAGATGCGTGCCGCCGTGGCGAAGCGGACGTCGTCCTCGGGCACGTGCTGCACCTCGCGGTCGAGCTCGGCTATGGTGCGCGGCGTGAACTCGAGCAGGTACTCGCGGTCGATCAGCCCGGCGTCGGGACGCTCGTTGGCGCGCGAGATCGAAGTCTCATAGAGGCCCGGCGGCAGCACGTCGATATAGTCCATGTTGGCCGTGAACTCGGTGTGTTCCTTGCGCGAGACGCTGCCAGACACGAAGATGCCGAGGTGGCCGGTGCTGTCATGGACGCAATAGACGATGGTCTGCTCGTTCGCGACTATGCCGTCCACACCCTCGTAGAGGTCGCGGATCCAGCCCAACGCCTGCGGCGGCGGGGTGATGTCGTCACCGCGCGAGCAGAAGACGACGATCGGCGAGCGCACGTTGCGCAGGTCGATGCGGCGCCCGTCGGAGGTCACGAGTTGGGCTGTCGACAACCGGTTGCCGACGAAGAGGTTGTCGACAATGTACTGGATCTCCTCGCCGCCGAGCACGACGTGGCCTCCCCACCAACGCTCGAACTCGAGATAGCGGGAGGCTTCCGTGTTGACGTTCGCAAATACGCGGTACTGCTTGGTCCACCAGGTGTTCGCAGGGTTGAGATTCTCGAAGTTATGTACCAACCAGGCGCCATCGAACAGCCCCGCGCCGAGGTCGCTCAGCAGCGCGGTCACCCAGCTACCGCCCGCCAGCCCGCCGATGTAACGCATTGGCGCTTTGCCGCGCTCGCCCGCCCAATAGGACAGCGGCGAGCCGGCGATGAGGATGGGACCGAAGAGGTCGGGCTCAAGCGCCGCGGCCATCATGATCTGCCAGCCGGCCTGGCAGTTACCAACCACTATGGGCTTTTCCGAAATCGTCGGGTGACGTTCGATGACGTGGCGCAGGAAGGTGATCTCCGCCTCGACCACATCCTCGACAGTTTGGCCCGGTTGTGGGTAGGGCAGAAAGCCGACGAAGTAGCACGGATGGCCAGCGCGCAGCGCAACGCCGATCTCGCTGTCGGGCTTGAAGCCGCCGATGCCGGGGCCGTGTCCGGCGCGCGGATCGACGACGACGAAGGGGCGCTTGTGCGGATCGATCGAAATGCCCGCCGGCGGCGAAATGCGCAGCAGCTCGTAATTCACCGGCCTCGGCAGTTCGCGGCCGTCGATCAGCATCTCAGTGTCGAAGCCGAGCACGCTGGGCTTGGTCTTGGCGATGTGCTCAAGGTACTGATTTCCGCGGTGACGCATGACGTCCAGGAAGAGGAGGCTGCGCTCCATCGCATCGCGCCAGTAGTCGAAGGCGGAGCGGACGTAACCGCCAGGATCCATCAAGGGCAGCGACGGTACCAAGGGTGTCAGCATGGGAGAATTCATTTGAGGCTCCATGTATTGCAGGGGCGGCCAAGCGCGGTGGCGCAGGCCGCCGGAATCTTCACTACCGCGACGGACACGGAACCGACGCCCGGTTCACGGACCCGCAGGGCGCGGCAATCACCGACCCGGCGCTTCGTCGGCAACACGCAGGCACATCTGGGTCCTCCTTCCTGGAGGTTCGTCAGTTGCCACGCTCGCAGCCAGCCGATTGTCGGGATCGAAACTCGAATCTAATCCGCGAATTCGAGTTGCACGTTTGCGATTTCGCCGAGGTCTTCGCACAAAGCTTCGACACAGTCCCGATCGAGCTTGCCCATATTTGCCAGTTCACGCAACTCGTCGACAGCGCGATCGTTTGTCCACGGCTTATGGTATGGACGGCTACTTCGGCCACGCTGACGATACGGGCCTCGAGCGCGATTTCCTCGCCCTTGAGACCGCGCGGATAACCGGATCCGTTCATTGCCTCGTGATGCCCGAGGATGCCCTTTGTGCTTCAGTACCGCGAGGACCGGACGAGTCTGCGGTTCTCCTTACTGGGACGCCTGTTCCTGTGGCCGCTGCTGTTTCGGTCAGAGGAGGACGCAAGCATGCGCATCGATGGCGTTCGTCGCTACGTCCCGGCGGTCGGTCTCAGACTGATGGTGTTGCTAGGGGCGCTGCCTGTACTGATCACCCTAATGCGAATGGCCCAAGGCGTGCTCCAGTGGGAGCTGATCGTCCTTGCGGCAGCTTTCTTCTGGTTCCTACTGCGGCCTCTGGCGCGGCTCTATGATCGATTCATCATTATGGCTTCGCCGCTCTTCTATTCCTTCGCCGAGAAGGATCGCCAGATCGAGCTGGTTTGGGACCCCGAAGTTGCAGGAGCTCCGGGGCGGTCACGCGGCTACAACCTGCGCCTCGTCCGCTACGTGGCGGATTGTCCCCTGTGCGGCAGCAAGGTGTCGCTGCGGGATGGCGGGTTCGGCAAGATTAATCGGCTGGTGGGGTGCTGCGAGGAAGAACCTGGTGAACACGTCTTTAGCTTCGATCGGAAGCTGCGAGTGGGGTACTGGCTCCGGGGACGCGACGATTCGTAGTCTTGGATACGCCGGTGTCTGATGACCCTCGGCCGTCGTGGGCGGCGACACTCCTGAGCCCCTAGTTGCTGGGCTCAGCGGAGGACAACACATGATTACGGGGAGCCAGGGCCGCGGCGCACAGGAACCCCAGAACTTCGCTCCTGTGCTCGCATCTGGCAAAACAGGCACTTACAGCGTATTTCGTAATTTTCATAAGATGCCAAAAGCATCTATAAAACGCATAAGTGCTTGAAAATATGGGGCGACATACCGGGATCGAACCGGTGACACCTGGAGCCACAATCACCGGCTGTTTTCTTTAAAATCAGCAAGTTAAGTCAATTTTCGATCTACAAAACCCCGCCAACGCCCCCCGTGAAAGCCGGATCAGTGCTGATGTGGAGGCCGTTTTGTAGAACGGTTTTTGCCTATGCCATCGACGTTGCTCGGGCGAGTCATCAATGATAGTCGTCCTCACGTTGGTGTCGAATAGCCAGCACGAGCACTGCGTCGTGCTGCTCATCATAGCTATAGAGCGCCAGATGACCTGTTCGGCCGCGCGAGATTACAAGTTCGCGCAATCCATGAGCCATCGGTCGACCGATATTCGGATGACGAGACAGAGTACCCAAGGCATCGAGGATCAGGTCCACGGTGTCGGCAGCCAGATCCGGCGCGGAATCATGAAGAAAGTCCGCCAGTCGCTCAAGATCTTCCGCGGCCTCTGGCGCCAACCACCAGCGCGTCATGCGTCCGGTTCCTTGGATTCCGGCTTTCCAATGTCTTGCGGGGTCGGCCGTTGCGCAGACGCCCCTCGCACTCGAGCCCGCAGGTAGGCATCAAAAGCGAGACCGTCAATGGCCATCCCGCTCGCTTCGACCCGCTGACGAGCTTGCAGGGCACGCCTGACAAAGGCGCCTTCCGCCTCGGCGCGATCGAGTTCATGACCGATCGCGCGCAGCATCAGGGCGTGCGGGGTCACCCCCTCTTGCATCGCGATGTCGTGCAGTCGTTGGCGCATGGCCTCGTCGAGTTTGACTGACAGGTTGGGCATCCTGAACTCCCGTGTCGCAGTTAGCGGTATTGATATTTTACTACCCGAACAATGAACAAACCACTCTGCCCCTGGTTGGCAGAGACCAGGTTAAATTGCGTCGGCAGCTTTTAAACCATCCAGATCCCGCTCGACGAGTCCCCTTCTCCGCTCGTCACTGACGATCGACGCAGTTGCTCCGGTACGGCAGGTTCTTGCGAGAAACGCACCTATTTTTCTCGCCGGCCTACTCTGCCCGAGCCAACGCCGACCTTGGACCTTTGGCCCACCTCGGACGGCAATGCGGCCGGTCAACGGCCGTTCACTCGCTTGGGGCGCTTAATGACCGCTTGTCACCTCAGGCTATAACCGTATTCGACCCACACCGGTTATTCACCCCAGCAATCAGGCAACGGCTGCTGATCGGGGCGGAGCGGTAATGCAAACGTGGCGGGAGCGAAGGCGCCGGCAGGCTAGATACCGAAATGCCGGCGAACGCAATCCTCCAGCCGTCGCCGCGCGAGCTGGTCGTCGCCCCCCTCGAGAGCCTCGAAGAGATCCCAGGCAATCGGCCGGAAGACCGACATTACCCGGGGGTCGAAATGGCGGCCGGTATCCCGATCCATGATCGACATCGCCGCATCAAAATCCAGCGCTTCCTTGTAGGGCCGCTTCGAGCAGAGCGAGTCAAACACATCGGCCACGGCAAAAATGCGCGCTGACAGTGGGATCGCATCTCCGGCAAGCTGCCTCGGGTAGCCCGACCCGTCCCATTTTTCGTGATGGGCGGCAACGATTGCCTTGGCCTCGTCGAGCCATCCGATGTGGGACACAATCTCTTCGCCCTGCGCGACGTGCGTACGCATGATCTCGGATTCTCCGGAGTCGAGCCGGTCCGGCTTGTGCAAAATGGCGTCGGGAATGCTGATTTTTCCGATGTCGTGAAGGAACGCGCCGACTATGAGTGACTGCATCGCCCTGTCGCTCAGGCCTAGCCGCTCCCCGATCCGCGCCGCCATCCAAGCGACGCGGAAATTGTGGTCACCGGTGTCGGAATCGCGCTTGCCTACTGCCCGTCCGAGCGCTTCCATCAGCGAGAGGTGTGAGTCGAGAATTTCTCGGGCCTTGCGCTCATTGTCTGCCGACAGGAGGACGACGACCGGGTAGATCGTCGCGCCGCACAACAGCGACGCGAGACCGACCATGACTGCGCCGCTGAGCGCATGGATGAGCATTTGCTGGCGCTGCCACGGAGGCAGGACGCGCACGCCCTCGAAATATCCGTGTACCTCGGCCGTCCCACTGTCGACGGCCCCCTTCAGAGGCACGAACACGCGTAGAACGCGACGTCCTTGGTCGAGCTTCAAGCTCTGGTGCGAGCTCTCGCCGGATCCGGGGCGAGGATGCGATGGCAGCTGAGCCTCAATCTCTTGCCCCTCCGGCGTCATCGCTGACGCGAGCTTTTCTCCGTGTGAATTGTAGACTTCGGCGACATCAAAAAGTCCGCCGGCGAGCGTCTTGACCGCCTTGCGGGCCCGCTCCCCTGCATCGGGACCACTAAGTTCGAGAGCATCGGAGTGGCGCAGCAGACGTCGGGACTCTTCCGTGGCCAGCGCCACGGTGGCGTCCTCTGCATTCTTGTAGGCGACGACCCAGGCGCCGAGGCTCGCGACGGCACCGAGGAGCACACTTATGAAGCCGATTCGCCACGCGACACGTCTGTTGAACGAATTCATCGCGTCTTCCTCGGGGGGCGGATCCGGTGCGCTGCAGCCGAGCCGGGCCGTCTCGGATCATGCCCGCTCGATCGCTCTCTGTGTCAGGCCGCCGTCCTTCCAATTATGGCTGGTCTCCGCCATGTTTCCAGCGGAGTGCGAGTCCTTACGTTTGTTGCGGCACGATAGGTTTCGGATCCTCCACCTTGCCTATCAATCGTCGTCGTCCCTTCCGCCTCGGCCCTCTCTTCCACGACCGTCCCTGATGTCATGCTCGTCCGCACTGACGTGACACTCGACGCAGTCGTCGAACTTGCGGATGCCCTCTTCGATGTGCTCCCGGCGAATGTTTTCGGGAGTGTGTTCGTGGCAGCCGTAACAGGTATAGCGACTGTAATCATTGCGCTCGTGGCAGGTGACGCATTTGACGTTGTGGTCGCGATCGAGTCTGAAGTACTTGTCATGATCGAAGGTGGCGGGAACCCATTTCTCCTGCCCGTGGCATTCTCCGCAGTTGCCCGTGATCTTCTGATGGAGCGCATCCGTGGGCGACTTGTGACACGTTTCGCATTGGTCGCGTGAATCGGGTTGGAGCAGCGCGTGACTGAAGCGCCCTTGCTGTCGGTAACGTTTTACCCCCGCATGGTCGCTGTGGCACGCGACGCAGTCGTCCTTGACGAGTTTCTGGTGAAACGGCGTCTTGGTCAGCGGTTTCGCGATGGGTTGGCCCTTGGTTGTGAGACGGCCGATGTCCTTCGGTTCGTGGCAGGCGATGCAGCGTTCGGCAGAAGCACCAAAAAATGACTGGTGGCAGGCAAAACAGTCTCCCTCTAGTTCCCGGTGCCCAGGTATCAGCTTCCCCGGCCCGACCATGAGATCCGGGAATGCGAACGTCAGTACGGCCAGCACTGCGAGGTTGATAGCCAGAATGAACTTCACCATCCGGCTCATATCCAGCCCCAGAAGAGAAAAATGCTGATGATGTGGCCGAGGCCGAGGACCGCAAAGGCGACAAAGATCGGGATATGGACCTTTCGCCAGCGCGTCATCGCATCCAACGTGACGGCGTCCCAAAACACCGCCTGTTCAACCTCCGTCCGCGACAAGCCGCGCAGCTGGTAGTGGTCGCGCTGCGCCTGAACGTGCTCGCGAGAACGGCCGAGGAGCAGTTTCCCGACCAGGCCACTGATGGTGTTGATACCCATCGCAACGGTCGCAAGCCACGGAAGGATCGCGTTGAAATGCACTCCCGCGTGAATCAGGACGAGCAGTGATCCGAACCATGCCGAAAATTCGTGCATATTCAAGAGTGACTTCGGGTTCCCCGAACTGATCATCTTGCGTTTTCGCAGCGAGTACGCGAGCGATCCAATGATCAGAAGTGTGCCGGGGATGCCCAGGTAGCGCCCGATCCACACCAGATTGAGGCGATGCAGGAGATAGTCGCCCAGGACCGTACCCACACCCAGAAGCCCCACCAGCACCGCGAAAGGCAGGATGTGTTTGCGCCAGATGGTTTTCGTCATTCAAGCCCCCAGTGTCACGGCGGTCTTCGGGACGCAGACGCACAGCAGGCACGTGCCGGGCTCCGGATCGAAGTCCGGCTCCTGTCGATAACTGACTTCGCCCGACTCGATTTTCGTCTGACACGTTCCACAACTACCGGCCCGACACCCGGAAGGAACATTCACTCCGCCCGCCTCGGCCAGTTCGAGCAAGCTACCGCCACCCGCGTTCCACGCCAGGGTCTTGCCCGATTTCCCGAAGGTGACGGCAAGGCCGGTCCCGGCGGCGGCCCCTTCGGACACCACGCTCGCCGGGGCACTTTTCGTGCGTCGCTTGATTGAGGCAGGACCAAAGGCTTCGAAATGAATATGGTTGTCGGGAACGCCCCAGTCCTCAAGCGCCGGAACCAGACTTTCCATCATCGGCGTGGGGCCGCAGATGTAGAAGTGATAAGGCTTGAGCGGCAATTCCATGCGCAACAAGGCCACATCTACACGTCCGCGGCGAACGTAGGCCGATTCGGATTCATGCACGGTGCCGGGGCTGCTGACGCAAAGGCGCAGATGAATGTTCGGATGCTGCTCCGCGAGCGCGCGCAGATGAGGGAGCATCACGGTCTCGCGTTCATCCCGGACACCGTAAAACAACCACAGCTCCCGTCCCGGCTGTTCCGCCGCGCACCAATTCGCCATGCTCAGCATCGGGGTGATGCCGATCCCCCCGGCAATCAGAACTACAGGGGCGTCACTCCGATCGATATGAAAATGTCCCGCTGGCGCACGAACCATCAGGCGACTGCCCGGGTTTACGTGATCGTGGAAATGATTCGACGAGCGTCCTGCTGGCACGGCATTGCCAGGCGGGGCAGGAACTCGCTTGATCGACACCCGGTACAGGTCAGTTCGCGGGGCGTCCGACAGCGAATAGCAGCGGGTGATCTCCTCCGTCCCGCCATCGGGCGAGGCAACTTCGAGGCGAAACGTCAGAAATTGACCGGGGAGGTAGAGTGGAAGAGGCCGCTTGTCCTCGGGTTCAAGATAGAACGAGCACACAGTCCTGGCCCCGTCCTCGACGTCCTTCCGCACCACTCGGAAGGGAAGGAAGCCCGTCCAGGACTTCCCCCCGGCGTCATTGGTTTCCGGTGCTGCCTCGGGAAGCGGCACCGATTTATCCGGATCCGAGCGGAGGCGTAGCGCGGTGTACTTCTTCCAGTGCTGCCAAAATTCGACAGCAAGAAAAATGGCGAATTGAACGATGATCCCGAACGCTATCCACAACAGGAGGGTGAGCGAAGTCATGGCAGGCACCCATCAGAAAAACAGATCGGTCGAAGTGGCGTCAATATGCATCATGTAACGCAAAAGTATAAGGACATATTCACGAACGCGTCGGAGACGCCGGAATAAAGTCATCCAGCATCCAGACGAAGCGTTCGACGACCTTTATTTTTCCGCTGTCTGCATGAATGGAGAATGAACGGCATTTCAGCCCGATTTAAGTCGTTCAGGCCACATTCACTCTCCTGCATCTACATTTGCCCGAGTCGAATGGGGAGCGGTGCGATGGAGTATTCGCATCGCCTTGTCTCCTCCGTGTCCACCTTCTGCCCTATTCAGGTGCCGAAATCGGGAGTAATGAAATGCGTCATTTTTTTAGTCCGGGCAATTTTCTGTCTGCCGCGTTCACCAGCGTCATCGTTGCCGGCAGCCTGCCGGTTATGGCGGCAGCGCCCTATCCGGTAGAGACGTGCGAGCAGATCAGGACGCTCATCGGGGAACTGCCTCCCGCGAACGCCGAGTTCCTTCGAAAATTGGCTGCCCGCCGGGACTGCAGATTCACGTCGGCCGAGGTCGCCCGCGCTGCTTACGGGGACCGCGCGACGCGAAACGACGAGCGCGATCGCGAGGACCATCACGTGAAGGACGACGACTGAGGCCCAAAGGGGGGCGGCAGGTACGGGCGTGCGCTAGGCCGTTCGGTCCGAAGGTGGCGGTGATGACATGCCCGCCCGGCTTGACCGCGCGGCTGACCTGCGTGACGTAGGCGTGGCGCGCGGCGGGATCTGTCAGGAAATGGAAGACGGCTCGGTCATGCCAGTACCGTCAGTTGTGAATAGCCCGCGTCAATGATCGCGGCCGCAGGGGCGATACGCCGGATCAGATCGAACGACAGAACCGCGTGCGGCAGGCACCAGCTCACCGTCGTCGCGGGCCTCGTGCTGTAGTCATTCTCCCTTTGGCACTTGGATGTCATGGTGCTGTTCCGAATGCGAACGATTGATGATGTATCGGACTTCCCTCCATCGCAACGATTCTGTCATGCGCACTGTTGCCGACTGCCACGGTGCGCTGCCGGGGGCATCACGATTTCCCGGCAACGCACTCTCACCGAGCGGGTTGCAGCACAGCTCTGGCTGATTAGTGGAAGCAATGCGACAAACCGATCGTGCAGGCGTGATCCGGCGTATTGTCGTTCGCGCCCAAGTGGACCGCGGCATCAATCTGCGTGCCGATGTCGATGTAGTACGCCGCGCCGAGATCGAGTGTGACGACGTTGCCGCCGTACGCCGACTTCGTGAGCGAGCGTCCCGCCGGCTCGACGAAGCCGTCTATGGCGCAGCTTTCAAGCTTGGCTGGCCGGCAGGTCTCTGAGTGAAGGGGACTCTCGAATGAAGGCCATGTCAAAGCCACGAGCGACGGCACTTGGCCGCTAGTGCCAGTTCGGTCGTGTCGCTCCAAAGGCGCCGTTGCTACGGCGGCTGTGACAACGAGCAGCGGCTTCCCGTTCGGGAATGCGCTGTTCACCGTGCCGATGTCGATGTGGTGGGTGAAATTGTCGGCAGATTGCGCTACGGCCCCGGCGCAGCGTCGATCGAGCGCTACGGCCTGCATGACCGAAGGCCCGCCCAACGATCGGAACGGTCTCCTCATCGACGCTGACCTGCGTCGCCGCCCGCCGATGCCCTCGGTCAACAATCCCGCGGCTGCCGTCAGCCGGAACCCGCCCCGCCCCCTCACCCGAAAGGCACCACCCCGAACAACACCCCATGCAGGTGGCGCGCAAACACGACCCACACCCCCGCCCCGACCGCAGTCGCCACCGCATCCCAACCCAGTGCTCCTTCCCCCCGCACCACCCGCTGCGCTCGGTCGCGCCGGCGCGCGGCGACGAAGCTCGCGATCGCCCACACCAGGAAGCAGCCGAACAGCAGCAGGTCGGCGAGCGCGCCGTTGGCGAGCAGGTGCGCGAGCGCCCAAAGCTGCACGCCGAGCACCATCGGGTGGCCGAGCTTCGCCCGCAGTCGTGTGCCCGGCACGTAGGCGGCGGCGATCAGGATGAAGGCGGGCAGCGTCAGCACCGCGGCCAGGTGCCGCGTCCACGGCGCCGGCGCCCACAGCACGAGCGGGTCGAGCCGCGCCGCGCCGTAGCCCCACACGATCAGGCCGAGGCCGATCGCGGAGGCGAGCGAGTAGGCGAGCTTCCATTTCGCCAGGCCGTAGTGGGCGATGTACTGGGCACGGTTGTCCTCGGCGAAGATGCGCGCCGAATGGGTGCTGAAGAACAGCAGCAGTCCGAGGATCAGGGCGGTCATGCGGGGTTCTCCGGGCGGGGTTCTCCGGGCGGGTTGTGAGGGGCGCGTCGGGGCCGGGGGCCGGGCGCCGCGGCCGCAGGCGGCGCCGCTTCGCAGACGACGGCGTCGCCGATGCGCAGCACGCCGCCAATCAGGACGCGCGCGGTGACGCCGCCATGGCCGCGCATCGCATTGTAGCCGCCGGAGCCGAGCGCCTCCTCCATGCGCGAGCAGGGCTCGCAGACGCCGGTGAGCTCGAGCACGACCTCGGCGCCGATGCGCAGCACCAGCGGCTGGTCGCGGAACAGCGTGCGCGCGGCGAGCAGGTTGAGGCCGGAGACCACAAGGTTGCGTCGCAGCAGCGCCGGATCGACCTCGTCGCGGCCCGCCAACGCCGCGACCGCCGCCAGATGCTCGGCCTGGATCAGGCTCAGCTGGCGCCTGCCGCCGCCGCGGCCGAAGGCGGCGCGGTGGTCCCCGGCGAGTCCGCGGCCGGCCAGCGCGCGCGCCTCGCTCACCGGCTGCGCCGCGGCCCGTCGCGCCGGGCGCAACAGGATGGCCTCAAGCCGGCCGGCGTGGGCGAAGCGGCGTGTCAGCGTGCGCAGGTCAAGAGGCTCGGCGGCGGATGCGGCGGCGAAACGGGCAGGCGGCATGGCGGTCAGTGCGGATGAAACACTGCGGATGCAGCATCCTACCGCGCCTGCCGTCCCCTGCCCCCAGCGCACGCCATGATTCCAATCCACGCACTGCTCGCCCGCATCCGCTGGGACCCCGTCTTCGGCCGCGGGGAGTTCGTCATCGGCTATTACGACCGCGTCGCCCGGCGCATCGTCCACGTTCCGTTGCGCCGGCTCGAGTTCGCGGATCACGGCCACTTCGCCTGCACCCTCGTCGATGACAAAGGCGAGGCCCGCCAGCTGCCTCTGCACCGCATCCGCGAAGTGCTCAAGGACGGCCGTCTGATCTGGCAGCGCGACGGCAAGGCCGCACCGGATGCCTGCGGATCCCGCTGATGCTTGCCGCGGAGGAATTTCCGCCGCTGTATGTGTCCGGCCCCCTGTACCGTAACCGGCACGACGACTTCGATGCCCTGCTGGAAGTCCAGTTGCGCTCGCGCTGGAACGGCTGGATCGACTTCTTCACGCAGGCGGTATTGAGCGCTTGCGACGAGTCGATGGCGCTTGTCGCACAACTGGCCGCCCTGCGCGACGACTGGAACCGGCGCGTCGTGGACCGGCGTGCCGACTCGGCGAGCTGCAAGCTCGTCGCCGCTCTCACCGGTACGCCCGTCGTCACAGTCAACCAGGTGAAGCGCCTCCATGGCGCGCCCTTTCCCGCCGCCAACAATGCCGTCGCCGATCTCGCCTCGTTCGGCGTCCGACGGGCACCGCGCGCCAACGCAACCGCGTTTTCATCGCCCGCGAAGCGATCGCGGTGCTCGAGCAGGCGCCGGAACAGACCGTCGGCCATCATTGACCCTTTGAACGGGCCGCTGTGGGGTCAAGCCGCAGGGGCACCTCGCCGAAACGCGGACAGCACAAAGATGAATCTGTGCTCGACGTGCGATGGCTACCGGCGATGCGATGATCGCGACGCAATGCGGGTGCTCAGTGTTATCGGCCGCCACGATGATTGCAGATTCGCGAATCCAGTGCGGAACCGTTTAAAAACAAACGGGCCCGCTCATCGGCGGGCCCGGTTTTGTAGATCGTTCTACAACCACTTTGGATACTGCGATTCGCTAACTGCTTGAATATATGGGGCGACATACCGGGATCGAACCGGTGACACCTGGAGCCACAATCACCGGCTGTTTTCTTTAAAATCAGCAAGTTAAGTCAATTTTCGATCTACAAAACCCCGCCAACGCCCCCCGTGAAAGCCGCATCAGTGCTGATGTGGAGGCCGTTTTGTAGAACGGTTTTTGCCTATGCCATCGACGTTGCTCGGGCGAGTCATCAATGACAGTCGTCCTCACGCTGGTGTCGAATAGCCAGCACGAGCACTGCGTCGTGCTGCTCATCATAGCTATAGAGCGCCAGATAACCTGTTCGGCCGCGCGAGATTACAAGTTCGCGCAATCCATGGGCCATCAGTCGGCCGATATTCGGATGACGAGACAGAGTACCCAAGGCATCGAGGATCAGGTCCACGGTGTCGGCAGCCAGATCCGGCGCGGAATCATGAAGAAAATCCGCCAGTCGCTCAAGATCTTCCGCGGCCTCTGGCGCCAACCACCAGCGCGTCATGCGTCCGGTTCCTTGGATTCCGGCTTTCCAATGTCCTGCGGGGTCGGCCGTTGCGCAGACGCCCCTCGCACTCGAGCCCGCAGGTAGGCATCAAAAGCGAGACCGTCAATGGCCATCCCGCTCGCTTCGACCCGCTGACGAGCTTGCAGGGCACGCCTGACAAAGGCGCCTTCCGCCTCGGCGCGATCGAGTTCATGACCGATCGCGCGCAGCATCAGGGCGTGCGGGGTCACCCCCTCCTGCATCGCGATGTCGTGCAGTCGTTGGCGCATGGCCTCGTCGAGTTTGACTGACAGGTTGGGCATCCTGAACTCCCGTGTCGCAGTTTGCGGTATTGATATTTTACTACCCGAACAATGAACAAACCACTCTGCCCCTGGTTGGCAGAGACCAGGTTAAATTGCGTCGGCAGCTTTTAAACCATCCAGATCCCGCTCGACGAGCCCCCTTCTCCGCTCGTCACTGACGATCGACGATCGCTGCTCCTGCACGGCAGGTTTTTGCGCGAAGCGCACCTATTTTTCTCGCCGGCCTACTCCGCCCGGGCCATCGAGGTCGCGGTCGCCCATCTTGTCGATGATCTGAAGCCGGCTAAGATGCGCGCCCGCCGCGTGGCCACGCTCGAAATCCGCGTACCTCACGAACCCGACACCGAAATCGACTGGGACACACTGCGGGCACTCGTCGTCGAGCAGACAGCCAGCAAGCACTGGCTATAACCGACTCTGCTGGTCTTGAGCCGAATCCCCATCGGGATTTGGCCGGGCTAGACGCTGCACGTCATTAAGACCCGTCGCGTTGCTGCGAGCGACCTGTCGGCGATCAAACGCTGGCTCACGTTCGCCTGAACAAACGTCGCGGCAGCTGCTTGATATTGCAGGACGCACATGCATGCACACACGTTAACCGCGCCGTTCGCACATGGTGCCGCTGTCCCCGAGTCGCCAAATCGAGTGCAGTCGCCCCCTATGCCGACGTTCGCTAACCCCGCATCAAACGTCTTCTTTTAAAGTTTATTGCGGAAGCTTGGCCTTCTTCTGAAGACGTTGCGTGAAGCGAGCGACGTCGATGACTTGCCCGCGGGCGCATCCCCTCGCCAATCAAGCCAGCTTCGTCACGAAGTTCTCAGCTCGAGCAAAGGGATTTGGAGGTGGCATTCAAGCTGCCACTCAAATGGATAAACAGGCGCTGCATCGGCGGTGACAGCTCTTCCCAGTCTCGAAAGCACAGGCAGAGTTGCCGGCACGCCCAATTGTCTGTCAGGGCTACGGTCCGGAAGCTGTGCCGCCGCCGGAGGCGGCCTGCGATGGATTGCGGCAGGATGCCCAAGCCGACACCGTGCGCCACCATCTCGCACAGCCCTTCAAAGGTCTTCATGCGGATTCGCAGCGCGAACGGATGGCCGGCGGTGCGAGCGTGGTAGTCGAGGTGGTCCTGTAGTGCATTCTCAGGGGTCAAACCGACAAAGGGTTCGTTGAGAACGTCCGCTAGATGAACCTGCCTGAATTGCGCGAGACGGTGCTCCTTCGGCACGATTAGAACCAAGTGGTCCTTTGCCGCCGGCAGCAATTTGACGTTTCCCGGCTCTACCGCATTGGAGACAATGCCGGCCTCGGCCAATCCGGCGGCAACGGCTCGGACGATTTCAGCACTGGTCCGCTCCTTCAGTTCGACATGCAGACGCGGACGCTCCGCCAGCCATGGTGCGAGTCGTGATGGAAGAAACGTCGCCAGTGCCGCCGTATTGGCATAGAGATGAAGTGTGCCACGAGCGCCGGCGGCAAAGTCCCTTAATTCGCCCTTAAGTAGCGCCTGTTGGCGGAGTATCAGTCGCGCATGATGAGCGAGCGCTTCCCCGGCTTCCGTAGTGGCAATACCTCGGGGACGGCGTTCGAGAAGTGCCACGCCCGCATCGGCTTCGATGCTCCGCAGGCGTTCGCTGGCCGAAGCCAGCGCGAGGTTGGCACGCGCGGCACCCTGGGTGATGCTGCCGGCATCCACCACGCACAGGAACAGATGAAGGTCTGCAATATCGAGCCGCATGCTACGCCCCGTTTCCAGACTTCGGTTCATCCGAAGGCTAGAGCCATAAAACCGCATTGTGCCCAATACACCCATTGGATTCCAATGCAGCCCATGAACGAATCCTCCTTTTTCCTCTCGTTGCTGACCTTCACCTTCCTTAGCGCCGGCGTAGTCAAAGGCGTTTCCGGCATGGGTCTGCCCACCGTGGCCATGGGATTGCTCGGTACTGTGATGCCGCCGGCTGAAGCTACTGCCATGTTGGTGATTCCCTCTTTCGTGACGAATGTCTGGCAATTACTCGCCGGCGCCGCGACCACGCGACTGATGCGCCGACTGTGGCCGATGATGTTGGGCATCGTGATAGGTACCGTGGGCGGCACCACACTACTGGTGCGCGTCAATCCATTGTGGTCGGGACTCGGGCTGGGGAGTGCATTGATGGTGTATGCGGGGTACGCGTTGCTCTCGCCGGCCCTATCTGTGCCGCCCCATGTCGAGCGCTGGATATCGCCCATCATCGGACTCTTCACCGGCGCAATTTGCGGTGCCACTGGCGTTTTCACGATACCCGCCGTCCCCTTCTTGCAGGCCCTACGGCTGGAGAGGGACGAACTGGTGCAGGCGCTGGGTCTATCCTTCACGGTTTCCACCGTGGCGCTGGCCATTGGGCTGGCGACGCATGGAGCATTCCGGCTCGAGCAACTCGGCCTGTCAGCCACTGCCATCGTTCCGGCGCTCGCGGGGATGTGGCTGGGACAAACAGTGCGTGTCCACATCAACCCCAAGTTATTTCGGCAATGTTTTCTGTTGTTCTTGGCGCTGCTGGGACTGGAACTCGCCTCGCGGCCTTTCCGCTAACTTCGGCGTCTGTCCTTCGTGCCGCCACCAAAGTAAGCGGCCGATATATTCGTGCCGGTTGTCCGCCCGCTTCCAGCCTGAATCGGGCGTTGCATGACGCTCTGTTAGAGGACTGAATGGACACCCCTGGCCGGGTCGGGTCAAGGCGGTGCTCAAGTTCGCCGCCGCAAACCGGCCACCCACGTACGGTCGAGTGAGGAAGATTCCGAGCGGACCACGAACGGCTGGTTGTGGCCGGACGCGGTCCGTCACGGTTCGTCGGCCGACCGTCCGCACCGGCCCACGACTTGCCAATCGCCAGTCCTGCGGTGCTGCAGGGTTGTCCGCGGACGTGAGCGCCGGCACAATGCCTTCGACATTTCCTTACCTCTCTGTTCGCGCACTTCCCCGCGGCCTACCGCCGACGGATCCGATGCAACCAGTTTCAACGGGCGCGAGGTTCGGTAGTAGCCCACCCCTGAACCATGCGCGCGGCACCGGGTCGGACTTCACCCTCCGGCGCTGCGGCCCCCCGCATTGCGTCCGACCAAGGCCGGACCGTAGGCGGACTCCCACCCGCCACCGAGGGCACGAACCAGCCCGACGGTCGCCTGGTAGCGGGCCGAGCGCACCTGCAGGGCCTCCCGCCGGTTGCGCAGCTCGCTGCGGCGGGCGTCGAGCAGTTCGAGTTGGCTCACGAGGCCGTTACGATAGCGCGCGTCCGACAGGACCGTCGCGCGGCTTGCCGCCGTGACCGCGCGCGCCTGCGCCTCGCCCTGTTCCGCGAGGAGGCGCAACGCGGACAGCTGGTCCTCGACCTCCTTGAACGCGACGAGCACCTGTTCGCGGTAGCCGGCGAGCGCGGCATCGAGCTCCGCATTCGCGCTGCGCACACCCGCATCGCGCCGGCCACCGTCGAAGATCGGCAACGACAGCAATGCGCCGACGCCCCAAGCGCGGGCCGACCACTTGAAGAGTTCGCCCAGGTCCGTGGACGCGAAGCCCCCCGAACCGGTGAGCGCGATGTCCGGGAACCACGCCGCCTGCGCGACGCCGACGCGCGCCTGCGCGGCGAGCATCGATTGCCGCGCGGCGTCGACGTCGGGCCGGCGCGTGAGCACCGTACTCGGGACGCCTGCGGGTATCATCGGCAGCGCCGTGTTCCAGTCGCCGGCGTCGAGCCCGAAGCCGGACGCCACATCGCCGACCAGTACCGCGAGCGCGTGTTCGACTTCGGCACGGCGACGGTCGAGGGCGAGCGCGTCCGATTCGGTCGCTGCCAGTTCGGTGCGCACGCGCGCGACGTCCAGTTCGGCGATGTCGCCGGCCTCGAAGCGGCGTTCGGTCAGCGCCAGCGTGTCGCGGTAGGCACCGACGGTCTCGCGCACAAGCGCGCGTTCGGCGTCGAGCGCCCGCAGGGCGAGATAGCTGCGCGCGGCGTCCGCCTGCACGACGAGGCGTGCGTTGCGCAGCAGGGCTTCGCGGCTGCCGGCGTCGAGCGACGCGGCGTTACTCGCCTGCGCGAGGCGGCCGAAGAGGTCGAGTTCCCACGAGAAGTTCGCGCCGGCACGGAAGAGGTTGCCGGCACCGCCCCCGGCGGGCGTGATCGCCCCGCCCTGCCGCGTCGCGTCCGCGCCGATACCGATCTGCGGCGCGCGCTGGGCGTCCGCCGCCTGCAGCAGCGCGCGGGACTGCGCCAGCCTTGCCGCGGCGATCTGGATGTTGTTGTTGCGCGCCAGCGCGCGTTCGACCAATCCATCGAGGACCGGATCGGAGAAGGTCTTCCACCATGCACCGTCGGCATGCGCTTCGGCCGGCCGGGCTTGGGTCCAGCGTCCGTCGCCTCCCTTGAAGGCCGCGGGGGCGCTGGGCAGCGCGGCAGGATCGATCGCGGGCGCCGTCGCGCAACCAGCCAGCACGAGGGCGGCGAGGAGCGGTGCGAACGCGATGCGCAGCGGTTGGGTCAGCAGTGTCATGTTCAACTCCTTATTCATGATGCGCACGCGGTGCGGCCAGCCCCGGCGCGGTTGCGGCGCCGCCGGTGACGGGTGAAGCGGCGAAGGCTTCGAGGTGCGGGATCTCGCCGTGCAGCTTCAGCGCGCGGTTGCCCGCGAGACGGCGCAGCAGCACGTAGAACACCGGCGTCAGGAACAGGCCGAAGGCCGTCACCCCGATCATCCCGGCGAACACCGCCACCCCCATCGCGCTGCGCATCTCGGCGCCGGCACCGGTGGAGAGCACCAGCGGCAGCACGCCCATCACGAAGGCCAGCGAGGTCATCAGGATCGGGCGCAGACGCAGGCGGCTCGCTTCGATCGCCGCCTGGATCGGCGTGCGTCCGGCGAATTCCAGCTCGCGGGCGAACTCGACGATCAGGATCGCGTTCTTCGCCGACAGCCCGACCAGCACGATCAGCCCGATCTGCGTGAAGACGTTGTTGTCCCCGCCGGAGAGCCACACCCCGGTCATCGCCGCGAGGATGCCCATCGGCACGATCAGGATGATCGCGAGCGGCAGCGTCAGGCTTTCGTACTGGGCCGCGAGCACCAGGAACACCAGCAGGATCGCGAGCGGGAACACCCACGCCGCCGAGTTGCCGGCGAGGATTTCCTGATAGGTCAGCTCGGTCCATTCGAAGCCGATGCCCGGCGGCAGCGTCTCGGCGGCGATGCGCTCGACCGCCGCCTTCGCCTGCCCCGACGAGTAGCCGGGCGCGGGCGCCCCGCTGATGTCGGCGGAGAGGAAGCCGTTGTAGCGCATCGCGCGTTCCGGGCCGAAGCTCGACTGGATGTTCATCAGCGACGACAGCGGCACCATCTCGCCCGTCTGCGAACGCACCTTCAGCAGCCCGACGTCCTCGGCACGGGCGCGGAACGGGGCGTCGGCCTGCACGCGCACCGAGTAGGTCCGGCCGAAGCGGTTGAAGTCGTTCACGTACAGGCTGCCGAGGTAGATCTGCATCGTGTCGAACACCTCGGTCACCGGGATGCCCAACTGGCGCGCGCGGGTGCGGTCGACGTCGGCGAAGAGCTGAGGCACGTTCACCTGGTAGCTGGAGAACAGCCCCGCGAGTTCGGGCGCCTTCGACGCCTTCGCGAGGAAGGCCTTGGTTGCCGCGTCGAGCGCCTCGTAGCCGAGCGAGGCGCGGTCTTCGAGCTGCAGCTTGAAGCCGCCGGTCGTCCCGAGCCCCTGCACCGGCGGCGGCGGGAACATCACGACGAAGGCGTCCTCGATGCCGGCGAACTTCTTGTTCAGCTCCATCGCGATCGCACCTGCGCTCAGCGCCTCGCCCTTGCGCTCGTCGAAGGGCTTCAACGGCGTGAACACGATTCCCGAGTTCGAGCTGTTGGTGAAGCCGTTGATCGACAGGCCGGGGAAGGCCACCGCGTGCTCGACGCCCGGCTGCTGCAGCGCGATCTCGCCCATACGACGGATGACCTCTTCCGTGCGGTCGAGCGTGGCGCCGTCCGGCAGCTGCGCGAAGCCGATCAGGTACTGCTTGTCCTGCGCGGGCACGAAGCCGCCGGGCACCGCCTTGAAGAGCCCCGCCGTCAGGCCGATGAGCGCGAGATACACCGCCATCATCACCGCCTTGCGCCCGATCGCGCCGCGCACCCCGCCGCCGTAGGCGTCGGCGCCGCGGCGGAAAGTCCGGTTGAAGGCGGCGAAGAAGCGGCCGAAGACCTTGTCCATGCCGCGCGTCAGCGCGTCCTTCGGGGCGTCGTGACCCTTCAGCAGCAGCGCGGAGAGCGCCGGCGACAGCGTCAGCGAGTTGATCGCCGAGATCACCGTCGACATCGCGATCGTCAGCGCGAACTGCTTGTAGAACTGGCCCGATAGGCCGGTGATGAACGCGAGCGGGACGAACACGGCGATCAGCACCAGCGCGATCGCGATGATCGGGCCGGAGACTTCGCGCATCGCCCGGTAGGTCGCCTCGCGCGGCGTGAGGCCCGCCTCGATGTTGCGCTCGACGTTCTCGACGACGACGATCGCGTCATCGACGACGATGCCGATCGCGAGCACCAGGCCGAAGAGCGAGAGCGCGTTGATCGAGAAGCCGAAGAGGTGCATCACCGCGAAGGTACCGACGATCGACACCGGCACCGCGAGCAGCGGGATGATCGACGCGCGCCAAGTCTGCAAGAACAGGATCACGACGAGCACGACCAGCGCGACCGCTTCGAGCAGGGTCTTCACAACCGCTTCGATCGACGCGCGCACGAACTGGGTGGTGTCGTAGACGATCTCGTACTCGACGCCCTCGGGCATGTGCTGCTTCAGCTGCTGCATCGTCTCGCGCACGCGGTCGGAGATCTCGATCGCGTTCGAACCCGGCGCCTGGAACACCGGAATCGCGACGGCGTCCTTGTTGTCTAGCAGCGAGCGCAGCGCGTAGTCGGCGGCGCCCAGCTCGATGCGGCCGAGGTCGCGTAGACGCGTCACGGCACCATCCTCGTCGGTGCGCACGATGATGTCGCCGAACTCCTCCTCGCTCTGCAGGCGCCCGCGGGCGTTCACCGAGAGTTGCAGGTCGATGCCCTTGAGGCCCGGCGACGCGCCGATGACGCCGGCCGCGGCCTGCACGTTCTGCTCGCGGATCGCGCGCACGACGTCGCCCGCCGAGAGACCGCGCGCGGCGACCTTTTGCGGATCCAGCCAGATGCGCATCGAGTAGTCGCCGGAGCCGAAGAGCTGCACCTGGCCGACGCCGTCGATGCGGGCGAGGCGGTCCTTGACGTTGAGCAGCGCGTAGTTGCGCAGGTACGTCATGTCGTAGCGGCCGTTGGGCGACAGCAGGTGCACGACCATCGTCAGGTCGGGCGAACTCTTGACCGTCGTCACGCCCAGCCGGCGCACCTCCTCGGGCAGGCGCGGCTCGGCCTGGGCGACGCGGTTCTGCACGAGCTGCTGCGCCTTGTCGGGGTCGGTGCCGAGGCGGAAGGTGACGGTCAGCGTCATCAGGCCGTCGGTGGTCGCCTGGCTGCCCATGTAGAGCATGCCTTCGACGCCGTTGATCGACTCTTCGAGGGGGGTCGCGACCGTTTCGGCGATCACCTTGGGGTTCGCGCCGGGATACTGCGCGCGCACGACGATGGACGGCGGCACGACTTCGGGGTACTCGGACACCGGCAGCACGCGCAACGCGAGCAGGCCGGCGACGAGCATCAGCAGCGACAGCACGCCGGCGAAGATCGGGCGGTCGATGAAGAAGCGGGACAGATTCATGATGGTGCTCCGGACTACGGATCAATCAGGATTGCGGCGAACCGGCCGCATCCGCGGCACGGGCCCTGCTGTCGCTGTGGGCCTGCATGCGGCCGTCCATCGCCACCGCCTGCGGCGCGACGAGCGAACCCGGCCGCACGCGCTGCAGGCCATTCACGACGATGCGCTCGCCCGCCTGCAGCCCGGCACTGACGATGCGCAGCCCGTCGGCCGTGCCGCCCAGCGTGACTTCGCGGTACGCGGTCTTGTTGTCGGCATCGACGACCAGCACGAACCTGCGGCTCTGGTCGGTGCCGATCGCGCGCTCGTCGATCAGCACGACCGACGCAGCCTTCGGGCGTCCCATCCGCAGCTTCGCGAACTGCCCCGCCATCAGGCTCTCGTCGGCGTTGTCGAACACGGCGCGCACGCGCACCGTCCCGCTGCGGGCGTCGACCTGGTTATCGACCAGTTGCAGATGGCCCGCGTAGGCCCGATCCTGGCTTATCGTCGTCGCCATCTGCACCGGGATACTTTCGATGCGCGCCGCCTCGCCGTGGGCCTCGCGCAGCGCCTGCAGCGCACGGGCGACGACCTCCTCATCGGCATCGAAGCTCGCATAGATCGGATTCACGGACACCAGCGTCGTCAGCACCGGCGCACCGGGGCCGGCCGCGACGAGGTTGCCGACGGTGACGTCGAGCCGTCCGACGCGCCCCGACACCGGCGCCCTCACCTGCGTGTAGCCGAGGTTCAGGCGCGCCGACTGCAGCGCGGCCTGCGCAGCGCGCAGATCGGCATCCGCGGCGCGGCGCGCATTCACGCGTTCCTCGAACTCGCGCTCGGCGATCGCGCGCTGCTCCCACAGGCGCTGCGCGCGTTCGTGTTCGCTCGTCGTGAAAGCCGCCCGCGCCTGCGCGGCCGCGACCTGGGCCGCGGCGCGATCCACCTCCGCCGCGTAGGGTGCGGGGTCGATCGTGACCAGCAGGTCCCCCGCCTTCACGAGCCCGCCTTCGCGGAAATGCACCGCCTGCACGGTGCCGGCGACGCGCGAGCGGATATCGACGCGCTCGACCGCTTCGAGGCGACCGGAGAACTCGTCCCAGGTCGCGACTTCGCGCTGCTCGACGGTCGCGACGGACACCGGCGTCGCGGACGGGGCACCCGCACTCGGGTTCGCTTCGACCGGCGCCGGGCGCAGGCCGAGGACGGCAGCGGAAATGGCGGTGAGGGTTGTGACGGCCAAGCCGGCGGTCCACAGCCGGCGGTGCTTGGAATGGCTCTCTGGGGACATGGCAAACTCCTTTATTGCTTTGTTGATGTGTTCTGAGCTGCGGTTGCAGTATTGGGGAACGCGAGGCATCCTAAAGTCCGTAGTTAGGTACGGAGTCAACCCCTTTTTTGAGCGAAAATTCGTTCAGGCGAGATCGACGGATTCCCGCCTGCCCGCCCTCACGAGGAAGGTCGCGAAGCGGGTGCCCAGCTCCTCCTCCCACGGCCTTCCGAGGCTCGCAGGTTCCTGCAGGACGGCAGGCCAACCGGTGGGCGCCGGCAACACGAACTCGGATACCGGCACGTCGGCCTCCCCCAGCCTGTGCACATAGGCGAGCGTCTCGTCGCGGAGCGGATCGTCGTCCGCGGTGATCAGCAGCGCCGGGGCGAGCCCCGCCAGGCGCGTCGAGCGACCGGGTGTCGCATACGGGTGCTCGGCGGCGGCAGGCCCGCGCAGGTATCCGCACCACCCTCTCGCCAACGGGCAAGCGGCCGGCCCCTGATCGCTGCGGCGAACCGATGCGGTGCCGAGGCAGGGATCGAGCATCGGCGAGAGCAGGATCTGGCCGGCAAGCCGGGGCGCCAGACGATCGCGCGCCATCAGCGCCGCGGCGGCGGCGAGATTGCCGCCCGCCTCCTCGCCGGCGACGAACAGTGCTGCCCCCTGCCCCGCGAGCCGGGCGCGCCTGCGCCACGCCCACTGCAGCGCGGCGTAGGCGGCATCGACCGCTGCCGGAAACGGATCAGCCGGCGCCAGCGGGTAATCGACCGACACCACGACCGCCCCCGCATCGGCCAGCAGACGGGCGACGGTCGCGCCGCTGTCGAGCGAACCGGAAACGAAGGCACCGCCGTGGAAATGCACGACCAGCGCGGCCCCGGCACGACGTTTCCCATAGACACGCACTCCCAGCGGGCGCGGAAGGCCGACGTCGATGCTGCAGTCTTCCGTGGCCGGAAGCTGGTTCGGGTTGGCAAGGCAGCAGGATTGCAGAAAGCGGAACATGGTCGTTGGGACCTACAGTAGGCGCCGACAGCGCTGATGGGCTGAACGATAGTTCCCACACTTCAATGAATAAATAATCGATTCGTAGCTTCTTTATTTCCTTTGGTGAATAATCGCGCTGCAGCAATCGCGTCTGACGGACCGGAGGAGAAGCGAATGGACCAATTCCTGGCGCTGCGCGTGTTCGCGCGCGTCGTCGAGGCAGGCACCTTCACGAAGGCGGCCGACTCGCTCGACATGCCGAAGCCGACCGTGACGAAGCTGATCCAGAGCCTGGAGACGCACCTGCGGGTGAAGCTGCTCAACCGCACCACGCGGCGCGTCACCGTCACCGCCGACGGCGCGGCGTACTACGAGCGGACGGCGCGGCTACTGACGGAACTGGAGGAAATCGATTCCAGCCTGTCGAACGCCCAGGCTTCGCCGAAGGGGCGCGTCCGCGTGGACGTCGCCGCGGCGGTCGCCACCCGGATCATCATCCCCGCGCTGCATGGCTTCCATGCCCGCTATCCGGATATCCAGATCGACCTCGGTGCGGGTGACCGCCTCGTGAACCTGATCGCGGACAACGTCGACTGCGTGGTGCGCGCCGGCAACCTCGCCGACGAATCGCTGGTTGCCCGACGCATCGCACAGATCGAATACGTCACGTGTGCCGCACCCGCCTACCTCGCCGAGCACGGCCTACCCAGGCACCCGTCCGAACTCGGCGGGCCGCACCACGTCGTCGGCTATTTCTCGGCGGGCACAGGCCGGATTTCGCCCTTCGAATTCGAGCGCAAGGGCGAGCGCATCGAGTTGCCGGGCCGGTACGCCCTCGCCGTCAATGACAGCAACGCCTACCTCGCGGCAGCCCTCGCGGGGTTGGGGATCGTGCAACTGCCCCGCTTCATGCTCGATCGGCACCTGATTGGGGGGGAACTGGTACCGGTACTGGAGGACTGGACCTCACCGGGCTTCCCGATCTACGTCGTCTATCCCCCGAACCGCCATCTGAGCGCGAAGATCCGGGTCTTCGTCGACTGGGTCGCCGAGCTTTTCGCGTCCTTGAATACAGAGGGGCGGCGCTGACTTCCGTCGGCGCCGCCCCTCGGGAACAGCATTCGATCAGCTCGGGACGAACCCGCGTCAGCGGATTCGCAAGGGCCGTTGCGCGCGCCTGGCGCGGCACTGCCTGCCTTCCGGCTCGTCGCCGCGCCCCGCCTGCACGGGATGCGCGAAGGTGGCGCGCGTCTTGATGATCATGTTCCGTGCGTTGGCCTCGATATCCGCGCGAGGGTCCGTCGCGGTAATACCTGCCGTTGCCCGCGCTGTTGCTTGTACCGACAACTCCATGGCTATCCTCCTTTGAAGTTGATCTGCCGCGAATGCTTGAATCACCTGAATGGCTTGAATGCAGGCGCACTGTACCGGGGGCTCTGTTGCGAATAAATGCACGAATTTCTGAAACTTTATTTCCATTTGTGAATAATCGCACCCCGAGTACGCGGGAGGCCGTCATAGCCAAACCGCGCCCGCAACAACCATGACTCTGCAATGGTTTTTAGGATTCGATCAACATATTCCAACGTCACGCCATGGAATTGCACGCGCTCCGATGGCGCGCCCGGCATCTCAACGGAGGCCGGGCAATTCATAGATTGATGCTACGCGCCGAAAACTGACCATGAGGATGTGGAGGTGCGGACGAAAACTTGGACTCTTAAGGAGAGCGTCCATGTATTCGTACGCAGACCGCATGAGGGCCGTGCAGCTCTACATCAAACTTGGTAAGCGCGTGGGTGCGACCATCCGTAAGCTGGGCTACCCGACGAAGAATGCACTCAAGGACTGGTATCGAGAATACGAACGTCGTCACGACTTGCCAGGAGGCTATGTACGCACCAAGCCATGGTATTTAGATGAACAGAAGCGGGTTGCCGTCGAGCACTATCTGATTCATGGTCGGTGCCAGGCAGCGACCATGAAGGCGCTGGGTTACCCTTGCCGTATAACGCTTTCGGCCTGGATCGATGAATATGATCCTGAAGCTAGGCGACGCGTCGTTGGCAAGATCGTAACCTCCAAGCCCCGATCGGAGCAGCAGAAGCGAGCTGCGGTGATCGATCTGTGC
Source organism: Aromatoleum petrolei (assembly GCF_017894385.1). Taxonomy (NCBI): domain Bacteria; kingdom Pseudomonadati; phylum Pseudomonadota; class Betaproteobacteria; order Rhodocyclales; family Rhodocyclaceae; genus Aromatoleum; species Aromatoleum petrolei. The sequence goes on from NZ_CP059560.1 coordinate 487,775, forward strand.
TCCAGGCGTGAGAGTGCGCGCGAGGTGGCTCAGGAGGTGGGCATTAGCCGCCAGACGTTGTACAAGTGGAAAGATCAGCAACTTGGTCATGAGGCTCCCGCATACATGACACACCGTCGCGATTTGCCACAAACTGCCAGCCGCGGAGAATTGGAGCGCGAGCTCGACGCTCTGCGTAGGGACGTCCAGCGCCTGCAGCTCGAACACGACCTGCTGACGAAGGCCAACGAACTGTTAAAAAAAGATCTGGGCATCGACCTGCGGCTCCTGACAAATCGGGAGAAGACGCTGCTGATTGATGCCCTGCGACAGATCCACGCTCTGCCAGAACTCCTTGCACGGCTTGACCTCGCCCGCAGCTCCTATTTTTATCATCGCGCGCAGCTGCGCCTTGGTGACCGGTACGCGGAGCTTCGCCAGACCATTGTGGCGCTCTTCGAAGCCAATCATCACTGCTACGGTTACCGCCGCATCCACGCGGCGCTGGCCAAAGGGTACGGGCACGTCTCCGAGAAGATCGTGCGCCGCCTGATGAAGCAGGAGCAGCTCATCGTCGCTACCGTGAAGCGGCGCCGGTACAGTTCCTACCAGGGGGAGCTGGACGTCGCACCGGAGAACCTGGTCAATCGTGACTTCCAGGCTGCGGCACCAAACAAGAAGTGGCTCACCGATATCACAGAATTCCAATTGCCCGCAGGCAAGGTATATCTGTCGCCCATGATCGACTGCTTCGACGGACTCGTCGTCAGTTGGACCGTGGGCACGCGTCCGGACGCTGAGCTTGTAAACACCATGTTGGATGCCGCTATCGAGACAATCGCCGAGAGTCCCGATCGGCCGGTTGTGCACTCCGATCGCGGTGCCCATTACCGCTGGCCCGGGTGGCTCTCGCGAATGCACAAGGCCGACCTCACGCGTTCCATGTCACGCAAAGGGTGCTCACCGGATAACGCGGCCTGCGAGGGTTTTTTCGGACGGCTGAAAAACGAGATGTACTACCATCGCAACTGGATCAACACGACGCTTGGCGAGTTCATGCAGCAGGTGGATTCCTACATCCGCTGGTATAACCAGCATCGAATCAAACTCTCACTCGGTGGTCTGAGCCCCTTGGAGTACCGGCAGTTTCTGGGAATTGCAGCATAAACAGTCCAAGTTTTCGCCCGCACCTCCAGAGGGTCAAAATTCAACGCGCGCGGACAGCTGTTACTTATGTCCCCGGCCGCTCAGCTCGCGCCCCCTCCCGTGATTGTCACTCCACTGAATAGGCGCCAACACCTACGACATACTTTCCAACGCGTTTCGCGTAGGTCGTCTTCTTCGCGGTCTTCAAGGTGACCGGATTCCGCCAGAGATATTGGACCTCGGCGACATCATCGCCCTTTGTCCGGCGCAGCATTTCCTGGACAAACAGTTTCCCGGCCGCATCACGCAAGTCCTTCGAGTATTTCCCGATTAGGCGCGGCTGGGCGCCGTGGGCGTACATGATTGCGTCGTCGTTGCCGATGACGAATGCATAGAGGTCGTCCTGAACGAAACCGCCGTTCAAATCGTTGAAACGACGAATCGCAGCCTGCGGATCCTGCTTAAGTTCGTGGACCGCCCGCCAGAGTAACGCCTTCGCCTGTTCTGCAGACGCGAACGGGATGTAGTAACCGACGGCAACGATGCTGTCACCAACAGCCCGATAATAGACGACCTTCTGCTCGGCCCTGCCGTGCTGGCGGTTGAGCCAGCGGTATTTCACCGTGCCGGAACCATTGGCTTTGGCCCCTTCCAGCATTTCCCGGATGAAGGGCTTGCCTTCGGGATCCTTGAGATCAATGATATTCCGCCCGACCAGCGTCATCGACGGCCCCCCACTCGCCTTCATGACGCCATCAGCACCGAGGACATAGACGTACAGATCACCGCTGAGGAATTCGCCGGCACGACTGAAGGCTGCCAAAGCGGCGTCGCCGTCCGCGCCGTAACGGGCAGCGGCGCGCTCAAGAAGGGCCTTGGCGGCCGAGCTCTCACTGGCTTCGACGGCCGCGGCTGACTCGGCGGCAGCAATGGACGGCGTGCTGAGTGCAGCACTCGACAGGACGATGCACGCGGCAATTCCCGAAAAGGTGAACCTCATTCTGTTTGGCTACCCAGTTGATTGCTGACAATGGTACTAAAAAGTAAGTTGGTTGCCGACCATTGACCCTGGGATTTTTCCAGTGCGCATCTCTGCGTGGTTGGCACTTTACCGTGGGCCACATCCACCTTCGGATGTCTGTCGCCGACCACGTTTCCGCAGAACCGGATCGAACAACGGGATCGGCAAGAAATGACAGCACGAGGACTGTTCGGCCGGAAGGCGAAAAACGTAGAGCACCTCCGTTTTGCCGTGTCAAGCCCGCGCCTTCGTGAGCGCAACCTGATTCGCTCCGCTCATCGAGTCTTGTTCAGCGAGCCAGTTCTCAAAATGGGCAAAATGGGTACGATCTCGGGCGATCCAGGTGCCCTTTCCTCTGGCAAGCACGGCTCGCCCGGGCAGCAAGACCATCTCTCCGGATATGTAAATGCGCGATCCTTCGCGTCGCTCGATCCGTGCCCGCACCTCAACTGGGCGTTCAATGGGCACCGGCTTGATGAAGCTTACCGCGAGTTCGGCGGTAACCGAAAGCACGCCCTGCAGGAGCGGGACGTGACCGAGGCACTCATCGAGAACCGAAGCAGTCCAGCCACCGTGTGCAACGTTTGGGCCGCCCTCGTGGTCCTTGGGACAGCGAAGCTCGAACCAAGCCGTGCCGGTTTCATCCAATCGCTCGCTGATCAAACCTAGGCGACAGGTTTTCTTATCGCGGCAGGCGCCGCAAAGCGCGACGCCGCCGTCGCTACGCGGTGGATCCCGGACATCCGGGCCTGCCGATCTATCCGTAGGGCTCTTGCAGTGACACTTATGTGAATCCTGTGACATGGGCGGTCCGCGGATGCGATGATTGAATGGAACTATTGACGGATGTCGGTAAATTCCAGGATGAGGACGACGGCGGGGGCAACGCGTGCCGGGTGTATCTCGAGTACAGAGCCGACTACGACCCGCAGTTCAGTTCGAGCGAATCCAGAGCGACCCATGCCCGGCAGGCGCCCTGAGTGAAATCGCATTCTGGAGGGCGGGGGAGCGTACCTTCAGAGGACTCTCATCCAATGAGGCCTTATCTATCGGCGACACCGACGATTGCGCTCCCCCAGTTGAGTCAACCCATCAACGCTGGGTCCTGCGCGCCAAGCCGTCCGGCGTATAGTAGGTGCCGAAATCTACCTTGTCGATGTCAAAGAAAATACCCTTGGAGTCTCCAGCGAGCGAGGAATGGAAATAGATCCCCGTGTTGAAGTTGTAAATCGCGGTAAAGCCTGTAAAGCCAATTTTCTTATCGTAGGCGACAAAGATCGGTGCAATTAGCCCCTTCGAAATCTTGCCGGCGGCATCCCAGCCATCCATCAGAAGCGCACATTGGCAATCCTCATCAAAGTAGAACCGTTTCTTCGGATGCACGTGGCGCTGCCCCGGCTTGAGCGTCGCCTCGACCACGTACACCCGATGCAATTCCCAGCGCATCAGGTCGGGGTTTTGATGGTTCTTCTGCAGCAGTTCATCCGCCTTGGCGTTGTACCACCGATAGGCATTGTAGGGAACGATCATTTCTTTCTCGTCAACGACCTTCCAGTCGAAGCGGTCGAGCATGCCCGAATAGACGAAGATCTCGTCGACCAACATGGCGCCGCCCGACGTTCCGAGCGGAGCGTCGTAGAGATAATCCGGACTGAGACGAACCCGCCGTTGGCCGGGTTGATAGTTCCAGGTTCTGTCGGGGTTCGCCACCGGATTTACGGTTTTTTTCTGCATGTTGCCTTCGCCGACAATCCTGGCCGGGGCGGTATAGATGTTGTTGGTGTTGTAAAACTGGCCCCCAGCCGCATAAAAACTCTCAGGAGTCATATCCCGGTTGTAATAGGGATTCTCTTGTCGGTTATTGACCTCCCCGGTCATGACCTTGTTCCCGCTTGCATCCACGTACCATAACTTGGCGTAGTTCCACATCGAGTGCCCAAGATAGTGCAGCTGATGATTCCACATCGCCTCGTAGCCGTTCTTCGGTTGGGGGAACGGTATGCCGCCGAAGCAACCGGTAACGGCGAGGCCGTTCTCAATGAGTTTGCAGCGCCCCGCGGCGTTCTTCTTTGTATTCTCGATTACCCAGTCTGGGTAAGACACGCTCCGGTGTGTCGGATAGACGCTGACCCGGAAGGTCGGGTAGCGCTTCAGCAGTTCCTGGACCCCCTCGGAGAGCTTGTCCGCATATTGCGCCATGTTGGCACCGGTTATGGTGTACAGCGGCTCCTCCTTTGCAAAGGGATCAGCCCAAAAGCCGGAATCCTTCTTGAACCCGGGCGGGTTAGTCGTGTCGGGCAGACCGCCGGTATAGGCGGGGATGGTCCCTTCCTTGTTCCCCGCCTTTATCGCCCCCCAGGGCAAACGCTCCTCGTCGCCGAACGCTGCGGTCCCATGGGCGCCAAGCGTCGCCACAACGGCAATAGCCGTGCAAATTTTGCGCAGTTTCATCATCGGTGCGTCCTCGTATGTCTCTCAGAATGCAGTGGAATAGGTGAAGACCACGTAATCGCGATCGCGGAAATTTGCCAACCCCGAGAAGCTCCTCGTGGCCGCGCCGGGAAGGGTCCCCTTCTTGCCATCGCGCTGCGTGTAGCTCAGATCGAATTGGTGCTTGTGGTTGCCTGAATAATAATCGACGCGGCCACCGATACGGATCAGGTAGGACTCTTCCGGCATCGTACCCGCACCGGCGGCAGCGGCATTCCCGTGGAGCCCGTAGATGAGCAGCAGGGGCATGGAGACATCCATGCCGGGGAAAACCTGCTGCCAAGTCGGCGTAAACGAGACGCCCACGCTGGCAGCGCTCCGGGTCGCGCAGCCGCGCAGAATCTCGTTGTTGTCACAGAAACCCGCGACGCCGCGCATGTCGCCGTTGAAGAGATCCCGGTTCTTGGTAATTTTGTCTAGGTACGTGTAGTCGAACTGGAAGGCGAGGGGAGCGCTGTCAAACAGAGCACTCCTGGTGAAGACCTTCGCGCCGCTCAGCAATGCATGGTAAGTGTTGCCCCGGGGGCCCTCCATCTTGGATCCGGCGCCAAAGACGACACCGGAACGTTGCGCAAGCGGCATGTTCTCGCGATAGTTGAGTTCAGCACCGACGGCCCATTCACCAACCTGGAGGTTCGACGTCACGCCATAAAGCTTGATGTCCTGCGCGTAGACAGCATGGGCTTCCGGGCCCGTCGGGCCGATCAGGACCTGGTTGAGCCAGGTCGGGTTCTTGTCGTCGAACTTGCGATACCAGAAGGAGAGGTTATTGCCCTGCCAGGCGCTGGGCGCAAATTTTACCCCCAGCGCCACGTCTCCCTTGTCCCCCTCGCGGGCATTTCCGCGCGGGACCGCGGGAAAGGATAGAAACGGAGGTGCAAGAGTTGCGCCGTCGCCGACGGCGAAGAAGGTGCCCCCTTCAGAAATTCGCGACGAACGGAACTCGCCCGTGTACTGCGCCATCGCTGTCCAAGCGGGAGAAAGCTGCCAGATCAGGCCGGCCTGACCGATCGGAATCGCCGTTTCCTTGGCCGACGCTCCCGGGCTGAGGTCAGTCTTGCGGCCATCGTTCGGCGCCATCGAGAAGCTGACGCTGCCGCCGTTTCCGAACAGGAATTCACCCGGCAGCCAAGCGAAGCGCCCGACCTTCACATTGAGCTGCGTTCCTCCGGGTTCCAGATTCGCCCAACCGAACGCATCTAGGAATTCGCCGCTAGGGCCTTGATAAAAGCGCTTGACGGTGTTAGTGAATCGATTCCCCGGGTAGTTCGCCACAGCGGCGAACCTCGGATCGCTCTTTCCCTCGTCAGGGAAATTCGGGTCATACCAAGCAGTGCCACTGAGGCGAAAGCCGTACATGTTGCGCACATTAAGGTCGAATTCGGAGTACACGTCAAACCGCGACAGCGCCAAATCGCCCTTATCAAAGAGGTAATTGCCCTCGTCCGTGTTGCTGTTGACCAGCGCCGCCTCGCGCTCCGAGGCGCGCCAAAGCGCGTTATAGCGAAGCGTTGTGTCAAGCGACATCTGAACGTCCGGATTGTCGGTCTCGATCTTAAAGGCGGAGGCCGGCCCAGAACCGACGGCCATGGCAACCGCCAGGAAAACCGTGCTCCGCTTCCAGTGTCGGGTGCCCGAAATTTCGTAACTCTCGACGTTCCCCTTTGTTTTCTCGTTCCTCATGCCTTCCTCCTTTTTCTACACTCCATTGCACTTCAACTCACCCAACCCCGAACTGTCGGGCATATCCGCCACCCTCGACGAAGGCGATGTTCGTCCCAAGCACATCTGCTGATTGATCCTCCAAGCAATCACCATCTAGGGCGCCAAAACAGTCTGCAGCCGGGCGGTCTTGGCCGGTTTCAGCCGCTCGACCCGGCCCCCTAGTTCAAGATCAGGAAAAACAACTCCACTTCCCAGCGCGGTACCAGTGCGCCAGCTCGGCTGGCGCCTGCCGGGTCGGCGCCGTCCGGTTGGTCAGCAGCCGCAACACGACCGGCTTGGCGCCAGACGGCGCGCCCACTTCCGCGGCAAACGGAGCAGCCACAGGTGTTCCATGTCGGGATCCTCCGCCACAGCTCAGTCCTTGGAATAGCGTGTTTCCGCGCTTTTCTCGTCGGGCGGACAAGGGCGCTTGGCAAGCGGTCTTCGCCCGGCTTTCCGAAGACGCCGATGTCGAGGAGATATTCCTGGACAGCACCATTGTTCGCGTACACCGGCACGCGGCAGGTCCATCAAAAAAAAAAGGGACAACAAGGTCTCGGCCGCTCTCGTGGGGGATAGAGCACCGGAAGGCGCGCCGCGGTAGATCGACTCGGGACGATTTCGCCTCGCCGGGGGTGAGCGCTACGACCACACTGAAGCGGATAATTTGCCCGTCGCAATCGGGGATCTCGAAGCGGTGATCGCCGACAAGGCGTTCGACGCGGCCAATCTCTTGGGGCGTATTCGAGAGCTGGGCGCACGGGGCTTCATTCCGCCCAGAGGCAACCGCAAACAAGTTCGTGAATATGAAGTTCATCAGAACAAAGTCGCAATCTCATTCAACGGTTCTTCGCCCGAACAGCGTCGCCACATCGCCACTTGCTACGACAAACTCGCTGTTCGCTTCGAGGCGTCTATTTCTATCGCCGCTGCCGTTATCTGCTTTGCAGGATATCGACAGACTCTAGTGAATCGATTCCATTTTTTGAACCGTCACTGCGTCACTCACTCTTGTCTTTTGAACAATGTTCTGTTTTTTGAACATGCACATTCAAACATGGGAAATCAGCGGTGTCAACGCGTCTCGCACTGCTAGATCAGGCTCCACAATCCTTGTCCTGCTACGATGCGCGGCCTCAGTCGGCCAGCCGGCGAAGCTCAGCTACGGCGGGCATGTGCTCATGGAGAAACGCCACGGAATGTGCATCGACATTCTCGTGGCCGGATCGGCCCAGGCCGAACATCGCGCTGCCCAAGTACGTCAAGGGGGCGTCGCTTGCTGAAGGCGTGGCGCAGCGACGAGAAGAAGGGCTTCGACGGATATGTCGCCGACAAGCGGGTCATGGAAGGCGGCAAGGGTCTCGTCAGTGCCGACGGCAAGCTTTATGGGGGCAACTGCTCGGTCGTGTTCACCCGCAAGCTCGCGGGCGGCGGCGAGGGCGATGCCAAGCTGGAAACCGGCAGGATCTACAACTTTGGCTTTGCGATCCACGACGACAGCGCGACCGGACGATTCCATCGCGTATCGCTCGGCTACTAGCTCGGCATCGACGCCAAAGCCGATTTCGTCGCCGCCCGACACCGTGAGCCCATCGAGTAGGAGTTGGCCCACCCAGCGCCGATTGCTGTCAATGTGAGGAGAAACAGGAGGTAATGCCAGCGAGTACCGTTGGCGGCCCCTGATATGTCTTGAAGTCGGTCGGATCAGCGAGTCGTCGCCGTTTGCCGAGGTTCGCAAGGAACGGCTTTGACACCACTGCAGTGAGCAAGGGAGCGGCGCCAAGGGCGACCACGATGAGCGCATGCCGCCGCCGGCCGATTCCATCGACTGAAGTCAGATCGGAGTCGCAATCGCGGCGGGGACACTGCCCGTGGCGAGACTGTGGACCACCTGCCAATCGGCTCGCCCTGCGTGATGGCAGCCGACATCAAACACCTTCGTCACCGACGCGAAAATTAGATTCGTTCCAACGGTAGGTGTTCGGGGCGACGCGCATCAGCAACGCCCGCATAACGTCACCACTGCGTCACCCGACACAGGTGGCCCCCACCATGATGCCAACCCAGAGCCCAACGCGTTCAATCCGGTATTCAGTCAGGAGGTTGTAAAAAAGGGGTATCGGTGACACTTGCAGGGAAGAGGGGGAGAGCGCCATCTGCAAACCAGAGCCGATACCCCGGAAAAAGCGTATTCGGGACGAGCGACCGCCGCTACATACCCTGGTAGATCGGTCCCTCCCCTCCCTGCGGCACGGTCCAATCGACGTTCTGCGTCGGATCCTTGATGTCGCAGGTCTTGCAGTGCACGCAGTTCTGGGCGTTGATCTGTAGCCGCGCGCCGACTTCCTCGTGCACGATCTCGTAGACGCCCGCCGGGCAGTAGCGCTGCTCAGGGGCGTCGTACTGGGCAAGGTTGACCGCGATGGGAATCGTCGAATCCTTCAGCCGCAGGTGGCAGCGCTGGTCTTCCTCGTGGTTGGTGTTCGACAGGAACACCGAGGAGAGCCTGTCGAAGCTAAGCACGCCGTCGGGCTTCTGATACTCGATCCTCGGACTCTCGGCAGCCAGCTTCAGGCTGGTGTGATCCGCAGTGTTGTGCAGCGTCCAGGGGGCCTTGCCTTGGAGGAGCTTCTGGTCGACGCCGAAGAGCAAGCTGCCCAGCCACAGTCCGTTCTTCATGTAGGGCTTGAAGTTGCGAGTCTTGTGCAGCTCCTTGAAAAGCCAACTCGCGCGGAAGGCCTCCGGGTAGGACACGAGTTCGTCGCGGTTTCGCTCCGCGGAAAGCGCGGCAAAGGCCGCCTCGGCCGCGAGCGCGCCGCTCTTGATCGCAGCGTGGCTCCCTTTGATGCGCGCGGCGTTCAAGAATCCAGCGTCGTCGCCGATCAGGGCCCCACCCGGGAATACGAGTCGGGGCAGACTCTGCAGTCCACCGGCGGTGATTGCTCGCGCGCCGTACGCGAGGCGCTTGCCGCCCTCGAGGTACTTGCGGATCTCAGGATGCAGCTTGTAACGCTGGAACTCCTCGAAGGGCGACAGATGCGGGTTCGTGTAATTCAAGCCCACCACGTAGCCCACCGCGACGAGACTCCCCGTGAGGTGATACACGAAGCCGCCGCCGTAGGTGGCCGCATCCATTGGCCAGCCGACAGTGTGCACGACGAGGCCGGGGACGTGGCGCCCGGTCGGCACCTCCCACAGCTCCTTCAGGCCGATCCCGTAGGTCTGAGGATCGGCTTCCCGACGGAGGTCGAACTTCGCCTCCAAGAGCTTTCCCAGGTGCCCGCGGCAACCCTCGGCGAAGAGGGTGTATTTGGCGTGCAGTTCCATCCCTGGCTGGTAGTTCGGGCCAGGCTCGCCCCCGCGGGTGACGCCCATGTCGCCGGTCACTACGCCCTTGACGGCCCCGTTCTCGTCGTAGAGCAGGTCCGCTCCCGCGAAGCCCGGATAGACCTCCACCCCGAGAGCTTCGGCCTGCTCGCCCAGCCACTTCACCACATTCCCCAGGCGCACGACGTAGTTGCCGTGGTTGAGGAAGCAGTCGGGCAGCAAGGCATTGGGGAAGCGCCACCCGCCCGTCTCGGAGAGGAACATTAACCGATCCTCGCTCACCGGGGTGTCGAGGGGTGCGCCTCGTTCCTTCCAGTCCGGGATGAGCTCGGTGAGCGCGCGGGGATCCATCACCGCCCCCGACAGAATGTGGGCGCCGATCTCGGCCGCCTTCTCGATCAGGCAAACCGACAACTCGCGCCCAGCCTCGTCGGCGAGCTGCTTCAGCCTGATCGCCGCCGCCAGCCCCGCGGGGCCGCCGCCGACGATGAGGACGTCGAATTCCGTCGACTCGCGTTCCATCCCTACTCCCTTGCTTTGCTCGGCCGGGCCTCGCAGCACCCATCACCGGTGTCGCCTCTCTTTGCCGAATATCCCATGGCTAGAGTGCCGCGCTTTTTGGGGCAGCCTTCAGCGCGGCCTGTCCTGGTATCTGAATGTCACGTAATGAGGTGTTGCCAGGCGTCAGGCCGCCGCCTGCACAGGAATGGCGTTACGGGCGTCGACGATGCGGTTCCTGCCATCAAAATAGACAAGCCTCGGCTCGTAGTTGGCCAGTTCGACCTCCGAATACACCGCATAGCTGGCAATGATCAGCAGATCCCCCGGCGCCGCCTTCCGGGCCGCAGCACCATTAACAGAGATCACGCCCGAACCGCGCTCAGCCGAGATGGCGTAGGTGGTGAACCGCTCCCCGTTATTGACGTTGTAAATTTCGATCTGCTGGTACTCGGCGATATCGGCAGCGTCGAGAAAATCCCTGTCGATGGCACACGATCCCTCGTAATGAAGCTCAGAATGCGTCACGGTGACGCGATGAAGCTTCGATTTGAGCATCGTTCTTTGCATGTCGGCTCCTTGCGCTTACGTGGATAGGGCGTGGATTTCCGCCGTGCTGTATCCCAATTCGGAGAGAACGGCATGATTGTGCTCGCCAAGCAATGGCGGCGGCAGGCGGATGGATCCCGGAGTCTCGGAGAAGTGCACTGGCACGCTGGTGGTGACGGCCGGCCCTTCCGTTGGATGCGTGTAACGGTGGAAGAACCCCGTTTCCGCAAGATATCGGTCGTGGAGCAGATCCTGGAGCGAATTCATCGGTCCGTTCGGGATATCGATCGCATCGAAAATTTCGTACCACTCCGCCGTGGTCTTGAGCTTGAGCTGCTCGGCCACGATGCCGTACAACTCGTCGTAGTGCCGAACCCGGTGCGCGGTGGTGGCGAACCGCGTGTCATTCACCAGCTCCGGGCGCCCGAGCGCCGGCAGCATCCGCCGCCACTGGTCGTCGTTGACTGCGAGTACCCCAATGTAGCCATCCTTGGTTGGATAGGGCCGACGGTGGCGCGTAAGCAGACGCACATAGCCGACGCCGGGATCCAGCGGGGGATCGAAGGCTCCGCCCCATAGGTGCTCGAGATAATTGAACGACAAGATCGTCTCGAACATCGGCACATGGACTTCCTGGCCCTTGCCGGTGCGCTCACGTGCGAACAAGGCCATACCTATGCTGGACGCCAGGATGTAGCCACAGAACTTGTCGATGATTACTGTCGGGTAGTAGCGCGGTTCCCCATTGACCTGCCCCATCAGTGCCGCGATACCGCTTTCACTCTGAACCACGTCGTCGAAGGCTGGCAGGTCTTTCTTCGGTCCGTCCTGGCGGTAACCGGGCCCATAAGCGTAAATGATCCTATCGTTCTTGGCGGAGATATCCGAATAGGAAATACCCAGGCGCACCGCGGCCGCAGGACGCATGCTGTGAACGACGACGTCGGCGGTCTCCACGAGACGCATCAGCGCCTTCTTGGCATCAGGATTCTTCAGATTAAGGGTGATGCTGCGCTTGTTGCGATTCAGATTCATGTGCATCGCCGACATGCCGGGATGGCGCGCCGGGCCGGTATCGCGGTTGGGATCGCCCTGAGGCGTCTCGACCTTGATGACGTCGGCGCCCATATCGCCCAGAATCTGGGTCGCCACGGGACCGAGCACATTAATGGACAAGTCGACGACACGAATTCCCGCAAGAGGTCCGGTCGCCGCTGCGCTTGAGGTATCAGGCCGGGAGAGCATTTGGTTCACCCAACCTCTATGCCTCACGGCACTTGATCATTCGCAGCGGGGTGTAGGTCATCACCACCTTGCCATCCTGCTTCACCACGCGATTCCTCGTGCGAATCAGTCCGCGCCCCGGTCTGCTCTTGGACACACGACTCTCGATCACTTCACACTCGACGTGGATCGTGTCGCCGGCCAACGTCGGCCCCTCGATGTTCAAATCCATACCAAGGAAGGCATAACCTGTTGTCTGCATCGTGGACTGCGCCAAGAGGCCTTCAGCGAAGCAAAAGACCAGAGAACCCGGTGCGGGCCGCCCCTTGATGTCGGACTCTTGCTTTAGGAATTCGACGTTGGTGAACAGCACCTCCGTCATCCCGATGCAATTGATGAAGTTGACGATATCCGCCTCGGTAACGGTTCGACCGACGGTTTTGAACTGCCTGCCCAGAGGCAAGTCCTCGAAACAAAATCCCAATCCAACAGTTTCCATTGAAATTCCCCTAAAAAAAGATCCCGGCCACAGCGGGGCCGGGATAAGGAGGAGACAACTTTCAGATCGGGTCCCAGGGCGTCAGCGTCAGCGACGGGACGTTGGGGAAGAAGCTCGACTCGAAAGCCGGCATGGCATGCTCGGCAATGGTCTCTGGCGTCCAACCACCGTCTCGATGCAAGGACCGGATCATTCTGATCTGATTGAAGAAGTAGATCTCGTTGGCACGCACCCCGAAAATCTGACCGGAAACGTGCGCCGCGGCGTCGCTGGCCAGATAGACGGCCAAGGGCGCGATCTTCCCAGCTTCCATCTTCTTCATCTTTGCAACACGCGCCTTGTTCTCGGGCGTGTCCTCGGGAATCGTCGCCGTCATTGCGGTCCAGGCCCAGGGCGCGATGCAGTTCGAGCGGACATTGAACTTCGCCATGTCCAGCGCGATCGACTTGGAGAGACCGACGATAGCCATCTTGGCGGCCGAATAGTTCGACTGGCCGAAATTGCCGATCAAGCCGGAGGTCGAGGTCATGTGGACGATCGAGCCCCCGTTCTGCTCCTTGAAATGCGGTGCGGCTGCTCGGGACATGTAGAACGAGCCGTTCAGATGGACGTCGATCACCGCCTTCCACTCCTCCTCGCTCATCTTGAAGAAGAAGCGGTCGCGCACGATACCCGCGTTATTGACCACACAATCGATACGGCCATAGGCGTCAATTGCCTTCTGAATGATCTCGTGGGCCGAATCCCACGTGGCGATGCTCTGCGTTGCCGCAATGGCCTCGCCTCCAGCGGCCCTGATTTCATCTACCACCTGATTGGCGAGGAATTCGTCCGAGTCCCTGGCTCTGCCCACATCATTAACCACGACCTTTGCCCCGCTGGCCGCAAAGGCGAGCGCGAAGTCACGACCGATGCCGGCTCCCGACCCCGTAATGACGACCACTTTGTCCTTGACCATGTTTCCCATTGATCTCTCCGCAACGGTTGCTTGCCGAAGTGCCTGCCGGCTAGGCCGGCTGCTACCTATACTTGAACGATGTACAGCATTCTGAACGTAGTTATTGCCTTCGTCAAGCGACTTTTCGCATGGCATCCTGTTTTTCGAGAATACGCCCGAGAAGGAAAAGCGCGGCCGACGACACGGAAGTCCAGCCATAGCGAATCGAAGGAGTCGGCCGAACCGACCGGAGAAAGCGCGGACCTCGCTCCTGGACGGGGCTCGATCAACGACTCTCCAAGAACGATTCGGCGACGTAGTGCGACGTCAGAGGCGACCGTTCTCCGGTATGGAAGGATCTGGCGTGTTCCTCCGCCAACCTGTCCGCAACGGTCGCGCGGGATTGCTGGCGTAGGTATTCAGTCCATGACTCGACGATGAAGCGTTCGACATACTTCGTCGGATTGCTTAGATCCCGGTACAGCCGCCAGAACCTGGAACCATCCCGGCGGCGAGCACGCCCGACAGTGTGGATCGCACGAAAGAACTCGTCCTTGGCGGTTGGATCGATCTGGTACTCGATCTGAACCGCTACAGGGCCCTCCTCGGCCGGCGGTGCCCGAAAGTCCCGCTGGGGAAAGTCGTGTGATGACGGAGTTACTTCGGCTTCGCTGCCGAAGCGAACGGGGTTTCGCCTAAGAATCACCAGGCCTGCGGTCATCGTCACGGCTGCGACCGCAAGACTGCCCGATACACCCAAGTACTCGGCCGCGCCCCCCCAGATGCCTCCGCTGAGCGCCATTGCCCCCTGGAACGTCAGCATATATACCGCGATGGCTCGGGCACGAATCCACGCGGGGATTGCTGTCTGCATGGCAGCCAGATTGATATTGCCCACCATCATCCATGCGGCACCGGCAGGCACCAAGGCAAGACAAACCACAGGCGCCAAAGGAACGTAGGCCGCAACCAGCGTCGCCGCGCTATAGAGGACCACCGCCCCGGTGACAAGGGCGTTCACCTCGATCCGTTTCTGGAGCGAAGGCAAAAGGAATGCGCCAAGAATGGCGCCCCCCCCGAGGCTGCCGAAAAGCACACCATACCCACCCGCTCCAATGTTCAACTGATCGCGGGCAAGGACAGGCAGCAGTGCCCACAGCCCCCCTCCTGCCGATACGAAAGCAGCCGTCCGCAGCATCTGCATCCGCATGACCTGGGAGTGAGCCGTGTAGCGAATCGCGCTGCGAAGCCCTCTCAGCAATCGCTCCGGCGGCAAGTCACCGACATGCCTTACGTACCGCCACCGAAAAATAACCACGACACCCACGCAAAGACAGACTCCCGCAGCGGCGAATACCGCCGCCGGTCCGACGCCCATGGCGATGCCGCCGGCTAACGCCGGTCCCACCGCACGAGCCGCGTTATATGAAACGGCTCCGAGGACCAGGGCCGCCGGAAGTGTCCGGAGCGGTACCGATTCGGCCTGCGTTGTGTGCCATGCCGGGATCTGCAGGGCGAAGCACGCGCCAAGCAACGCGGTCAGAGCCAACAGGCTCCACGGCGCGATTAGTCCCGAGAGCGTTAAGGCCGCCAGGGCGACCGCGGACGCGAGCATCGTCAGTTGCACGCCCAAAAGGTAGCGACGACGATCAACCAAATCGGCGATTACGCCACCGGGCAGTCCGAAGAAGAACGCGGGCAGGCTGGTCGCCGTCTGCACCAAGGCGACGACGAGCGTCGAGGACGTCATCGTTGCCATCAACCACGCCGCACCTACGCTCTGCATCCAGATCGCCAGGTGCCCGGCGAAGGCACCGATCCAGAGCGCCCGATACAACGGAAACCGCAGCGGCGCCAGCGCCGAATCGGGATGAGTCGCCATGTCCAGGCCCCGAGTGGAAAATCAGGGCCGCTCGAAAACGGCCGCCAAACCTTGGCCACCCCCGATGCACATTGTTTCCAGCCCGTAGCGCCCGCCCCGCCGGCGCAGCTCGTGCAACATGCTGGTCATGATGCGCACACCCGTCGCGCCAATCGGGTGCCCGAGCGAGATGCCGGAACCATTCGCGTTCAATTTGTCGGCGTCGTACCAGTTCCAGGCCTTTAGCACCGACAGCACCTGGCAGGCAAACGCCTCATTGACCTCGACCAGATCCATCCGATTGAGATTCAGCCCCGTCTTGGCGAAAAGCCTGGCCACTGCCGGCACCGGCCCGATCCCCATGGTGGCGGGCTCACAGCCGGCCGCTGCCCACCCGGTGAGGAAGGCCATGGGCTCGAGGCCGAGCTCTACGAGCTTGTTCTCGGCAACGACGAGACAAGCGGCGGCGGCATCGCTCTGCTGGCTGGAATTACCGGCGGTGACCGTCCCCCCCTTCATGAGCGGCTTCAGCTCGGCCAAGGTCTCGCCGGTGGCGTCGGCGCGAATGCCTTCGTCGCGGGCAAATATCATCGGGTCGCCCTTGCGCTGAGGCACCGTGACGGGCACTACCTCCTCGTCGAACCTGCCCGCCTTCCATGCGGCAGCAGCACGTTGGTGGCTGCGCAACGCGTATTCGTCCGACGCCTCGCGGGTGATGCCGTATTGCTTGGACAGGTTCTCGGCGGTCTCGATCATCCCGGAGATATAGCCGAAGCGCGTCTCCGGCTGGGACCGCTCGCGTCCGCGCTCGAGGCGGTCGTGCAGCTTCACAGTACCGGAACGTGCTCCCCAGCGCATGTCCGTCGAGTAGTACTCGATGTTGCTCATGCTTTCGACGCCGCCGGCGACGACTACGTCGGCCGCCCCGCTCTGCACCATCATCGCAGCAGTAATGATGGCCTGGAGCCCGCCGCCACAGCGTCGATCGAGCTGCATGCCGGGCACTTCAACCGGCAGACCGGCCTGCAGCGCCACCCAACGCCCGACGCAGGGGGTTTCGCTGTTGGCGTAGGATTGGGCGAAAACCACGTCATCGATGCGCCCTGGATCCAGCCGGGTACGTTCGAGCACTGCCTTAACCACTGTCGCGCCCAGCACTTCCACCGCCACCGGCCGCAAGCTGCCGCCGAAGGTCCCCACCCCGGTCCGCACGGGCATCACGATCGCTGCTCGCCTCATCGCCAAATCTCCATTTACTGAACGCCGTTCATCTTACAGAATATCGTTTGCGGTTGCACACATGGCCGCGTTAAAGCCGTGCAGGCGGATCCAGCCGAACACAGCCCTCGCCAGATGCCTTGTCCCGCAGCCGAGGTCAGTGCTATCATATTTATATATGTACGTTGTTCACATTTTAGAACCTCAAGAAACATCGCGCGCCCATGCCGGGATTGCCGCCAACCGAGGGAGAAACGCGATGAAGAAATGGCAATGTTTCTTCGGCGGATTCCCCACAATCTAGGTCTGCTCAAATTGTCTCTGCGAGCTTGAGGAAGGCACGACTAAAGCATTGAAACCTACTGATCGTTATTCGGCCGCCCCTACCGCCAATCCTTCCGACTCCGTCGCCACGCTAGCCGCCTGGGACGGCAGCAACCTGATGGATCTGCTGTCCCTGCGCGAAAGCGGTGTCGACAGATTCGCCAACCAGTACGCTTGTGCCAATGCGAGCGGGACAATGTTCGGCGGGCAGCTTATCGGCCAGGCGATGATGGCCACGCTGCTCACGGTACCTCCGACGCGCGCCCCGCACGCCTTCCACGGCTTCTTTTTGCGCAGCGGCAACGGCTCGAGGGCGCTCGATTTCGACGTGGAGAGGGTTCGTGATGGCAGAAGCTTCAGCCACCGCCGTGTCGTTGTTTCCCAAGACCGGCGAACCATTTTCACCGCCGACGTATCGTTTCACGAAGGCGAGACCGGCGACGACCAAGCTCATTCGCTCCAGGTCGAAGTTCCGCCGCCAGAGGCGCTTCCAAGCCTGGCCGCGATGGTCTCCAGGGACGGCCATCGCCTTCCGCCGGCTGCATTGCGGCGCATGGGGCGCCCGCAACGCGATGTCGATGTCCGCATCCCGGACCTGGAAGCGCTGGTCTCGCGCCGGTCGGGCGATAGACCGCCGATGTACTGGTTGCGGGTCGCCCAAGCCTTGCCCGATGCCCCTTGCTGGCACACGGCGGCCTTGGGCTATCTGAGCGACTGCTGGCTGGCGGCTCCGTTTCGCATGCTTCCGGGCGCGCCCCACTATGGGGGCGAGATACTCATCTCCAGCCTTGATCACGCCCTGTGGATCCATCGGCCGTTCCGCGCCGATCACTGGCTCCTGATGGTCCACGAAATCCCGACGGAGCAGCGTGGTCGCCGCTTCAACCGGGCACAGTTTTTCGACCGTGATGGGCGCCTGGTCGCGTCGAGCGCCCAGGAGGCGCTGATGCGCCTGGTCGACTGAGCGTCCCGTCCAACGACGACAGGCAGGAGGTTGTTTGCAGTCGCTATGAATGGCTGCAGCGGATTTGCGGTCGTGGCGCAGATGCTGTGGCCTGCCGGCGCTGCCGCTCTGTAGCTTGGCGTGACGCTGGCGCTGGCTTCAGCGATGCTTTCTGGCGGTTCGGCTCTCCGCATCCGTCGCCTCGGGCTGACCCTGCCCCCGTTTGATAACGGGGGCAGCTTCATCAATGCCCTCAAGCCGATCTTATTAGAGCAAACCCTCGTGCCAGACGCGTCCAAGAACGCCCGCACCCCGCCATTCGGCAAGCAGTCGGTATGCCGAAATGCTCGAGCAAATCCCGCTGCCGTTGAGCGCCTTCCATTGCATCCCCGTGCGCAGCGCCGGCAGAATCGCTACCCTTGCCGTCTATGGACTCTCAACGTCCGCTGAACTTGGGCTCGCGCTTCTCCTGGAAGGCGCGCACCGCTTCCTTGGAGTCCTCTGTCTGCAGGCAACGCAGCATGTTGCGCGCCTCCAACTCAATGACATTGTGCAAGTTCTCGGTTTCAGCGGCGACGAGATTTTGCTTCATCAGCCGATGGGCCACCGGAGGGCCCCCGGCTAGGCGACGTGCCAGAGCCAGGGACTCGAATTCCAGCTCCGCATCGGCCACCACACGATTCACCAGCCCCATTGCCAGCGCTTCCTCGGCGCCGACCTTGTCGCCAAAGAAGAGCATTTCCCGCGCCTTGGCGGGGCCGACCAGCTGGGTCAGATAGTAATTGATGCCAAAGTCCCCCGAGGTGCCGATGCGGGAGAAGGCCGCGACGAATTTCGCCGTCTCCGACGCGATACGGAAGTCGCAGGCGGCTGCGACCGCAAGGGCAGCGCCCGCAGCGGCACCCCGCACCGCCGCGATGGTGGGTTTGCCCATGGTGTGAAGCAGTTCGGTGATGCGGGCGTTGCGCACCAGCCGCGCCGTCCGCAGCTCGATGCCCGTCCATACCGGGTCGTCGGCGTAGCGCATCGCCATCGGATCGGCGGGGTCGATGGTGCCAAAGGAACGCACGTCCGCGCCGGCGGAGAAGGACTTGCCGGCACCTGTGACGAGAACGCAGTGCACCGCCGGATCCATGGCCGCGTCCTCGAGCAGCTTCAGCAGCAGCCCCCACATTGTCATGTCGCAGGCATTGTGGGTGTCCGGCCGGTTCAGGGTGATAGTCAGGACGCCTTCGTCAAGCGTCGAGAGGATGTCGTTCGATTTCATGTTCGTCTCATTTGATTACGCCCCCGCCGCTTTGCGACAGGGAGGATCGAAATTGGATTTGCCTGTTCGCTCCCCGGTTGCGGGGCAAGGCTGCTCCGCAACCGCCCGCCATCCTCACGGGATAAGCAATTGTCCTGGGACGCGCCCCCGGTTCGTCAGCGGAAGGCAACCGTATGACCGCCATCGACGGCAATGGTCTGTCCATTAATGTAGCCGCCGGAAGGGGAGGCCAACAGCACGGCGAGGCCGGCGATCTCCTCCACGTCCCCGAAGCGCTTCGAGGGATTGCGATTGAAATACCACTTCATCGTCTCTTCGTCTTCCCATTGCGAACGAGCCATCTCCGTCTTGAAGGTCCCCGGGGCGATGCAGTTGGCGGTGACACCCTTACTCGCGAATTCGTTCGCCATGTTGCGCACGAACTGCATGTCCGCCGCCTTCGTCATGCCGTAGGTGCCGGTGATGGAATCACCCACCAAGCCGACGATGGAGGCCACCACGATGAACCGGCCGTAGCCGCGCTCGAGCATGCCGGGCACAGTCATCTGTGCCAGCCAGATGCTGCTCTGAACGTTGACCTGCATGAACTTGTTGAAGGTCTCTTCCTTGAGATCGAGCACCGAACCGACCCAAGGGTGGATGGCAGCGTTCGCCATGACGATGTCAACGCGACCCCATTGCGCCACCGCGGCATCCACCAAGGCCTGCAACTCCTCCTTGCGCCCAATGTTGCTCGCGACCGCGATCGCCTCGCCGCCCGCGGCCCGGATGTCGGCGGCCGCCTTCTCGCACGCCTCGAGCTTGCGGCCGGAGATGACCACTTTGGCGCCGTGCTCGGCCATGCCCTGGGCCGAGGCGAGGCCAAGACCACGACTGGATCCCGTGATGATGGCGACCTTGCCGCGCAGATCGAAGAGAGGGGAAATCATGAATGGCTCCTTTCGGTGACTTTATTCATACAGCGAGTAGGTGTAGGATAGCCGTTACTTGAACGCTGTTCAATTTTTATCATCGCAAAGTTGTTGGATGAAAGCCATACCAGGCTGCGCCCTTATGGAACCGATCGGTCGCGTCAATCGCCGTGCAGTGACGTACTTCGACCCGTCCACGGACTTGTGAACGATGGCTCGGTACCCGACCACTACATGACGAAGATGAAGAGCTGGAACCTGCATCCCAAGCGCCTCGGCTGCCCGGGCGAATACGCGTCTATCAAATCGTCGGGAACGCCTACTCAACGCGCCCCCTCCTGCGCCTCGATGGCGGCGCGCGTATCTGACCTCTACAAAAGGTAGAAACATGTCCAACCTCTACGATCTTCCCGAAGACATCCTCGTCAGTGCCGAGGGTGGCCTGCGCATCATCACACTGAACCGCCCAAACGACCTCAATGCCTCGACCACCGAGATGCTGTTCGCCTATCCCAAGCTCTTCCGCGCGCTGGCCGAGGATTCGGAGGCCAGGGTGGCCATCCTCACCGGTGCGGGGCGCGCCTTCAGCGCCGGCGGCGATATGCGCCACTTCGTCAAGACGCTCGACGACACGGATTTCGCACGGGCCGTGCAGGAAAATTCAAGGCGCACCATCCACGGTTTTATCGACGTGCCGATTCCCATCATCGCGGCGGTCAACGGTCCGGCGGTCGGATGGGGCGCAACGATGGCAACCCTGTGCGACATCGTGCTGATGTCGGAGAAATCGTTCATGGCCGAACCCCACATCAACATCGGCCTCGTCGTCGGTGACGGCATCTCCGTTTCCTGGCCGCTCTACACGAGCCTGCTGCGCGCCAAGGAACTGATCTTTACCGGCGACCGCATCATGCCGCAACAGGCGGTGGAATTCGGGCTGGCCAATCGGGTCGTGCCGCCGGAAAGACTGATGGATGAAGCCCGCTCCTTGGCAGACAAGCTGCTAAAGCAACCGCGCCAAGCCCTGCGCGAGACGAAGAAGCTCATGAACCTCTATCTCCATCGGTCGGCGGCGCAAATGCTCGACGCCACCCTCGGCCGCCAGTTGGCCGCGACCCTGAGCGAAGAGCATCACACGATCGCATCGAACTTCATCGCCCAACAGAAACGCAACCAGGGAGACAAGCAGTGAACTTCAATTTCAGCCCAGAAGACGAGGCCTTCCGGCTCGAGGTTCGGCAGTTCATGCAGGAAAACGTGCCGCCGGATATTGCGCGCCGCGCCGCCGTCATGTATCCGCCGCCAATCGCCGACTTTCGCCGCTGGCAAAAGATTCTCAATGCCAAGGGCTGGGGGGCGCCCCATCTTCCACCCCAGTACGGCGGGACCGCATGGAGCCCGATCCGCAAGCACATCTTCCTCGACGAGTTGTACAAGGCCGACGGGATAGACTATGGCTGGCAGGGCCTGCACATGGTGGCCCCCGTCCTCGTGGCGTTTGGTTCGGAAGCGCAAAGGCAACGTTTCCTGCCCCCCATGCTGAACGGCGACGAAATTTGGTGCCAGGGCTTCTCGGAACCGGGCGCCGGTTCGGATCTCGCCAATTTGCGCACGCATGCCAAACTGGTCGGCGACGAATGGGTCATCAATGGGCAAAAGATCTGGACCAGCGACGCAGCCGAATCCGACTGGGGATTCTTCCTCGTGCGCACCGACCAGACGGTCAAACCGCAGAAAGGCATTTCTTTCCTGCTGGTCAAGATGGACGCGCCCGGCATCACAATACGTCCGATCGAAGCCATCAACGGCGGGCACGACCTCAACGAGGTTTTCCTCGACAATGTGCGGGTGCCGAAGGATCAGCTCGTCGGGGAAGCCGGCATGGGCTGGACATACGCCAAATACCTGCTGGAAAAGGAGCGCACCACCAGCGCCTTCCTGTACTTCAACAAGCGCGAGCTGGAAAGGGCGAAAGAGTCGGCTTGGCGCGAGCGGATCAATGGCGTTACGCTCATCGATACCCCCGATTTCGCGCGCAAGCTGGCGCGGGTCGAAGCCGATCTGCACGCACTCGAATGGTCCGTGCTGCGCATCCTGGCCGGAGAAAGGACCAGCCACAATGCCGATGCGGTGGTCTCCGCGTTGAAGATCTGTGGCGCAGAGATGCAGCAGCGCGTGACCGAACTTCAGGTCGATGCACTGGGCGCGCGCGCACTGCGGTTCTTCGGCAGCGACGCCGATACATTACATAATTCTGACGCCTGGCCGGCAGACGTGCCGGGAAAATCTGCCCGGTTCCTGTTCGAACGCGCCTCTACGATCTTTGGTGGCACCCGGGAAGTGCAAAAAAACATTATCGCCAAGCTGGAGTTCAATCTTTGATCGTCGCTTCCGGCCAGCCGGTCGGAGCGATCCACGGCATTCCGTCGGTTGCCGAACTGATGGATCGACTGATCGCCGAGAGTTGTGTGCGTCAAGTTAATGGAATGGTCGCCCCCTCCTGAAACGGCATCGCTGTGCCAAAGTGGTTGTGCTCGCAACCACTTGAACGAAAGGGGCGACCGAAATGAAGCTTACGGCGCTTGAGCTTGACCAGGCAAAGTGGCCAAAGCGAAGCGCCGTGGCAACTCTGCGTAGCGAATATCGATAGCTGGCTTCGAAAGGAGAACCTCCACCGATTGAGCAAGCAATCATGGGGTGATGGCGAGGCAATGTCGGCGGTGTCTGCCTCGAGTACACCTATGCAGAGCCGGGCGGCCGCATCGACGCATGCCCTACTATGCCATGCGAGCCGATCCGCAATGTTGGCTCGCTCATGGCCGGTGCTTCGCACATCAACCGCCGTGGGGCGGTAAGCCTGCAATGACCACGTTGGTACGGGCTTGGAGCGCTTCGACGGGGATAGGGTGCGTCAGAATGTGCGGAATATTCCCCCTGATCCCCGCAACAACCTTGATGCCAATCGCATTGGCCGTTATGTAGTCCATGGGACTTGACGCGACGTCTGGATCAACTTGAGAGGGGACGCTCCGCACATCATGTTCGGCCTTGGCGGCGCTGGTCGGATCCGCCCACGGTTTTACGCCCCGGGCCTCGGAGCGATCTTCCTCCGTTCGAAGACGCTCGCTGGAGATGATGCGCGTGCGGACCGGCCCCGGGTGCAGGATGCTGACGCCGATTCCCTGTGTCTTGAGTTCTTCGCGCGCACAGTGAGAAAGCCCGTCGACGGCGCATTTCGATATGGAATACGCGCAATGCCCTGGAACGGTAAGGAGCGAGGCCATCGAGGAGGTGTTGACGATGTGCTTTTCACCTTCAGTCTGCAGCATGCGCGGAACAAAGACGTGATGGCCGTGCAACACTCCCCAGAAGTTCACGCTCATCACCCAGCGGAAGTCATCGTAGCTGGTATC
The DNA here is from genome assembly GCF_017894385.1 of Aromatoleum petrolei. Taxonomy (NCBI): domain Bacteria; kingdom Pseudomonadati; phylum Pseudomonadota; class Betaproteobacteria; order Rhodocyclales; family Rhodocyclaceae; genus Aromatoleum; species Aromatoleum petrolei. Next base: position 511,086 of record NZ_CP059560.1, read on the forward strand.
CCACGAAGCGCGGAAGGGCCTGAGAGTCACGCCGGCGTTATTGACGAGAATCTCGACGGCTCCAAACTGCTTGTAGGCAGCCTGAGCGAGTTGTTCGACCTCATCGAGCCGCGATACATCCGTCTTGACCATCATTGATCGAACACCCCGGTCGCGGACCTCTGCAGCGACTGCTGCAGCCGCTTCCGGTTCGATATCCGACACGACTACATTGGCACCCGCGTCCGCCAGGGCAAGGGCAATGGACCGCCCGATTCCGCCGCCGGCACCAGTGACGACGGCAGTACGTCCTTCTATCTCGTTCATAGAATTTGCCTCGCGAATCTGATTCCGTAGCAGCACCTTGGTGTCGCGCTGCCATCGCTCAACCGCCGCCGGATCACCTTGGTAAGCGCGTTGCAGCGGCTTCTGCGCGGTCAGTCCAAACCGAGCCAGCGGCGTCCCGACCGAGGACAGGCTCAGGCTGAGGCGGGTTCTTTTGCACTAGCGCCCGCACCAGGCCCCGCGTCCACAAGCCGGTCGAAACCGTACTCCACGCGCGACTGCCCTTCGACCCAGCGGGGAATACCGGGCGCGCCTGCGCGAAAGCCCCCATGGGTTGTCTTACTTTCCGCCTCCTGATTACATGTAGGCGCGTGCGCGGTCGAGCTGTTCCCGGCATTCCTTCACCATTCGCTCGAGAAGCGCCGCGCAGGTCGGGATGTCGTTCATCAGGCCGATGGCCTGGCTCCCCCACACGAGACCATCATTGACGTTTCCCGACTCCAGGGTACCGCGCCCTCGGGCACCGGTCACGAGCGGCCTCACATCCTCGAAGGTGCAGCCCCCCGGGCGCCGCTCGATGCTCACCACTTCCTCGGAAATAGCGTTCCGGAACACGCGCCCGGTGTTCTTGAGGGTGCGGAAGATCAGTACAGTGTCGCGCTCGCTGCCATTGATCAGTGCTTCCTTGATGTTGCGATGAATCGGCGCCTCCTGCGTCGTCATGAAGCGCGTCCCCATATTGACGCCTTGGGCGCCAAGGGCCAGCGCCGCGGCCAGTCCCCTGCCGTCGGCGATGCCGCCGGATGCGATGACCGGAATTTTCAGCGCACTTACTGCCGCCGGGATCAACACGAGGCCGCCAATGTCGTCGTCACCGGGATGGCCAGCGCATTCGAAACCGTCGATGCTTACGATGTCGACCCCGTTGCGCTCGGCGCTTTGAGCGTGGCGCACAGAAGTGCATTTGTGAATGATGCGAATGCCGGCCGCCTTGAACCTGTCGAAGTATTCCTTTGCATTACCGGCAGTCTCGACGATCTTCACGCCGCTGTCGATGATGGCCTGGACGTACTCGGCATACGGCGGCGGGCTCGCCGTCGGCAGGACTGTGAGATTCACGGCGAAGGGCTGGTCCGTCATACCGCGGCAGCGTTCAACCTCGACACGCAGGGCATCCGGGGTCGGCTGGGTCAGCGCCGTGAGCGTGCCAAGCCCCCCCGCATTGGATACGGCGGAGGCGAGCTCGGCACGGCCGACCCACATCATGCCCCCCTGGACGATCGGATACTTGATGGCGAGAAGCTCGGTGACTGCGGTCTTCATGAGTCGTTTCCTTTTGCGTGAAGAGGGCGCGGTCGTCAGGCGAAAGCCATCGTCCGGCCTTCGGCCTGAATGCGCGCTGCATAGCGAGCGAGGTGGTAGTCGAGATTGCCGAACCAGGCGTCGGCCAATACCAGCCGGCGATAGTGGTGGCCCACCCGATACTCCTCGGTGATGCCGTAGCCGCCGTGCAACTGGATGCCCTGGGCGGAGACGAACTTGGCGCTCTTGGTGATCTGAGCCTTGCAGCCGGAAATCACCGCGCTCGTGTCCCCGAGCCCCGGATCGGCCAGCGCCGCGAGGCCCCGGTGCAGGGTCGCGCGCGCCTGCATCAGCTCGATCGCCATGTCGGCCATGCGGTGCTGGAGGGCCTGAAAGCTGCCGATCGGTACGCCAAACTGCTGGCGCGTCTTGAGGTACTCGGCGCACAGGGCGATCACGTCCTCCATGCCACCGACAGTCTCCGCGCACAGCGACACGATGGCCTCATCCACCCCGCGCTGCACACCGGCGAAAGCCTTGCCCTCTTCGCCGAGCAAGGCGGTGGCCGGCACGACGGCGTCCTCGAGCACGATGTCGGCGGCTGGCGTGCCGTCGAGCAGGCGGTAGGGTTCGAGCCGGACTCCCGGCCCATGCGGGTCGAGGACGAACAGGGAAATGCCGGCCTCGTCGCGTACGGCGCCGGCGCTTCGGGCGACGACGATGATGCGATCGGCCATCGGCGCGGCGACGACGAGGCTCTTGCGGCCGTTCAGCAGGTAAGCGCCATCGGACCGTCGCGTGGCCGATGCGGACACGTGAGCGACGCAGCCGCGCGCCTCCGGCTCGCTGTGAGCGACCGCGACCAGCGTCTCGCCGCCGCCCAAGGCACTAAGAAGTGCCTCCTTTTGCGCCTCGCCAGCGCAGCCACGCAGGATAGCCGCGGGGAAGACCGTGCAGAAGGTGTAGGGCTCGAGCACCAGGCCGCGCCCGAGCCCCTCGGCAATCAGCGCCGTCTCCACCTCGCCGAACCCCAGGCCGCCATAGGCTTCGGGAATGGGCGCCATCAGCCAGCCCATCTCGGCAAATGTGCTCCATGTCTCGCGGCTGAAACCGCCGGCGTCCGCCACCAGCCGCGCCCGCGCCTCGAAAGTGTAGGACTTGTCCACATAGCGGCGGACGCTGTCCTGCAGCATCTGCTGTTCTTCGCTGAGATCGAAATTCATCCGGCGGTGCCTCCTACGAATCAGGCCGCTGCACGGGCCTGAACCGCCACCGGCGATCGTCCAGGCAGTAGCCATGTAGTAATGAACATGAGAAAGAGTGTGGCCCTCGCCGCGGCAAACGCGAGCAGATAGGCCTCTGCAGTCGGAAACACGCCCGAGCCCCAAGCAGGATCAGCGGCTTTCAGCGTCATCGGAGCCCAGCTCGTCAAGGACCATCACGGCCACCATCGCATGACGTCCGCCACGTCTGGCCGTCATATCCATATACAGCTTGGCCGTACAGATCGCCCAAGGCGCGCAAATGGCGCAAGCACCCGCGGAGACCAGCTTGAAGGCGGCAGTGAGCCAGCCCACGCACTGGAACATGCCCGTCTCGTAGGAGCTTGCCACCTTGGCGACCAAGATCCGGTTCTGCTGGGAGCGATCGGAAGTGTGCATACGTATTCCCGGACGTCAGAAGCGTTTCACGGGAGGCCGAACAAGGTCTTCGCGATGATGTTGCGCTGGATCTCCGCCGTACCGCCGTAGATCGAGCAGGCACGGCGGTAGAACAGCTCCGCGGCAAGACCCGGAGCATACTCAGGGCCGACGAACTGCTCCTCGCGCACCGACGGGTCGTCGGCGGTGCTCGGATAGAACACCGGGCCGTAATCGCCGATCACCTCCACCAGCATCTCGGTCAGCTTCTGATGCATCTCGGAACCCCGAACCTTGAGCATCGAGCCGATCGCCATGCCGCCATTCTGCTCGGTGAGGCCCTGATGCAGGATCTTCTGCACGGTCATGTCGATGGCGAGCACCTCAAGCTCGTACTGCGCCATGCGTGCGGCGAAGTTCGGATCCTCGATTAGAGGTCTCCCGCCAACTCTTTCGCGCGAAGCGTAGCGGCGAATCTTGGCGAGATAGCGCTTCAGCGCCGGCGCCTCGGCACCGAGGAACGCGCGCTCGTTGAAGAGCAGGAACTTGGTGTACCCCCAACCCTTGTTCTCCTCGCCGACCAAGTTCTCGACTGGCACGCGGACGTTGTCGTAAAAGACTTCCGCGAGATGACCGCACCCGTCCAGGCTCGTGATGGGACGAATCGTGACGCCCGGCGATCGGGAGTCGACCAGCAGGAAGGAGATCCCCTTCTGCGGCTTGGCGGCCGGATCGGTGCGAACCAGCATGAAGTTCCAGTCACCGTACACGCCAAAGCTGGTCCAGATCTTCTGGCCATTGACGACGTAATGATCACCGTCACGAATGGCGGTGGTGCGCAGATTGGCCAGATCGGAACCCGCTCCCGGCTCAGAGAAGCCCTGGATCCAGAACACCTCCCCGCGCTGGATCGGCGGCAGAAAGCGCTGTTTCTGCTTATCGGTGCCGAAATGACAGATTACCGGCCCGACAAGGTCAACGGCGGCCTGATTCTGGATCGGCGCCCCCGCCAGATAACACTCCTCCGCGAAGATGTAGCGTTGGGCCGCCGACCAGCCGGTGCCGCCGTATTCCTTCGGCCAAAACGGCACTGACCAGCCGCGGGTTTCGTGCAGGATCCGCGTCCAGCGCAGGGAATCCTCCTTGTCCGGCAGGTAGCCCTGCTGCCCCCGCCAGGCCAGCTCGGCCGGCAGATGCTCGCGCAGGAAGCTCCGTACTTCCCGGCGAAAGTCCTCGTCGTTAGAAGAAGGGATGAAGTCCATTGCCCGCTCCATGCTGTACCCCGGGAGAAAATGCTCCCAGGCGAAGGGTTGTTCCTTCTCTCAAGAATAACCCATAAATACGAACAGTGTTCACTTTTTATAGAACAGGGCACTCCCTAGACCCGACCCGGGCCCCACCGCTGCCTGCCGGCTCTACCCCTCACCGCCCTTCGGTTCAATCTCTCCCTTGACTCACAGACACTTGTTCACTATGTTGAACATCGTTCACTATTTTAAGAGAAACGGCAGAGGGCGGGAGCAAGACATGGACAGGTCAACGGAGCAGATTTTGGGGTTCGGCACTATGGTTTCAGCGCGAACGGACGGAACTGGACCTGCCGATCGCTCTAACTGTTTTGCATCACCTCAGGTCATTACGGACCCGAACATCAAGCAAGAACCAGGATTGAAACCGGCCGACGTGTTTCTCGGAAGGCAGGCCATCGTCGACCGCTACCGAAATGTGATTGCGTACGAGCTTCTGTTTCGTGCCGGGCCGGATGGCTGCGCTCGAGTTACTGACCATTCCATGGCCACCGCAACCGTGATCGCCAATGCCTTCGACACTCTAGGCATCCAAACGGTCGTGGGCGATTGCAGGGCATTCATCAACGTCGACGGGCCGACGTTGATGAGCGAGGCGATCGAAACACTGCCGCAGCAGCGCGTCGTGATCGAATTGCTGGAGACGATCCGCGTGAGTGACGAGATCGTCCGACGCTGCCGCGAACTGAAGGCGCAGGGCTACCGGCTTGCGCTCGATGATTTCAGCGTTTACGGAGAGGAGTACGAACCCCTCCTCGACGTCGTGGATATCGTCAAGGTCGACACGCTCATGCTCGAGCCGGCCTCCCTCGCAAACCTCGTTGCCCGACTGAAGATGTGGCCGCTGCGACTGCTGGCAGAAAAGGTCGACTGCAAGCAGCGTGCAACCGATTGCCTGGCACTCGGCTTCAACTTGTTTCAGGGCTTTTTCTTTGGCCGGCCGGTGACGCTGGCGGCGTAGGCGGGGGCCGCGTGGCAAAAGGAGAGAACCTCAGTAGGAAACCCCAGCCGACGTTCGCCGTATCGTTATGCGGATGACGTGGGCCGCGATCTGGTCTGCGTGAAAGCGTGGCGCGCCGTGCACAAACACTAATCCGTCGCGCCCCCGCCTACGCTCACAATCTGGAACTGCGCCGTCGCATGGGCGATACGTTTCCCGTTGCACCAGATGAAGCAGTCTGAGAACACCACACGCCGTCCCGCCTTGACGATGTCGACGTGAGCCTCGATCCAGTCGCCCGGCTTGGCATTGCCGGCGAAGCCGACGGAGAGGTGACTGGTGAGCGCTTGCGCAGCCGCCGGACGCACATGGCCACTGGCCCAAGAGAAGGCGGTATCCGCAAGCATGCAGATCATCCCTCCGTGAACCATCTGCCCGCGGTTACGATGCTTGTCCTCGACGCGCATGCCGACCACGTAACCGTGCTCGACCCGCTTGTGGTAGAGCGGGCCGGTCAGCTCATGAAAGGGCCCGAAAGGAGGGATGAGCTCGAAGCCCTCCGGAACCATGCTCGCCCCCCGCGGAGCGGCGTCCTCCTCCACCGCTCCGCGCCCCGCATGAACGGAATCGGCGCGCATCATTGGATGCCTCCCATCACCAGCACACGGGAACCCACCTCCAGTTCGGCCCGACATGCACCGACGCGATCTACCCGCGCAACGACTTCGCCGGGACCTGGCACTGGATCGGTCCGCCGCTCAATGACAAGGGGAGTCCCGGCACCTTTGAAGATTGCTGTTCTCATAATCGAGTCCTCGGTCGCCCGCCTTGTCCGGAAATGTTGTCGCAGTCGAAGCATCGAGTTGGCTGGCAACGATCAGCTCGCACACCTGTTTTTTGAATGCCATTCATTTTCATCGAAGAACGATACCTCGGTTTACTGCGGTCGGCAACAGGCCGACACCGAGGCGCGCACGGGCAAGCGCGTGGCCGTGCTCGATGCGCGCCTCGAGCGAGCCTAGTGCGGGCAGAAGAAGCGCTGCGGCGGATTCATTTGTGCAGGCAACGGCTCGAAGCCGCGAAGTAGCCCGACTCGATCGCTCGCGAGACCGACTTCAACGGCCCTGCCGAGACTCTGCATGCCGCATGGAATGCACAGGCTGACCATGCGCGCCCACAAACAATGGCTGCGCGCACTCGTGGTTGAGATCATCGCCCACGTCGACGAGAACAGACGCCAGGAGTCCGCGACAGAGCATTCGAGTATGGGTTTTAGCCAAGCGATCGGCGAGTCGGGGGCGGGAGGAAACCGACGCTCGAAATTTCCATGAGTTAAGGGCAATGGGATGGGCGCCGCAGCCCGCCACGGCATCTGTCAGCCATCTTGACATTACGGCGAGCCATGTTCACCATTACGAACATCATTCATTTTTTAGGCTCCTCGTCAGGGCGCCGACTTCGACCACGGACCAGCATGAGCTACGAACTGAACGAAGACCAGCTTGCCATCCAGGATCTCATTCGCCGCGTCGCCCGCGAGCGGGTTGCGCCAAGGGCCGATGAGATCGACCGCAGCGCGGAGTACCCTCACGACATGTTCGAGCTGCTCAGGGAACTGGGCCTCTTCGCCCTGCCCTTTCCGGTCGACTATGGCGGCACTGGCAGCTTGCTGTCCGCCTGCGTGGCCGTCGAGGAGTTCGGTCGCGTCTGCTACAACACCGGCTATCTGCTGGTTGTGCAATGGACGCCCTTCGGTGCCATTCTCGCCGGCGGCACAGATGAGCAGAAGGCGCGCCTGCTCCCGGGCCTGGCCACAGGGGAGCTGCGTGGCGCCTTGTCGCTGACCGAGCCGCAGAGCGGCTCAGACGTGTCAGGGATCAAGACGACCGCCCGCCGTGTGCCCGGCGGGTACCGGCTCAACGGCGCCAAGATCTGGTGCACCAACGCCGACATTGCCGACTTCATCCTGGTCGCGGCGAAGACCCAGGGGGAAGACGGCGCACCTTTAGGCATCAATCTTTTCATAGTCGATAAGCCGGTGGAGGGCCTGACCGTCGGCCGCAAAGAAGACAAGATGGGGGCACGCGGCATCCCTTCCTGCCCCCTATTCTTCGATAACGCCTTCCTGCCCGAGAACAGCCGCCTCGGCCCCGAAGGCGGTCAGGGCTTCAAGGTGGCAATGGAAGCACTGAATACCAGCCGCCCGATCGTTGCCGCCCGTGCGGTGGGCATCGCCCAAGGCGCCATTGACCATGCCGCTGCGTACATCAGGGAGCGCGCCGCCTTCGGCCAGAAGATCAGCGATTTTCAGGGCATCCGCTGGATGATCGCAGACATGGCGATGAAGACCGAGGCCGCACGTCAGCTGGTCTACCGGACCGCCGCGATGGTGGACGCAGGGGTGACCGGCCGGGAGTTGGCACCGATGGCCGCAATGGCCAAGTGCTTCGCCTCCGACGTGGCCATGCAGGTCGCCACCGACGCGGTGCAACTCTTCGGTGCCGCCGGCGTATCCGCCGAATATCCGATCAATCGCTACTTCCGGGACGCGAAAGTGGTGCAGATTTTGGAAGGAACCAACCAGATCCAGCGCAACATCATCGCCGACGGGATTCTCGGCCGCGCGGCGAAGCGCTAATTGCGCCCGGAGAAATGACATGTTGTTGACTCTCAGACCATCGCTAAGGCCGGGCTGGGCTTCCGGCCGCCGTCGTGCTGCTCGGCAGCACTCTGCCGCCGGTATGTCCCTATCACAGCAGCTCGCTGGTATCTCGCGCAACTACGTGGAACGACGGGACGAGCTATCCGAGCCTGACGACACGCCCCGATTAGTCTCCGAGCAACAGGATATGGTCGAAGAGTGATCAGGACATGTTCAAAGACGACCTGCTAAAAGAGAAGAAGATCCTCGTCACCGGTGGCGGCACTGGTCTGGGAAAAGCCATCGGCAAGCGCTACCTGGAACTCGGCGCCCAGTTGGTGATCTGCGGGCGGCGCAAGGAGGTGCTCGATGCCACCGCAGAGGAATTCCGTGCGGCCCTCGGCGACACGTGCAGCAAGATCGAGACCATCTCCTGCGACATCCGCGACGGCGAAGCCGTCGAAGCGATGATGGACGAGATCTGGCGCGAGGGCCCGCTCGACGTGCTGGTGAACAACGCGGCAGCCAACTTCATTGCCCGTTCCGAAAAACTCTCCCACCGCGCGGTCGACTCCGTCCTCGACACCACCCTTCACGGCACGCTCTACTGCACCATCGCCGCCGGGCGCCGCTGGATCGAGGGCGGCCGCCCCGGCAATGTCATCAGCACGGTGTCCACGCCCTCCTTCACCGGCTCCGCGTTTACCGTGCCCTCCGCCGCCTGCAAGGCCGGCGTGCTGGCGATGACTCGCAGTCTGGCGGTGGAATGGGGCCCCAAGGACATCCGCCTCAACGCCGTAGCGCCCGGTCTGTTCCCCACCCCCGGAGCCTGGGAGCAGTTGTATCCCCCGGGGTCCCAGGTGGAGCGCCAGGAGAGCAGTGTTCCCCTGCGCCGCTTCGGCGACCACGCCGAACTCGCCAACCTTTTTGCCTACCTGGCGAGCGACGGCTCGGGCTACGTGACCGGCGACCTCGTTGTCATGGACGGTGGCCGCTGGATGCAAGGCGTTGGTGGCCCCAGCTTCCGCGCGATGCAGGACTGGTCCGACGAGCAGTGGGACGCGATGCGGTCCAAGGGGGCCAAGTAACCATGGGCCCTCTTGCCGGAATCAAGATCGTCGAACTTGCCGGCATCGGCCCAGGGCCGATGTGCGCGATGCTGCTCGCCGATCTCGGCGCGACCGTGATCCGCGTCGATCGCAAGGTGGCGGTCAAGCTCGGCATCGAGCGCCCGCTGAAGTACAACACGCTGCTGCGCAATCGTCACGTCATCAACGTGGACCTGAAGGATCCGCACGCGGTCGAGATGGTGTTGAAGCTGGTGGAACAGGCCGACGCCCTGATCGAGGGCTTCCGTCCCGGCGTCACCGAGCGCCTGGGTCTCGGCCCGGACACCTGTCTCGCCCGCAACCCGCGCCTGATCTTCGGGCGAATGACCGGGTGGGGGCAGGACGGGCCCATGGCCAAGTGGGCAGGTCACGACATCAACTACCTCGCACTGACCGGCATCCTCGACGCAATCGGGCGCGAGGGCGAGCCGCCTTCGATTCCCCTCAATCTCCTCGGCGACTACGCCGGCGGTTCGCTCTATCTGGCCCTCGGCATTCTGGCGGGCATCATCGAGGCGCGCGCCTCGGGGAAGGGCCAAGTGGTGGATGCAGCCATCGTGGATGGGGCGGCGAACCTCGCCACGACCTTCTTCGGCATGCTCGCCGCCGGAATCTGGAAATCCGGGCCGGGTACGCGCGGCACCAACATTACCGATTCGGGCTCCCACTTCTACGATTCCTACGAATGCAAGGACGGCCGCTATATCTGTGTGGGCCCCATCGAAGAGAAGTTTTATGCCGAATGGCTCAAATTGATGGATATCGATCCGGCGACCATCGGCAAGCAGATGGAAGCAGGCAACTGGAAGGCCGCCAAGGCGATCGTCGCTGACCGTTTCAAAACAAGGACGCGTGACGAGTGGGCGGCAATCCTAGAGCATAGCGACGCTTGCGCCTCCCCCGTTCTGAGTTTCCTCGAAGCACCCGAGCATCCCCACATGAAGGCGCGCGGCGTGTTCATCGAGGTGGGCGGTGTAGTGCAACCCGCGCCCGCGCCCAAATTCAGCCGCACCAAGCCCGACATACCGACCCCGCCCCAGGAAGCCAATTCGGCGAACGCAGACAAGGCTCTCGCCTCCTGGTTCAGTGGCGAAGAAATCGCCCGGCTGCGCGCCGAAGGCGTCATCGACTGAGGAATTCCATGGATCTGCGCTATACAGACGAAGAACTGGCCTTCCGCGACGAAGTCCGGAACTTCTTTAAAACCGCGCTTCCTGCGGACATCCGCCGCAAGTGCGAGCTCGGACAAAGAATTTCCAAAGAGGAAATGAAGCGCTGGGTGCGCATCCTCCACGAAAAAGGTTGGGCGACGCCGGCTTGGGCCAAGGAATGGGGCGGCACGGGCTGGAATGCCGTCAAGCAGTACATATTCAGGGAAGAGATGCACATGTCTCCTGTACCGGAGCCGGTCTCTTTCAACGTCAACATGATCGGCCCGGTACTGATCGCCTTCGGCACGGACGACCAGAAAAAGCATTTCCTCCCGAGGATTGCCACGCACGACTACTGGTTCTGCCAGGGCTTCTCCGAGCCCGGAGCCGGCTCCGACCTGGCATCCCTGCGCACCACGGCAGTCCGCGACGGCGATCATTACATCATCAACGGCCAGAAGCTGTGGACCTCGCAGGCCCACCACGCCGACTGGTGCTTCTGTTTGGTGCGCACCGACCCCGCAGCGAAGAAGCAGCAGGGCATCAGCTACTTGCTGATCGACATGAAATCGCCGGGCATCACCGTGCGCCCGATCATCACCCTCGATGGCAACCACGAGACCAACGAGATGTTCCTCGACAACGTCCGCGTACCGGTGGCCAACCGCGTAGGGGAGGAAAACAAGGGGTGGGATTATGCCAAGTTCCTGCTCGGCCACGAACGCAGCGGCATCGCGCGCGTCGGTGTGTCCAAGTACCGTGTCCGCCGGGCGAAAGAGCTCGCTGCCAAAGTGATGCTGGGCGACAAGACACTGGTCGAGGATCCCGCCTTCCGAGAGCGCGTCGCCGCAATCGAGGTCGAACTGAAGGCTCTGGAAATGACCCAAATGCGCGTCATCTCGGAGAGCATGAAGGCCGCGAGCGACAAGCCCGACCCCAAGACCTCAATCCTCAAGATCAAGGGATCGGAGTTGCAGCAGGCCGCAGCCGAGTTGCTGATGGAAGTGGCGGGCTACGACGCGTTCGAATACGACAGGGACTTCCTGCGTGGCATCAAGAGCGAAACCGAAGCCGAACACGACTGGGCACTGGCGACAGCGCCCAACGCCTACTTCGCCCGCCACGTCTCCATCGTCGGCGGCTCCAACGAGATCCAGCACAACATCGTGGCCAAGGCCATTCTCGGATTGTAAGGACGCTCATGAACTTCGATCTTTCCGACGAACAGCGGATGCTCAAGGATAGCGTCGACCGCCTGATCGCCGAGCAGTACGACTTCGAGTCGCGCAAGACCTATGCGGCGCAGCCCGACGGCTGGAGCCGCAAGCGGTGGGCCCAATTCGCCGAGATGGGCTTGCTCGCCCTGCCCTTCAGCGAGGAAGACGGCGGCTTCGGCGGCGGCCCCGTCGAGACCATGTTGGTGATGGAAGCGTTCGGTCGCGGCCTCGTGCTGGAGCCTTACCTGTCGACCGTCGTGGTCTGCGGCAATCTGCTGCGCCTGGGCGCCTCCGCGGCCCAGCGTGCGGACCTGATTCCGTCGATTTCCGATGGCGGCCTGCTCATGGCCTTCGCCCACGGCGAGACACAGTCGCGTTTCGACCTCGCGGACGTGGCCACCACCGCCCGGAAAGAAGGGGACGGCTGGCTGCTCAACGGAGCGAAGCGCCACGTGCTGCATGGTGACAGCGCCGACTGGCTGATCGTATCCGCGCGGGTTTCCGGCGATCGACGAGACCGTGACGGGATTGCCCTGTTCCTTGTGGACGCGAAGGCTGTCGGCGTCGCGCGCCGCAGCTACACGGTGCAAAACGGCTGGCGAGCGGCCGATGTCGACCTGTGCAATGTCCGTGTTCCTTCCACTGCACTGATCGGCACCACCGCCGAGGCCCTGCCCCTCATCGAGCGGGTCGTGGACATCGCGCTGACCGCGATCTGCACCGAGGCGGTGGGCGCGATGGAGAAAGCTACCGAGATTACGGTCGAGTACCTCAAGGTGCGCAAGCAGTTCGGCGTCACCATCGGTTCCTTCCAGGCGCTCCAGCACCGTGCCGTCGACATGCTAGTGGCGGTGGAGCAGGCGCGAAGCATGGCGATGTTCGCCACCATGATGGCCGACGAAAAGGATGCGGTTGAACGCTCGAGGTCGATCTCCGCTGCCAAGGTGCAGATCGGCAAATCGGCGAGATTCGTAGGCACTCAGGCGATCCAGCTCCACGGGGGCATCGGGGTGACGGAGGAGTGCAACGTCGGACACTACTACCGCCACCTGACCGTGCTGGAAATCCTGTTCGGCGACACCCACCATCACCTCTCCGCACTCGCCCTGGCCGGCGGACTGCCGAGTGCCGCGTGACGCTTCCTCCACGCTCGCTGTGCCTCCCGATACCAGCACGACGTCACGATCCGCAAACCCGCGGAACTGCCCGTGCGACTGCCGCTCTTCTACACCACTGACACGGTGATGCCATGATCGAATTCGATCGCGTTGCTAGGCACAGATATGACCCGGCACCAGAAAGAACCGCAGTCGCGGAATTCGACCGCATCCGCCACCTGCTCGCCAGCGTGCCGCTGGTGAATGACCTGGCTCCCGCCGAAATGACGCGTTTCGCGCGCGGGGCGCGGGAGCACCGAGCCGCAATGCACCGGTTGGCGAGGGTGGAATCGCCCGCTGAGCACCTGACCGAATAAATGATGCATTACTCTGCGAACACCTGATGGACACGAAGATGGAATCTACTCTCGACGGCCTAGTGGATGTACCGCGTTTGCGGTGCTGGCTTGATGAGCATTTGGCGGAATTAGGCGACGGCCCGCTCACTTGTACACTACTGAGCGGTGGCAGCAGCAATGCAGTGTTTCGCATCAGTCGCGGAGGCGAGTCGGTGGTCCTGCGCCGCCCGCCCAAGGTGCCGCGCCCAGACAGCAACCGCATCATCGAGCGTGAGGCGCGTATGCTCAAGGCGCTGACCGGAAGCGACGTGCCGCATCCGCATTTTCATGCCTACTGTGCCGACGATACGGTGATCGGCGCACCGTTTTATCTGATGGCGATGGTGGATGGCTGGCTTGGGTACGACGAGAACCGGTTCGACCCTGCGCCGTTCAATGTGCCCCAACATCGCCGGCAGAAGGCATTTGCCCTGGTGGAGGGCATCGCGCGCCTGGCAAAAGTCGATTATCGTGCCGTCGGCCTCAAAGATTTCGGTCGTCCCGAGGGTTTCCTCGAACGGCAGGTGGACCGCTGGGCCAGTCTGCTCGCCTCTTACCGCGAGAGCGAGAATTATCCAGGACGCGAGATCCCCGGGCTGAAATACGCCGCCGACTGGCTACGCGCCAATACGCCCGCCATGTCGCCTGCTGGAATCATCCATGGCGATTACAGCTTCGCCAACGCGCTGTTCCAGCATCAGCCGCCGGTACGCTTGGCGGCGATGATCGATTGGGAACTCACGACAGTGGGCGATCCGCTGCTCGATCTGGGCTGGGTGCTCTACGCGTTCCGTGGTCGCGACGAATCGACTCCGCCTGCAGGCTATTTCGATCCCGACGGTTATCCCTATCGAGAAGAGCTCGCCGAATACTATGCTGAGCGCACCGGGCGCGACATCGGCAATCTCACCTATTACATGGTGCTCGCGCAGTACAAGCTGGCTTGCATTCTCGAACGCCATTACGCCCGCATGCTCAATGGCCGGCAAACCAGGCATTTAGGCGAGGTCATGGGGAAGTTGGTGTTGCGTCTGGGAGCGAAAGCGGGGGAAATGGCAAAGGCGGCGGGATGACGCTATGGTGACAAGATACGCAATAGGCACCGTTCGATTTCCTACGCTTGGCCGAAGTTGTACCACACGTGCGTAGACGAAAAATAACGCCTTTCTGGAACTGAGGTGGCCTGTCTACAATGGGCGCCCCCGGCATAAGCGGCGGCGGCCTGTTTGAATTGTTGAGCAAACAGGCCGACGCCAGATAACGAAGGCGCGAGTGGCGCCGTTGGCGCTTGCAGAAGATTTCCACGTATTCTCGATTAACGTCTGCGCGGGCGCCCGCGCAGACGTAGCACTGATCATGCACCAATGCGTTCTTCAGATTGCCCCAAGAGCTCTCCATCAAGGCGTTGACGCTCCTATGGCAACTGGTACGTTCTGGAGTCGGCCAGATCGGCAAGAATGCGCGGGTACAGCTCCCTCACGATGTAGCGCGTCAGGAATCCACGAATTTCCTTGTTCGACGTACATTCCTTGGTCCGGCGATCGACTAAACCTGGTCTGAAGGTCACTTCAGGAGCCGTCGCTCCACCAACCTTACCGGGCTTCGTCACTATTAAGCCCCCATCCGTCATCCGTGAGGCCGGCTCCATCTCTCGCGAGATCGTCCTTGCCTGGCTGATCGACTCCGGCCGGTAGCCCGCCGCTGTGGCACTTGGCTATTCGCGGATAGCTCGCATGCCGGCCAGCGACCGGCGCCCATCATTAGCCTGATCCAGTCGGCTAAGTTAAACGGCCCCGATCCGTATGCGGTGAAAGACGTCCTCGCTCGGCTGCCGACCCAACCGGCCAGCCCGACCGGCGAGTTGGCAGACGGCGACAATCAGCATGACCGGTCAAACGACATTCATCTTGGCCGGTTGGATTCAGACCAACACATCATCGCCGAAAACAACGGCTACGGGCGCCATTTTGTGCGCATCGTCCACCTGTTTCCCGCTTGGCACCCGCCCGGAAAGCGGTGGCCTACGGGCACACATGCAAAGTTGCGTTGACTAATTTTCTGAATAGCGTTTATATTTATAAACACGATCAGGCCATGTGGTCAGTGGGGGATTGGGATTGCTTACAGATACTCTCGGTCTCGCCCCGAGCCCACAGCGACCGGCAAGAATCATCGAAGAGCAACCTCGTCGTCAACGTATTCCCCCATGCCCACGGAGCATCCGGGAGATGCGGGACGCCATGCTCTGAAAGCAACGCAGGCTATTTGGGCGCACCTGTCCGTCGCCCCCTGGAACAGTTCGATTTTCTCCATTAGCAAGAGGGAACGTGAATGAACGCAGGTAGCAATCGAGAACTCTGGGATCCTGCCAGACAAGCGATGTCCGCTGAAGAGCTGGCCGCTGTACAGAGAACCGCTCTCGAAAAAATGTGGCGGCGCATCTGGGAACAACCGATTCCCTTCTACAAGAAGAAGTTCGAGGCGGCTGGCCTGAATGCAGAGGAAATGCCGCCCCTGGACGAGATCCCGCGCACTATCAAAGACGAACTGCGCGCCGACGATGCGGCCAACCCGCCGTGGGGCACTTGGCGCGGCGTGGCTCTCGAGCAGGCCACGTCAGTAACGGCTTCCGCTGGCACGACGGGGAAGCCCATGATGTACCTGCGCACCTTCAAAGACGCCGACAAGATGTGGTCCGCAATTACGCGGTACTGGTGGCGTATGGGGTTGCGTCCCTATGGCCGCATGACCCATAGCTGGCCGGGAGGAGTCTATAGCGGAGCAGGGGGGCACGTGAACGGCCTGCGACCGCTCCCCGCCATGGAGATTCCAGTTGGTCCGCCCATATCCGTGGACGTGGCCGCTGAACATCTGATGATCTGGCAGGCCCTCAAGCCGACTGCCTATATGACTACTGGATCGCAGCTGCACATTTACGAAGAGGCCGCCAAAAAGATCGGAATCGATCTAGGTGAACTTTTCCGCGGTGCATCCATGGCTATCATCGAGGCGAGTTGCCAGTTCGAGGGCCCGCGCAAGCGTTTCGAAGAACGCTACAACGTCCGCATCTTCAACACCAGCGGCTCCTCGGAAATCCCGGCCGGCGCTGTAAGCGACTGCCGCTTCCATACCGGCTTCCATACCCTCCCCGATCTGGCCATCGCGCAGGTGTGCGACCCGGTCACCGGCAAGGAGGTTCCGGAAGGCGGACGCGGTCACTTGGTATGGACCAGTCTGGATACCGACGCATTCTGGCTGCGCTACGACGTCGAAGACATCGTCGAGCGCGTTCCGGGCTCCTGCCCCTGCGGGGAGATCGGGTTGCGCTACCGTTTGCTTGGGCGCAAGTCCGACATCTTCCAAGCGGGCGACCGCATGCTGTTCCCCCTGGACGTGCAGTTGGCACTCGATCCGCACGGGGCGCCTGAATTCGTGATGATCAAGTCCGACAAGCAGGACGGAGTCATGCGTCTGCGAATCGAGTGCGAGGGGTCGCCGAATTCCCTGGTCCAGATCCTGGAGAAGGAGTTGGGCGTCAAGGTGGAAATCGAGCCCGTGGCGGTCGGCTCCCTACCCCGCTCCGCCTTCAAACCCAAGCGGACTTGATGAACCGAAACACCGCCTAAGGGAAGGCTCTGGCCCTTCCCGCAACGGACCTCTAACACAGGCCGGGATTTTTGGATAAACAACCTTTTCGAGGGGCTTCATGACTGAGAGTGCATATCGGACCATTCGTCTGCACGCCTTGGGAGACATCCTGCGGGAACATCGACGTTCCCGGCGGAATTTTAGGGCCTTGGTAGAAGGCGACGTCTGCTATACGTACGAACAGTTCGACGTCCGGGTCAATCGCCTGGCCAACCTCTTGCGTGCCAAGGGCATGCGAAAAGGAGAGCGCCTGCTCTGGATGGGCCAGAACTCCCATCGGCTGCTGGAATGCTTGCTGGCTGCCGCCAAGCTCGGCGCCATCTGCTGCCCCGCCAACTGGCGCATGAGTGAAAGCGAGATGGCTGCGGTGATAGAGGACTTCGCACCTCACGTCATCATCTGGCAAGAGGCGGAAGTGGGCGATACCGTGCGAGCCGCGCGCGGCAAGGTTAAGGACGAGCACTGCTGGATACAGCATGACAGTGACGGCCCCGACAGCTACGAAGCTCTGCTGGCTATCCAATCTGACCGGGACGACGAGGAGCGCATAGAGCCGGAATTGCCGGTCCTGGCCGTCTACACGGCCGCTTTCGGCGGCCGGCCCAGCGCCGCCCTGATCACCCACTCAGCAGTCATGTACCAGAACTTGATCATCGGGCGGGTGCAGGGTGTGGACGAGAGCAGCGTGAATCTCAACTCCGGCCCCATGTGTCATATAGCCACCCTGATGACGACCCTGGCCGTGTTCCACCACGGTGGCTGCAATGCGTTCATCGCGCGCATGAACGCCGAAGACGTGCTGAAGTGCATCGAAAAAGAGCGGGTTACCCACGCCTTCCTCCCGCCTCCCACCATCGAACAGATCCGCGCCATCAACGCCGAAGGCAAGTACGACGTGAGCAGCTGCTGGGCCACCGCTGACGCCCAGGAGTACAACGGCAATCCCATGGTGGCCCCCGCCTCCAGCCCCTGGGGCCGGAATTTCGGCGGCTATGGCCAGACCGAGGTGATGGGCATGTTCTCGATGCGCGCTTTCGGCGGCAGCACGATGGCGGGGCGCCCCATCTCCATGGTTCAGGTACGCATCGTAGATGAGACCGGGCAGGATGTGCCCCCCGGCGAGACCGGCGAGATCGTGGTGCGCGGGGCCTTGGTGATGTCGGGCTACTTCGATCGGGACCGACCCGGCGAGGAGAACGAGACGCGCAGCCGCGACGGTTGGCACCACACCAACGATCTGGGCAAGCGAGAGGAAGATGGCTCCTTGGTCTTCGTAGGACCGAAAACCACCATCATCAAGTCGGCTGCGGAAAACGTCTACCCGGCTGAAGTGGAGAACTGTCTACGCACGCATCCTGCGGTGGCCGATGTCTGCGTCATCGGGGTGCCCGATCCCAAGTGGGAGCAGAGCGTCAAAGCCGTGGTGGTGCTGCGCTCTGACGCCAGCGCCACACCGGAAGAGTTGATCGAGCACTGCAAGGCCCGCATCGCTAGCTACAAAAAACCGCGCTTCGTCGACTTTGCCGATGCCCTACCCAAAGCAGGGTTCGTCGTCGATCGCAAGGCCGTGGATGCGGCCTTCGGCGGCGGCGGTTACCCGAAGGCCCATTAGAGGGACGGGCCATCGAAGGGGTCGTCACACGAAAGGACGTGAACACCCTGAACGAAACCTTGTCCGCTGCGGTGTCGACGGGGACGAACGACCGAAAGGAAAGGAGTAGATGTGCATCTGAACATTGAGGATTTGATGATCCGCGCCAACCGGGCTGTCCGGGACTGGATACCGGAGGCGAGCATCACGGCCGTGGAACCCCTTCGGGGGGGGGCATCCAGCCTGACCTACCTGGCGACAGTTCGGGGCGGCCCGGCGAGCGATGAGAATATTGTACTGAAGGTGGCGCCGCCCGGCGTCAAGCCGGTGGGGAACCGGGATGTGCTGCGTCAGGCCCGGCTGCTCGCTGCTTTGGAAGGAACGCCAGGTCTGGCGGTACCCCGAGTGTTGTTCGCCGACGCCGGTGCGCCGGTCGAAGTGCCGCCTTTCTTCGCCATGAGCTTCGTGGCTGGGGATTCCTTCGAACCTCATATCGACGTTCCCGATAACCCCAATCCCCCCGGCATGCCCCCGGCGGTCGAGATCGAGGGGCGCGCCCGCTCGGCTGCTCGCATGCTGGCAGCGCTCCACGGCGTACCCCTCCAGGCCAAGGGCCTGGGGGACGAGCCGGAAATCGCGTTGTCAGCTGAAGTGGAGCGCTGGGTCAAGCTATTCGCGACAGTGGACGAGGACCTCAAGCCCGGTTCAGTGGAGGTCGGTAACGCCCTCATAGCCTCCCTGCCGGCACCCGTGCCCTCCTGCCTCACTCACGGCGACTACCGCCTGGGCAACACGTTGTGCAGGGGAAACGAGGTCGTGGCGGTTATCGATTGGGAGATCTGGTCACGCGGAGACCCACGGGTCGACCTCGCCTGGTTCCTGCTCACCGCCGATCCTAAAGTGCATCCCTCAGCGGTACGGGACGCGCCGGGCATGCCCCGGCCGGATGTCCTGCTCGGCGAGTACGAGGCCGCAACCGACCGGCGAGTGAGGGATCTAGGCTGGTTCCAGGCCTTGGTGCTGTTCAAGCTGGCGTCGATCAGCGCCCAAATCGCAAAGCACAAGCGGCGGGGTGGTGACCCGACCGGCGAGGGAGCGCGAGCGGCACAAGAGATACCGACCATGCTGGAGCGCGCGCGCGCACAGCTGGCTAACTAGCAAGGAGAAATGAAATGGCATGGGAATTTTGTACCGACCCGGACTTCCAGAAGAAGCTCGACTGGATGAAGACTTTTGTTAAGGAGGAGATCGAACCTCTGGAGGTGTTGTGGCCCGAGCTGCACCACGCGAAGCCGTCACCCTGGTTGCGTCCTGTGATCGACCCCCTCAAGGCGCGGGTGAAGGAGATGGGGCTGTGGGCTACCCACCTGGGGCCAGAGCTGGGCGGCAAGGGCTTCGGCCAGGTCAAGCTGGCGCTGATGAACGAGATCCTGGGGGCCTACAATTGGGCGCCCACCATTTTCGGTGTGCAGGGCCCCGACACCGGCAATGCCGAAGTGCTGGCCCATTACGGCACCGAAGAGCAGAAGGCCAAGTACCTCCAGCCCTTGTTGGAAGGCGAGCTCTTTTCCACCTTTTCCATGACAGAACCGCAGGCCGGGGCTGATCCCTCGTATCTCAAGACGCGAGCCGTCCGGGATGGTGATGAATGGGTCATCAACGGAGAGAAGTTCTTCGCCTCCAATGCCAGCAATGCCGCTTTCATCGTCTTGCTCGCGATCACCGACCCCGACGTCAAGGTGACTAAAGGGGCCTCAATGTTCCTGGTCCCGACCGACACGCCGGGATTCGAGATCCTGCGTCAGACCTGCGTCATGGGCGGTGAGCACGACATGGATACAGAGGCGTGCACCCATCCCCATGTGCGCTTCGACAACGTCCGAGTGCCAGCCGAAAACTTGATCGGCGCACCGGGTGAAGGCTTCCTGATCGCGCAGACCCGGCTCTCCGGCGGCCGTATCCACCATGCCATGCGCACCATCGCCATCTGCCAGCGCGCTCTGGATATGATGTGCGAGCGCGCACTGTCCCGCAGCTCCTTCGGCAGCCTGATCAGCGAGAAGCAGACAGTGCAGCAGGCGATCGCCGACTCCTACGCTGAGATCCAGCAGTTTCGCCTTTACGTGCTCTACACGGCATGGCAGATTGACCAGGCCAAGGAATACAACTCGAACATTCGCCGCGATATCGCCCTCTGCAAGACCTTCGCCTATAAGCTTCACCGGGACGTTGTGGAGCGTGCAGTGCATATTCACGGCGCCTTGGGCTGCTCCAATGAGATGCCCCTCGGCCGTATGTGGATGGAAGCGCCCACGCAGGGTGTCATGGACGGACCTTACGAAGTACACCAGGCAACGGCGAGCCGTATCATTCTGCGAGACTATCGTCCATCTCCCGGCCTTTGGCCGACGGAGTGGCTCCCCGGAAAGGTGGAAGAGGCCAGCAAGAAACACGCGAAAGCGCTGGCGGAACAGGCTGAGTACGAACGGATTCACGGGAGGAAGCGATGACAGCCGCCGCCAAGCTTTTTGATTTGACCGGAAAGGTTGCGCTGATTACTGGCGGTAGCCGGGGGCTGGGTCGGGCCATGTCCCTGGCCTTCGCTGCAGCCGGCGCCGATGTGGTGGTCACCAGCCGCAACCTTGAGAGCTGCCAGGCGGTTTGCGCCGAGATCGAAGGCATGGGCCGCCAGGCCCTGCCCTACGCCTGCCATGCAGGTCATTGGGACGAGCTGGAGGGTTTGGTAGAGGCGGCCTATGCGCGCTTCGGCAAGGTCGACATCCTGGTTAACAATGCCGGCAAGTCGCCTCTGTTCCCTGGTCTCTCCGATGTGACCGAGGCCATGTGGGAGAGCGTTTTCTCGGTGAACCTGAAGGGGCCGTTCCGCTTATCGGTATTGGTGGGCAATCGCATGAAGCAGGGCGCGGGCGGCTCCATCATCAATATTTCCAGCATCGGTTCGGAGCGCCCCGAGCCCTTCATTGCCCCCTACTCCGCCGCCAAAGTGGGCTTGAACGCGATAACCAAGGCGCTAGCGCTGGACCTGGGCCCTAAGGTGCGGGTGAACTGCATTCTGCCGGGCGGTTTCCTCACGGACATCGCCAAGGCCTGGGACATGGACAAGCTGAACGAGGCGGCAAAAACCTTTGCGCTGCAGCGTTTCGGCCAACCAGACGAGATTGTTGGCACGGCGCTCTATTTCGCTAGCGATGCATCGAGCTTCACCACCGGCGCGCTGCTGCGCGTCGATGGTGGTGTTCTTCCTTGATCCGTAGAAGAGAGGAATGAAGGGGATAGCATGAATTTCGAGGGAAAGAACGCTATTGTCACTGGCGGCGCCCAAGGGCTGGGTTTCGAATGTGCCCGGCGCCTGGCCGCGGCCGGAGCCAGAGTTGTCATTGCCGATCTTAATCGGGAAGCCGGCGAACAGGCGGTGGCACAGTTGCATCACCAGGGGGCGCAAGCACTCGCACTTGTTTGCGACGTCGCCAATGCTGAAGCGGTGAACGCCATGGTGACGGAAACTGTGGCCGCCTGGGGCGGTATCGATGTGTTGATCAACAACGCTGGTGTGCATTGCTCCGAGAATTTTCTTGATACCAGTGAACAGGAGATCGATCGCCTCTACAGGATCAACGTCAAAGGCACCTTTCTGCCCAGCCAGCACGTCGCCCGTCATATGGTGCAGACGGGGCGGCGTGGCCGCATAGTCAATATTTCCTCGATTCAAGCTGTCCTTGCCACCTTTCACACAGCTTATGGCATGAGCAAGGCAGCAGTGGGCGGATTGACTCGCTCCATGGCGATATCTCTCGCACCACACGGAATCCGTGTGAATGCCGTGGGCGCCGGGCCGATGAGGACACCGATGATGGCGGCAGGCCTTGCGGCCAACCCCGCTTTGGAGCAGGTAATGCTCAATCGGACGCCACTAGGCCGCTTCGCTGATCCCAGCGAGATGGCCAGTGTCGCTTGTTTTCTTGCGAGCGATGATGCGAGTTTCATGACTGGGCAGACTGTCTATGTCGACGGCGGTCGGCTCGCCCAAAACTTCGCAGTTCCCGTATCGCAACCCACTCACGAGTCACACTGATTATGACAATGAGTCATTTGGGGGAAGGCGTGGGTATAGACAAGAAGACCCCTTGGCAGGAACGCTCTTGGTATCGTTGGTATGCCTTGGGGTTGCTGACACTGGTCTATGTTCTGCACTTCGTGGACCGCACAGTAGTATTTGCGATTCTCGAACCCATCAAGCACGAGTTTGATCTCACCGACACGCAACTCGGCTTCTATTCGGGACTGGTGCACTCCCTCCCATATGCCCTCGCCGGCATTCCAATGGGTATGCTCGCGGATCGCGTGAATCGCCGGAACCTCCTTGCCGTGATCATCATCATCTGGAGCGGGCTTACCGCGCTCAGCGGAGTGGCGCAAAGCTTTCTTTTCCTCGTCGTTGCGCGTCTTTGCGTCGGTGCGGCAGAAGCCGGTGGTACGCCATCCGCCATGTCGATGCTCGCAGACTTGTTCTCGCTGCGGCGGCGTTCGACGGCGATGGGGATCTACATGCTAGGGACACCACTCGGCATAACAGTCGGCTATCTCTTGGGGGGCCTTGTCGCCGCCCAGTTCGACTGGCGCATGGTGTTCTTCATTGCCGGTGTTCCAGGCATAGTGCTTAGTCTGCTACTGCTTCTTACTCTGCGCGAACCGGTGCGTCAGGAGCTCATAACGCTGGACAAACCGCGGGGCCACGCGGATTTCAGCCCTCTTGTGACCCTGCGTTTCATGGCACGAAGCCCAGCGCTGTTGTTCGTTGTCGCAGGCGTGGTGTGGGGCACTTTTGCCAGCGGAACCGTTCTCGCATGGGTGGCCCCCTTCCTAATGCGATCGCACGGCTTCTCGGTGGCCGAGGCCGGCTTGGCGATCGCTCTTGGCTATGGCCTCGCCGGCGCATTGGGCACGGTGATCGGCGGGATCCTGGCAGACCGTCTTGGCGCAAGGGATGTGCGCTGGATCCCCGGGTTGAACGCGATCACGTCTCTGATCATAGTTGCCGCTGGCGCCGCGATGCTGCTGGTGCAGGACAGTTTCTGGTGCATTGTCTTTCTAATGCTTTTCGGCATCGGCGTGTCGATGCAATACGGGCCGGGTCACGGATTGTTCCAAAGTTTGCTTGGCGCCGAGATGCGGGGCAGAGGCACCGCAATCCTGTTTATTTTGATCGCGCTGATCGGTGCAGGCCTCGGGCCGCAGTTCACCGGTCTTCTCAGCGATTATTGGGCTGCGTCTTTCGGGGTGGATTCTCTCCGTTACGCCATGTTGACCGGAGCTGCTTCCGGCCTGCTGACGGCAATTTTCTTTCTCGCCGCCATGCGTCATGTGCGCGAGGGCATCAACGAAGCGGGTAGGAACCGTGATTTGATGAAGCCGGCATCGCAAGCGAAGGGTCATTTTGAAGCCGACCGTGGCTGACGCCGATCGGCCAACAAGCCATCGCACTGATCGAGCCGGACTTTGAGGCCCGGTTCGCCTCGATCGGTGCTTCCAGCGTCAAGGCAATGGACGGCGCGCGGGGCCAGGCCCGCTCAAGGCGGTGTACTTCTGGCCGGTCTAGGGCAACCTACCCCGATTCTCCGGACACATTGCATGGCAACATGTGTCTAGGAGGAATCGATGCGGACCGGAAGGAAGTTCGCGGACGCGGTCAAGCGCGAGGCGATTGGCAACGCAGCCGGGCATGACGGCGACAGCGGCGGCCCGAGATCTGGGCCTCGAGCGCAGCGTGCTGCGCCGATGGGTGTTGAATGCGGAAGGAGGTCGCACCGATTTGACGCCTGGCAGGTCTCTGAAGAGCGACAGCCAAGCCGAATTTGAGCAACTGCGGCGCGAACTGGCGCGAGTGAAGATGGAGCGCGATGTTTTTAGATAAGCGCTCGGCTACTTCGCGAAGGACCCGACGTGAAGTTCGGCTTCGTTGCCAAACACCGGCCGGTGTGGCCAATTCGGGTTCTGTGTGAAGTGCTCGGGATTTTCCGCAGCGGTTTTTACCAATGGTTCAATAGGCGGCCAAGCCTGCGTACCCGCGCCAACGAGAAGCCCGCGGGGCTGATTCGGCAAAGCTTCGAAGCGAGCGATCGGACCTACGGTAGCCGACGCGTTTGGCACGACGTACTTGCCAGGGGCGAGCACTACGGCATTCATCGCGTTGCTCGCTTGATGAGGGCGGCCGGGCTGGCTGCGCGCAAGAAGCGTCGTCGCTCACCCAACGTTGCGGGGCTGCGGCCCCAACACAGCATTGCACCGAAGCTACTTCAGCGAGAGTTCGAGGCGGATGCGCCGAACAAGAAGTGGCTGGCCGACTTCACGTACCTATGGACCGACGAAGGCTCGCTATACATTGCCGTTGTGCCGGATCTGTACTCGCGAACAATTGTCGGCTGGACTCGGCCAGGAACCGGCTTGTCGCGTCGACGAATCCACGCCGCGATGCCGGAAACAGCTCTTCGCCAGCCATCCATTGCGGTCGCCTTTCCCTACCCTTCGGACGTAGACAACGACGCCGGGGAGTTACCGGTTACGCTTCGCCTCGGCGAGAACCTCGGCAAAGGCCGGGTTGACGGAGGCAATGGCAGCGGACAGGCGAGCGCCGGAGCGGTCGGAGGAGGCAGGTATGGCGTAACCGGTTTCGTCCAGGATGTGGTTCATCTCTGCAAGAACCGCTTCCGGTGTCATGGTCTCCGCGCGGAACACGGTGCCCGGTGTCTCGCCGACGAAAACGCGGGTGACCAAGCCGCCGCCGCAGTGGAACATCTCGCCGTTCACCGGGCAATCGGCATGCGCAAGCACGGCGACCAGGTTGCTGACGAATATGGGCGGCGCAAAGTCGGCCATGACGGAGGGCATGCCCATGGCCTGGGACGTACCGGTCCAGGCCACGGGCCCCACCAGGTTAACCTTTATGCCGAGAGCCTCGCCTTCGGTCGCCAGCACTTTGGTGAGACCCATCAGGGCCGATTTGGCGACGCTGTAGGCTTGATCCTTGCGTCGACCGAAGAAACCGGCCCCGGACCCGGTAATGACGACCCGGCCATAGCCTTGGGCGACCATGAGTCGCCAAGCGGCATGGGCAACGTTCCAGCCGCCCAAGGCATTGACCCGCATGATCCGCTCCAGATCCTCTGCCCTGGCATCGATGAAGGAGCCCAGCTCGGCAAACGTGCTCGCGTTGTGGATGATCGCGTCCAGACGGCCGAAGCGCTCGCCGACGGCGTCCACCATCGCCCGTACCTGTGCAGCGTCGCCGACATCGCAGCAGGCGGCCATCGCATTGCCTCCGGCGGCATGGATCTGCGCGACCACCGCATCAGCGGGGGCCGGGTCATTGCCGTTTTCGCCGCGTAAGCCCCCGCCGTAGTCATTCACCACGATCTTTGCGCCGCGGTCGGCAAGGAAAAGGGCGTGCTGGCGGCCGATGCCGCGGCCGGCGCCGGTGATGAGCACGACCTGATCGTCGAATCTAAGCATGGCTTCTCCTTGAATGAGGGGTAATCAGTGGAAGAAAATCGTGTAACCACCATCTATGGCGATGGTCTGGCCGTTGATGTAGCCGCCGGACGGAGAGGCAGCGGGCTCATGGAACTGGGCAGCCACACTTCCCTCGACAGAGACTTCCTTTCCCTCAGCTACGAGCGAATTCCTTTCCGGACGTCGAGGGCATCGCCCAGTTCCCGCATGTCCTTCACGGTTTCCAGGTGCGTCACCGAGTCCACGATCCTGTCGGCGCGGGCGCGGCCGAGATGCGGCTCTACGCAATCGAGGAACTTCTCGACAAGGTCGTCCCAGCTCATCGGGTTCTTCGGATGCCCCTTGGGGAACTCGACAGTGCGGGACAAGCGTGTTCCATTGCGCAGCGCGATCGTTACCGTCTGCTTCAGGAGGTTCCCCGGCGCATCGTCGGGCATGTGCACATAAGTGACGCGCTTCAAGAGATCCTGCGCCTGGGGTCGCGCCACCATTTCGTCAGTATAGGTTTCCAGCGAAATCCGCCGATCCAGCAGCGCGGCCGCCAATGAATATTCCATGCTGAACTTCCCTTCGAAACCCGTCGTCGGCCGATGGCAGTGCAACAGTAGCTCGTCGACGTACTTCCTCGTTTCCGTCACGATGCCTTCCACATCGGTCGCGTCGATATCGTGGTCTCTCGCCAAGCCGAGCACGGCTTCGATACTGGTATGCGTGGCCCCGCACGCGGGGTAGAGCTTGGGGCACAACGGCCCGGTCTCCTCCTGCATATCGGCGACCGCCCAGTAGGATCCTAGATCCTTGACGAGCGCCGCGACATCGGGCGTCTCGCCGGCACGCACATGGGCAAGCCCGTGCGGATGCGTTTCGAAGACAGTCTCGTGCGCCGTTAGGCCGCACTGCGCCAGCAGAGCTGCTTGCACTCCATTCATCGCGCCGTAGCCTTCCTGATAGGACGTGGCATGGGTGCCATGGGAAAGCGTCAAGCCGAAGCTGCCGCAGCTGGCGATGCCGAATGCGCATCGCATCTGTGCGTCATTGAGCTTCAGAGCGCGGCCTGCAATTGCAGCGCTGGCAAAGCTGCCGTTCGCAAGCGACATATCGGCGCCGCGGAAGAATGCCGCGTCACCGCCGGCCTTATGAGCGCGCAGGCCAATCTCGTGGGCAACGAGGAAAGCGGCGATCGCATCTTGCCCGGACATCGGCACGATGTCCGCCATTACGAACAGGGCGGGCACCAGCACCGCTGACGGATGACCCTTCCAGCCGGTACAAACGTCGTCCAGATCCAATGCGCGTGCGGACGTTCCATTGAGCAGCGCGGCATAGGGCGGCGACGTATCGAATGCATGCCCCCAGACGCGAGCGGCGGGCTTCCCGCCCATCTCTTTGACATAGTCGACCAGAATGCGGGTCGGTGGCTCCACCGCCCCCGCCACCGCCACGCCGAGGGTATCGAGAATGCTACCCTTGGCGATCCGAATCGCTTCGACGGGCAGATGTTCGTAGCGAGTCGTCAGCACGAACTTGGCCAATTCCGCTGTGCTCATGATCGGGTCTCCCTACACCCAATTGTGTTCAATTCGGCACCATATTCCCGGCAAACCGCCCTTGCGGCCTAGCCGGAGATCAAAGTTCCGAGTTCGTCATAGCGTTCTGCAGCCATCAAGTCCACATAGCGCCACGACGGCTCGAATGAGGGCCTGTTGCGCGTAGTGACCGCAGGCGGAGCTGCGTCGACGGCAGAATTGACACTTCGGAGAATGCAGTCGCGGACAGCGCAATCGATAACGCTAAGACGGCCCGATGCACGGCCTCCATTGCGACATGACTGCGCATTTTTCCCCTCTGGATTTCAGTTCATAGAACCGATCAGACGGAGAGCAGGGTGACCACGCAGGCACCACCCAGGCCCACGTTATGCTGGAGACCCACTTTCGCGCCTGTCACCTGCCGCTCGCCACACTCGCCTCGGAGTTGGCTGACCAGTTCGGAGATTTGCGCCAGGCCGGTGGCGCCCAGCGGATGGCCTTTGGAGAGGAGACCGCCGGAAGGGTTGACGACGAGCCGGCCACCGTAGGTGTTGTCTCCATCCAGGATGAATTTTTCCGAGCCACCTTCGGGCACCAAACCCAGCGCTTCCTGGGAGATCACTTCGTTGGCGGTGAAGCAATCGTGCAATTCCACCACGTTCACGTCCCCGGGCCCTATGCCCGCCATCTTGTAGGCGCGCTCGGAAGCCTTGCGGGTCATATCGTAGCCCACCAATGTCATCATGCTCTTGGCGTCAAGGAATGACTGGCCGTCCGTCGCAAGGCCTTGGCCGGCGATTGTGACAGTGCGCTTGAGGCCCTTGCTTTTCGCATAGTCTGCGGAGACGACGATGGCTGCGGCAGCGCCGCAGGTGGGCGGGCAGCATTGCAGGCGAGTGATGGGGCCAAAAAAACTAGGGGAAGCGAGTACGTCGTCCAGCGTGATCGGCTCGCGGAACACGGCCAAGGGGTTCAGCTTGGCGTGGCGCCGAGCCTTGACCGAGATCTGAGCAAAGGTCTCGTTTTTCATTCCGTACTTACGCTGGTATTCAACCCCGGCGCCCCCGAAGAGCTGGGCAGCCATGGGCACATTGTCGAAGCGACCCTGAATGGCCTCGGCTTCCCGTTCCAGGACGAAGGAAGGCGCTTTGCGGTCGGTCCAGCCGCCAGCAGGCACCCCCGGCAGCATCATCTCGAAGCCTACCGCCAAGGCGACATCCACCGCGCCGGCCTCGATGGCCTGGCGGGCCAGGAACAGGGCACTCGAGCCGGTCGCGCAGTTGTTGTTCACGTTGATGATGGGCACGCTGGTCAGGCCCACCCGATAGAGGCCCGCCTGGCCGGAGCAGGAGTCGCCGAAGACATATCCGGCGTAGGCCTGCCCCACCTCGCTGTAGTCGATCCCGGCGTCAGCCAGGGCCAACCGCACCGCCTCCTCGGCCATCTCGTCGTAGGACTTGCTCTTTCCCGGCTTGGAGAAGGGAATCATGCCCACGCCCGCGATCACTGTCTTCGCACTCATGCTGCCGCTCCTTGGAATTCGAAACTGATAGATAAGAAGTGCGTATTTCTGAACACAGTTCTAATATTAATCTCCTTGACGTCGATAGCGCAAGCTTGGAAGCGAATGCGAGCCTCGGTAGGACGTTACCAACATTCCCGTCAATATCGTCATATAAAGAGACAGTACGCGCATGAAATGCAAACGGCGGAGAGCCGCAGGGCGACTTCCGCTTCATGCTCCACGACGCGCTCGACCTTCCTCGGGCCGCACCACCGTGTTTCGCGAGATCCTCAAGCGTCTACCGCGACGCGCGCCAGATCACCTCCCCAGCGACAGCCCACTTCCGACCGGATCCCCAGCGGAAGGGAGCAATTCCAATTGCGAACGGAGGACAAGAAGCGAAGCAATCGTCGCAGCCGATTGGTTACGTTCACTCACCAGTGAATGAGCAGGAAACGCCTTTATCCGTTCAACCGGCCCGCCTAAAGTGCTTACCAGCTCGCACCCGGTTGCCAGTGCGCGTGCCTGTCACAGTTCCGAGACATCAAGAGGAGTAAAGAATCATGGCTTACGATTACCGTGTCATCGACGTGGATCAGCATCTGGAGCATGCACCCAAGGTTTGGGCGCCGTACGTGCCCGAAGAATACCGTTCCCTGGTAACCGAGACCGTATGGGGGATCGGTATGGGGCATGTCTACGATTTGTGGATCAATATGCAGGCCGGACGTTGCCGTCCGATGGACATTCGCCCTCTTGCCGAACCGCCCCACGAGATTTCCCCGGGAGCGCACGGTGATTACAAGGATCGGCTGCGGGAGATGGACCTGGACGGTATCAGCGCGACGCTCCTGTACTGCGGGACGCCGGTGGGCGGAGAGTTGCCCAAGATCAAGCACACGGCAGGACGCGAGGCGTATTTGGCGCTAATTCGCGGCTTTAATGATTGGCTGTCCGACTTTTGCGCACCTTGTCCGGAGCGGCTGTTTGGCGTAGCCCTGATTCCCGGCACGAATGTCGACGACGCCATTGCGGAGCTGCGTCGGGTGCGCAAGCTGCCTGGGATCAAGTGCGTCGTCAACCTCGGCTTTCCTTCCGGGCAGGGCAAACTCACGGCGGACGACGACCCGTTCTGGGCTGAGGCGCTGAACTTGGGCATGCCGATCACCATCCATGGCAGCGTCAATGGACCGTGGTGGGCGCGAGGCATCGCTGACTGGACCAAGCGGGAATTTGCCCTGTGGAACATCGGCCGCATCGACTCGGTCACCGGCGGCCCCTTGTGCGCGGCGGAGTTGATCATCTCCGGCCTGTTCGACCGTTTCCCGGAGCTGATGTTCAGCATCTCCGAGTGCGGCGCTTCCTGGGTGCCGTATTTCATGTGCAACATGGATCACTACTACTACAAGCATCGGTACTGGGGAGGGTTCACGGAGCTCAAGCACGCGCCCAGCGAATACATCCGGCGCGGCCACCTGCAATTCAACACGATCTTCGATCCGGCCGCGATCCGCCTGCGCGATGAGATTGGGCTGGGTAACATCAATTACTCCTCCGACTTCCCGCATGTCGCCTCCGACTGGCCCGAAAGCCAGAAGGGCATCAACGCTATGCTCGACGGCGCCCCCCTGGAAGTGCGCGACGCCATTCTCTGGAAGAACGCCGCACGCTGGCTGCACCTGTAAGCCCGCTCATGAGACCGGATCTTTGCCCAAGGCGGCACTTCCGGTCTCATGAATCCTCAAGCCTGTCGGGTAGCCGGCTGTCACCAATAATGGACTCATACACATGACTTGCAGCTATCTTCCTCTCGCCGGAGTGCGCGTCTTGGATATCGGTTTTCTGATTCCTTCGGCGCTCACCAGCCTCAAGCTCGCGACCTTGGGCGCCGACGTGGTCAAGGTCGAGCGACCGGGAGGCGGCGACCGGATCCGTCACATTCCACCTTTCGCGCCGGACGGCGAAAGCCCGCAACATCAGCCCCAGAACCGCGGTAAGCGCAGTATCGCGCTGGATCTGGGTACGACCGAAGGCCGAGAGCTCTTTCTCCGGCTCGCCCGCAAAGCGGACGTGATCATCGAGAACCAGTTGCCCGGAACCTGGCTGAAACACGGAATCGACTTCGCCGCCCTGCGCCAGGAGCGGCCTTCCCTGATCGTCTGTTCCGTCACTGGCTTCGGACAGACCGGTCCCTTGTCCCAGCTTCCCTCCCATGGTCTCAACATGGATGCCCTGGCGGATTGCATGCCCCTGGAGTGGCAAGATGGCCAACCGCGCGTTGGGACACCCTTCACTAGTTGGGGCAACGAAATGGGCTCCACCTACGCCGCAATGGCGATCTGCGCCGCGATAGCCAATGTGCGCAAGGGCGGCGAGGGAGCTTGGGTTGATCTTTCCTGCTGGGACGCCATGGTGGAAGCCCACCGTACCGAGATTGCCATGAGCACGCGTACCGGGGAACGCTTCAACTCCCATGACCACAAGATGGGTCCAATCTACAACACTTATCTGTCGCGCGATGGCAAACCGGTGTTGCTCGGCGCTTTGGAGCCTAAGTTTTGGGCCGCCTTTTGCCGCGGAATCGGACGCGAAGATATGCTCCATTACCACACCGGCGAAGAGATCGAGTTCGGCGCCGACGACGAGACGCTCGGACGGGAACTGGCTGCGATTTTCGTCAAGGAGGACGCCGCAACATGGGAGAAGCGATTCATCGACTGGGATGTCGTGGGTTGCGTGGTGCTGCAGATCGACGAGGTGATGAAGCATCCTCACTTTGCGGCCCGCGGCATCGTCGAGGGCGAAGTCGGACAATGGCCCAACATCACATCCGCAATCCGCTGGCACCACACTGGCGAACGTGCAGGTTCGGGCATGAAGGCGCCACCTGCGGTAGACGCTGATCGGGACTCCGTCATTACCGAATGGCTCTCCGCATAAGGCATGGCAAGTTTCTTATGCCTCGTGTTCAAGCTAAGTAAAAATCCCCTGGCAGAGCCCTAGCCGGTAACTTGACGTGTTGCTGGACGCAGGCTGTTTCGAAGCGGACGAGTGCGCGCCATTCGTCCGCTTTTTCATGCTTGATTCGAGGCCTCCTGCTCGAAGTGGAAGATGTCTTCGAGCGCCACGGGGCCGCGAGCCAATCCCAGGCGCATCGCCGGCGTCTTGCGGTCCGCGTCGCTTGTAATAAGCGCGGAAGATTTCGAGCGCTTGTGCGAAATTCCCCGGCTGATATGCTGCGTATCCGTTCGAGACGCACCTTGCTTGCCGGCGGACGCTATCGCCGTTCAATTAGCAGGACGGTGAGAAACTCGAGATTCCTTCCGGAACTTTCCGCTTTTTCGGCACCGGAAGCGCGCCGTCCCTCATCTCGCGAGGCGTTTTCGCGCCATTTTCCTGCCCTTGGGCAGTTGGCCACACAACAGGCGGATTTGTCCATAGGCGGCCTTCGGCCACATCAGATTGAGCAGGCGCGTGAGGTTGTGGGCGGAAAATGTGAACTCCGCTTGCCCTGACGGCTGCGCATTCCGACGAACCTGACCGGGTGGGTGAATCGCCCCCGATTTGCCCAGCTGATGATGGTGTGAATCGCACCAGGTTTATCCACCACAGCAATCGGGGCTCGCAGTACGTCTCGATCCGCCACAGCAAGCGACTGGCCGAAGCGGGCATTAGCCGTCGGTCGGTAGTCGGGGTGACAGCTACGACAATGCGCTGGCCGAGACCATCAATGGTGGAGCTGTCCCCGTTTGATGGACACCAAGACTGGCGCTGCGGCAGCAAATTATCCACGGGCGAGGACCTTGGAAAAGCGTTGAAGCAACTCGAAGCAGCAATACCGGCACCCATGACGCCGTAGAGGTTGGTGCCGTGCTGCACGCCGATCAGCGACAGAGGAATGGCGGCGCCGCTGTCGTGCATCGAGGCGGACGAGAGCGGCGCCGCAATCGACACGCCGCAGCCGGCGGTGTCCAGATTCAGCTCGTAGCCATTCCAGCTGACTTTGTAGCGCTACCTCACCTCGACACCCGAGCTCTCCAGAACTAGGGGGTCCTTTTGCCAGGGCGCCTTGGTCCTTCGAATGATTTTTCTCAACATTTGCTTGAGAAGCTCGATTTCTGTGTAGCTAAGATCCGTCACCGCGTCTGATTCGATCGCCGCGGACACTGAGGCAATGTTTAGAACGATCTTTGTGCCTGCGTCCGCAAGTTGAACTACCTGATCCGCACCTCCGCTGCCCCGCAGATCAATCAGGTTGCGCTGGGCTAGGCGCATCATGTCTTGCTGCGTCATCTGATAGCCAGACACTCCAACCAGATCCGCCAGCTCATGAGCGGTACAGGGGCTGTTCAAAGCGAGAGCAGCGAGGATGAAGGAGTCCGCTTCAGTCAGATTGAGCCGCGCCAGCTCAGGACGAAGCCGGACCCGCAGGTGATAATAGGTTCGCGCGAACAAGTACCCAAGGGTGTTTCGCCCGAGGTCACTCGACGTGTTTGTCTCTTGGCCCGATAGGTCCGGCTTTTCAACCGCAACCGCATAGCGGCCGCCCAGGAAAACAAGAGTTGGCCTGTCAAAATGTTCAAATGAGACAACTTCCCCTACGAATATGTCGTGATCACCTCCCTCGTAACAGGACACCGTCTTGCATTGGAACCTCGCCGCACAACCTTGCAGCAGTGGGATCTCCTTTTCTCCGCGCTCCAGCACTAGACCGCTGAAACGGTCCATTCGGCTGGCAAAGCGAGTGGCGAGTTCACTCTGGTCGGCTGCCAGGATATGGACTGCAAAATACCCAGCTTGGAGGAATGCCTGTCGGGTCTGAGACTTCTTCGCGAGGCTCCACAGCACCATGGGTGGGTCCAGGGATACCGAGTTGAAGCTGTTGACCGTAAGCCCGACATCGCGGCCGACCTTATCTCGCGTGGTGACGATCGTAATGCCCGTCGCGAAGGAGCCCAGGGCTGAACGGAATTGCTGAGAATCTATGGCCATAGTGGAGTTCTCACCGATTGGTTATCCAGGAGGATCAGCGTGTGAGCCGATGGGGTGGCAAACTGGCATCGCTTGATTTCGCGGGGAGATGGGCGATGCCGAGAAACAAGATTCAATTTCAGAAACGCATGACTTTGGGCGAACTTCGGGCACGACCCGCAACGGAGGCGCAGTGGATAGAACGACACGTCATACGCTCGGGACCGCAGGCACGATCGCGCCCTTGACGGGGCACATGTCCATGCACTGCGGCGTATCGAAGGAACCGGCGCACTCCGTGCACTTGTTGGGATCGATGACGTAGGGTTTGCCGGCGCTGATAGCCTGATTGGGACATTCGGACAGACAGGCATCACAGGCGCTGCACAGTTTGGTGATCATAAGTGCCATGATGGCCTCCTTTTACAGTAAAACTATTCCAGCTCGTTGGGTGGGTCGGGATCGTCGTCCCAGCCCTCTTCAGGCTTGGGGTAGTGTGCCAGCCACCGGTCCAGCTCCCGGACATGGGCTTCCTCGTCGCCGGCAAAGCGCCGGGCCATTGCGCGCACCTCTTCGTTCTCGGCCGAACCCGCCAGATCGGTGTAGAAACTTACGGCACGCTCTTCATGTTGCCGGGCAAGGGTGAGCGCATGGTAAGGGTGCTGCAGGTAATGTATGTCAAGAACGTCGAGAACTTCCGCTCCGTCCAAACCCAATCCGGGCTTGGCCTTGCCGATGTTCTCAGGCACACCCACTTCACGCCGGATCTCGCCCACGTTATAGACATGCAGCCACTCAACGTCGGCCATGCGCCGAAAAAAGTCAGCCATCTCGGGATTGTTATGCTGGGCCATCATGTCGGACAGCTGCGTGTAGCGTCGGGCTGCCTCTCGTTCCATAGCCATGGCATACTCGAACAACTCCTCGAGCGACCGGTTCGGTTTCTGTTTCCCGCTCATAGCGCAAATTCCATTTCCAGCTCACTCATCTTCTTTTCGCAGCCCTTCCGGGACCGGTAGGGTGGCCGGTTGCCCTTGTATAGCACCTGGCCGATGGTCAGGCCGTCGTCGTCCATTAGCCGCTGCGTCGCCGCCTGTATATCCGTGCCCAAGCCCTCGGGAGCCATGCGCACCAGATTCTTCCATTGGCGCTGTTCGGGCCTAAAGGTCACGCAGGGGCTTAATACCTGCACTACCGAAAAGCCCGGGTGTTGGATGGCCTGCACCAGGATTTCAGCGAGATTGGCTGGCTCCCCGCTAAAACAGCGCGCAATGAAATTTGCCCCAGCCGCCAACGCGATCACTAGCGGCTGAAACGAATTGACGCCGGTACCCTCGGGTGTGAGCTCGCTACCCTTCCAGTCGGGAGCGGTAGTCGGCGAGGCCTGCCCCTTCGTCATGCCATACACCTGATTGTCCATGATGATGTAGGTCAGATCGACGTTGCGCCGGCAGGCGTGCAGAAAGTGGTTGCCGCCGATCGAAAACCCGTCGCCGTCGCCGCCAGCCACCAGGACGGTCAGATCGGGACGCGCCAGTTTCAGCCCGGTGGCAACGGGCAGCGCGCGGCCATGCACGCCGTGAAAGCCGTAAACATTCGTGTATGCGGGGATGCGCGAGGAGCAGCCAATGCCCGACACCAGCGCCACCTGCTCGGGTGGCAGCTGCAGATAGGCGAGCGCATTGGTGAGCGAAGAGAGCACCGAGTAGTCTCCGCACCCCGGGCACCAGATCGGTTTGACGGCGGACAGGTAGCTGTCCGAGTCATAGGGGTCTTGGCTCGCGCACCGACCTGACTCACTATTGGTATTCATTTCCACTTGGCTAGCCTCGCGAGGATTTCGTTAGACCGAATCGGCAACGGACCAGGTCGGTTCAGGCATTCGAGCTGGGCGGGCAGCGTGTAGTGCGCTCGCAAATATCGCTGGAACTGACCGCTGTGCGTCTGCTCAACCACGAGCGCCCGCCAAACGCCGGAAAGGGCCGAGGCGAGTTTTTCCGGCTGCACGGGAGCGAGCAGCCGAAGGCTGATCAGACGCAAGCTGCGGCCTTCATCGCGCCATCTGCGCGCCGCTTCGCGGGCGGCGCCTGTGCAGGAACCCCAGGTAATAATGGCGATATCCCCTTCCCCTTCCACGTCGGCCCAGGAAACTCCGTAGTCGTGGAGGGCAAGCTTGCGCTCGCGCTTATCCAGTTGTTGCTGGTGGTCCGCCGCGAGGGAGGACGGCAGACTTGCCTCGTTGTGCTCGAGTCCATCGGCCGTGTACTGACAGCCGGGCGTGCCGGGAATGGCCATCGGAGATATGCCGGTATCAGTCAATGCGTAGCGCTGATACTTGTCTACGGCGGACGCAGCCGCGGTGAGGCGCCGGGTT
Organism: Aromatoleum petrolei; assembly: GCF_017894385.1. Classification (NCBI taxonomy): domain Bacteria; kingdom Pseudomonadati; phylum Pseudomonadota; class Betaproteobacteria; order Rhodocyclales; family Rhodocyclaceae; genus Aromatoleum; species Aromatoleum petrolei. Next base: position 547,296 of record NZ_CP059560.1, read on the forward strand.
GGAAAGATCGAGTCGGCCGGTTTATCGACGACTGAGCGCGCTTGCCCGAGGGCCTGATCCGACAGAACGAGAGCAACCGTCTGCAGACTCTCGGCGAGGTGTACCGCCCACTGGGTAGCGAAGAGGCAGTCCGGCACAGAATTAGGCGCCAGCACCAGGTGTGGTGCATCGCCGTGAAGACCGTAGAGCGCGATATTCAGGTCGGCTTGTTCGGACTTGGCGGGGATGCCGGTCGAGGGCCCGCCGCGCATGACATCGACCACCACAATAGGCGTTTCGGAGGCGACTGCAAGGCCGATCGACTCCGTCATCAGCGATAGTCCAGGCCCCGCCGTGGCAGTCAACGAGGGCGTGCCGCCGTATGAGGCGCCGATAATTTGATTGATCGCCGCCAGTTCATCTTCGGCTTGCACGAGGGTGCCACCCACCTTGTCCAACGCCGGGGCCATCCACTCGAGGACCTCAGTGGCCGGGGTAATGGGATAGCCGGCGACGAAACGCACACCGCCCCGCAAGGCTCCCAAGCCCGTCGCTTGGTTGCCCGTGAGGATCCAGCGGGTCTCAGCGCTTCTTCGCGGCCGCGCCAACCGCGGCATCTCAGGTAGGGAGCAGACAGCATCCAGTCCGGCATTGACCGCCGCACGGCTGGCGGCCAGCACCTTCTCTCCTTTATGCCCGAATTGCTTCTCAAGGACCGCATCGACGACCTGACGCGGCAGACTCAGCAGGCCTGCCAAGGCGCCCATGGCCACCATGTTCGGACGCCCGCCGGCAATCGCCTGGCACATCTGCTTCATCGGCAGCAACGCCTGTTGTGCTCCGCTGGCCGCAATCTCTGGCGGCACGTCCCCCTGCTCCGGGTCGCCGATGATCAGGCTGTCCTGAGTGAGCGGCATCTCGGCGGCGAACCTGCCAACGTTCTTCCAGTCCAGCGCAAGCAGTATGTGAAAATGGTCCTCATGCGAGGCGGCGGGGCCGCAGCTGACGCGCAGCTGCGCGGCCGCTTCGCCCCCGCGAATCTGCGCTCCGACCGAGCGCGTCATGTAGGCATACCACCCGCTGAGGCCCGCTGCTTCGAGTAGCAAGCTACCCGTCGAAATGGCCCCTGCTCCGCCGCTTCCGGCGACGATGACCGATAGTGAGTTCACTTCCACTTCAGATCCCTTCGTAAAGCCGAACAGGAAGAAGTCCTCATCTGCGCGCCCCCCTGCCCAACCGGGCGCGCATTAGGCAGAGGTCAGTTGGGAATCGACTCGATGACGATGTCGAGAACCTTCTGGACGTTAGCTTGATCCGGATCGGCGCCGTAGACCTTCTCGACCTCGTATTGCGAGAGTTCGTGCCACACCGCCGGTTGAACGCCGTGGCGCGCCAAGGCGCTCTTGACGCAGGACAGCGCGCAGCCGTCGATGGCGATGATCGGGCGCCCCGACTTGGCAACCTTCACCAGCTTGGGCACGTCCCCTCCCACGCCAGCGATGCAGGACATTTCGGCCAGGTTGCGCCGATCCAGTGCCAGCGCCACATCGTTACTCGTCTGCGCCGCGCTCGAGCAGCCAGAACAGGAATAAACTAACGGGAGCTTCGAACGATCCACAGCGACTGCCTCGGTGCTCATTTGGGTCTCCTTTCAGCGGCTTCAGGGTTACTAGAAAAGTAAGCTCCACCGGAACTTGTGGCCATTCTAGGTAAGCCACTGGCCACGAAAAAGGCGTTTTCTCGTCACTTACTAGTAACTAGAAATAACCAATTCCGAAGAATGGACAGTCGGATAGACTTGGGTGCTTGCACCCCCGGGGCCCCCACAGTGTTGCTACGCACTGAAACTTGTGAATCGCGCCGGGTTTCCTAGACACCCTTTTGCCTCACAGTGAGACGTCCTGGAGGCTCTGTTGGACGGCGGCCAGATCCGGGACCGCCAAGCCGATGGCCGTGCTGCGCCAAATGAACTCGCATTCGACACGTTTTCCAGTTAGCATTACAACGAATATCAAACTGCGATTACTAAGAGCCGTGATCCCGCTTGAGTACCTGCGTGCATTTGAACAGGCGGTGCGTACCGGAAGCTTCACAGCGGCGGCCGACCGCTTAGGCATTTCGCGGCCAGCGGTGAGCAAGAGCATCGCCCAACTGGAGATGCAGTTGGATACCCGGCTTTTCAATCGAACCACGAGGCGCCTGCACCTCACCGCGGAAGGTCGCACGTACTTCGAGAAGGTCAGCGCTGGCCTGGCCCAGTTGGACGAGGCGAGCGAATTGCTCAAAGAATCCAGAATGGGCCCCACCGGCCTGATTCGGGTCTCCTCGATCACCGTCTTTGGCAAGTACTATATCCTGCCTCTCCTCCCGACCTTCTTCTCCAAATATCCCAAGGTCGACCTGGAGATGTCTTTTAACGATGGCATGCCGGATCTTATCGGCCAGGGACTGGACGTTGGCATCGTGCGCGGCAGCAAGAAAGACTCGAGCCTGATTTCACGCCGCCTGTACGAACTGCATGACCTCTTTCTGGTAGCAAGTCCCAGTTATTTGATGGCCCATGGCGTTCCCATGACATTGGCGGATCTGGCATCCCACCAGTTCATTCGGGTTCGCCTCTCGACAGGGGAGGTCCCTGCTATGGAGTTCGAAGCGGTGGATGAGTTCGGCGGCAAGGCCGATCAATCACACCGCGTTCTTCTAAATCCCCAAGGCCGCCTGGTGGTGACGGAACACTTTGACGCCGTCATTGACGCCTCTCTAGCCGGGCTAGGCATCGCGATTTCCCACTTCGGCATGGTAGCGTCTCACCTCGCTGCCGGCGAACTCAAGGTAGTGTTGCCGGACTACCGCATTCGAAGCCTATCCAGCGAAACGCAAGAGATTTTCATCCGGTATCCTCATCGGGAATACCTGCCCCTCAAGATTCGCGTTTTCGTCGATTTTCTGACCGAGCACTTCCGCGGAACGGAGGCGGCGCACCGCGACTTGGCTCAATATGCCGTTCTTGGGTGAGTGCAGCTATCTTAAGGGGTAATGACAATTTTTCCGATGACTCGTCGCATTAGGAGGTCGTTAAGTGCATCAGCGGTGCGCTCGAGGGGATAGCGCGCCGAAACGTATGGACGGATCTTGCCGGCAGCCATCAGCTCCCCTACCCCTGTCTCGATGGCGCGCGCCGTCTCGGGCTCTCGGCTCAGCGCCTCCCCCAAGAAAACCCCGGTCACGGAGCAGCCCTTCAGCAGGACCAAGTTGAGGGGAATTTTGGGAATCTCACCGGCGGCGAATCCCACCACCAGGTAGCGCCCCTGCCAAGCCATCGCACGCAGGGAAGGCTCCGCGTAGGCGCCACCAACTGGGTCGAGCACCACGTTCACCCCCTGGGGCGCGAAGTGCCGGAGCCTCTCCCGCAGGTTCTCGGCACTGTAGTTAATCAGCATGTCAGCTCCGGCCGCCGCACAGACCGCCAACTTTTCCGGGTTAGACGCAGCGGCCACCACCCGCGCCCCGCACGCCTTAGCTACCTCAATCGCGGCGAGGCCAACGCCGCCCGCGCCGCCGAGCACGAGGACAGTCTCTCCCGGCGACACCCGGCCGAGGATGACCAAACTATAGTAGGCCGTGTTATACGTGATTGACAGGCCGGCCGCCGCCTCAAAGGAAAGGTCATCCGGCATCGGCCGGACGGCGTCCGCATCGACCAGGGCCACCTCGGCAAAAGCCCCGTGCGATCCCTGGGCATAGACCCTCTGGCCGATGGAAAAACCCCCGACCCGCGGGCCCAACGCCTTGATTGTACCGGCAAGTTCGCATCCCACCCCGAATGGCGGCACGGGCCGGTATTGGTGCTTGCCCTGCACGACCAGAGCGTCGGGGAAGTTCACCCCAGCCGCACGCACCTCCACTACCAACTGCCCAGGACCGGGCACAGGCTCCGGCAGCTCCTCGAGGACGAGCGATTGTGGTGGTCCGTAGTGCTTACAGACGATGGCCCTCATGTTCGGCTCCTTGATTGCTTTGCGTGATGCTTCGTTGTTCGTTGAACCAAAACCGGTGTGGGCGCGAATGACTTTCGGGACTGCTGATTCATTCGGTCGCGATCACCTCGCAGGGTTGTTCCAAGAATGCCCCCTAAACGGGGCCTCAGCGGATTCGGCTTAACACGCCTCCACAGCGAAGTTTCCAGCCTTCATCCTTCGCCTAGCGCACAAGGCGAGGCAGAGGTATGAACCGTCATGGAGAATACCGGTCGGGAACATGCGCCCTTCGCAAACTCGACAGCCCGCTGCACGTCCGCATCGCTAAACCGTCGTGCAACTTGGCGCTTGCGTTCCTCGGGCTAAACACCACTCCACACCGGCTAATAAATCTACTCATTTTTCTTGAACGCCGTCAATCTTTCTGAACACAATGTTAATACGACCTATCTTCTAGCTCGTACTACAGCTGGTCTTTACTTTGTTGTCTGATTCTTCTAGCCCAGTGATATCGCTTCACGCGCCCTTGATGCCGGCGTCGCCATCGGGACCACGCCCGGACCATTGACGGTGAGGGGTGTCGCACGAGCGCCAACGCGACAAGGAGCCGGCGCACCTCGGGCACGGTGAGCGTCAAGAGCTCGCGCCGCGTATCGGCTCGACTTTTCCCCCGCGCGGCGAGTGCGCACGACCGAACCGACCAGCGCGCTGGTTGTTATCGGTCCCATCCCTCGAATCTGGGCCAAGCGTTGGCTGGCGAGGGGCATGATTCGATCGAGACGACGCAGATCTATCTCGATGCGAAGCTCCAGATCAAGCAAGCCGATCTCGACAAAGTCGCGCCGCTCGATGCAACGCTGCAGGACGCGTCCAATCCCGCATCGGCATGCGGTTAAGGGGCCGAAATAGTCGTTGCCTTCACCGAGCGGAACCTACGGCCATGGCTGCCGGACTTGGCGTTGGTGCTTTGTAATGCAGAAGTGCGTATTGTTGTATACTTTGAACGTTGTTCTGCTTTCTGCACGCTACAGCCACATCCGCACGCAGCGGACGAAAGCTTGCCCTCGCCATCAAGAACATTCGGAGGATTACTGACATGCCCCGACCCGAACCGCACATTCTTGTCACCGGTGCTACGGGTGCTCAGGGAGGCGCCGCTGCGCGCGAACTGCTCGGCGCAGGCTTTCGTGTTCGCATTCTGACGCGCACTCCGGATGGGCCGGCTGCGCGCGCTCTCGCCGGATGCGGAGCTGGAATCGCAAAAGGCGACATGGGGGATATGGCGTCGCTAATTGCCGCCATGGAAGGCATCTACGGTGTGTTCTCGGTGCAGCAGCCCGATCCGGACGGCTCCGACGCCGAGCGGCGCCATGGTTTCGCCCTGGTGGAGGCTGCACGCCAAACAGGCGTTCGGCACTTCGTCCATGCCTCGGTCTGCGAGGCCGGCCGGCACACCGGGTTTCCGGGATGGGAAAGCGGCTATTGGTACCAGAAATACTGGACTGACAAGTGGGATATCGAAGAAGCCGTGCGCAACGCAGGTTTTCTCCATTGGACGGTATTGAAGCCTGCCTTCCTGATGGACAATTTTGCGCAGCCCAAGGCGCAGCGCATGTTTCCGCATTTGCGGGCAGGACGGATTGTCAGCGCCCTGCTGCCTGAAACCCGCATGCAAATGATCGCCGCCGACGACGTCGGCGCCTTCGCCCGCGCCGCCATCGCCGATCCGATGCGCTTCGACCGTCAGAACATCGACCTAGCGGCCGAAACGCTGACTATGTTCGAGGTCGCCAGCGTGCTCCGCGAGCAATTGCACAAGAGGGTTCGCGCCGAGTCGGTAAGTCCTGGCGACGCCCGCGCGGCGGGCCTTTTCCCCGGCTGGGTGCGCTCGCAGGAATGGACCAACGAAATTGGCTATCGGGCCGACATCTCAGCCCTTAACTCGTACGGCCTCCCGCTCACCAGCTTCCGGCAGTGGGTTGTGCGCCATGCGAGTGAAATCGTCATAGACGTCTGAGAAGCCCCCCATGCCGCGCGTCCATCCCTTACGCACTGCCGGAGGCACTCGACGAAGAGGCGCGCCGTCGAGTGCAAGGCGTACCGCAAGTCAGCGTGCTACCCACGCTGAATCACGCCCCGCCGGAGCTGGCCGAGTGCGGGAGGGCTTGGGCAGCGCATCCTGGATTCCGTCGGTTTCGACCCCGTGCTGCGGAAAATGGTCGTCGTGCGCATCGGACATCTTTGCAGCTCCGCCTACGAATTGACCCAGCACAAGCACATTCCCGAAGACAAGACGCGCATGCGCAGTTGGAACCTGTATTCCAAGCGTTCCGCTCTGCCCAGGGAGTACGCGTCGCTCGCCCTGCAAGTCATTGAGAACCCCTATCTCAATACCGCTCTCTTGCGCCTCGACAGCGGCGCCCGGGTTTGATTTTTCTTGTGAAGGAAACCCATGTCCAACCTCTACGATCTTCCGGAAGACATCTTCGTGACTGCCGAAGGAGCGCTGCGCATCATCACGCTCAACCGGCCGAATGACCTCAACGCATCGACCACCGAGATGCTGTTCGCCTATCCCAAGCTCTTCCGCGCGCTGGCCGAGGATTCGGAGGCCAGGGTGGCCATCCTCACCGGTGCGGGGCGCGCCTTCAGCGCCGGCGGCGATATGCGCCACTTCGTCAAGACGCTCGACGACACGGATTTCGCACGGGCCGTGCAGGAAAATTCAAGGCGCACCATCCACGGCTTTATCGACGTGCCGATTCCCATCATCGCGGCGGTCAACGGTCCGGCGGTCGGATGGGGCGCAACGATGGCAACCCTGTGCGACATCGTGCTGATGTCGGAGAAATCGTTCATGGCCGAACCCCACATCAACATCGGCCTCGTCGTCGGTGACGGCATCTCCGTTTCCTGGCCGCTCTACACGAGCCTGCTGCGCGCCAAGGAACTGATCTTTACCGGCGACCGCATCATGCCGCAACAGGCGGTGGAATTCGGGCTTGCCAATCGGGTCGTGCCGCCGGAAAGACTGATGGATGAGGCCCGCTCCTTGGCAGACAAGCTGCTAAAGCAACCGCGCCAAGCCCTGCGCGAGACGAAGAAGCTCATGAACCTCTATCTCCATCGGTCGGCGGCGCAAATGCTCGACGCCACCCTCGGCCGGCAACTCGCCGCGACGCTGAGCGAGGAGCACCATGCCATTGCGGCTGCGTTCATCGCTCAGCAGAAGCGTAGCCAGTCGTAAGGCCTCCGATCATCGCCAACTACTAATTCAAGATAGCAATGTCAGATAACAGCAAGCGGCTTCTGAGCGCTGAATCCAAGCACCATCATGAGTCGGCTGACGGTGACGATCGACAACTCCTTGCCGAACTGCCGATGAATCCGCGCGCTGCAGATCCTGAACGGGAGCGACACGGCATGAACACGATAATGCTGGAACGGGGCAAGAACGGTATCGCCCTGATGACCTTGAACCGCCCCGAGCGCTTGAATGCAATCACAACGGAATGGATCGAGGATATGCATTCCGCACTGGATGTTCTGGCGAGCGACAGCACTGTGCGGGTCGTAGTCGTCACAGGTGCCGGCCGAGGCTTTTGCGCCGGCTATGACCTCAAGCACTCGGAGGCGGTTCTGAAAGACGGAGACCTCGGACAGGTGTGGGAAGGCATGCTCAGTCAGGAACGCCTGTCCGCTATTGTGAAGCGTGTCCATAAGTTGCCCCAGCCGGTAATCGCTGCGGTAAATGGACCAGCCGCCGGCGCCGGCTTCGCCTTGGTCCTCGCTGCCGACCTTCGCATCGCCGCTGCCAGCGCCAATTTCCATGTCGCCAATGCCCGCATCGGTCTAGCGGCCGGCGATTGCGGCATCAGCTGGCTATTCCCGCGCTTGGTAGGGCTTGCCCGCTGCTATGAGTTGATGCTTACTGGCAGGCCTTTCGATGCCTCTGAGGCTGAACGCATCGGACTCGTCTCCAGGGTCGTGCCCGACGAAATGCTGCTCGATACAACTATGGAACTGGCAACGGCGATCGCCGCCAACTCGGCCTTCGGTGTGCGCATGACCAAGCAAGTCGTGGCCAGTGCCCTGGAAATTGCGAGCTTGGACGTTGCGATCGACATGGAGAATCGCACTCAGGTGCTCTGCGCCTTGACAGGCGACGTGGACGAGGCGATGCATGCCTTCCGGGAAAAGCGGCCTCCCCGCTTTCGTCAGCCTTAGGTTCCTAAGCGTACCGATTCCCACGGCATTCGTCCCCAATCGCCTTGTCGGGAAAATCGACTCCCTGCTCTGGGGGTACCGAGCTCGCGCTGCATGCACAGGATCGGAAGCTTCCTCAACTGCCAGTGGTGCGGTGGCCCGTATGCCTGGCATACGACCGCCCGCATCGACCGAGCCACAAACTGTTTGCCGGTTGACGCGGGCCCCGGCCTCCCCGGCCCGGTCGTTCTGCTCACAGGCCGCGCCTTAGGCTGCCTTCAGGTATCGTTCCGCCATGGCCGCGCGATTCCGCACACGACGGTCGAGCGCATCCAGATCAGTGTGTTGGGCGATGACGCCCGTCTCGTAGCGGCGCTTGATGCCTTCGGCAAGTACGGCGATGCGCCAATAGCAGAAGGCGCAGTAATAGTCGATGGCCTGCAGATCGAAGCCGGTCTTTTCCGCATAGCGCGCAAGAATTTCGTGCCGCGAAGGAAAGCCGCCGGCACGCGTGGGCGCAGGCTGCATCCACACGTCGGGCCACGGGTCTTCGGGCAAGTCCCAGTTGGTCAGCAGATAGGCGACGTCGACCGTCACATCGCCGAGCGCGCACAGCTCCCAGTCCAACACTGCAGCAACGTCGCCGGCAGCCCCCAACATGACGTTTCCGAAACGATAGTCGCTATGCACGATTCCCGTATAGCGCTGCGGCGGACAACGTGCAAGCAGCTCTTTGTGAAGCGAGTCGATGATCGGCAGTTCACGCGTTTTCGTTGTTTCCCATACCTGGCCGAGGCGAATGAGCTGCCGTTCGAGATAGTTGTCCCGCTGTCCGAGGTCACCGAGCCCGACGGCGTCCACTTCGCAACGGTGGAGTTCGGCGAGCGTGTCGACCAGGCTGAACGCGGCTCGGCGGCGCGCACCCGAATCAGCTAGCACCGCTTCGACGTGCGAAGGTCTGTCGAGGATGTATCCTTCCACCCAACGCGTCACATAGAAGGACGCGCCTATGATCGAACTGTCGGTACAGAGCGCTTCCGCAACCGGAACGGGCACCGCGGAGTCCTTCAATGCGGCGAGAATCCGATATTCGCGCACCACGTCGTGCGCGCCATGTCGGGGCTTGAAACCAAGCGGAGGCCGGCGCAGCGCGAACTTCCTGCCGCCGGCTTCATCGACTCTGTAGGTGAGGTTCGAATGCCCCCCTGCGATCAGCTCGAAGCGAAGCGGGGCATGAACGTCAGCGATATTGTCCTGAAACCAGCCATCCAACGCGGCAGCGTCGATGCCTCGGAGCGACGTGTCCATCAATCCTCCAGCCCAATGGGTCGTTCATCCACCATGAGGTCGTGATACTCGCACATGCCTTCGCCGTGCCGTCCGGCCATCTGCCAATCGGTTGGCGACTTGACGATGCGCAGAATTGCTTCCTCCCCCTTCTCGTTATGCTGTTTGTGCCGCAGCGGTAGCCAGGATTGGGGCGTGCCGACGGCATCCCAGATACGTTCGCCGCTCCTGATCCGAAGCTCCACCTTTCTGAGTTCGAAGTTCGGCTCGCCCGCATAGTGGTTCTTCATATCGAAGTCGTCGACAAGGTGAAACTTTCCCTTGTCGAGCACGAAGCCGCTACGCGTCTTCTTGGTCGGACCGACCGCTCGCACGAGCATGAAGCCGTTGTCGTCGTCCAGCGCGGCGATCAGCCAGCGCAGATAGATTTTTGCGTGCCAGTTCCGCGGTCCCCAGGAGTGATCCTTGCCGCCGAAGCCGGCCACCTGCCAGCAATGTTCACCGACCCTCACCGTCCCCGTCGTACGGGCCAGGTGCTGGTAGTGGAAACCGGCCTGGCCGGGCAGGAAGATCTTGTCGATGTGATCCTGATCGAAGCCCATGACTGTCTTGAGCCCCGTTGAGCGACAGACCAAGTCGATGTCAGCGAACGCGCGCGGCGCGGTTTCGAAGGCCCTCTTCGGATCGATGAGTATCCACGGATCGTCCATGACCATGAGTTCCCCCCGATACTGGACGCGATTGGCGACCCAAGGCTGCACGATCTCCCACTGTTGATTGCCCGAGTGCAGCGTGTTAGCCGTTATCTTCGGCCGTTCGAACATGAAAGCGGTTTTGCCGTCCGGGAGGGTGATGCAGGCGGACATCTCTGCCCAGCCTGCGTTCGGCCGATTGCCGATGCGGAACCAGCCGCCCACCCGCTGATTCGCGTCCCAGAAATCGACGTACCGACTTTCGTTCCAGTTGGTTTGCTCCCCCTTCTCATGCACGCCTTCGTCGGCATCCGTCAGCAGAACTCCCATCATCTACTCCCTTTCAAGTTTAGCCACCAGCAAGACTCCGTCGGCTGGATGACCTGTCACTCGACCCGTAGCACCAAGCCTTGGTCACTGAAGAACATACCGCCTATCTTGAGCAAGATAGTCTTGGCCCCATGCACTTGGCGGTCACCGGCCTCGCCCTGCAACTAGGTGACGCCCTCGCCCTCAGCTGCTGATCGCTACGGCCGGGCTGGCAGTGGAACGGCGCGGCAACGTGTAAGTCAGCAGCAAGCCGACGAACACAGCGCAGGTAATAGCCCCGAGGGTCAGCTTGTAGCTCCAGGGCGATGGATAGATGCCCGCGCCTCCGCTCGGATCGCTCAACGTCGACGAATAGAGCAGAAAGGTGACCACTTGGGCCCCGATGGCCGTGGTGGTAGTCCGCACCACCTGCATCACGCCAATGGCCTCGCTAGTACGTTCGGCGGGGATCGCTTCCACGATCAGGTTCGCCAAGGCCGCATAAGTCATACTGGTCCCCACACCGAGGAAGATCAGCAGCGCCACAACGGCCGGAAGCGAGTCATGGATCCCGGTCAGCATGGCCCACCCCACTGTCTGGAAAGCCAAGCCGTAGAGAGCTGCCTGGCGCGCCCCGTAGCGCCCAGTAAGGCGGGCACACCAGGGGGCCGTGATCAAAGCCGTCAGGTTTGAGGGAATCTTGATGGCGCCGGCCAGTGTCGCCGAAAGCGCGAGGCCTACGCCCGTCCATTTTGGCTGCTGGAGCAGCAGGAGCAGAACCAACATCAGCTGGCTAGTGGCCAGGCCGAATAGAATCATGTTGAGGTTGGTAATGGCGATCTGCCAGTTCCGGAACTGCCGCACGTCGATCAGAGGATTCGGGTGGAGCGACTCGTACCGCGCCCAGACGACCATGAGCGCCAACCCGAGTCCGATCATTGCGAGCACAGCCGGGTCATGCCACCCCGCCTTCTTCGCATTGGTAATGGCGATCAGCACCAAGGTGATGGCAGGAAGAAACAACAGGCCGCCGATGATATCCAGGGCCTCTCGCTTTATCTCCATCTTCGAGGGTGGCAGCACCAGTTCGGCCGCGAGGAGCGCGACCACCCCTAACATGCCGGATGCATAGAACAGTGCATGCCATGACAGGTTATCCACAACCACGCCGCCCAGGAACACACCCAGACCGGCGAAGATGACACCTGCCCCGGAAAGATAGCTGATCCCGTGGGGGACGCGGTGTTCCGGCAGCCGTTCTCGCGCCAGCCCGAATGTCAACGGCAGGATCGCGTCCGAGATCCCCTGCAGGGCCCGCCCCACGACAATCCATTCCAGGGTCGGGGCGAATGCTGCGATGGCGGAACCCAGAATCGCCATGACGAACATCCAGCGCAGTACGCGGCCACGCCCGTAAAGATCGCCCAAGCGTGAGGAAACGGCACAGGAGCCTGCGGCAGTGAGGAAATAAGCAGTGATCAGCCAGCCGGCCACGACCGGGTCGCCGAAGAGGCGAATCATCGTAGGCATGGCGGAAAACATCATGCCTCCGTCGAAGCCGACAACCATGACCGCCAGCATGAGGACCGCCATCAAAGAGAGTTCGGATACTGGCTTTTGCGATGGATTCATCATGGCTTTTCCATAGCGCCGCGGACGGGAGAGTGAGGCGGTTTCGCGGGCTTTTGAATAGTTATACGCACTCTGTTCACTTTTTTGTCACAGAATTGCATCATTCCCTTGCGCGTCACTTCCCAGTAGTCGGCCGGGCGCTGGAGGGGGAAAGACTGCGGCAACGCGATGCGAAGGATTCTTGACATACCGCCGGAATGTGTTCACTATAGCGAACACCGTTCATCTTTGTAAAGCGCCTTTGCGCAAAAACGTCCGCTCCCACACGAACCAGCATGGCTTACGCATTGCACGACTACCAACCCGCCATTCAAGATTTTGTCCGCCGCATAGCGCGCGAACGGGTGGCACCGCGTGCCGACGAGATCGACCGCATCGCCGAGTACACGAATGCAATGTCCGATATGCCGTTCGAGTACAGCGGCACGCGCGGCCTTGAAGGGTTCGGCGAGGAGGTAAAGCCGCCACCTTCGAATTTCCACCAGGCAAGCTCGCCAACCGCACTCGTACAAGTCCAGTGCGGGCGACTTGATTGCCGGCTACGCCCGGACGGGATGCCAACTAACCGTTGAGGAACAGTAATGTATCGCCATCTGCTGGTACCCACCGACGGCACCGAATTGTCCAATGAATTAATTGCATCTGCCGTCGGGCTGGCGCGTGCTCTAGGTGCGCGCGTGACATTTTTTCACGCCCAACGCGAATACGCTGCCTCTCTGTTCGGTGATGGGGCCCTTATGCACCTGCTTTCCCCCGACATCTTTGCCGAGATCGCCGCGGGCGATGGACGTGCGGTCTTAGCCAAGGCCGAGACCTATGCGGTGGAAGCGGGGGTGGCTTTCGGCTCAGTGCTCAAGGTGAGCGATTACCCCCATGAAGCGATCCTCCAGACAGCCAAAGATTGCGGCTGCGATCTGATATGCATGGCATCCCATGGTCGCAAGGGGATCAAGAGCGTCATGCTGGGTTCTCAGACGCAAAAAGTGCTCTCGCACGCCCAGATTCCCGTGCTGATTGGACCGAGCGAAAGCAGCTCTTCGGCGCCCATGATGAACAAAACCATTGCCATTATGCAGGACGAGCATCGTTCGCTCGCGGTAATGATCTATGGGATCAGGCACCTGCTGCAAACGGCCAGCAATGAAGGCCTAAGCCCGGATTTCAGTCTTCTGCGCTCAATGCTGTATTACATCGAGACCTTTCCACAGAAGCTGCATCATCCCAAGGAAGAACACTATATCTTTCCGCGGTTGCGCGGGCGGACGAGCGAACTCGACCAGGTAATCGCAGAACTATCTGTCCAGCATAGAGAAGACTCTTACAAACTGAACCAGCTGAAACAAGCCCTGGCGACATACGAGGCGGATCCTGGACGCGGTGCTGACGAATCGATCACAGCCCTTGATGTCTATATGGATTTCACGCGAGCACATATGAGCACCGAAGACAAATTCATATTGCCAGCCGCCCGCCGCTATATTCCCGAGCCCGAATGGGCAGAGATCGCCGAGGCCTTCGGCAAGAACGGCGATCCCAACTTCGGCACAGACCTCACATCCGCCTTCCGCATCCTGTTTACCAGGATCGCGAATCGCACCGCAGCACGGGCGAAGAAAGCCGACCCCGCCTAAGCGGCCCCCAGGTTTCAAAAGACGCAATGACTTCTTTGTAGCATCTCAGAGTCGAATCAAGGAGAAAGAGCAATGGGTCTGTTAGACAACAAGGTTGCGATCATCACGGGAGCCGGGAGCGGGTTGGGTCGCGCTTACGCGCTCTTGCTGGCGAAAGAAGGCGCAGGTGTCGTGGTAAACGACTTCAACGCGGAGAACGCAGCGAAGGTGGTACACGAAATCGAGGTCAATGGAGGTCGCGCGGTTGCCGCAGTCGCCGATGTGAGCAGCATGGCCGGTGGGGAGTCGATCCTCGTCACGGCACTAGAGGCGTTCGGACGTGTTGATATCCTGATCAACAATGCGGGGATTCTGCGCGACAAGGGTCTTGCCAACCTTAGCGAAGAGATGTGGGATGCGGTCGTAAACGTCCATCTCAAGGGTACCTTCTGCGTCACGCAGCCGGTGTTTCGCTGGATGAAGGACAATAAAGCAGGAGGGGTAATCGTCAATACCAGCTCCTCTTCAGGTCTGGCTGGCAATGTCGGACAGACGAACTATGGCGCCGCAAAAGCAGGAATCTGGGGGTTCAGCAATAGCCTCGCGTTGGAGGGAAAGAAATACGGAATCCGCGTTTGGACCCTGGTTCCTGCCGCCGTCACGCCTCTCACAGCGAATGTTCTTCCATCAGAGCTGTCCCAATCGTGGTCACCGGAGCGCGTAGCCCCGGTCATCCTGTACATGGTCAGCAGCCTTTCCGGAGACAAAACGAATAGGACGATCTTTGCCTCGGGCACCAAGATAATGGAGTTGAAGATGGTATCTGGCCCCGTCTTGTCCAATCCCGGAGGTCTTACCGCGCGGGACATCGCTGCGTCGGATAAGGACCTTTTCCTTGACGACAAGGGCCTCGATTTCAACCCCTGAGATGCGTCCAAGGGACATTTACCGCCGCCGCATACGCGTCAAGACTGACACTGGCGAGGCTCGCGCAGATCTCGAAGACGACCCCCACCGCTACGGAGTCACCGTTCGGCACGATTCTGTGCGAGTTGTCGCCGTCGAGGGGCTGGCCCTGCGCACTCCCTGGAGTCTCTGTGCAAGTGCGGCGGCGGCGCTCTCAAGGCTCGAGGGAATGCCGCTTACCACCGATTTCACGAACGTGTATCGGTATATCGACGGCAGCATGCAATGTACGCACATGCTCGACATGGCGGGACTGGCCATAGCGCACGCAGCGCGTGGTATCCGCCTGCGTGAATATGACTTTGAAATCACTTGGTCCGAAGGGCAAGAGCAGCAGTTTGCAACGATGTACGTTGACGGCGTCAACTTCTTGAACTGGACTGTGCAGGACACCCGCATTTTGTCGCCGACGCCCTTTGCCGGGCAGAATCTGAGGACCATGAAGCCCTGGATCGAGGTCAACTTTAATGATCCCGATGAACTGGAGGCGCTCATGCTGTTCAGGCGCGCCATCCACATATCGGGGTCCAGAAGTCTGGATCTTGATGCGCTTCCGAACGCTGCAGCGACAGGACATACGATTGGTGCTTGTTACGTGTTCCAACCAGGTGTGGCTGAACACGCACTGCGCATGCACGGGACGACTCGCGATTTTGGTGACTCTCCGGAACGATTGTTGATGGATCTGGACAGGATTTCCTGAACGCCGCAGATCGACGTCGTTTCGAGAATTCAATACCGAAGCCAGAAGATCAGCAAGACAGTGGAGACAGCATGGCACTAAATTACGAAGTAATCATGAACAGGGTTTTCGCCCCAGTCAGAGCATCCCACTCCAAGAGGGATACTATTCTTTATGCATTGGGAGTCGGCGCTGGGCAGGCGGATCCCTGCGATCCCCAGGAATTGCTTCTCACCTACGAAGAGCAGCTCGAGGCACTTCCGACGATGGCGGTGACGCTCTGTCCGCCGGGCTTCTGGATCATGGAGCCGGAGCTGGCGATCAACTGGAAAATGTTGCTGCATGGTGAACAACGGCTCACCATGTATCGGCCATTGCCGACCGAAGGCGAAGTCATCGGTCAGGAGAAAGTGGAGGCGATCTACGACAAGGGCGCCGGCAAAGGTGCGATCATGCGCATGTCACGAACCTTGACCGATGCGGCCAGCGGTGAACTCATCGGCGTTTCCGAGGCAACGGCTTTCCTGCGGGGCGATGGAGGCTTTGGGGGCAACCCGGATGGCGCGCCAAAGCCCCATCCCACACCCGAGCGCGCCCCTGATCTCAGCATCGCGCTGACGACCAGGCCGGAACAGGCGCTGATCTACCGCCTGTCCGGGGACTACAATCCCCTGCATATCGATCCGACGGTCGCACGAAGTGGCGGCTTCGACCGACCCATACTCCATGGGCTGTGTTCCTACGGGGTTGCCGCACGCGCGCTGGTACGCGCCGTCGGTGAAGGTGCGCCATCCCGCCTGCGACGTTTCGATGCCCGCTTCAGCGCACCAGTATTCCCCGGTGAGACCATCGTGACCGACATCTGGAACGAAGGTAATCGCAAAGCGGCATTTCGGTGCCGTGTGCAGGAGCGAGATCTCGTCGTGATCACTAACGGTTACGCAGAGTTTGCCGTATAACGAAGCCTTACAACGTCGCGCCGACCTGATGGCGGGCGCGACAGGATTGCCAAGTAGGGCAATCCAGGTGCGGCGGATCGGGGCGAAACGCTCCGATCCGCCGCATGCGAGAACTCAGGACATTTGGCGCGAGCTGTTTCCTCAGCGATCTTTTCCGGCGCGCTGTGGGAAGCGGTGCCCGATGCAATCACACTGTTGAAGTTTCGACGCCTGCCAGCAGGAGACGCACGAGCTCACGCACAGGATCTTCGAGGTCATCAAGACACACCTCGCGGAGAAGAGCCTGCTGATGCGCGAAGGCACCACATTGAAGCCAATTGCCTGTGCCCCCGCCGCCTTGCGGCACCCCGTCGAGGTGGTGAGTAACCGCCCTGGGGCGCCCGGTGACCGCAACAAGGGACATCAGACCGCGGAGCTAGGGCTACCCAGCGGCACGGACGACTCGTCCGCATTTTACGGTCCCGGACTCGGATATCTGAACAGCAAGCCGGCGCTGCGCCGACTCCGCCTCCGCGACGAGGCGCTCCATTACCTCGGCGATGCTGGGCAGGTCGTGAATCAGGCCCACCGACTGACCGGACGCAGTCATTCCCTTGTCGAGATCGCCAGTCGTCATCGTGATCGTGTGCATCTGCATCATCTTCGACATGCGCATCATGGATTCGATCTGCCGAGGGCCCAGCGACAAGGTCTGTTTCACCAGCGTGGGCCAGGGGATGTTGAGTTCCCTGGCGATGGCGAATGAGTTCAGGAAGATCTCCCACACGTTCAGCATCTTGGTGTTCATCATGCGCTCGGACGCCGCCGTCTTCATCTGGCGGCAAGGTATGCCGTCAAAGCGGGGGGAGAAGAGCGTGTCCTGGACGTCCAGCTCGAGGGCCTTGTTCTTCCAGTTCTGGTGCATCGGACCTTCCTTGGTGGTCCAGAAACGGGTGCCCATCGACACCCCGCCCGCGCCCAGGGCGAGGGCTGCGACCAGGCCGTCGCCGTTGGCAATACCGCCCGCCGCGATGACCGGGATCTTTAGCACTTCGGCCAGCCGCGGCACCAGGACGAAGGTCCCGATCTCGCCCGCATGGCCGGCCGCCTCGTGACCGGCAGCGATGACGGCATCACAGCCATGGGCTTCGGCGCGCTGCGCGAGCTTGACGTCGTTGACGGACGCCATGACCTTGCCACCGTACTTGTGGGCTGTCTTGACAATCCAGTCGCCTTTGCCCATGGAGTAGTTGATGACCGGCACCTTCTCCTCGAGGGCGACAATCGCATTTTCTCTTCCGTTGGGCAGCGCCAGCGGCGCGTTTATGCCGAAAGGCTTGTCGGTCAGCGAGCGGATCTCTCTGATGTATTCGCGCGTCTGCCTTGGGTCACCGGAACCTGCGCCGAGCACGCCCAAGCCTCCCGCGTTCGATACCGCAGCGACCATGTTCGGAAATGCCACCCGCCCCATGCCTGCATTGAGAATCGGGTACTTGATGCCGAAGAGTTCGGTGATGGATGTGTTCACACACTGTCTCCTTGCGCTGACCGAAGTCAAAGAACGGTTAGAAGTAGGACGGCTCTTCCCACCAGGGAAAGTAGTCGGGCATGTCCTTTGACACGGTGCAGGGGAAAACGGGCAACCGCTTCTCCACGAAGGACTGGACCCCTTCCTTCGCGTCCGCGCTGCGACCGCGGGTGCAGATGCCCCGGCTTTCGATGCGGTGCGCCTCCATCGGATGCGCCATGCCGAGGCTGCGCCACGCCATCAGGCGCATCAGTGCGACGGAGACCGGCGCAGTGTTGTCGGCGATCTCGCGCGCAATTTCGTACGCGCGCGGCAGCAACTGCTCGTGCGGCACCACCTCGCTCACCAGACCGCCGACCTTGAGTTCCTCAGCCGGCATCACGCGGCCGCTGAGGCTCCACTCGAGTGCCTTGCTGATGCCCACGATGCGCGGCAGGAACCAGGACGAGCAGCACTCGTAGACGATGCCGCGCCGGGCGTAGACGAAGCCCAAGCGACCCTTTTCGCTGGCGATGCGGATATCCATGGGCAGCAGCATTGAGGCGCCGATACCGACGCCTGCGCCGTTGATCGCACCGATCACGGGCTTCAGGCTGTTGAAGATGCGCAGGGCGAGCTTGCCCCCGCCGTCGCGCGCCGATTCCTTGCTGTAATCAAAGCTGCCGTCCTCGCGGATCGGACTGTCCTGCGCCGCGCTGCCGGTCTTGTTCTTGTCGAAGACATCGGCGCCTTTGGACAGGTCCGCACCGCCGCAGAAGCCCTTGCCTTCGCCGGTCACGACCACGACTCGAACCTTGTCGTCAAGGTCGGTCTCGTCGAACACGGCGATGAGCTCGTTCATCATCGCCGTGTTCAGCGCGTTGAACACTTCGGGACGGTTCAGTGTCACCGTCGCGATGCCTTCCTTGACTTCATAACGGATGGTCTCGAAATTCACTTCCCAGTCTCCTAAAGCGCGGCTCGATGCCGCATGACTGCCGGTCCTTGACTGCGTCTGAAAGGTACGTAGGCGTGCCCGGCCGGCCCCGCGGCATTGCTTACTTGAAGCTAAAGTTCGGTGCTCGCTTCTCGAAGAACGCCTTCTGCTTCTCGACCTTGTCCTCGGTAGACTGCGCCACATAGACGCCGCGACTCTCGAACTCGATTGCCTGCTCCAGGCTGCCCGCATTCATGTTGTGCCACAACGACTGTTTGGTCACCCAAATACCCATCGGCACGTTGACGACGATGTTCTTGGCAATTTCCAGGCAGGCGTCCTGCAATTCCTCGTCCGGCACGGCCTTCAAGACCAGGCCGATACGCTCGGCTTCGTCGGCCATCACCGAGCGCGAGGTGTATAGGATCTCGGCCGCCCGCTGAGCGCCCACCGCCCTGGGAAGCAGGTAGCTGATGCCCAGTTCGGCACCCGAGCCGGCGTTGTGGATGGCGTTGACGAACTTGGCCGATTTCGCGGCAATCGTGATGTCCGCCGCCAGCGGGAAGGCGAGGGCCATTCCGGCTACGGTGCCGTTCACGCCGCAAATCACCGGCTGCGGCAGATTGCGCATTAGCACCGGCAGCGAGGCGATGACGTCGATCGCATACCGTGAGAAGAAGGGCTTGCCCACGCCTTCCGGGACCCAGTCCGCCTTGCCGGGGTTCTTGAGGTCGTGGCCGGTGCAGAAATGCTTGGTTCCTGCGGCAGTCAGAATCACCACCCGGATCTTCGGGTCGTACTTGATCTGTCTGAACAGATCGGCGAGTTCCGTGTACATCTCGAACTGAAAGGAATTCGTCGACTCCGGACGGTTGATGGTGATGCGCTTGACGCCCTTGATTGGCTCATCGATCAGAAAGTTATCAGACATGACTGATGCCCTCATCACTTGTCGAGCCAGCTCATTTTGACCATGCCGTCGCCGAACGGCTCATCGCGCTTCTTCAACGCATCCTTCAGGC
Organism: Aromatoleum petrolei; assembly: GCF_017894385.1. Lineage (NCBI taxonomy): Bacteria > Pseudomonadati > Pseudomonadota > Betaproteobacteria > Rhodocyclales > Rhodocyclaceae > Aromatoleum > Aromatoleum petrolei. Next base: position 567,040 of record NZ_CP059560.1, read on the forward strand.
CTAGCTCGGCCATGTCGGCCTTGAACTGGGTGCGACGGGGGCCTTGGCACAAGTGGGCTCGCGCGTCCATTTCCACGGCGAAACGCTGCAGGGTTCTGGCGCCTTGCAGTTCCAGCGCCGCATTGACGATGCGCTTATGGGACGACAGCAGCTCGGCGTCCACAAAACTGATACGGTGCGCCAGCTCGTTGACCGCGTCGTCAAGTTCCTCAGCGGGGACGGCATCGAGTACCAGGCCAATGCGGGCGGCGTCCCTGCCCCACAGATTGTCGCCGGTCATCAGAATGCGCTTGGCCCACTGCGGACCAACGTGATAGACCCACATCTGGATAGGCGGCGTGCCGTTGGCACGGGCCGCGGGAAAGCCGATCTTTGCGTTTTCAGCACAGATGACCATGTCGCACATGAGGGCGAGATCCGTGCCGCCGGCTAAGCAGTTGCCCTGCACCTTGGCAATCACCGGTTTGTGCATGTCGAACAGCACCATGTTGAGCTTCTGGGTCTGCTCCATGTTCCAGCAATCGTCATCGACCGACTTGTTGACCGTGCGGTAACGGCCCTCGTCCCACGGGGGCGTGCCGTCCTTGAACCCGGCATAGGCGCCGGCGAGATCGTAACCAGCGCAGAAATCCTTGCCCGCCCCCTCGAGGATGACCACGTTGACGTCGTTCAGGTCGTCCGCCTCGAGCAGCGCATCACGCAACTCAGCCAGCATGGCAGGATGCAGCGCATTACGCTTGTCGGGACGGTTCAGAGTGATGCGCGCGACGCGATCGCTGACGTCGAATAGAAGGTATTCCGAGGTGCGGAGGTGCTTGTTCATGTGGACTCCATGCAATTTTCTGAACGTTGATCAATTTTATAAACGTTCTTCCCCATGGTCAAGCAGGGCTGACTACCTCCGTATGCTCAGCTCCCCCGACCGAAGGACTCGGGCGGATTGGAGAGCCGGCAGGCTCCAGCCGACTAACGATGTCCGAACCCACGCTGTCGCCTCACAGCCTTGACGCTCTACACTCGTCACGGACAGGTTGAAACCGGTGTCATTCGTTGAGGGCAGCATCGCGCGGCTAACGCCCAACGCAGGGCCGCCTCTTCCGTGCGCTTGTCCCTAACCAGGAAACGAGACGGGGACCCGAATCATCATGAGCGCGGCGAGCATGTCCACAGGAACATAAAGGCAAACCCTCCATCCGCCCACGCCCGTCCATGCTGATGCGGATTCCATGGCGCTTTAACACCCCGATGTTGGCCTCCGCCGTGAACTGGCTACATCGGTCGCTATTGAAGATTTCTGGCGCGCCGTAGCGGGCAAGCGCCGCCTCGAGCGCGGCCACGCGGGTCGCAAGGGCAAGCTGTCGAGGTGCGCAAGTGCGCGCTGCCGGGCGTGGCGAGGAGCAGCGCCTGCCTATATCGGCCGACCTGCTGAACTGATACGACTTCCGCCCTGCACGTCGCACGGAGCGCAGGGTCGGCGGCAAAGCCGCCGTCGACGGCTGTCGTACCGAGCCCGCACTTCCTGTAATATGCGCGTTCCAATAATTGAACGACTTTGAAAGGAGCGCTTCATGGCAAAAGCGGAGAGCTTGGCCGCTGAAAAGGAAATCGGCGGCCCCCGTTCGCTGACCCGATTGCTCGGCCTGTTCGATGCTCTGGCCCGGTCCCCGAATGGACTTACTCTGGCGGACCTCAACGTCCTGCTCGAGACCCCAAAGAGCAGTCTGCTCAATCTCCTTCGTCCGCTGGTGAGCGAGGGATACTTGATGCACGACGGCAGCCGCTACCGGCTCGGTCCGGCGATCTTCCGCCTCTCGGCGAGCATCGTGTCGGTCTGGAACTTCTCCAAAGTGCTTCAGCCGTACCTTGGAGAATTGTCGGACCGCTGTCACGAAACGGTGTTCCTGGCAATGCTCGATCGCGACCGGCGGGTGCTCACCGTCGTCAGCGTCATCGAGGGCTCGAAAATCGTCCGCTTCACTGTCCCGCCCGGAGCTACCGCTCCACTGTACTGTACGGCCTCGGGTCGAGTGCTCCTGGCCCACATGGACCAGGAATGGCAGGAGGCCTATCTGCGCGAGACCAAGCTGGAGTCGCTGACTCCCGAAACGATCACGAACAAGAAGGCGCTGCGCGCCGAACTGAAAAACGTGCGGGAGCAGGGCTATTCGATCAGCGTGGGCGAGACGATGCCTGAATCATCCGGCATGGCGGCACCGATCTTCGGCCCCGATGGGAAGGTACTCGCCGCGCTGTCCATCTCCGCCCCGACAGTGCGCTTCGAGCCGGACCTGCCGGCGCTGCGGGAGGCCTTGCTCGAGGTGGCAACACGCGCCTCCGGAATGTCGTCGCCGTCGGCATCCACAACCGACGCCACCGGTCGTTGATTTTTCCGCGATGGGCACTCGTCCGGCTTTTCCGGTTCAGCGCCCCGTGAACACCGGTTTGCGCTTTTCCATGAAGGCGCGCGCTGCCTCGGCGTAGTCCTCGGTGTTTTGCAGCACCGACATGTAGTTGATTTCCATATTGATTGCTCCGTCAACGCTTTCGTTGCCGAGGTGCAGCGCCGCGCGCAGCAGCGCCATCGCCACCGGCGGCTTGGCGGCGAAGCGCTGCGCCACGGCCACCGCCTCCTCCAGCGCCTTTCCCGGCGCGCACACCTTATTGATCAACTGCATGTCGAGTGCCGCCTCGGCATCATGGGTATCCCCAAGGGCCGCCAGCTCCATGGCCCTGCGGTAACCGACCTTACGCGGGAGCGACCATATTCCGCCGGAGTCGGGGATGAGGCCGACGTTAATGAAGGAACAAGCAAACTTGGCATCGCTGGCGGCCACCGCGTAGTCGCTGGCGGCGACGAACGACAGGCCGCAGCCCGCGGCCGCCCCTTCCACCGCGACGATGAAGGGCTTCGGACCGCTGACCAACTGCTTGAAGATCCGCGTGACCAAATCGAAGCGATTCCGCCCGGTGACGATCGGGCGTTGGGCCATCTCGGAGATGTCACCGCCCGAACAGAAGTTGCCGCCGGCGCCGGTCAGCACGATCGCTCTGCAGTCGTCGTCGCTCTCCAACTCGAGCAGACGTGCGTACATGGTTTCCCGCATCCGAAGGTTGAAGGCGTTGCGTCGCTCGGAATAGTTCATCGTCATAATGGCGACATTGCCCTCATAACGAACCTGGATAATGTCGTCCTCGCTCATGATTTCACGTCCCTGCCGGATCATAGGAGTGCTGCATACTGCTCGATGTGGTGGTCGCTGTCGCCCCAGGTCATGTCAATGCAGAGCAGGCGTTTAAAATAATGGCCAACAGCCAGCTCGTCGGTCATGCCCATCCCGCCGTGGAGCTGAACTGCATGCTTGCCAATGGCGCGGCCCGCCTGCCCCACGATGGTCTTGGCCGCGGAAATGGCGGCGCGACGTTCAGCGGCGTCCGCCGAATCCACCTTGGCGGCTGCCATCACTGCCGCGGAGCGACACTGCTCCAAGGCCGTGAGCATGTCAGCGGCGGCGTGCTGCAGGGCCTGGAAGCTGCCGATAGGCTTGCCGAACTGCTTGCGGGTACGCAAATACTCAGCGGTGGTGTCCAGGAGCTTGCTCATTACGCCGACGGCTTCCGCGCACAGGGCGGCGATGCCGTGATCCACGGCCCATTCGAGGGAGGGGTAGCCGGCATCCCGGGCACCGAGCAGTGCTTCCGACCCCACTCTCACGTTACTGAGCGTCACTTCGGCGGAACGCTGGCCATCGAGATTGGGAAAGCCCTCGATGGTCAGGCCAGGTGCTTTGGCGTCTACCAAGAATAGGCTGATGCCCACCCTGTCAGTCGTCCTGCCCGACGTGCGGGCCGAGATGATCAGTGTGTCGGCGCTGTCACCCCCAAGGACCACAGCCTTCCGGCCGTCGAGGACATAGCCCGCGCCGTCGGATGTCGCGCGCGTCGCCACGTCCCAAAGGTCGAAGCGGCCCTGGGGTTCCAAGGCGGCCAAGGCGAAGCGGCGGCTGCCGTCGGCGATGGCCCCGAGCATCGCTTCCTTCTGTGCGACGTTGCCGGCCTCTGTGATCAGGTTTGCTGCCACCACAGCGGTGCCTACATAGGGTTCCAGCACCAGCCCGCGGCCGAACGCTTCCATGACGATCAGCGTTTCCACCGGGGAGCCGCCCATACCGCCGAATTCCTCCGGCACAACGAGCGCCATGAGCCCCATTTCGGCGAGCGTGCTCCAGTGCTCCCTGGAAAAGCCGAGCTCCGTCTTGGCGAGCTTGCGCCGTGACTCGAAGTCATAGGTCTTTTCCACGAAACGGCCGATGGTGTCAGTCAGCATCTGCTGCTCTTCGCTGTAGTTGAAGTCCATGCCCAACCTCACAGATCAAGAATTGCCTTGGCGATAATGTTCTTCTGGATCTCGTTGGCACCGCCGTAGATCGAGATTTTGCGCATGTCGAGGAACTGCCCAGCCAGCGGATTCAGCAATGGATCGCCGGCGGTCTGCACCGTCGAGCCCAATTCCAGGGCTTCGGGTACGTAGGGCACCGCATAGGGCCCGGCGATGTCCATCAGCAGCTCCGTGAGATCCTGCTGGATCTCGGACCCGCGGATCTTCAACACTGACGCCTCCGGACCGATCGGCTTGTTGCCGGATTCCAGTGAGATGATGCGCAGCAGCGACCACTCGTGACAGATGAGCTGCATGTCGAGCTGGGAAATGCGTGCGCGGAAGCGTGGATCTTCGACCAGCGGCCGACCGCGCTTGGTGCAGGTGCCCGCCATTTCCTTCACGCGACGCATCAAGCGCTTGCACATGCCGATGCCGGCGATGTTGGTGCGCTCATGGCCGAGAAGGTACTTGGCGATGGCCCACCCCTTGTTTTCCTCGCCTACCAAGTTTTCCAGCGGCACCTCGACGTTGTCGAGGAACACCTCGTTCACGTCGGCTCCCTGGTCGAGGGTCCTGATCGGGCGCACGGTGACGCCCGGGCTCTTCATGTCGATCAGCAGGAAGGAGATGCCGGCCTGGGGCTTAGCCTCCGGATCGGTACGGACCAGGCAGAAGATCCAGTTGGCCCAATGGGCGAAGCTCGTCCACGTCTTCTGACCATTGATGACGTACTTGTCACCCTGGCGCACCGCGCGGGTCTTGAGCGAAGCGAGGTCGGAGCCTGCGCCCGGCTCGGAATAGCCCTGACACCACCAGTCGTCCATCGCGATGATGCGCGGCAGGAACTTGGCCTTCTGCGCCTCGGTACCGAAGGCGATCAGCACTGGCCCGCACATGGACAGACCGAAGGGCATCTGCCGCGGCGCGCCGGCGGCAAAGCACTCCTCTTCGAAGATCACGCGCTGGGTCGCATTCCAACCCGTGCCGCCGTACTCCCTCGGCCAGGCAGGTGCGCCCCAGCCCTTGACATGGAGGATCTTCTGCCAGCACACGTAATCGTCGCGCTCAACGCGCTGGAACGTGAGCACGCGGTCACGGATGACGATGGGCAGCTCGCGCTGCACGAAGTCGCGCACCTCGGCTCGGAAACTGGCCTCTTCGGCGCTTTCGCGTAGGAACATGGCGGTCTCGCACGTCGTGGCAGGTCGGGGCGCCTGCCCCGCTGCCGATGAATCAATGGCCGGTAAAATTGGGTTTGCGCTTCTCCATGAAGGCGCATTTGCCTTCCTGGAAATCCTCGCAGACGTTGGCTTCGAGCATCTCGGCAGAATCCGAGATCAGGGCCTCGTGCAGGCTCTGAAAGGGCAACTCCCACAACTGTCGCTTCATCACCCGCATCGAACGCGGTGACACGTTTTCAACGAGATCACGAGCGTAGGCGTAAGCGGCTCCGAGCAACTGGTCCTTCGAGTAGGTCTGGTTGACCAGGCCCAGGCGCAGCGCCTCCTCCCCGCGTACCTTGCGCGCCGAGAGCAACAGATCCATCGCTGCCGGGTAGCCGACCACGTGCTTCAACGCCCAGGCCATGCCGTACTCGGAGGCGAGGCCAATACGCGAAAATGCGGTGGTGATCACAGCGTCATGGGCGGCGAAACGCAGGTCGCAGAAGAGCGCGTGCACCAGCCCAAGGCCCGCCGCGGGGCCGTTGAGCACGGCGATGATCGGCTTGGAGAGCGAGGGGAAATAGCTCGCCCGTCCCTGGTAGTCGGGACGGCGGCTGAAATCGTAGGAGCGCGGCAACTTGTCGATCAGTTGCTGCGGGTTCTCGCTCTTGAATCCGGTCACGTCGCCCCCTGCGCAGAAGGCGCGGCCCGCGCCGGTCAGGAGCATGACCCGCACATCGTTGTCGGCGTCCGCCTTGTGGGTGGCGTCCCAGAGCTCCTCGGCGATTACGTCCGTCCACGCGTTGAGGACCTCGGGACGATTCAGGGTGATGGTGGCGACGCCCTCCTTCACCTCGTAGAGAATCTGCTCGTAGCTCATCCGCTTGCCTCTTCTCTCGTCAAATCGCCTTGCTTTCGCGCATGCGGGCAATCGCAGCGCCGTCGTAGCCGAGTTCGGCAAGCACAGCCTCGGTGTGCTGGCCCAGCGCCGGCACGTCGCCCATCACCGGCTCGACGCCACTGATGTTGACAGGCGGCAGCAGCGCCTCGATCGCCCCCTGCTCCGTCTGCACTTGGGCCCAGCGTCCGCGGGCGCGAAGCTGCTCGTGATTCCACACTGCGTTCATGTCGTTGAGACGGCCATTGGCAATGCCGGCCGCATCGAGGCGGGCGACGACCTGTTCGGCGGAAAGGCCCTCGAACTCGGTCTCGATCAGCGCGGTCAGCTCGGCGCGTGCCGCAACCCGCTTCGTGTTGGAGTCGAAGCGTTCATCGCTGGCCAATTCGGGGCGCACGAGCACCTTGTTGCAGAAAGCCTGCCACTCACGCTCGTTCTGCAGACCGAAGATCACTTCGGTGCCATCACCAGCGCGATGGGGGCCGTAGGGGGCGATGATCGGGTGGGTCGCCCCCTGTCGGCTCGGCGCCTTGCCGCCGTAGTGGCCCAGATAGACCGGCTGCATCATCCATTCCGAGAGCGCTTCGAGCATGCTGATCTCGACCCGAGCGCCGCGATCGGTGCGCTCCCGCTGCAGCAATGCCGTGAGGATGCCGCTGTAGGCGTACATGCCGGCAGCGATGTCGGCGATCGAGGCGCCGGCGCGCGAAGGCGTATCGGCGGATCCGGTCGTGGCGATGAGGCCCGATTCGGCCTGAATCAGCAGGTCGTACGCTTTCTTGTCGCGCAAAGGCCCCGTCTCGCCGTAGCCAGAGAGATCGCACACGATCAGGCGCGGGTGCTTGGGTGCGAGCGCCTCGTAGCTCACGCCCAGGCGGGCGGCAGCGCCGGGGGCCAGGTTCTGCACCACCACGTCGGCGCGGGCGATGAGCTTTTGCAGCACCTCGTTCGCGACCGGCTGCTTGACGTCGAGGGTGACGCTCTTCTTCCCGCGGTTCAGCCAGACGAAATAGGACGCGAGGCCGTTCACGCTCTTGTCGTAGGCACGGGCGAAGTCGCCGGCGCCGGGACGCTCGATCTTGATGACCTCGGCGCCGAGATCAGCCAGCTGGCGCGTGGCGAAGGGTACCGCCACCGCGTGTTCCAGGGAGACGACACGAATGCCGTCGAGGGGTCGGGATCTATTCATTTCAGAACGAACGCGGCAGGCCGAGCACGTGCTCGGCGACGTAGGAGAAGATCAGGTTGGTGGAGATCGGCGCCACCTGGTACAGCCGGGTCTCGCGGAACTTGCGCTCGATGTCGTACTCGCAGGCGAAGCCGAAGCCGCCGTGGGTCTGCAGGCAGACGTTGGCAGCCTCCCAGGAAGCCTTGGCGGCGAGGTACTTGGCCATGTTGGCCTCGGCACCGCAGGCCCGGTGGGCGTCGTAGAGATGGGCCGCCTTCCAGCGCATGAGGTTGGCCGCCTCGACCTCGATGTAGGACTCGGCGATGGGGAACTGCACGCCCTGGTTCATGCCGATCGGCCGATCGAAGACGATCCGCTCACTGGCGTATTTCTTCGCCCGGTCCACGAACCAGTAGCCATCGCCGATGCATTCGGCTGCGATCAGGATGCGCTCGGCGTTGAGACCTTCGAGGATGTACTTGAAGCCCTTGCCCTCCTCGCCGATCAGGTTCTCCTCGGGAATCTCGAGGTTGTCGAAGAAGAGCTCGTTGGTCTCGTGATTGACCATGTTGAGGATCGGCCGCACGGTCAGACCGTTGCCGATGGCCTGGTGCAGATCGACGAGAAAGCACGACAGGCCGTCGGATTTCTTCTTCACGTCAGAAAGCGGCGTGGTGCGCGCGAGCAGGATCATCATGTCGCTGTGCTGGATGCGTGAGATCCACACCTTCTGGCCGTTCACGACGTAGCGGCCGTCCTTCTTCGTTGCAGTGGTCTTGAGCTTGGTGGTGTCGGTGCCGGTAGTCGGCTCGGTCACCCCCATGGACTGGATGCGCAGTTCGCCGGTGGCGATCTTGGGCAGGTACTTCTCCTTCTGCGCCTCCGAACCGTTCCGCAGAATGGTGTTCATATTGTACATCTGCCCATGGCAGGCGCCGGAATTGCCACCGTTGCGGTTGATCTCTTCCATGATCACCGAGGCCTCGGCCAGCCCCAGGCCGGAGCCGCCGTACTCGGCGGGGATCAGCGCGGCCATCCAACCCGCCTTGGTGAGGGCGTCGACAAACGCCTCCGGATAGGCCCGCGCCTCATCGACCTTGCGGAAGTATTCGTCGGGGAACTCGGCGCACAGGGCGCGAACGCCGTCGCGGATGTCGTCGTAATTTTCGGTATGCATCGCTCTTGTCTCGATAGCTTGATGTTGGGTCAGATCAATTCGGCGCTGGCGTCCATGGCCAGCCACCCGTCCGCATCCTGCGCCCACAAGCGCACGGTGTTGCCGTCGGCCTCGATGCGCCCGCAGACCTTGAAGGGGCGACCTTCGAACAGTGGCCTGACCGCGCGGAAGGTGAAGGCGCGCAGGCGGCGATCCGGTAGCTCGCGATGCAGCGCGTCCAGCAGGAGGGTTGCGATCAGTGGTCCGTGCACCACCAGAGCCGGGTAGTGTTCGACGCCGGTGGCATAGGGAAGGTCGTAGTGGATGCGGTGGCTGTTGAAGGTCAGCGCGGAAAAGCGGAACAGCAGCACCGGATCGGGACGAATCTCGTGGCACCAGAGGGCGTTGCCCGGGGCTGGCGGGGACTCCGGGGTCGCCTCGCCGGACTTTGCCGCGTCGCGATAGACGATATCCTGCGCCTCCTCGAGCACGAGCCCCCCGGCGTCCTCGATCCGGTGCTCGACTTTGACGAATACGAGGGCGCCGCTGCGCCCTTCCTTGACGCGGACGTTGGCGATTCGCGACGTCCGAGTGACGTCGGCCCCAACCTTCAGGGGGCGCACGAACCGCATCTGGCTGCCAGCCCACATGCGCCGCGGCAGCGCCACTGGCGGCAGGAAGCCGCCGCGCTTGGGATGGCCGTCGGCGCCGATTTCAGACTGACGGACCGAGGGAAGGAAGTAAAGCCAATGCCAAGGAGCCGGCAGATCTGCGCCGGTGTCAAACCCCGTGCGAGGATGATCGAGTGTCGCGGCCAGCGCGATCGGCGGCGCTGCCGTGACCCGATCTCGAAGAACCTCGGTACGCCCCACCCAGTCCTGCAGTACGCCGCTGTCGGTATTCATTTATATGATCACTGCTCATATTGTTGAACAGCATTCTACACAATCGCAGCAGCTTGTGAACAGTCCGCCTATATAAAAAGCTTGCGGCGAACCATGGACCCCACGACGGGAGCCTTCCACGAGGTAGGACTGCGAGCGCGGAGTCAGCTGAGCACCGGGCTCGACCCTCTCATCATCCCCGACGCGCGTGTCGCGACGTCCAGCAGCGCCTCTTGGAGCAGCGGCCGCTCCTGCTCGAAGCGATCCGAAGGCGCACCGATGGCAAGCGCCGCCACCACCTTGCCGTCCGTGCCGAAAATCGGCGCGGCGATGCCGGCCGATTCGCGCATAAGTTCGCCGACGCTGACCGAATAGCCCTTCTGCAACACATTCTCGAGTTCGGCCCGCAGTTCCTTCTTGCGGGTGATGGTCTGAGGAGTGCGCGGCTCCATCTTGGTCCTGCGCATGTACTCCTCTTGCCATTCCCTGTCCGCATGCGCGAGGAGCAGCCGGCCGGCGGCCGTGCAGTACAGCGGCCTGCTGGTACCGACGGGCATCGAGTACCTGACCGAATGGGCGCTCTCGATGACTTGGAGGTAGGTGATGACACCCTGCTCTCGATCAAGAATTCCCACATAGACCGTCTCGTGACATCGATTGGCCAGTTCCTCGAGGTACGGGTGGAGCACTTTGGAGAAGTTCCAGACCGACATGACGTTGGCCGCCAAGCGAAATACCGCGGGACCGAGCAGATAGCGACTGCCGTCATGATTCAGGTATCCATCGTTCACCAGCGGACGAAGGAGATTCAGCAGGCTGCTCTTCGGCGACTCGAGGGTGACGTTCAGCTCCGCGAGGGTCAGCCCATTCGGGGACCGGGCCAGGGCATCGAATAGGCCGAGCAATCGGGTCAGCGAACGTGGTCCGCCGTTTTCCTTGTCCCCGTTTACCACATCCGCTTGGGACCTCTTGGGCATACATTCACTCCTTCCGCAATCGTTCTGATTTTAGTACGCCATTCTACTTCTATAACTCCGTTCACATGTCTATCTGCTGACGAATTTGTCATATGGGCATGTTTGCGGCCGGCCATCGCGAATCTTCGGGTTCGGCCTTGCGCAACGTCCCGGCACGCCCCCCCCACAGGCTCCGCCTTCGCCTCAGGTCTGACGGGAATAACAGGCTCGCAGCTCCTGCGTGCAGATCTGCTGCCTACAGATGGGTGAGCAGCCGCACGAACAGGGTCGGCTCCCAGTGCAGGATGGAGATCTCCTTTTCGCCAACGCGGCACATCTGCCTCGCCCGGAGGGCATCGCTCCGTTCCGCGAGCTCGGCGAAGGTCGTCGCCTCGCCGTTCTCCCACAACGCCGACGCATTGGCCGTGATTCGCGGCCAATGTCGTGGTATGTCTCCGATACGCTGACTCCCCTCGAGCCGTCGCTCACGACACTCTCGCCGCCGGCTGGCCGAACCGCCCCCCGACCCGCAGGATCCGCTCCGCCTTGGCCAGGACCGGCTTGTCGATCATCTTGCCGTCGAGGGCCACCGCATCGCCACCCGCCGCGGCAGCGGCTGCCACGACGCGTTCCGCCCATGCGATCTCTTCCGCGCCGGGGGAAAACGCGGCATTGACCGCCGCGATCTGCTTGGGGTGTACGCAGAGCTTCCCGGCGAAGCCCTCGCGGCGCGCGCGCTGCGCGTCGGCCCGGGTAGTGGCCGGATCGTCGAAACCGACAGTGACGCCATCCACCGGCCCGTCGAGCCCGGCCAGCCGCGACACCAGCACGAGTCGGGAGCGAAAGAACAAGAGCTCCGTACCACCGCCCTCGATGCCGAGATCGACCTGGAAATCGATGGAACCGAATAACAGCCGCCGCACCGCTGGACAGGCCGCAATGGCTTCGGCATCGGCCATCCCCCGTGCGGTTTCGATCAAGGCCAGCACAGGCATGTCCGCGCCGAGGCGTTCCGTGATGCAGTCCACGTCCTGCGTCCGCTCGGCCTTGGGCAGAACGATGCCGGCCACACCGGGCGCTGCGCAGGCCGCCAGATCATCCTCGAACCAGGGCGTGTCCGCGCCGTTGACTCGCACCAAGACGGGCGCCGGCGCAGACAGCGCGTTCGCCAACGCGTCGCGCGCCGCCGCCTTGAGGTCTGGGGCCACAGCGTCTTCCAGATCCGCGATGACGGCATCGGCACCGGCGGCAAACGCCTTGCCGATGCGCTCCGGCCGGTTCGCCGGCACGAAGAGGTAAGAGCGTTCCGGAAGCTTGTCGCTGCGCACGATCGTGGCGGCCCGGCTCAGCCCAACGCGGCGGTCAGTTCCGGTACCGCCTCGAAGAGATCCGCGACCAGCCCGTAGTCAGCTACCTGGAAGATCGGCGCCTCCGGATCCTTGTTGATGGCGACGATGACCTTGCTGTCCTTCATCCCGGCCAAGTGCTGGATCGCGCCGGAGATCCCTACCGCGACGTACAGCTCGGGCGCGACGATCTTGCCCGTCTGGCCGACCTGGTAATCGTTTGGCATAAATCCGGCATCGACCGCAGCCCGCGACGCACCGACCGCCGCGCTGAGCTTATCGGCGAGCGCCTCGAGCAGGCTGAAGTTCTCGGCACTGCCCATGCCGCGCCCGCCGGAGACCACGATGCGCCCCGAGGTCAGCTCCGGGCGGCTGGACTTGCTCAGCTCCTGCCCAATGAACTGCGACAAGCCGGTATCGGCGGCAGCGTCGATGCGCTCGATCGGGGCACCACCGCCTTCCTTCGCAGCGGCGTCGAAACCAGTGGTGCGCACGGTCATCACCTTGACCGTGTCGAGCGACTGCACGGTAGCCAAGCCCGCGCCGGCGTAGATTGGACGTACGAAGGTATCAGGCGACTCCACCGCAACGACGTCGGAGATCTGCGCGACATCGAGCAGGGCGGCGACTCGGGGCAGAGTGCTCTTGCCGACCGCGGTGGCGGCGGCGATGATGTGCGAGTAGGCTGCGGCCTGCGACAGGATGAGGGCCGCGAGGTTTTCCGGTGCGGCATGTGCGTAGTGGGCAGCATCGGCAAGCAGCACCTTGGCGACGCCGACAATCTTGGTCGCCTGCTCCGCTACCGCACCACAGCCACTACCAGCCACCAGCAGATGGACCTCTGCCCCGACGCGGGTCGCGGCGGTCACGGCGTTGAAGGTCGCGCCCTTGAGCTGGGCATTGTCGTGTTCGGCGAGGACGAGAACGGACATGATCAGATCACCTTTGCTTCATTGCGGAGTTTGTCGACCAGCGCTGCCACGTCGGGTACCACAACGCCCGCCTTGCGCACCGGCGGCTCACTCACCTTCACGGTCCTCAGGCGCGGGGCCAGATCGACGCCGAGCGTGGTGGAGGGCAGCGTTTCAAGCGGCTTTTTCTTGGCCTTCATGATGTTGGGCAGCGTCGCGTAGCGCGGCTCGTTGAGGCGCAGATCGGTCGTCACCACCGCCGGCAGCGGCAGGCTCACGGTCTCAAGACCGCCGTCGACCTCGCGCGTCACTTCGATGCGGTCGCCGGCCACCGCCAACTTGAAGGCATAAGTGGCCTGCCCCCACCCAAGCAGCGCAGCGAGCATCTGCCCGGTCTGCCCGGCATCGTCGTCGATCGCCTGCTTGCCCAGGATCGCCAGCTGCGGCGCCTCCTTGTCCACCACGGCCTTGAGCAGCTTGGCCACGTGCAGCGATTGCAGTTCGGCATTCGTTTCCACCAGGATTGCCCGGTCGGCACCGAGCGCCAGCCCGGCGCGCAGCACCTCCTGGCAGGCGGCCGTCCCGATGGACACCACCACCACCTCGGTGGCCGCTCCGGCTTCCTTGAGGCGGATCGCCGCCTCGACTGCAATCTCGTCGAAGGGGTTCATCGCCATCTTCACGCCCCCGAGATCGACCCCGGAGCCATCCGACTTGACCCGCACCTTGACGTTGTAATCGACCACCCGTTTGATCGGAACCAACACCTTCATGGATTCGTACCTCTATCGTTCGAGGCCGCCTTTGAGGGGCGACCGGAAATTCAGTCGGCGAGCTCGATCACGCCGTTGTTGAGCACGGTCACGTCCCGCGCCTCCACCCTCGCCCGCAGGCGCAGGAATCCGCCGCCCTCGTTCCACATCTCGAACCGCACCGTTTCACCGGGGTAGACGGGCGAGGTGAATCGGGTCGAAAAGCTGCGCAGGCGTGACGCGTCGAACCCACAACACGCGCCCAGCACCGCGTGAGCCGCCATGCCGAAGGTGCAGAGACCGTGCAGGATGGGGCGCGGAAATCCGGCCGCCTTCGCGACCTCAGGATCGGCGTGCAGCACGTTGTCGTCTCCACTCAGGCGATAGATCAGGGCTGCCTGCTCGAGGATGGGCAGATCGACCTCGACGTCTGGCGCGCGCTCCGGCACGGCGGGCAGGGCTTCCGGCCCCGGATCGCCCACGCCGGAAACCTCGCTGAAGCCGCCGTCACCGCGCAGGAAAACTACCTGTGTGCTAACTGCGAGCTTGGTACCCGTTTCATCGAAGATCTCGCGCTGAATCACGGCGACCGCACCTTTGCCCGGCCCCTTGTCCGTGAGTGACACCACCTTGTTGCGCGCGACGACGGTGGCCTCGACGGGCAAAGGCTTGAGCAGCTCGATGCGTTGCTCGCCATGCACCAGCTTGACCCAGTCGGCACCGGTCCTGGGGTCCTTCCACCAGAAACCCGGCGTGCCGATCACCGACACCATGGTCGGCACCGCCTGCAGATCCTTCTCGAAGACGAAGCGCAACTCGCCCGGATCCAGCGGGTTGCTGCCCATCCCGATACCGAGCGCGTAGAGCATCGTGTCGCGCCGGGTATAGGTATGGCGGATATCGCCGAATTCCCAGTTCTTGACCGCCTGATAGTCGAGCATGATTGGCTCCCTCAAAGCGTTTCTTCGGTGCCGAGCACGAGCACGGCTTCGCTGGACAGCACACCGCCGTTGCCTTGGGCGACCGCCAGCCGGGCGCCTTGCACCTGGCGCTCACCGCAAACGCCCTGCAGCTGCTGGACCGCCTCTACCATCGTGAACAACCCGTACATACCCGGGTGGACGCAGGACAGGCCCCCGCCGTTGGTATTCACCGGTAGTTCCCCGCCTGGAGCGATCCGCCCGCCGGAGACAAAATGACCACCCTCCCCCTTCGGACAAAAACCCATGTCCTCAAGGAAGAGGATGGTGTTGATCGTGAAAGCGTCGTAGAGCTCGACCACGTCGATGTCGGCCGGCCTGACGCCGGCCTGGGCGAAGGCCCGCTGCGCCGCGCGGGCGACGCCCGTCACGGTCAAATCGGCCATCTGGGCAATTTCCCGGTGGGTGGTCTCGGCCGCGGCGCCCAGCAGATATGCGGGTCGCTTGTTAAGATCCCGGGCCCGGTCGGCGCGCGACATCACCACCGCAGCGGCGCCGTCGGTGACCAAGCAGCAGTCGCGCACGCCCAGCGGCGAGGACACTTGGCGAGCGGCCATGTAGGCCTCCATCGTGAGCTCGTCGCGCATGAAGGCGTCGGGATTCTTCTGCGCCCACTTGCGCGCGGCGACGGCAACCTCGCCCAATTGCTGCTTGGTGGTGCCGTACTGGTGCATGTGCCGCGCCGCGGCGAGCGCATAAGACGACACCGGGTTGATCGGCCGATAAGGGCTTTCCCAGGGCGAAGGCCGGTTCGAGCTGATCAGCTTACCGGCCGCGGTGCGCTGGTTGCTGCCGTAGGCGATCAGGACGACGTCGCACTGACCCGCGTCGAGCGCCAGGGCGGCGAGCGAGGCTTGGATCTCGAACGACGAGCCGCCCGTGCGACAGTTGTCGGTCAGGCGCGGACGTATGCCGAGATACTCAGCGAAGCTGAGCCCACTCATGGTGTCGTCCATCGTCACAATGAACAGGCCGTCGACATCTTTCGGCGTCAGGCCGGCTTGCGCCAAGGCACTGACGCTGGCACGAGCCGCTAACTCCATGTTGGTGAACCCGGGAGCCTCACCCATACCGAAGGTCGCCGCGCCAACAATGGCGGTTCGACCGCGAGGAAAGGAATCTTTCATGGTCTCTCGATTAATTGTCGAATCGCGCTCAGAGCGGCTCGAACACCACTACGGGCTTGTCGTTGTCGCGGACGATGCGGGCTTTCACCCGCATGCCAATCTTCACCCCCTCGGGCGCGATGCCCTCCACGCGGCTCATCATCCGGGGCCCCTCGGCGAGGTCGATCAGCGCGACGTTGTAATCGGGTGTTGGTGGCTTCTGGCTAACGGTGGTCGCCGAATACACGACACCCTCCCCGCTTGCTTCCACCCACTCGAGATTCGTCGAGCCCGACCCCGGCTCCGCAACGCGGGGGTAATAGACATAGCGGCCACTGTCACGGCAACGCTGGATCATGAACCGGCCTTTATCGAGAATCGCGAAGAACTCCTGCTCCGGGTGCAACTCGCTCATGGCTCGCCTCACCCGTGCATCGTCAGGCCGCCATTGACCGAGATCACTTGTCCGGTGATGAAGTCGGCGGCTGGGGTGGCGAAGTACAGGATCATGTTGGCGGGCTCGGAGCTCTTCGCCAGGCGGCGCATCGGCACTGCATTAATGAGCGCTTCCTTGAGCTTGGGATTCTGGATGCCGTCGTGGAACAGCGGCGTATCCGTGACGCCCGGCGCAACGCAGTTGGCGGTGATGCCGTAGCGCGCGGTCTCGCGAGCGAGCGACTTGGTGAAGGCGATGATCGCGCCCTTGCTGCCCGAGTAGAAGGTTTCGCCCATGCTGCCGACGCGACCGGCATCGGACGCTACCGTGACGATGCGCGCGCCCTGCCCGCGCTCGATCATGGCCGGCAGGAAGCGATGGATCATGCGTACAGGCGCGAGATAGTTGATCGAGATCACCCGGTCCCAGAAGTCGGGGGTGTTCTCCAGGAAGGGCCCGACGCGCTCCCAGCCGGCGACGCTGGCGATGACGTCGACAGCCTTGCCGGTCTTGTCGAGGATCGTATCGACGAAGCGGTCGATCGAATCGTGGTCGGTCAGATCAACTGGCACGAACTGGGCCTTGCCGCCGGCCTCGCGGATCTGCGACACCACCTCGTTACCGCCAGCCTCGTTGATGTCTCCGCCATAGACGGTGGCGCCCGCGCCGGCGAACTGGATCGCGGTCGCCCGCCCGATGCCCGAGGCGACGCCCGTGACCACTACCACCTTACCGCTCAGGTCGGTCGCTTCGCGCCAACCGAGCTCACATTGCTTTGTCATATCCATCTCCTTGTCATCTGTTGGTAGCGCGCGTGCCGGATGCCGTCACAAGTCCCGTGAAAAGCCCGCCCGAACAGGAGGCATCTCCTCACCGCGAGTCAGGGGCGCATTCGATGCTGATCGTGCGGACTTCTCCCACATCCCATGGTCAGCCCTTCTCCGCCTTGTTCTTGTCGAGGAAGGCCGAGATCAGCTCCTGAGTCCGGGGCGTCTCGAGCAGCTCGCCGCCGAGCTCGCGCTCGAGCGTGTAACCCTGCCCGCGGTCGTCGTCGGCGGCGGCGATGCACTGCTTCGCGACCCGCAGCGCCTCGACCGGCAGCCCGGCGATGCGGTTGGTCACGGCGCGCGCGCGCTCCTCGAGCTCGTCCCGGGCGCACGACCATTGCACGAGCCCCAGCCGCTCGGCGGTCGCTCCATCGACCGGCTCAGCTGTGAGGATCACGCGGGAAGCGATGCCGCGGCCGACCAGCCGGGTCAGACGCTGAGTGCCGCCGAGGCCCGGGATCAGCCCGATGCCCGTCTCAGGCAGACCAATCTTGGCCTCCGCGGCCACCATCCGCAGGTCGCACGAGAGCGCCAGCTCGAAACCGCCCCCCAATGCAGCACCGCCGATTTCGCAAAAGGTCACCTTGGGCAGCAGTTCAATGCGCCGGTACACGCGCTGTAGGCGGTCGATGTAGCCGGCCAGCGCACGCCCTGGCCGAGGCGCATCCTTCCAGGAACGGATCAGATCGAGATCCGCGCCGGCGGCGAAGACCTTGCCTTGGCTGCGGATGTGGAGGACTGTCCAGTCGTCGGCGGCTTCGAGCTCATCGAGGACACGATTGAACGCGTTCCCCATGTCGTCGTTAATGGCATTAACTGGCGGTCGATTCAGTGTGAGTACAGCGACAGAGCCGCGGCGTGAGAGCTCGAGCATGGTCATTTTCTGTTCTGATACTTGAATACTATTCAATTTATATGAACACTGTTCGACCGTCAAGCTCGACTCCGCGATGACGCGTGCAACGGCAGCGGGACGAACAGCTTTTCCACCGGAGAGGGCGCCGGTGGTTATTTGGTCATCGATCGGGAACGATTACGAACGGACGCGAGTCACCGTCGGGGCGCGACGGTGAGTTGGCGCAAAGACGGCACGCCGGGCACGCGTCATTTCGCTGGAACGAGGGCCCTGAACCGCTCGCGCAGAGTCACCTTGCTGATCTTGCCGCTCGGCAGACGGGGAAGCTCGTCGACGAACTCGACGCTCTTCGGACACTTGTAGCTAGCGATCACCCGCTTGCAGTGGGCGACGAGGTCCGACGGCGCGAGTCTCGCACCTGCTCTGAGCACCACTACAGCGTTGACTGACTCGCCCCAGTAGGGATCGGGCACGCCAATCACCGCCGCGTCCATTACCGCTTCGTGCGACATCAGCGCTTCTTCAACCTCGCGGCTGTAAATGTTCTCGCCGCCCGAAATGATCACGTCCTTCTTGCGGTCAGCGAGATAGACGAAGCCATCCTCATCCTGATAGCCCATGTCGCCCGTGTGGAGCCACCCTCCGCGCAGCGCCTCGACGGTCGCCACGCTGTTGTTCCAGTACCCGATCATGTTCTGCGCTGACTTGAGGCAAATCTCGCCAATGGCGCCGGCCGGCACCTCCATGTCGTTTTCGTCGACGATGCGCAGCAGCGTCGCCGGCTGCGGCTGGCCGATCGAGCCCAGACGGCGCCTGTCCCGTTCGTCGCCGTGGGGCCGATGGTAATGCTTGGCGAGCACGGTGCCCGAACCCTCGGTCTGCCCATAACCATTGATGAGGATCGGGCCGAAGCGCTCCAAAGCCTGCCGCAGCACGGTCACGGGCATGGGCGCCGCCGCGTAGTTGATCGTTTTCAGGCTCGACGCGTCGTACTTGTCCTGGCCCGGAACGTTGAGCACCGCCTGCATCATGGTCGGCGCGAGATGCACCTGGGTGATCCGCTGCTCGGCGATGGTGCGCAAGATCGCCTCAGGCTCGAAGGCGCGGTGCAGCACGATGGCGCCCCCGCGCGCAGTAATCGCCCCACCTTGGGAACGTGCGCCAATGTGGAACAGCGGCATTGCCAACAAAACCTTGTCGCCCACGTCCGCAGACATTTCTTGGGCCCAGGCCTCGCAGAGCGAGACGAAGGCTCGATGCGTGATCATTGCACCCTTCGGTCTGCCGGTCGTACCGCTTGTGTACATGATACACAACAGGTCGTCAGGGCCGGGGGCCATCGCCGGCCCGCTTTCGTCGCCCTTCGCCAGCACGTCTTCATACGCTTCGGCCCACTGCGGCACCTCGTCGCCAATGCAAATGTAGCGCTCGACGCAGGTCAGTTCCCCGCGCAGCCTGTCGATCACTGCGGCATACTGGGATTCGAAGAACAGCACCCGTGGTGAGGCGTCACGGATGATGTACGCGATCTCCGGCCCCGCGAGGCGAAAATTCACCGGACTCGCCACCAGGCCGGAAACCTCGGCGACGCCATAGACCTCCAGGTACTCTGGACAATTCATGGCCAGGATTCCGATCCTGTCCTGATGGCGCAGGCCGCCGGCGACCAGTGCGCCGGCCAGCCGGCGCACGCGGTGGGTGTACTGGCGGAAGCTCAGCCGCCTCTCGCCGAAGATCAGGTAGTCTTGGTCGCCGTGATAGCGCTCGTTGCGCTCGACCAGGTCACGCATCGTCTCGATCACTGCCACGCATGCCTCCGCTTGGAGTCCAGCCTGGAGATGTCACCAGACCGGCCTAAAACTGAACAAAAAAAAGTCGCAGCTACAAACGCTTGTGAAGCACGTCCGCCATATCCGCTCTGGACGTCCGCCTTCCGGGCGCTAGAACGGCGAATCCGGCGAGAACGACGCCTTGCGCTTCTGCAAGAAGGCGTCGATGCCCTCCTTGCCTTCGGGGCCGGCGAAGCCGATGAACTCCAGCGCCAGCGACGCGTCGAAGATCGGCGCGGCCTGGCGCAGCCAATGGTTGAGGGTGTGCTTGGTCCAGCGCAGGGCCGAGGGTGCCTGCTCCGCAAGCTTTGACGCCACCTGTACCGCCTTGTCGTCTAGCTCGGCATCGTCCACCGCCATGGATACAAGCCCGATGCGCTCGGCCTCCTCGCCGGTGAAGTTGTCCGCGGTGAGCAGGTAATACTTGGCCTTGGCCATGCCGCACAGCAGCGGCCAGAGAATGGTGGCATGGTCGCCCGCCGCGACACCGATCTTGCTGTGGCCATCGGAGAAATTGGCATCCTTGGCGACGATCGAAACGTCGGCCAGCATCACGGCGGCAATGCCGGCGCCCACCGCCCAGCCGCGGGCCGAGCTAACGATGGGCTTCGAGCAATTGATCATGTTGTAGACGAGGTCACGCGACTCCCGCATCGCCTGCATGCGCATCTCGTAGTCGTCGCAGACCTTACGCTCGTGCGTGAGATCGCCGCCAGCGGAGAAGGAATTTGCTCCGCCAGTGATGATCGCCGCCGAGACGGTGGGATCCTCGTCGACATCCTTCCACACCTGCGAGACTTCCCAGTGCAGCCGGGCAGTCATCGCATTGAGCTTGAGCGGTGAGTTGATGGTAATGCGCAGCACCCGCGGATGGGGTCGGTCGAACTTGAGTTGCTCGTATTTGGCGTAACGGTCGGTCATGGAAAGGCTCCTGGATTATTTGTCGTTGCGTTGGAGAACGACGAGTGCGTCGACGGCGGTGATGCGTCGGCCCGAGCAGATCAGGGGATTGACGTCGAGCTCGGCGATACGATCACGGTGATCGGCGGCGAATTCGGACAGGCGGGCAACGGTATCGGCGAGACGGTCAAGATCGACCGGCTCGGACCCGCGGAAGCCCTTCAGCACGGCGACACCCTTCAGCTTCTCGATCATCTGGCGGGCTTCGTCGGCTGAGACCGGCGCCTGGGCCACCAACGAGTCCTTCAGCAGCTCGACGAGGACACCGCCTAGGCTCACGACCACGAGAGGCCCGAACAGCGGGTCCACGCGAGCGCCGACCATGATCTCAGCGCCCGACGGAATCATGGGCTGGAGCAGCGCGCCGTTGATGCGCGAGGCATCCGCGACCTTCAGCGCGTTCGCCGTCACCCTCGCATAGGCGGCGCGCAACTCCGTTTCGTTGCGCAGATTGAGGGCGATAACGCCGGCTTCCGTCTTGTGGGGAATGTCGGGCGACTCAACCTTCATTGCGATCGGATAGCCCAACTGATGCGCGGCGTCGACTGCGGCCGCCTCGCTCGTCACGAGACGCTCACCGACCACAGGGACACCGTACAGGGATAGCACCGCCTTCGCCTCGCGCTCGGTGAGCGTGCGGTTCGGTGCGGCGTCGAGTAATTCAGCCGCCTGTCGGGCCGCTGCGGCCGGAGCAAGCCGCCGATACGCAGGCAAGGGCGAGGCGAGCCTCTCCTCGCGCTTGTGCCATGCAGCCAGCGTGGCGAAGCAGCGATCCATGGAGCGGAATATAGCCACGTTGGGATCCATCTCCGCCTCACGAGTGGCCGGCCCCTGCAGCCAGTCGGAGATGAGCACGTTGCAGGTGATCTTGCCGTAGCGCGCGGCCAGGTCGCTGAATACCTTGATGCGGGGCGTGTGGACATCGAAAGCCACCGGCTGGGGCAGGACGACCGCGCCGTAGTGGTGGTCGCCCATCAGTGCCTCGGCGCAGGCGCCAAGGGATTCGGGGTTATTCACCACCTGGGCCGTGACGTCACAGGGATTGCGCGCCGAGCCGAAATCGGGAATGTGCGACTCGAGAATCGCCGTGACTTCGGGCTGTGGTTGGGGTAGCGGTACGCCGTGAATCTCAGCCTTGTCCGCGGCCATGATCGAGGCGCCGCCCGAAGTGGCGAGCACCGCCACCCCCCGCGCCTTGGGTTTGGGCGCCTTGGCGAAGAAGGCGGCCGTTTCCATCAGCGCTTCGAAGTCATCGACGACGATCGCGCCCGCGCGCTCGAAGGCGGCGAGGTAGGCGGCACCGGAGCCGGCGAGCGACCCCGTGTGCGACATCGCGGCAAGCGCCCCTTGCTCACCGGTGGCGATCTTATGAATCACCAGCGGCTTGTCCGCCTGCCAGGCGATGTCGGCTGCCGCGATCAGCCGCTCTGGATTGGCCATGCCCTCGAACACGCAGGCGATGGCTCTGCACGACGGCTCTTCGGCGAGATAGGCGACCAGGTCGGCGATATCCACATCCGACTGGTTGCCGGCCGAAAATGCGTGGCTCACCGACATCCCGCGCTCGATGGCCTGGGCAAGGGATTGGGAAAGCGCACCGGACTGGCTGGCAATGCCGACCGACTCCGGACGCGGCGCGGAAAACTTCGGGTACTCGGAGAACGTGATACGTGCGCCCCGCAGGTAGTTCGCTATCCCCAGGCAGTTGGGGCCGAGGATGCGCAGGTTGTAGCGATGCCCCAGCTCGGTCAGCCGGCTCTGCTCGGCAACACGCTCAGGCTTGCCGGTCTCGGCGTAGCCGGAGGCGTAGAGAATGACCCCGCCCGCACCGAGCTCGCCCGCCTCCTGGACGATCGGCTCGGCTGCCTCCCGCGCCACGGTGATGGCGACGCAGTCCGGCACCTCGGGCAAGGCGGAGATCGACGAAAAGCAGGGTACGCCCCCGACCTCCTCGTACTTGGCATTGACCAGATAGACGCGACCGGAGAAACCGTCGAGGTTTTTCTGCAGACGCTCCCCGAAGGAGCCCGGCCGCGGCGAGGCCCCGACGATGGCAATACTGCGGGGATTGAGCACGCGATCGAGCTCCGTGTGGCGATAGACGCGACGTGGCGAAGTCATTGCTTGGGAGCTCCATCAATTGCATTGAATCGGGGAGACCGCTTTTCACGAAGGGCCTTGACCGCCTCGGCGTGGTCCTCGGTCCGGCTCGACAGGGCCTCGTACGCCATGCCGGCGTCCATCATCGTGGCCACCAACTGCTTGAGGCCGATGTTGATCGTCGCCTTCGTCCACTGGACGGCGTGGCGCGCGCCCGCGGCGAGCTTCTGCGCCATCGCGTCGACCGCTGCATCGAGCTCCTCGGCCGCCAACGCATGGTTGATGAGGCCGAGCCTCGCGGCTTCCTCGCCGGTGAGCATTTCACCGGTCAGCAGGTACTCCTTGGCGCGTGCGTACCCGACGAGCTGGGGCCAGATGATTGAACCGCCATCGCCCGCAACGAAGCCCACCTTGACGTGGGGGTCGGCGATCTTGGCGTGCTTGGCGGCGTAGATAAGATCCGAGAAGAGCGCGAGCGTGCAGCCGAGGCCGATCGCCGCACCGTTCACCTTGGCGATGATCGGTTGCGGCACATCCAGCAAGAGGCCCAGCAGACGCTTGGCCCCCGCGATCAACCCATACGTCGGCGCCGGCGTGTCGATCTGCTTCTGTATGTGCTCGATGTCGCCGCCGGCGCTGAAGGCCTTGCCCGCGCCGGTGAGCACGATGACGCGCGTCTCGGGGTCGGCCGGCACCTCCATGAAGAAGCGCTCCAGCTCGCGCTGCATCAAATCGTCGACGGCATTGAGCGTGTCCGGACGATTGAAAGTGACATGAAGCACATGACCGTCCCGGCGAAACGCCAGCGACGTGTAGCTGGAAAAATCGATGCCGCGGCTCAAGGTATATTCCTCCATGACGGTGATGCGTTCCGCATCCGGGATGCGCACACGATTTCCTATTGGTTGCAGGCGGCGTAGCGCAACAAATGCCAGTCGCTGTCGCCGTAAAGCTTGTCGAAGGCCATCAGCTTCTTGAAGTAATGGCCCACGGAGCACTCCTCGGTCATACCCATGCCGCCGTGCAGCTGGATCCCCTGTCCTCCCACGAACTTGCCCGCCGCCGCCACCACCACCTTCGCGGCAGACACCGCCGCTTTGCGCGTGACGGTCTCCGCGTCGAGGTGTGCGAGCGCACGGAACAGGGACGAACGCGACTTTTCGACCTCGATGAACATTTCGGCCATGCGATGCTGGAGGGCTTGAAACTTGCCGATGGGCTGGCCGAACTGCACCCGGGTCTTGATGTACTCGTTGGTGACGGCCATCGCCGCCTCCATCGCGCCGATAGCCTCGGCGATGCGCGCGACCGTCGCCGCGTCGAAGGCTTCTTCGAGGATATCGGTCGCCCGTTGCGGGCCGGCCAGACGGGCCGCGGCCGGGCACGCGACGTCGGCGAAGCGCAGGTCGGCGGCCCGTCCGCCGTCGATCAGCGGATAGGCCCCCAGCGTCAGACCCGGGACGTCATTGGGCACGAGGAACAGGGACGGAGCCGGGTCGTCATCGACGGTTGCCGAGACGATGTAGCGGTCGGCCGAGGGCCCGTCCACCACGAGCATCTTTGTTCCATTGAGGACGAAGCCGTCGCCGTGGGCCCGTGCCGAGGTCGCTGCGCGCCCGGGCTCGAAGCGGCTCGCCGGCTCATCATGAGCCAGAGCAAGCTTGGCCTCGCCGGATGTCACTTCAGCGAGCACTTGCAGCCGGACATCGGCGTTTTCGCAGCGGTCGAGAATGCGCACGCACAGCACGGCGGTGGACACGAACGGTTCGAGCACCAGGCCGCGCCCGAACTCTTCCAGGAGGATCGCGGTCTCGTTAAACGAGCAGCCGAGACCGCCCGCGTCCTCCGGGATCCCCAGCGCCAGCCAGCCGAGTTCGGCGAAGGTTTTCCAGTGCGTGCTCGAATGACCCACCTCGGATCGGCTCAGGCCGCGGCGCGCCTCGAAATCGTACTGCTCGCGAACGAAGCGACGGGCGCCGTCGCGCAGCATCTGCTGTTCGTCGGATAGGTTGAAATCCATGCACTCTCTCCCGATCAGCGGCCGAAGGCCAGCTTGCCGATAATGTTTTTTTGCACTTCCCGGGTGCCACCGAAGATGGTCGCCGGCTGGGTGAAGAGGCACTGCGCCGTGCGCCCTGGCACATCTGCGGGCCAAATTGCGAACTCGCCGTCAGGGAAGAAGCGAAGCGCGCAAGCGCCAAGGGCAGTGACCTGCAGCTCCGTCACCCGTTGCTGCATCTCCGAGCCGTTGTGCTCGGTGCGCGCCCGCCAACCTTTCTTGTGCAGGATGCCCCGCCAGGTCTTCACGTCCTCGCGTGCAGGTGGGTGGGTACCGGTGTATGTCCGTCGGGCAAGGCCAGCAGGCACGTTCGCCCGCACGGAGCCCGTGACTTCCTTCCGAAACAACTCGTCTTCTGGACTAAAGGTGAACTCCATGACTGCGATCTACCCCCAACTCCTGCCAGCGGGCGCAATTCCTTTATTTGAACGTTATTCAGATTAACGCACTAACCACTGACGGTCAAGCAGCCTTCGGCGGCAACCGAGTGGTTTGAGGATCTCGCCCTTCGTGCACTGCGAGAAAGAACCTGCTCACGCTGCTTGACCACATGAAGGCCGATCATATAGCTTGAACACTGTTCAGTTTTAAGAATCTCAGACAGAAGAGACAATATGTCAGATCGTCCCCGCATCTGGCTCATCACGGGTGTCTCCGCCGGGCACACGCCTGTCAGCTCGGCGGGATCGACGTCGTGGTGAAAAATGCAGGAGATGCCTCGCCGGGGCCACTAAAAAGGTGCACCATGTTCAGGACAAGAATCACCGATCTCTTCGGCATCGAATATCCGTTGATCCAGGGCGGGATGCGTTATGTGTCTTGCGCCGAACTCGTCGCTGCGGTGGCCAATGCGGGCGGGCTCGGTTTCCTTTCAGCACACAGTTTCCCCACCCCCGAAGCGTTGCGCGCCGAGATCGAGAAGACGCGCTCGCTGACCGAGAAACCCTTCGGCGTGAATCTCACCATCCTTCCGAAGCTCTCCGTGAAGCCGGAAGACAGCGCCCGAGTGATCCTCGACGCGAGGGTGAAGTGCGTGGAAACGGCCGGCGGTAATCCGGCGAGCTTCATCGCCGCCTTCAAGGAGGCCGGCATCAAGGTGCTGCACAAGTGCACTGGAGTACGCTTCGCCTTGAAGGCCGAGCAGCTCGGAGCCGACGCGATCAGCATGACCGGCTTCGAGGCGGCCGGTCACCCGGGCGAGGATAACGTGCCCAACCTGGTCCTGATCCCTGCCGCCGTCGACCGGCTGAGGATTCCGGTGGTCGCCAACGGCGGCTTCACTGACGGC
Organism: Aromatoleum petrolei; assembly: GCF_017894385.1. NCBI lineage: Bacteria > Pseudomonadati > Pseudomonadota > Betaproteobacteria > Rhodocyclales > Rhodocyclaceae > Aromatoleum > Aromatoleum petrolei. The sequence goes on from NZ_CP059560.1 coordinate 593,093, forward strand.
CGCGGCCTGGTGGCCGCCCTCGCCCTCGGCGCCGATGGCGTCGCCATGGGCACCCGCTTCCTGATGACTCGGGAATCGCCAATGCCCGAAGCAGTGAAGGCACGCTACTTGGCCGCAACAGAGCGCGACACGACTTTGATCTGTAGCTCGATCGGCGACTCCACCCGGGTACTGAAGAATACTCTGACCGATCAGATTCTTGAGCTGGAGCGCCGCGGCACCGCCAGCCACGAAGACCTGATGGCCATGGCGAGCAGCCTGCGCTGGGTCCAGGCCGCCGAGAGAGGTGATCCCGATGACGGCGCCTACGCCGCGGGCATCGGCGTGGGTTTGATCCACGAGATTCCCACCTGCCGCGAGCTGGTCCAGAAAATCGTTACTGAGAGCCGGGCGATCGTCGGCAGCCGCTTGAACGCAATCGTTGGTTAAGACCTTTCCCCGGTTGCGTCCATGACTTGCGCGTCGAGCCTTGAATCAAGCCCCGTGCAGGCCGCTGCCCCCCATGCCGACGCTGCCGCTCCCCCGTCGGGAGTGGCGCAGGTGTACGCGTCCGTCATGCAGTTAAGCGGAGAGCCTGATCGACGAAACCGTTTAAACCAGAGTGGTCGCCCCCATTCCGCCTCTATGAGTGCGACGCGATCGTTTGCGACATCGTCGGCCCGCTGAACCCCAGCCGCACGTACTCATGCCTGCTCGAAAGTCTCCCGACTTCCCTCCACTAGAGAAACACTGCCAATGTTGCCACCTGCCCCTCGCGATTCCGCGGGACACGCCCCGCCACGCCAACCGGGATCGATCCGCCGCACTTCATCGATTGACGCCACCTGGCCCGAGGATCGCATCAATGCCATGAGGTTCGATGCGCGAGGCCGGGACTTGCTGACACGAGCCGATGGCACCACTGAGGTCTTCGCCTACGATAGAGCGGAGGCGCGGCTGCTCGACCGTACGATCGAAACCATTTCCTGCACGCCACCGCGAGCGACATTGCACAGGCTGATCGGCGCGCGTAGCGGGAATCAACTGCGCTCGGCTCTCGAAGAGGCTCTTCCGGACGAACGCGCGGCGGGCACGCCGCTCTATCTGCTGCTGGATGACTTTGCGGGCACCAGCCTGATCGCGCCAGGAGTATGGCAGCACTGGCCGTCCGCTGAACGCGGCGAAGAATCGGATCCGCCCCCCCTTTCCGTGATCCGCTCGCGCGCCTTACCCCAGATGGAGGGGGTTTGCATCGCTTTCCAAGCGGGAGCGACGCCGTTGCGCGATGTTGATGGGGACTTGCAGAGTTTCGGGGACGTCGTCCCCCTTCCCCGCCCGACCGACCCACGTGGCTGGCATCCACTACCCTCGAGCCCGGGGAAGTCACTACGGCGCGCGAGACGAATCGACGTCTGGCACGAAGCCGGCTTGCTGCACATCGATGCCATGTTCCAGGACAGCGCCAGCACCCCCTCCGGGGCACGCCGCGCAATCCACGAGTACAGTATCGGAGCAACGGTCGATGCCGCTTCAATGTCCGTTCTCGCCATCCATGCAATCCCTCGAATTCTCCCCTATCCCGAGTGCCCATCCGCGGTAGCCAACCTCCATCGGCTGATCGGTGCGCCGCTACGGCAGCTTCGCACCGTGGTAATCGAGCGCCTGCCCAAGACGATGGGCTGTACGCACCTCAACGACGCCTTGCGCTCGCTGGCCGAGGTACCGCTAATGGCGGAGACGCTTGATCGGGCTCTGGCCGCACGCGGATTGAAGTCCCCGCCCGAATGAGTTCGGTCAGACGGGGGGTGAATACAACGTCGATTTCCTGATTTGTCTCGAACGCGCCGCGACTTTCCATCGAATCGGATGTGAAAGTCAGTGGCACGATTTCGTAGAGCATCGTCGCCGAGAGGGGAATGCGACTTCAGTTTGCCATCGAATGGTGGCAACTCTGCGGACGACTTTGCGCCGAATTCGGCGTCTTGTTGGGTAACCAGCTTCGCAGCCCGTCGGGTCGTCCGCGAATATCGTTGCGGCTCGCCGCGAAGGGCAGCGCCAGAGCATATCGCCCCTCCGAGGCGACCGCAGTGGGAAGCGAAATGGGCCGCGACGGCAACAACAGATTCCCATCCTTGTCCATGCAGGCTTCGAAGACGAGATCGGCCATGCTGGCTTCCTGAATGTGCAACGCGGCATCTTCGCGGCTGTGCCGGGGGTGACACCGCCATCGACCAATGGATTGATCGTCACGATGCCCCCCGCCCATCATCGCGGCCGGGAGCGTGTGGACACGGCCTGCAGACCGGGCTATCGGCGCACGTCGCAATAAGTTCCAGGCCAGATGAAACGCTGCACTACACAGCGTGGGAATGCACCTCCAGAGAAGGCTTTTCGGTGGCGGGTTCGCCGGCAGTACCCTCGATCGAAACCTGCGGCAACCACTCGCGCACCTCCAAGTCCTTCGGACGGCGCCCGATGTCGCGAAGCAGGAAATGCGACAAGGCCGGAATCAGCAGCAATGCACCGATCATGTTCCATAGGAACATGAACGTCAGCAGGATCCCCATGTCGGCCTGGAACTTGATCGGCGACCAAGCCCAGCTGACGACTCCCGCCGCCATGGTAGCCCCAACGAGCGCAACCACCTTGCCGGTGAAATCGAGGGAACCCTTGTAGGCCTCCGCCAGACTAGCGCCCCCGCGTTGCAGGGCCAGCTGGATCGAAAGCAGGTAAAGCGCGTAGTCGACACCGACGCCCACGCCGAGCGCGATCACCGGAAGGGTCGCCACCTTTACCCCGATCCCAAGGGCTACCATGATCGCCTCGCAGAGTATCGACGTGAGCAGCAGCGGAACAATCGCCACCACGACGGCACGCCACGAACGGAAAGTGACAAAGCACAGCACGACGACCGCAGCATAGAGCAGCAAATGCATGCGATAGAAGGATTCCCACACGACGATATTGGTCACCGACTCGATCCCGGCGGCCCCCGCCGCAGGCAGGAACTGCACATCATCGCGATTATGGGTCGCCGCGAAAGCCTCCACCGTTTTCAGCACGCGCTCCAGCGTCTCGGCCTTGTGGTCCGTCAGATATGCCACGAGCGGCATGACCTCGCAGGAAGGGTTCATCGAGTCGGGGTTGTCCGAAATCACGCGATTCGCGGCATAGCCGCGGATCCTATCGTCGCGAGGGATAGTCGCCAATTTGTAATAGCCTTCCGACATCCCGCCCACGATGCGTCTGAGCCGTTCTGAGAACGAGGAGACGGCCATCACGCCCTCTACGTGCTCGAGCTCCCAGGCGAGACGATCGCTGTCTACGAGCGCTTGGTACGCGTCGCACTTCGCCGGCGGCGTCTTCACCAGCACCGCAAACTGGTCACTGGTAAGGCCGAAATTGTCCGTCACGTAGGCGACATCGAGGTTGTAGCGTGAATCGGGCCGAAGTTCGGGCGCACCGGCGTCGAGATCGCCAACCTGCAAGTCGACGCGCATCACGAGGCCGGCGGCCAAAAGGAGCACGGAAAGACTGACGGCAGCGAGCGCGGCACGGCGTCGCGTGAGCTGTTCGAGCATGGCCCACAACCGCCCAACAACCGTGCGGCTGGCGTCCTCCACGTGCTGTTCCTGCACGGCCCGTCGCGCCGCAACCGGGCTGACGCCAGTGTAGGAAAGGATAACGGGAATCAACACCAGCTTCGTAAAGATCAGTCCGGTCACACCGACACTGGTCATCAACGCAAGGTCGCGAATCACAGGGATTTCGATGATGATCAGTACCAGGAAACCGACGATGTTGGTCAATAGCGCCGTAAGGCCCGCCAGGAAGAGCCGGCGGAACGTGTAGCGTGCTGCTACGTACTTGTGGGTACCCCGTCCCACGTCCTGCAAGATGCCATTCATCTTCTGGGCGCCATGGGACAATCCGATCGCGAAGAGCAGGAACGGAACCAGAATGGAATAGGGATCGAGCTCTAGGCCCAACAGCTTCATCAATCCAATGAGCCACACCACGCCCAGGATCGCCGAACTGACGAGGACCAAGGTGCTGCGCAGACACCGGGTGTAGAGGAAGACGAGTACTCCGGCGATGAGGACCGATAGCGCGAAGTAGGAGATCACGACAGTGAGCCCCTCGATCAGATCGCCGGCGAGCTTGCCGAAGCCGACGATGTGAATCCTAATCTTGTCGGTTTCCTTGCTCCTTATCTTCTCCTCCAGCGTGCGGGACAACGACAGGTAATTGATCGGCTTCCCGGTGTCCGGATACCTGTCGAGCAGCGGCACGAGGATCATTGACGATCGCATATTCGTTGAAACGAGATTGCCTATCGCACCTGAGTGCGACAGATTCCGTCTCAACTCTTTGGTCTTGGCCGGCGAGCCGTCGAAGCCGTCCGGCATGACCGGGCCCCCACGCATGCCTTCCTCGGTCACTTCCGACCAGCGAAGCAATGGGGTCCACAACGACTTGAGCCATGGACGATCCACGCCAGGCGTGAGGTAAAGTATGTCGTTTATCTCTGCGAGCACCTTGAGGTACTCGGGATCGAAAATATCCCCTTGGGTGTTCTCGACGGCGATACGAATCTGGTTGCCCAGCCCGCGGACGTGTTCCTTGTTATCGAGGAAGTTCCGGATGTATGTGTGCGACGATGGAATCATCCGCTCGAAGTTGGCGTTGACCTCGATCTGCATCGACTGCCAGCCGAGGAATACCGATATGAACGCGAACAGCGCCAGTAGCTTCAACCGATTATTAAAGATTACCCGCTCAAGCCAGTTGCCCGACCTTACATCGAAATCGGCCAGATCTCGAACGACCCGGAAATGCTCGACACCCTGTGAATCAGGCAATGCTCCAGCCATGACTTAACTCCTGTTCCTTGATACTTACTTCGCAGCGTCGTGCAACAGGACGCGCGCGACGCCCCGCTGTCCACTGATCAGTATCTCGGTCGCTGAAAGCGGCAGCAGATCGAAACCACCATCCGGTTGCCCCGTGCCGCCGACCTCGTGGAACGTTTTCCCGGTGGTCGGACCGAGCAACAGCTGGCCGCTCTGGGGAAGGACAACCGTTCGCCCGTCCGGCAGCTTGGCCCCGGCATTGATCCCCGCGGCCGCGTCCGTACCAAGTTGCGCCCAGGTCTCGCCGGCATCGCGACTGCGCCACACGTTTCCGCGCAAGCCGACAGCAACCACTTCGCTCGCGTCCCCGAACACGTTGAACCACGTTCCGCGATACGGCGTCGTTACTCGGGAAAACCGCCTGCCGTCGGGCGTCAGCTTCAACACCAAACCCAACTCCCCTACGATATAGACATCGTCGCCCACACCGCGGATAGCGTGGAGCGAGTACCGTTCGGGGTTGTCGCTCCGGTCGAGCCAGGGTTCCCACGTCCCGCCGCCATCGGCGGTATGCAGGATCAGATTGAACTGCCCAATGAGCCAACCTTCGCGCGCATTACGGAACCAAAGGTTTAAGAAGGGTCTGGTCGGCCCCTCCGCCGCGAAGTTGCGGGCATCTTCGAGTGCCTGCGTGAGTTCCGGATCCTTCCGGTCGCTGGCCTGCTTCTCATAATGAGCGGTCATCAGCGCACCGATCTGCCGGCCGTCCAGGACGCGAACCCACGATGCTCCACCGTCGGTGGAATGAAGAACGACGCCCTCGTGGCCGACGATCCAACCCTCGACAGCGGTTGGGAACTGTGCAGCGACCAGATCTACGCTGACTGGGGACGGGACCTGACGCCAGGATTGTCCTTGGTCGTCCGAGAGCAGAATATGGCCTCGGGGCCCCACTCCGATCACCCTTCCGTCTCCGACCTTCGCCAGTCCCCAGACCGGCGTCTGCAGCGACCTGCTCGTGAGACGGGCCGGGGTGTCGAGGGGGTCGGCAAAGCGATTGGCAGCAATGCATCCGACCGAGTGAACCATACCCAGCGCGAGCAGGGAATGGGTAAGAAACTTTCGCAAAGAAAACATCGCTCTTCACTCCTCAAAAAAGGAGGGCTTCGCCCACCCCGGGCAAATGCGTCAAACCGTCAACGCCGGGTTTTGCGCGCCAAGCCTACCGACGAGTAGAAGATATCTCGATCGACCGGGGCGACTTCTACTAAAAAGTACGTTGATAGCCGTACATCGACTTTTCGGCGCATCCGCAGCCACCGCAAGGCGTGCGGGAGGTACGAGACAAAATCGCATGTACGCCTATTAGTACGAACGGCCCTTTCCTGTTTCCACGCATCGAGCAGCGGTAACAAACATTTGTGTTGACATCGTAGTGCTAGCTCGAGGACGCGCGGAACCCTCGAGCGAGGCGCCCTACTCGACGAGATGTGAACATCTGGACTATCGGTGAACACCTCGAAAACCTCTATCCTCTTCGCGATCGACGTTATGAGTCTTTGATCTGACGAAACCGGCTTTTCGGAAAGTGAGGGTTTTCGAAGTACCGGGTTGTAGCCCCAAAGGCGATACGCGGTCAAACCGCGAAGGCGATGACCGTGACCGGGAATACCAGGCTCTACTTCCAGCGCCACCTTCTCGAGAGCTCGATCTGGTTTACGCATTGTTAGCTTTTGGCACTCATTGATCTCCCCCATTTCTTTGAACAGTGTTCGTTTTTTCGAATGCTGGATTCAATCATGCTGTATCTGGGTTGTCAACGGGTCGTGTAGAGAGTTTCGCAGCAGCTTCGGGGTGCTTGAAGCGCCATTTGAAGCGGGCCGGCTCGATCGCCGCCGGCGGCCGGCTGTCGAAAACGAGCGTCCATCCAGAGGGCCTGCGCAGAGTCGGTTTGGCCTGCCCCCGATTCTCCGGACAGTTTCGGTAGCTACACAGCCACCATATTTTCTTCAAACTGAACCGGGCTGAGATATCCAAGCACGGAGTGACGCCGCCGCGGATTGTAGAAGCGTTCAATGTAGTCGAACACGTCCGCCCGAGCGTCGTCGCGTGTCGGATATCGCTTTCGCGCGGCACGTTCCGTCTTGAGGCTGGAGAAGAAGCTCTCCATCGCGGCGTTATCCCAGCAGTTGCCCTTTCGACTCATGCTGCAAACGATGCCCTGGTCGGCTAGCAGCCGCTGGAAGTCTTCGCGGGTGTATTGGCTACCCTGATCGGAATGGTGTAACAGCTCCTTGGGTTTACCGCGCCGCCAGACCGCCATCAAGAGCGCATCGATGACCAGTTGCGCAGTCCGCAGTCATTTCCGCCTTCATTGACCAGCCGACAATTCTTCGCGAGTACAGGTCCAGCACGGCCGCAACGTATAGCCAGCCTTCGTCGGTCCACAGGTACGTGAAGTCGGCCAGCCACTTCTTGTTCGGCGCATCCGCCTCGAACTCGCGCTGCAGCAGATTCGGTGCAATGCTGTGTTCGGGCCGCAGGCCCGCATCGTTGGGCGAGCGACGACGCTTCTTGCGCGCAGCCAGCCCGGCCGCCCTCATTAGGCGAGCAACGCGATGAATGCCGCAGTGCTCGCCCCAGGCAAGCACGTCGTGCCAAACACGTCGGCTACCGTAGGTCCGATCGCTCGCTTCGAAGCTTTGCCGAATCAGCCCCGTGAGCTTCTCGTTGGCGCGGGTACGCGGGCTTGGCCGCCTACTGAACCATTCGTAGAAGCCGCTGCGGGAAATTCCGAGCACTTCACATAGAACCCGAACCGGCCACACCGCCCGATGTTTGGCAACGAAGCCGAACTTCACGTCGGGTCCTTCGCGAAGTAGCCGAGCGCCTTTTTTAAGATATCGCGCTCCATCTTCACCCGCGCCAGTTCGCGCCGCAGTTGCTCAAGTTCCGCCTGGCTGTCGCTCTTCAGAGGCCTGCCAGGCGTCAAATCGGTGCGACCTTCTTCCGCATTCAACATCCATCGGCGCAGCACGCTGCGCTCGAGTCCCAGATCTCGGGCGACCGCTGTCGCCGTCATACCCGGCCGCGTTGCCAAACGCACCGCCTCGCGCTTGAACTCGTCCGAGAACTTCCTTCTTGTTCGCATCGATTCCTCCTAGACACATGTTGCCATGCAATGTGTCCGGAGAATCGGGGGCAGGCCAGTTCCGCGGCGGCAGCCGGTGGCGGCACCAGCGTCTTCATCGGCCCGGGCGCTTTTGCACGTTATGGCTCGCGCTCTTGAAGGAGTTGCAGAGCAGTCGTATCGTTTGGATTCAACCGCACGAGCTTCTTGGAGTACTTGCGTGCCAGATCCCTTAATCCGTGCCATGGCGCGCGGACGCGACCCCTAATACTTTCTGTTACAAGCACAATACGGCATTTACGGACTCACCCAGTCTGTTATGGCGCGCTTTGAGCTGAAGCAATCGAGCAAGCTGCAACTGACCTCCTATGCGGGGCTGGCGTTGATCGGGCAGTGCTGTCAGGCGGTGCAGGTCAAGGTGGCAATCAAGCCGAAGCTGCCGGTCGCTCACGGCGTGCCCATATTCCTGGAGCTTTCACGCCCAGCAGTGAGCACCGCCGCATGTTTCCATCCCGATCAAAGAGGGCCGCAGATTCGCAAACCATAGCACCACTTGGTCGCTGAGCTGTTTCATCACCACCGTCTTGCCGTGTGTATCCCGCGCCAAGCGCAGGGCGATGCCTTCGCACTGCCCCTGCGTTGAGCCAGTGACCAAGGCGACATTATGTTCGAGTCGTTTCATGGTCCTCTCAGCCTTTTCACCAACGACCGTTGATTGAGAATCCTGGGTCCACCGGCCGGGTGCCTGCGGCAGTCAGGACGATGCGGCCGTAACCAGTGGCTCGCATTCGAGGTAAAGCCGCATGCAACGGATAGACCCGCGTCCCAGAAATTGACGTCCATCACGTCGCGGAAATCCGCCAGCGAAGCCTGGCCAAGGCCGCCGCTACGGATAATGCCGGCGTTGCAGACAAAGATTTCCGGCCGCCCGTAGGCCGTGTAGGACGATTCGATCAGGGCGCAGGCGCCACCTTCGTCGGCCACGGAATGGGTTCCGGCGGTCGCCTTACCGCCGGCGGCCTTGATCTCGTCGACAACCGCTTGCGCCGAGGGCGGCCGGCCCTCGAAGAGCGGGATGTTCGCGATTACGGTTGCGCCGCGCCGCCAGCCAAGGGGCATAGGCCCGCCCCAAGCCTTGCCCGGCGCCGGAGACCAAAGCCACTCTCCCGCGAAAGCTCGTGGCATTACTCTGTGGCGTCAGTATCTCCTTCAGGATCTAGTCGCCGCCTTTACCGGTATTGCGGCCGGCAAAGAAGCGGTCGCGCTATCGGCGCACTTCGTCGGAAGCGACGAGGCGGTCGTAGATGGTCCGGGCGACCGCCATTCCAGCGTCGAAATCGGGCGTTTCCGCTGCTGCGGCAATGGCATTAAGGGCCTCCCGGGCCATCGGGTTGTCTGCCTCGTCGGCGGCAAGCCGTGCCCGGGCAGCGGCCACGACGGCCGCCGGATCGGCATCGGGCAGCGACCGTTGGCGAATCAGCGGCAACGGCAAAACGCCGACTCGGCCGCGGGCGAAAGCGATGGCGGCCGACAGCACCGTCTGCGCGTCGCCTTCAATCACGCGGTCGAACAGAGCGCCATCGGCCAGTTGCCGGGCCGGGCGCAGCTCGCCGCCGAGAATCACGTCGATGGCCTTCTCCAACCCCAGTGCCCGAGGCAGGCGCTGTGTGCCGGAAAGCGGGATCACTCCGAGCTTGAGTTCCGGCAGGCCTGCCATGGCGTCGCCGGCGGCGATACGGTAGTGGCAGACCAGGGCGGTTTCCAGGCCGCCGCCGATGGCCAGGCCGTGGATGGCCGCCACCACCGGCTTTTCGCTGTTCTCAATGACGGGGTGGACGTGGAGCGACAGCGCCGGCTCGGCGGTGGCGGCCGGGGTGCCTAACTCGTGGATGTCGCCACCGGCCGAGAAGCCGCGTCCGCGGCCGCACCGCACGATAGCGCGCACCTGCGGGTCACGCCGCGTCTTGTCGAAAGCGTCCACCAGACCTCGGCGCACGCCGTGCCCAAGACTGTTAACCGGCGGATTCTCCAGGGCGATGAGTGCGACCTCGCCCTCGTTGCGATAGGCGACATCGTGAAAATGCAGAGGTGGCGCACTCATTCGAGCAACGCGTCGCGCAAGCGGCATAGCTGCGATGGGCCGAGTCCCGCCACGTTTTCGAGGTAGAAATCGACCGAACCGTGGGTCGCCACCATCGCCGAGAACGATTCGTCCAGGTAGCAGGCCTCGACACCACAGATCACATCAATGGCCGACGCATCGAGCGCCCCGCCGAGGTGGATTGCCATCGCCCGTGCAGCGGAGTCGCGAAACCGCTGACAACATGCCGCAGCGCTTGCCAGGTAGTCTTGGTAGATGGTCTTACGCTCGACACCCAGCGCATGGAGGAGGAGTGCCACCAGGAATCCGGTCCGATCCTTTCCGGCTGTGCAATGAAAGACTGCCGGCAAACCGTCACTGCCGACGAGTCGTGCGAACAGTCCACGGAGCGGCCGGGCAAACGCGCCAGGCAGGTACCGGTATGTTTGCAGCATCATACGGCGAGCGCCCGCGGCGCTCGGGTCCCGCCGCAGGATTTCGAGCAGTTCTGCGTTACCCGCCCGCAGATCGGCGCTAATGTCGATGTGAAGCTCGCGTGCACCATGATCGCCAAGCCATCGATTGGGCGCCGCATTCCGTTCCGCCTGACTGCGCAGATCGCAGATCAGGCGGATGCCCAGCTTCACGATCGCGTCAAGGTCGCGCGGAGTCAGCCCTGAAAGGCTGCCCGAACGGAAGATGCGGGCGCGTCGGATGCGCCGTCCGTCCTGCGTCGGATGACCGCCGAGATCACGGAAATTCGGCGCCCCGGTGAGCACGAGGCCGACACTCATGCAAGAACCTCGAGCTGCCCGCACTGATAGTCCCCCTCAGACCCATCGGACACCGAATCCAGTGGCGACAACGCCCGAGTCAGCTGCGCCGGCGTGAAATCTTCGCGCAATGCCGGTCCACCATCACTTACTCTCATCATTGCCTTCCATTTTTGAACGATATTCTTAAATATAAACTTCGCTCTCGAATCGTGTCAAAATGGATTTAACCCGGAACGGAAAGTCACGATGACCTACGAGACCAAAGACATATTCGCCAGGATCCTTCGGGGCGAAGCGTCTTGCGTCAAGGTGGTCGAGGACGATCAGGCGCTCGCCTTCATAAACGTGATGCCATAGGGTCAATGTTGGCTCGATTGTCGCTCACAGCAGCAGATGGGTGACGGGCTACACCGGCCAAGGCCGGCCAGCACGGCCTGACCATGGCCTTGGCGCGAGAACTCGGTCTGAAGGGAATCACCGCCAAAACCGTCTCGCCGGACTTCATTGACGAGACCGGCATGACGGCAGAGTTCGACACGGAGCGTGTCGGACCCATCGCCTCGCAGATTCCCCTTCAACGTCCGGGCAGAGGGGAAGACATCGCAAATGAGGTTGGCTGGCAAACTTCGGCGCAAGCGGACCACGTGACCGGTATGACCCTGCCAGTCAACGGTGGCTGGCGTTTCTACTGACCCGCCATGCCGGCCTCCATTATTCACATATCCGAACAAACTACAAAATTTTCGTCAGCAATATTGATTTCTGGCAGCGCCTATTCTACGGTAGATGTAAACGCACATCGTACAACTATACGAATATTTGATGTGAGCCCGGTGACAAAGGAGAAGACCATGAGAAGACGCATCCGCCCCTTCATGCTGGCGGCCGCACTGATTTCCTTACTTGGGCTCGCACCCGTCGACGGACCCCGTCGGCCCAGTGGAAACTCTTGCGAGCACGACTATTACGGTCAGTGTTTGCCCTCGGAGTACCTGACAGGATTCGTCCAAGGCAGCATATGGCAATTCTTTCCGCACTGATACCCGAGGAGATGGATTCCTTCCCCTGTGCAGCCTCGGGTGGCCAAAGCTTCTGACAGCCGCCGCGTTTGGTGGATGTCAGGCGACACCGGAAACTCTTCACCGTACGCGTGGTACGCTGCGGTAATTCTGGGGAAAACGTTGTGGATAAGCTCGCCGGCTAGCGCCCCCACGCAAAGGCCTCATGATGCCTCGGGGTGAGACACATCAAACATCTCTGCGATACGCATCCATACGTCAATCCTCTCGGGGCCGACCTCATACTCCCCCACAGGACTCTTGCATTGAGCAGTAGAACGAAGGCTTTCTCGAAGTCCCGGGAGACTTGCCCCTACGCCGATCAGTACTCGTGAGGCAGCAATAATAAGGTCGTCACACTGCGATCCGCCTCGGTGATGATCCAGGTCGTGTTGTCGCCCCATCCGACGCACGGCTTGGCGAGATCGATTGCGTAGGCGGCCAGGATCCGCCCTCGCCCAAGGCCACGTCCCAGTCGTTGAGGTCGGGGTCGGAGCGCCCCCGAAACCCCGGGGAGGTCGGCCGCAAGGCATCGCTCGACCAAGCCCGGGTACGGCTCGATGGGGCTTCCATTCCCGACGTCATAACAAGCCGGCCCAGTTCGAAGCGTGGCTCCATGACCGCTTCCGATGGCGAAAGGCTACCGGCGATTGCCATGCCCCGCCTCGGGAAGTGAGCGCTTCCCGATCGGGTGGTTGGAGCACCAGACCAAAGGCGGGACCTGTTTCAGGGGCTGACTGGTTTCAACGCCTGGCTCGGCGGAGTCGGCAACGCTTTCCTACTTTTTTTCCCTGCGGCTATCGACCGTCGTCAGACCGAGCGAGGCGGCGTTCCGGGCAGCCAGACGCGCCCGTTGTAACTGACATAGGCGACCTGCTGGTCGCAGCCGGCGAGAACCGGGCCGCCCGCCCAGTTGCCGGGGCCAATTCCGTCCTCGTCGATGAAGGCACGCACGGGCGGGGTCTTCTGGAGGGAGGCCGCGAGGACCAGGCGGTTGGCAATGCCCAGCAACGCCTGGCTGGGATCCTAGGCTGCGTCGGCAGCCACCTCGCTCGACGATCCCGCGACCTCCCGCTTGGGCTTGTACTCGACTCCCGCGACCCGGCCCAGGCACAGCGCGACGTCGTCGGCAGTGACCTGGAAGCCGGGCACCTTGTCGGGGGCGCCCTCGGGCGAGTACATGAACTGCTTGAGGACGCCCTCGACCTGGACCCGTGCGCCTCGTCGCAGCACGCGCGCGGCGTCCTCGCCACGCTGGCCCCACAGCGACACGCTCATCCAGAATCCGCCGACCTGCTGGTACTCATCGGTGACCTGATCGTAGGCGTAATCGTCGAAAAACACGCGCATCTCGGCGACCACTTCGTCCGCGCCGTTGACGGGGACGTGCTTGAGGATGGGCGTATCACCGAGATTGCCTTTCCCACGAAATACATTGGGCATGATGCTCTCCTTGGCGTCGGGGACGAATGCGGCGGCGGCCGACGCCGGTACCGCCACCGCGGGGGAATTTACGGATCTCACTTGCAGGCGTGACGCAGGGCGAGCCGCGCCTCCAGTTCGCGCCGATTGAGCTCGATGACCCGCCGGTGGATGCGCTCATACCACTCTCGCAGCGCCCCGGGGAGTTGGGCGAAGTAGGCGTCGATCGCGCCCCATGGGATGTGGCCGGCGCGGGCCCCGGCGCCTGCCGCACGCCAGCGCAGGTGAACCTGGCCCGTGGCCTTGCGCCGGTGCACCGAAAGATAGAAGGTCCGCCCCCGTACCCGGCGTGTGAGCCGCGACAGGTCCTCCTGTTGGCGGTAAATCTTGTCAACACGGGCCTGCGCCTGCCGCAGATCAGCTGGGGCGCCGCCCCTACCCGTAAAGGCCTTTGTGTCAGCATCCGGTTGACAAGGCGGACTGCCGCAGTGCCGGTCGACGACGTCGGCAGCACCCGGCGGTTCGGGTTGTGCCACGTCGCTCACCAGCACACCTCAATCGACCAGCCCATCATCCGTTGCCTCATCGCCAGCTGCGGCACGTTCCGAATCGATGGCCGCGATGTCGGCGGCCACGCGCTCGAGCATCGCCTTCTCGGTATCCGAGATCGAGATGCGGCGCTGGGAGTGGCGCGAGATTTGGTGGCCTGCGTAGATTCCGGCTGGCACAGCACCGAAGATACCGGTGACGGCTGCGACACGCTTCTGCGCGTTGCCGTCGGCGCCGGGCAGGAAGTCGGCACGGCTGAGTGCGAGCAGGTCCGGCTTGGTGAGTCAGGTCTCGAACCGGATGAATTCCTCGAATGCGGCACGCATCGGCCGAGTGAATTGCCGGATGGCGTCATGCGCCTCCTTGTCGGAGAACAAGGCCTTGCGGCCGAGGGTCTTGACCACGCGGACGTAGTAGTCGAACTCCACGATCAGCTCGGCGATGACGTAGCCGTAGGGGCTGCGGAAGCCGAGTTCCAGGACCTTCGGCTCGCGCGACTTGAGGATGCCAAACCCCAATCCCTTGTCGGCGCGCTTCTTGAGCTCGGCACTGAGCAGTTGCGCCTGGCGATCGAGCGAGCGCCTGAGCTCCGGGATGCGATGATCGGCGCGAAGGAGCGCCCAGTCCGCGTAAGGGTTGTTGTTGCGCGTGAGCGCCCACAAGGCTTTCAGGCTTGAGGCCACCCGCTTGCCGCCGGGAATCGCGTTGTACTGGCCGGCCGGGTCGCGTCGCCGCCCCATGAACATCCGGAAGCCCTCTTTGGTGTGCAGCGTCATGGTGTCGACGCCGTCGTCGACCAGCGAACCGAGATCGCGCAATTGGGTCGCGACCACGGGTTCGACCGTTGCGTCGGCGCCCGCCGTGACGCGGTATTCCGCCTCCATCTGCTTGAGCGCATCGCAGCGCTGGAGGTAGAGCTCATAGCGCGCCCAGCGCGGATCGTGGGGATCTGGGTCATCCGCCTCGATGAGGTCGACAAGCTTCTCGCGCTCCCTTGGAATGCTGTAGCGATCGGAAAACGGAGACCGATCGTCAGTCTCGAAGGCGATCGGCGAGCCGCCGGGAAAGAGGGGATCGAGGAGTCCGGGCTGATCGTCGACAGGGGCCGGGGAGGACTGCGGAGGTGGTGGGGCGATCGGGTGCGATGGCATGGCTCTTCCTCAGGTGGCGTGGGAGAGGTCGTCCGCGGGCGGGTCGACGGATTGCAGCTGGACCAGCGCCGGGATGGGCGTGAAGCCGGGCAGGAAGTCGCATTCGGGAAGCGGCTTGCTCAAGAGCTGGCGCAGTGCCTCCATGTCGACGGTGTACGCGCCGGTCGCGCGACTGACCTTGCGACTGCCGATCAAGCCGCGCGCTTCCAGGCGCAGCAAGGCGCGCTGGACAACCTGGTGTCCCAGCAGGGTGTACCCGGCCAGCGTGCGGCTGGAAATGCGCACGGGCGCCCGGTCTGCGCCCCGCCACAGGAGGGCGAGGAGGACTGCCGTGGCGGCGTAGTCACCGTTCAGGCGAATGAGCACCTCGACGGTAATCTGCGGCTCGGAAAGGGAATGTCCGGACATCGGTGAAGCACAGCTGGGTTGAAAGAATCCACGCGAACACCCCGTTGCACTGGGTCGAAGGAATCCAGTGGCTGTGGCGTTGCTGTTGGGTTGGATGAATCCAGATGCTCGATGCCCTCGGCGTCCGCATCGAACTCGTGCACGACGTGCCACAGCGTGGCGATGGAGTGGTCGGGGAATGCGCGATGCAGTTCCACAAACTGACGCTGTGGCGGGCACGTGCAACGAATGGTGGACCAGGCGTTGTGGACCGCCTCGCGTACGCTCGGATCAGGAAGGGCCGGCCGGCCGCGCGGCGGCGGATCGGGGCACAGCAGCGCGCGTTGCTGCTGAATCTCGGCCAGGGTCATCTTGAAGAGGTGAACCAGCAGCGGCGGTTGGGCGCCGTGCATGACGTGATCCTCCATCAGCTGCCGCATTTCGGCGATCGCGCAGTGCCGTCGATAGGCGGCCTCGAGCGTTGCGGGATCGAATTGAATGCGGACGTCGAGCTGCGGCATGCCGGCGATGGAGGGGAGATCGCGGGCGGACGCGGCACGCAGGGTGTCGAGGATGTCGGGGCTGAGCCCGGCCTCGAGCAGCGTCTGCAGCTCTCCGGTGTCGAGCAGGTGAATGAGATGCGACAGCAGGGCGTACCGGAGTTGCTCGCTTCTGATCGGGATCATCTGGCTCCTCCTACTCCGCCTCGCCGCTGGGCGGCTTCTCCGCGCATACGCGGTGGTACGCGTCGAGGAGGGATCGTGTAGCCGCCCAGGAGGACGGATCACGGAACAAGGCCACGATGGGGTCGGCCTCGGCGTCGCTCCCGTTGGCGGAGATCGACAGTTGCGCCAGGAGCCGATGAGCGGCCGCGCGCTCGACGGACCCGGCCTCTTCGGCGTCGTCGCAGGGCGCGGGCAAGGGCTCGACGCTGAATCCTTGTGGTAGCTTTGGGTCCAGGCGCACACAGTCGGACAATCGAAACGCATTGGCGAAGTCGCCGACACGCTTCGACAAGCGTGCCCCGGCCCGCGCGTCCCTGCCCTTCCTCGCCGGCGGCGAGACTGCGGTCGCCCCGCGCGCCACCGCATCTGTTGCACCGGACGTTGCGTCGCATGGCTGCGGCTCGCGCAGGAGACGGCGGATCTCTGAATCAGGCAACTGCCGGTCGGCACCGGCGACCGCCAGCGCGGCACACTCCGCGGCCGCCGGCGTGCACTGTGCGAGCAGCGCAAACTGCGCGGTCATGCGGCGAAGGATCGTCTCCACCTCGTCCTTGCCGAGTCGTGGCGGATCGTCCATCTCCCGGACCGCGTTGATCTCCGCGGCGAAGTCGGCCACGAGCTCCTCGAACGCGGTCTTGCGCACCAGGGGATCCAGATTGAGCGCGTCGGCGAGCTTTTCTAGGCACCCGAAGCGGGAGCGAATGGCGGCGGTACTTTCGTGTGTGAGGTGCAAGCCGATCGGGGCGAGGTAGTCGATGGCGAAGAGGTAGATGGAGGCGGTCACGCTGTGAAGCTTCAGGCCGCAGCGTTGGGCGTGCTCGGACAATTCGCGCAGGCTCAGAGGTCGCTGGAGCTCGGATTCGAGCTCGCTCTTGAGCAGCGCGGTGCCGCGGGCTTTCTCCCAGAACAGCGTTTCGGCGCGATTCTCGTTCTCGGCCAGGTGGGCCGAAATGACATCGGCCTCGCCCGCCCACGGATGCAGCACGACGCGAATCCACTCGTAGCGGGCATCGTGCGTCTCGAGCCATAGCTCCTGGACGATCTGCAGGCGCGTATTGCCGCCGAAATAGCACATGTAGCGGCTGGCACCCGCTCTGCGGGTCACGCTCAACGCATCCTTCAGGCCGCCCCGGGCTTCGATGGAGGCACGGATGTCGGCATAGCGCTTGTTGGTTCGCACGCGCAGGTTGCGGTCGTAGCAATCGATATCCATGCACCGCAGGAGCATCCAGCCGTCGACATCCTCACCCGGCTGGAGGTCGGTCGCGGCGTTGGCCGCTTCCTTGACGGCCAGGCTGTGTTGAACGAGCAGCGCGCGACGCTCGCCGGTTATGCCATGGGACGCGGGCGCTTGCAGCTTTCCTCGCTTTTCCATGTGCTGGGCCAGTTCCTTGACGGAGATGGAGTCAGGCAATCGCGTTCTGGACGTCATGGCCGTCGACGACCTCGCTGAGAGCTTCCGGCGGCACCCCAGCGCGGGTGCCGTCAAGGCTCGGAATGAGCTCCCACAGGAGCGCATGCATTGCAGGACTCGCCTTGACCGGGTCGATCCAATGCACCGGGACCTGGGCAGTGGCGGCATTGCGGTACGCAACGGCGTGCGGTATGACCGTTTTGAGGAGCAGGACCTTGCACTTGAGCTGCTGATAGCTCTCGCGAATCGCCTGACCGATCTCGCGTGCGTCGCGGGTGTTTTCGTGGCGGTAGATGATCGCCAGCATTTGCGGCACGGAGATGCCGAACGCCGCAGCCGTTTCTACGCGGTTCAGCAGTTCCTGGGTGCCCGACAGAAACTCGCGCGCCGAGAGGATATCGGGCGAGATCGGCGAAAGGAGCACGTCGGCGGCCAGCACTGCAGCATCCTGAAGGTGGCCCACCGCGCCCTGGGTATCGATGAGCACGACATCGTAGCGCTCCTGCAGCAGCGGACTGCGCAAGGCGAGTTTGATGCGCAGCGCGCTGTCCATACGCGGCGCGAGCCAGTCCTGGAGCGCCCCCTGTGGCGCATCGGAGATGACGATGTCGAGGCAGCCGTTGGGGTTGAGCTGCGGCTGTCGACGCAATGGCACGGGCGCGAGCGCGAAGTCGATGGTTGAAATGCGGTCGTCGCTGAGCGCCCCCTGCTTGATCATTTGCGTCAGTCCGTGCCGCGCTCGCCTGGCAATGGGGTAATAGCGACTGAGACTCGGCTGCACATCCGCATCGATGAGCAGGACGCCCATGCCAATGTCGGCGAGCAGGGGACGAAAGCGAGGGGAAAGCTTGAGTGTCGGCGAGGGGAGGCTGCGACACACGCGCATGAAGTGGGAACGGGACTCCCGACTGAGCCGGTGCGGGATATTCCGCGACACCGTCTCGGATTTCCCGTCGGAGGGCAGAACAGTCGTATTCCGAGACAGCGCCTCGGAAATCAGCCGGGGCGGATACGCGAGGCAAAAAGAGGCGCACTTGCTCCAGGTTGTCGACGCTGAAACCTCGTCCGAAGCGCTGCCATAGGTCGGCGGACAGGCGCTGCAGTTCCTGCTCACCCCGCTCGGCGCGGGCTTCACTGCCCCGCTCGAACTCGAGGATGCAATGGCCGATCTCCCAGTAAGTAGCCGTCTTATGTCCGAAAGCGCCGAGGCGAGAAGGTCGGCCCCGTAAAATGAAAACGGCTCGCTTTTCAGCGAGCCGTTTTGTAGAACGATTGGCGATTTGTAGATTGCCTACTTTTCCCCAAGTCCTTGATTACTTGGGGCGACATACCGGGATCGAACCGGTGACACCTGGAGCCACAAGACTGGTGACTAATACGTAAAATCAAACACTTGCGTCACTTTATTTTCAAAACAACGTCTCCCCACACCGAGCAACGGCGCGGAACTACGGCGGACTTTTGAAAGTTTCTTGGGTGCAACCTGACCTTTCCAGCGTCCTAATCAAACGCCCGTCACCACGGTCACGGCGGCTGGATCACTACCACGCACCGGGGGAGCAATGACAGGTCGAGCAACGGCGGTGCGAGTATGACCCGTGATTCCGCGCGAATCAGATCGGCCTTCTCCGGAGAGCCCAATCATCGGGAGCGCTCTTGGCCGGGTCGAAGTCGAGTTCGACTTCGACTCCGTTCGGATCCGTGAAGAAGACCTGCCACGTGCGCAGTTCGCCCGGCGTGCGAATGATGCGGTAGCTAACGCCGGCCGCAACCAGGCGATTCAGCGTGCGCACCAGTCCCTCGGCGCGAAATGCCATGTGGTCGAGAACGCCCCGACGCGGCTCGGGCATCTCTTTGACACTGATGACGTGCAGCACGGGTTGCTGCGATATGTAGAGCCAGCAGCCTGGGACGGAAAAAGGCGGACGCGGCCCTTCCTCCATCTCGAGCAGTTCGGTGTAGAAGCGACGCGTCACATCGAGGCGATCGGTAACGATCGTAAAGTGGTCCATTCGCGTGATCATGAATTGCTCCGACGGAGGTTGAATTCTGTAAGGCGGCCGGACGCCGTGAGTTGCAACGGGTGAGAGCTCTTACATGAGCCCGCTGTAGCTTCCGCCGTCCACCTGCAAGTTCTGTCCCGATATGTAGGAAGCCTGCATTGAACAAAGAAACGCACATGCGGCGGCGAACTCCTCGGGGCGGCCGAATCTGCCTGCGGCGACGGGCTTGAGCATGTCATTCCGGGCCTCCTCGAAGCTGCACCCGGCTCTCGTCGCCTGCTGTTCGATCATGTAGCGCAGCCGGTCGGTTTCGATCCGCTCCGGCAGCAGGTTATTGATCGTGACATTGTCGCGCGCGACGGCTCGCGATAAAGCCTTGGAGAAGGCCGTCAATCCTGCGCGCGCGGCAGTCGAAAGCCCGAGCGGGAGATGCGGCGATTTCACCATCGCGGAGGTGATATTGACGATGCGCCCGAACTTGCGCTTCCGCATTCCCCCCACGACGGCCTGGATGAGGAGTATCCCGGACAGCATGTTGGCTTCGATGGCGCCCAGCCACACTGCGTGATCCCAATCCTCGATCCTGCCGGGCGCGGGCCCGCCGTTATTGGTGACGAGGATGTCCGGTTCATCGCATGCGGCGAGCAGAAGCTGCCGCCCTCGCTCGGTATCGAGATCGGCAACGACGGTGGCGGGCCTCACTCCGGTCTCCCGCGCGATCTCGTCTGCCGCCAAGCTCAGGCGCTCCTCGTCACGTCCATTGAGGATGACCGTACAGCCTTCCTGCGCCAACGCCAAGGCACAGGCTTTTCCAAGGCCGCGCGAGGAGGCGCACACGATCGCCCGACGTCCATTGATTCCGAAATCCATTCAGCTCTCCTGCCACGTCTTGAACTTGCCTCGCAGGGACAGCATTGATCCACTTTATGGGAAAAGTGTTCAACTTCCACAAAGCCACGCAAACCTGCGCATCTCGCGTTTAGTCGAGGGGCACCACCGGCCCTTTTGTTGACATAGATCAAATCACACCGTGAGCAACGGTAGGATACTCCGCTTAAATTATACATCTTTTGTGTTTATGTTCAGTTTTAAAGCACAGACGAACGGACGACCTTCAAGGAGGAGGACCACATGGACAGAAAATCGAACCCCAAACTCTCGGACGGCACCCTGCTTTCCGATCTGATCAACCTCGAAACCCGCGAAGTCAAGATGCGGGCGCTTTCCGATCCCGAACTGTTCGAGCTCGAGATGGAGCGCATCTTCGCCAAGACCTGGGTATTCCTGGGGCACGAAACCGAAATCCCGAACAAGGGCGATTTCGTTGTCCGCGACATGGGATCGGATTCCGTGCTGATGGCGCGCGGGGCGGACGGCGAGGTGTACGTCTCCCTCAACGTCTGCCCCCATCGGGGCATGAAGATCTCGACCCACGACGTGGGTAACACGATGACTCACGTCTGTATCTACCACGGCTGGGCATTCAAGCCGAACGGCGACTTCATCGGCGCGCCGGTCGAGAAGGAATGCATGCACGGGAAGATGATGACCAAGCAGGAACTTGGCCTGAAGAAGGCCCGCGTCGCGATCTATGGCGGCTTGGTCTTCGCGACGTGGAACATCGAGGGCCCGAGCTTCGAGGACTTCCTCGGCGACGCGAAATGGTATTTCGACACGCTCTGGTGCCGTACTGACAAGGGCATGGAAGTGCTGGGCCCCCCGCAGCGTTTCACGATCCGTGCGAACTGGAAGACCGCCTGCGAGCAGTCGGCGTCGGACGGATTCCATGTGCTGACCCTGCACCGCTGGCTGTCGGAAGTAGGCCCCTATCGCAAGCCGGGCAGCGAGGGTGGCGGCGGCGATCTGACGCCGGAGATGTACGGCACCGAGGTCTACACCGGGCACGCACACACCATGCGTTGCATCGAGCTGGACCGCAAGATCCGACGCCTGACGGGGAAGGACCCGAGCGAGTTGTCGATCAAGGAGAAACTCGAGGCGCTGCCCCCGCCGGGCATCACGCCCGAGATGCTGCCGGAAGTGCTCCGTCGCTTCAGCGATGACCAGCTGCGCGTCATGGCCTGGCGTCCGCCCCAGGTGGGCAACTTCTTTCCCAACGGGCTGTTCGAGTTCGTCTACATCCCCTCGCCCGATGGCGTGATCGGGGTCATGGCGCTGCATGCGTATGTCCCGAAGGGGCCGGACAAGCTGGAATTCGTGAACTGGATCCTGGCCGAGAAGGACACTCCGCCGGAACTGAAGGCCAAGATGCTGCGCCTTGGCGTCCAACTCCTGGGCACTTCGGGGATGGTCGAGCAGGACGATTCGGACACCTGGCCGCACCAGACGCTCGCGGCGAAGGGTGCCGTGAGCAAGCACATCACGATGAAGTATCAGTCGATGTACGAGAACAACAGGCTCGAAGGCTGGCCGGGCCCTGGCGATGTCGGCGACGGCTTCACGAAGGACGACACCCAGTGGCGCTGGTGGGAATACTGGTACGAACTGATGACTGCCGAGAACTGATCACAGCGCGACTAACTACCCCTATTTCAGGAGACCTCCATGCTTCAGCAACTGCTCGAACCGACTCCGCTGCCGCCCTCGATCAAGGCGAACCGTATTCCCTCCGGCAGCGATACCTACAACGAGGTTCTCGACTTCCTCTACGACGAAGCCGAAATGCTCGACAACCTGCGCCTCGGCGAATGGGCGGAGCTGCTCACCAAGGACCTCGAATATAACGCGCCCCTGCGCCACACGCGTTCGACGTCACAGTTCGACCAGACCTATTCGCGCAACGTCCAGCACCTGCACGAGAATTACGGCTCGATGCTCATGCGGGTCAAGCGCATTACCGACACCAAGAGCGCCTGGGGCGAGGATCCGCCATCGCGCATCAAGCGTCTGGTCACGAACGTACGCGTCTACCGAATCGACGACAGCGATGACCTGAAGGTCGAGAGCTATCTGCTCCTCACACGCAGCCGTTTCGATTTCGACTACTTCGACCTGATCCCCTGCGTCCGCCACGACATTCTGCGCCGCGAGGATGGCGCGCTGAAACTCGCTCGCCGCGAGATCCTGCTCGACCAAGTCGTCATCGGCACCCCCAACCTGGGCGTGATCCTTTAGACGCGCAACGGCGACCACTACCACAAACATACCGCCTGCATGCCGCTCGGCCACGTGCGCGGCATGCGACGGCGGAATCGGAGACAACACGCGATGAAACTTGAAGAACTCATCCTCGTCAGCATCGACGACCACGCCATTGAACCCCCGAACGCCTTTGCGCGCCACATGCCGGCCCGCTTCAAGGGGCGCGAGCCTCACATCGAGAAGCATAAGGGGCGTGACGTGTGGGTTTTCGAAGGACGGGCAACCGGCTACATGGGCCTCAACTCGGTCGTCGGTCGCCCCAAGGAAGAGTACGGCATGGAGCCGCTCGGTTACGAACACATGAGGCGCGGCACTTGGGACGTCCAGGCGCGCGTCGACGACATGAACGCCAATGGCGTGCTCGGCTCGCTGTGTTTCCCGACCTTCCCCGGCTTCGCGGGGCAGCGCTTCCAGCAGTACGAGAACGCGCGCGACGTATCGCTCGCCGCCATCCAGGCCTACAACGACTGGCACCTGCACGACTGGTGCAACGCCGCCCCGGGGCGCTTCATCCCGATGGCGCTGATTCCCTGGTGGGATGCGCAGGCCGCCGCCGCCGAAATCAACCGCATGGCGAAGGACGGGGTGCACGCGATCTCCTTCTCCGACAACCCCGCCCTGCATGGTTTCCCGTCGATCCACGATTCGTACTGGGACCCGGTGTGGAAGGCCTGCGCGGACAACGCGGTGGTCATCAACTGCCACATCGGCACCGGCGTCAAGGCCGAGCACGCCTCCGACCTGTCGCCGATCGACGCCTGGATCACTTCGATGCCGATCTCGATCGCGAACTCGGCGGCCGACTGGATCTGGGCTCCAATGTGGAGGAAGTACCCGACGCTGAAGATGGCGCTTTCCGAGGGCGGCATCGGGTGGATTCCCTACCTCCTCGAGCGTGCGGATTTCACCCACCGGCATCACAAGGCCTGGACGAATGCCAGCTTCGGCGGCAAGAAGCCGAGCGAAATCTTCAAGGAGCACATCATCACGTGTTTCATCGAGGACGACTTCGGCCTGCAGAACCTGAAGCACATCGGTGAAGACATGGTTGGCTGGGAATGCGACTACCCGCATTCCGATTGCACCTGGCCGAATTCTCCGGAAGTAGTGTGGGAGAGCTTCAGGCACCTCCCCGACGAGACCATCGCCAAGGTCACTCACCGGAACGTGATGCGCGAATACAGCTACGACCCGTTCGCGATCCTCGGCCGCGAGAACTGCACCGTAGGCGCGCTGCGCGCGCAGGCTCGCGCCAAGGGCATCGACACCTCGCCCACGCAAGGCATGGGGGGCGCGGCACCGAAGCGGGAAGCCGGCAAACCGGTCACTTCGGGCGACATCAACGCCATGTTCAAACAGGCGGACGCCGAGACCGCACTCTGATCCGGGGGCGCTTCACGGCGCCCGCAGCATGAGAGGAGGAGATCCCGCGCTATCCGCGATAGCGCGGCGGGCGCCCTCACGCCCGACGATGGAACCGATAACGGGAGATATCCATGAGCGAACAATACGACATCGTGGTCGCCGGTGGTGGCCACAACGGTCTGGTGGCCGCGTGCTACCTGGCGAAGGCGGGACTGAAGGTATGCGTCGTCGAGAAAAACGACAAGGTCGGCGGCGGCGTCATGACGCGCGAGCTGACGGCGCCGGGCTTCAAGCATGACGTCTGCTCGGTCGCACACACCCTGCTGCAGGCCAACCCATTGCTGCGCAACGACGAACTGCAGCTGAAATCGAAGTTCGGGCTGAAGTACATCAACCCCGACAAGATGACTGCGATCTTCTACGACGACGGGACCACGCTCGAGTTCTACACCGACCTTGAGCAGACTGCCCAAGCGATCGCAAAATTCTCGCAGAAGGATGCGGAAGCCTACCGGCGCTTCAACAAGGAGGTTTTCCAGAACCTCGACATGATGGTGATGGGCATGTTCCATGCACCCCCGAACGCGGGGGCGCAAGCCGTGATGATGGAGCAGAGCGTGGTCGGGCAATCGCTGATGCGAACCCAGTCGATGAGCGCATGGGACTTCATCTGCGAATGGTTCGAGCACCCCAAGGTGCGCATCGCGTTGGCCCGCTATGCCTCGGAAGCCATGATGAACCCGTTCAACAACGGCACGGGATTCGGTTTCTACATCATTCTGCCCTTCATGCACCGCTACGGTGTCGGCATTCCCGTCGGCGGCTCGGGCGCCTTCGCGGACAAGCTGCGGGAGTGCTTCGAATCGCATGGCGGCGCGGTACGCGTCAATGCACCCGTCAAGCAGATGCGCATGGATGGCAGCAAGGTGACGGGCGTCGTGCTCGAATCGGGCGAGGAGATCATCGCGAAGAAAGGCGTCATCTCGACGATGCACGTGCAACAGGTGTTCCCGCACATGGTGCCGGGCGCGAATCTGCCGGAAGGATTCGAGCCGCGGATTCGGGGGCTGAAACGCAACAGCTTCCAGCCCTTCAACCTGCACCTCGCGCTGCACGAGGCGCCGCAGTACAAGGTCGGACCGGCGGTGGACGATTTCTTCTGGGTCGAGCGTTCGCACTCCGACTGGGAGGAGTTCGCACGCGCCTTCTCCGATCTCGAATACGGCATCCCGCGCCGCGACTTCGTCGCCTACGTGATGCAGGACGTCTATGACAAGACGCGGGCACCCGAGGGCAAGCGTGTGCTCAACATGTACGCGTTCTGCCCCTACAACGTAAAGGGCGGCCCGCAGCGTTGGGACGAGATCGGCAAGGAAATCGCTTACGGATTCCTCGACGACCTGCGCAAGCTCACGACCAATATGGGCGACGACAACATCATCGGTTTCTCGTGGTTCACACCGCTCGATATCGAGCGCCACAACAACGCGATGATCGGTGCGGACATCCTGCACTTCGGCTCGTACAACTGGCAGATCGCGGGCAACCGCCCCGCCCCGGGCTACGGGCAGTACAAGTCGCCGGTGGCAGGTCTGTACATGGCGGGCGCGTCCACCCATCCGGGGGGCGGAGTCACCGCAGCGTCCGGACGCAATGCGGCACAGGTGGTGTTGGAAGACCTGGGCATGGATTTCGACGACCTCATCGAAAACTGACCCGTGGAACGCCGCGACCGCGTCGCGCGGTTGCGGTCACGTCCAACGTGATGGAGAGCGGCAGCCGTGAAGATGTTCAGCAAGGAAGGCGTGGAGATGGTCGAAGTGAAGTCCATCCAGCGAAAGGACGACACCCTGGTCATGAAGGGCAAGGTCATGGGCTCGATGGCCACCACCATCCTGATCCGCCCCGAAGACTGCTGGCAGGCGCTCCGGCTGCTCGGGTGGCGGACGCTGCTGCGGATGCCGTTGATCCTGTTCAGAGGCTACCGCCAGGCCGCAAGATCAAGCTGATTCGCGATCGCTCGCCGATAGCGCAGCCGTGAAGGAGCAGCCCCTCATTGATGGGCCTCGGAGGGGCTGGACAGGCGGCCCGCCACGACCACCCCGAGGACGCCGCACAGGGCAAGAGCAGCGGCTCCCAGCGCGAGGGACAGCAGCGAATTCCACATCAGTGGCGCCAGCACCGCGGCAATC
The DNA here is from genome assembly GCF_017894385.1 of Aromatoleum petrolei. Classification (NCBI taxonomy): domain Bacteria; kingdom Pseudomonadati; phylum Pseudomonadota; class Betaproteobacteria; order Rhodocyclales; family Rhodocyclaceae; genus Aromatoleum; species Aromatoleum petrolei. The sequence goes on from NZ_CP059560.1 coordinate 619,339, forward strand.
CAGGCGTTGAATCCCGTCTGGATGAACAGCTGAACCGATGAGCCGGTGCCGCGGCGCGCCGGTACGCAATCCAGGCCGCGCACCGTGATCGTTGGAATCATCACCGACATGCCCAGATTGAAGAACAGGAGATACGCCACATACCACGCCGTGCCGCCGGGTTCGACGAGGCACACGGCGAGATTCCAGAGAGTGGCGGCAGCCATGATCGCGAACCCGGCCTTCAGCGTGGATGCCGTCGACCAGCGCTGCGCAAGGCGGCCCGCAAGCGCGGAGCCCAACATCAGCCCCACCGTCGCAGGTCCGAACATCCACAGGAAATCGGTCTCGCCCAGGCCAAGGTGCTCCATCAGGAACACCGGCGCAGACAGTACGTAAAGGAAGAAGCCGCCGAACATGCAGGCATACGCCAGTGCCCAGCTCATGAAGCGCGCGTTTCCGAGCACGGCCGCGTAACCGCGAAGCACACCCGCCGGATTGAACGGGTGACGCTGCGAGGCTGGCAGGGTCTCCGGTAATCCGAAAAACACGGCGACGAGCAGGCTGGTGGCAAGCAGGCACAGGAACACGAATACGGAGCGCCAGCCCAGCGCGACCTGCAACCAGCCGCCCACCAAAGGAGCGACGGCAGGTGCGATCGAGAACATCAACACCACCTGCGACATCATGCGCTGCGCACGCGGCCCTTCATGCAGGTCCCGGACGACGGCGCGACCGATCACGATCCCGGCACCCGCCGAGAAGCCCTGGAGTGCCCGCAGAACCCACAACTGCTCCACTTGTGTCGCAAGCGCGCATCCGAGCGACGCCAATGCATAGACGACCAGACCGGCCAGCACCACGCGGCGGCGCCCGAAGGAGTCCGAGATCGTGCCATGCCACAGGGCCATGAAGGCAAAGGCGGCGAAGTAGATCGCCACTGTCTGCTGCAACGCGACTCGATCCGTGCCGAGCACCACCGCCATTTCCCCGAAGGATGGCAGGTAGGTGTTGATCGAAAACGGGCCGAGCATCGCCAAGCCCGCCAGGATCACGGTCGTGCCGAGTTGCCTTGTACCGGGACGGTATCCGGATTGCAGAAATCAGCCCCGCATGCCGAGCACTGCCGAAATGTCGGCACTCGGGTCGGCATCGGCGCCGTAGCCGAAGTCCCCGCGCTGCTGCCTCTCGGCGAGACGCACCATCAGCAATCGGTAGCGGTTGCCGGGGCCGTCGAAACGCGAGCTCAGGTCGCGGCGTTCGGTGGACTCGAAATAGCGCGCGTTCTGAGGGCGCAGCACCGAGTTGTCCTGTGGCTGGATCACGTAGGAGATGCGCGGCATCAGCCAGCGAAACGGTGCCGGCGCATGGACGGTGTAGTTCGTCTGGTCAACGCGAGAACGGTGCTTGCCGACTGGTACAAAGGGCTGCACGTTCGGAATCGGATAGCCCGGGGTGAAGTTCGGGTAAGAGATGCACACGTTGTTGCGCAGATGGACATGCAGCACTGCGCGCAGATCCTGGTATTGGGCGCGTACGCCTCCGATCCAGCGCATCACCGGTGCCACCGACTTGCGGGTGACGTTGCGGATGCGAGTCACCGTCTCGGAGGTCGAATGGACCTCGACGACATCGTTCTCGGACTGGCCGTCACCGATCGCGTTGGCATGCAGGAAGTCGGCATGTGTCAGATCGATGAGGTTCTCGACGGACAGCGGCGAGGCCGCATCGAAACGCACCGCGCGCTGCGTGTAGCGAGGGATCCCCTGACCATCGGGCGGCAGGAAGGGGATGTTCGGGATCAGTTCCTCGTGCGCATTATCGGGGTTTCCGTACCACGCCCAGATATACCCGTAGCGCTCGACGGCCGGATAGAAACCGGAGCCGTTCGTGAAGGCACTTGCACCTGCGCGCATCGCCTCGAGGCGGTCGGGGCGGAACTCGGCCGCATATAACCTCCCGCCATCGCGCCATAGATATACGTCCTGCGCATGGACAATACGGCGTACCGCCCGCTGGCCGATGTCGGCACTGTAGGCGACCGGAAACCAGGTGTCGCGCAGATCGAGATTGATCGGTACCCAGTCGCGCTTGGAGGTCGCCTCCGCTTCGCGCCCTACCGCATCCATCATCGGGACTTCGCTCATACTACGCATCTCTCCTGCACCGGCACCACGCGCTCGGCCGGCGTCCTCGCATCGGTCTTCGCCAATCTGCGATCTCGTGACGGTGCGACTTCGAGTGCCGCCGCGGCTGCGCCGTCGATATGGGGGAAGATTGCGAACGGAGCACGTCCGATCGCCCGCGCCATCCGCCACCGCCACGACAGCGGCGCTGCCGTGGCATGACGAAAACCGCGCCAGACCAGACTGGTGGTACCGCGCCTGTTCTCGCTGGCAGCGATGAAGATCGTGACGAGCGGCTCTTCGTCGGCGCTGAGGAGTTCCACGCGAATGTCACCGCCCCTTAGCGGTACGCGAGTACGTACCCAGAGCGAATGGTCTCGCACGAAGGCTGGCCCATTTCCCTTGCCCTTCCACACCGCACCTCGATCGAGGACAAGATGCTCGCCGTCGCGGCGCGGATCGCCGAGGAAGAAATCGGTGATGTGCACGCCGGGGAAGGAAAGCAGGCATTCCGGGCCGTCGAGCATCACGTCGAGATATTGCTCAAACGCAATATTAGCCACCGCTGAACCGGTCTGTTCGCGACCGGCCGCGCGATACGACGCGCCCGGCAATACGGCGGCGGGCGTTCCCGCCCCCCGCCAGACGTGGATGAAGCCGTTCGCCTCGGCCGCCGGAAAGGCGCGCGCCGCATAACGCGCCGGCACCCGCTCATCGCGACGCAGGTTGGGAATGTCATTGCACAGGCCCGTCGCGCCGTCGAAAGTCCAGCCGTGGTAGGGGCACTGAAGACCACCGGCTTTCACGGGTCCGGGCGACAGTGGCACACGCCGGTGCGGACACCGGTCCTCCAGCGCGAACACGGCGCCCTTCCCGTCGCGAAACACGGCGAGTTGCTCGCCTTCGCAGGTCACCGCGAGCGCCTTGTCACCGTGCACCGCCTCGGACAGCGCGACCACCCACCATCGTCCCATGCTCAGCCTCCCCTGCCCCTTGCCGGTCAGCCCCTGATCCGCGCGGTGATCTTCGCGTGCGGCCCGGCAATCTGCGACGCCCAGGCTTCGACAGCCTGATCCAGCGTATAGTCGGCGTAGTCGACCTGGATATTCTCTGTGTGTGCAATGCGCAGCAGTCGCTCCCAGATCGCGCGGCGATCGGCCGGCGGACGCTGCCCCGTACCCACGCATGACAGCGTGCGGAAAAGCAGATCGGCGATGTCGAGATTGATCTGACGCCCCGCACCCGTGCCGATCGTCATGATGCGTGCGCCCCATCGGGTCGCCTTGAGGGCGTTGAGCATCGGTTGCCCGCACACCAGATCGAGCACGACGTCGAAACCGTCGCCCGCCGCGTCCTTCAACGCCGCGACATCGTTCTCGCTACCGAGCGCCACGACTTCGTCGGCAATCCCGCGCGTCTTCAGGCGCTGCAGGGTCTCGGCGGAGCGTGCGGCCGCGACGACCCTGCCCGCGCCGAGATAGCGCGCGAGTTGCAGCGCCACCTGCCCGAGCGTGCCGGTCGCACCGAGCACCAGCACCTGCTCACCCCGCTGGATGTTGGCTTGCTCGAGCGGCACCAGTGCGCCGGTGGCGGCGATGCCCATCGTGATCGCGGTCTTGTCGTCGACGTCGTCGGGCACGTCCCAGACCTCATCGGCCGGCACCAGCGTACGCTCGGCCCACGCCCCGAAGGGCATCACCGAGCGCTCGCCGAAATACACGCGGCGGCCGTCCGGCGCCCTGCCCACGCCTTCGCCGCGGATCACGCACGGGTATTGCACGCCCAGCCGGTACGCGCCGAGTACGTCCCAGCCCCCGAGCCCCGCCGTGTCCATGTCGATGAGGACGGCGCCTTCCTGGGACGCCGGTTCCGGAAACTCCTGCACGACTGGAGCGGCGCCCCGCTCGCTGATGACAGCTGCTTTCATCGACGACTCCTTACATTCCCTTCGCGCCGGTCTGAGCGAAGAGGGCCTTCATTGCGACAAGCGAGGGCGTGTGGCATGAGAAACCGCCATCGGCGACCAGCGTCGTGCCGGTCACGAAGGACGACTCGTCGGACGCGAGGAAGGCCACCACGTCGGCGATCTGGCGCGGGGTGCCGACATCGGGCGTGAGGTGATTGTCGCGGATGATCTGGATCACGGCCGGCGGCATGCTCCCGTGGGCGTTCTCCGCCGGCGCGAGGCCGATCTGCAGCGCGTTTGAGCGAATGCCCTCCTTGCCGTACTGGGTCGCGATCGACTTGCTGAGCATCATCAGCGCCGCCTTCGAAGCGGCGTAGGCCGACAGCGACAGGTCGCCTTGGGCGCCGAGCCCCGAGGTCGCGAAGATCAGGGAGCCTTTCTTCTGCTTGAGCATCTCGCGGATCGCATACTTGGCGCACAGCATCGAACCGCGCAGATTCACCGCCATCGCGCGGTCCCACGCCTCGACGTCCATGTTGGCAACGTCGCGGTCGCGCTCGCGTTGCTCGACGCTCAGGATCGCCGCATTGCTGTACAGGACATCCACTCGCCCGAAGCGGTCCACCGCCGCCGCGACCATCGCCGCGACGTCCGCCTCGGACGAGACGTCGGCCCGCACGGCAATCGCGCGCCCACCGCCCGACTCGATCTCGGCGGCCACCTTGCGTGCGCCGTCGAGATCGATGTCCGTGATTGCCACACTCGCACCGTGCATCGCCAGCACGCGGGCCGATTCGGCGCCGAGGCCGCCGGCCGCCCCGGTCACGATCGCGACACGGCCATCCAGTTTTCGCTCGCTCATCTGTCTGTCTCCTGATTCTTCTCTGCGCAGAGCGCGTCGCTTAGCGACCGGTGAAGCGCGGTTCGCGCTTTTCGCGAAAGGCGGTCGCCGCCTCCCTCGCGTCGTCGCTGGGTTTGAGCAGTGCGAAAAGATCCAGCTCGAGGTCCAGGCCCTTCTTGAGGTCGACGTCCAGTGCGGCACGCGCAGCGCGCTTCACACACAGCGTCGCCGCCGGCGCCCGTGAGGCGATGCGCATCGCGAAGGCACGCACCTCTTCCACCAGTTTGTCCGGCGCGCTCGCCACCCGGGTGACCAGCCCGATCGCCTTCGCTTCATCGGCGCTCAGGCGGTCACCGGTGAGCAGCAGGTCCATCGCCCGGCCCGGCCCCACCACGCGCGGCAGGCGCTGGGTTCCCCCGCCGCCGGGAATCAGGCCCAGGGCAGTCTCTGGCAGACTGAAAACCGCGTCGGGCGTGGCAAAGCGGATGTCGCAAGCGAGGGCGAGCTCCATGCCCCCTCCCATGCAATAGCCATGAATGGCCGCAATCGTGGGTTTCTCGGCCGCATCGAACGCCTCGACCCAGCGCGCGCCCTGCATGCGCCGGCGCACTTCGATCGAGGTCTCGGGGCCACGCTGTTCCTTGATGTCGGCGCCCGCGCAGAAACCCCGCGGGCCATCCCCACGAATGACGATCACGCGGATCGACGGGTCTGCCTCGAGATCCCGCAGAGCCTGCGGAACGCCGGTGCGAATCTCGTCGTTGATAGCATTGATCTGGGCCGGACGGGTCAGCACGATCCAGCCGATGCTGCCCTGACGCTCCACGACCACGGCGTCGTTGAGCGGGACCGCCATCGACTCGGCCCCGGCATTCTTGACCGCAAGGTCGGATGCCATGTCAGACCTCCTCGAACTCGATGAGCTGCCCGCGCATCTCGCTCGGATCGATCCGGATCATCGCGCCGCCGCCGACGGCTTCGGACTCCTCGATCCATTGGAAACGGGTCCCGCGCGCGCGCAGGTCCTCAGCCTTGGCCTTGAGGCCATTCACTGCGATGCGGATGTAGTAAAGACCCGGCCCCCAGTTGTTCAGGTACAGGCCCGCGTCGCTGTTCCAGCGGCTGGGCTGGATCACGTCGAGGCTGGCGCTGTTGGCTACCGTAAAGGGCATCGTCGCGCGGCGGTATCCCTCGCGATGCAGCGCTTCGACTTCGCCGCTCGGCTCCCAGTCGAGATTCTTCGAGCAGCAGCGCAGCGTCTCGTCCAGATCGCGCACGAGGAATCCGCGCGCGCTGACGCGCACCATGTCGCCCGGCTTCGGGTCGCGCGGCTGCATGGGTTGCGCGGCGAATGTCTCGGACGGCATCTGCAGCGGTTCGGTCGGCATCACCTCGATGCACAGGCCGCCATCCACCACCGGGGTGTAACGCGGCCGCTCGGGCGTCGCGCCGAGCCACAACCGGTCGAACGGCATGTCCGGCGTGCGCTGGGCCATCCGGAACGGCAACCCGCGACGCATCAGCTTGTCGACGAAGGCGTCGAATTTCGGCCCTTGCAGCGCGAGCACGACCGAGTGGGTGAGCATCGGACGATGGCGTCCCTGGTAGTCCTTCAGGCTCTCGAGGAACTCGTGGAACATCGGGTCGCCCGGATTCTCGCGATCCAGATGCCATTGCGGTTCGAGTCGGGTCGGAGAGACCGCCAGCGACTTGTGCACGCGCAGGAAATGCGCGATGTAGGGATGGTCGTCGAACGCCTGACGCCAGTTAGGATGGCCGTGCACGCCGAGCTTGTTCACCAGTCGCGCAGCCATGTCGTCGGGATCAGGCAGCATCATGTCGGCACTCAGCAAGAGGTCGAACATCGTCTTGTCTCCAGTTGTGGTCTGTCTTGTCCGCCAGCCGCCCGCCCGGGCGATGTCGGCTTTCTTGAATTTCTTGAGGAATCAGGCCGCCGCGCGCAAAAGGGTTCCACGTGCGCCGCTCGGTTCGCGCGGGTTGAGCATGAAATGCGACAGCGCCGGAATCAGGATCAGAGCACCGAGCATGTTCCACAGGAACATGAAGGTCAGCAGGATCCCCATGTCGGCCTGGAACTTGATCGGCGACCATGCCCATGTGATCACGCCGGCAGCCATCGTGAGTCCCACCAACGCGACCACCTTGCCCGTGAAGTCGAGCGACTTGCGATAGGCATCGCGCAAGCTTCCCCCGCGGCGCTGGACGGCAATCTGCACGCTTAGCAGATAAAGCGCGTAGTCGACACCGACACCGACACCAACCGCGATGACCGGCAGGGTCGCGACCTTGAGTCCGATCCCGAGCCAGACCATCAGCGCCTTGCAGAGGATCGTGGTGATGACGAGTGGGATCAGTGCGACGATCGTCGCGCGAACGCTGCGGAACGTGATCAGGCACAGCAGAGCCGTTGCACCATAGACCGCGAGATACATCGTGACGATGCTCTTCTGTACCTCGATATTGGTCGCCGCCTCGATCCCCGCGCTGCCCGCAGCGAGCAGGAACTGCACCGGCTCCTTCGCATCGGGCGCCGAATTGTTTGCGGCCGCATACGCTTCCCCGGTCTGCAGGATGCGCGCCAGGGTATCGGCCTTGTGGTCCTTCAGGTACACCACCAGCGGCGACACGGAGCAACTCTGGTTCGTGATGTCCGGCGTCGCGATGACGGCTGCCGACACGGAGCCGTCCGTGATCGACTGGTTACGGCTGATCGTGAGCCACTTGCCACTGCCCTCGAACATCGCCGAGGTCACGAAACGCACCGTTTCGGCCAGTGAGGTCGTCGTCTGGACCGCCGGATCCTGCCGCAGCAGTTGTGCCAGCCCGTCCATCTTCTGCAGGTTGGAATACAGGCGACAGCCCTCGTCGCTGGTCTTCATGATGACCACGAACTGGTCGCTCGAGAGCCCGTAGTGTTCCGTGATGTATGCGTTGTCGCGGTTGTAGCGCGACTCGGGACGAAGTTCGGGCGCCCCGGCATCCAGATCTCCGATGCGCAGGTCCTGCATGACGATTGCGGAGACGACGGTCACGATCGCGGCAATGGCGATGACCGCAATCGCCCACCTCCGCTCGGTGAGTTCGTCCAAACCGTGCCAGATCCGCCCCGGCAACGAACGCCGGCCGCCCGCCCTCATGTCGTCCGCCGTGGCATGCCGGATGGCCGATTCGCTGACGCCGAGATAGGAGAGTGCGACCGGGATAAGGAAAAGCTTCGTGAAGATCAGGACCGAAACGCCGACGCTGGTGGTCAGGGCCAAGTCGCGGATAACCGGGATGTCGATGATGATCAGTACAGCAAAGCCGACGATGTTCGCCAGCAGTGCCGTGAGACCGGCCATGAACAGGCGCCGGAAGGTGTAGCGTGACGCGACGTACTTGTGGGTGCCGCGGCCAATGTCCTGGATGATGCCGTTCATCTTCTGCGCGCCGTGCGACAGCCCGATGGCGAAGATCAGGAAAGGCACCAGGATCGAATACGGATCGAGCTCATACCCGAGCAACTGCATCAGCCCGAGCAACCACACCACGCCGATCACGGCGACCGTCACAAGAAGCATCGTGCTGCGCACGCAGCGGGTGTAGAGATAGACGAAGAACGCGGCAACGACGACTGACACCGCGAAGAACACCATCACCTCGCGCAGGCCCGCGATCAGATCGCCGACGATCTTCGCGAAACCGACGATGTGAATGCCGACCTTGTCACTCTCGTAGGTGCGGATCTTCGCTTCGAGAGCGTCCGCAAACTCACCGTAATTCAGCGCTTCACCGGTCTTCGGATGAATATCCAGCAGCGGCGCCACGATCATGCTCGACTTCATGTCATTCGCGACGAGGCTGCCGACGATGCCCGCCTTGCCGATGTTCTCGCGCAGTTTCGCGACTTCGTTCGCGCTGCCGTCGAAGCTCGCGGGCATCACCGCGCCGCCGGTAATGCCGTCTTCGGTCACCTCGCGCCAGCGGACAATCGGCATCCAGATCGACTTCATCCACGAGCGATCGACGCCGGGAATCAGGTAAAGGTCGTCATTGACTTTCTTGAGCACGTCGAGGTACCCGGGGTCGAAGACGTCCCCCGACTTGTTCTCGACGACGATCCGGATCGTGTTGCCCAGGCCCGGTAACTCGCTTTTGTTATCGAGGTAATTCTTGATGTACGGGCTGCCGAGTGGAATCATCCGCTCGAAATTCGCATTAACCTGGATGCGCGTCGCGGCGAAGCCGAGTACGAGAGTCGCCACAAGGCATGCCAGGAGCACGACGATGCGATTGTTGAAGATGATGCGCTCGAGCACGCTGCCGGAACCGAAATCGAAATCCTTCAGGTCCCGAATCACCGGCATCACTCTTTGTTCGCTGTGGCCTGCCATGCTGTGTCTCGCAAATTTCAGTATCAGGAGAGGCCGTTACCGGAGGGGCAAACGGATCAGATCAACACCATTGACCCGGGCGAGCAGGATCTCTTCCGGACCGGCCATCGCAGCGGCGAATACCTCCCCGCCGCGTGGCACCTCGAGCGCTGCCACGCTCGCCCCATCGTCATTACTCAGCAGGACCTGACCAGATTGGGTCACGAACACCAGCCGTCCCGCGCCGCGGTCGAGTGCGGCGACAACGCTCGCATCGCTGCCCATGGCGAGAGACGACCAGCTCGTTGCCCCATCGCGGCTGATAAACGCATTGCCGCGCAACCCGTAGGCGATCAGCTTCGAGTGCCCTGCCGTGATGCCGAAATACGTACCCTTATAGGGCGTTTCGATGGTCTCGAACCGGGCCGCGTCCCGATCGAGGCGACGTACCAGACCTTGCTCTCCGGCAAGAAACACCCCACCGTCGGGCGTCGGCTCGATCGCATACAGGTGCATGCGACGCCCGTTGTCCGCGCGCTCGATCCACGGCTCCCATGTGGTGCCACCGTCAGTGGTATGCAGCAGGAGACCGAAAGCGCCGGCCAGAAAACCTTCGCCGCGCTCGTTTACGTGGATATCGAGAAACGGATAGGCCAGCACGCCCGGCGTCGCAGACTGCTCGGCCGCCATCTCGACGTCCCGCAACACGCGTTCCGCCTCTTCGTTGCCCGCATTGGCCAGAGCGCCGTAGTGTTTGGAGAGCAGCTCGAAGAGAGCATGACCGTCCATCACCCGGGACCAGGTTTCCCCGCCGTTATCCGAACGCAGGACGACTGCATCGTGTCCGAGCGCCCATGCGGTGCTGCCCGCCCCGAAGCGCACCGTCGTGAAGTCTGCGCTCACCGGCGCGACGATCTGGGACCAGTTCCGACCGCCATCGCGTGACAGCAGAATGATCCCGCGCGGCCCGACGGCCAGGGCGCGCCCATCCTTGCTGGCGATTCCTGACATTGCACTCCGCAAGGACAGGGGAGAGATCACCGCGGGGACGGCCAATACGTCGCGCACGGCGGAACCCGTGGCGAGCGCCACGCCTGCCGCGCCGAGAACCGCTGCCGCAAGGGTCAGACGCAGACGCCGGCCCGGGACCATGGAACGGGAGATCGAACTGCTAACGCGATTCAAGAGACAACTCCTTGCCGATGCGATCCCCGCCGCCCACAACAAGCACCGGGCGGGGGGATCTATCTGGAGTGAGCCGGAACCGGAAGGGGCAAGACGGCAAGCCGCGATGCCCGCTCCCACATGAGGACTGACGATCAGCGCGCGGTTTCCTGCGCGACGATTGCCTCGGGGTTGAGTTCGCGGTTGGCCTTCGGCGCCTTCAGAACGCCGTAACCGCCTACCAGGCCGTCATTCACCAGCGCGTACATGCCCTTGTTGAAGTCATACACCACGTTCTTCACGGTGTAGGGCGCCTGGACGTCGTACAGCTGAACCATCGAGTTGAAGATCGAGCGATACAACTGGCCGCTCTGGTCGAAGGCGTCGTACAGGCCTGCGCCGTAAGTGTCCTCGTCGAAGTAGTACATGCGCTTGGCGTACACATGGCGGACGCCCGGCTTCAGCGTCGCTTCCACGACCCAGACGCGGTGAAGCTCCCAACGCCAGCAGGCCGGATTCGGGTGCTTGTCCATGAACTGCTCTTCGACGCCACAACCGAAATAAAGCTTGTAGGCGTTGTAGGGGATGTACATCTCCTTCTTGCCGACCAGCTTGAACTCGAAACGGTCCATCTGTCCCGAGAACACGAAGAGCTCGTCGAACAGCGTAACGCCCCCCATGCTTGCGACCGGCGTGTCGTAGGCGAACTCCGGGGCGAGCTTGATGCGGCGCTGTCCCGGCGTGTAGCTCCACGCGCGGCGTGGCTTCTCGGTCGGATCGAGGAAATCCGAAAGGCCGGTCGCCTCGCCTGCCTTGCGGATCGGCGCCTGAGTTACCGAGTAGGTGCGCCAGTAGAGCTTTGCGTCGCGGCCGTCCAGGTCGTCATGGTAGTAAGGCGTCTCTTCCATCGTCTTCTGCTGGGCCGCCATGACCACCTTGCCGTTGGAGTCTACGACCCACGAGCGCGACGACTTGGTGGTCGTATCGGCCTTGTAGCGAAGCTGCTGGTTCCACATGACCTCATAGCCGGTCTTGGGGATCGGGAACGGCAGACCGCCCCGGCACGCGTCCTCGACGGAAAGGCCGTTCTTGGCGGTATTGCACGTCGTCGCATTGCGCACCGTGTTGTTCAGGATCTTGGCCGGATACGACGCTGTCCGGTGCGACGGATAGATATCCATATAGAAGCTCGGGTACTTCTTCAAAAGCTCCTTCTGCCCTTCCGACAGCTTGTCTGCGTGCTGCTGATAGTTCTTGCCGTCGATCCGGAGCAGGGGCTTCTCGTCCTTGAACGGATCGGCCCAGAAACCACTGTCGGGCTTGAAGTCGGCCGGAGCCTTGGTCAGCCCCCCGGTGTATTCGGGGATCGTCCCTTCCTTGTTGCCCGCCTGGATCGCGCCGTACTTGGTCAGCGTCGCACCGAGCTGTTTCGCCTCTTCTGCCGTAACTGCTGCCATCGCGTGGCTCGAGAGGACCGCCGCGGCGGCCCATACGAAATTGCGCATCTTCATGTCTCTCGTCTCCTGTTTGCGGCCTGTCAGAAAGCCGTCTTGAACGTGAAGGACAGCCAGCCACGGTCGATCACACCAACCGAAGAGTTGCTGTGGGCGGCACCGCCGGTAATCCGTTCCTCACCGCGAACGACGCCCTTGCGCACTGGCAGAGTGCGGTCGGAGTAGTTGAGGGCGAATTCGTACTTGGACGCATAGGTCCAGGTGGTACCGATCGACCAACGCAGCTCACCCTCTGTGCCGCCACCTGAAGAGGGTGCGTTTCCGGAAAGCCCGTAGTTGATGCTGACCGGCACCGCCAGGTCCCATGACGGAAAGATGTTGAGATATTGCGGCGAGAACCTGACCGCGAGTTGCAGGGCATCGACGGTCGAACAGCCGTCGCGCTTGGTGCCGGTCCTCGGGCGTCCGATTGCCGAATTGACGCAACTTGCCGCACCGACCTTGCGATACAGCTGCTCGTTCTCGGTCACGCGATCGAGTCGGTTGTATGCGACCTCCGCAATCAATGTCCCGGTATCCCACATCGGCGTCTGCGGTAACAGATAAACGCCATTCACCACCGCATGCCAGGTGTCGCCGCGCGCGCCCGAGTCGAGCGTATGCGACGCCGGCGTATTCAAAGGCCCGTTCTTGCGGTACGACAACTCGGTACCCACGCTTACGCCACCGATCACGCGCGAGAAGCTCACACTGTATTGCTCGATGTCCTCGGGATACAGGAAGCGTGCCTTGCTGGGCAATACGGCGGGACCGAGGCGAACGAAGTCCGAGAGCTGCACACCGAGTTCCGGCGCGTAGTCGTCGAATTTGCGGTAGTAGGCACCGAAGGTCGACTCGATCGCCTCGGCATTCCAGCGCGCACCCACACCCCAATTGCCGCGCTTGCTCGGTTCCTTCGCGTCGATGATCGAGGCCTTGAGCTGGCCGATCCCGAAGGAAAGGTTATCGGACGACGGCGCGGTGTCGGCACCCATCAGGTAAGTGCCGGCGTGCGGTACGCGGGTAGGCTCCCAGTCGTAGAAATACTGCCCGACGACGGTCACACTGTCCGTGAGCTGGGCACTTGCATGCACCTGCCCGATCGGAAGGAAAACTTCCTTGGTCTCGATGCCGGGGTTGGTTACGGCCTTCACCCCGTCGACCGGGGACTGTCCGTAGGAGATTGCATGCGCACCGATCAGCAGGCCTTCACCCCACACGTTGGTCTGGCGCCCGACCTTCAGGTTGAACGGCACCGTGCCGAGATCGAGGTTGGTCCAGACGAAGGCGTCGAGGATTTCGCCCGAGGGACCATTCACATAGCGCTTGACCGTGCCGTTGTACTTGTCGTTGCGGTAGGCGGTGGCAGTGCCGGTCGGCGCAGTCACCGAATGATCATCGTAGGCATGGTCATACCACGCCGCACCGGTTACACGAGCGCCGAATTTGCCGCGATAGCTAACATCGAATTCTGAGAGCAGATCGAGACGGTTGGTCACGACGTCGCCTCGATCGAACTTGCTGTCGCCCTCGTCATAGACCGGGTTGCGCATCAGCTTCTTGTCCTGATCCTCGACGCGCACGCCCGTCGTATATCGGATCGTGTTATCCCAACGCATCTTGACGTCCGGGTTGCCGGTTTCGACCTCGAACGCCGACGCCCCCCCCACCCATGCAAGTGCAAGCGCGGCAGTGACGCCTCGCAGCGCGAACCGGGTACGGACAGACCTGCTCCCATTATTCATGAATTTGTCTCCTCTGGTTATATCGATGACCGTGACGCCCTGACCTTGTCTTTTCACGCCTCATTGAAGGGCGAATCCGGCCTCTTTTCAGATCAATCGCTGCGTGTCCCGGTACGGCGGGTTTTCACACAACTGAATTGTAGCGAGTAATTTCCTAAAATTCTACATTCGAACATAGATTCTCTAATTAGAATTTTACCCCGCATCACCCGCCTACCCAGCAATTGATTTGACATCGTCAAAACACGCGCCGATCCAGATCGGCACCGACGAATCAGACCGTCGCCGAGCCCTCGTTGCGCCGCTTCACGGCTTCGGTGAAATCGCGCTTGAGTGTCGGGTAGTACGCGATCTGGCCCTGCAGCCCACCGGCGATATCGATCGAGGCCGCGCTGATGAAGCTGGCGTATTCGCTGGCGAGGAACAGCGCCATGCCTGCCACGTCTTCCGGCTTGCCGAAACGCCCGATCGGCACCACCTTGAGGACCATCTCGTTGAACTCCTCACGGGAGACTCCGGGGCCGACCTCCCTGAAATGGCGCTCCCACTGGCCGGTGTCGATCCAACCCATGTTCAGCGAGTTGACGAGGATGTTTTCCTTCGCGAGCGACATCCCGAGGGACTTGGAGAGCGCGAGGCAGGACGCACGATTGATGACCGACGGGATGCCGTCCGGCGTCGGGATCGCACCGGCCAGCGCGTTGATCTCGATGATGCGACCCCAGCGTTGCCGGCGCATGTACGGGACCACCGCCTGCACGAAGCGGAAGTGCCCCATCTGCAGAATGTTGGCGTGCTCGAGGATCGCCTCGGGGGTGAGCGTGTCCAGATTCCCCCCCCGCCCCTGGCCGGCATTGTTGACGAGGACATCGACCCCGCCCCAGCTCTCGGCGACCTCATCCACGAAGGCCTTCACACCCGGCGTGTCGGTCACATCCACCGCGTGCGCGATGACCGCCCGGGCCTGCTGTGCAAGCTCCCTGCCAGTCTCTTCGACCGCTTCGGGAGTGCGTGCGCAGATCGCAACGCGCGCACCTTCCGCGGCGAAGGCACGCGCGATCGCACGCCCGATGCCGCGTGAGGCGCCGGTTACGATTACGCGCCGGTCGCTAAGGTCGATGTTCATGTCGTGTCTCCTGTCGTTTGCCTGCCGCGGCGCCCGCTTACATGCGCTCGATGATCGTCGCCGTGCCCATGCCGCCCGCGCAGCAGATCGCCTGCAGGCCGTAGCGCGCGTCACGCCGTTCCAGTTCGTGCAGCAGCGAGGTCATGATGCGCGAGCCGCTTCCGCCGAGCGGATGCCCGAGGGCGATCGCGCCGCCATTGACGTTGAGCCGGTCATGCGACACACCGAGCTCCTTCATCCATACCATCGGCACCGGCGCGAACGCCTCGTTGACCTCGAACAGATCAATGTCCTCGACATTCAACCCGGCTTGGGCGAGCACCTTCCGGGTTGCGGCAATCGGCCCGGTCAGCATCAGCGTCGGGTCGGAGCCGACCGTGGTGAAGGCGCGGATGCGCGCACGGGGTTTGACGCCGAGCCGGTCGACCGCCTCTGCGGACATCAGCAGCAGCACCGCTGCACCGTCGGAAATCTGCGACGAATTGCCGGCGGTCATCTTGCCGTTGTCGCGAAAGCTGGTCTTCAACGTGGCAAGCTTCTCGGCACTGGTGCCGGGGCGAATCGTTTCGTCAGCGGCGAAGACTTCCGGCGCGGGCTCTACGTAGTCCCGATCCTTGAGCGCAGCGACAGGTACCGGCGCGATCTCCTTGCGGAAATATCCCGCTTCGGCCGCGGCCGCAGCGCGGCGGTGACTCTCCATCGCGAAGGCGTCGAGCTGGACGCGGGTCAATTCCCATTTGTCCGCGACCCGCTCGGCCGCCTCACCCTGGCTGGTGAGCTCGTAGCGCTCGGAAGCCAGCCAGCCGAAGGGCTCGCCGTAGATTTCGCGGTTGCCGCCCATGCGCACGCGGCTCATGTTCTCGGCACCGCCCGCCACGACGACCTGCGCCGATCCGGCGGCGATCAGTCCTGCGGCGACGTGTACCGCGGCCTCACCGGAGCCGCACTTGCGGTCGATCGTGAGACCGGGAATCGTATCCGGCCAGCCGGCCCCCAGCAGGGAGGTGCGCGCAATGTTCGCGGATTGCTCGCCGACCTGGGTGACGCAGCCGAAGATGACGTCGTCCACCTCGCCCGCCGAGATGCCCGCGCGCTCGACCACGGCGTTGAGGACGTGGGCGCCGAGGTGGTCCGCGCGTACGCCGGCCAGACTCCCCCGGTACTTGCCGACCGGCGTGCGGACGGCCTCGACTATGAAGACGTCGCTCATAGGTTGCTCGCCTTCAGGCCCGAGCCCGGAACGCGCTGGCCAGTCTCGTCATACTTGTATACTCCGTGCCCGGTCTTGCGCCCGTAGCGGCCGGCCGCCACCATCTTGATGATCAGCGGGCAGGGACGGAACTTCTCGCCGAGCGTCGAATGGAGGTAGCGCAGCACCGACAGGCGCGTATCCCAACCGGTCAGGTCACCCAGCTCGAGCGGCCCCATCGGGTGGTTGAAACCCATCCGCAGCGCGGTGTCGATGTCCTCGGCGCTGGCAGTGCCTTCCTGCAGCATCCACATCGCTTCGTTCCCCAGCATCGCGGACATGCGGCTGGTCGTCAGGCCGGGGGACTCATTCACCAGGATCGAGGTCTTGCCGATCGCGTCGCACCATTCGCGGCTTGTCGCGACGGTGGCTTCGTCGGTTGCGATACCGAGCACCAGCTCGACGAGCTTCATCTTGTGCACCGGGTTGAAAAAGTGCATGCCGATGACGCGCTCGGGACACGGCACCGAAGCTGCAATCTCGGTGACGCTGAGCGCCGATGTGTTGGTCGCGATCACCGCGTTCGCGGCCAGTACGGGAACCGCCTCGCCCAACACCGCCTTCTTGACCGCGAGATTCTCCGAGACGGTCTCGACCAGGAGGTGAGCCCCCTCGGCAGCCTGTTTCAATGAGGTATTCGTGGAAAGCCGCGCCTTGGCGGCGTCGGCCACATCCACGACGAGCTTTCCGAGCTTCACGCCACCATCCAGGATGCCGTGAATGCTCTTCTCCGCCTTGGCGAGTGCGTCGGCGCTGGTATCCACCAGTTGCGTCGCGAAGCCGCTGCTCGCGAACGCATGGGCGATGCCGGTGCCCATCAGGCCGGCGCCGACCACCACAACCTTGTGATTCTTGTCGAGCATTTGTCTTGCCTCCTTGCTCAGACGCCGGGTTTGGGCCCGACGATGTTCGTGATCGTTCCGATCCCCTCGATTCCGGCTTCGACGACGTCGCCGGGATTGAGGAATCGGCCTGTACCCTGGCCCACGCCGGCCGGCGATCCGGTAAACAGGATGTCGCCGGGCGCGAAACTGGAACGCTCTTCGACGAACTTCACCAGTTGCGCGACGTTCCACGTCATCTCGCCGGTATTGCCGTCCTGGCGCGTCTCGCCGTTCACCTTCAGGGTCAGTCGCAGTTTCGGGCTCCCCTCCGGGAACTCGTCGCGCGTCACGATCCACGGACCGACTCCGGTGCTGCGGTCCTGGCTTTTCGCCGCGAAGAGATCCATGCCGATGCCGGCCGGACCGCTGCGCTGCAGGTCGCGCGCCGATACATCGTTGCCCACGGCATAGCCGAGAACGCTGGCGAGCGGGTCTTCCGGGTCGACCGGCACCTCCCCCACGATGACGACGAGTTCGACCTCGTGATCGAGTTCGTTCGTCAGCGGCGGATAACGGATCGGATCATTGGCACCGATCAGGGCGCCGTATGCCTTGAGGAAGGCGATGGGCTGCGGGGGAGACTTCAGGCCGAAGTCGTCCGCCAGATGCTTCGCGTAATTCGCACCCGCGACGACGACCCGATTGACCGGCTCGATCGGCGGCAGCAGTCGCACCGAATCCAGCGGCCGGGCATCGCCGCCGGGCGTCAGCACCGAATGGGCTGCTCCGCCCTGCCCCGCGGCAATCGCGCGGGTCAGCGCCGGTCCCCAATCCGCGAAGCTGCCGACGATCGGTGTGACCGTGCGGGCTTCGGCATTGACGACGGCCCAGAATGGCGCGCCGCCATCACTGCAGCGCGCGAGTTTCATGCCGCCACCTCGGCCTTTGCGACGGCGCCCACTTTCGCCGGATCGAGGTGGAGCAGTTCGCAGGCATTCTTCCAGCGGATCTTCTGCAGATCTTCCTCCGAAAGGCGCAGGCCTTCGGTGAGGTCGTGACGCACCGCATCACTGCCTCCGAAATTCGAACCGTAGAGGATGCGGTCGGCCCCGATGACGTCGATCAGTGCCTGACGCATCGGCAGCTCGTGCAGCTCCACGTCGAACCAGAAGTTGCGCATGTACTCCAGCACAGGCTTCTTGTTGTGGTACGTGTCGAGGTTGGGGTTGGTCTGCGCGAGGCGGCCGAGCTGATAAGGCACATAGCCACCACCGTGCGTGATGTAGACCTTGAGCTTGGGGAAGCGGTCGAACACACCACCGTTCACCAGGTACCAGAAGGCCTTGGTCTCGTCGTAGTTCATGCCGACGATGGCCGTGGTTTCATAGCGGTCGGTATTGGCCTTCTTGCCCCACGTCACCGACTGGTTGTAGCCATGCACGAACATCGGCAGGTCGAGGTCGCACAGGGCCTCCCACACCGGATCCATCTCAGGCGAATCGAACTCCAGGCCGCCGAAATTCGACCCCCCCGCACCCAGTCCCTTTGCGCCCAGTTGGGTGCACGCGCGGCGAATTTCCTTGGCTGCCTCCTTCGGATCCTGCAGGGGCGCCTGCGCCCAGAACATCAGTCGGTCGGACGCCGCCGAGCAGTACTCGGCGAGCACGTCGTTGACCTTGCGCGAGAACGGTATCGCGTAGTCGAGCTCCGTCCAGTACATGTAGCAATGCGAAGGCACCGAGACGACCTGGGCGTTTTGGCCGGCTGCATCCATCCCCGCAAGGCGCGTCTTGGGGTCGCGCCAACGGCTCATGTAGTCCTGCACGTTCAGGGCATTGCCCTCGGCCTTCGCCTTGCGCAAGGCGGCTTTTCGCTCGGGCGCGCCGAGCGTGAGGATCCAGTCGCCGACGCGAAGCTTGATGTCGCCGTCGGGCTGCGATTCGAAAGCCGGCCCCCAATAGGGGTGCTGGTCGTAGTAATCCGGATGGGGGGCGTGGGCGTGGAGGTCGATGAGCATGTGGTGTCTCCCAGTGCAGGTTGGTGGAACCTGCCGAGTGCCGCAATCGCGGACGGGAGCATCGATGCGCCGGACGGACCTCGCCTGGCTATCGGGGATTTGTCTCCTGCCTGCGACACTCGACCGGTGTCTTTGCAACGATAAGATTCATCATGCCAAACATAAACATATTTTGCAAATCTGTTTATGTTTTTTCTTTCTCGCGGCGGCGCGAGCCCGTGGAACGTGCCGGCGCAGCCACCTCGACAGCCTCATCGCCCTTGGTGGCAGGAAAACCGATCAGCGAGCGCACGAGACGCTCGATGCGTGCCGTGCCTTCGTTTACGCGCTCATTGGGGACGAGTTGTTCGCTCAATACGTAGCGGATCAGCATTTCGCACACGAGCTCGCGATCGATGCTGATGCCGAGACGCCCATCCCACGCGTCGAACACGGCCCTGAGGACGTCCTGCAAGCGCACGCGCGCGTCGTTGAAGACGCGGCGAAAAAAACTCATCGCATAATCGGGTGCCACCACCAGCAGACGCCGCGCCTGTCCGTGCGCCGCGTAGTGCTCCAGGTAACCGATCAGGGCGCGAAATTTCTCGTCGGGGTCGTCGTAAGGGGCGGTCACTTCCTGCATCGCCCTGTGAAAACCCTCGCGTTTGTGGCGCGAAAACGCATCGAGCAGATCGTCCTGCGACGAGAAATAGCGGTAGAACGTGCCCCGCGAGACACCTGCGTCGTCGCACACGTCGATGATGGAAATGCGCTCGGCACCTCCCTGGAGGATGATCCTTTCCGTCGATGCCAGAATTCGTGCAATGGTCGCGTCGGAGCGGCGATTGCGCCGAGCGGACTCCATTACCGGTCCGTCTTCAGCGACTGTCTCGGCTTCGTCGTTCATGCGTGTGCCTTGGGAATGGAGGGACCGCGGGGCGAACCGCAGGGCCCATCAGAACTTCGATTCAGTATTCGCGCACCGGCACATCCGCCGGACGCGAGTTGTAGCCGGGCAAGTGCAGCCCGCCGTCGACATGCAGCATTTCGCCGGTGACATAGCGGGACATGTCCGATGCGAGAAAGACCACAACGGGGCCGATGTCGAGTTCCGGATCGCCGCACCGGCCGAGGGGGCGCATCGCGGCAGAGCGTTCGGCGAAACCGGGGTTCTCCGCGGCCAGCTTGTGGAAGGTCGCACCCATTGCCGTCGGGGCGACGGCATTCACCGTAATGTTGAAGCGTCCCCATTCCGCCGCCGCACTGCGCGTGAGGCCGACGATGCCTCCCTTCGCCGTGTTGTAGTCGGCATGCAGCCACGCGCCGATCTCGACGTCGATCGAGTAGAAATTGACGATCTTCCCGCCCCCGCGCGCCCGCATGTGCGGCAGCGATGCCTGCATCGCCCACCACGACGCCTTGATCGTCGAGGTCAGCGTCTGCTCGAGCATTTCGTCCGTCTTGTCTTCGAGGCGCACGTTCGGCGTCGGCACGAAGGCGTTGTTCACGAGGATGTCCAGCCCGCCGAAATGGGCCACTGCCGCCTCGATCGCTCCCGTCACGGACGCCTTCTGCATCACGTCGGTACGCACGAACAGCGCCCGCCCGCCCAACTCCTCGATCTCGCGCGCCACCTGGGCTCCAGTCTCTTCGTTGATCTCCGCGATCACCACGGCAGCCCCCTCGCGCGCGAAGCTGTGCGCCACGCCGCGCCCGATGCCGCCGCCGGCCCCGGTAATCAACGCAACCTTGTCCTTCAGCAAGCCCATTTTCGTCTCCTGGCGTTTTTGCACACTATTTTTGTTATTGTACACATTAAGAAGAAAGAAACACTCCCCAAACGGAAGCCATTGCAATGCCCTCCTTTTGCCGACGGATCCAGCTTGAAGGCCGCCAGACCGGCCATGAGGGCGAAGTCCGTGCCGTCCTCGAAGACGACTTTCACCATTTCCGCGTCGCGCTGCGTCATCGCCTCGGCCGCGTGATCGAAATCTCCGCCGAGGCTCCGCGACATCCGTTCACGGAGTGTCCGAATGCCGCCGCACCGCTGAACGCACTACGCGGCATGCAACTGGACCCCATCGCCAGCGCAGTAACCCGCCATACCGACGCCAGCCTGCAGTGCACGCATATGTTCGACCTCGCCGGCCTCGCGATCGCCGCAGCGGCGAGGGGGATCTCCCATCGCCTCTTCGACATCGAAATTCCCCGTCATGTCGACGGCCGTTCGCACGCCCGTCTGGTCCGTGACGACGGTTTGCGGCTCGACTGGGAAGTGCAGGACCGTACGATCGTGTCCCCCTCGCCCTATGCCGGCGTCGACATGCGCCAGGGCATGGCGCGCTGGGCGCTCAGCAGTCTCGCGGCCGACGAGGCGGAAGCGGCCCTCGTGCTGCGCCGCTGTGCGCTGATCGCGCTCGGACGTCTGCGGGACATCGACAAGGACTTGCACGCCCGCCCGAGCGGCCGTTGCTTCGTGCAGCAACCCGAACGCGCGCCCCAGGCGATTCGCATCGTGGGCTCGACCTGGGACTTCACCGCGCATCCGGAACGCCTTTGCCGCGACGACCAGTCCTGGCTCCACGCTTTCGCGGAGTAAGCACGCTCCAGGTGTCGGCGCGAGCGCGATGCGGCGGACGCCGACATGCGATCGCGCCGAGTAGCACACCGGACGATCAGGGCCGGTTGGCCGCTTCCCAGGCTTTCAGATCGAAGTCGGGGGCAGCGGCGGCAGCGGGCGTGAGCGCTGGGGGGCGTGCGAGGATCTTGCGTGCGAACACGTGATCGCCGGGACGGTTGCAGGACTCGACCGCGATCAGCTCGTCCCCGCGGAAGCACAGCACCGAGAGCTGCTGCGCGGCGGCGTCACCCAGCGTCACGTAGTTGTCTGCCCCGATCGACAGACCGGCGATCTGCAGCTTGAGATTGCCCTGGTCGGTCCAGAACCAGGGCAGCGCTGTGTAGGGTGCGGGTTTGCCCACGAGGCGGGCCGCGATGAGCTTGCCTTGGTCGACCGCGTTCTGCACGGACTCCAGGCGCGTGAGATTTTCGCCGTTTTGCACGCACGGGAAGGCGGCGACGTCACCCAGCGCCGAGATGTGCGGGTCCGAAGTGAGGAGACTGGAATTAACGCGAATCCCGTTATCGATGTCGAGTCCGGCCTCGAGCGCGAGCTGCACGTTGGGAATCACGCCGATGCCGTAGACGACCAGCTCGGCAGGCAGACGTCGTCCGTCCGATGTCGTCACGGCGCTCACCTTGCCGTCCTCGCCTTCCAGCTCCGCCAGCCCGGTACGGAAGTTGAACTTCACGCCCCAGCCTTGATGTGCGGCACGGAAGAGCTCCGACATCTGCGGGGACACTGCCCGGGCCATCGGGCGGTCGCCGAGTTCAAGCACTTCGACCGCAGCTCCTTCGGCCGCCGCCACCGCGGCGAACTCCAGACCGATGAAGCCGGCACCGATCACGACGACGTTCCTGGCCTGCTTCACCAGCGGCGACAAGAAATCGGCATCCGCCTTGGTCTTGATGCCGAAGATGCCGCCCAGCGTCGAACCCGGCACGTTGAGCGGCCGATTGTGGGCACCGGTCGCGAGCACCAGATGGCCGAAGTCGAGCGCACTCCCCGAGTCGAGCATGACACGACGGTTCTGCCGATCGATCGCCGCTACCCGATCATGGACGAGCTCGATGCGCTGATCGACGTAGAAGGTCTCCGGCCGGAAGAGCATCGCAGTGGCGTTGATCTTGCCGAGAAGGTAGGCCTTCGACAGGGGCGGTCGCTGGTAAGGCAGACCGGGCTCGTCGTTCACGAGCACGATGCGGCCCCCGAAACCTTCCTGGCGCAGCGAAATCGCCACTTGCACGCCCCCGTGTCCCGCCCCCACGATCACCACTGAATCGAGCGACATCTTCCCGTCTCCTTGTCGTTTTTCAGATCGCCGTCTTCAGAACTGCGCAGCCGGCAGGCGCAGCGTGAGGCCGTCCATGTCCGCTCCGACGACCAGCTGGCAGGTGAGCCGACTGGTGGGCTGGCGCTCGACGACGTTCTCGAGCATGTCGTATTCGGTGCCTTCGGCGGGCGCAAAACGCCCCGCCCAGGCGTCGTCGACGTAGGCATGGCAGCTGGCGCAGGCGCAGGCGCCGCCACAGTCACCGGGAATGCCGGGAACGCCGGCAAAGGTCGCGGCCTGCATGGCCGACTGGCCGACTTCGGCGTGCACTTCGTGCCGGGTGCCGTTGTGTTCGATGAAGGTGATCGTGGGCATTTGGTGGCTCCGATGAATGGGATGAAATCAGGCCCGCTGCGCTTCGGCGTGCAGGGCAAACTGGGGACTGCGCCCGAGCGTCAGCAGCAATGACGCGCCGAGCAGGGTGGCCACGGTGCAATAGACGAGCATGGCAAAGTAGCTACCGGTGACACTCAGCATCGCTGCAAACATCAGCGGCGCGGCTGCCGACGCTACCGTGATGAGCCCCTGATGCACGCCGAACAACCGGCCGTAATCCTTGAGGCCGAAGTAGCGCGCGATGAGGAAGGCCGCGATGTCGAATTCGGCGCCGGCGCCAAGTCCGACCAGCGCCGCGGCAAGACTCATGACAGCCGGATCGGTGGTTCCCGACAGGAAAATCAGACAACCCACCCCGGGCAGGGAAAGGCTCAAGGCCGCCACGCCGGGCGGCCACAGCCGATCGAGCAGGTAGCCGACCACCAGGCGACCGCAAATCAGCGCAATGCCGAAGTAACCGAAGACCAGGGTCGCATCCGCCGCCGACAGCCCCTTATCTCGCAACATCGGCACGGTACTGGTAACGAGGCCCACCACCGCCGACACGACCAGCGACAACGCCACATTGCAGATCCAGAATCGCGGCAGGAGCATTCCTTCCTGGAAGCTCACGCCGCTCCGCACCAGCGGCGGACCGTCGTCTGCCTTCGCGCCGCTCACCGCACGTTCGCCAGGCAGGCGGAACCACCATAGGGTCAGCGGCAGTCCCACCAGCACATTGAGCAGCGCCAGGATGACGAAGGCGGCCCGCCAGTCCCAGTTCTCGACCCCCCAACCCAACAGTCTCGGTACCAGCGCGGCGGTGATGCCGGTGCCCGAAAGCCCGATCGCGAGCGCCAGTCCGCGGTTGCGGTGAAACCAGAGATTGAGGAGTTGCGTCCACGTGACCGCCAGCGCACCCATGCCGATGATCGGGAGCAGGAAAAATGCTGCGTAGAGCGACCAGATCGAGCCGCCAATCTGCGTCGTCGCCAGATAGCCGAGCGCCATCAGCAGCAGCGAAATCACTGTCACGCGCTTCATGCCGAAACGCAGGTTGAGCCAGCCGACGAGTTGCAGGCCGAGCACGGCGCCGCCGAACAGAAAGGTGATTGCTGCTTGCAGCGAACCACGGTCCCACCCGAAAGCCTGCTCGAGGGGGATCACCAGGACGCCGAAGCCATACAGCAATGCGGCGTTGATGCTGATCGCCACCCCGATCACCGACAGAACCACGACCTGCCAGCCCTGCCTGAACTCGGTCAGATCGATCGCCGCGTGATTTCCGTTTGATGCCATTTTTCTACTCCGCTCCCCGTCCTGGCTCTCGTACCAGCCTCGTGCCGAAGGACAGAACGGGCACCGTCCGATCCGTAACCGGACCGGCGGCGCCCGGGTTGCCTAGAGGAAGATCGCGAGGTTCGGCGTGCCCAGCACCGCCTGGTCGAGAATGACTTCGCGACGCACGAGCTTGAATCCCTCGCCATCGACGCGCAGCAGATCGTTGCGCTCCCCGCTGATGACATCCATGTCCGGAAAGTCGAAACGGCTGCGTGTCAGCAGCAGATAGCTCACGACCGCGAACTCGTCGGGCCTGTCGGTAGCGAATACCTGCACGTTGCTGACCATGCGGCGGGTGCGTGACGGGGGATCCTCGGCCCACGCGCTACGTGTCTCGGTGAGCCGCATGATGCGCCCCATGATCGAGCGGTAGTTGTCGTGGTAGTGCTGCACGGTGCGGATAACCGACTGGGCCTGCTGGGACATCGGGCGGGTCTGTCGCAGAGGCACGGTGTAGACCAGGTCGGGCGCAAGCGTCGCGCCCCACTCCTTGAGACGGATCGTGTCGAGCAGGGTCGCTTCCTGGTAGAGGAAGCCGACGATGCGATTATAGACTTCGGCCCCGACCGGGATCGGGTTTCCGATGACGGGGGCGTTCTCGGCAACTTGTTGTGCGGCGCTCATGTGTCGCTCCTTCGAAGGTGTTGGGTCGGACCGGACGGCTCAGGCCTTGGCGTTCATCAGTTCGTTCCAGTACAGCCACCAGTGCCACTGGGTGTCGTCCTTGGTGAACCCTTCATTCACAATGCCCGGCCCGGGCCAGCCGGCAGGGGCGCCGGTCTCGTACACCGCCTGGTACTTGAGGGTCGAGCGACGCCCGCGCGCGCCCTTGGCGGCGAGGGTCATGTGGGGCCAGGTATCGGAGTCGTCCTGCTCGACCATGCCCGAGGTGCCGAACAACTGGATGCTCTGCATCAGCATCCTGTCCTTGAGCTCCTGCGGGGCATCCTTCTCAGCGAGCACCCAGTTCACGAACTCGAGTTGATCCGGCCCCTTCGGCACGTAGGCGTGCAGCAGCGTGAGGCCGAGCACGGAGCCGTCGGCCTGCGGGATGTACACGAACGCGAACAGCACGTTGGGGAAAATCCCGCCCACCTGCGGCGGCATCGACACCATCACTTCGAGCTGCTCTTCGCTCAGGTGCTTCCTGAGCTGAGGCAACATTTCACGCGTCATCCCCGGCGGCGGCAGTGCTTCGAGTTTCTGATCCACCGTCAGCTCCGCCGGATCGAGGCCGGAGAGCTTCTTGATTTTGCGTCCGAGGTCGATGCAGCGCAGCGCATGGCCATGCGGCGAGCTCACCTCGACGCCGTACATCTCGGGCGACAGGTCCGCGCTGCCGCCGTCGCCACTCTTGGAGTAGTTGCCGACCTCACCCAGCCAGCGGTGCAGGGTCAGCGTGTGGTAGCCGTCGGCGGCGGACTGTTCGCCCGCGGCTTTCCAGTTCGCGCGCACGATGAAACGCTGCGGCGGGCCGAGCACTTCGAGCCCCTTGTCGCTGCGCTCGAACAGGGTGTCGAAGTACCATTTCGCATCACCGAGGAATTCTTCGAACGACGGTCCCTCCAAGTCCCAGGTCGCGAAAATGATGCCGCCGTAGAGCGTCACCCGCGCCTGCGGCAGGCCCAGCTCCTCCTTCGGCATCATCTTGCCGTGCATGCACTCCTTCTCGACAGGCGCTCCGATGAACTCGCCGCTCGGCTTGAATGCCCACCCGTGGTAGATGCACTTGTGAATCTGGGTATTGCCCGCGTCGACCGTCGAGATGCGCATGCCGCGGTGGGGACACACGTTAAGCGAGACGTGGATGTTCCCGTCCTTCGCACGCGCGACGATGACCGAGTCCGACCCCATGTCGCGCACGACGAAATCGCCCGAGTTGGGCACTTCGGATTCGTGCCCGAGCAGCAGCCAGGTCTTGCCGAAGACGCGATCCATCTCCAGCTGATAGATCTCCGGATCCGACAGGGCCCGCATCTGGACTTCCCGCGTCGGGACGCGAACCAGATCGGACAGCGGCGTACCGTCCGCCAACGTGTAGCTTGCCTTGGTCAACATTGTCATCTCCTGTGGAGTGAAGCCGTCCGTAAGGACGATCCTCGTTCGATGGGCCTGACGGCCACTTCTTGTGGGTTGTTCAATTGCTCGGGCACCGGTGTTCGGCACCCTGTATTTCGGTAGCCGTTGCCCACCGTCTAACGTCCTTATTGCGAAGGACTGCGTCTTCCCGTCACGGCTTCGTCACGCGCGTGCGCAACGTGCCGATCGCCTCGATCTCGAGTTCGACGACGTCGCCCGGTTTGAGATAGCGCAGCTGCTCGAGTCCGCAGCCGTTGCCGACCGTGCCCGAGCCCAGCACTTCGCCCGGATAGAGCGTTTCCGAGCGGGAGATGTGCGCGATCACGTCCTCGAAGGTCCAGCGCATGTCGCGCGTGGTGCCACGCCCCCATTCCTCGCCATTCACGCGCGCGATCATCTGCAGGTCGTAAGGATCGGGTACCTCGTCCGCAGTGACGAGGCAAGGCCCCATCACGTTACCGGTGTCGAAGTCCTTGCTCTTCGCCGGGCCGAGCATGCCGGGCATCTCGAGGGCCTGCGCATCGCGGGCGCTCATGTCGTTGAAGATCGTGTAGCCAACGATGTAATCGCGCGCCTTGTCGCGCGGCACGTCCTTCCCCTTGCGGCCGATGTAGCAGGCCAGCTCGAGTTCGAAGTCCATCGCCTTGCTGTACGCCGGCCACACGACGTCGTCGTCGGGACCGATCACCGCGAAGCGATTGCACTTGTAATAGATCGGCTGGCGATTGAAGGTCTCGATGACGCGCTCGTCGGCGCGCGTGTTCATCTGCCGCAGCGCCTCCTCGGGGTCGGGCAAGTGCGCCACGCGCGCGCGCCGCGCAGCAGCGAAGCTCTGTCGCAGATGCAGCTCGAAACAGGAGCAGTCGCGCATCTGCGGCGGCGGCTGGATGGGTGCGCACAGCTTCACGCCCTCACGCGCGATGACCGCCGCCGACGGAGCTTTCCGGACCAGGACGCGTGCCGCTGCAAGAGCCTCTTCACCGGCCTCGACCAAACCGAGCACGCTCGCGAAGGTGGGGGACCCATGGCCGTTTACGACTTCGCAAGCCGTGGCGAGGTCGACGATCGCCGAATCCGATTCGATCAGCGCGCCGGCACGCTGAAAGCCGTGAGAGTCACGATATGTGACGAGTCGCATCTATTGTCTCCTGTCGGGGACTCGTCCCGCTCGATGCGGGCGAATCCTCTCTTCTTCGAGTTCTGCCCCTCCCCACGGAAGAGGCGCTGGCGGTTGCTACACCCGGCCGCTCACCGGCACGCAGGCTCCGGTGACGGCCGAGGCGTCATCCGAGAGCAGGAAAGCGATCACCGCGGCGAGCTTGTCCGGCGCCACCCAGCGGCTGGCATCGGCGTCCGGCATGTCGGCGCGGTTGGCGGGGGTGTCGATGATGCTCGGCAACACCGCATTCACGGTGACGCCACGGTCCTTGAGCTCTTCGGCAAGTGATTCGGTCAACCGCGCGACGCCGGACTTCGATGCGGCATACGCCGCCATCCCCATTCCGGCCTTCTGCGCGGCCAGTGCGCCGACATTCACGATGCGCCCCGCCCCGCGCGCCAGCAGATGCGGCAGAGCCGCCCGGCAACTCGCTACGGCGGTACGCACATTCATCGTGTACAGGCGATCCCAGGTCTCGAGCGCTCCGCCTTCGATCGGCTCCCACGCGAAGCCACCTGCCACATTCACCACGCCGTCGATGCCACCAGCAGCCACACGCACGCGCGCATAGGCTGCCGCGCAGGCCGCTTCGTCGCTCAGGTCGACCCCGCCGAGCACAACCGCGACGCCTGCAGGCAGGCCGCCAGCGGGCGCCGCCGCACGGTCCACAAGCGTGACGTGCGCACCGTCTTCCACGAGGCGCTGCGCCACCGCGCGGCCAAGCGCGCCGAATCCACCGGTTACGACGATACTTCTAGCTTCGAGTCGAGTACTCATGGGATCAGAGTTCCTTGTATGGCCTCCGCGTCGTTGCACGCTGGCAGGCAGGTCCTTGCGACAAACTTTAGACAGATTTTGCACTTCTGTCTATATGTGCATGTAGAATCCCGCTTGACCGATCGTCAAATCGTCGAGAGCGCGCAGACCATGACCCGAAAACTCCCCCTCCTCACCGAGGACAACTCCCCGTTCTGGCAGGGCGGCGCGCAGGGGCGCCTCCTCATACATCATTGCGCGGACTGCACGCGCTTCTTTCATCCGCCCGCCCCGATCTGCCCGCACTGCGGCAGTTTCGAGGTGGCACCGCGGGCGGTCTCCGGCAAGGGCAAGGTCCTGAGCTACACGATCAATCACCAGGCATGGCGCCCCGACCTCACCGAGCCTTATGTGGTGGCGATCGTCGAACTCGCGGAACAGAGCGGCCTGCGCTTCGTCACGAATGTCGTGGGACTTCCCGCCGAGGCGGTGCATATCGACATGCCCGTCAGGGTGCGCTTCGAGCAGCACGAGGACGTGTGGCTCCCCCTCTTCGAGAAGGACGCATGATGTTCGACCGAATCTTTGAAAAAGACGTCGCCATCACCGGTGTCGGCCAGTCCGCGGTAGGACGCCCGGTTGCCCGATCGGGCATGCGACTCACGCTGGACGCTTGCCTCGAAGCCATCGCCGACGCCGGACTCACGCGCGCGGACATCGACGGCGTGGCGTGCTGGCCGGGCGACAACAACAATGGCGATGCCTTCTCGCCCGTCGGCCCCAACGCGCTGATCGGCACCCTCGGCCTCCAGGTCAACTGGTACGGAGGGGGCTACGAAGGCCCCGGACCGCTCGCAGGCATCATCAACGGCGCGATGGCGATCGCATCCGGCCTGTGCCGCCACGTGCTGGTCTTCCGCACCATCACGGAAGCGAGCCGCCGCAAGGTCGACAAGAATGCCAGCGCCCTGACGAACAAGACGATCGGACGCGACAGCAGCTTCTTCTGGCAGTGGTACACGCCATTCAATGTGCTCTCCGCGATCAACCTCATGGCGCTCTACACCCAGCGCCACTTTCACGAATACGGCACGACGCCCGAACAACTCGCCCAGATCGCCCTCACCTGCCGCAGCAACGCCGCGCTGAACCCCAAGGCGATCTACCGGACGCCGCTCTCGCTCGATGACTACTTTGCCTCGCGCATGATCTCGACTCCACTGCGCATGCTCGACTGCGACGTCCATTGCGACGCCTCGACCGCGATCATCCTTTCGCGTGCCGACGTCGCCAGGGACGGGCCAAATCCACCAATCCGCCTCGAAGCGATCGGCGCCGCACTGCACCAACCCTGGTCGTGGGACCAGATCGACCTCACCGCGACCGCCGCGCGCGATGTCGGCGAAATGATGTGGGCGCGCACCGATCTCAAGCCCAAGGACGTCGGCTCGGCCCAGCTCTACGATGGATTCTCGATCCTCACGATGATCTGGCTCGAAGCACTCGGGCTATGCCCGCGCGGCGAAAGCGGCCGCTTCGTCGAAGGTGGCCACCGCATCGCCCGCGACGGCCAGTTGCCGATCAATACCAACGGCGGCCAGCTCTCCGGTGGGCGCACGCACGGTCTGGGCTACGTTCATGAAGCCTGCTCGCAGCTGTGGGGACGCGCGGGCGAACGACAGATCGCGCCCCATCACGTTTCAGTGGTTGCGGCAGGCGGTGGACCGCTGGGCGGCAGTGTGCTGCTGGTCCGTGACTGAGCCCGGCCACGGTCGCAGGCGGATTCCTTCACAATCAGATTTACTGTCCAATTTTCGACTATTCGGAGGGGAGCATGGCGATAAGAACACTCGTGGTGGGACTGCTCATTCTTGCGAGCACCTGGCTGCCGCCGGCAAGCGCGGCCGAAGCGGTTTCGGGTAGCCCGGTGTCAGCACCGGATTCCGCCACGCGCGCGCAGGCATTGCTGGAGAAGGCCACCGCCCGACTTCGTGCCGTCGGCGACCGGGCACTGGCGGAATTCGGCCGGCAGGGCGACTTCATCGACCGTGAGCTCTATGTGTACGTGCTCGACATGGACGGCACCATGCTGACGAGCGGGGGCTCGTCCACGACCCTGATCGGCCGCAAGGTCTCCGAGATGCGCGACGCCAGCGGAAAGGCTTTCTTCGCGGAGATGCTGAACAAGGCGCGTGCCGATGGCCGCGGCGAAGTCGAGTACCGCTGGGTCAACTGGACCGACAACACTGTTCAGCGCAAGCATGCGTTCTTCGAGAAGGTTGGCGAACGAGTGGTCGCGGTCGGTTACTACATCAGCCGCTCGTCCCCGGACCAGGCGCAGGCCTTCCTGGAACAGGCCGTTGCGGCGATGAAGGCCGCGCCTGCCAGCGCAATTGCCGAATTCAACCGCATCGAGGGCCGCTTCGTGCGGGACGATCTCTACGTGTTCGTAATCGACCGGAAAACGGGACGCTTCGTCGCCCACGGCACGATGCCGCGCCTGGTCGGCTCCGACGGTCGGGACCTGTACGACCAGGCCGGCACGCCCATCGTTCGCAAGATGCTCGAGCAGACCGCGAACCGACCGCGAGGCGAACTCGACTACCTGTGGAAAAACCCTGTCACGAAAAGAACAGAGGAAAAGCACACGCTGTTCGAAGTCGTCGGCGACCACATCGTCGCGGTGGGCTACTTCAAACCCTGAAGTCATTTCCCCTTGTCGTAAGCCGGCCCGGCTGTCGCCTTTTCGTCGTCGCCGTAGTATTCTGCGGACAGAATTTAATTCTAATACGCAAACACAAAACCGTTTTACGTGCAGATTCTCCGGCTCACGGATGGGCACCCTGATTCCTTGGACGCCTCGCCTGGGGCACACGCGAGGAAGACGTCTCCCGTTTGCCGACCGGGACGCCTGCACGA
This sequence comes from Aromatoleum petrolei, assembly GCF_017894385.1. Classification (NCBI taxonomy): domain Bacteria; kingdom Pseudomonadati; phylum Pseudomonadota; class Betaproteobacteria; order Rhodocyclales; family Rhodocyclaceae; genus Aromatoleum; species Aromatoleum petrolei. The sequence goes on from NZ_CP059560.1 coordinate 650,683, forward strand.
CGGACGGAGGAGACAAGGGATGGACACCACACAAGAGGATGAAACCGCGGGCCGGTCGTCAAGCGGGGTCACCGTCAAGCCTGTCGTCAATGCGGTGCGGATCCTGCGTTTTCTGACGGAGACCGACACCCCGGAGCGCGCGGCGGACATCGCCCGGCAGTTGTCGATCAACCCCAGTACCTGCTTCAACATCCTGCGCACACTGGCCGCCGAGGACATGGTTGCATTCGATCCCGCGTCGAAGACCTATTCGCCCGGCCTGGGGCTCGCCAAACTCGTAGGACACCTCGTAACACAAGGCCAGCGGCTCGACATCGCGCGCCCACTGCTTCAGCAATTCGCCGCCCGCTTCCATGTCACGGTCACCCTGTGGCGCCAGATGGGATACGACCGCATCGTGCTGGTGAGTTCCGAGGCAAGCCCGACCGATCTGCGCATCGACATGGCGATCGGTCAGCGCCTGCCCATCTTCATGGGCGCCAGCGGCAGACTGTTCGCGGCGGAGGTGGATCTCGACCCGACCGCGATGCGCGCCGCATTCGACAAGATCCGCTGGGCCCGACCGCTGGAGTTCGACGAGTACTGCCAGCAGGTGCAGTTCGCCAGGGAACACCAGTGGGCGATCGATGACGGCTACTTTTCCGCCGGCATCATGGCTATCGCGGCCCCCGTGCGCGACCGCGCCGGTGCCATTGCCTTTGCCGTATCGGCGGTGATGTTCCGGGGCCAGTACATCGGGGCCGACGCGGACAAGCTCGGGGGCGAGGTGCGCAAACTCGCAGACAAGCTGTCGAACCTGCTGTTTTGAGGGTCGTCGCGAGGGCTGCCGGCGGTCCTTGAGCAACCCTTTTTGCGGCCCCGCGACACGCCCCGCAAAAACAGTGACACTTTTTCGTTTTCTGTGCATAATCATCCCGCAGGCCTCGATGGCCCCGAGCAGATGAGGAGACACGCCATGAGCGAACAGAACGAAAAACTTCACAAGGTTATTGTCGATCGCAGCCGCTGCTGCGGTTACGGATTGTGCGCGGCCCTGTGCCCCGACGTGTACAAGCTGGACGGCGACGGCATCGTCTATCTGGACAGCGAGTTCGTTCCCGCCGGCCAGGAAGAGGCCGCGATCGAGGGGGCTGCCGCCTGTCCCGCCGAGGCGATCCGGGTCGAAGCACCGGGCGCCTGAGTTCTTCGCCGGACTGGTAGCGCGAAAAGCGCTGGAACTGCCCACTTCGCGGAGATCCGAATGAATCGTCTTGAAGGAAAAGTAGCGCTGATCACCGGCACCGGCGGCGGTCAGGGTCGTGTCGCAGCCTTGCGCTTCGCGCGCGAGGGCGCCGTGGTGGTAGGTTGCGACACGGATGCAGCCGCCCACGCCGAAACGCGCCGGCTGGTCGAGGCCGAAGGATTCGAGTTGCACGGCTCCGCCCCGGTGGACCTCGGCGACCACGAACAGGCCCGCGCCTGGGTCGAGTCCGCGGCGGAACAGTTCGGGCGCATCGACGTTCTCTACAACAACGCATCGGCCGCGCGTTTCGGACCGGTGGCGGAATTCTCGATCGCTGACTGGCACTACACGATCCGGAACGAGATCGACCTCATCTTCTACACGACCAAATACGCGTGGAAGCATCTCGCCGTGCGCGGTGGCGTGATCATCAACATCGCCTCGACCGCCGCCTGGGGCGGCTCAAAGGTTGCAGGCATCAGCGCCCACTGCGCCGCCAAGGGTGCGGTCGTCTCCTTCACCCGCCAGCTGGCGGTCGAAGGGGCGCCGGTCGGCATACGCGCGGTCAGCATCAGTCCGGGCTTCGTGAAGACGCCCGGCACCGCGGCCTTCGTCGAGAACCCCGTCACCCGCCGGGCGCTACTCGATGGCGTGCTGCAGGATCGGCCGGGGGAACCCGAGGAAGTCGTGTCGCTGGCCCTGTACGTGGCCTCGGACGAAGCCGCCTTCATGACCGGTTCGGACCTCGTCATCGACGGGGGTCTGCTCGCAATCTGAGCACGAGCCCGAAAGTTCGTAACCCAACAGTGAACGAACGGACGTCGTGCCCCTGCGGCACAGTCCGAAGTCTGCGCAAAGCGCGGTGTAAATCGCGGGCGCAGGTCGCTCAAAACAGGAGGAAGACAGCATGGACATCATCGGTATCGGCTACCTGGGGTTCGAATCGGCGAACCTCGATGCCTGGCGCGAATATGGCCCGAAGGTCATGGGCTTTCAGATCGGGACATCCCCGACTGCGGATCCGGACACCCTCTACTTCAAGCTCGATGACCGTCGTCATCGGCTCGCATTCCATACGGGCAAGATCGACCGCCTCGCTTACATCGGCTGGGAAGCCAAGGGCAAGCTGGAGTTTCACGCCGCCGTCGAGCGCTTCCGCAGCCATGGTGTCGAGATCAGCTTCGGCGATCCAGAACTGTGCGACAAACGCGGCGTGAAGGAGCTGATCCGTTTCCGTGACCCGGTCGGATACCAGCACGAGCTGTTCTATGCCCAGAAATGGAGCCCGCGCTCCTTCGTGCCGGGCCGTCCGCACGGCGGATTCGTCTGCGGCGAACGGGGCGTCGGCCACATCGTCGTGATCACGCCCGAATACACGCCCGAACTCGAACACTTCCTCACCGGCATCATGGGCATGCACTGGTACGGCTCGGGCGCCGGCAAGGGCAAGACGGGGTTCTTCCGCTCCAGGCTCAACGACAAGACGAGCCACGACATCGCTTACGGTTTCGGCCCGGGCAAGGCCGGCGTGCAGCACATCGGCCTCTTCGTGCGCTCGGTTCGCGACGTCGGCGAAACCTACGATCTGGTCAAGAAGAACGGACTACAGATGATGATGACGCTGGGACAGCATTCGCAGGACCCGCACATGTCCTTCTATCACTTCACGCCGTCCGGCTTCGCGATCGAATGCATCACCGAACTCGAACCCTGGCACGATGACGGCTTCGAACTCAATCCGGAGCAGCTCTCCACCTGGGGTCATGAGATCGTCGGCCCCATCCTCGGCCCTAGCGTGCGCACACCGGCGGAGGTCTTCGACCCCGAGGTTCTCCACGCCAGGGGCTGAGTGCCTGCGAGCGCACCAGCCGGACCGGGTTCCGCACTGCGCGCGCCGGTTGCGGCGCCGGCCGCTACCGCGCACCCTATCGACATCATCTGAATGCAGCCACCGGAGCACGCGATGTACAGCCATATCCTCGTTCCGACCGACGGTACCCATCTCGCCAGCCAGACGATCTCTCAGGCCGTCCAGTTCGCCCGCAGCGTGGGGGCGCGCATCACGTTCTTCTATGCCGACCCGGATGCCGGCGCCTCTCTGACCGACGACGGTGCGCTGATCCACCTTCTCGACCCCGGCCTGTACCAGGACGACTTCGGCGGGCGCGCCCGCGAGATCCTCGCGAAGGCCGAGGTGTCGGCGCGCGCGGGCGACATCGACTGCGAGTGCGTGACCCGGCGGAGCAACCGGCCGCACGAGGCCATTCTCGCCGCGGCAAAGGAATTGGGCTGCGACCTGATCTTCATGGCATCGCATGGGCCGCGCAGCATCGGCGGCGTCATGCTCGCCTCCGAAACGCTCAAGGTGCTCGCTGGCAGCCGCATTCCGGTGCTCGTGTCGTCGGTCGAAAAGAACGACCCGAACCCGGCGATGACGAAGGTCTGCGCGATTATCAAGGACGAGCACCGCTCGATCGCGGTCGTGTCCTACGGCATGCGGATGCTGGCCGGCGGACTGCGCGACGGCAAACCTGCGGATATCGGCCTGCTCGACGGCATGCTCACCTACCTCGACGAGTTCCCGGCCAAACTGCACCATCCAAAGGAAGATGCCTATCTCTTCGCTGCACTCAGGAGGCGCACGTCTTCGCTCGACCAAGTCATCGACGACCTGCAACAGGAGCACCTGGATGGCGACCGACAACTTGCTGCCCTGCGCGCGGCGGTCGCCCACTATCAGGCGTCTCCCGACCCAGACGCAGAAACGCTCGCGAGCGCCATCGACGCCTTCGCCCTCGGGCAGCTCAGGCATATCGCACTCGAGGAGCGGGCGGTCATCCCGGGCGCCTGCGAACACCTCGCGGAACAGGACTGGAAGGAGATCGTGGCGGCCTTCGGACCGAACGGCGACGCGCGCTTCAACCATCGCGAACGCGAGACCTACCGACGCCTGTATTCGCGGATTGCCAACCTGCACCAGACGCTGCCCCGCATGAGCACGCCCGGCCAGTCATGACGACGCCGGTGCCCCGCCCGTGAGTGTCGAGCGCAATGCCACGGGTGCGTGGGCACCTCTCCTCCATCGGCCGTTTCGCGCGCTGTGGATCGCGGCGATCGCGGTCAACCTGTCGATGTGGATGCAGAACATCGGCGCCGCCTGGATGATGACCGAACTGCGGCCCGATTCGCCGCTCATGGTGTCCTTGGTCCAGACGGCGATGGCGCTGCCGGCCTTTCTGCTCGGACTCCCGAGCGGCGTGATCGCCGATCTGGTCAACCGCAGGCGCCTCCTTCTGATCACCCAGACCTGTTCCCTCGCATGCGCCTGCCTGCTCGCAGCCACGGCCCTGGCTGGCGGCATCGGCGCCTGGCTGCTCCTCGGCCTCACCTTCGCGCTCGGGTGCAGCAACGCGTTCGGCATGGCGGCGTGGATTGCCGCCAACATCGACAGCGCGCCGAAGGGGCAGATACCGGCAGCGATCGCCCTGTCCACGGTCACACCCAACATCGCGCGCGTCGTGGGACCGGCCGCCGCGGGGGCACTGATCGCATTCGCGGGCGTCCCGACGCTGTTCGTCGTGGTCGCGGTCGGTTTCTTGATCTCACTGGGGCTGCTGCGCGCCCTGCCCGACACGGATCTGCGGCCCGGCCTGCCGCCCGAGCGGCTGTGGAGCGGCATCCGCAGCGGCGTACGTTACATGCAGCATTCCGCGCAGCTGCGGCTCGCGCTGCGACTGGTCTTCGCTTTCGTGACCGCAGGCAGCGCGATCTGGGCATTGCTGCCACTCGTCGCCCGTGACCAGCTCGGGCTCGCTGCGGGCGGGTTCAGCCTGCTCCTCGGCAGTCTCGGCGCGGGCGCAGTCATCGCGGCATTACAGGTCACCCGACTGTATCGTCGTTTCTCCGTGCGCCGCATCGTGACCGGCGGCGGCCTGTTGTTCATGGCCGTCACAGCGCTGATTCCGGTGGTACACAATCTCTTTGTCATGAGTGCACTGCTCTTCGTCGGCGGAATGGCGTGGATGGCTGTCAATACCACCACCGGGACCGTGATCCAGACCTCCGCCGCAGCCTGGGTACGTGCTCGCGTTGCGTCGGTATACCTGCTCGTCATCATGGGGGCGATGGCAGCGGGCGGCGTATTGTGGGGCGCGATCGCCGAACGCATGGGCGTCGGGGCAAGCCTGTGGATTGCTGCCGGGTCGATTGCGGCCGGACTGATGCTGACCGGACGAGCTCGCATGCAAATGGGATCGGAGTCCGATTTCAGCGTCGCCGACACGCAGGAAACGGGGCCCGCTGCCAGCCCGGCCGACCATGAGCAGGGACCGGTTGCGGTCGAAATCACTTACCACGTGCCGGCCGAGCGGCGTGAGGAGTTCGTGCGCGCGGCCCACGAACTCGGCATCTCACGCCGACGAAACGGGGCGATCGCCTGGCGCCTCTATAGGGATCTCGAACACACGGATTGTCTTGCCGAACGCTTCCTGGTGGACTCGTGGCTCGACTACCTGCGCCAGCGCGACCGTGTCACTCGGCAGGACCGCGACATCGAGCGCCGCCTGGAGGCCCTCACCACGGACGGGAACTCGCGCACACGCCGCTTCATTGCGGAAGCGTGACGCCTGAAAGCGGTCGCGAGGACCTTCCGCAGCGTCCCGGCGCGGCCGAGGACGCATTGACGTCCCCTCGACACTTAGCGGTGCATCAACAACATGCCGACGAACTCGTTCATCGTCTTGTGCGCATAGAGATGCGACACCGCATACGCGTGACTCTCCAGCGTCCCATCGCACGATGGAGCTGAAGCACACGCCTGGGGGACACCTGGGGGGTGCAGCGAAACGAAGGAACCGTCGGTAGCGGTCAGCAACGCCGCCGCGACGGCGCTGATGCCGAGTGTTCTGAGAGCCATGATGTCTCCTCCTGTCGAAGGTGCGCCTCTATCGGGCGATTTTTGTATTTGCACACTATATGTGCTTGTGTTCAATATTAGACAATACCCTGAACGAGCGCAAGGATTTTTTGCCGCATCCCTAGCGTGGTTGAATCAGGGCGTTTGTATAATCCTCTAAATGGGGACATATATCCCTTAATTGAGGATTTTGCGATAAATCCCTATAATAGGGACAGCCATCCCTAAAGTGAGGATTCGCCATGAGTCTTGCCGACTTTCTCTTCACTCCAGGCCTGCAACGAGTGCTGGGGGCTACGCTGTTGCAACCTAACCGCAGCTTCACACTGCAGGAACTGCTACGCCTGGCGGACAGCGGGCGCGGAAGCGCTCAGAAGCAGGTGGACCGCCTGGTCGAGGCCGGCGTACTAAAAGAAGACGCCCGGCGAGGCCGGCAGCGGAGTATCCGGGCGAATACCGACTTCATTCTCTATCCGGAGTTGCTCAGCATCGCTCGCAAGTCATTTGCTGTTGTGGAGCCGCTGAAAGAGGCCCTGGCGCCTTTTGCTGACCACATCACCTCAGCGTTCGTATTTGGCTCTGTGGCCAAGGGCACCGACAGCGGCCAGAGCGATATTGACTTGATTGTAATCGGGAGTGCCCCGCTCCTCGAGCTATCCGAGGCCCTGACCCTCGCCGAGCAAGTTCTGCTGCGCCCCGTCAATTTCTCTCTGTACGAGCCTGCTGAGTGGGCTGCTCTGGTGAAGTCCGACCCCATCATGGCTCAAATTGCCCAAGGCCCAACCCTGAGGATACTGTAATGCCACGCCCGGCCGAATACGAAAACCTCATCAAGACAAAAGCCTTTGAAGCGGTCGCCCCGACACCCGGGGCTATATCGGGCTTTTTGCGTAACGCGGCGGACTACAAGGTCACCGCCGAACAGATAGACCCCACCCGACATCTGCAGGTCTTCACCTTAGCCTACGAAGGCTATTTTCAGGTGGTACAGGCCGTCCTGGAATTTTACGAGGTTCGGACCAAGGATGCTGGTCGTAACTTGGCCATTCAGCGGGTGTCGTCCTCGCTGGGTGTGAGCCCTCAAGAGTTTGCCTTCATCACGAAGGCTCATGAGCGGCGCAACGGCACTTCCTACCTTTCTCCGTTCCCCCCGGTATCGAAGGCTGAGGCAGCCACCATGCTAGCCATTCTCGCCAAGTACCTGCCTGTGGCACACACGCTGACCGGTACGCCGTGAGGCCCTACTGCGAGCGATTACTTTAGCAAAGCGCCGCTGTCAGAGCCTCCACGCTCGACCGTTCGACAAGACCCTGGCCGGACACACGCTTGTGCGGTGCGCATGCAGAGGTTCCCTGACCATGGAAAAGACAATGAATGGGTCAGCTGCGCAGTAACACCCTTGAACCAAAAAAAACTCACCGGTTTGCGACCGATGGGCGAAGGGATCTTCGGCAGGGATTGCAGCGGGAGAGGAATAGCTGCCACCGAAGAATCCAACGGGAACGGGTTGGCATCACGGCCAGCGAATCGGCATGACCTGCAGATCAAAGGCTCGCTGTCAGTTCGGGAACCGCGGCGAACAGATCCGCTACAAGGCCGTAGTCCGCAACCTGAAAGATCGGCGCCTCGGGGTCCTTGTTGATCGCGACGATCAGCCGGGAATCCTTCATGCCCGCCAGATGCTGGATAGCGCCGGAGATGCCGATCGCGATGTAGACCTGGGGCGCGACGATCTTGCCGGTCTGGCCGACCTGGAAGTCGTTGGGGACAAAGCCCGCGTCGACCGCGGCGCGGCTCGCTCCGAGCGCGGCGCCTAGCTTGTCCGCCAGCGGCTCGAGCAGGGTGCGGTAGTTCTCGCCGTTACCCAGCCCCCGGCCACCGGAGACGATGATCTTGGCGGCACCGAGTTCGGGGCGCTCACTCTTCGTGAGTTCGCGGCCGACGACACGGGTCAGGCCCAGGTCCTTCGCGGCGGGCACGACCTCGATCGGCGCGGAGCCGCCGAGCGGCGCGGCGTCGAACGCAGCGGTGCGCACGGTCACGACCTTCACGCGGTCGGTGCTCTTGACGGTCGCTAGCGCATTGCCGGCGTAGATCGGTCGCACGAAGGTGTCGGCCGATTCGACCGCGACAATGTCGGAGATCTGCGCGACGTCGAGCAGTGCGGCGACGCGCGGCAGCATGTTCTTCCCGGCGCTGGTTGCCGCGGCGAAGACGTGACTGTAGTCGGCGGCGAGCGCACGCACGAGCTCGGCAACGTTCTCGGCGGTCTGTGCTTCGTACTGGGCCGCGTCGCATACCAACACCTTCGCGACGGCGCTGATGGCGGCGGCGGCTTGGGCGGCGGTGGAGCAGCCGCTGCCCGCGACCAGGACGTGGATGTCCGCTCCGACCGCCTGCGCGGCGGTCACGGCGTTGAGAGTCGCGGTCTTGATCGACTGGTTGTCGTGTTCCGCAATGACGAGGACGGCCATCAGATCACCTTTGCTTCGTTCTTCAGTTTATCGACCAGCGTCGCGACATCCGGAACCAGCACGCCGGCACTGCGCCTGGACGGCTCGGCCACTTTCAGGATCGCCAGACGCGGAGCCACATCGACTCGCAGATCCGTGGGCTTCACGGTCTCGAGCGGCTTCTTTTTCGCCTTCATGATGTTGGGCAGCGTCGCGTAGCGCGGCTCGTTGAGGCGCAAATCCGTGGTGACGACCGCGGGCAGCGTCATCTCGAGGGTTTCGAGGCCGCCGTCGATCTCGCGCGTGACCGTGGCAAGGTTCCCGTCCACTGACAGCTTCGATGCAAAGGTGGCCTGCGGCCAGCCCATCAGGGCTGCGAGCATCTGGCCGGTCTGGTTCGCGTCGTCGTCGATCGCCTGCTTGCCGCAGATCACCAGCTGCGGGGCTTCCGTGTCGCACAGGGCCTTCAGGAGTTTGGCGACGGCGAGCGGCTGCAGCTCGGCGTCGTTCAGTTCACCACAATCGACGAGGATGCCGCGGTCGGCCCCGATTGCCATCGCCGCACGCAGGGTTTCGGAGCACACCGCCGCGCCGCAGCTCACCGCCACCACTTCGGTCGCGATGCCGGCTTCCTTCAGCCGCACAGCCTCTTCCACCGCGATCTCGTCGAAGGGGTTCATGGCCATCTTCACGTTGGCGAGGTCCATGCCCGAACCGTCCGCTTTCACGCGGGCCTTCACGTTGTAGTCAAGCACGCGCTTGACGGGTACCAGGATCTTCATGAGTCTCCTTGTTGTCGATTGCTGGTTGATTCGCGCCGTACGACCATCAAGGGCGCGAGCGCCTCGATGTTGTTGTCCGGCGCACTTCAGGCTGCCCGTTCCGACCGGCCAGCCTCGAACCGGGCCTGCAGCTCTTCGCGACGCTTGGTCGCGCCGGCCATGCTGCGTTCCTTGACGTGGCCATAGCCACGAATCTGTTCCGGGATGCGCGCAAGCTCGATCGCGACATCCAGCCGGTCTCGCGACAGGCCGTCGCAGATGCGGTCGATGAAGACGAAATAGTCCTTCACCAGTTCGCGCTCCTGGCGCCGCTCCGCGCTCCTGCCAAAGGGATCCAGGGCGGTGCCACGCAGGCCCTTGAAGCGGGAGAGCAGGCGGAAGGTACGCATCATCCACGGACCGTAGGCGCGCTTCTGGGGCAGGCCGTCAACGCCACGCTTCGCGAACAGGGGTGGCGCGAGGTGGAAGTTGAGCCGGTAATCCCGGCCGGGCTCGCCCTCGAACTGTTCGCGCAACTGGGCGAGGAATTCGGGCGCGCTGTGCAACCGCGCCACCTCGTACTCGTCCTTGTACGCCATGAGCTTCGCGAGGTTGCGCGCGACAGCCTCGGTCAGGGCGAGTCGGCCTTGTCCAACCACCGCTCGCTCGGCCTCTTGCACCCGCGCCACGGCCTTTCGGTAACGCTCGCCATAGACACCATTCTGATAATCGCTGAGCAGCCTGACGCGGCGTTCGATCAGCCGGTCCAGCGACTCCGGCATAGCCAGCACCACCGCCTCACCCCGCCCCGAAGCGTCGGCCACCGGCAGTTTTCCCGCGTCGTGTGCCGCAAGCCGTCCCCACTCGAACGCCTGCTGGTTCTTTTCGACCGAGACGCCATTCAGCTCGATCGCGCGCAGCAATGCCGCCTTGCCGACCGGAATCCAGCCTTTCTGCCACGCGAACCCCAGCACGAGCGGATTGGCGTAGATCGTGTCGCCGAGCAGCCGCAGTGCAAGCGCGTTCGCGTCGATGAATTCACAGGCATCGCCCACACTGGCGCGGATGTCGCCCTCGGCCGCCGCCCCCGGAAACTTCCAGTCGGGATTCGACAGGAACTCCGCCGCCGGGGTCTGCGCGCTATTGACCACCGCTCGCGTGCGTCCCTGACGAACCTTGGAGAGCGCTTCGGCCGAAGCCGAGACGATCTCGTCGCAGCCGATCAGCACGTCGGCCTCGCCGGTAGCGATCCGGGTGGCGTGAATGGCCGCCGGGGTCGCCGCGATCTGCACGTGGCTCAACACCGCCCCGCCCTTCTGCGCGAGCCCGGTCATGTCGAGCACGGTGACGCCCTTTTGTTCCAGATGAGCCGCCATGCCCAACAGCGCACCGATCGTCACTACCCCCGTTCCGCCGACCCCCGTCACGACGATACCGCAGGGTTTGTCCAGCCCGGGCAGTGCGGGTTCAGGCAGCGCTTCCGAGGCAGTCACCGGCGCCGACTCGCGCGCTGCGGGCTTGCGCAATTGCGCGCCCTCGGCGGTCACGAAGCTCGGGCAAAAACCCTTCAGGCAGGAGAAATCCTTGTTGCAGCCGCTCTGATTGATCTTGCGCTTGGTGCCTAGCGGCGTTTCCAGTGGCTCCACCGACAGGCAGTTGGAGGCCACGGAGCAGTCGCCACAACCCTCGCAGACTGCCGGGTTGATGAATGCGCGGCGGGCCGGATCAGGGTAATCGCCGCGCTTGCGGCGGCGGCGCTTCTCGGTGGCGCAGGTCTGATCGTAGATCAGGACCGACACCCCCGAACTCTCGCGCAGCTCGAGCTGCAACGCGTCAAGCTCATCCCGATGGTGCACCGTCACCGCATCCGGCAGACCGGCGCGCATCGCGTACTTCTCCGGCTCGTCGCTCACGATCAGGACCCGGCTAGCACCTTCGGCGCTCACCTGCTGCGCGATCTGCGGCACCGTCAGCACCCCGTCGACCGGCTGCCCCCCCGTCATCGCGACCGCGTCGTTGTAGAGGATCTTGTAAGTGAGGGTCGCCTTGGCGGCGATCGCCGCGCGGATGGCGAGCAGGCCCGAATGGAAATAGGTGCCGTCACCGAGGTTCACGAAGACGTGCTTGTCGCCCGAGAAGTGCATCTGGCCGAGCCAGCTCACGCCCTCCCCGCCCATCTGCGTGAAAGTCTCGGTGCGCCGGTCCATCCACATCGCCATGTAGTGACAACCGATGCCGGCGAGCGCGCGCGAGCCTTCCGGCACGCGGGTGGACGTGTTGTGCGGACAGCCCGAACAGAACCAGGGCTTGCGCTCGACGGTCACGCGAGGCCGCGCCGCTTCGCGCTCCTTCGCCTCGATGACATCGATGCGCGCGAACACGCGGGCGCGAAGGTCTTCGGGCAGCCCCACGCGCTCCAGTCGCGCGGCGATGGCCTTCGCGATGATCGCCGGCGACAGCTCGTAGCGCGCCGGAAGCAGCCATTGCCCACGCGGCACCGACCACTCGCCCCCCGAGTTGTCGCGCTCGTCGAATTTGCCGTAGACGCGCGGGCGGACGTCGTCGCGCCAGTTGTACAGTTCCTCCTTGAGGGCGTACTCGAGAATCTGGCGCTTCTCCTCGACCACCAGGATTTCTTCCAGTCCGGTCGCAAACGCGCGCGCATTGTGGGCGTCGAGCGGCCACACGCAGCCCACCTTGAAGAGGCGGATGCCGATCCGTCGACAGGCATCGTCGTCCAAACCCAGGTCCGTCAGCGCCTGACGCACGTCGAGATAGGCTTTGCCTGCCGCCATGATCCCGAAGCGCGCGTCGGGCGAATCGATCACGATACGGTTGAGCTTGTTCGCGCGGACGTATTCGAGCGCCGCATACCACTTGTAATCGAGCATGCGCGCTTCCTGCGCGAGCGGCGTATCCGGCCAGCGGATATTGAGCCCGCCTTCAGGCATTGCGAAGCTATCCGGAATGACGATCTGCAGGCGGTCCGGATCGATCTCGACCGATGCGGACGACTCGACGACATCGGTGACGCACTTCATCGACACCCACAACCCGGAGTAGCGGCTCATCGCCCAGCCATGCAGGCCGAAGTCGAGATACTCCTGCACGTTCGCCGGGTACAGCACCGGAATGCCACAGGCGATCAGCAGGTGTTCCGACTGATGCGCGACCGACGACGACTTCGCCGCATGGTCGTCGCCGGCGAGCATCAGCACGCCGCCATGGGGCGAGGTCCCTGCGGCGTTCGCGTGCTTCAGCACGTCGGCCGAGCGGTCCACGCCCGGCCCCTTGCCATACCACATGCCGAATACCCCGTCGCGCTGGGCGTTGGGGTAAAGATTCACCTGCTGCGTGCCCCACACGGCGGTCGCAGCGAGGTCTTCGTTGAGGCCGGGCTGAAAGACTACGTCGTGGGAGGCAAGATGCTTTTTCGCCTTCCACAGCGCCATGTCCAGCCCGCCCAGCGGCGAGCCGCGATAGCCCGAAATGTAGCCGCCGGTGTTCAGCCCCGCGCGCCGGTCGCGCTCCTTCTGCAGCATGGGCAGGCGCGCCAAGGCCTGAGTACCGCTCAGGTAGATGCGTCCGGACTCCTGGGTGTACTTGTCCTCCAGCGTGACCGAAAGCAGTGCATCCCTCGCCTCGGCAGACAGCGGTGAGTTCATCATCCCCTCCAGACTCTCTATTTATATCGACACATAGTACGAATCTGTCTATGTATCGTAAAATCACCAATACTGAGTTCTGGTATTAGGAAAACGGATGCCGGTCGACAACAATGTCACCCTGCGCCAGCTGCGCTACTTCATCGCCGCCGCGGAGACCGGCCAGTTCTCGATGGCCGCCACGCGCGCCCACGTTTCGCAATCGGCCATCACCAATGCGGTGCTGCTCCTGGAAGAATCGCTGGGGGTGCGCCTGTTCGACCGCAAACCCCACGGCGTGGGCCTCACCGCCGAGGGGCACAGCTTCTATCGACGCACGCGCGACATCCTCGACGCGCTCGAAGACGCTCTGCGCGAACCGCGCTTCCAGGCCCACCACCTGAAAGGCGCGATCCGCATCGGTGCTTCGTACACCGTGCTCGGCTATTTCCTGCCCCCGCTGCTCGCCCGCTTTCGCGCGAACTATCCGGACGTCGAACTCGACCTCCACGACATGAACCGCGAAGCCATCGAAGCCGGCGTCGCGGCCGGCGATATCGAGTTGGGCGTGGTGATCCTGTCCAACGTCGTCGAGCGCGAACGCTTCGGCCACCACGTGCTGCTGCGCTCCCGCCGCCAGCTATGGACTTCGGCCGCCCACCCGCTCCTGCAAAAAGACAACGCGGCCCTCGCCGACGTCGCTGCCTATCCCTACATCCAGGTCACCGTTGACGAAGGCGAACTGTCGACGCAGCGTTATTGGGCAGCCAAGGGCATTCAGCCCGACATCGCGTTTCGCACCGGCTCGGTCGAAGCGCTGCGCGGGCTCGTCGCGCACGGCTTCGGCGTCACCATCCTGTCCGACATGGTGTATCGGCCGTGGTCGCTGGAAGGCAAGAAGATCGAGGCCCGCCCCATTCTCGATGTGGTACCCGACATGGAAGTCGGGCTGATCTGGCGGCACGACGGCACGCTGGAACGATCCGCCGACGCGTTCAGGCAGTTCCTGATACAGGCTTGCGGGAGCTGAGCGGCGCGGCGGTCGTTACGGGCACGTCAGACGGGATGGTCTAGCGGCGACGGTCGGACGACAAGTACTCGGCCTGAACGGTCGTTCGAAAGGAAGTGTGTACCGGTCAGTAATCCATTGGTTACCTGCCGCTCAACCGCGGACTACGACGAGCGGCAGATTTTCAATCCGGTGAACGCGAACTCCCGACCCATAAGAGACCTTCGTTGACCCGGTTATTCAGTGGCAGGTTTATGAGAGGAACAGCCATGCAGCACCTCCACTGCTTATTGGCCGGAGGGATTGCCCTCCCCTCGGCGCGCATACGCCCGATGTCGCATACTTCGACTCAGAGACCAAGCCGCAAGCACTCCTAAAGAACAGCCCCATGAAAAAAATGAATACTAGTCGTTCGATTGCAAGCTGTTCATGATTCAGTAAAGTGGCTATTGATGTAAGCCAAAGCTTGACGAGTCCCAAGTTGCTCAGTTTGAGGGCCAGCCCTCACAAAGAAAAGCTCTTGAGCCCTCGATTCACCGGACGATTTCCATTTCAGAAAAACCGGGCGATTGGATTGGCGACAGTTAACCACAAAAATTTCCTCTCCCTTAACCGTTACGGGTTGGGCCGCAATGTACTCAGAAAACTCCGGGCCAATTGCGTCTCTAACGAGATTCCAGAAGTGAAGTTGAAATTTGTCGATATTTTGGAATTGATCTAACGTGAGACCAAGAACCTCCCCGTCATCCTTCACTCCGATGACTAGGGTGCCACCCGCTGTGTTCAAGAAGCCGACTATGGATTTAAGGCAAGCCAATTCGATATTCGAATCGGCGCGCTTTGCATGCAAATTAAAGCGGAGCGTCGACTTGAACTCTACCGAACCACATTCTCCACCAGAAATGACCTTTAGTGCATCAATTGCAGCACTATCTGAAGCTACGATATTTTGAACTTGTGTGAGCAATTCGGTAGATAGATTTTCTTTAGTTACGTAGTCGGCGGCCCCAAGCCTGATAGCTTGAATTGTTTCTTGCTGTGATCCTTCGCCGGAAACGACAATTACTGGCGGCGCCGAGGCTATGTGCTTGAGCCTTTCCAACAGCCACAACCCTCCCCAACGGCCGGGCGGCATTGCAAGGTCCGTCAAAATAAGGCTATACGAACACTGCTCAACCTTTCTGAGGGCATCTTCTCCATCCGTTGAAAATTCGACATCAATGCCGTTAGACGAAAGAATATTCGCGAACGTCTGGGCGGTATCGACTTGATCGTCAACCCAAAGAATCTTCATTCCAGCATCACCTTTTCGAATTCCGTTTCATCGGCCTCAGTGGTTTCTGAATTGCCTGTGCAATCAGGAGCGACCGGTTCCAGAGAAGGAAGATCGAAAGAGATTCTGCTACCGCCAGAAGACATTCTTTCGAATCGAATCCTTCCATGCAACTCCTTCATAATCATTAAAACAGTAAGAAGTCCAATACCTTGGCCGCTCCTTTTTGACGAATCTAGTGTCAATCCATTATTAAGAGCAATAAGTTGCGAATCTGATAAACCTGGGCCGGAGTCAGTAATCTCGAACGTAACAGTCTTTTCTACAGAGTCTACAAGGTACTCAAGAATAACCTTGCCTTCAGAACCAACTGCCTCAATTGCGTTTCGTAATAGATTGGAGAGAACAGACCTCAATCCAGATTCATTTGACCATAACGCAAATTTTCCGGAAATACCAGGAGGGATAAAGGTTACTCCCTCTGGAACAATAGTCCATGTCTCTGAGACCAACGAGTGCATGAAGGGGCCAAGCTCTAACGGAGCGATGTCAAGTGAAAGCGAGGACTTGGCGAGCGATCGAATAGCAGAAATTTTGTCTTTGGCAGTATCGATATGGCGACTGGCATCAGTCGCCAATGAGTATCGTGCACGCATCTCAGCCGCGGCCCTTGCTCTTTGTGCAGCCTCTGAAAAGGCGAGGAGCTCATTTTTCATATCATGAAGAATTGCCGCAATAGAATCATAGGTCCGCGAGTCCAATGCGTCCAGTTGGTGATACGCTCCCCAGCACTGCAGGACGATCATATCGAACTCCGTACGCGGAATACTGGGAATCAACAATTCAATTGCAAGGCTAGAATTTTCAACGCCACTAACGGGCAACAATTCATTAATTGCACGCCATACCGGGTTGTTCGAAAAGACTTCATCTAAATTGACTTTATAATGAGCCGGCTTTGAAACGGATAGGCGCAGGCAGTAATCCATTTGATCTAGTTGAATTACACTATTGCTTTTGTCGATTGATTCAAGAAGTTTTGCTAGCGCAGCAATTAGCGCCAAGTGAAACCCTTGAGGCTCCTGTATAACCGAGCTGACTGAAATCGATGACTCGACTCGACATCGCCGACGACGAAGCCCTATCTTGAGTTGGTCTATTAGATCGTCAGCCTCGACTGAACAAATTGTTCGACCACGTAATTTAAAGGCAGTGGCAAATTCAGTGAGCTTCTGAAATTGGTCATAACCTTGAATCGTATTTTCGAATGAAAGCGGATCGAGGTTGTCAAGCAGAGCCTGCAATTGATCGAGGTACTCAATCAAGCATTTCACTAAAGCCTGCTGGCGTGACTCCCTACCAGCTTGTGCGAAAAACTCAAAGAAACGCGAAACGTCATTTTCTCTGCGGAGACCAGACTCAGTTAGGAGGTCAGTAACTATCCTATGGAACGACTGAAACTTGCCCTTCCTTGCGGAATCGAGACCCAGAACGTCAGTATCGCCTATACGTGATAGCCTTACACCGAACTTCTCCTTACTGATCGTGTGTATTGTTTCTACCAAGTGGGTGGCGAACCATTTTCGAATCGCACTATATGCCGCGAGAGACTGATGTTTAGCATTAAATGGAGATACCCCTACCAAACTATCAAACTCACTTAACAGGGTGCGTGCGCACTGAATCTCAACTATTCGGTTCCCGTCAAACTCATGTGACAAATATGTACGCTCTGGAAAAGCAATGCAAAGATCTTTATCAGCAACCTCTGATTTAAATCGAACGGTGGGCTTAATTTTGACTTTGCTACCTGCTGACGAACGAGTTTCCCACCTGACGCGCACACCAATTGCTTGACACCTTTCATTGAGCAACGTTTTTGGGGATAGAGTATTATCTCGTGTCTTATGAAGAGCCAGCTTTGAGCGCAGATAATCGTCAATATCTGGGATGTCTTCAAAACAGTCTATGGAAGAATTGATCGTTTGCTCTCGGGAGAGGAAAACAACAGCAATAACTGACTGAGCAAACTCAACAATAACGCTTTTGCTCAGAGATTTTTCCCCAGGACCGATCAGACATGCATCTTTTGGAAGCAGTTTCTTGCAGAGTTGTTCGAAGGCATCTGGATTGATTAGTGCAGCACTCAGGTTCGCGAGCCCACCAGCTTTTTCGATATCCTCGATACTACATGTTCGAATAATGAAGTCCCGGAAGGACCACTGCAGAACGTAGCTACCAAGGAACGCTAGCAATTTGTTGCTTCGCCCAAAGGTAGGTGTTTGCCGAACCTCTGGATAACTGCAATGGACAAATGCCAGTCCGAGTAACCTAGTTGCCCAGCTCGGAAGCGACAGGCTAGCCGCTAGGGCGCGTACTTCGACTTCGTTCGGTAGCTTCTGGATTCCACTTGCGAGCTTTGGGATGTCGGTCGCCGGAGCAACCGGAATAGATTGCTTGCCGGACAGCCTAGGAAAAAGATGCTTCAAGAGAGCACCAGCGGCCTCCATCTCAGCCATTTTTTTTGATCGCGCTTCACCGCATGCCTTTTCCCCGGATGGTACTTCGACTTGCACAACGAAGATTGCGTCGTGCGCCTCCCCCCGTGTTTCGAGCAAAGAGTATTTAGGTAAGCCTAGTTTCCGCGCTTGCAGTGCCTCTTGCAGACTGGTCTTACTATCTTTGGCGGCACTTGCCGAAAAGGCTCGCAGGGGAGCAAGCGTAGGCAGAACAGTGCTAGCAACAAAGTTGTAACCAACTAAGTGAGCGCAGGCGCCAATAAATTGCGCCGCAATATCGGCTTGTGTTCGTACTGATAACCGCTCGGTATTGGTTACTCCTTGCCCAAACGTCACAAGGTCGGCCTGAATAAGTGCTTGCCCAACTCTCGCAATGAGAGGTTGGTTAAGTGATTGAAGCCTGCGACTAGCTTCTCCGGGAGATCCGTCGGAAACCCCACCGAAAACACCACGAGCGCCGTACAGGGGAACGGTTGCCTTTCCGAGGTCCTCCCATACATGAAGAATAGCGCTAGGTAGGTTTGCCGCGC
Source organism: Aromatoleum petrolei (assembly GCF_017894385.1). Classification (NCBI taxonomy): domain Bacteria; kingdom Pseudomonadati; phylum Pseudomonadota; class Betaproteobacteria; order Rhodocyclales; family Rhodocyclaceae; genus Aromatoleum; species Aromatoleum petrolei. The sequence continues at coordinate 669,009 of NZ_CP059560.1, forward strand.
ACAGGATTTCGTGAGCTTCTGTAATTGCCGAGCGATGGAATAGAGCGGCGCTTACTGTCGGATATTGAGAAAATATACGATTAATCAAAGCCCGAACGGAATTCATGTCGATTGACACAGAAACGTACCCTTTATTAAGAATGTATATACCTAACTATTGCCGGGCTCCCACAACGATAGCAAAAATATCCATCGCGGCCTTCGTCCCAATTTCGGCAGAGGATAGGAAATTCAAGGTCACACTTGAAATTTGACGTCACTTCCCATGAAGACATCCGTTTGAGATGTAATCGACTTCGAAAGCATTACTTACGGAACAAGAAGATCCAGTATGCCAGCATTATGCGGAGATGGCGACGAGCTGTCAGTCGCTTGCGAAGGTCGCTTTCCTTAAGAGCAACCCGCCGTTCAGAACCGTACTTTTCGTTACTTTTCGATGATCGCTCGTGGCCGAACTGAGACCTCCGGCTTCGGACCCGCCCGGGTACAACGCGAAGCCAGTGCGACCGTCTCGACCCGACCAATTTCAGCCGGTCGCAGCGGATAAGGAGCCGACACTCGATCAGAGTCGTTGCCTACGAGTCGCGCATATTCAATGATGCGATGGCAATATTCGGGCTCGTAGGCAATTCATTCTGCGGTGCGACGTATGCCGACCTCCCCAAACTTTGCCGTTATCGATATCGTGATTGTTAGCGCTCACTCCTTGGGCGGGCTCGATACGACCACCTGAAGAAGCGTCCGGTGGTACAACTCAGATTCCCCAAAGCTGCCGCTGTAACCCAACGATCTCAATACAGCCTCTCGCTCCTTCCGTTCGGAGGTCTGCAGTCGTGGGTCAAACGTGATCTCGTCAAAAACTTCGTTGGGATCAAGCGGAATCGACAAGAGATCGTGATCTTGATCGGTGTCGTGTTGTACGAAGATCGCGCGTACCTCGGCTTCGTGAGAAAAGGCTGATCGCTTCAGGAGAAGCAGCTTTGCGTGATTGGCTGGGTAGTAGAAGACTCTTTTCCCATGCGCGCCGATTGCGTTGGCCAGTTCCTGCAAGAGTTCCGTGCGACCTACATACTTCACCGCACCGAGAAACCATTCCCCAGTGAGTCCTACGGGTGTCCCCCGCTTCAAGGCTCCGAGAAGTTTGCGCGGGGTGCTCCTGACCCGGACGCCTTCGTCTCTCGGGGATGTATTCCTGCCGAACAGCGCGTCCTTGACAACCCGAGAGTAAGCGCGCAGTAGCGTGTCAGACTCTTCGGTTAGCGACCAGCATTGTGCGTACGCTTGCGGCAACGACTGATTGATGATCTCCGGGCCGTCCTGGCAATCCACAGAAATCGCGTTTCCGACAACCTCGAACGGGTCGTCCCAGCGACGGGGCGGTACCAACACCGCCCGCCGTAGGCGCACCGCTTCTTCAAGGTGCCAAACGGGAAAGATGCGGTAAATAGGAACGTCAAGGTTCGATATGCGGATGATCGCATCGTTGGGAAAATCGCTCGCGGTGCGGGTCATCTGATCTCCTGTAATGCCAGGCAAAACCTATCACCACCTATAAATGGTTCAGGCGCCGGGTCCGTTCGAAGCTCTCTGGTCTTGGCTTCTCGATCAGCCCGGCCGACCGGATTCGGGCAAACTGCCTGTGGGCCGGGGGAGGATGGCCCTCTATGGTCCGGTCCTTGTTGTGCCGGGCAGCCGACACCCGAACATGCTAATGCAAGTGCGAAGGGCGACTTATGGAAGAGAGCACGATCGACTGCTTGTGGCCGGCTCCCATCAGCCCGCCTAACACCCAAGTTCGCGATAGCGAAGCCTCATCTTTAGCAAGGTGCCTTGTATCGATGAGAGATGCGATCCGGAGGCAAGCCTTTCACGCTGCTCCATCGCTGCGAGGTCGCCATCCAAGGCGTAGCATTCCTGCCGGTCGGTGGGTTCAAGTTTGATCCGTCGCCGATAGACGTCCATCTGCTTCGCGTCCATGCCAGTGAGCGGCTTTAGGGCATCGGCCATGATTTCGCGGTGCCGTTCGAGGCGAACGTCGTTGCCAACGCGTTCGCTGCCCGATAACTTGCTTACCCCCCGTGTGGGTTCGACCTCGATCTTGCGCGCTCCTAGGCACGGGGAGTCCGAGTAGGTCACCTTGCCATCCGCTTCACACCTGAAGACCGTTCGCGAAGGCGGCGTCAGATTCTGCGCCCATGCGTCCATGCCTGGGGCTGCGATCACGAACAATGCGATCGCGGTCAGTGCAGAGCCCTTCGTCGTGCGGAGGACAGTCGCGCGCTCGACACTTTTCGACCGATTACAGTCGTTTAGCAAGTGGCCCCCGGGTACATGAAGATTCGCCCGACATCTTAAGTGCGTGGCATGCGAGCTGCCAAGCACTCCAACTGAGATGGATACGACATCCCGTCGCTTGACTCATTCACCGCCACGGCCGGTGACCGACGCATTGCCGCCCTACACAGACCACCAGGCCGATGGCCGGTCTGGCCGAACGACGGTCAGTGCGCAGGGAACATCACAACTGAGTGATGAATGGTCGCACAAAGTGCACTTTGGATACCGCAGCCGACGTCACCGACCTAACCCGGCTCTGCCATAGCCACCGCAGCGCGCCTACCTAGCCGACTTTCAGGTCGTCACCGCGCGCTTCAGGACCAGCGGCACGCCCCCCGTACTGCGCTTGACCATCCATTGCGCCAGCGCCGAATCCATGTAGGTCGCATGGCCCGGGAACCACTCCTCGAGCGCGACCGCGAGGCGGCGCCCGACCTCGATGTTGCCCGCCGCGACCATCTGCTGCACTTCGCGCACCGACGCCATGACCTTCTCGTGTTCCTCGATGTGGCAGTCCCGCGCCGGGAAGTTTCCCGCGGACATCCAGGCGGCTTCCTCCGCGAAGTGGTGCTCGGCGTGGGCGGCGAAACGGTCGAGCAGCGCCGGGAAGACTTCGTCTCCGACGACCTGCATGGCGTGCACGAGCTCGACGAACTCGTGGTGGATGTCGTCCATCGGCCCATAGCCGAGGAGGAATTCGTCGCTCCAGGGGGTCGCCTGCTCGCTCATTTCCGGTCTCCGTTCAGGTATTCGGCAGGCCGCGCGGGCCGCCCATGCCGATCATCGCGAGGAATTCGCGGCGCGTCGAGGCGTCTTCGCGAAACGCGCCGACCATCCGGCTGGTGACGAGGCCTGCGCCGGGCTTGTGCACCCCGCGCGTGGTCATGCACTGGTGGGACGCCTCGATGACAACCGCGACGCCCTTGGGTTGCAGCACGGAGTGCAGCGTGTCGGCGATCTGCACCGTCATTTTTTCCTGGATCTGCAGGCGTTTTGCGTAGATCTCGACCAGCCGCGCGAGCTTGGAGATGCCGACCACGCGGTGGTTCGGGAGGTAACCGATGTGCGCCTTGCCGATGATCGGCGCCATGTGGTGCTCGCAGTGGCTTTCGAAGCGGATGTCGTTCATGACGATCATCTCGTCGTAGCCCTCGACCTCGGAGAAGGTGCGAGCCAGGATTTCGGCCGGGTCCTGCGAATAGCCGGCGAAGAATTCTTCGTAGGCGCGCACGACGCGCGAGGGCGTATCGACGAGCCCCTCGCGGCCCGGTTCGTCGCCGGCCCAGCGGATAAGGGTGCGTACGGCGTCTTCCGCCGCCTCGCGCGATACGCCACCGCGCAGGTCCGCGTCACCGGCGTCGTCGGTTTGCCCTTCTTTCATGCTGCGTTCTCCCGTTTGTCCTGCGGCGTGCGGGGGCGCCCGTGACGCAGGGCGTCCCCACAGAAGAAAGAGCGGGACCGTGTTGCCGAGGTCCCGTAAACCGGCAGCGCACCGCGCACCGTCGGAGGAGAAGACATAATCTGCGTCACGCCCGCGCGGTCTGGTCTGCTCAGAGCGAGCGGGCGATGATTTCCTTCATGATCTCGGACGTGCCACCGTAGATACGCGCGACGCGTGCATCGACCCAAGCACGGCTGATCTTGTACTCGCTCATGAAGCCGTAGCCGCCGTGCAGCTGCAGAAGTTCGTCGAGCACCTTGCCCTGCATCTCGGAACCGACCAGCTTGCACATCGCGCCGACCTCGGGCGAGAGTTCGCCGCGCATGGCCTTGCCCAGGCAGTCGTCCACAAACACGCGCAGCATGGTTGCCTGCGCCTTGCATTCGGCGAGCTTGAACTTGGTGTTCTGGAAATCGAAGACCGTCTTGCCGAACACCTTGCGCTCGCGCACGTACTCGAGCGTGTCGTCGATCAGCGCCTCGATGGAGGCGGCAGCGCGAATGCCGATGATGGTGCGTTCCCACGCGAGCTGGTGCGTGAGATAGCCGAAGCCCTTGTTCTCGTCGCCGAGGCGATTCTCGACCGGGACACGGACGTCGTCGAAGAAGAGTTCCGAGGTGTCCTGGCCCTTCAGTCCGATCTTTTCAAGCAGCCGGCCTTTGGAGAATCCGGGGCGATCGGCCTCGACGCAGATCAGCGTGAGCTCCTTCGCATTGGGGTCGAGCTTGGTCGCGGTGACCATCAGGTCCGCGTTGCCACCGTTGGTGATGAAGGTCTTCTGGCCGTTGATGACGTATTCGTCGCCATCGCGCCGTGCGCTGGTGCGCATCGAGCGCAGGTCGGAACCGATGCCGGGCTCGCTCATCGCGATGACGCCGATGATCTCGCCCGCAACCATCCGCGGCAGCCACTTCTTCTTCTGCGCCTCGCTGCCGTAGGCAACGATGTAAGGGGCGACGATCTCGGAGTGGGTCGTGAAGCCGATCGCGGTCGCATTGACCCGCGCCAGCTCCTCGATCATCACCGCCGAGTGGCCGAAATCGCCACCCGCACCGCCGTATTCCTCCGGCACCGTCGAGCACAGCAGGCCGACCTCGCCCGCCTTGCGCCAGACCGACTTCGGCACGATCCCGACCGCCTCCCACTCGTGCAGGTGGGGGACGATCTCGTTCTCGATGAAGCGCCGCGCCATCTCGCGGAACATTTCATGATCTTCACGGAATACGGTCCGCATCCTTGTTCCTCCGCCTGTTCTCGTGCAGTTTCCCGGCTCAGCGGCCGGTGAATTTCGGTTCGCGCTTCTCGACGAAGGCTGCGACCGCTTCCATGTGATCTTCGGTGTGATGGGCAAGCGCCTGGTAGGCCGCCGACATCTCCAGCAGCGAATCGAGACGCATGTGCTGGCCTTCCCGCAGCAGGCGCTTGGTAAGGCGCAGGCCGTGGGCCGGATTAGCCGCCATGCGCCGGGCAATGCCCAGCGCCGCGGTCTCGAGCTCGGCTGCGGGTACCACCTCGGTCACGAGGCCCCACGCGAGCGCGGTCTGGGCGTCGATCATGTCGCCGGTGAGCGCCATCAGGCTGGCCCTGGGCATACCGACGATGCGCGGCAGCAGCCACGCACCGCCATCACCCGGCACGATGCCGAGCTTCACGAAGCTTTCCGCGAACTTCGCGGTGTCGGCGGCGATGCGCACATCGCACATGCACGCCAAGTCCAGGCCCGCGCCGATCGCCGGTCCGTTCATCGCCGCGATGACGGGCACGTCCAGGTCGTAAAGGCACAGCGGGATGCGCTGGATGCCATTGCGGTAGCTCTCGCGCACCTCATAGGGCGACCCGGCAAAGATGCCGCCGCGTTCGCGCATGTCCTTGACGTTGCCGCCGGCACAGAAAGCCGGTCCGTTGCCGGTGAGTACGACGACCTTGATCGAGCGGTCCGTGCGGACGTTGGCGCACAGGTCGACGAACTCCTGCATCTGTGACGGGTCGGAGAGCGCGTTGCGCGTCTCCGGGCTATCCATGCGGACGGTGAGGATGGCGTCCTCGCGTTCGAGGATCAGAAAGGGTTTCATGCTGCAGTCTCCTCGTATGCGGCGAGCACGCCGGCGGTAACCGATGGCCACAATGCCTGGGAGCCGGCGCCGCAGAGCGCGCGACCGAGCTGCTGCGACCAGTCGGTGAGCGAGCCGAACTCGCTGCGCCACGACCACAGCCTGCGGGTCGTCAGGTGCAGGGCGTGTTCGTGGGTGAAGCCGATCGCGCCATGCACGGCGTGGGCGACACCCGCCCCGATCCCCGCGGCCTCGGAGGCGCAGATCTTGGCCGCCATCACCGGCAGGCGTGCGAGCCGATCGTCCGACTCGGCGAAGGCCGCTTCGGCGGACATCACGGAGGCCGCCGCATGTTCGGCGAGGACTGCAATCTGGTGCTGGATCGCCTGGAAACTGCCGATCGGCTTGCCGAACTGCACGCGCTCACCGGCATACGTGGTGGCCATCGCCAACACGGTTTCGAGCGCGCCCGCAATCTGCGCGGCACGCATCATTGCACCGCCAAGCTTGAGCACGTCGGCCGACAGTGCCGTCGGCAAAGCCGCGCTTGCGAGCGGCACCACCGCTTCGAATTTGAGCGTGTCGCGCGGTTCGGCGGCCGTATTCACGGTACGCACCACCGTCGCCGCCTCGGTCGGCAGGAGCACCACCGCCGGCGCCGCGCCCGCTGCGACGGCCACCACGTGGCGGACGTGGCGCCCCCATGGCACATCGACAGCGGCCCCGGTCACACGGCCGTTTTCCAGGCGCAGTGTGCCGCGCGCGGCAACACTCAGCGTTCCCGACACGGCGGCCAGTCCGCTCGCACCCAGCAACCAATTGGCGAGCATCGCTTCGGGCAGCGGCAGCGGGAGGTTGAAGCGGCCGGCCAGACGCAGCACACCACATACATCCGCCCACGTGGCACCTGCACCGCCGAGCGACTCCGGCACCAGTGCCAGCGTGAATCCGGATGCTTCGACAGCCGTCCACAGCTCCGTCGGCCATTCGCCGCCCTCGCAAGCCAACACCGCGTCGGCGGTGACGAGGTCCGAGAACAGGCGCTCGACAGAGGAATCGAATAGGTCTCTCATGATCAACGCAGCCCCAATCCGCGCGCGATGATGCCGCGGAGAATCTCCCGCGTGCCGCCGCGCAGTGAAAACGATGGCGCCATCTGGGTCAGATAGGCCAGCACCTGGGCGTGGTCGCTGCCGCCCTGAACGGTTGGCGGAAGCTCGCACAACAGCTGCGCGACTTCCGGAATCTCTTGCTCGAAAACCGCACCGAGATCCTTCACGACCGAGGCCTCCCACGCCGGGTTGTTGCCCGCCGCGAGTTGGGCCGTCACCGCCAACGACATGTTGCGCAGCGTCACCAGTCGCGCGGCGAAGCGGCCGATCTCCTTGGCCTGCAGGGCATCAGGACTACGGCCCACCGCGTCGATGAGCGTGTGGAGCAGCGCGATCGAGCTGAGGAAGCGCTCGGGACCGCTGCGTTCGAAGGCGAGTTCGGCGGTGACCTGCCCCCAGCCCTGCCCTTCGGTACCGATGATGGCGTCGGCATCGAGTACGAGTTCGTCGAAGAAGACCTCGTTGAAATGCTCGGCGCCCGTCAGGTCCTTGATCGGCCGGATGGTGATGCCCGGCAGACTGAGGTCGATGATGAACTGCGAGAGTCCTTCCTGGCGCTTGCTGTTCTCGCCGGTGCGTACCAACGCGATCATGTAGTGCGAGCGGTGGGCGTTGGTGGTCCACACCTTCTGCCCATTCACCACCCACTTGTCCCCTTCACGGCGTGCGCGCGTCTTGATCGAAGCGAGGTCGGAGCCCGAATTGGGCTCGCTCATGCCGATGCAGAAAAACTGTTCGCCGCGGCAGATCGCCGGCAGGTGGCGTTCTTTCTGCGCATCGGTGCCGTAGTGCAGGATCTGCGGGCCGCTCTGGCGATCGGCGAACCAGTGCGCGGACACCGGCGCGCCGGCGGCGAGCAGCTCCTCGATCACGACGTAGCGCGCGAAGGGACTCGCCTCGCCGCCACCATAGCGCTTGGGCAGAGCCATGCCGACCCAGCCCTTCGCTCCCAGGCGACGGCTGAATTCGGCGTCGAACCCCATCCAGGAATCCGCCCGGCGGACCGCCGGGTAGTCCTTCAGGGCTTCGGCGAGGAAGGCACGCACTTCCGCACGAAGTGCTTCGGCCTCCGGTGGAATGCGACTGTACTTGAACTGGTCTATGGACATGGCGCGTTCGATAGTGGGCCGTCGGCTTGAGCAACGGCGTGGATGACCCGGGTCACGTCGCCCGCGAACGGCACGGACGACCGTCGGCCGGCGGACACGCCCCGCGTGCCCGCCAACCGCACTGCAGCCGGACTCAGAGCGCGGTCTGCGCGTCCGCCGAGGCGAACATCTTGTTGATATCGCCCGAGGTCACCGGCTTGCTGGGATCGCGTTGCGGAGCTGCGCCGCCGAGGCCCAGCGCCGGCTCGATGCTGACATGCGTCGCCTGCGCGCGCAGCGCACCGACGGTGCAGTTCTCGCGCCCCAGGATGGCGAACGGGTCGTAAGAGAATTCGCGCATCGCGTTGAGGTGGCTGATCTTGTTGATGATCTCGTCGGGCAGGTTCTTCGCCTGCTGCCAGAACACGTCCGCGGAGTTCGGCCAGGTGCAGTCCGAGTGCGGGTAGTCGCACTCCCACGTGACCATGTCGACGTTGATCGAGTCGAGGTTCCTGAGCCCGAACGCATCCTCGATGAAGCAGGTGATGAAGTGCTCGTTGAAGATGTCGCTGGGCTTCTTGCCGCCGAAGTTCGAGTTCGTCCAGGCGTGGTGGTGGTTGTGCGTGAAGTCGGCGCGCTCGAGCAGATACGGGATCCAGCCGATGCCGCCTTCCGACAGGGCCATGCGCAGCTTGGGGTACTTCTTCCACATGGGTGCCCAGATCCAGTCCGCCGCCGAGTTGGAGATCGAGATCGGCATCGACGTGATCCAGGCGTCGATCGGCGATTCATCCGAGGCGTGAGCCGCCTTCACCCCGGTGCCGATGTGGCAGCAGATCACGACATTGTTCTCTTCGCACGCCTTCCACAGGGGATCCCAGTGCGGGTTGTGGATCGACGGGTAGCCATGCACGGTCGGGTTGTCGGACAGCGTGATGGCATGCACACCCTGATCGGCCATGCGCTTCACCTCGGCCGCGGCGGCCTGCATGTCCCACCATGGCACCATCATCAAGGGGATGAAGCGACCCGGAGCAGCGTTGCACCAGTCATGCAGGTGCCAGTCGTTGTAGGCCTGGATGGCTGCAAGGCTGACGTTTTTGTCCGGCATGACCTGGAAGCGCTGGCCGGCGAAACCGGGGAAGGTCGGGAAACACAGCGAGCCGAGCACGCCGTTCGCATTCATGTCGTCGACCCGCGCCTTGATGTCCCAGGTACCACGGCGCATCTGTTCGTAGGAGAGCGGCTCCATGCCGTACTCCTCCTTCGGACGCCCGACCACCGAATTCAGTCCCATGTAGCCCGTTGCCTGCTCCTCGAACACCCAGATGTCGCGGCCGTTGCGGTTTTCGACGCGCGGCTGGCGGCCCTTGTACTTGGCGGGCATGTGGCGGTCGAAGGCGCCACGCGGTTCGATCGCATGGTCATCGACGCTGACAAGGATGAGATCTTCGAGCTTCATGTGTGTGTCCCCTGTTGGAGTGGCGTCCGCGGTGGGCGCGAACCGGTTATGAGCCTCTATCTTAGAGCAAGAAATTCGTTTTGTTAAACACTTTTTTGCTTTGTGTTCATGTTTAACGAAATTTCCAGATCGGCCGGAGGCTCAGCCGGTCCGCGCGCCACCTCAATCCCAGATGACCGGGACGGAGTGAGGGCCACGAAGCTGTGCGCCCGTAATCCGCGGCTTCGGCTCATCCGGGTCGAGGCGGATGTTCGGGAACAGATCGAGAATGGCGTTCAGCGCCACCTGGAGCTCGGTCTTGGCGATGAACTGCCCGATGCACATGTGAGGGCCGAAGCCGAAGCCGAATGAAGGCTTGAGCTTGCGATCGATGTCGAACTCTTCGCTGCTCTCGAAGGCTTCCTCGTCGCGGTTGGCGGAAGAAACGATGCACTGGACCATGGCACCCTTCGGGATGCGGACGCCGCCGAGTTCGAGGTCCTGTGCCGCCTGACGCACCTTGAAGGTCGCCACGGGCTCGAACCGGATCGCCTCGTCGATGGCCTTGCCGACCAGGCTGCGATCCTTGCGGACCCTGTCGAGCACGTCCGGACGCTCGAGCAGCAACACCATCAGCGAGCCGAAGGTCCGCGTCGTGGTCTCACCGGCAGCCGGGAGCAGCGAACGCACGAAGGTCGTGATCTCGTGGTCATCGAGCTTGCGCCCTTCGTATTCGGCCCGGATCAGGCGGCTGATGAGGTCGTTTCCTTCGGCGCCGCGTTGGCGCACGGCGACGACGGCTTCCTTCACCGCGTCGTAGAGCGCCTGTGCGGCTTCCATTGCAGCCTTGCGCGCAATCGCGGCCTTTTCGGCGTCCACCTGCGGGCCGGCAAGGATCGCCAGCGCCCATGCCGCATACTGTTCGACCTTCTCGGGTTCGTCGTCGGGAAAACCGATCAGCGCGTAGATCAGGCGAATCGGGAAGTGGAGGCCGAAGTCCATCAGGTCGGCCTTCTTCTTCGGCACCAGCGGCAACAGGTACTCGTTGCGCACGATGGGATCCATCTTGCTGTCGCGCCACGTGTTGACCACGTCGGGCATGAAGATGGGCTGCAGCAGGCCGCGTGCCTTCTTGTGCGCCTCGCCGTCCATGCCGGTGAGGATCAGGCCGTCGAAGAAGGCCCCCAGCCCTTCGGCGATGAAACCGCTGGTGTAGTTTGCGGCATCGCGCAGGACGGTCATCACGTCCTTGTATTTGAACACGGTGTAGGTCGGCCGGTTCGGATCCAGCCCTGCGATGTTCGGCACGCCGAGCTTGCCCATGAAGTTCTCGGCAATGATCGGCGAGTTCTTCCGCATCTCGCGGTAGATCGCATGCAGATCGACATCCTCACCGCGGTAGTTGTCGGCCACTCCGGCGAACGCGCTCTCCAGCGTAACGTCCTTGACACTGCTCATTTCGTCTTCCTCCGTTGGCGCACCGCCCGGTCGTGAACGAACACGCTGTGCCGGCCATGTGCAATGGCCTCGACACGGTGCCTTCACGCCGGATAAGACGGCGCTGTTTCTGAACACTTTTGCGCATAGTGCTCCATTTAATGCGTACTGCCAAGTGTTCAAGCAGGGACCAGGGCAGGCCGGAGGACACCTGCCCTGCCTGGGGCGGGAATGCGGACGTGGCGCGCGTTAGTGCAGCCGACAGTGCAACGGTTCTCGCTCCTGCATCACGGAATCATGAGTCCACCGTCGACGGCTAGCGTCTGGCCGCTGATGAAGCGAGCCCCGTCGCTCATCATGAACACCACGAAAGGCGTCATGTCGCGATCGGGGTCGCCGAGCTTGCCGCCGAGCGGGATCAACCCGGCCATCATCGCGTCGTGCGCCCGCAGGGCATCTTGGTCCATTCGTGCGCGGTGGGCGTCGTACATGGGTGTCCACATGCCCGGCGCAGCGGCATTCACGCTGATGCCGTGTCGCCCCCACTCCTTCGCCACCGTTCGGGTCCAGCCGAGGACCGCTGCCTTGGCGGCCGAATAGTGGGCACACCCGGGCAGCCCCATGACCCCCGCCGCGGAGCCGAAGTTGAGGATGCGACCGCCCTTCTCCCGCAGATGCGGAAAGACGGCCTGGTTGGTGTTCAGGGTACCGCGCGCATTGACGTCGAATATGAGGTCCCAGTCGGCCTCGACGATCGCTTCGGCCGGCGCCGCGCGCTCGACGCCGGCGATGTTCACCAGTCCGTCGAGGCCGCCCAACCAGGCGACGGCCTGCGCGACGATCCTATCGACTTCGGCACGCTCGCGAATGTCGCAGTGGAAATACCTCGCCTCGCCCGAGGCTCCCACATTGGCGCGCGCCACTTCCGCGCGGCCAGCCTCGTCATTCACGTCCAGCGCCGCCAGCCGCGCACCGGCCGCCACCAGTCCGCGCAGTGCACTCGCACCGATGCCCCCTGCGGTGCCGGTCACGATGAGGCGTTTTCCGCTCAGCTGCATGTCCTCTCCTCCTGTTGTGGATGTTCCTCGCGGCGCCCGGGAGCCCCGTTGTCCGTGTCGATCCGCCGGGCCTGCAGGCCCCCGAGACCGAGCGCCGCGGCCATCACCCAGAACAGCACGGCCGCGCCGGCACTCGCCCCAATGGCGCCAAAAAGGAGGGGCATCGCGGTCATCCAGGCGTGCACCGTCATCGAGCGGAAAGCCAGCGCCTCGCCGTGCCGCTCGCGGGGCGTGACCTGATGCAGCGTCGCGAGAATCGTCGGTTGGATCGCGCCCAGCGCAAGGCCGAGGGTCGCGGCGCACAGCGCCATGGCCCATGCACTCTGGAGCAGTGGATACAGCACGAACACCAGACACGTGATGAAAAGCGCCCCCGCAAGCAAATGGCGTCGCGGCAGGCGTTCGGCCACAAACGGGATCACGACGCGCACCGACATCGACGCCACCGCATAGGCCGCCAGCACCGCCCCCAGCGCCGATGCGCTGAAGCCGCGTTCGACCCCGAGAATCGGCAACGCGAAGCCATGCACGTCCCAACTGGCCGACACCAGCCAGTTGACGAGGAGCAGGCGCCGGAACGACGGCAGGCGGAGCAGGCCCCAAGCGGACGGCTGCTTGCGGTTCAACGCGGAGACCGGCGCCCGGCTTTCATGCGGGACCGCCTGGGCGATCACCAGGGTCGCGAACGGAAGCAGCGCGAGCGCGGCGAACGCCGCCGAAAAGCCGAGATGATCGATCAACACGCCGGCCATCATCGGCCCGAAGAGTCCCGCCACGGCCGGAGCGAGCGCGATCCAGCTGAACACGCGAAGTCGATCCGCCTCGTCCCGCGCGAATCGGCTGGCCGTGCGCTGGATCGCGATCATGCCGAAGCCCGAGCCCGCGCCGCACAACGCAGCGGCCGCACACAGGGCAATGAGATGGGGTACCGACGCTGCGAGCAACGCACCCGCGAGCGACAGGCCGGCCGCAATGCGCAGCGGCAGATGGTAGCCGTGCCGATCGGCAAGCCGTCCGGCCGGGATCGCGAAGATCGCGGGAAATAGCGCGAACATCGTCATCACGAGCCCCACTGCCCACTCGGAATGCCCCAGCCGCAGGACGCTCAGCGGCGCGGCCAGGCGAGCCCCCTGCACGCAGGCGTGCAGTCCGACCTGGCATGCGACCAGCGCCACCAGGGCGCTGCGCATGGATGCCGGGGAAACCCCGTGCCCATTCACGCCCGCACCTCGATCCCCGCGATCGCCGCTTCGAGCAGGCGCACCGCGGACGAATGATGCTGCGCGCCGGTTTCCGCCGGAGCCTTGCCTGCGCAGGATCGCGCATGGCTGGCCTCGAGCATGATGCCGAGCTTGAAGCGTGCCATCGCGACGTACCAATTGATCGCCGACAGATCGCGCGCGCTGCGCTGGCGATAGTGTTCGACGAGTTCGGCGGTCGAGGGAAGACCGTCGGCGGGCGCGATGCGGATGGTGCCGGCGCCCCGCCCGTCGCGGTCGGGCCAGGTCGCGACGAGCCAGCCGAGGTCGAGCAGCGGATCCCCCAGCGTCGCAAGCTCCCAGTCGATGATCGCTGCAAGCGCCGGCCGGTCATGCCGGAACATCACGTTGCCGAAGTGATAATCGCCGTGCATCAGCCCCGGAACGTTGGCTGCCGGCACGTGCGCTTCGAGCCAGTCGGCCACCTCGCGCACACCAGGCAGCGCCTGCGGCCCCGGCCAACCGGGCTGCTCCGCGCAGCGCTCGAGGTGCATGAGCCAGCGCGGCACTTGCCGCTCAAGAAACCCTTCCGGCCGCCCGAAGTCCGCCAGTCCGACCGCATCGGGCGCGACCTCGCCCAGGCGCAGCAAGGCATCGACCATCGACAGCCCCATCGCATGGCGCCACGTCGGATCAGTGGCATAGAGCCCCCGGAGCGGCGTGGGCGTTGCGGTAAAGCCATCCACCGGAGCCATCAGGTAGAACGGCGCACCGAGCACCGACGCATCCCTGCAGGCAGCAATCAGGCGCGGGTGGGGTACCGCCGTGCCGGCAAGTGCTCCGAGCAGCCGCGCCTCACGGAGAAAGGTCGCGTGGATCTCGGGCTTTGCGCCCGGCGGCGGGCAGCGCAGGACGTACTCGGCGCCGTCCCGAAAAAAGCGCAGCAGGACGTTCTGCGTGCCCCCGGTGAGCGGCGTGACCGAGTCGATCGCCCCACTACCCAGCCCCTGCGCATCCATCCATTCGGCGAGTCGTCCGAGATCGACCTCCGCCGCCCACCCGTGAGCGCTCATCCCAGCACCGCGCTGAACTTCGCCCGTGCAGCGGCCTCGGCCGTCGGCCGGTGATAGTCCGGGAACAGGTCCTCGCAACCGGTGTACTCGCGCAGCAACTGCTTGGCGACGGTGACCTTGTGCACCTCGGTGGGACCGTCCGCGAGCCCCATCTGGTAGGCGCGCACGATCAGGCCGACGAAGGGCATCTCGCACGACACCCCTATCGATCCATGCACCTGCAATGCGCTCGACGCGATGTCGTGCAGCACCTTGGGCATCGTCGCCTTCACCGCGGCGATGTCCTTGCGCACCTTCATGTAGTCCTGGTACTTGTCGATGCGCCAGGCAGTGCGCATGACCAGCAGGCGGAACTGCTCGAGCTGGATCCACGCATCGGCGATCCTCTCCTGCACCATCTGCTTGTCCGCGAGCAGCGAGCCCTGGGTGCTGCGCGACAAGGCCCGCTCGCACAGCGCGTCGAGCGCCTTCTGCGACTGGCCGATGACGCGCATCGCGTGGTGCACGCGCCCCCCGCCGAGGCGCACCTGCGCGACGACGAAGGCCTCGCCCGGCGCGCCGAGCATGTTCTCCGCCGCCACCCGCACCCGGTCGAAGTTCAGGTAGCCATGAGTCGCCTCGGGATCGTCAGGGACGCCGACGTTACGGACGATCTCGATTCCCGGCGTGCAGGCAGGCACGATGAACATGCTCATGCCTTTGTAGGGCGACACGGTCGGATCGGTGATCGCCATGACGATGTAGAACGCGGCATAGCGCGCGTTCGACGCGAACCACTTCTGCCCCGAAATCAGCCAATCATTGCCATCCTGTTCGGCGCGCGTCGTGAACACTTTCGGATCGGCGCCCCCCTGCGGCTCGGTCATCGCAAAACAGGACACGATGCGGTTGTCGAGAAGCGGCTCGAGGTAGCGCGCCTTCTGTTCGGGCGTGCCGTAGTGCGCGAGGATCTCGCAGTTTCCCGAGTCGGGCGCGTGCGCACCGAACACGATGGGCGCGAACAGCGCGCGACCGAGGATCTCGTTCATCAGCGCCAGCTTGACCTGGCCATAGCCCGCCCCGCCGAGTTCCGGTCCGAGGTGGCAAGCCCACAGATTCCTGGCCTTCACCTCGCGCTGCAGTGGGCGGACCAGCGCCTCGAAGCGCGGATCGTGGATATTCCAGGGACTGCCGAGGACATGCTCGAGCGGCTCGACCTCCTCGCGCACGAAGCGGTCGATCCAGTCGAGTTCCTGCTGGAATTCCGGGTCGGTCTCAAAATCCCATGCCATCTTCGATCTCCATCAGGCGAGCAGCAGGCCACCATCGACCAGCAGGGTCTGGCCGAGCATGTAGGACGCCAGCGGCGAAGCGAGAAAGAGCGCCGCACCGGCCATCTCTTCCGGCGTGCCGAGGCGGCCGAGGGGAATATTCTTGAGCGATGCCTCCAGGCGCTTGGGGTGATCCGTCGTGATGCGGGTAAGCTTGGTCGCGACGAGCCCGGGGGCGATGCCGTTCACGCGGATGCCGTCGCGTGCCCACGCTTCGCCCAGCGTGCGGGTAAGGCCGTAGGCCCCCGTCTTGGAAGCGTTGTAGGCCGGGGTGCCGACCGTGGAATGGAAGGCCGCGGCCGAACTCACGATGATCATCGATCCGCGGCTCTCGGCGAGCATGTCGTGGAACTTGTCGCCGCAGGCCATGAGGCTCACGAGGTTCACGTTCACGACCTCCCGAAAGGCCGGCACCTTGAACTCCTCGCGGTTGTAGCGCACCGTGCCTTGCGAGCAGATCAGCACGTCGAGCCGCTCGAACGGCACCGGCGCGCACGCCACCGCATCTGCGTCGGCCACGTCCACTTGCGCATACGCGAGTCCCTCGAGGTTCGAGTCGGCCGAATCCGCATAATCGGCGGCGGTCGGTCGCGTGCCCCAGACGTGGACGCTCGCCCCGCGCCGACGGAAGGCCTGCGCCATGCCGTTGCCGATCCCGCTCGATCCTCCCACCACGAGTACCGTCTTGCCGCTGAAGTCCAGTTCGTTCACGTGTTCGTTTCTCCTTCGTCCATGCGTCAGGGATTGGTCACGGCCGCGGCGACCATGCTTTGAATCTGCCCTTCGTCGAGCCCGACCGATCGCCACACCCTGTGGCTGTGCTCGCCCAGCGCCGGCGGTGCCCGGTCAAGGGCGAGGGGCAGGTCGCAAAAGTTCCAGTACGCGCCGACCTGTTCGAGGTGCCCATACACCGCGTGCGGATAGGCGGCGTGCAGCCCCGCCCGTCGGCAGCCGTCGTCGTCGAGAAAGCTCAGACCGGGGTTTTCGAGCGCGGGCTCGCAAGGCACCCCCGCCGCGGTCAGACACTCGCAGGCCGTCTCGCGGCTGAACGCCGCAAACCAGGCCTCGCGATCGTTCCCGGCCAAGGCGGCGAGCGCCCGCGCTTCCTCCGGCCGCAGCGCGGCGACAGCCAGCCAGCCGTCCGCGCAGCGATACAGACGGTGATCCGGCGACACGCCGGTCTGCGCCGCGTCGAGGTGATCGATCGGGGACAGACTGCCGTCGGCGCGCATCACGGCCTCGCCCACGGTCAGTAGCGTCGCGCCGAGGAGCGATGCCGCCACCGCCTGTCCGTCGCCCGTTATCTGGCGCTGAAAATGCGCGAGCAGGAGTGCGAACACTGACGACAGCGCGGCGAAGTAGTCCCCGACGCCGAAGCGCAACCACATCGGCGGCCTCCCCTCGCCGCCGCATTCCACTTCCCAGCCGCAGGCCGCCTGCATCAGCTGGTCGAACCCGGGCCAGTCCTTGCGCGGTCCCAGCGGACCGTAGGAGCTGATGTGGCAATACACAAGCGCCGGATTGATCGCCTTCAGCGTTTCGTAGTCGATACCCAGCTTGTGCGCGGCCGGCAGGCGGACGTTGTGATGAACCACGTCGGCCCAGCGCACCAGCGCCGCGAGTGCCGGTTGTGCGGTCGGATCCCCGAGCTTGAGCGTCGCACCGAGCTTGCCACGCTGCGTGCCGGCGAAGATCCGTTCCAGACGGCGCATCGCATCGCCACCGGGGGGTTCCACCTTGATGACTTCGGCGCCGAGGTCGGCGAGGAGCTGCGTCGCGAAGGGCCCCGCAAGGTAGGCGCCCAGGTCGAGCACCCTGAGGCCAGTGAGGGGTGCGCTCCCCGACTGCCCCTTCGGCACGCCGTCGAATGCTTGCGCGCGCGGGACGCTCCAAGCCGGGTCCGATTCAAGCGGCAGCAACCCGCCGCGCAGGCGCGGGGGAGGGTCGGTGGTGTACGCCGGCCCGGGTTCGAACACGCGACCGAGGACGGGATCATCCACCATCACGACAAATCCGTTGGCACGCGCCTGTTCGTCGCGGTATATCTCACCGAAAGGGGCCGCCACCTGTGCGGCCACGTCGTGCTGCCAGAAGTGTTCGACCCATTCCTGCGCGGGGCGCGTGGCAATGATTGCTCTATTCGCGCCGAAGTTTGGCGCAACGTGGCTGGGCGGATATTTCGCGTTCTCCGCCGCGACCGCCTCGGGCCCCATCGCTGCGAGCGCCTCTGCCATCCAAGGCGCCTTGTCCGGCGAGTAGTGCACATGGATCCAGCGCCCGTCGAAGCATCGGTGCAGCGGAATAGGCGTCGTCTTGTCGAGCCCTTTCGCGAACACCGGTGTCGGAGTCTCGGCGCGTGACCAGTGCATGCTCATCGGTGCGAGCGCGGCCTGGGCGAGGCTGGTGTGAGCCGCCCCGCCGCGCCCGTCGCGTCGACGTGCGATCAGACGCGCCATCACCCCGATGACGCAGAACCAGGCGGCGAGCCAACTCGCGAATGGCATGCGGACGAAGATCGGGCCCGGCCGATGACCAGGCTGCTCGTCGAGCAGACCCAAGCGCGCGAGCACGAGCGATTCCCGCGGCAAGGCCTCGGCGAGTGGATGCCGGGATGGCCAGCCGGTGATTGCCGAGACAACAAGCTGCGGGCATGCTGCAGCAAGCACGTCGTCCGCCAGCCCCAACGCTGCCGCACGGCGAGGTATGAAGTCGTGGATCAACACGTCGGCGTCGGCCAGCAAGGCACGCAGACGCCCGCGCCCATCATCGCGATCCAGGTCGAGCTCGACCCGACGCTTTCCCCTGTTGAGAACGGAGAACAAGGCCGTGCCCTGCTCCGCATCGCTGCCCGGCGCTTCGATGCGGATGACTTCCGCACCCGCCTCCGAGAGCAGCAACCCGGCCGCCGGACCGGGGATGCCGCATGCGATCTCGACGACGCGGATACCGGCGAGGATGCCTTCGTGCATCGCCCTACTCCGCGTACGCCTGCTGCACATAGGTCATGCGCCCACCCGCTAGCATCAGCGCGCAGAACATGTTCAGCTCGACGATCTGGGCGGTGGAAAAATGGCGGCCGAGCTCGGCGAATACCGCGTCGTCGATGGCCATGTAGTCGGCCGCAAAGAGCTCGGCGTATCGCAGCGCCGCCTTCTCGTGCGGCGAAAAACGAGCATCGTCCGCGCTCAGGCAGGCGATATCCTCCTCGCTCACCGCGTCGTCCTTGCGCGCGAGCTGACACGCCTTGCAGGTCGTGATCGAGGCGATCCTGAGCCGCACCAGCTCGCGGAGGCGGCCGTCGAGCACCCCACTCACGTGCATCGTTTCCAGGGTCGCGAGCCAGGCTTGGGCAAGCTCGGGGCGATGTGCCCAGACCTGCACCGGAACGGTGGAACTCAACATGCGATTGGCGCACCCCCGCGCCACTGCGTCGGCAAGCGGTGCAGGCAACGCATCGAGGGGAATGGGCTGGATTCTCGCCATGGTGGGTCCTCGGTTGGGATGAACGGATTGCCCGGCGAGACGTCGGTCAGAACGCTCAGGCAAGGCTGCAGAACTTCGACGAGCCACCCGACCCTGCATGAAGCGCTCGATCGCGGGGTCGAGCGGCCTCACCGATGCACAGCCTCTCGTATTTATATGTTCAGTTTTTGCATTTTTGTTCAAATATACGACTGAATCCCCTCCGAAACAAGAACGGCGTGATCTGACCGGGTGTCAGAACACGCCGCACCTGCCTCAGGATGTAGAGAGGACGTTCGCAATCGCGGTTTTTCCCGACCGCGCCGTTACTGCCCGTTCAGGGCTGACGAATGAAGTAGCGCACGTGGAGCTTGCCGCCCTCGTCGAAGCGATAGAGCTCGATGGTTTCGATCGTCACATCGGTCCCCTTCACCCTGTTGCGGTTGTGACAGGCCGCCTCGCAGCCATTGATGATCATCGCGACCTCCTCGATGTCGATCTTGGCGTTCTGCGCGGTCCACATCGCTTCAAGCACCGGCCACCCGTCAGCGGGCGGTCGGCCGACGTATTCGATTGAGAGACCGCCGGGCGCGACCTCGCGGTAAGCAGCCAGAAAACCTTCCTTGTCGGAGGCGTTCCATCGGGCAAGCTGTGTGTGCAGGAAATGCTCGATGGCCTTCGCGTCGATGCTCATGGGAGCTCCTTTTTCGTGTCTCGTGTTGATTGGGCGCGTCAGAGTTCGCTGCCGCGCACATTGCGCGCGCTGCCGTTGCGGCGGTCCGATTCGCCCCAGGCCATCCAGCGATCCGGCTCGCGCGTATCACCCACACGCCTCCAGCGGCCTTCCTGTTGCGCGGTGATCGGGAATCCGCAGACAAAGTCCATCATTTCGCCTTTCGGATCAGGCAGGAACTCCCACTCCTCCCGGCCATCGACCACGATACGGGCAGTTTCGGCGAAATAACTTCCCTCCTTGTGTCGCACCTCGCCCTCGATATCCGTCGTGCAATAGATCTCGCCCTTGTGGTTCTGGAAGATCGCGTAGCCCAGATTCTCGTGACCGACCATAAACGAGCCCGCATCCCAGGTCCCGTCCTTGTAGATCGTCGCGAACGACCACCAGATGACGTGCATCTTGTTGTTTACGACGAGGTCCTTCTGGAAGTGAATGGCGCCGCCGTCGGCCATCCACGCCTGGTCGAGCGCGATGACGCCCTTCACCGGACGCCCCTCGCAGATGCCGGACACGTCGTAGAGTTGCGACACGTAGAAGGT
Organism: Aromatoleum petrolei; assembly: GCF_017894385.1. Classification (NCBI taxonomy): domain Bacteria; kingdom Pseudomonadati; phylum Pseudomonadota; class Betaproteobacteria; order Rhodocyclales; family Rhodocyclaceae; genus Aromatoleum; species Aromatoleum petrolei. Next base: position 689,293 of record NZ_CP059560.1, read on the forward strand.
GCCCCAATCCTCGCCGGGCAGGTACCACTGCATGCCGTTGCCGATAAGCGGCCCGCCGATGTCGAGAAGCCCCTCCTCCTTCCAGCTGAAGCGCTCACCCGACGCGGTGATCAGCCACGGCTCGCCGGGTTCGCCGTCCAGGCTGGACCAGCAGGCGGTATCTCCTTCCAGCCAGCGTTTAGGGAACATCGTCATCGCGCGAGGCAGGATCCTTTCCTTGTCGACCCGAATGTGGCGCTCGTCAATCCGGGTGGACTGATAGATGAACTTTGTCGGATTGGGGGAGCTGCCAGGCGCATTTACGGCACGGACGAAGGAATAGATGTGCCCTTCTTCGTCGCGCACACTGCCGAAGGGCATGTGCTTGGTGAGCTTGAGCCCAAAATGATCACGCAGGTCCGCGAGCTTGGCGCCGCTGACTTTCTGCGGTCCGACCAGGCATTGATAGGCGAAATCGCCCCGTTGAGGAACGGTCTGGAAGATTCTCATCGTTGAATTCCGGAAGAGGTCGGGAAGCCGCCCGTGCGCGCGACGGGCGGGAACGGTGCCCGGGTTCAGTCCCAGATCACATGCACGTGGGACGCGCCGCGCAGCTGGGCACCTTCGATGACCGGTGCGGGCTTGTCCGGGTCCAGCCGCAGGTTCGGAAAGAGATCGAGGATCGCGTTGATCGCGCAATTGAGCTCCACCTTGGCAACGAACTGTCCGATGCACATGTGCGGGCCGAACCCGAAACCGAAGGAGGGCTTGAGCTTGCGGTCGATGTCGAACTGGTCCGGGTTCTCGAACACCTCCTCGTCCCGGTTCGCCGATACCACCATGCACTGCACGAACGACCCCTTGGGGATCGTCACGCCGTGCAGTTCCACCTCCTTGGCCGTCTCGCGCACCTTGAAGGTCGCCACCGGCTCATAGCGGACGGCTTCGTCGATCAGCTTGGGCACCAGCGAGCGGTCGGCCCTGACGCGATCGACCAGCCCCGGCGTCGTCAGCAACAGGGTCATGACGGAACTGAACGTGCGCGTGGTCGTCTCGCCCGCCGCCGGCAACAGCGAGCGCACAAAGGTGATGACCTGGTGGTCGTCGAGCCTCTCGCCCTCATATTCGGCACGCAGCAGGCGCCCAATGATGTCGTCGCCGTGGGAGCCCTCGGCGCGGCGCTTGACCACCACCTCCTGAATGGCGTCATAGAGCAGTTTGACCGCAACCCCGGCATTGCGGCGCGCCTCATCGATCTTCTCGGGGTCGACCTGGTTGCCTCCGACCATCGCCAGGGTCCATGCCGCGTACTTCTTGTACTTCTCGGTGTCGTCCGTCGGGAAACCCATCAGCGCGTACATTTCACGGATCGGGAAGTACAAGCCGAAGTCCATCAGATCCGCCTTCCTCTGCGACACCATCGGCTCGAGGAAGTCCTTGCGGATCACGTGGTCGATCTGGCCCCGCCACTTGTTGACCGTATCCGGCATGAAGGCCGGTTGCAGCAAGGCCCGCACGCGCCGGTGTTGCTCGCCGTCCATCGCGAGAATGATCAGGCCATCGAAGAATGCCCCCAGTCCCTCGGCAATGAATCCGTTGGTGTAAGTGTCGGCATCACGCAGCACGTTCATCACGTCCTTGTAGCCGAACAGCGCGAACGTGGGCCGAGTGCCCTGTTTGAGGCCGGCGTTCGTCGGCACGCCGAACTGCTTGATGAAGTCCCCGACGTAGATCGGGGACTTGCCGCGCATCTCCCGGCACGCGGCGTGAATGTCGCCTTTGCCCTTGTAGGTTTCCGATACGGCCGTGTATGCGGTTTCGAGGTCGAGGTTGAGGATATCGGTGCTCACGGTTGTCTCCTGTGTGGCGCCCGTTGCTGCGGTTATCGAGAAACAACCGCCAGACACATGCGCATTTTTTGCAAAAGCGTCCACATCCTAACCATCAAATCGAAGCGGTGGCCGATTCGGCAGCGACTGTCGTTTGACCTCGAGTCAACTGCGCTAAGCTTCGCGGACAACAAGCGGAAACGAAATCTTCCAACATGCCCAGCTCTTCCCGAAACCCGAGCAAGTCGACCGAACGCGCGGCACCCGATAAGAGGGAGACCTTGCGCCGCATCAGCGCTGCGGCGCGACGGGAATTCGCCGCCAAGGGACTGGCGGACGCCCGCATCGACGATATCGCCCATGCCGCCGGCGTCACAAAACAGCTCGTTTATCACTACTTCCGGAGCAAGGAGGAACTCTTCGCCTGCGTGCTGGAAGACTCGTCCGCGACGACCATGGGCGAACTCGTCGCGGTAGAACTGGATCACCTGGCGCCGCGTGACGCGCTGCGGGCACTCCTCAACCACATGATCCGGCCCTATTGCGACCCCATGCTGAGCGCGCTCGCACAGGAAGGGATCCGCTACCACGAGAGCCATGCCACGCCGCGCAACAGCTTTGTCGACCTAGCTCCCGAGCTCAAGCGCAAGATGCGCAGCGTGCTCGCGCGCGGGGCCCAAAGTGGCGATTTTCGTGCGAACGTCGACCCGGACCTGTTCCTCGCCGCAGCCGCGCAGGTGACCACCAGCGCCTTCGTCAGCCGCTACACCGTCGTCACCCTGTGCGGCCTGGACGTGGCGAACGCCGACGACGCGGACACATGGCGACGCTTCGCGGTCGCCTTCGTGCTGGCTGCCGTCGAGCGCGAGCGCAGCGACCAACATCCGCTCATGCGGCCCGACGCCCCGCCGAAGACGCCGCCCGAAGCGGCCTGACAGCTACGGCCACCTTGCGCGACGCGCGCCACATCAGCGTGCGAGGAAACGCTTCACCCGACTGGCGGCGATCCGTCCCGGCAAGCCGTTGACCCCACCACCCGGGTGGATGCCCGCGCCTCCGAGGAAGAGTCCTGCAACCGGCAGGCTGTCCCCACCCAATCCCGCCGCCGGCCTCATCATCGCGGAACGCGTGGTGCTCGTATCCACATGCACCACGCAGCCGCGATGCACATTGAGCCGTTTCTCCAGGTCCGGCGCGGCCTCGACCCGACGACCGATCTCGAATTCCTTGAGACCCAGCATGTATTCGGCGGCCTGGTCGATGACCGTCTGCCCTACCCGGTCCCTGATGGCATCCCATCCTTCGCGCGGCTCGACCGGCGTCGCAACGGGATAGAGGTAGGCCACGTCCTGCCCCTCTGGCGCCTGCCCAGGATCGACAGCGGTCGGCACCGTGATCCACATGTAGGGCAGCTTCGACACCTCGCCGCTCGCGGCGCAGCGGAAGTTGTCGAGCACGGCATCGGAGGTGCCGATCAGGAGCACGCTCTTGCGCAGACTCAGCCCGTCGGCCCGCAGGGCTTCAATGCGGCGGTAATTCACCTGGCTACTGAGCGCGACATCGACCTTCAGTGGCGATGCCCCGTGGCCGTTGGCCGGCGCAAGTGCTACGCGAGTTAGCGTGCGCCGATCGAGCGCCCCGGGCGTAACCATTTCCAGCGCCATCTTCGGGTGGATCGACGCCACCACGGCTTTCGCCGACAGTACACGTCCGTCCTTGAGTCGCACCCCCTTCGCCCGACCATCGCCGGCAATGATCTCCGCCACCGGCGCAGAAACCAGGATCTCCCCACCCAGCTCGCGCAACCGGGCTGCCAGCGCATCCGACAACGCCTGGGTCCCCCCCACGGCGCGACCCAGCCCGAAGCGATGGATGAAGCCCAACAGCGCGAAGTAGATCCCCGTCGCGTCGTTCGCGATGGGTCCGGCCGCGCCAAGCAGGCAGCACAGCGCCGACTGTACGACCGGATGCTCGAAGCGCTCCATGATCGACGTGTACGCCGGACTGCCGATGAGCGCCATGATTTCCGGTTTCAGATGGCGGTTCCTGAGGACCGCCTTCAGGGCCTGCCATTTCGCGCCCAGGTTGCGCTGCGCGGGGTCGACACGCATCATCGGAATGGCCATGTCGATGAAGGCATCCACGAGCTTCATCAGTGCCAGGAACTCCTCCGCGTCTCGGGACGAGAAGCGCCGGATCTCGGCCGCAGTCTTTTCCGGCTCGCGCCAGAACACCAGCGAATTGCCATCCGGATGGACGTACACATATCCGGGAGACATTTCGACCTGACGAAACCCATGACGCTCGAGCTGCAGCTCCTGCGGCATCATGGGATGAACCCGGAGCGACATAAGATCAAGCGCGCAGGGGTTGATCAGATGCCGGGGCGCCTCCGGAATCAGGTAACCACTGGAGGCCATGCCGCCGATCTTCTCGCGGGCCTCGATGACGACGACACGTTTGCCTGCCTCGGCCAGATAACAGGCGGCCGCCAAGCCATTGTGCCCGCCACCGACGATCGCCACGTCATAACTGTTTGCGCCACTCATTCTGTCTCCCTCCGGGGTGTGCCGGATGCGCTTGTTGGTGAAATGCGTCCGATTCGACGAACCAACCGATTGAAGCACAGCGCCCCGGCCGGACACGGCGGAGCGGTTTGACGCGGAGTCAAAGCGCAGTGGAAGACGGACGGATGCCGCACCCTCGCTCGTCCGCAGCGGCGGGCGGACGCGGCGTGTTCAGCGGCGGGAAACGCGGCCCTGCATCAGCATGGCGAACATCCGCTCGAGGCGGCGCGGCAGGCTTCGGCGCTCAGGGCCGGCGGGGACGAGAATCTCACTGAGGATGTATCGGACCAGCAGTTCGCAGGTGAGCTCGCGGTCGATTTTGATTCCCGCACGCGACTCCCACGCATCGAAGACCGGCCCAAGCACGTCCTGGAACCGGATCACCGAGTCGGGGAAGATGCGCTGCAGCCAGCGCATTGCGTACTCCGGCGCGACCACGAGCAGCCGTCGTGCATTGCCGCGCTCGAGGTAATCATCGACGAATCGCAATACGGCGTCGAAACGTTCGTCCGGATCGGTATACGGAGCAGTCGCCTCGATCAGCGCGGCATGGAAACGATCGCGCCGATGACGTGAAAACGCGTCCAGGAGATCGTCCTGCGACGAAAAATACCTGTAGAACGTCCCACGCGAGATGCCTGCGGTCTCACAAACGTCGAGGATATTTACCCGGTCTGCTCCGGACTCGAGAACCACCGCTTCGGTAGCGTCGAAAATGCCCAGGATCGTGCTTTCGGACCGCCTGTTCCGGCGAACTGCCTTCACGGCCTTGACCGGCGCGGGCTCGGCGCCCTCCTTCGCAGAGGCGGTCGCGCGAGGCTTCTTCACCTTTGCCTTTCCCGCCTCGACTGCTTCCGCCATCTCCGCTCCCCGAGAATTCACCGACGGTGATTGTAGCGTGCCCCAACCGCATGAACATCCGAGCCCCCATCAAAATGATCACTCCGCCTCCTTATATTTGACAGTTTTTCTGTTTGTGTTTATGTTTTACCATCACAAGGAAAGCTGCACATCACCCCAACACGGCGAATCGGGACAGGAGACATTACATGGCAGGCATGGGCAATCAGGAAAGCTGGTCGGTCGGCCCACAGGATACGGTCATCGCGGCACTCGACCGGGCAGTTGCAAAGCACCCCGAGCGGGTGCTGCTCGACTTCGGCGGCGAGTTTTACACTTACGGCCAGGTCGACCAGCTTTCGACGCGCCTCGCCCACTCGCTCGCAGCATTGGGCGTCCAGGCCGGGCAGACGGTCCTGAGCATGCTCGACAACAACATCGATGCAGTCGTGGCCTGGCTCGCCATCAACAAACTGTGTGCCGTGAGTGTTCCTGTCAACACTGCGCTGCGGGGCGAGTTCCTCCGCCATCAGATCGCGGACTCGCAGGCTGCAATCGTGATCTGCGAGGCGGATTACGTCGAACGCATCGCGCAGGTGGCGGACGGATTGCCGGAAATGCAGCTGATCCTTCACCGCGCCCACCTCACCAAGGTCCCGGAGTGCCGCGCCCGCATCGCGCCGCTGGACGAACACCGGGGCCGGCGCGACGACGCGATCGAGACGAAGCCGAATCCCTGGGACCTCGCCTGCATCGTCTATACGTCGGGCACCACCGGGCCGTCCAAGGGCTGCATGCTGAGCTACAACTACATGTGCAATCTCGCCCGCCTCCAGCTGCGCGCGGGACCGGCAACCGAGAATGACATCACCATCACCCCGCTGCCGCTCTTCCACATGAACGCGCTGTGTGTCGGCATCCTCTCGAACATCATGGTCGGCGCCCGGGTCGCGATCGTGCAGCGCTTCTCGGTATCCAATTTCTGGCCCGAAGTCGAGCGCAGCGGCGCCACCATCGCGTCGATCCTCGGCAGCATGGGCGGACTGCTCGCTCAGGCGCCGGACAACGAGTCGATGAAACGTTGCGTCGGACAGATCCACACCGTGCGCGGCAATCCCTTCACCGAGGAATCGAAGAGGATCTGGCGCGAACGCTTCGGCGCCAAGCAGGTGGGCGGCAATGGCTACGGCCTCACCGAAGCGAGCGTCATTACCTCGCTACCCGGCGGCGAGTACGCAGCGCCGGGCTCCTCCGGGAAGCGCATCCCCGACTTCGACGTGCGCATCGTCGACGACCTCGATCGTGAGCTTCCGGCCAACACGCCAGGCGAGATCGTCGTTCGCCCCCTGCGCCCCGACATCATGTTCATGGGCTACTGGGGACGCCCCGCCGACACCATGAAGCTGTTGCGCAACATGTGGTTCCACACCGGCGACATCGGAAAATTCGACGAAGAAGGTTTCTTCTATTTCGTGGACCGCAAGAAGGACTACCTGCGCCGGCGCGGCGAAAACATCTCGAGCTTCGAGATGGAAGCCGCCTTCGCAGCGCATCCAGCCATCGAAGAAGTTGCGGTCCACGCCGTGCCTTCCGACAAGGGCGAGGATGACGTCAAGGTCACCGCGATTCTCAAGCCCGGCAGCGCCCTCATGCCCGAAGAATTGTTCAAGTGGGCAATCGACTCCGTTCCCTATTACGCCCTCCCCCGCTATATCGAATTCCGCAGCTCGATGCCCAAGAACCCGCAGGGCCGGGTGCTGAAGTACCAGCTCCGCGAAGAGGGCAAGACGCCAACGACCTGGGATCTGGAAGAGACCGACATCACGGTCAGCAAACGCTGATCCCCATAAGGCAGAAAAACGGAGAGGAAGACACCATGAGCATCTTTACCCACGTCACGCTCGGGACGCGCGACATCGCGCGCGCGAAGACCTTCTACGACCAGGTTCTCGACCCGCTGCAGTTCAAGTGCCTGCTTGAGGTCGAAGGCAAGGCCTGCGGCTGGGGTATCGAGGCACCGCAGTTCATGATCCTCTACCCGCGTAACGGAGAACCTGCCACTACGGGTAACGGCATGACCATCGGCCTCGCAGCCCCGAACCGTGCTGCCGTGCGCGAGTTCCATCGGCGCGCGCTTGAACTCGGGGGTACCTGCGAAGGCGCCCCCGGCCCCCGACCTTTCGCGCCGCATGCCTACGCCGCATACATACGCGACCTCGACGGAAACAAACTCGTGGCCTCCTGCCGCAAATCTGAAGAAGAGGGATAGGCTGTCTATACTGAATGATGAGTACGCCAGCCAATGCTCAAATCACACGACCCAACGCTTCGGCGACGATAGCCGACAACGAGAAGGAACTACTTCGCGTCAACCGCGCTCTTAAGACGCTCAGCGCGGGCAACAGGACGCTGTTGCGGGCCGGCGATGAAGGCGAACTGGTGAATGCGATGTGCCGCGTCATCGTTGAGCAAGGCGGCTACCGCATGAGCTACGTCGGCTACGTCCAGCACGATGAGCGAAAGTCCGTCTCCCTCGCGGCGTTCGGTTTCGACGACCACTATGAGCAGGAGGAGGAGACGCTTCGAAACCTGTATGCGAGCTGGGCCGACAACGAGTTCGGTCACAGCGTGACCGGTACTTCAATCCGCACGGGCAAACCGTGCATCGTGCGCCACCTGCTGACCGACCCCGATCACGCGCCGTGGCGCGCGGAGGCGCTTCGCTTTCGCTACGAATCCGCCAGCGCCTTTCCGCTGCACGTCGACGGTGAGGTGATCGGCACGCTGGGGATTGCGGCCTCGGACCCGGACGCCTTCGACGAGGCGGAGGTGAAACTGCTCGCGGAGTTGGCCGACGATCTCGCTTACGGCATCAGCAACCTTCGCTCGCGGCTTCGCCGCCAGGAGGCTGAAGCCACCATTCACCGCATGGCCTACTGCGATGCGCTGACCGGTCTGCCCAATCGGGCGAGCTTATGCGAGCGGTTCGAGTCCGTTCTTGCCACCGCGGTCGCGCAGAACCAGCCGCTCGCGCTCATGATCGTGAGCCTCGACCATCTGCAGGAAGTCAATGACACCCTGGGCTACGCTCAAGGCGATCGGCTCATCCAGACATTCGCTCGCCGACTGATCGAGGCCGAGCTTGCCGAAACAGTCGCCCGCGTAGGCGAAGGCGAATTCGCGCTGCTGTTACCGAATGCCGATTCGGCTCGCTCCTCCGCGACGGCACAGCAGCTTTCAAAGTTGTTGCACACCTCGATTGACGTCGAGGGGTTAGCGTTCGATGTACACACTCACACCGGTCTGGCCCTGTTTCCCGGCCATGGGGCGGACGCGGAGGTATTACTACGACGCGCTCGCGTGGCGATGCGCGATGCGATGCAGGCCGGTCGGGACTACGCGGTCTTTGCACCGGCGCTCGATCAGGAAGCCTCGCGCAGGCTGGCGTTGATGGGGGAGCTGCGCCACGCGATCGAGAGGCACCAACTCGCACTCCAGCTTCAGCCCAAGCTGCACCTGGCTTCGGCAGCGATCTGTGGCGCCGAGGCACTTGTTCGGTGGAAGCATCCACTGCTCGGCCAGGTCCCGACGTTCGAGTTCATCACGCTCGCGGAACAGGCGGGAATGATCACCCCCGTCACTCACTGGGTCCTCGAAGCGACGTTCCGCGAGCGCTACGCGTGGCACATGGCAGGAATCGAACTGCCGCTGTCGGTGAATCTCTCGGCGCACGATCTGCGCGACCCGACGCTGCTCGACAAGCTCAAGGGCTTGGTCGAGACCTGGGGAGCCAAGCCAGGCTGGATTCAGCTGGAGCTGACGGAGAGCGCGCTGATGGTGGACGCCTCGGCCGCGGTCGAGACCCTTCATTCCCTGAAGCGGCTGGGTTTTCAACTTGCCATCGACGACTTCGGTGCCGGCTATTCGAGCCTGGGTTATCTGCACCGCCTGCCGGTCGATGCCACCAAGATCGATCAGTCGTTTGTCATCCCGCTGGTACAGAACGAGGATTGCGCGACCATCGTCAGCTCGGCCGCCCAGATGGCCCACAAGCTGGGCTTCGAAGTTGTGGCAGAGGGCGTGGAAAGCCAGGATGCATTGCGACGCGTGACGGAACTGGGATGTGATATCGCGCAGGGCCATTTTGTGAGCCATCCCATGGCGGCCGACCAGTTCGGGGCGTGGCGGGCAGCTTCGCCCTGGTCGAGCCCGGCTTCACTCGCGCACTGAGCCCGCGCGGGGCGTTTTCACCCATTGCGCGATACCCGGCCAAGACTCACATTGATCTCAACCACTTCGATTGCACCGACCGTCAATCGCCGATCCTGGGTGCTTTTCCCGATACCGTCCGCACGTCCGGCGGTAACGCGACGTCCGGCCGGGCAGCGCGGAGCCAACAGAGAATTAGCATGCAGAACAAGCTCAACGAAACGGACAAAACGTCCGGTAGCGAGATCCTCCTCGTCGCCGCGTGTCACTTGCCGACACCGTGGGCGACCTTCGAACTCCACGGTTTCGAAGAAGTCGCCAGCGGACGCGAGCACGTTGCCCTGACGCTCGGCGCGGTGGCAGACGGGGCGCCGGTGCTCACCCGCGTCCATTCCGAATGCCTGACTGGCGACGCGTTGTTCAGCCAGCGCTGCGACTGCGGCCCGCAGCTCGAAGCGGCGCTCGCCGCAATCGCCACCGAAGGCCGCGGCGTGCTGCTGTACCTGCGCCAGGAAGGCCGCGGGATCGGGCTGCTGAACAAGATCCGCGCGTACGCGCTGCAGGACCAGGGCGCCGATACCGTCGAGGCCAACGAACATCTCGGCTTCCCTGCGGATAGCCGCGACTACTCGGTCGCGGCGGCGATGCTGCGCAGCCTAGGCATCGCGACGCTGAAGCTGATGACGAACAATCCCCGCAAGGTGCACGCGCTGGAGCGCTACGACATTGCGGTCGCCGAGCGCGTCCCCCACATCATCGAGCCGAACCCCCACAACGCCGGCTACCTGCGCACGAAGGCGGAGCGGCTCGGCCATCTGTTCCCCTGGCCGGAGGCTTGACCGGGGCGCATGTGAGCTCTGGACATTACTGCCCAAAGGCCAAGAAATGCCCCTGCCCGCGTCCGGCGTGCAGGTGTCGCCTGCCCATATCGACTATGCGATGTGGGCAGCAATATCCCCTGACATTTTGTTGGTATAGCACCGCTTTGGCGGACATCAAGAAAGGAATTTCGCCGCGGGCTGTCCCCGGCCGCCATGACGTCTGCGAGGGACGGTGATGGGTGTCCGCCCTCCTCTACGACTCAGGGCCTATCCGGAGCGCGCTCCGCAGACCGGCCGTCGCGGGTCGTCGGAGGCCGAACCGGAGACGTAGTGCGTCCAAAGTCATAGCCATGGGTCGCCGATTCCGTCAGGCTTGCCATTGGCGCATGACTGTATAAACTTACAGCCGCGGAGCGCCGCCATGCCTACGACTCGGACCTGCCCGTACTGCCACACCCCGATTCGCAGCGACCGCTGCGAGTATGCGACCAACGGCGCCTACACCTATCGCATCTGTCCGGATTGTGACTATTCGATGCCGATGCCCGCCATGGTGGCGTCGACCCCGCGACCCGCGGACGCCGCGTCCGATCGCCCCGCCCCGGTCGTCGCCAACGCCACGGGTTGACGCCCGCACGGGGCGTCAAAGGTCGGTCCTACTGAAAGCGGGGTCCCACGCCCACCGGCGGGCGCCGCGGCCCGGCAATCGCGCCGGACATCCGGATGCGGGGTTGAAGCAGACTCCTCCACCGGACCGCATGAATCGCTGGCATCATTCACGGCTCATTTTCAATCCTTCATCATGATGACGGTAGCCATGATCTCGAATCTCGCCAGCTACTCCCTGCCCCAACTCAAACAGCTCAGCGCCCGAGTCGCCAATGAGATCGTCAAGCAGGAGTCGGCGGTCAAGGCCGCGACGCTCAGGAAGCTCGAGAAACTCGCGCGGGAGCATGGACTCACGCTCAATGAGGTTCTGGGCGATGGGGCGACCGCCGCGCGGCGCGAGGCGCCCGTCGCGAAGGTCACGCGAGCGCCTAAGCCCGCACTGCCGCCGAAATATCGGCATCCGTCGAAAAGCGATCTCGCTTGGTCTGGGCGCGGACGCAAGCCACAGTGGGTCGACGCGTGGCTTGCGAACGGCGGCGCGCTCGATGCGCTCGCCATCGCTGCGGAAAAATTCGCGAAGAAGCAGCAACGCCAGGCCAGTCTGCCAGGGGCGGTCGCAGCAGCAAGCACACCCGCGGCTGTGCCCGACGCTGCCCCCGCCGCGCCCGTCAATGCTGTCGAATAATTGCTGGCCCCCTCGTCCTGGGAAAAGCGTCGCGATTTCCCGCCTGTCTTGAGCAACGCGCCATTGGGTCGCCGCAAGGCTCACTGTACTCGCGGCTTCACCGCCCGGCGCTTCGCCAGGACCGATGCCGCCAAGGCAGTCGAGATTGCCGACGGCGACACCGTGACCGTGCTCGACACCTTCGCCGCTCAGCAAAAGACTCGTCTGTCGGGAATCGACGCGCCCGAAGAGTCACAGCCGTAAGGCCAGGTCTCACGCCAGCACCTCGGTCGAATCGTGTTCGGCCAGACCGTCACGGTGGAGACCGCCGAGACGGACCGCTACGGCCGCGAGCTCGGAAAGATCCTCGTCAGACGGATGCCAACCTCAAACAGCTTCGTTCCGGGCTCGCCTGGCATTACAAGCGCTACGGTCATGAACAGCCCATCCCGATCGGGGGCAGGCCCAGGTGCGGCCGGACGTGCGGGAGGCCCGGCGCCGCGTGTGGCGCGGCGTGCAGCCCACACCGCCTGGGAGTTCCGACACGCACGGCGAAACCCGCCGGCCCGAAGAGTGTCAGGCGGGGAGGACTGTTAGAGGCCTCAAATGGCTGAAGTCACAGCGACTTCCGGAGCAGTCCCCACGCCTCCGCCAGTGCTTCGCGATGATCCGGAGCGGCAATGGCAATCAGGCGCTCTGCCCGCTCGGTCAGCGATGCGCCGCGCAAGTCCGCACTACCGTGCTCGGTAATCACGACATCGGCCATATGGCGCGGAGCACCAACGAGTGCCGACGCGTCGAGCCGCGGCACGATGCGCGACACGGCCCCTCGCGACGCACTTGAGAGCAGCGCAAAGACCGCCCGTCCACCACGCGACAATTGAGCCCCGCTCGCGAAGGCCGGCATGCCACCGACACCGGCAACGAGTTGTCCCCCGAGCGTGTCGCAATTGATTTGGCCGAACAGATCTACTTCCAGCGCAGCATTGATCGCGACGAAGTTGTCGATGGCGGCAATGCGGCGAACATCGTGGGTCTCGCTGACCGGTGCAAACAGGAAGGTTTCATCCGTCGCGACGCGCCGATAGAAGGCGGCATCCCCGAGAGCGACTCCGACATTCGCGGCGCCGGGCCCCTGAATCACACCTCGATTGATAAGCGGAACTAGCGCCGGAGTTCCCATGCCGGCGTGGAGTCGAAGCTTGCGGTGGTCGCCGAGCGCTTCGAGGACCGCTCCGACCATCCTGCCGATCCCGAGCTGTATCGTGTCGCCATCGCGAACGCCCCCCGAGACGTGACCTGCGAGCTGCCTGAGCGGCGCATTGGGCGGTTCTTCCCTATAAGTCACCAGATCGCCTTCCGCCTCGACCACGGCATCGCAGTCTCCGAGCGACAGCGAAACGCTCCCGCGAGTGCGCGGCATCGTCGGATTGATGTGGGCGATCCGGCGTCGGGCATGCGTCCAGGCAGCAGGCGCAAAGTCGTGGCAGACGCCGAGGCTCAGGCGTCCATTCTCATCGGGTTCGCTCGTCTGGACGACAGCAAGGTCGATCGGCAGACGCTCGAGATCGCGCCAGGCGCCGAGGTAGTCGACCGGCAGCAGTTCGATCCGCCCGTCGAGGGAATCCGGCCGAAAGGCCGGCAGCATGAAGTAGGCGCGCTGTTGGGCCTGCGGGTGCAGCGTCGCGTAAGCGCTCTCGTTGATGCCATTGAAGAAGACGCCGACGAAGCGCACTCCGGCGGCCTTGTCCGGCGCAGCACGCAAAGCGTCACGCAGAACGAGTGATTCGCCCGACAGCCCGCCGAGGAAGACGGTCATGCCGGGTTCGAGCGAGGCGACGACCTCGGCCATCGACAGGCGCGTCGGCCCTGCCCCGCTCCCGTTCATGCGCCCAGACGCCCGATGATGGAAATCGCGCACACGTTCTGGTGCGGATGCCCACCCAGGTTCTGCGTCAGGCCGATGTCGGCCTTGGGGAGCTGGCGTTCGCCGGCACGACCGAGGATCTGCTGATACACCTCGTAGACCATGCGCAGGCCCGACGCGCCGATCGGGTGTCCGAAGCACTTCAAGCCGCCGTCCACCTGGCAGGGGATCTTGCCGTTGCGGTCGTAGCGGCCCTCGAGGATGTCGAAGGGCGCGCGGCCCGGGTCGCTCAGGCCGAGGTTTTCCATCAGCACCAGCTCGGTGATCGAAAAGCAGTCGTGCACTTCGATCAGGTCGAGCGCTTCGCGCGGATCGGCGATGCCGGCCTCGCGGTAAGCTTTCGCCGCCGCGACTTCGGCGGTGCGCACGGAGGCGCCATCCCAATTACTGAACTGCGCCTCCTCGCCGTTCGACACCGCGAGCTGCAGCGACTTGACGGTCACGATGTCGCGCTTGCCCAGCTCGCGGGCGATCTCCGGCGTGGTGACGATCGCGCAGGCCGCCCCATCGCTTACGCCGCTGCAATCGTACAAGCCCAGCGGCTCCGCCACGGTGGGCGCCTTGAGCACGTCATCGATCGTGATCTTGTTGCGCAAGTGCGCCTTGGGATTGAGCGCCGCGTTGTCGTGGCTTTTAACCGACACGTGCGCCATCGCCTGCTTGAGGTCGTCGTAGGACACGCCGTACTTCGCCTGGTAGGCCGAAGCCAATTGTGCGAAGGCGCCGGGCGCGGAAGCGTTCGGCAGCCACAAGTCGGCGACTACACCACGGGTGCGCACCGGCAGCCCACCGTAGCCGGTGTCCTTGAGCTTTTCGACGCCGAGTGCGAGCGCGATGTCGTAGGCGCCGGAGGCCACCGCATAGACGGCGCCGCGCAGCGCCTCGGTGCCCGTCGCGCACGCGTTCTCGACGCGCGTCACGGCGATGTAGGGCAGCCGCAGCCCCTGGGCAAGCGGGCCGGCCGTCTTGCCGACGTTGTTCTCTTCGAGGCACACGCCGAGCCACGCCGCCTCGATCTTGTTCCTTTCGATGCCGGCATCCGTCAGCGCCTCGGAGAGGGCCTCCAGCATCAGGTCCTCGGCGTTGTCCGACCAGCGCTCGCCGAAACGCGAGCAGCCCATTCCGACGATCGCAACGCGATCACGAATTCCATTTGCCATTCTTATTCTCCCGCCTTGAGTTGCGGCTTCGCTTTCCAGAAATAGCGCCGGAATCCGCGCATCGGATCGACTTCCTTGATCCGGAACACCATGTCGAGGGGTACGCCGACCGCGAGATCGGCCGGATCGCAATCGGCGAACTCCATCAGCACGCGTGCGGCATTGGCGAACTCGACGTGACCGAACATGAACGGCGGACACGGCTTGTATGACAGCCAGTCGCAGGTGAAGCTGCGGATCTTCGCCGGCTCGTCGGCCAGGCGGTAAGGCTGCTGCGTGTCGACCGCGCCGCAATCCGGATTCACGCAGATCCGGCTGGCCGGGAACTGCACCGTACCGCACTCGCCGCAGCGCCCGCCGCTGAAGCCGTGGACCGTTTCCTCGGCGCGCCACGCCGCCGACAGCGCCGTCTTGTTGTCCATCTCGGCGCGCATGCCCCACTCGAGCTCGATTTGGCCGGTGAAGGACAGGTACTTGAGATAGTTCGTCTCGACCTGGCCTTCGTCGAGCCACGCGGGCTCGGTATCTGACCCGGTGGCCCTGTCCGTCGTCTCGAGCACCAGCGCATCGCAGCCGCTGCCAAACTGCACGACGAGGATCGTCTGTCCTGGCCCGGCTTTGGCAAGGGTGCGCGCCAGCATCAACAGCGGATGCGCGGCCCCGGTATCGCCGCAACGGTCGAAAAGCGGATCGACGATGGTCTCCGGCCGCACGCCGACCTTTTTCGCGACCATTGGCCCGACCTTGCGCAGCTTCTCCGGCATCACAAAGTGGTCGATGCGGTTTGCGTCGACGCCGGCCGCCTGCAGCGCCTGCTTCACGACCGGCGGCACGAGCTTCGACAAGCCCTCGTCCCGCACCCAGCGCTCTTCCCAGCCGTAATCCCCGTCACGGCCCGACTCGCGGAAATGGTCGACGAAGTCGGCAGTCAGGCTGGCCGAGCCGAGCAGACGCGCGATCGGCTCGCCCTCCCCCACCAGCAGCGCCGCGGCGCCGTCGCCCACCATCAGTTCGGCGGTGCTCGCCGGACGCGGAATGCGCCGTTCGGAGGCGATCAGCAGTTGCTGTCCACCGGACCCCTGCAGCGCACGGATCAGCGCACTGCTGCCCGCACGCAGGCTCCCGCCACAATCGCTGGCCGCGAGCGCCTTCGGCAATGACAGTGCGGACGCGACGACGGCGGCATTGAGCCGATCGGCGAACGGAAGCGTCGTCGACGCGAGCGTCAACATCTCCGGCGCGGGTGCCTGGGCGGCGGCGAGTGCCCGCCGTCCGGCCTCCACGGCCATCGTGATGGCGTCTTCGTCCCAGTTCGCCATGCTGCGCACGCCCTGGGCGAGGCCGCGCAAGCCCGGTGCCATCCAGCGGTGGCCCGCCGCGACCGACTTGCGGTCCAGACGAAGCCGCGGCAGGTAGGCGCCGACTGCAAGAATGCCGCGATCGGTCGCGGCGCCGATATTCGCGCCGTTGTTCGTATTCATTATGAAATGCCTCTAGCCTGCCGAGGGCAGACCACGGATGACAGGGGAACCCGCCGAAATGTCGCGGGTGCAAACGTGCTCCAGATAGGCGCTCGGCCAGCACATCTCGACATGGCCAACGCCCGGCTTGCCGTCGATCGTCACGCTCATCGAGCCTTCGTTCAGCATGACCTGCGGACTCACCACGAAGGGGTAGAGCGCGAAGGTGCGCCCCTCGACCCGCGTGCTGCGCCCGAGCTCGTCGCGCACATCGGCGAACACCGCGGTATGCGCAAGCCGCGCGTCGTGCTCGAAGCTCATGTCGACGCCGTTGACCTCCGCCATCTCGCCGTCGCGCAGGACGTAGCCGCGCAACACCTTCCGACCGAGCGCCTCGACCTCCCAGAAGTGCACCACCAGATCCGGTCCGGACTGCGCTTCTAGCCACTTCCAATGCTGCGAGAAATACCAGTCACGGGTACCCCAGGAATGATCGCGGTGTCCCATCGTATCGAAGGGAATTTCGCGGCCATCGAGGGTCAGCACACCGGTGACACGACCACTCTGCTCGATGCGGTCGTCGGCGACCCACCCGGGGCAGCCATCACGGTGGCTGCCGTAGTTGTACGCCGGATGGACCGCCTCGAAGCGGTAGTCGAGCGATGCCCGACCACCCGGCGCGACGATGACTTGGGCGCTTTCGAACGGTTTGCCATGACGCACACTGACCTTGCCGACCTGCCAGTCCTCGAATCCTTGCTCGTCACTCACGGGCACGCCATCGATCAAGTCCGTGACCGTTTCACCGACCTCAGGTCCGTAGACGACGAAAGCCGAGCCTGCCTTCCCGAGTCCATTGACCCACGTGTACACGAACGCGGCGAGCCCGCTTTCCGGCAGTTGCAGCATGAAGACCAGCGACTCCCGAGCCAGCGCATCGGCCCGCAGTCGATGTCGCGAGTCATGGACCGGGTCCAGGGAAATGCGCCGATCGGCGCGCGGCCGCTCCTGTTCGTTCATATTCGCTCCTCTTGTGGTCGCGTGGGAATATCTCACCTAGCCATATCGTCCTGTTGCGTACGATTATTGTCAAGCGTTTTGTCTCCTTCTTCTCCGAAGGGCGTCCGAATGCTCTTCCGACTGCCGAAACCAGGAGCCCATCGGATGCTCATATTTTCCAGCAACACCAGCTACGTACCCGGGGATTATCCTCAAGCACGGGATGCGGTGTCATCGCGGCGCCGACTAGCATAAACGGCTATGAATAAACCCGTATTTAGTCGTACAATATGCACCGAACCGCTATCCATGCAGGCATGCGGCCTGCCGCGTCACCAACAGGAAGGCAAGAAATGCGAGCAAAGGAATCCGGTCCCGCGACCGCCAGGGCCGCCAAAGGAAGTTCGAACGCGGCTGCAAACGCGATTGAGCAGGCCCCGAAAGCCAAGGGTGTCGATACTGCCGCGCAGCGACGTGACATCAGGCTGGGCTATCTGATTCACGACGTGTCGCGGATGCGCCGCACGGTCTTCGACCAGTTGATGAAGCCGCTCGGCATCACGCGCGCCCAGTGGTGGGTACTCGCCCACCTGTCGCGCCACGACGGCATGGCCCAGACCCAATTGGCGTCGATGCTCGACGTTGGCAAGGCCAGCCTCGGCTCGCTGCTCGACCGCCTCGAAGCGACCGGCTTCATCGAACGCCGTCCCGACGCGACCGACCGCCGCATGAAACGGGTCTTCCTGTCGCGGAGTTCGCATCAGCTGCTGGAAAAACTCGTGAAGATCGAGAGCGACTTCAACGAGCAGATACTTGCGAGCCTCACCGATAACGATCGCAGCGAACTGATTCGGATGCTTTCGTCGATCAAGGAGTCGCTGCTCACACTGGGCTCAGGCGAATCCGCGGACATTGAAATCGACGGCGAGTGATCGAACGATTGCTGCAGTGGAGCGTCATGCAGTGAATCCGCGAATCATCGCCCTCGAAGGTGCCACCAATTGTCGCGATCTCGGTGACATCGGCACGGCGCATAGGGGCGTCATTCGCCGCGGCCTGCTCTTCCGCTCGGATTCACTCGCCGAATTGACGGAGGACGATTTCGCTCGGCTCGATGCGCTGGGGCTGCACACCGTGTGCGACTTGCGGCATGAATCGGAACGCATCCGCAAACCCAACCGCCTGCCCCCCGGAACGCAGATCCGCCAGCACGCGATCGGCTTTCTTCCCCGCGGCGCACACGAGCTCATCCCTTCGCTCGGGCCGCACAGCGACGAAATGGCAGTGCATTCCGCCCTCGCCGGTTATTACCGCTGCTTTCCGCTCGACCACGCGAGCGACTATGCGCGCATGTTCGAGGCCCTTCTCGCGCCGGACGCGCTTCCGGCACTGATTCACTGCACCAGCGGCAAGGACCGCACAGGCTTCGGCATCGCCATGATCCTGATGGCGCTGGGAGTATCCCGCGAAGACATCGTCGCGGACTACCTGCTGTCGAACGTGGCGCCCCGCGATCTGCGCTTCATGGTCCCTGAGGGCGTTCCCGAATCTGCACTGTCCGCCTTGATGAAGGTGCGCGCGGACTATCTGCAGGCGTCGTTTGCCGCCATCGACGAGCATTGGGCGAGCGAGCAAGACTTCCTCCGCGAAGCCCTCGGCCTTAACGCGCGCGCGATCAGCCGCTTGCGGGATCTGTTGCTGGCCTAGACACCCTAACCGGTTCGAATTTCGACGCGCCACTGCCGGGTTGCGCTTCTCGTTTTCGTTCGCTACCATACGATTTTATATAGAACCGTATGGAGATCCCATGACTACACGCGACATCCTCCTGGTCGGCGCCGCTCGCACGGCGATCGGCACTTTTGGAGGCAGCCTCAAGGACGTCCCGATGCGGAGCCTGGCGACCAGAGCCGTCCGGGCGGCGATCGAGCGCAGCGGCGTCGAGCCCGACCGGATCGGGCATGTGGTCATGGGCAATGTGATCCCGACCGAACCCGCCGACGCCTACCTCAGCCGTGTCGCGGCCATCGATTCCGGGCTGCCGAAGGAGACCCCTGCGTTCAACGTGAATCGCCTGTGCGGTTCCGGCCTGCAGGCGATCGTGTCAGCGGCGCAGGCGATCGCGATGGGCGACACCGACATCGCAATCGGCGGCGGCGCCGAATCGATGAGCCGCGGAATCATGATGATCCCATCCATGCGCTGGGGCGCACGGATGGGAAATACCGACGTCGTGGACTACATGACCGGCATCCTGCACGACCCGTGGGAGCGCGTGCATATGGGCATCACGGCGGAGAACGTCGCCGAACGCTACGGCATCACCCGCGACATGCAGGACGAGCTAGCGCTCCAAAGCCAGCAGCGGGCTGCGCGCGCCATCGCCGAAGGCCGCTTCGCGAGCCAGATCGTCTCCGTCGAGATCGCGAGCCGCAAGGGCACGGTCGTCTTCGATACCGACGAGCACGTCCGCGCCAATGTCACGATCGAACAGCTCGCGGCGATGAAGCCGGTCTTCAAGCGGGATGGTCTCGTCACTGCCGGCAATGCCTCGGGCATCAACGACGGCGCGGCAGCGGTGGTGCTCGCCGAAGCGCGTGCCGCCGAACGCCTCGGTCTGAAGCCGCTCGCCCGCCTGGTGAGCTACGCGCACGCCGGCGTCGATCCGCTGTACATGGGCATCGGTCCGGTCCCCGCGTCGCGCAAGGCGCTGGAAAGGGCCGGCCTGACGATCGCCGACATCGACGTCATCGAATCGAATGAAGCCTTTGCCGCTCAGGCCTGCGCAGTCGCTCAGGAGCTCGGTTTCGATCCCGCGAAGGTGAACCCCAACGGGTCGGGCATCTCGCTCGGCCATCCTGTCGGCGCGACCGGCGCGATCATCACGACGAAAGCCCTCTACGAGCTGCAGCGAACGGGAGGACGCTACGCCCTGGTGACGATGTGCATCGGTGGCGGCCAGGGCATCGCGGCCATCTACGAACGTCTGTGAACTCCCTCTGCCCCCTACCCCACACGAGGAGTGAAAGCCCATGAAAGTCCTGGTCCCGGTCAAGCGGGTGATCGATTACAACATCAAGGTGCGCGTCAAGGCTGACGGCAGCGGCGTCGATCTCGACAACGTGAAGATGGCGATGAATCCCTTCGACGAAATCGCCGTGGAGGAAGCGGTCCGCCTCAAGGAAGCAGGCAGCGTCACGGAGGTCGTCGCGGTTTCATGCGGCGTCTCGGCCTGCCAGGAGACACTACGCGCGGCCCTTGCGCTCGGCGCGGATCGCGCGGTGCATGTAAGCACTGACGTCGAGTTGCAGCCGCTCGCCGTCGCAAAGATCCTGAAAGCCCTGTGCGATCGCGAACAGCCCTCGCTCGTGATCTGCGGCAAGCAGGCGATCGACGACGATTCGAACCAGACCGGCCAGATGCTCGCCGCACTGCTCGACTGCGGTCAGGCCACCTTCGCGTCGAAGGTCAAGCTTGAAGGCGGCGCCGTGATGGTGACGCGCGAGGTCGACGGAGGCCTCGAGACGCTGTCGCTGGAACTGCCGGCGGTCATCACGACCGACCTGCGCCTGAACGAGCCGCGCTACGCGACGCTGCCCAACATCATGAAGGCGAAGAAAAAACCGCTCGACACGCTCTCCCCGGTCGATCTCGGCGTCGATGTCGCGCCGCGTCTGAAGACACTGAAAGTCGTCGAGCCGGCGACCCGCCAAGCCGGTGAAATTCTCCCTGACATGGCGACGCTGGTGTCCAAACTCAAGAACCAGGCAAAGGTGATCTGACATGGCCATTCTCGTCATTGCCGAACACGACAATCGCAGCCTCAAGGGCGCGACGCTCAACACGATCACGGCCGCCGCGCAGCTTGGTGCGGACATCCACGTGCTCGTTGCCGGAAGCGGCTGCATGGGCGCGGCCGAAGCGACCTCGGCCATCCGGGGCGTAACGGGCGTAATGCTCGCCGACGCGCCGCACCTCGACGCGCTGCTCGCGGAAGACCTTGCCAAGCTCGTCGTCGGACTCGTTGCCCATGAGGCAGACAGCTACAGCCACGTCCTCGCGCCCGCCACCGCATTCGGAAAGAACTTCCTGCCGCGCGTCGCAGCCCTGCTCGACGTCGCCCAAGTTTCCGACGTGGTAGCGGTCGAGTCGTCGAACACCTTCGTGCGCCCGATCTACGCAGGCAATGCACTCGCCACCGTGTCGAGCGACGATCCCGTCAAGGTGATCAGCGTGCGTTCGACCGCCTTCGAAAGCGCATCGAACGGCGGCAGCGCGCCGATCACGCCAATCGCCGTGCCGGTCGGCTTCGCGCGCACCCGCTGCCTCCGACGCGAACTCGCGACCAGTGCACGTCCTGAGCTCGCCGGCGCCAAGGTGATCGTTTCAGGTGGGCGCGGTTTGGGCAGCAAGGAGCACTACACCTCTGTCCTGGAACCGCTCGCCGACGCCCTCGGCGCGGCCCTCGGGGCGAGCCGTGCGGCCGTCGATGCCGGGTTCGCGCCGAACGACTTCCAGGTCGGCCAAACGGGCAAGATCGTCGCGCCGCAGCTCTATATCGCGGTTGGCATCTCGGGTGCGATCCAGCACCTTGCAGGGATGAAGGACTCGAAGGTGATCGTCGCGATCAACAAGGATCCGGAAGCGCCGATTTTCCAGATCGCCGATTACGGCGTCGTGGGAGATCTCTTCACGCTGGTGCCGGAACTCGTTTCCAAACTCGGTTGATGGAATCGGGGGAGGTCGTGCCCCCGACAATTTTCTTCACGATCCCTCGGCAGGGCAGATCCTCCCTCTCTCCCATTCCCTGCCGAGGTTCTTTTTTCAGCCGATCAGCTTTTCGATATCCGGCACTGCTGCCGGATCCGGCTCCCAGCCCTGCAGCTTCACCAGCGAGCGATCGCGTAGCAGTTGCTCGGCTGACATCGCGAGCACGATACTCTCCACCTTCTCTTGCCCGTCCGCCCCGCTCTGGGCGAATGCCTCCACCACGTCGCAGATCGCGGCGCGCATTGCGTGCACCGAACGCCGCAGGTCGTCGGGGTCGCGGCGGCACTGTTCCAACACCTGCTCCGCCTCAGCGGTCCGCTCGATCAGCGCACCAGTCGCGGCGCGGGCGGGAGGCTCCTTCGGCTGGACTTCCTTCAGCGCAGCGCTCGCCTGCACGAGGCGTGCGAGTTCGTCGCGGTCGAAGCGGAACTGGAGCGGCAGCTGGTGCGCCATCAGGCTCAACATGGCGACCACCAGCTTCGCCTGCTCCTCGGCGAGTTTGTTGCTGCCGGCTACGGCGGGAATCACCACGTCCTTCATTGCCTTGATCATCGCGGCAATCTGTACTTCCGGGCGCATTTGCATGTCAGCATCCCTCCTCGATCAGCGTGCGCATCTCATCCACGATCATGTAACCGATGCCCATCAGCCAGGCCACCAAGATGTCCTGGTGCGTCTTCCCGTTCCGCGCGATGCGGTAGCCCGTGCCCAGGATCAGCACGCTGATCGAATACGCGTTGTAGACCTTGTACCAATGCACCGTCTTCGGATTGATGGAGAGCCCCGACGCCTTTTCATAGCGCTCGTAGAACTCCGCCTCTGGCATCAGGCCGCAGACCAGCAGCGTCTTGCCGTCCTCGGCGAGCGAGGAGAAGGCGCGACTCGTCGTCCATGCGATGTCCTGGTGCCGGTCGCCGATGCGGCCGAGCTCCCAGTCGAGCAGCGCCGAGATCTGGTTATCGTGTTCGGTATAAAGGAAGTT
This sequence comes from Aromatoleum petrolei, assembly GCF_017894385.1. Lineage (NCBI taxonomy): Bacteria > Pseudomonadati > Pseudomonadota > Betaproteobacteria > Rhodocyclales > Rhodocyclaceae > Aromatoleum > Aromatoleum petrolei. The sequence continues at coordinate 712,109 of NZ_CP059560.1, forward strand.
GCCGGTGCGGTAGTCGGAATGCACCACCGACGCGAAGTCGAGCACGGGCAGGTTGCGCCGCATCCACGCCGCGGCGACGCTCAACATCGGGACGTTCTCGTCCGAATCCTCCTGCCACACGCGCTCCCACCAATTGACGCCCCACTCGGCGCATTCGGTCGTACCTTCCTTCGGGACGTCGAAGGCCGACAGCGCCTCGCGCGAGAAGGGGTGGCGATGGATGCGGCCGAGGATTTCGGCGAATTGCGGCGCCAGATGCTCGCGCACCTCGCGCGGCATGCAGGTGCCCAACCCGGTTACACCGCTCACCGCTTCCGAGGGCTTGGGCACGCCGGGCGCGAAGCCGTAGACCAGCGCCGGATAGGGCAGATATTTCCCGTCCGGATCGCACCAGAACACCGGCGGCACGGGGACGACGCCCTCGAAGGACTTGATCAGCTGGAACTCGCGCAGCCGGCTCGTCTCGACGATCGATTCCGCCGGCTCCATGCGCAGCACCATCGCCGTCTTCTCGAAGCCGACGCCCGGCCGCAGCCATTCCAGCTCGAACGCCATCTGCAGCTTCGACGCCCCGCCCGACAGCCAGCGCGGACTCCGGATCGAGAAGTCCTGGACCCCGTTCGCCCGCAACAACCCTTCGAGGCCGGTGACCAGCGTGTCAAGCGGCACCGGCTCGTAACCCGGCCCGCTGCGTTGCCTCAGTTTCCGCACCAGGATGCGGTCGATTTCCGTCTCGCACGGATAGCGCGAACGCAACTCCGCGATCCATGCTTCGGTCGGACGATTCTTGTCGATTGTCAGCATGCTCCATGTCTCCTGTTTCTAATAATCGTGAATCGACTGCGGCCTAAACCCGCCTCTTCGCGAGTCCGTGCTGCGTGGAACAACGGAAGCGGGCCAACATTCAGACCTCGTCGTATTATACCATATTGTCTTCTTGCGCACCTTATGTTGTAGGCTGCGCTACCGGCCGCGACGCTGGCGCAACTGCTGCTCAATAGGCTCCGGACGTTTTGCCGGATCCGTTTCGAAGCCCATATCGGCTACAAGTGCCAGTTCGCGCTCCAGTTCGAGCTTCGACATCTCGAGCACGCTCTTGCGTACGGCCTCCTTGACGCCGGCCGGTGCAGAACGGTTCGCATCCTGGATCAGCAGGCCAATGGCCGTTCGCAACTCGAAGATCGCCGCCTCGATCTCCGTCGGTGCCGTACCCGCACGGTCAAGCAAGTTGCGACCGAGGGCTGCCAAGCTCGTCAGTTCGGTCCGGAGCGTGCCGTCTATGTGGTCTTCGGTCTCGGTGATCAGGTCTTCAGCGTGTTTCACGTAGCGATCGAGTTCGTCGCAGTCGTAAAGGAATGCCAGCGGCAGTCGCTTGGCCACAAGTTGCAGCGTTCCGACAATAAGTCGTGCCTGCTCCTGAGCCATCTTGTTCTCCGCATCGACGGCCGGCAGCACAACGTCGATCATCGCCTTGATCACGCTCTGGATCTGGGTTTCGGGGCGAATGTCCATTCAGGCGATCTCCTCAAGTTTGCGACGCAGGTGACCCAGAATCGTGTAGCCCATGCCCATGAGCCAATTGAGCAGCAAATCCTGGTGCGTTTTGCCGTTCCGGGCGGCGCGATATCCGGATCCGATCACGATCACCACGGAGCGATAGGCATGAAAGACATGGTAGTAGTCGATGACCTTGGGTTTCACGGCAAGTCCGGATACCCGCTCGAAGCGTTCATACATCTCCGCGGCGGGCATCATGCCGCTGGCCAGCTCTTGGGTGCCGTCCTCCGACATATGTGCAAGGTAGGGGAGCGTCGTGTAGGCGAGGTCCTCGTGAAAATCGCCCAAATGTCCCAATTCCCAATCCAACCAGCTTGAAATGCGCTGGTCGCCTTCAGTAAAGAGAAAATTACCGGCGCGGTAGTCGCCGTGTACGAGAGAAAGTCTCTCGGTTGCCGGCATGTTCTCCCGGAGCCATGCGGCTGCGACGCGCATGAGAGGAATATCGCGATTGCTGTCTTCCTCCCAAACGCGCTCCCACCAATTCAATTGCAATTCGACCGCATGGGTACCGGGCCCTGGAACATCCAGGGAACTCAGGTCGGCCTTCGTCCAATCCCAAGTGTGCAGTCGAGCCAAGTGCTCCACATACTGCTCTCCGAGCACCTTGCGCAATTCGGGTCCGTAATTGATGCCGAGGCCAGTCACGTTGCTGAATGTCCCGGTCGGTTTTGCAACACCTTCGGCGAACCCATAAACGATGGTCGGATACGGGAAGTGCTTGGCCGCGTCGTCGACCCAATAGACCGGCGGCACGGGCAAGACGTCCTTGACCGCCTTGATGATCTGAAACTCGCGCAGGCGGCTAGTTTCGACGATCGACTCGGCGGGTTCCATGCGAATCACCATCGGGGTTGTCGTCCGCCCGAGCTCGGGATGACGCCAGTCCAGTTTGATTGAAACCTGGAGTTTGGACGCCCCCCCGGCCAGCCATTTTGCGTCCCGGACCTCAAATGCGTCGGTCAATTGGGTCCGCAGCAAAGATTTCATGCCATCGCACAACACCTCCAGGGAAACCGGGCTATAGGCCGGTCCACTCCTGCGATGGAGCTTTCGCGTCAGCACGCGATCCATTTCCCGCTCGACGGGAAATCTCCGGCGCAAGCCCTCGATCCAGTCAGGCGGCGGATTGTTCTTGTCCACGATCAGCATCGGTGGTTGTCTCCTTGGTCGTTATCTTGCAGCCGACGTATTTCGTATGCTGCAGTCCTTCATCTGCATAATTAGCCCGGCGGGCGATGCCGCCCCAAAGGATTGCCGGCAGCTCGGCCGGGTCGTATCGGACCGGATGCAAGGCTCCCCAGGGAAGTGCCAACTCCAGCCTTGAACCTATACTAACGCCGCCAACTACCGTGCTGTCACGCTCGGACGGGGGATATAGAGGTGGTTTGCAGGGGGGGAACAGAACTGTTCCAAACAGCCCGCATACCCCCCCCGATTCCCCCCCTTCGCGAAGGCTGTCCATTCCATCCTATAACGTACTATTTGCGGGCATTGATGTGTTCCGACGCCCATCCCTGGATGAGCTCGAGCCCCTCGCAATGCAACGAAGGCAGACGAAAAGGAGGAGACAGTGAAAACAAGACCAATCGCTCCGGCGATAACACCCAAAGTACTCGCCGCGTTACTGGCGGCGTGCTTTTCGGGGGGAGCTCTGGCGGTTACGGATTTCGAGTTCGGGGACGGCTGGCAAGGAAAGTGGCTGACCACCATTTCACTCGGGACGAGCATTCGAACCGAAAACCGCGACCCGAAGCTCTATGGCCAAGGAAATGGAAGACTGATCGGCCTGACCGACGGCTCCGGCAATAACACGATCGATGAAGGAAACTTGAACTACGGAAGGAACGACGCCTTCTCCACTCCCTTCAAGATCTTGAGCGAACTGTCGTTCAGGAAGGGTACGGCGGGCGGCTTGATTCGCGCCAAGGCGTGGTATGACTACACGCTCAAGGATCAGGATGTGCGATTCGGCAACCAGCCGAACGGATACAACGGGTACAACGCACAGACCGACTCGCTCACCTCGCGGAAGCCACTTTCCGACAGGGGCTTCGACCCTCTGCTGAAATACTCCGGCGTAGCCCTCCTCGACGCCTACGTGTACGACTCATTCAAGGGTCTGGATGGCAACGATCTTCAGGTTCGCGGCGGCAGGCACGTTCTTAATTGGGGCGAGAGCGTCTTCATACAGGGCGTGAATCAGCTCAGTCCCATTGACGTTCCTGCGCTCCGCCGCCCCGGTGCCGAACTGAAAGAAGTCTTCATGCCGATCTGGATGCTCTCGGCCAACCAGAGTCTGGGCGACTTCGGTTCACTCGAAGCCTTCTACCAACTCAAGTGGGAACCGTCGCCAATCGAGGCGGGCTGCGGAAACTATTGGTCCGTTGCCCAAGGCAATATTGCGAAGGATCCCGGTGCATGCTGGAATGCCAGTGCGCTGAATCATCTCGGCTCCACGCCTCAGGCAGTGGCCAGCGGCAACTACATTCCGACGCTGGATGGCGAGAATGCCAAAAACTCGGGCCAGTTTGGCGTCGCATACCGATTTGCCGTGCCGAAACTGGATACCGAATTCGGCATTTACGCGATGAACATTCACGCACGCACTCCGGTATTTTCACTCGCCTACGCCAATCCCGGGACCTTTCCGGGACACCCTGCTTCAACCTCCCCGGTAGCAGCATTCTGGGAATATCCGGAGGACCTCAAGGTATTCGGCGCGAGCGCAGCCACCAATATCCTGGATTGGTCGGTCAGTGCCGAAGTGAGCCAGACGCGAGGGGTTCGGGCACAGCTCGACGGGAACGACATGTTCTTCGGCTCCTTCGGCCTCGGACCGCTCGCCGCGGAAGCTGCAGCCAACGGAGCCGGCACCGGACATGGCGCTCTTCACGGAGGCGTGAAGACAAACAAGAACCAGATTCAGCTCAATGCATTGCAGGCTGGCAACAGATTCCTCGGTGCCGATCAATGGCTCGCCATTGGCGAGGTCGGCTACCAATGGAACGATCTCGAACTCGACGGAAATCGTCGTTTCAACCGTCCGTTCATCTTCGGACCGGGGCCGGACGCCGCCTATGGCGGCAGCACGTGCGGGACGCTGAATATCAGCCCGGACGGATGCAGCAAGAACAAGGGCTACGTGACGAAGTCCGCCTGGGGGTACCGCCTCCTCGGCCAACTCACCTACAACAATGCATTTGGCAGCGGCTTCGACGTGTTGCCCCGGGTCTTCTGGTCCCACGACGTCAAAGGCTATTCCGTCGATGGCCAGTTCCTGGAGGATCGCCGCACGCTCGGCCTTGGCGTGAAGTTCAGCTTCCAGAAACAGTACGCGCTGGATGTCAGCTACAACCGTTTCATCAACGGTGCCACGTTCGATCCGCTTCGCGACCGCGACTACATGTCCGCCACATTGACCGCGAATTTCTAATCAGGGGAGACAAGAGATGAAAGTCTTGAGAAATGCATTCACGGCGATTGGCACAATTGCAATTCTTTCGGCGAGCCACGCTGCGCTGGCTGCCATTTCCGCCGAAGAAGCCGACCGGCTCGGCAAGGACCTGACGCCGATGGGCGCTGAAAAAGCAGGCAACAAGGACGGCACCATTCCAGCTTGGGACGGCGGCCTTACCAAGCCGCCTGCCGGTTTCAAGCCGGAAAATGGCTATATCGATCCGTTTGCCGCCGAAAAGCCATTGTTCACCATTACTGCTCAGAACTATGAGCAATACAAGGACAAGCTCACGGCCGGCATGATCGAGATGTTCAAGAAGTATCCGAACTTCCGGATGCCGATCTATCCGACCCATCGCACGTTCGCCAATCCCAAGGAAGTCTACGCACACGTCAAAGAGCAGGCGACCAAGGTCACGGTTGATAAAGCCGGCGGCCTGCAGGACTACTCTGCGCCGGGGATCGGCTTCCCGATCCCCAAGACCGGCGTGGAGGTGATGTACAACCATTTGCTTCGCTGGTACGGCGGTTTCCACTTCTGCACAAACTGGCTGCCGGTTCGGCCCAACGGCGATTATTACAAGGTCGGATATTGCGAAGACCAGATCCAGGCATCCAACATGGATGATCCCGCCCCGGGTCAGATGTACTACTACTTCGGATACTACAGCGCTCCAACGACCCTCGTCGGTACGATGTACCTGGTGCATGAGCCATTCGATTATACGAAAAGCGAGCGCGCGGCGTGGATCTACAACTCCGGACAGCGTCGCGTTCGTCGTGCTCCGAACGTAGCGTTCGACAACGTCGATGACGGAACCGAAGGCATGCGGATCACCGACGACTGGTTTGGCTTCAATGGGAGCATGGAGCGTTATGAATGGCAGCTCGTCGGCAAGAAGGAAATGTACATCCCATACAACGCCTACAAGCTGATTGACCCGAAACTGAAGTACGCCGACATGCTCGACAAGGGCTTCATCAAGCCCGATCTGATTCGCTACGAACTGCACCGGGTGTGGGTCGTCGAGGCCAATCTCAAAAAAGGCATGTCGCACAACTACGCAAAACGCACGTTCTATCTCGACGAGGATAGCTGGCTGATCGCTGCCGCTGACGCTTACGACAGCCGCGGCACCTTGTGGCGATCGTATTCTCTGCCCCTGACGCAGCTATACGATGTGCCCGTCATGCACCAGCGCCCCTACATGGTGCACGATCTGACCAATGGAAATCTTTTCGTCGGTCAGATCGACAACGAAATCAAGCAGCCCTCCATCACCTTCAATGTGAAAGGGAAAGTCGACGATTTCAAGTCCGACGCATTGCGTCGTCGGGGCATGCAGCAATGATGCCATTCGAATGGCATTTTCAGATCAAAGGGAAATGAACTCATGCCCACACGTCTTGACGATGCGCTGATTCATCAGAATTACGGCACGCTCGAACATGTCGTCAATGACGACAAGCGCTGGTTCGACCGCTTCTATTTCAATCTGCAGGCGGTGGACGGCTCACTGTCCATTGCCCAGGGGCTCGGCGTCTATCCCAACATGCAGGTCATGGATGGTTTCAGCCTGATCTGCACGCCGGATTTCCAGGTCAATGTTCGCGCTTCACGGGAGCTGGTGAATGGGAATCGCGATCAAATGGACATCGGCCCGATCCACGCCGAAATTCTCGAGCCAATGAAGCGCTGGCGCTTTCGGCTCGATGAAAACGAATACGGTGTCCGTTACGACTTCGACTACATCGCGAATTTCCAACCGCTGGAGCCCCTGCGCCTCGTATCCTCGGTCGAAGGCCGCCGCGTATGGGACTGGACACACTTCGGCCACGTCGGCCGCGTCGAGGGTTGGGCCGAGATTGACGGCCAGAGAATCCAACTCAGCCAGGACCGGCATTGGGCCATTCGCGACCGCTCCTGGGGTGTAAGACCCGGCGTTGCGGTGATCGAAGATACGTCGGAGTGGTTCAAGCAGGCCAACTGGGGTTCGCGCTACAACTGGGTGTGCGTCCAACTTGAGTCCTTCTACCTCTGGTACTTCCTCACGCACGAAACCGACGGTACGCCGCGCTTCTTTGAAGGCCTGATCCGCTGGAGTGAGCAAGCCGGAGGGCTCCAGGAAAAGGTCGAAAAGGTCGTGCGCCACGTGGAATTCACCGAAGGCGAGCATTTCGTGAATGCCGCCGTCGAAGTCCACCTGACATCGGGACGAATACTGAAGGTGAATATGCGCCGGCTTGCCACCTCCCTTCATTTGCGTGGCGGCAACTACGGTGGCTTCAACGGCATCATTCACGGCATGAGACAGGGGCCGCTGAAAGTCACCGGTGAACGCTGGATGCCTTCAGACTCGAGACTCAATCCGGTGTCGAAAGGGATACAGGAACACGTCGTGGAAGTGACTTGCGACGGCGAACGAGGCTACGGAATCTTCGAAATCCCGTTCGGCAGTTGAAGGGCGTAGTTGGAGCACCATCAAAGGGACTCAATGCGAGTCTCCTCGCGAGTCCCTTTTCTTGGGGCTCGGAGCCCCTTCGCTCCGAGCCCCTTTCTTGACCCCGGCCCGCGCCGCAAGGTCATCTATCATCGGTGTGATGAGCGTGCAGTCCCAACCTTGAAGCGCTCTGCCGATCCGAAACTCCCATCTTGCGATAGATATTCTTCAGGTGCCACTTCACGGTTTCGGGGGTAATGAAAAGCTCCTTGGCGATCTGCTTGTTGGAGAGATTGCGCGACAGCAATTCGAGGATGATCGATTCGCGCCGGCTCAGCGAATTGGGGTCCTGCGTGTCGTCCAGACACCCAAGTCCGGCGGTGACAGATTCTGCGCATGAGGACTCGACGTCCAAGGCAACGAATAGGCGCTCGTAATACGCGGTACGAGGCGAAGCCTCTGCGTCCGCCCTGATGCAGGCCTGAAGGATCGGCACGATGCGTAGTCCCTCGTCGGCAAGCGGACGGATCAATCCCTCGGGGGCGGTGAGCATGAGCACCTGCGACAGACACTGTTGTGCGGCTATGGGATTTCCCGAGTAATGATGCGCAATCGCCAACAGCGTGCGGATTTCCGCTATCTCATACGACGTGGCAGCTGCACCGGGCTCTGCAATTCGCGCAAGCACATCGTTGAGCAGCGTTTCCGCCTCGGCAAAACAATGCCGATGCAACAAAAGGCGAGAACGCGCCGATGCACTCATGAGCATTACGTCCACCCGGTCCGGGTCGACATGTGCCATCTGCAACTGCATCGCCTCCAGCCTCGTCAAAGACCGTTCCGCTGCCGAGTCCTGGTCCTCCAGCAACTCCAGACGAATTCGTTCGCCCATGCTGGCGGCCGCCAATCCGAGCCACTCACGACGCTCGGCGAGCATCTCGATATGATCAAGAATTGCGCGCGCAGCATCCAGCTGTCCGGTCGCCATGCGGATTCGCGCCAGCGATACATAAGCCGTTTGTGTCGGCTCGACAAAACAGACGTCGTCGATCACGTCACATCGATTGGCGAGCAAGCCCTCCACCGATTCGAACAGATTCCAATCGTAATAGACGCCCGCGAGCAAGGCCGCCAGAAAAGTTGCCGTCGCCGAACGGCGCCCGGCATGCGTCTCGCTCAATCTCAGCGCCGCTTCCAACCGCCGCGCCGCAACGCGGATCTGGTTCTCCCGTATCTCCAGCGCCGCAATGAGTCCCGTCCGATAACTCATCATCAGGAGGTTCTGTACCTCCTCCTGGCGGGGACGATAAAAGGCTTCAACCCGTCGCGCCGCATCGAGGTCGCCGCTCTTGCGATAGAGATGAAGCATAGCATTGAGAAAGGCCTCGTCCGTCCAATCGAAACCTCGTCCCGGTTCCACGCCCCGGGGAAACCGCTCGATCCACACCTTCTTTCCGAGCTCGAGTGCCGCCCCGATTCGATCCCCCATGCTCATGATTGAGACGCATTGCGCGCGCAACGTGCATCGCAACTCGTCGGCGTCCGGTGGCGGAGCTTCATTCAGCTGCGTCTGGACTTCATCGAGCAGCGCTCGGGCCTGCTGAGGCTGTACCGTGAGGATCAATGCCCAGATCTGCGCAATTCGGATACTGAAATGCTGCGTCAACGCTTCTTGCGGCAGTTTCTGGATCCAGCTGAGCAAATTGCGCACCCTACCGCTGCGCAGTTCGCCGAGGGCGCAACGCTCCAGCCATTCCGCCGCGAGGTCGCTCCGGTTGGCATCCATTGCGTGGCGCACGGCCTCCGCCCACAGGCCCTGTTCCGAAAACCACTGTGCCGCACGCAAATGCAGACGCTCGCACTCCTGCGGGAAACGGTGCCTCAATTGCGAGCGGAGAAAGTCCGCAAACAATCCGTGATAGCAAAACCACTGCCACTCTTCATCGAGAGGCTGCAGGAACATGTTGTGCCTGACCAACCACTCGAGCTTCCCGGCCGCATCACCGACGCCCGTCAGCGCCTCGCAGAGTGAACCGTTGAGCCGATCTAGTATCGACGTACGGATCATGAATTCAAGCGTCGCTCCAGGGATCTGTGTCAGCACGTTCTCGGCCAGGTAGTCGCTCACGACTCGCGAATGTCGCGAAAAACCGGAGATGAGATCGCGGACGTTCGGACACCCCGTCATCGCCAGGGTCGCCAGCTGCAACCCGACAACCCAACCTTCGGTGGCATCGTGAATGGCCCGGACTTCGTCGGCCGACAATGAAGGCGACATCGAACCGGCGAGAAAGGCTTGCGTGTCGGCCACCCCGAATCGCAGCGTTTCAATATTGACCTCCACCAATTGGTCACTCGCGCGGAGCGAAGTCAGGGGAATCGGCAGGTCGCTGCGGGTTGCCACAAAGATATGCAGGTTTGACGGAATGTGGCGGAGCAGGAAAGCAAACAGCTCGTGGACCTTCGGGTCGGTGATCTTCTCGTAGTCGTCGACGATCAGCGCCACTTCACGTTCGATCTTGTCGAGCGCATTGATGATCGACGTCAGGTGCACGCGCACCGAAACGATCCTTCCCGCGTTGGCAAACTCGGGAGTATCGTCCGCTCGCGACCCCAATGCCTCGGCAAGGGCAGTCGTCAGATATTCGATGAAACGCGTTTCGTCGTTGTCATCCTGATCGAGGGTAAGCCAGGCGACGAAGATGTTGCGTTCGAGCATTTGTTCGCGCCACGCTGTCAGCAAGCTGGTCTTGCCAAACCCCGCGGGCGCTCGGACAAGGGTGAGCGCACGGCTCAAGCCCGACGAAAGCAGGCCGAGCGCCTTCTCGCGACGAACGGGGGGCCGGGTCGGTCGCGGTGGTGTGAATTTTGTCCTGATCAGCATTGCCGGCTTCGAAGCGCCACTGATTCCGGGGTTCAGTCCCCCAAGACAGGCTTCTGCCCACGCGGCGCTTATCCATATCATATAGTACACGAACGATAGCACCGGCCACCGCCCGCGGCGAATGTGCCGAACTCGATCTGTGTCCGATCCCGAATCGGCAGAATGTGGGATGGAGAGGAAAAATCAGTCTCGCGTCACGGTCAGGGGGTCATGCTCGCGACACTTGAACATCGCCTTTCCCTCGTAGGACATTACCGTTTCTCCCCGCTGGTTGACCGCCTCCTGGAGGATTGTGACGACGCCGCGGTTCGGTTTGCTGCGGGAACGGGCCGCCGCAAGGATCGTTGCGCGTGCGCGCAACCGGTCACCGGGACGCACCGGGAGGAGCCAGCGAACTTTGTCGATTCCCGGTGAACCCATTGCAGAATTCCGCGGGATGAAGTGATCGCAATACAGACGCATCACGATCGCTCCCGTCATCCATCCGCTACCGACCAGTCCGCCGAAGTGCGAGCCTTTCGCCGCTTCAGGATCGGTGTGGAAGGACTGGGGATCGTACGCCTTGGCGAAGGAGACAATCTCCTCCTCGGTCACCGGATAGTCGCCGAACTCCACGACCTCGCCGACGGTGTAGTCCTCGAAATAGCGTTCCATCCACGGGACGGTTTTGGCCTGCATCGCTTCAATCCTCTTCGCTCAGCATCAGCGGAGGGACGGCGCGATGGAAGCCCTGGAAGGGACGGTTGCGCGAGCTCTCGCCGAGCGGCCAGGTCTGGCGTGCGTTGGGCGTGCCGCCATCCACGCGGATGCAGCTGCCGGTAATGAAGGCCGCGGCCGGCGACAGCAGGAAGACGATCGCCGCCGACACTTCGGACTCGGTGCCGAAGCGCTTGAGCGGTACCTTGGAGGCATACTTGCGCAGTTCCCGGCGCGCTTCGGGAGAATAGTGGTCGAAGCCGCTGGAGGCGATGCCGCCCGGCGCCACGGTATTGACGCGCACGCCCGCCTCGGCCCATTCGCACGCGGCCGATTCGGTCAGCGTGAACATGCCGCCGCGGGCCGCCGCCGAATGGGAGAAATTCGGCCAGCCGTTCCAGATGTCGGCAATGATGTTCACGATCGCGCCGCCGTGCTGCTCCATCCAGCGCGTATAGGCTTCGCGCATGAAGATGAAGCCGCCGGTGAGGTTGTTGCGCACGACCGCCTCGAAACCGTTGGTGCTGATCGTCTTCATCGGCGCCATCCACTGCCCGCCGGCGTTGTTGACGAGCCCGTCGAGGCGCCCGTGCGCGGCAAGCACCGCGTCGATGGTCTGGCCTACCTGGGCCTCGTCGCGGATGTCGCAGGCGTGGATGCTGACCTTGCCGCCATCACCGAGGATTTCGTCGCGGACACGGTCGAGCTTGGCGACGTCGCGGCCGACGATGGCGACAGTCGCACCCAGCGCGGCGAGCTCGTGCGCGGTGCAGCGCCCGATGCCGCTGCCGCCGCCGGTGACGAGGATGGTCTGACCCGCGAACAGGTCAGGGTGGAAAACGGATTGGTAGCTCATGCGGGGTTTCCTTGTCTCCGTGCGGCGTGTGCGCCTTTATAGGTATTGCACTGCTTCGCGACCGACGCGCTCGCGCGCGATGATCAGTTTCATCACGCCCGCCGTGCCGTCGCCGATCTCCAAGCCCGTCACGTCGCGCATGCGCTGCTGATGCGGCGTGTCGAGCGAGTAGCCGTAGTGGCCGAAGGTCAGTAGGCACTGATGGATCACATCGACCGCCGTCTTCGGCCCCATCCACTTGACCATCGCCGCCTCCGCCGTATGCGGCAGGCCGGCATCGCGCAAGGCGAGGGCGTGATAGGCAAGCTGACGCACCGCGGCGATCGTCGATTCGCCGTCCACCAGCGGGAAGGTGACGCCCTGGAACTGCGCGATCGGCCGGCCGAAGGCCTGGCGTTCGCGCGTGTAGGCCCAGGCTTCGTCGAGCGAGGCCTGCGCCGCGCCGATGCATTGCAGCGCGATCAGTGCACGGCTGTAGTCGAAGCCGACCATCACCTCGGTGAAGCCCTTGCCCTCGGCGGCGAGGATGTTTGCGGCCGGCACCCGCACGTCGTCGAAGAACACCGAGCCGCGCCCCTGGATGCGGCAACCGACGTCCGTGAAGCGCGTGCGCTGGATGCCCGACGCGTCGCCCGGGACGAAGAAGGCGGTGATGCCGCGCGCGCCCGAGTCAGGCGTGCCGGTACGGGCGAACACGAGGAAGGCGTCGGCGCTGTCGGCGAAGGAGATCGAGGTCTTTTCGCCGTTCAGGACGAAGTCGTCGCCGTCGCGGCGGGCGCGCATCTGCAGGCTCGACGCATCCGACCCGCCCCGCGGCTCGGTCACGCAGATCGCGACGATCGCCTCGCCGCGCGTCATCCGCGGCACCCATTCGTCGACGATAGGGGCCGGCGCGCTGCGGGTCATGATCGCAGCGAGCAGGCTCATTTCGACCGACAGCCCGGCCATATTGAAGTCACCGTAGGCAAGCTCTTCGCAGATCATGCCGGTTGTGACCCCGTCCAGCCCCATGCCGCCGAGCCGCTCGGGCACATCCGCGGCGAGCAGGCCCATCTGCCCCATCTCGCGCATCAACGCGCGGTCGAGCCGCCCCTCGGCTTCGCGCTTCTGATAGCCCGGCAGCAGGCATTCGCGCGCGAAGCGACGGACGGTCTCGCGCAGCGCCTGCTGGTCATTATTCGGAATCATGCTTTCTCCTTGTTCGATGGCCGGCATCAGTAACCCGGGAGTGCCGCCGCGGCGCCGGTCCAGCTGCGCGGGCTGCCCAGGCCGTACTGGCGCGGAAAGGCCGGTTCGACGCCGAGCGACATCGCCGCCTTCAGCGCCCAGCGCGGATCGAACAACATCGCCCGGCCGACCGCGACGCAGTCCGACTGTCCGCTCGCGACGGCATGCTCGGCGAGCCGGGGTTGATGAATCAGGCCGACGGCGCGTATCGGAAGACCGGTCGCCTTGCGTACCCGCGCGGCGTAATCGAGCAGGTAGCCGGGCTCGGCGGGAATCCGCACGCCCTCGGCGATTGCCCCGGCCGACACGCAGATGAAATCGACGCCCGCATCCTTGAGTGCCGCGCAGACGCGCAGGGTGTCGTCGAACGACAGCCCACCGTCCAGCCAATCGTGGCTGTTGATCCGCACGCCCAGCGGCCGCCCCGCCGGCCATTCCGCCCGCACGCGCGACACGACTTCGAGCGGAAAGCGCATCCGCCCGGCAAGATCTCGGCCGTAGGCGTCATCGCGCCGGTTCGAGAGCGGCGAAAGGAAGCTGCTCAGCAGGTAGCCATGCGCGAGGTGCAGTTCGAGGTAGTCCACGCCGATGCGCAGCGCGCGCCGAGCACTCGCGACAAAGGCCTGCGCGATGCGTTCGAAGTCGGATTCCTCCATCGCCTTCGGCACCGCCCTGCCCTGTCCGAACGCGATCGCCGACGGCGCGACCAGCGGCCAACCGCCCTCGCCAAGGCCGCCGCCGCCATGCCACGGTGCGTGGCATGAGCCCTTTCTGCCTGCATGCGTGAGCTGGATTCCGACGCGGATCGGCGAGAGCCGGCGTATGTGCTGCACCAGTCCGGTCAGCCCGTACTCCTGCTGGTCGTTATGGAGTCCCAGGCATCCGTCGGTAATGCGCCCCTCGGCGCTCGCCGCGGTCGCCTCGATCGTCATTGCGGCCGCGCCGCCGATCGCCAGCGCGCCGTAGTGCTGCATGTGCCAACTGCCCGGGACACCTCCGCTCGCGCTGTACTGGCACATCGGCGCCACGAAGATGCGGTTGTCGAACTGCAGCTTTCCGATCTCGAACGGCGAAAACAAGGCACTCATCCGACCTCCGAATCCCGATATTGAGGGGGGCTTGCGTTATCTGTACGATACCATATCATATGTCTAAAGACGCAACCGAAATCACATGGGAAGAGGCGAAATGAACGGAAAATTGCTGGAGGGCAAAGTCGCCCTCGTCACCGGCTCGGGGCGCGGCGTGGGGCGCGGAATCGCGCTGGATCTGGCCGCCGCCGGCGCGCGCGTGGTGGTCAACGACATCGGGGCCTCGACGACCGGCGAAGGGGCGGACCTCGGGCCGGCACAACAGGTCGTGGAAGAGATCCGCGCTGCGGGCGGCCACGCGGTCGCCGACACGCATTCGGTCGCTGATTGGGACGAAGCGCACGCAATGGTGCAGACCGCGATCGACGCGTTCGGCCGCATCGACATCGTCATCAACAACGCCGGCATCCTGCGCGACACGATCTTCCACAAGATGACGCGCGAGGAATTCGAGGCCGTCATCAACGTGAACCTGAACGGCCCCTTCTACGTCAGCCGCGCCGCCGCACCGCACTTCAAGGCGCAGAATGGCGGCAACTACGTGCACATCACGTCGAGTTCCGGCCTCATCGGCAACTTCGGCCAGGCCAACTACGCCGCGGCCAAGCTCGGCGTCGCGGCCCTGTCGAAGAGCATCGCGATGGACATGCAGCGCTTCAATGTGCGCTCGAACGCCGTCGCCCCTTGGGCGTGGACGCGCATGGTGAACACCATCCCCGCGGAGACCGAGGAGCAGAAGAAACGCGTCGAAGGACTGATGAAGCTGATCCCGGAAAGGATCGCCCCCTTCGTCACCGCGCTGTCGAGCGACGCCGCCGCCGGAGTGACGGGCCAGATCTTCGGCGTGCGCAACAACGAGATCTATCTCTTCTCCCAGTCACGTCCGATCCGCACCGCCCACACTTCGGACGGCTGGACGCCGGAGTCGGTCATCGAGCGCGTGTTCCCGATGTTCGAGAACGACTTCTATCCGCTGCACCGCTCGGGTGACGTCTTTACCTGGGACCCGGTCTAGCTGCGAGGTTTTCCTCCTCTCCGATTTGATCCCTCTCTCCTCCTCGGATCGGAGTTTCGGCCCGCTCATTGAGCGGGCCTTTTTTCGATCCCGTGTTCCGTCCGGAGCGCAGCACCACCTCGTGGCGCCGCAGGTCGTAGCCCACTGCCACCGCATGATGCCACCGGGGTGCCCGATCAAGGCGGAGGTTCTGTAACACCACGACCGGATGGCCGGCGGCAAGCCCTTCCACGCCCATTCGTCCGGACTCAACTACCGCAGGTCGTGTCGGTTCGTCGATCTCAACGAAAGTCTTTCGATTGTGGCCTACATTGTATTTATATGGGATCGGGACGCCGTCCGCACGAATCGATCGTCGTGCTCGATGTATTTTTGGGGTCCGGTACTTGCAAACGTCGCCCACGGGGCGCGGTCATCCGGGACGTTCATGGAACATGGCGACGTCGAGCGCAAGTATTCCGTTCAGCTAGACGCTGAACTGGTTGCCTTGCTCTACAGGAACGCGCCGCAGGCGTATGCCATCACGCTCGTCAATGGTGCGATCCTGGCATTCGTTCAGGGCTCTCATGTCGCCTTTTCCCCCTTGCTCGCCTGGTATGGGGCGCTGGTGTCGGTGACGGCACTGCGCACCTGGCTGGTGCGGCGCTACGTCCGCGCCCGCACTGCTCCCGACGCAGCGCGCCGATGGAATTCCGCATACGTGGCCGGAACCGCCCTCGCCGGCTGCGTCTGGGGGGCGACGGCTTTTGTCATGATCCCGAGCTCGTCGGCCGCCCACGAGGTATTCGTCGCCTTCGTCCTCGCCGGCATGTCCGCCGGCAGCATTACCGTCCTGGCATTCAGGATGGAGGCCTGCCTGGCGTTCCTGCTCCCGACGCTGCTGCCCCTGGCGTTTCGCTACCTCATGCTCGGTACGACACTGCACGCGGTCATGGGCATCATGACCTCGATCTTCCTCATCGGAATGCTGATTACGGCATTGAGTTTCAATCGCTCGGTTCGGACCTCGTTGATCCTGCGCTTCGACAAACGCGAACTGGAAGAGGAGAACAGACGGCGCGACCGTGCCGAGCAAGCCCTGCTACTGGAGAAGGATCGGCTGCTGACGGTCCTGAGCTCCATCGGTGAGGGCGTCGCGCTGATCGACGCCGACGGCCGCATCGAGTACCTGAATTCTGTCGCCGAAGGAATCTGCGGCTACTCTTCCGACAGCGCGCGAGGCCGTCCCGCAAGCGAGGTGTTCGAGAGCTTCGACCGCGAATTGCACGAACGGACCAGCACCGGCATGGAAGACACGCTGAACAGGGCTTGCCACATCACGAAACAGACGGTCATGGTGCTCAACGGCGGAGACAGGCGCGTCATCGAAGAGCTGGCAACACCTCTGTACGACCGCCACCGGAAGGTCGTGGGCGCCGTGTCGATCCTGCGCGACGTGACCGAGGCGCTGCAAAGGGAGGAAGAACTGGCGCACGCGGCGGATCACGACGCGCTGACCGGACTGCCCAACCGCAGTCTGCTGCACAACCGACTGCAACAGGCCATTGTCCGCGCGCAACGCAAGCACGAGACCTTTGCGCTGCTGTTCCTGGATCTGGATCGTTTCAAGGAGGTCAATGACACGATGGGGCATGCCGCCGGCGACGCCCTGCTCGTCGAAGCGGCCAGGCGCCTGTCCCACGCCGTGCGGGAAGAAGACACGGTCGCGCGACTGGGGGGCGACGAATTCGTCGTGCTCCTCGAAGGACCGACCCTGGAACGCCACGCCCAGGCGATCGCCGACAAGATCTGCCAGATCGTGGGCGAACCGTATGAGCTGGGCACACAATCCGCGACCGTCTCCGTCAGCATCGGCGCCAGCTTCTTCCCCAAGGACGGACGTGACCCGGACGCCCTGCTATGTCACGCGGACGCCGACATGTACCGGGCGAAAAGAGGATAGGCGTCGCCCCTTACATGGCAGGAATCGTCGCCGGCCAGGGATCACGGGATTCACGAGATCCTGATTCGGACTTTCGCACGGCCGCTGACGATTCGCCGACCTTCGTGGGTCAGCATCTCGAGTCCGATTTCGGCATGTTCGCCCGTCCGGTCCACAAGTGTCATCGACACCCGGGTTGGCTCGCCGACCTGTAGCACGCCTTCGAACCGGGTCGAGAAGCCGCGAATCGCGTCGGTTTCGAAGTGATCGGTGAGCAGGCGGCCGAGAAGGGCCATGTTGAGCATGCCGTGCACAACGAGATTGTCGAAACCGGCCTTGCGGGCGAAGGCTTCATCGAGGTGCAGCGGGTTCATGTCGCCGGAGGCGTGGGCGTATTGCGCGAGCTCATCCTTGACGCGCGCGGGACAGTCGCGGGCGGCGAGCACCGCGCCGACTGCAACATTGAGCAGGTCGATCGCCATCTCAATGGCTCCGGGCAGCGTTACGAACAAGCACGATCTGGCGCGAGCGGGCGGCCAGCATTCCCGAGGGGCCGGTGAAACTCGTCTCGATCACGATGAACTCCATCTCACCGCCTTTCTTGTCGTACAGGTCGGTAACGCGGCGCTCGACCACGAGCTCGTCGCCGGCGCGCACCGGTGCAAGGTAGTCGAACTGTTGTTCGGCGTGCAGCACCCGCGGCAGCGGCACAGCCAGCGCGTCGAGGATTCGCCGCGAACTGTTGTCATCGCCTTCCAACACCTTCAGGAAGGTCGGCGGTGCGATGCGCTCGCGATAGAGCGGATTGCGCTCGCCGATGGCGTCGGCGAAACGCGCGATGCGCTCAGGCGTTGCCGTCACCTTGAACGGAGGCAGCGCGAAGCCGAGAAACTTTCGGTCGATCGCCACGTTCGTCCTCCTCAGGCTGCAATCGCCGCAAACAGCGACTCGACACCCTCCGGCCACGCGAATATCGAGGCTCCTGACGCGCCCGCGGCGCGGCGGCGCAGCACCTCGAGCCCCTGCTGCGCGGCATAGGCGAACGGTCCGCCAGTCCAGGCCGGCGCGACTCCCGCGACGACGGCAGCCGAGTCCGCGAGCTGCGTATCCGCAATCGCACCCGCCTGCCAAGCGCGGATCGCTGTCAGCGAGATCGCCAGTAGCTGTTCGTCCTCGCTGCATCCCGCTTCCCGCGCGACAGTCACGCTGAGCGACAACTGCAGCAGCACGGAGGCATCGCCACGCGTTTCGAGGATCGCATCCGCACGCAGCCAGCGGGTTGCCGCGAGGCCGGCGTCGCGCGCGCCCGCGTCGTCCGCGGCGAGCACGACTTCGACGGCGCGGCCGTATTCGGTCTTCGGGGACAGCCAGATTCCCGCGGCCGCCCCGCCGAGCGTGGTCGCGTCCTCCGTCAACCACCGTACCGATGATTCGCGGCTGACAATGGCATCCCCCGTGCACACGGCAACATCGCCGGGCGACAGCGCTTCGGGCGCAACGATTCGCGCCCTGCCCGCCGCGAGCATCTTCGCGACCGCTTCACTGCCCTCGCCGATCACGGCCACCTGCGCCTTGCGCGGGTCGATCGAGACCGGCTCCGCCTTCAGCGAACGCTGCCGGTTGAGGAACAGCGCGCGCACCATGTGACCCGCGACCGGGTTGCGGATCAGGTTCACGAAGATATCCATCTCGTTCGCGAGCGCAGCGTCCATCGGCATGGCCCAGCCCTCGACCACACAATTCATGATTGCAGCGTAGGCCGGATATTTCGCGAGGGTTTCGTCCGGCACGCCGAACGCGTCGGCGATGCGCTGGAGCGCGCCGGGGGCATCGAAGACGAGTCCTTCGTCGTCGAAATGCGCGTCCGCGCGATCCCAGGGCGGCGTCGCGCGGTCGAGCGAGTGCAGCGCGCGACTCCTCGCCGCCGCAATCAGTTCCACGGGCGGGACGATCTCGTCGACGAGACCGCATTCGAGCGCCGCTGCAGGCGAGAGCGGGTTGCCGTCGAGCAGCATGCGCAGGCCCAGCTGCGCACCGACCAGCCGCGGCAGCCGCTGCGTTCCGCCGGCTCCGGGAAGGAGGCCCAGCTTGATCTCAGGCAGGCCGAGCAGCACGTTCGGCGCGTCCGCGACGACCCTGCCGTTGCATGCGAGGCTTACCTCCAGCCCGCCCCCGAGTGCCAGCCCATTCACCGCCGCAATCCACGGCTTCGGGCTTTTCTCCAGCCGGCGGAAGATGCGGCCGAGTCGTCCGCATAGCTCCACCAGCTGCGCATGGGAATCCGACCGGGCGCGCTTGTCGAACACGTTGCTGATCATCGCGAGATCGGCTCCCGCGATGAACGCCGGCTTGCCGGAGGTCAGCACCACCGCCCGCACCTGCGAACTCTCCTCCACGTGCATGACGAGTCGCTCGAGCGAATCCATCATGTCCAGGGAGAAGACGTTCATCGAGCGGCCCGGCATATCGATGCATGCCAGCAAAACGCCGTCGCGATCCAGTTCGATCCTGATGTTCTGATCCATTGCGCGCCCGGATTCTCGGTTAAAGGTACTTCTTGAACTCGGGCTTGCGCTTCTCGTTGAACGCGCGCACGCCTTCCTTCGACTCTTCGCTCTGGTAATAGCCCTTCACCGCGGCCACCCCCATGAAGCTGATGCCACGGATGTTCTCGCTGTCGGCGTTGAACGAACGCTTGGCGATCGCGATGGCGGTGGGGCTCAGCTGGTTGATCTCGGCAGCCCAGGCCTCGCATTCCGCATCGAGTTCGTCGTGCGGCACGACCTTGTTGACGAGACCCATCTCGAGCGCTTCCTGCGCCTTGTAGCGGCGGCACAGGAACCAGACTTCACGCGCCTTCTTCTCGCCCAGCATGCGAGAGAGGTAGGCGGTGCCGAAGCCGGGGTCGACGGAGCCGACCTTCGGCCCGACTTGGCCGAACTGTGCCTTCTCCGACGCGAGCGTCAGGTCGCAGATCGTCGCGAACACGTTGCCGCCACCGATCGCGAAGCCCTGCACGCGGGCGATCACGACCTTGCGGCAGTCGCGGATCGCGCTCTGCAATTCCTCGATCGGCAGGCCGACCATGCCGCGCGGGCCGTACAAGCCGTCCTCGGAGAGGTGCACCTTCTGGTCGCCACCGGTGCAGAAAGCCTTGTCGCCGGCGCCACCGAAGATCACGGCGTTGACCGACTTCTCTTCGTCGGCCATGCGGAAAGCCTGGATCAGCTCTTCCACCGTCTGCGTGCGGAAGGCGTTGAAGACTTCGGGGCGATTGATGGTGATGTACACCGCATTCGCGCCCACTTCGTAAATGATGTCCTTGAATTGCGTGCTCATGGTTTCTTGTCCGCTGGATGTGAAAGGAAAATCAGCCGTGCATCGTCAGGCCACCGGAGATGCTCACGGTCTGGCCGGTCATGAACGAAGCGTCGTCGCTCGCGAGGAAGGCGACGAGGCCCGGGTAGTCGTCCGGCTCACCGATGCGGCCGAGCGGCACGCCGCGGACCATCGCGTTGCGGATCTTCTCGCCCTGTTCGCCGGTGCCGACGAAGGCATCCATCGCTGGGGTGTTGGTCGGCCCCGGGCAGACGCAGTTGAGCAGCACGTTGTTGCGCGCCACTTCGCGGGCGAGTGCCTTGGCGAACGAGATCGTCGCGCCCTTGCAGCCGGAATAAACCACTTCGCCGGACGAACCGACCCGGCCGGCATCCGACGCGATGAAGATCACGCGCCCGCCGCCGCGCTGGGCCATGCCGGACACCACGGCGTGGGTCATGTGGATCGGCCCGAGGTAGTTGATGTCGACGACCTTGCGCCAGAAGTCCGGCGTGGTCTTAAGGAAGGCGGTCGGGGTATCCCAGCCGGCGTTATTCACCAGCGCCCAGGTCGGCCCCAGGCGCGATTCAATTGCCGCGACGGCTTCCGTGACCTTCGCGTAGTCGGTGATGTCGCACACCTCGAAGTCGGCCTTGCCGCCAGCCGCCCGGATCTCCTCGACTGCGGCGTGCGCGGCCTGGCCGTTCAGATCCAGGACGCCCACGGCCATCCCCTCCTCGGCCAGACGCTTGGCGATTGCCAGCCCGATGCCGCTCGCCGCGCCCGTCACCAGCGCGACCTTGTCCTTGAGTCCTCGCACAACTGTCTCCTTTGAAGCGGTTAGTCAATTCAATTGGGATCGGTTCGAATCACACTGTGCGCTGAGCCTTGCTTTGCTCGCTCGCAGCCTTGGCCTGTTCCTTGATGTGGGCCCACTGCTCGTCCGAGAGCTTGTTCAGCCCGGCGAAGGTGGACGGAGCCGCAAGGTGGTGGGCGCCGTCGATCGCGATCGTCTCGCCCGTGATGTAGTCGCAGCCGTCCGATTGCAGCAGCAGCACGAGATTGCCCAGCTCCGAAATCTCGCCGAAGCGTCCGGCCGGCACCTCGTCGGCCTGCGTTGCGCCCACCGAGCTGTCGTCGGTCGGGTTGAGCATCTTCCAGGCGTAATCGGTCGGGAACGGCCCCGGCGCGACCGCATTCACGCGAATGCCGTACTTCGCCCATTCGACCGCCAGCGACATCGTCATCGCGTTCACCGCGGCCTTCGCCATCGCCGAGGGCACGACGAAGGGCGAGCCGGTCCAGATCCAGGTCACCAGCGTCGACACGATGGAGCCCTTCAGTCCGTTCGCGATCCAGCGGCGGCCGACGGCGTGCGTCGTGAAGAAGGCGCCGTTCATCACCGTGGAGGTGATCGCCTCGAAGCCGCGCGGACTCAGGTCCTTGGTCGGCGCGATGAAGTTCGCCGCGGCGTTGTTGATCAGGCCGGTAAGCGGGCCGTACTTCTCCCAGATCTCCCCGACCGCGGCGTCGACCGCCTCGGCCTTGCGGATATCGACCGCCTGCCAATGCACGCGCTGCGCGTCGACTTCGGCGTTGATCTCGGCCGCCGCATCTTCGAGAACCTGGGCACGTCGCCCCCAGATGTGGACTTCCGCTCCGTGCGCCGCGAGATGCCGCGCCAGCCCCTTGCCGATGCCGGTGCCGCCACCGGTGATCAGCACGCGCTTGCCAGCAAGACATTGTTTATCGAACAGCATATGGTCTCCTTGCCCGGCATCCGGCGGACGCCACGGGGTTGTCATTCGCTACGCATAGTTCAGGCGTGATTCGGCGCAGCCTTTTGTGCATTACCGCGCGACTCCAGCCAGTTCGGCCAGCCGGCGCGCTCGTTCTGCGCCATCGCGAGCTTCTGCTCCTCGGGGGAGGCGAAGTCGCGGTCCCAGCGTTCCAGCGCGGGCTTGATGATCGAGTTGAACCACAGCGGCGGAACCAGCGCGGCGAGGAAGCACACGAACACGCTCGGCATAGGGATGGCCATCCGGTCGGGCACCAGCGCGTAATACGGTGCGTAGGAGTTCAGGTGGTGATCCGCATGGTTGGTGATCTCGAAGGTCATGATTCGCGACAGCGGCCTGAGGTGGTTCCACACGTGACGCCGCTCGATCGGAGTGCCGACCGCCCGCACTTGCCCGTAGTGCTGGAAGTAGTTGAAGGTCTCGATCCAGAAGCGCGCGACGATCATCGCTCCGAGCGACACGAGATTCGCCTCCCAGCCACCGATGGAGTAAATGAGCGACTGGAACACGAGCTGTGCGAGGATCGCCTTCCACAGCCGATGGCGGATCGACCAGCGTCCATAGCCGCGTTTCTGCAGCGCGTCGCTCTCGGTGCGCTGGCAATCGAGCGTCGTCTCGAGCACGGAACGCGGCGCGAAGCCGTAAAGCGACATGCCGCGCGGCGCCGTGTCGCTGTCCTTCACCGTGGCGACATGGATGTGATGCGTGACGACGTGGCCGATGTCGCGCGTGCAGTCCAGGTAGCAGACCTGCGCGTAGCGCCCGGCGAAGCGCGAGATTGCGCCACGCTGGTGGTAGAGCTCGTGCGTCGCCGGGATCACGGGCAACACCGACAGCCAGGCCACGCTGAGCAAGGCGCCGATCGTCTGCGCGCCGTCGAGTTGGCCGTTCAGGACGATCCACGCGAGGGCGAGGTACAGCGTGGGGCCGAGAATGGTGCAGATCCAGACCGGGATCAGTGACAGCGCGCGGCTCTTGATCTGCCGCGGCGAATAGTCTGCGGGCAGGATGCTGTCGACGAGGGCGAGCAGCGGAAAGGTGGCAATACCGACCCACACCCAATGCCCTCCGGCCAGCAGGCCCGCGAGCGTTGCCAGTTGCATCAGTACGGGCACGAAATACTTGAGGTAATCCATCTTCTTGTCTCCAATCCGGTCCGGCTTTGGGTGCCGTTACCGGTCTCTCTCTGGGGTTGCGCCTGGCTGTTCGCCGACGAGCCGCTACGAGGCGTTGCTGAGCTCGCGCGGCTTCTTCTCGGCAAACAGGTTTCGCCCGATCAGGTACTTCATGATTTCTATGGAGCCCCCGGCGATTTTTACGATGCGTGCGTCGGCGTAGGCGCGCGCGATCGGGTATTCCCACATGTAGCCCCAGCCGCCAAAGAGCTGCAGGCACTCGTCGACCACTTTGCAGTGCAGGTTCGACAGCCACATCTTGGCCATCGCCGCGTCGAGCGCATCGAGCTCACCGCGCATGAACAATTCGATGCAGCGATCGGTGAAGACGCGCCCGATGACCGCCTCGGTATGCAGTTCGGCGAGCTTGAACTGGGTGTTCTGGAAGTCGCCGATGGTCTTGCCGAAGGCCTCGCGATTGGCGGTGTAGTCGACCGTGTAACCGATCACCTCCTCCGCCACCGCCGCCGAACGGATCGCCTGCGCCAGCCGCTCCTGCGCGAGCTTGGTCATCATGATCGCGAAGCCCTGCCCTTCCTCGCCGAGGATCGCGCTCGCCGGCACGCGCAGGTCTTCGAAGAAGAGCTCGGACGTGTCCTGCGCCTTGAGGCCGAGCTTCTCCAGGTTCTTGCCGCGCTTGAATCCGGGCAGGCTGGTATCGACGAGGAACAGCGTGATGCCCTTGGCGCCCGCGTCGCGGTCGGTCTTCGCGGCGAGCACGATCACGTCGCACATCTGGCCATTGGAGATGAACACCTTCTGGCCGTTGATGACGTAGTCGTCGCCGTCGCGCACCGCCCGCGTGCGGATGTTCTTGAGGTCGGAGCCCGCGTGCGGCTCGGTCATGCCCAACGCGCCGATCGCCTCGCCGCTCACCATGCGCGGCAGCCACTGGCGCTTCTGTGCGTCGGTGCCGAAGGACTTGATGTAGGTGGCGACAAGGTCGCAGTGGATCAGGAAGCCCGGGCCGGTGTAGCCGCACTTGGCGATCTCTTCGAACACGATCACGTCGAAGAGGTACTCCAGCCCGAGGCCGCCGTACTGCTCATCGACCGTGCAGCACAGCAACCCGGCGGCACCGGCCTTGCGCCACACCTCACGCGACACGATGCCATCCTTTTCCCACTGCGCGTGGTAGGGGCGAATTTCCCGATCGATGAACTTGCGCACCGTGTCTCGAAACATCTCGTGCTCTTCACTGAACAGGCTGCGCTTGATCATGGTGTGCTCCGTCTCGTCCGTTGAGTTTTACGTATGGTAGCGTACGATTTTGAACGCATCAAGATAATTCTATAACGTACTATTTTTACGTTTAAACCCGGGACAAACCGCAGGCGGCTCGCGCACCGTGTCGGCTAACCAATAAACTCGATGATCTGCTTACTGACGAATTCAGGACTTTCCAGGTGCAGGAAGTGCCCCGTCGCCGGCACCATCAACGCTTGCGAGCCCGGGCCGACATAAGCGAGCGCCTCGGTCATCGCAGCCTCTTCGAGGCCGATGCAGCCGTCGCGCGCGCCATGCAGATACAGAAGCGGCTGCGTGAGCGTCCCGGCACCGTCGCCATAGGCGAAAGAGAAGGTCGCGGGATCGAAGAAGGCACGGTAGTAGCCGAGGGCCGCCTGCAGGTTGGCCTTGCCGCCCAGGCAGCGGGCGACTTCGGCGACGTCCTCGCGCGCGTCGTAGCCCGGCGACCAGTCGGCCCACAGCTCACGGATGAAGGCGAAATCGTCGGCGGCGACGACCTCGTTCGCGGCGGCCATCTGGAAGAACCACATGTAGAACGACCGCTTCAGTTGGGCGTACGTCGAATGCCGGCGCGCGAGCACCTGCAGCGGTGGAACGGCCATCGTCACGCAGCGTTTCCACAGCGATGGCCCCTGCAGCGCCGCCGAGTAGGTCGCGACCGCGCCCCAGTCGTGGCCGATCACGATCGCATCGCCGTTGCCGCCGAGTGCGGTGTGGAGTGCGTTCGCATCGGCACCGAGCGCGACAAAGAAACCCACGGCGTCCAGTGCGGACATGTCGGGCGCCGTCGTCGGCGCATAGCCGCGCATATAGGGAGCGACTGCGCGATAGCCCTTGTCGGCGAGCACCGGCATCACGTGGCGCCAGGTCGCCGCGCTGTCGGGAAAGCCATGCAGCAGGAGCGCGAGCGGCCCCTCGCCCTGCTCCAGATAGTGGAACTCCAGTCCGTTGGCGCTGATCGCGCCGCGTTTCAGTTCGTGTTTCATTGTGTTGTTCTCTCTCTGCTGGGTTTTGGGGGTGTTCATGCCGCGGTCGCGTGCGATCGACGCGCGGCGGTGCTGAGCGCGCGTTCCACCGCGCCCCGCAGCCGTGTCGCCATCTCGGTGGCGTTGCCGATCGCGAGGTAATTGGCCGATCCCCACGCACGCTCCAGCCGTGCGGCCTCGGCATCGCTGCCAAGGCTCAGGCACAGGCAGGCAACGCCGCGGGCGCGGGCCTCTTCGAGGGCCTTGCGCGTGTCGAGGTCGGCGTATTCGCCTTCGTACTGGTCGTCGTAGGGGTAGCCGTCGGAAATCAGGAGCAGCAGCTTGAAGGGGGTGCCGGAATGCGCGTCGAGGAGTTCCGTCGCGTGCCGGATCGCCGCGCCGCTGCGCGTGTAGCCCGCGACCGACAGCCGGTGCATGCGATTGCGTGTGTCTGCGCCGAAGCGCTCGTCGAAGGCCTTCAGGTGCTGGAAGCGGACCAGCGTCCGTCCCCAGGAGTGGAAACCGTACATCGCGACGCGGTCGCCCAGGCGGTCGAAGGTCTGGCAGAGCTTCCACGCCGCCCGCACCTGGCGGTCGATGACGCGGTCGCCCCTGCTGCCTTCGAGCGTCGAACTGGACGCATCGAGGAGGATCATCACGCCGAGATCGCGGCGCGTGCGCAGGCTCGCCGAATAGATTCGGTCGTCGCCCGAATGGCCGGTGCGCAGATCGACAGCGAGGCGGATCAGGCGATCGAGCACGAGATCGTCCCCGGCCATCTGGCCCGAGTGGCGACGAAACCCCAGGCACAGGCCGGCCAATGCGCGCAGCAGCGCCATATCGGCGCTGCCGTCGAGCAGTGATGCATCGAAAAACGGCTCCTCGGCTGCCGGCGCCACTTCCTCGACGCTCGCCCAGCCCGGCCGATAGCGCCCCTTCCCGCTATCCCATTCCGGGTAGCTGTGCGCCCCGCCCTCCGGCGCCAGCAGTCCGCTCGGAATGGCCACGGCAAGCCCCGAACGCAGCGCCTTCGTCACATCCAGGGCGTGGCGCGATGCCCGCCCGCTGACCATCTCCGACGAGCCTTCGATACCCGAGTCGGCCGCGGCCTTGTCCGGCGAGGACTGCATGTCGAAGATCTCGCGCATGAAGCGAGCGAAGAAGCCATCCTTGCCGAGCGGCGAGGACAACAGCTTCCAGAACGGATTGCGCACCAGCGCGTCGTCGTCGCCGTCCTCTTCGTTCTCCTCGAGTGCGCCGATCCGCGACTCAAGCTGCTCCAGCTTGCGCGCATCCATGCTGCGGCCACCGCCGCGCACTGTCCGGCGTAACACCGCCCACGGCTGCAGCGTGCCGTACCACTCGGGCGGGCGTGGCAGACGGACTCGACTACGCGCCATGCGCAGCGATTCGCCGGAATCCTGCGGGCGCAGGTTCGTGCCATAGGGGGCAAGCGCATCCAGAAATGCACGCGGCAGCCGTTCGGAAATCCGCGCGCAGCAACGCTCCACTTCCAGTAAGAGAAAGCGCTGGCGCTGCTCGATGCTTCCGACCAGAGACCGCAAGCCGACGCCTTTCAGCGCGTCCCCGGCGAGCAAGGCACACTGCACGAGCAACTCACGCCCGCCCTCGCCCGCCTGGCGTTCGGCCGACAGGAAAATGCGCTCGCCATCGGTCCACGCGGGCGCGCCTGGCTCGGTCAGGTAGCTGATTGCGACAGGCGAGCCGGCCACGGCGGCAGCCAGCATGCGCAACGGATGGGTATCGATCGGGGCGGTAGTCATCGCCATCGCCTGCCTACTGCGGCAGATAGGTATTGACCACCTCGCGCAGCCCGCGAACAACCTCCGCGTCGTCGCACAGCGGCAACAGCATCGCTGCCATCGCCGCCGCTCGCGCGGACAGGCCCTCGCACATCAGGCGTGCAGTGCTTACGAGCGTGCGCGTCGAACACACGTCCGGGAGCATGCTCGCATCGAGCTTGCGGATCGCGTGCGCGAGCTTCACCAGCTCCATCGCCCGTGCCTCGTCGATACCGCTTTCCCGCACCAGAATCCGCAACTCGCGCTCGGCCACCGGATAACCCAGCTCGATGCCGACCATGCGCTGCCGCGTCGACTGCTTCAGGTCCTTCAGCACGCTCTGGTAGCCGGGGTTGTACGACACGACGAGCATGAAGTCGTCGGGTGCATGCAGTGTTTCGTTCAACCGCTCGAGGTTCAGCTCGCGGCGATGATCCGCCAGCGGATGGATCACGACGGTCGTGTCGGCGCGCGCTTCGACCACCTCGTCCAGATAGCAGATCGCCCCGCGCCGCACCGCACGCGTCAGCGGCCCGTCGACCCACACCGTTTCGCCGCCATGCAGCAGGTAACGGCCGACGAGATCCGCGGCCGTGATGTCTTCGTGGCAGGCGATGGTGATCAGCTGCAGCCCCAGCCGCGCCGCCATGTGTTCGACCAGCCGCGTCTTGCCGCAGCCCGTCGGCCCCTTCAGCATCAGCGGCAAGCGCTGCCGGTGTGCCGCCTGGAACACCTCGACCTCGTCCCCGCTCGCGAGGTAATACGGCTGCTCCGCCACTCGCCGCTCATCGGCGCTGAAAGCCACCTGCATCGCCTGTCTCCATCGTTGACTTCTTTGTGTGACGGAGAAGGTAGTCCCGGCAGCGGGTTTGGCCCCCTACCGATAGTTAGGACAAGTAAGCCAAGCTGGATTTCGCCGACCAGGACCGGGACCAGGGCAATCGGCGGGCTCAACAGCGGCTATCCGAGGAAGAAGCGCATTAGTCAGCTTTCCGCGACGAACAGCCGGGCCGATGAGGTGGGCGATGCACTGGATCAACTCGGTAGCCACTCCTCAGCGAGCACCTCCTCCACCAGCGACCACGGGCAGGTTGCCGGAAGTCCGTCCAGGCCGGTCTCTTCGACCACCTCGGCGAAGGCGCTGCTCCACACCATGTCCCGCCAGCGTGGCGCCGACAGGTTTTCCGTCAGACTGGGCGACTCTTCCAGCAATTGCCGAATCTCCCTGCGCTCGGCGCGGATCGTGGCATGCCACACCGCGGTCTGGCGCTCGGGCTGATACTGTCCCGCGAGGAGCTGTGCAAGCAGGCCGGACATGCAGGTCGCCAGCGCACGTCGCTCTCTGCGGGCCAAGGACTCGAGCTCTTCGGCGATGTGCCCGGTGTCGAGTTGCGCCAGCTGTCCGTTTCGCAGCATCTGCGCCTGCTCGGCCGCCCAGGCCGCGAAGTCGTCATCGTAAGCAGACATGATCGGGTCTCCGTAAATTTTGGACTTGCCGTACTCGGTCCCGCTTAGACGTCACAATCTGCAAATGATCCCGGCAGCGCGAAACCGGCATTGCGCTGGGATGGGGTTTGAAGAAGCCGTCGTGCCCGGAGCGGATGCGCGCGGCCGGCGTGCCGTCAGTCAGTTCGAACCGGGCGAGTTCGGCGAACTGCTGGGCCGGACGCGGGTACTCGACGCTGCGGAGATCACGCGCCTCGCGCAGGAATGGCAGCGCAATGCGGCCATCGCCTCGGGCGTGCGGCGCTGGGCCGACGGCCGCGTCAGCCACCACGGCGACGACTACTACGACGGGCTGCTGCTCGCGCAGTACGACGACGAGTGGCAACCCGCCGGGCAGGCGATCGGCTTGGCGATGTGGGACTGCCGGATCGCTCACCGACGCCGAGGTCAGGCTGACGACGCCGGGCGGCGCGCAAGGGACACTGCTTTGAATGCCGGTGAGCCGAATCGCCTTCGGCTCACCTTTGGATCGACGGCGAGGCCGGCCCGCATCGAAATCAATGCATCGCCCGATCCAGCATCTGCGCCGCCCGCTCACCACTGAACACCGCTGCCTCCACCCCCGCCTGCGAGAAATAGTCCCCCGCGAGGCACACCCGCGGCGGCATGGCCTTGTGCACGGCGTCGAGCTTGCTGTAGTGTCCCGGCCCGGCAATGGTCAGCCCACGGTCGTAGCGGAAGAGATGCACGAAGGTCGGATCGGGCGCTGCGCCGAAGGCCTTGATCGCCGCTTCGAGCGCTTCGCGCTTGATGTCCTCGTCGCTCATGTGCGCGAGCGGCGGGGTGTTGAAATAAACGCCGACGAGTTCGCCGCCCTTCGGCACCGAGCCCGGATGGCGACGGCTGTGCAGCACGATGGCGCCGATGTTGCGCGTCCCGCCGACACCGACCGGCAGCACGATGTCGGTCGGGTAGTTCGGCCAGGGGCTTTTCGCGTAGCCGATCGCGACGTGGGCGTAGTCGGTGTACGGGGCCTCCGTCAGCCTGCTCCGCGCGTCAGCGTCGATATACGGCTCGAGGAGCTTCGCCGCGACGAAGGCCTCGGTGGCGACGACCAAGCCGTCCGCGTCGTGCGCCTCGCCGTTCGCGAACACGCGGTATCCCTGGCTGCTGCGCTCGACGCGCTCGACCGGCGTGGAGAGGCGCACCTCGGCGCGCTTCGCGGCCTGGACGAACCACTCGCTCACCTGCCCGACGCCGCCCGGCGGCACCGACAGTTTCATCTTGTGCGCCTGCTGGATGATCGCGTGCGGGAATGGCGTCGACAGCCAGCTCGCCGGCACCGCGTAGAGGAAGTCCATGATCGGCCGCACGATGTACTCGTAGGCGCGCTCGCCGAGGTTTTTGCGCGACCAGGTCTCCAGATCCTCGCCCTTGTCGAAGGCCGCGAGTTCCGCACCGTCGAAGGGATTGCTCGCGCCCGGGCGGAGGTGGAGCCTGAGCCCGGCCATCGCGACCTTCAGCTTGTCACCGAGGCTCAGCACGGGAATGCGAAGATAGCTCAGCAAGGACACGAAGCTCACCGGATAGCGCGAGTCGTCCTTGTCCTGCAGTTCGGATGCCCCGCCCCACGGCACGATGTCGCGGTCGTGCCCCATCTCGGCGAGCAGTGCGGAGGTGCGCGGGTAGATGCCGCCCATCAGGAAGAGCGCACCGGTCGCGAGGTTGAAGCCGTCGCGGCGCAGTTGCTTGGTGCGGCCGCCGACCTGGTCCGAGGCCTCGAACAGAAGCACGTCGTGGCCCTGCTTGCTCAGCGTGTACGCGGCCGCACAACCGGCGGGGCCGCCGCCGATGACGATGGTCTTCATGGGGTCTGTCTCCTGGATAGTTCTTGTAGGTCTTCGCTGACGAAGGCTTCTGTCATCTCGACCAGCTCCGTGCAGGCGGGCGATGCGTTCTTCATCGCTGCGCGCACACCGCGCACGAGGCGCAGCAGGTGGCGCGACAGGAAGTCGTGCTGCGCGCGCAGCAGGGATTCGAGCGCTTCGGTCTGTCCGGCCGAGCGCTCCTGCTGCAGCGTCAGGAAGTGCATGAATTCGAGTTCGACGCAGAGGTGGTCGGGCATCTGGGCGTGCTCGCCACGCGCGAGGCCGAAGAAGCCATAGAAGCGCATCAGCTCTTCGAACAACGCGGTCTGGTCGCCGCCGGCGTAGGCGCCTTCGCGCAAGGCGCAGGCATCCTCGCTGACGGACGGATCGAAGGCCGCGTTGAAGTCGCTGCCGGCGATCGCTACCGGCCCGCTGCCCGCGCCTTCGTAGGTGAACGCGCGCGATAGCGCCGCGTACATCGCGCTGCGGCCGAGCGCGCTGCACGACAAGTCGGAGAATCCGTCGCGCGCGTTCATGCCGGCACTCCTTCGGCGATGCGCTCGATCTCGATCCGCGTGTCGCGGTCGAACACCGAGTTCTGCCCTTGCAACACCCCGGCTGTAAGGTGCGGATGCCCGCCCGCGAGTTCCACCGGGTTCAGCGGCGTCGGCGACACGCTGTTCATGTCCCCGCCGGCGAGGAACTGGTATCGCTCCCAGGCGTGGTACATCAGCGTCTGCCCCGGGCGCAGGCTCGGCGACACCTTGGCCTTGCACTTGAAGCTGCCGACGTCGTTCCAGACGCGGATCCAGTCGCCATCCACGATGCCGCGCTTGGTCGCATCGGCGATCGACACCAGCATGTAGGGCTCGGGCCGTGCCTCGAGGCGCAGCATGATGCGGCTGTCGCGCCACGTCGAATGGATACTCCAGCGCGTCTTGCCGCCGGTCATCATCAGCGGGTAGTTGCCGCCCATCATCGGTGGCGCCTTGAAGCGCGGCAGCAGTTCGTCGAGCTCCTCGTAGAACGGGTGGTCGACGAAGAACTGGATGCGCCGGCTCGACGTCGGGTATGGCACCTTGTCGCGCACGTGGAAGGTGAGCGGCACGATGCTGTCGTTCGCGGGGAACTCGCACATGTTGCCGATCGAGCTCGGCTCCTCGGGGAGCTTCTCGAAGCGCGCGAAGCCCTTCTGCTTGATCTCGTCCCACGACAGCTTCTTGTGCGTGCCGCCGAGGTCGTAGATCGTGCGCGCGACCTTGTCGTCGTCGCCTTCCTTGAACTGACCGTTCATCGTCAGGTCGTCGTACAAGGTGTCGAGCTTCACCTCCAGCCCCTGCGGGCTCTGCACCGACTTGATGCCGCGTGCGCGGGCGCGCTTCTGGATCGCCTCGGACAGCGCGACGATGATGCTCCAGTCGCTCTTCGATTCTCCCAGCGGCTTCGTCGCCTGGTCGGTGATCGTCAGGTAGGGCGATAGCGGCGTGACCCACTTCAGCGAGGTGCGCTCGTACCAGGGCGCGACCGGCAGCACGTAGTCGGCGTGGCGCGCGGTGGAGTTGATGCGCCAGTCCATGACGACGATCTTCTTCAGCTTCGGCCACAGCACTTCGAGCAGCTTCTCGCTGCCGCGGGCACGACGCAACGTGTTGCTGCACAGCGAGATCATGATGCGCGGCGGACGATCCGGCGGCGGGTTGAGCGGCTGCCACTGCTTCGCGAGCGACTCTTCGAGGTACTCGCCGAGCGGACGCTTGTTGCCCAGCCCCCACTCGTCTGCGCGCTTTGACAGCTCGCCGATGCCGCCGTGCACCGACCAGAACAGCGTGCCGGAAGTCCATACCGGCAGCCGCAGCAGCTTGTTGCCCGGTGCAAACATCATCCGGCCGAGGTCGGTGACGATCATCTCCTGCGTGTCGCCGGCTTCGAGCCGCTGCTGGATCAGCGGTTCGAGCTTGCCGAAGGTCTGTGCCGCCTCCTGCAGCGAGGGCGGGATCGCGAACTTGTCACCGCCGTCGGGCGTCAGCAGCGGGAAACCGGAGAAGCCCGCCCCGCGCCGGCCGATATTGCCGGTGAGCGCAAAGATCAGCGCCATCGAGCGTTCCGCGAGATTGCCGTGGAAGTACTTGCACAGGCTCGTCTGCGCGATGTTCGAGACCTTGTCCGCACTGACGATCTCGCGCGCGAGGCGGCGGATCAGCTTCGGATTCACGCCGCATAGCTTCGACGCCGCTTCGGGCGTGTAGTCCGCGAGGCGGTCGCGCAGCAGCGAGAAGACGCTGCGCACCTCGACCTTCTGCCCGTCCTTCAGGGTCACCGTCTTCCGCACGTCGAGCGCCGGATTCAGCGCTTCCAGCGCGAGCGAACGGAAAGGCGCCGTCTGCAGGCTGTCGCTTACGGCATCCCACAGCATGTGGTGGTTCTCGCGTCCGCCCTCCTGCACGTCCGCCTGCTTCAGGAAACGCA
This sequence comes from Aromatoleum petrolei, assembly GCF_017894385.1. NCBI lineage: Bacteria > Pseudomonadati > Pseudomonadota > Betaproteobacteria > Rhodocyclales > Rhodocyclaceae > Aromatoleum > Aromatoleum petrolei. The sequence goes on from NZ_CP059560.1 coordinate 745,343, forward strand.
TAGTGTCGCTGCGCACCAACAGCGGCAGGTCGGTCTGTTCCTTGACGAAGGCTTCCTTCACATGGCCGCCCGCGACGATCTCGTGGCAGATCGCCAGCGCGAGCGCGGCATCCGTCCCCGGCTTGATCGGAATCCACAGGTCCGATTTCGTCGCCGAAGGGTTGTAGTCCGGCGCGATCGAGATGATCTTCGCGCCGCGGTAGCGCGCCTCGGTGAAGAAGTGCGCCTGCGGGATCTGCGTGTAGACCGGGTTGCCGCCCCAGAACAGGATCAGGTCGGAATAGAAGTAGTCGTCGGCCGAGCGCTCGAAGACGATCTTGCCGAAGGTCTCCAGCGTGCCACGCCGCGAGTCGCCGATCTCGCCGTCCATGTCGAGGCCGATCGACTGCGTCAGCATGCTGAAGCGGCCCTGCGCCGCCATCGACACGCCGAGGTCGATGCCGGGCCCGAGGTCCCAAATCGTCCGGTCGGTGCCCTCGTCGAGGGTCACGTCGAGATAGGTGTCGGCGATGTCGTTGAGCGCCTCTTCCCAGCTCACGCGCTCCCACTTGCCGCTACCGCGCGGCCCGACGCGGCGCAGCGGATGCGTGATGCGGGAGGGGTCGTACATGCGCTCGGAGAAGCAGCCGCCCTTCTGGCAGCCGCGCGGGTTGTAGTCGGGCAGCTCGGGATTGACCTGCTCGTACTCGCCGGCCTGCTCTTCGCGATAGACAATGCCGTCCTTGACGTAGACGTCCCACGAGCAATGCGCCTGGAACCAGCAGTTGAGGTGGTGCGTGCTGCGCACGACCTTGTCCCAGGTCCACTGGCTCCGATAGACGTCCTTCCACGAGGAGTAGAGCGGCACGGCCGGCAGCCCGCCGCTCTGCGGCGTCGCCGCCTGCACGACGAAGTTGGGCATCGACAGGCTGCCCATCAGGGCCGCGGCGCTCTTGAGGAAACCACGGCGATCGATCCCGGCGCTCATGCGCGGCCTCCCTTCTTGAACTCTTCCTTGGTGTAGAAACGGATCTCGGAAACCTGCTGCTGCGGCGCGCGTGGTTTCTGTTGGTTCTGCGGAATCGGCCGGTTGCGGGCGGCGTCGCGCGGGTGCTTCTGGAAGGGACCGAACATGTCCAGCCACTTGCGCGCGATCAGAAGATCCATCAGCTCGGACTTCTCTCCGCGCTTGTTGCGCTCACGCTCGCGTTCGAGGGTCTTGAGCGCGTCATGCACGCCATTGCCGAAGAGCGACACCAGATATTCGGTCGGGATGCGCGGCTCGTCGGTCGGATTGCCCTCGTCGTCGATCTTCGGCGGCGACAGCGGCGGCACGTAGAACACGTTGGGCTGGGTGCCGTACTCGGCGTGCAGCGGCAGCGCGACCTTGTGCTTCGTCACGAACTTCCAGATCGGGCCTTCGGGGTCGTCGAGGTAGCCGACGAAGCGCACCCGCCCCGGGCACTGGCGCGAACAGGCGGTGGTCACGCCCTCGTCGATGCGCGGGAAGCAGAAGATGCACTTCTGCGACACCTCTTCGACCTCGTTGTAATAGATCTTCTTGTAGGGGCAGGCTTCCTGGCAGAAGCGGTAGCCCTTGCAGCGGTCCTCGTCGATCAGGACGATGCCGTTGTCCTCGCGTTTGCTGATCGCCTTGCGCGGGCAGGCTTCGAGGCAGGCCGGATGCGTGCAGTGGTTGCAGATGCGCGGCAGGTAGAAATAGTGGCTGTTGGGGAATTCGCCGCCGCCCTGGTCTTCGTCCCAGTTCGGCCCCTTGCCGTGCTTGCCGCCGTCCGCTGCGAGCGAGATCTCGCCCTTGCCGCCGAAGAAGACCTCCTCATGATTGAAGTTCCAGGCCTTGCCGAAGTCCTCGACGCTCGGGCGTTGGCCGGGTTGCGCCACACCGTCGCGAAAACCGCCGCCCATGCTCTCGAAGCCGTGCGGCGTGCCGGCGCCGGGCTGGGTGTTCACGGTGTTCCACAGCATGTGCTCCATGCCTTCCCGGCGTGTCCACAAGGTCTTGCAGGCCACGGTGCAGGTCTGGCAACCGATGCACTTGTTGAGGTCCATGACCATGGCCACTTGTCGCTTGCTCATCCCGCTCTCCTTCACGCGTCGAGGGCCAGTTCGGCCCAGTCGATCGAGAACGCCTTGATGCCGCCGCGCTCGTCGTTGCCGCCCATCCAGACGGCGAAACCGATGCCGGTCTTGCGGCCGGCCACGAGCGGCGCGAGGTCACCGGCACCGCCGAGCGGACGCGCGATCACCACCTGCCAGCGGTCACCCTCGGCGCGGGCCTGCGCGGAACAGGTGATCGCCGGCCCGCGCGCCGAGGAGCCGATGCCCATCGCGATCTGCGACGCGACAACCGACTTGTTGGCCTGCCAGCGCAGGAAATGAATCGGGGCGTCGGCCGCGCCCATCAGCGCCAGCACCGGCTTGCCGCGCACCGGCAACGCGATCGCGAGCGCGTCCGGGAAATCCTTGCCCGCCGGGCTCACGCCGCGCCAGCTCGCCCGCAGTGCCCATTGCCGACCGTCATGCACGCTGGCGACAGCGAGATCTGTGACCCGCCCGTACTCACGCCCTTCCCACGAGTTGCGGATGTAAGGGGTCGGCTGCATGGCGAGCGGCGTCGGCATCATCGACACCTGCTCGACCGGCACCGTGCGCCAGCCCGGATCAGCCGGGTCGAGCAGCGGCGCAACATTCTTCACGCGTTGGGTTCGCAATTTCTGTCTCCTGTTCTTGTGTGAAACCGGCGGCATGCATCGGCCGCCTCGTGAAGCGGAGTGTTGAATCTGCGCGGCAGGCGATCCCCTACCCGGAGTTAGGGGTCGGCCCCTATCCCCTGGCAATTCGACAGAACGTTGACCTATGTCAACAAAACAGCTGTCCTTCTTCGCCGGGGACGGAGCGCGTAAAATCGTTGCAAAGATCCCTGCGGGCCTTGCTGCAAGACCTTCCCGCAGATGGACACCACCCCGTGCTAACGAGGAGACATTCTTTGAATCACGCCTTGCAGGCGATCAGCGAGCCCCATTTCAAGCCCGTCTGTACGCAGGCCATCCGGCACTTTTCGCGCCTCGACGCGCTGCCGAAACTGCTCCTCGTCGTCGCCCCGCGTGGCTACGGAAAGACCGTGTTCGTCTCGGCGGTCGCCCGCTCGCTGCGCGATGCCGGCTACAACAGCCATGTGCACACACTGGACGAAGGCCGTTCCGATTTCGGCTCAGCCTTGATGCACCTCGAGAAGGTCCTCGGCTGCAACAGCGAAGGCGCCGGCCTGATGTTCTACGGCGGGCCGACGATCGAGACCGACGCGCGCATCGACGCCATCCTGCACGCCGCCGAACAGCTCCACGACGAGGTCGTCCTGCTGATCGACGGCTTCGATGCCGTCCGCGACTGCGAACTCGGCAACCTGATCGAGCGCCTGCTCCTGCGCCAGACGCGGCTGCGCATCGTGCTCACGTCGATCGAACTGCCGCTCGACAGCTTCCATCGCATCCGCCTCGAAGACGGACTACGCGAACTCGGCCCCGCGGACCTCAGCCTCGGCAGCGAGGAAATCCGCAAGCTGTTCGAAACGTCCGGCGCCAATCCGCTCCCTCTGTCGCCGGAGCAGGCCAACGTCATCCATGATCAGACCGAAGGCTGGCCGGCGGCGGTGCGCCTGATGCACGTCGCAATGGCCTCGCGGGTAAACCCCGCCGCGATCAGCGCCGACGCGGCCACGCTCGACGCGAGCCTCACGGACACCCTCTCCCGCCGCGTGCTGGGCGCAATTGACCCGGCGATCGCCGAATTCCTGCTCGACATCGCCGAGCTCGAAGCCTTCAATGCCGACCTGTGCAGCTTCACAACCGGCAAGCCCAACGCGCCGGACATCCTCGCCGAGTTGATCCGCCTCAACCTGATGATCTTTCCGGCGACCAACCGCCGCGGCTGGTTCCGCTTCCACGGCCTGTTCAGCGACTACCTACGCCGCGAAGCCCGCTCGACGCGAAGCGAAGCGCAACGCCACGCGCTGCTGGCACGGGCGCTGGAATGGTGCCGCAAGCACGGCGAGTACTACGACGCGTTCGAACTGGCGCTGACGATTCATGACGGCACGCAGGCGAGTGAGCTCCTCGCCACCCGCGCGCAAACTGTCGTGCGCGACCAGGGCCAGCACCTCTTCTACATCAGCTGCTACGAACGCCTGCTCCCGATCGAACCCTTCCCCGCCGACGAAGCGCAGTACTGGTACGTCTGGGCGATGCTCATGTCGCGCCAGTACGAGAAGGCCTACCGCGTGCTGGCCGGGATGCGGCTCGGCACGAACGGCGACGACCCGCTTGCCGACCGCATGCCGGGACGCAAGCAGGCCCTGCTTGCGATCATCCTGTTCTCGCTCGACCGCGTCCCCGAAGCGCGGATGCGCGGCGAACGCTGGCTCGAAAGCGACGACGGCCTCGATCCCTTCGAAAGCTCGGGCGTCGCGTGTGTGGTCGGCACCTCGGCAGTTGCCGACCTCGACTTCCCGGCCGCCCGCCGCGGCATCATGCTGGCACGCAACTCGATGAGCCGCTCGGGAAGCGAGTATGGCCTCGCATGGATATCCTGCCTCGATGCACTGATCGACATCGAGGAAGGCGATCTCGCCTTCGTCCACAACACGCTGGATGAGGCCGTCGTCCGCGCCCGCAAGGTGCTCGGGCCCGAGGCCGCGATGGTGTCCACGATGGACATGATGGCCGCCCGGATCGCTCTTGAACGGGGCGACGTCGAGGAAGCGCGCGAGCGGGTGCTGAACGGCCTCAGCCAGGCCAAGCACCACGGCTTCATCGAAACGTGCAAGGTCGGGCTCGAAGTCGCGGTGCGCCTATGGGACGGCAGCCAAGAATCGGTCTTCGCGCCGCGCCACCTCGACGCCGTCGCGACGAGCTTCCCGCCGCGCCTGCAGTTGTTGCTGCAATGTGCCGTGCTGGTACGCCTGGTGCGCCTCGGGCTCACCGAGGCGGCGACCGACTGGGTACGCCGGCAGGACATGGAAGACCTGCTGGGGCCGCGTCCGCCCGCGCTGCCTGCCAGCCAGCTCGCGAGCACCCGCCGCGCCCTGCTCGCCGCGCGGATCGCGTGGCTGATCGCGCAGCGCGATTTTCCGACCGCGCTCGCGGCCACCGATACCGAACTGCAATCTGCGCTGAAGTCGACCTGCGCAACCTGGCAGGTGCACCTGCTGCTGACCCGCCTGCAGATCGAGGCCGCGACCGGTCACGCCGCCCAAGCCTCCAAGACCCTGCTGCGCGCGATCGGCATCGCAGCGCCGCGCCGACTGTGCCAACCTTTCATCGAACACGCCGACGTGATCCGGCCGGTCATCACGGCCGACCCGAAGAAGAACTGGCCGCTCGTCAACGAGAAGGAATTCGCATTCTTCGCCGACCTGCGCCAGCGGCTGGACGCCGCAGCGCAGACCGACCGCACCGCCCCCCCGCCAGCCGTGACACCTGCCGACAGCCTGGAACTCGATGCACCGACGAGCCGCGAGGTCGAACTGCTGGGCTTCCTCGACAGCGGCCTGTCGAACCAGGAAATCGCCGACCGTCTCGGCCTCACGGTCGGCACAGTGAAGTGGCACCTGCACAACCTGTTCATGAAGCTGCGGGTCCGCAACCGGTCAGCCGCGATCTTCAAGGCCAAGCGCGCGGGGCTGCTCAACCGCTGAAACGCGCGGCGCCTATACTTCCTTTACCAAGGCTGCGGTAGAGGAACATGGATCCGGGCGGCGGCACCGAAAGCGAATTGTCGCGCGTGAACCAGGCGCTCAAGACCCTGAGCGCCGGGAACCGCACCTTGCTGCGCGCGTCGCAGGAGCAGGACCTTCTCCTTGGGATGTGCCGGGTCATCGTCAATGAAGGCGGCTACCGCCTCGCCTACGTGGCGTACGCGCAGCACGACGAGCAGAAATCCCTTCCGATCATGGCCTACGCCATCCAGCGCGACATACCGGAGGAGAGGGATTTCTTCGACCATCTCCAGCTCACCTGGGCCGATGTGGAGCTCGGACAGCACGCACCGGCGATCGCCGTCCGCAGCGGAGAGCCCTGCATCGGACGCAGCCTGCTCACCGATCCCGGTCATGCCCCGTGGCGTGAGGTCGCGATTCGACTCGACTACAGCTCGCTGTCGGCCTTCCCGCTGCCCATCGACGGCGAAGTCGTGGGCGCGCTGCTCATCGCCGATTCGTCCCCCGACGCCTTCGATGAAGCCGAAGTCAGGCTGCTCGGCGAACTGGCCGACGATCTCGCCTACGGCATCGCCAACCTCCGCAGCCGCATCAAACGCCATGAGGCCGAAGAGCGCATCGCGCGGATGGCCCTTTACGATTCACTCACGGGGCTTCCGAACCGGACGATGTTCCGCTCCCGGCTTCAATCCGCGATCGTGGATGGTAGGCAGAAGCATCGCCCTCTGGCCGTCCTGCTCTTGAGCGCGATGCATTTCCACGAGATCAGCGACACGCTCGGTTACCAGCAGGCGGACCTGCTGACCTGCTCCTTCGCCCGTCAGCTGGAAGATCACCAGCGCGAAGACCGGTTCGTGGCCTGCGTCGGCGACGCCGAGTTCGCATTGCTCTATCCCGACATGGACGTTTCCCAGGCGATGCGCACGGCACAAGACCTCATCCGGGCGTTCAGCAGCCCGGTCGAAGTCGGCGGACTGAGCATCAGCGTCGGCCTGTGCGCGGGCATCGCCGCCTTCCCAGGACACGGCACCGACCCCGACTCGCTGATCCGCCGCGCGCGCATGGCGATGTTCGAGGCGAAACGCCGCGGGAGCGATTCAGCGGTATTCACGCCCGAGCTCGAACAACAGCGCACGAACCGCCTCGCCCTGATGATCGATCTGCGCCGCGCCATCGAACAGAAGGCCCTGATGCTCTATTGCCAGCCCAAGATCGATCTCGCGACCCGGCGCATCCGCGGCGCCGAAGGCCTCGTCCGCTGGCAACATCCCGCGCACGGCATGATTCCCGCCGAGGAATTCGTCAAGATCGCCGAAACCTCGGGCCTAATCACGCCGCTGACCTACCACGTTCTCGAAGCGGCCTTCCAGCAGATCTATGCCTGGCACGACATGGGCATCGACCAACCGCTCTCGGTCAACCTATCGGCCCGCGATCTGCGCGATCCGGCCTTGATCGACAAGCTCAAGAACCTGTTCTCGACCTGGGGCACCCGGCCCGACTGGATCCAGTTCGAACTCACCGAGAGCGCGCTGATGGAAGACCCCGTCGGCGCACTCGACGCCATCCGGCGCATCAAGGCGCTGGGCGTCGAACTCTTCATCGACGACTTCGGCATCGGCTATTCGAGCCTCAGCTACCTCCACAAGCTGCCCGTGGATGCGATCAAGATCGACCAGTCCTTCGTGATGGCTATGCCCGACAGCGCGATCTCCGCCGCCATCGTCCAGTCGACCATTGAACTGGGCCACCGGCTGGATCTCGAAGTCGTCGCCGAAGGCGTCGAAACCGAATCGGCCTGGAATCATCTGGTCGCACTCGGCTGCGATACGGCCCAAGGCTTCTACATGGCCCGGCCGATGCCCGCCGAGCAGTTCAGGAACTGGCAGGTCCATTACGAGTCCAGCTTGCACTGAGTCCTTCTTGCTCTTGGATTAATGCATACGATCGGCTTATATACCGTTCATCGCTAAACTACTAAAAAATCATGAACGGACAACAACGACTCTCGAAGGTCGCCTCCAGCACCCCCCGGATGGCCGCCGCACTGCCGGGCATGCCGATGGACGGCACGGTGATGGTGCGGCTTCTGCGGATCAGCGGCTCGGGACTGAGCGATTTCTTCGAGCCGGTCTTTCGCGCGCTGGATCTTTCCGAGCATTCCTTCCACGTCCTCTGTCTCCTCGTCGCGAGCCAGACGGGATCTGCGTCACCGAGCGAGCTGAGCGACATGGTTGGCACAAGCCGCGGAAACATGACGCGCATTCTCGAAGAGCTCGAGGAGGACGGCTGGGTGGCGCGAACGGTGGCGCCACGCGATGCCCGCCGCCATGTCATCACCATCACCGCCGAGGGGCGCGAGAAGGTTCGCGACACGGTGCCGCGCATCGCCGGCCCGATCGACCGCGCCTTCTCCGACCTCACCGCCGAAGAGTTCGCGCTGCTCGGCAAGCTGCTGCGCAAGCTCATCGTTTCGCTGGACAAGGACGCCGGCGAGATCCGCGCGGTCGCCTGAACAATCAACCGTCGACGCGATCGACATACCCCTGGAGACAACAGCAATGGACGAGAAGACGAGCCTTCAGCTCGAGTTGCTCAGCTCGAGTTGCTCAGCTCGAGTTGCTCAGCGCGTGGTGCGGGCCAGCGTTTGTGCTGGGCCTGGTCGTGTTCTTCGGCATCTTCGGCCACATCCTGCCCACCCCGCCCTCACCCGCGCTGGATGCGGCGGGAATCGCCACGCGGATCACGGACAACCTCGGCGACATGCGTCTCGGCTGGGTCGTGAGCCTCGTCGTCATGGGCCTCTACCTGCCGTGGAGCGCGCAGATCAGCACGCAGATGAGCCGCCTCGAGCATCACTCCCGCACGATGACCTACCTGCAGCTGATCGGCGGTGCGCTCACGGTCTTCGTCGTGAGCTTCGGTATCCTGTGCTTCGCGATCGCCACGTTCCGGCTGGAACGGAACCCCGAGCTCATGCAGATGCTGACCGATTTCGGCTGGCTCAGCTTCGAATTGCAATGGGTGCTGACCACCATGCAGATGCTCGCGATGGCCATCGTCGGGCTGGCCGACAAACGGGAGGCCCCGCTGTTCCCGCGCTGGGCCTGCTTTCTCACCATCTGGTGCGGCCTGAGCTTCGCTCCGGCGAGCCTCACCGAGTATCTGAAGAGCGGGCCGTTCGCCTGGGACGGGATGCTGAGTTTTTACGTTCCGTGGGCGGCCTGGGTGGTGTGGTGCGGCGTGATTTCGGTGTACATGATCAAGGATGTCCGCCGGCGCATGACGGTTCCGGTGCCGTCGAATGCCACCGGCTATCTCGCACGAACCTGAGCGCGAGCCGGCAAGCAAGGCGGGCGCGTGCGACGTGCTTTACACGTATTGTTACATACGATACTGTAGCAATCTAACCGACGTTGTGACATGGGTCCGGCAGCGGGCCGCGAGGTTTTCGGTGTCCCGTCGCGTCGCAGCCCCTGCCACAGGATGCAGGGAAGCCACCATAACGACCAGGAGACTCCCCCATGAACAGCCCGGATTCACGCGTTGCCGCCCGCGCGGCCGCATCGGCCCAAGCGGCGATCGCAGCAAACGATTCCTTCAAGTACTGGCGCTTCTGTCTCGCCTGCGGCCCGATCTTCCTGCTCGCCTATTTCGGCTTCTGGGGCCTGCTCGGCTATTGCGTGCCGCCGCTGCCGGCCATGATGACCGCGCAGGAAATGGCAGCCCATTTCCAGGCCAATGCCGCCCAGATGCGGCTCGGCATGGTCGGCGCGATGACCTTTGCGCCGACCTACATGATCTGGGGGCTGGGCATCACGAAGGTCATGGAGACCTTCGAGGGCAACAACAAGATCCTGTCCACGCTCCAGCTCTGGGGCGCCGGCCTGACGGTCATCCCGGTCCTGATGTGCTGCGTCTTCATCCTGGCCGGCAGCTACCGCGCCGACACGATCGACCCGAGCATCGTCCAGCTGATGTACGACATGAGCTGGCTGACGATCAGCGTCTGCTACTCGGTCACGACGATGCAGATGATCGCGATGGGCGTCATCTTCCTCGGCGACAAACGCATGAAGCCGCTGGTCCCGAAATGGCTGTGCTGGTACTCCATCTGGGGCGGCTTCATGTTCATCGGGGAAGACCTGATGCCCTTCTTCAAGGAAGGGGTCTTCGCGCGAAACGGCCTCGTCAACTTCTGGATCGAGTACTCGATCTACTTCTTCTACATGATCTTCGTCACCGGGTACCTCTTCAAGGCGGTGACGCGATTGGAGACGGAAGCCAGAGCCGGCATCCCGCCGCTTGAAGCCGCTCAGGGCCGGACGGGACTCCTCTCCCATGCCTGACTACGCCGAGCGGGGTGAAGCGCAGGCGCCGGCGATCTGGACCTTCGTCACCGCCGACATCCTGACCTTCACCCTGTTCTTTGCGGTCTTCATGCACGAACGCGGCAAGCAGGTTGCGCTCTTCAACGAGAGCGCGGTGAAGCTCGACGCCGGCCTCGGCCTGCTCAACACCCTCATCCTCATCACCAGCGGCTGGCTCGTCGCGCTCGCGCTGTCGGCGGCGCGGGCGGGCGACCGCACCCTGCTGCGCCGACGCCTGCTCCTCGCGCTGATCGTCGGCAGCGGCTTCGCGGTCACCAAGGTGGTCGAGTACCACCAGAAAATCTCGCACGGCATCACGCTGCTGACGAACGACTTCTTCATGTTTTACTACGCTCTCACCGGCATCCACTTCCTCCACTTCCTCGTCGGGGTTGGGGTCCTGCTGTGGCTGTGGGTCAGCGCGGCAAACAGGGAGCTGGACGACCACTTCCTGGGCACCGTCGAATCGGGCGGCCTCTACTGGCACATGGTCGATCTCCTCTGGCTCGTTCTCTTCCCACTGCTCTATCTGCTGCTAGGGGCATCGGCATGAAGACGCAGGCACACACCGTCACTTGGGTCTGGCTTTCGCTGTTGCTAGTCACAGCCCTAAGCTGGTGGCTCGCAGAGCATCGCGGCCTGGGCCAATGGACCGTCCTGTGCGTGATGCTGATCGCCCTCGTCAAGGGGCGGCTGGTGTTCCTGCACTTCATGGAGCTCAAGACCGCGCCGCGCTATCTGCGCCGCCTCTACGAGGGATGGATCGTCGGCTGCGTCGGAATGATCGCGGGATTCTATTGGCTGGCCTGAATGAGCGAGATCCCACCTGCCCCTATCCGTCCGGCAAGGCATAATCGACAGTCTTCCCCGAGACCCGAGATTCCAGTCCCCATGTCTACAACCCCGACCAACGCACGCGACACCGCCGCGAGCCGGGAGACGCTGACCGATCTGCTCGGCTTTTTCTATCCGATCCACTACCGGATCGGGATGGAACTTGAACGCCGGATGTGCCAAGGGCGGCTGTCGCGACAGCAGGCGGCCATCATCTGGTTGATCGAATCCGAGGTCGGCCCGCATGGCTGGATCCGTCGCAAGCTGATCGAACAGACGCTGAGCGACTGGTTCGAAACCCGCAATTCGCATGTCTCGCAACTCCTGTACGAGTTGTCCAGCCCTCCCCTGTCGCTGATCGAGCAGAAGACGAATCCCGAGTCCGGCCGGGAAAAGGTGGTCGCGCTGACCGACGAAGGCCGCACCTACTTCAACACGATGATCGACGCGGGACTCGCGTACTTCGCCGTGCTCCTCCCTCATCTCTCCGACGACGAACTGCGCGCGGGCATCAGGTTTCTCGGCCGGGCGTTCGGCCCGCCGTCCCTGTTGGGCCGCCGCTACTGACTCTTTCCTGCGCATCGCGTGCTAGATCCCGTTGACAAATCCGTTCAAAATTTTCACAATCCTAGTGCATTTGATATGCTTTCATACGGTGTATCAACTAACTAGCCGGGACCTACAAGGAGACAGTTCATGAGTCCGACGCTGAGCAACGCCGCCTACTTCAAATACTGGCGCCTATGCGCCGCCACCGGGCCGGTGTTTCTCGCCGCCTTCATCGTCTGCTGGGGGGTACTCGGCTACAACATTCCGCCGATCCCGGCCGATTACACCGCCGACCAACTGGCGCACCATTTCCGCACCAACTACAACGAAGTGCGCGCCGGCATGGCAGGCGCCATGCTCTTTGGCGTCCTCTACCTCCCCTGGACCCTGTCCATCACCAGGGTGATGGAGTGGATGAACCGGAACGAGAACAACATGATGTCGACGCTGCAGATGTGGGGCGGCGGCCTTACCGTCGTGCCGCTCGTGACCTCCTCCGTCTTCTGGCTGACCGCCGCATACCGGCCTGACGTGCTTGAGCCCGTGACGCTACAAATGCTGTACGACCAGGGCTGGTTGCTGATCGACATGTTCTACGCGATCACGACAATTCCGATGGTTGCGCTGGGCGTCGGCGGCCTGACGGACAAGCGCAACCAGCCCCTCCTGCCGCGCTGGGCGTGCTGGTATTCGATCTGGGCCGGCCTGAGCTTCCTGTTCGAATTGCTGATGCCGTTCTTCAAGAGCGGACTGTTCGCGCGCCAGGGCTGGCTGAACTTCTGGGTCGAGTTCATCGTATGGTTCGCCTACATCGTCATCACCACGTACTACGTCTTCAAGGCCATCCCGCGACTGGAGCAGGAGCGCGCGGCCGAGCTCGACCACGGCCGCGTGACAAAATTGGCTGCGGCCTGATTCGCAGATCGACGCGACCGCCATGAATGATCTCGCTTCCGTAGCGACGGCTGCACGGGAAACCCGGGAGTCCGCGGACCTCCCGGGTAGTTCCTGCGCACAAGTCCCCAGCATCCTGACCTTCATCTTCGCCGACGTCATGGTCTTCGGCATGCTGTTCGTCGGCTTCATGGTCGAGCGGCTGGGGCAATTTGAACTCTTCAATCGTTCCGCCGCAGCGCTCGACGTTCATTTGGGGCTGCTCAACACGCTCATCCTCGTCACCAGCGGCCTGTTCGTCGTCCTCGCCGTCCATGCCGCCCGTGAGGGACGCACCAAGGCGACGCGGAACTGGCTGCTGACGTCCTTCGTCGTCGGCGCAGGCTTCGGCGTCAACAAGCTGATCGAGTACAGCGACAAGCTGGCGCACGGCCTCAGCATGCTCACGAACGACTTCTTCATGTTCTATTACGTGCTCACCGGCGTGCATTTCCTGCACTTCATCGGGGGCATGGTCGTGCTGGCCGTCCTGTGGTTCAAGGCGTCCCGCGAGTCCGTCAACGGGCCGTTCTTCGGCTGGATCGAATCGGGTGCCCTGTACTGGCATATGGTCGACCTGCTATGGATCGTCATCTTTCCGATGCTCTACCTGCTGGGGGCGCAATGACTCACGTAACTCCCGCGACGGCAGTCCGCGTCTGGATGTTTCTCGTGGTAGCGACGGTTACGAGTGGCTGGTTGATCGAACACCACAGCGTCGCCGGTCGCTGGACCGCGGTGGCCGTGATGCTCGTCGCTGCCCTGAAAGGCCGCGCGGTGCTGCTCTACTTCATGGAACTGAAAGGCGCGCCCCGAGGGTGGCGTGTCGCCTTTGAAGTGTGGATCTGGCTTTGTGCCGCGGTGGTCGTCGCTTTATGGGCCGTGGGCGGCACCAGCGCCTGAAATCGCCAGACTGTCGATCGCAGAATATGAGGGCGGGCATCCTGACAGATGCCCGCCCTCTATCACGCATGGTCTTCGTGCATCAGAACACCAATACCGGCTTGATCGCCTCGCCCGTCTCGGTGGCCTTGAACGCGTCGTTGATGTTCTCGAAGCGGTAGGTCGTGATCAGCTTATCGAACGGAAACTTGCCGTCGCGGTAGAGCTGTACCATGCGCGGGATGAACTCCTGCGGGTTGGCGTCGCCCTCGGTGATCGGGCGCAGCGTGACGCTCTTCACGAGCAGGTCGAGCAGCGTCACCGGCACCGCCGCGTCGGGCGCAGGCACACCGAGCAGGCCCACCGTTCCACCCGGCAAAGTGCAGTCGATGGCCTTCGCGATAACCGGCGGGAGACCGGTCGAATCGAGCGAGTGGGTCACGCCACCGCCGGTCGCGGCCTTGATGCTCGCGACGAGGTCTTCGGTGTTGAAGGGGTCGAACACGTGGCTCGCGCCGAGGTCCAGCGCCAGCGCACGGCGCCGCACGTTGGGTTCGATCACGACCACCGGGCCGGCGCCGACGGCAAGCGCCCCGAGCAGTGCGCTGAGGCCGACACTGCCGCCGCCGAAGATCGCGAGCGACTGGCCGGGCTTGAGCGCCAGCGAATTGATCGCCGCACCCGCGCCGGTCTGGATGCCGCAGCCGAGCGGGCCGAGGATTTCGAGCGGCACGCCGTCGCCCACCGGCACGGTATTCACTTCCCGCGCCAGTGCGAAGGTGCCGAATGAGGATTGGCCGAAGAACAGGCTATGCACCGCTTCGCCCGTGGCATCGGTGACGCAGCCGCCGTCCACGCGCTGCGCGGCGCCGAAGTTGAGCGGCAGCATCTGGTGGCAGGTCGCGGGGTGATCCTCGCCGCAGCTGGAGCAGTGGCCGCAGGAATTGAAGGACAGCACCACGCGCTGGCCCGGCTTGACCTTGGTGACCAGCTCGCCGACCGCTTCGACGATGCCGGAGCCTTCATGACCGAGCACGATCGGCAGCGGCACCGGGAAGCCGTCGCGGCAGACGACGTCGGTGTGGCACACGCCGACGCCGACCATGCGCACCAGCACTTCATCGCCTTTCGGCGGGCTGATGCGGACGTCCTCGATCTGGAGCGGCCCTCCGACCGTGCGCAGCACGGCCGCCCGTGCGGTAATGAACAGCGAATCCTGGATGCTTCCCATGGTGTTTCGTCTCCTGTCTGGTTTGGATATTCAAGCCGCCACAGCGCGGGCGGTGGTGCTCATATCGGTGAACTTGTCGTAGTGAATCGCCTCGAGGTCGACGCCGAGATTGCAGGCGACCTCGATCGCGCGGTCGATCATCACGGGCGGGCCGCACATGTAGAGCTCGGCGCCGCGGTCGGCCTCGCCCGCGAGCGCGGCGTCGATGTATTCGGTGACCATGCCGCGCCGACCTTCCCAGTCGCTGCCGGCGGGCTCGTTGGAGAGCACCGGCACGAACTCGAAGCCGCCGCGCCAACCGCCAGCGATGGCGCGAATCTGGTCGAGGGCGTAGAGATCGGCCTGGGTGCGCGCGCCGAAGAGCAGCACGCAGCGACGGGTGACGCGCTTCTTGCGTGCGTCCTCGAGAATGCTGAGCAACGGTGCAAGCCCGCTGCCGCCGGCGATGCAGATCATCGGTCCGCTGCCGGTGCGCAGATGGAAATCGCCAAGCGGCCCCTCCACTGAAACCGCAGCGCCGTTCAAGGAGCCCGCGAACAGGGCTTCCGTGAACGCACCACCGGGCACCTTGCGGATCATGAAGGACGGCCTGCGGTTGCCCTCGCGCTCCGGGGCGTCCGCGAACGAGTAGCAACGCGGCAGCGTCAGCGCGGCGGTCTTCAGGTTCGCATACTGGCCGGCGACGAAACGCAGCGGCCGATCGACTTCGACCGTCACCCTCAGGATGTCGTGGGTGAGGCTTTCGGTGGCGATGATCGTCCCCAGATAGCGTTCTGAAGGCGGCGCGTCCTCGATACCCGCCTGCACCTGCACGACGATGCGTTCGTCCTGTGGCACGGCCTGGCAGGCGAGGATGTAGCCGGCATCGAGCTCCTGCTGCGATAGGACGTAGCCGAAATCGGTGATCGCCTTGACCTTCCCCTCCACGAGCCGGCACTTGCACGCGCCGCAGGTGCCTACCGTGCAGTTGTGGGGGAAGGGAACGGAATGTTCGAGCGCGCTTTCGAGCACGGTCTGGCCGGCCGGCACTTCGAAACTCGCGCCGAAGGGTTGCACCTCGACGGTCGGAACCGATTTCGCTTTGAACAGTTTTTTCAGAAAACTCACCATCGCCTGCCTCTCTTTGGGTAGGGAAGCCGGCCGGCGGGCCGGGGGAACCCTTTTATTCGCGGTTGCTCCGGCGCGTTCTATGTCTTGCGGCCGCACCCACGCTTTCGTTGTTGAAATACACGCGTCGAGCCCACTTGACGCTGCACCGACGCTTAGATTGTCGTCACCCGCGTTCTCCAATCCACCTGCCGAAAGTTGGGTTCAGCGCTGAACCGGAGGCACGGTGAGCGAGCCGAAGAGCAGCTGCGGCAGCCCCATGCCCAGGAGGAACGCAACGATTGCCGACTGGCCCGCCGTGAAATCCCCGTGCGACAGCTCTGCGCCCACCGCGCCCAAAGCCGGGAGCATCATGTCCGTCGCCGTAGCGCCGACGACGAGGCACGCGGCGACGAAGGCGATGAACTCTCGCGAGTCCATCGCCGGCTCGCGTCCCACCGCTCCGATCACTCCTTCGCGCCGCCTGCAGCGGCTGCGACGGACGTGGGGCGAACGAATTCGACTGGCGGCCGACTGGCGGAACCTGCCGCCTTCAGCACGTTTTCGCTCGGGGCGGGGACAACCGAATTTGTCGATGAGGCTTCGCGTGATAACTGCGCACTTTGGGAGCCCTTGCGGCGCACAGTTTCGTCCTTCAAGAGGAAAGCAGCCAAGCAGGGAATGACGATCAGGGCGCCGAGCATGTTCCATACGAACATGAAGGCCAGCAGCAGTCCCATATCGGCCTGGAACTTGATTGGAGACCACGCCCACGGCACGACCGCCGCCGCCAGCGTGATACCGATAAGCGCGACGACCTTGCCTGTGAAGACCAGTGCCTTGCAATAGGCTTCGGTGAGCGACAAACCCTCGCGCTGCGCGGCCAGCTGCACCGCCAGCAGGTACAGGGAATAATCCACGCCGATGCCAACCCCCAGCGCCGTGACCGGGAGGGTCGCGACCTTGACGCCTATTCCCAACGTCACCATCAGCGCCTCGCACAGCAGCGAGGTGACAACCAGGGGGACTACGGCAACGACCACTGCGCGCCAGCTGCGGAAGGTGATGAAACACAGTGCAATCACCGCCGCATAGACGTAGAACAACATCTTCCGGTTGGCATCGCTGACGACGATGTTCGTCGCCGCTTCGATGCCCGAGTTCCCTGCAGCCAACAGGAACTTCCGTTCATTCGTGTTGTGCTCGGCCGCGAAGGCTTCGACCGTCTTGACGACTCGATCCAGCGTCTCCGCCTTATGGTCAGCGAGAAAGGCGATAATCGGTGCAACTGACCGGCTATCGTTGAACATCTCCGGATTGCCGTCATAAACATAGTTGAGCGCGTCGGCCACGACGTAGCTGTCGCGGTTCAGCGTGATCCACTTCGGCGATCCCTCGAAGCCAGCGGCGGTGTAGTTCCGCGCGAGGCTCGCCGCCGACACGGTCGTCTGCACGCCAGGCAGATCGCGCAGGATTTCCTCGAGGCGGTCCATTTCCAGCAGCGTTTCGTAAGTCACCAGTCCCTGCTCGGGCGTCGTGACGACGACCGCGAACTGGTCACTGGAGAGCTGGTAGTGCGCCGTGATGAAGGCGTTATCGCGGTTGTAGGTGGAGTCGGGCCGCAGCTCCGGCGCACCGGGATCGAGGTCTCCGATCTTCAGATCCTGCGCCACCACGAGTGCCGCGACGGTCGCAACAACGGAAAATACGATCACGGCGAGCGCCCACGGCCGCTTCGTGAAACGCGCCAGCCAGCGTGCCAGAGGGTGGTCCTCCTCGTCCTCGCGCAGGGAACGCGCAGCCGCTGCGAGGCTGACGCCGGTGTACGAAAGCAGCACGGGAAGCAGGATCAGGTTGGTGAAGATCAGCACCGCGACGCCCGTGCTCGCGGCAACGGCCAGGTCGCGAATGACAGGGATGTCGATGACGGACAGTACGCCGAAGCCCACGGCATCGGCGAGCAGCGCCGTAAGCCCGGCCAGGAAGAGCCGGCGGAAGGTGTAGCGGGCGGCGACGTAGCGATGCGTGCCCCGACCGATGTCCTGCGTGATCCCGTTCATCTTCTGCGCACCGTGCGAGACGCCGATCGCGAAGATCAGGAAGGGCACGAGCACCGAATACGGGTCGAGCACGAGGCCGAAAAGCCGCATCAGGCCGAGCTGCCAGGCGACCGCCACCAGCGAGCAGGTGACGACGAGGGCGGTGCTGCGCAGACAGCGGGTATAGGCCAGGATCAGGCCCGTGCAGATCACGGCGGCATAGAGGAAGTAGGTGAAGACTTCGATCAGGCCGTGGATCAGATCTCCGACCAGTTGGGCGAAGCCGATGATGTAGATGTTGACGCCCTTGGCAGCGTATTCGGTGCGGATCGAATCGACCGCATCGCGGAAGGCGCGGTAGTCGAGCGCCTTGCCGCTCATGGCGTCGTGGCTGAGCAAGGGCACGAACAGCATGCTGGAACGCTCGTCGTTCGCGACCAGCGAGCCGACGATGCCCGCCCGGCGCACGTTGTCGCGCAACGCCTCGATACTGGCCGGCGAACCGTCGTAAGTGTCGGGCATCACCGCCCCGCCCTTGTAGCCCTCGGCGGTGATCTCCGTCCAACGCACGACCGGCATCCACAAAGACTTCATGAACGATCGATCGACGCCGGGAACAAGAAAGACGCGGTCGTTGATGTCGCGCAGCGCCGCGAGGTAGTCGGCGTCGTAGATGTCGCCGTTGGCATTCTCGACCACGATGCGGACGGAATTGCCCAGGCCTCGGAGGGAGGCGGTGTTCTGAAGGTAGTTCTGAATGAAGGGATGCGAGACCGGCATCATCTTCTCGAAGCTGGCATTGATCTCCAGCTTCGACGCCTGCAGGCCCAAGAGCACAGTGAGCAACGCGCAGGCGATGACAAGGATCATCCGGTTGTTGAAGATGATCCGCTCGAGCAGGCCTCCGGAGCGAGCATCGAAGTCCTCGGGCCGGGATATGACCGGCATGACTTCCAGTTTGTCGGTAGTGATGGACATGGGAATTCTCTGTTGGTAGCGCTAAGGGCGCTTCGGTCACTTGCCGCTCGCGGCGGCTCCGTTGCCAGCGCTGATACGAACCCCTTCCAGTCCGGTCAACACGAGGCTGCCGTCGGCGAGGGACGCCATTCCGGTCATTCGCATGGGCTGATCGAGGTTTGCGAGGACCGGTGCTTGCGCGGACCAGTCGCCGCGCAGGAGTTGCCCCGCGACATTGCCGAGCACGAAGGCACCGTTGACCGCCGTGCCGGCGGCGATCGTCTGTTCGCTCGACACGCGCAATGCCCGCCAGGTGTCCCCGCGGTCGTCGCTGCCATAGACGACCCCGCGCAAGCCGAAGGCGATCAAGGCGCGCCCTTCTCCCGCAATGCCGAAAAAGCTGCCGTTATAGCCGGTCTCAATCGCTGCGAAACGCCCCGCCGACCGGTCAAACCGATAGATCCGCCCACGCTCGCCGACGATGTACAGGTCGCCGCCGACGCTACGGATTGCGTTGAGATTCAGGTATTCGCCGTTGTCGACGCGCTCCAGCCAGGGCTCCCAGGTTTTCCCGCCGTCACGCGTCGCCATCAGCATGCCGAAGGAGCCAACCGCATAGCCGATGTTCGCGTCCTCGAACCAGACGTCCAGCCAGGGTAGCGCCGGACCGGCGCGGTAATTCAGGTCGAGCTGCGCCGCGGCCGCTTGCACTTGCGGGTTCGGCGCCATCTTCGCGTAATGAGCCTTGAAGGTATCCGGCGCGCTGCGCCCATCGAGCTGCTTGATCCAGGTTGCTCCGCCATCCGCGCTATGCAGCACGACGCCTTCGTGGCCGACGGCCCACCCCAGCTTTGGAGTCGGAAAATGCACGGAGAGCAGGTCGCTCTGGACGGGCACTTTCGCCTGCGTCCAGGTCTTGCCCTGGTCGTCGGACACGACAACGAGACCGCGCGGGCCGACCGCCACCACGCGTTCACCGGCCACGGCGACCGCCATCAGCGGGCGCTTTGCCGGGTTCGTGCGCATCTCGGCGGGCGTGTCGAGGGGGTCGCGGAAGGTCGGCGCGGAGAACGCGGGTAATGAAAGCAGCAAGGCACAAAGACTTCCGGCGCAAACCGCCGATCTGAAAAGTGTACGCGGGCGTGGAAGGGACGAATTGCCTGCCATGGCGAAGTCCTCAATCGTGGTGGAATCAATCCTGAAGCGTTCCGAACAGAATTCGGGTGCGCTGGACCCAGACCAAGGCGGCCGGCTGATCGCCGGCCGCGGGCTGCACTCTTACCGGACGCCGCCTGCGGCGACGGCCTGGGGAGTCAACCTGACCGGCAGGCCCTCCGCAGTGTCATAGCTGCGGATCGAGTTGCCCGGTTCCTTGTGGCCCGTATTGAGGATGAAGTAGTTCCCCTTGATGAGGTCGTTCGTGCTCCACGTCTCGGTATTGAAGCCGCCCGTGTCGTAGGTCGGGAAGCCGTAGTAGTGGCTCACGCGCCACAGCGCTCCACCGTTGTCGTAGGCTTCCGACGCGACGATGCACCAGCAGTCCTCGTCCAGATAGAAGGTGCGCCGGCTGTAGGCGTGACGGGCACCTTCCTTGCGAAGGCCATCCACAACCCACACGCGGTGCTTTTCCCAGCGCACGGCCGACGGATTAATGTGCTTCGACCCCAGGATGTCCTTCACCTCGAGCGTGTTCGTCGGTCCGAACGCGTTGTAGGGAATGAGCATCTCCTTCTTGCCGACGATCTTGAAGTTGAAACGATCCATGCGCCCGAGATAACCGTAGATGTCGTCCCACACGGTCACGCCACCATAACTCGCGATCGGCACGTCGTAACTGAACTCCGGGGCAAGACGCACGCGGCGCTGGCCGGGCGTGTAGAACCACACTTTCTGCCCCCCGTCCGCTGCATTTGGCGTGTAATAGTTCAGGAACACGATGCCGGCCGACGAGGGCGGCGAGGTCAGCGTGGCCGAGAAGCCGAACAGGGCGTCGAAGGTCTGGCTGCGCAGCTTGCCGTTCTTGTCATACCAGGGGTGAAGGAAATACTCGCTTGCCGACGGCAGCGTCGTCATGTTGCCCGCGCTATCGAGCAGGAAGCCCCCGCCGACGTTATGACTGACGGCTGCCGCATATCGCGCGGTCTGGTTCCACAGCACCTCGTAGCCCGTTTTCGGTATCGGGAACGGAATACCGGCATGCGGCAAACCGCCTTCGGCTGCACCGGATAGCGCATCGCCCTCGACTTCGCCCGTCAATTTGGCCGTGGTCGCGTTCTTAACTGTGTTCTGCAGCACCCACGCCGGATAACGGAAGCTGCGGTGGCTGGGATACACGTCGATACGGAAGCTCGGGTATTGCTTCATCAGCGCCTTCGCGCCCTCGGTCAGCTCGGCTTCGTACTTCGCCATGTTCTTCGCATCGACCGAGTACAGTGGCTTTTCGTCCTTGTACGGATCCACGTACTGCGCCATGGTCTTGGAATCATAGCCGGGCACCTTTTCCAGGCCCCCCGTGTACGCCGGGATGGAGTTGTCCTTGTTTCCCGCCTTCTCCGCACCGAATTCCGTCAACGTGGAGCCCAGTTGCTTTGCTTCATCGGCCGTGACCGCAGCGATCGTCGATGATGCGCCAATGACGCAGGCGCCGCCGACAACCAGCGTGCGGATGATGTCTTTTGTCCTGATCATGATGTCTCCTCCTAGGTGATTCAGAACGACGTCTTGAGGGTGAGCTGCAACCAGCCCTTGTCGTTCAGACCAACGGCGCCGTTACCACCGAAGCCGGCATAGGATTCGCCGAGCCCCGGAATGTTGACGGAGTCACCGGTCTTCCATTTGTAGCCGTTGTATTGCAGCGCAATCGAGTGCTTGCTCTTGTAGGTCGCCTTGACGCCGACTGAGTAGATCTCGGCGTCCTCCGCATAGAAGGAGCCGGCGGCATAGGCCGGATTGCCGTGCACCCCTCGGGTATACGAAATGGGCATGCTCAAATCGACGCTTGGGAATACCTGCAGCCATTGCGGCTCGAACAGCACCGCGAAACCGAGCGCGTCCTTCGTCGCACAGCCGTCCCACTTGTCCCCGCGCAACGCCGGATTCACGCTGTCGCGGCAGGCCCCGTAGCCGACACCGTTGAACATCGACTTGTTGCCCGTGACCTTCGCGAGGTGCGTATAGCTCAGTTCCGCGATCAGGACGCCGGAATCGTAGAAGGGCGTCGTGCCGAGCTGGACGAAGGCGTTGGCGATCACGTTGACGACATCGCCGGTCGCCCCTTCGGTCGTCGGCACGCCCGGAATCCCGTTGGTGAGCGAGCTGTTGAGGGCCGTGTCCTTGCGGTACGAGGCCTCGAAACCGGTGCTCAGCAGGCCGAAGCTGCGCTCGTAGCTGACGCCGAACAGCTTCACCTTCTGCGCGTAGGACAGGTGCAGCCTTCCGCCCCCGCTCGCGCCGACATCGGCGAGCGCCCAGGGATGGACCTCGTCGAGCTGCCGGTAATAAAAGCCCAGATCGCCCCCCGCCCATTCCGGCGACCAGGCGACCTTCACGCCGAAGTTCTGGTTGTTGTGGCCCGGCGTGTCGTCGTGGCCAGCCGAAACCGGGCCGCCCAGCGCGCCAGCCAGGGCACCGCCGCTCTTCGGGCCGCGATACAGAATATCGAACGGCCCGAGGAAAGTGCCGCCTTCGGGATAGCGGTTCCCGGCAAACTCGAGGAAGTACTGACCGGCGATCGACAATTCCGGCGACAGCTCGGTCTGCGCGAGGATCTGCGCGCGCGGCAGGAATAGCTCCTTCACTTCGGAGCCCGGCTGCGAGAAGCCCTTGATGTAATCGACCGGTGACTGCGAATACGCAATGTTCGAGAAGCCGAAGAAGAAGGCGTTGCCCCAGAATTGCGTCAGGCGCCCCGCTTTCAGGTAGACGGGCTTGTCGCCCACCTCGGTGTTCGCGAACACGAAGGCGTCGAGCAACTCTCCGCCCTCCATGTGATAGCGCTTGGTGTAATTGGAGTAGTGCCCGCTGGGATACGACAAGAAGGTCGAAAAGGCCGGATTCGGGTTCGTCTTGACCTCGTCGTCATAGGCGAAATCCTTCCACACCGATCCCGACAGGCGAAAGCCCATCCGGTCCTTGTAGACGGCCTGGAATTCGATCAGGTCCTGGATGCGATTGGTGACCAGATCTCCCTTGTCGAACTTGTAGTCCGCTTCTGCATAGAACGGGTGATTGCCGAGCTTGTCGTCGCGGCTCTGCATCCGCGTACCGACCGTGTATTGGATGGAGTTGTCCAGATTGACGGTCCACTCGGGTGGCGTATCGAACGTGAAGGCGTGCGCCGAAGCCGTTGCGAACATCGCGGATATGACGGCGGCGACCCCCGTCAGACGCCGGCCGCGGTTGCTGTCGCGGGAACTGCTCATTCTCATGGTGTGTCTCCGTCTCGTTCTTGGTAAGCGCCGATTCCCTTCGCGCGGGTACCGGCGCCCCCTCGTTTTGATCTTTCCATGGTCACCAGAGGCCTAGCTGTGCGAGCCTAGGTCATGATGCTAACGTCCTGCCGCATATGGTCCTCTACCATACCGTTTCATTAAAAAAATTTGACGCCCCTAGGGCCCCGGCCCCTTCCCGGCCGGGGATTCGCGTCACCTTTCCTCAGGCCGCCTGCCTTACCTCTTCCGGCTCTTCGTTCTCGTCGTGGATGATGACCACACCGTTGTCGCCGTCGAGGGTGATCGTTGCGCCATCGGGAACGAGCTGAAGAGCGCCCTCGATCTGCACCCCGGGCAGGCCGTACTCGCGGGCCAGCAGCGCGCCATGGCTGATGAGGCCACCGGTCTCGAGCACGATGCCCTTGATCAACATGAAGACCGAGGTCCAGCCCGGGTCGGTCGCATGCACGATCAGGATGTCACCCTGCTTCACGCGGCCGATCTGGGACAGTTCATGAACGACGCGCGCCGTGCCGGTGACCTTTCCGACACTGGTCGTCTTGCCGCGCAGCACCCCGTCACCGGAGATCTCGGGCTGGTCGATCGGCGCGGCCCGGCCAAACTGTATGTAGGAAGCCGGATGCACCGCCTTGGTGTCGATCTTGTCGAAGTTCTTCCGCCGTGCGTCGATCTTGGCGCGGCACAGCTTCATGTTCGCCGTACCCTCCAGCACTCCGTACAGCTCTTCCATCGTCAGGAAATAACACTCGCGCATTTCGGCGAGCAGCCCCCGCTCGACGCAGCGCCGTCCGACCTCCTCGAAGCCGAGCTTGATGTCGTACGTGGACCAGTCCATCACCTCGCGCTCGTTGTCGCGGTACTCGAGGCTGTGATGCGAGAAATCGATCAGGAACTTGAACAACTTCGCCTTGAAGACGCCCAGCGCCGGCTGCGCGCGCAGGTTGTCGTGCACGTGCCGGATCGTCTCTTCCAGCCGCTCGCGCATGCGATGCTCCTGAATGCGCGGGTCGGGCGTCCCCATCAGCGCCGGAATGATGCGCAGGTCGACCATCGGGTCGTCCGCACGGCGATCGAAGTAGATATCGCGATCCGGATGCCCGCGGTGGCCGCGCAGCCGCACGTGCTCGGCATACTTTGCGCGGAAGGCGGGGCCGTCGATGCACTGGTCGAGATAATCGAAGAAACGCGCATCGGGGTACTTGGCGAGGAGCGACTTCAGCTCGGGCGAGCGATGGATCGTGTCCGCCAGCTCCCACACCGCGAAGTTGTCCTCGGAGGTGATGGTCGGGTTGCGGGTGCCGGTGACGAGATCCATGAAAACGGTCGGGCGGCCGCCGTCGTACCAGTTCTCGACGATCCAGGCGACCCAGCCGAGGGACTCGCGCATGTACCACAGCAGTCCGTTCCACGGCGGATCGTACGAGGAAATCTCCAGCCGCATGACGTCCGCGATATGACGCTTGAGCTCACCGTCCGACATCGCGGCGAATTCGCTGCGCGAACGCGGGCGGGTCGCTTCGCGGTATTCCTTGTTGTCGATGAAGTCGTCGCGGATCGCCTTCCACCAGTTGTATCCCATGTCCGGCCGGTTCGCTTCCACCTTGAGGAACATCTCGATGTAGCGGTCCCAGTCGAAGGACGCCTTGAGCGCCTCCTCGTGCCAGTCCTTCGGGATCTTGTGCAGCATCGTCTTCCGCAGCTGGGGCGGGACGGCCGCCTTGATCAGTTCGAGATCGTTCCTGCAGTTGTAGTAGGAAACGCCCTTGTGATAGATCCACAGGCGCCCCGACGTGTAATCCAGTTCAGGGTAGCCGAAGGCATGCACGCCCAGGCTGTGGCACTGATTGAGGCCCCAGCAGCGCCAGGAGAACATCAGCGGCGAGATGGCGCCCGTCCACATTTCTTCGGGGAAGGTGCGCGACCAGATCGTGTCGTGCGGCGTCGCGTCATCGTTGCCTTGCACGCTCTCGGTGACGTCCGCATCCCACGAGAACTCCACCCCCGTGACCGGGCGCGCCTGCAGCACAAAGAATTTGCCGGCGGCATACGCCCACTCGATGTCCTGCGGAAAATCGTCGTACGCGCGCTGGATGCGGCGCCCCAGATCGGCGAGCCGCGCGACGTGCTCGTCATCGAAGGTGAAGGCCTTCGACTGTGCCTCGCTCACCGATTTTTCGACCGTACCGACGCCCGTCTCCGGGTTGCGGACCGTCATCACCAGCTTGGTGCCGAGCGTGCGCTCCAGCACCTTGAGCGTCTTGTGACGCACGATGTATTCGTCCGGCGTGACGATGCCGGAGACAATCGCTTCGCCCAGTCCCCAGCTCGCGTTGATCAGGATCTGGTCGGTGGCGGTGTTGATCGGATTGCCAGTGAACATCACGCCCGACACCTCCGACTCCACCATGGTCTGCACGACCACCGCGATCGAGGGGAACTGGTTGAATCCCTGCGTCTTGCGATAGGACACCGCGCGCGCTGTCCACAGGCTTGCCCAGCAGCGCTTCACGGCGTCGATCAGGCATTCGCGGCCGCGGATGTCCAGGTACGTGTCGTGCAGACCGGCGAACGAGGCGCCCTCGAGGTCCTCGGCCGTTCCCGACGACCGCACCGCCACGAAAATGCGGTCGCCCATCGCCGCATAGCCCGCGAGGATCTGCTCGGCGATCGTCGACGGCATGTCCACCTCGACGATCCAGCTGCGGATGCGCTGAACGGACTCTTCCAGCGCGTTGGCGTCACCGTAGTCGATCGCCGACAGCGCGCTCGCGATGCGTTCCTTCAGGCTTTCGATGTGCGCCGCGTAGGCTGCCGTCGACACCACGAATCCCGGCGGCACGTCGAAACCGCCCTGTGTGAGCCGACCCAGGTTGGCCCCCTTTCCCCCCACCAGGTTCAGATCGGTGCCTTCCGGCGCACCGAACGCGATCGTGTAATGCGTTGTTGATTTATTGTCCATCTGTCTCGTCTCCTGTATCTCCCTTTCGATGTGGAAAGGGGGTGCTTGCGTAAAGTGGTCCTGCCCTTGCTCCTTGTGTCAGTTGTCGCCCACGTGCTGCCCGGGCGGCGCAGACAGCGCCGCGGCCATCATCTCGAGGCAGTCCTCGAACAACTCATCGATCGGCAGATTCGCTTCCTCCTTGCGGCCCGAGTGCTGGATCAAGGCATTGAGGAACATCGAACCGACGCTCTCGAGCCGCAACCAGAATCGCCGGCGGCCGAGAAACTCGAGGCGCTGGCCCAGCAGCCGGATGGCGCGCCGGAAGGCAACCGTGTTCGGCGAGTCGTAATCCACCGGGTGTTGCACGCCCTTTGGGCGGTGCGTCGTCAGGTACGCCGCGTGCAGCTTGATGTAGCTGATGTCGCGCTGATCGCGGTACAGCCGGAAATTGGGCTCGAAACAGATCCGTAGCAGCCACCGCAGGTCACCCAGGCGCCCCTGCACTTCCGCCAGCTCGAGCATCTCCTGGCGCTGGTGCTGAAGCTGCCCTTCGCGTAGCTCGAAGATCGCGGACAACAGGCCCAGCTTGCTGCCGAAGTGGTATTGCACGGCGTTGTTGTTCTTCTGCTGCGCGGCCTCGCTGATGGCGCGCAGGCCGACAGCGTCGATTCCGAAGTCGCCGAACAGCCTTTCCGCAGCAACGATGAGGGCGATCCGGGTGCGCTCGCTCTTTCCGAGGGGCTGCTGCAGCTCCACAGCGTCAATCGCGTCCGTTGTCTCGTTCATCTCGTCTGCTTGAATACTATTTTTAAGCATGGATCGAAGTCTCTTCTTTTGGATTATTTAAGTCAACTGCCTTATTTCTAGTTTCTGATAGGCAAAACCTCAAGGTTTTTTGTGCGTCGCACGAATTTTTTTACTGCAGCTGCCTTATTTTTCCCCGATCCAGCGCTCCGGTGTTCGCCTGGAACTTCCCTCCTGTCACCTGCGATTTCCGACGGCGACACAGTCTCAGCCCTCGGATTTCAAGGGAAACCCCGCTCGAAAAAGCGCAGCCCGGATTCCTGCTTGCACATTTCGTATGTTGGCGTATCGTATTTCAGGCTACCGCATGCACTGCACGGTTTCGGCTTCCACCCGGCCGTGATAACCCCACCTGATCGATAAAAGGAGACATCGAGTCATGAATGGCAACAGGCAGTCCTTCTTCATCGACGGCGAGTGGCAGAAGCCCGCGTCGTCGGCACGCATCGACGTGATGAATGCCACCACCGAGGAAATCATCGGAAGCGTCCCCGACGGCAGCGAAGCCGACATTGATCACGCCGTCGCCGCGGCGCGTCGCGCGCTGAAAGCGCCGTCGTGGGGCGGGCTTCGCGCAGCGGAGCGCGCTGCGGCGATGCTGCGTTTCGCCGACGCCATCGAGAAACGCGGCGCCGAGCTCGCGCGCTCGGTGAGCATCCAGAACGGCATGCCGATCAACGTCGCCGACCAGCTCGAAAGCGGGTTCGTCGTCGCGATGCTGCGGTACTACGCCACGCTGGCGAAGGACATGGTCGTCGAGGAAAGCCGGCCCTCCCCCATGGGTTTCACGTCCCTCGTGCGCCGTGAGCCGGTCGGCGTCGTCGGCGCGATCGTGCCGTGGAACTTCCCTGTCGCACTATCGATGATGAAGATCGGCCCGGCCCTGGCCGCGGGCTGCAGCATCGTACTGAAACCCTCCCCCGGCACCGTGCTCGACAGCTACATCCTCGCCGACGCCGCCGAGGAGGCACAGTTGCCCGCAGGCGTGATCAACTGGGTACCGGGGGGGCGCGAACTGGGCGCGTATCTCGTTTCGCACCCCGGCGTCGACAAGGTGGCCTTCACGGGCTCCACCGCAGCCGGCCGCATCATCGCCCAGGAATGCGGGCGTCTGCTGCGCCCGGTGACGCTGGAACTAGGCGGCAAGTCCGCTGCCATCGTGCTGGAGGACGCCGACCTTGGCGCGCTCGTCCAGGGCCTGCCAACCGCCTCCATCCTCAACAACGGCCAGGCCTGCTTCTCATGCACGCGCATCCTGGCGCCTGCGAGCCGCTACGACGAAGTCGTCGATGCGGTCGCCGGGGCAGTGTCCGCGCTCGTCGTCGGCGACCCGCTGGAACGGACCACTCACATTGGCCCGATGGCCTCCGCGATCCATCGCGATCGGGTACAGGGTTACATCGAGAAGGGCAAGGGCGAGGCACGTCTTGTCGCAGGCGGCGGCAAACCGGACCACGAGCGCGGCTGGTTCGTGCAGCCCACCGTCTTCGCAGACGTCGACAACAATGCGACGATCGCTCGCGAGGAGATCTTCGGCCCCGTGCTGGCTATCATCCGCTACAACGGCGAGGACGAGGCAGTACGCATCGCCAATGAATCGGAATACGGCCTGGGCGGCACGATCTGGTCGACCGACCGCGCCCACGCCGCTGAGCTCGCTCGCCGTATCGAGACCGGCACGCTGGGCATCAACGGCTACATGCCCGACCTCAACGCCCCCTTTGGCGGCATCAAGGCGAGCGGGCTGGGACGCGAACTCGGGCCGGAGTCGGTGTCCGGATATCAACGGTACAAGTCGATCTACCAGCTCGGCTAACGGAGTTCGATCGGAAGCGCGCATTAACATTCGCTGCCCAGCTCGGCCCACCCGCTCAGTACGGGTGGCCCGAGTTGGCCGGTCCGACCCGTGAGAGCCTCCTGCCCGGGCGATTACCTCCGGGCGTCGGCGGCGGGAGCCGCTTCCCGCTGGCGAGCCAATGCCGCGCGCATTTTCCGCCGCGCACCTGGGGCGAGCGCCTTGTACACCAGGCGGACCATCCAGTTAGGCAAATACCGCGCACGCTCCTCGAGCGCAACGCGGCCGCGCGGATGGTCCATCAGGTTGGGGTAGGGAAACGGAAAGCGATAGTTGCGGCTGTTTCGCCAGAACTCGATCGCCGAGATGTGCTTGGCGTTCTTGTAGCCGTAATGCGCGGGTGCGA
This sequence comes from Aromatoleum petrolei, assembly GCF_017894385.1. NCBI lineage: Bacteria > Pseudomonadati > Pseudomonadota > Betaproteobacteria > Rhodocyclales > Rhodocyclaceae > Aromatoleum > Aromatoleum petrolei. The sequence continues at coordinate 774,334 of NZ_CP059560.1, forward strand.
CGAGTCGCCACGGGGCACCGTGAGCGATACCGATCGGCTCGCCATCCAGTTCATCGGCGAGCAGGACTTCGTCGGCCATCAAATCCTTGAGCTGCATGCTCACCGCGTAGCCGTCCTGACCGCGAAAGACAACGAAATCGGCCCCGTCCAAGGGTTCCGCACAGCGCTGCACGACGTCCCGATAGAACTCGCTGAAACGCACCCCGCTCCAGCGCAGCCCGCGATATGACCATGTCGTGACGCAATGAAAATCCGAAACCTGCTCCACCCGCTGTAGCGTGGTCAACTCCCGACCGACGATCATTTCACGGCGCACGTCCCCCGCAATCTTGAGTGACTTCAGGTCGGGCGAATGCGGCAAGCGCTTGGCAAACAGGCCGAGGCCGAAGCGGTCGAAGCTCGGATATTCGAACTGCCCGGGTGGAAGCGGTTTGTTCATCTCTGTCCGTCAGCCCGGATTTCAAACGGTGGTCGCCGCGAGTTCACCGAACTGCTTGCGCAGCGCAGTCTTGAGGATCTTCCCCGTCGGCGTCATGGGCAGGCTCGCTGCAAAAATGATCTGTTTCGGCGCCTTGTAGGCGGCAATCATCTCGCGGCAGTGGGCGATCAGTTCCTCTGCGCTCGGGGACCTCTCCTCGGTCGGTACCACGATCGCGGTTACGCGCTCACCCCATCGTTCGTCCGGGAGCCCGATCACTGCGACCTGCGAGACGGCCGGATGCTTGCTCAGGGCCTGCTCGACTTCGGTCGAATAGACGTTTTCACCGCCCGAGATGATCATGTCCTTGGTGCGGTCTACCAGGTACAGCATGCCGTCGGAGTCACGATAGCCCGCATCTCCGGTGCGATACCAGCCCCCCGATAGTACGGAGTCAGTTTGAGTGGGTTTGTTCAGGTATCCCTTGAACATCGCCGGCGAGCGTACGGCGAACTCGCCGATCTCGCCGTCGGGAAGCTCGTCGCCCGCTGCGCTTAGAATCCGCACCTCCACGAGCGGTACGGGCGTGCCGCAGGACTTCAGCTTGCGCTCGTCTTCCAGATCGTGCTGATCGGGCCGCAGCAGGGTGACTGCGCCGCAGGTTTCGGTCGCACCGTAGAACTGCATGAAGTCGCAGCGCATCGTGCTCATTGCGCGCTTCAGCAGCGGCGCGGTGATCGGCGACCCGGCGTACATGACCAGGCGCAGCGCGGAGAGATCGGTCTTCGCGGCGTCAGGATGGTCAATGATCATCTGGATCGCAGTCGGTACGAGGCAGCAGATGGTCGGCTTGTCGCGCTCCAGGGTCGCGAGCAGTGCGGGTATGTCGAGTCCGCCGAGGATCGTGAGCGGGATACCGTTGTATAAACCTTGCAGGGACAGGCCCGTGCCAACGAGATGGAAGTTCGGCATCACGAACATCATCACGTCGTCGTCCTTCCAGCGGAACGCCGGCTCGAGGTGTTCGCACAGGCGCATGAAATTGATGCCCCCATGCGTGAGTTCGACGCCCTTCGGCTGGCCCGTCGTGCCCGACGTGTAGAGCAGCAGCGCGGTGTCCTCCGGACGGACCGCGACGCGTGGGTCGACGTCGCTACTGGCGCTCATGCGGGACTTCAGCGGACTGTCGCCATCGGAGGTGGAGTCGAACTCCACGATCCCGAAGCGCACGCCGCAGGTCTCGCGCACCCTTTCGAGCAGCGGAACGAACTCGCGATCCACGAGGATCAGTGGCGGCCCGGCATCCTCGATGACGGCCTTCAATTCGAGCGCGGACAGACGCCAGTTCAGCGGCAGCAACGCGCAACCGGCCTTGCTGGCGCCGAACATCGCTTCGAAATACTCGATCGAGTTCTTGCCGTAGAAGCCGACCACCTCGCCCCGACCCAGCCCGGCGTCGATGAAGAGGTTGGCGATGCGACTGGACGCATGGTCCAGTTCGCGGAAGGTTTCGCGGCGTCGCGCATTCATCAATGCGACGCGCTCGCCTGCGGTCCGTCCATGGTAGCGGGGAATGTCCCCGAGGGAGGCAATGTCAGCGTAGAGCCACATTCAAGGCACCTCGTCAAAGTTGTAGCGGGGATCGTCGGCTCACTCGCCGCGGAATACGGGTTTGCGCTTTTCGACAAAGGCGAGGATGCCCTCGCGGGCATCTGCGCCTGCCGCCACACGCGAAAGCGCCTGGGCCTCGTCTTCGAGTTGCGCTTCGAAGGGCTGGCTCAGCGCGGTCGCGAACAGGCGGCGGATCTCGCCGAAGGCGCGCGTCGGGCCCGCAGCGATGCGCTCGGCGGCCTCTGTGGCCGTGTCGTTCAACTCAGCGTCGTCGATCACGAAGTCCACCATGCCGGTGGCGGCCGCCTGCTCGGCCGTAAGCGTCTCGCCACACAGCAGGAAGCGGCGCGCACGCGCGACGCCCATGCGGGTGGCCAGCGCGCGCGAGGCGCCCGCATCGCAGCAGTAGCCGATACTCGGATACGCCGCACCGAACTTCGCCGAGCGGCCGGCATAGACGAGGTCGCAGGCGCTGATCAGCGCGACCGCGCCGCCCATCGCAATCCCGTGTACGGACGCGATCATCGGTGCATCGAGCCGTGCGAGACGGGCGATGCCCATGTGCAAGGCGCCGGTCCATTTTCGGATCCGCTGGGGCAATTCGTCCAGGTTTTCGACGAACATTCGCACGTCGCCGCCCACGCTGAAGTACTTGCCGCGCGCGGTGAGGAGGATCACGCGCAGGTCCTTGCGCCCGGCCAGTTCATTGGCAACCTCGAGCCATTCGTTGCAGAAGGCCTCGTTGAATGGATTGCCCGCCTCGCCTTGGTTCAGAGCGAGTCGGGCAATGCCGTCCCGCAGATCGAGGTCTATTGTCTTGTAGCTCATTCCTGTCTCCTTGTTCGCACAGCGCTCCAGCGCGAAGGGGCGGTGCGCTTCTTCTTCGATCCCGCCCGAATGGGCCGGGAGACTCAAGACTGCAATTCGGCGCGCTCGCGGAAATGCTCGAGCGCTTCGGGATTCGCGAGGGCCCCGGTGTTCTTCACCGGCTCGCCGTGCACAACCTGCCGGATTGCGAGCTCGACGATCTTTCCGCTCTTCGTGCGGGGAATGTCGGGCACCTGCACGACTCGGGCGGGCACGTGGCGCGGAGTGGTGTTGTCGCGGATCTGGCGGCGAATGCGGTCCGCGAGCGTCTCGTCGAGCGCGATGCCCTCGCGCAGGCGCACGAACAGCACGACCCGTACGTCGCCCTGCTTCTCCGGCGGCCAGTTCTGCCCGATGACCGCGGACTCCATGACTTCCTCGAGCTGCTCCACTTGGCGGTAAATTTCCGCGGTGCCGATGCGCACCCCGCCGGGGTTCAGCGTCGCGTCCGAGCGACCGTGGACGATGAAACCGCCGTGCGCCGTCTCCTCGCAGAAGTCGCCGTGACACCACACCCCGGGGAATCGTCCGAAGTAAGCTTCGTGATACTTGCGTCCCTCGGGATCGGCCCAGAAATACAGCGGCTGGGTCGTGAACGGGCGCGTGCACACAAGCTCGCCCTTGCGTTCCGTGACCGGTCGGCCCTCCTCGTCGAACACGTCGACCGCCATGCCCAGCTGCTTGCACTGGATCTCGCCCACCCACACCGGCAGCACCGGATTGCCACCGACGAAGGCGCCGAGAAGATCGGTGCCGCCCGAGATCGACGCGACATGCACGTCGCGCTTGAAGGCGCGGTAGATGTAGTCGTAGCCCTCCACCATGAGCGGGCTGCCAGTCGAGTACAGCACTTCGACCGAGCCTGTCTCATGTGTGCGACCGGGTTCGAGGCCGAGTTTCGCGCACGCCTCGATGAACTTGGCCGAGGTGCCGAAATGCGTGAATCGCTCGGCCTGCATGTAGTCGAACAGGATGTGGTTGTCCGCGGCAAAGGGGCTCCCGTCGTAGAGCATCAGTGCAGCGCCGGAAGCCAGCCCCGAAGCGAGCCAGTTCCACATCACCCAGCTGCAGGTCGCGAAGTAGAACAGGCGGCTGCCGTCGCAGAGGTTGCCGTGCAGCTGGTGTTCCTTCAGGTGAAGGGTCAGCGCACCGCCCGCGCGATGCACGATGCACTTGGGCACCCCGGTCGTGCCGGACGAGAACACGATGTAAAGGGGATGATCGAAGGGCAGCTGCTCGAAGCGGATATCGCTCGCCGTCGCGTATTCCGCGGTCAGCTCGTCGAGCGTGACCGCCGCGCGGATACCGGCCGTCGGATCGGCCAGGTCCAGGTAGGGGCAGATCACCACGGTATGCACGGTTGGCAACTGCTCGGCGATCTCCCGCAGCTTGCCGAGGCAGCTGTGCGACTTGCCGTTGTAGTGATAACCGTCGGTCGCAAACAGCACGACCGGTTCGATCTGACCGAAGCGGTCGACGATGCCCTGCGGGCCGAAATCGGGCGATGCCGAACTGAAGATCGCGCCGATGCTCGCCGCGGCCAGCATCGCGATGATGGTGTCGGGTGAATTCGGCATGTAGGCCGCCACGCGGTCGCCTGTCTTGACGCCGCGTGCGCGGAGCGCCGCCGCGACACGCGCGACAGCCGCATACAGTTCGTCCCGCGACAGACGTCGTTTGACCTTGTCTTCACCCCAGAACACCAACGCATCCGCGTCGCCCCGGAATCGCAACAGGTTCTCCGCGAAATTGAGGCGCGCGTCGGGAAACCAGCGCACGGACTCCATCGTCGCGCCCTGCTCCAGCACCCGCTCGCCCTTCGACTGCGCGACGATGCCCGCAAAGTCCCACAGGCCGTTCCAGAATTCGTCGAGATGTTCCACCGACCACGCGTGCAGCGCATCGTAGTCGTCGAAACGCCGGCCCCAGCGCGCTTCCATGGCCTGGCAGAAGCGGTTCATGTTGCTCGTCGCGATACGTCCCGCTTCAGGAACCCACGCGGCACCCTGGACATCGACGGGGGATTTCAAAGGCATGAGTTGATCTCCGATCTCGTCAGGCTTCGGTGGCCCGAACATGGGGCGTGATGCCGGCGGTCCGCGGTGCCCGGATGTCAGGCGTGGGATCGGCTTCGCGCTCGGTAGGTCTGGTTGCCGTTGCGGAACGCTTCTCGCCACCCATGACGAAGGCGGCGATCGCCGGCAGCAGCAGGATCGCGCCGAAGAGATTCACCATGAACATGAACGCGAGCAGGATGCCCATGTCGGCCTGGAACTTGAGCGTCGAGAGCGCCCACGTCAGCACCGACACCGTCATCGTCACGGCGGTGAACACCGACGCGGTACCACGGTCCTTGAGCGACTGCACGAAGGCATCGCGCAGGCTGGCGCCGCGCTCCTGCATCTCGTGCTTGATGCGTTCGAAGAGGTAGATGCCGTAGTCGACGCCAACACCGACCGCGATCGCGATCACCGGCAGCGTGTTCACCTTCACGCCGATGCCCAGCGCCGCCATCGTCGCGTTGCACAGCAGCGTCACCAGCGCCAGCGGCACGATGATGCACAGCGTGATGCGCAGCGAGCGGAACGTGACCAGGCACAGCAGCGCCACGGCGCTGAACAACGTGAAGTTCACCCACTTGTCCGAGCGCTCGACCACCTCGTTGGTTGCCGCCATCACGCCGACGTTGCCCGAGGCGAGGCGGAAGCGCAGCGTGTCGGTGTCGTTCTCAGCCTTGAAGGCCTTGATGCGCTCGACGATGTGGTTGATCGTCGTCGCCTGATGGTCGGTCGTGTAGATCGAGATCGGCATCGCAGTGCATTTCGAGTTGCGGTACTCGTTGCCGAGCCGCGTCGCCATGCCGATACCCTGTGCGATCTGCGGCACCGTCTCGGGCAGCATGCGCCAGCGGTACCAGCCCTCGGCGAAGTCCTGCGTCACGGCGCCGATGAACGAGGACAGGCTGCGCACCGCCGCGACCCCCTCGGTCTGGCGCATCGCGAAGTCGAACTTCTCGACCTTCTCCTGCACCTCGCGCTGCACGCAGGGCGAGTCACCGCCATCGGCCTCGGCGATCACCTGCAGCAGGTCGACGCCGATCGCGAAGTTGCCGGTAATCATGTCGACGTCGCGGTTGTAGCGCGAGTCGGCGCGCAGCTCGGGGACGCCCGTGCCGAGGTCGCCGATCTTGAGATCGCCGAGCTTCCACACGCCGACCCCGGTCAGCGCCAGCGCAACGACGATCGGCAGCACCGCCCCGCGCGGCGTCGCTAGCACGCCTAGCCGTTCCCACATCGCGTAGCCGGCGGTCTCGTGGCCGCTCAGCCGGCTCGCCGTCTTCGCCGAAAAGCGCATGTAGGACAGCAGGATCGGGAGCAGCAGCTTGTTGGTGAGGATCATCACCGTGACGCCGATCGTCGACGTGTAGGCGAGCTCGCGCACGATCTGGATGTCCACCACCGCGATCACCATGAAGCCCAGCGCGTTCGCCAGCAGCGCGGTCGCGCCGGGGATGAAGAGCTTCAGGAAGCAGTTGCGCGAAGCGGTCACGCCGTCGTGACCGCGCAGCGTTTCCAGCTTCCACGCGTTGGTCATCTGCACCGCGTGCGAGACGCCGATGGCGAAGATCAGGAAGGGCACGAGGATCGACATCGGGTCGAGGCCCATGCCGAGCAGCGGCAGGATGCCGAGCAACCAGATCACCGGGATCAGGGCCGCAACCAATGCCCACGCCGTCAGCATCAGCGAACCCGAATACCAGAACAGCAGCACGCCGGTGATGAAGAAGGCGACGACGAAGAACAGCAGCACGCTCGACGCGCCTTCGGCGATGTCCGCAGTGGCCTTCGCGAAGCCGATGATATGCACCGTGACCGCGTCGTTCTCGTACTTGCCGCGGATCTCCTCGAGCTTCGCGCCGACTTCGCGCAGGTCGAGTTCCTTGCCCGTATCGGGATCGGCGGACTGCAGCGTCGCGACGACCATCGTCGCCGTCATGTCGGCGGCGACGATGCGGCCGATCCAGTCTGACTTGAGAATGTTCTGCCGAACCTTGGCGAATTCCTCGGTCGTCCCCGAGAAATCGGCCGGGACGAGATTGCCGCTCTTGAAACCCTCCTCGACGACCTCGTTGTAGCGCACGTTGGGCGTCACCAGCGAGGTCAGGGAGCTGCGATCGACCCCCTTGAGGTAGAAAAGCTCCTCGGTGACCCCGCGCACGACGTCGATGACCTCCTTGCGGTAGATGTCGCCCTCTCGCACCTTGATCGCGACCAGCACCTTGTCCGCGCCACCAAAGTCCGCCTTGTAGTCCTCGAAGGTCTTCATGTACTCGTGGTTCGCGGGGATCATCTTGGCGAAGCCGGAGCTCACGCGCAGGCTGGTCGCCGAAAACCCGAGCACCAGCGTCAGCAGGATGCCGACGACGAGCAGCGGCAGGCGCCAGCGGAAGGTCGCGTACGCGATGCGGCCAATGAAGCCTTGCGAGAATTCTTCGGAACGAAACTCGCCGTGGACCACGGACTCCACGTCCGTCGATTGCCTGATCACGCTGTCGTGATCGCTGTTCTTGTGCACGATGCCTCCTGGGACTATTTGGCGGACGCCGCGCCGGACGCGGGCGCGAGCCGGCCGGTAGCGAGATAGCCGACATAGACCAGCGCGCCGTCGGCGGCGTACGCTGCCTTCGCGATCGGCGTGCCCTCCGGCGAACCGCTGATTTCGAAGCTGCGACCGTTGTCGCGGCTGACCGCGATCAGGCCGTTGTTGCCGACCAACACGACGCGCCCGTCTTCGGCGACCGTGCCGCCATTGAGCGCGCTCTTCGAGGCGAGCGGCACCTGGGTCCAGCTCGCGCCGTGGTCATCGGAGCGGAACACGTTGCCGCGCATGCCATACGCGAGCAGCGCGCCGTCCTTCAGGCCGAGCAGCCCGAAGAACGAGCCCTTGTACTGCGCGTCGAGCTTCGTCCATGTTTCGCCGCGATCTGGCGACACCGCGATCGTGCCGGCCTCGCCGACCAGGTACAGCCGCGGACCGACCTCGGTGACGTGCGAGATGTGCCATTCGAAGTCGTCGCCGACGACCTTGCGCCGCGTCCAGGTGAGACCCTGGTCGGCGCTCTCGAGGTACATCCCATAAGCGCCGTAGGCCACCAGCCGCCCGTCACCGAGCAGAGTGATGCCGAGGATCGAGTCGGAACCCGCCTCGTCGGCCTCGACCGCCTTCCAGCTCCGGCCGCCGTCGGTGGTGCGCACGATGCTGGCGCCGTGGCCCACCGCCACCGCACGCTCCTTGTCGATCACCACCACCGACACCAGCGTGCGACTGGTCGGCGTCTGCACGCCCTGCCAGCTCTTGCCGCCGTCGTCGCTGTGCATCACCACGCCACGCTCCCCGACCGCGACGAAGCCGCCGTTGAAGCGCACGACGTCGAACAAGGCCGTGTGCTGCGCTCGGATGGGGTCGGGCTTGGCGACCATGGCTGGCGCCGCCGACGCGAGATGCACGAAACAGGCGCCCGCAAATGCGATGAGGCCCGCCCGATAGAGAATGCGCTTCATGGGAACCGCCACTGTGCTGAATTTGAGATGATCCGCACTGCCCGCGCCGACTCTCCGGCGCGGGCAGCAAGGGTGCCTGGAGGTCTTAGCGCACCCCGCGGCGGCGGATGGCGTCGGTAGCGAAGTCCTGCGCGACGCCCTTGATGTTCCATTCGTAGGCCGGCTGCGAGCGCTCGTTCTGCAGCGCCGTGACCATGTAGTTGCCGTTGGTCAGATCCAGCGTCACGAAGTTGGTCTGGAACATCACGCCCGCGTCGTAGGCCTGCACGAGCGGATAGGTATAGACCCGCCACAGGTTGCCGCGGCCGTCATAGCCTTCGGCCAGCGCGATGGTGTGGCTGTCCTCGTCGAGATAGAACGTGCGCTTGGAGAGCACGTGGGACATGCCCTGCTTCAAGGTCGCCTCGACCACCCATACGCGGTGCAACTCGTAGCGCATCAGGTCGGACTTGAGGCCGCCCTTGTCCACCATGTCCGCGTACTTGAGCTTGGGGTCCATCTGCTTGTAGGCGTTGTAGGGGATGAACATCTCCTTCTTGCCCACCAGTTTCCACTCGTAGCGGTCCAGCGCGCCGTGGAAGCCCCAGTAGTCATCGGTGGTGCGCATGCCCTCGGTGCCGTCGTCGATGTTGTCGTAGGCGAGGTCGGGTGCGCGACGAACGCGACGCTGGCCGGCGTTGTAGATCCACGCCTGGCGTTCGCCTTCGGTGTAATCGAGCGGATCGCGAACGAGATAGATGGTGCCGACCAGTGTGGCCGGGGCATCGTAGCCCCCGAAGAAAGAGAACGCGTTGCCACCCTGGGACGGCTCCATGTTCTGCCCCTGCACCATGTGCTCGCAGAAGCCGACCTTATAGTAGTCCCCCGAGCCCCTCACCGGCAGCCAGTCGCGGCAGGCCTTGTAGCCGCCGAAGTACTTGGTGGTCTGGTTGTACATCGCCTCGATGCCGTTCTTCGGGACCGGGAAGGGCGTGCCGGGCACGTCGTAGTTCTCGATGGCGATGCCATTCACCTTGGCCTTGGCCGCCTTGGCTTTCGTTTCCGCATAGACGGCCGGCGGATGCGCAAAGGTGCGATGGGTCTTGTAGACCGGCAGGCTCTGGTTCGGGAATTTCTTGAGCATCGCGATCAGACCCGGCGACAGCTTGTCCTTGTACTGATCGGCGTTCTGCGCAGTGATCGTGAAGAGCGGCTTCTCATCCTTGAACGGATCGACGTAGCCCTGCTTCGGATCCCAGCCCGCGGGCGGCTTCGTCAGGCCGCCGGTCCATGCAGGAATCGAGCCGTCGGCGTTGCCGGCCATCTCAGCACCATTCGGGGTCAGATCCTTGCCGAGCCGTTCGAGCTCGTTCGAGGCCATCTCGGCCGATGCCATTGGCACCGACGCAACCATCATCGCGCAGGCGATCGTGCGTACAGCGGTCTTGATCATTTCCATGTCTCCTTGGTTTCTTAGAAACTCATGCTCACGGTGGCCGAGTAGAAGTCGCGATCGCGCAGCGGGTCGAACTTGGCATCGCGGTTGTAGCGGACCGCGTTCAGTTCGAGGTTGTATTTCTTCGCGTACGAGAATCGCGCACCGAGGCCGAGCACCTGGCGTCCTTCCGAGAACTGGCTGTCGACCGACCATCCGTCGACGTCGTGCGACCAGAACACACTGGGCTGGAAGGTGATGCCGCTGTTGTAGATGTTGTTGTAGGTCAGCTCCATCTTCAGGCGATATCCCCAGGCGAAGTCGGTCACGTAACCGTCGTCACCACAGCCTTCCTTGGAGATATTCAGAGCGGCGCAGGGTGCGCCGTAGCTGGCCGCAGGCCCCGGCCCGAAGATGAAGGGCCGGTTATAGCGCAGCGAACCGTCGAGATCGTTCCACTGGAAACCCACCTCGCCGACGAAGAGGTATTGCTCGGCGCCGAGGATGCCGTTGCCGACCTTGATCGTGTTGAGCTGCAGCTGGGTCTTGTTCGTACGCGTATAGCCGACCAGGTAGCCGTTGCCGGCCTGGGCTGCGAGTGCCGATTGACCGTAAGGACCGAACGGAACGGGGGTGCCGGGAACGATGAAACCGGTCGCACCGAGCCCCGACAGCAACAAGTCGTTGCCATCGATCTGCGCCGGCACGTCGCGGCTGTGGCTCACCTCGGCGCCCACCGACCAACCCTTCACGTTCGTCGCATAACTCAGGCCGTAGATCTTTATGTCTTCGGGGTATTCCCACTTCGACGCGAAGGGCACGGCCGAGCCGCGCGACGAGAAGTCGCCGAACTGCAGCGAGATCACCGGGGTACGCGAGTGGATCTTCATCGCATAGGCGCCGATCTCGGCATCCAGCGCATCCGCGTAGGTACGGAACGCGACGCCGAACTGGCCGCTGTCGCTCGGCTCATTGCCTTCGACGGTATTGACGAAGAAGCCGGAGTTCAAACCGAACGGGCTCGATCCGGCAATGCTGACCGCATTGAAGCAATTATTGGGACTGGCGCCGATCGACCCGCCGGCCACTCCCCAGTAGTTGCCGCAGCCTGCCTCGATAGGTGTGTTGCGCCACTTCCATTGGTAGAAGACCTCGACGCTGCCGATGTCGCCAAGCGTCTGGTTGGCCTGCACGATCGGGACCGGCAGGAACACTTCCTTCACCTGCACGCCCGGCTTGCGGAAGGACGGGACGTCGATCGGGTTGATCTGGTTGACGCCCTGGATGAACAGGCTCTCACCCCAGTTGATGACCTGGTTGCCCACACGCAGTTGCAGCGGGTTGCCGGCAATGTCGAAGCTGTCATACGCGTAGGCGTCGAGCAGGTAGACACCGCTGAACTTGTTCAGGCGCTCGAAGCCATCGTCCGACAGCGGCTTCTTCTTCGTGATCCGGTTCGTCGCGAAGTCATAGCCGTTGTAGCCGTTGGGCTGGTTACCGAGGTGGACGTTCTGGTCGTTCAGCGTGAAGTCGTGCCACGCCTTGCCGCGCACGAACGCGCCCATCGTCCCTTTCTTGATCTCCACCTCGGTGAGGAGCTTCAGCTGCGTCGAGAACGCATCACCGCGCTTGTAGTTGAGGTTGCCTTCGTCGATGGTGTTGTTGCCGGTGCCGTCAGTGCGGCCGACGAGCGCCCCGTTACCCTGACCGTAAAGCGCCGAATCCGGATTGCGGGCCCGGATGCTGGTGCCCAGCGACAAGGAGGAGCTCCAGTTGCCCTTCCAGCCATCCGCGAACTCGAAATCGAGCGCGTTGGCACCGCTGGAGAAGGCCATCGCGATCGCCGTGGCGACGCAAGGCTTCAGTACAAATGCCGTCCTGCTCTTCATGTGGTTGTCTCCTTCCTTTGTATTTGTCGAATCACCCGCCACATCACAACCCGGGGCCGGCCCCTCCGAGGCGCGGCCGGCATTCATCAATACGATTTGGGCAAATCCAGGACCTTCTCGCCGATGAAGCACAGGATCAGCTGCTCGGTGATCGGCGCGATCCGCGTCACGGTCACCTCGCGCAGCAGGCGTTCCACGTGGTACTCCTTGGCGTAGCCGAAGCCGCCCAGCGTCAGCACGGACTGCAGTGCCGCGTCATAGCCGGCGCGCGCGCCGAGGAATTTGGCGGTGTTGGCCTCGGCCCCGCAGCTTTTCTCGCTGTCGTACAGCCAGGCCGCCTTCATCGCCATCAGCCACGCCGCCTCAAGCGCCATCCAGCGTTCGGCGAGCGGATGCTGGATGCCCTGGTTCTGGCCGATCGGACGGCCGAAGACGACGCGTTCCTTGGCGTACTGGGTCGCACGGCGCAGTGCGTCCTGGCCGATGCCGATTGCTTCGACCGCGATCAGGATCCGTTCCGGGTTGAGGCTATGCAGCACGTAGCTGAAACCCTTCCCTTCCTCGCCGATGCGGTCGCTGTCGGGAACGAAGAGTTCGTCGATGAAGATGGCGTTGGAATCGACGGCCTTGCGTCCCATCTTCGCAATGCGCTGCACTTCGATCTTGCTGCGGTCGAGATCGGTGTAGAAGATCGTGATGCCGTCGGTCGGACGCTTGCAGTCCTCCAGCTTCGTCGTGCGCGTCAGCAGCATGATCTTGTTGGCCACCTGCGCAGTGGAGGTCCACACCTTCTGGCCGCGCACGATGTAGCCGCCGTCCACCTTCTCGGCGAAGGTCTTGATCGCCGTCGTGTTGAGGCCGGCATCCGGTTCCGTGAAGCCGAAGCAGCACTGGTCCTCGCCGCTGATCAGGCGCGGAATCCAGCGCGTCTTTTGCTCCGGCGTGCCAAACACGACGATGGGGTGCGGCCCGAACAGGTTGATGTGCACCGTCGAGGTCGCGCTCATGCCGCCACCGTGCGAGGCGACCTCATGCATCATGATCGCCGCCTCGGTCACACCCAGCCCGGCGCCGCCGTATTCGGTCGGCATCGTGATGCCGAGCCAGCCGGCCTCGGCCATCGCGCGGTGGAACTCGCGCGGGAACTCGCCGTCTTCGTCGCGCGCCAGCCAGTAGTCGTCGCCGAACTGGCGGGCAACTGCGGCGACGCCTTCGCGGATGGCCTGGTGATCGGGATTTGTCGAGAAGTCCATGTTTCGGTTCCTGGTGTTCTGCCCGTGGGGGGGGTTGGCGATCTACTGCGCCGGGCTGCCGGCCGTCGTCGCCGGCCCGGCGTTGGCGAGTGTCTTGTGCGCCTGCACGAGATGCGGGCGGTCGTACATGCGGCCGTCGATCCCGACCGTTCCGGCATCCGGTTGCGCTGCGAAGGCGGCGATCACCGCGCGGGCCAGAGCGAGGTCTTCTTCGCTCGGCGAGTAGCAACGGTTGATGACGTCCACCTGGTCGGGATGGATCGCGATGCGGCCGGTAAAGCCCCTGCGACGGGATTCGGCGCAGGCCGCTTCCAGCCCCGCCGCATCGCGAAAATCGGCGTGCAGCGTGTCGATCGGAGACACCCGCGCGGCGGCCGCGGCGATCAGGCACATCGAACGGGCCAACACATACGCATGCGACAGGGCACCATCCGCTTCGCGGTTCGTGCTCGCGCCGAGGGCGGCGGAAAGATCCTCCGCGCCCCAGGTGATTCCCGCGAGACGCGCATGCGATTGCGCGTAGCCGCCCATGTTCAGCATCGCCGCAGCGGTTTCCGTCGCGACCGTCAGGATGCGCGTGCGGCCGACCGGGATGCCGCAGCGGGCTTCGAGCACATCGAGGCAGTAAGCCAGCCGCACGACGTCCTCGATGCCGTTCGCCTTGGGCAACACGACACCGTCGAGCCCCTCGTCGACCACCGACGCCAAGTCGAACAGCGCGCCAGGTTCGCTCAGGGGATTGATGCGGACGAAGGCCTGCCAGGTTCGCGCCCCCCGCGTCTCGCCGAGGTAGCGCGACGCCATTTCGCGTGCAGTGACCTTGCGCGTTGCGGCCACGGAATCCTCGAGATCGAGGATCAGCACGTCGGCCGTCGAGCCGCGCGCCTTGTCGAGCTTCTTCTCGTTGTCAGCAGGCACGAACAGCAGCGAGCGCATCTTCATTGCACCGGCCTCTTGTGCATCAGCGCCTGGCGCAGGCAGGTCGCCACCAACTCGCCGCGCTGGTTGTAGCCGTCGTGCCGGAAGGTGACGATGCCCTGCGTCGGCCGTGACGCGCTCTCCCGCACATTCAGTACTGTGGTCACCGAGTTGAGCGTGTCGCCGGCGAAGACCGGCGCCGGGAACTTCACGTCAGTCATGCCAAGGTTCGCTACCGTCGTTCCCAGCGTCGTGTCCTGCACGGAGAGGCCGATCACCAGTCCCAGCGTGAAGATGCTGTTCATCAGGGGACGGCCAAACTCGGTTTTTGCGCAGTAGTCTGCGTCGATATGGATCTGCGCCGGGTTGTACGTGGCCGCGCAGAACCAGACGTTGTCCGCTTCGGTCACCGTGCGGCGGATCTCGTGCCGGAACACCTGATCCACCCGAAACTCGTCGAAATACAAGCCAGCCATCTTTGTCTCCGAATCCTGATACTTTTTTCTAACGTACTGTACGTTACCATACGATATGGTTTAAGTATTTGCAACTCTTTTGCGCGGTGTCGATGAGAATCAGGATCGAACGGTGAGTGCAGGTCCACCGAAAGCAGGCGGACCTGCACTCGCTTATCGGGCGGCGACGGCTGCGCCCTGCTCGTGCGAGATCTGCGGTGCGCCCGAGAACTTGTCGAGATCGTTGCGCCGCTGGATCGGCAGGTCCGGCCGCGGGCAGGCGAGCCCGGTGCCGGGCCCGCACATCCCGGTGCCGACCGTAAAGAAGGCAGGCGTGTCGTCCGGAAAGGGATCGGCGTTGGCCGTCAGCAGCGGCATCGGCAGCACATAGATGAACAGCTCGACCGTCTGGCAGAAGCCGATCACCGCGACCGCGCGCACCATGCCCTTGCGGAAATTCGAGCGCTTGCAGAATTCCATCTTCTCGACGCCGCGTTCGACCCAGGTCAAGCCCTTGTCGTCCTTGAAGTACAGCAGCACCGCGCACAGCCCCCACCACCCACCGAAGAAAATCGCTTCGTAAATCGGGAACTGGTACCAGTGGCCCGCGAAAATGCTAAGCGCACGGATGGAGCCGGGATAGGCGTAGATGCCGGTGAACCGGATCAGCGCCATTTCGAGGACCATGTCGAAGACCATCACGGCCAGCACACCGACAATGCCCAGTCGCAGGTTGGTGATCGCGGGGAAACGCGACTTCGCCCAACGCATCGCAGCGAGGCCGAACAGGCAGCCCCAGATCAGAAAGCCGGGATATCCGCCCGACCACGCGATCAGGGGCTCCGGCAGCAGATTTCCACGCGGACTCATCCAGCCGGGAATCTCTCCGGACAGAAAGCCCATGTTGAAGGCGTACGGGTTATATACGCAGCCCTGCTGGATCCAGTTCATCGACGGATCCCAGAAGATCGCGAAAAAGAACCCGATCCCGAGCAAGCCCAAGGTGTTCGGCTGCCCGGTCTGCCGGATCGGCTTCACCAGTTGCGTGTAGATGAAGTAGATCCACACCAGCGACATGCCGATTTCGACCGCGCGCGTACCGATCTTGAACTGGAGTGGCACTTCGACCCCCGGCGGGAGCACGGTTGGGCCGAAGTACGGCGCAGTCACCCAGTGGTAAACCACGTACAGCATGAAGCTGATAAAGCCCGCGCCGACTATCGCCCACGCCCGCACGACGGCCGTGCCGTCGGTGCCGCTGATGTCCGAAGCCGCGCGGCTTCGCGAAACGGTGATGCTTGCGTCCATCTGGTGTCCCCATCCAGTTCCAATTGCTGCGAAACCAGCCTCGCAGCGTCCGCGGGAATCCCCTTTCATTGATGTTTTGTCGGGAATCCCTGCGGAGGATCTTGATGAAGACCGTGCGGTGTTACACCTGACTAAAGTTGGGCACAGGACCAACTTCAGCACCGAAATGCTCGACGTCGGGAACTGTCCTGCTGACATCCGCGACGCATATGGACCTGTACGACGGCAAGGGCGTGGACATCGCGATGAGCAAGCTGGCGCCGTTCTTCGCTCGAACGGTTTGATCCACGGCAAGCAGCTTCAGTTCGCAATCTCATCGAAAGGGAAACTCATGACTGACACGAAAGTTTGGTTCATCACTGGCGCCGGCCGCGTCAACATCGCCAAAGCCGCCCCGGCCGCCGGCCACGCGGCGGTCGCCACCGGACGCGATCCCGCGAAGGTCATTGCTGCAGTCGGCAACCACGACCAGCTGCTTGCCATCAAGCTCGACGTCACCCGTCCGGAGGACGCCGTCGCTGCGGTCGAGGCCGCGGTCGGAAAACTCGGCCGGATTGATGTCCTGGCCAACAACGCCGGCAATTTCTTCGCCGGCTTTTTCGAGGAACTCAGCTCCGATCAGGTCCGCCAGCAGATCGAAACGCTGCTATTTGGACCGATGAACGTCCGTCGCGCAGTGTTGCCGGTGATGCGTCGGCAACGGTCAGGCCTGCTGCTCACGATTTCTTCGACCGCAGGTATCTCCGGCGGCATGTTCTGCACGGCGTATGCCGCCGCGAAATTCGGCATCGAGGGCTGGATGGAGTCACTGGCGCCGGAGGTCGCACCGTTCGGCACCCGTACGATTACTGGTCGAGCCCGGATTCTTCCGTTCAGAACTGCTCAGCACCGGCTCGACCACCTACGCGCAGCCTGCTATCGCCGACTACGCCGAGCGCACGCGGGAAACTGTCGCCGCCTAGAGCAGCATGAAGGCAAGCAAGGCGGCGCCCCTGCCAAGCTGGCCGACGCGTTGATCCATCTGACCGGACTTGCAGAACCACCAGCCCGCTTTGCCGCCGGGGCCGACGCCGTACTGACCTTCGAGGCGAAGGCCAAGACCTTGCTCGCCCGACGGAGGCCCTGCGCGAGCTGTCCTCGTCACTTGCTCACGACGCCAGTTGAAATGGTTCGCGTAGCAGACGACATCTGGTGAAACGCATTGGCGGAAGCTTTGGCCTGCGAAAGATCAACAGAAGTGGGCAGAGAGAACACCTCCCGACTTCACCTTTGACGTAAAGGCGTTTC
Organism: Aromatoleum petrolei; assembly: GCF_017894385.1. NCBI lineage: Bacteria > Pseudomonadati > Pseudomonadota > Betaproteobacteria > Rhodocyclales > Rhodocyclaceae > Aromatoleum > Aromatoleum petrolei. Next base: position 791,315 of record NZ_CP059560.1, read on the forward strand.
GCCTTTTCACGCAACACCAGACCGATCCGCAGGCATTGCCGAAGGACATCCGAGATGCCCTGGGACCAGTGCAGAAAGGAAACGTGTATTACAAGGACGTACCGCCCGAGCTCAAGGATGAGTTATGGACTCGGTTTGCAATGGCCATGGAGCCGTTACGTGCTGCCCAAAAAGCTCGGGGTGGTGCTATTCCAGTTCCCGCCCTGGTTCGTGCCCTCCAGGGCGGCTTTCGATCACATCCTGGAATGCGCCGAACGGCTCCGGGGATTGCAACTGGCGGTGGAGTTCCGGAACCGGACATGGTTTGACGGTGATCGGGCGGCCCAGGTGATGGCGTTTGAACGCGAACACCGGTTGGCACACGTCGTCGTCGATGAGCCCCAAGGTTTCGCCAGCAGTGTCCCCGCACTGTGGGAGGTGACGTGCCCACACGTAGCGATTGTCCGGTTTCATGGGAGGAACACCGACACCTGGGACAAGAAGGGACTGAGCTCGTCCGGGGAACGGTTCAACTACCTCTATGCGGCTGCGGAGCTCACGGGGTTGGCTGAGAAGGTCCGACAGCTGGCACGGAAGGCCAAGTCCGTCCATGCCGTTTTCAACAACAACTTCGGTGACTATGCGCAACGGAACGCGGCCCAATTCCGGCAGATGATCCTGGGGCTATGACGGAGCCCTGATAGCGGGATGGATCGCCTTCGGCAGCGGCGACCAGTGAGTCGTCCAACGCGGCACTACCGATCGGTGACGCTAATCCGTACGCCGCGACCACCACCCCAAGCTGCACCAAGGACCAACTCGCTCGACGGCGAGGGACAAAAGTGAGGGTGCTCTGGCGCCCCTCCGAACTTCCACGTCCACGGACCAGCTTTGCCGAGCATCGGCCACAGCGCGCGGCACTCAAATGCGCCGGCCATTGCGTATAGACTGCTGTCATCTTTAAGAGAGCGACGGGGATGCAAGGTGGCACAGTACGATGAGAGGATTATCCAAGCCTATGCGGACGCCCTATACGAGCGGGCCGCCGTCATCGTGTTCCAGTACGTGGCCGGTGTGGGCGTGCTCGGAGCCGCGGGGGCGTATTTCAGCGTCGGCAACCAGACCGCAACTGCTGTCGGATTTGGCATCGGTGCACTGTTCGGATACGTACTCGGGCGTGGAAAGTCATTTCAGCTCCGTCTCGAGGCGCAGACGGCGCTGTGTCAGGTGCAGATCGAGCGCAATACGCGGTCCTCACCACGCGTGCCTTCGTTGATATTGGATGAGTGCGCGCCGCAGGCCATAGCTGCTGAGGGCAAGCCCCCCGCATCGAGCGAGCAGTCTGAGGCCATGGCTCGGGCAATCTTCTCGGATAACTGCGAGCTGGTGAAGCGGCTCATCGCAGGCGGAGTCGACGTCAACTCGCCCAATGAAAATGGCATCACCCCGCTGCAGATGGCCCGGAACTGCGAGCGACGTGAAATCACAGCATTGCTGATCGCCGCGGGGGCCCAAGAGTAGGGGCGCCAACGGCGGGCGCGACGGTCGGGAGGTCGGCATTACGGAAGGCTTTGCGCAATGCCGAAAACTTGCCGTTCAGAGTCAAGTCGACGGTGGAGATTGGGGCGGCAGCACAAGAGGTCCTGGCCAATGTAACGGGGCTTTGTGGGGGGCTTCTGCGGGATTCGCGATTCGTTCGCTTGTGTAAGTCGGTAGTGACTGGCCGACCTCAGCGAGAACGGGATGAGACAGTGGCAATCGTTTAAGTGGCGTCGGCAGCCGCCTCGCTCGTGGAGCCCGCGAGCTCGCGTTTGGGCTTGTAGTCGGCGCGCTCAACCCGGCCCAGGCACAGCGTAACGTCGTCAGCGGTCACCTGAAAGCCCGGCACCTTATCGGGGGCGCCCTCCGGAGAGTACATGAACTGCTTGAGGACGCCTTCGACCTGGACGCGCGCACCTCGCCGCAGCACGCGCGCGGCGTCCTCGCCGCGCTGGCCCCACAGCGACACGCTCATCCAGAATCCGCCGACCTGCTGATACTCGCCGTTGGCCTGGTCGTAGGCGTAGTCGTCGAAGAACACACGCATCTCGGCGACGACCTCATCGACCCCGTTGATGGGGACGTGCTTGAGAATGGGCGTATCGCCGAGATTGCCTTTCCCGCGAAATACGTTCGGCATGTTGTACTCCTGGGCGTCGAGGTAGAACACGACGGTGGCCGACGCCGGTGCCGCCGCCGTGCGGAAGACTACGGATCGTGCTGCCGGGCATGCTTCAGCGCGAGGCGCGCCTCGATTTCTCGCCGGTTGAGCTCGATGGCGCGCCGGTGGGCGCGCTCATACCACTCGCGCAGCGCCCCGGGGAGTTGAGCGAAATGGGCGTGGATTGCGCCCCAGGGGATGTGGCCGGCGCGGGGCCCGGCGCCTGCCGCACGCCAGCGCAGGTGAAATTGACCGGTGGCCTTGCGCCGATGCACCGACAGATAGAAGCTCCGCCCCCGCACCCGGCGTGTGAGCCGCGACAAGTCCTCCTGTTGGTGGTGAATCTTGTCAACACGGGCCTGCGCCTGCCGCACGTCGGCTGGGGCTCCGCCCCTACCCGTAAAGGCCTTTGCGTCAGCATCCTGTTGACAAGGCGTACTGCCGCAGCGCGGGTCGACGACATCGGCAGCACCCGGCGGATCCGGTTGCGCCATCGCCCTCACCAGCGCCTCAATCGACCAGCCCATCATCGGTTGTCTCATCGCCGGCTGCGCCACGTTCCGAATCGATGGCGGCGATGTCGGCAGCCACGCGCTCGAGCATGGCCTTCTCGGTGTCGGAGATCGAAATGCGGCGCTGGGAATGGCGCGAGATCTGGTGGCCTGCGTAGATGCCGGCTGGCACAGCCCCGAAGATCCCGGTGACCGCTGCGACACGCTTGCCGGCATTGGCGTCGGCGCCGGGCAGGAAGTCGGCGCGGCTGAGCGGCAGCAGGTCCGGCTTGGTGAGCCAGTTCTCGAACCGGATGAACTCCTCGAAAGCGGCACGGATCGGCCGGGTGAACTGGCGGATGGCGTCATGCGCCTCCTTGTCTGAGAACAGGGACTTGCGCCCGAGGGTCTTGACCACCCGGACGTAGTAGTCGAACTCCACGATCAGCTCGGCGATGACATAGCCGTAGGGGCTGCGGAATCCGAGTTCCAGGACCTTCGGCTCGCGCGACTTGAGGATGCCGAAGCCCAGTCCCTTGTCGGCCCGCTTTTTGAGTTCGGCGCTGAGCAGGGTCGCCTGGCGGTCGAGTGCCCGCCTGAGCTCCGGGATGCGGTGATCGGCGCGCAGGAGCGCCCAGTCCGCGTAAGGGTTGTTGTTGCGCGTGAGCGCCCACAGGGCTTTGAGGCTCGATGCGACCCGTTTGCCGCCGGGAATGGCATTGTAGTGCCCCGCGGGGTCGCGGCGGCGGCCCATGAACATCCGAAAGCCCTCTTTCGTGTGGAGGGTCATCGTATCCACACCATCGTCGACGAGCGAGCCGAGATCGCGCAGTTGGGTCGCGACCGCGGGTTCGACCGTGGCATCGGCGCCCGCGGTGACCCGGTATTCAGCCTCCATCTGCTTGAGCTTGTCGCAGCGTTGAAGATAAAGCTCGTAGCGCGCCCAGCGCGGATCGTGGGGATCGGGGTCGTCCGCCTCAATCAGATCGGCAAGCTTCTCGCGCTCCCTGGAAATGCTGTAGCGATCGGGAAACGGGGACCGATCGTCGGTCTCGAAGGGGATGGGGGTGCCGCCTGGGAAGACGGGATCGAGGAGCCCGGGCAGGTCGTCGTCAGGCGCAGGGGACGAGTGCGGGAGCGGTGGGGCGATCGGATGGGATGGCATTTGTCGTCCTCTAGGTGGCGTCGGTGAGGTCATCCGCGGGCGCCTCGACGGGTTGCAGTTGGGCCAGCGCCGGAATGGGTGTGAAGCCGGGTAGGAAGTCGCATTCGGGAAGCGGGCTGCTCAAGAGCTGCCGCAGCGCCGCCATGTCGACGGCGTACGCGCCAGTGGTGCGACGGACCTTGCGACTGCGGATCAAGCCCTGCTTTTCCAGGCGCAGCAAGGCGCGCTGGACAACCTGATGCCCCAGCAGGGTGTACCCGGCCAGTGTGCGGCTGGAGATGCGCACGGACGCGTGGTCCGCGGCCCGCCACAGCAGGGCAAGGAGGACTGCGGTGGCGGCGTAGTCACCGTTCAGGCGAATAAGAACCTCGAGGGTAATCTGCGACTCGGAGAGGGAATGTCCGGACATCGGTGAAGCACGGCTGGGTTAAAGGAATCCAAACGAAGTCGGCGTTGCACTGGGTCGGAGGAATCCAGCGGCGGTGGCGTTGCTGTTGGGTTGGATGAATCCAGCGCTTACAGCTTTAACGTTGGATTGGATGAATCCAGAAGATCGATGCCCTCGACATCCGAGTCGAACTCATGCACGACATGCCACAGCGTTGCGATCGAATGGTCCGGGAATGCGCGATGCAGTTCCACGAACTGACGCTGTGGCGGATGCGTGCATCGAATTCGCGACCAGGCGTTATGGACCGCTTCACGTACGCTCGGATCGGGAAGGGCCGGCCGGCCGCGCGGCGGCGGACCGGGACAAAGCAGCGCGCGTTGCTGCTGAATCTCCGTGAGGGTCATTTTGAAGAGGTGAACCAGGAGCGGCGGCTGCGCGCCGTGCATCACGTGATATTCCATCAGCCGCCGCATCTCGGCGATCGCGCAGTGCCGTCGATAGGCGGCCTCGAGCGTTGCGGGATCGAAATGGATGCAGACGTCGAGCTGAGGCATGCCGGCTATGGATGCGAGGTCGCGGGCGGATGCGCTACGCAGGGTATCCAGCAAGTCGGGGCTGAGCCCGGCCTCAAGCAGCGTCTGCAGCTCTCCGGTGTCAAGCAGGTGAATGAGATGCGACAGCAGGGCGTACCGCAGCTGCTCGCTTCTTATCGGGATCATCTTGCTCCTCCTACTTCTCCTCGGCGCTGGGGGGCTTCTCCGCGCACGCACGGTGATACGCGTCGAGGAGGGATCGTGTTGCCGCCCAGGAGGACGGATCGCGCAGCAAGGCCACCATGGGGTCGGCCTCGGAGCCACTCCCGTCGGCGGAGATTGACAGTTGCGCCAGGAGCCGGTGAGCGGCCGCGCGCCCGACGCGCCCGACCTCTTCGCTGCCGCCGCGGAGCGCGGGCAAGGGCTCGACGCAGAATCCTCGTGGTTGGCTGGGGTCCAGGCGGACGCAGTCGGACAACCGGAACACACTGACGAAGTCGCCGACCCGCTTCGAAAAGCGTACCCCGGCCCTCGCGTCCCTGCCCTTTCTCGTCGGCGGCGAGACCGCTGGCGCCGCGCGCTCCATTGCGTCTGTCGCATCGGACGCCGTTTCGCATGGCGGCGGCTCGCACAGGAGACGGCGGATCTCCGAATGAGGCAGCTGCCTCTCGGCACCGGCAACCGCAAGAGCGGCGCGCTCCGCGGCCGCAGGCGTGCACTTTGCGAGCGTCGCAAACTGCGAGGTCATGCGGGAGAGGATCATCTCCACGTCGTCCTTCCCGAGTCGCGGCGGATCGTCCGTTTCCCGGAACGCGTTGATCTCCGTGGCAATGTCGGCGACGAGTTCCTCGAATGCGGTCTTGCGCACCAGGGGATCCAGATTGAGTGCCTCGGCGAGTTTTTCGAGGCACCCGAACCGGGCGCGAATGGCGGCGGTGCTCTCGTGTGTGAGGTGCAGCCCGATCGGGGCCAGGTAGTCGATCGCGAAGAGGTAGTTGGATGCGGTAACGCTATGGAGCTTCAGGCCGCAGCGCTGGGCATGCTCGGACAATTCGCGCAGACTCAGCGGTCGCTGAAGCTCGGATTCGAGCTCGCTCTTGAGCAGTGCGGTGCCGCGGGCCTTTTCCCAGAACAGGGTTTCGGCGCGATTCTCGTTCTCGGCCAAGTGGGCCGAGATGACATCGGCCTCGCCCGCCCAAGGGTGCACCACGACGCGAATCCACTCGTAGCGCGAATCGTGCGTCTCAAGCCATAGCTCCTGCATGATCTGCAGGCGGGTATTGCCGCCGAAATAGCACATGTATCGGTTGGCACCCGGCCTGCGGGTCACGCTCAGTGCATCCTTCAGGCCACCCCGGGCTTCGATGGAGGCACGGATATCGGCATACCGCTTGTTGGTTCGCACGCGCGGGTTGCGATCGTAGCAATCGATGTCCATGCACCGCACGAGCGTCCAGCCGTCCACGTCCTCGCCCGGCTGAAGGTCGGCCGCGGCGTTGGTCGTCCCCTTGACGGCCAGGCTGTGTTGAACGAGCAGCGCGCGACGCTCCCCGGTCGTGGCATTGGACGCGGGCGGCAGGAGCTTTCCTCGCTTTTCCATGTGCTGGGCCAGTTCCTTGACGGAGATGGAGTCAGGCAATCGCGTTCTGGGCGTCATGGTCACCGCCAACCTCGCAGGGGACTTCTGACGGCACACCGGCGTGGACACCGTCGAGGCTCGGAATGAGCTCCCACAGGAGCGCATGCATTGCAGGGCACGCCTTGACCGGATCGACCCAGTGGACCGGGACCTGGGCCGTAGCTGCATTGCGGTATGCAACAGCGTGCGGTATGACCGTTTTCAGGAGCACGACCTTGCACTTGAGTTGCTGATAGCTCTCGCGAATGGCCTTGCCGATCTCACGTGCATCGCGAGTGTTTTCGTGACGGTAGATCATCGCCAACATTTGCGGCACGGAGATGCCGAACGCAGCAGCCGTTTCGACGCGGTTCAGCAATTCCTCGGTCCCCGACAGAAACTCGCGCGCCGAGAGAATATCGGGCGAGATCGGCGAAAGGAGCACATCGGCTGCCAGAACTGCGGCATCCTGAAGGTGCCCCACCGCGCCCTGGGTGTCGATGAGCACGACATCGTAGTGCTCATGCAGCAGCGGACTGCGCAAGGCGAGCTTGATGCGCAGCGCGCTGTCCATGCGCGGCGCCAGCCAGTCCTGGAGCGTCCCTTGCGGCGCATCGGAGATGACGATGTCCAGGCAGCCATTCGGGTTGAGCCGCGGCTGGCGACGCAGTGGCATGGGCGCGAGCGCGAAGTCGATCGTCGAAATGCAATCGTCGGTGAGCGCGCCCTGCTTGATCATCTGCGTCAGTCCGTGCCGCGCCCTCTTGGCAATGGGGTAATAGCGACTGAGGCTCGGCTGCACATCGGCATCGATCAGCAGGACACGCATGCCGATGTCAGCAAGCAGCGCGCCGAGGTTAGCGGTCAGGGTAGACTTCCCAACGCCTCCTTTAGTCGATACGGTGCTGTAGACGATCATCCGACCTCCTCCGGTCAAGCAGCGGCGGCGAGCAGGGGACGAAAGCGAAGGGAAAGCATGGGTGCCGGCGAGGTGAAGCTGCGGCACACGCGCATGAAGCGACGAGGGCGTCCCGGATGGAATGGAGCGTATTCCTAAACAGAATTGAACATCATTCTCGGCTTGTCAACGCCGATACATCCCGAAACACGCAACTGGCATGGGGACCGGATCCCGGGTTGAGCAGGTCCGGCAACCGCGAGCAAGCGGATCACGAGGATGCACCGGATTCCTCGGACGACTTGGGATCGACAAAGGACACAATGTTCGGATTCGAGGGCGGGACAGGATTGACCCAGCGCTCAGGGTGCTTGATCACGACGGCAGCGAGTTTTCCTACGCGTTGTCCGCCGCGGCCCACAACACCGAAGTGATGAACGTTCGAGTTTCCGGGCCCGACGAGGTGCCAGCGCGCCTTGATGACTTGCCGCTGGATGCCGATACCCAGTTTCTCCGACGGGCTCGCATCAGGATCGATCCCGTTGCCGTCGTCACCGTAGAGCGCCGCGAAGTCGCGGAATGTCCGCGGGGAGACGAGAGCCATCCCTTCTGGCACGAAATGGACCGGCGCGCCGGCTTCGTTGTAGGGGATGGATCCATCAGCGATCCCCTGTTGCAGCCACACCATGAAGCGAACGGCTGCGTCGCTGGGCGTCTCGTGAATGGACTTGGCGTCGTCGGTATCCGACTTTGGCAGGGATGCGAACGGAGTAACGGGTCGCGTGGCTGAGGGCGGCCGGCGGTGGGGCTTCCCGGATACCGTGCCCGCGGATGTCACCGAGTCGTCATCGGAGAGGAATTCGTCGTTTCGGCCGAGATTCGCGGTCGCGGCTGGCACCTCGTGCCCCTTGGCTTCGCTGGTCTTCACCTCGCTCGCCGGCTGGTCACGACCCGTGGATGGCCTGGTCGCCGCATTGGCGGGCTTGGGAGGAGGAATATCGGGCGGCGTCAGCGGACCCGAGGCGCGTTGCCGCTCAGGGCGATCACCGGGCTTTGGTGCCCCGCCCTGGCCGTCGCCCGGGGGTTCGTCGGCTCGCTTGTCCCGTGTCTTTCGGGGCGGTTTGACGACGAGTTCGCCATCGAAGTCGGACGGGTAGTCGTCCGCCGAATCGAAGAGCTTCACCAAGGGGAACTTCAGCATCGCGAACTCGTGGGCGTAGCCCTCGCCGCGGACCTCCACGTACCAGATCGCCTGACCGGTGTCGGGGTTGCGCTCCAGCAGCCCATAGTCCTGCCAAGTGTCAAACAGCCGGTCGTTCTTGGCCGGACCGGGAATGCTCGCGCCATCGTCCGGATTGGCGTGCGCGATCTCTTCCCGTACCGTGTCCGCGAGCCGCTTCGCCACAAACCAGGCTGCGCCAGCGCCAATCCAACCTGCCGCACCGTCCCGGTTGAGCGGCAACGCACCTTGGCGCAGCAGCCGGCGTATGGCGTCCATCAGTTGGTCGACCAGCGGGACCGCTGTCGCAGTCGCGAACTGGTTGCGTGGCCCATGCTGCAGGTTGCTCGCGGCCGAGCGGCGATCGGCCTGGCGCACGATCTCGGTCAGCACCCCGGTTGCGTCATCGCCCGACCAGGCATCCTCGAGCTGGCGCATGACCAGCGGTTCGCGCGCCACAAAGGCCAGGGCTGTTGCAGGGACGATCCTCGGCGCCAGCACCAGCGGCAGGCGACGGTGCGCACCGTAGTTGCGTTCGGCTTTCGGCGCGAATCGCACCTCGTATTCGACCGCGCCGGCGGTCGGCATGTCGCCGGACACCGGAAGCCATTGCCGCCCGGGGCCGCCTGTCCGGTCGGCGACACTCACGCGCAAGTCGGTCATCGGTTTGCCGATGTCGTGGAACAGCGCGGCGAGGATGACGGCGTAGGTCCAGTGATCGCGCTGGGCGTCGATCGCCTCGGCGGCGCCGCCCTTGGGCAGCAGGTATCCATTGCGCAAGCTGACCGCTGCATGGAGTACCTCGATCGTGTGGGCGGCCAAGCCGCCGACATGGGCGTGATGGTGCGCCTCGCTGGCCGGCAGGAGCTGCACGAACCGCAGGTAGCCGAGGATCGCGGGCGCGACGTCGCGATCCCAAGTGGATTGGCTCAGTTTCGATTCACGATGGATCTGTTGCAGCGCGTTCGAAAGCTTGCATACCTCGACCAGCGTCGGCGCGTCGAGCACCCTGAGCCAGCCGCTTCGGCTGGCGGCCAGGCCAGGGGCGGCAAGGGCACCGGTGGCGGGAGCTCCCGCCATCGCCTGCTCCGCATCGGCCGGACGCTGTCGCACGGCCCGTTCGCGGTAAATGGACCAGCCGAGCCAGCCGGCCAGCGCTGCCGCAGCCAGGAAACATGTGGCGGCAAGCGCGGCCATCGGGTCAGCCCTGGCGATTGCGGATCTGAGCCGCGCAGAACTGCGCCAGCAGCCACTTCTGCAGCACTTCCGGCGGTGGCGAGGGTCGCTCGGATTCCCAGACCTCGACAGTCGTACCTCGGCAGAACGCGGAGAAGGTTTCGGCCAGCGGCTTCCACTTCTCGTCGTCGCGTTTCGCGCGGTACCGGCAGAACGGCAGGGTGACCAGATCCGCCGCGAGCTGGGCCGGATCAGCCGGCCGCAGGGCCTCCACGTAACGCGCCAGCAGGTCGCGGACCGTCAAGATCGGGTCATCCTCCGGATAGAGGTACACCTCTAGGCCATCGTATCGTCCGAGCCAGCACAGCAGCACGTTGCGCCATCCCGGCTCTCCAAGGCCCTCCAGGAAATGACCGATGGTCATGACGGCCTGGGTGCGGGCCTCCTGCTGGTGCGAGGGAATCGGCGGGGGCAGGTCGTTCATCACGAAAACACCTCTGAAAGGTGCGAGTTGTTCTTCTTCACGTCTTGTCCCAAGCCGTGCACGGCCGCTCGCGGCCGCGCAGGGCACACCTTACTTTAGGCATAGGACAGGGGACTTGGCGAGGACACGATAACGCCCGCGATTGACGGGGCGCGACAAGAGCGTGCCGCAATTCACCCTTTCTGTCCGCATCAAAATCGCGCCAGGTTTTTCGACTTTCCGCTTGACATGCCGCAGCGGTTGTACCGGAACCTTTGGCGCATTTGTCGCCAGGCCGCTCCAGGCGGTCTGGCGACCCGTCTCCCGTCGGCCTTTGCCGCAAGGCGCCCCGTACCCGTAAATCCTTCGCCCAGCGGAATTTGAGCTGGGCGCCCTTTCGGGTTGGGCCTGTAGCCCCGTAGAAGGCGGACCGCCACCGGCCGCCCACCCTTGCACCCTTTCGCCTACGATCTTTTCCCCCTCGATGCAAGGCGAAATTCGAAAAATGTTTTTCGAATTTCGGGCTGCAAGACGCAATCGCACTCGCCACACTGCGCCCCGTGACTGGCCGCTGACCCCAGCAGCCCGGCGTCCTCACCGCTCCCGGTGGGGACGCCTCCCCTCACGGAGCGGACCCACATGACTCGCCTTCTTGCGCTTGCGCTGCTGCTGGTTGTCACCGGTGCGTGGGCCACCCCGCCCGACCAGGTCCGCCTTGCCCGTTATACCGTCGCCGAACCTGCCCCTGCCGCAGCGGTCGTCGATCCGCTCGCGGTAGTCGCAGCTGTCAACTTCCCGCGCGAGCATGTGCGAACCGTAGGCGATGCGGTCGCCTACCTCCTCCTGCGGACGGGCTACCGCGTGGCATCCGCCGATCCCGCTGCCACCGCCCTTCTGGCCTTACCCCTACCCGAATCACATCGCGTCCTGGGCCCCTACCCGGCCCGCGCGATTCTTCAGGTCCTCCTCGGGGACTCCTACAACGTGAATCCCTCGCCCGTCGATCGCACCCTGACGATCACTCTGGGCGGCCCCAACTCTGCGGACCCAAACGAGGTGGCGATCGTGGAAGCAGTCATCACCCGTCCCGTCGCACCTGTCACGCCACCGGAGGCGATCCAATGAACGCGCCGCAAACTCCACCCGTCGGCGCCTTCTCCCGCTTCGCTCCACACATTTCGCTGTCCTCGTCGGACCACCGCGCGCGCGTCCTGTACCTGATCGCTGCCCTGCTCGTCGCCGGGGCAGTCTTCTTGGTCCTCAGCCCAAGCCCGTCGGAACCGCTGCTGAAACCCGAAGGTGTGGCCCCGGTGCCGCAGCCGCTACCCACGATCGCGGCGCCCGAGCCGCCGCCCCCCGCTTCGCGACGGCTGGACCAGCTTGACGACCGCATCGCTGAACTCTCCCGCTCCTTCGAGGATTTTGGGGCCCGGTTCTCGGCCATTGAGGCCCGCCTTGTCGCGTTGGATGAGCGCAATGACGACATTCGCACGCGGCTGGAAGCGCTCGCCAACCCACCCCAGCCGAATCCGGTGCCGGCACAACGGCCCGTACGCGCCAAGCCGCCCAAGCCGGCTGGGCCCGAGCCGCGGATGCCCACCATCCTGTCGATCGACACCTGGGGCAGTAAGCCTTCTGTCGCGATTCGCGACACGCAAGGCAACCTGGCGTTCTATCGCGAGGGTGATGCTGTCGGAATTGCGCGCATCGAGCGCATCGATTCCCAGGCGCGCCGGGTCCACCTCCGCCTACCCGATGGCACCGTGACCGCCGTCGATGCCAAGAACTGAGGCGTGAGTCATGCGAAAGACCGTCCTGTTCCTCTTCGTCGCCGTGCTGCACCCGGCGGCGGCAGTCGAGACCGGCCACACGCAGCTGCGCGCCGTCCAACCTGCCACGACCGCCGCCGACCCCTCGGCCTCCGAGGCCACCGAAGTTGCGGCCGTCGATCGCGTCGAAGCCGGCTACTGGGGCATCACCGTCGAGGAGTTGCACCGTGCGCGACGCCTGATGCGCGGCCCACGCGGCGCCTTCAGCGTGGCCACCATCAGCCCGGTCGAAGTGCTTGGCATCCACGCCCGCTCCGACGCGGAGCGCGACCGCTACGCGGAGCTCTTCGCCAAACTGTTGCACGACGATACTCAGCGTGTCCTCGCCTGGCAGCGAGCCGGTGATGCTGCCACGCGGCGTCTCTACCCGCACGGCAAGGCGATCGACTTCGGGCGCGCTCCGAACGCCCCCACCCTCCCCAACTGGTATTTCACGCCGGGAGGTGCGGCGCAATGAACTCGTCTCCCGCACGTCGCACCTTCCTCGTCCGCCTCTGCCAAGGCGGGCTGCTGGCGGCAGTGCCTGGGCTCGCCTTCGGCCGCGAGCGCACCCGCGTGGTCTATCCACCAGTCCCGCCCGCTTATCGCATCGTGGCCCAGTCGCTCGCGCTTCCGCCCAAGCTCTTTTTCGCCATCGCGATCCAGGAGTCCACCATGCAGTGGGGTGCGCTGGCGCTGCCCTGGCCGTGGACGCTCAATGTCCGCCGTAGCCCCCGCCGCTACCAACGCTATCCGGAAGCGGTCACCGACCTAAAGCACGTCCTCGCCCAGGGGCTACGCAACGTGGATTGCGGCCCGATGCAGGTCAACTGGCACTACCACTCCGACAAGTTGCGCACGCCCGAGCTTGCGCTCGACCCCTGGCACAACCTGCGGGTGGCCGGCGCGATCCTCCTCGAGCGGCGCCGCTCAGCAGCCAACTGGTTCGACGCCGCCGGCGCCTATCACAGCCCCGGCGACTCCTCGCGGGCCAACGGCTACGCACGCTCCGTCTTCGCACGGATGGAGAGGATTCCCGATCATGCATGAGTTGCCGCATCGGCCGCGTCTGACTGGCTTCCGCATCGGGGGCGATCGCCCGCGCCTCTACGCTGCCACTGTCACCTTCCGTGCGGGACCCCATCGCGCCGGAACGACTTCGGCGCCATATCCCATCCCGATAGCCGTGCCGTCTCCCTCCCCCCGCAGTTCTTGCGGGTCCTTGACCGCTGCAACAGCGGTTTCAGCACAACCATGGTCCTCTTCAACGGCGTCCTCCCTGCCGATGGACCATGGTTGTGCGCTCTTCTTGGCGAATCGCACATGAGCCACGGCACCATCGAAGCGTGGCTGCGTCCCCCCATCGAGATCTGGAGTGCGCTGACCGCGGCGTGTTGCGGCCTCGTCGCGCTCATCACTCCGTGGGCGCTGATGATGCCCCCGGACCTGGGCCTGGGCACCGCCGCCCTCGCCTTCGGCTTTGCCGGCCTGCGCGCCCGACAGGCATGGCGGGTATGCCGTTATCAGTACGGTCTCACCCGGTACAAGGCGACGACCATCGCGCCGCACAAGCTGCCGCGCATTCCGGGCAAGCTGTATCTGGGCGAAGGCTTCGCCTGGGGGCAACAACACACGCAACGCCGCATGGACGCCACGCGCCCGCAGGCCCAACCCTACCTGGTCGAAGGCGCAAGCATTCGCGCAATGCGCGCGGTGCTTCGCGCGATGAGCGCCACACCGCTCAGGCCGATTGCCGCAGCGCTCGCGCTCCCCCGTTGGTGGAACCCGCTGTCGGAGCCTGCCGATCTCGGTGGGACGCCGGTACTGCACGGCGTCGAGCCCAATGAGGCCCACGTCACCCTCGGGCAGAAACATCGCCCCGGCCACTTGGTCGTCCTCGGCACGACGCGCGTCGGCAAGACCCGTGCGATGGAGCTCTTCGTCACCCAGGACATCCGCGACGGGAAGGTCGTCGTCGTCATCGACCCGAAGGGCGACGCGGACCTCATGCTGCGCGTCCATGCCGAAGCCGCGCGGACCGGGCGCCTCGACCACCTCTATCTCTTCCACCTGGGTTACCCCGACATCTCCGCCCGTTACAACGGCATCGGCAACTTCGCCCGCATCACCGAGGTCGCGAACCGCACGACGAATCCCCTGCCCTCCAGCGGCAACTCGGCGGCCTTCAAGGAATTCGCCTGGCGCTTCACGAATCTCGTCGCCCAAGCCCAGGTTGCCCTCGGGCAGGTGCCCACCTACAACGTGCTGCTGCGCGACATCACGGACATCGAACCGCTCTTCCTGCGCTACGCGACGCATGTGTTGCGCACGGAAGGCCCCGAGAATTGGGAGATCCTTGTCGAGGAAGTGCAGACCCGCATCGAGAAACGCCAGATCACCGTTCCGCGCGCCCTGCAGGATCGTAGCGACCGCCTGATCGCCCTCGTGCACGTTCTGAAGGATCTGCAGCTGCCCGACGCAGTCCTCCAGGGCCTCGCCACCGCGGTCCGCTACGAGCGGAGCTTCTTCGAGAAGATCGTGGCCTCGCTCGGCCCCTTCCTGGAGAAGCTCACCACCGGCCCCGTCGGCAAGCTGATCTCGCCGGACTATTTCGACGAGACCGATATCCGGCCGATCTTCGACTGGATGCAGGTCATCCGGCAGGGCGGCATCGTCTACGTCGGTCTCGACGCCCTCTCGGATGCCACCGTCGCTGCGGCCGTCGGCAACTCGATGCTCGCCGATCTCGTGAGCGTCGGCGGAAAGCTCTACAAGACCGGCCTCGACCCTCACCATCCCGAAGGCAAGATCGTCCTGCCGGATGTGGCCTGCCACTTCGACGAGGTGAACGAGATCGCGGGACCGGAGTTTGTGCCGATGGTGAACAAACTGGGCGGATCGGGCTTCAGCATCACCGCCTACACCCAGACCATTCCCGACATCGAGGCAAAGCTCGGCGACGCCGCCAAGGCTCGGCAGGTGCTGGGCAACTTCAACAACATCATCATGCTGCGCGTGAAGGATCCGGGCACTGCGGAGTTTTTCTGCAATCAGCTGCCCGAAGTCGACGTGCAGCACCTCATGGTCGTGACCGGCGTGAGCGACACCGACGGGTCGACCGAGACGGACTTCACCTCCCGCAACGAAGACCGCCTCACCACCCAGCGACTGCCGATGGTCTCCCCGGCTGACATCATGGCCCTGCCACAAGGGCAGGCCTTCGCCCTGCTGGAGGGCAACCGCCTCTTCAAGCTGCGCTTTCCGCTGCCCGATGCCACGAACGATCGCTTCATTCCGCCGTCGCTCCACGAGGTGGCACTCCAGATGCGGGCCAAATATCGGACGGCCGAGCACTGGGCCGCTCAGACGGATTGGCTAAAGGACATGCCGGTCGGGCTCGTCGCGCCACTGGGCTTCGACACCTCGGACGATGACGCCGGGGAGGCGGCAGTGAGCGCCCCCGCCCGGCCGCCCGAAGGCGGCGCTCCCCCTCCCTCGGGGAGGATGTCGCGTAGCGACAGGAGGGCAGTCCTGTGAGCACCGCCGCGTCATCCACGGGATCCGCCCGTCCCCCGGCGCCCCAGGCATCGGCCACACCGGCGGGCCGCTCCCGCGGCCCCATTGCTGCGCTGGCGAGCGTTGTTATCGGCCTCGCCTTTTCCACCCTGAGCTCCTGGATCTTCGGGACTGCCCTTACTGTCCTGGGCGATCACACCTTCTGGAGGGGCCGCGGCGTCGAACGCGCCATAGCCGCCGTGGAGGAGGACTTCGGCTACCTCCAGGGCTATCCCCGGTCGCTCATGGTCGACGACACCGTCGCCTTTGCGCGCGACTTCGCCGAGCTCGTCGCGCGTCCGTTCCATTCGCTGGGCGCCCCCGCCTTCATCGCCCGTACGACTGCTATCGAGCCCGACGCCGTGGCGAAACCCCACGCGCGCGCCGTACGCCGCATCGTCAAGGAAGTCGGGCGCGCCGTTGAGACCGCTTTCTACGTGGCCCAGGACACCGCCATCCGCCTGGCGATCGCCTTCTATGCGCTGCCGGCCTTCGTGATGGCCATCTTCATCGGCCTGATCGATGGCCTGGTCCGCCGCGACCTGCGCAGGTGGACCGGTGGCCGGGAGTCCTCCTACGTCTACCACCACTCGAAGCGCTTCACCTGGTGGTTCCTCACTGCCGGTTTCACCGCCTATCTCGCGTGGCCTTTCGGCGGATTCAATCCCGCGTACCTCGTCCTGATCTTCGCAACCCTGGTGGCCGCGGCCCTCTCTACCACCGCCAGCACGTTCAAGAAGTACCTGTAGCAACCAAGGAGTCCGTCATGCCATTGCTGCTCCGCTTCACCATCGCCGCCCTCGTCGCCGCTACCACCTTGCCGGTGGCTGCCGACACCGACCGCGAGCGCGAGAACCTCGCGCGCCTGGAACATGAGCTCGCGCTTCTCGCCACCGAGGTTCGCGCGGCGAAGGCCGATGCCCCCTCCATTGCCCGCATCCATTTTCAGTACGACGAGCTCGCCCGCGACCTCGATCTCATCCGTGCCGGTATTGCGGATCACCTCGACGCACCGCGCCATCCCCGCCCGATCGAACCGCTGAAGGGCGATTACCGGCGCTGAGCCCGGAGGTACCGGCATGTCGCCCCAGCAGTCCGCCGCCTTCGCCGCCGCGGCCGGCTACCAACCCGGCTACATCGGGCTCTTCTTCGCCCTGCTCGTCGGCGCTGTGGTCGTTCTCTGGGCCGCCGACATGGTGCGCAGACTCGGGATCGAAGGCCTCGACGACCCGCGCCGCCTGCCGATGCTCCTGTTCTACAAGCTGCGTGTGCTGATCATCGTCCTGCTGCTGATCTATCTGCTCACCTAGATCGCGGCCGCCTCGGCAGGCCGGGCCGCAGGCCTGCCGACGTTCCACGGTGCGGCGCCTCACCACCTCACGGAGGAAACCATGAATCTCCTCATCCAACCTTCGGGCGCAGCGAGTGCCGCGGATCGTCACACGGCGCAAGCCCCCGCGCTTCCCCTGCGATGCAGGGCGAAGGCCGCCGCCCACATCGCCTTGCTTGGCCTCGGCGTCCTCGCCTCGGTCTTCGTCGCCGAACCAGCCCTGGCCGAGTTGCCGACGGCCGTCGCCGCGGACGGTGCCGCTTCCGGGGACTACATCGAGATCGGCAAGCAGTATTTCAAGAACGGCCTGATCGTCCTGGGTCTCATCATCGCCACGCTGGGCTTCATCGCGGTCGCGGCCGGCGGCATCGCGAAGTTCAACGAATACCGCATGGGTCGCGCGGAGCTCGGGGACCTGGGCGTGCTGGCGGTCGTCGGCGCCGTCGTGCTGGTGCTCATGGTCTACCTCCTCAACGAGGCGGCCACCATCATCGACTAGGCGCCACCATGGACACCTCCAGCCCTCTGGCGCCGACGCCCGATGCATCCAGCGGAACGGGCCGCGCGCCGCTGCCCGACCGCGTTAACGCGGAGCCCTCGATCATCAAGGGACTCTCGTACACCGAGTCGAAATGGGCCATCGGGCTGGCCTTCCTGCTGTGGTTCCCCGTGGGCGGCGTGGTGGGCCTGGCCCTGCAGCACCTACCGGTGGCCGTTCTCATCATCGCCACCGGTCCCATCGCCACGGTCTGGGTCGCGGCGGGGTACCTCGCTACGATGAAGCGCAATCGCCCCGATCACTACTACGTTCAACTGCTCAAGCGTCGCGCGGCGCGCCTCGGCCTCCTCCGCTCTCATTTTGTTGCGCACGCGGGCGCCTGGGACCTCGGCCGCGCCCTCGTGCCCCCTCAGGTGGCGAAACGCCGGAACCCATTGTGCTGAGCCCGGAGCATTGCCATGCCTACCTACACCGACAACCTCGCAAACGCCCGCGCGACGATTCGCCTCCAGTCATGGGCCATCCTCGTCGCGCTGGTCATCGTGCTGATCGCGGTGGCCGACCGCTTCGTGAGGCAGACGGACTTCATCGTGCATATCCCGCCAGACCTCTCCCGCGGGGTCACCATTCAGGCGGGACGTACGCCGGAGGTGCCGCCCCCGAACGTCTATGCCTTCGGCTATCTCATCTGGCAGCAGCTCAACCGCTGGGCCAAGGATGGCTCCAAGGACTACGTCGCTCAGATCTACGCGCTCCAGAACTACCTGACGCCGTCCTGCCGAGAGCAGCTCCTCAAGGACGTCAGCGTCAAGACCGGCGATGCGGAGCTGATCCAGCGCACCCGCGCCCTCCTGGAGATTCCCGGGTACGGCTACACCGCGAACCGGGTGACGGCACACGGCAACGGTGGATGGACGGTGCTCCTCGATGCACAGATCCTCGAAACCTCCAAAGGGATGCCCGTGAAGGACACTTTCATCCGCTATCCCCTGCACGTGGTGCGCTACGACGTCGACCGGGAGCGCAACCCGTGGGGTCTCGCCCTGAACTGCTTTGCCCGCCGTCATCCCGAGCGGATCGACCCGCAGGCCCTGGAGGCGCCGATCGCGCCCCAGCCGGCGCCGGCGGCGCCGCTGCCTCCATCCGCGGCACCGTCTCCCACCACTACCGGTTCGGACCTGCCGCAGGCCGTGCCGCCGCGGGTCCCGGACACGAAGGAGGAGTCGTCATGATCGCCATTCGCGCCGCCACCGCGCTTGTCTGTCTCGGCGTTCTTGCTTCTGCCTCTGCGCAGGAGCCCGAAGCCAAGGCGCCCTCCCCGCTTAGCCTGTCGCCCGGGTCTGTCGGGTCGGGGACGGCACCAACCTGGCATCCCGCAGGCACGACGACCATGGATCTCGGCACCCTCCCCCCGGAGCCGGCCCCCAAGCCCGCTCCGGCACCCGCACCCCAGTCCCACGGCTCGGCCGCCGGGAAGCCTGCAAGTCCTCTATCGCCCCCGGAAACGCAGGCGCCGCCGCGCCCACCCCCTCGACCCGCCGATCGCCCCGACGACCGCCAAACCAATGTCGGCCGCACCCAGCATGTGCTGTTCGAGCGCCTTCCCGTCCAGGTGCTCCTGAGCCCAGGGCGGGAGCGCCTGCTGCAGCTCCCGTTCGTCGCATTGATGGATGTGCCCGCTAGCCTGCAGGGTGTGCTCGAGCTCCAGATTATCGAGGACACCGCGTATCTGACGGCGAACGGACCCTTCCCGCGCGCCCGGCTGTATGCGCAGGCAATCGACGGCGGCGCGACGGTTCCGCTCGATATCGAGTCGGTCGAAGGCGTCCAGGTCCCGCCGATACTCCGCGTCCATCTGCCCGGTGATGCCGCCGAAGAGAGTGACGAACTCGCCGCAACCCGGCGGAACGACGAGCCGGCGGTCGACATGATCCAGCTCACGCGCTACGCGGCGCAGATGCTGTATGCGCCGGCCCGCCTGCTCCCCACCCTGCCGGGCGTGCGCCAGGAGCCGGTCGATCGGTCCCCCGTGGCCGGCCTCTACCGGGGAGGAGAGATCGAAACGGCGCCCTTGGGGGCCTGGTCGAGCGGGTCGCTGTACGTGACCGCCGTGCGCTTCACGAACCGCACCGGGCGCGCCATCGACCTCGAGCTGGACACGCGGTGGCTACGCGGGCAGTGGATCGCCGCAACGCCCCAGCACTGGCATCTCTTGCCCCATGGCTCCGAGGCCGACACGACCGCCGTCTACCTCGTCTCCGACCGGCCGTTTGCGGCCGTGCCGCTGTGGCGCTAGGAGACCGGCCATGCAGATTGTCCAGAACAGGCTGGTCCCCTTCCTCGCCGTGATTGCCCTCATCGTGACGGGCTACATCCTCTATCGGCAGAGCGACACGCCGGGCGTCGAGCCGGGGCCGCCCTTGACCGCAGTGCCGGAAGTACCCCTGCCGCCCACCGCCAAGGGGGCCGACGCCGATACGCCGCAGGAAACCCTCAAAACGGTGGTCGCGGGCTACACCGAGTTGAACGACCAGGTGCAGTCCCTGATCGCCGAAAACCGGCGCCTGCTGGAGCAGAACGATCGCCACCAGCGTAGCGAGGATCGCATCCGCGAGCAGCTTCGCCGTGAGTTGCGTACTGAAATGACAGCCGAAATGGACGCCCTCAAGCGCCAGCAGGCCGCCGCGGCCGACTCACAGGCGTCGAGCGGTGTGCTGGGATCAGCGATCGGCGCGGCCAACCTCCCTGCCGGCTTCGGCTTCGACAAGGCGAAACCGGATGCGACGGCGCTGGTCGGGACCGCCGCGCCGACCCGCATCCTGCCGCTGGGCTACGAGATGGGCAAGGGCGCCGACGGAAGGCAAGGCGTCGTGCGCAAGGTCACCCTCGCCGAAGCCGCGCCGCCCGCCCGCCGTACGGCGCGCGCGCCGGCCCGAACGGCCGCCCCTGCCCCCACGCCCTTCTACACGATCCCCGAGAACGCGACCCTGACAGGCGTCGCCAACATGACCGCGATCATCGGCCGCGTACCGGTGGACGGCAAAGTGACCGATCCGATGCAGTTCAAGCTTCTGCTGGGGCCCGAGAACCTGGCCGCCAACGGTCATTATCTTCCCCGCAACCTCGCCGGCATCGTGGTGTCGGGCGTTGCCATCGGCGACATGACGCTCTCCTGCGCCGAGGGCCTCATCCAGTCCATGACCTTCGTCTTCAACGACGGAAGCATTCAGACGGTCAGCCGTCGCCGCGACGGAACGACCCCGTTGTACGGCGCAAGCGGTGGGGCCGCCGGCGGCAAGCCTTCGCTCGCCGCGGCGCCGAAGCTCGGCTGGATCTCCGACCGCCACGGCAACCCATGCATCCCCGGGCAGTTCGTCACCAATGCCCCGGCCGTCCTCGCCGACACCATCGGCCTGCGCAGCCTGTCGATCGCGGGCCAGGCGGCGGCCGCGGCCCAGACCACCACCACCGAGAACGTCTTTGGCACCACCTCCAGCCGGGTCACCGGGAGCAAGGGCACCTACATCCTCGGGCAGATGGCGAGCGCCGGCACCGACGAGGTGACGAACTGGCTGATGCGCCGGCTCGCCGACAGTTTCGATGCGGTCGTCGTACGCGCGGGGGGCGAGGTGGACGTGCACATCGACGCCGAAATCCAGATCGACAAGGCCCCCGACGCGCGGCGAATCGACTACGGGCGTCTCGACGCCCCGACCACCACGACGTCCCATCTGCGAGGTAGCTACTATGGACTGGACTGATTTTCCGCGGTTCGCCCGCCTCCTCGCAGCTGCCACGGTCGCGGCCCTCGCCCTCGGCGCCTGCAGCGTCGCAGGACCCCGCAAGTCGCCCTTGCCGGACGACGGACCCACCGTAGAGGAGATCTACCGCAAGCGTACCTCCGAATACGAGCGCATCCGGGCCCGCGAAGCCCTCCCGCTGCGGCCCGCCACCGAAGTCCTGCCCGGCCCCGTCCTGGAGCCGGCGATGCTCCAGCTTGAGCGCCGCTTCGCCCGGCTGCCCAACCCGGATCTCATCATGGTCGTGTTTCCCCACCTGTCCCGAGGGAAGTACCCGGCACCGGGCTACGTGACGGCGTTTCCGATGTACGAGCGGGTCGAATACCTGCTCCCCGGCGAGGCGGACGCGCTACGGCCGGCGCGCGATTCTGCCACCAGCCGGGTGGCCCACCCCTAAAGGAGCGACGGCCATGCTCGGATTGATTCGCATGCTGGGGCTCGCGCCAACCGCCGGGTCCGCCCCTGCCGACACGGAGGTCTCGCGCTGCGAGCCCGCCGTGCCGAGGAACCCCCTCCCGGTGCGGGAGCGCCAGCGGCTCGCCTCCCGCCCACCCAGCATCACCGACCTGCTGCCCTGGCGGGACTTCGACGAGAAGACCGGCACCTTCCTCCTCGAGGACGGCGTCTCCCGCGCACTGCTCTACGAGCTCGATCCGATGCCGAGCGAAGCCTGTGCCGATCAGTATCTCAAGGCACGCTGCGCGGAGGTCCAGGCGGCGCTCCAGGCCCTGCCGGAGTACGACGAGGCCCCGTGGGTCGTCCAGTTCTTCTGCAACGACGACACGGATCTCTCGTGGCAGATCGAGCGCATACGCGACTACATCGTCTCGGTGCATGCCAAGGCACCCGAGCGGGCGCGGCAGATTCTTGCGAGCGACTTCACGCGCCACTTCCTCGCCGAGATGGCCGAGCATCTGTCACTCGTGGCCCGGCCCGAGGGCCTCTTTCTCGATGAGGGGGTGTCGGGCAACCGGTGGCGCGGCCAGATCCGCCGCGTGCGTTGCGCCATCTATCGCCGTTTCCCGCCTCGCTTCGACTTCTCCCGGGAGCTTCTCGATCCCGTCGAGACGCTTCAGCAGACGGCACGCGGGCTCGTCGCCGGCCTGGCGCAGACCGGCATCCATGCCCGGCCGATGAACGCCGCAGATTTTTACTCGTGGCTGTTGCCGTTCTTCAACCCGAAGCCAGACTTCGCCGACACCGTAGGCGAGCTGCTCCGGCTGTGTCCGTATCCGCAACCCGACGAGGCGCCAGACAACCTCGATCTTGGGGAATTGCTCTTCCTTGCTGCGCCCAAGTCGGATCCCGAGGCCGGCCTGTGGTTTTTCGACGGCCGGCCGGTGCGGGCGCTGGCGCTGCAATCGATGCGCAAGCTCCCCGAGATCGGCCACTTCACCGCCGAGCGCGATCATGCCGGCAAGCTCTTCGCGCGCTTCGATCGCTTTCCCGACGGCACGATGCTCTCGGCGACCGTCGTCATCTGCCCGCAGGACACGATGACCGGTCGCATCGAAGCCATCAAGAGCGCCTCGCGCGCGAACATCCTCGAAGCCGCTCACACCTACGATGAGGCGGAGGCCGTCCTCGACAACATGCGCACCGACAAGCTCTACCCGATGTACCTCACGCTGTTCGTGCGGGGCGAAGACACCTCCCAGCTGGGGCGCACGGTGGCAGACCTCACCGCAGCCCTGCATACATCGGGGCTCCGCTTCATTCAGCCGGTGGACGAGCTGCACGGCTGCGACGTCTTCCTGCGCGCACTCCCGATGTGCTTCGACCCCGGGTTCGACGCGCGCCACCTGCGCCGCTCGCGCCTCGCCTTCGCCTCCCAGATCGCGTCCCTGCTTCCCCTCTATGGGCGCGCCCGCGGTACGGGCAAGCCCGGCTTCTGGCTATGGAACCGCGGCGGCGAGCCCCTCCTGTTCGACCCCTTGAATCCCCACGACCGCAACAAGAACGCCCACCTCCTCACCCTGGGTCCGACCGGCGCCGGCAAGTCGGCGACCCTGTGCTATCTAGCGATGCAGATGATGGCGATCTACCGACCACGCTTCTTCATCATCGACGCAGGGAAATCCTTCGGCCTCCTGGGCGAGCACATGCGCCGCCACGGGCTCACCGTCAACCAGGTCGAGCTCACCCCCGATACGCATGTCAGCCTGCCACCCTTCGCGATGGCTCCGCGGCTCTTCGATCAGGAAGGCATCAAGGCCCTCGACGAGGCATACGGGACGCCGGACGACGATGAGCTCCCGGACGCGGACCCCGACGGGCTCCCCGCGTCGCCCGAGGACGATGACGAAGGCGCGG
The DNA here is from genome assembly GCF_017894385.1 of Aromatoleum petrolei. Lineage (NCBI taxonomy): Bacteria > Pseudomonadati > Pseudomonadota > Betaproteobacteria > Rhodocyclales > Rhodocyclaceae > Aromatoleum > Aromatoleum petrolei. The sequence goes on from NZ_CP059560.1 coordinate 814,753, forward strand.
ACCCCGGCAAGCGCGACATCCTGGGCGAGATGGTCATTGCGACGACGCTGATGATTACCGGCGGAGAGGAATGCGAGATGCGCAAGATGAGTCGCGCGGACCGCTACCTGGTCGCTCGGGGAATCCTGGCCGCCGCGCGCCAGGCCCGCGACCGCGGCCAGCCGCATCCCCGGGTGCAGGACGTCGCCCACGCCCTGATGGCCATGCGTGACGACGAGGATCTGGGGCCCTCGCGGCGCGACCGGGCCGAGGAGATGGGCCAGGCGATGATGGTCTTCTGCGACGGTCTGCGCGGAAGGCTCTTCAACCGCTACGGCGCGACCTGGCCGGATGCTGACGTGACGATCGTGGAGATGGGCACGCTGGCGCAGGAGGGATATGAGGATGCCCTCGCGGTCGCCTATACGTCCCTGATTACCCATGTCCAGGCGCTGGCCGAGGCGACCCAGTATGACCACCGCCCCATCATCAACCTCACCGACGAAGGGCACATCATCACGGCCAATGATCTGCTGAACGTCTACTCCGTCAAGATTACCAAGATGTGGCGGAAGCTCGGCGCGTGGTACTGGCTCGGCACCCAGAACATGCAGGACTTTCCGGCATCGGCCTCCCGAATTCTCAACATGTGCGAGCACTGGGTGCTCCTCACCATGGACCGCGACGAGATCGCGCAGGTCGCCCGCTTCCGCACCTTGACCCCCGAACAGCGCGCGCTGATGGAGTCCACTCGCAAGGAGCCTCCGAAGTACACCGAGGGGGTGATCCTCAATCCGCAAATGCAGGCCCTCTTCAGGAATGTGCCCCCGCCCCTCGCCATCGCGCTCGCGATGACGGAGAAGCACGAGAAGGCCTGGCGCCTGGACATCATGAAGGCCACCGGCTGCACCGAACTCGAGGCGGCCTACGCGATTTCCCGCGAGATCGCGGCGAAGAGGGCAGCGTGATGGACACACAGGATCCGCGCGAACCCCTTGCCGCCGACCTTATCCTGGCCACGCAGCTCGATCGGGTCACAGCCGAAGCCCGCGGACACCACCGGCTGATCTTCCTGGAGTGCGTGCCCGACGACGCATTTGCCCTGTGGGCCCGCGCCAAGGCGCTCTCGGAGCCGGACGACGTGGCCTACATCCACCTCCTGGCGAGCGGCCGAGGCGTCATTTCCGGGGTCATCGTCGGCCTTGAGGTGGACGGCGACGACTTGGACGAAGACCTCAACACCGTGCTCTTCGGGCGGACTCTGGTCCTCGTGTCCGGCATCGAAAACGCCCGCCAGCAGCTGGGAGAGCGCCTGTTCCAGTGGCTGGAATGGGCCGCCATCCGGCTGCCGCTGACGGTCGCCAATACCGCGGACGCGACGCCGTTCGTAAGTCGCCTCGGGCGCCACCACGTCGCCGTCGACCAGATCCTCGACGGCCGGTTCTCGGGCACAGCCGCCGAGCTCGCGGGCCGTGTCATCAAGTCCTCACGGAAGAACCCATGAAGACGATGCGAAGCATTGGCGCCGCCGTCCTCCTTGGGCTCGCCGCCATGGCCCTCCAGGCCGCGGACATCCCGAGCACCCGATCCGGGCTCTATTACCGGCTGGGAGGCGGCGATTCCGCTTCGCGTGCGGCCAACCCCCACGGCGTGCCCTACAAGCTCACCCTGTCAGGGGTGGCCCGCCTCCACTACTCGTGCGGAGCCTACGACTTCGAGGTTTCGTTCCAGAACCTCATGAACCGGTTCGCGCAACTCGGCACCCAGGTCACGAACGCCGTTCAGGCCGGCATCGCCGCGTTGCCGCTGTACCTCTTCCAGCGGGCATCGCCCGGTCTGTACGAGCTATTCCAGACCTACGCGAAGAAGGCCGAGGTGGCAATCCAGATCGCCACCAAGAGCTGCGAGGAGATGGAGGCCCAGATCAAGGCCGGCGAGGATCCCTACGAGGATTTCATCCGCATGGCGCGGGGCGAGGCCTGGAAGCAGCAGGCTACCGTCACCAGGGATGTGGTGGTGGCGAAGGACAAGGTAAATGCCAGTGCCGGGAATGAGGGTATCAGTTGGATCGGAGGGGAAAAGGCCGGGGGAGTCGCCCAGGAGCCTGTCCGAATAGTGCATGACACAGTATTCGGGGGCTTCAACGTTACAATGGGGCAATCGCCCAAGACGCCGGCTGCAGCCTATCCTGCTGTCAAGTTGACTGCGACCTTCCCCTCTCCGGGAAGCGCCGCCACGTTTGGAACGGACGTACTTGGCGATGTGGAGATAAGTACCTGCAAGGAAAATGCCTGCCCGGTCCCGCAGTCGAAGACCGGCCTTGGCCTGATTCAGAAGTTCGAGCTTGAAATCCCGGTCGTGCAACGGCAAGTCGACGCCGTATTTGCCAACGTCGTGCCACGCGGGACGGATCTCGCGGCGGCGTCCGCTCCCGGTATCGTCGTGACCCGCGAGCTCGTCGACGCCATTCGCGAGCTCCCTGCCATCGAGCAAGGCATTGCGCGCCAGCGCCTGGTCCAGGACGTGGCACTGGCGAGGACCGTCGACAAGGCACTGATCATCCGAAACCTGCTCCTGACGGGACGGATGATCCCTGAGGTGTACAAGACCGCCAATACACAGATCGAATCCAAGCTCGCCGAGCTGAACCGCCACATCGACGACGTGCTCTACGAGGCCAATGTCCGTAAGCGCGTCATCTCCGAGACGGCGACCATCCTGCTGGACAATTATCACGCCGCGCGCGCCGCTTCGGCCGCGAATGCCGTGCAGCAGCCGGTCGACCAGCGGCCCATGATTGACGGGCGGGTCAGGAAATGACGGTTCATCCGTTGCCGTCGCGACGCCGACGCCTCGTCACTCGTCCTCTCGCCCGCTCGGTCATGGCCGCACTGCTGGCGATTGTCGGGCTCGCCGCCTTCGTCGTGGTAGCGCTGATTGCGCTCGGATTCCGCGACGATCTGGAGGTCCTGCATCAGGTCGTCGGGCGGATCAAACCGTACCTGGCCGGATTACACCTCCTCGCGATCGGCGCCCTGTGGCTTGCCTGGCCGTGGCTCACCCGCCGCTTGCCGGCGCACTGGCCCAACGAAGCCCGCGCGGCCTTCCTGGGCGCGCGCCACCGGATCTGCATCGGCTTGCTCTTCATCGAGCTCATCGTGGTGCTCGGAATTCCATTCGGCCACAGCATGTAGGAGGACCTGCCGTGAGCGTCGACAGTTACCTGGAGCTCTTCACCACCATGTACGGTTGGGCGTTCGCGGGCATCTTTCGCGACATCCTCGTGGACACTGGCATCATCTTCCTCCCCTTCCTCTTCATCATCATCGGCACCTGGTTGCGCGCCCATGAAATGAACGCCGTCGAAGGCGCCGATGCGGCCTGGATGGTGAGGAAAATGGAGGTCGAGTTCTGGACCGCCATCTTCGTCATGGCCTTCTGCTTCACGCCGGTCGGCACCAGCCTCCAAAACGTCAGTCTCCGCCACACGCCCGCAGCGACCGCACTCAATCCGGCTCCCGCCACTGCAACCGGAACGAGCTCGGACAGCACCTACGACGATGCCTTCAGCTCGGTGCCGCAGAACCTCGCGCTGCCCCCCTGGTGGTTTTCCGTCATGGGCCTGTCTGCCGGGTTCAATGATGCGGTGCGCGGCGGCATCTCGGGCGGCTTGAGCGGCCTCCGGGAAGTGGAAGAATTCGCCCGCTCCGCCGCGGTGGAGGATCCGACCCTGCGCGCGGAGGTGCAGCGCTTCTACAACGAATGCTACCTGCCAGGCCGGTCCCGTTATCTCGAAAATCCGCCATCCCCTGCCGCGGCTGCCGCGCTGGAGGCCTACGGCGAAGGGGATCCCGACTGGATGGGAAGCCACGCCTTTCAGGCCGACCCGAACCTCTACCCGGCCCTGCATGCGCGTGCCGGCGTGCCGGGGTTCGCTCTCGACAAAGCCGTCCAGGATGCGGATATGGATGCCAACACCGCAGTCCCGGACTACGGGCGCCCCACCTGTCTCGAATGGTGGGCGGATCCTGCGATCGGCGTGCGAGCCAAGCTGGTCAAGGGCGTCGGCAATCTCGCGGCGATGCCGACCTCGCTGACCGAGAAGGTGGCGCTGGTGTTCAGCCCAGTCGCCGTCGAGAAGCGGGAGGACGGATTGGCAAGGCTCGCCACGGGGCGGTCAAATCCGGCGCTCGCGCCCGAGACGATGCTCCCCGATGACAATCGCCGCTGGTACCAGGCCTTACTCGGAGCCGGACCCGACGTCGCAGGAATGGCGGGGATGGTGAACAAGGCGCTCCACACCCAGGCTTCCCGCTTTCCCATCATCCAGTTTGCAACCCTGGCCCAGCCCCTGATCCTCATGGGCATCTACATGTTCCTGCCCCTGATCCTGGTCTTCGGGCGCTACAGCCTTCAAATCATGTTCCTGGGCGCGCTCGCCATCTTCACGGTCAAGCTTTGGGCGGTCCTCTGGTACATCGCGATGTGGATCGACGAACACCTGTGGATCGCGATGTACCCGGACGCCGAGCACCTTCTACTCAACGTCCTGCACCTGGAGTTCGACGCGGCGCTCAAGCGTAGCACCTTGAATACGCTCCTCATCGGCCTTTATCTCGGCCTACCCCTGATCTGGAGCGGGATGATGGGATGGGCGAGCCTGCACGTAGTGCATGGCATCGATGCCATGAAGCACAGTGCAATCACAGCGGGCATGGCGGCGGGCCAATCCGGAGCACATATCGCCACCCGCTTTGTTGGTGGTGTCGGGCACACACTCCGGCGGGGACGATGATGATGGCGTCAGACTCAGAAATGGACGATGGGGTCGCCGGAATATGCGCCGACTCGCTCCCCGTTGCGACCGACAGAGATCGGTTCGCGACCATGCACCGTGTAACCGGTGTAAGCCCCCTCGGTATTGTCCAAGCCCCCAAAAGGTCCGTAGTCGAACGGCGCGATGTCATTTCGCCCGAACGCGTCAGTGCCGCGTTCATGGTTCTCTGCATCCGCATCACGCCCTGTCGTCAGGAAGAAAGCCAACGGCTTCGCCATGCCCGCCAGGAGGGCAAACGCGCAAACGAACGGCGTACGGATCAGGTTCGCAATTGGCTTCATACGTGCCTCCTACACAGGTGAGGAATGTACCAATGACAATCACCCACTCTGAAAAATACGCCGCCCGACCCGGTACGTACACCTCGAAGATGTACCGCGCTGTAAGTCATGTGGCGGGCGCGATCCTCCTGTCCTTCTCCCTCGGCATCGCCACGGCCGATCCGATCAAGGCGTCCGACGACATCAAGGCCGCCGTCACGCGCAACACCGCCGGACAGGTCCGGCCCGACTCGGTGGCCCCCACGCCAGTTTCCGGCATCTACGAGATCGTCAATGGAACGGACGTCTTCTATGTGGACGCGACCGGGCGCTACGCCTTCGTGGAGGGTCGCCTGGTGGACATGGTTGATCGCCGCGACCTCACGCAGGCGAGGCTCGAAGCGCTCGCGGCAATCCCCTTCGCCGATCTGCCGCTCGACCTTGCGATCAAGACGGTGCGCGGGAACGGCTCGCGGCGGCTCGCCGTGTTCGAGGATCCGGCTTGCCCTGCGTGCCGGTCGCTGCAGCCTACGCTCGCCGCACTCGACAATGTGACGATCTACACCTTCACGTACCCCGTTGTCTCCCCCGAATCGATTCCCGCAGCGGTGGCCGCCTGGTGCGGCACGGGCGGTCAACAGGCCGGTAAATGGCAGGCCTACATGGAAGGCGCGCCGGCGCCACGGCAGATCGAGCCCCACTGCGAGCCGGCCATGGAGCGGGTCGGGCGGATTGTCGAGTTCGGACGTAGCCGTGGTATCCGCAACACGCCAACCCTCGTGCTGACCAATGGGCGCCGGCTGGTCGGCACGATCCCCGGCGCCGAGCTCGAGGAAGCCCTGACGCGCGCAGCCGGGGAAGCAGGCAAGTGAGCGCGACGTTGCGCCAGCTCGTCGCGTCGCTGGCCTGTACCGCCGCCCTTCCGCCCGTTCAGGCTCAGGAGCGGGTCGAGGTCTTCCTGCTCGGCACCCAGCACGTGCGCGGCACGGGAACGGCGACGGTGTATCACGTTGACGGCATGGAGCGAATCAATGCCGCCCTGTCCGCCGGGCTACCCCCCGACCCCGCTCATGCCGAAGCGATCGCCAAGCGCCGCTTCGAGGCGCTCACCGAGGCCGACCGCCAGGCGATCGGGACCAGCGCACAGGGCCTGGCCGCGGCCATGCAGTACCGGCTCACCAAGGTGCCGGCGATCGTCTTCGATGGGGCGGCCGTGGTTTACGGCGTGGGGGACGTGAATCAGGCCCGCGCCATCTACCAGACATGGCTTGCCCGGCGCGGTCGGTAGGAGGAAGCGGCATGCGCGCGTTCTCCGTCACCCGGTCGGCCGCGACGCGACGTCTGCGCACGCTCCTGGCCGCCTGCGTCGTCACCTGCGCGCCCCAGTCGGGCGCCTTGGAGATCACCTCCACCGCTGCCCTCCTCGCCCAGGCAGTCGCAAGCTACCCGGCCTGCGCTGCCTGGCATGTGTCGGGGATCTGCTACTGGTTGCAGTGCACGCCCGTCGGCTGCTCCATCCGCACGTCTACCCGCTTCAGCCACTTCGCCCCCGACCTGGTAGTGAGCACCTACCACGATGTGGCCACGCACCCCTGGCCCGAGATCGGCATCCCGCTCGCAGCCGCGAGCCGAGGGCTCCTCGGGACACTGCTCGGCGTCGACTTGGCCGACAGCGCCGGCACACAATCTCAGGCCGATCGCACAGACAAGCAGCGGCGCTTCCGCGACGCGGATGTCATCGGCCATCCCGCGGCTGGACTGCCCGACCTCGTCACCTGCCCCTCGGCCGTGATTCCCTTCGTGCCCTACTACCAATCGCCCCTGGACGCGGCCGTGTGGCGTTCTTATCTGCCGGCAGAGCTCCTGCTTCCGGCCTCCTGGGTGCCGGGCATGCGCGAGGTCGGCACCTGGCCACTTAACACCTGGGGCAACCTCTATCCACGCACCGGCGAGGTGGTGCAACAGCACGAGGTCAAGGCCGCCGCGGTCCTGTCGCAGCGCATCGCCGATTTCATCACCCGACCGGCGCAGCCGCACGTCTACGCCTACGTCCCCTCGGGGGGCACGCGGCGCCGGCGCGGTCAGCTGGTGTGGGATCCGCCGCCGGCGCGGGAGAACGATCCCATGGGTGGCCTGTGGCAGATGAACGTCGCGCTCCCCACACCCTGCCACGTCTTCGGGCTCAATGACACTGCGAGCCCAGTCTCCTACGGCGACGCCATGACCACCCGTTCCGGAAGCTACGCCTACACGCTGTGGCGTCCGTACGCCTGCTGCCGGGTGCGCGGCCAGATCTTTCTCGGCAGCATCCAGTTCGGCTTGTGGTGAATGCGATGAATCCGATCCGTTTCATCCCCATGCTGGCCGTTCTTCTCGCCGCGCCGTCCTGGTCGGCGCCCCCCCTTGCCAGCCGGCCGCCCACCGTCATCCACGACGCCGGAGGCATGCCGCTCGCGCCATACTTCGAACCGTTCGCCGACGACGTCGGCGAAGCGGCGCCGGCCCCCCAGATGCCGGCGCAACTACAGCCGCCTCAGCTCTTCCCGGTGGTCTCGACCCGCGCAGGGCCCGGTCGGTTGCTGCAGAACCCAATGCCCAGCAAGCTGCCGGGCGGACCCGGGCAGCCCATCTTCATAGTCGGCGACGACCCGGCCTCCCTCGAATGGCTGCAACGCAATGCGGACGCATTGCGTCGGATGGGCGCGCGGGGGATCGTCGCGTCCGTAGGCACTCGGGAGGATTTCCTGCGACTGCGGGCCTCGGCCGACCTGCATATGGTGCCTATGTCGGCCGATGCGCTCCTCGAGGCGGCCGGGATTCACGTCTGGCCCGTCCTCATCGGCGCCGACGGGGCGATTTCGCAGTAGGAGGTCACGCCATGAATCAGAGAATCAACCTCCCGCAGGGGCTTACCATCGGCCTTGCCCTCGTCTACTCGGGCGTACCCCCGGCTGCAGACACGTCGCACGGCGATTTCCAGCCCCTCGCCGCCGCGCTCTTCGCGGCGGTGCCGCCGGCCGCGTTGTCTCAGACAGACCGGGCCGAAATCTCGGCCCTCACCCCTCTCGCCCTGCACAACGGCGTCGTCGTGAGCAGCCTCCCCGGCTGCGAAACGGCGATGCATCCCGAGGTGATCCTCGAAGACCTGAACGGCGACGGCGGGCCAGAGGTCTTCGTCGTCGCCGGCAATACCTGCACGTCGGGTATGACGGGCAGCAGCGTCTGGCTGTTCGCCAAGCGCCTCGGCGGGCGCTGGGGCCAGCGCCTCGACGTCATGGCGGCCGCCTACCGCGTGCTGCCAACAACGACTGAGGGGTGGCACGACCTGGCCGTCGGCGGCCGTGGGTTGTGCCAAGGGGTGTGGCGCCTCGCCGCGGACGGTAGGTACCGGTACGCGCGCTCCATCAGGCCCGACGGCACACCGTGCCCAAGCCAATAGGCGACGTGGCATGAACGCCCGTATACAGCTCGCGCTCGTCCTGCTTCTGCTGGCCGGCCTCGTCTGGGCCGGCGTGGCCTACACCGATTTCCTCAAAGCGCTCGGGCAGCGGGAGAGCACGATGAACCCGGCGGTCACCAACCAGTTCGGTCACGTCGGTCTTTTCCAGTTCGGCGAGGCAGCCCTGCAGGACGCAGGCCTCTACGCCGGCGACGGCACGCCGAAGACCAACGACTGGGCGGGCCGCTTCACCGGCAAGTACGGGGTCAATTCGCTGACCGATCTTCTCGCGAATCCCGACGCCCAGATCCAAGCGGTAACCGCTTACCACGAGCAGGAGTGGAACGCGCTCAGGAAAGTCCATGGCGCCGAAAGCTACCTGGGGACGACGATCAATGGCATCCCCATCACCGCGTCGGGTCTCGTCGCCGCGGCACACCTCGTGGGCGCTGGCGCCGTAGGGGAGTGGTTGAGATCGGGTGGGGCGACCGATCCGGCCGACGGCAACGGCACCAAGCTCGTCTCCTACCTGGGGCAGTTTGCCGGCTATACACTGGCCTTCACGCCCCCCAGCTACGCCGAGGTCCTCGCCGCCACGCCCTCAAGCGGCTCGCCGGGCGGCTATGTCCATACCCCTGCCCCCTTGACGCCGTCGGCCGGGACAGGCTCCGCCGCCTTGCTCAAGGGCACGAGCTTCGGCTACACCTCCGCCGCCCAAGGCTTCTTCGGCGCCACCGGCTACCAGATGGGGCAGGTCAGGCAGTTGCTGGTCGGAATTGCAGCAATGGCCCTCGTTACCTGGATCGCATGGGTCGTCGTCGCCAAGTGGCGCGGCCTGTCGGAGGGATTTGATACAAAGCGGGATCTCGCGGTCGACGTCGGCCGCGCTATTGTTCTGACATGGATTGTGCTGCTCATCATGATGTAGGTCTGATGACTTCCATGGAGGCGATGATGAAACGAACGCCATACCTGGCCGCCCTCCTTCTGGTGGCGCCCCTGCAGCCTGCTCGCGCCGACGTGCTCGACGGCCTGATCTTCGGCGCCAAGTGCATAGGCGCTGCCGATCGCAAGGCCTGCGAGGAGCAAGCCAAACGCGAGGCTGACGAAACGCGCGAGCGAGTGCGACAGCAGTCGAGCCCGAGCGCACCGACCATGATGAATCTCGACGCGCCCGAAGATACCCTCGGCAAGAAGATCTATCGGAACTGGCGCAACAACGTGGTGTGCAACCCATTCTCTACGCGCTCGGTTCGCGACGTCGATTCAACTTATGCGCGGGTGATGAGCCGGTACAGCTTCGTTACTCCGAACCAGGCCAAGGTTCAATCAGGAACCGGCGAGGCGGGACTCTACATCTCGGGTTATCTCCACGAGACCACTCCCGGCGCCCTTTACCGCCTCGAACAGGTAGTGCAATCGCCCGACGTGGCCAACGGCCAGCGCCAGTACAAGCTGCGGCTCGACCTCGCCCGCGACGGCTCCGGCACCCGCGTCACCGGCGAGTATTGCGTCACCACCGATGACCCCGCCGGCTGGCGGGATCTGCCGGCCAAGATCCGCTTGAGCCTCGACAATACCTTCTGACCACCGGAGCCTCACCATGCTCGATGAACGTCCTTGCCCGCTGTGCCGCGGGGCCGGCGAAACCCTCGTAGCAAGCGAGCGCACTTGCCACTCGTGCGGAGGCACCGGTCGCGACCGACGCTCCTCGACCGACGATCCGCGGTTCGGCGCCGACACCTGCCAGGCATGTCACGGATACGGCGTCGAGACGAGCAGAGAATTCCAGCTGTGCCCGTCCTGCAACGGCCGAGGTTCAATTCCTGGTTAACGACATTTCGGCACATTCGCTCCTTTCTCGAACTGTGCGCCATGCCCCTGACAGCTAAGGACCTTCGCTGTTTATCCACAGCTCTATCCCCAGTTTCTGTGGACAAGCGCGTTGGCGCCGGGGCGATTCGCATTGGCGTGAGGTCAGTGAGGCCGCACACTGCCACAAGGGATGCCGCCCGACATTGAAATCGTGCGACGCGCCAACTAGCATGTCTTCAACGCCCAGCCGCGCGGCTGCGTTGCGTCCGGTCAGCCCCTGTAACCGGAACGGCCTTCGGGCTCGGGGTCAAGGATCAGTTTCTCGTCAATCCCGTGGGGAGTTGTTTTCCCGCGGGAACACGGCGCTCCCCGCATTTCTCCAAGGAGACGCCGATGTTGTCCTTCTTTTCCTCTCAAACGTCCCTTGCGGATGCTGCACTGCTCGAGCGCTTCTTCGGCCCCGAAGCCGAGGACATCTGGGAGCACTGCGATGGATCCTGGAGCAAGATCGTCGAACTTGCCCGGGAGCCGCGCACCCCGGCATGGGAGGCGCTCGCCTGCGCGATCGAGGTTCTGCACCGCAGCTTCGCCGAGCAACTGACAACCCGGAACGTTCTCGACTCGCCTGATGTCGTCAGGCAGTTCCTCCGGACGTTCTTCAAGGAGCTGCCGTACGAGGTCTTCGTGGTCCTGTACCTCAATGCCCGAAACCACCTTATCCGCGGCGAAGAGGCGTTTCGCGGCACGCTGACCCAGACCAGCGTCTATCCCCGCGAGATAGTGCGCCGAGCGCTCGAGCTTCGTGCAGCCGGCGTGATCTTCTCGCACCAGCACCCTTCGGGCGCGTCGGAGCCTTCGACGGCCGATGAGCTCCTGACCCGGCGGCTGAGGGAGGCACTCGCCACGGTCGACGTGAAGGTGCTCGACCACTTCGTCATCGCAGGCACTGCGGATGTGTCCTTCGCCCAGCGGGGGCTCCTGTAGTCTTGCCTTTCCTGCGGCCACCGTAGCCGTGGCGCCGATCCGTCAGGGGAATTCGCCAGCGAATCCCCTGCACTTGCCAAACCACGGTCTGGCCGGTATTTTTGTGCTGTCTCGAAGGCGCCATGCCGTCACTCGAGACCCGGCGGGGACGCTCTTGATCTCTCGCTTCGCGCGACACTCGCGCATTTCCTTGCTCGTAGACCGGCGCCTCCCGCCGCTCTGACCTCGACCCGTCCTGATGCCCCGCCCCGCGGCCGATGCAATCGCCATCGGACCGCCTTGGCATGCATCGACCATCTCGGACCACGAATGCCAGCGAGGAAAGCACATGGAGGAATCACAGGCAGCATGTCCCGGGCGTCAATTAGGCGGCTTGATTCACGCCGATCATGAGATGCGCTGTCCTCCTCGACCCACGGCCCGCGCGGGTGAGGTACCGTCTTCGTGAGCATCAAGGTCATGTCCCTCGTGTGGGAAGGCTTCCCTGCGTCCGGAAGCGAGATGCTGGCAATGCTCGCCCTCGCCGACTGGTGCAATGACGAGGGCGGGAGCCTCCACCCGTCGATGAAAGCTGTTGCGGAAAAGATCCGTGTGTCGGAAAAGCAGGCCCGCAGGATCATTCACGGCTTTGAAGAGGCGGGATACCTCAAGGTGGTCGGGCATGCCAATGGTGGCGCGCCCGGCACCACCAAGCAGTATCAGCTCAACGTCGCGAAGCTCAAGGGGTTGGCGGACGAGGCGGCGGCCCGAAAGACGGCTCCCGTCCGTGTCACCCCTCCCCCCAATGTCACCCCTCCCCCCAATGTCACCCCTCCCCCCAATGTCACCCCTCCCGTCGATGTCACCCCTCCCACCCAGGGGAGCGGAGGGCTCCCACCCATGGGAGTGGAGGCCTCCCATGGGTGTCCCGAGACGCCTCCCACCAGTGGGAGCCAAACCGTCAGTGAACCACCAATGAACCACCAGTTAACCGTCAGGGGGACGGCGCCGTGTTCGGAGCCAGAACGCCTCCCTGCTGTCGCCAAGGCGCCAGCCCCCCAGCAGGATCCGGCCGGCGAGACGCGCCTGCAGGCCGCGTGCCGGACGACCTGGGCGGCCTACCGGAACGCCTATGCAGACCGCTACGGCGCCGCCCCAGTTCGAAACCAGAAGGTCAGCTCGCAGGTGAAGCAGTTCGTGCAGCGCATCGGCTACGACGAATCACCCTTGATTGCCGCGTGGTTCGTGCTGCACCCGGGGAGCTACTACGTTGGCCGCATGCACGACTTCGGCTGCCTACTGAGCGACGCCGAGAAGTTGCGCACCGAGTGGGTGACGGGAAGGCTCATGACCGCCGGCAAGGCGCGCCAGTCCGACAGAGCCGGCACCACCATGGCCGCCCTCGCCGAGGTGCTGGCCGAACGAGGAGAGTCACTGTGAGCGCGAACACGCTGAAGGCCATCGCCATGACGGCCGAACTGACCGGGACCGAGCTGTCCGCGGCGGCACTGAAGGTCATGGATGCGGACCTGTCGGCCTACCCCGACGCCGACGTACTGCGCGCCCTGGAGCGCTGCCGCAAGGAACTGAAGGGCCGCCTGACCGTGGCCGCCGTGCTCGAGCGGGTCGCGGAACTCGATGGTCGCCCTGGCGCGGAGGAGGCGTGGGCGACCGCTCTTTCCGCGGACGACGACGCCGTGACCGTGGTATGGACCGACGAGATCACGCAGGCGCTGGCGGTGGCCAGGCCGCTCCTTGATGCTCGCGACAAGGTGGCGGCGCGCATGGCGTTCTGCCAGGCGTACGAGCGTCTGGTGCGCGAGGCGCGCGAGGCGCGGGTGCCATGCCGATGGTGGGCGTCGCTCGGCCATGACGCGCGGCAGCGCGCGGCGACCCTCTCTGCGGCCGTCGTGGCGGGGCGAATCACGCAAGAGGCCGTCCAGCCCCTGCTACCCGTGCCGGCGGACAGCGACTCGGTGATGGCGTCGCTCATCGGCGACGACGACGCGCGGCTGCTCGCCCACATTCCGGAGGATGCCCGCGAGACCGCGACGCGCGGCCTCAAGCGCCTCCGGGCCCACCTCGCCGAACTTGGGGACCAGGCGGCGAAGCTCGAGGCGCAGCGCGCCGCCGATGAGCGCGGGCGGCAGGCCGCAATGGAGGCACGCAAGGCCAGCATGTTCCGCGCCGCGCAAGAGCGCATGAACGGCATGGGTCCGACGCGGCTCCCCCCTTGTGCCGAAGAGCCGGCCCACACAGAGGACTGCGTGCATGCCAACTGCTCGAATCACACCAGCCCGTCCAACGCCCTCATCGGGTCAGCCCCTGGTACGCAGTAACTGACCGGCGCGGCAAGGTCCACGAATCACCAGCCGTTTCCGAGGAAGGCCGCCCTCGCCTCACGACTATCCTTCATCCTTGAATGCCAGCCTGGCGTGAACCACAATTGGATGACATTCTCCAGCACCGGCTCATCGTAGCCGCGCGACCTGTCAGCCCCTGAAACAGGTACGGCATCCGCCCGGGGTCTTCGTTCCAGTTGCATCCAACTTCCCCTCCGGGATGATCCACGTCCCGGTCGCGGCTCGTGCGCTCTCCCGTCCAGCACCTACCCTCCGGGAGATCGCCAAATGTGGCACGACGAACCCGCAAACAGGCCGGGGCAGGATCCACAAGCCCACCTTCCATTTACCCATTGGGAGGACCGCTTTCGCGAACGCATCGCACATTACCAGGAGCTGCTACTCGTGTTTCCCGGCTCCGCTTACTTCGCAAACGAGCTCGCAAAGTACCAGCGCTGGTTCCATGAGCATCTCTTGCTGCGCCCCACCGGCTCCATCGCCGAAGAAGAGCTACCGTTCTAACCAGAAAGCGGCGTTCCGGGCAGATTCGCCCGGAACGCTCCACACCACCCGCGCAGCCAGCATGCTGCAATAATGCCTTGCCGATATTCGACTGACGCACTATCGTAAAGCCGTCCAGTCGATATTTCCTGCTCTCGCTCCCCTCGCTAAGCGACCTCTTCGACCCTTCGAAGCAGCTTCGCACCTTGCTTTCCCTTCGCTGCTGTCTGAGCGACTCGCCTACGCGGGTTGCCTCGTCTCGTAGGATCCCTCGCGGCCGGTGCATGCCGGCGCAGTGTCCAGGCGTTGCGCGCCTGGCTTCGCTCCGCTTTCGCGATCGGTGTCCGCCCGCCTTAACGCCCCGTGCTTGGCTGCGACACGTCGAAAAGCCAAGAAGCACGGCCGAGACATTTTTCGGCCACCGGCAACCGAGACACGGAGAGGAACAATGCACACGACACGCAATCCCCCGGAACACCCGCATGGGTGGAATTGGAATCGACGGCGCAGCGTCCGGCCCGCGCGCCGGCTCCATCAAGCCACGGACGCAACAGCTCGCTCGCACCTTCGGATCGGGCGAGACCTCCGACGCGCCGTCGAGCATGACGAGTTCGTCCTTCACTACCAACCCGAGATCGACGCAAGCACCGGCCGCATGGTGGCGGCCGAGGCGCTGATCCGCTGGCAGCATCCCCAACTCGGCATGATCAGCCCCAACACCTTCATCCCCGTCGCGGAAGACCAAGGACTGATCGGCAAGATCGGACAATGGGTACTTGAGACCGCGTGTGCGCAGCTTCACGCGTGGCACGCCGCCGGCCATGACCTGCGGGTCGCGGTCAACTTCTCGGTCGAGCAATTGCGCCGGCGCGACATCGCCGACACGGTCGCCAACGCACTCGAACGCTTCGACCTGCGGCCCGATGACCTGGTCGTCGAAATAACCGAGAGCATTTGCATGCGCGCCAACGATCGCGCGCGGGAGAACGTCGCCCGCCTCGCGCATCTGGGCATACGGCTGGCCATCGACGACTTCGGCACCGGCTACTCGTCGCTGAGCTACCTCAAGCGCATGCCGGTCCGCATTCTGAAGATAGACCGAAGCTTTGTAGTCGATCTCGCCGACCGCGCGGATTCGACAATCGTGCGAAACATCATATCGCTCGCCCATGAACTGGATCTGATCGTCATTGTGGAAGGCGTCGAGACGGCGGCTCAACACGAACTCCTGCGCGTCATGGGCTGCGACATGGTCCAGGGCTACCTGGTTGGCGAAAGCCTGCCACCGGCCCTGTTCCACGATGCGTTTCTCGAGCCCCGACAGCACACGATCGTCGAGCCGTAGCGGATCTGCATGAACACGCCGACCGACAAGCTGGCGCTGCGCGCCGACCCTTCAGGTGCAGCCTCCTTTGTCGCAGAGGAGGTCACACGCGCCGTCATCGAGGCCGCCACTTTCGAGGCCCATCGCCGAGTCTTGAAAGCGACGATCGCAGCGGAGTGGATCTTGGCCTCGACACGACGGACGACTGTCGCGAGCTCGCGCACATGTCCTACCTGGGCCCGACCGTCGTGTCCGCCGTCCGCATCGTCGGATGGAGGGAGGATCCGGTGTACGACGAGCACGCTTCCATCGATTTCACATCGCTCAGAAGGCGTCTCGTCAAGCTCATTGAGCTTTCACCAGGGACGTTCGAAGACGCGCGGACGGCGGTCCGTTAACAGGACTCCCTGTACGCATGGTTCGGGTCCTTGAACAGACGCGAACATCCATCACCCATTGAGCCGGCGAGCGGTATCGCCCGGGTCGAGCTTCTCGACAACCTCGGTAATGCGGTGGCCGCGGCCGACTTCGGTTCCGACGCGGAGGCTCTTCACTGGCGGCCCACCCCGATCATTACTGGACTCGACATCAACTCAGCCTTGGAACGGGCAGCGCGGCAAAGAAGGTTAGAGATATTCGACCGCCTAGGATATGACGTGGAACCGTCGGCATTCTTGGGTGCCGTAGCAGATCGCGAAGAGATCAACATTCGACCAGAGCGGAGTATTCTTGCGAAAACTTCATAGAAAATTGGCAATTATCATCTTATTAACAGCAACGTCTGGCATCAGGACAACTAACAGGAACCTCTGAGGTTAACGGCAGAGCCCGGCACTGGGGAACTCCTCCAGTTAGCTATCCCACTGCCTGGACGGATCGTCCAGTGGTAAAATTCGGCCATGACAATCGCCGCCATTTCGCCGGGATACATCCCCCACTTCTCTGGCCATGAAACCTTCACGCTGAGGCAGATGTGGCTCAAGAAGGTCTTCGACCAAAAAACGGAAGACAACCGGATCAAGAAATCAGTCTTCACCAACGAGGAATCGATCGCCCGGTTTGGCGTCGGCAAGAACATGGTCGCCTCGATCCGGCATTGGGCTCTCGCCACCAATCTGATCAGCGAAGGCCGCTCCGACGACTACGAGCTATCCACCACGGCTCAGAAGATTTTTTCAAACGATGGCTTGGACCCCTATTCGGAGAACCCGACGACCGCGTGGTTCGTCCATTGGCAGCTTGCCGGATTGGGAAACCGCTCGACGACTTGGTTTTGGCTGTTCAACAAGGTCACCGCACCGAACTTCAGAAAGACGGACCTTGAAAGACCCTTGGCCGACTTTGCGGCCAAGTTCAACACCAAGCGCGGCGTATCCGCCTCGACCCTAACCCGCGACATCGATACGTGCATCCGCAGCTATGCACCGAGATCCGGCGGCGGCTCGCCGGAAGATTTCGCCGAGCCCATGCTCGGAGAGTTGGGCTTGATCGCCGAGGAAACCAAAGGAATCTTCGCCTTTCGGCGCGGCCCGAAGCCCACGCTCAGCAACGGCATGTTCGTCTACGCGCTGATCGACTATTGGGAAGCTCTAAACTCCTCCGCTAGCTCAATGGCATTCGAGTCTATCGTTTATGGCGAAGGCTCCCCTGGACGCGTATTCAAGCTTGACGAGGAGTCGGTTGCCGAGCGCCTTTTCTCTTTGGATGAGTTCACCTTGGGCGTCCTTTCTTGGACTGACACCTCCGGCCTTCGGCAAGTGCTTCGAAAGAGCTGGGACAGTTCGGCGTTTCGAAACAGGATGCTGGACAAGGCCTACGAATGAACGCTCAAAAAACAAAAAAGCTTTCCGAGATCGTTCGTATCCGGCAGCAATACCAACGCTCCATCCGTTTGGACGTGGACTTTGGGCGCATGGACGCCCTCGACGGCTATGTATGCCACAAGACGGCCGCCGATGTGCTAGACACCATGGCCAAGCAGATTTCGGGGAGCAATCAGCGGGCCTTCACCTGGACCGGCCCGTTCGGCGGCGGCAAGTCTTCGTTAGCCGTTGCTCTGGCATCAGCTCTTGGCCCCGATGAAAGCCTGCGCGCTCAAGCCCGCGAGGTGTTGCGCCTGAATGTCCATCCGAATTTCGACGAAGCCCTCCCCGTAAGCAACGGCTGGCTCGTTCTTCCGGTCGTCGGCCGGAGGGGGTTTGTCTCGGAAGAAATTTCAAAGGCGCTAAATCACGCGATTGGCTCGCGCGCGAGCCCTGGCTCTGCCAAGGAAGTCGTTGCGGAGCTGTGCGCTGTGGCTGCCAGTGAGCGATATGACGGGGTCATCCTCGTCATCGACGAAATGGGAAAATTTCTCGAAGCAGCCGCTCTCGGCCTCGGCGACGACGTCTATTTCTTTCAGGATCTCGCCGAGTCCGCGGCCCGAGCCCAAGGAAGGCTCGTCGTGGTCGGCATACTGCACCAATCCTTCCGGCAGTATGCCTCCCGCCTCGGCAGCGAGGCTCGTGACGACTGGGCGAAAGTTCAAGGTCGCTACGTAGACATTCCATTGGTCGCGGCAAGTGACGAGGTTGTGGAGTTGATCGGCCGTGCGGTCGAAACGAATGCCCACCCCCACTTCAATCGCACCCGCGCTAGAGCCATCGCATCCGCTATGGCGGCCCGGCGGCCTGCCATTGGCGTGGAAGCCTTTACCGAGAGCCTCGACGCGTGTTGGCCATTGCACCCCGCTATGGCCGCCCTCCTCGGCCCGGTTTCCCGTCGGCAATTTGGCCAGAATGAACGTAGCACCTTCGGATTCTTGGGGTCCGTGGAGCCCCATGGATTCCGCTCTTTCCTCAAAGAGCAGGATCTGTCTGAAGAATGCTGCTATCGCCCGGACCACTACTGGGACTACCTCAGGGGCAATCTCGAACAAGCGATTCTTTCTTCCCCGGACGGCCACCGCTGGGCGCAAGCTGCGGATGCCGTCGATCGAACCGAGGCTCGCCATAGCGGGCTTCACTCCGCCCTGATCAAAAGCATCGCCGTCATTGATCTACTTCGCGCCACCTCAGGCTTGGCTGCCGACACCGAGGTTCTGCGGTCCCTCTTCCCGGAGAGTCTCGGCAATGAAGTCGAATCGGCGTTGAAGCAGCTTTCAAAGTGGCGAGTTGCAATCTACAAGAAGCATCTCGGAGCATGGTCTGTCTTCGAAGGCAGCGACTTCGACATCGAAAAAGCACTTGCCCAAGCGAAGGCGACCCTTCCCGGCATCGATTTCTCGATGCTGACGAGCCTCGCCAATCTCTATCCAGCGATCGCCAAGCGGCACTATCACAAGACGGGAACGCTCCGGTGGATGGATGTGGCTCTGTGCAGACTTGAAGATGCCGAAGGGATCGCGTCCAAGTTCTCCCCAAAGAAAGGCGAATTCGGCCTCTTCTTGTTGACTCTTCCGTCCAAAGAAGTCCGTTTGGAGGCCGCTCTTAGCCAATGCGAAACGATTGCCCGCAGTCGCCCTTGGCCGGTGGCCGTCGGAATCCCGCCGAACTACGCTCGGATCGAGGAACTAGGCTTGGAGCTGGTTTGCTTGCAATCCGTGCAGGGACGACCGGAGCTGGAAGGCGACCAAGTCGGGAAGCGTGAAGTTACCGCCCGAATTTCAGCCGCCCGCTCTGCCCTTGAAGAGCAACTTCGGTTTGCGATAGCTCGAGCGACTTGGGCTTTGGCCGGACGGACCTGCTCGGCCGGAACACCAATTGCTCGTTGCTCGTCGGATCTGGCCGACGATCTTTACCGGGATTCGCCTCGACTTTGGAGCGAGCTGATCAACCGCGACGCTCCTTCGAGCGCGAGCGTCAAAGCTCGGCGCGACCTGATTCATGCGATGCTGGAAAATGAGAACCTGGAAAACCTCGGTTTCGAAGCCTTCCCGGCGGAACGCGGGCTCTATGAGTCCCTGTTGAAAGGGACGGGGTTGCATCGCAAAGACGGCGATTCGGACACGTGGCGCTTTCAGCCTCCGGACGAGCAGCACGGAGCAAGCCTGATTCGCTTGTGGGAGGAAACTCGAAAGCTGTTCTCCGACGCGTCCAAACGGGTGGAGGCTGTTGAAATCGACAGGTTGTGGGCCGGCGATCCCTTTGGCGTTCGCTCCGCCGTCAGACCCATCCTTCTGACGGCCTTCCTTTTGGCTCACAAAGGGAACCTAGCGGTCTACAAGGACAGCATGTTCATCCCCAGCTTGAACGACGCGGATCTCGACGAGTATTTACAGGACGAGAAGCGCTTTTCGTTTCGCTGGGTGGTCGTAGACGACGAGAAAACTCAGATCCTATCGGGGATCTCGAATCTTCTGGCATCGATCGGCGCCGCGGCGCCGGCAAGCGACCCATTGGAAGCGGCAAAGGGCCTGGTCGCCTTGGTTTTCCGCCTTCCCCATTGGACGAAGCGAACCGCGACCCTATCGGCCGAGGCTCGCGAAGTGCGCGACATCTTGTCGAAGGCCAGCGATCCGCACAGGGTTCTGTTCATGGATCTAGCGGCGGTTTTCGGCGCGGCCAACGGCTCCGATTACGTCGATGCTTTGCGAGGCCCGATCACCGAGCTCGCAGGGGCCTACGAGGCGATGCTGCGCAAGATTGAATCGAGCATGCTCGAAGCTCTCGACGCGCCGGCAAACGCTTTGGAGCGCCTGCGCGCAAGAGCGGAGTTGCTCAAAGACTTGGATGGCGAGCTGCGCCAAAACGCCTTCGCAGGTCATCTGGCAAAGCACGATGGCAGCCTGGCGAGCATCGAGCGAATCGTTGGCTTGGCGGTCAATAAGCCCGCACGCGACTGGACAGATCGAGATTTCGACCAGGCCCTGCTTGAAATTGCGAGGCTGGCCTTGCGTTTCCGCCAGTCGGAAGCGTTGGTGTCCGTGCGCGGCAGAAAGCCCATGACCGATGCGTTCGCTGTCGTCATCGGGGCGGGCTCCTCGGCGAGGACAATTTCGCGCCAATTCGACCTTTCGGAGCGACACCGCGCGACGGTCGACAACCTGGCCGACGAACTAGCCAGCAGCCTTCAATCGAAGGGCTTGGACACCGACGTCCTGCTGGCCGCCCTCGCCCGCGCCGGCTTGAAGCTGGCGACGGACGACTCCGCGGAGGTCGAGCATGGCTGAGAGGCACGTTCTGGGGATCTCCGGCGGCAAGGACAGCGCGGCTTTGGCCGTGTTCGTCCGGCACCATCATCCCGAAATCGACGTGGAGTATTTCTTCACCGACACCGGCAAGGAGCTGCCCGAGGTTTATGAGTTTCTGGGACGGTTGGAGGGCTTCCTTGGAAAGCCGATCCTGCGGCTCAATCCCCAGCGAGACTTCGATTTCTGGCTGCGCGAATACAACCACTTCCTGCCTTCGGCCCAGACTCGCTGGTGCACCCGGCAATTGAAGCTCGCCCCGTTCGAGCAGTGGGTGCGGCCGATGCTCGCGGCCGGCGACACTGTCGTCTCCTATGTGGCCATCCGCGCCGACGAGGACTACCGCGAGGGATACACCTCCAAGCACAAGAACCTCAAAGTGCGCCTGCCCTTCCGCGAGTCGGGCATCGACAAGCGATGCGTGATGGACATCCTGGAATCCTCCGGAGTGGGTATCCCGAAGTATTACGACTGGCGCTCTCGAAGCGGCTGCACCTTCTGCTTCTTTCAGCAGAAAATTGAGTGGGTGCGCCTGCGCGAGCAGCATCCGGAAGCCTATGAGGACGCCAAAACCTACGAGAAAAACGCCTTGGAGCACGGTTCCCCATTCACCTGGACCAAGGGCGAATCACTGGACGAACTCGCCAAGCCGGAACGGGTTCAGCAGATCGTTGAAGACTTCGAACGGCGGAAGCAGCGGGAGTTGAACCGCAAGCCGATCAATCCTCTGCGGCCAATCGAGAACATCGTTGACATCGATGACCTCTTTGGCGAAGACGAAGGCGGAGGAGCGTGTGTGGTGTGCCATAAGTAGCGTTTAAGACCCCCTATGGTGCTTTCGTCGACTCGTCCGCGATTAGCAGGAGCTTAACCGCCACGCCCTTCGGCGCTGCCAGGCCGTCGATAGTTTCCTGTGGGTTGGTCATATTCCCGTAGTGCAAATCCAAGCGGACATTGGTCACGATGTCTTGCTTGACCTTCACGCCAAGCCGCAGTTTGTTGGACAGCGCGGCCAAATCAAGCCCCGATCCTCCGCAATGGGCGATCAGCATGCGCTCCAGCCAAACCGCAAGCCGCATTGCATCCTCGCCGGGGAACGACAGTGACTGATCGCCACCGCGAACTGCCATTATCAAGCGGTGGCAGCCAGTCGAGTCCGAATAAGCGGTGGCCGGCTTTTTGGGGATCTTCTCGCAAAGCAAGAACGCCTTCACGACAACTTCGGAGTCGCGCGCCATCTTGAATGCCGCCGGGCGTGTCAACTGACTCGCAGTCGCCTGGGCGAACTGAGCGGCGACATCGAACCGCAGCCGTCCGACAACCGCGAGCTTGTCGGCTTCCGCACGCTTCAGGAAGTCGGCAATTGGCATCGCCAATACTCGGCCTGGCGCATATTGCAAGTCGAAAACTCCAGCGGCCGTTTTTAGCCCGACCGCCACAAGATCCCTGCTGTCGAACCGAGAGAGATGGTGCGGCAGGGCCTCATGAACTTCCGCAATCGCGAATACGGCCGATCTACTTCCTGCCATGTCGTCTCTCGTAGTGACATTCAAATCGCACTGTTGCGTCACGTGAACGAGGCACTCGCCGCCAGCTTTCAGGTTTGACGCGAGGACCGAACCGAACGGAAGCGTGGAGTTGAATCGCTGTTCCGGCTTATCGACTGCCGGTCCGTAGAACGCCTCACCTGTGGGCCAACCGCTCCAGACATAGTGGGAGTAGAAGGCCCGACCCACTTCGGGATTCACGATGGGCGACATGAAGCGGGTCTTCAATCCGTCGCCGCCGTCCATGTGCTCTCGCAAGCATGCATCCAACTCGCCAATTTTCTTAGCGACCGCATTGTCTCGTTCGACGTGCCAGAGATATTCGCGGCTAATGAGGTCACCGAGATGTCCGTCGAATGGATCGTTGTCGGCGATCGCAGTGAGATGAACGCGCTGGATCGCGGCCGCGTCCAAGTTCCACAGCGTAGTCGCGGCCTCATCCGCCGCCCTCTTGAGTGCATCGGCCCAACTGCGGATGAACGCGCGCATACGTTGGGCGGCCGCGCACTGAGCCATCAGTTGATCGAAGAGAACGCGCAGCCCGCGAGCCTTGAAATCCTCGGAAGCCAGATCGGACTTGGGAAGTATCCAGAGGCCGGCCGCGCTGATCTGGGATGCCTTGCTGAACTCCTGCCGATGCTTTGTCAACTCCTCTTCGGCGGTCGACATGACGACGATGGGCGGCATGGATTTGTCTCCGGCCTCGTTTGAGAGCTCCCGGAGATACATCTTCAAGTCGTCAACGGGAGACCCATTGCCGACCAAAACCAAGTCCAAGAACAAGAAGTCGTAAGCTATTGCCTCCGCTCGTCCAGGGCGTTTCGGAACGAAGTCGACTAGAAACTCCTGCGCGGGAAACGCTGCGTCAAATTCCCCTCGCAGCGCCTTGCCACGATCAGCTCGCGTGAAAAAATTGGAAAACCTGCTGACTAGGTCGCTGTCGGCCTTCTCGCGGAACCAATCGCTGAGGAGCACGTCTTGAACAAAGGCATCCGACATGAGGAATTTCTGGAACGCTTTGGGATCAGCTTCGAACACCCTTCCATCCATCTTTTCGGCACAGAGATGCAACAGGTTCGCAACCTCCGGCGCATCGACATCGCCAAGCAACGTTTCGATATCGGGCTCGCTCTCCCGAAGCTGCGCATACACAAACTGAACAAACTCGTCGTCGACGACAAGGATGCGTAGAGGCTTGGCTTGCTCGGTTCCTTGCGTCCCCTCTATCGGCGCATCACCAGCGTTACCCTTGGTCTCCTCCATCGACTCGGAATTCTCCGCCCCGGTGGCATTCTTGATCTCATGGATATTCATTTCCCCTCCCGCGGAAGCTCCAGAATGAAGGTTCTGAGCCGTCCGTCTTCATCCGGCATCTCATCGAGATAGAGCTTCCCTCCGTGATAGGAAGCTAGTTCCGAAGCTATGTAGAGTCCAAGGCCCTTGCCCTTCTTTCGCGTCGAGTAGTAGGGCTTAAAAATGGCCTTGGCGTAGCGAGGATCAACCCCAGGCCCGTTGTCCGTGACGATGATTGCGCTAGCGCCCGTGTCGATGTCGACTTGGATGGTTGGTGTCCTTTCGCCTTCCTTCAGGGCTTGGCCCACCCAATGCAGCGAGTTCACGATCAAGTTTTCCAACGTTTGAGCAACCAAACCGCGCACCATGTAGACGCCGAACTCGCGCTTGGAATCTGTGCCGTCCACTGTGACTACGGCCTCGACGCCGTGTCGGACCATGCGAGCTTTGAAGCTGTCGACAATCGTCTTCGTTTGCGCTACGACGTCATAGGTTTCTTTTCGATTACGCCCGGACGGGCTCATCGCGTCGACAGTTCGTACCCTCTTGTTGGTAGCGACAATTTGCCTACGCAGGTTGTCAATCACCTCGACCACATTAACGCGACTCTTTCCGTCCTCGAGCTGAGCCAGAAGCTCGCCAGTGCGCTCTGTAAGGCGCGCCAGCTCGTGCACCACAATTTCAACCACGAGGCCGATGTTGGCGAGTTCGAGCAACTCGACACGCGTTTCCTGAGCCATGTCGAGCGCACGCTTGATAGTCTTCACATATTCGATCTGGTCGCTGATCGCCTCCCGGACCTGAACTACCTTCTCCTTGTGCTCCGCCGGAATTGCCTTGGCAATTTGATTGAAAGCTTTAAGGGTTCGCGCCAGGTTGTTCTCGCTTTGACGGAGCGACTCTTCAGTCGACTCCTCCGCTAAAGCAATCTTGACTTCAGCTTCCTGCGTTGCGCTAATTAGCCCCCGCAAATCAACGACGATCTCGACACCTAGCAACGTTTTAAGTAGCTCCTGCTCTGGGCAAGAAACCAGCCTTTCTCGGTTCGACGCGTCGATCAACCGAGGGTTGCGCTGTGACGAAATCGCTACGCTTCCAACGGTTTGATATCGATTTAGGGCATAGCCCTTGGTCTTGAGCGCGCGACTGTCCCATTCCAGCCAGTCGTCGTCCATCCCACCGGTTTGTCCAACTCTAAAGCCGTCCCGATAGATGGCGAAGCCACCACACCACACGTTCAACTCATTGACGATGTCCGTCCGGCTTCGGTCGACAGCCTGTGCATTCAGCGACTGGCGATTGAACCAGAGGCATGTAGCTTCAAATGCCCCGAGGCTTTCAAAGAGGCTCTCGGGGACCGAAAGCCTTTCGGCGAGCTCAGCGGACTTCCATGCTCGATCGTCGGGTGCCGCGTTTCCTCTCCATAGCAGAGATCGCCGCATGACGCTGCCTTCTGCGTCGACACCTGCGGGGTCAAATGTGATGCGTGCCCGAAACTGGGCACATTCTGAGAGCCAGTCGGGCAACGTGGGAATCGGCTGACGCTTGCCGTTAAGAAGAACGTCTACCGGGTAGCGCTTACGCTGCGTGGCGAACGGGTCTTGAAGACGGCGCAAGTACTTCTGGATAAACCCTGCTATCTTGTCCGGAGTCCAAAACGCGTTAAGCTCTGTGATTTCTATAATGGTTCCGGACACGTCAGTCTCGCCGAGCCCCGCCGGCTCAACTGTAACTTCGATCTCATCCAAGAAGCGCGTAGGTTCGTCGAACTCGCTCCACTCAAAGCGGACCTGATGCCAACGACTCTCGCTAGCCATCTTGGATTTGACCAATGCAACACGACCAAGACGCATCATCGATAGTCGTCCGATTCCCTTCTCGCCCAAAATAGTGGGATCGCCAACTTGAGAGGCGCGCTTCGCCAAGAGCTTCCCGGGAGTGCCAATGACCAGAAATCGGCTCTCAAGATCTTCCGCGCTCATACCCGATCCAGTGTCGCAAACGACGATCTTGAATTTCGTCGCCAGGATCTCCCCGACGAACTTCGCAACCCCTGCCGAACCGCGCAAGAGGGCGTTGTCATACGCCTCAAGCATGGCAGCGCGATCGCGAGAGCTCAGTTCTGGCGCTAGTGCCGTTTGGAACGCCTCACGTGCCTCCTTTTTACCGATCTTGACTGGATTGGCAAGAAGACGCTCGCGCAGGAGCGAAAGCGCCCCTGCGTCGGCTGGAGCTTCGAGCAGCACCTCCACTCGCGGCGAACGAGCGTCGAAAGCGTTCTTGATGAGCTCATTAAGGGCAACATCGTCCGAGGTTATAAGCTCCGCTCCGATCTGACGAAGGGCACGCGCTGCGACCCGAAATGAACTAGCCATGGTTGTACCTTATTGATTGTCGCATCAGCCTTCCTCCGCGATCGCCGCCACGGCGGCCGCTATATCTTCATCGCTTAGGAAAGGCGCTTGAGCGTAGACTAGCCCCTGCTCTCCATTGAGCTTGGCCGCTAAGTGCCCGCGTCCCAACAACAACTCCGCTCCAGGACGGTCAAGCGCGATCTTGGAAGTAGCTTCGCTGGATACCTTCAAGATCAACCGGTTGCCCAGATTCTCGCGAAGCTGCATCGGCATCACGTCCTTATCCGGCCGCTGTGCTGCGAAGATCAAATGAATGCCGGCCGCCCGAGCTTTGACTCCCAAGCGCTGAACGGCCGCGCTGACCGCTCCCTTGTATTCATCGTCAAGCATCCAGTCGGCAAACTCGTCGTGAACCAAGAAGATCATCGGCAGCCGGTCTTCGACGGCTGCCTTGGCGTTGTAGGTTGCGAGATCTCGGGCGCGAGCCGGGGCGAACAGCCGATACCGGCTTTCCATCTCCTCAACCAAAGCCGTCAGAACCTCCGTCGAGCGCTCCCTTGTCGTGATGATTGGCTCGCGCATGTGCGGCAGATCCTCCAACGCCGCGTAGTCGACGCCCATCTTGGGGTCAATCAGGATGATATGCGCCAAATCTTTGGGGTTGGTCGCCGCGACATCGAGGAGCAATGCTTGCAGCAGCACCGATTTCCCGCTGCCAGTCGCTCCCGCGACCAAGGAGTGCGGCTCGTGAGACTGTAGCCCGCCGAACTCCTTGCCGAGATTCAGATAGAGGAGAGCCCCGTTGATTTCCTGCAAGCCGAGGATGAAGGATGTATTGATGCCGGCAGCGTTGCGGTTAAGCTCGCGCCGAGCCCACAGATCCCACATCGAGACGGATTGGCGCTTTTCACCGGCAATGGTCACCACGATCTCGCCCGGTTTGGGCTGGACCGTAACGAGGTTGATGGCGTGCGTCGTCAGAAGCTGGGTACGCTTCGCCTCAATGTCCTCCACTCGAAGCTTGTCGGATCCGGCCAGCCGAACTAGGCAGCCGTTTGGGGTCACGCGCGTGCCAAGGACCGCGGCTTGCAGGCCATACCCGTTGAGCGCCGTTTTCAGCTTGCGCGTCGTCTCCTCTGCCCAAGCCTCGCGCTCGTCCGCCGCAGAGGAGCGGTCAGCCATTTTCGTTTGAACCAGCGCTCGAAGCTGCTCCCCAACGTTCGGAACCAATGGCCGGTTGGCGGGCTGAATCTCTTCCGCCGCGGACTCGACGATTGAAGGCTCAACCACGACAAGCTCGCTAGCTGGAATCTCAACGATTTGCGCCTCGTTCCCAGCCTCGGCCATTGGACCCAGTTGCTCCATCATGGCCGTCCAAGCGACCCGAGGAGCGGGAAGCCTCACCTCAGCAGAAGCCCACGGACGATCAGGGCCAAGCTTCGAGCGCAGTAGCGCCGGATCGGACCCATTGGCGTAGCCGCAGATCAACTCGCGCAGCTCTCCGCGCTCGAAAACTTCTTGAAAAGCCTGCAGCCCGCCGGCATCGGCAATGGCCACTTGCTCCGAGGCCGGCTGAGAGGCTCCCGGCTCCGCCGAATGGACGAACACGTGGGAATACCCGCGCAGTGAAATCCCGGCCTCTCCGTCACGGACCTTGGCCCTGACCCGTTCCAACAGCGGCGTGCATCCCGGAGGAATCTCGGCATCCAAAAGCATGTCGGCCAGACGCGCCAGCCATACATCACGATCCAAGCGCCCTGGATCTCCGAAGAGAGCGGCCTGGAAAGTCGCCAAGGTTGCCAAAAGCTGGGCCTTTGACGTGCGCCTGGCTTCGGCGGCTCCAAGATGCGAGACGTATTTGGATTCGACGATTGCAATATGCAGGCGCGGGCCGTCTTCGCCCTCCTCCACGCACAGGCCTAGGATGTCAGCAATCCGGCTTTCCTTCTGGGACAACCAATCGGCGTAATCGTCGAGCAGGAAGAAGACACTGAACGCCTGTCGGCTACCCGTCAGAGCCTTAAACTCCTGTTCAAGCAAATGGCGGCTGAGAACCAAGCCGATCATCTCGCCGGCAGAGACTCCCCGCTTGGCCGCCCGCAGAACGATGTCGCCGGATATAGACAAGGCGTCTTTCTTCATCCTGCCAGCCAACGCCGCCGTCTGATCGGCATCCAAAGGCAGGGCCAGCCCGTCGAGGCGTCGCTTTACCAGAACTCCGAGCAGGCGCAGTTCCGAGGTAGAGCTGACAATCATGTTGCGGCCATTGGTGCTCGCCCGGCGGTAGCGGACGACAGTCACCTTGTTCGCTTGGAGCTGACGCTTGTCTAGCAATTCGTCGTAGGTGGCGACCCATTCGGCCAAAGCGTGCGCGTCGTCAAGCGCTCCCCCGATCGCCTCGTCCTGCAACGAAATCCGCCGCGCCGGAAGGAATCGGGCATTGGCCGGCGGATCGGTCCGGCGAGCGACGGCGCCGACCGCTCCGACATACTCCCAGCCAGAGGCGGTCTGCCTCGGGCAAGTCAGGAAGGTGGTCGATTTGAGCTCGTTTTCCCCTGAGACGCTCCGGTAGGACCAACGCGAAGGCGCGTGCTCCAAAGTCGGCCGCTCGTTCGTCCAGTCGACTTGGACCCATTCGACCGCCGCCGTGCGGGAAACAACGTCGTGCAAGAACGCGATGTCAAACGGGCGAAACTCGTTGGCCGATCGCGCCGGAGTGGCTGACGGCGGGATCACCGAAATCCGAAGCTTGGACATGAAGTTGTCCGAGGTTTCGCTGACGACAGGAAGATCGGGGTCATCCCCCGATTTATTGACCAATTCGGCATAGACCCGGCGAAGCTTGGCCTGGTCTCTGTGACGGACGGAGACGTTGCACTGGAAGTCGGCTTCCGTGTTCAGATTGGAAAGCTCGCGCACGGCCGCCAACGGGAGCTCCGCGGCGTCGGCGTTGTAGAGCAAGACGCTCAGGTTCGCCCCTTCGTGCGGCTGCAAGCCGACATAGCGTTCCAGCAGCTCCCGGATCTGTTTGGCCGCCGCCGAGGGATCGACGTCAGAAAACTGATCTTCGCCGCCGCGCTCTGGGGATTCAAGCAAGCTGTAACCGTTGACAGTGCTTGTCTCCGCTACCAGATGCGGAGTGGCTCCGCGCATCACGACCCCGATTTCCGGATAGAACGGATGAGCGAGCTCTTCGGAAAACTCTCGGAAGAAGATCCCGCGATCACCGAACAGAGCATCCTTGCCGCCGAGCATGTGCGTCACCAAGCCGGCGACCCGCCGGGTTTTGACGGCCAAGGCTTTCATGCGCTCCGGATGCCAAGGCGGAATGATCAGGCAGGGTTGAGCCCCGGAGAGCCGAACCGTCCCGATCGACAGCACTTCCGCGACCAGCTTGGCGCGGCAAACATCGCCTCGGGCGTGCTCCGACAAGGTCCTTAGCAGCGCCCCGAAGGAGTCGGCCTGTTTCAGGACCGCTTCGCCATGAAGGCCATAGGAGATAAAGTCATCCGAGGCCTTGATGTAATCCTCTTCGAAGACATTCCACGCCGCCCTGATTTCGTTTCGTTGCTCGGCGGACAGGCGCCCGTCTGACGCCAACTCGTCGATGCGACGCTTGATGTCGGCGCGCAGGCTGCGCAGCTTGTTCGGGGGAGGCACGAGGGAGCCGGCGTCGCGCGAGTAGCTCGCCTCCAAGGAGGAGGTGTCGAGAAGCGAAACGCTTTGCACACCGCCTTTCTTGCTGACGAGCCGCCGCGGGACTTCGGTGCAGCCGACCGCCCCTTTTTCTTTGAGGCGAGCCATGTCGGCCGCCAAGGACAAACCGATCGACTCCGGCCGATAGGACCAAAGGAGCTGGGTTTTGTCCAAAGTCTCGGTCGCCGTTCCTTTCCGCTCGATCAAGGCGACCTCGAATTTGATTTGGAGGGCGGGCTTGGACAAGGAAGCGGAGGTTTTCAGCTTGTCGCCGCGAATCTCCTTTTCCTTGGCGAGGAATGCCGGATGCTCGAACAGCGGATCCGGCAGGTTGCCCGAGCCCATGCGCTCGATGACCCACTCGACCTTGTTCCCCATGAGCTCTTTGAGGCCTCGGTGCATCATCGAGAAATACGCTCCGACGTCTCGGTTGAAACGCTCCCGCCACTCGGTTCGCCCCTTGGAGACCGTCAGGCGAAGGGCTCGTTCGCCTTTGGGAGCGTCCGCGCCGGCCACCAGACGCTGGGCCGCCGTGGCGAACCCTTCCAGGAAGTCGTGGCAGTCGATCGGCTTGCCAAAAATGGCCTTCTCCCACCGGGCGAGCAGCTTGGGGGCTTGCTCGATGTAGCGGCGGTGCAGTTCGAAGAAAGCCTCGTCGTCCTCGTTCGTTTCCGATCGACGCTCGCGAGCCTTGAACTCTTCGAGATGCTTGCGCCAACGCTCGTCGAGAACATCGGCCTCTTCGCAGTCATGGTCGAAGAAGTGGATCGTCGAATCGGCCAGCCCTTTTTGCTTTTCCCGGGGCTTGTCGAAGATGAAGTGGACGCCGTCGACCTCCCAT
Source organism: Aromatoleum petrolei (assembly GCF_017894385.1). Lineage (NCBI taxonomy): Bacteria > Pseudomonadati > Pseudomonadota > Betaproteobacteria > Rhodocyclales > Rhodocyclaceae > Aromatoleum > Aromatoleum petrolei. Next base: position 845,111 of record NZ_CP059560.1, read on the forward strand.
TCCAGCTGGGCGATGGCCTGCGCAGTCGCCTCGTCGCCGGCCGGAGCGTTGATGAAAGCTTCCAAAGCGACGCGGGCGTGATCTTGAATGGCCGCCGCATTTTCTTCCAGGAGGAGCAGCATCTCGGCCGCTTCCAAGGGCTGGCCATTGGGCTTGAGCCGGGACAACAGGGGATAGCGATTGACGAACAGCTTGTCGAAAGCCTTGCGCCACGGCCCGGCGGCCGTCCCGAAGGTGCGAGCGCTCGAAAAGAAGGACGTATCCCGAGGCAGCCCCACGGCCGGCAGCGCCCACCCGACGGACTCGCGGATCGGCTGGCCTTGCGTCGTGTTGGCTTCGCTGACCAAGGCGCAGAAGCTGCCAATCTGGTGCAAGCTGAGGTCGAACGAAGAGAGCATCCCCTTCAAGGCGGCCAAGAAAATCTTTCGATCCTCCGGCGCGGGAGCGATGCCGGTCACATGGCAAGTCGCCTCAACCCAGCAGTCTTCGTTGGCTCGAAACTCCTTGGCCCCGAGCGCGGTGACATGGCCGAGCGTGTCGGCGAGGTTGTGCTCGTTCCCGTTGGCGGTGAGCAGAGCCTCCTTGGAGGTTCCTGAGTTGCGCACGGCCCCGGCGTTCTGAGCGGTAAGAACGTTTTCAGGAAGCCCCTCGCCTTCAACCAAGGCTGACGGGATGCGCAAATCGACTCGGGCCGAGAGCTCAGGATTGGCGAGAATCGCCTTTACCACAGAAGCGATCTGCCCCGACGAGAGCTTGTCCAAGCGGAAGAGCGCCGAAGAATCGGGAAGCAGTCCGTCGCTTTGGCGGCTATCGGAGAGACGACGCAGGAGAATATCGGCGCCGACGCGCCCGACGATGCGATCAGGGACCATCAATTGTTTCCTTCGTTGGCGAACGGATTCTCGACGAACGAGCAGGAATCCGAGAGCCTTCTAACCAAGCCGAGCCCGAGGAGGCGGGCTTCAAGATTCGAGCGGTTTTCGCTCAGAGCCTCTTGGTCGACTAAGTTTTGTTTGACCAAGTGAGCTCCTTCCGCATCGCCGATGACGATGCCGTAACGACGGCGCAGCTCGTGCAGGAACTCGTCGAACTGCATGCGCTCGTCGACCACCGTAACCACCAAGGTTTTCAGGAGGCGATCGTTCGGAGCGTAGCGGTTCCCCCGGGCGAGGCGGCGCGAGCTCAGACCGATGGACTTGGACCAAGTCGAATGGATCTTGCCGAAGTGCTGGTCATGCCGGTTCTTGGCCTTCTCGACGAGCTTGCGCACCAATTCGTCTCCGCGCTCGCGTTCATAGTCGTCTTCGTCGTCGCGGCCCGCCGGGGGCCACTGGAAGCGCTCGCGCATCAGCTTCAAGCACTCCCCTTCCGGATCAGAGGTTTCGAGCGCGGCCGTCCATTCGGGCATCAGCTTGATGGACTCGATGAAGGAGACCACCGCCCGCTCAGAAACGGCTTGATGCGCCTGGTAGGACTTGCCGGAGAGCGAGCGCACCTTGGTTCGTTCGCGAGAGATGATCTCGCAGACCATCTCGACCGGATCGGCGTCGCCGCTATGGGCTTTGGCGCATTCGAGGAAATACAGAAGCAGGTTGAGCCCCGCGCTAGCGATCAAATGCTCCAAGGCGTCGTAGATCGGGATGTCCCGAGACAAGATCGCGAGCCAGTCGTCGCACATCCGGTCGAAGCGAGGATGGGTCGCATAGGGCAAGTAGCGCTGGCCGATGGCCTTCGTCGCATCCGCATGCTGAGGCTCGCCTTGGAGAACCTTGACCAAGCGGTTCATCGGGGCATTTGCGTCGAACAGTCGCTCGACCAGCTTTTTGCCGAGTTCCGGACCGTTGGCGGCTCGGCTGAGCATCAGATAAAGGAGCTCGCCGGTCCGGGCGAAGAATCGGCGGTCGTTGGAGGCTCCGCTGGAATCGATGCGCAGATCCTCGTAGAGAGCGTCCGGCCCAAAGGGAAAGACGAACTTGGAGCTCCACCGCTTGTTGCTCCGAGCCTCGAAGGAAGAGGAGCGCAGCAGCTCCAAAGCCTTGGCAAAGTCGTCGAAGGTCAAAAACGACTTGCGAAGATACTCCATGTCCAAATCGTCGCGGCCAGTCGCATCCTGTTTGAACAACTCCATCCAGTCGCGCCACTTGTCCTCGTCCGGATCGCCACGCTCCCGAATCGTCTCCACATACGGATTGTTGAACAGGAGCCCGCGCAGCCGAATTTGCTGCTGTGGGGCATAGCGAACGTCGGCGGCCGGGTCGTTCGCCAGCGGATTGGAGCGGTTCGCTCCCAGGACGCTAAGGAACTCGAGAACCGTCAGGTGCGGCAACTGCTCGTCGTAGAGGCGGTGCCCCCAAATGTGTTCGTCGACCGTGAAGTCGACCTTCTCGATGTTCAACGGCATCAGGCGATCCTTATCGTCGACGGGCGGGTGAAGCCGTGGCCGTCCTTTTCGATTTCGATGAAGTTCAGGGTCAAAGCCCCCTCCTCAGGAGAGCCTTCCTCGTCGTCATCCGAAGTCAGAAGCGAGCGCAGCCGCTCGGCTTTGCGCAGCAGCTTGGCTTTGAACGCGAGAAGATCCTCCAAACACTCGTTGGAAAAGCTTCCCGGCAAGGCGCCTTCGGCGACTCGGCATAGGAATTCGAAGCGCACGGGCGAGAGAGTGAATTGCGCTCCCGACCCGGGGGCATGCCCGAGGACGATGTCGAGAGACGGCCGATCCGTCTGCGGATCCAGCTTGACGGCCATCCCCAGCCCGCCCTGACGTCGCGCCGAAGTCTGCGTGTCGCACAGAACGCTGATCCTGGACTGGGTGAAGCCCCCGGAGCTGGCGACGAAGATTCGGTCGGAGTTTTCCAGCAACAGGCCGGTCATGACGCGGTTCAAGCCGCGGACCAAGCGAGCCCGGATCGATTCGCTGACCGGCTTGCGTTGGAGCAGCGCTTCGGAGAGCTCCAAATAGTCGCCGGCAAAGCGGAAGGCCGTCATGCCCCAGTAATGGCAATCGGGCTCGCCTTCCGGCAGCGTGAAAAAGAACCGGCGCCGTTGCGCGGCCAAATGGCTCAGGAAGTCCTCCTGGCCTCCGTCAATGCGGGCGGCCTCGTCGCCTTCAAGGTAATGCTGCTGTGCCGAGAGGTAGGCGGCCGTGGCGCCGTAGACCGGATCGGAGCCGACGAATCTCTGGAAGGCCTCGGACAACTTGGCGTCGTCGGCCCCATAGACCAAGAGCCCGTCGGAGCCGTTCGAAGTTTCCTCTCCGATCCCAAAGGTGGAGAACGCCTTGAAGACTGGGCGATCCATCGCTCGGCGGCGCGGAAGATTCACGCCGAAGGCGTTGTCGTAAAGGCTGCCCTTTTCAACTGTGCCAACCGATTGGATGTGGCCGACCTCAGAGCAAGACATCAAGTCCTCTTTGGCGTCCGGGTGTCCCAGAATGATGTTGGAGACTAGGGCCAGCAAATCGCGGACCGGAAGATGCCAGCCGTTCAGGCGGGAGGTTTCAACCAGATCGCCCAACCGATCCGCGAAGCGCACGCCGTTCACCGAGCCCATCAGCCGATTGCGATTTTCGAAAATCGGGCAGATTCGGCCGTCGGCTTGCAGCGCGCAGCGCTGGCAGTTTTCCCACTCGGGATGGCCAGCGACCGCTGAAATCACCTCTTCGAGGGATTGCCGATGCGCCGTGCGGCTTAGGTCGTAAAGGGCCAGTCGCTCCGGAAGGCCGCCGGAGAGCAGGAACGCCTCTTGAATGGGTTTTCGCAAGGGGTGCGCCCTGTTTTGACGAATGCCAAGGTCGCGAAGGCGTTCGAGGATCTGTCCGTGATTCGTGGCGATCACTGCGAACTTGGCGTTTTCCTCTCCAAGCGCGGAACGCTCCAACAGATCGAAAACTGCGTCGCTTTGCTCGTCGTTCAGTTCGCTCAGGTCCTTCACGAAAACGGCACTTCGGCCGTCAGCCAAGTCCAGTGTCTTGACCAACTCCGGCGCGGACCATGCCTTAGCTGTGCCGCCAAGCGACATCCAAAGGCTGCGACAATGGTAGGTCTTCCCGTCGCCGGCAGTGCCCGCGATCAGGATGGACCCAGGAGCTCCCGAGGCTGCCCTCTGCTTCATCCCCTCCAAATGGGGGCTGGTCAAGGTGATCGGCTCGACCTTGGCCCGATTCAGCGCGCCGGTCACATATTCGTCGAACAAATTCAAGTTATTCGGCGTCGGACCATACGAGCGCAAGAAACGAATCCACGAGCCCGCAGGGGGACTAGCGAACATTTGGTTCGGAATAAGGGGGGCTTCCATGACTGAATCCGATTCGCGTGATTGAACGAAGCCGCTTGGCCTCACCTGAGCTTCTGGGAGCCACACCGGCTCGGCGCGCTGCCGAAATGCGAAACGGATTATAGCTTTGCTCGTCGTCAGACCGAGGCAAAACCCGGCGAACGCTCCCGTCACCCTCTGAACGACCGTTGCATGTAAGAGCTGCGGATTCAGTCAGTGGATGCAACACACTAACGCCTGCGCGAGCAGAGGGAGTCTCTGCACAGCCGCCCACTGACGTCCGCGGCAGTTCCGGGTCAGCGCCTCATGCTAGAGGTACAGAAGCCGTCCCGGCGAGAGTGCCAGCGGTTGCAAGATGCGAGAGCGAGGTGAAACCAGGACGGGGGCTGCCGCCCGCGCCCTGGCTTCGTCAGGCCGCCAGCCTCTTGGCCAGCGCCACCTCAATGCTGTCGCCGGTCTGATTGAGGACGTCGAGACCGGTTTCCGGCATGTCGCCCGACGTCGATTGCGCCACCGCGATCTTCTGCGCCATCAATGTGAGGCAGTCCATTTGTGCCGATTCCGCGTATCCGAAGAAGTGCACGGCCACGTCGTTCCGCTGCCCGATGCGCCATGAACGGCGCGAGGCCTGCTGCAGGGTGTAGCAGTTGTAGCCCGACTGCATGTAGGCGATGGTCGGAAAGTCGAGCAAGTCGAGCCCGGTCTTCACGAGTTCCGGATTTGTGACGAGCACGTCGATGCCGCGTTCGACCTGGTCGGCCACCCAATCCTCGCGGCGGGCCGCTTCAACGCTCGCGCGCAGCACGGCCACCTTGAAGCCGGCGCGTTCCAGCTGGGCCCGCAGGCGACTTGTGGTGTCTCGGGTCCCCGTGTAGATGGAGTACGCGAGCACCTTGCGGCCCCTGCCCTTCTCATGACGGCAAAGTTCGATCAGCGCCGCTTCCTTCGGGCTCACGTCCCCGTCGCCGAAGACTGCCCTCTGATACGCAAGCTCTGCGCCAGTTCGAGGATGCCTGACGAGTTCGTCGCAGAAGCAGCAGTCAGGCCAGGCAAGTAGCACTTGGAGCACCACACCGAGCAGCGTCGCGTCACCGCAGCGCAGCGCCTGGCGCAACTCGGCGGTGAGGACCGTCGCGAGCTTCGTGTAGCCCTCGCGCTGGACCTCCGTCATCGCCACCGATTCGAACACCTCGCGGTAGGGCGGCAGCACGTCGCCGCCTATGTCCTTGAGCTTCAGGAAGACCGTGCAGGGCAGCACGTACCGCATGATGCCCTTCGGGCCGAAGCCGGGGGCTTTGGCCGTTCGATGGCTGATCGTCTTGCCCTTCGCAGTCCGATGGGAGCGGCTTTCCACCTCCCGGTAGATGTCCTTCACGACACCGTGATCGCGCATGAAAGCCATTGCCGCCGGGCCCAGGCTGCGACGCACGTTCGGGCGGTAGCCGTCGTCGATCATCGCCCTCGGATTGAGGCGCCAGAGGAGATAGAACAGATCCTCTGCGTAGCCCCCCATCAGCGTCCCGGTCAGCAGCAGCGTCTTGCTGCACTTTGCGGCCAGGACGCCCATGGCTTGCCCCTGTGCGCTACCGGCGTTCTTGTACTCATGCCCCTCGTCGACCACCAGCAAGCCGAAGTAGCCTTGGGGCAAGTACCGTTTAACGAATTCCGTCGCTTGGTAGTCGCCCTGGCCGAAGCCGATCTCCATGGCGGCCATGGCGCGCTCCATGCGTGCGGCCTGGCGGTCGGAGAAGACGAGCTCCCCCTCCTCGTCCATCAGGTTGATGAACTCGTGCACGTTGTCCGCAAGCATGGCGCCGAGCATCTCCTCGCCAAATCGTCGGACCAGGTTGTCAGCGGTCTTCACGCCGATGGTCGGCAGCTGCTGCAAAGCGTCCATGACGAGCTCACGGTGCGAGCGCTGCGGCTTGCCCTTGCGGGTCAAGGTCCACAGGCGCCCGCTGCAATGAGGGCAAGCGCTTCGATTCTCGTCGAGCACGACCTTCGCCCGCGCCGCCGACATTGGCAGCTCGGAGTCGTTGGCCCTGTCCGTCAGCCATTGCCCGCAGTCCGGACACGTGGCGTAGGCGGCGACGTGGCGCACGCCGAGCTCGTCCCGATAAACCGTCCTGCGTACGTTGAACGCGGGCCGCCAATGGAAGCCCATGCGCATCCGCACGCGCCCGAGCACGAAAAACTCTGGCACTGCGGGCACCGTGCGCATCGCGCGCAGTGTGAGCAGCTTCTGCAAGGTATCCGGCCCGTTGAGTATCCAGACTCGAGCATCCGGCACGGTCAGCATGATTTCCCTGCGCCACTTGTACACCAAGTGAGGCGGAGACAGTACAAGGGTGCGGCGGAAGCCCGCCTCGTGCATCACGACGGCCGCGGCGATCGCCATCATGGTCTTGCCAGTTCCCATCTCGGCGTTGAGGATCGCCGCCGGGTCACCGGTGTCGAGCAGCAGGCGAGTCAGGGCTTGGACGGCATCGCGCTGCGCCGGAAAGGGCTTTCGGCGCAGCCGATCCATCAACTCATCGCGCCGCGGATCGGCTGCGCCGTCATAGACGGGAGGATTCTGGCGTCGAACGGCGTCCAGCAGGCTGGCGCCGAAGTCGTCGACGAACTCCGCCAGCGACAGCTGGGCAGGTTCCGGAAGGACGAGAGGCGACGCGAAGTCGGCACGAGCGAGTTGCATGGAGGTCTCCTTGAGAAGGCGGAGACCGAACCCATGCGGGTACGTATCCCCGCATGGGTTTGATGTGGAAGAAAGGGGGCGATGGCTGAAGGCGGCCCGTATTCGCCCCGAACACTTTTCGCTCAGTACTCTTCGGGCAGCAGCAAGGTCGTGACGCTGCGGTCCGCTTCCGTGATGATCCACAACGTATTGGTGCCGTAGCCCGCGCTCGGCCGAGCCGGGTCGATCGGATACGCGGCGAATATGCGGTCGCCCGACCGCACGGCCTCGTCGTTCTGCTCGGGTTCGGAGCTCACCCCCCAATCGCCTCGTACGTAGGCGGCGAGACAGCGGTCGACAAGATCCGGATGGCGCTCGAGGAGCGGCTCGACCCCCGCTGTCATGACCACACGACCGAGTTCAAACAAGGGTTTGGCCGATGCCTGCTTGGGCGGCAAGGCGTCGGCGATCGCCCGGATCCGTCCCGCCGCGTCAGCGGCGAGGTCGTCCGCCTCGAGCGTCAACACCCCCTGCTTGACGGCCATCGAAACGATGTCCTGGAACCGCTCCTCCAGCGTGACGCGAACACCGCCAACCTTACCGAGCGGTGGATAGCTGAAGCAGCCCAGTGGCATGCAGAGCCGATCACCCAGGCCGTCGAGCAACGGATCGCGCCAGTGATCGAGGAGTGGCAGCGGGCTGAGGTCCCGGATCAGGGCCCACAGTTGGGAGCGCGGCACGTCGCGCTCATCACTCACCAGCCAGGCAGTTCCTCCCGGCCGGTCGAGCTGCACCAGAACCGGGTCGTAGAGCCACGTGTGCGTCAGTGGTCCGAACAGATTCCGGTCAGGGAAACGACCTGTGAACTTCTGCAGCCGCTCCGGCTCCGGAACGAACACCGTGTGTCGCGCTCCATCATCGGCCAGGGTGAAGGTGGCCTCCCCCGCCTGGAGCAGGCCGCCCTGATCGCGAGGCACGGAGAAGGCGGACATGAACTGCAGCACGGAGGTGTCGCGTCCGTACAAGGAGAGCAGCAACAGTTCGCCATTTTCACCGCGGACGCAGGCATCCGCGTACAGATCGGAGAAACCCTCGATCGACAACATGATGGGTGCCTCCCTTCAATGGACGCCAATCGCCCATGGCGATCGGTTTTCGGGTAGGGAGGCGAACCGGACGCGGGACAAGCGCCTGGCGTCCACGCCCGCGAGCGTGGCTTCGAGGTCGGTGAAATCGACGTTTTCCATGGCAGAGCTCCTCGTGAAATGGGGAGATGCCGCCCCCCATCGGGGAAGCGGATCTTCCCGATGGGGGTGGATGAAGGACGAATGCCCCGGGCCCCGAAGGGCCGTCGCTGTTTCAGGGGCTGACAGCGCGCGGCGTCGACGCGATGGCGTCGCCGGAAAACTACGTCTGGGCAACTGGTTGCGGCACTGCCATGGGAGCAGGTAGCCAGACCCGTCCGTTGTAACTCACGCGTGCGACCTGCTGGCCGCAACCGTCAAGGACTTGTCCCCCCACCCAATTGCCGCCGCCGACTTGGTTCTCGACGATGAAGCTGCGGACAACACGGCTCGCGTCTCCAAGGGACGCCACCGGCGCCAGGCGATTCCGGACGCCGAGAAGTGTTTGCGCGGGGTCCTGACCGAGGTCCGGGTTACCCGCCGTCATCAAGGCGACGCGAAGTGGCTGACGCTGCGCAAGCTCGTACTCTTCCGCCACACGGTCGAAGTTTCGCGATGTGTGCATGATGCGCTCCTGAATGTCCCGTCGGTCGCCGCACCCGCCGGGCGTGCAACCCGACGGGTGATGAGGGAGGACAATGGAATCGCGGCGGCACGGCCGCCCCAGGAGAAACTACGAATCGCTGATGCGCCGGACCGGAAGCAAGAGCAGCTCGCCCTGCGCCAGCGCCGACATCAGCACCTTGTCGCTCGGCACACGCACCGACCGCGCAATCGCATCGAAGAATGGAGACTGATCGGTGAGATGGTCGGACAGAAGGCGCGCCAGGTCGGTCAGCACGTGGAGGACGGCCTCGCCGGCAGTGTCGGAGTCATGCGTGTCTTGCAGTCGCTCCGCAACATGCGTGAGGAGCGCGGCGCCCATCGGAAACAGGGCCTCCGGCCAATCGATTCCGCCGTCGGCTCCGATCGGGATCTCCATCTGGTCGGCACCCGCTTCGGGAAGCAGTACGCACATGCGATCCAGGGTACTCGCCAGTGCGTGGTTGAATTTGGCTCGAACCACTCGGATGATCGACCAGAACGTGTCGGCTTCGTCGGGCGCCCGGCACGCCAGCCGCCAGACGACCTCCGTCCGCGCGAGCGTGCCCGGGTGGCACAGCAGCGTGGTCTGAAGATACTCGAGGCAGCCCGCCCGCCACTCGCGATCCGTCGTCAAGCGGTTGCGGCCCGCGCGCGACAGTGCGGACACGTCACGGTGTCGCACGAGCACCCACATATCGATTTCCTGCTGCATCTCGTTCTCCCAAAGAATGATAGATGGCTGGAAGACAACACAAAGGCGAGCTCGCCCCCGAAGAGGGAGCCCGTTCGGGTTGCAGTGGTGGTGGTCAAAGCGCCGGCGCCGAGGCCAGCAAAGCGAGGCGGAGCGGCGCTCCGCAAGACCCACATGCAGTGTGTTTGCCCTGCCCTATTGGATCGTGACGATGGACCCGAACCCGGGCCCTGGCGTGAAATCGATCCCGCGTATCACGGGCACGAACCGATCGGTAAGAATGACGGTTTCACTGACGGTCCCATCCGGGCCTTCCGAAAGCTCGACGGAGCGGACCTTATCCTTGTACGTGTCGCCCTTGATCAACAGGGTGCGACCGCTGCCAGCGGTCACGATTCCGTGCGCGTGACCGGCCGCCAGCGCCAAAGCCAGGTGCCACCGCCCCATTGCAGTCAAGGGCGGACGGTGGGCGCCTTGCGTAACCCCGAAGTGAGTCCGGAAATGCGGCCAGAGGCTATGCGCATGCAGTCGCGCCACCTCGGATGCGAGTTGGGCGGCATCGATGCGGACCGCGTGAAAGCGGCCCTCCCCACCCGCAATCTCCGGAATGGCGTACGGCTCGTCGGTCCAGCACTCGGGCAATACCTGATCGAATGCTTCTCCCTTGCCGGCAGCGATGAGCGCCGACACGGTGCGGGATTCCGGCCGATCCGAACGGCGCCGAACGCCGAACACCACGCACTGCTTGAACTGCTGCTCCGGCGCGATATGGAAGCGAATGCGCTCGAAGTTGCGGGCAAGGAGGCCTGCGAACTCCGCGTCGAGGACGTAGTAGGGCACGATGAGAACAAGGACGCCTCCGAACGCAAGGGTTTGAAAGGTCCGCCGGAAGAAGATCTTCTCAAGTCGGTCCGGCCCTTTGTCGCCGGTCTGCGCCCGGTCCGCCACCGCGTCGCCATAGGGCGGATTCAGGAACAAGAGCCCCATGGACCCGGGTGTTACGACGACGTCCTGAATGTCGGCGTGAATCGCAAGGTCCAGGACGGATTTCGCATGCCAGGCGCGCTCGGCATCGAACTCGACGCCGAATGCCTGAACGGCGGCACCGCATCCAGTCAGCGCTTCCCTGACCTGGTGGAGCGCAGCGCCTTCGCCGCAGCACGGATCCAGGATCCGTAGCTCATTGCCTGCTACATCGAGGGCGGCGACAATCCGCTCGAGCGTCGCCTGGTCGGTCGGATAGTAGCCCTTCTTCACGAAATTGCGCGCCAGGCGCGGGAATATCAGGGCCATGGAGCCTCCTCGGAGTCGGCGGGACGCAATGCCCCTCCACGGGCCGATCGCGACCCGCAGGTTGTGGATGATGTCCCGGAGCGACATGCTCGGTCCTGTTGCAGGGACTGACAGGCTGATGAATCTGGCAACACGCGCCACCGGCCGATAGCCGGACGGCCGCAAACGGATTTCCATCGTCGGTCTGCCTGCTGTGGGCCGACCATGGGAACCCGCTGGTTCCGCTTGGATGGGATTTGAACGATACCTTCGTCACACCCGCGGGCCTCAAGACGCGTTGCCCTGAGACCCCGTGGCTCGGATGCGAGGCACCCCAGTGGAAGGCGTGGGCGCCGATGAAAGGGCGCGCGGGGAAACCGCCGACGCAAATGCCGCAACACATCGGGCGTGTTGCTGCCCAGTTGTCGATGGAGCCCTCGCAGGCTTTCCGAATCACGCGCGTCCCCTGACGCACTGAACCCGATTCGGAAAGCCCGCGCGCGGGCTGGCGGCCGGAGTCGGCCGCGGGGATTGTTCTACGATGCGTCCGCCTTCGCGGCCAGGTAGGCCCGATACCGATCGGATTCCTCCGGATACCAGACCTGCTCTTCCGGCACAAAACCGTATTGGAGTCCGGACTTCAACCGATTGCGCTGCTCCCGGAAGCGCCGGCGGTCATCGATCGTCGGGTCGAGCTTCACCGGTTGGCGCACCGCGACCAGCCCGTGGAGCTCGTCGCCGAAGAGCGCGAGATCGGGCGATTCGTCCGAACCCGTGGTGGGCGATACCGGCGGCGCCCCGCCCTCCTGCCCCCGTTCGGGCGCACCGCTTCCCTCCAACTCGCCATTCCCGGCACCCGGACGCGCAGCCTGCGCTACCGCCTCGTCAGCGGGATCGGGTTCCATCGGCGCCTCGGGCAGACTCCTTTCCGTGCCGCTATGAACGTGCAAATCGGCGAGTCGGGCGCGAATCTCCAACACGAGCCGACCGTTGCTGGCATAGGACCAGGGGAAGATGCGCTGGATGATATAGCGCCCCGTGTAGCTCCCTTCCTCGAACTGATCGAGGATTGGATCCTTGACACGAAACTCGCCGATATCGGTCAGCAGATCGCCGACACAGAACGGGCCATTGGCCCCCTTGATGCGCTTGATGTTCAGCGTGCCTTCGACAGTGATGCTCACGATCTCGATCTCCGAATGCGGTATCGGAGGCGTGCCCACCGAAGGGGACGAACGCCCCCGATGGGTGGTTGAAAATCGGACACCGAACGGGTCGAACCATCGGTGCGTGCGGTACAGGAGGGCCACCAACATGGTTGGTGGCCCCGGCTTTGAAAGAGGCACCGGTATTCCGGACCGGTACGGGATCGAAGCGGACAGGCAAGGCCCGAGCGAGGACCCCAGGCCTGACGGCCGTCCCAGTTACAGGGGCTGACTGGGCGCACCACACACGTTTTTGCCGAAACGTGCAAAACGGGTGGAAACCCACGAAAGGCTCCGAGCTTGGAACGGCTGATCGGGTGATCACCCGCTGGTGCCGGTGCGCTCCAGGTGAGCGCTTTCGGCCGCTGGCTGAACATCCGTTGTCTTCGGGCGTTCGTAGACCGTTTGGCCGTCCACCTTGACGTGCGTCAGCAGTAGCAGCCGGCCCTTGATGATGACTCGCGGTTCCTTGCCGGGTGCACCGGTTTCGGAATCCTTGACGTCGGCATAGTAGAGATGTGGGTAGATGTCACCCACGCGGAATGACACAAAGACCTTGCGGTCGTTCTGGACATCCTGCTTGAAGCGTTCAACGAGCTCGGCACACTCGGCACCGACCACTCTGAGGTCAAAGTACGTGTACGCCGGTTCCGAGACGGACCCGTGAACAGCGTTGATCGCGCATGCAAGAAAGGGCTCGGCTCGACGGCCACCGCCGCGCGGCTTCACCCACCGGACCCGGCCCAAATAGCCGCATCCCTTGGTATGCAGGTCGAAATGCTCCTTCTCGGGAGCGGTCTTGGAAGCAACTTGCGTGGATTCGGACATGACAGTCTCCAAACGAAAAAAATCGGGAGACCACACGTCCCATGATCGGGAAGTGAATCTTCCCGATCGGGTGGGTGACACAAACGAAACCCCGGACCTGACGGTCGTTCCGGTTACAGGGGCTGACCGGACGCAGTACACCGGCCGCATGGCCGAATACTCGCGCCGATTTTACGCCAAGTGCCCGCGCCGTCAACAGGGCAACGCCATCGAGCCAATGGCAGCATGCCACCACCGTAGAAACGGGGACCAGCGGTGTTGCGCCCCAGACAGTGGCACGACGACTCGAGCGCACCTTCAGCCTGGCCAAACCGCCTTGCATTTCTTCGCTTGATCAGCGACATTCCCGCGAGGGGACGGATCTCATCCGCCCGACAGAAACCCTTCGCACACGATCGCGACCAGCCTGCTCGGCTGCACGACCTCTCGCATCTGCAACAGCACGCCAATGCGCCGGATTTGATGCCGCCCGCGCGCGTTTGACGCCCCAGACAGGGAGCTGGTGCCCACGGCGGGCCCATCCTGTGGTGCTCCCGTCGTCTGAAAGGCCCCCCGCGCCAGTTGTTCTCCCCGATGGGGCTCCTCCGCTCGGGGCTCCTCCGCTCGGGGGCTGCACCCGACTTGGCGCCATCCACACTGCAATCACATGACATTCCCCTGGGCATGGAGGTAAGGGTTATGAACGTCGTGCACATCAACACCCATCCGGCCCGTCTGCGACCGGGCGAGATGGCGATCCACCGCGAGCACGGATGGGTCGAGATCCTCGAACGCGCCGGAACACTGCTACGAATACGATGGATCGACCGCTCATTGGTAGCCCCCGACGCCCTCGAACCCGACGAGATCGACGGCGAAGTCCTGACCGTCTGGGAGGACTGGGTCGGGTGCGACAGCTTGAAGCCGATGCCAAGACCGTCAATCTGCGGCGAATCGGTAGCGCAAACGCCCCTTGACCTCGCGGCCCGACGACCTCCACGGGGGGCGCCAGCGACATGAGACGTCTGCGAAACCGGACTCGCCAGGGCCCACAAGCAGCGCCCCACCCCACCGCTGACCGGGCTCATCTCAATCGGGGTCATGGGCGCTTGATTCATACCGTACCGTAACCTATCGTACGTAACGTATCGTACTGGAGACGCGATATGCCTCGGGAAGCCAGCATCACGTACGAGCAGGTGGCGGCCATCGCCGATGGGATCAAGGCCGCCGGCGGGAAGCCCACCCCACGCCAGATCCGCGAGCGTCACGGCAGCGGCAGCCTGGGCACCATCCATAAGCTGTTCCAACGATGGGAAGGCAACCAGCCGCCATCCATCGAAGCAGGTTCAGCCCTCCCCCCTGCGCTGCAACGGACGATTCTCGACTTCGTGACGCAGGAACGGGCAACGGCCCGGGCCGACCTCGACGCAAAACTGTCCGACATGCAAGCGGCCGCCAACGAGCTCGCCGCCGAGAACGAGCGCCAGAGCGGCCACATGGAGACGCTGGAAAGCGCCCTGCAGACGTCTCAGGAAGAGAAGGCAGCGCTCGCCGGAAAGATCGAGCAGATGGAGACCGACCTCTCCGCCGCAAGAGACGAAGCCGCCCGTGAGCGCCGCGCAGCCGAGACCACCCGCACCGAGTTAGCCAAGGCACACGTCCGACTCGACACGATCCCCGTCCTCGAAAAGGACAACGAGCGGCTACGAAATGCGGTAGACGCCGAGCGCGACGCCCGCACCAATGCCGAACGTCTGGCCGCGATCGCCGAGGCGAAGGCCACAGGCCTCGGCGAGCGTCTGGCGGATAGCCAGGCGCGCCACACGCGCGAAGTGGCGAACCTCGACAGCCAGTTGCAGGACCAAAAGCAGCGAAACGCGAACCTCGAGGCAGATCTGTCGGAGATACGCAGGGAGTCCCGCGACTTGGCCGCTCGCCTCGCTCAGGCGACTGGCGAGCTGGAAGCGCTGCGCGCTCAGAACGCCGGCCATCTGGACGTCATCAAGGGCTTTACCGCGCAAGGGGCCATGACGAGCGAGTCGTAACGGTTCAAGTAGCCGGCACTCACCTGCCGCCCAAGGAGCCCACGATCGGTCGGTGCGTCGGACCGATGCCCGACACGCGGAATCAATGAAACCGTCGCCGCCTGACATGGCCGCCGCCTTGACGCGTCGGAGTGTGGCGCCTATGAATATAGCAACGTCCGGTCAGCCCCTGTAACCGGAACGGCCTTCGGGTCCGGGGTCCGCTTCGAGCCTCATGTCGATCTCATGATGGAACGGCGCTCTGCCGTTCTTCAACAACAAGCGGTTCTTCCTCTACTTTCCCCCACGTCTTTGGCGGATTCAGTCGCATCTGCGCATCGCCATACCTGGAGCCAACGACTTCTCGGGAAGTTGCTACGGACCATCGAGCAAGATGCGCGGGCTGCCGGGCGAACTCGTACCATTCGGCCTGTAACCGACATCGCCCTGAATCTCCGCCCAGAGGATGCTCGACCACTTCCTCACCACCAACGCCGCGAACGCGAACTTCGCCGGCCAGCATCTCCCGTAGCCATCCCTATCCCGCGCCCCTTCGGGTGGCCGCTTCGTTAAGCACGAATCAAGGGTGGCGACTGCGGCAGTAGCCTCCCGTCCAAGGGAATTCCCTTGGGCTTGCCAAACCACGGTCTAGCCGGTATTTTTGTGCTGTCTCGAAGGCGCAATGCCGCCGCTCGAGACCCGGCGGGGACGCCTTGCTCTCTCGCTTCGCGCGACACCCTCGCTCACTTCCTTGCTCGTCGACCGGCGCTTCTCGCCGCTCTGACTTCGACTCGTCCTGATTCCCCGCCCCGCGGCCGATGCCATCGCCA
The DNA here is from genome assembly GCF_017894385.1 of Aromatoleum petrolei. Taxonomy (NCBI): domain Bacteria; kingdom Pseudomonadati; phylum Pseudomonadota; class Betaproteobacteria; order Rhodocyclales; family Rhodocyclaceae; genus Aromatoleum; species Aromatoleum petrolei. Next base: position 860,658 of record NZ_CP059560.1, read on the forward strand.
TCGGTTGGCCTTGGCATGCATCGACCATTCGGACAACGAACGCCAGCAAGGAGAGACTCATGAAGCAGGAATTCCCAGCACCACGCGCCATGCGCCGACTCGGGGACCTGACCGGCGCCGGTCAGGTCATTGGCGATAACCCTCCGCCGGGCCAGGTGAGCATCGAGGACGTCGCCCATGTCCTGGCGAGCACGTGCTGCTTTTCCGGCCGGGCACGCACCTTCTATTCGATCGCTCAGCACGACTATCTGGCGAGCACAATCGTGCCGCTGGACGATGCCCTTGCCGCGCTCCTCCTTCACGCCGGCGATGCGCTCAAGGAGTTGCTACCCGCGTGCCTCGACCCCGAGGGGCAGGCCACCGCGGACATTCTGGCCCACCTCGGCGCTCAGCCCTGCCTGCCGCCATCGGTCAAGTACGCGGACCTCGTACTCCGCGCCACCGAACGACGCGATCTCGATCCGCCCTATGACGACGCATGGACCGGTACGACACAGTCCTCACCGCTGGCCCGGCCGATTCAGGCGCTAGCGCCTATCGTGGCGAAGCACCTATTCATCGATCGCTACTACGAGCTCCGACCACAGGAGGACCGGAGAGCGTTCCCTACTGCGGACGGTGCCTCATGAAGCAGCATGCCTTCGGTGTCGTTCCGAACACAGTGCGTGAGACTTGCCCCTTCCTGACGCCAGGCGGTCTTACGGGCGAGGCGGACGGCTTCGCCATGACCGCTCTGTGTATCACCGGCCTGCTCGGGAAGACTGGCTATGTCGGCCGAGTCGATGCCTGCCGGTCTTCTCGTCAAGGCTTCCAGCGCGACACCAACACCGGAGGTAGTCGGATTAAGGACGACCCATACTCCGTCGCAGACGCTGCCAAGCGGTAAGACTGCGCTGGAAGACGCGGCCGAGGCGAAGCTACCGCCTGCGTGAAAAGAGGCATGACATGTTCCTGACTAAGGACGAACTCCGCAACCTCACCGGCTACCAGAAGCCGTCTCTGCAAAAGCGTTGGCTCACGGATCGTGGCTGGCCATACGAGGAGAACGCAGCTGGCGATCCAAAAGTCCTGCGCTCAATCGTCGAGAAGCGCATGGGCGGTTCAACTGAATCTGCCCATCGCAGACAAGGCCCCGATCTCGGAGCTATCCTCTAATGATGGGACGCCCGCGCAAGATTGATCTCAACCTGCCGCCCCGCATGTACCTCAAAGGGCGGTCGTATTGGTACGCCGCTAAGGGCGGCTGGACCAATCTCGGCCGTGACCTATCGATCGCGCGCACGAAGTGGGCGGAGCTGGAGAACACGAACGCCCCCAAGGAAACGATGTCGGGCGTCATCGGTCGATACCTGCGCGAAGTCGTCCCGCAGAAGGCCGCGAGCACGCAGGCGGGGAATAAACTGGAAGCCTCCACCCTGACGAAGGTGTTCGGACAGATGAAGCCCGCCGACATCACCCCAGCCGACGTGTGGGACTTCATGCAGGTGCGCGGCCAGAAGTCGAAGGTGAGAGCCAATCGCGAACGCTCCCTTCTGCAGGACGTCATGCGGCACGCCATCATGTGGGGCCATTGCCGCGACAATCCAGTGCGCGAGGTAAAGCCGTTCAAGGAAATGCCGCGCACGCGCTACGTCACCGACGCGGAATTCGACGCTGTGAAGAAGGTTGCGCCTCCCCTCATCGCGGCGATGATGGATCTCGCGCGCCTCACCGGACAGCGCCGCGGCGATCTCCTTGCGCTACGCCGCGATGCGATTACCGCAGAGGGCCTGCTGATCACGCAAGGGAAGACCGCACGGAGTCGCCCGGTGCAGATCTGCATCGCCTGGACGCCTGCACTACGTGCTGCGGTCGATGCGCTGAAGGACCTCGAACGGCCCATTGCGAGCACGCGGCTCGTGACGAGCCGCGACGGATCGCCGATGACGGTCGAGGGCTGGAAGACGGCGTGGCAGCGAACGATGGACAAGGCCACCGCGCCTGGACCGAACGGCGAGCCGCCGATCCTTGCCGAGCGGTTCCACTTCCACGACCTGCGAGCGAAGACGGTAACAGAATTGAAGGAAGCGGGCCGGGATGCGCGCACCCTTTCCGGCCATGCGTCCGACGCGATGGTCGAAAAAGTCTATGACCGCCGCCGAGTCAAGAAGGCAACGCCGCTGGAATAAATTGGCGGGGAGTTTTGAAAATCGGCCGGAGTATTGAAAACGGCACCCCGAAGGGTGCCGTATCTCATTGAAAATGGGGCGACATACCGGGATCGAACCGGTGACAACTGGAGCCACAATCCAGTGCTCTACCGACTGAGCTAATGCCGCCACTTCTCCGATTGCAGGAAATCCCTGCAATCAAAAAACCTATTTTTTGGCCTGCCCGACAGGGATCGAACCTGTAACCCCCGGCTTAGAAGGCCGGTGCTCTATCCAATTGAGCTACGGGCAGTAAATCCATCCCGCGGGCATTTCGGGGTTAGCTGGTCGGGGTGGAGGGATTCGAACCCCCGACATCTTGCTCCCAAAGCAAGCGCGCTACCGGACTGCGCTACACCCCGAGAGCCGCGAATAATACACACTCATTCCCGGTCCGTCAAATGCGAAATGAAGAAATTTTTGTCCCCGCCCAAAAAGGTCGAATCGACCCGAGAACGGCTTCTTTTCTTGCCGGTTCGATCGGTTTCTGATATTAGTTCGCTTCTTTCAATTACCAACCGGAACTCGAAGTCATGCCGGACGATACACTGCAGAAACAGTTCCCGCCGTATGTCCCCGAAAAAGGCGAGGAATACATGAGCGAAAAGCAGCTGGCCCACTTCCGCAGCATGCTGGAATCGGTAAAACGGGAACTGGCTGGGGATATCGAGCGCACCGTTCACACGATGCAGGACGAAGCAACCGCATTCGCCGACCCGAACGATCGCGCGAGCCAGGAGTCCGACATTGCACTTGAACTGCGCAACCGCGACCGCGAACGCAAACTGATCAAGAAGATCGACGAAGCCATCGGCCGCATCAATGCCGGCGAATATGGCTATTGCGACAGTTGTGGAGTGGAGATCGGACTCAAGCGGCTGGAAGCGCGCCCCACCGCAACGCTGTGCATCGACTGCAAGACGCTGGAAGAAATGCGCGAGCGCCAAGTCGCAAAATGATCGCACCGCCTCCGCCGTGCCTTGCGCACGGACGGACGTCGGATAAAAAAAGGGACGCCGCAGCGTCCCTTTTTGTTTGCTCCAGCGGAATTATTCCGCGGACTGGTCCAGCAGCGCCTTCATGCTCAGGCGGATCTTGCCGCGCTCGTCCGTCTCGAGAACCTTGACACGCACAGCCTGCCCTTCCTTGACGTAGTCGGCGACGTTGTTGACGCGTTCGTTCGCGATTTGCGACACATGCAGCAGGCCGTCACGACCCGGCATGATGTTCACGATCGCACCGAAATCGAGCAGGCGGATGACGGTACCGTTGTACACCTTGCCGACCTCGACCTCGGCCGTGATGGCCTCGATCTTTTCCTTCGCGAGCTGCGCACCCTCGGCGCTGACCGACGAGATGGTCAAGCTGCCGTCGTCCTCGATCTCGATCACGGTGCCGGTCTCTTCCTGCAGCGCACGGATCACCGCACCGCCCTTGCCGATCACGTCGCGGATCTTCTCCGGGTTGATCTTCATCGTGATCATGCGCGGAGCGAACTCCGACACTTCACCGCGATGCGAGGCGAGCGACTGCTTCATGATGCCGAGGATGTGCATGCGACCCTCGCCCGCCTGTGCGAGCGCAACCTGCATGATTTCCTTCGTGATGCCCTGAATCTTGATGTCCATCTGCAGCGCCGTGACGCCCCGCTCGGTACCCGCGACCTTGAAGTCCATGTCGCCGAGGTGGTCCTCGTCGCCGAGAATGTCGGTCAGCACCGCGAACCGGTTGCCTTCCTTGATGAGGCCCATCGCGATACCGGCCACGTGCGCCTTCATCGGCACGCCGGCGTCCATCAGCGCGAGCGAGCCGCCGCACACCGACGCCATCGAGCTCGAGCCGTTGGACTCGGTGATTTCCGACACGACGCGAACCGTGTAGCTGAAGTCTTCCGGCGCCGGCAGCGCAGCGACGAGCGCGCGCTTTGCCAGACGGCCGTGGCCGACTTCGCGACGCTTCGTCACGCCCATGCGGCCGGTTTCGCCGGTCGAGAACGGCGGGAAGTTGTAGTGCAGCAGGAAGCTCTCGCGGTATTCGCCCGCGATCGCGTCGATGATCTGCTCGTCACGCCCCGTGCCCAGCGTCGCAATGACGAGAGCCTGGGTCTCGCCACGGGTGAACAGCGCCGAACCGTGCGTACGGGGCAGCACACCGACGCGGATATCGATCGGGCGAACCGTGCGGGTGTCGCGGCCGTCGATACGCGGTTCACCGGCGAGGATGCGGCTGCGGACAATGCCTGCCTCGAGTTCGTGGAAGATGTCCTTGAGCTCGTTGCCGGACGGAGCCGCTTCCATCTCCGCGGCGATTGTCGCGAACGCATTCTTGCGGATCTCGTTCACGCGCTCGGTACGGGCCTGCTTGCTCGTGATGCGGAATGCGTCCTCGAGCTGGGCGCCCGCGAGTTCTTTGATGCGGTTGATGAGCGCCTCGTTCTTGGCGGGCGGCTGCCAGTCCCACTCGGGCTTGCCGGCGATCTCGACGAGTTCGTTGATCGCGCGGATAGCGGCCTGCATCTGCTGGTGGCCGAAAACCACCGAACCGAGCATCACTTCTTCCGACAGCTCCTGCGCTTCGGATTCGACCATCAGCACCGCGGCCTCGGTACCGGCAACAACCAGGTTCAGCTGGCTGGTCTTGAGCTGCTCGACCGTCGGGTTGAGGATGTACTCGCCGTTGGCATAACCCACGCGGCAGGCACCGATCGGGCCATCGAACGGCACGCCCGAGATTGCCAGCGCGGCGGATGCGCCGATCATCGCCGGAATGTCCGGATCGATCTCCGGGTTGAGCGACAGCACCGTGATGATGATCTGGACTTCGTTGTAGAAGCCGTCCGGGAACAGCGGGCGGATCGGGCGATCGATCAGGCGGCTGGTCAGCGTTTCCTTCTCGGTCGGACGCCCTTCACGCTTGAAGAAGCCGCCAGGAATACGGCCGGCGGCGTAGAACTTCTCGACATAGTCGACGGTGAGGGGGAAAAAGTCCTGCCCGGGCTTGGCTTCCTTGGCGGCAACGACGGTCGCCAGGACCATCGTGTCATCCATGTTCACGATGACGGCACCACCCGCCTGGCGGGCAATCTCGCCGGTCTCGATGGTGACGGTATGCGCGCCGTACGCGAATGTCTTTTTGATGGCGGTAGGCAAGTTGAATATCCTTTAGGTGAGTATATGCAGCAGACTACAACTGCGAAGCTGTCCCGGTCACGCAACCCCGACAGCAAAAACAAAGCCGGTGCGACCCCGCGGGATCCGCACCGGCTTGTTCGCTTACCTTGTCTTTTGCGACGCTGTCAGACGCGACACGGTCGGCGAGTTACTTGCGCAGACCCAGGCGCTCGATGAGGGCGCGATAGCTGTCGGCGTTCTTGCCCTTCAGGTAGTCGAGCAGCTTGCGGCGCTGGCTGACCATCTTGAGGAGGCCGCGGCGCGAGTGGTGATCCTTCGCGTTGGCCTTGAAGTGGCCGGTGAGGCCGTTGATGCGGGCGGTGAGCAGAGCGACCTGCACTTCCGGCGAACCGGTGTCGCCTTGTGCGCGCTGGAAGTCCGTGACGATCTGCGCCTTGGATGCGGTATCGAGAGCCATGTGGGTGTTTACTCTTTTCGTATTCTGCCAATCAGAAGCGTGGGATTATACCCAACGCACCATGAAAAACTCAATAATTATCAGGACTGCCGTGCCGTCGTACCGGCTGCAACGAGGCGTTTCGGCAACAGGCGGCAGTCATCGCCAAGTTCCCCCAGGCCAAGAAAGCGCCCGTCCCCGTACACCCTTACCAAACCGCGCTCGTTGCCGACATATGCAACCGCGCGCCCCTGCAACAAACCCGCCGCCGCCTCCGCTGAGAGCGTGACAACGGAAAAGTGCGACACCAGCGCGTCGGCAGGGGCAAGCAGGCGCTCCCGTTCGTCCGCCAATGCCGCTTCGAGTTCGCTGAGCGTTACCGTACCGACCCCCGCAGCAAAAGGACCGATTCGGGTGCGCCGCAATGCCGATAGATGAGCACCGCAACCAAGAACCCGGCCCAGATCGATCGCGAGCGTCCGGATATAGGTGCCCTTGCTGCACGCGACGCGGATCCGGAAGGTCTCCCCACCAAACTCGAGCAGTTCCAGCTCATGAATCGTGACGCGGCGCGGCGCAAGTTCAACCACGATGCCGGCACGCGCGTACTCGTACAGCGGTTTCCCGTCGCGCTTGAGCGCCGAATACATCGGCGGTATCTGCTCGATCTCGCCCGCAAAGCGCATGAGCGCAGCACGGACGTCATCCTCGGAGACCGACACGGGAGCTTCGGCATTCGGACGCCCTTCGGCGTCCCCGGTATCCGTCTCGATACCGAGACGGACCGTTGCCTCGTATTCCTTGTCCGCGTCGAGGAGCATCTGCGAGAACTTCGTTGCCTCACCGAAAGTCAGCGGCAACAACCCCGTCGCCATCGGATCGAGCGTACCGGTATGACCGGCCTTTGCGGCATTGAGAAGACGGCGGGCCGTCTGCAGCGCCGCATTCGACGTGATGCCCGCCGGCTTGTCGAGCAGCAGGACACCGTCCAGCGCGCGGCGCTGGTGCCTGAATTGCTTCTGTGCTTTCAAGACCGCTCAGCTTTCCGGATCGTCCTTGTGGCGCGCATCATCCTCGCGCACCACCTGGTCGATCAGTTGCGACATGCGGCTGCCGCGCTCGACGGACGGGTCGTAGTGAAAATGCAACTCGGGCAGCGTGTGGATACGCACGCGCTTTCCGAGTTCCCTGCGCAGGAAGCCGCTGGCACGGCGCAGACCGACAAGGATTTCATCGAGCCCCTCCTCGCCACGCATCGAGGTGAAAAACACCTTCGCATGGGCGTAGTCGGGGGTGATCTCGACGTCGGTGAGCGTGATGAATCCCACGCGGGGATCCTTCACTTCCAGGCGGATCAGCTCGGCCAGTTCGCGGCGGACCTGCTCCGCCACGCGCTGGCTTCGGGAATACTCCTTGGGCATCTCTTAAAGCGTCCGGGCGATTTCCTGGATTTCGAACACTTCGAGCTGGTCGCCTTCCTGGACATCGTTGTAGTTCTTCACCGACAAGCCGCATTCGAAACCGAACTTGACCTCCTTGACGTCGTCCTTGAAGCGCTTGAGCGATTCCAGCTCGCCCGAGTGGACGACCACGTTGCCGCGCAGCACGCGGATCTGCGCGCCGCGCTTGACGAGGCCCTCGAGCACGTAACAGCCCGCGACGGTACCGACCTTGGGCACGCGGAACACCTGACGGACTTCCACGAGACCGATGACATTCTCGCGCCTCTCCGGTGACAACAGCCCCGACAGCGCCGCCCTCACGTCATCCACGGCGTCGTAGATGATGTTGTAGTAGCGTATATCCACACCGAAAGTTTCGGCGAGCTTGCGTGCGCCGGCATCGGCGCGGGTGTTGAAGCCGATGATGACCGCACCCGAAGCCTGCGCCAGGTTGACGTCCGACTCGGAAATCGCACCGACTGCGGAGTGGATCGCGTTGACGCGGACCTCGTCCGTGGACAGCTTGTTGAGCGCCTGAACCAGGGCCTCCTGCGAACCCTGCACGTCCGCCTTGATGATCAGCGGCAGGGACTTCACCTCGCCCTCGGCCATCTGCTCGAACATGCTTTCGAGCTTGGCCGCCTGCTGCTTGGCCAGCTTCACTTCGCGGAACTTGCCCTGGCGGAACAGTGCGATTTCGCGCGCCTTCTTCTCGTCGGCTAGGACAATCGCCTCGTCGCCGGCCGACGGGACATCCGAAAGACCGAGGACTTCGACCGGAATGGACGGACCCGCTTCGTCGATCGCCTTGCCGTTCTCGTCGAGCATCGCACGGATGCGGCCGAAGGTGGCGCCGACCAGCATGACGTCACCCTTGCGCAGGGTGCCAGACTGGACCAGCAACGATGCGACCGGACCACGTCCCTTGTCAAGGCGCGCCTCGATGATAAGGCCCTTGGCAGGCGTATCGACCGGAGCGGTCAGCTCGAGCACCTCGGCCTGCAGCAGGACGGATTCGAGCAGGCTGTCGATTCCGACACCGGTCTTGGCCGACACGTTGATGAACATGACGTCGCCGCCGTACTCCTCGGGCACGACACCCTCGGCGATCAACTCCTGCTTGACGCGGTCGGGATTGGCCTCGTGCTTGTCGATCTTGTTCACCGCAACGACGATGGGCACTTCCGCCGCCTTCGCATGGTGGATCGCCTCGCGCGTCTGCGGCATCACGCCGTCATCAGCCGCGACCACGAGAATGACGATGTCGGTGGCCTTCGCGCCGCGGGCGCGCATGGCGGTAAATGCCTCGTGACCCGGGGTATCCAGGAAGGTGAGCATGCCGCGCGGCGTCTCGACGTGATAGGCGCCGATGTGCTGCGTAATGCCGCCAGCCTCACCCGAGGCGACCTTGGCGCGCCGGATGTAGTCGAGCAGCGAGGTCTTGCCGTGGTCGACGTGGCCCATGACCGTCACGACGGGCGCACGCCCTTCCACCTTGGCATCAGCCTGGGCTGCGGTCTCCTCGAGGAAGGCATCCGGGTCATCGAGCTTCGCGGCAAGTGCCTTGTGCCCCATTTCCTCGACCAGGATCATTGCGGTTTCCTGATCGAGCACCTGGTTGATAGTGACCATCGACCCCATCTTCATCAGGGCCTTGATCACCTCGGCCGCCTTGACTGCCATCTTGTGGGCAAGGTCAGCGACGGTGATGGTCTCGGGCACGTGGATCTCGCGCACCACCGGCTCGGTCGGCATCTGGAACGCCTTGTGATCGTCCTGCTGACCCCGGCCGCGACCGCCACCACGGGCGCCACGCCACGAACCGGTCGTGGCGCCGACTTCACCGCGGGTCTTCAGGCCGCGACGCTTGGCGCTGTCACCGGCTTCAGCGGCACCCCCGCGCACACCACGCTTGGCATCCTTGCCGCCCGCCTTATCATCAGTTTTGGCGGGACGATGCAGCGTACCGGACGGCGCCTTGGCGGCATCGCGCGATTCCGGTTTAGCGGCCTCGGCGCGCTTCTCGGCTTCGGCGCGGACACGCGCTTCTTCTTCCGCGCGGCGGGCCTCGGCGGCAGCACGTGCAGCCGCTTCGCGCTCCTGCTTGGCCTTCAGATCGGCCATCTGACGCGCACGCAACTCTTCGTGACGACGCGCCTCGCGCTCGCGGGCGGCGCGCTCCTCGTCGCTGAGGATGGAAACGCGCGGACGCGGCACGGAGGCCGGTGCTGCGGCAGCGTCGTCGGCAGATTCGGCTACGGCCTGCTGCTCGGGCTCCTCGACGGATGCCTCGATGACAGGCTCAGGCTCAGGCTCAGGCTCCGGTTCGGGTTCGGGCTCGATGATCGGCTCCGGCTCGACCTCGACGACGGGCGCGATTTCGACAGGGGGAGTCTCGGGCACGACCTCGGCCACTGGCTCGACCATCCCGTCAGCCTCGACCGTTGCCAGCGCTTCCTCGAGCGAGGACACGTCGCCGGCACCAATCTCGCCACCCAGTTCGTCACGCTTGACGAACACGCGCTTCTTGCGCACCTCGACCTGAACGGTACGGGCGCGGCCGGACGAGTCGGTCGCGCGGATTTCGGACGTCTGCTTGCGGGTCAGCGTGATCTTGCCCTTGGGCTGGCTGTCGCCATGGGAACGACGCAGGTACTCGAGCAACCGCGCCTTGTCCTGCTCGGTCAGCAACTGGTCGGGGCTGGTCTTCTCAACACCGGCTTTCTGCAACTGCTCGAGCAGTACCGCTGCCGGCATTCTTAGTTCGCCGGCGAACTGGTTTACGCTCATTTGTTCCATCAGTCAGTGCCCTCCCCTCATTCTTCGAACCAGTGCGCGCGCGCGACGGAAATCAGCGCGCTGGCACGTTCTTGTTCGATTCCGGCGATTTCAACGAGCTCATCGACTGCGAGATCGGCCAGATCATCGCGGGTACGCACGCCATGCTCGGCCAGCTTGGCGGCGAGCGGCTTATCCATCCCTTCGAGATTGATCAGATCGTCGGAAACATTTTCCAGCTGCTCTTCGGTCACGATGGCCTCGGTGAGCAGGACGTTGCGCGCACGATTGCGCAGCTCGTTGACCGTCTCTTCATCGAAGGCTTCGATTTCGAGCATTTCGGCGAGCGGCACGTACGCGATTTCTTCGAGCGACGAGAAACCTTCGTCGATCAGGATGTCGGCGAGTTCCTCGTCGACGTCGAGCTTGTCCATGAACAACTGGCGCAGGCTCTGGCGCTCCTGGCCAGACTTCTGCGCAGACTCTTCTTCGCTCATCAGATTGATGGTCCAGCCGGTCAGCTCGGACGCGAGCTTCACGTTCTGCCCGTTGCGGCCGATCGCGATCGCGAGGTTGTTGTCGTCGACGACGACATCCATGCTGTGCTTTTCCTCATCCACAACGATGGACACGACCTCGGCGGGTTGCAGCGCGGAGATGACGAACTGTGCGGGATCCGGCGACCAAACGATGATGTCGATCTGCTCGCCGGCGATCTCGTTGCGCACGGCGGTCACGCGCGAGCCGCGCAGACCGACGCAGGTGCCGATCGGATCGATACGTGAGTCGTTCGACTGCACGGCGATCTTCGCACGCAGACCAGGGTCGCGGGCGCAAGCCTTGATTGCGAGGAGGCCGTCCTCGATCTCGGGGACCTCGAGCTCGAACAGCTTGCCAAGGAAGTCCGGCGCCGTCCGCGACAGGATCAACTGGGGACCGCGGGCACCACGATCGATGCGCAGCAGAAAGGCCTTCACGCGATCGCCGACGCGCAGGTTCTCGCGCGGGATCATCTGATCGCGGGGAATCATGGCCTCGAGACGCCCGACCTCGATGATCGCGTTGCCGCGCTCCATGCGCTTGATCGAGCCCGAAACGAGGTGTTCCTTGCGATCGAGAAAGTCGTTGAGCACCTGTTCGCGCTCGGCATCGCGGATGCGCTGCAGGATCACCTGCTTGGCGGCCTGGGCGCCGATGCGGCCGAAGTCGATCGGCTCGAGCGGTTCCTCGATGTATTCGCCGACCTGGATGCCGGGCTGCACGTCGCGGGCATCGATGATGCCCATCTCGGCCTCGTCGTTGACGACCTCCTCGTCGGGCAGCACCACCCAGCGGCGAAAGGACTCGTAATCGCCCGTCTCGCGGTCGATCGTCACGCGCACATCGGCTTCGTCATTGATACGTTTTTTCGTCGCAGAGGCAAGCGCCGTTTCCAGGGCACCGAAGACGATGTCCTTGGCCACATTTTTTTCGCGCGCCAGCGCATCGACAAGCAGCAAAATCTCGCGGCTCATTAATCAAAATCTCCACACACGAATTCAAAATCTGGGCACGAGACGCGCCTTCTCGACCTCGTCGAAGGGAAGGGCCACATCCCCCTTCCCGGTGCTCAGATGCACCACACCTTCGGCAAAGCCAGTGAGCACGCCGGCAAAATTCCGTTGATTGCCGATCGGCATACGCAGGCGAACCTGCACCTCGCTACCGACAAAGCGCTCGAAATCGGCAGCCTTCTTGAGCGGCCGATCGAGCCCGGGCGAGGAAACCTCAAGTCGATCGTAGTCCACGTTTTCGACCTCGAAAACGCGCGTCAACTGGTTGCTGACAGTCGCGCAATCATCGACGTTCACTCCACGCTCGATATCGATGAACACGCGCATCAACCGCCCCTTAGGGGAAGTCTCGAAATCCACCAGTTCGAAACCCAGGCCGGTGACCACCTGTTCGACCAGACGTTCGACGTCCATTTCCACGCCCACAAATAAAAAATGGGCGTAACGCCCATCTTTGTTGATTCCATCCACAAAACGACACCGGCAAGGAAGCCGGTATCAAAGCTTTGCGATTATAACAGCCCCATTGAAAACAGGCAATTGCGACACCGGCCGCGCGCACACCCCCTCATGCCCGCCCGCGCGGCGTGGTGCGGTGCAGCCGGACCTGGCGCTCCTTTTCTGCGGTGCGCGCCGAAACCTGACGCTGCGGCTGCGGAACGCCGGCGAGTTTGCACACCTCTTCCTCAGGCATCTCCATCCACATGCCGCGCTTGAGGCGCGAGGACAGTGTCACCGGGCCGTAACGCACGCGCATCAGGCGGCTGACAGTCAGCCCGACGGCTTCGAACATTCGTCGCACCTCGCGATTGCGCCCCTCGGACAAGGTGACCTTGTACCAATGATTGGCCCCCTCCCCGCCCTGATCGGTGAGGCTCGTGAAGCGCGCAAGTCCATCCTCGAGCTGAATGCCCGTCTTCAGCGACTCGATCTGTTCTTCGGTGAGTTCGCCTAGCAGGCGCACCGCATACTCCCGCTCCAGTTCGTAGCGCGGGTGCATGAGCCGGTTGGCGAGAGCGCCGTCGTTGGTGAACAGCAGCAGGCCCGAGGTGTTGAAGTCGAGGCGACCGACGGCGATCCAGCGCCCCTTGCGCAAAAGCGGCAGGCGCTCGAAGACGGTGGGCCGCCCTTCCGGATCCTCGCGCGAGACGATTTCGCCTTCGGGCTTGTGGTAGATCAGCACGCGCGGAGCGCGCGCCGTAAATCTTACCGAAAGGAGCTTGCCGTTGAGCTTTACGCGATCGCCGGGGCCGATTTTCTGTCCCAGTTCGGCAGGTTCGCCATTGACGGTGATGCGCCCGGCGACGACCCATTCCTCGATCTCGCGCCGCGAACCGATTCCGAGGCGGGCGAGGACTTTCTGCAGCCGCTCCGGTTCGTGCTCTTCCTGCGGCGCCCCGCGAGCGGCGGCCGGCCCGCGCCGCTGGGGCAACTCGCGCGCCGTCTCCGCGGGCATGTCAACGCTGCCCGGCTGACGGGCGCCATGGGGGCGCAGCGGACCCGCCGCAGGCTCAGCCTTCTTCTTCGTTGGCGGCCGGAGCGGCCGATTCGATTTCTTTGGTGTCGACAAGATCCATGATCCTTTCAATTTCGGTTAACGCGGGCAATTCGGTGAGGCTGCGCAGGCCCAGATCGTCGAGAAAGCGCCGCGTCGTCGCAAACAGGGCCGGACGCCCCGGCGTATCGCGATGGCCGACGATGTCTACCCACCCACGCGACTCCAGCGTCTTCAACACGCTGGGAGACACTGCAACGCCGCGGATGTCCTCTATGTCTCCACGCGTGACAGGCTGACGATAGGCGATGATCGCAAGCGTTTCCAGTACGGCGCGTGAATACTTCGGCGGTTTTTCTTCCTTCAGCCGATCGAGGAACACCTGGTACTCCGGTCGCGTCTGGAAACGCCAGCCGGAGGCGATCTGCACCAGCTCGACGCCCCGCCCGCCCCACTCGCCGCGGAGTTCGTCGAGCAGTCGGCGGACCAGATCGGCCCCGGGATCGGGATCGAAAAGGCGGCGTACGTCCGCGACCTGCAGCGGCGCAGTTGCTGCCAGCAGAGCCGTCTCGATCACGCGCTTGAAGTCTTCAGGCGTCGTTGGCTGCATCGGCAAGCTTCACGTAGATCGGCGCGAAGGGCTCGTTCTGGGCGACGTGGACCAGCTTTTCCTTCACGAGCTCGAGCACCGCGAGGAAACTCACGACCAGACTGGCAGGACCGCGCGCGGACTCGAACAGGGTGTCGAAGACGACGAAGCCGCCGTCAGCCAGCTTGCGCAGGATCGTCGTCATGTGTTCGCGCACCGACAGCTCATCGCGCTTCACCTGGTGATGCTGCGTCAGCCGGGCCTTCTTCATGATCTTGAGCCAGGCGAACTGCAGGTCGTGGAGACTGACCTCGGGCAGGCGCTCGATGACTTTCTCGGCGACGAAGATGCCGACCCATTCGTGGTCGCGCTCGATTCGCGGCATGGCGTCGAGCCGCGCAGCCGCCATCTTCATCTGCTCGTATTCGAGCAGCCTGCGTACCAGTTCGGCGCGCGGGTCGAGCGATTCGTCCTCGCTCTCGCGCGGTGGGCGCGGCAGCAACATGCGCGACTTGATCTCCAGCAGCGTCGCGGCCATGAGCAGATAGTCGGCTGCGAGTTCGAGGTTGTGTCGGCGCATCGCCTCGACATAGACGAGGTACTGCTCGGTGAGCGGCGCCATCGGGATGTCGAGGATGTTCAGGTTGGCCTTGCGGATCAGGTAGAGCAGCAGGTCGAGCGGCCCCTCGAAGGCGTCGAGGAAGATTTCGAGCGCGTCGGGCGGGATGTAGAGATCCTTGGGCAGCTCGAGCATCGGCTCGCCGTACAGGCGAGCGAAGACCTCGACCGGGACGGGTGTCTCGGCCGGAGCCAGTGCAAGCGGCATGTTCATGCCACGCTCATCCTGCAAGCCACAGTCTGTCGGTGCGTCAGCGATATGAGAGGCCCATCGCCTCGCGCACGTCGCGCATCGTCTCTTCGGCGAGCACAGCGGCGCGTTCGCAGCCGTCGGCGACAATGCGCCGCATCAGGGCGGGGTCGTCGAGGTAGCGCTGGGCGCGCTCGTGCATGATGACCTGTTCCTTGAGGACGCCGTCGATGACCGGCTGCTTGCACTCGATACAACCGATGCCGGCGCTGCGGCAACCCTGCTGCACCCAGTTGCGCGTGTCATCGTCGGAGTAGATGAGATGAAACTGCCACACCGGACACTTTTCCGGATCGCCTGGATCGGTGCGGCGCACACGTGCCGGGTCGGTCTGCATGGTGCGGATCTTCTTCGTCACCGTGGCCGGATCTTCGCGCAGGAAGATGGTGTTGCCGTAGCTTTTCGACATCTTCTGGCCGTCCAGGCCGGGCATGCGCGCGGCCTCGGTGAGGAGCGCACCCGGCTCTACGAGGATCATCTTGCCGCTGCCTTCGAGGTAGCCGTGCAGGCGCTCGAGATCGACATGGCTGACACTGCCCGCATCGCGCAGGATGAGCCGCGCCTGCTCGAGCGCTTCGGTTTCGCCTTCCTGCTGGAAGCGCTTGCGCAGCTCCTCGAACAGTTTGCCGGTCTTGCCGCCCAGCTTCTTGACGGCCTCCCTGGCCTTGTCCTCGAAGCCGGGCTCGCGCCCGAACATGTGGTTGAAGCGACGTGCGATCTCGCGAGTGAATTCGATGTGCGGAACCTGGTCTTCCCCGACGGGAACCTTGTCTGCCCGGTACAGGAGGATGTCCGCCGACATCAGCAGCGGATAGCCGAGGAAACCGTAGGTGGCGAGGTCCTTGTGGGCGAGCTTTTCCTGCTGGTCCTTGTAGGTCGGGACACGCTCGAGCCAGCCCACCGGCGAAATCATGGACAGCAGCAGGTGCAGTTCGGCGTGCTGGGGCACCTTGGACTGGATGAAGATGGTCGCCTTCTCGGGATCGACACCGGCCGCGAGCCAGTCGACGAGCATGTCCCACACGCTGTCGGTGATGACCTCCGGATTATCGTAGACCGTGGTCAATGCATGCCAGTCGGCAACGAAGAACAGGCAGGGGTATTCCTCCTGCAGTTTGACCCAGTTCTTGAGCACGCCGTGGTAGTGGCCGAGATGAAGTCGCCCGGTCGGGCGCATGCCTGAGAGAACGCGTTCTGCGTACATGATTTAAAACCCGAAAAGCGTCGCGAGAAGGATCTGAAAGAGTGCGATCAGCGGCCACAGGATTTGGCCGAGGATGCCGGTGAAAAGGAGCACGAGAAGAATCGGGAAGCCGTAGGGCTCGATACGCGCGAATTTCCACGCCAGCCGGTGCGGCAGCAGGCTGACGACGATGCGACCGCCATCGAGCGGCGGAATCGGCAGGAGATTGAGCAGCATCAGCACCGAATTGATCTGGATGCCGGCCATGCCCATCTCGCGCATCGGTTCCGCGTACATGCCGTGCGGATCGGACATGCCGAACTTCAGCAGCAGCGCCCAACCGAGCGCCATCAGGAAATTCATGAACGGCCCTGCCGCCGCCACCCAGAGCATGTCGGCCTTGGGCCGGCGCAGGCGATTGAAATTGACGGGCACCGGCTTCGCCCAGCCGAACAGCATTCCTCCGCTCCCCAGCAGCGAACTGAGCGCGAGGATGGCACCCGGCACGATCACGGTTCCGACCGGATCGATGTGCTTGAAGGGATTGAGGGTGATGCGTCCCTCGAGCTCCGCCGTGGGATCGCCGAAATGCCGCGCCACATAGCCGTGCGCAGCCTCGTGCAGCGTGATGGCAAGCAGCACCGGCAAGGCCCAGATGGCAAGGGTGGCGATCAGCGATTCCATGAAGTCAGGGGGCAAAACGCCGCATTCTAGCAGAGCGGGGAAATCCCCCGCGTCCCCGCACGCCCTCCTCCGGCACTTTCAGTCGTTCTCCAGACCGAATGGCGCCAGATCCCCGCGGCCGGCGCGGATCAGCACCGGGGCGCCCGACGTCAGGTCGATCACGGTGGTCGCCTCCGGGCCACAATAGCCGGCCTCGATGACGAGTTCGACCTGCTTCTCGAGACGTTCTCGGATTTCCTCGGGGTCCGTCAGCGGAAAATCGTCATCGGGCAGGAGGAGCGTGGAGGTGAGGATGGGCTCGTCCAGTTCCTGCAGCAGCGCGGCCACGACGGGATGCTCGGGAACGCGCAGCCCGATCGTCTTGCGCTTGGGGTGCAGCACGCGCCGGGGCAGTTCCTTCGTACCCTCGAGGATGAAGGTGTACGGGCCCGGCGTGACCGCTTTCAGCAGACGATACTGGGCATTGTCGACCCGGGCGTATTTTGCAATTTCCGAGAGGTCGCGGCACATCAGGGTGAAGTGGTGGCGCTCGTCCACCCCACGCAACCTGCGGATCCGCTGCAGGAGATCAGCATCGCCGGTGAGGCCGCCGAGCGCGTAGGCCGAATCGGTGGGGAAAGCGACCAGCCCGCCGGCGCGCATGATCTCCGCCGCCTGGCGGATCAGCCGCGGTTGGGGAAACTCGGGGTGAAGCGAAAAGAACTGGGCCATGAATGCATTCCGGATCAGAGAAGCCCGGCGGCGACGGGCGCTGGCGCCACAAGTCGCGACCAGACGGGAACGAGGTCGGGCGGCAGCGGATCGCAACGACCGAGATCGACGGGGCTCTCGCTGCTACCGTGGAAATCGGAGGCGCGCGAGGCGAGCAGCCCACGGCGGCGCGCAACGCTCGCGAAGCGCTGCACGTCCGGAGCGGCATGCGCACCGGAGACGACCTCCAGCGCCTCGCCGCCGCAGGCAACGAAGGCGTCGAAGAGCGCGTCCATGTCGCCTGCGGAGAGACGGTAGCGCCCGGGATGAGCAATCACCGCGATGCCGCCGGCCGCGCGGATCCAGCCGACCGCGTCCTCGAGCCGCGCCCACACGTGGGGAACGAAGCCGGGTTTGCCGCGGGTCAGGTAGTAGCGGAACACTGTCCCGACATCGGGCATCAGTCCGCTCGCAACGATGTGGCGGGCAAAATGTGCGCGGCCGACCATCGCCGGGTTGCGCGCAAATCGGCGCGCGCCTTCGAGTACGCCATGCAGGCCGATCGCGTCGAGCGCGTCACTCATGGCCTGCGCCCGCTGCTCGCGGCCGCTGCGCACCTGGGCCAGCCCGTCCAGCAGTCGCGCATTGCGATGGTCTATGCCCAGGCCGACCACATGGATGGTCTCGTCGCGGAAGGTCACCGATATTTCCACCCCGGCGACCAGCGCAATGCCGCACTCGCACGCCGCGGCCGCCGCCTCGTCGATCCCACCCACTTCGTCATGATCGGTGAGTGCCAGCAGTTCGACGCCATTGGCCGCTGCGCGCTGCACCACCTCGGCGGGAGTCAGCCAGCCGTCCGATACGGTCGAGTGGCAATGAAGATCTGCATTCGAGAACATTGTCGGGGATCTGGGACGCCATCCCGGCCGGACGCCGGAACAGATATTTTTTTCATGATAGCAAACCGCATGGCCGCCCCGGCCGTTGCCAGTCCCTCGACGTGGTGCTATCGTCCGCCCGTCGCGCGGGAGCGGGTGAGCATTCCGGATAGAAAAACGCCGCTGGCAACATCCCGGAGATCGCGCTGGCAAGCGGACCGAATGCCGGCCCGGGGGAACAAAGCGAGCAAAAGCGACGCCTGCAGCGGCCGGCACACACCGGATCCACTGCCGCATCGACCGTCAGCTCGCGCCCTCCCGGACACCCGAGTCGGGATCGCACGGCTCTGCGACGCAGGCCCCCTGGGCATTGCGCTGACAGTCTCGACAACCGATTCCGCGTTTCGGCAGGAGCGTCCGGTTCCCATGCAGACGCCTATTCATCCAGCCTTATTTCTCGTTCATTTCCCGGTGCCCGATCGTTCCCGCAGCGTCATCCCGCCAAGGCAAGCGCCGATGGCCGACATCGAAGGATCGACGGTCGCCCCGTCGCGCATCGGGCGGTCGGCAACGTTGACCTGCGACGCTGACTTCGACAATCGATCATAACGAAAGCAACACTGCGTCCGGCACGAAGCCTGGACTACGAACCTTCCATCACTGGAGCCCGTCATGAGCAACATCCCTGCAAACCTGAAATACACCAAGTCGCACGAATGGATCCGCGTCGAAGCCGACGGCACGCTGACCGTGGGCGTGACCGATCACGCCCAGGAAGCGCTGGGTGACGTGGTGTTCCTGGAACTGCCCGAAGCGGGCCGCGGCGTTACCGCAGGCGAGGCCTGTGCCGTGATCGAGTCGGTCAAGGCCGCCTCGGACATCTACGCGCCCGTTGCGGGCGAAATCGTCGAGTTCAACCAGGCAGCGGTCGATGCACCCGAATCGGTGAATGCCGACGCCTATGGCACCTGGCTGTTCAAGATCCGGCCGGACGCCGGGGCGGACCTAACCAATCTGCTCGACGCCGCCGGCTACGAAGCCGTCGCCAACGCCTGATTCCGCCGCACGCATCTCCCTCCCGGGCCGGCGATGCGCGGCCCGGCATACCAGCAGAGCTTTCTTCATGTCGAACACCCCTGCCTCCTCATCCGTGCACGCGCCCCTCTCCGGGCTCGAGCAGCGCGACGCCTTCATCGCCCGCCACGTCGGACCAAATCCTGCCGAGGTCGCGAAGATGCTCGCAGCCATCGGCGCTCCGACGCTGGACGCGCTGATCGACCAGACCGTCCCGTCAGGAATCCGTCTCCCGGGGCCGCTGCCCCTCGGCGGCGCGAAGCCCGAGCATGAGGCACTGGCCGAACTGCGCGCGATCGCACGGAAAAATGTCGTGAAGAAATCGCTGATCGGCATGGGGTATTTCGGCACCCTCACGCCGGCGGTGATCCTGCGCAATGTGATGGAAAATCCCGGCTGGTACACCGCCTACACGCCGTATCAGGCCGAGATCTCCCAGGGGCGTCTCGAGGCACTGCTGAACTACCAGCAGATGGTGATCGACCTGACCGGACTGGAACTCGCGAACGCCTCGCTGCTGGACGAGGCCACGGCCGCTGCCGAGGCGATGACGATGGCGCGACGCGTGAGCAAGTCGAAGGCCAATGCCTTCTTCATCGACGAGGCCTGTTTCCCGCAGACGATCGACGTCATGCGCACCCGCGCCGCCTATTTCGGCTTCGAGCTGGTGTTCGGCCCGGCTGCCGGCGCGGCCGACCACGACGTGTTCGGCGCCCTGCTGCAATATCCGAACGAGCGCGGAGAAATCGCCGATCTCGGCGCCACGATCGCGGCGCTGAAGGCGAAGGGGGCCGTCACCGCCGTCGCATCCGACCTCATGGCGCTCGTCCTCCTCAAGTCTCCCGGAGCCATGGGCGCCGACATCGCGCTCGGCTCGGCCCAGCGCTTCGGCGTGCCGATGGGCTTCGGCGGGCCGCACGCCGCCTTCTTCGCGACGCGCGAGGCCAATGTGCGCGCGATGCCGGGCCGCATCATCGGCGTATCGAAGGACACGCGCGGCAAGACGGCGCTGCGCATGGCGCTGCAGACGCGCGAACAGCATATCCGCCGCGAGAAGGCGAACTCCAACATCTGCACCTCGCAGGTGCTGCTCGCCAATATGGCCGGTTTCTACGCCGTCTATCACGGCCCGGAGGGACTGCGCACGATCGCCGCGCGCATCCACCGACTCGCCGCGATCCTCGCCGAGGGCCTGCGCTGCGCCGGCTTCGCGGTGCCGACGGCGGCCTTCTTCGACACCCTGCAGGTCGAGACCGACGCGCGGACTGCGGCGATCGCCGCAGCATGCGACGCAGCCGGCTTCAACCTGCGCAAGGCCTCGGACACCGTGCTGGGCATCTCGGTCGATGAGACGACGACCGCCGCCGACGTCGCCGCCGTGCTGCAGTGCTTCGGCGCGGACGCCGACATCGCCGCACTCGACGCCGCGGTCGCGGCCAACGGCGGCGCCATCCCGGCAGCGCTGCTGCGTGACGACGCGATCCTGAAGCACCCGGTGTTCAACACCCACCGCACCGAGCACCAGATGCTGCGCTATCTGAAGAAGCTGCAGAATCGCGACCTCGCCCTCGACCATTCGATGATCTCGCTCGGCAGCTGCACCATGAAACTCAATGCGACGAGCGAGATGATCCCCGTGACCTGGCCGGAATTCGCGAACATGCATCCGTTCGCGCCGCGCGAGCAGGCGGCCGGCTGCCTCGAGATGATCGAAGGCCTAGCCGACTACCTCAGGGCGGTCACGGGCTTCCCTGCAATCTGCATGCAGCCGAACTCGGGCGCGCAGGGCGAATATGCGGGCCTGGTGACGATCGCGCGCTATCACGCCAGCCGCGGGGAAGCACATCGCAATGTGTGCCTGATCCCGAAATCCGCGCACGGCACGAACCCCGCGACGGCGCAGATGTGCGGCATGGAAGTGGTCGTGGTCGCCTGCGACGACAAGGGCAACGTGGAGGTCGCCGACCTGCGCGCGAAGGCGGCACAGCATGCCGACCGCCTCGCCGCGCTGATGATCACCTACCCCTCCACACACGGCGTGTTCGAGGAGGCGATCCGCGAAATCTGCACCATCGTGCACGAGCACGGCGGCCAGGTTTACATGGACGGCGCCAACCTCAACGCCCAGGTGGGGCTGACCTCGCCCGCGCACATCGGTGCGGACGTCAGCCACATGAACCTGCACAAGACCTTCTGCATCCCGCACGGCGGCGGCGGTCCGGGCATGGGCCCGATCGGCCTTGCGGCGCATCTGGCGCCCTTCATGGCCGATCACGTCGTCGCCGCGACCGGTGGCGAGGACCGTCCGAACAAGGGCCAGGGTGCTGTCAGCGCCGCCCCCTTCGGTTCGGCAAGCATCCTCCCGATCTCGTGGATGTACATTGCGATGATGGGCGGCGAAGGCCTGCGCAAGGCGACCCAGGCGGCGATCCTCAACGCGAACTACATCGCCGGCCGCCTCGCCGAGCACTACCCGGTGCTCTACACGGGCTCGCAGGGGCGCGTCGCGCACGAGTGCATCCTGGACATCCGCCCGATCAAGGCGGCGACGGGGATCAGCGAGGTGGATATCGCCAAGCGCCTGATGGACTACGGTTTCCACGCACCAACAATGTCCTTCCCGGTTGCCGGCACCATCATGGTCGAGCCCACCGAATCGGAAGACTTGGCGGAACTGGACCGCTTCATCGACGCGATGATCGCGATCCGCAACGAGATCGGCGAGATCGAGGCCGGCCGCTGGACCGCCGAGGACAACCCGCTGAAGAACGCCCCGCACACCCAGGCCGACTTCATCGGCGACTGGACGCGCGCCTACACCCGCGAGCAGGCCGCATTCCCGCTGGCCTGGATCGGCGAGAACAAGTTCTGGCCCAGCGTCAATCGCATCGACGACGTGTACGGCGACCGCAATTTGTTCTGTGCCTGCGTGCCGATGGAAGACTACGCAGGCTAAAATCGCGCCGCTTCGCGCCCATCGGAAGCCACGCCACACCGGCGTGGCTTTTTTTCGACCCTCGCAACACGAGCCCCACGCACCTCCATGTCAACGCATGCCCCGTCCACGCCGAACGACCGGAACTGGCTCGGCCTGCTCGCCTCGGCCCTGATCGTGCTGCTGGTCCTGGGCACCGTGCTCGTGCAGCAGACCCGGCCGGTGCCGATGCATGATCTCAAGCTCGCGGACGGCGAACGCCTGAAGTGTGTCTCCTACGCCCCCTACCGGCTTCCCGGCCAGACGCCCTTCGACGAGCAACTCGTCATCGCGCGCGACCAGATCGCGGCGGACCTCACCGCACTGGCAAAGATCACCGAATGCGTGCGCATTTACTCGGTCGACCAGGGGCTGGACCAGGTGCCCGCGGTGGCCCGCGAAGTGGGCCTCAAGGTGCTGCTCGGCGCCTGGGTGAATGCCGATCCAAAGCGCAACATGAAGCAGCTCGACCACGCGATCGCGCTCGCCAACGACTATGCCGACGTCGTCCGCGTGCTGATCGTCGGCAACGAGGTGCTGCTGCGCCGCGAGCGGACCGAGTCCGAGCTGCGCGAGCTCATAGAGTATGCACGCGCCCGCGCGACGGTACCGGTGACCTACGCCGACGTCTGGGAATTCTGGCTCCAGCACCCCAAGCTATCGGAGTCGGTCGATTGGGTCACCGTGCACATCCTTCCCTTCTGGGAAGACCATCCGGTCGCCATCGACCGTGCTGTCGCGCATGTTGCCGAGGTGTTCGACGAGGTCCGCACGCATTTCGACAGGCCGCTGATGATCGGGGAGACCGGCTGGCCCAGCGCCGGTCGCCAGCGCCAGGGCTCGGAACCGTCCCAAGTCAATCAGGCCCGCTACATCCGCGAATTCGTGCATATCGCGCACGAAAAGGGCTGGAACTACAACCTCATCGAGGCCATCGACCAGCCGTGGAAGCGCCGCCTCGAAGGCACCGTCGGCGGCTTCTGGGGCATGCTCGGCACCGACCTGAGCCCGAAATTCCCCCTCGCCGGCCCGGTCACCGAGCGCTCCGGCCTTGCTGCGCCGCTGGCAGGCGCCGCACTCGGGGCGACCCTGTGCCTGCTGCTCGCATTCGGCACGCGCGGGACGTTGGCGCGGCTTGCCGCGCTGGCCCTAACCGGTACGGTCGCCGGGCTCGCCGCGGTCCTCGGCTGGGAACATGCGCAGCTCGCCTGGCGCGACACGTTCGAATGGTGGCTGCTGGGCAGCATCGGCGTCCTCGGCCTGCTGGCCGCCCCGGCGGCTGCGCGCTGGCCGGGCGCCACGCCCATCTGCACCGCCGGCGAGGCGTGGGCGGCCCTTCGCGGCGGCGGCCCGGCCCACCTCAGTGCCGGGCAGTGGCTGGGACTGCTGCGCGGCGTGCTCCTGTTCGCCGCGGCAGTCACGGCCCTGCTGCTGTTCGCCGACCCGCGCTACCGCGACTTCCCGGTATTCCTCTACCTCGTCCCGGCCCTCGTGTTCGGCGTCACCGGATGGTGGGCGGCGAGCCGCTTCGGCGCAGAGGAAAAAGTGTGCGGACTCGTGATCGCCGTGTGCGTCGCCGGCCGCTGGTTACCGGAGCCCTTCAACCCGCAGGCCGTCGCGTGGCTCACCACGGGCCTGGTCCTCGCCGCCCCGTGCCTGCGCGCCATTGCGCGCAAGGACCAGTAGCGACAGCATCGCGCCGACTGCGGCGTAATCGAAACTATAGAGCACGAGTCCGGCAATTCCGCTCAACCACCCGGCCCACGCCGCGGGGCGACGACCGGAGACGAAGGCCAGCACGCCCAGCGCCAGACTCACCCAGCCGAGCCGCTGGTGCATGAAGGCCTGGACGAGTGCCCACTTCACCAGACACAGGCCCTCCAGACCGTCGGCGATCAGCGGCTTGCAGTCGGCCGGAAAAACCCCGGCTTCCAGCCCCGCATAACGCAATAGAAGGACCGCCGCCAGCACCACCGCGCTCACCCAGACCAGCCGGCCAACCCCGCCTCCGCGCCGCATTTCCTTCACTGACAACACCTTTTTCCTTATTAATCAAGGCCCCGAACACGAGGCTGAAACGTGTTGCAAATTAACCCACAATCTCTTTGCTAAGTAGAAGAAAAAGCGCATAAACTCCGCGGCCAACGGCTGTACGGGCCCGTATGCACCGATTCTGGCATAGCCTGAAGTATTTTATTGCACTGCAAGGCCCGGTGCCTCGCCCGTCGTGGGCGGGTACCGCGGTGTTTGATGCAGTCCTCGAGGGACATCGATCCTGATGAAAAAAGCGGCTTCGCTGATTTACCGAATTGTCGTAGCTCTGATCCTTGCCGGAATCGTCGCCGGCGCGCAGTACCTGATTGCAGAACGCTGGAACCGCGGCACCGAGTTTGTTGGCGCCGCCAACAGCATTCACGGATACGCCTACAGCCCCTACCAGCGCGACCAGAGTCCGCTGCAGGGCGCCTACCCGAGCGACGCCGAGATCGGGGCCGACCTCGATCTGCTCGCGCAGTCCGCCGAGCACATCCGCACCTACGGCAGTCTCGAGACCCCCGCCATCGTTCCGCTCGCGCTCGAACGCAAGCTGACCGTGATGGCCGGTGCGTGGATCGGCCCAGACGAGGAGCGCAATGCAAAGGAAGTCGACGCGGTCATCGAGTCGGCACGCAAGTACTCCCACGTCGACCGCGTCATCGTCGGCAACGAGGTCCTGCTGCGTGGCGACCTGACCGTCAAGGAACTTGCCGTCCACCTCGACAAGGCGCGCAAGGCACTGAAACGAGCCAAGAAAACCGTGTCCACCGCGGAGCCTTGGCACGTCTGGCTGAAGAACCCTGAACTAGCCGACAGCGTCGACTTCATCACCGTGCATCTGCTGCCCTACCACGAGGGGGTGCCGGTCGAGAACGCCGTCGATTACGCGCTGATGCGCTACGACGAGCTCGCTAAGCGCTTCCCCAAGAAGAAAATTGTCATCGGTGAAATCGGCTGGCCCAGCCGCGGGCCGGTCATGGACAGCCTGGGCGGCGGGGATACGAAGGGGGTCGCCTCCGCCGAGAACCAGGCGCGCTTCATTCGCGAGTTCCTCGCCCATCCACGCTCGGCGACGCTCGACTACTACATCATGGAAGCGATCGACCAGCCATGGAAGATCGAGATCGAAGGCTGGGCCGGGGCGTACTGGGGCATGTTCAATGCCGACCGCCACCAGAAATTCGCGCTCGATGGACTCGTCGTCAAGGACGTTCGCTGGCATGAGAAGGCACGCAGCGCGGGCCTGATTGCCTTACTGCCGATGTTCCTGATCGCGTTCTTCCTGCGCGACTGGAGCGTGCTCGGGCGCCTGTGGCTGGCCGGTCTGGTGCAGGCCTGCGCGACGACGCTGGTCATTGGCATCAACGTACCGGCCGACTACTACCTCACGCAGCGCGACCTCGTCGGCCTCGCGATGCTGATTGGGGCAACGGTGCTGACGATTGCAGTGTTGCTGTCGCACGGCTTCGAGTTTGGGGAGGTGCTGTTCAAGCGCAAGTGGAACCGCCGCTTCCTGCCCCTGCCCCCGCACGATGCGGACAAGGAGCCCTTCGTCTCGATCCACCTCGCCTGCTGCAACGAGCCGCCGGAGATGGTCATCGCGACCATCGACAGCCTCGCGGCCATGAAGTACCAGAATTTCGAGGTCCTCGTCCTAGACAACAATACCAAGGATGAGGCGCTGTGGAAGCCGCTGGAGAAGCGCTGTGCGGAGCTGGGGTCGCGGTTCCGCTTCTACCATCTGGACAATTGGCCGGGATTCAAGGCTGGCGCGCTGAACTTCGGTCTGCGCCAGACCGACCCGCGCGCAGAAGTCGTCGGCGTCGTCGATGCCGACTACGTCGTGTCGCCCGACTGGCTGTCGTGTCTGATCCCGCACTTCGACGACCCGGAAGTCGCCGTCGTGCAGGCGCCGCAGGCACACCGCGACTGGGAAACGCACCCCTTCCGCCGCATGTGCAACTGGGAGTTCGACGGTTTCTTCCGCATCGGCATGCACCACCGCAATGAGCGCAATGCACTGATCCAGCACGGTACGATGACCCTCGTGCGCCGTCTGGCGCTCGACGACGTCGGCGGCTGGTCGGAATGGTGTATCTGCGAGGACACCGAGCTGGGTCTGCGTCTGATCGAAAAGGGCTACGACACCCGCTACGTCGACCACATCCTCGGCCGCGGCCTCACGCCGGCGGACTTCCCTGCGATCAAGAGCCAGCGCTTCCGCTGGGCCTTCGGCGCGATGCAGATCCTCAAGCACCACCTGCCCGCGATGATCGGCCCGAGCCGGCTCAACCTTGCCCAGCGCTACCACTTCCTCACCGGTTGGTTCGCCTGGCTGGGCGATGCGCTGCAGCTCGTGTTCGCGTTCGCGAGCCTGGCATGGACCGTCGGCATCCTGTTCTACCCCAAGGCCTTCGGCCTGCCCGTGACCTCGCTGGCGATTCCCATTCTCGCTTTCATGGCGTTCAAGGCCGGCCTGGGACCGATCCTCTACCGGCGCACCATGGACGCCCCGTGGAAGGACATCCTCGGCGCCTCGATACTGTCGGTCGGACTCGCGCATGCCATCGCGCGCGGCGTATTTGCGGGGCTCGTCAAGCGGCGCGGCGAATTCGTCCGCACCCCCAAGGGCTGGAAAGACAAGGGCACTCTCGCCTTCTTCTCGCCGCTGCGCGAGGAGATCGGCCTGCTGCTCGCATTGGTGCTGGGTGGCGTCGTGCTGGTGATGCAGCGCGGTTATGACGATATCGAGGTGCAGCTGTGGGTCGGCATCCTCGCGCTGCAGTGCGTGCCCTACCTCGCCTCCATCGCCTGCCAGGTGGCGTCCTACATGCCCGAGGCCGAACCGGCGAAGCCCCTGACGACCACCCCGGGCGGCACGGCAGGGCAGGCCGGCTGAGCCCGCACAACGCTTGAACATACAGGGCACCATATGGCGCCCTTTTTTGCATCGGCTAGTGCTGCCGCCCCGGCTCGGGGCCCAAAGCTTCAGGGGATATAGGCGAGTGGGATCTCGTCGCTGGTGCGTGCCCCCGCGGTCATTTCGCGGCAAAGGCCAATGAAGGCGCGCATCCCCGGGGTGGTGAACTTCTGGCGATGCCAGAGAAAATGGAAAGAGCGCAGCAGATCCAGTTCCGGCGTATCGACAGGCACCAGGCTGCCGCGCCGAAAGGCCTCCCGCAAGGCGAGGCGCGAAATGCAGCCTATGCCCAGCCCCGACTCCACCGCCCGCTTGATCGCTTCCGTATGCTCCAGTTCGAGACGCACGTCGATGCGCCGCGCGACGTGGCGCGTCGCCTGATCGAAGGTCTCGCGCGTCCCGGACCCGATTTCGCGCAGGATCCACGCCTGCCGCGTGAGTTCATCGAGGCTCGCACGCCGCGCGCTCGCGAGCGGATGCGAAGGTGCGCAGAACACCACGAGCTCGTCTTCCAGCCACGGCACCGCCTCGAGCTCGGGATGGTGGCAGCTGCCCTCGATCATCCCCACGTCGAGTTCGAAGCCAGCGATCTGCTGGACGATGGTCGCCGTGTTGTGCACGCTCAGATGGATGCGGCTCTCTGGATGTCGTTGCAGGAAGGTCGCGACAATTAGCGTCGCGAGATAGTTGCCGATCGTGAGGGTCGCACCGACCTTCATGCTGCCAAAACCCATGCCGCCCTGGAGCAGGTCCTCGACATCCTCGGCGCGCGCCAGCAGCTCGACCGCCCGCGGCAGCAGGCGCTGACCAAGTTCATTCAGGCGCAGCGACTTGCCGACGCGATCGAACAGACGCACGCCGAACTGCCGTTCGAACTCCGCAAGGCTGCTGCTCGCGGCAGACTGCGACATCGCCAGCTGTTCGGCGGCTTTCGACACCGTACCTGCGCGCGCGGTCGCGACAAAGACTTCAAGCTGTCGGAGGGTGTGCTTCATATCGATTTTTCAGATATTGATTATTAACATTATCCACGCATCAGCTTAACGCGACTGACTAAAATCGCATCATCTGATACTGGAGCGGAGCAAGACCCGAAATGAGCAACTTGGCGACCGAGCGCATTCTGAGCGTGCACCACTGGAACGATTCCCTGTTCAGCTTCCGTACCACCCGAGATCGTGCATTGCGTTTCACGAACGGCCAATTCGTGATGATCGGGCTGGAGGTCGAAGGCCGCCCGCTAACGCGTGCATACAGCATTGCGAGCCCGAACCACGAGGAGCACCTCGAATTCTTCAGCATCAAGGTGCCCAACGGCCCTCTGACCTCGCGCCTGCAGCACCTGAAGGAAGGCGATCCCATCGTGGTCAGCAAGAAGCCCACCGGCACTCTGGTGTTGCACGACCTCAAGCCCGGCAAGCACCTCTACCTGCTGTCGACCGGCACCGGGTTGGCCCCCTTCATGAGCGTGATCCAGGATCCCGAGACCTACGAGCGGTTCGAGCGCGTCGTGCTCATCCATGGCGTGCGCACCGTGTCGGAACTGGCATATCGCGATTTCATCACCCGCGAACTGCCCCAGCACGAGTTTTTCGGCGAGTTCGTGCGCGACAAGCTCATCTATTATCCGACGGTCACGCGCGAGCCGTTCGAGAACCAAGGGCGCCTCACGGATCTCATCAACAGCGGCAAGCTTTTCCGCGATATCGGCCTTCCCGAACTGGACCCCGCCGTCGACCGCGCCATGATCTGCGGCAGTCCCGCGATGCTCAAGGATTGCTGCGATTTGCTCGACTCGCGCGGCTTCCACATCTCGAAGCACATCGGCGATCCGGGCGACTACGTGATCGAGCGCGCATTCGTGGAGAAATAAGGTGATGCAGTGACCAGATGTGCGGTACTGCATGCCGAATGACTGATCGTCAGGTCGGGGCACAACAAGCCGCATGCACAAGCGGCCGTGCAGGAGTACACTTCGATTCACTTGCAGTAAGCCGGATCGAAGCATGGAACTCCCTCGCCAGACGGTCGTGCCCTTCATGCACGCCGCCGCACGTTTGGCACTCCCGGTGCTGGCGGTGCTCATGACAATGGCGCCCGCCAAAGCCCAATCCCTCCCACCACCGGGGCACCCCTCGCCGGGCGCTGCACTGCAGCTGATCCGGCCCGGGGCGGAACAGCCCGCCACCATGCGCCGCACCGGCGTTGCACTCGACTCCATCGACGCCAATGAATACACCTACATCGAAGTGGATGAGGGCGGGAAGAGCTACTGGATCGCTACTGCCCGGATGCAGATCATGCGTGGCGACATGGTGCAGTTCGACGAGGGTGTGACGATGGCGCAGTTCTACAGCAAGTTGCTCAAGCGCACCTTCCAGTCAGTCATGTTCGTCGACGCCGTCTCGACCGCGCCCGTGAAACGATGAGCGCAGCCGTTCAGCTCGTCGAGATCCGCATGCCGAAATTCCCCGAATGCTGGGACAGCTGCGGCAATTGCCGGACAGAAGATGTGTTCGTGCAAAGCGTGCTCGTGCGTGCCGGCGAACGCATCGGCTTCGACGAACCGTTGATCGTCCTGGAGACCGGCAAGACCGCAATGGACATTCCCTCTCCACGGGCCGGCACCATCGTCGAGGTCAAGGTCGACGAGGGCGACCTGATCGACGAAGGCGACCTGATCGCACTGATCGCCGTCGGTTAATACCTCCCGCCGCTAACGCACCCGGCATGCGCGATTGCGACCGCCGAGTTTCGCCCGGTACATGGCCTCGTCGGCACGACACATCAGCTCATGCTCGTCCTTGCCATCCTCGGGATAGAGCGCGATACCAATGCTCGACGAAATGCGCACTTCGCGCCCCTCGAACATGAACGGCTTTTCGAGCGCGCTGCGGATCTTCTCCGCGACGATCTCGGCATCCGTGTCGCCGACGATTTCAGGCAGCAACACGACGAATTCATCCCCGCCACGCCGCCCGAGCGCGTCCGACGACCGGATCGAGCCCTGCATGCGCCGCACGGCTTCGCACAGCAGCATGTCACCGACATGATGCCCGAAATCGTCGTTGACCCGCTTGAAGTGGTCGAGGTCGATGAACAGCAGTGCGAACCGATGACCCGAGCGACGCGCCTGAACGAGGGCATAACCGAGCAGTTCGCCAAACATCAGCCGATTGACCGCTCCCGTGAGGATGTCGTGGGTGGCCATGTGCGCAATGCGTCGCTCCGCGTCCTTGCGCTCGGTGATGTCCGACAGCAGGGCGATTGCACCTTTCGTCTGGCCCCAGCCATCCTTAAGCGGCGCCAGCGACGCAAGAACGGTCAGCTGCCGGCCGTCGCCGCGCTTCAGTCGGACCTCGTAGTGCCTGCTCTTCCCTTCACCGAGGCGGGCGAGCATGGCTTCGCGACTTTCGCCGCCGCCATCGACCCACAGCTCGTCCAGCGTGCGGCCGATCAAACTCGACTCTTCGCGCCCAACGAGCTCGATGAACCCCGGATTGACGAACGTCAGCCTGAACTCCGCATCGGTTGCCGCGATGCCGTCATGCGCAAGGTTCACGAGCGTGCTGTATTTCGCCTCGCTGCGGCGTAGCGATTCGGTCGTCCGCGCCAGGCGGGTCGCCCGCTCGCGGGTGACGGCAAAGAACAGCGCGGTCACCACGAGCAGCACGCCGACCAGCACGACCGACACGAACTCGGCCTGACGAATGTCAGGTTCGGCATCGAAGGACGACAGTGCGTGGAGCCGGATGATCCATTCGGTCCCGCCGAGTGAAACATGCTCGGCACTGACCGGACGAGAGGCGGATTCCGGCATTCCCGCATGGCTGTCGTAGAGCAGACTTTCCGCAGCGGTGGCGCGGTCGAACACTTGCAGACGTATCTGGCCCGGATGCTGGTCCAGCATCTGGCGCATCAGGCTGGTCATGCGAAAAGGCATGTAGACCCATCCCCGAAGCGCCGCCCAGCGCTCGGCCTCGCTTGCGATCGGCATCCCGTCCGCGAACAACGGCATGTAGAGCAATACCCCCGCCTGCACATCCGATTCCGTTTCCTGAACGAGAATCGTCTTCCCGCTCAGTGCGGCGTCGCCGGACTGAACGGCCCGGTCCATCGCCTCGCGCCTGATCGGCTCGGAATACATGTCGTATCCGATCGCGCGGGCATTGCGCCAGTCGGCGGGCTCCAGCACGACAATGCTGCTCAGCAATGCCCTCTGCCCCTCAGGCCATACCCGATAGTCGTCGCCCGCAAATTCGCGCATGGCCCGCAAGTGTGCCTCGAGCTGCCCCGGCTGGATCCATTGCGCGAACCCGATCCCCTGGACCCCTGGAAACTCTTCCTGGAAGGACAGCCGCTGCAGGTAGGTCCGCCATGCAAGAAAATCAAAATCGTCGCGCGACCTCATGAACGCCTGGCCGCCGCGCAACAACATGCGATAGGACTGAAACCGCTCCCGAACCGTCAGGACGACTTCCGCGGAATGGCTCGCCAGGTGCGCATTCAGCTGTTCGTCATGCCGTTGCCCGAGATGGCGCCAGACGACGGCGGCTGCACCGATCGCACAGGCGAGAGCCACTGCGATGAATACCCCCCCCAGCGGCGACCAGGTGCGCGCCGATGCGGTATCGGCGCCCTGAACTTCGGCATCGTGCATTTCGCGATCCATCGGACTCGGAGCGGGCAGAGGCGCCCATGCGGCCACCATGTAACAAAATGATAATGAACACCTAGGCCTTCGACGCGGGATTCCTTCTCACTTCGGCGACAGCGCAAGCGGTGGCGGGCTTGAGGTATCCTTTGCGCACTTCATCATATCGGTTCGACCGAAACAAAAAAGCGACCCAATGGCCCAATACGTAATGTCGATGCTCCGAGTGAGCAAAGTGGTGCCGCCCAAGCGGCAGATCATCAAGGATATTTCGCTGTCGTTCTTCCCCGGCGCCAAGATCGGCCTGCTCGGCCTGAACGGCTCCGGCAAGTCGACGGTGCTGCGCATCATGGCGGGCGCCGACAAGGAATACGAAGGCGAGGTCCAACACCTCGCGGGCATCCGCATCGGCTACCTGCCGCAGGAACCGCAGCTCGACCCCATCAAGACGGTCAAGGAAGAGGTCGAATCCGGCCTGGGCGAGATCGTCGAGGCGCGCACGAAGCTCGAGGAGATCTATGCCGCCTACGCCGAGCCGGACGCGGACTTCGACAAGCTCGCCGAGGAACAGGCGAAGTACGAGAACATCCTCGCCACCGCCGGCTCCGACATCGAGAACCAGATGGAGATCGCCGCCGATGCGCTTCGCCTGCCTGCGTGGGATGCGATCGTCGGTAATCTCTCCGGCGGCGAGAAGCGCCGCGTGGCGCTGTGCAAACTGCTCCTCTCCAGGCCCGACATGCTGCTGCTGGACGAGCCGACCAACCACCTCGACGCGGAGTCCGTTGAGTGGCTGGAGCAGTTCCTGACGCGCTTCCCCGGCACCGTCGTCGCCGTCACGCACGATCGCTACTTCCTCGACAACGCCGCCGAGTGGATCCTGGAACTCGACCGCGGCCACGGCATCCCGTGGAAGGGCAACTACTCTTCCTGGCTGGAGCAGAAGGAAGAGCGCCTGGAACAGGAGCAGAAGCAGATCGACGCGCACATGAAGGCGATGAAGACCGAACTGGAGTGGGCGCGTTCGAATCCCAAGGCCCGCCAGGCGAAATCCAAGGCCCGCCTCGCACGCTACGAGGAAATGGCCACCGTCGAGTACCAGAAGCGCAACGAGACGCAGGAAATCTTCATCCCGCCCGGCGAGCGCCTCGGCGACAAGGTCATCGAGTTCAACGGCGTGACCAAGGCCTTCGGCGACAAGCTGCTGATGGACAAAGTCAGCTTCAGCATCCCGCCCGGCGCAATCGTCGGCGTGATCGGCCCCAACGGCGCCGGCAAGTCGACCCTCTTCAAGATGATCGAAGGCCGCGACCAGCCCGATGCGGGTGAAATCACGATAGGCTCCACCGTGAAGCTTGCGGCGGTAGATCAGTCACGCGAAGGACTCGCGAACGACAAGACGGTGTTCGAGGCGATCTCGGACGGCGCGGACGTGCTGACCGTCGGCCGCTTCGAGATGCCGAGCCGGGCGTACATCGGCCGCTTCAACTTCAAGGGCGGCGACCAGCAGAAGCTCGTCGGCAACCTCTCCGGCGGTGAGCGCGGCCGCCTGCACCTGGCCAAGACACTGATTTCGGGCGGCAACGTGCTGCTCCTCGACGAACCGTCCAACGATCTCGACGTCGAAACGCTGCGCGCACTGGAAGACGCGCTGCTCGAGTTCGCCGGTTGTGCGCTGATCATCAGCCACGATCGCTGGTTCCTCGATCGCATCTGCACGCACATCCTCGCGGCGGAAGGCGACTCGCAGTGGACCTTCTTCGCGGGCAACTATCAGGAGTACGAGGAAGACAAGAAGAAGCGGTTGGGTGAAGAAGGCGCGAAGCCGAAGCGCATCCGCTACAAGCCAATCACCCGCTGAAAGCCACGACCGGGCGGCGATCGCGTCTTGCGCTATCCTCGATGAAGCGGTCGTCGCCCCAACCGACAGGAGAATGTCCATGTACAAGAGCCTCCAGCGAATCCTCGCGGTGAGTGCAGCGCTGTTCGCCCTTGCGCCGGCCGCCCCGGTGCTGGCGGATGCCCCCATGGTGAAGACCCAGGCTCCGGGCTACTACCGGACCATGGTCGGCCAGTTCGAAGTCACCGCGCTGTATGACGGTGCGATCGAACTCGACACCAAATTGCTCAAGAACGCCGAACCGGAAGACCTCAACCGGATGCTGGCGCGCGGTTTCGTCGGCAACCCGAAGATGCAGACTGCGGTGAATGCCTACCTGGTCAACACCGGGGGCAACCTGATCCTGGTTGACGCCGGTGCGGCGAAGCTCTTCGGCCCCGCGCTCGGCTTCGTCGTCGACAACCTCAGAGCCGCCGGCTACGAGCCCGCGCAGGTCGACACCATCATCCTGACGCACATGCACCCCGACCACATTGGCGGCCTTGGCGATCCGGCGGCTCCGCCCGTCTTCCCGAATGCCAACGTGTACGTGTCCGTGCTCGACAACGACTTCTGGCTGTCACCGGAAGCGGCCGCAGCAGCCAAGCCCGAGATGCAGGATTTCTTCCGCATGGCCCGCGACATCGCCGCGCCCTACCAGGCACGGGGCAAGTGGCGCACCTTCGCCGACGGCACCGAGATCGCAACCGGCGTGCGCGCGGTCAAGGCCCACGGCCACACGCCGGGGCACAGCGCGATCTCCATCGAGTCGTCGGGCCAAAAGTTGCTGATCTGGGGCGACATCGTGCACTCGCACGCGGTCCAGTTCGCGCTGCCGGGCGTCTCGATCGAGTTCGACTTCGACCAGACCCAGGCGATCGCGACCCGTCGCAGCCTCATGTATTCGCTGGCCGCAAGCAAGACCCTGGTTGCGGGCATGCACCTGCCCTTCCCTGGCATCGGCCACGTGCGCGCCGACGGCAAGGGCGTCTATGCGTGGGTGCCGATCGAGTATTCACCGCTCCCCAAGCCGGCGCAGTGATCAGCGCTCCGACCAGAAACGCTCCATCAGCGGCTTGACGCTGATCCCGTGGCACAGGATCGACAGGGTGACGACGATCAGTGTCATGTGGATCAGCTCGAGCGCCAGCTTTTCCGGCAGGCCGTGCTGGATGGCGTACATCAGGTAATACAGGGAGCCGATCCCGCGCACCCCGAACCAGCCGGCGAGTGCCTTGGCATTCCAGAGCGTACGCGTTCCCGCCAACCCGACGAACACGCTCACGGGACGGGCGACGAGGAACAGGAACAGCGCCAGTGACACGGCACGCCAGCTCCACGAATCAACGAACAGGGTCCCGCCGATCAGCAGGATGAGCACGACCTCCGACAGGCGCTCGAGGTGCTCCTTGAACACCAGCGAGCCCTCGCTGACCGTCGCCGCGGGGGTGTCTTCGTCGCGCTCTGGGCTGTCGTAAGCCAGCAGCCGCTCCGGCACGTCCGGCCCGGCCCCGGCGAGCTTGCGCTCGGTCTGACGCAGCGCGACCGCTGCGAAGAACACAGCGAGGAAGCCCCACGCATTGATCAGCAGGCTGAGGCCATACACCAACGCGATCAGGCCCAAGCCCAGGAAATCGTCGAGCAGGCCGTGCTCGGAGCGGCGGCTGCGCAGTCGGTGCGCAAGATGGGCGAGGCTCGAGCCGGCAGCCGCACCGAGCGCTATCCCGGCAGCGGTGGCCCACACGACATCGACCAGCAGCCACCGGGTGCCCATCTCCCCCAGTTCGTGCAGGCCGAGCAGGCCGAGACCGAGCATCACGAAGGGAAACGCGCTCCCGTCATTCATCCCTGCTTCGCAGGTTAGCGTGAAGCGCAGGCGATCGCGATCGCCCGGATGGCGGATCTGCACCTCGGTCGCCAGCACCGGATCGGTCGGCGCGACGATTGCGCCGAGCAGGATCGCCGCGCCAAGCGACAGCCCCAGCACGTAATGGGCGAAGACGGCCACCAGGCCAACCGTGATGGCCATCGAAACGAACGCGAGCAGCACCGGCGTGCGCCACCTCGCCATGCTAAAGGGAACGGGCATCTTGACGCCCGCCGCATACAAGGAGATCAGCGCCGCCGCCTCGGTGAGGATCTCAAGGAGCCCCGATTCCTTGAGCGGATTGAAGTGAAAGAGGCTCAGCACGGTCGGCCCGACCAGCATGCCGACCGCGAGGTAGATGATCGCGCTGGTGACCGGCAAGCGCTTGAGGGCCGAGGAAGTCAGACCCATCGCGAGCAAAAGGCTGCCCACCAGCAGGAACCACTGTGCGTTAGTCAT
Organism: Aromatoleum petrolei; assembly: GCF_017894385.1. NCBI lineage: Bacteria > Pseudomonadati > Pseudomonadota > Betaproteobacteria > Rhodocyclales > Rhodocyclaceae > Aromatoleum > Aromatoleum petrolei. The sequence goes on from NZ_CP059560.1 coordinate 896,441, forward strand.
CGCGCAATCCGTGAATGCGGAAAGGAGCGGGAGGCAACCCTTTCCCCGGTGTCAAAAGCTTCCGCTTCCCGGCCGGCAGGAAACGATGCCGGCGATGAAGGCCGACGCGGCAACGCACCGCACACCGCACGAAGACCGGCTTCGCACGGACTGCGATCACACCGTATGGTGCCCAAGAAGGGACTCGAACCCCCACGCCTCGCGGCGCCAGAACCTAAATCTGGTGCGTCTACCAATTCCGCCACTTGGGCCCCGCCGTACCCGCAGAGCGGGCTGCCGCCATTGCAGCGGCGGGCGCATTATACACGGCCTCACATCCGCAGGCGTTCGGTGTAGCCCGTCATCTCAAGGTAACCTCGCCCGATCTCGCGGCCCGAGTCGAAGAGCCGTACCGCGCCTTCCCAATACACCGCGCCGGTCGAGCGTCGGCTGTCGAGTTCCTGGTCGTCCATCAGCGGGCGCAGCTCGAGGCGGCGGCCGTCGATGTCGATGGTCCATTCGACCGCATACTCGGCGCCGGTGCGTGGCGAGCGCCAGCGCCGCTGCGGCGTGAATGCCACCTGCCCGGACCGCAGGACACGGGTTTCTCCGTCGGCCGCATGCAACGTGCCGGCCGACCACATTGATTCACCGCGCTCGTCGCGCATGCGGAAGGCCATCAGCGAACGGCCGTCGTGCAGGTTGATGCCGATCCAGTCCCAGCCTCGCGCTCCCTCGGGCAGCAGTTCGCTGGACCACTCGTGGTCCAGCCAGGCCCGGCCAGTCACCGGCACCGTGCTGCCATCCACGCGCAGCGAGCCGCTGACCGCAAGCTGTGGGCGGCTGTAGTAATGGCTGGCGTGCTTCGGATCGGGCGCCTTCTGGCTGAAACCGTTGTCGCCATTGAGCACGGGAGGACCGGACGGGTCGAAACGCAGGTCGAAGGCGAAAGACTCCGCATCGACGCGGCTGCGATAGTGATCCTGCGTCCATGCGAGCTGCCAGTCGCGGATCCATACCCGCGTCTCGCCGGGATCGGCACCGGCAAGCGGTTCCAGTGCGCGTTCGCTGCGTTCGGCGTGACGCAATCGCCCCGCGGCGGGGTCGGCGATTGCCGCGTGCGCGAGCACGAGCTGGCGCGGCGCGAAGCGGCTCGGATTGTCCTCGCCTATGCCGGTGCGGACGCGGAAGAAAGTGACCTGGAAGCCGCGCTCGACACCTCGTTCGTCGGTGATCCAGCCGGTGACATACCACCACTCGGTCCGGTAGTCGGGATGTGCGCCGCCATCCGACGGAAAACGCAGCACCGCTCCGGGTAGCACGGGCGGGAAGTCAGGCGCGGCGTCCGCTACCGAGGCGGCCAGCGCTCCGCACAAGGCGAACGCGAGCAAATGCGGGATGCGCCGCCAGCCCATCACCAGTCCTCCCGCACAGCCAGCACTGCGGAACCGCGCATCGCCTGATGGCCGGAAACGCGCGCGGCGAGCCCCGCAAGGGCGATCACGGTGGCGGCAAATACCAGCAAGCCGCCGATTGGAAGGTTCAAGTCCATGCTCCAGTGGAAACTCTGGCGATTGACGACCTCGATCAGGACCACTGCAACCGCGGCGCCCGCCGCCAGGCCGAGAGAGGTGCCTGCCGCAGCCGTGAGCACACCCTCGAGCGTGATCAGCCGGCCGACCTCGCTGCGCGTCATTCCAAGATGCCGCAGCATGCCGAATTCCTTGCGCCGTACGATCGCCAGCACGGCGAAACTGGTGCTGACGCCGAACAGTCCGATGAGCACGGCGACCGCCTCCATCGCGTAGGTAACGAGGAAGGTGCGATCGAAGATCGCGAGACTGCGCGCGCGGATCTCTCCGGGGCTCGCGATCCGCACGGTGTTCTCGCCGACGATGTCGCGAACCGCGGCTGCGACCGTATCGAAGGATGCGCCCTCGGCAAGAATGACGCCGACGTCGTTCGCGACGAGGTCGCCGGTGACCGCACGGTAGTCCGCCAGTTCGATCGCGACCGCGCCTTGTTGCCGGGCGTAATCGCGCCACACCCCGGCGATGCGGAAAGCCACCGGTTTCCCGCCCAGCGGCAGGACCAGGGCGTCGCCGGCCGCGAGCGCGAAGAGGTCGGCCATCGCCTCCGATACCCACGCCGGCCTCTCCCCTGCGGGAATGGGCGTCGCCGGGCCGACCAAGGGAAGCAGTCGACCGCCGTCCACCGGACGCGCGATCAGGGACACCGGGAAACGCTCGTCGTCCAGCCGCAGCGTGTCGAAGCGCAGCGGCATCGTTCGCGACACGCCCGCAAGGGTCGCAATCCGCTCCAGTATCGCCGGCTCGAGGAAGCCGCTGGTTCCCAATGGGGAGGCGCTCACGTAGAGATCGGCGGGCAACACGGCGGTGAGCCAGCGATCGACCGAATCGCGGAAGGAGGCAACCATGATTGCCATGGCGACCGCGAGCGCGACGCTCGCCACCACCCCGGCGCCAGCGACGACGCCCTGCCCGGGCGCGGCCGCGAGGCGTGCGTTCGCCAGTCTCCAGAGGGGCCGGCGCAGGCGGGATGCGATGCGCGCGAAGCCCTGCACGAGGATCGGCAGCACCAGCACGGCACCAACCAGGATGAGGGCGACGGCAAGGTAGCCGAATACCGGCACCCCGCCGAGCGGCGGCAACAGGCACAGCGCCGCAGCGCCCGCGAGGCAGGCGGATGCGCCAAGCGGATGCGCGCGGAAGCGGAACATTACAGCTTCGTCACCGGACTTGAGCGCACGTGCGGGGATCATGCGCCGCGCCTCGCGCGCCGGCAGCCACGCCCCCGCCAGTCCGGCGAGGACGCCGAGGATAAGATAAGCGCCGCTTGCCACCGGGTCGAAGCGCAGCGCTGGGCTTACCGCTTTGAAGTAGCCTGCGCCGAGATCCCCGCCCGCGACGTCGAAAGCGATGGCGGCGATCCCATGCCCGAGGGCAATCCCGAGCAGGCCACCCGCGAGCCCGACGACGGCGCCTTCGACGAGCAATCCGCGCATCAGCGCAGCGCGGTCCATTCCCAACGCGCGCAGGAAGGCGAATTCCTTGCGACGGCGAGCCACGGCAAGGAACTGGGTGGAAAAGACGAGGAAACCGCCGGTGACGAGGGCGATCGTGGCCAGCATCGTGAGATTCACGCGGTAGGCGCGCGAGAGGCCTGCCGCCAGTTCCTCGGCGGCACGCGGGGTGAGCACTTCGACGCCCGGGGGCAGGTCGGCCGCAAGCGCATCGCGCGCCGCTGGAATGTCGATACCGTCCTTCAGGCTGAGGTCGATGCGCGTGATGCGCCCCACCCGGCCGAAGAGCTGCTGGGCCGCAGCGATATCCATGACGGCCAGCGCCCTGCCCTGCCCCGCGCCGGGGACCGCACCAGCCACTCGCAGCGACACGACTCGCGCGGCAGCGACGACATCCAACCGATCGCCGGGCGCAACACCGAGCTCGGCCTGGGCGGCAGGGCTCAGGAAAAGCGCGTCGTGCTGCAGCACGTCGAGCGCCGCGCCTTCGCGCCGCGCCTCATCGGATTGCGGCATCAGGGCCGGATGGACGTGCGCAACACGCAGGGCATCGATGCCGTAGAGGGCGAGCGAGCGCTCGTGCGACGGCAGGCGGACCTCGAGCTCCACAACGGGACTGGCATCGGACACCTCTTCGCGCATCGCGAGGCGGCTGTAAAGCACATCATCGAAGCCCTCGCGCGATCCGGCTACCTGCAGGTCCGCCTCGCCGGCAAGCAGGCGCATGCCACGACCGAATTCTTCGAGTGCCGCAGCGTGGATGATCTGCACAGCCAGGCCGAGGGCGACGCCCAGGGCGATCGCAAACAGCGATAGTGCCGTTGCGAGACGGCGACGCGCGAGGCTGCCGATGAAGACCCGGCCGAGCACCTGGCTCACGTGAGTTCGCCGCTCGGCACGAGACCGCCCGCGCTGAGGCGCAGAATACGATCGGCACGCAAGGCCGCGGCATGCGAATGCGTCACCAGGATACCCATCGCCCCCGCGTCGCGAATGCATTCCAGCAGCAGGTCCAGCACGCTCGCCGCGCGCCCGGGATCGAGGTTGCCGGTCGGCTCGTCGGCGAGCACCAGCGACGGTCGATGGACCAGCGCGCGGGCAATCGCCACGCGTTGCAGTTCTCCACCGGAAAGCTCACGCGGCCAGTCTCGGGCACGGTCGAGGAGTCCGACCCGCTCCAGCATCGCACGGGCGCGCCGGTCGGCTTCGACGCCCTCGACGTCGAGCAGCCACAGCGGCAGGGCGACGTTCTGGGCCACATCGAGGTGCGGGAGGATGTGGAAGGCCTGAAAAACAAAGCCGAAGCGCCGCCGGCGCAATCCGGCCAGGGCGTCGTCGTCCAGCCCGACGAGCTCGGTTCCGTCGAGACGGATGCTCCCGCCATCGACGGCCTCCAGCCCGGCCATGCAGTTGAGCAGGGTCGATTTGCCGACCCCGGACTCGCCCATCACTGCCACGCACTCGCCGCGCTGCACGCGCAGCGACAGCCCCTCGAACAGCACGCGCGCGCCAGCGGCCCCGAGTCCCTTCCTCAAATCGTCGATTTCCAGCATCCCGACCGCTCCCCCCTGCCCGTGGTTCAGCCAGACAGCGCCTGCACCATCACAATGCAAATCCCGAAGTCCTATGATGGGCACATCCGGGATTGACTCGACACGGCATAAATGGAAAGCTGTCCCATTTGAACAGCACAGTATATCCGGCGCGCATGACGCGGACGAAAATCACCCAGGCCGCAAGCCCGTCGCGCCCAGGCTCCGCAACGGGAACGAACACGCCGATCAGGGGCGAGTCCGCTCGCAAGCATACGCTGCCCTGTTCCCATGCGGCGAACGTCGCGCGCCACGGATGACATGCTGAAGCGACTGGCGCTCCTCGCACTTCCCTTGCTGGCGCTGGCCCTGGCGGTCCCGTCGGCATTCGCCCTCGAAGCGGCGATCGTCCTGTCGAAACGCAGCGACGCCCAGACGGCCTTTGCGGCCGCCTTGGGCCGGGAAATCATGGCCTCGGCGGCGGTCCGCCTGAACGATGCCGGCAGCACGGGCGACTCGATCAACGAGGCCATCCTCAAACGCGCCGACGTCGTGATTGCCGTAGGCGCTGATGCGGCCGAGGCCATTGCCGAGCGCAGCACCTCACCCATACTGGTTGCGCTCATCTCGGCGCCCAACCTGCGTGCGCTGCAGCAACGGCATCCGCGCGCAAAGCTCGCCGGCTTCATTCTCGACCAGCCCCTCGGCAGGCACATGCGCCTGATCCGCGCGACCAACCCGAAGACGCCCCGCGTTGGAGTGCTGCTCGGCCCGCAGTCCGCCGCGATGCGCAGCGCAATCGCGGAAGCCGGTGCCCGGCAGGGGTTAACGATGATTTTCGAGACCATCGCGGATACCGACGGCCTGCTGCCAGCACTCGAACGCCTGCTGGAGAGCTCCGACGCGATTCTCGCGGTGCCCGACTCGACCGCCTACAGTCCCGCCACCGCACGGCCGATCCTGCTAACCACCTACCGCTACCGAAAGCCACTGTTCGGCTACTCCCAGGCCTACGTGACCGCCGGAGCGATCGCCTCCGTATTCACCGCGCCGGAGGACGCTGCTCGCCAGGTGGGCGAATGGCTCGCCGCGCAGCAGGGGGCGGGACACATTGATCTTCCTGCTGCCGAGGCCCCCAAGTACTTCAGCGTCAGCGTCAATCGCCACGTCGCGCGCTCGCTGCTGTACCCGGTACCTGACGAAGCGGCCCTCGTCGAAGCGATCGATAAACGGAGGCCGCAATGAAGCGATCCGGCCTTACTCTGCACAATCGACTGCTGCTGGTGGCGCTGCTGCCGGCGGCACTGCTCGCCACCCTGGTCACGACGCTGGTGCTGTATCGCGGGGCCGAAACGCTGGATCGGACCCTGCACGAGCGCGGCAACGCGATCGTCAGCTTCCTCGCCCCCGCCGCCGAATACGGGGTCATCTCGGGCAATCGCGCCACCCTCCAGTCTCTGCTGCAGGCCGCGATGGCGCAGCGGGAAGTGAGCGCGGCCGCCGTGTATGACGACCGCGGCACGCTGCTCGCCAGCAGGGGACGCATCGGCGTGCTGGAGCCTGAAGCCCTGCGCAAGATCCAGGAAGGCGCCACGAGCCACTTCGCCCCGGACACCCTCGCGGTAGTCGCCCCCATCACGTCGGGCGGCATCGCCATCGATGACGAGCTGGTCGACGGATGGCAGCCTGGCGCTTCCCAGCAGCGGGCAAGCACGATCGGCTGGGTGCACGTCGAGCTCGACACCCGACCGTCTTCGCGCGAGAAAGCCTTCATCATCTGGACGTCGTTCGCGATCGTCGCGGTCGGCCTGCTGCTCACCGCAGTGATTGCGGTGCGGCTCGCACGCTCCGTTTCGCGTCCGGTGGCACGCCTGGTCCGCGGCGTCGGGCAGATGGCCAACGGTGCGCTCGACGTCGCGATCCCCGAACACGCCACCAGCCAAGAGCTCTCAGCGCTGGAACGCGGCTTCAATACGATGGCGCACGCGATCTCCGAGAACCACCGAACCCTGCAGTTGCGCATCGACGACGCAACCGCACTGCTCGCATATCAGGCACAGCACGATCCGCTGACGGGTTTGCCGAACCGCCGCGTCTTCGAACAGAAACTCGACGAGTGCGTGGTGGCGTCCCGCAGGGCGGGCGATCATGGGGCGCTGTGCTTCATCGACCTCGACCGCTTCAAGATCGTTAATGACACCTGCGGCCACGCCGCCGGCGACGACCTGCTGATGCGCATCGCGCTCCTGATCCAGCAGCGCGTACGCGAACAGGACATCATCTGCCGCATCGGCGGCGACGAGTTCGCGCTGATCCTGCGCGGCTGCAGCCCATCCGACGCCCTCGACATCGCGGATGAACTGCGCGCCAGCATCGCCTCGTTCGACTTCGAATGGCACGGACGCCATTTTTCGATTGGCGCCAGCGTCGGAATGGCCTACATCGACGGCAGCCACACGGACCCCTCGGACATCCTCATCGCGGCCGACGCCGCGTGCTACGAGGCCAAGCGCAGCGGCCGCAACCGCGTCGTGCGCTATCCGCTCGAAGCGGAACATCAGAATTCACCCGCGCTTGAAGGACCGGACAGCGCCGAGGCGGTCTGAGCCCGCCCTGGTGCCCGCAACTGCCCTCGCATGCTGTGCTGCGGCAAACACGGCTTCGCGTATACTCGCGGCGCCCCGATCATGCCCGTCGACCACTACGAAAACTTTCCTGTCGCGTCACTCCTGCTTCCGGCCCGCCTGCGCGAGCCCGTGGAGGCGATCTATGCGTTCGCCCGCAGTGCGGACGACATCGCCGACGAAGGCGACGCGGCACCCATCGCGCGCCTGGCGCGCCTCAACGACTACCGCATCGAACTGAACGCGATCGAAGCCGGCCAGGCGCCGCGCGACGCCTCGCTCGCACCGATTTTCACCCGCCTCGCAAAAAACATCCGCGCACACAAACTGCCGCTGCAGTGCTTCCGCGACCTGCTTGACGCCTTCAGCCAAGACGTGGGCAAGACCCGCTATGCCGACTTCGCCGAGCTGCTCGACTACTGCCGCCGCTCCGCGAATCCGGTCGGGCGGCTACTGCTGCACCTCTACGACGCCGCGACGCCGGACAACCTGCGTCGCTCCGACCTCATCTGCACGAGCCTGCAGCTCATCAACTTCTGGCAGGACGTCGCGATCGACTGGCGCAAACGCCGCATCTATCTGCCGCAAGCCGACATGGCCCGCTTCGGCTTAAGCGAAGACCATATCGACCGCACCCGTTGCGACGATGCATGGCGTGCCCTGATGGACTTCGAAGTGCAACGTGCGCGGGCGATGATGGTCGAAGGGGCGCCCCTCGCGCGGCAACTGCCCGGACGCGTCGGCTGGGAACTGCGCCTGATGGTGCTGGGCGGTCTGCGCATCCTCGAACGCATCGAGCGCGCGGGCTACGACGTGTTCCGGCACCGCCCCACCCTCACCCGCAGCGACTGGCCGCGACTCGCCTGGCGCGCCGTGCATTACTCGAGAATCCGATGAATCCGCACGATTATTGTCACGACAAGGCTGCGAAGAGCGGCTCCAGCTTCTACTACAGCTTCATGTTCCTACCGCCGGAGCGCCGCCAGGCCATCACGGCCCTGTACGCGTTCTGCCGCGAGGTGGATGACGTCGTCGACGAATGCCACGACGTGCAAGTCGCGCAGACCAAGCTCGACTGGTGGCGCAAGGAGGTGTCGCGGGCTTATGAGGGTTCCCCCAGCCATCCGGTGGGGTTCGCGCTGAAGGACGTCAGCGCGCGCTTCAACCTTCCGCTCGAACAGCTGCTCGAAATCATCGACGGCATGGAGATGGACCTCACGCAGAGCCGCTATCTCGACTTCAAGGGCCTGCAGCTCTACTGCTACCGCGTCGCCAGTGTCGTTGGGCTCCTCGCCGCTGAGATTTTCGGCTACCGCGAGCGGCAGACGCTGAAGTACGCGCACGACCTCGGCATGGCCTTCCAGCTCACCAATATCATCCGCGACGTCGGCGAGGACGCGCGCCGCGGCCGCATCTACCTGCCGATCGAGGACCTGCAGCGCTTCAAGGTGCCCGCGAGCCAGATCATGGAAGGCCGCGATGACGACAACTTCCGCGCGCTGATGGCCTTCCAGGCCGAGCGCGCGGAGAAGTACTACGACCAGGCTCTCGCCCAACTGCCCGCGGCCGACCGCAAGAGCCAGCGGCCCGGCTTGGTGATGGCCGCGATCTACCGCACCCTGCTGCGCGAAATCGCCAGCGACGGCTTCGTGGTGCTCGACCGCCGCACCTCGCTCACACCGGTGCGCAAACTGTGGATCGCCGGCAAGACCTGGGTGCGTGCATGACGAAGGGACGCAGCCTGCGATGAACCATCCGGTCGCGGTCATCGGCGCCGGCTACGCCGGCCTCGCCTGCGCGGTCGAACTCGCCCGGCGCGGCGTGCAGGTGACCGTGTTCGAACGCTCGCACACGCTCGGCGGACGCGCGCGCGCAGTCGCGAAGGACGGCTGGCGCGTCGACAACGGCCAGCACATCCTGCTCGGCGCCTATGGCGAATTGCTGCGCCTGTTGCGCATGACCGGCGGCTCGCCCAAGGAGCTGGCCCACCTGCCGCTCACCCTGCACACGCCCGGGCAGCTGCACCTGCAGGCTGCTCGCCTGCCGGCCCCACTGCATCTGGCGCTCGGCCTGCTGACCGCGAAAGGGCTGAGCTGGGGTGACCGGCTCGCGATGCTGCGCCTGATGCGCGTACTGAAGAAGCGGCGCTTCCGCGTCGACTCGGGGCAGAGCGTGGCGGCGCTGCTGCACGAACTACGCCAGCCCCAGCACCTCGTCCGGCTGGTGTGGGAGCCACTGTGCGTCGCCGCGCTGAACACGCCACTGGACGAGGCTTCTGCGCAAGTGTTCGCGAACGTGCTGCGCGACAGCCTCGGCGCCGGCGCGGCTGCGAGCGAACTGCTGATCCCGCGCGTCGACCTGTCCGAGCTCTTCCCCGTGCCAGCGGCGCGCTACCTCGCCGTGCGGCGCGGCAAGCTGCGTACGGGCACACCGGTCGAAGCGATCCATCAGGTGCAGGACGGTTTTCGCCTGGAGGGCGACCCGTCGCCGCGACAGGTGTATTCGCAGGTGGTACTGGCGACCGCCCCCCACCACGCCACAGCGCTGCTCGATTCCGTCGGCAATTGCGAGCGGCTGTCGGCGATGATCGCTGCGCTGCCCAGCGAGCCGATCACCACCGTCTACCTCGCACTCGGGCAGACCACGCGCCTGTCTTACCCGATGATCGGCCTCACACACGGGCCCGCGCAGTGGGCCTTCGACCGCGGCCAGCTCGGCGGGCCGCAGGGTCTTCTCGCCTGCGTCATCAGCACGCGTGGACCGCACGACGCGCTGTCGCGCGAAGATCTGCTGCTCGCCGTGCACGCGCAGCTCGAGCAGGAACTCGGTCAGCGCCTGCCACCACTCGAATGGTCGCAGGTCATCACCGAAAAGCGCGCAACGTTCGCCTGCCAACCCGGTATCTCGCGCCCCGGGGCGCAAACCCCCGTGCCCGGGCTCTGGCTCGCCGGGGACTACCTCGATTCGGATTACCCAGCGACGCTGGAATCGGCCGTGCGCTCGGGCATCAATGCGGCCTCGCGCGTGCTGCGCCGCTTCGCCAGCACTGCGGCCTGATCCGTCCGGCTCGGTCAGGATGCGCGCAGGGCCGGTTCGCTGAGCCGCCCCGCCTGCATGTGCAGAACGCGGCCGCAACGAGCCGCGAGTGACTCGTCATGCGTGACGAGGATCAGCGTGGTGCCGGATTCACGGTTCAGCGCGAACATCAGTTCGATCACCGCTTCGCCCGTCGCCGCATCGAGATTGCCGGTGGGCTCGTCGGCGAGGAGCAGGCGCGGATCGGGTGCGAAGGCGCGCGCCAGCGCGACGCGCTGCTGCTCGCCGCCGGAAAGGTGCTTGGGATAATGCCGCAGGCGGCCGCCGAGGCCCACCCGCTCGAGCCACTTGCGCGCCGTGGCCGCGGCGTCTCGGGCGCCGGCGAGCTCCAGCGGGAGCATGACGTTCTCCAACGCCGTCAACGCCGGCAGCAGCTGGAACGCCTGGAATACGAAGCCGATCGCCTCGCCGCGCAGCGCTGCGCGGTCATCCTCGCTGAGCGCAAACAGGTCCCGGCCGAGAATATGCACGCTGCCCGCGCTGGGAACATCCAGCCCGGCCAGCAATCCGAGGAGGGTCGATTTGCCCGAGCCGGAGGCGCCGACGATCGCGACGGACTCGCCGGCCGCGACGCCGAACGACACATCCTGCAGAATCTGGAGCATCCCCTGGCCGTCGGCCAGTTCGACACTCTTGGACAGGCCCGAGACCTGCATCACCGGAACGGAGAACTCAATGCCGCTGCGATCCATCGTGACCTTCTTCTTTGCAATCCTGTTGTCGGGCGCCGCCCAGGCGGCGACGATACTCGTGTGGGGCGATAGCCTGTCGGCCGGCTACGGCCTGCGGCCGCAGCAAGACTGGCCCACCCTGTTGCAGACGCGACTTGTGCGCGAAGGGTTCCGTCATACCGTGATCAACGGCTCCGTCAGCGGCGAAACCACGGCCGGAGGGCGCACGCGCCTGAGCGCGGCACTCGACCGGCACAAACCCGCTCTCGTCATCCTGGAGCTCGGTGCCAACGACGGCCTGCGCGGACTGCAACCCGCGCTGATGGGCGAAAACCTCAGCGCGATGATCCAGGCGGCACGCGGCAAGGGTGCGAAGGTGCTGCTCGTGGGCATGCAGTTGCCGCCCAACTACGGCCCCGCCTACACACGGCGTTTCCAGCAGACCTTCGCCGAGGTCGCGCGCAACGAGAAGGTGCCCCTCATCCCCTTCCTCCTCGACGGCTTTGCCGACAAGCCGGACCTTTTCCAGCCCGACGGCATCCATCCGACCGCCGAGGCCCAACCGCTGATCCTCGAAACCGTATGGAGGGGGCTGAAGGGCCTGCTCAAGGGCTGAAGCAGTCGGCCGGGCCGGGGCGCGCCCCGGCCCGCAGCGACTTCATTCGACGCGCAGCACCACCTCGCCCGCGACCATGCGGCCGATGACGTGGCCCTCGCTGCCCTGCTCCGCGCGGATCGCCGCCAGCACCGCCTCGACGCCGGGCTCGGCGCAGGCGATCAGCAGGCCGCCACTGGTCTGCGGGTCGGTGATGAACTTGCGTTGCCACTCGGGCGCGGCGGCCGCCATTCTCACGTCCTCGCCGTAGCTCGCCCAGTTGCGCGTGGAGGCGCCGGTGGCGACGCCGTCGCGCACGAGCTTCTCGGCTGCGGCGATTTTTGGCAGCGCATCGAAATTCACCGTCGCGCCGAGCTTCGAGCCGCGGCAGATCTCCAGCAGGTGCCCCGCCAGCCCGAAGCCGGTGACGTCGGTCACCGCATGCACGCCCCCCATGCCGGCGAGGCGTGCGCCGACGCGATTGAGCAGCGTCGTCCAGCGCAGCATCTCGGCGTAGTCGGCATCCGCCAGCAGCCCCTTCTTGAGGCCCGCGGAGAGGATGCCGATGCCCAGCGGTTTGGTCAGGATCAGCACGTCGCCCGCCTGCGCGCCGGCGTTCTTCTTGACCTCGGCCGGATCGACGACACCCAGCCCGACGAGGCCGTAGATCGGCTCCAGCACGTCGATGGAATGGCCGCCGGCGATCGGAATACCGGCGTCACGACACACCGAGGCGCCGCCCTCGAGGATGCGGCCGATGACTTCCGGCGGCAGCTTGTCGAGGGGCATGCCCACGAGCGCCAGCGCCATGATCGGGCGCCCGCCCATCGCGTACACGTCGGACAGCGCATTGGTCGCGGCGATGCGGCCGAAATCGTAGGGATCGTCGACGATGGGGGTGAAGAAATCGGTCGTCGCGACGATGGCCTGCCGCTCGTTCAGCTGGTACACGGCCGCATCGTCGGCGGTTTCGGTGCCCACCAGCAGCTCGGGCGGGACAATGCCGGCCGGCGCGTGCGCGAGGAGTTTCGACAGCACCGCGGGAGCGATTTTGCAGCCGCATCCGCCGCCGTGGGAGAATTGCGTAAGTTTGATCTGATCCATGGATTCCGAGGGGGAAAGACGGCCGTCCGGCGAGCACCGGCGCGCCGCGACAAGGCATGAAAAAAGGCATCGCGACCGTAGCACAGCTGGACACCTTTGACGAGTTCATCGACGCCCGCAGCCCCGCGGAATTCGAGGAAGACCACATCCCGGGCGCGATCAGCTGCCCGGTGCTGGACAACGAGCAACGCGCCATCGTCGGCACCATCTACAAGCAGCAGTCGGCGTTCGAGGCGCGCCGCATCGGCGCCGCGATGGTCGCCGAGAACATCGCCCGCCACCTGCGCGAGCGCTTCCAGGACAAGCCCAAGGACTGGCGCCCGCTCGTCTACTGCTGGCGCGGCGGCCAGCGCAGCGGCTCCTTCGTGACCTGGCTGCGGCTCATCGGCTGGGATGCGTGCCAGCTCGAAGGCGGCTACAAGAACTGGCGCCGCATGGTCGTCACCGAACTGGAAACCCTGCCGCAGCGCTTCGACCTGCGCGTGCTCTGCGGGGCCACCGGCAGCGGCAAGACGCGCGTGCTCGAGCAGCTCGCGGCGCTCGGCGCGCAGGTGCTCGACCTGGAGGATCTCGCCGCGCACAAGGGGTCGGTGCTGGGCGCCCTACCCGACCGTCCGCAGCCGACGCAGAAGTCCTTCGAGACCCGCCTGTACGAGAAACTGCACGGCTTCGATCCTGCACGCCCGGTGTTCGTCGAGGCCGAAAGCCGCAAGATCGGCCGCATCCACCTGCCCGAGGGCCTGATCGCGCACATGCGGGCGAGCGCCTGCGTCGCGATCGAGGCCGCCCGCGACGCGCGCATCGAATTCCTGGTGCGCGACTACGACTACCTCGGCGACGATGTGCCCGATCTCCAGAACCGCATCGAATTCCTGCGCGGCCTGCAGAGCAACGAAGTGCTGGAACGCTGGAAGGAGCTCGCCCGGCAGCGCGACCTGCACACGCTGTACGGCGAGTTCATCGACCTGCATTACGACCCGCTCTACCGGCGTTCGCAGAACCGCAACTTCGCGCGCTTCCCCGACGCCCCAAGCTTCGCCTGCGATGACCTCACGCCCGCGGGCATCCACGGACTGGCGCAACGGATCCTGGCTGCGCAGGCCTGAGCCGGTTCACACGCTGGTCACGCTGAGCCCGAACTTGTCGATGCGGTAGCGCAAAGTATCGCGGCTGATGCCCAGCACGCGGGCCGCGCGCGACACGTTCCAGCCGGTTCCACGCAGCGCATCGAGGAGGGCGCGGCGCTCCAGGTCCTCCAGCGTCTGCGGCGCAGCGGGCGCTGCCGACGCTGCGGGTGCTGACTCCAGCACTCCATGCGCGAGCGAGGGCACGCTGACCCCGGTCGACAGCGACAGCTGAGAAATATCTATGGTCGGCCCCGTTGCCAGCAGCACGGCCTGCTCCAGCACGTTGCGCAACTCGCGCACATTGCCCGGCCAGCGGTGCGTAAGCATCAGCGTCTCCGCGTCCCGCGTCAGTGCCGGGGGATGCTTGCCGTAGCGTGCGGCGTGAAGCGCGATGAAGTGACGTGCGAGCGACAGGATGTCCGCACCGCGTTCGCGCAGCGGCGGCAGGGTCATCTGGAATACGCACAGGCGGAAATAGAGGTCGGCACGGAAGCGACCCTCGCGCACCAGCGTCTCCATCGGACGATGCGTGGCCGCGACGATGCGCACGTTCACGCGCTGGTCACGCAGGCTGCCGATGCGCCGCAGGGTTTTCTCCTCCAACAGTTTCAGCAACTTGGCCTGCAGCGAGAGGTCCATGTCACCGATCTCGTCGAGGAACAGCGTTCCCCCTTCGGCCGTCTCGACCAACCCCAGCTTTCGTTCCCGAGCATCGGTGAACGCCCCCCGTTCGTAGCCGAACAGCTCCGACTCCAATAGTTGCACTGGGATCGAAGCGCAGTTGAGCTCGACGAAAGGTTTGTCGCGCCGCGGCCCGTTTAAGTGCAGCGCCCGCGCGACCAGCTCCTTACCCGTTCCTGTTTCGCCGAGTACCAGCACAGCCGGCGCATCACTGTCCTGCAGCTGCGACTCCGCGTCGAGCAACTGGCGCAGGGTATTCTTCAGCGCCCTCATCGGCGGTGAATCGCCGAACAGGCTCGCCAGGTCGGTGGCATCGGCCTCGCGGCGCTGATAGTAGTCGAGCGCGCTGTCGCGTTGCTTTTCGTCGAAAGCCTTGTCGACCAGCAGTTTGAGCTTCCCCAGTGCGACCGGCTTGGTGAGGAAGTCGCGCGCGCCCGCCTTCATCGCCTCGACCGCGAGCTCGACCGTACCGTGGCCGGTAATCATGATGACGGGGATGCCGGAGTCGAAAGCCCGCACGCGCGTCAGCGCCTCCAGGCCGTTGAGGCCGGGCAGGTTGAAATCCAGGATCACCGCGTCGGGTTTGAACACGTCGAGCAGCGCCAGTCCGTCCTCCGCGCTGCCCGCGACGCGGACGTCGTAGCCGCTACGCTCCAGATAGATGCGGATGTTCTTGCCGAGAACCGCCTCGTCCTCGATGACCAGAATCGCGCGCCCCATAGACCCTCTCCTGCCCTCTCCTGTCCGATCGGTCCCGTCATCCACAGGTCAGCGTCAGGAGCACCGCCGTACCGCGACCTGGCGCGCTGTCGATTTCCATCGCGCCGCCATAGCGCTCAATGATCCGCCGAGCGAGCGCGAGGCCAACGCCAAGGCCCTGCGTCTTGGTCGTATAGAACGGCTTGCCCACCCGCTGCAGTTGTTCCGCGGTCATGCCGGGGCCGCTGTCGCGCACCGTAAGCACTACCTGACGTCCGCCGCGCACGCTCTCGCAGCAGATCTCCAGGCGCCCATCCGCCTGGACCGCTTCAATGGCGTTCGCCATCAGGCTGTGCAGGACCTGCGCCAACAGCAGCGAATCCCCATGCACCGCCGGTATGTGGGGAGGCATCTGCAGTGACGCGGTGATATTCCGTCGATGCAGTTCGCGTCCGAACTCCTCGATGCACCGCACCACGAGGGGCGCGAGTGAGACTGCGCCGGCCTTTTCATCCAGTGGCCGCGAGTAGGAAAGCAGTTCGCGTACCCACGCCTCCAGCCGGTCGGATTCGGAGATGATATCGCCCGCCGCCTCGCGCCCGGTCTCCTCGTCGGTGACCAGGATCAGCTCCGCGGAGCTGCGGATCGATGCGAGCGGATTGCGTATGCCGTGGGCGACCGCAGAGCTCATTTCCCCCACCACCGCCAGCGTCTCCGCATCAACCAAGCGGCGCTGCTGCTCGGAGATCAGCAGATCCGCCCGACGCACCATGCCGAACAGGGCGACATACAGGAACAGCCCGGCCAGTGCGGCGCCGATCGCGATGTTGCGATTGAGCTGCTGCAAGGCATTGAACAGCGCCACGGGATTCTTGTAAAACTCGATTGCCCCCAACACTGTGCCATCCGTGTCGCGCACGGGCAGGTATATCTCGACAAAGAAGTTGGCGGCCCGTGCCAGATGCATGTGCTCGGCCTTCTCCCCTACCTCGTGGTGTTTGCCGTGCGCGACGAGGCGCCCCGCGAGGGCTTCGTCGAGTTCCTGGTTGGCTCCGAACTGCTGTCCGATCAACTCGGTTTCGCTCGACCACAGGATGCGGCGCGAAGTGTCGTACAGATTGGCCCTGAGCACTCCTGGCATCAGCCCGAGATGGGCAAACGCCCCACCCGGTTCATCCACGCTGACGGGTTGATGTTCGATGAGGAGCTTGCGCATGGACTGCTCGCTCATGACCAGATTGTCGACCATCTCCATGGTCAGCTGGCCTTCCTGCCGGACCATGCGCTCGGTTACGAAATCCGAGATCAGGTACGCCGCAATCGCCGAGATCGATGCAATCGACAGCAGCCCGATCACCGCGAACCAACGGCTCAGATTGAACGGCCGCAACAGGGCGGGCGTCGCATGTCTTTCGCGTCCGGTTCCGGTCACTGCGCCATTCCCCCCGCCCGCACTCACGCCCGCGGACAATTCACGTCCCCACGCATCGCCCGCCGGGCCCGGAACGACCCATGTCAATGTCCTGCGCATGAAGGAGAAACCGGCACTCATTCCGCAGCCCTCCGTTCAGGGGCACAAGATGTCGTAGTCCCCCACTCCGAGCCCCGCACTACGCTCTCCTCGAGACCGAACAGGTGGCCGAACACTCGCTGCCCGAGTTCCCCCCTGCGCATGCTGCGCCGGAAGGAATGCGGCGAACGCGGCAGCGGCTCGAAACGGACCGGCGCAGCCAGCCCCAGCTCGGCGGCGCGGGCATTGACCGCATCGACCCAACGAAGCCCGCGCTCCATCCGCGACAGGCCCTGTTCGACCATCACGCGCTCGGTCTTGCGCATCGCCGTGCCCTCGTGCACGTCGCGCTCCCCCACCAGCACCCAACCCGGCACTGTGAGGAAGCGCCCCAGGTCGAAGCCGCCCATCTGCAGGCGCCGGCTGTATCGCACGCCGTAAGGATAGCGTCGCTGCGCATCGGGGAAGGTATACCAGCCGGCCGAGCCGACGACGTAGCCCGCAACCCGATCCGGATGGGCCATTGCGTAGCGATGCACGAATTGGCCACCCCCGGAGAAGCCAAAGAGGTAAAGCCGGTCCCCCTTGGCCCCGGTTGTAAGCGTCACTTCGGCAATGATCGCCTCCATGACGGCGGCCGGACGTTCGCCTCGCTCGTTGGCGCTCAGACGCTGGTAGCGGGGAAACCGCGCGTGCTCATACAGCGGCGCTACAAGCACGACGCCAGCGCGCTCGGCGTAGGGGGCAAACATGCTCACCTGCTCCCATGCATTGCGGGAGATGCCATGCACGGTGACGAGTATCGGCGCACCGGCACCGCCGCGCGACGGCTCGAACACCACGTACGGCAGGCTTGCGTCGGATTCCAGTACCCGCCGCTCGATCCGGTTCGGCAGGAACGATGCAG
Organism: Aromatoleum petrolei; assembly: GCF_017894385.1. Classification (NCBI taxonomy): domain Bacteria; kingdom Pseudomonadati; phylum Pseudomonadota; class Betaproteobacteria; order Rhodocyclales; family Rhodocyclaceae; genus Aromatoleum; species Aromatoleum petrolei. Next base: position 914,009 of record NZ_CP059560.1, read on the forward strand.
TTCCGGCCTCGCCTGCCGCAGGCGCGGTGGGGGAAGCCCGGCCCGCTTCGCGAGGCGCATGACACACGATCGCAGGTTGACCGTTCGAGTGCGCAACCGGGAACGAACAAGGCATGTCGTCACCCCGCCGCGTTCGCTTCTCGCTGGAACAGGCGCCGGGTGCGGCTCACACGACCCATCAGCTCTTCCGGAGGACCGGATTCGAGCAGTCGCCCGGCCTCGACGTACCACACGAGGTCGGCCTGGATCATCCGCACGTAGCTGTGCGTGACCATCAGCGTCGTTCCGGCAAAGCTGTCGAGAATCTTCCCGAGACGACGCGCCGAGACGGGGTCGAGGTTTGCGTCGGCCTCGTCGAGTAGCAGCACCGAGGGTCTCCCGAGCAACGCCCGCGCCCACGCGATGCGCTGACGCTGTCCGTACGACAGATTGCCCCCTGCGTCCGCAACACGCGTGCGTGCGCCGTCCGGCAGATCCGCGAGCAGTTCGTCGATACCGCACAGGCCGGCCACACGGGCCACCTCGGCATCCGGGGCATTCGGCCAGCGATAGCGAAGATTGCGCTCGATCGAGCCGCGTAGCAGCGGCAGGTCGGGCATCACAGCCCCAAGAGCGCGGCGCAACTCGGACAGCCGATAGTGGCCGATCGGTACCCCGGCGACGCGGACTTCCCCACAGTCCGGTTCGAGCAGGCGAGCCGCCAGGCCGAGCAGCGTCGACTTGCCTGCCCCGCTCGGCCCGACAATCGCCACCATCGCCCCGGCAGGCGCGTGCGCGTTGAAGTTCCGCAATGCATTCCCGCTCGCCACGTCGCAGAACTCGATATCTACCGCCGTCCCGCAGACCGCAAGCGGCACCGGGCAAGCATGGCCGCCTTCCTGCGGCGGCGTAACGAACCGCGGGGCTGCAAGGAAGGTCGCGAGCTTTTCCATCGAAACGCGCGCCGAGCGCCAGTAGCCCAAAGCCTGGCCGAAATCGCGAAACGTCGGGGAGATCAAGCCGACGACAGTGATCGCGCCCACGACCTGCGACGCTTTCAGTTCGCCCGTCGCCACCTCGATTGCACCCGCGAGGAGCACCCCTGCGGTTGCGAAGGACGAACTGAACTCTGCCGCGGATTTCAGCAGGGCCATCCCACGTGTCTGCGCCACCATGGCCTCCGCGAGACCACTCCCCTGCCGCTCGATCAGGGCGCGTTCGCGCGCGACCTGATCGAACACCTGCACTACGGCTATCCCGCCGATCTTGTCATTCACGTTCGCCGTGAGGCGCGCCTGCCGCCGCCGCGCCTCACGCACCGCGGGATCGACGCGCTCGCTGAGGAGCGCCAGCGTGGCCGCCGCGCCGATGAAACCCGCGCTCGCGGCGAAGGCAATGACCCCATTCACCAGGGCCAGCACGGACAACGCTAAGCTTGCGCTCAACACGCCAACCGCAATTCTGGGCAAACCAAGGCTGATCCAGCGCCGGATCCCTTTTACATCGCCGACGAAGCGCAACAATGTCGCGCCGCGGCTGCGCGCCTGCATTCGCCGCGGCGATTGCCCCGCCATGCTGTCGTAAAGCGCGAGCCGCAGTTCCGAAGCGTAGTCCTGCCCCAGACGCTCGGCCTGCACCCGCTCCATCACGCGCAAGGCGGCGAGCGCGGCCCCGGCCCCCAGCAGCCCACCGATCAGAGCGAAGGCCACCCCCGAGCCCCCCGCACGCTGCTCGATCACGATGTCGAAGAAGCGATTCGTCAGCCAGGCGCAGACCAGCGCCACCACGGCCTGCGCAACCCCGTTGAGCCCCAGCCCCGCGAGCATCGTGCGCCGCGCCCCAGCCCACATGGGCGGCACAATGGACGCTGCGCCCGGCATCACATCGCTCCCACCGCCAAGCCTTCCGCGGCCCGAAAGCCCACGAAATCGAGAATCCCGGGGCTGCGCAGCGCGTCGAGATCGAGTACCTCGAGTCCGGTCGCATGGGCCGCCTCGCGCATCGCCAGCGGCGACGCCGTGAGGAGACCGCTCGCCGCGATCACGGGCAAACCCATCGCGCGCAAGGCGTGCACGCCGCCGGCCGACCCCATGGCATCACCGGCAGCGAAGACCACCGCGTCGACCGCATGCGCAAAGGCCGCCGACTTCAGCAAGTGCGCCGTCTCGCGCTGATAGAGTCCATCCGCGACTTCGAACACCACCACATCGGCGCCGCTCGCATACAGCACATCCAACAACGTGGTCATCACCCGCTCCACATCCTGGGGATCCGCGAGGTAGGTCGACGGCAGCCCCGCATCGGTGAAATCCAGCACCGACTGCGCGCCCGCATCGACCATCATCCAGATGTCGCAGCCCGCCCCCGTGCCCGTCACCTTGGCCGCCCCGACTCGCAGTCCGGCACCTGCAAAGCCGCGGATCAGGTTCGACGCCGTCTCGGTCTTGCCGGCGTTCATCGACGTTCCCACCACCGCGACCGTGAAGGCTCTCCGACCGTCAGAACGCGGCGAATCCAGGGCGAAGTCCGCGAGGTTGATCGGGCGCCCGTTGCGATCCCCAAGCAGTCCCAGGGGCTGCACGACCGTCGCACCGCGCATCTTGTCGTGACGCGTGATCACGCGTGCCGCGACACCGCCGCCCGCGACCATGTGGCAGGGCCCGAGGTCCGACGGCACCTCGGCCTCGAACTGGTCGGGCGCGTAGCGGTTGCCATACGCGAGGACGATTTCGTCGCCCTCGTACAGGCGCGCGCGTCGCCCGCAGGCGAGTTCAAGGTGGCGGTGCTGCCCGAGTTTGTCGACGCGCGCCAAGATCAAGTCCCCCACGCGCGGGGCACGCGAGCCTCCAAGAAGCGTGACGAACGCGGAAGCCGGGATCCGGCGGGTCGTGTACGGTGTCTTGAGACGGGCGACACGGCTGACATTGAGCAGGCTGACGTTGGGAGTGTTCATTTTCGGCCTCCGGAGCGGTTGGCTGCTGATTCCCGGACTCGAATGCCGGGTTCGCCAGTCCCTATGCACGCCCCGTGCCAGCCATGGAAAATCTTCCCACTCCCAACGATCACGCCCCTTTGCCGCCTTTACTGCCTCTGTGCGGCCGGATGGGGGAGCCCCCATCTGGGGCATATCCCCCATTTCTTCCTGCAAATTCGGGGGCTGCTACCCACCTGATTGTTCACTCGGACGCAGGCGGCAGCGCGGTCGTATCCGCGGGACGTCGGACGGCACACACACGCTGAACGACCGCAGCCTTCGGCCGCTCCACGATCCCCTGTTCGAACGCCAGCACGGTGAAATCCGCTCCCAGCACGCCGAGCAGCTCACCCGGCCGCAGCAGGAACTCGGGACTCGCGGGTCGCCCGAAGCGCTCGTTGCCCAGCATGAAAGTCTCGTAGATCAACACGCCCCCCGGCGCGACACATGCCAGCAGATCGGCGAAGCGCGGCCGGAACAGGTAATTCGTGACGACCACCGCGTCGAAGCCCTCCCCGGCCAGCGGCCACGGCCCATCCTCCAGATCCGCGCAACGCGCTTCGATACGCGGCACGCTCGCCAGCGTCGCGACCGCCTCCGCGTTGCGATCAACCGCCACAACGCGAAAGCCGCGCGCCGCAAACAGGCGGGCGTGGCGTCCGCCGCCGCAGGCGTAATCGAGCACCGTGCCGCCCGGCGCCACCAATGGCAGGAAGCGCCGCACCCACGCGGAAGGTTCGGCCGGGTGCGGATGGCTCGCCGCGATTGCCTCGCTCATCGATCGATGCCCGCCACGCAGATCGACTTGATCTCGAGATACTCGTCGATGCCGTACACCGAGCCCTCGCGCCCGAGACCCGACTGCTTGATGCCGCCGAAGGGCGACACCTCGTTCGACATCAGCCCGGTATTGACGCCCACCATGCCGTATTCGAGCTCCTCCGCCACGCGGAAGATGCGCCCCACGTCGCGCGAGAAGAAATATGCGGCCAGCCCGTACTCCGTATCGTTGGCCATGCGGATCGCCTCCTCCTCCGTGTCGAAGCGGAACAACGGTGCCACCGGACCGAAGGTCTCCTCCCGCGCGACCCGCATCGCCGGCGTCACGTCGGCCAGCACGGTCGGCTCGAAGAAGGACCCACCCAGCGAGTGGCGCCGCCCGCCGGTCATGATGCGCGCCCCCTTCTGCACCGCATCCGCAATGTGGCTCTCGACCTTGACCACCGCCGCATCGTCGATCAGCGGGCCGATGTTCACCCCCGAGGCAGTCCCGGGGCCGACGCGCAGCCCTTTCACGGCCTCGGCAAGGCGCTCGGCGAAGCGGTCGTAGATGCCCGACTGCACCAGCAGGCGGTTCGCGCACACGCAGGTCTGGCCCGCGTTGCGGTACTTCGACCCCATTGCGCCCTCCACCGCGGCATCGAGGTCCGCATCGTCGAACACGATGAAGGGCGCATTGCCACCGAGTTCCAGCGACAGCTTCTTCAGGGTCGGCGCACACTGTCCCATCAGCAGGCGGCCCACCTCGGTGGAACCCGTGAAGGACAGCTTGCGCACGACCGGGCTGGACGTCAGCTCCCCGCCGATCGCGACCGGATCGCCGGTGACGACGTTGAAAACCCCCTTCGGGAAGCCCGCCTGCTCCGCGAGCGCCATCAGCGCCAGCGCGGTGAGCGGCGTCTGCTCCGCGGGCTTCACGATCACCGTGCAGCCCGCTGCAAACGCAGGCGCGACCTTGCGCGTGATCATCGCCGCGGGAAAATTCCACGGCGTGATCGCAGCGCACACACCCACCGGCTGACGGATTGCCAGCAGGCGGCGATCCTGACCCACGGTCGGGATCACGTCACCCATCGTGCGTTTCGCCTCCTCGGCGAACCATTCGACGAAGGAGGCGGCATACGTGACTTCGCCCTTCGCCTCCGCCAGCGGCTTGCCCTGCTCGGCGGTCATGATCGCCGCCAGCTCGTCGGCCGCGTCGAGAATCAGCGCGAACCAGCGCCGCAGCAGCGCCGCACGCTCCTTCGCCAATGTGCGGCGCCACGCGGGCAGCACCGCATTCGCCGCCGCGATCGCGCGCGCCGTCTCCGCCGCCCCCATGTCGGGGACGTGCGCGATCGTTTCACCGGTGGCCGGATTGCGGACGGCGAAGGTCGCGCCCGAATCGGCGTCGGACCAGCTGCCGTCGATGTATGCCTGCTGGCGGAAATTGGGGTAGTCGGCGAGTGTCTTCATGATGGGGAAATGTGTCGATGTTGGCGCGAATGCCGCGGGAACGTAGATTCTAGTCGCGCCACCACGCCTGCGCACGGGAGCGCACGGCAGCGCCCGCCCCGCCACCTGCACGGGTTGCGGTTGATACGGACCCGATCTCGTTACCGTTTATGTCACAATAAGATTTGTGCACTGCGGTAAACTTGAGTTTCACCAATGGTGAACCAGACTGCATCACCACGGACACGATTCACGCGGCATGGCCGCCAACGCCCCCCGATCGGGCGAGGCCACTGACGAACCTGGATCCAGGCAAATGACAATGAAAGAAAAGCACTACCTCAGCCCGCTGCTCGAACCCAAATCGGTAGGGGTCATCGGCGCCAGCGAACGCGAGAACTCGATCGGCCACGTGGTCGTGCGCAACATGCTCGACGCGGGGTTCCGCGGGCGCCTGTTCGCGATCAATCCCAAGCACGAATCCGTGCTTGGCGTCCCCTGCCACAAGACCGTCGAAGACGTGCCGCATCGCCTCGACCTCGCCGTCATCGCCGTGCCGGCGGAAAAGGTTCTGACCGTGGTCGAAAGCTGCGGCCGCGCCGGGGTCAAGGCGATCATCATCCTGTCGGCGGGGTTTTCGGAAAGCGGCCCGCGCGGCGCCACGCTCGAGCGCCACGTCGTCGAGGCCGCCCGCCGCTACCGCATCCGCCTGCTCGGCCCCAACTGCCTGGGCATCATGCGCCCCGAACTGGGCCTCAACGCGACCTTTGCGCACGTCAGCGCCTTGAAGGGCACCATCGGCCTGATCTCCCAGTCGGGCGCGCTCGTCACCTCCATTCTCGACTGGGCCAAACCGAGCAACATCGGCTTCTCCACCGTCGTCTCGCTCGGCTCGTCGAGCGACGTCGATTTCGGCGAAATCCTCGAATTCATGATCTCGGACCCGCGCACCGAGAGCATCATCATGTACGTCGAAGGCATCCGCGACGCACGTCGCTTCATGAGCGCGCTGCGCGGCGCGGCCCGCGTGAAGCCGGTGCTGCTGATCAAGGTCGGTCGTCATCCCCAGGGCGCGCGCGCAATCCGCCTGCACTCCGGCTCGGTGAGCGGCGACGACGCCGTGTTCGACGCCGCACTGCGCCGCGCCGGCGTGATCCGCCTGTACAACATGGGCCAGCTCTTCGCCGCGGCGAACGCGCTGTTCGCGCACTTCCGCCCGCGCGGCAACCGTCTCGCCATCATCACCAACGGCGGCGGACCGGGTGTCATGGCCGTCGACCGCGCCGCGGATCTCAACATTCCGCTATCCGAATTCTCCGAAGCGACGATGGAGAAGCTCAATGCGATCCTGCCGCACGGCTGGTCGCGCGCCAATCCGATCGACATGCTCGGCGACGCCGACGTCGAGCGCTACCAGAAGACCGTGCAGGCCGTGCTCGAAGGCCAGAACGTCGACGGCGTGCTGGTGATGCTCACGCCGCAGGCGATCACCGACCCCACCGCCGTCGCCCAAGCCATCGTCGAGGTGGAAAAGACCGCGGACAAGCCGGTCGTCACGTGCTGGATGGGCGATGAGCTCGTGCGCGAAGGGCGCAAGGCCTTCGAAGCCGCCGGCATTCCCACCTTCCGCTCGCCCGAACCGGCCGTCGAGCTCTTCAGCCACCTGTCGGCGTACTACCGCAACCAGAAGCTGCTGATGCAGACCCCGGCCTCGTTGTCGCACCTGAAGCCGCCGAGCATCGAGAGCGCACGCCTCGTCATCGAGACCGCGCTGGCCGAGCGCCGCAATGTGCTCAACGAGATGGAATCCAAGGCGCTGCTCGCCGCCTTCCGCATCCCCATCGCGCAAACCGTCGTCGCGCGCTCCGCGACTGAGGCGATGGTACTGGCCGAAGAGATCGGCCTGCCCGTCGTCATGAAGATCGACTCGCCGTCGATCATCCACAAGGCCGATTCGGGCGGGGTGCGCCTCAACCTCGGCAGCCTCGCCGCGGTACGTACCGCCTACCAGGAAATCCTCGAAGACGTCCGCCGCAACAAGCCCGATGCGGCGATCAACGGCGTCGCGATCGAGCCCATGATCATGAAGCGCAACGGCCGCGAGCTGGTCGTCGGCGTGCGCCGCGATCCCGTCTTCGGACCGGTGATCACCTTCGGCGAGGGCGGCAACCGCGTCGAAGCCAACAAGGATCTCGCCGTCGCGCTGCCGCCGCTGAACAACTACCTCGTGCACGACCTCATCAAGTCGTCGCGCGTCGCCAGCCTGCTCGGCGAATTCCGTACCATGCCGCCCGTGAACATGGAGGCGCTGGAATTCGTGCTGCTGCGCGTCTCCGAAATGGTCTGCGAGCTGCCGTGGATCACGACACTGGAGATCAATCCCCTCATCGTGGACGAACACGGCGCCGTCGCCGTGGACGCGCGCGTCACGGTCGAGAACGTCTCGCCCTCGGTGGACCGCTACGCCCATATGGCGATCCACCCCTACCCCTCGCAGCTCACCAGCACCTGGACCCAGCCCGAGGGTACCGTCGTCACGATCCGCCCGATCAAGCCCGAGGACGCCGAACTGGAAGTCGAGTTCGTGCGCAAGCTGTCGTCCGAGTCCAAGTACTACCGCTTCATGAACACCATGCGCGAACTGCCGCCCGCGATGGTCGCGCGCCTCACGCAGATCGACTACGACCGCGAGATGGCCTTCCTCGCGACGATCCCCGGCGAGGATGGCGTGGCCGAGGTCGAGGTCGGCGTGTGCCGCTATGCGGTCAATCCCGACGGCGAATCCTGCGAGTTCGCGGTCGTCGTCGCCGACGACTGGCAACACCGCGGCCTTGCACGCAAGCTGATGGGCGTGCTGATCGACACCGCGCGCAACAAGGGCCTGCTCTACATGAACGGCGTCTTCCTCGCCAACAACGAGCGCATGCTCAAGTTCGTGCAGGGCCTCGGCTTCGTGCTCTCGAGCGACCCCGAGGACAGCACCGTCAAGCTCGGCGTGCTCGCGCTGCAGGACTGAAGGCCCACAATGCCCGCAAACATCGAAACCATCGACTTCCACGACCAGCCCGCAATTGCGCTCACGACGCAGGCGGGCGCCCGGGCCATCGTGTCGATTTTCGGCGCACAGGTCCTGTCGTGGATCCCCGCCGGCGGCCAGGAGCGTCTCTACCTCAGCCCCTCCGCCATCTACGACGGCAGCACCGCCATCCGCGGCGGCATCCCGGTGTGCTTCCCGCAGTTCGCCGGACTCGGCAAGCTCCCGAAGCACGGCATCCTGCGCACCCACCCCTGGGTGGTGGCCGAGCAGCGCACCGGTGACGACTTCGCGCTGGTGACGCTCCGCTTCGTCGAGACCGACGACACCTGGGCGATCTGGCCGAAGAATTTCGTCGCCGAACTCACCGTGGTGGTCGAGGGCGAGCGCCTCGACGTCGAATTCGAGGTCGAGAACACCGGCCACGCCCCCTTCGCCTTCACCGCCGCGCTGCACACCTACCTGCGCGTGCATGAGGTCGAGAACGCCCGCCTCGAAGGCCTCTACGGCCATGAATACCGCGACTCCGCCGATCACGACCGCATCAAGCGCGATTCGGGCGACGTCGTGGTCGTCGAGAACGAGACCGACCGCGTCTACCACGACGTCAAGCGCCCGCTGCTGCTGCGTGACGGCAGCCGCAGCCTGGGGATCAACGCCGAAGGCTTCCCCGACGTCGTCGTGTGGAACCCGTGGGAAGAACGCTGCGCCGCGCTCGCCGACATGCCCGCCAACGGCTTCCGCTACATGCTGTGCGTCGAGGCTGCCGCCGCGCGCCAGCGCATCGAACTCGACGCCGGCGAAAACTGGGTCGGGCGCCAGAGCCTGATCGCGCTCTGACGCGACAATTCCTGCAACCGGGCGGCGCTTGCGTAGGCCCGCCCGCCTGTTGCACCATCGCCCCCCTCGATACCCCTTTCCAGACAGACGGCGCTACCCGCGCACGCCAGCCACAACCCATGCTTCCCCCGATCGAACACCGCATCGCCGCCGAACTTGCCGCCCAGCCCCGTCAGGTCGTCGCTGCCATCCAGCTCCTCGACGAAGGCGCCACCGTGCCCTTCATCGCCCGCTACCGCAAGGAAGTCACGGGTGGCCTCGACGACACCCAACTGCGCAACCTGGAAGAGCGCCTCGGCTACCTGCGCGAGCTCGAGGATCGCCGCGCCGCCGTGGTCGCATCGATCACCGAGCAGGGCAAGATGACCGACGCGCTGGCCGCCGAGATCGCCTCCGCCGAGACCAAGCAGCGCCTCGAAGACCTGTACCTCCCGTACAAGCAGAAGCGCCGCACCAAGGCCCAGATCGCCCGCGAGGCCGGCATCGAGCCCCTCGCACTGGCCTTGCTGGAAGACCCGAACCTCGTCCCGGAAACGGAAGCCGAACGCTATTTCAATGCGGAAGCCGGCTTCGCCGACGTCAAGAGCGTGCTCGACGGCGCGCGCCAGATCCTCATCGAACGCTTCGCCGAGGACGCCGAACTGCTCGGCACCCTGCGTACCTGGCTGCAGGAGAACGGCCAGGTCAGCTCGACGGTGATCGAAGGCAAGGAGACGGAAGGCGCGAAATTCCGCGACTGGTTCGACTTCCGCGAGCCCATCGCGACGATGCCCTCTCACCGCGCGCTCGCATTGCTCCGCGGCCGCAACGAAGGCATGCTGCGCCTCGCGCTCACCGTCGACCAGCCCGACCCCGACGCCCCCCACCCGTGCGAAGGCCGCATCGCCGCGCGCTTCGCCATCCGCGATCAGGGCCGCCCGGCCGACCGCTGGCTGCGCGACAGCGTGCGCTGGGCGTGGAACGTGAAGATCTCGCTGCACCTCGAACTCGAACTGATGAACGTGCTGCGCGAGCGCGCCGAAGAGGAAGCGATCCGCGTGTTCGCCCGCAACCTCAAGGACCTGCTGCTCGCCGCCCCGGCCGGGGCGCGCTGCACGATGGGCCTCGACCCCGGCATCCGTACCGGCGTCAAGATCGCCGTCATCGACCGCACCGGCAAGCTCGTCGACACCGCGACGATCTACCCCTTCGAGCCGCGCCGCGACCGCGAAGGCTCGCTCGCAACGCTTGCCGCGCTGGCGAAGAAGCACGCCGTAGACTTGGTCGCGATCGGCAACGGCACCGCCTCGCGCGAAACCGACAAGCTCGTCGCCGACCTGATGGACGCCCTGCCGCAACTGCGCCTCACCCGCGTCACGGTGTCCGAAGCCGGCGCGTCCGTGTACTCGGCCTCCGAGCTCGCCGCACGCGAGTTCCCCGAACTCGACGTGTCGCTGCGCGGTGCCGTGTCGATCGCCCGCCGCCTGCAGGATCCCCTCGCCGAGCTCGTCAAGATCGACCCGAAGTCGATCGGCGTCGGCCAGTACCAACACGACGTCAATCAGTCGCGCCTTGCCAAGAGCCTCGACGCAGTCGTCGAGGACTGCGTAAACGCCGTCGGCGTCGACGTGAACACCGCCTCGGCGGCGCTGCTGGCGCGCATCTCCGGCCTCAACGCCACGCTCGCCGGCAACATTGTCGAGCACCGCGACGCCAACGGCCCCTTCCCCAACCGCGACGCTCTGAAGAAGGTGCCGCGCCTCGGCCCCAAGACCTTCGAACAGGCCGCCGGCTTCCTGCGCATCCCCAACGGCGACAACCCGCTCGACGCCTCCTCCGTCCACCCCGAAGCCTACCCGGTGGTGGAACGCATCCTCGCCAAGGTCAGCAAGAACGTGCGCGAGCTGATGGGCAACGCGAGCTTCCTCAAGACCCTGCGCCCGGTCGAATTCACCGACGAGCGTTTCGGCCTGCCGACCGTGCAGGACATCGTCGCCGAACTGGAAAAACCCGGCCGCGATCCGCGCCCCGAGTTCCGCACCGCGTCGTTCCGCGACGGCGTCGAGACGCTCAAGGACCTCGCGCCGGGCATGATGCTCGAAGGCGTCGTGACCAACGTCACCAACTTCGGCGCCTTCGTCGACATCGGCGTGCATCAGGACGGCCTCGTGCATATCTCCGCGCTGTCGGAGCGCTTCGTGAAGGATCCGCACAGCGTCGTGAAGGCCGGCCAGGTCGTGAAGGTCAAGGTGCTGGAAGTCGATCTCCCGCGCAACCGCATTGCGCTGACGATGCGCATGAGCGACGAACCGGCTGCACCCCGTCCGGCCGGCAGCGCGCGTGACAACGCCCCGCGCGGTCGCAGCGACAGCCCGCGGCAGGATCGCAACGCCCCGCGCGCCCCATCGCGCAGCAACGACCGCCCCGCCGCCGGCGGCGCGATGGCCGACGCGCTCGCGCGCGCGCTGCGCAAGTAAGCGCGCCACGCGGATGGACGCATGACGATGAGCACGACGATCTACGGCATCAAGAACTGCGACACGATGAAAAAGGCATTCACCTGGCTCGACACACAGGGTATCGCCTACACTTTCCACGACTACCGCAAGTCCGGCATTTCTCCCGATACGCTCGCACGCTGGTGCGACCGCCTTGGCTGGGAGGCGCTCGTCAACAAGCGCGGGACGACCTGGCGCAAACTCGATCCCGCGCAGCAGGACATCGCCTCCGCCGCCGACGCGATCGCGCTGATGGCTGCGCACACCAGCGTCATCCGCCGGCCGGTAGTCGAAACCGCGTCGGGCGAGATCGTCGCCGGATTCGACCCCGAACACCTCGCGGCGCTGTTCGCCCGGGAAGGAGCCCGTCCATGAAGGACCACAAGAGCTACGTGCGCCGTTTCCTCCTTGAGGATCTCGACATCCGCGGCGCCGTCGTGCGCCTGGACGACGTCTGGCAGGCGCTCCAGACGGGGCGCGACTACCCGCGCAATGTCGGCACCCTCCTCGGAGAGATGAGCGCCGTGTCGGCCCTCATCGCCGGCAACCTCAAGCAGGCGGGCCGCCTCACCTTCCAGGTGCAGGGACACGGCCCGGTGCGGCTGATGGTCATCGACTGCAATGAAGCTCTCAACCTGCGCGGCTTCGCAGCCTTCGACGAGCACGTTCCGGAAGGCGATCGCCTGTCGGAACTGGTCGGCGACGGCGTGCTGCAGCTCACCCTGGACGTGGAAGGCATGGACCAGCCTTACCAGAGCCTCGTCCCGCTCGAGGGCAACAGCATCGCCGCGGTGTTCGAGCATTACCTGCAGCAATCCGAACAGCAGCCGGCGGGCCTGTGGCTCGCATGCAACAAGGATGCCGCGGCCGCGCTGTTCCTGCAGAAGCTCCCCGGCGCCGACGAGCGCGACGAGGACGGCTGGTCGCGCGCGCACCAGTTCGCCCAGACCGTCACGCGCGAGGAACTCCTCGCGCTCGAACCCGAGATCCTGCTCGGCCGCCTGTTCGCCGAGGAAACCGTGCGCCTGTATGACGCCCGCCCGGTGCTCCACGATTTCCCGCCCGACCGCGACAAGATCATCGCGATGCTGCGCTCACTGGGCGAAAGCGAGGTGCGTCGCATCTACGCCGAGCATGGCGAGCTGATCGTGCGCGACGACCTGTCGAACCACGAGTACCGCTTCGAACCCGAAGAAATCGACGAATTCTTCAAGTCCGGACCGGGCGGCATCGAACCGCCCCCGACCCTGCACTGATGCGCGGCGCCGCACTCTTCCGGCGCATGACATCATGCACCGGAAGAGCCTTGCCCGAATCCCCAGTCGTCAGTAGACTTTGAGGTTTTTCGGCCTCTTCGCACCCATGTCCGCACCCAACGCCGCCCGTTCGATCGAGTTCCGCAACGCGACGCTCGGCGCCACCATCGCGGTCTTGCGCGAAACCGAACCGGCACGGCTCGCCGACGCCCTGCACCTGATGCTCGGCGGCATGCCCGATTTCTTCAACGGAGAGGCGGCAGTGCTGGATTTCTCCGGCGTGAGCTCGCATCCCGAACGCATCGATTGGATCGGTCTCGCGAGCCTGTTCCGCCGCTATCGGCTGCAGCCCGTCGGCGTGCGCAGCCTGCCCGAGGACCTCGCTGCATCGGCCCGTCAGGCCGGCCTCGCGATCCTCGACGGCGCCGAACTCCGGGAACGCCAGGGTGGCGCCGCGCCGGCACCGCAGGCCCGACCGGAACCCGCCCCCGCGGCTCAGCCCGCTCCGGCTCCGGCCGCGCCCCCAGCTCTGGGCGCGAACACTCTCTACATCGACCGTCCGCTGCGTTCCGGCCAGCAGGTGTATGCCCGCGGCGGCGACCTCGTGCTCCTCGCCGGCGTCAGCAACGGCTCCGAAGTCATCGCCGACGGCAGCATCCACTGCTACGGCCCGCTGCGCGGCCGCGCACTGGCCGGCGCGCAGGGCAACGCCGAAGCCCGCATCGTCACCACCAATTTCGGTCCCGAGCTGGTGTCGATCGCGGGCATCTACCGCACCTTCGAGCAGGGCATTCCCGCCGCCGTCGCGGGCCGGCCGACGCTCGTGCGTCTCACGGCCGACGACAACGAACAGAAACTTGACATCGCATCGCTGCAGCTCGGTTGAGCGCAGTCCAAACTCTCAGGAAGGACATACCGTGACTCGTGTCGTCGTCGTAACTTCGGGCAAGGGTGGCGTGGGCAAGACCACCACCAGCGCTGCGTTTTCCTCCGGCCTCGCCCTACGCGGCTTCAAGACGGCCGTCATCGACTTCGACGTCGGCCTGCGCAACCTCGACCTGATCATGGGCTGCGAGCGTCGCGTCGTGTATGACCTCATCAACGTCATCAACGGCGACGCCAAGCTCAACCAGGCGCTCATCAAGGACAGGCACTGCGACAACCTCTTCGTGCTGCCCGCCTCGCAGACGCGCGACAAGGATGCGCTGACCGAGGAAGGCGTCGAGAAGGTGATCCGCGACCTTGAGCACATGGGGTTCGACTACATCGTGTGCGACTCACCCGCCGGCATCGAACGCGGCGCGGTGCTCGCGCTGACCTTCGCCGACGAGGCCATCGTCACGACCAACCCCGAGGTTTCCTCGGTGCGCGACTCCGACCGCATCCTCGGCATCCTGCAGTCCAAGTCCCGCCGCGCCGAGGAAGGCAAGGAGCCGGTCAAGGAGCACCTGCTCGTCACCCGCTACTCGCCCAAGCGCGTCGAGGAAGGCGAAATGCTGTCGTACAAGGACGTGCAGGAACTGCTGCGCGTGCCGCTGATCGGCGTGATCCCCGAGTCGGAGTCCGTCCTTCAGGCCTCGAACCAGGGCACGCCTGCGATCCACCTCAAGGGAACCGACGTTTCCGAAGCCTACACCGACGTGGTCGCCCGCTTCCTCGGCGAAACCCGCGAGCTGCGCTTCGTGAATTACGAAAAGCCGGGCCTCATCAAGCGCCTGTTCGGAGGCAAGTAAGATGTCCTTCCTTGCCCGCCTCTTCGGCGAAAAGAAGAAGACGGCGGAGATCGCCAAGAACCGCCTGTCGCTGCTGATCGCACACGAGCGCAGCGGCGACGCGGCCAAGGCCGACTTCCTGCCCGCACTGCAGCGTGAACTGATCGAGGTGATCTCGAAGTACGTCGCGGTCAATCCGGACGACATCAAGGTGCACCTCGACAAGCAGGACAACTACGAAGTCCTGGAAGTCAATATCGTCCTGCCCGAACAGGCACGCTGACCCTCGGGGAGGGCCTCAGACACGGTGGGCGCGGATGAATCCGCGCCCACCTGGCCTTGCTCCGTTGATTCCGGTCAGGAGCCGGCCAGCAGCGCCTCTGCCGGCATGCCGACGCGCACGTTGCCCCACAGCCGGCCGCCGATCATAATCGGCATCGATATGTCGCACAGGATCTCGCCGGTATCGCGCATGAACGTCTGCAGCAGCAGCGGTTCGGTGTTCTTCGCCCCGCGCAGTTCCGCCACTCCCTCGAACTTGCGGCAAGTGCGGTTGCCGACCAGGTCCACCTCCCTGTTTCCGGTCAGCGGCTTCGAATACTTGAGGTTGTGTCCCGACAGATAGCTGTCGACATTCAGCCCTACGGCATAGGTGCAGCCCGGAATCGCCGCGAGGCATTCGTCGAGCAACTTCTGGCAGCGACGCGTGTACTCGTCGCCCCACGACACCTTGAACTTCTGCGGGTAGGTGTCCGGAATCGGCTGGTAGCGCCTGTCGAACACGTCGAAACGGTTGTTCTTCATGTCCTCGAGCTGGGCCTGGACACGATCGCGGAAAATCCGCGCCTGCTCAACGGCGTGATCGAATTCGCCCTTGCCGATCTTGAAGCGCGACACCAGTTCCTGCACCGATTCGGTCGCGCGGGCGAGCTTGTGCGTGCAGGCCTCGGACTCCTCCATGTGGCCTGCCACCGTGCCGGACAGATCGTGAATCGCGGTCACGTTGTCATGGACCTGGGCATTGGTCGCCGATAGCTGCTCCATCGCCGCCGCGATCTGCAGCAGTTGCTCGCCGGTCGTTTCGAACTCGCCGACCATGAACTGGAACTGCGTCGCCGAGCGGGCGACAACCTCACGCGCCTGCAGCACGTCGGCATTGATGACCTCGTTCTCCGCCCGCGTCGTCATCACCCGGCCGATCATGCCGTCGATGTTGCCGGTGATCTCCTCGGCCGCGGTATTCACACGCTCGGCCAGTTTGCGGACCTCGTCCGCGACGACCGCGAAGCCGCGCCCCGCCTCGCCCGCGCGCGCCGCCTCGATCGCCGCGTTGAGCGCAAGGAGGTTGGTCTGATCGGCGATCTCGCGGATCAGCTTGGCGATCTGCTTGACGCTTTCGGAGCGCGTGGACAGATCGTCCACCGTCGCATTGAAGTGCACCACCTTCTCGCTCACCGCATTGATCTTGTCCGAGATCTCGCGCATCTCCCCCAGCGAAGCCCGCGCGACCTCCAGATTCTTGGTCGTCGAGGCCGAGATCTGCTGCGTGCTCGCCGAAACGCTCTCGATCGCCGAGGTCGACTCGGTGCTCGCGCTGAACACCACTTCGGTGAGCTGGCCCTGCCGGCGTGCGTTGTTCGCCGCGCCTCCGACGCGCGATTTCACGACGACTGCGTCGCGCGCGATATTCACGCTCGACGTGCGCACGTCGCCAATGATCTGGCGCATCTTCTCGGCGAACTGGTTGTAGCTGAAGGCAAGATCGCGCAGCTCGTCGTGCGTGACGAGCGGCAGGTTGCGCGAGAAGTCACCCTCGCCGCGCGCGATCTCATTGAAGATGCCGGTGATGATGCGCACCGGCCGGACGATGAGGTGCCGGATGTAGACGATCTGGCCGACGTTGATAATGAGGGCCACGGCCGTCAGGATCAGCATCAGGTACAGCCCTCCCTCGAGGGAACCGGCGACCTGCTGCGCCAGTTCGGGCGAGACCTTGCCCGCCTCGAGCAGGGTTCGGACCTCGGTCTTCTGGTTCAGGTAGATCCCGAGATACACCACGTCGATGAAGAACAGCAGCAGGAAGCTGCACAGCTTCTTCGTGAGCGAGTTCCAGAACGTTTTTTCGATCGTCTCGTACAGGCTATCGGGCGAGCCCATCTTTTCTCTCCGCTATCGATTTTGTTCGAATATATCGCGACTATCGGCCACAACCGGGCGACACTTTAGCGCCAAGAGCAAATTCGTAGCGCGGTCCGCAGCATGATGCTAGACGGCTTGCATTTGCCGGGTACCTTCGGGCATGCCACAATTGTCTTTTTTCGCCGCAACCTGCCGATTCGATTCATGAGCGACCAGAACAACAACCCCGCCAGCGCACCCGACGAGAACCACATCATCGCCGAGCGGCGTGAAAAACTGGCCGCCTGGCGCGCCACCGGCCGCGCCTTCCCGAACGACTTCTCGCGCGAAAACACCGCCGGCAAGCTCGACGAGCTGTACGGCGACAAGGAACCGGAAGCCCTCGACGCCAATCCGGTCGAGGTCAAGGTCGCCGGCCGCGTGATGCTCAAGCGCGTCATGGGCAAGGCCAGCTTCATCACCATCCAGGACCTGTCCGGGCGCATCCAGCTCTACGTCACGCGCGACGCGGTCGGCGAAGTGGTGTACGCCGACTTCAAGCACTGGGACATCGGCGACATCGTCGGCGCAGTCGGCACCGTGTTCAAGACGCGCACCGGCGAGCTGTCGGTGAAAGTGTCGGAAGTGCGCCTGCTCACCAAGAGCCTGCGCCCCCTGCCGGACAAGTTCCACGGCCTCACCGACGTCGAGCAGAAGTACCGCCAGCGCTACGTCGACCTGATCATGAACGAGCAGACGCGCTTCACGTTCGTCGCGCGCAGCCGCATGGTGCAGTCGATCCGCAACTACATGGTCAACCACGGCTTCCTCGAAGTCGAGACGCCGATGATGCACCCCATCCCCGGCGGCGCGGCGGCCAAGCCCTTCACGACCCACCACAATGCGCTGGACATGGAACTGTTCCTGCGCATCGCGCCCGAGCTCTACCTCAAGCGCCTGGTGGTCGGCGGCTTCGAGAAGGTCTTCGAGGTCAACCGCAACTTCCGCAACGAAGGCCTGAGCCCGCGCCACAACCCCGAATTCACGATGATGGAGTTCTACGAGGCCTACGCGGACTACCGCAGCCTGATGAACTTCACTGAAGGCCTGCTGCGCCAGGCAGCCCGCGAGGCGCTGGGCACCGAGGTATTCGTGTATCAGGGCCGCGAGCTGGACCTCTCCAAGCCTTTCGCGCGCCTGACCATTGTCGAGGCGATCCGCAAGTACCACCCGGGCTACACCGTCGAGCAGCTCAACGACGCCACCTGGGTGCGCAACAAGCTCACCGACCTGAAGGCCGAGCCGCGTGCCGGCGCCGGCCTCGGCACGTTGCAGCTGATGCTGTTCGAAGAGACCACCGAGGCCGAGCTGTGGGAGCCGACCTTCATCATCGACTACCCGGCCGAGGTCTCGCCGCTCGCGCGCCGCAACGACGCCAATCCCGAGATCACGGAACGCTTCGAACTCTTCATCGTCGGCCGCGAGATCGCCAACGGCTTCTCCGAGCTCAACGACCCCGAAGACCAGGCAGCGCGCTTCCTCGATCAGGTCAAGGCCAAGGAAGCCGGCGACGAGGAGGCGATGTTCTTTGACGCCGACTACATCCGCGCACTCGAATTCGGCCTGCCCCCGACCGGCGGATGCGGCATCGGCATCGACCGCCTCGTGATGCTGCTCACCGACAGCCCCAGCATCCGCGACGTGATCCTCTTCCCGCAAATGCGAACGGAATAATCTGGACACCGCAGCGAATACAGGGCGCCGAAAGGCGCCCTGTCCTTTTCGGGGTACTTTTTTTTCATTGTCCCGGCCGACGCCCATGCCCATCGAACCCGCCCGCCTGACCTTCACCGAGGACGGCACGCCCTGCTCCGACGCCTTCGGCGACGTCTATCACTCGCGCGACGGCGGGTTCGAGCAGGCACGGCACGTGTTCATCGGCGGCAATGGCCTGCCGGAGCGCTGGCAGGGGCGCGAACGCTTCACGATCGTCGAGACCGGCTTCGGGCTGGGGCTCAACTTCCTCGCAACCTGGGCGGCCTGGCGCGAGGATGCGCAGCGCTGCGATCGGCTGCATTTCGTGTCGGTGGAACGTCACCCCTTCCGCCGCGAGGATCTCGCCACGCTGCACGCGCGCTGGCCCGGGTTGGCACCGCTCGCGGCTGAGCTGCAGGAACACTGGCCCGTGTTGACACCAGGGACCCACCGTCTGCACCTCGATGCGGGCCGGATCGTGCTGACCCTGCTGTTCGGCGACGCGCTGGACCTGATGCCCGAACTCCAATGCCGCGCCGACGCCTTCAATCTGGACGGCTTCTCGCCCGCGACAAACCCGCAGCTGTGGTCGACCGAACTGCTGCGCGAACTGCCGCGCCTGGCGGCGCCCGGCGCCACGCTCGCGACTTGGTCGGTGACGGGTGCCGTGCGACGCGCGCTGGGCGACCTGGGTTTCCGCTGCGAGAAGGTTGCCGGATTCGGCGGCAAGCGCGAGATGCTGCGAGCCAGGTTCGGAGCGGCCGGCGACGCCGCCACGGCGGGCACGCCCCGCCATGCACTGGTGATCGGGGCCGGACTCGCCGGCAGCAGCATCGCCAACCGCCTCGCCGAGCGCGGCTGGACCGTCGATGTCGTCGACGCCGCACCGGAGGCGGCACAAGGCGCCTCGGGCAATCTCAGCGGCGTGCTCCGTCCGCTGCCCAGCCTCGACGACAACCGCCTCGCCCGCATCACCCGTGCGGGCGCCCTGTACGGCCTGCGCCACCTGCATCGGCTCAGCGCGCGCGGCCTGCCGGTGCGTTGGGACGCATGCGGGGTGCTCCACCTCGCACGCGACCCGATGCACGAAGAAAAGCAGCGGCGCGTGGTGGAAGCACAGCAGGCACCCGAGGAGTATCTTCGCTTCGTCGCAAGCGAAGAGGCCTCGCGTATTGCGGCCTGGCCGCTGCCGCTGGGCGGATGGTGGTTTCCAGCCGGCGGCTGGGTCAATCCGCCGAGCTTGTGCAGGGCGAACCTTGCCGCCTTTCCGGAAGCGATCCGCTGCCACTTCGGCCGCGATGTCGCCGCGCTGGAGGCGGATGCGGGAGGCTGGCGTGCCCTCGACACCGACGGCGGCGTGATCGCCGCTGCACCCGTCGCGATTCTCGCGAACGGTGTCGGCATCCGGCGCTTCCCGCAGGCAGCCGCCCTGCCCGTGCGCAGCGCACGCGGCCAGGTGAGCCACCTCCTGGCACAGGCGGACAGCGCGCCGCGCGTGGTCGTGTGCCGCCTCGGCTACGTCAGCCCGGCAATCGATGGCGTGCGCAGCGCCGGCGCCACATTTTCGGTGGATGACGACGACCCCGCACTGCGCATGAGCGATCACCGCGAGAATCTCGCCAAGCTCGACTTCATCCTGCCTGGTTTCGCCGCAGCGTTCGATCCGACCCACCTCGACGGACGGGTCGGATTCCGCCCCGCATCGCCAGACCGGCTGCCGATGGTCGGCGCCGTTCCGGCGGTGCAGCAGACCGATCGCGCGAGCCCGCTGTCCTCCATTCCTCGCCACCCCGGCCTATACGCCGTCGAAGGCTTCGGAGCTCGCGGGCTGGTCTGGGCCGCACTCGCGGCCGAACTGCTGGCAAGCGAACTCGCGGGCGACCCCCTGCCGCTGGAACGCTCGCTGGTGGAGGCGCTCGATCCGGCGCGCTACCTGTTGCGCCCGCCACGCCGCGCGATGGCGGACGAATGACGACAAGCGGACGATACATCGCGTTACACACTGGTACAGGGTTCCGGGTATAGGTCCGGGAATCTCCCCCCGGTATGATCGTTGGTTTTGAAGCTTGGCCGTGAAGCCGGTTTCAGCCATGCCGTCCGTATGACGACGGAACGCGCCATCAGGAGACATGCGCTGCCCCGCATTGTACTGTGGGGCGCACAGGCGCGGCCCATTCCCGCTGCTTGAGGCGATACGTCCGAATTCGGACACGCGGCAGAACGCGTGTCATGTCCGCATTTTCTCGCTGCGACAAAGGTATCGGCAGGAAACCGGGCGGGGCGCTGGGGGCGAATGCAACTCTAATGAATATCTTGGCCGGCGCACTAGAATGAAAATGATTCTCACGGATTTCGCGGCGTCCGGAAACGTGAGCATGAAGCGTTTCGCGCGCGTGCACTCGGCTTGGGCGCCAAGCACCAGAGTGATTCCTGCGTCGATCTGACCCCTGTGAGGTTGTCATGCCCCGGGAGATGCCCGACCCACCCAACGTCGAAGAAGTCCTCCGCGCAAGCGAAGCTCGCCTGCACGAAGCGCAGGCCGTCGGGCGCATGGGCGACTGGGAGCTGGATCGCGACAGCGGCGCCATGAGCTGGTCGCCACAGCTGTTCCGCCTGTTCGAACGGCCCAGCAGCCAGGGCATCCCCGACCTCAATGAAGCCCTGGGCTATTACTCGCTCGAATCCGTGGAGCTCACGCGAGCTGCTTTCTGGGAGGCGATCGACACCGGGGCGCGGCTGGAACTCGAGCAGACCGTGCATCTGCCCTCGGGCGCCGAGCGCTTCCACGCAACGACAATCGTACCGGTCAAGAATCACCGCGGTCGGGTCTACAAGCTCTACGGCACGACCCAGGACATCACCGAACGCAAGCTTGCGGAACAGGAGTTGCGGCGCAAGACCTTCGAGATCGAAGATCTCTACCAGAATGCGCCCTGCGGCTACTATTCACTCGACGCGGACGGGATGATCATCCGCATCAACGAGACGCTGCTACGCTGGCTGGGGCATGACCGCGACGAAATCGTCGGCCGCATGCGTGCCTTCGAACTGTTCAGCCCCGCAAGCCGCGCACTGTTCGGACAGGTGTTCCGCACGTTCAAGAAGACCGGCCTCCTGCGCAACATGGACATAGAGCTACTGCGCAGGGACGGCTCGTCGCTGCCCGTGCTGCTCAGTTCGACTGCCATCTTCGACGCGCAAGGCAACTTCGTCGCGAGCCGGACAGTGCTTTCCGACAATTCCGACCGCAAGCAACTGGAACTCGAACGCGCGGCCCACGCGGCGCGGCTCGCCGAGCTCTCGCGCCACATGGTCGACGTGCAGGAGAACGAGCGCCGCAAGTTCGCCGCCGAACTGCATGACCACACCAGCCCCAACCTCGCGGCGCTGCAACTCACGCTCACGAACCTCGCACGCGCGCTGCCTGCGCCCGTTCTTGCGGAACTCGAACCCCTGCTCGACGATGCGCAGGCGCTGCTGCTGGACACCATCACGGGCATCCGCGACGTCTGCACCAACCTCCGCCCGGCGACCCTGGATTATGCAGGCCTGATTCCGGCTGTACAGGACTACGCGCAGCAGTTCCGCCAGCGAACCGGCATCGCCGTGCATCTCGATACCACCCATTTCACCATGCAATTGCCCTCCAACGTCCAGTCACTGCTCTTCCGCATCACCCAAGAGGCGCTGACGAACTGCGCAAAGCACGCACGCGCGACGAACATCCGCATCCAGCTGGAGAACTCCGATAGTCTTCTCTGCATGGAAGTCGCCGACGACGGCGTCGGCTTCGACCCCCACCACCTCGGCGAGTCCGGTACGGCACCGGGACTGGGTCTGATCACCATGAAGGAGCGCGCCGAATTCGCGGGCGGCGCTTTCGAGCTGAAATCCGCCCCGGATGCCGGAACCGCAATCCGGGTCAGCTTCGACCTCCAGGCGGGAGAGTTCCGCAGGCAGCCGCGGCCGGCAAGAAACCAGGTCGTGGAACACTCGATCAGCGCGGGGCGTGTATGAACGGCGGAAAGATCCAGGTCGCGCTGGCGGACGATCACCGCATGTTCCTGCACGCCTTGCGTGCGATGCTGGAGAAGGAGCCCGGGATCGAAGTGATCGGCGTGGCGGGTACCGGCGACGAGCTTCTGGCCCTCGTCTCGACCAAGCAGGTAGACATCGCTTGCATCGACATCGGCATGCCGGCAATGAACGGAATAGAGACGACTCGCCGCCTGCTGGCCATCCGGCCGAATCTCAAGGTCATCGGCGTGTCGGCCTTCTCGGACCGGCAGTTCGTACTCGATCTCCTCAACGCCGGCGCGAAGGGCTACGTCACCAAGGCCGAGGCGGGCGAGGAGCTGTTGCGCGCGATCCATACGGTGCAGCAAGGCAAGACCTACCTCTGCCCCGACGTGGCCGCGACGGTGGCAAGCGCCCTGCTCGACAATACGCCGCGCGACACCTCGATGCCGCGGGTCACGGCCCGCGAACGCCAGGTACTGCAATTGATCGCCGAGGGGCATACATCGGGACGCATTGCGGAACGCCTGCATCTGGCTGCGTCGACGGTCGAGGTGCACCGCCGCAACATCATGCGGAAACTCGATCTGCACAGCGTTGCCGAACTCACCAAGTATGCCATCCGCAACGGCATCACGACGATATCGGGATAGAGTCGAACCCGGGAAAAAATACCTGTAAACAGGTATCCAAAACACGCAGAAAGATGTATGTCATGAGCAAGGCGGGCGACGTAGCATTCCCCTTCGCTTTGCCCTACGCCAAAACGACGGAGATCGGACGGCGCCCATGATCACATACAGCCGAGGAGAGCTTGACGTGAACACTCTTGTAACGACGCAGAAACTGGCGAAAGCCGCGAACGGCAACATCGAGGCCTTCCAGACGCTCGCCGACACCATCCTGAATGCGACCGAACGCCTGATGGCGCTCAACATCGATGCCGCCCGCAATGCCTGCGCGTGCATGTCGGCAAGCGCAGCACCCGTGGTGGAGGGCGACATGCGCGAGCAGTTCGCCTCGCGCCTCACGGTGCAGAACCGGTCGCTGGAACAGGCCGCCGAGTACTTCCGCAACATCAACGTGCTGTTCGTCGAAACCCAGGGTGAGATCGCCGCCTTCGGCACCCGCCAGTTCGACGAAGCCGCGCGCGGCCTGGGCGAGTTCGTGGAGCAGTTTGCCCACAGCGCCCCTGCGGGCACCAACGAGTTCGTGAATGCTATGAAGACCGCGATGAGCAACGCGAGCGCTGCTTACGAGAGCTTCGTCAAGACCAGCCGCGACGTGGCGGAGACCAACCTCGCAGCCGCCAGCAATGCACTGCAGCCCATTCTGACGGCACCGGCGAGCAACGCCAAGGGCCGCAAGGCAGCCTGAGCTGAGCGCACGCAGACGCCCTGCATCCAGGCTGCAGGGTACACGAGGGGGCCGTCGGCCCCCTTTTTCATGCGCCGCATCTGCCAACGCCGGCTCAGGTCTGGTATTCGCCCCCTGCCCGTTCGAGCTTCAGCAATTCGATGCGGAACGTAGGCTCGTAGGGCGGCACGTTGCATTCGACAATGTCCGGCGGCGCCACCTGCAGGCGGACCCCCACCACATCGGCGTGGATCGGCAGCCGGGTGACGCAACGGTCGGCAAGGGTCACGACAATGATCTGCCGCGGCTGTTTCTGCGCCAGCCAGGCCACCGCCCGCAGCATCGAATTCCCGGTATACAGCACGTCATCGACCACCACCACGGTGTAGTCCTTCAGGTCCAGCGAACGCTGTTGCTCGTTCTCGTCGAGGCGGGTTTCGGGATGGAGCAGCGTCAGGTCGTCTTCGTAACGCTTGATGCGCAGATCGAGGCGCAGCGGTGGCGGCACCCCGTGGTGGCGCTGCAGGGCAGCGACCAGTCGGTCGGCCAGCGGCGCGCCACGGCGCAGGATGCCGACAACGGCGACGGGATCCGCGCGGTCAAGCCGCGTTGCGAGCCTTTGTGCCATTTCCGCGAGGACCAGCTCGAGCTGGGTTTCGTCGTAAAGACAGGTTCGCAATCCGCGTGGGCGTTCCATGTGCGCCTCCGGTCAGGCCCGCACGCGCGGCGGGCGATGCGGATACTATAACGCCGCACCTGAACGGCTGCGCGCCGACATTCCCGACCGGCCGCAGCGGCCGATTTTTTTGCTTGACCTCAAACGATTTTACTTCCATCCTGACCGCATTCCGTACCAATTCCGCAGGACCCGCATGAAGACGCTCGACAGCAGGACGGCACTGGCGCTTGTCGCCGGTTGTCTCGCCTCGGCCCAGGTCGGCAAGGTGCCCCCCGCACTCGGCGCGATCAGGGATCAGCTGGGGGTGGGCCTGATTCACGCGGGCTGGATCGCGACGGCGATCAATGCCGCCGCCGCGATGCTCGGCGTTCTCGTCGGGCTGGCGCTCGGCCGCCTCGGTGCGCAGCGCGGACTCCTCGCCGGGCTGCTGCTCCTGGGCCTGGGCTCCGCACTGGGAGCGGCCGCCGCCGACGGTCTGATGCTGATCGCTGCGCGGGCGTTCGAGGGCGCCGGTTTCGTGCTGGTGGTCGTGGCCGCCCCTTCGCTGCTGGCAACCGCCGCGGCGGACGATCCCCGACGGCGTCGGCGGCTGCTGACGCTATGGAGCTGCTACATGCCGACCGGAATGGGCGTGATGATGGCGGTCGCGCCCTACATCCTCCAGCACCACGGCTGGCGTGGCCTGTGGACGGCGAACGCACTGGCGATCGGCACGTGCGTGCTGGTCGCGCTGTTTCTAAAGCTCGGGGCGGGACCGGGAAGCGGCCCCCGTCCGGTGCCGGTGACGATGTTCTCGCGCGCACGCCTCGCGCAGCCGGCGCCGTGGCTGATGGGGGTGTGCTTCGGCTGTTATGCGGCGATCTGGTTCATGATCGCGACCTGGCTGCCGTCGTTCGCAGTGGAGCACATGGGCTACACGCCGGAACGGGCAACCTGGCTCACGGCCCTAGCCGTGGGGGGCAACATCCTCGGCAACCTGACGACGGATTTCTGGCTGGCGCGGGGGGTTCCCCGCTGGGCGCTGCTCGCCGGCGTGTCGATCATGATGGGGGCGTTCGGCTGGTTCGTGTTCTCAGCGGGCTACGATCCGGTGCTGCGCTCGGTGGCCGCAGTCTTCGTGTGCAGCGCGGGGGGCGTGCTGCCGGCGGCCACGATGGGAGGCATACCGCTGGTGGCGCGCACGCCTGCCGACATCGCCATCGCCAACGGCATCCTGATGCAGTGTTCGAACGTCGGCACCTTTATCGGCGTGCCGGCCATCGCGGCACTGGCGACCGCTCTCGGCGGCTGGGACGGCGGTCGCTGGCTGATCCCCGTGCTGGCAGGCATCGGAGTGCTGGCGGCGTGGACGTTTCGGCGGGTCGCGCTGCAGCCCGCTTCGGACCTGGCCAAGGCACCGGGGTCATCCGCAGGGATTCTGGTGGAGCAGGCCAATTAGCGCGGCATGCAGATGCCGTTCGGCTGAGCCTGTCGAAGCCCAGCCGCGCTCTTCGACGAGCCTGTACTGAACGAAGCCGAAGGGCTCGGAATCAACGGTTTCGCGTCGGGCGCTGGACAGCGGGGCGCCCCCTCAGGACGACGGAGCGTGACAATCAACGGCCTCGCGGTGGCCGAAGCCGGCGGAGTTGTCGATGAAGTACAGGCACTCGGGCTCGAAACGGTACCAGCGCACCTTCGCCAGCGCCTTCACGATGAACGCAGGGGCCTGCGCGACCTTGCCGACCACCGGATACTTTTCGCCATAGAGTTCGCGCGCGCGCGCTTCTTCCGCGCCGCCGATCTCGACCGCCCGCCCCTCGGCCTGGATACCCTTGATCTGTGGCCAGTCGGCGCAGTCTTCCTGGATGGTGATCGCGATCCGGGCATCGCGCGCGATGTTGCGGCTGTGACGCGTCGTCGGTGCGGAGAGGAAATACAGGCGGAAGCCGTCGTTGACGTAGAACACGGCTGCAGCCCAGACGCCCTCCTCCCCGCAGGATGCGATGGTCATCGCGTGGTGCGAATCGAGGTATTCGACGACCCTTTCCCGCAAGGCGCTCGTCATGCCGTCCCTCGCGCGGCATCGGGCTCGGAGGCGCGGGGCTCGGTCTCCTCGTGCAGGCGCTTGAGGCGATACGCGAGCTGGGGCCGGGTCAGGCCCAGCATGCGGGCAGCCGACGAGAGGTTGCCGCGGGCCTTGTCCATCGCGGCCTCGAGCAACATGGTCTCGACTTCGTCCAGCGTCATGGCGCCGTCGCACACGGCGTCGCACAGCGCTCGGCCGACCTTGGGGCCGTTGATGTCGAGCTTGCCGTCGGAATCGAGGCCCAGTTCCTGCACTTCGTCCTCGTTGCGGGACAGGAACAGGTGGTCGATCTCGATGCGACCGCCGTGGGGCGCGAGGATCACGCCACGCTCGATGGTGTTCTGCAGCTCACGGATATTGCCAGGCCACGCATAGCCGACCAGCGCCTTCTTGGCCTTGTCGGTGAAGCCGAGCAGCTTCTTGCCGTTGATCGCGGCGTATTTTTCGAGGAAGTGCTTGGCGAGCGGCGAGATGTCGTCACGCCGTTCGCGCAGCGCCGGGATGTCGATCTGGAAGGCGTTGAGGCGGTAGTAGAGGTCGGCGCGAAAGCGGCCTTCCTTGACGAGCTGCGCGAGGCCGGCGTTGGTTGCGGCAACGAGGCGCACGTTGATCTTGCGCACCTTGTCGTCGCCCAGGCGCTCGACCTCGCCTTCCTGCAGCACGCGCAGCAGCTTGCTCTGCGCCGTGAGCGGCAGGTCGCCGATCTCGTCGAGGAAGAGCGTGCCACCGTCGGCCCGCTCGAAGCGGCCCGGGCGCGACACCTGCGCGCCGGTGTAGGCGCCCTTCTCGACACCGAAGAGTTCCGATTCGACGAGATCGTGCGGGATCGCGGCGCAGTTGATCGCGACGAGCGGCTTGTCGCGGCGATTGCTCATCTCGTGCAGCGCGCGGGCGAAGAGCTCCTTGCCCACCCCCGTTTCGCCCAGTAGCAGCACGGTGATCTGGCCCGCGGCAGCCTGCTTGAGCAGGTCGAGCGCGTGCCGGAAACCGGGCGAATTGCCGATCATGTCGGCGGGGAGGTTTTCCTTCTCCGCGATCGTCGAGCGCAGTTGCACGACCTGGGTTTGCAGGTCGATGAGCTGGTCGGCGATCGGATCCGGCGCGAAATAGCGCATGTGTTCGTCGGCATCTTCCCATTCTTCGATGGGCTTGCCGACGATGCGGCAACAGTCGTCGCCCATGCCGGCGCATTCGACCTCCTTGAAGAGGATCGAACGCCCCATGAAGGCCGAGGAGTAGCCGCAGGCGTAACCGATCTGCGTCCAGCACACCGGCTCGTTGTGGATGCCGAACTGGCGGCGATGCGACTGACCTTCCCAGGAGTTGATCCAGCGGAACTCGCAATGGAAGGTTCCGGCTTCGCGGTCCACCTCGACCCGGATCGGGATCACGCCGACGATGCCTTCGAGCGAGTGCAGTTGCGGCCCGGTCATGAAGGCGTCGGACTCGCTCAGCTCGGGCATGCGCGTGCGTACGAGTTCGGCGTCACGCACGCCCGACGCATACCCCATGCGCAGCAACAGGCCGCGCGCGCGGTTCATGCCCAGCGTGTCGATCAACTCCTTGCGCAACGACGCCTGTGCCTCGGCATGCACGAGCAGCATGCGGTGCTCGTGCAGCCAGATCTGCCCGGTTTCCGCACAGAAATGCACGCGCGCGCGCAGATCGTCCGCCTGGATGCACGGTTTGGTTCGGGCCCTGGTCATTGCCTGGTCCTCATGGATTGTCTCCTCCTGGACCGTACCTTCTACGCGTCGCCAAAAAGGGCCGTATTGACAAAAGTCAAACGATTGGAAGTCGGTCTATCGCACTCCCGCCGGGACGGCCCGTCGGCGCTTTTTATCAAATGGTGAGATGCCTCCGGCGCACACCGAAAAACTCATCAAATGATCAATTCCCGCTAGACCACTGCGCGGCGGAAAAGTGCGCGATTACTGGGGAAACGGGCAATTTTGCGGACGTTTTTCCGCACCTGCACCAAGACACCGATCGCCCCGCAGGACGGGTTTCCAGCGCCTCCCGACAATGCTTTTCGCATATCCAATTGCTGCACTGCGCGATCGCGTGGTGGCACACCGCTTGCGATTGCTGTCCGGCAACCGGCCGCGAGACGAGTCCGGCGAAACCCGAAAACTACACAAGCACGAGGGGACACACATGAAGTTTCCTGTTCCGCACGATGTGAAGGGCAAGACGATCCCGGGGACCGAAGGCTGGGAGCGGATGTATCCGTACCACTACCAGTTCGTCACCGACGACGCCGAGCGCAACCAGTACGAGAAGGAGACGTTCTGGTTCTACGACGGGCTGCATTACCCGGAGCCGCTCTACCCCTTCGACACGATCTGGGACGAGGCCTGGTATCTCGCGCTGTCGCAGTTCAACAACCGCATCTTCCAGGTGCCGCCGGTGCGTGGCGTCGATCACCGCATCATCAACGGCTACGTCTATATCTCGCCGGTGCCGGTGAAGAACCCGGACGAGATCGGCCAACGCGTGCCCAACTTCATGGAGCGCGCCGGTTACTACTACAAGAACTGGGACGAGCTCGAAGCGAAGTGGAAGACGAAGATGGAGGGCACGATCGCCGAGCTCGAGGCGCTGCCGATCCCGCGCCTGCCGGAGGTCGAGGACCTGACCGTGGTGACCGACGGCGTCGGCGAGTCGACGGCCTACCACCTGCTGAAGAACTACGACGACCTGATCAACCTCGGCATCAAGTGCTGGCAGTACCACTTCGAGTTCCTGAACCTGGGCTATGCGGCCTACGTGTTCTTCATGGACTTCACGCAGAAGTTGTTCCCGAGCATTCCGCTGCAGCGCGTGACGCAGATGATCTCGGGCATCGACGTGATCATGTACAAGTCCGACGACGAGCTGAAGGAGCTGGCGAAGAAGGCCGTCGCGCTGGAAGTCGATGACGTCGTGACGGGCCACCGCGAATGGGCGGACGTGAAGGCGGCGCTGGAGAACCGTCGCCACGGCGACGAGTGGCTCGCGGCCTTCGAGAAGGCGCGCTATCCGTGGTTCAACATCTCGTCGGGCACCGGTTGGTTCCACACCGACCGGAGCTGGAACGACAACCTCAACATCCCGCTCGACGGCATCCAGACCTACATCGGCAAGCTGCGCGCCGGTGTGACGATCGACCGGCCGATGGAGGCCGTGCGCGCCGAACGCGATCGCGTCACCGCCGAGTACCGCGACCTGATCGACAACGAGGAAGACCGCAAACAGTTCGACGAGCTGCTGGGCTGCGCGCGCACGGTCTTCCCCTACGTCGAGAACCACCTGTTCTACGTCGAGCATTGGTTCCACTCGGTGTTCTGGAACAAGATGCGCGAAGTTGCGGCGATCATGCAGGAACATGGCCTCATCGCCGAAATCGAGGACATCTGGCTGCTGCGCCGCGACGAGATCAAGCAGGCGCTGTGGGACATCGTCACCGCTTGGGCGACGGGCGTGAAGCCGCGCGGCACCGCCACCTGGCCGGCCGAGATCGAATGGCGCAAGAGGGTGATGCAGAAGTTCCGCGAGTGGGCGCCGCCGCCGGCGATCGGCATCGCGCCGGAGGTGATCCAGGAGCCCTTCACGATCGTGCTGTGGGGTGTCACCAACAATTCGCTCTCCGCGTGGGCATCGGTGCAGGACGTCGCCGATCCCGACAGCATCACCGAGCTAAAGGGCTTTCCCGCCAGCCCCGGCACCGTGGAGGGCACGGCCCGCGTGTGCCGCAGCGCCGAGGACATCCGCGACCTCGTCGAAGGGGAAATTCTGGTCGCGCCGACGACCTCGCCGTCCTGGGCTCCCGCGTTCGCGAAGATCAAGGCCTGCATCACCGATGTCGGCGGCGTGATGAGTCACGCGGCGATCGTGTGCCGCGAATACGGCATGCCGGCGGTGGTCGGCACCGGCCATTCGACCCGCGTGATCAAGACGGGCATGACGTTGAGAGTCGACGGCTCGTCCGGGCTCGTGACCATTGTCCAGTGAAGGGGGTGACAGCATGGGAAGCGCTTTGATGGCCGAAGACGTGCACCTGGCCCCCGGCATCGACAGCCGGGCCCCGAAGGTGTGCTTCTTCGAGGACTGCAACAAGGACTCGGTGCCGCTCGTGGGGGGCAAGTGCGCCTCGCTCGGCGAACTGATCAACGCCGGCGTGCGGGTGCCGCCGGGCTTCGCCCTGACCACCGCGGGCTACGCGCAGTTCATGCGTGACGCCGGCATCCTGGACGAGGTGAACGGGCTGCTGCAGGGCCTGGACCACGACGACATGGACAAGCTGGAGGCCGCCTCCGCCGCCATTCGCCAGATGATCGAGTCGCGGCCGATGTCGATCGAACTGGAGGACCTGATCGCCGAGGCCTACCGCAAGCTGTCGGTGCGCTGCTACCTGCCGGCGGTGCCGGTGGCGGTGCGCTCCAGCGCGACGGCGGAGGATCTGCCCGGCGCGAGCTTCGCCGGGCAGCAGGACACCTATCTGTGGATCCGCGGCATCGACAGCGTGATGCACCACGTGCGCAAGTGCATCTCCAGCCTCTATACGGCCCGGGCCATCGCCTACCGCATCCGCATGGGCTTCCCGCACGAGCAGGTGGCGATCAGTGTGGGCGTGCAGAAGATGGCGAACGCCTATACGGCAGGCGTGATGTTCACGCTGCATCCCTCCACGGGCGACCGCTCGGTGATCGTGATCGACTCGAACTTCGGCTTCGGCGAGTCGGTGGTGTCGGGCGAGGTCACGCCGGACAACTTCGTGGTCAATAAGGTCACGCTGGACATCATCGAGCGGACGATCTCGACGAAGGAGATCTGCTACACGGCGGACCTCAAGTTGCAGCGCTCGGTCGCGATGGAGGTGCCGGTCGAACGCCAGAACATCCAGTCGATCCTCGACGACGAGATCACCGAACTCTCGTGGATGGCCAAGAAGATCGAGAAGCACTACGGCCGTCCGATGGACATCGAGTGGGCGATCGACAAGAACCTGCCGGCCGGCGGCAACGTTTTCATCCTGCAGGCCAGACCCGAAACGATCTGGAGCAACAAGCAGAAGGCGCCGGCGACGACCGGGGCGACTACGGCGATGGATTACATCGTGTCGAGCCTGATCGTCGGCAAACGCCTGAGCTGAGGAGGACACGACCATGATCGTACGCAACTGGATGCAAGCCAATCCCGCGGTGCTCGGCAGCGACACGCTGCTGTCCGAGGCGAAGCGGATCCTGTCCGAAACCAACCTGCATGCGCTGCCCGTCGTCGATGACGGGCGACTGCGCGGGCTGGTGACCCGCGCCGGCTGCCTGCGCGCAGCGCACGCGGCGATCCGCAGCCAGAGCCCGGATGAGCTGAACTACTTCTCGAACCACGTGAAGGTGAAGGACGTGATGGTGCGCAACCCCGCCACCATCGATGCCAACGACACGATGGAGCGCTGCCTGCAGGTCGGCCAGCAGGCGGGCGTCGGCCAGCTGCCGGTGCTGGACGACGGCCATGTCGTCGGGATGATCTCGGCGATCGAGATGTTCTCGCTCGCGGCGCACTTCCTCGGCGCATGGGAGCGCAGGAGCGGCGTGACGCTGGCGCCGACGCGCATCGGCCCGGGAACGATCGGCCGCATCGCCGACATCGTCGAGGGCACGGGCGCCGAGGTGCACGCGATCTACCCGATCAGCCTCGGGCCGAAGGGCGTCGCGAGCGGCGACCAGGAGCGCAAGGTGATCGTGCGCTTCCATCACGCCGATACCGCCGAAGTCACGCGCGCGCTCACGACCGCCGGCTACGAAGTCATCGAGTCGGTGCAGGCCACGCACTGATTCCAGCTACACACATCCCCAACTTTCCAGCCAAGGAGACATCCGAATGGACCTGAGGTACTTCATCAACCAGTGCGCCGAAGCTCATGAACTGAAGCGCGTGACGACCGAGGTCGACTGGAATCTGGAGCTTTCGCACGTCTCGAAGCTCACCGAGGAGAAGAAAGGCCCGGCGCTGCTGTTCGAGAGCGTGAAGGGTTACAACACCCCCGTCTTCACGGGCGCCTTCGCGACGACCAAGCGCCTCGCGATCATGCTGGGCCTGCCGCACGATCTGACGCTGTGCCAGTCGGCGCAGCAGTGGATGAAGAAGACGATCACCTCCGAAGGCCTGATCAAGGCGAAGGAAGTGAAGGACGGGCCGGTGCTGGAAAACGTGCTGACCGGCAACAAGGTCGATCTGAACATGTTCCCCGTGCCGAAGTTCTTCCCGCTCGACGGCGGACGCTACATCGGGACGATGGTATCGGTGGTGCTGAAGGACCCCGAGACGGGCGAGGTGAACCTCGGCACCTACCGCATGCAGATGCTCGACGACAAGCGCTGCGGCGTGCAGATCCTGCCGGGCAAGCGCGGCGAGCGGATCATGAAGAAGTACGCCAAGATGGGCAAGAAGATGCCCGCGGCGGCGATCATCGGCTGCGATCCGCTGATCTTCATGGCCGGCACGCTGATGCACAAGGGCGCGTCCGACTACGACATCACCGGCACGGTGCGCGGCCAGCAGTCCGAGTTCCTGATGGCGCCGCTGACGGGGCTCCCGGTGCCGGCGGGCGCGGAGATCGTGCTCGAAGGCGAGATCGACCCGAACAACTTCCTGCCGGAAGGCCCGTTCGCCGAATACACCGGCTACTACACCGACGAGCTGCACAAGCCGATTCCGAAGCCGGTGCTGGAGGTGCAGCAGATCCTCCATCGCAACAATCCGATCCTGTGGGCCACCGGCCAGGGCCGTCCGGTGACCGACGTCCATATGCTGCTCGCCTTCACGCGCACGGCGACCTTGTGGACGGAACTCGAGCAGATGCGCATCCCCGGCATCCAGTCGGTGTGCGTGCTGCCGGAATCCGCCGGGCGCTTCTGGACGGTGGTGTCGGTGAAGCAGGCCTACCCGGGGCATTCGCGCCAGGTGGCCGACGCGGTGATCGGCAGCAACACCGGCAACTACGGCATGAAGGGCGTCATCACGGTCGATGAGGACATCCAGGCCGACGACCTGCAGCGCGTGTTCTGGGCCTTGTCCTGCCGCTACGACCCGATGCGCGGCACCGAGCTCATCAAGCGCGGCCGCTCCACCCCGCTCGACCCGGCGCTCGACCCCGACTCCGACAAGCTCATGACGTCCCGCATCCTCATGGACGCCTGCATTCCGTACGAATGGAAGCAGAAGCCCGTCGAGGCACGCATGGACGAGGAGACGCTGGCGAAGATCCGCGCGCGCTGGCACGAGTACGGGATCGGGATCTGAGGAGGAAACGGAGCCATGGAAAAGGCCAAGAACATCAAGCTGGTGATCCTCGACGTCGATGGCGTCATGACCGACGGGCGCATCGTCATCAACGACGAGGGCATCGAGTCGCGCAACTTCGACATCAAGGACGGCATGGGCGTGATCGTGCTGCAGCTGTGCGGCGTCGAGGTCGCGATCATCACTTCGAAGAAGTCCGGCGCGGTGCGCCATCGCGCCGAGGAGCTGAAGATCAAGCGCTTCCACGAGGGCATCAAGAAGAAGACCGAACCCTACGCGCAGATGCTCGAGGAGATGAACATCTCCGACGCCGAGGTCTGCTACGTCGGCGATGACCTGGTGGACCTCTCGATGATGAAGCGGGTCGGCCTGCCGGTCGCGGTGGGGGACGCGGTCACGGACGTGAAGGAGGCGGCGGCCTACGTGACGACGGCGCGCGGCGGGCACGGCGCGGTGCGCGAGGTGGCCGAGCTGATCCTGAAAGCGCAGGGCAAGTGGGACGCAATGCTCTCGAAGATCCACTGATTCACCCAGACCACACCAGCAAGGAGAAACGACGTGGGAAAGATTTCGGCACCGCGCAACAACCGCGAATTCATCGAGGCGTGCGTCAAGTCCGGCGACGCCGTGCGCATCAAGCAGGAAGTGGATTGGGACAACGAGGCCGGCGCGATCGTGCGCCGCGTGTGCGAGCTCGGCGAAGCCGCGCCCTTCATGGAGAACATCAAGGACTACCCGGGCTTCAGCTACTTCGGCGCACCCTTGTCGACCTACCGCCGCATGGCGATCGCGCTGGGCATGGACCCGGCCTCCACCCTGCCGCAGATCGGCGCGGAATACCTCAAGCGCACCAATAGCGAGCCGATCGCGCCGACGGTCATCGACAAGCGCGACGCGCCGTGCAAGGAGAACATCCTGCTCGGCGACGACGTCGACCTGTGCAAGCTGCCGGTGCCGTTGGTGCATGACGGCGACGGCGGGCGCTACGTCGGCACCTGGCACGCGGTGATCACCAAGCATCCGGTGCGCGGCGATGTGAACTGGGGCATGTACCGGCAGATGATGTGGGACGGCCGCACGATGTCGGGCGCGGTGTTCCCGTTCTCGGACCTCGGCAAGACGCTGACCGACTACTACCTGCCGCGCGGCGAAGGCTGCCCCTTCGCGACCGCGATCGGACTGTCGCCGCTGGCCGCGATGGCCGCGTGCGCGCCGTCCCCGATCCCGGAGCCGGAGCTCACCGGCATGCTGGCCGGCGAATCGGTGCGTCTGGTGAAGTGCGAGACCAACGACCTCGAAGTTCCGGCCGATGCCGAGATCATCATCGAGGGCATGATCCTGCCCGACTACAAGGTCGAGGAAGGCCCGTTCGGCGAATACACCGGCTACCGCACGAGCCCGCGCGACTTCCGCGTGACCTTCCGCGTCGATGCGATCACCTATCGCAACAACGCGACGATGACGATCTCCAATATGGGCGTGCCGCAGGACGAAGGACAGTTGCTGCGCTCGTTCTCGCTCGGGCTGGAGCTGGAAAAGCTGCTCAAGAGCCAGGGCATCCCGGTGACGGGCGTGTACATGCACCCGCGCTCGACGCACCACATGATGATCGTCGGCGTGAAGCCGACCTACGCCGGCATCGCGATGCAGATCGCACAGCTCGCGTTCGGCTCCAAGCTCGGGCCGTGGTTCCACATGGTGATGGTGGTCGATGACCAGACCGACATCTTCAACTGGGACGAGGTCTATCACGCGTTCTGCACGCGCTGCAATCCGGAGCGCGGCATCCACGTCTTCAAGAACACAACCGGCACGGCGCTCTACCCGCACGCCACCCCGCACGACCGCAAGTACTCGATCGGCTCGCAGGTGCTGTTCGATTGCCTGTGGCCGGTGGATTGGGACAAGACCAACGACGTGCCGACGCTAGTGAGCTTCAAGAACGTCTATCCCAAGAACGTGCAGGAGAAGGTCCTCAACAGCTGGGCCGATTACGGCTTCCGCGGCGCTAAGAAATAAGGAGCGGTCATGGCAAACAAGTGGGAAGTGTTCGTGATGGACCTCGGGGAACTGGCCGAGGGCAAGGAGCTGGAGCTGACGATCCGCACGCTCAACGACGGGCTGCACAAATACACCTACCAGCGCGCGAAGGTGGAGGTGTCGAGCAGGCTCGACCAGTTTGCCGACAGCCTGCAGGTGCGGCTGGGGCGCGGGCAGCTGAGTGATCGCAAATTCTCGATCCGCGTAATCGAGCGCGTCGAGCGGATGCCGGCGCAGTACCGGTAAGCGGTGCCCCCCCGGGCGGGCCTTTGCCCGCCCGGCCCCATTCAATCATCGAAGGGAACAGCGAAAACAATGGCCTACCCCGACCTGCGCAGCTTCCTGGACGACCTCGGCGACGACCTGCTGCACGTGCGCGAGGAATTCGACCCGAGGTTCGAGATAGCGGCCGTCCTGCGCAGCCTGCCGGCCGACGCCCCCGCGGCGCTGTTCGAAAACGTGCGCGGCTATCCCGGTGCGCGTGTCGCGGGCAACCTGTTCGGCGGACGCCGCCGCGTTGCCCGCGCCTTCGGCACGGCCGAAGAACGCCTCGCGCAAACCTGGCTCGACAACAAGCAGCGTACGATCGCGCCGCTTGCTGCGAAATCCGTGCCGGTGCAGGACGTCGTGCATCGCGCGCCGATTGAGCTGCTGCCGCTGCTGCCCATCCTGACACACCACGAGAAGGACGGCGCCCCCTTCATCACGACCGGCGTCGTGCTATGCACCGATCCCGCGACCGGACGCCGTGGCATGGGCATCCACCGCATGATGGTGAAGGGCGGCAATCGCCTCGGGATTCTGCTCGCGAACCCGCCGCTGTCGCAGTTCCATGCGAATGCCGAAGCCAAGGGCGAAGCGCTCGACGTCGCGATCGCACTCGGACTCGAACCTGCGACGCTGCTGGCGTCGGTGGTGCGCAGCGGGCCGGTGGGACCGGACAAAATGGCCATCGCGGGCGGGCTGCGTGGCGAACCGGTGGAGCTCGCGCGCGCGCTGACCGTGAACGTCGAAGTCCCCGCGCGTGCCGAGATCGTCATCGAAGGCCGCATCCTGCCGGGCGTGCGCGAGCCGGAAGGCCCGTTCGGCGAGAACACCGGCTACTACTTCTCGAATGTCAGCCCGGTGGTCGAGGTCACTGCGGTCACGCACCGCGACAACTTCATCTATCCCGGCCTGTGCCCGTGGTCGGGCGACGTCGACACCCTGCTCTCGCTCGCCGCCGGCACCGAGCTGCTGGGCCAGTTGCAGACCATGGTGGCCGGCGTCGTCGATCTCGATCTGACGGGCGGCACGGCCGGTTTCTCGGCCGCAATCGCGGTCAGGAACTGCCCCCGCCACGAAGTGCGGCGCCTCGTCATGCTCGCGCTCAACCTCGACAAGCGCCTCAAGACCGTCACCGTCGTCGATGACGATGTGAACATCCGCGATCCGCGCGAGATCGCGTGGGCGATGGCCACCCGTTACTTGCCCGAACGCGACACCGTGATCATCGGTGGGGCCGAAGGCTACGTCATCGACCCCTCTTCCGCCGGCAGCAGCGCCGGCTCCAAGGCCGGCTTCGTCGCGACACGCGGTGCCGGCCCCGAATTCGACCGCGTCACCCTGCCCGCCGCCGCGCTGGCGAAGGCGCAGGCCCTGCTCGCAACGCTGCGCAATTGATGGAGACAGCACCATGAGAATCGTTGTCGGCATTTCCGGAGCAAGCGGTGCGATCTACGGCATCCGCATCCTCGAAGCCCTCAAGCAGATCGGCGTCGAGACCGACCTCGTGATGTCGGACTCGGCCAAGCGCACGATCGTCTACGAGACCGACTACTCGATCAACGACGTGAAGCGCCTCGCCTCCTGCGTGCATGACAACAACGACGTCGGCGCCTCCATCGCGAGCGGCTCGTTCAAGCATGCTGGCATGATCATCGCGCCCTGCTCGATCAAGACGCTCTCGGCCGTGGCCAACTGCTTCAACACCAACCTGCTGATCCGCGCCGCCGACGTGACGCTCAAGGAACGCCGCAAGCTCGTGCTGATGCTGCGCGAGACGCCGCTGCACCTCGGCCACCTGCGCCTGATGACGCAGGCCACCGAGACCGGCGCAGTGCTGGTGCCGCCGCTTCCGGCCTTCTACCACCGGCCCAAGACCATCGACGACATCATCAACCAGTCGGTGACCAAGGTGCTCGACCAGTTCGACCTCGACGTCGATCTCTTCGGGCGCTGGACCGGCAACGAGGAGCGCGATCACGCGAAATCGCGCGGGGGGCAGCCCGCATGATGACCACCGCCACCGGCCTCGAACTCGAAGGCGAAGTCGCTCCCGGCCTCGGCGAGGGCTCGCGCTTCACGGCGATCGACTGGGTGATCCTCGAGTTCCGCCGCAAGCTCGGCTTCATCCCCTGGCCCGGCACCTTCAACCTGCGCATGCGCGGCGCCGCCTGGGACTGGGCACGCGCGCGACTGCGTTCCACCGCCGGCATCGCGATCACGCCACGGGGTGGCTTCTGCGCGGCGAAATGCTTCGGCGTGAGCATTGCGGGCCATCTCACCGGCGCGGTCGTGTTCCCGGAAATGCCGGACTACCCCGACGACAAGTTCGAGATCGTCGCCCCGGTGCCGATCCGCGAAACGCTCGGACTGCAGGACGGTGACCTCGTCAATCTGCGCCTCGACCTCGCCCTGTCCGCCCGCGACGACGCGACTGCGGCCTGACCCATTCAAGGAGACCAAGATGGCCCCCAAGTTCTGCCCGCAATGCAGCACGCCGCTGGTCCTCGCGAAAATCCACAACCGCGAGCGCGAGACCTGTCCCGCCTGCGGCGAGACCTTCTTCCACAAGCCGGCGCCGGTCGTGCTGGCCGTGATCGAGCACGCGGACAAGCTGGTGCTGATCCGCCGCAACCTCGACCCGCTCGGCGGCTACTGGGCACCGCCCGGAGGCTACGTCGAGCAGGGCGAGTCGCTCGAAGAGGCCGTCGTGCGCGAGGCGCGCGAGGAGACCGGGCTGGAAGTGGCCGTCGACGGCCTGATCGGCGTGTATTCGCAGACCGGCGTGCGTGCCGTGATTCTGGCGTATCGCGCGCATTCGGTCGCCGGCGAACCGGTCGCAGGGGACGATGCCGGCGAAATTGCCCTCATCGCCCCCGGACAACTGCCGATCCAGCCATCCCCCGAAGGGGCACCGCTGATCGACCGCTGGTTCTACGACGTCATTCACGAAGTCACCGCACCATGGAAATGGGGGCGCCAGACGAGCGCCAGAACAATGATGAGGAGATAACCATGACTGCCACGATACCCCGCCCGTCAGGCTGAGCGCGCCCCGCGCACCGCGGGCTCCCCCGACAACTCCGCAGCATCCGCCCGTACGGCAATGCCTCCTTCCGAACCCGGACGGCATCGCCGAGGGACGGTTCGTCCAGAATTTCGAGGAAGACAGTCATGGCGTATTTCGATCAGGCTACCGAAACCCTCCCCCGCGAGCAGCTTCGCGCACTGCAACTGGAGAAATTGCAGGCGATGATGGGCGAGCTGTGGGGCAAGAACCACTTCTACAGCAACAAGTGGAAGGCCGCCGGCATCGAGCCGCGCGACATCCGCACGCTCGACGACCTCGCGCGCCTGCCGCTGACGACGAAGTCCGAGCTGATGGAG
The DNA here is from genome assembly GCF_017894385.1 of Aromatoleum petrolei. NCBI lineage: Bacteria > Pseudomonadati > Pseudomonadota > Betaproteobacteria > Rhodocyclales > Rhodocyclaceae > Aromatoleum > Aromatoleum petrolei. The sequence continues at coordinate 953,460 of NZ_CP059560.1, forward strand.
GATCAGGCGGCGAACGGCCCCTTCGGCACCAACCTCACCTATCCGATCGAGCAATACACGCGCCTGCACCAGACCTCCGGCACTACCGGCGTGCCGCTGAAGGTGCTCGACACCCAGGACTCGTGGGACTGGTGGGCAAAGTGCTGGGCGCACGTGCTCGCCGGCTCGGGCGTGGACGCGAGCGATCGGGTCTTTCTCGCCTTCGCCTTCGGCCCCTTCATCGGCTTCTGGGCGGCGCTCGAAGGCGCACGCAAGCTCGGCGCGGTGATGATCCCGGGCGGCGGGCGCGATTCGCTGCAGCGCCTGGAGCTGATGCGCGAGACCGGCGCGACGGTGCTGTGCTGCACACCGACCTACGCGCTGCGGCTCGCCGAAGTCGCACGCGAGCATGGCTTCGACATGCGCTCGCTGCCGATGAAATCCACCGTGCACGCGGGCGAGCCGGGGGCGAACATCCCCTCGACCAAGCAGCGGATCCAGGAAGCATGGGCGGCGAAGTGTTTCGATCACGCCGGTGCGTCCGAGATCGGCGCGCACTCCTTCGAGTGCGAACATCAACCCGGCGGAACGCACCTGATCGAATCCGAATTCATCGCCGAGGTCATCAACCCGAAGACCGGTGAAGCCGTGAAGCCGGGCGAGCGCGGCGAGCTGGTGATCACCAACCTCGGCCGCTGGGGCTTCCCGCTGATCCGCTACCGCACCGGCGATCTCGTCGAGGTGAATCTCGACCCCTGTTCCTGCGGCCGGACCTTCCTGCGTTTCCAGGGCGGCATCCTCGGCCGCGCGGACGACATGGTCACGGTGCGCGGCGTGAACGTCTTCCCGGCCGGCGTCGAGAACATCATCCGCAAGTTCGTCGAGGTCGACGAGTTCCGCATCACCGTCAGCAAGGTCAAGCACATGGACGAGATGGACATCGAGGTTGAGCTGTGCGACGGCGCCGACCCGTCGGTCGTGCATTCGATCGCCGAGCGACTCGACTCGGTACTCGCCTTCCGTCCGCGGGTGCACCACGTCGGCCGCGACGTCCTGCCTCGCTTCGACATGAAGGCCAAGCGCTTCCACGTCAATCGCGCGGCCTGAGCCAGCTTCCGCACCCAGGTATCGGCAATGGCCTGGCCGAGGCCAAGGGCGGCAACGCCCCGAATCGTGCCAACGAAGGGATCGCAAACAAGAAATCAAGGAGGAGGCATGAAACTGAAGCAGATCTGCGTGGCGTTGGCCCTGTCCGGGCTGGTTTGCGGCGGTGCGCTCGCGAAGGAAGGGGGCGACCAATATCCGCATGGAAGCGAGAACTGGGTCGCGGGCGCGTTGCCGCCACCGGGAAACTATTTCCTCAACTATTTCGGGTACTACCATGCCGATAGCCTGCGCAACGGCGACGGCGACAAGGTGCCCGGGACCGGTGTCAGCGCCTGGTTCGATGCGATGCGGGTCGTCAAGGTCACGAACACGAAGATCCTCGGCGGAGACTGGGCGGTACAGGCGATCCTGCCCGTCGTGCAGCAGAAGCTGACCCTCGGTGACAGCAAGACCGTCACCGGCATCGGCGACATGCTGTTCTCGCCGCTCGTGATCGGCTGGCACGCCGGCAACCTGCACTGGGTCTTCGCCCTCGATTTCTTCGCCCCGACAGGGGAATACAAGTCGGGCCAGGCGATCAAGAGCATCGGCACCAACTACTGGAGCGTGGAGCCGGTCCTTGCGGTGACCTGGATCTCCGATTCGGGCTGGGAGCTGTCGGGCAAGTTCATGTACAACATGAAGACGAAGAACAAGGACTTTCGCCCTGCCCCTGGCGCGCCGAAGATGGATTACGAGTCGGGCGACGAGTTTCGGGTCGATTACCTCGCGGGCAAACGCTTCGGCCCGTGGGGCGTGGGCCTTTCCGGCTACTACCTGAAGCAAACGACCAACGACAAGCTCGACGGCGAAACGATCTCGTCGACGCTTGGGCCGTGGTCCTCGGGGCGCAAGGGCGAGGTGTTCGCGATCGGCCCGAGCGTCAGCTACACAACCAAGGGGGGAACGATGTTCATCGGCCAGTGGCAGCAGGAATCCGGGGCGGAAAACCGCTTCCAGGGCGACAAGGCGTGGTTCCGGCTGATCATGCCGTTCTGATCCCGATGCGACGAACCGCCGCCCGCAGTCAGGGGCGGCGGTGCGCGGCGAGCTGCTGCTCGAACTCCTCCAGCGGAACCGGCCGGCTGAAGAAATAGCCCTGGAAGTTGCTGCAACCGTGCACCGCGAGGAAGTTGCGCTGTTCGGCGGTCTCGACGCCCTCGGCGATCACTTCGAGCCCCAGGCTCTGGCCGAGCGCGATGATGGTGCGCACGATCGCGGCGTCGTTGGCGTTCTCGGTCACGTCGCGCACGAAGGACTGGTCGATCTTGAGCTGGTCCAGCGGCAGGCGGCGCAGGCAGGACAGCGAGGAAAAGCCGGTGCCGAAGTCGTCGAGCGAGAACTGGATGCCGGTCGCCTTGAGCACCGCCATCTTGTGCACGACCTGGTCGATGTTCTCCACGACCATGCTCTCGGTCAGCTCCAGCTTGAGGTTCGCCGGGTCCGCGCCAGTCTTCTTCACGACCTCGAGTACCTCGCGGTCGAACTCATCCTGCTGGAACTGGCGTGCGCTGACGTTCACCGAAAGCTTGAGGTGACGCGTCGCCGGATCGCCCTCCCAGTCCTTCAGCTGCCGGCACGCGGTCTCCAGCACCCATCGACCGATCGCCAGGATCATCCCGGTTTCCTCCGCCAGCGGGATGAACTCGCACGGCGGAATCATCCCGCGCTCCGGATGAAGCCAGCGGATCAGCACTTCCGCGCCCTGGATGGAGCCGTTGCCGTCGACCTGCATCTGGTAATAGAGCCGCAACTGGTCGGGCAGCGCCTTGCGCAGCCAGCCTTCCAGGCGTACGCGTTCGTCGAGCGCCGCCTGCATCGCCACGTCGAAGAAATGAATGCCGTCGCGCCCGCGACTGCGCGCCTCGAACATCGAGGCGTCCGCCTGCTTGAGCAGTTCATCGGCGGCGCCTTCCACACCCGAGAACATGCTGATGCCGATGCTGACCGAACTCTGGACCTCATGCCCCTCGACGTCGAACGGCTGCCTGACCACGCCCTGAATGCGTTCGGCGATCTCGCGCGCGGCCACCGCCGCCGCATCCTTCTCCGCGTTCAAACCGTTGGCGACCACAACGAATTCGTCGCTGCCGGCGCGCGCGACGGTGTCCTCGCGGTGCACGCACGCGGCAATGCGGCGGGCGACCTCGACCAGCAGGCGGTCGCCGACTTCATGGCCGCGCGTGTCGTTGAGCGCACGGAAACCGTCGAGGTCGATGAACAACACCGCGCCGCGCGTTTCGCTGCGGCGACAGGCCAGCAGCGATTGCCCGAGGCGATCGAACAGCAGGCGGCGATTCGGCAAGCTGGTCAGCGAATCGTAGAAGGACAGGTTATGCACCTGCTCCTCGGCGCGCCGGCGCTCTGTCTCCGACGCGAACTCGCGCCGCAGACTCTGGTCCAGCCTGCCGACGAGGCGCATCAACAGCGCGTAAAGCAGCAGCGCCGTGATCGCGACGAAAACCCACCCTTTGCCCTGGCTTACCTTCACAATGACGTCAGGGTCGCGGAAAAGTACCCCTAGCGCCTGATCGGAGAGCAGGATCCAAAGCGCACCGAAGACGGCATACGCGAGTACGACCTTGAACGCACCCGCCTTCGCATCCACCTTGCTATCCTGATCTCCCATCGGCAACCTTTTTCGGCACGAGTCTCCCCGCGGCATCGCGGCCGCCGGAAAAATCGCTATTAGATCGCGAAATGACTCGCGCCCGGCAGGAAAAAATACCCGCGCGGCCGCAGGCCCGCGTCGAGGCTCAGAACGGCAGGCGTCGCCGCGGCGGCTGGGCAGGTTTCTTCTCCGCCGTCGCCTTCGTGGCGCTCACGGCCTTCACCGGCTTGCGCGGCAGGTTCATCTCCTCGCGGGCGAAGCGCACCTTGCCTTCGAGCACACACCCCCGCATCCCGGGTTCGCACACCGCCCCCTGAACACGCTGACACACGCCGTCGAGGTCATGCGGACAACTCCACGCACCGCTGCTCATGCCGAAACCTCCCTTTTCGTCACCGAAGGGCAAACCTTAGCCCAGCTGGGCCAGCTTCCCCATGAGCAATATCAATTCGTCCGGCGCACGCTTGCCCACGGTTGCGTGCCCGCAGCGTGCCGCGCATCATGGCCGCTACACCCTACGGCCTCCATCACCCATGTTCATCCCCGGACACCTCCCGCCCGACCCGCTCGCCGCCGACGACCTGTGCTTCGTGTTCCGCAACACTGCGCTGCTCGTGTTCGCCGCCGAAGGCCCGACCCGCGTGCCCGTGCGCTGCGAACCGGGCGGCCTGGATCCGGCCGGCGCGCAACACTACATCGGCAGCCTCGCCGGACGGCACTGCTATGCCGCAGCCACCGGGGCCGACACGCAGCCCCCGGCCGGCATGGAATGGCGCGACCTGCGCAGCCTGTTCGGGCGCATCGACGAAGCGGTTTTCGGCGTCGCCGGCCGCGGGCTGCAGATCGTGCAATGGGATCTGACGCATCGCTTCTGCGGCCGCTGCGGCAGCGCGACAGCGCTGCACGCGAGCGAGCGTTCGCGCGTGTGCCCGAGTTGCGGCCAAGTCCATTACCCCCGCCTCGCCCCGGCGGTGATGGCGCTGGTGCGACGCGGCGACCAGCTGCTGCTGGCGCGTTCGCCGCACTTCCCGGAAGGCATGTTCAGCGCGCTGGCCGGCTTCGTCGAGCCGGGTGAATCGCTGGAGCAGACCATCGCGCGCGAAGTGCGCGAGGAAGTCGGCATCGAGGTTGCGAACCTGCGCTATTTCGGCAGCCAGTCCTGGCCCTTTCCGCATTCGCTGATGCTTGCCTTCACCGCCGATTACGCCGGCGGCGAGCTCGCGCTGCAGGCCGACGAGATCGAGGCAGCCGACTGGTTCCCGATCGACCGGCTACCTCGGCTGCCGCACCGCTTCAGCATCGCGCGCCGGCTGATCGATGCGACGGTCGAGGCGATCGCCGCCAGGACCGATTGAGCACATCCATCGCAATCCGCTATCGCATTCATTTTTTCATTCAATTGGAGCTATAGCACACCCCTCGGTAAAGTGGCCTCCATCGAGCAAGACAAGCCGCTCGGTCCCTAACCCCGATACGACAAAGGAGTGTGTGATGTCCCAGATCAATCAGCAAATCAAGCCCTTCAAGGCCACCGCTTTCCACAACGGCAAATTCGTTCCGGTTAGCGACGAATCGCTGAAGGGGAACTGGTCGGTGGTGTTCTTCTACCCGGCCGATTTCACTTTCGTGTGCCCGACCGAACTGGGCGACCTCGCCGACAACTACGCCGAGTTCCAGAAGCTGGGCGTCGAGATCTACGCCGTGTCGACCGACACCCACTTCACCCACAAGGCGTGGCACGACAGCTCGGAGACCATCGGCAAGATCCGCTACCCGATGGTCGGCGACCCCACCGGCACGATCGCCCGCAACTTCGACGTGATGATCGAATCGGAAGGCCTGGCCGACCGCGGCACCTTCGTGATCGATCCGGAAGGCAGGATCCAGATCGTCGAGATCACCGCCGGCGGCATCGGCCGCGACGCCTCGGAGCTGCTGCGCAAGGTCAAGGCCGCGCAGTACGTCGCCAGCCACCCGGGCGAAGTGTGCCCGGCGAAGTGGAAGGAAGGCGACGCGACGCTGGCCCCCTCGCTGGACCTCGTCGGCAAGATCTGAGCAGCATCCCGCTCTCCCCGGCTCCGGCCGGGGCAAGGCGGGCGCCACAAGCGCCCGCCCCCTGATTCCCCTGCATTTCACGGACGATCCCGCCATGCTCGACGCGAACATCAAGAACCAGTTGAAGTCCTACCTCGAACGAGTCACCCAGCCGATCGAAATCGTCGCCTCGCTGGACGACAGCGACAAGTCGCGCGAGATGCAGGCCCTGCTCGGCGACATCGCCGAACAATCCAACCGCATCACCGTCATCGAGCGCCGTGACGACACCGAACGCAAGCCCTCCTTCGTGATCAATCGCAAGGGCGAGGACACCGGCGTGCGCTTCGCCGGCCTGCCGATGGGGCATGAATTCACGTCGCTGATCCTGGCGCTACTGCAGGTCGGCGGCCACCCGCCCAAGGTCGCGCCGGAAGTGATCGAACAGATCCGCGCGATCGAGGGCACATTCGAATTCGAGACCTTCATCTCGCTCTCCTGCCACAACTGCCCAGACGTCGTGCAGGCGCTCAACCTGATGTCGGTGCTCAACCCGAACATCCGCCACACGATGATCGACGGCGCGCTGTTCCAGGACGAGGTCGATGAGAGCCAGATCATGGCGGTGCCGACCGTCTTCCTCAACGGCCGGCACTTCGGCCAGGGCCGCATGGAGCTTGCCGAGATCGTCGCGAAGATCGACACCGGCGCCCAGGCGCGCGCGGCGGAGACGATTGCCGCGAAGGGCGAGTTCGACGTGCTCGTCGTTGGCGGCGGACCGGCGGGTGCGGCGGCGGCGATCTACGCCGCGCGCAAGGGCATCCGCACCGGCGTCGTCGCCGAACGCTTCGGCGGCCAGGTGATGGACACGCTCGCGATCGAGAACTTCATCTCCATGACGTCCACCGAAGGGCCGAAGCTCGCAGCGGCGCTCGAAGAGCACGTCAAGGAATACGAGGTCGACGTGATGAACCTGCAGCGCGCCGCGGCGGTGATCCCGCACGAGCGCGGCTTCGAGGTGAAGCTCGAGAACGGCGCGTCGCTGAAGGCGCACTCCGTGATTCTCGCGACCGGCGCGCGCTGGCGCGAGATGAACGTGCCGGGCGAGAAGGAATTCCGCGGCAAGGGCGTGGCCTACTGCCCGCACTGCGACGGCCCGCTCTTCAAGGGCAAGCGCGTCGCGGTGATCGGCGGCGGCAACTCGGGCGTCGAGGCGGCGATCGACCTCGCCGGCATCGTCGCGCGCGTCACCCTGCTCGAATTCGCCGACACGCTGCGCGCCGATGCAGTGCTGCAGAAGAAGCTCGCGAGCCTGCCGAACGTCACGGTGATCACGAACGCGCAGACGACCGAAGTGACGGGCGACGCGAACGTGAATGGTCTGGTCTATACCGATCGCGTGTCGGGCGAGTCGCGCCGCATCGAGCTCGAAGGCATCTTCGTGCAGATCGGCCTGCTGCCGAACACGGACTTCGTGAAGGACACGGTCGAACGCACGCGCTTCGGCGAGATCGTCGTCGATGCGCGCGGCCAGACCTCGGTGCCGGGCCTCTTCGCCGCCGGCGATTGCACGACGGTGCCGTTCAAGCAGATCGTGATCGCGATGGGCGAAGGCGCGAAGGCCTCACTGGCGGCCTTCGATCACCTGATCAGGGAGTCCGTGCCAGCGTGATGCTGCGCCACGGATGCAGCAGAAGAAGCTCCCGGCGCGACGGATTAGCGCACACGCCGGGAGTGCGGATGACGCAGGACATGCATCACCCGCGAAAACTCACGCGGCGGCGCGACGATCAGGGAAGTCGATGACCGCGTCGCGTTGCCGGCGCTCGGCGTACAGAGAGTCCTCGAGTCCGGTACGGGCAGTGGCGGCGCCGGAGCCGGCCCGCACCTTGCCCGCCACGGCCGCGAGATTTCCCTGCGCCGCTGCCAGCAATTCGTAGCACGACGCGGCGAGCGCCTCGGCGCGGCGCGCATTCTGGGCATGCAGCGGCGAGAACGCATCGTCGGACGACGCGGCCGGATCGGCCTCCTGTCGCAATGCCAGCTCGGAAATAGCGATGTTCGCGGCCTCGTTCTGGATCTGGTAGAGCCGTTCGCGCAGCGCCACGAGGGCGGTGTTCATGCGCGCGATCGTGCGCATCGTCGGCAGGCGCCGCGGTGCGCCCTCTGCGCGGTCCGTCCATTGCGCGAGACCGTCATCGACGGTCTCGCGTGCGAGCTGCCACGCCACTTCGGCATTCAGGCGCTGGTCCCACGCCACGTCGTTCGCCTCGGGCTGTCCGATCGGCGGAATGAACTCGTTCTCCAGATCGCTCGTGGGAAGTCGTTCGGTCGTTGTCGTGCTCATTGCTGTCTCCTCCATTGAAACCTGTCCGGCTGCGGTCTGATGCCGATTCGCCGGTCGATGTTAAAACCCGAATTTTGCAGAATTATTATCGAAATCAAAGACCTCGCCGATACCTCCCTTCAGGTAGCGGCACTACCCGCTTTCGGGCCGGTCGATGAATCCCAGTCGCCGTTAGAACGCATTGCGCCGCGAAGGTTCGCGGCGCGACCCCTTAATACGGGTCTGGCAGCGCGTGGCGGATGACGCTAGCGCAAGGCCCGCTCGATGAAATTGCGCGGCACGCGGGGGCGCGGGACGCGGTCGGAGAACCAGCCGCGCACGTCCTGCTCCAGCCCGATGCCGTGCATGTAGTTGTAGAGCGCCTTGTTCAACGCCACGCCCAGCGCATCGTGGTCGACGCCGGTCGGGTCGATGAAGCGGACGTCGTTCTTCGCGAAGGTCACGGGCGGCAGCGGGACGAGCTTCACGCCGTATTCGTCCGGGTTCTGGCCGACCGGCGAATGCACGGTGCAGGCGAAGCGGTGGAAGAAGCCGGACTGGATGCAGCCGGATTCGAACAGCTGGCGCACGTATTCGAGGGCATCGACGGTGTCCTGCACCGTTTGCGTCGGAAAGCCGTACATCAGGTAGGCATGGACAAGGATGCCAGCTTCGGTGAAGGCGTTGGTGACGCGCGCGACCTGGTCGACCGACACGCCCTTCTTCATCAGCTGCAGCAGGCGGTCGGAGGCGACCTCCAGCCCGCCCGACACGGCGATGCAGCCGCTGTCGGCAAGCAGGCGGCACAGCTCCGGCGTGAAGGACTTTTCGAAGCGGATGTTGCCCCACCACGAGATTGCCACGCCACGCTCGATCAATTCCTGAGCGAGCGCCTTCAGCGCCTTGGGCGGCGCGGCCTCATCGACGAAGTGGAAGCCGGTCTGGCCGGTCTCGGCGATGATCGCCTCGATGCGGTCGACCAGCGTCTTCGCGCTCGCACCGTCGTAGCGCGAGATGTAGTCGAGGCTCACGTCGCAGAAACTGCACTTCTTCCAGTAGCAGCCGTGCGCGACGGTGAGCTTGTTCCAGCGCCCATCCGACCACAGGCGGTGCATCGGGTTGAGCATGTCGAGCACCGACAGGTAGCGGTCGAGCGGCAGGCCGTCCCAGGTGGGGGTACCGACTTCGGCGAAGGCGATGTCGGCCTCGCCGAGGTTCACGTAGCGCACTTCGCCGTTCTTGCCCTGGTCACCCTCGGAATCACGGAAGAAGCTGCGCACGAGGCGCGATCGCCCGCGCCCGCCCTTGAGGTGATCGAGCAGCGCGAGGATGGGGCGCTCGCCGTCGTCGAGCGTGACGAAGTCGAAGTAGTCGAAGACGCGCGGCTCCTTGAGCTCGCGCAGCTCGGTGTTGACGAAGCCGCCGCCCAGCACGGTGACAATCCCCGGGTCGTGCGCCTTGATCGCCTGCGCGATGCGGAAGGCGCCGTACACCGCGCCCGGGAACGGCACGGACAGCAGCACCACCCGCGGTGCATGGCGGGCAATCGCGTCGAGCGTGAGCGCGCGCAGCGTCTCATCGACAAGGTTCAGCGGCTCGGCGAGCGCGGCCGCCAGCGGTTCGAAACTCGCCTGGCTCTGCGCCAGCGATTCCGCGTAACGGACGAACTCGAAGCGCGGATCGACCGCCTCGCGCAGCACGTCGGCGACGTCGTTGAGGTACAGGGTCGCGAGGTGGCGGGCACGGTCTTCCAGCCCCAGCGCGCCGAAGGCCCACGCGAGCGGGTCGCCGCCGTCCGGGTCGATATAGACCTCCAGCGATTCGAAGCGCGAGCCTTCGGGCAGGAAATTGCGCCCGCAGATGCGGTTCGCGAGCGTGGGATCGCGGCCCTGCAGGAAGGCGACGGCCGGGCCTATCGTGATGCGGTAGCGCTCGAACTGCGCGAGGAAGGCCTTCACGCGCGCGCTGCGCTGGCGCTCGGGCGTGGCCTCGATGCGGTCGCGGATGGCCGTGAGGCCGTCGCGCGAGAACAGGCGCAGCACCAGCGCCAGCGCGAGGTCTTCCTGCACGGCGTCGACGCCGCGCGAACGCAGGAAGCCGGTGAGATAGGCCGTCGACGGGTACGGGGTGTTGAGTTGCGTCATCGGCGGGATCACCGACAGGACGCGCAGGGAAGTTTCTGACATGGCGGACGGCACGCGGCCGTGTTGTGCGGACTTAAGCAGCCGCATTCTAGGGCCAATGCGAGGAGCGCGGGCGTTGCCGGGGCAATCGGCTCCTCAGTGAAGCCGCGCCGTCGGCCGCAGCGACATGCACCCGCCGTCGCGCAGCAGGTTGGCGAAGTCGGCCGCCGGAACCGGGCGGCTGCACAGGAAGCCCTGCATCTCGTCGCAACGATGGCGCCGCAGGAAGTCGAGCTGCGCTTCGGTCTCCACGCCTTCGGCGACCACCGTCTGGTTCAGGCTGTGAGCGAGCGAGATGACCATGCGCGCGATCGCGGCGTCCTCGGACGAAGTCGTGAGGTCGGCAACGAAGGACTGGTCGATCTTGACGCTGTCGATGAGGAAGCGCTTGAGGTAGTTGAGGCTGGAATAGCCGGTACCGAAGTCGTCGAGCGAGACCAGCACGCCGATCTCCTTGAGCGTGCGCAGGATCACGATCGTCCGCTCCGGGTTGCTCATCACGCCGCTCTCGGTGACCTCGAGGTGCAGGCTCCGTGCGGGCACCTCGGACGTGCGCAGAGCCTCGCCCAGCACGCCGACGAGGTCCTCCTGCTGGAATTGTCGTGCCGAGACATTGACCGCGACGCTGACGCCCGTGAGCCCTTCCTCGCGCCACGCCTTCAACTGGCGGCACGCGGTGTTGATGACCCACTCGCCGATCGGCACGATGAGCCCCGTTTCCTCGGCGAGGGGGATGAAGTCGGCCGGCGACACCATGCCCAGCACCGGATGGCGCCAGCGGATCAGCGCCTCGGCGCCGACCACGCGGCCGTTGGCGAGCTCGACCTTGGGCTGGTAGTGCAGTTCCAGCTCGTCCTGCTCCAGCGCCCGACGCAGGCCGTTCTCGAGTTCCAGGCGTTCGAGCATGCGCGCGTTCATCTCGGGGGCGTAGAAGCGGAAATCGTTGCGGCCCTGCTCCTTCGCGCGGTACATCGCGACATCGGCATTCTTCACGAGCGTGGCAGCCGATTCGCCGTCGCGCGGGTAGAGCGCGACGCCCAGGCTGCCGGTGACGACCATCTCGTGGCCCGACAGCTTCATCGGCGCCGACACGGCCTGCAGCACCTTGGCGGCCAGCGATGCGGCATCGCTCTCGGCCCACAGCTCGGGCATGACGATCATGAACTCGTCGCCACCCAGGCGCGCCACGGTGTCACCCTGGCGCACGCAGGCCGCGAGGCGCCGTGCCACCTCGCAGATCAGTTCGTCGCCGACGACATGGCCGAGGCTGTCGTTGATGAGCTTGAAGCGGTCGATGTCGAGCAGCATCACAGCGACCGCGCCGGCGTTGCGCTGCGCACGGATCATCGCCTGCTGCAGGCGGTCGTTGAGCAGGTTGCGGTTGGCCAGCCCGGTCAGCGCGTCGTGGTTGGCCTGCTGTTCGAGTTCCGCCTCGTAGCGCTTGCGGTCGGTGAGGTCGTTGAAGATCGAGATGAAGTGCGAGACGCGCCCGCTCGGGTCGTGCATCGAGGCGAGCGAGACTTCGTTCCAGAACAGGGAGCTGTCCTTGCGATAGCAGCGCAGCACCACGCGTGCGTCGCGCCCGCGACGCACGGCCTCGCGCAGGCGTTCGATGTCGGGCTGGCCCCAGTCGTTGCCGATCAGCAGGCGCGTGTTGCGCCCGATGATCTCCTCCGGCGCATAGCCGGTCATCAGCGTGAAGGCCGGATTGACGTACAGCACCGGGTTGTCGGCCTCGCGGTCGGCGGCGCTGATCACGATGGCATTGATGCTCTCGTCGATTGCGCGGTTGCGCAGGCGCAGCGTCTCCTCGGTGCGCTGCTGCACGACGCGCGCACGCAGCGTGTGGATGCCGTAGGCGATGTCGTCGGCGAGTTCGCCGAGCAGTTCGAGTTCATCCTCATCGAAGGCTTCCTTCTCGCGCGTGACGATGGACAGCACGCCGAAGGTCTCGCGCTCGAACACGAGGGGCAGCACCGCCGCCGCCTGGTAGCCGCGCCCGATCGCCGCCTCGCGCCAGCGCCCGACGCGCGGATCGCTCGCGATGTCGCGCACGACCTGCGGTTCGCGCGTGCGCACCGCCTCGCCCACCGGACCGTTGCCGCAGGCGTTGTCGCCCCAGGAGAAGCGGAAGGATTTCAGCAGGGCAGCCCCCTCGCCGGCGGCGGAGACCGTCTCGACGGTGCAGTCGGCGTCGTGCCACGCCAAGCTCACCCAGGCGATGCCGTAATTGCCGAGCTCGACGAGGAAGCGGCACATGTCCGCGAGCAGCCGCCGCTCGTCGGTGGCACGCACCAGCGTGCGATTGCATTCGGCCATCACCTTGCGCGCGCGCAGCACGCGCCGCAGCTGCGCCTCCGCGAGCTTGCGGGTCTCGACCTCGCTGGCGAGATCCGCCGCACGGCGTTCAAGCTCCTCGGCCTTGGCGGCGAGCTTGTCGGTGAGCACGCGCAGGTGCTCGCGTTCGAACTCGGCGTCGCTTGCAGGCGGGTTATCCCGTGCGGCCTCCACCAGCACCTCCGCGATCGTCCGCACGATCACCTCCGGGTCGCACGGTTTCACGAGGATGCGCGACACGCCGAGCAGACCGGCGAGGTTGCGCACTTCACGCTCATGGTAGTTGGCGGTGTGGAAGATCACGCGCGTATGGGCGATCTCGGGGTCCGCACGCAGCCGGCGCACGAATTCGTAACCGTCCACGTTGGGCATGAGAATGTCGCAGATGACCAGCTGCGGACGCTGCGCCCGCACGATGGCGAGTCCCTCTGCACCGTCGCCCGCCTCCAGTGCCTCGTGGCCCTCGTAGGCGGCCAAGGCGACGATGAGTTCGCGATTCACGGCATGGTCGTCTATGACAAGGATCTTCGCCATCGGCATGCATCCTCACTCGCCGGCAGTCGGACCGGCGATGCGCCGTCCGGCCTTCAGATAGGCTTCGACCTCGCTGACGAAGGTCTCGGGAACGATGGGCTTCGAGATGTAGCCGTCGAAACCCGCGAGCATTACGCGAGTCTGGTCGCCCGACATCGAGAACGCTGTGACCGCGATCACCGGGATGTCATTCAGGGCGGCGTCGGTACGGATGTGACGAAGCATTTCGAAGCCATCCATCACCGGCATGCGCAGGTCGCTGATGATGAGGTCGGGGGGCGGCTCACTGCGGGCGAGCTCCAGCCCCTGCAGGCCGTCCTCGGCGATCAGCACGGTGTGCCCGGCCGCTTCGAGCAGGTAGCTGACGAGTTCGAGATTCGCCGGGTTGTCCTCGACGAGGAGAATGCGCACCGCCATGTTCATGCCTCCGGCAAGAGGAGCGAGAAGGTGCTGCCGCCCCCCGGGGCGCTGTCCACGGTGATCCGCCCCCCCATCTGCGCGGCGAGCTTCTGGCTCAGGTGCAGGCCAAGGCCGGTTCCCTCGGCAAACTTGCCGCTGCGCGGCGTGATGCGCGCGAAAGGCGCGAACAGGCGTTGACGGTCCTCCTCGCCGATACCCGGGCCGGTGTCGTGCACGCTGACTTCGACCAGCGCGAGCTCGCCCTCGATCCGCCGCGCGAGCCCGACGGTGACGCTTCCCTGCTCGGTGAACTTGATCGCATTCTGCACCAGGTTGATCAGGATCTGGCTCAAGGCGCGACGGTCGGTCGACAGCCGCAAGCCCTCGTCGAGCACCTCGACCGCAAATGCGAGTCCCTTGTCCTCGGCCGCCGGACGCAGCGTCGCCACGACGTCCTCGACCAGCGTGCGGCAATCCACGGGCTCGACGACCAGCTCGATCTTGCCCGCCTCGATCTTCGCGATGTCGAGCAGATCGTTGATGAGTTCGAGCAGGTGCTGGCCGCTCGACTGCACGCGGCGCAGCTGCCTTTCCTGCACCTCGTTCAGGGGACCCGGCAACTTCATCAGCAGGGTGCCGGTGAAACCGATGATCGCGTTGAGCGGCGTGCGCAGCTCGTGGCTCATGCTCGCGAGGAAGCGGTCCTTCGCGGCGTTGGCCTGCGCGAGCTCGACGTTCTTCTCGTGCAGGTCCCGCTCGATGCGCTTGCGTTCGGTGATGTCGCGGATCGCACTGGTCACCAGCGTGCCCTCCCCCGTCTCCAGCGGACTGAGGCCGATCTCGACCGGAAACTCGCTACCATCCTGGCGCAGTCCGTACAGCTCCAGCCCCATGCCCATCGCCCGCGTGCGCAACTGGCCGAAGTAGTCCGAACGATGGGCCACATGCCCGCCGCGCAGCCGCTCGGGCAGCAGCACCTCCACCGGCAGGCCGCGCAGGCGCCCCGCCTCGTAGCCAAACATGGCCTCGGCCTGGGTGTTGGCGAATACGATGCACCCGGACGCATTGACCAGCACGATCCCGTCGGGCATGGACTCGAGCAACTTGCCATAGCGCGCCTCGACGAGCTTCGCGTCGCGCATCACCTTGAGCTGCGTGACGTCCTGCTTGCCGATGATCAGGTACTGCGGCCGTCCCTCGACGTCGCGCACGGTCTTCGCACTGATCGAGACGAAGAGCAGCGAACCGTCCTTGCAGCGCCGCAGTGTTTCGACAGCGGCGAAGCCGTTCGCGAGCGCCTCGCGACGCATGCCGCGTTCCTCTTCGGCGCGGCCCGGGGGCACGACGAGGTCGAGCAGATCCCGCCCGACGATTTCCTCGGCCCGGTACCCGAAGATCGATTCCGCGCTCTTGCTCCAGTGCAGGACGATCCCTTCCGGCGATTGCACCACAAAGGCATCGGGCGCCTCGTCCAGCAGGAGACTGCAAACGTCAATCGTCATGCGTACTCCCCGGTTCGCGAATGTTGCGCGGAATGGGGGGAGATCGCTCCGTGGTGCGGAATTGAATCCCCGTCCATGACGTATCTATAGCAAATCGACGCACCGTATCCAACTATTTTTGTCGGGTAATAGCCATGATAAAAACATGGTTTTCAAGCACCTGCGTTCATCGTAGCGGCCCGCTACGGTCGCCGTCGGCAAGCGTCCGCAATACTCGCCGATAGCACGCAGCCGCCGCAGGATTGCCGATCGCATAGACGAAACAAAGAATTTCACGCAGTGCACGGAACACGAAATTGCGGTCGAGGCGATCCGGCGCCCGACGCATGCCGAAGGGCTTGAACAGCAGGTGCAGACGTTCGGGCGCGCCGCCCGCCGGCCCGCCGCCCACCGCCGGCGGGCGGTAGTCGCATGGCACCTCGACGAAGCCGACGTGCCGGAACACCGCCGCCGATTCCGTACCGCATTCGATGAACCAGCCTTCCGCCGACGTCCCGTCCTGCCGCATGTGCGCCTCGATGCGCGCGAGCACCGGGCGCAGCAGGCCGCGGCCGCGCAGGCTTCCGGCAAGGACGAGATAGCCGCCGAAGCCGGCCGTCGGCAGCGTAAAGAAGCTCGCCATGCCCTCGGCCGGGGCGTCCGCTGCGGCGCGCAACAACCACAGGTGATAGCGCGCCGCGCCGCTGTCGCCGACCGCGAAGGCCGCGGCAAAGTCCTGCTGCGCGGCGACGCGACCGGGAACGGGAATCGCCGCGCGGGCGATCGCGGCGGCCGTCGCGATGGCATCAGGCGGTCGATCCGGCGATGAGACGGGTTCGATCAGCAGTCCGTCCGTGGGCTCCTGGCCCGCGTAACGACCGAGCGGAACCAGCGCGACGCGCGGACGCGCTGCGAGCGCGTCGGCCATCGCGAGGAAGTCGCGGTCGGCGGCGGGATCTTCGATACGCATCGCCCAGCGCAGGTACTCCGCGACGACGAGTTCGACCCAAGGCGAATGAAAGCCCGACTGCGGCACCCGTCCGAACGGACGCATGATCAGCAGCAGGCCGTCGACGGGCTGTTGTCCCGCCGACAGCGCGGGCTGGACGTAGGGGAATTCGAGCACGCCGAAGCCCCAGCGGCCCCAGATCGCCGCGCGACGGAAGGGGTCCATGTTGTCGGGCGTCGCGGGGAGGCGGAACGGATCGTTCATCTCGGCGACCACGGCGGCCAGGCGTGCGCCGTGCCGACGGGCGTCCCGGCGCAGGAGGCGGATCGCCTCGTCCAGGAGCGCACGGCCGATGCCCGACGCACGCCGGTCCGCCGCGACGAACAGGAATTCGATCACGCCCGCGCGCGGCATGGCGAGGTAGTCGAACACGACACCCCCGAGCGCTTCGCCATCGAGTTCGGCGACGACGATGTGATAGTTGTTGTCCCCGTACCAGCCCTGCGCCTTCAGCGCGAGATAGCGGCGCATGTTGTCGAGCGACTCGCGCTCGTCGGGATCGGGGAACTCCGCGACATAGCGCTCGTGGTAGAAGCGCTGCAGCGCGGCGAGCCCGGCCGGCGAGGCGTCGATCTCGCGGAAACGCAAGCCTCGCGCCGGGGCGGCTGCGGCCATGCCCTGCGGTCCGCCTCCGGCCATGTCAGCGCTTGGCTTTCTGCCGCTGCAGCTGGTCGACGTAGCCGAAGTAATCGGCGACCAGCTCCGGCAGGTGGCAGGACGAGAAGTAGCCAGCGAGGCCCCACGGTCGCAGCGCGGGGTTGTCGGCACTGCCCGGCACGATCACCGCGGCGGCGAAGTCGCGATCGGCCTCGGTTTCGAGACGCTTGCGCAGCAGGTCGGGCAGCGGCTCGGCCGACGGATAGCGGACCGCACAATCGCAGCCGGAGTAGTCGGAACTGCACACGAGGTGGAAGCGGATGCCGGCGGCGACGTCATCGGCGTCGAAGAACTCGGCCCGTCGCTCCCACACCTGGCGCAGCAACTGCAGGCTGTTCTCGACCACTGCGCGGCGCTGGAAGCGCAGGGCCGCGGGATCGGCGATGTTCGCATGCACGAACACCGGCAGCAGGTCCTCCCACAGGCGCGCGTCGCCGACCCGCACCCGCTGGCTCGCATTCTCGGGCCATTGCGGATAGCACTTGCGGCGCAGCAGGCACGGGCCGACCTCGGGGTCGGACGGATCGGGCTTGCCGACGGCGACGAGGTACATCATCCACAGGTAGGCGGAAAAGTAGACGCGCGTCTCGTCGACCTCGCGATCGACCTGTTCCAGCTGCAACACCAGCCCGTCCGAATGATGCGCGTGGCCGGGCCCCTCGCCGCACCACAGGCTGGCCTGCGCGGCCGCCATTGGGTACTTGCGCGGCCGCAGCTCCTCGTCGCTGTCGTCGCGATCCAGCTCGTCGATCAGGTCACCGGTCGCGTCGTCGCCCGGGAATCGCTCGCCCTCGTCCCCATCCTCGCCGAGGAAGTTCGGCCCCCAGCGCAGCCGTCCGGTCAGCTGCACGAGTTTCGCGCTGCGGCCGGCGGCGGCGAGCTCCGTCACCAGCGGCCCCAGCTTGCGCGGCTCGCCGCGCTCGTTGTCGTCGATCTCGATCAGCGGCAGCGAGTTGTTCTCGTCGCCATAACCGTACTGGTACGCGAACTTGCCCTGCCACTGTTCGCAGCGGCAGATCGGGATGCTCGGCCCCCACACCAGCCAGCAGTTCCACTGCGAAGCCTGCAGACTTTCGAAGGCGCCGGTGCGGATCGCGGCCTTGGGAATCGAGTGCTGGTAAGCGTTGAGCACCGGCCGCCAGTCGTCCTCGAAATGCGACAGCAGGCCGGCGACGAGGAACTGAGGCGCGACAAAGCCGAGGTTCACACGGATGCGGCACAAGGTCGCGAGCTGCTCGGGGGCGGGGGCATCGCGCGCGACGCGTTCGACGGTGTCGAAATACGCCTCCCACAGGCTCTCGCGTTCTCGCGCCAGCATGAAGAAGCGCGAATTCACCTCGACCACGCTGGCGCTGAAGTCGCCGTTCCGGGCGCCGCGCTTGAGCTCGCCCGCGAGCCGGCGCGCCGTGTCGCTGCCCTCGAGTCCGTCCAGCGTTTCCTGCAAGGCCTGCGCAGACGTAGGCGCCTCGGAGCGCAGCAGCTGGTATTCGACGAAGAGGCGCAGCGCGCTGAACAGAGCCTCGCCGGAGAGATCGCAGAACGTTCCCAGCCGCGCGACGACTTGGCCGGCGAAGTCCTCCCGCGCCTCGCCGAGCATCTCCTGCAGCAGCGTCGCCGCGAGCAGCGTGGCGGCGGCCCTGGCATGCACCGCCTCATCGTCCGCGGCCGCCCGGCCCGCGCCGCCGTTGCCCGCGTGGCCCCCGGCTTCCCCGAGGAGTCCGGCGATCTCCACCATCAGGTTGCTGAGGTGCCGATTCACGGCAACCGATTTCTCGTTGCCGAACTCGGCCAGCGCCTTGATCTTGCGTGTCTTCTCGTCGCGCACCTTCGGCCGCACTTCGGTCTCGTTCAGCCAGCCGATAGCCTCCCAGGGGCTGGGAACGATCTGCACCGGGATCACGCGCAGCCCCTTCTTGCGGCGCGCGAGGAGTTTGGGCAGTTCGGTCTTGCGGATGAAGTCCGAACTGAGGAAGGACGGGCTGATCAGCAGCAGCGCGAGATCGGCGCGCGCGAGTGCGGTCTCGATCTCCGGCAGCCACTGGTCGCCGGCGCGAATGCGGTTGCGATCGACCCACACCTCCACCTCGATCGGATCGTGGAGGCTCTGGAGATGCTTCACGACGGCATCGCACCAGGCCTTGTCGTCGTGACTGTAGCTGACGAAAACATGCACGCTCCGGCTCATGAGGCCCCCGCCTGTCCAGGTGATCCAGCCAGCTGACTTATTAACCACGATAGACCACGCGCGCGCGAATGCCGATCGGCGCCCTGTCGCGGCCTTTTGCGCGTGCCCGGCGGGCTGGTCCGACGCGGGTGTTGCCCGCCGACCGACAGGGACGCGTCAGGGTGTTGGACTCGACCCGTCAGTTCGGGGCGCACCTCGCCTGCCATGCGTGCGCCCGGCCTCCGACACCTTCACATAACTCATTATTTTTCAACATCTTGCGCAGTCTGCGTCGCTTTACCGCGATCCTGGCACGCTCCCTGCGATAGGAGTTTCGAGCGCGCGAAAGTGCTCGAAACAAATCACCGACCCAAGACGCAAACCCAAGGAGAGCCATCATGAAAACCCTGACCATCAACGACCTGCCGATGACCGAAGAACTGGACCGCGAAGCCATGAGCGAAGTGCGCGGCGGCATGTACATGGGCTTTGCGCCCTACTACTGGGGCGGCTACGTCGATGCATCGACGACCAACGCCTCGTTCAGCGCCCTGCAGCAGATCAACCAGGGCCAGAGCGTCGCGACCAACGTCGGCAACAACGTCGCCGTGCTGGGCGGGTTCGCAAACCCGTCGGTGCCGGTGACCGCGACGCAAAACGCCAACATCGACAACCACGTGCATTTCTGATGCATGAGCGGATCGGGCGGCAGCCCCCCCGGGGCAGCCGCCGATTCCACCCCACACGAGGAGCACTACCATGTCGTCGATCATCATCAGCGATCTGGCCCTGAGCAAGGAACTCGACAGCGGCGAGATGTCTGCCGTCCGAGGAGGCGCGCTGGGCCCCATCACGGGACTTCCCTTCGCCAACGTGAACGTCAATGTCGGCATCAACCAGACGATCGCGCAACTGCAAAGCATCCAGGTCAACGCGTTGAACAACGTGGGCGTGATCGGGGCCGATCTCGGTTTCGAACTCGACCTGAGCGCGGCGCAGATCGCCAACCCGGTCATTGCAATCTAGGGCAGCGGAGGCCGCGGCCTCCCTTGTCGATCGGCGGGGCGATCCCCCTGACCTATACTGAACACACGGTCGATCACCACCCCAAGCACGCACCATCAGGAAAAGCCATGGCCACCATCGTTATCAAGGACTTGCCGGAAAACATGGACCTCGATCGCCAGGCGATGCAGGCGATCACCGGGGGGGCGCGCCTGCGCGGCACCGCGACAGGAGCCGCACGCACGCCGCGCCTTCCCGGGTCCCCGCGCGAGACGCGTGGCGCGATAGCCGAAACCGGCCGGCGCCCGGCGCCGAGCACGCTGTTCAGGTAGCCGCCTGCACGGCGCACCGCAAGCGCCCACCCCGATCGACCACCGAATCCGGAGAAATTCATCATGTCCGCCATCGCCATCCACGACCTCAGCATGAAACGCGACCTGGACCGCGAAGCCCTGGCATCCATCAGGGGCGGAGGCGCGCCGTGGGTCTACGGCTGGATCCGCCCCTACGTGTCGTCGCAGCCGAGCTTCGGCCGGTCGGTCAACTACTACCAGATCAACAACACATTCATCGCGGACCAGATGGTGAACCAGTTCCAGGTCATCGACGTCACGAATACCGCCGCCAACTCGACGATCAACGTCGGGGTCGGTGCGGACGGCAGTGCATTGAAGCTGTAGCCCGGCCGCCTTCCCGGCGGCGAGCGCGAGCGCCGCACGGGAATCCGGCCCCATCGGGGAGACGCCTTTGACGGGCCCGAACCAGATCACCTGGACCTCCGCCGCACGCTGCCACGTGGGCCTGGTGCGCGACGTGAACGAGGACGCCTTCCTCGACCGCCCGGAGCGCGCCCTGTGGGCGGTCGCGGACGGCATGGGCGGCCACGATGCGGGCGACCTCGCCAGCGGCATGGTCGTCGCGGCGCTCGATGCGCTGCCTCCCGAAACCGGGCTGACAAACCTCGTCACCGCGGCGCGCGACCGGCTGCAGGACGTCAATCGCCGCCTCCGCGCCGAGGCGCTGATGCGCAGCGTCTCGATCATCGGCAGCACGGTCGTCGCACTGATCGCCTGCGAGCGCTCCTGCGCCTACCTGTGGGCCGGCGACAGCCGGATCTACCTGTATCGGAGCGGCCGGCTCACCCTGCTCAGCCGCGATCACAGCACGCTCGAGGAACTGCGGGCACGCGGCTTCCCGGTCGGCAACGACGCGCAGCAGCCGGGCCACAACCTGATCACGCGCGCGGTCGGCGCCGTCGACGTGCTCGAACTCGACCAGGGTGCGGTCGTGGTCGGCGACGGCGACATGTTCCTGCTGTGCAGCGACGGGCTGAGCAACCTGGTGAGCGCGGAGGAGATCGGCAACACGCTGGCGAGCGGCGACTGCCGCCAGGCCTGCGACACGCTGGTCGACCTCGCACTGAAGGGCGGCGGGCGCGACAACATCACCGCGATCGTGATCCGCGCCGAGGATCCCGACTCCTCCGACATGACGCTGCTGAACCCGGCGCTGTGACGGGGCGCCTTGCGCCCCTCAGTTGGCAAATCAGTCGCCCTCTTCGCCGCGCGCGGAATTGCCCTTGCGGAAATCCTTCGAGCGGATGCCGTGTTTCTTCAGCAGCGTCTGCAGGTGCGAACGGTTCATGTCGCAGCGGCGGGCGAGCTCGGCCACCGTGCCGCCGACCTGCTCCAGCCCGCGTTCGAGGAACCGCTTCTCGGCTTCGTCGCTCGCGACCCGCTTGGCGTCGCTGAGCGAGGTCGCCACCGCTGCCACGGCCGCATCGATGTTTGCCACGCCCGACGCGGGGGAGGGGGAAGGCGCGGACGCGGCGGGGCGGATATCGGGCGGCAGGTGCTCGAGATCGGCCGTATCGCCGGCAAGGCAGGAGAGGCGATAGATCAGGTTGCGCAGCTCGCGGATGTTGCCGGGATAGCGGTAGCGCAGCAGGAAATCGCGCAGGCGCGGCGTCATCTTGAGCGGGCGGCGCTTGAGCGCTTCGGCCGCCTCGTCGCCGAAGTAGGCGAACAGCAGCGGGATCTCGTCGCGGCGCTCGCGCAGCGGCGGCAGCGTCAGGTGGATGACGCTGAGGCGGTAGAAGAGGTCTTCACGGAACGTACCCTCCTCGCTCAGGCGGCGCAGGTTGCGGTTGGTCGCGGCGACGATGCGCGCATCCACCGCGATCGGTTCGTCGGAGCCGACGCGCTGGATCTCGTGCGATTCCAGTACCCGCAGCAGCTTCACCTGCCCGGGCAGCGGCAGCTCGCCGATCTCGTCGAGGAAGATCGTGCCGGTGTGCGCACTCTCGAACTTGCCCTTGCGGTCGCTCACCGCCCCGGTGAAGGCGCCCTTGCGGTGGCCGAAGAGTTCGGATTCGAGCAGGTTGTCGGGGATCGCGCCGCAGTTCACCGAGATGTAGGGCTTGTCCGAGCGCGCGCCGTTGGCGTGGATGACCTTGGCCATCAGCTCCTTGCCGGTGCCGCTCTCGCCGTCGATCAGCACCGGCAGGTCGGTCGGCGCGGCCTTCTCGGCGATCTCCAGGGCTTCGAGAAGCTGCGGGTTGTCGCCGAAGGCGCCCTCGAACACGAAACTGCGTTCGAGCAGCGCACGCCGCCGCGCGCCGGGCGCGAGGTCGACCGGCGCCGCTTCGGCCGCGGCCGCCTGCACGAAGCGCTCCTTGTGCGAGAGCTGCATCACCTCGTCGCGCAGGGTGTTGGCCTGGCGCAGCAGCTTCTCGATCTCCGGCCGCCCGAGGTTGGTCGCCCAGCGCAGCGTCGAGCGCAGGATCTCGATCTTCTCCAGCAAGCCCGCGTAGGAGATCGCCGAACTGCCGCGCGAACCGGGCGCCAGGATCTTCATGCCGCCGCCAGCTGCTTCTGCACCAGTTGGAAGTACATGCCCTGGCGCGCGACGAGCTCCTCGTGCCGGCCCTGCTCGACGATCGCCCCTTCGTACAGCACCAGGATCTTGTCCGCGCGCATGATCGTCGACAGCCGGTGCGCGATGATCACCGCGGTGCGCCCGCGGAGGATTTCCTGCATGTTGCCGATGATGTTGCTCTCGGACTGCGTATCCAGCGCGGAGGTCGCCTCGTCGAACACCAGCAGGCGCGGGTCGTGGTACAGCGCGCGGGCGATGCACAGGCGCTGGATCTGCCCGCCCGACAGCCCCATGCCGCGCTCGCCGACGATCTGCTCGTAGCCGAGCGGCAGCTTGCGGATGAAGGCGTGGGCGTCGGCCATCTTCGCCACTTCCTCGATGCGCCGGCGGTCGGGCGTCTCGTCGCCGCTGGCGATGTTGTCGGCGATGGTCCCCGAGAACAGCAGGTTGCTCTGCATCACGTAGCCGACCTGGGCGCGGTAGTACTCCTTGTCGATCACGCCCATGTCGTAGCCGTCCACCACGATGCGTCCGTCGGACGGCGGATAGAAGCCGACCAGCAGCTTCGCCAGCGTCGTCTTGCCCGAGCCGCTGCGGCCGACGATCGCGATCAGTTCGCCCGGCTTGATGTCGAAGCTGATGTTTTCCAGCACATAGGCCGTGTCGGTGCCACCGTAGCGGAAATACACGCCCTCGAGGCTGATCTCGCCCTTCAGGTCGGGCAGCACGACGCGCGAGGCCACATCCTCGGGGCGCTGCTCGGGCTCGATGTCGAGCACGTCACCGAGGCGCTCCATCGCGACGGCCGCGTCATTGACGTGGCTCCACAGCGCGACCAGCCCCATCAGCGGCGCGAGCACGCTCCCCATCATCGCGTTGAAGGCCATCAGCTGACCGACCGTGAGTTCGTGGGCCAGCACCTGGTTTGCGCCCACCCACAGGATCGCGATCGTCGTCGCGGAATTGAGGAGCTGGCTGACGAAGCCCACGCCGACGTTGAACATCTGCGCGCGGTACTGCACCGACAGCGCCTTGGCGTACTTCTTCTCCCACTTCAGCCGCATCGGGCGCTCGATGCCCATGCCCTTGATCGTCTCGACTCCGCCGAGCGCCTCCATCAGGAAGGCCTGCGCCTCGGTCGAGGTGCTGAACACCTCGCGCGCGTAGTTCTTGACCTTGGGCGTCACGATCACCGTCAGCGCCATGATCGGGATGACGAAGGCGATCAGCAGCAGCGTCATCTGCACGTTGTAGAGGAACAGGATCGTGAAATAGACGAACACCATCAGCAGGTTCAGCAGGGTCGTGACCGTCGACTCGGTGAGGAAGGAGCGGATCGTCTGGTTCTCCTGGAAGCGCGCGAGGATGTCGCCGGTCTTGCGCTTGGCGAAGAAGGAGAACGGCAACGACATCGTGTGCCTGAAGAACTGCGACATCATCGCGAAGTCCATGTTGCGCACCATGAAGTTCGCGAGGAAGGCCCGCACCGTCGATATCAGGTGCGTCGACAGGTTGGTAATGACGAGCCCGGCGATCAGCAGATGCAGCAGGCTCACGTTCTCGTGCACGATCACGCCGTCGAGGACGTTCTGGATGATCATCGGCGGCACGATGCCCAGCACCTGGATAACGAAGGTCGCCATCACGAGGTGGGCGAGGATCTTCTTGTAGGGCCGCAGGTAGCCGACGAAGCGGATCCACGGCGAACGCGCCGCCGCCATCTGCACGAGGTTCTGTCCCGGCGCGAACAGCAGGCAGGTGCCGCTCCAGCCGCGCTCGAAGTCCTCGACGGCCATCTGGCGGAAGCCCAGCGCCGGGTCGGCGACCCACACCTGCTTCTTCGACACACCGTACACGACGATGTAGTGGTAGCCCTCCCAGTGCGCGATGAAGGGCAGCTCGAAGCCCTGCAGCGCGTCGAAGGTGCATTGCACGCCGCGCGTCGTGAAGCCGAGCGATTCGCCGGCGCGCGCGAGGCTGTCCAGCGTCGCCCCCTGCGTCGTGACGTTGGCGAGCTCGCGCAGCTTGCCCAGCGTCATCGGGATGTCGAAGTGGCGGCAGATCATCGCCAGGCAGGCGGCGCCGCAGTCCATCTCCTCGGCCTGCTCGACCAGCGGGAAGCGGCGGATCACGCGTTCGCCCAGTTCCGGCTTCGACTGCAGGTCCAGCATGACCTTCAGTTTGCGCCGCTCGGCGAGCTTCTTCTGGCGCTCGAGCTCGCGCTCGGCGAAGCGGATGCGCTCCTCCAGCACCTCGCGCAGCTTCGGGTTGCGCTCGAGGATCAGATGCACGGATTTTTCCGGCACCACCAGCAGCGTCGTGTCGCTCGCCGCGATCACCGAGGCCATCTGCTCCTGGCGCATCATGCAGGCCTTCTCGCCGAATGTCTCGCCGTGCCCGAGCGTCGCGAGCACGTATTCGTTGCCCTGCTCGCTGCGCACCACGCGCACTTCGCCGTGGCGCACGACGTACAGACGACGATCCTCGCGCCCGTCCTGCTTCAGGATCTCCTTGCCCGCGGCGACGCGCTTGACGCCGACGCTGCGCACGAGCTCCTCGAGTTCCTTCTTGTCGACCTTGCCGCGCAGGTCGAAGAGGCGCGCGACCACGCCCCCGGCGGAGCCGATCGCGACGTAGCTGGTGACGAAGGCGAGCGCGGCCTGGTTCTGCGCGATGACGGGCTCGATGGCCCTGCGCGGCACCAGCAGTAGCTCGGTCTTGGCCGAAGCGCGCGCGGAAAACTCGTGGCGGTACTCGCGCAGCATCGCCATCTCGCCGACCACCTCGCCCGCCTTGCGCACGCCCAGGCTCACTTCCTTGCCGTGCTCGTCGGCGAACACGCGCACCGAGCCCGAGCGGATCACGAACACGCCCTCGGCCGGCTCGCCCGCATTGCACACGGCCTCGCCGAACGCGAGGAAGCGCGACTGGCATTGCTCCGCCAGCTGTTCGAGCTCGTCGCGTGTGAACGGCGACAGCAGCTCGACGGACGACAGGAATTCGACGAGCGAGTCGGCCTGCGGGGGCATTTGCGGAGCCGTTTGCTGGGCCGTTTTTGGGGGCGCATCCATGGTCGTTCAGCCTCGCGTGCTAGCGCACTTCGATCACGTGTTCCTGCGCCCGTGCGGCGAGCCAGGCATCGCGCAGCAGGCGGCGGATCTCGGCGGCGGTGTCGCCGTCGAGGCGCGCCGGGTTCTTTGCGTTCACGAGGAAGATCTCGAAGAACGAGCGGTCGGGCGCGGCGAAGGGTCCGAGCAGGTCACCGACGCTCGCGTTGAACACCTTGGCCTCGATCTCGGTCTTGAGCGAGCCGCGCAGCACCGTGCCAACGTAGCCGCCCTGTTCGCGCGTGTCGGCAATGGAATGCTCGCGCGCGAGCTCGCCGAAGCTCTCGGGATCGTCCGCCAGCAGCGACATCATCTCCTTCGCCTGGCCTTCGTTCTCGAGCACGATGTGGCTCACCTCGATGCTGTCGAAGCGCGGCGAGTTGAGCTGGAAGAATTCCTCCACCGCCTGGTCGCTGCACACGCGCTGCATCATCTTCTCCTGGTACAGGCCGTCGACGATGAAGTCCTCGAACTCGTCCAGGCTCACGCCCATCGCGTCGAGGTAGCGGTTCATGTCGGCAGCGCGGTGCAGGCCCAGCACGCGGCGGTACTGGTTCGCGCGCTCCTGAATCTCCTCGGCCGCCACCGGGATGCCCGCCTTCTTCGCCGCATGCACCGCGACTCGGTCGCGCACGATCTCGTCCATCAGGCTCTCGAAGCGTCCGGTCAGCTTCAGGATCCGCACGAAATCCTCGGTGCCGATGTTTTCATCATCGATTCGCACGATCGCCGTCATGTCATGTGCTCCTTGGGATAAACGCTAGTCGAATCAGCCGCTGATCTGGCGGAAGGGGTCGAGCGCGAGGTCGATCACGCGACGCTCGCGCACGACGATCTCCGCCGTGGCCGTCATGCCGTAGCGGACCGGGTACTTGGTGTCCGAGACGAGGTAGTGGTCGCGCGCGAGCGTCACGTGGCCCTCGTAGACGGGCTCCTTGGTCTTCGGCGACGCGGCCGTCGCGGGCGAGATGAACTCGAGCGTGCCGTCGATGAGGCCGTAGCGCTGATACGGGAAGGCGCTGAACTTCAGCTTCACCGGCAGGCCTTCGCGCAGGAAGGCGCGGTCGCGTTCGGCGATCTCCATCTTGATCACCGCGCGCGCGTCCTTCGGCGCGATGCCGCCGAGCGGGGTGTTGGCCTGGACCTTGTCGCCCGGCTGGGTGGTGCTCACGTCGGTGACGACGCCATCGACCGGCGCGAGGATCAGCAGGAAGTTGTCCTTGTCGATGTTCTCGAAGCGGATCCGCTCGGCCGCCTGCGCCGCCAGCCGCGCCGTCTGCAGTTGCAGGCGCAGCTTGTCCTCCTCCTTCGCGACTTCACGCGAGGCCGCGTCGTAGTCGATCCGCAGCCGCGTCACTTCCTGGTCGCTGGTCTCGAGTTCGGCGCTGGCCTTGGCGCTTTCCTGGCTCAGGCGGAAATCCAGCTCGCCGAGCCGGGACTGGGCGACGCGCAAGGCGTTCTCCGCCGCGAGCCAGGCGGTCTTCTTCGTTTCGACCTGCAGCTGCGACACGCCGCCGCCGCCGGGCAGCGCGAACAGGCTTTGATAGCGGTCGTACTCCAGCTTCGTCGCGTCGCGCGTGCGGCGCGCGTTGTCGAGCTCGCTGCGCGCCTGCTGCAATTGCGCCTTCTGGCCTTCGGCGAGCTTCGTCGTGCCCTCCGCAACGCGCTTCTCGTGCACGTGCAGCGCCGCCTCGATCTGCTGCTTCAGCGCCTCGGCCTTGCGTTCGAGCAGCGCCTTGCGCTCGGGGAAGCGTTTCCATTCGCGCTCGGCATCCTCGAGCTTCAATTGCGCCTCCAGCGCATGGGTCGCGGCCTCGACCGCGCCTCGGGCGTTGAGCCGCGCGAGCACGTCGCCCTTCGACACCGGCTGGCCGGGCTCCATGTAGACGTCCACCAGCTCGCCGTCGATCGGTGCATACACGCGGCGCACCTCGGACTCCGGCGCGAGGATGCCGGGCGCCGTGACGATCACGTCGGCCCGCCCGACGAAGGACCAGATCAGGGCCGCGACGACCAGCCCGAGCATCACGACGACGAGTGCCTGGCTCAGGCGCCCCGGCTCGGCGGTGAGGAGCTCGATGCCCTCGGCGCTGTGATCCTCGAGAGCGTCGGTCAGCGGCCTGAGTTGACTCTTACCGAGCTGACTTTCGTTCTTCATCGATGCGACCTCCGATCAGCGCCAGCTTGGCCTGCAGCAGACCCGGCTCCAGCACCATGTGCAGATCCTGCAGCGAGCGCCGCTGCAGGCCGATCTCCGTGTCGATCGCTTCCTCCAGCGATGCCCACTTGGCGGCGTCCGCGGTGTTCAGCAGGCGGAATATCCGCATCGCCTGCTGCATGTCGGCGTGGGACTCGGACAGCAGGCGGGCCTGCGCACGGAAGGTGCCCGAGATACCCGCCTCGAGCCTGTGCTCGCCGCCGATGCCGCCACCGTTGCGGTACTGGCGCCACAGGCCCTGCACCCGGCCGAGCAGTTCATTCGCACGCCCCAGTGCCTTGTCGCGATAGCTGCGCACCTCCGCTTCGGTGGCGCGGACGAACCAGGCGTCCTCGTCGGCATCGAGCGAACCGTAGAACGCCAGCAGGCGCTCCTCGTAGCCCTTGCCCCCCTGCGCCTGCCGCAGCGGCTGCAGCTCCTTGAACTGCTGCTGCACCGCCCTGCGATGTTCGAGCTGGCGGGCGGCCACGTCGGCCCACGCCCCCGTCGGGATGTCCTGCAGCGCGGCCAAGGCCTCTTCCGCCCTGCCCTCGCGCCAAGCGGCGGAGGCCGTCCGGTACTGGCGCACGAGCTCCGCCGACGGCAGCCGGCCCGCCTGCAGCTTCGCCAGCTGCTGCCGGAACGGCGGCGTAGCGAGCTTCAGCCGGTCGAGCACCGCGATCAGCGGCCCCAGCTTGCCCGCGCGTATCGCGGCGTCGAGCGCGGCATACTGGCGCAGGTCCTCGCGCAGGGCGTCGATGCCGGCGAGCCGCGGGTACTTGTCGGCATACTCGCTCAGCACCGTCTCCAGCGCCTCCGGGCGGTCCTGCGCCAGCTCCGTCGCGATGTTCGCGTTCAGGCGATCGATCGCGGCGAGATACACCGATTCGTCGCTCTCCAGCTTGCGCAGATGGGTCATCGCCTCTGCATGGACGTCCCTGAACGCCGGCACGTGCGCGCCGATCAGGGCCAGCGCGCGCTGGTGACCCTTGGCGTCGTCGTTCCAGCGCTGCAGCAGGGCCCTGATCCGCTCTTCGTCGGCGTACAGGCGGATCGGCGCCTCCGCACCGCCGCGCTCGCGCATGAACTGCTCCAGCCCCCCGATCCACTCCAGCTCGCCGATCAGGGCCAGGGCATCGGCGTTGTGGCCAGCCTGCGATTTCATGTCGGCGACTGCCGCCGTCGCCCGATCGAAGCCGCCGCCCTGCAGCGCCGCTATCCATTCGGGCAGCCTGGCCTTGAGCAGCGCCTCGGTGCCGAGCGCCTTCAGCGCCGCATCGTCCGGATTCCCCGCCAGGTACTCGTCGGCCGCCGCCAGCGCCTGCGCATACGCGCCTTCGGCCAGCAGGTCCTTCACTTCCCGCTCGGTGGAACCGATGAAATACACGCCGAGCGCGACCGCCACGAGCAGCGCCAGTCCCGGCACGCCCCAGCGCAATGCGCGCCGCTGCGTATCGCGCGCCCCGCCCGCAAAGGCCTTGCGCAGCTCGCGCAGGAAGATCGCGGCCCGGCTGCGTTCGCGCTCCACGACCTGCGGCGGCGCGTCCTCGGGCTGCACCTCGTCGTTGTCGAGCTCGTCCTGCGCGGCGGCGGGATCGTGGCAGAAGATGTCGAGGAAGGAGTCGGCGGCCGCGACGAAGGTCGTCCGGTCGGCATTGGCGTGCGCATCGGCGGCGACCGCGTCGGCGGGGCTGAATGTGGTCAGCGTCGGGTCGGTCTCGGGCTCGCGCTGCAGGCCGACGGTGTACACGAAATGACTGCCGGCAAAACCGAGCACGGCGCCGTCGCGCAGTTCGACCGCATGCTCGTCGAGCCGCGTGCCGTCGACGAAGGTGCCGTTGGTGCTGCCCAGGTCCTCGACGAAGGGCGCATTGCCTTTGAGGAAGATGTGCGCATGGCGCCGCGAGAGGTACTTCACCTGATGCGGGCTCGCATTCTTGTAGCGTGCGAACACCTCGTCGGCCTTGCTGACCAGGAAGGGGAAGCGGGCGATGACGATGGGCTGGAGGCCGAGGTCGTCGCGCACGGGCGTGAGCGTGAGGCTCAGCAGCGCACCGGCGCGACGCGGTTTCGCCGTGCGGGGCGCGATCTTCACGCGAAACGTGAGCGTCCCGCCCAGGCCGAGCTCATCGCGGTCGTACAGCCGGCAGGGCTTGTCCTCCACGGCGACGCCATTGACGCTCGTGCCGTTCTTGCTGCCGAGGTCCGCGACGTAGAGCGCGCCTCCCTCCCAGAACACCCGGGCATGGCGGCGCGACAGCTCGGCAACGAGCTCGCGGTCATACGACGCGAACGGGGGCTCGTTGCGCCCGATCGCGAACAGGTTCTCCTCGATGAGGATGTCGCCCAGTTCCGGATGGGATTTGGGCTTGAGCCGAACGCTGAACTCCTGTTCGGCCGTCGCCTGCATCGCGGCGGAAAAGGCTTCGTCAGCAGTCATGTTGCGACACCAGGCTCATGCATTTGTCGCCTCGCTCATGGACCTCGATTGCGTACCTCGGTCGTGCTCCCTCAGTCGCGCCCTTCAGTTGCGCGCATTCGCCACCTCCACGGTCGGCCAGCCGCCGCCCAGCGCCTTGTACAGAGTCACCGTGTCGGCCAGGATCTGCTGATGATTGGCCAGCAGCGCGAGTTGCGCGGCGAGCAGCGTGCGCTCGGTCTCGAACACTTCCAGCTGCGATACCACGCCTTCCCTGAGCTGCCGTTCGGTCTGGGTCGCGACGACCTTCAGCTGGTCGATCTGCTGTTGCAGCTCCGTTCGCTGCTGCTTGTGCGCATCGAGATTCACCAGCGCGTTCTCCACTTCCTCGAACGCGCCGATGACGACACGCTGGTAGTCGTGCTCCACGACCTTGATCTGGGCCTCGCTGGTCTTCACGCGCGCCTTCACGCTCGGGTCGAGCAGCGGGATGTTGATGCTCGGCAGGAAGCCGAAGGTGAAGGACTTGAGCAGGTCGCCCAGCGCGAAACTGGACGTGCCGCCGCGCGCGGTCAGGCTGATCGACGGCAGCTGCGCGAGCTTGGCCTGCCCGACCAGGTTGTGCGCCTGCAGCACGCGGAACTCCGCGGCAATGATGTCGGGCCGGCGCTCGAGCAGCAGGGAAGGAAGGCCGGCCGGCACCGCCGGCAGCTGCACTCGATCCTGCAGGCGCCCCACCGGCACCCTGAATTCACCCGCCGGCACCCCGAGCAGGGTCGCGAGCGCATTGCCGGCGAGATCGCGCGCGCGGCGCAGGTCCAGCAGGTCGTGCGTCAGCTTGTTAATCTCGGCACGCTGGCGCAGCACCTGAGTGTTGGGTACGAGCCCGTGCTTGTGCATCGCCTCGTAGGTGGTGAGGATTTCCCGGTTCCTGGCGAGCGCGCGCTGCTGCTGGTCGATCTGCTCGTCCAGCTGCAGGATCTGGAAATAGGTCGTCGATACGTCGGAGACGAGCTTCAGGTAGCCGGCCCGCCAGTCGGCCTCGGACGCATGGTACTCGGCGGTCTGCGCCTGGACGCCCTTCTCCACCTTGCCCCAGATGTCGATTTCCCAGTTGAGCTGAGTGCCGAGGTTGTACTGGGTCACGGATTTCTGGCCGGTGCTTTTCTCGAAGCTCGCGCCGGCGCCGAGGTCGAGCGTGGGCAGCGCCCCGGCGCGTGCCTCGCCGATCTGCGCGTTGGCGACCTGGATGCGCGCGGCGAGGATCTTGACGTCGAAGTTGCCGGATATCGCCTTATTGACCAGCTCGTCGAGGTGGGGGTCGCGGAACTCGCGCCACCAGTCGGGCGCGATCGTGTCGGCGGCCGACACCGCCTGACGCGACCAGTCGGCCTTCGCGGGCGTGGCGGGACGCGCGTACTCGGTGATGCCCACGTTGGCGCAACCGCTCGCGAGCACGACACCCATGCCGACAAGCAGCAGGCGGGCGGCAGTCAGGTTAATAGGTCTCATTCCACTTCTCCCGCCGCCCGACGTGCCAGACGCCCGACGACGATGCCTCTTGTGCCTTCGCGGACACGCGGCCTAGGCCGCTGCCCACACCTTCGATTCGACGAACACGCTGAACAGGCGCGAATCGATGTGCCCCGCCCGGCACTCCGCCTCCAGCAGCCCCAGCGCCTCCGCGACCGGCACCGCCTTCTTGTACGGCCGGTCGCCCGCCGTCAGTGCATCGTAGATGTCGCAGATCGTCAGGATGCGGGTCTGGACGCTGATCTGCCCACCGCGCAGCCCCATCGGATACCCCGAGCCGTCCAGCTTCTCGTGATGCCCGTGCGCGATGGCCGGCACGCCGGACAGGTCGTGCGTCCACGGGATCAGGATCAGGAACGAATAGGTATCGGCCACGTGCGACTCGATCTGCTTGCGCTCCTCGGCGGTCAGACAGCCCTTCGATACACCGAGCGCCAGATGCTCGTGCTGCAGCAGCAGCGGCACGGCGGCACCGTCCGGTTCTCTGTAGGTATAGTCGAGAATCGCGTCGAGCTCGCGCGGCGCTTCGGTATACGAGATCGCCGGTTCATTGGCGCGCCGGATCGCTGCGAGAAACTCGTCCAGACGCCCGAACTCCTCGCGCAATCCCGCCTCGACCCGCCGCTTCTCCTCGCGGAACGCCTCGACACCCAGCGCCTGCTCGCACTGGCGCTCGGCGAGCTGGCGATACGCCTGCCGCTCCAGGCACGCGCAGGCATACTTGAAGCGCTGCTCGAGCATGCGCATGTCGGCGTGGTGGAGCTTCTTCTCCTTGCGCAGCACGTGCTCGCGCACGCCCACCTTGCCGAAGTCGTGCAGCAGCGCCGCATAGCGGATCTCGCGCAGCTGGTCCTTCGTGAACACGATCTGGCGCAGTTCCGGTCCGTCCGCACGGTCCACCGCTTGGGCCAGCCCCTCCGCATAGTGGGCGACGCGGAAGGAATGCCCGGCCGTCACCGGATCGCGCTCCTCGATCGCCTGCACCGAGGCGCGGACGAAGCCTTCCAGCAGGCGCTCGATGTCCGAATACAGCTGGAAGTTCTTCAGCGCAACGGCCATTTCCGCGCACACCCCGGTCAGCATCTGCAGATCCTCGCCCTTGAAGGCATACGGATCCGAGGACGTATCGACCTGGATCAGGCCCAGCACCTCGTCCTCGAGCAGCAGCGGGGCGCACATCACGCTGCGGATCCCTTGGTCGACGATCGATTCCTGCGCGCCGAAACGGCGGTCGGCGAGCGTATCGACCGACAGGACGGCCAGCTTGTTCTGCAGCACCTCGGCGACGATGGTGCGCGACAGCCGCAGCGTGTCACCGCGATCCACCGTGCCGTCGCGCCGGCGCGCCGCCACCTGCACCGGCGCCTCGTCGCGGTTCTTGCTCAGCAGGATGAAAGCCCGTTCGGCCAGCGGAAACAGCTCGAAGATCAGGTTCATGATCTTCTCGATCAGCGTCTCGCTGTTGGTCACCGCCCCCACTGCGATCCCGACCTGGGCCATCGCGTGCAGCTTGCGGATCGTCAGCTGCGCATCGCCCGCCGTCTGCGCCGGCGGGGCCGCGAGCGGGCGGGCGTACAGGGTCGCGTCGACCGTCTGCTTGATCATGGCCGGCACGCTTTCGGGCGGCGGCACGAGCAGCGAATGGAATATGATGTGCTCGGCCGCAACCGCCAGCTCGTCACCATCGCGCAAGGGATGCCAGGCGCCCGGCTGCAGGCGTTTGCCGAGCACGAAAGTACCGTTGGACGAGTGAAGGTCCTCGACGAAGTAGGCCCCGTCGCGCAGCCGGATGCGCGCATGGCGGCGGCTGACGGTGTGTTCGGGAATGCACAGGAAGCGGTCGGATGAGAGCGAGTCCTGCGGATCGCGCCCGATGAGCACCTCGTCGTGCAGGGGGAAGACCTTGCCCGCGGCGGTCACCTCCAGGTAGGCCATCACTGGAGTCGCGGACTCGGGAACGGTCCTTGTATTTTGCATCCCCCCTCCTCCCGCATGCGCCGGACGGATCATCCCAACGATATTCGACATGGCGCTGAAAAGCCGGTTCCGGGCGAGATGCGGGTCGCGGCGCGGAGGCCGTCGGGCCCCCGCGTCCGCGCGGCCGCTCAGAAATGCACGCGGTTATTGATGTCGGCGTTCTGCGTCGCGGTCACCGGCACCGACGGGTTTGCGAACCCGCCCAGCACGGCCACGTTGTTGCCGACGTTGGTGACGACGCTCTGGCCCTGGTTGATCTGCTGCAGCGCTTCGAACGAGGCGTTCGTCACCGAGGCGTCATAGCCGAACCACGGATACGGGAGGATGTGCATGCCGCCGCGCACTGCGCTCATGGCTTCGCAGTCCAGTTCTTCGGTCATCGGCAGGTCGTTGATGGTCAGGGTTTTCATGATGGCTCTCCTCGGGGTGGGGGTGCTGCGGAGGCCGCTTGCCTCCGCGGGCGGTGACTGGATCAGAAGCGGACGTTGTTGTTGATGCTGGCGTTCTGGGTCGCGGTGACCGGCACCGACGGGTTTGCGAACCCACCCAGCACGGCCACGTTGTTGCCGACGTTGGTCGCGACGCTCTGCCCCTGGTTGATCAGCTGCGCGGCACTGAAGGACATGTCCGTGGTCGAGGCGTCGACATAGCCGCCCCAGTAATAGGGCGCAAAGCCCATGTACATGCCGCCGCGCACTTCGCTCATGGCTTCGCGGTCCAGTTCTTCGGTCATCGGCAGGTCGTTGATGGTCAGGGTTTTCATGATGGCTCTCCTTGGGTTTGCGTCTTGGGTCGGTGATTTGTTTCGAGCACTTTCGCGCGCTCGAAACTCCTATCGCAGGGAGCGTGCCAGCTGTACAGCGGCACCGCCAACAACATTCAACACATTGAAAACACTGCATCTTTTTCATTGTCCAGGAAATTTTCAGCGTAACTCGGCCTGCGCGGCGGCTGAGACTGGTGGGCGCCACCGAACAGGTCGCCGAAATACTGTCTGCGCGGCAGCAACATCCGCCGCGACCGGCGCGGCAGACAGGGCGGCGAGCGCCTCTCAGGCGTGCGCCACGCACCGCCAAGCGCATGGATATGGGCTATATTTTTCTTGAAAGGTCCGATTGGGGAATTTTGCGCAGTCGCTTCCCCTGCCCGAAGGGCGCCGCGGTGCGCCCCCGTCGCACAACCCGCGACAGCGCCCGGTTCATCCTCTCCGGCCCGAGCGGGCGAGAACATGATGCCCAGGGATCCGCGGCCAACCGAGGGGGAGCGCATGGCTAGTCTTTCGCACGCGATTCACGCCTTTCAGGCCGGAGGTCTGTCCAGCAACGAGTTCTTCGCGCAGGTTGACCACGCCCTGAAGGCCGAAAAGACCGACTACACCCAACTCCTGGAAGTCCTTAGCGAGGAAAACACCAAGTACCCGCTGCCGCCGGACGTCTACGCGGAAGTGCATCGGCGTATCGAGCATTTGGCAGCGCCGGAGCAGAACAAGGGTGCCGCCACCAGCGCCGACCAGACCCGGATGCTGATCAACCCCGCCGACATGTTCCCGCCGGCCGATGCGGCCTCGCCCGCCCCGCCGGACGCCGAACCGGAGCGGGTCAAGGGCGTCGGCGAGACCATCAAGGGACGCTTCCGGCTGGAAGAATGCATCGGCTTCGGCGGCATGGGCACCGTTTACAAGGCGCTCGACCTGCGCAAGCTGGAAGCCTCCGACCGCAATCCCTACATCGCCATCAAGATCCTGAACGTCCAGTTCCGCGGCCACCCGAAATCGCTGATCGCCCTGCAGCGCGAAGCGAAGAAGGCGCAGACGCTCGCGCACCCGAACATCGTCACCGTGTATGACTTCGACCGCGACGGGTCGATGGTGTACCTGACCATGGAATACCTGGCCGGGCAGCCGCTGAGCCGCATGCTGCACGCGCCGGATTTTCGCGGCCTGCCCTATGCCGACGCCCTGCGCATCTTCACCGGGATGGCGAACGCACTGTCGTACGCACACGAGCGCGGCTTCGTGCACTGCGATTTCAAGCCGGCGAACGTCTTCCTCACCGACAATGGCCAGGTGAAGATCATCGACTTCGGCATCGCCCGCGTCTTCCGGCGCTCGGAGGAAGAAGTCGAGGCGACGATCTTCGACGCGGGCAGCCTGGGCGGCCTGACGCCCGCGTATGCGAGCCCCGAGATCCTCGAACACCTCGAACCCGATCCGCGCGACGACGTGTACGCGCTTGCCTGCATCACCTACGAACTGCTGACCGGCACCCACCCGTTCGGGCGCCTGCCGGCGACGCAGGCACGCAATGCCAATTTGCGCCCGCAGCGCCCGAAAGGACTTCCCGCCATGCAGTGGCGGGCCCTGCGCAACGCGTTGTCCTTCGATCGCGCGTCGCGCACGCCCAGCGTCGCGCAGTTCCTGCAGGGGATGAAAGGCGAGCACCGCCTGACCGTGCCCCTGGCGCTGGGCGTCGCTGGCCTCGCGACGGCAGCGCTGGTGGCGGTGACGGTGATCTGGTATTGGGAACCGTCCGACACCCCCGCGTCGCCGCAAGGTTCCGACGAACCGCCCGCCGCCCCGGCGCCGACCGCAGAAGCCGCGCCCCCGCTCCCGGCGCCGACCCCGGCGCCGACGCCGGTGCCCGTCGCACCGCCGCCCGCTCCCGCACTCTCGCTCGCCGCGGTCACGCCCGTTCTGGCCCAGGTGCCCTGTTCCGCACTGACGGCCTCGGTCAGCGGCGACGCGCTGCAGGTCCGGGGCTACGTGCCCGAGCGTTTCGGCGTCGCGCGCCTAACCGAGGCGCTCAATGCCATCCCGGGTGTCAAGACGCTGAAGGCCGACGTGCAGCAACTGAGCGACGACAAATGCAACGTGATCGCGGCGCTTTCGTCCCACTGGAACCGCAACTGGCAGGCCGGGCACCCGGCGTCGATCCGGATGCGCGGCGCCGTCGCCGAGCTCACGGAAGGCGACGCGCTGATCGTCGACGTCACCACGCCCGCCTATGAATCCTACGTCCACGTCGATTATCACGTCCTCGACGGCAGCGTCGCCCACCTCGTCCCAAGCCGGCGCGCGCGAGCCAACCAGGCGCCGCCCAACCACTCCGCGACCATCGGAACGCTCGCGGGCTGGACGATCTCGAAGCCTTTCGGTACGGAGCTGATCACGCTGCTCGTGACGCCCGTCCCGATCTTCGAAGGGTTGCGGCCAGAATTCGAATCACGGGCCGAATACCTGCGCGCTCTCGAACAGCGCCTGCGCGAGATCGCCGCCAAGCACGGCACGGACCGCATCGTCGCGGACTTCGTGCAGATCACCACTCGCGCGCGCGAACGCTGAGGCGTCGCGGCGCCTGCGCTACTTCAGGTCACGCGCAACGCGAAAGCCGTTCTGGGAATGCCGGACGCTCGCACCGTACTTGAAGCGCGTCGACGACGTCATGTAATCGGCCCCTTCCCGCCACGAGCCGCCGCGTATCACGCGAACCCGGCAGTCCGCGTCCTCCCACGAACGACCATCGGACGGGGCGCCCTTGTAGGAGCTGTGCCAGCAGTCGCTGACCCACTCCCACACGCTGCCGTTCATGTCGTGCAGGCCGAACGGGTTGGCGGCGAAGGAACCGGCCGATGCGGGACCGTCGGCGCGCGACGGTTCGCCGCAGTCCTTGCAGTTCGCATTGCCCGGCCGCATCTGGCTGCCCCACCAATAGCGGCTCGTCGTCCCGCCGCGAATTGCATATTCCCACTCGGCCTCGGTCGGCAGACGATACGGCTTGCCGCTCGTCTTCGCCAGCCACTTGACGTACTGCTGCGCGTCGTCCCAGCTCAGGTCGCGCACCGGCGCGTTCTTCGGGGCGTTGCCTTCGCTGCCCAGGCGCGGGCAGGCGCCGGCCTCGACGCAGGCGCCCCACTGCTCGTTGGTGACCTCGTACTTGGCGATCGCGAACGCCTGCGTGATGGTCACCGGATGCGCCGGCCGTTCGGACGGATCGTCGGTATTGCTGCCCATGACGAAGTCGCCTTGCGGCAAGCCGACCATGACGGGACAGGCCGGACAGTCGCGGATTTCAGTCAGGCTCGCCACGGCGGCAGCGGCTGCCGGCGCGACCCGCGGCGTCGCGCGTGGCCGCTCCGCAGCGGGGGCCGGCCGCACCCGTTCGGCCGCGGGCGGAGCAGCAGCGGGTGTCCTGGGCGGCGGGGGTTCGACCTTCGGTGCAGGAGCCTCGACCTTGGGTGCAGCGGGCGCGTCGGTCTTCGGCGCCGCCGCGCGCAGGCGCTCGATGCGCGCCTTGGCGAGGGCCGCGAAGCGGCCGTTCGGGTAGGCCTTCAGGTACGCCTCGTAATCGCTGGCGTGCTGGCTGTCCTTCACCGAATCCCAGAAGGTGAGTTCGTATTGGTCGGCACTGTCCTTCGGCAGGACCCCGGCCTGAACGCCCGCGCCGGCGCTCGCTCCCAACGCAACGATGATGAGCATTTCTCGCCACACGTCCGCACCTCGTTCGCCTTGTAGTTGAGCGTACGGCCTCCTCCGAAACGCGGGTTCCCGGGCGCTGCCATGGCAGTCCGGAAGCCCTCCCGGGCACTCGCGCGGAGAAAGGAGACATGGCCGGACGACCCCTCGCCCACCCCGGATTCGGGCGGCCACAGTCCCGCGATATCTCAGTTCATTATATGTATCTTTCCCGCAAGTTCCGTCCTAATGTGAAGTGATAATCAATTCGGGCAAGTCGGGCGCCGCATGCGCCCGGGATCGTGTGTTCGCTTCAGCTTTGTGCGGGGAGGATGCGCAGCATGTCGAGGGAAATCACTCTTGCCGCGCTGACGATGGCGGCTCTGACCA
Organism: Aromatoleum petrolei; assembly: GCF_017894385.1. NCBI lineage: Bacteria > Pseudomonadati > Pseudomonadota > Betaproteobacteria > Rhodocyclales > Rhodocyclaceae > Aromatoleum > Aromatoleum petrolei. Next base: position 992,275 of record NZ_CP059560.1, read on the forward strand.
TTGCGTCCGCGGCCGCCGCCGCGACGCCTTCACCGCCGAACGCCGAGGCCTACATCGTCTGGCCGCCTGATGGTGCAACGATCGTCGGTGGCAAGTTCTGGGTGCGGATGGGCCTGCGCAACATGGGCGTTGCGCCGAAAGGGGTGGACATGCCCAACGTCGGACACCACCACCTCCTCATCGACACCGAGCTGGTGACCGAGGGCGAGATTCCCTCGGATCGCAATCACCTGCATTTCGGCGCCGGCGAGACCGAGGCGCGCATCGAACTGCCGCCGGGCAAGCACACGCTGCAGATGCTCCTCGGCGACCACAGGCACGTGCCGCACGACCCGCCCGTGTATTCGAAAAAGGTCACGATCATCGTCCCCTGAGCGCACGGTCGGCCCGAGCCGTCGCCCGCAGTGGCGGTGTCCCCATCACGCAGTGAAGCAGTGGGAGCGAATTCATGTACAAGCCGTTCGTTGCCGCGATCGCGGCCTTGCTGCTCTCGGATCTGGCGCTCGCCGGCAGCACGCCCGCCCCGGCGAATGCCTATCTCTACATCGGCTGGCCGGTCGACGGCCAAGTCATGTCGGCCGGAAAGCCGTTCAAGGTCTGGTTCGGCCTGCGCAACATGGGGGTCGCGCCGAAGGGGGTGGCCTTCCCCAATACCGGCCATCACCACCTGCTGATCGACACGGACATGCCGGCGCTGGACCACGAGATCCCCTCGGATCGCAACCACCTTCACTTCGGCGCGGGCGAGACCGAGACGATGCTGGAACTCCCGCCCGGCAAGCACACGCTGCAACTGCTGATGGGCGACGACAAGCACGTCCCGCACAACCCGCCCGTCCGTTCGAGAAAGATCAGCATCACCGTACGGTGATGCGCGAACGTCAGAAGGCGAGCGGGTCGAACGCCGCCAGCGCGCCGCCCGCTTCGCGCACCGTGCGCCCGTGTGCCGCGGCCTGCGGCGCGAAGCTGGCCGCATAGAAACGCGCGAGTTCGACCAGGCTCTCGTGGTAGCCGGCATCGCCCTCCCCGGCCGCGATCCTGCGCCGCGCCGCCAGAGCGAGACGCGCCATCTGCCACATGCCGCATGCCGTACCCAGCAGATGCAGGAAGGGCACCGCCCCGGCCAGGACCTCGGCAAAGCGGTCCTTCCCCGCCGCAAGCAGCCAGTATGTCGTCTCGTTGAGCACGGCGATGTTCTCGACCAGCGCGTCGGCGATGGGGCCGAATCCCGCCTCCCGCCGCAACTCGGCAACGGTCGCGCGCAGTTCGGCGATCAGTTCGAACAGTGTCTCGCCGCCTTCGCGCAGGATCTTGCGCCCGACGAGATCGTTCGCCTGGATGCCGGTCGTGCCCTCGTAGATCGTGATGATGCGGGCATCGCGGGCGAACTGCGCGATGCCGGTTTCCTCGACGAAGCCCATGCCGCCGAACACCTGGATCGCGTCCGAACACGCCTGCTGGCCGACCTCGGTGCACCAGCCCTTCGCGACCGGCATCAGCAGGTCGACGTAGCGCTGCGCCTTGCCCGCAACGGCCGCGTCCGGGTGATGGTGCGCGGTGTCGAACCACGCCGCGGCCGTGTACAGCAGCGCGCGCATCGCCATCACACGCGCGCGCAGCGACAGCAGCATGCGCTTCACGTCCGGGTGGCACAGGATGGGCTTGCCCGCCTCGCCGGTGATCGCGTCGCGCCCCTGCACGCGCTCGCGCGCATAGGCGAGCGCCAGCTGGTAGGCGCGCTCGGCCAGCCCCGCGCCCTGCACGCCGACGCCGAAGCGCGCCTCGTTCATCATGATGAACATGGTTTCCAGCCCGCGATTCGGCTCGCCAACCAGCCAGCCGACCGCCCCGCCCGCATCGCCGTAGCTCATCGTGCAGGTCGGGCTGCCGTGGATGCCCATCTTGTGCTCGATGGCGATGCAGCGCACGTCGTTCTTCGCGCCGGGATTTCCGTCGGCGTCGAGCAGGTACTTCGGCACGAGAAAGAGCGACAGCCCCTTCACCCCCGCCGGGGCGTCCGGCAGGCGCGCGAGCACGAGATGGACGATGTTTTCGGTGAGCTCGTGTTCGCCCCAGGAGATGAAGATCTTCTGGCCGAAGACGCGGTATGTGCCGTCGGCCGCCGGTTCGGCGCGGGCGCGCGTCGCCGCGAGATCGGAACCCGCCTGCGGCTCCGTGAGGTTCATCGTGCTGCCCCACTCGCCGCTCACCACCTTGAGCAGCCAGGTCTGCTTCAGGTCCTCGCTCGCCGCGATGCGCAGCGCCTCGGCCTGGCTGACGTTCAACTGCGGCAGCATCGTGAAGGCCATGTTGGTCGAGAACCACATCTCCCACACGGGCGTTGAAACCAGCTTGGGCAGGCCCTGGCCGCCGTATTCGACCGGCAGCGACAGTCCGATCCAGCCCGCCTCGACGTACTGCTGCCAAGCCTCCTTCCAGCCCTCGGGAGTCGTCACCCGCCCGTCCGCCTCCAGCCGGCATCCCTGCTCGTCGCCCGCACGGTTGATCGGCGCGAGCACGCCCGCGGCGAACTTGCCCGCCTCGTCGAGGATCGCCTCGACGACGTCGGGCGTTGCCTCCTCGCAGCCCGGCAGCACCGTGACGGCGTCAAGCCCCGCGAGCTCGCGCAGGATGAAGTGCATGTCGCGCAGCGGCGCGATGTAATCGGTCATGGCAGCAGTCCGTTTTATGTGCCCGGAAACTTAGCACCGTTCGGGCTGAGCCTGTCGCAGCCCTGCCCTCGCCCTTTGCCAAGCTCAAGGCGAACGGAAGTAGTTGATCGCCGGGCTGATCAGCAATGTTTCACCGCGGCGCGAGCCGGATCGCACCGTCGAGGCGGATCGTCTCGCCGTTGAGCATCGCATTCTCCACGATCGAGCGTGCCAGCTGCGCGTATTCGGCCGGCTCGCCCAGCCGCGGCGGGAAGGGCACGGACTCCCCGAGCGACTTCTGCACGTCCTCGGGCAACCCCTTCATCATCGGCGTCAGGAACAGACCCGGTGCGATCGTGACGACGCGGATGCCGAAGCGCGCCAGCTCGCGCGCGATCGGCAGCGTCATCGACACGATGCCGCCCTTCGACGCCGCGTAGCCGGCCTGCCCGATCTGACCGTCGTAGGCGGCCACCGAGGCGGTGTTGATGATCACGCCGCGCTCGCCGCCGGCGTTCGCCGCGCCCTGCGCCATCGCCTCCGCGGCGATGCGGATCATGTTGAAGGTGCCCACCAGGTTGATATTCACGATGCGGGCGAAGACGTCGAGCGGATGCGGGCCGTCCTTGCCCAGCACCTTCGCGGCGTTGCCGATGCCGGCGCAGTTCACGAGGCCCTGCAGGCTGCCGAACCGTTGCACGGCGAGTTCGACGCAGCCGCGCGCGTCGGTCTCCGAGGCGACGTCGGTGCGATGGAAGGTCGCGCGCGGGCCGAGTTCGTCGGCGAGCCTCTCGCCTGCTGCCGCGTTCAGGTCGGCGATGACGACGTTGGCGCCCGCGGCGTGGAAGGCGCGCGCAGTGGCTTCGCCGAGTCCGGAGGCGCCACCGGTGATGATGAAGGTGTTGTGTTCGAGTTGCATCAGGTGTCCCTCAAGCCGCATTCTCGACGACGATCGCCACGCCCTGCCCGCCGCCGCAGCAAGCCGACGACACGCCGAACTGCAGGCCGGCCTCGCGCAGCTCGCGCGCCACTGTCGTCGTCAGGCGCACGCCCGACGCGCCGAGCGGATGCCCGATCGCGATCGCGCCGCCATGCACGTTGGTCTTGTCGCGGTCGAGCCCGAGCTCCTTCTCGCACGCGAGGTACTGCGCACCGAAGGCCTCGTTGATCTCGACGCGCCCCAGATCGCCCACCTTCAGTCCGGCTCGCGCCGCGGCCACGCGAATGGCCGGCGCCGGGCCGATGCCCATGATCTCCGGCGGCACCGCGACCGAGGCGCCGGCGACGATGCGCGCCAGCGGCTTCACGCCATGCGCCCGCACCCAGTCGCCGTGCGCGACGATCACCGCCGCTGCGCCATCGACGATCGCCGAGCTATTGCCGCCGGTCTGCACGCCACCGAAGGCCGGCTTCAGCTTTTGCAGGGTTTCCAGCGAAGTCGGTCGCACGTGACCGTCGCGGTCCACGCACTCGGCGCGATCGGCGAGCTTCAAGGCGCGCGGGTTATAGCCCGGGAGCACCCAGTTCGAATTCACCACGGATGCGACCTCGTCGGCGAAGTAGCCCGACTCCCATGCCGAGCAGGCGCGCACGAAACTCTGCGCGGCGAAGTGATCGACCTCCTCGCGCGAGATGCCGTAGCGCTTGGCAAGGTTCTCGGCGGTGTCGCCCATGCTGTCGCCCGGCGCGGTGTCCTTGGTCGCTTCCCACAGGAAATCGCGGAAGTCGAGCTGCCCCATGCGGAAGCCCGCGCGGTGCGTGTAGGCGGCGATCGGGTTGCGCGACATCGACTCGGTACCCACGCACAATGCGACCTTCGCCTTGCCGAGCGAAATCTGGTCGGCCGCGGCGAGGATGGTTTCGAAACCGGTGCCGCACAGGCGCTGCACTAGCAGCGCCGGCACGGCCGGATTTACCCCCGCATACAGGCCGATGTGGCGCGGCAGGAAGTAGGCGTCGAAGCTCGCCTGCGCCATGTTGCCGGCGACGATCGCATCGACCTCGCCGGCCGGGATGCCGCTGCGCTCGAACAGCGCGCGCGCCGCGAAGATGCCGAGATCGGTCGGCGACACGTCGCGCAGCGGGCCGTTGTAATCGGCGAAGGGCGTGCGCTGCCCTGCCACCAGCCAGATGTCGTCGTAGGCGCGCGCTTGCGCGGCGGCTTCGGATGCGGTGTATGGATTGCTCATCGCTGCGGTCCCAGTCCCTTGCGTTGCAGGAAGTGCCCGATGCGCTCGGCGACTTCCGGGCTGGTCTGTGTCAATGCGGCGGTCAGCGATTCGACGAAGAAACCGTCGTCGCTCGACAGGTTGTCGATGCGCTGTACGGCGCTGACCATCGCCCAGTTCGCCATCGGCGCGTTCTCGGCGATGCGGCGCGCGAGCTGCTGCGCCTTCGCCAGCGCCTCGCCGGGGCCGACGAGGTAGTGCGACAGGCCGAGGCGCTGGCCCTCGTCGGATTCGAGGATGCGCCCGGTCAGCATCATTTCGCACATGCGCCCCGCGCCGATGATCTTCGCGACGCGCACCGATGCCCCGCCGCCGACGAAGATGCCGTGTCGGCCTTCCGGCAACTGATAGATCGTGTTCGGTTCCGCGACCCGCACGTGGGCCGAGGTCGCCAGCTCCAGCCCGCCGCCGATCACCGCGCCGTGCAGCGCCGCGACGACCGGGATGCCGCCGTTCTGGATGCTGTCGAACACGCGATGCCATCCGCGCGAGTGCTGCATCACGCCGAAGGGGTCGCGATGCTGGTGCTCGGTGAGATCCAGCCCGGCGCAGAAATGCTCGCCCTCGCCGCCCAGCACGATCACGCGCGTGCCTTCAGGCACGGCCGCGAAGGCGGCGTCGATGGCACTCAGGAGGCGGTCGCTGATCGCGTTGCGCTTCGCGGGCCGCGCCAGCATCACCGTATAGATGTTGTCCTCAAACGAGGTTCTTACCAGTTCTTCGCTCATGGCGATCCTTCTTTCCTTGTTCCGGCCGCCCATGGCGGGCGGCCCCGATGTCACGCGGTGATGACTGCCTTGTCCGGCATCTCGGCGTACAGCACCGCGACAAGATCCGCGCGCCGTGCCAACACCGCACGCTGGTTGATGTAGCCCTTGTCGGTGATCTCGCCCGCCTCCACCGACGGCGGTTCGGCCATCAGCAGCGCCCGCGTCGGCACCGTCGAGGATCCGCCCCCGCCCTGCGTCAGCGCAGTCATGCCCAGGCGCACCCGTGCCAGCACCGCCGGATTTGCCAGCACCTGCTCCACCGGCGCATTGGCCGGCAGGCCGGGGCACAGCGAGCGGCACTCGGAGACGTTCGGGAAGACCAGGAAGCCGATCTCGTCGCGGTCGTGGCCGGTTACGACGATGTCCTGGGCGACGGGCTTCAGCGCGTCGATCCCCTTCACGCGCAGCGCGCCCACGTGCACCCAGGTACCCGTCAGCAGCTTGAAGTCCTCGCCCACACGGCCGTCGAACAGCAGCCCCTCTTCGGGCCGCGCCGGATCGACGAACTCGACCGCATCGCCGATCAGGTAGAAGCCTTCCTCGTCGAAGGACTTCGCCGTGAGCTCGGGCTGCTTCCAGTAGCCGGGGAACACGTTCGGACCGCGCACGCGCACTTCCAGTTTGTCCGCGCTCGGCACCAGCTTCAGTTCGACGCCCGGCACCGGCACGCCGATCACCCCCGAGCGCACCGCCTGGAAATGGCAGTCGGTCGCGAGCGGCGCGGTCTCGGTCGAACCCCACGACGACACCATCGCAACGCGGCGGCCGATGGATTCCTCCGACAGGTTCTCCAGCTCCGCCCACAGGTGCTGCGGCAGCGCCGCGCCGGCGTAGAAGATCAGCTTCAGGCGCCCGAAGAAGGCGTTGCGCAGTTCGGCGTCGCGACGCAGTTCGGGCACCAGCATGTCGTAGGCGCGCGGCACGCTGAAGTAAATCGTCGGCGACACCTCCTTGAGGTTGCGCAAGGTCTTGCCCAGCAGCGCCGGCACCGGCTTGCCGTCATCGATGTAGAGGCTGCCGCCGCAGCGCAGCACCATGTTCAGGTTGTGATTGCTGCCGAAGGTATGGCTCCACGGCAGCCAGTCCACCAGCACCGGGGGCTCGTCCCTGAGGAAGGGCCACACCAGTTCCTTCGCCAACTGGCTCGCGCACAGCATGCGCTGCGTGTTGATGACCGCCTTGGGCGTACCGACCGAACCGGACGTGAAGAGGAACTTGGCGATCGTGTCGGGCGTGATGCGATCGAAGGCACGCATCACCGCGGCCTCGTCGCCGCTTCTCTTGCCACCACTCGCCTCGATGTCCGCGAAGGCGACGCAACCGGCCACCTGTCCACTCCGGCGGCCCGCGAGGACCACACCGTCGTGCAACGGCCGAACCGCTTCGATCGCCGCCGCGAAGCGCCCAACCTCGTCGGCATAGATCACGCCGGGGCGCATCAGCTCGATGTTGCCCTTGAGCTTGGCGAAGTCCTTCGACATCAGCGAGTTGCCCGTCGAGATCGCGCACGAAGGCACGCCGATGTGCATCGCCGCGTACATCAGCAGCGCATGCTCGATGGAATTGTCGGACAGGATCACCACCGGCCGCTCGGCGGACAGGTTCTGCCCCAGCAGCCAGGTCGCGATCGCGACCACGCGCCGGCGCGCCTCGCCGTAGGTGACCCTGTCCCACTCGCCCGCCGCGTTGCGCTCGGCGAGGAAGACGCGCTCCGGCGCCTCCCGCGCCCAGTGCTCCAGCCACTCGCCGACGCAGCGCGCGTAGGTCTGAGGCAGCGTGATGCCCGACCGCAGGACCCGGCTTCCATCGGGCCTTTCCTCGATATTCACGACCGGGCGCGCGAACATCGCGTCGATCTCGTTGCGTGTGCTCATGAATCGTCCCCGCATGCGCTGCTTACTTGATCAGCCGGTAATTGCCGCTGTCGATCTTCACCAGCACGTGCGAGCGCTCGTCCAGGCCGAAATGGTCGTTGGCGTTCATGTTGTAGACGCCGTGGCTCGCGACGACTTCCCTGTTCCCCTCGAGCGCGTCGCGCAGGGCCGTGCGGAACTCCGGCGTACCCGGCTTGGCGCTCTTCAGCGCGACCGGTACCGCCTGCTCGATCAGCCGCCACGCGTCGAAGGCATGACCTGCAAAGGACGAGAACGAGCCGGCGCCGTACTTCTCCTCGTACTTCGTCACGAGACTCTTGCCGATCGTCTTGGACGGATGCGAATCGGCAATCTGATCCACCACCACCACCGGCCCAACCGGGATGATCACGCCGTCGGCCGCCTTGCCCGCGACCTTGAGAAAGGCCTGGTTGGCGACCGCGTGCGTCTGATACACCTGCCCCCTGTAACCGCGCTCGACCAGCGTGGTCTGCGGCAGCGCGGCGGGGCTACCCGAACCGACGACCAGGATCGCGTCGGGTCGCGCCGACATCAGCTTCAGCACCTGGCCGCTCACCGAGGTGTCCGCACGCGCATAGCGTTCGGTCGCAACGAGCTTGATGCCAGCCGCCTCCGCCTTGCCCATCACCGACGTCAGCCAGTCCTCGCCATACGCGTCCGAGAAACCGATGAAGCCGAGCGTTTTCACGCCGTTCTGCTTCATGTGGCCGACCAACGCCGCGGCCATCACGCTGTTCTGCTGCGGGGTGCGGAACACCCACTTGTTGCGCTCGGCCGGCAGCGATACGGGACTGATCGTGACCTGCGGCGTGGCGCTCTCGCTGGCCACCTCGGCGATCGCAGCGGTCGCCGGCGTCGTCGAGGAACCGATCAGCACGTCCACCTTGTCCTCGGTCACCAGCTTGCGCGCGTTCTTCGTCGCCATCGTCGGATCGGTGGCATCGTCGAGCACGACGAAATTGACCTTCTCGTTGCCGATCTGCGTCGGCAGCAGCGCAAACACGTTCTTCTCGGGAATCCCCAGCGAGGCGCCCGGCCCCGTCGCCGACAGCGAGATGCCGATCGTGATGTCGGCCAGCGCCGGCGAAACGTACGAGGCGGCGGCCAGCGAGCACAGCACTGCGAGTTTCTTGACCTGCATGTTCACTCACTCCTTTGGTGTCTTTGCGCCCGACGGTGTCGGGTCGATTGGATGGCGGCTCCGGCCGCTCTGTCGCCGGACCTCGTCATGGGTCGGCATGGTGTCCAAGTTAGCAGCGCTATTGTTACTTGTCAAACACTTGTTCGATTAGTTTGTACACCGGCCTACACCCCCTGGTACGACCGTCCTGGATTGCGGAACTGGACGCCCGAAGGTTCGCCGGTACTCGGCGCACAAGAGACAGGCGTGGTGCTCATTGCGTCGCGCGTCCTTTCTATTGACGCCCGGACAACCATCTCAAACACTGGATCAAGTCGTCCAATCATCAACAAGGGCGGGGAGGGCCGAAATGCTCGTCCGGAAGACCGCACACGCACCCTGACGCCCTGCACGCTATGATTCCCGCCCCACAACAGCAGCCAAAGACCTTTTCGATGACCTCCGCCCCGGCCGCCGCCCACGACGATCCGCAGCCCTCCCCGACCGAGGCCGAGATCCTGCGGCTGTCGCGGGAGGAACCCGGGCTCGGGCAGGCCGCCGTTGCCGAACGCCTGCGCCGCACCGGACTGACGATCTCGCCTTCCGGCGTGCGCTACATCTGGCAGAAGCACGGCCTCGAGACCACCGCCAAGCGCCTGCAGGCCCTCGTGGACGCCACCCCCGAGGGCCTCGCCACCCTCACCGACAACCAGCGCGAGCTCCTCGAACGCGGCACGCTCAGCACCCAACTGGCGATATGCGCCAGCGACGGTTCGGGCGACCATGACGAACCGCGCGACCGCCGCCAGATCATCCTCGACGCCGCCGCCGAACTCTTCTCCGAGCAGGGCTACGACCGCAGTTCGATCCGCGACATCGCGCGCAAGGTCGGGCTGCTGCCCGGCTCCGTCTACCATCACTTCGCGTCCAAGGACGAGCTCTACCTCGCCGTCCACCACGAAGGTTTCCAGCGCGTCATGCACACGATCACCAAGGAGATCGAGGCCCTTTCCGACCCTTGGGCGCGACTACGCCGCGCCTGCGAGGTGCACGTCACCCAGATGATCGAAGGCCCGGCGGTCGAGCGCATCACCGGGCACAACCTCGCACTCGTCGGCAACCAGGAACTCCTCGCGAAGATTCAGCCGGCGCGCGAAGCCTACGAACAACTATTCCGCGACCTGGTCAACGCCCTGCCCCTCGCAGCCGGCACGGACCGCTCGCTGCTGCGCCTGTTCCTGCTCGGCGGCATGAACTGGGTCTACCTGTGGTATCGCGAAGGCCGCCGCACCCCGCAGCAGATCGCCGAGGCGATGGTCGAGATGGTCCGCCGCGGCGTCGCGCCGCCCTGAACGCCAACTCGCGGGGCAGAAGCCCCGTTTCCTTGCCTTTCCGCCGCGATCCTCCATAACTGAAATGGATGATCGGAGACGGCCATGTTCAAGGACAGGGAAGACGCCGCGCGCCAACTCGCGGCCAGGCTCAAGGGACGCCCGCTGAAGAATCCGCTCGTGTTGGCGATACCACGCGGCGGCGTCGTCACCGGCGCCGTGCTCGCACGCGAACTCGGCGCGGAGCTCGACGTCGTGCTCGCCCGCAAGCTGCGCGCCCGCTACGACCCGGAGCTCGCGATCGGCGCGATCGGAGAGGACGGCGAGGAGTACCTCGCCGACTATGCGCGCTCGGTGATCGGCGTCGATGACGAATACCTCCAGCGCGAGCGTGCGCACCAGATCGCCGAGATCGACCGCCGCAAGGAACGCTTCCGCGCCGTGCGCCCCGCGGCCGAAATCACAGGACGCTCGGTGATCGTCACCGACGACGGCGTGGCGACCGGCGCGACCATGCTCGCGGCGCTGCACGTGATCCGCGCGAAGCAGCCGCACGAGCTGATCGTCGCCGTCCCGGTCGCCCCGCCCGACACGCTGGACACCCTCGCCCGCCACTGCGACGACGTCGAATGCGTGCTCAAGCCGACCTGGCTGGGCGGCATCAGCGGCTTCTACGGCGACTTCACGCAAGTCGAGGACGAGGAGGCCTTGCGCCTGCTGCGCGACTACCGCCGCCCTGCGCCCCGCCCGTAGCCGCATCCACCGATCGCGCCGCCGCTAGCGGCGGCCCGACGTCGCAACCACGCCTTGCGCCCCTCCTCCAGCGCCACCATCGCGAACGCGAAGGGCAGCATCCGTAGCCAGATCTCTGCGTCCAGTGGCGCGGTGCCGAAAATGGCGTTGCCGACCGGCAGGTAGACGATCGCCGCGATCAGCGCCAACTCGAACCCCAGCCCCCACAGCAATAGCCGATTCGCCCCCAGCCCCGGGGGCCAGGCAGCCTGGCGCGCATCGCGGCACAGGAACAGGTTTGCGACCTGCATCACGACGATCGTCGTCAGGCAGGCCGTGGTCGCCTCCAGATACAGGGGATCCAGCCTTCCCAGCCCCTCGCCGTGCACCCAGCCGCCCGCCGCGAGCACGCCGAAGAACACGGCGAGCGACGCCGCCGACTCCAGCACACCGAGGAACAGGTAGGCCCGCGCGACCAGCGCTCCGTCCACCAGGCGCGCACTGCGCGGGCGCGGCGGCCGCTTCATCAGCCCCGGGGACGGCGGCTCGGCGCCGAGCGCGAGCGCCGGCAGCATGTCGGTGCCGAGATCGACCGCCAGGATCTGGATCACCGTCAGCGGCAGGGGCACGCGCAGCAGCACGAACACCAGGCACGGGACCAGTTCGGGGATGTTCGACGTCAGGATGTAGGTCAGAAACTTGCGCAGGTTCTCGAACACCGCGCGCCCTTCCTCGATCGCGCTGACGATGGTCGCGAAGTGGTCGTCCAGCAGCACCATGTCCGCCGCCTCCTTCGCCACGTCGGTGCCGCCGCGCCCCATCGCGATGCCGATGTCCGCCGCCCGCAGCGCCGGCGCGTCGTTCACGCCGTCGCCGGTCACCGCGACCACGTCTCCGCGCCGTTGCAGGGCCTGCACGACACGCAGCTTGTGCTCCGCCGTGACGCGCGCGCAGATCACCTCGGGACTGTCGAGCGCCAGCGCGAGCTGCGCCGCGTTCATCCGCGCGACGTCCTCGCCGCGCAACACCCGCGGCGCCTCTCCGGTAAGGCCGATCTCGCGTCCGATCGCGACGGCCGTCGCCGGGTAATCCCCGGTCACCATGATCACGCGGATGCCCGCCTCGCGGCAGCAGGCCACCGCCTCGCGCACATCCGGCCGCGGCGGATCCTCGATGCCGGCAAGCCCTTCGAGGATCAGGTCTCGCTCGGCCTCGTCTTTGGCCCTATCGTCGGCGACCGTCTCACCGGCATCGAGCCGGCGCCGCGCCAGTGCGATCACCCGCAGGCCGCGCCGCGCCATCGCATCGAGCGCGCTGCGGACGGCGTCCGCATCCACCGCGACGGTCCCGCCATCGGGTGCACGCTGCAGCACGCAGCGCGGCACGACGACCTCCGGCGCGCCCTTGCACAGCAACCAGACGTCGCCACCCTCCGCCACCGCCACCGACATCCGGTTGCGCCCCGTCTCGAACGGCAGTTCGGCGATCCGCGTGCCCGACTCCCGCACACCCCATGCCGCGGCGCACTCGACCAGCGCGACCTCCATCGGATCGCCCGCGTAGCCGCCCTCCACATCCGCATCGGGACGCAGGCTGTGGCACCCTGCGGCAACGGCCAGCAAGCCCGCCAGCTCCGCGGTCACGCCCGGCCCGTTCGCCCCCTCCGCCCCTGCCGGGCGCGGCGTCCGCTCCCTCCCCCCGGCCAGCAGGCTCACGACGCGCATGCGGTTCTCGGTCAGTGTCCCGGTCTTGTCGGTGCAGATCACCGTCGTCGCGCCGAGCGCCTCGACCGCCGGCAGGTGGCGCACCAGCGCATTGCGCCGCGCCATGCGCTGCGTCGCCATCGCGAGGGACAGCGTCACGGTCGGCATCAGCCCCTCCGGCACGTTGGCGACGATGATCGCGATCGCGAACAGCGCGCTGTCCCAGAAAGGCACGCCGATCGCGCGCCCGACGAAGAAGAACACCGCGCCCAGCGCCGTCGCCGCCAGCGCGACGAGCCGCGACAGACGGGCGATCTCCAGCGCCAGCGGCGACGGCCGCTCCTCCGTGTGCTGGCTCAGGTGCGCGATGCGACCGAACTCCGTGTGCATGCCGGTTGCAAACACCACCGCCCGCGCATGCCCGGCCACGACGGAGGTCCCCGCGAGCACGAGGTTGCGCGCGTCCTCGGCCCCTGCGGCCTCCACCGGTTCGGCCACCCGTCCCACCGGCCGCGACTCGCCCGTCACCGTCGCGGCATTCACGCGCAGTCCCTGCGCCCCGATCACGCGGCAGTCGGCCGGCACGTTGTCGCCCGCTTCCAGCACGATCACGTCGCCCGGCACGAGGTCCTGCGCCAGCACCGTCTCCAGCACCCCGTCGCGGCAGACCAGCGCACGCTGCGGCAACAGCGCCGCCAGCGCCTCGATCGCCCGCTCGGCGCGATACTCCTGCCAGAACGAGAAACATCCGTTCACGAAGATCACGCCGACGATCGCGGCGGCCAGCGCGCCCATGCCCTGCCCCGGATCGAACCGGTCGGCGACCAGCGCAAGCGCCGCTGCAATCCACAGGATGATCGCGAAGAAATGGGTGAATTCGCGCGCAAAGCGCAGCGCGAGGACTTGTCGCGGACGGGCCTCGACGCGGTTGCGTCCGAAGGTCGCAAGACGGCGCGCGGCCTCGGCGACGCCCAGACCTTCGCGCCCCGTTCCGAGCCCCGCCAACACCTCATCGACCTGTCCGCGCCAGATGTCCATGCCCGCCCCCGGTCCCTCTCCCGCCACAGGCGCCACGGGGCCTTCCCCCTTCCGGCTCCGCGACCTGTATTCAGCATGGATCGCGATCGCCGTTGCGCAATGGCAGAGAAAGCCGGATTCGCGTGAAAATTGCACACATCAACCAAATAAGCGTTGCCTTATACCCGGCCACCCTACGTAGATGATGAATCTTCGGTTACTATCACTTACAGGTTACTCTCGAACGGCAGTAATCGTGCGGCGCCAACGAGCGCAAGGCGCGGGTGGCAATACCCGTCACGGACAGTGGTAATCGGCGATCGAATAATCCGACCAATGCGCGATCTTCAACTTCCGCAAACCGTCACGGCTGCAGTCGAAGGCGCGAACGTTCCTCCGTTGCCGCAGGTCCTGCTACGCCTGATACAGCTGCTGGACGACGAATCGTCCACCGTCGACTCACTCGCCGCCGTCGTGAGCCAGGATCCGGCCCTGAGCGCCCGCATCCTGACCGCCGCCAATTCGGCCGCGTTCTGCCGCAGCACCCCTGCGAGCGACATCAAGTCCTGCGTGTCGCTGCTCGGGATCCGCTTGGTGCGCTCCATGGCCACCTGCCTCGCGGTCAAGCGTCTGTTCGACTCCGAACCCGGCACGGTCGCCGCCGATCTCACCGATTTCTGGCACCACTCGCTCCTGGTGGCCGAAACCAGCCGCGCATTGGCCGCCGCAACCGGCTATCCGCACCCCGGAGAGGCCTATCTCGCCGGACTCCTGCACGACGTGGGCCAGCTCGTGCTCATGTCCGCGCTGGGGGAACAGTATGCCTGGCTGCTGTCGCAGGCCGGAGATGAAGACAAGCTCGCCGAGCTCGAGCGCACCAGCCTGTCGACCGATCACTGCGAGGTGGGCACCTGGCTCGCCGACCAATGGCAGCTGGACAGCGGACTCGCCGACGCAATCCTGTTCCACCACGCGAGTGCCGAGGAAATCGTCACCGCCTCGAAGCTGCCCCGCCTGGTGTGGTTCGCCGACGTGCTCGCGCGCGGCGTGCGCGGCCTCGCCCCCTTCGAGGAACTCGGCGCAACGCTCTTCGACACCGACGCGAGCTTCGAACCCGGACGCATCCTGACCCGTGCCCTCGACCACGTGCAAGTCATCGCCACCGCCATGGGGATCACGGCACAACCCGAGCCCGAAGACGCCCCGGCGCAGCGCACGCTCCCCAACGTGACGGTCCTCGCACCTGCGCACGAGCCGCACGACGCGGACCGCGCACTGGCTGAGCGCGTCCGCGACATGGCGGTGATGCACCCGCTGCAGCAGGACCTGCACGAACTCACGAGCGAAACCGAACTGCTGAACGCCCTGCGCGAATCTGCGCGCATCCTGTTCGAACTGCCGCGCATGGGCTTCCTGCTCATCGACCGCGATTCGGGCGACCTCAGCGGCAGGGACATCGCAGGCCAGGCCGCCATCTTCCGGCAGACCCGCGTCCCGCGCGGCAGCGATGCGGGGCTCGCCACGCGCGCGATCGCCGACCGTGACGTCCGCAGCAGCTTCGACGACGCACGGCCAGCACGCGAATCCCTGCTCGACCGCCAGCTCGCGCGTGCGTTCGACAGCGAAGGGGTCCTCTCCGTGCCGATGGTCGGCAAGCGCCGCACCGTTGGCGTGATGCTGTTCGCCCTCGGCCACCCGGCCCACGCGCGACTCAGACGCCGCACACCCTGGCTGCTCAACTTCGGCCGAATTGGCGGCGTGTGCGTCGAGGCATGGCAGGACGCCACCGCCTCCCGCAAGCAGGCCGAGGACGAAGCTGCCGCGGCCTTCCGTCGACAGGCACGCCGCATCGTGCACGAAGCCGGCAATCCGCTCGGGATCATCAAGAGCTATCTGCGCATCCTCGACCAGAAGTTGCCTGAAAACAGCGAAGTGCGGCACGAGCTCGATGTGCTGCGCGAAGAAATCGACCGCGTCGCCGGCATCGTGCGGCGCATGAACGAGGTACCGACGCCGACCGGCGCGGCGACCTCCGTGGCGGTCAACGCGCTCATCCGCGAACTCCTCGCCCTTTACGACGCACCGCTTTTCGGCGACAGGGGGATCACCGTCACCAGCCGGCTCGGCGAAGACACCGAAAACGCTGGCTGCGACCCCGACAGCCTGAAACAAATCCTCGTTAACCTGTGGAAGAACGCCGCCGAGGCGACGCCCCGAGGTGGGCGCTTTGAAATCTCGGTGCTCGACGGAGTCGTTCAGAATGGACGGCGGTATGTCGAGATCCGCATGGAGGACAGCGGTGCCGGAATGCCCGACGAGGCAATCCGCAACCTGTCCTTCCCGGATCAGGCGCACAGCAGTGCCGACCGCGGCCACGGTCTGTCCATCGTGGGCAGTATCGCCGCACGGATCGGCTGCAGAATTTCATGTCGCAGCAAGGCGGGCGTGGGCACGACGCTCTCACTCCTGCTGCCGTGTGTCCAGGTTTCATGATGCTTGCGAGCCAGCGCGATGCGTGACACTCGCTCCGGAGAACTTCGATGGAGATTGGCAAGAGCCTGTTCACGGCAGGCAAGGCCGGCCCCGCCGCGCAGCCTGTAGCGCGGGTGCTGATCGTCGACGACGAGCCGCGCATACGTGAAGCCTACGGCGCGCTCCTCGCTGCGGAAGGACGCGAGATCCTCACCTGCGCGAACGGCGCCGACGCGATCGCCCGGCTCGGCAGCACCGAGATCGATGTCATGGTGTTGGACCTGCACCTGCCCGACATGCACGGCACCGAGATCATGGCCCAGATGGCCGAAGCCGGCATCGACACCGCCGTGGTGGTGTTCAGCGGCGACGACGCAATCGACTCCGCCATCCTCGCGCTGCGACGCGGCGCCTGCGAGTTCATCCGCAAGCACGCGGACCCGGAAGACCTGATCCGGACCGTCGACAAGGCCATCAGCCGCCGCCGTCTCGAGCGCGAGAACGCGCGCATGACCGCGCGCCTCGAGGATTCCGAGCGCCTGCACCGATTCCTCGTCGAATACTCGCCGGACATCATCTACACCCTCGACCCGGAAGGCCGCTTCGTCTTCCTCAACCGCCGCATCGAATCCCTGCTCGGCTACAACCGCGGCGAGCTCGTGGGCAAGCACTACTCCGTGATCGTCCACCCCATGGACCTGGAGCAGGCTCGCAGCGCCTTCGCCGAGCGCCGCGTCGGCCTGCGCGCGACGACCAACCAGGAAATCCGCCTGCGCTGCCGCAACCTCGACGTACGCAGCTTCGAGAACCGCACCATCGTCGCGATACTGAGCTCGCAGGGCATCTACCAGCATGAAGTGGACGACGGCGATGCGAAGCGCTTCGTCGGCACCGCCGGCGTCCTGCGCGACATCACCGAGCGCAAGCACGCCGAGGAGACGATCAGCTACCAGACCTACCACGACCTCCTCACCGGCCTGCCCAACCGCGTGCTGTTCCGCGACCGCCTCAACCTCGCCATCAGCCAGGCGCGCCGCCGCGGCGAAGTGGTCGGCCTGATGTACATCGACCTCGATCGCTTCAAGCTCGTGAATGACACCCACGGCCAACTCGAGGGCGACGAGCTGTTGAAGGGCTTCGCGCGTCGCGTGCGCGAATGCCTGCGCGCCGGCGACACGATGTCGCGCCAGAGCGGCGACGAATTCACCATCCTGCTGCCCGACATCGCGGATGCCGAGGCCGTGCGCACGATCGCGGAGAAGATCACCACGGCGCTGAAAACGCCCTTCACCGTTGGCGGGCGCGACTTCCGCTGCACGGCGAGCATCGGCATCGCGGTGTTCCCCGACGACGCCGAAACGCCGGACCACCTGTTGCGCGACGCCGACATCGCGATGTGCCAGGTCAAGGCCCAGGGCAAGAACGGCTTCCTGCGCTACACGGAGGAGATGAGCCGCAACCACAGCGAGCGCGTGGACCTCGACAACGAGCTGCGCATCGCGATCGAAAGCGGCCAGCTCACGTTGCACTACCAGCCGCAGGTCGACATCCGCCGCGGCCGCGTCACCGGGGTCGAGGCGCTGGTGCGCTGGGAACATCCCGAGCGCGGCATGCTGGGCCCCAACACCTTCATCCCGCTCGCCGAGGAAGGCGGCCTGATCTTCGCGATCAGCGACTGGGTCCTCAACGAGGCCTGCCGCCAGCAGGCGATCTGGATCAAGCAGGGCATCACCGACCTGAAGGTCGCCGTGAACATCTCGCCGCTCGAGTTCACCCGCGCCGACATCGTCGAGCGCATCCTGCAGCCGATCCGCACGCACGAGCTGGCGCCCGAATGCATCGAGATCGAGATTACCGAGAACATGCTGATGGATGACGCCGAAACCGTCATCGCCAAGGTGCAGGAGCTGCGCACGCACGGCCTGCGCATTTCGATCGACGACTTCGGCACGCGCTTCTCATCGCTGAATTACCTGCGCCGCTTCCCCGTCAACACCATCAAGATCGACCAGTCCTTCGTCCGCGACCTTGAGACCACCAGTTGCCAGTCGCCGGTGATCAGCGCGATCGTCGGCATCGCGCGCGGCTTCGGGCTCAGCGTCCTGGCCGAAGGCGTGGAGACGGAAAGCCAGATCGACGCATTGCGGCTGCACGGCTGCGACGTGATGCAGGGCTTTCGCTTCAGCCGGCCGGTGCCGCCGGCGGACGTCGTGCGTTACATCGCGGCGCACCAGGCGATGGAAACGACCTGAACGGCCGAGCGGACCGCCGCGAACCGTACCCATCAACGCGCGGACGCCGCGTCGACCTGCACGACGCCGCCTTCCACACGCACCGCAAAGGTCGCAACGGGCTCGCACGCCGGCGGCGTGAGCGCCGCGCCCGTCACCAGCGAGAAGCGCGCGCCGTGGCGCGGGCAGATCACCTCGTCGCCCTCGACGACACCCCAGGACAAGGTCTCCTCCTCGTGGCTGCAGCGGTCCTCGATCGCATGGAAACGCCCACCCACGTTGAACACGGCCACCTCGCGCCCGTCGTCCAGCGCCACGACGCGCACCGTTCCGTCGCCGAATTCGTCGAGCTTCGCGACATCGACCCAGTCCGCCATCACAGCAGCCCCAGTTCCAGCCGCGCGGCTTCGCTCATCTGATCGGCCGACCACGGCGGATCCCACACCAGCTCGACACTCGCCTCGCTGACGCCGGGTGCTGCCTCGACCACGCACTGCACGGTACCCGGGAAAGTCTCCGCGACCGGGCAGCCGGGGGCCGTCAGGGTCATGCGTACGGCGACCTTGCCCGACTCCTCGTCGACATCGAGTCCGTAGATCAGGCCCAGATCGTAGATGTTGACCGGAATCTCCGGGTCATAAACGGTGCGCAGCGCCGCGATGACCTCGGCCCGCAGACCCGCCTCCGGCGGCGCCTGTTGCTCTTCGGCCTTCAGCTTCTCGGCGCGATGCAGCCAATCGAAGATGCCCATCTTCCTGCTCTTTCCCTTCTTTTCCCGCTTATCCATCGGACGCCCGCCCCGTCCCGGCCGCATCCGCGCGCTCCGGGTCATCCTGCTCCGTGGAAACCGGAGCGGACTGGTCTTTCAAGGCCGCCAGCAGCGTGTGCCACGCGAGCGTCGCGCACTTCACGCGTGCCGGGAATTCCGCCACGCCGGCGAGCACTTCCAGCTTCCCGAGCGGCGTCTCCTGCGCGGCGCCCTCGCCGGTCACCAGCGCATGGAAACCGTCGAACAGTGCCCGCGCCTCAGCCTCGGTCCTGCCCTTCAACGCCTCGCTCATCAGCGACGCCGAAGCGGTCGAGATCGCGCAGCCGGTGCCCTCGAAGCGCACGTCCTCGATCACCCCCTCGCGCGTCTTCACGAACAGCGTGATGCGGTCGCCGCACAGCGGGTTGAAGCCCTCGGCCCTGTGGTTGGCATCGGCGAGCGCACCGTAATTGCGCGGCCGCCGGCCGTGGTCGATGATCAGTTCCTGATACAGGTCGCGCAGTTCAGGCATCGCCGAACACCTCCCGCACCTTCTCCAGCGCCGCGAACAGCGCCGCGACATCCTCGTGCGTGTTGTACAGGGCAAAGGAGGCCCGCACCGTCGCCGCGACGCCAAAGCGCTCCATCAGCGGCATCGCGCAGTGGTGCCCGGTGCGCACCGCCACGCCCTCGTGGTCGAGGATGGAGCCGACGTCGTGCGCATGCACGTCCGCGAGCACGAAGGACAGGATCGCCGCCTTCTCGCGTGCCGTGCCGATCAGCCGCAGCCCCGGAAACGCTCGCGCGCGCTCCGTCGCATCGCGCAGCAGCGCACCTTCGTGGGCCGCGATCGCATCGAAGCCGACGCCCTGCACATAGCGCATCGCCTCCGCCAGCGCGATTGCCCCGGCGATGTTGGGCGTGCCCGCCTCGAACTTGTACGGCAGGTCGTTGTAGGTCGTGCGCGCGAAACTCACCTGGCGGATCATGTCGCCGCCGCCCTGCCACGGCGGCATCGCCTCCAGCAAGGCGCGCCGCCCATACAGCACGCCGGTGCCGGTCGGCCCGTACAGCTTGTGACCCGAGAAGGCGTAGAAATCGCAATCCAGCGCCTGCACGTCGATCGCCAGATGCGGCACCGCCTGCGCGCCGTCGAGCAGCACCGGCACGCCGCACGAATGCGCCAGCGCGATCAGCTCGCGCACCGGATTGATCGTGCCAAGCGCGTTCGACACATGCGTCAGCCCGACGATGCGGGTACGCGGCGACAGCAGCGACTCGAAGGCTGCCCCGTCGAGTTCGCCGCTGTCGTCCACGGGCGCCACCTTCAGCACCGCCCCGCTGCGCTCGCACGCGAGCTGCCACGGCACGATGTTGGAGTGGTGCTCCATGCCGGTGATGAGGATCTCGTCCCCGGCGCGGAAACGCGCCCCGAAGCTGTTGGCAACGAGATTGATCGCCTCGGTCGTGCCGCGCACGAACACGATCTCCTCGCGCTGCGCGGCGTTGAGGAAATTCCGCGCGGTGTCGCGTGCGGCCTCGTAGGCATCGGTCGCCTCCTGGCTCAGGCGATGCACACCGCGATGCACGTTGGCGTTGAGATGCGCGTAGTAATGGGTCTCGGAGTCGATCACGCACTGCGGCTTCTGGCTCGTCGCACCGTTGTCGAGATACACCAGCGGACGGTCGTTCACCGTCCGCGCGAGGATGGGAAAATCCGCCCGCCGGCGCGCGATGGCGTCCGCCGGAGCGATCGCATTCGCCGCAGCGATCGCATTCGCCGTCCTGCCCAGCGCCGCGCGCTCCTTCGGGTCGTCGCGCATCATCATCCTCCTCACGCCACCTCGGGCAGCGCACCCGGCAGCAGCGATTCGAGCCGCATCCGCAGCGGGCCGTGCTCGATGCCCGCGAGCGCGTCCGCCGCAAAGGCCCGGATCAGCAGCGCCCGCGCATCGCCTTCGCCGATGCCGCGCGCGCGCAGGTAGTGCAGCTGATCCGCGTCGAGCTGACCGACCGTCGCGCCGTGCGCGCATTTCACGTCGTCCGCCCAGATCTCGAGCTGCGGCTTGGTATCGACCTCGGCGTCCTCCGACAACAGCAGGTTGCGATTCGACTGCAACGCGTCGCTGCGCTGCGCATCCGGCCGTACGATCACGCGACCGTTGAACACCGCCCGCGCCGCCTCGTCGAGCACGCCCTTGTACAGCTCGCGGCTGGTGCCGCGCGGGCTGACGTGGTCGATGCAGGTGTGGTGGTCGATGTGCTGGCGCCCGCTTCCCACGTAGAGGCCCGATAGGCGCGCCTCGCAGCCTTCCGCACCGAGCCGCGTCGCGATCGCGGCACGCGCGAGCTGGCTGCCGAAGGCGAAGGCGTGCGACACGAAAGCGCTGTCCTGCCCCTGCTCGGCAGCGACCTCCGCAATGTGGAACGCCTTCCTGCCCTCCTGCTGCAGTTTCGTGTGCGCGACGCGCGCACCGCGCCCGAGCACGACGCGCGTCACCGTGTCGCCGAGGTAGGCGACGCCATCCGGGCCGACGTGGTGTTCGATCACCGTCGCGCTGGCGCCTGCTCCCGCCCGGATCAGGTTGCGCGGGAAGACCGCGAGATCGCTGCGCGTCGTGACGAACAGCAGATGCACCGGCGCTTCGAGCGCGACGCCCGCGGCCAGGTCCATCCACGCGCCGTCGCTCCAGAACGCGGCGTTCAAAGCCGCGAAACCGTCCGTCGCCTCGTCGGCAGCAGCGAAGAAGGCTTCCGCATCCTCCGCCCGCGTATCGAGCGCCTGCGCCAAACTGCCAACCCACGCGCCAGCCGGCAAGGGCATCGCTTGCGACAATCCCGGCACGAAATGTCCATCGACGAACACCATCCGGTGCGTTCCCGCCATCGCATGGCGCGACACCATCGCACGGACGTCGTCCGAGAGGTCGACCGCCGTCGCCACCCCGAACGCCCGCCGCGCGATCGCCGCGACGCTGGTGTATTTCCAGTCCTCGTCGCGCGTGGTCGGCAGGCCGAGCGCGGCGAAGCGTTCCATCGCCTCGTCACGGCACCGGCACAACCATGGGAGCGCCACCCCGGGAAGCCGCGGTGCGAGGGCCGGATACG
Organism: Aromatoleum petrolei; assembly: GCF_017894385.1. NCBI lineage: Bacteria > Pseudomonadati > Pseudomonadota > Betaproteobacteria > Rhodocyclales > Rhodocyclaceae > Aromatoleum > Aromatoleum petrolei. Next base: position 1,014,281 of record NZ_CP059560.1, read on the forward strand.
CCGACACGAATCCCGGCACGCAGGGTTCAGCGGGTGCGACTCTCATCGCTGCGCTCCCGCCGCGCCGGCCTGCTTCCCGCGCGCCTCGGTTTCGACCCAGGCATAACCGCGCCGCTCCAGCTCCTGTGCCAGCTCCGGCCCGCCCGACAGCGCGATCCGCCCCTGCGCGAGCACATGCACGCGGTCGGGCCGGATGTGGTCGAGCAGGCGCTGGTAGTGCGTCACGAGGATCATCGCGCGCTCCGGGCTGCGCATCGCGTTCACGCCGTTCGAGACCACCTTCAGCGCATCGATGTCGAGGCCCGAATCGGTCTCGTCGAGGATCGCCAGCCGCGGCTCCAGCACCGCCATCTGCAGGATCTCGTTGCGCTTCTTCTCACCACCGGAGAACCCCTCGTTCACCGCGCGATACAGCAGGGTCTCATCCATTTCCATGAGCTTGAGCTTGCCCTTCACCAGCGCGAGGAAGTCGACCGCATCGAGCTCGGCCTCGCCCCGGTGCCGGCGCATCGCGTTCAGCGCCGCCTTCAGCAGGTAGATGTTCGCGACCCCGGGAATCTCCACCGGATACTGGAACGCGAGGAAGATGCCTTCGCGCGCCCGCTCCTCCGGCGCCAGCGCGAGCAGGTCGCGCCCCATGTAGCGGATCTCCCCCTGCGTCACCACATAGCCTTCGCGCCCCGCCAGCACGTGCGCAAGCGTGCTCTTGCCCGAGCCGTTCGGCCCCATGATCGCGTGCACCTCGCCTGCGCGCACATCCAGATCGAGGCCACGCAGGATGGGTTTGTCATCGACCGTCACGTGCAGGTTGCGGATCTCGAGCATGGTGCTCTCCTTACCCTATGCTTCCCTCCAGGCTCACGCCCATCAGCTTCTGCGCCTCGACCGCGAACTCCATCGGCAACTGCTTGAACACCTCCTTGCAGAAGCCGGACACGATCAGCGACACCGCGTCCTCGGCCGAAATGCCGCGGCTCTGGCAATAGAAGAGCTGGTCCTCGCCGATCCGCGAGGTCGAGGCCTCGTGCTCGACGCGCGCAGTCGGGTTCTTCACCTCAATGTAGGGGAAGGTGTGCGCCGCGCAGCGGTCACCGAGCAGCAGCGAGTCGCACTGCGTGTAGTTGCGCGCACCGGCCGCACTCTTCGCGACCTTCACCAGCCCCCGGTAGGCATTGCTGCCATGCCCCGCCGAGATGCCTTTCGAGAGGATCGTGCTCCGCGTGTTGCGCCCCAGATGGATCATCTTCGTGCCGGTGTCGGCCTGCTGCCAGTGGTTCGTCAGTGCCACGGAGTGGAACTCGCCCACCGAGTTGTCGCCGCGCAGGATCACGCTCGGATACTTCCACGTGATCGCCGAGCCGGTTTCCACCTGAGTCCACGAGATCTTCGAATTGGCCTCACGGCAGTCGCCACGCTTGGTCACGAAGTTGTAGATGCCGCCCTTGCCGTCCTTGTCGCCCGGGTACCAGTTCTGAACCGTCGAATACTTGATCTGCGCGCCTTCGCGCGCGATCAGCTCGACGACCGCCGCATGCAGCTGGTTCTCGTCGCGCATCGGCGCCGTGCAGCCTTCGAGGTAGCTCACGTAGGCGCCGCGGTCGGCGATGATCAGCGTGCGCTCGAACTGCCCGGTGTTCTTCGCGTTGATGCGGAAATAGGTCGACAACTCCATCGGACAGCGCACCCCCGGCGGGATGTAGCAGAACGACCCGTCGGAGAACACCGCCGAATTGAGCGTCGCGAAATAGTTGTCCGTGTAGGGCACGACCGAACCGAGATATTCCTGCACGAGGTCCGGATGATCGCGCACGGCCTCCGAAAACGAGCAGAACACGATGCCGAGCGACGCAAGCTTCTCCTTGAAGGTCGTCGCGACCGACACGCTGTCGAACACCGCATCCACCGCGACGCCGGCGAGGAGCTCCCGTTCCTGCAGCGGCACGCCGAGCTTCTCGTAGGTGCGCAACAGTTCCGGATCGACTTCGGCGAGGCTCTTCGGACCGTCGCCCTTTCCGCGCGGCGCCGAGTAATAGACGATGTCCTGGTAGTCGATCGGCGGATGATGCACCGTCGCCCAGTGCGGTTCCGACATCGTGAGCCAGTGGCGGAACGCCTTCAGCCGCCACTCGAGCATGAAGGCCGGCTCCTGCTTCTTCGCCGAGATCAGGCGGATCACGTCCTCGGACAGGCCGCGCGGCACGGCGTCGACGTCCAGCGGCGTGTAGAAGCCATGGCGGTATTCCTGGCTGATCAGTTCGTCGAGCTGCACGGAACGCTTGCCCATTCCACGATCCTCCATGTCCGAAGCGCATGGCTATCCTCGGCTTGTGGACCCGGCCACCGGCATTTCGTTCCAGGCCATTCCCACGCGATTGGCATGGTCTCTGCAACTCATGAACAAATAGCTCGCAAACTATCGCCCCATCCAGTTTAATTACAGGCGAAACACCGGGAATCCGGAACGAATATCAGGATGCAGGAGAACCATCGCGATGCCCGCCATCCCTCCGCTCGAGCCACAACGACTGTGCACTCGCTGCACCCCCGATCTCCTCGACTTCGACACCACCGAGAGCCTGCCCGAACCCGACGAGATCTTCGGTCAGGAGCGCGCCGTAGACGCCGTACGCCTGGCGCTGGAAATTGACGCTCCCGGCTACAACCTCTTCGTCCTCGGCGAACCCGGCGGCGGGCGCCACGCCGCCGTGCGCCGCCTGCTGGAAGCCCACGCGGCCACACGGCCCTCGCCCGGCGACTGGATCTACATCAACAACTTCGCCGAACCAAACTATCCCCACGCGCTGCAGCTGCCGCCCGGACGCGGCACCCAGTTCCGCGACGACATGCAACAATTCGTCTCCGAACTCGGCCAGGCCATCGCCGCCGGCTTCGACAGCGACGAATACCGCGCGCGCATCGAATCGATCCAGGACGAATTCAAGCAGCGCGAGGAAAGCGCCCTGCGCGCGCTCGGTGACGAGGCGAGCGACAAGGGCATCGCCTTCCTGCGCACCCCTCAGGGCTTCGCATTCGTGCCGATGAAGGGCGAAGAGAGCCTGGACCCCGAAGCCTTCAACGCGCTGCCCGAGGAAGAGCGCGAACGCATCGGCAAGCTCATCGAAGGCCTGCGAGAAAAGCTGCACAAACTGCTGCAGCAGTTCCCGCGACAGCGGCGCGAAATGCAGGGGCGCATTCGCGAGGCGAGCCGCGAGACGCTGGAGCTCGCGGTCGGCCACCTCGTCGAGGAACTGAAGGAACGCCATTCCGACCTGCCCGCAATCCAGACCTTCCTCGACAAGGTGCTGCGCGACGTCGTCGAGGTCGGCCAGGAACTGCGCGACCAGGCGAGCAAGAGCGATTCGTCCGGCCCGAGCGAAGGCGGCATCTCGGCGCAGCGCTACCAGGTCAACCTGCTCGTCGACCAGGACGGACGCAAGACCGCACCCATCGTGTTCGAGGACCACCCGACCTTCCCCAACCTCGTCGGCCGCGTCGACCAGATCGCCCACATGGGCACCCTGGTCACCAACTTCACGCTGATCCGTGCCGGCGCGCTGCATCGCGCCAACGGCGGCTACCTGATCCTCGACGCCGAAAAAGTGCTGACGCAGGCCTACGCCTGGGAAGGCCTCAAGCGTTCCCTGAAGTCGGGCCAGGTACGCATCGAATCGCTCGCCCAGGTCTTCGGCTGGGTCGGCTCGCTGCCGCTCGAACCCGACCCGATCCCGCTCTCCGTCAAGGTCGTCCTCGTCGGCCTGCGCCGCCACTACTACCTGCTCAAGGCCCTGGATCCGGAGTTCGACGAGCTCTTCAAGATCGGGGCCGACTTCGAGGACGTCGTCGAACGCACGCCCGACAACACCCGCCACTACTTGCGCAAGGCGGCGTCGCTCGCCCGCCAGCAGGGCCTGCTGCCGCTCGACCGCGACGCCGCCGGCCGCCTCGTCGAATACGCATCGCGCCTCGCCGAAGACGCCGGCAAGCTCAGCACGCGCACACGCGAGCTCGCCGACCTGCTGCGCGAATCCGACCACGTGGCGCGCGCGGCGGGCCGACCCGCCATGCAGCGCCGCGACATCGAGTCCGCCCTGGCGGCCCGCATCGAACGCGCCGACCGCCTTCGCGACGCGGTGCACGACGCGGTCCTGCGCAACACCTTGCTGATCTCCACCACCGGCGCCGAAGTGGGCCAGATCAACGGCCTCGCCGTCATCGATCTTGGCGACTTCATGTTCGGCCGCCCCACCCGCATCACCGCGACTGCCCGCCTCGGCGACGGCGACGTCGTCGACATCGAGCGCAAGGCCGAGCTCGGCCGAGCCATCCACACCAAGGGCGTGATGATCCTGTCGGCCTGTCTCGCGTCGCGCTACGCGCAGAACCGCCCGCTGTCGCTGTCGGCCAGCCTCGTGTTCGAACAGTCCTACGGCCCGGTCGAAGGCGACAGCGCCTCGCTCGCCGAACTGTGCGCATTGCTCTCTGCATTGTCGGGCGTACCGATCCGCCAGTCGCTCGCGATCACCGGCTCCATCAACCAGCACGGCAAGGTGCAGGCGATCGGCGGCGTGAACGAAAAGATCGAGGGCTTCTTCGATATCTGCCAGGCACGCGGACTCACCGGCGAGCAGGGCGTCCTGATTCCCGCATCCAACGTGAAACACCTGATGCTGCGCGACGACGTCGTGCAGGCCGCCGCCGAAGGACGCTTCCACGTCCATCCCGTATCCACCGTCGACGAGGCGATCACCCTCCTCACCGGCATCTCGGCCGGCGAAGCCGACGCCAAGGGCGCCTACCCCGAAGGCAGCGTGAACCAGCGCATCGAGGCCCGCATCACCGAGCTCATCGCCCTGCGCAAGGAATTCGGCTCCGGCAAGCGTGGCGCGAAGGGCAATGGCAAGAGCGCAAGGACGCAGGAGCCCGATGGAGGTCTAAAGTAACAAGGCAAGAAGGAATCGGCCCGACCATGACCGACCGTTCGGGCCGAGCCCGTCGAAACCCTGCGACTACCCTTGGACACGCTCAGGGCGAACGAGGGTGGATGGACGCCGGGTTGATGATCGAAAGACCGGAGACGCACGATGGGACGCCCCGCCGCACCGATCACCCTGCAGCCCGGCGACGCGCTGGTCATCGTCGACGTGCAGAACGACTTTCTCCCCGGGGGCAGCCTCGCCGTGCCTCGGGGCGATGAAGTGGTCGCGCCGCTCAACGCCCTGATCGCACGCTGCACGCAGCTCCGACTGCCCGTCATCGCCACGCGCGACTGGCATCCGCCGGATCACTGCTCATTCCAGGCCCGCGGCGGTCCGTGGCCGCCGCACTGCATCGCCGCCACGCCCGGCGCGGCCTTCGCGCCTGCGCTTGCCCTTCCGGAATCCGCCACCGTCGTATCCAAAGCCGTCACGGCCGACGTCGACGCCTACTCGGGCTTCGGCGGCACCGATCTGCACGACCGCCTCCAGGCCGCCCGCGTGCGTCGCCTGCTCGTCGGCGGCCTCGCCACCGACTACTGCGTCTTCAACACCGTGCGCGACGGCCTCGCGAACGGCTACGAAGTGATCCTGCTCACCGACGCGATCCGCGCCGTCGACGTCACGCCCGGCGACGGCCTGCGCGCCATCGACGAAATGGCGCGGCTCGGCGCGCACCCGATCGCGTCCGTCAACATCGGGAATCCCGCATGAACCCGTCCGCGTCCGCGCTGCTCACCGACCTCTACCAGCTCACCATGCTGCAGGCCTATTTCGACGGCGGCATGACCAGGACGGCCTCGTTCGAGTTCTTCGTGCGGCGGCTGCCCGAGCACCGCAACTTCCTCGTCGCGGCCGGTCTGGAGCAGGTGCTCGACTACCTCGAGACCCTGCGCTTCACCGACGAGGAACTCGCGTGGCTCGCCGCCTGCGGGCGCTTCCACCGCCGCTTCATCGACTGGCTCGCGAACCTGCGCTTCACCGGCGACGTCGAGGCGATGCCCGAAGGCACGGTGTTCTTCGCCGACGAACCCATCCTGCGCGTCACCGCCCCCCTGCCGCAGGCCCAACTCGTCGAGACGCGCATCATCAACCTGCTGCAGTTCCAGACCATGGTCGCCTCCAAGGCCGCGCGCTGCACCCTCGCCGCGCAAGGCCGGCTGCTCGTCGACTTCGGCCTGCGCCGCGCCCACGGCGCCGAAGCCGGCCTGCTCTCCGCGCGCGCCAGCCACCTCGCCGGCTTCGACGGCACCGCGACGGTCGCCGCCGGCATGAAATGGGGCATTCCGCTGTACGGCACGATGGCCCACTCCTTCATCCAGGCCCACGACGACGAACTCGGCGCCTTCGAGCATTTCGCCCGCTCGCAGCCGAAGGCGAACACGATGCTCATCGACACCTACGACACCGAATCGGCCGCGCGCAAGCTCGCCGATCTAGCCACCCGTCTCGCCCCCGACGGCATCGCAATCCAGGCCGTGCGCATCGACAGCGGCGACCTCGCCGAGCACGCCCGGCGCGTGCGTGCGATCCTCGACGGCGAAGGCCTGCCCGGGGTGCGCATCTTCGTCAGCGGCAATCTCGACGAATTCGCCGTGCACGATCTGCTCGCCAGCGGTGCGCCGATCGACGGCTTCGGCGTCGGCACGCGCATGAACACCTCGGCGGACCAGCCCTGGCTCGACTGCGCGTACAAACTGCAGGAATACGACGGCCAGCCGCGCCGCAAGCGCTCCGAAGGCAAGGCGACGTGGCCCGGCCGCAAGCAGGTTTACCGCCACCGCGACGCCGACGGCTGCATCTGCGGCGACCTGCTCACGACATCGGACGATGCCGCGGACGGCGAACCCCTGCTCGTCCCCGTAATGCGTGGCGGCCAGCGCCTTGCGCCCTCGCCGCCGCTTGCCGCGGTGCGCGCCCGTACCACCGCCAGTCTTGCTGCGCTGCCGCCCCGCCTGCGCCAGATCGGTCCCGCCGCGGCCCCGCCGGTCACCGTCTCCCCTGCGCTGCAAGAGCTGGCCGAAACCGTAGACCGCCGATTGGACGCCGCCGCCCCCGCGCCGCGCTGACACCGGCATGCGACAGGAGATCGCCGACATGAGCCTTGAACTGGCATCCAGCGCTTTCGCACACGGCAACGCGATGCCCGCAACCTATACCTGCGACGGCCGCAACGTATCGCCCCCGCTCGCGTGGCGCGACCTCCCGCCGGGCACGCGGAGCCTCGTGCTGATCGTCGACGACCCCGACGCCCCCGATCCCGCCGCGCCCAAGATGACCTGGGTACACTGGGTCCTGTACAACATCCCCGCGACCGCAGAAGGCCTGCCCGAGGCCGTCGCGACGACGACGCTGCCGCCCGGTACCCTCGAAGGCCTCAACGACTGGAAGCGCACAGGCTACGGCGGCCCCTGCCCGCCGATCGGCCGCCACCGCTACTTCCACAAGCTGTATGCACTGGATACCGTCCTTCCCGACCTGGGACACCCGACGAAGGCACAACTTGAAACAGAAATGCACGGCCACGTCATCGCCCAGGCCGAACTCATCGGCACCTTCGCGCGTCACTAGTGCATGAAGCCGTCCGCCCGCGCGGCCGGCCCCTGCAAACAATGGAGGTGATAAGGATGAACCGAGGATCGATCATCGCCGCCGCACTCCTGGCTCTTGCCGCCACCCTGCCGGCGACGGCTGCGCTCGCGCAGGATTCCGCCCTGCAACAGGGCGAATTCGAGGGCGTGCCCTACCTCACCGGCGGAGTGAGCCTCGACGAACGCGAACAACTGTTTTTCACGGCCGCCGACTACAACCTCAAGCTTGTCTTCGCGGAAAAAGGCGGTTCCTACCTGTCCGACACCGAAGTCGTCGTGACCCGACGCGACGGGCGCAAGGTGCTCGAACTCATCGCCCAGGGGCCGTTCGTGTTTGCCCGCCTGCCCGCCGGCGATTACCGCGTCGCGGTCACCAACGCAGGCAAGCAGCAACTGCGCGACGCCAAGCTCCCCGCCAAGGGGCAGCGGGAATTCGCCTTCTACTGGTGAGGACGAACGCGCTCCGGCCGCAAGCCGCACTCAGGAGGCGCGGCAGACCTCCTCGAGGACGCGGCGCACCCGCACCATCGCCTCCTGCAGCACCACCTCGATGCTGCTGAACTGGATCCCGGTCTCGCTCGCACCGCGGCCGGCGGCGAAGTTGGCGACCACGTTGATCGCCGCGTAAGGCAGGTTCAACTCGCGCGCCAGCGCCGCCTCCGGCATGCCGGTCATGCCTACGAGATCCGCCCCGTCGCGCTCCATGCGATTGATCTCCGCCGCCGTCTCGAGGCGCGGCCCCTGCGTCGCCGCATACACGCCGCCGTCGTACATCGCCTCGCCCATTGCCGCGGCCGCCGCGAGAATGCGCTGGCGCAGCGGCTCGTCGTAGGGATGCGTGAAGTCGATGTGATGCACCGCCGACTCGCCGCCCTCGAAGAATGTGCTCTTGCGACCCCACGTGTAATCAATGATCTGGTTCGGCACCACCATCGCAGCCGGCCCGAACTCCGGGCGGATGCCGCCCACCGACGCGACCGACACGATCGCCGACACCTTCGCCTGCTTCAGCGCCCAGATATTCGCACGGTAGTTCACCTGGTGCGGCGGGATCGTGTGGCCGTAACCGTGACGCGCCAGAAACACCACCGGCTTTTCCGCCAGCTTGCCGAAGGTCAGCGCACCGGACGGCTCACCGTAAGGCGTGCGCGCCACCTCGCGCCGGGTGATTTCGAGGGTGGAAAGCTGGGTGAGTCCGGTCCCGCCGATGATCGCGAGCATGAAGCCTGTCTCCTTGAAAAACGGCGCCGATTCTAGCACGCGGCCGCAGCGCCCCCCGGCCCGCGCGGCATTGACGGCACACCCGCTACCCGGACGACATCCGTACGGCCGCCTGCACGCTCCCCGATCGCGCGACGACCCATGCTGCGATGCCGCACCGCGTGCTAAAATTAAAAACTTTTCAAAGACTTCCGGCCCCCCATGTCCCGCTCCATCCGCAACATCGCCATCATCGCCCACGTCGACCACGGCAAGACCACGCTCGTCGACCAGCTCCTGCGCCAATCCGGCACCTTCCGCGAGAACCAGCAGGTCTCCGAACGCGTGATGGACTCCAACGACCTGGAGAAGGAGCGCGGCATCACCATCCTCGCCAAGAACTGTGCAGTCCAGTACGGCGATACCCACATCAACATCATCGACACCCCGGGACACGCCGACTTCGGCGGCGAAGTCGAACGCGTCCTGTCCATGGTCGACGGCGTGCTGCTGCTGGTCGATGCGGTCGAAGGCCCGATGCCCCAGACCCGCTTCGTCACCCGTAAGGCACTCGCCCTGGGCCTCAAGCCCATTGTCGTGATCAACAAGATCGACCGCCCGGGCAGCCGTCCGGACTGGGTCATCAACCACACCTTCGATCTGTTCGACAAGCTCGGCGCCACCGAAGAGCAGCTCGATTTCCCGGTCGTCTACGCCTCCGCGCTGAACGGCTACGCGATGCTCGACGCCAGCCAGCCGGGCACCGACATGAAGCCGCTGTACGAAGCGATCCTCGAACACGTGCCGCAGCCCGAAGTCGACGCCAACGGCCCGCTGCAACTGCAGGTCTGCTCGCTCGACTACTCGACCTACATCGGCCAGCTCGGCATCGGCCGCATCAAGCGCGGCAGCGTCCGTCCGAACCAGGAAGTCGTCGTGATGTACGGCGACGAAAACCGCGGCAAGGCAAAGATCGGTCAGATCCTCACCTTCAAGGGCCTCGAACGCAGCCAGGCCGACTACGCCGAGGCAGGCGATATCGTGCTCATCTCGGGCATCGACCAGGTCAACATCGGCGTCACGATCTGCCACCCGGACAACCTCGAGGGTCTCAAGCCGATCGCCGTCGACGAGCCGACCCTGACCATGAACTTCATGGTCAACTCGTCACCGCTCGCCGGCCGCGAAGGCAAGTTCGTCACCAGCCGCCAGATCCGCGAACGTCTAGAAAAGGAACTGCTGAAGAACGTCGCGCTGCGCGTCGAATACACCAACGACTCCGACGTGTTCCTGGTCTCCGGCCGCGGCGAGCTGCACCTCACCATCCTGCTTGAAAACATGCGCCGCGAAGGCTTCGAACTCGCAGTCGGCCGTCCGCGCGTGGTGTTCCGCGACATCGACGGCGTGAAGTGCGAGCCGTACGAAATGCTCACCGTCGACGTCGAGGAAGAGCACCAGGGCGGCGTCATGGAAGAGCTCGGCCGCCGCCGCGGCGAACTGCAGGACATGCAGTCCGACGGCAAGGGCCGCACCCGTCTCGAATACCGCATCCCCGCCCGCGGCCTGATCGGTTTCCAGGGCGAATTCCTGACCCTGACGCGCGGCACCGGCCTCGCCAGCCACGTGTTCGACGACTACGGCCCGATGGCCGGCGCGATGGGCGAACGCCGCAACGGCGTGCTGATCTCGCAGGACGATGGCCAGGCCGTCGCCTACGCGCTGTGGAAGCTGCAGGACCGCGGCCGTATGTTCGTCACGCACAACGACCCGGTGTACGAAGGCATGATCATCGGCATCCACTCTCGCGACAACGACCTCGTCGTCAACCCGATCAAGGGCAAGCAGCTCACCAACGTGCGCGCCTCGGGGACCGACGAAGCCGTGCGCCTCGTCCCGGCGATTCAGCTCACGCTGGAATCCGCGATCGAGTTCATCGCCGACGACGAGCTCGTCGAGATCACGCCGAAGTCGATCCGTCTGCGCAAGCGCTACCTCAGCGAAAACGAGCGCAAGCGCGCCGCCAAGGCCGAGTCGATGTAATCCTCCCCGCCCCGGCGGGTGCCGGGGGCAACGAAAAAGGCGCTACCGCGGCAGCGCCTTTTTCGTTTCAGGGAGCATGGAAAACCCGCCCCCCGCGCTCCCTCATCCGCGCTTACTTGCGCTCGGCCAGGTAGCTCGCGAAATCCGCACCGATCTCCGGATGGCGCAAGCCCAATTCGACGGTCGCCTTCAGGTAGCCCAGCTTCGAGCCGCAGTCGTAGCGCACGCCCTGGAACTGATAGGACAGCACCGCCTCTTCCTTCAGCAGCGAGGCAATCGCGTCCGTGAGCTGCAGCTCGCCACCCGCCCCCGGCTTGATCGAGCGCAGGTGATCGAAGATGTGCGGGGTCAGGATGTAACGCCCGACCACCGCCTGGGTCGTCGGCGCATCCTCGGGCTTCGGCTTCTCGACGATGCCGGTCACGCGCTGGACGTTGCCCTGCTGGCTGTCGGTGCTGACGATACCGTACTGACGCGTGTCCTCGCGCGGCACGTTCATCGTGCCCAGTACCGAGCAGCGGTGGTAGTTATACACACCCACCATCTGCTGCATGATCGGCTCGGCCCCATGGTTGTCCAGCAGATCGTCCGCAAGGATCACGGCGAAAGCCTCGTCACCGACCACCGGCGCCGCGCACAGCACCGCATGGCCGAGGCCCAGCGCCTCCGACTGGCGGATATACACGCAGTTCACACCCTTCGGCACCGTCTTCTTGACGATCTCCAGCAACTCCTTCTTGCCGCGCGCCTCGAGCTCCGTTTCCAGCTCGTAGGCCTTGTCGAAGTGGTCCTCGATGGAACGCTTCGTGCGGCCCGTGATGAAGATCATGTTGGTGATACCGGCCGAGACCGCTTCCTCGACCGCATACTGGATCAGCGGCTTGTCGACGATCGGCAGCATTTCCTTCGGGCTGGCCTTGGTGGCCGGCAGGAAGCGCGTGCCCATGCCGGCTACCGGGAATACCGCCTTGGTGACCTTTTTCATTGGATGACTCTCCCTCGTTTCGTCTTTTGCTTCAGCCCGGCGTCTGGTCCGTGCCATATCTTCAACCTTGTTCCAGCAGGTGGCGCAATCCGTCCTCGTCGAGGATCGCCACGCCCAGCTCTTCCGCCTTCGCGAGCTTGGATCCGGCTTCCGCTCCCGCGACCACGTAATCCGTCTTCTTCGACACCGAGCCGCTGACCTTGCCGCCGTGCGCCTCGATCAGGGCCTTGGCCTCGTCGCGGCTCATTGTCGGCAGCGTGCCGGTCAGCACGAACACCTTGCCGCTCGCGCTGCCCGCGACCGGAGCCGCAGGCTCGCCCTCTTCCCACTTCACGCCCGCCGCACGCAACTGCTCGATCACCTCGCGGTTGTGCGCCTCGGAGAAGAAGCCCACGATGCTCTGCGCAACCACCGGCCCCACATCGGGCACCGCCAGCAGGCTCTCCGGCGTCGCATCCATCAGCGCGTCGAGCGAGCCGAAATGCCGCGCCAGATCCTTCGCCGTCGCCTCGCCGACATTGCGGATGCCGAGCGCGAAGATGAAGCGCGCCAGCGTCGTGTGCCGGCTCTTCTCGATCGCCGCAAGCAGGTTGGCCGCCGACTTCTCGGCCATGCGCTGCAGGTTCGCCAATGCCAGCACGCCCAGCTTGTAGAGGTCGGCCGGCGTCTTGACGATGCCCGCCTCGACAAGCTGGTCGACCAGCTTGTCGCCCAGCCCCTCGATGTCCATCGCGCGCCGCCCGGCGAAATGCAGCAGGGCCTGCTTGCGCTGCGCGGGACAGAACAACCCGCCCGTGCAGCGTGCCACCACCTCGTCCTCGGCCTTCTCGACGTGCGACGCGCACACCGGGCAGCGCGTCGGCATCACGAAAGGCCGTTCGCTGCCGGTACGCCGTTCGACCACCGACCCGACGACCTCCGGTATAACGTCGCCGGCCCGCCGTACGATGACGTGATCGCCGATCAGCACGCCCTTGCGCAGGATTTCCCCTTCATTGTGCAAGGTCGCATTGGTCACCGTGACGCCACCGACGAACACCGGCTTGAGCCGCGCGACCGGCGTCAGCGCGCCGGTGCGGCCGACCTGCACCTCGATGTCGAGGAGCTCGGTGATCTCTTCCTGCGCCGGGTACTTGTGCGCCACCGCCCAGCGCGGCTCGCGCGTGACGAAACCAAGCTCGCGCTGCAGTTCGAAGCGGTTGACCTTGTACACGACCCCGTCGATGTCGTACGGCAGGCTGTCACGCAGGGCCGCGATGCGGTCGTGGAATCCGCACAGTCCCTCGACGCCTGCGGCGACAACGCGGTGCTCGCACACTGGCAGGCCGAACGCCGCGAAGGCATCGAGCAGCTGCGCCTGCGTGGGCGGCAGCGGCCAGTCGCCCGTCTCGCCCAGCCCATAAGCGTAGAAGGACAAGGGGCGCTTCGCGGCGATGCGCGGGTCGAGCTGACGCACGGCGCCTGCCGCGGTATTGCGCGGATTGATGAACAGCTTGTCGCCGGCCTGTTCCTGACGCGCATTCAACCGTTCGAAATCGTCGCGGCGCATGTAGATCTCGCCGCGCACCTCCAGCAGCGCGGGCGGCTTGCCCGACAGGCGCAGGGGAATCTGGCGGATCGTGCGCACGTTGTGCGTCACGTCCTCGCCGGTCTCGCCGTCGCCGCGCGTCGCTGCACGCACCAGCACGCCCTGTTCGTAGCGCAGGCTGATCGCCAGCCCGTCGAACTTCAGTTCGCCGAGGTACTCCACCGGCGCGTCGGCAGGACCGAGTCCCAGCGCGTTGCGCACACGGGTGTCGAAGGCGATCACGCCGCCGTTCGTGGTATCGGTTTCGGTGCGGATCGACAGCATCGGCACCGCATGCCGCACAGGTGCGAGTTCGGGCATCGGCGCACCGCCGACCCGCTGTGTCGGCGAATCGGGCGTGGCCAGCTCGGGAAACTCGCGCTCAAGCGCTTCGAGTTCGCGGAACAGGCGATCGTATTCCGCGTCCGGAACGGTCGGCGTGTCGAGGACGTAGTACGCGTAATTGTGGCCTTCGAGTTCGCGCCGCAACTGCGCGGCGCGCTCGAACGTCTGGGCCGAAGCGATCATCAGACCGAGAACAGGCGCTGCGCCAGCGGGCCGCCGGCCGGCACGTCCCCGCTCGCCATCTGTGCCTGGAAATGCTGGATCTGGCCGCGAATCAGCGTCGCCGCCTCGGCACCGAACGGGGCACGATTGTCGTCCACCACGGTCCCCTGCAAGGCGTCGGCCATCTGCATGGCCTGGCGCATCATGCGCTCGAACGCGAACACGCCGTTCGGCACGCGCGGGACGTCGATCACCAGCGTGAGGCCGTTGGTGGCAAGGTCGCGCATCTCTTCGACTGCAAACAGTGCCGGCTCCATGTTGCTCAGCGTGTACAGGGTATTGCCCTCCTCGTCACGCGCATGGAAGGAGCCGTCCGGACCCAGCGTCATGCCGTGCGACTCCGCCAGCGCCCGGATCTTGGTGCCGACGAAGGGCTGCCCGTTGCTCACCACGTTGATGCCGATCTGCACATCCACATTGGCGCAGAACTTGTCCAGCTCGGCTGCATTGCGCAGCGCCTCGCCACGCGCCGGCAGGTCGGCCGGCACTGCCAGGAACTGTTCGGCCACGCGCTGCATGCCGCCGGAGAAATGCAGGAAATCGTTCTCGCTGATCGGCCCGCTGCGGTCGACCGTCTGCATCGCCGCGCAGAACCAGTGGAAGGCTCCCGCCGTATGCGCGTCGAGCGATCGCCACAGATTGGCCGCATCATCGAAGGCGAACCAGCGCACGGGCTTGGAGATGCCCATCAGCTGCTCGCCCTGTGCGGCCCACAAGCGCGGCGCTTCCAAGGGCTCGATCGCCTCGATGCGGATCACGCAGTCGATGCGCTGATCGACCGCATCCGGAACGCCCGGCGTCACCTTGCGCACACCGGAATCGCGCACGGCCGCGGCCGCACGGCGGGCTTCCGGTTCCGCCTCGCCCATCGAGGGCTCCAGGCGCTCGGCAGGAACCTCGTCCGCGGAGCCGCCCCCGGGCTCCAGCAGCACGTCGCGATGATCCGACCGGAAGGCCTGCTCGGCCTCGCGCCGATGCTTGCGTTCCTGCCACTTGTTGTACGCGACGATTCCGACGACCGAAGCCACCCCCAGCGCCGCCAACCCGATCTGCAATTCGTTATCCATCTTCCTTCCCGTTGTCGGTCCCGCCGCTGCGCGCGCCGAACCTCGCAATTCCCTGGGCTTCGCAGTTAAACCTTGCCGCCGCGTCCCCGTTGCGGGCCGCGGCGGTGCTCATCTTCAGGCCGCTGCCGGCTCCGCCAGGCGCAGCGCCTCTTCCATATCCACTTCCACCACGCGCGAGACGCCCTGTTCCTGCATCGTCACGCCCACGAGCTGCTGCGCGATCTCCATCGTGATCTTGCTGTGGCTGATGAAGACGAACTGCGTCTGCGATGACATGCGCTTCACCATCTGGCAGTAACGCTCGGTATTCGTATCGTCCAGCGGCGCATCCACCTCGTCAAGCATGCAGAAGGGCGCGGGATTCAACTGGAACATCGAGAACACCAGCGCGATCGCCGTCAGCGCCTTCTCGCCACCCGACAACAGGTGGATGGAGCTGTTTTTCTTCCCGGGCGGCTGGGCGACGATCTGGATGCCCGCATCGAGGATTTCGTCGCCCGTCAGCACCAGCCGCGCCTGCCCACCGCCGAAGAGCTGCGGGAACAGCGTGCCGAAATGCTGCGTCACGGTATTGTAGGTGTCCTGCAGCTGTTCGCGCGTCTCGCGGTCGATGCGCCGGATCGCGTCCTCCAGCGTACCGATCGCCTGCATCAGATCATCGAACTGCACGTCGAGATAACCCTTGCGCTCCTGCGCGCTGCGCAGCTCGTCCAGTGCCGCGAGGTTCACCTGACCCAGCTCCGCGATCTCGCGCGCAAGCCGTCCGACTTCCCGCACCAGCGAACCCTCGCGCAGATCCGGCACGAGCAGCGGCTGCAGCGCCGCCTCGTCGGCCTGGGCCTCCACGAGCCGCTCGTCGAACTGCGCCGCCGCGAGCTCCGCCGCCTGAACGGCGAGGCGCAGTTCGGCCACCCGTCCGCGCGCCGGCGCCGCCTCCTGCTCGGTGCGCAGGCGCAGCTCCTCGGTCTGCTTCAACCGCATCGCCGCCATCTCCAGCGCATCGCGGCGTGCCGCCAGCGCCGCCTCGCGCCGCGCCCGCAATTCGAGCGCCTCCTGCAGCGCATCGCGGCTGCGGCCGCTGTCGGTCGCCTCGAGCTCGTGCCGGCGCGCCTCGACCTCCACCGCGATCCGTCCGAGCTGCTCGCCGGCCAGTTGCAGGTTGCGCGCGATATCCTCGAGCTTGCCCGCGCACTCGCGCTCGGAGAAGCGCGCCTCCTGCAGTTCGCGTGCAAGCGCCTGCTCGAGGGAGCGTGTTTCGCGCAGCACGTTGTCGCGCTCGGTCAGCACCTCCAGCGCACCATCGAGGCGCTCGCGCTGCAACTCGGCCAACTCCTCTGCGCGTGCCTGCTCCATCTCCGCCCGGGCAAGATGCTCGCGCTCGGTCGATTCGAGATGGACGATGTCATCAAGGTCGCGCGCAAGCTGCGCACGGCGCTCCTCGGCGCGCTGCCGTGCCTGCGTGAGCTTGAGGAGCTCGACCTGCTCGGAGTGCACCTGCTGCTGCGCGGCCTGCAGCTCGCGTCGCAAGGCGTTGCCGCGTTCCTGCAGCTCGGCGGCGACACCCTCTGCCGCAATCAACGCGTCGTGGGCAACATGGGCCTCTGTCTCGAGCGCCAACTGCTGCTCCGCCAGGCCGTCGATCTCGCGCTGGCGCTCCATCACGCCGTGGGTGCGGCTGTCCGGCGCGTAATGGACCAGCGCATGCCGCGTGAGGATCTGGCCGCCCGGCCCGACGAGGCACTGGTCGGCGGCGAGTTCTCCGCGCCGCTCGACCCAGGGGTCCAGAGCGTCGGTCGCCAGGCAGCCGCGCAGCCAGTCGGCGACGATCGGCCGAAGCCCCTCGGCGACGAAGGAAATCCTGTCGATCAGCGCGAAGGTTCCGGGTAGTGGCGCCCCCGCCGCAGCCGGCTCCACCCCGTCGCCGAAGGCCAGCGCGAAGGATCCCGGCGGCGCATCATCGAACATCGCGCGCGCGGCTTCGGTGACGTCACCGGTCAGCGCAGCCAGCCGCTCGCGCAGCACCGCCTCGACCGCCATCTCCCAGCCCGGCTCGACCCTCAGGTCTCGCCACAGCGGCGGCAGCTCGGTCAGCTTGTGGCGCTTCAACCAGTCGCCGAGCTGCCCCTGCGACTGCACCTTGGCCTGCAGCTGCACCAGCGCATCGCGCCGTGCCCGCAGTTCGGTGAGGCGCCGCTGCACCTGCCGCTCATGCTCGAGTGCGGTCTTCAGCGCGGCCTGCGCCTCAGGCTGCCGCATCTGCACGGCGCCGAGCTCTTCCTGCTGGCGTTCCAGTTCCTCGCGCAGGGCTTCGAGACGCGCCTCCTGCTGCGCGACGACGGCCTCGTCCGGCCCTTCGATGCCGCCCGATTCGCCCGCGAGGCGCCCGCGGCGCTGGTTCAGCGCATCGAGCGCCCGCACGGCGCTCGCGCGCTTGGCCTCCTCGACGCGCAACTGCTGCTCGGTCTGCGCAAGTTCGCGCCGCGCCGCCGCGACGGTCGTGTCGGCAGCCTGGCGCGCGGCCTCCGCCTCGGGCAGGCGCTCGGCGATCTCGGCGTGACGCGCCTCGGCCTGCTCGGCACGCATCGCCGCGTTGTCGATCAGTCCGGTCCAGCGCTCGCGCTCTGCGCCCAGCCCCGCCTGGCGCTCCTGCCAGTGCGCCTCGTCGGTCGCGAGCTGGGCGAGGCGGGCCTCGAGCCGCTTGCGCGCATCGTCGAGGTGGCGCAGTTCAGCCTCCAGCCGCGTCACCTCCGCCGACACGGCAAAGAGGTCCGACTGAGCCGCATGGGTGGCTTCCGACGCGTCGAAGTGCCCCGCGCGAGCCTCTTCGACGGCGTTCTCGAGTTCCTGCAGACGGGAGCTGTCCGCCTCCATCTTCGACGACAACTGGTTGAGCTCGCCTTCGACTCGCGCCTGCTCGGCGCGCGCCTCGTTGCGTTTGAGCAGCCACAGCAGTTGCTGGCGCTGCGTGTGCGCGGCGCTCAGGTCGCGATAACGCACGGCGATTTCCGCCTGCACTTCCAGGTGGCCGATACGCTCGCCCAGCTCCATGCGAATATCATCAAGGCGGGCGAGGTTGTCGCGCGCGTCCGACAAACGTCCTTCGGTCTCGCGACGACGCTCACGGTATTTCGTGACCCCCGCTGCCTCCTCGAGGAAGCCGCGCACCTCCTCGGGACGCGCCTCGATGATGCGCGAGATCATGCCCTGCTCGATGATCGCGTACGCGCGCGGACCGAGGCCGGTGCCGAGGAAGAGGTCGATGACGTCCTTGCGCCGCACCTGGACGTTGTTGAGGAAGTAGGTCGACTCACCGCTGCGGTCGAGCACGCGCTTGACGGAGATTTCCGCGTAGCGCGACCACTGCCCTGCCGCGCGGCCCTCGGCGTTGTCGAACACCAACTCGACGCTCGCGCGCGATACCGGTTTGCGCGTTGTCGAGCCGTTGAAGATCACGTCCTGCATCGACTCGCCGCGCAGCGCGCTCGCGCGCGTCTCACCCAGCACCCAGCGCACGGCATCGATGATGTTCGACTTGCCGCAGCCGTTCGGACCCACCACACCGACGAGATTGCCGGGGGTGAGCACCGTGGTGGGATCGACAAAAGTCTTGAAGCCGGCGAGTTTGAGCTTGGAGAGACGCACTTCGGAACGGAGCCGGATCGAATCGGGACAGGAGTTGTGGCGGGAACGGGCCGGCCGGGGCCGGCGAAAGCGCGTCATGATACCATCGCGCGCTCGATGCCCTTGCGTTCAAGCACAGGCGCATGCCCTCCGAAACAAGCCGAAACAGTCCGCCGTGAATCCGAACCTCGACCGCCTCCAGCCCTATCCCTTCGAAAAACTGCGTGCGCTGATGGACGGCGTCGTTCCCCCGGCCGACCTGAAGCTGATCCGCCTGTCGATCGGCGAACCGCAGCACCCGACCCCGCCCTTCATCATGCAGGCGCTCACCGACAACCTGCAGGGGCTCGCGAACTACCCCGCGACGATAGGCGGAGACCCGTTGCGCGTGGCGATCGCCGGCTGGCTGGAACGCCGCTTCGGCCTCCCCAGGGTCGATCCGGCGACCCAGGTGCTGCCGGTCAACGGCTCGCGCGAGGCGCTGTTCGCCTTTGCCCAGGCGGTGATCGACGGCAGCCGCCCCGGCGCCAAGGTGCTGAGCCCGAACCCGTTCTACCAGATCTACGAAGGCGCGGCCCTGCTCGCCGGAGCCGAACCGGTGTTCCTCAACAACCTGCCCGAAAACGGCTTCGGCTCGGATTTCGACGGCATTCCCGATGCCGTGTGGCGCGACATCCAGCTCGTGTTCGTGTGCTCGCCGGGCAATCCGACCGGACGCATGCTGTCGCAGGCGGAGTGGGCGCGTCTCTTCGAGTTGTCGGACCGCTACGGTTTCGTGATCGCGGCCGACGAGTGCTATTCGGAGATCTACTTCGACGACGTCGCCCCCCCTGTCGGCGCGATGCAGGCCGCACACGCGCTCGGCCGCACCGACTTCCGCAACCTCGTCATGTTCTCCAGCCTGTCCAAGCGCTCCAACGTGCCGGGCATGCGCTCGGGCTTCGTCGCGGGTGATGCGAAGGTGCTGAAAGGCTTCCTGCGCTACCGTACCTACCACGGCTGCGCCATGAGCCTCCCGATCCAGGCCGCCTCAATCGCCGCCTGGAACGACGAGGCGCACGTGGTCGAGAATCGCCGCCTTTACCGCGACAAATTCGACCGTGCGATGCCCATCATCGCCAGGCACCTCAAGGTGCAGAAACCCGACGCCGGATTCTACCTGTGGGCGCAGACGCCCATCCCCGACACCGAGTTCGCCCGCCGACTACAGGCTGCATATAATGTGACGGTTCTGCCGGGCAGCTTCCTCGCCCGGGAATCGAACGGCGTCAATCCGGGCGCCGGGTTCGTGCGCATCGCCCTCGTGGCCGACACGGCCGAATGTGTCGAGGCTGCGGAGCGCATCGCCGCCTTCTGCCAAACCCTTTGAAATACAAACGGAAATCCCCCATGCAAGACCTGCAAAAAATCATCGACGACGCCTTCGAGAACCGCGCCAGCCTCTCGCCCTCCTCTGCTCCCGCGATCGTGCGCGACGCCGTTGCCACCGTCATCGACGGACTGGACAGCGGCAAGCTGCGCGTTGCCGAGAAGATCGACGGCAACTGGACCGTCAACCAATGGATCAAGAAGGCCGTCCTGATCTCCTTCCGCCTGCGCGACAACGAGGTGCAGTCGGCCGGCGCGCTGAATTTCTTCGACAAGGTTCCGACCAAGTTCGGCGACTACACGCCCGAGCAGTTCCGCGAAGGCGGCTTCCGCGTCGTACCGCCCGCCGTCGCGCGCAAGGGCAGCTTCATCGGCAAGAACGTCGTGCTGATGCCGTCCTACGTGAACATCGGCGCCTACGTCGATGAAGGCACGATGGTCGACACTTGGGCCACCGTCGGCTCCTGCGCCCAGATCGGCAAGAACGTGCACCTGTCGGGCGGCGTCGGCATCGGCGGCGTGCTCGAGCCCGTGCAGGCCGGCCCCGTCATCATCGAGGACAACGTCTTCGTCGGTGCCCGCTCGGAAGTGGTCGAAGGCGTGATCATCGAGGAAAACGCCGTGCTGTCGATGGGCGTCTACATCGGCCAGAGCACCAAGATCTACGACCGCCAGACCGGCGAGGTCACCTACGGCCGCGTCCCGTCGGGCGCCGTCGTCGTGCCGGGCAGCCTGCCCTCGGCCGACGGCAAGTACAGCCTGTACTGCGCCGTGATCGTCAAGCGCGTCGACGCCCAGACCCGCGCCAAGACCGGCATCAACGAACTGCTGCGCGGCGCCTGATCGCCCTGATCCCGCTTTCCGGGGCGGCCGTGCGAGGCCGCCCCGACACCGAAGTCCGCCCAACCATGCCTAGGAGAATCTCCGGATGATCTTCGACAAGCTGTTCCAACTGATGGCGGAAAAGCTCGCTTCGGACATCTTCATCTCGGCCGGCGCCCCGATCCACATCAAGATCCAGGGCATCACGATGCCGATCAACCAGCAGGTCATGGACCCCTCCATGATCAAGCGGATGATCTACGAGATGATGACCCCGGAGCAGATCGAGACCTTCGAGCGCGAGAAGGAGCTGAACCTGTCCTTCGGGCGGCGCGATTTCGGCAATTTCCGGGTTAACGTGTTCTGGCAGCGCCACAGCATCGGCATCGTGGTGCGCTACATCCAGGGCGAGATCCCCTCGCTGGAATCCTTGGGCCTGCCGCCCGTGCTGTCCGAAGTGGTCACCGAGAAACGCGGCCTGATCCTCGTCGTGGGCGCGACCGGCTCCGGCAAATCGACGACGCTCGCGTCGATGATCGACCACCGCAACCGCAACCGCTCCGGCCACATCCTCACGGTCGAAGACCCGATCGAATACCTGTTCAAGCACCGCAAATCGGTCGTCAACCAGCGCGAGGTCGGTATCGACACCCTGAGCTGGCACGAGGCCTTGCGCAACGCGATGCGCCAGGCACCGGACTGCATCCTGATCGGGGAAATCCGCGACCGCGAGACCATGCAGGCCGCCTTGTCCTACTCGCAGACCGGCCACCTGTGTCTCGCCACGCTGCACGCCAACAACGCCTACCACGCGTTGAACCGCATCGTGAACTTCTTCCCGCTGGAGAACCGTTCCCTGCTGTACCTCGACCTTGCGGTCGCGCTCAAGTGCATCATCTCCCAGCGCCTCGTGCGCAAACCGGACGGCATGCGCATTCCGGCAGTCGAGATCCTCATGAACACGCGCCATGTCGCCGAACTGGTGGAGCGCGGCGAGCTGAACGAGGTCAAGGAAGCGATGCAGCAGAGCCTCGCGCCGGGGTCGCAGACCTTCGAGCAGGACCTGCACCGGCTCTACCGCGACGGCATCATCAGCTTCGAGGAGGCGCTCGCGAACGCCGATTCACCGACCAACCTCGCGTGGCTCATCAACAACGCGCAGATCAACGCCGCGCCCAGCGCGGAAGGTGCCGAAGCCCCGCCTTCCGTCGATTTCGAACCCCAGAACAAGAATGCCGACGGTACGTCGTTCAGCGAATTTGCGCTGCATCTCGATGACGGCCCGCCACGCTGAGCGCACAAGGCGCCCCCAACCCTGAACCCGGGGCGGCCTCTGCCGCCCGATGGCCATGACCAATCCTTCCCCGAACGCAACGTTCGCGCTCACCTGCGAACTCATATCCCGCCCGTCCGTGACCCCCGACGACAGCGGCTGCCTGGACCTCATCGCCGCGCGCCTCGCCCCGCTCGGTTTCCGTTGCGAGCGCATCGACACCGGCGGCGTGTCCAACCTGTGGACGCGCCGCGGCGACACCGGCCCGGTGCTGTGCTTCGCGGGGCACACCGACGTCGTCCCGACCGGCCCGCTCGAGTCCTGGACTTCACACCCCTTCCAGCCGACCGTGCGTGACGGCCATCTCTACGGCCGCGGCGCTGCCGACATGAAGACCTCTCTGGCAGGTTTCGTCACCGCCATCGAACGCTTCGTCGCGACCAACCCGGATCACCGGGGCTCGATCACCCTGCTGCTCACCTCGGACGAGGAAGGCATCGCCACCCACGGCACCGTCAAGGTCGTCGAAGCACTCGCGGCCCGCGGCGAGACCCTCGACTACTGCATCGTGGGCGAGCCGACCTCCGTGAAGACGCTCGGCGACATGATCAAGAACGGTCGTCGCGGCTCGCTCTCGGGCACCCTGCGCGTCAAGGGCGTGCAGGGCCACGTCGCCTACCCGCAGCTCGCGCGCAATCCGATCCACGAATTCGCACCGGCGCTCGCCGAGCTCGCCGCGATGCGCTGGGACGAGGGCAACGAGTTCTTCCCCCCGACGACCTGGCAGGTGTCCAACATCCATGCCGGGACCGGCGCCAACAACGTGATTCCGGGCGAGTGCGAAGTGCTGTTCAACTTCCGCTTCGCATCCGTCAGCACCGCCGACGAACTCAAGCAGCGCACCCACGCCGTCCTCGACCGCCACGGCCTCGACTACACGCTGGACTGGCACCTCTCGGGCAGGCCCTTCATCACCGGCCGCGGCAAGCTCGTCGAGGCCATCGGCGGCGCGATCCGCGAAACCGTGGGTGTCGAGACCGAATTGTCGACCAGCGGCGGCACCTCGGACGGACGCTTCATCGCCGACATCTGCAAGGAAGTCGTGGAGTTCGGCCCCGTCAATGCCACCATCCACAAGCTGGACGAACGCGTCGCCGTCGACGCGATCGAACCGCTTTCCCTGATCTACGAACGCACCCTGCGCACCCTCCTCGTGCGCTGACGAGACCGAGCATGACCGAACACTGCGAACACTGTGACAATGGCGAAGAACACGAGCACGTACACGAGAGCGGCCCGCTCGCCGAACTCGTGACCCTGCGCGACTGGCTGCGCTACGCGGTCACGCGCTTCAACCGCGCCGGCCTGTTCTTCGGCCACGGCTGCACCGACGCCTACGATGAGGCGGTGTGGCTGCTGCTGCACACCCTGTCGCTACCGCTCGACCGACTCGAGCCCTTCCTCGACGCCTGCATCACCGCCGAGGAGCGCGAAGCCCTGTTTACGATCATCGAACGTCGCGCCGAAGAGCGGGTTCCGGCCGCCTACCTGACGGGCGAGGCGTGGCTGGGCGATTTCCGCTTCCACGTCGACGAGCGCGTGATCGTGCCCCGCTCGTTCTTCGCCGAGATGCTGGAAAACGGCTTCGCGCCCTGGGTGGAGGATGCCGAGCAGGTCACCAGCGCGCTCGACCTGTGCACCGGATCAGGCTGCCTGGCGATCCTCATGGCGCACACCTTCCCGAATGCCGAGGTGGTCGGCGCCGACCTGTCCGACGACGCCCTCGAGGTTGCCCACCTCAACGTCGCCGAATACGGCCTCGAGGAACAGGTCGAGCTGGTGAAGAGCGACGTGTTCGACGGGCTTTCGGGACGCCGTTTCGACCTCATCATCAGCAATCCGCCCTACGTCACCGCCGATTCGATGGACACGCTGCCGCCCGAATACCTGCACGAACCGCGCATGGCACTGGCGGCGGGCGAGGACGGGCTCGACGTGGTGCGCCGCATCCTTGCCGAAGGCCGCACTCACCTCAATCCGGGTGGCGTGCTCGCCGTCGAAGTGGGGCATAATCGTCATATCGTGGAAGCGGTATTCCCGGACCTGCCCTTCGTGTGGCTGTCGTCCCAAGGCGGTGACGACATGGTCTTCCTGCTGCGGGCGGAGGAACTGCCCGAAGCCCAGGACTGACGCCGCGCGCTACTCGAACCGCCGTTACGAATCGT
This sequence comes from Aromatoleum petrolei, assembly GCF_017894385.1. Classification (NCBI taxonomy): domain Bacteria; kingdom Pseudomonadati; phylum Pseudomonadota; class Betaproteobacteria; order Rhodocyclales; family Rhodocyclaceae; genus Aromatoleum; species Aromatoleum petrolei. The sequence goes on from NZ_CP059560.1 coordinate 1,038,580, forward strand.
TCCGAATGCGGAGGTGGCGGCATGGCTGGCAGCAGTTACGTCCTGCTGGTTGAAGGGGATCCGGGGCATGAAGCCCGGGTCCTCGCTGCGCTGCGCGCAGGAGGATTCGGCAATCGCGTGATTGTCGCGCGCGACGGCATCGAGGCCCTCGCCTTCCTCTCCGCCGAAGACGGCTACCCGGCGCCCAGGCCGGCAAGCCAGCCGGCGGTCGTCCTGCTCGATCCCGACCTTCCCCGGATCGACGGCCTAGAGGTGCTGCGCCGCATCCGCGCCGAGGTCATGACCTCGCTCCTGCCCGTGGTGATGTTCGCAAGTGACTGCACGTCGGAAGACATCCGCGAAGCCTACCGGCTCGGCGCCAACAGCTACGTCAGGAAGCCCCGCGACGAACAGGAATTCGAGCGGGCCAGCACGCTCATCGCTCGCTATTGGCTGGGCCTGAACGAACACCCGGACGACACGACCCGCTTCTGAGGCAGCGCAGTGACGCCCGGCAGAGCCCCGCGCTCGTCAGGCAACCTCGTCGATCCAGGCCTGCTGAATGGCCTCCAGCACGCGCTCGCCGCAGTGATTGGGATCGTCGTCGAACTCGGGAAGGGCCATCACCCAGTTCATCAGGTCGACAAAATTGACGCGCGTGGGGTCCGCCTCGGGGAACTTGTCCGAGAGCTGGATTGCGATCTCCTGAACCTCGGTCCACTTCATCAGTGCTTGCCCTCCCGGGCCATGTTGATGGTGTAGCGCGGAATCTCGACCACCAGCGGCGTCTCGGCGACGACCGCCTGGCACGACAGGCGCGACTGCGGCTCGAGGCCCCAGGCCTTGTCGAGGAGATCCTCCTCCTCTTCCTCGGCCTCCTTGAGCGAGGCGAACCCTTCGCGCACGATCACGTGGCAGGTCGTGCACGCACAGGACTGCTCGCACGCATGCTCGATCTCCACGCCATTGCGCAGCAGCGCGTCGCAGATCGAGGAGCCCGGCTCCGCCTCGATCACCGTCCCGTCCGGACAGAGCTCGACGTGCGGCAATACGATGATCTGCGTCATACCTGAATCTCATCCACCTTGTGACCCGCCAGCGCCGAACGGATGCTCTTGTCCATGCGACGGGCGGCAAATTCGTTGGTAGCACGGGAGAGCGCTTCCGTGCTGCGCTTGATGGCACGCGGGTCATGCCCGGCGGCCGTTTCGCGGGTTACGGCAACGGCGGCGTCGATTGCGGCGCGTTCCTCGTCGCTCAGCAGATCGCCATCCTGCTCCAGCGCCGCGAGCGTCGCCTCGATCACGCGATCGGCCTCGACCTGCTGCTCGCGCACGGCGCGCGCATCGATATCCTCGGAAGCCCGCTCGACACCGTCGCGCAGCATGCCTGCGATCTCGTCGTCCGTCAGGCCGTAGGACGGCTTCACCAGCACGCTGGCCTCGACGCCCGATGACATCTCGCGCGCCGACACCGACAACAGACCATCGGCATCGACCTGGAAGGTCACCCGGATGCGTGCCGCGCCCGCCGCCATCGGCGGAATGCCGCGCAGCTCGAAGCGCGCGAGCGAGCGGCAGTCGGCAACGAGCTCGCGCTCGCCCTGCACCACGTGGAAGGCCATGGCCGTCTGGCCGTCCTTGTAGGTCGTGAACTCCTGCGCCCGAGCAATCGGCAGCGTCGAATTGCGCGGCACGATCTTCTCGGTGAGCCCGCCCATCATCTCAAGGCCGAGCGACAGGGGGATCACATCGAGCAGCAGCCAGTCGTCCTCTTCCTTGCGGTTGCCCGCCAATACGTTGGCCTGGATCGCCGCGCCGAGCGCGACGACCTTGTCCGGGTCGAGGTTCGTCAGCGGCTCCTGGCCGAAGAACTCGGCCACCGCGCGCTGCACGTGCGGCATGCGAGTCGCGCCGCCGACCATCACGACGCCCTTGACGTCCTCGGGGGCCAACCCGGCGTCGCGCAGGACCTTGCGCATCGGCGCAACGGTCTTCTGCACGAGGTGCTTCGTCATGTCGGCGAACTGGTCGCGCGTGACGACGAGATCGACCTTCTCGCCCGATCCCAGAGTCGCCTTGATCGGAGCCTCCTCGCACGCAGTCAGCAGTTCCTTCGCCTCGCGAGCCTTCAGCAAAAGACGACGGGCATCTTCGCTCGACGGAGGATCGATCTCGCTTTCGTCCAGCGCCCAGCAGAACAGTCGATGATCAAAGTCATCACCACCGAGCGCCGCATCGCCATTGGTTGCCAGCACCTCGAAGATGCCGCGTGAAAGCTTGAGGATGGACAGGTCGAAAGTGCCGCCGCCGAGGTCATACACCGCGTAAACGCCCTCGGCCGCGTTGTCGAGACCGTACGCAACCGCCGCGGCAGTGGGCTCGTTGAGCAGGCGCAGCACGTTGATGCCGGCGAGCTTCGCCGCATCCTTGGTTGCCTGGCGCTGCGCATCGTCGAAATAGGCGGGCACGGTGATCACCGCACCGGTGAGTTCGCCGCCCAGGCTCGCTTGCGCACGCGCCGCCAGCATTTTGAGGATCTCCGCCGACACTTCGACCGGCGACTTGATCCCTTGCACGGTGCGCAGGCGCAGCATTCCGCCGGCATCGACGAAGTCGTAGGGCATCGACTCGATGTAGGCGACATCCTTGAGGCCGCGCCCCATGAAGCGCTTCACCGACAGGATGGTGTTCTTGGGATCCGTTGCGTGCGCTGCCGCCGCGCTGCGGCCAACCTCGATCCTGCCGTCGGCATGGTAGCGGACGATGGAGGGAAGCATCGCGCGGCCATCCTCATCAACGAGGCACACGGCGATGCCGTTGCGCACCGTCGCCACGAGCGAATTGGTCGTGCCGAGGTCTATGCCAACGGCGAGGCGGTGCTTGTGCGGTTCGGTCGACAGACCGGGTTCGGCGATTTGCAGAAGTGCCATCAGCTCTCCAGCGCCTCGAGGGCGTCGTCGATCTCGTGTTGTAATTTTTCCATGAACATCAGCCGGCGCACCGTTTCGGCGGCACCCGCATAGTCCTGCTCGTCGTCGCACTGCCGCGCAAGCTCGTCAAAGACCTCGCGCGAATGCTGGCGCAAGCGCGTGTGCAACTGCGCCAGCTCCTCCGCCTCACCTGCCGTCCGCGCTTCCTCCACCGCCTCGCGCCACTCCATCTGCTCCATCAGGAAGGCCGGCGACATCGCCGTATTCGTGTGCAGTCCCGCGTCGACACCCATCAGCTCGAGCAGATAGGTTGCGCGCGGCAGCGGCTTGCGCAGCGTGCGAAAACCTTCGTTCACCTGCGTCGCCCACTGCATCGACAGACGCTTGTCGCTGTCGGGCAGATGTGCAAAGCGGTCGGGATGCACGCGCCCCTGCAGATCGTGGTAGGCAAGCTCGAGCGCTGCCTCGTCGATGCGAAACCGGCGTGGCAGCCCGAACAGCCCGAAGTAGTCCTGCTGGAGGTCGATGCTCATCGGATCCGCACCGCGAGCATCAGACGTTGAAGCTCTCGCCGCAGCCGCACGAGTCCTTGACGTTCGGGTTGTTGAACTTGAAACCCTCGTTGAGCCCCTCGCGGACGAAATCGAGCTCGGTGCCGTCGAGATAGGCCAGGCTCTTCTGGTCCACGATGACCTTGACGCCATTGCTCTCGAACACCACGTCGTCCTCGTGCGTCTCATCAACGAACTCGAGGCGGTAGGCCATGCCCGAACAGCCGGAGGTCCGAACCCCGAGACGGATTCCGAGACCCTTGCCGCGCTTGGCGATGAAGTTCGAAACGTGCTTCGCTGCGCTCGTGCTGACAGTGACACTCATGATTCCGCCTCCGGGTCTCAGCCTTCGTGCTTTTTCTTGTAGTCCGCCACGGCCGCCTTGATGGCGTCCTCGGCGAGGATCGAACAGTGGATCTTGACCGGCGGCAGCGCGAGTTCCTCGGCGATCTGGGTGTTCTTGATCTCGAGTGCCTGCTCGACGGTCTTGCCCTTGACCCATTCGGTCACCAGCGAGCTCGACGCGATCGCCGAACCACAGCCGTAGGTCTTGAACTTCGCGTCCTCGATGACGCCATCCTTGCCCACCTTGATCTGCAGCTTCATCACGTCGCCACAGGCCGGCGCACCGACCATGCCGGTGCCCACGCCTTCGTCCTCTTTGGAGAAGGCGCCGACGTTGCGGGGATTTTCGTAGTGGTCGAGCACTTTTTCACTATATGCCATTATCGTTTCTCCTGTCTCGGGATGCTCAGTGGGCTGCCCACTGCACGGTATTCAGATCGACACCTTCCTGCACCATCTCCCACAGCGGAGACAGTTCGCGCAGCTTGCCGATCTTCTTGTGCATGAGGTCGATCGTATAGTCGATTTCCTCTTCGGTCGTGAAGCGGCCGATCGAGAAACGGATCGAGCTATGCGCCAGTTCGTCATTGCGCCCAAGCGCACGCAAGACATAGGACGGCTCCAGGCTCGCCGACGTACAGGCCGAACCGCTCGACACGGCGATGTCCTTCACCGCCATGATCATCGACTCACCTTCGACATAGGCGAAGGAGATATTCAGGTTGTGCGGCACGCGATGCTCGAGGTCGCCGTTCACATAGGTCGCTTCGATGTCCTGCAGACCCTTCAGTAGGCGGTCGCGCAGCGAACGGATGCGTTCGTTCTCGACCTTCATCTCCTCGCGCGCAATGCGGAAGGCTTCGCCCATGCCGACGATCTGGTGCGTCGCGAGCGTACCCGAACGCAGGCCGCGCTCGTGACCGCCGCCGTGCATCTGCGCCTCGAGGCGCGCACGCGGCTTGCGACGCACGTACAACGCGCCGATACCCTTCGGACCATAGGTCTTGTGCGCGGAGAAAGACATCAGGTCGACCTTCAGCTGCTGCAGATCGATCTCGACCTTGCCCGTCGCCTGCGCCGCATCGACGTGGAACACGATGCCCTTCTCGCGGCAGATCTCGCCGATCTCGGCGATCGGCTGGATCACGCCGATCTCGTTATTCACGAACATCACGGAGACGAGGATCGTGTCCGGGCGCAGCGCGTCCTTGAACGCGGCCAGATCGATCAGGCCGTTCTCCTGCACGTCGAGATAGGTCGCCTCGAAGCCCTGGCGCTCGAGTTCGCGGAAGGTGTCAAGCACGGCCTTGTGCTCGGTCTTCACGGTGATGATGTGCCTGCCCTTGCCCTTGTAGAACTGTGCGGCGCCCTTGATCGCGAGGTTGTTCGACTCCGTCGCGCCAGAAGTCCACACGATTTCCTTCGGATCGGCATTCACCAGTGCAGCAACCTGCTCGCGCGCATCCTCGACCGCCTTCTCGGCTTCCCAACCGTAAGCGTGCGAACGGCTCGCCGGATTACCAAAATGCTCGGTGAGCCAGGGAATCATCGCCTGCGCGACACGCGGATCGACCGGCGTGGTGGCGGAGTAATCCAGGTAAATCGGAAACTTCAGCATCGGTATTCCTCCGTCGATCATTGAACCGCCACGGCGGTCAGATTGTTCAGTTCGTTCATCTGCTGCCCCAGGCAGCCCAGAAAATCCGCCACGTGCTTTACCTGCGTATCGCGCCCCAAGCTGACGCGCACCGCGCCACGCGCGGCCTCGCGTTCCACCCCCATCGCCAGCAACGTATGGGACGGCTCCGGATTCGCACTCGAACACGCCGAGCCGCTCGCACACGCGAAACCGGCCCGATCCAGTCGCCCGACCAAGGTCTCGCCATCCAAGCCTTCGGCGGCGAAGAAAACCGTATTCGGCAGACGCGGCGCACCGGTCGAGAAGATCCGCATGCCGAGCGCCGCCAGACCTGCTTCCAGCGTATCGCGCAGGCCGCACAAGCGGGCATTCTCGCCGGACACGCGTGCCGCTGCCAACTCGCACGCGACGCCGAAGCCGACGATCGCTGCGACGTTCTCGGTGCCCGAACGCAAGCCGCGCTCCTGCCCGCCGCCGGCGAGCAGCGGGGCCAGCTCCAGTCGCTTGTCAACGACCAGGGCACCCGCCCCGAGCGGACCGCCGATCTTGTGCGCCGACAGCGTCATTGCATTGACGCCCAAGGCACGGAAATCAACGCCGATCTTGCCCAACGCTTGCACCGCGTCGGTGTGAAACCAGGCTCCGACCTCCTTCGCCTCGCGGGCGAGCGTCGCGACGTCCTGCAGCACACCGGTCTCGTTGTTGGCGAGCATCACCGACACCAGCGCCGGCTTCGTCGCCAGCACGGCCAGCCAGTCGGCGCGTTTCACCTGTCCAGCGCGATCGACGGCGATTTCACGCAGCGTCCAGTCGGCACGCCGCAACTGCTTTGCAGGTTCGCGCACGCAGGGATGCTCGATCGCGCTGATCGCGATCAGCCCCGGCTTCATGAGACCCGCCGCGCCCTTCACAAACAGATTGTTCGCCTCGGTACCGCCGCTGGTGAAGACCACTTCCGTTGCGTGCGCGCCGACCGCCGCAGCGACCCGCGCACGCGCCTCATCGACCGCGGCGCGCGCTTGGCGCCCATATTCATGTCGGCTAGACGCATTGCCGAAGCGGCCGCCGAACCACGGCAGCATCGCCTCGCGCACTGCCGCGTCCAGCGGCGCAGTGGCGTTCCAGTCGAGATAGACGGGGGCGAACACGCTCAAACGCCCGTCAGGCCGCCGCAGCCTCGCGCATCGCCACCATCGCGCGCCGGCGCACGTCCTTGAGGACGCTCATGTCGGGATCCGGCTTGATCTCGCGATGCACCAGCGCATTCAGCGTCACCGAATCGAGATATTCGTACATGCGCTTGTTCAGGTTCGCCCACAGGTCGTGCGTCAGGCAGCGATGCTCGTCATGGCAATTCTGCTTGCCACCGCATTGCGTCGCATCGAGCGGCTCGTCCACCGCGACGATGATGTCGGCAACAGTGATGCGAGCCATGTCGCGAGCGAGCCGGTAGCCGCCGCCGGGACCACGCACGCTGGTCACCAGCTTGTGGCGCCGCAGCTTGCCGAACAACTGCTCGAGGTACGACAAGGAAATTTTCTGCCGGTCGGCGATGCCAGCCAACGTCACCGGCCCTTCGGCTTGACGCGATGCCAGATCGATCATCGCAGTGACGGCAAAACGTCCTTTGGTGGTCAGTCTCATATCGGAGCTCCTTCTTTCGCGGAGATTCTCGCCCGGGGGAATACCCGAACGTTTCGCTCAACTATACGGAGCCCGACAAAATCAGTCAACTAATCGAATGTCACTCAGTCGACCATCTTGGACAGACGCTCGGCGTCAAATTCGTCACTCTTCTCGATCGCCTCATCGAGGCTGAATCCGGCCTTCTCCAGACGCTCCACCAGCATCTGAATGCGACGATCGGTCTCGACGGCGTGATCGAGCAGCCCGTGCAGCGCCTTGGTCAGCGGATCGTCCATCTGCTTGGTCACGCCGTAAGCCGAGAACCCCATCTGCTCGGCCTTCTGCTCGCGCGCCCGGTCGCGTGCGTTATCACGGTCAGGTTCGATGACGCGCGCGGGGTTCCCAACCGCAGTGGCGCCAGCCGGCACCGGCTTGACGACGACGGCATTGGAGCCGACCCGTGCACTGTCACCCACCGTAAAGCCCCCGAGCACTTTCGCACCGGCGCCGATCACGACCCCCTTGCCCAGCGTTGGATGGCGCTTCGTGCCACGGTATAGCGAGGTTCCCCCGAGGGTCACGCCTTGATAGATCGTGCAGTCGTCCCCAATCTCCGCAGTCTCGCCGATCACCACCCCCATGCCGTGGTCGATGAAGACGCGCCGGCCTATCGTCGCGCCCGGATGGATTTCGATGCCGGTGAGAAATCGGCTCACATGACTGACAAACCGCCCCACCCAGTAGAAGCCGCGCTTCCATGCGCCGTGCGCGAAGCGGTGGAGGAAAAGCGCGTGCACGCCCGGATAGCAGGTCAGCACCTCCAGGGTCGAACGGGCGGCGGGATCGCGTTCGCGAACGCTGGCCAAGTCTTCGCGCAGACGTCTGAACATGAGTGATTTACTCCGGTGTCTCGTTATTTTATTTCCGAGTATTTTACTCAGCTTTGCGCTCCAGCGCACTAATGATGCCGCGTAGGATGTTCACCTCCTCCTTTTCGAGCCGGATGCGGCCGAACAGACGGCGCACGCGCTGCAGCAGGCGCTTTGGATTTGCGGGGTCATAGAATCCGCTGGCTGTCATCGCCCGTTCCAGATGACGGTGAAAACCCTCCACCTCCTCGAAGGCGGCCAGGTCCGGAAGGGGTTCCGCCGGGGAAACCGGATCGAGCGCCGCCATGCGCAGCTCGTAGCACAGCAGCTGCACCGCGGCGCCGAGGTTGAGCGACGAAAATGCCGGATTCGCCGGAATCGTCACCGGCATCGAGCACAGCCCCACCTCCTCATTCGTGAGTCCGCTCGTTTCGTTTCCGAACACCAGCGCAACCTCGCCCCGCCCGGCAAACGACACCAGTTCGGGGGCCGCCTCGCGCGCATTGCGCACCGGCACCGAGCGCTCGCGCCGCCGCGCCGTGACAGCGGCGGACAGGATCGTGCCCTCGAGCGCTTCCTCGAGCGAACCGACCACCCGCGCGGACGCAAGGAGGTCACCGGCCCCGGAGGCGCGCGCCTCCGCCACCGGATCGGGAAAGGAAGCCGGCCGAACCAGCCAGAGACGGCCGAGCCCCATCGTCTTCATCGCGCGCGCGGCGGCGCCGATGTTGCCGGGATGACTCGTACGGGAAAGTACGATGCGGATGCGGTCGAGCGCGATGGCTCCGTTCATATTAAAATACTTCGTTTTATTGGAATTCTTTCGAGCGGGACGCTCTCCGGGCCCCCGACTCCAGCGAGACCGACGCGCATGCACCCCACCCTGAACATTGCAGTGAAAGCCGCCCGCCGCGCGGGCTCCATCATCAATCGCGCCTCGCTGCAGCTGGACCAGGTGTCGGTCCAGGCCAAGTCCCCGAACGACTTCGTCACCGAGGTCGATCAGGCCGCCGAGGCCGCCATCATCGAGGTGCTGCGCGAAGCATACCCGGAGCACGGCATTCTAGCAGAGGAGTCGGGCGCATCAGCCGAGACCGGCGACAGCGAATACCAGTGGATCATCGACCCGATCGACGGCACGACGAACTTCATCCACGGCTTTCCACAGTATGCAATCTCGATCGCGCTGACAAAGAACGGCGCGCTTGAACAGGGCGTCGTCTACGACGTCACGCGCAACGAGCTGTTTACCGCCACGAAGGGACGCGGCGCCTTCCTCAACGACCGGCGCATCCGCGTATCGAAGCGCGTCCGCCTGAACGAATCGCTGATCGGCACGGGCTTTCCGTTCCGCGAGTTCGACCACGTCGACGCCTACCTCGCGATGTTCAAGGACCTGACGCAGAGGACCGCCGGCATCCGCCGGCCCGGCGCTGCCTCGCTCGACCTTGCCTACGTCGCCTGCGGGCGCCTCGACGGCTTCTGGGAAATGGGCCTGCAGCCCTGGGACATCGCAGCCGGCGCACTGCTGATCCAGGAAGCCGGCGGTCTGGTAAGCGACCTTGCCGGAGAAGGCACCTACATGGAAACCGGCAATGTCGTCGCCGGCAGCCCCAAGATCTTCGGGCAGATCCTGCCCATCATCCAGGCCCACCGCACTGCAGCGCTGCGCGCCTGAACGGGCGCAAGCGGACCGGGCAATCCGGTCCGCATTCGCGGGCTGCCAGCGCCACACCAGGCGAATTCGGTACGATGCACGCACAGCCGGTACGTCCCCCCATCTTCCTCACTCTCGGACGCCCATGAATCCCTCCGTCGAATCCTTTGCCCAGCTCGAGCTGAGCCCCCCGATCCTCGACGCCCTGGCCGGCATCGGATACGAAACCCCGTCGCCGATCCAGGCGGCCTGCATCCCGCACCTGCGCGCCGGCCATGACCTGCTGGGCGAAGCCCAGACGGGGACCGGCAAGACGGCGGCCTTCGCGCTGCCGCTGCTCGATCGCCTGGACCTCTCCACCCGCAAGCCGCAGGTCCTCGTGCTGACGCCGACACGTGAGCTTGCGATCCAGGTTGCGGAAGCCTTCCAGCGCTACGCCAAGAACCTGCCCGACTTCCACGTGCTGCCCATCTACGGTGGCCAAAGCATGGTCGTGCAGTTGCGCCAACTGAGCCGCGGCGCACACGTCATCGTCGGCACTCCGGGACGCGTGATGGACCACATCGAGCGCGAGAGCCTCAACCTCGACAACCTCAAGACGCTGGTGCTCGACGAAGCGGATGAGATGCTGCGCATGGGCTTTATCGACGACGTCGAATGGATCCTCGAGCACGTCCCGATCGAGCGGCAGACTGCGCTATTCTCGGCGACGATGCCCGACGCCATCCGTCGCGTCGCCCATCGTTACCTGCGCGAACCGCGCGAGGTGAAGATCAAGACCGCCACGACCACCGTCACCACGATCCGCCAGCGCTTCTGCCAGATCGCCGTCGCACACAAGCTCGATGCCCTCACCCGCATCCTCGAGGTCGAGGAGGAATTCGACGCGGCAATCGTCTTCGTCCGCACCAAGACCGCCACCGTGGAACTCGCCGAAAAGCTCGAGGCCCGGGGCTATGCCGCCGCCGCACTGAACGGCGACATGACCCAGCAGCTGCGCGAGCGGGTCATCGAGCAGCTCAAGGGCGGCGGCCTCGACATCGTCGTCGCCACCGACGTCGCCGCGCGCGGCTTGGACGTGCCGCGCATCAGCCACGTCATCAACTACGACATCCCCTACGATACCGAGGCCTACGTTCACCGCATCGGCCGCACCGGTCGCGCAGGCCGCGCCGGCAGCGCCATCCTGTTCGTCGCGCCGCGCGAAATGCGCATGCTCAAGGTGATCGAGCGGGCAACGCGCCAACCGATCGAACCGCTGCAACTTCCCTCGCGCGAAGCCGTCGCCGACAAGCGCGTGGCCGCCTTCCGACAGCAGGTGGCAACGGTGCTCGAATCCGAAGATCTCGCCTTCTTCCACGACGTCGTTGCCGGCATGGAGGACAGCCACAACGCCGACATCCACGACATCGCGGCCGCCCTCGCCTTCCTGGCGCAGCGTGAGCGCCCCCTCCAGCTCCCGCTGAGCACCGGCCCGGACATCGCCACTCAGACCGCCCCGCGCGCGGAGCGCCCCCCGCGCGAGAACCGCGAGGCCATCCTGGAACGCCGCCGCGATTTTGCCGACGGACGCCTGCAACGCTACCGCATCGAGGTCGGCCGCAACCAGCAGGCGACGCCGAAGGACATCGTGGGCGCGATCGCAAACGAAGCCGGCATCGAGAGCCGCTTCATCGGCCAGATCAACCTGTACGAGGACTACAGCACGGTCGAACTTCCGGCCGATCTCCCCCACGACGTCATCGACATCCTGCGTCGCGTGCGGGTGCGGCAGCGCCAGCTCAACATCCGCCCGCTGGATCACGACGAGGCGCAGCGCGACGCAGCACGTCCCCGTCCCGGCCCGGGTCCGCGCTTCGGCGCGAAACCGACGCAGCGCGGCGAGGAAACCCCTCGCAAGCCCTTCGCGAAGCCTTGGGACAAACCCTCCGGCAGGCCGGGCGGCGATCGCCCGCACGGCGGCAAGCCCTTCCACGGCGACCGTCGCGATACCCAGGGCACGGGCTTCAAACCGGGCAAGAAAAAGCCCCAGCGCGATCGCTGAGAACGAGATTCAGGAAGGTAGTTGACACCGCCAGAATACGACCTATAATGGCGGTCTTTCGCGGGAATAGCTCAGTTGGTAGAGCGCAACCTTGCCAAGGTTGAGGTCGCGAGTTCGAGACTCGTTTCCCGCTCCAAATTTTCCGAAAGGCTCCGTAAAGCCTTTCCCCCGATCGAGGCGTATCGGGAGTCAGAGCAGAAACTGGCGCGATAGCAAAGCGGTTATGCACCGGATTGCAAATCCGTGTAGGTCGGTTCGACTCCGGCTCGCGCCTCCAGAAGCACATGCGGGAATAGCTCAGTTGGTAGAGCGCAACCTTGCCAAGGTTGAGGTCGCGAGTTCGAGACTCGTTTCCCGCTCCAGTATTTGACAAAGGGAAGGTGCTGATGCACCTTCCCTTTTGTCTTTTCCTGGCCCCGTCATGCCCCGATCCCGGCAACCCGAACCCTCCGATCCGCCTGCCATCGCATTGCCCCAGGATGCCGTGCTGCCGGACTATCGCGATGGCGGCCTGTTCGGGCTGGTCCGCAGCGTCGGAGCCTATCTCGACGGCCGTCCCTGGCAGGCGCCCAAACCGTCTGGGTCCCCACCCCCTGACGCCGCCCCGCGCAGGTTGGTCTTCATCCTCATCGACGGCCTCGGCGACATGTTTCTGCAGCGCACCGGCGCCGGCGGGCTTCTCCTGAAGCACCGGACGGGTCGACTCACGTCGGTATTCCCCAGCACTACCGCGAGTGCCGTCACCTGCACGATGACGGGCCTTGCTCCCGCACGCCACGGCCTGACGGGCTGGTTCATCCGCGACCGGCGCTTCGGCGGCGTCATTGCGCCGCTGCCGACCGTCCAGCGCGGCGGAGCCCCGCTGAGGGGGCCGCTGGCCGTCACCCGGCTATTCGCCTATCGCACGCTTTTCCAGCGCCGCAAACGCCGTGCAATCTTCGTCTCGCCACGGGAGCTGGCATTTTCGCCCTACTCGCGGCGCCATAGCCGCGGGGCAAGCACGCTGGGCTACAAGGGGCTGCAGGGCTTGATAGACACGATCGTGGGGGCGATCCGGGGGAACGCAGCCCAACCCATTCTCGTGCATGCCTACTACCCGACCTTCGACGGGCTCAGCCACGCCTACGGCTGCAACTCGGCGGAGGTCGCCACACACTTCGCACGCATCGACGCGGCCTTCGGGCAACTTCTCGACCGACTGCAAGGGAGCGATACCGACGTCGTCCTCACGGCCGATCACGGCTTCATCGATTCGCCGCCGGAACGCGTGATCGAATTGCAGACCCTGCCCGACCTGCAGACCACGCTGACCGCGCCACTGTTCGGCGAGCGACGTACCGCCTTTTGTGCCGTGCGCCAAGGGGCGGAGCACGATTTCGAGCTGCTGACACGCGAATGCCTGACGGGCAAGGCGACCGTCGCGCGCTCGGACGAGCTGATCGACCTCGGGCTATTTGGTCCGGGCAAACCGCATCGGCGGTTGCGGGAGCGGATTGGAACGCATGCACTGCTGATGGAACCCGGCTGGACGATTCGCGACCACGTTGCGGGCGAGCAGGAACACGCGATGATAGGCGTTCATGGCGGGCTTTCGCCCGACGAGATGTGGATCCCGCTTATCCAGGCGCGCTGCTGACGACCAGCCGGCGCCCCCCTGTCAGTGCAGGTCTTCGTCCGCCGGCAATGGCAACACGACGATTCCCTCGTCGATCAGCTCGCTGACGTCGTCGCGCGTCGCGCGACCGCGAATATTGCGCGCCTCGCTTTCGCCATGATGGATGCGACGCGCTTCCTCGGCAAAGCGACCGCCCACATCCTCCGATTCCCGCCCGAGACGGCGCAGCATCGCCATTGCCGCCGCAACCACATCGGCATCCGGGGCTGCGGAAGGCGCTCGCGCCGTTCCCGCACCGACCTGGGAGCCGGATCTTGCCACCGGCACGGGGGCCGACGCCCCTCGATTCACGTACGGCGCGCTGGGACGCCGCGAAATAGTGGTCGAACCGCACACCGGACAGGACACCAGTCCGCGCTCGCGCTGCTCGTCGTAAGCGGCCGACGAGGCAAACCAGCCCTCGAACAGGTGCTCATGGTCGCAGCTGAGGTTGAGAACGATCACGTGGACTTCCGGACTGGGGCAAACGCATGCCCGTTGGCGCGTGGTGCCGGGAACGGGACTCGAACCCGTACGCCCAAGGGCTGCAGATTTTAAGTCTGCTGTGTCTACCGATTTCACCATCCCGGCCCGCGAAGGCTGGGCATTCTACCGCGCGACGATGCCCCTGCCCAGCATCAGCCCGGACGCCGCGCCTTGCTTCCGTCGTTCGCCAGATGGGGCATCGCGCGATGCAGGTAATAGCCCATCGACCACAGCGTCAGAGCCGCAGCGACATAGATCAGGATCTCGCCGACCAGCCTGACGTTCAGCTGCAGCAAGGGTGCGTCATACAGAAGGAGAGGGATCGCAGTCATCTGCGCAGCGGTCTTCAGCTTGCCGACAAAGGCCACGGCGACACCCGCGGAAGCGCCGATGCGGGCCATCCATTCGCGCAGTGCGGAAATCGTGATCTCGCGCCCGATAATCACAACCGCGATGATCGAATCGACCCGCGCCAACTGCACGAGCAGGATCAGCGCGGCTGCGACCATCAGCTTGTCGGCGACGGGATCGAGAAAGGCGCCGAAAGCCGAAGTCTGGTTCAGCGCTCGCGCCAGATAACCGTCGAACCAATCCGTTACCGCCGCTACGATGAAGATCAGAGTCGCGGCGACATTCTTCTCCTGCGGATCGAGCCACTGTTCCGGAAGATAAAAGACGCCGACGAAGAGCGGAATCAGCGCAATGCGCGCCCAGGTCAGCGAGTTCGGAATGTTGATCTGCATTGAAAAGAGGGAGGCTTGCGACAGATGCATGGTTAGTGCAAGGCATTGTATATCGCTTCGGCGAGCTTTCGGCTCACACCATCGACACGGCATAGGTCCTCGACTGTTGCTGCACGCACGCCGTCGAGCCCCCCGAAGGTCGAAAGCAGGTTACGCCGCCGGGTCGCACCAACGCCGGGGATGTCCTCGAGGCGCGAACCGATGCGCGCCTTCGCCCGCCGCGCGCGGTGCCCCGTGATCGCAAAACGGTGCGCCTCGTCGCGGATTTCCTGGATCAGGTGCAGCGCCGGATGATCCGAAGCGAGGTTCAGCGGCGCACGCCTGTCCGGGAAAATCAGCGTTTCGAGGCCCGGCTTGCGCTCCTCGCCCTTGGCGACGCCGACCATCGCTATCGACTCGAGCCCGACCTCGGTCAGCACCTCGAGCGCGGAACTCACCTGACCCTTCCCGCCGTCGATCAGGATCAGGTCGGGGCATAATCCCTCGCCCGCGGCGACCTTGCCGTAGCGGCGTTCCAGCACCTGCCGCATCGCCGCGAAGTCGTCGCCGCCCGTGATCCCGGTGATATTGTAGCGACGATACTCCGAGTTATTCATCGCGCCATCGACGCACACCACGCAGGAGGCCACCGTCGCCTCGCCCATCGTGTGACTGATGTCGAAGCACTCGACCCGGCGCGGCGGCTCGGGCAGATCCAGCACCTCGCGCAGCGCCTCGAGACGCGCCTCGCTGCGCCCTGTGTCGCGCGCACGGGCGAGTATCGCGAGTCGGGCATTGTTCTCCGCCATCTCCATCCATGCCTTCTCGGCAGCGCTGCGCGGCGCCACCACTGCGCCGGGCTTGTCGCTGATCTCCGCCATCAGTGCCTTGACGGGTTCCAGCGCAACGTTGAGCAGCAGGCGTGTCGGCATGCCGTGGTCGCGGTAGTGCTGCTCGACGAAGGCCAGCGCGCCGTCAAGCGCTCCACAGCCCGCCGCGGCGCTCGGGAACTGGGGACGATCGCCGAGGTGGCGGCCGCCGCGCACCATCGCGATATTCACGCAGGTCAGCCCGCCCTCCTCGACCGCTGCGATGATGTCGACATCCTCGTCCCTGCGGCTGTCGACATACTGCCGCTGCAGCACCGCCTGCAGCACGCGCACCTGGTCGCGGATCGCCGCCGCCTCCTCGAACGCGAGGCGCTCGGCGGCAGCGTGCATGCGCGCGCTCAAGTCGTCGATGACCTCGGAGGCGCGCCCGTCGAGGAAGCGCGCAGCGAGCTTCACGTCGGCTGCGTAACTTTCGCTGTCGATCATCCCGACGCACGGCGCGGTGCAACGCTTGATCTGGTGCAGCAGGCAAGGGCGGGAACGGTTCTGGAACACCGAGTTCTCGCACGTGCGCAGCTGGAAGGTCTTCTGCAGCAGATGGATGCTTTCGCGCACGGCCCAGGCGTTCGGAAACGGGCCGAAGTATCGCGCGCCCTTCGAGAAGGCCCCCCGGTGGTAGGCCAGACGGGGAAAATCGTCGCCGGAGAGCTCTATGTAGGGATAGGACTTGTCGTCGCGGAACAGGATGTTGTAGCGCGGCGCCAGACTCTTGATGAGATTGTTTTCGAGGATCAGCGCCTCAGCCTCGGAACGCGTCGCCGTCACGTCGACGCGCCGGATCTGCGCGACCATCATGGCAATGCGCGGACTGGGCTGGGTGCGCTGGAAGTAGCTCGACACCCGCCGCTTGAGGTTCTTGGCCTTGCCGACGTACAGCACACGCTCCTCGGCGCCTATCATGCGATAGACGCCAGGCTCCTCGGGTACCGTCTTCAGGAAGGCCTTGGCATCGAAAGGCGCGGCGGGCTCGCTCATTGCCGGCAGGCTCGGAAGCGGACGAAGGCTCAGGCGAGCTCTTCGGGTATCTCGACGATGGCCGCTCGCGCCTGCTGGTAGGCCGGGCTGAGTTCGAGCGCGAACGCATCGCAGAACTGCGGACGCGCACGCAAGGCCGCGATCCGCGCCCGACTCTCGGCCTGCACGTCGGGAACCCAGCGGTCGAGCAGATCGGCGGCCAGATCCGGGCGATTGCACACCAGCACCATGTCGCAGCCGGCCGCATAGGCCGCCTTGGCACGTGCGAGGATATCGCCGGCCACGGCAGCCCCTTCCATCGTCAGGTCGTCGCTGAAAACGACCCCCTTGAAGCCCACGCGCCCGCGCAGGACGTCCTGCAACCAGAAGGGCGAGAAGCCCGCAGGATTCGGGTCGACCTTCGGGTAGATGACGTGCGCAGGCATGACGCCGGAGAGCTGGCGGCCGATGCGATGGCGATAGGGCATGACGTCCTCGTTCCAGATCGCGTCGAACTCGCGCTCATCGACGGGAATCTCGAGGTGCGAATCCGCCTCGACGAAACCGTGTCCGGGGAAGTGCTTGCCCACGCACCCCATCCCGGCCTCGGCCATGCCCGCGGCAAGAGCCTGGGCGAGCGATGCCGCGACCTGCGGGTCGCGATGGAAGGAGCGGTCCCCGATCACGCGGCTGCAGCCGTAATCGAGGTCGAGCACCGGCGCGAAGCTGAGATCGACGCCGTGCGCGAGCAGCTCGGACGCGAGCACGAAGCCGACGGCGCGCGCCGCATCCAGGGCCGCCACGTGGTCGCCCGCCCACATCTGCCCGAGCCGGCGCATCGAAGGCAGGCGAGTGAAACCTTCGGTGCGGAAGCGCTGCACGCGCCCGCCTTCGTGGTCGACCGCGATCACCAGCGCCGGGTCGCGCAAGGCGTGGATGTCGGCCGTCAGCGCGGAAAGCTGTTCCGATCCGGTGAAGTTGCGCGCGAACAGGATCACCCCGCCGACCAGCGGGTCGCACAGGCGCTCCCGCTCCTCGTCCGTGAGCGCGGTGCCCGCGACATCCAGCATCACCGGCCCGAGGGGCAGGCGCAACGTGTCTTGAGTCGTCGAATTCATGTCTTCTCGATCAGCGCAAACGCGACCACGTATTCGTTCTCGTCACTCAGCGTGAGGTGCGCATTCAGACCGCGCTCCTGCATGTAGGCCGCGAGCCCAGCGTCGAACATATAGACCGGCTTGCCGAGACCATCGTGCCCGACCCGCACTGCATGCAGCGTCGCTGGGACGGCAACGCCCGTCCCCAGGGCCTTGCCGAAGGCTTCCTTCGCGGCGAAACGCTTCGCAAGGAAGCGGGCCGGATCGCGGCTCGCCCTGAAGCCGTCGCGCTCGTCGCCGATCGCAAGGATGCGCGCCGCGAAGCGCTCACCATTGCGCTCCAGGGCGGAACTCAGGCGGGCGATCTGTACGATGTCGGTTCCGATACCGTGAATCATCCGCGGACGCTCAGCAGCCCTGTCCCGCAGCCTCGCGCATCAGGCGCTTCATCTCCCGCACCGCCTCGCGCATGCCCGAAAATACGGCCCGGCTGACGATGGCGTGGCCGATGTGCAGTTCACGCACGCCTGCGAGCCGCGCGACCGGCTGCACGTTGTAGTAGTTGAGCGCATGGCCCGCATTGAAGCGCATGCCCAGGCCCCGGATCGCCTCGCCCGCATCGCATATCTTCGCGATCTCGGCCAGCACCGACGCGCTTTCGGCGTCCCGTCCGGCATTGTGGAACGCGTGTGCGTAAGGCCCGGTATGGATCTCGCACACGCGCGCGCCAATGCGCGCGGCTGCCTCAACCTGCGCGATCTCCGCGTCGATGAATACGCTGGTGACGATGCCGGCATCCGCCAGGCGCCCCACGACGCTCTTCAGCCGCTCTTCCTGCGCAATGACGTCGAGTCCGCCTTCGGTCGTCACCTCGTGCCGGCCCTCGGGCACCAGCATCGCCATCTCGGGCTTCAGCCGGCACGCGATCCCGACCATCTCATCGGTCGCCGCCATCTCCAGGTTGAGCTTGACCTGCGTCAGCTCGCGCAGGCGGCGCACGTCCTCGTCCTGGATGTGACGCCGATCCTCGCGCAGATGCACAGTGATGCCGTCGGCGCCACCCAGATGCGCCTCCACGGCCGCCCACACGGGGTCCGGTTCCCAAGTGCGGCGCGCCTGGCGCAGCGTCGCCACGTGGTCGATATTCACGCCGAGTTCGATCACAGCTCCAGCAACTCCTTTAAGACCCGGCGCGACTGCAGCGTCTGACCGCCGAGATAATGATTGATCAGCATGCGCAGCAAGGCCTTGCTCTGCGCCAGCGTTTCGGGGCGGGAGAAATCGTCGTGCTCCATGTCGAGCAGCGTCTGCCCGCTCGTTGCCGCCACATCGCCAGTCCCTTCCGGAACCGGTACCGGGCCGCGCTCGATTATATAGAGGTAGTCGGCGCGAGGATCGAGCGGCGCACCCGAGTCGCCGTCCGCAGCGAGACCGATGCCATAGCCCAGCTCACGCAGCAGTGCGAGCTCGAAGCGGCGCAGGATCGGCTCCTGCGGCTCGCCGCGACCGAGGCAGGCGATCGCGCGGGCGTAGGCATCGAACAACACGGGATGCGGGTCCTCGCGGGCCGTCAGCCGGACCATCAGTTCGTTCAGGTAGTAGCCGCACATCAGCGCACGACCGACAAGCAGGGGCTGCCCGCCGGAGCGCTCGGCGCGCACGAGCGTCTTCACCTCGCCGCCACCCGACCAATCCAGCAGCAGTGGCTGGAAGGCCATGATGACGCCACGCAGGGCCGACATCGGGCGCCGTGCGCCCTTTGCCACCAGCGCGACGCGGCCATGATCGCGCGAGAAGACCTCGACGATGAGGCTGGTCTCGCGCCAGGGATGGGAATGCAGGACGAAGCCCGGCTGTCCGTCGACGCGCTGCTTCTGGCTCACGGCGGCACGCGTCCGCAGGTCTTATTCGTAGCCCAGGCTCTTGAGGGCGCGTTCGTCATCCGCCCAGCCGCTCTTGACCTTGACCCACACCTCGAGAAACACCTTGCCGTCGAACAGCTGCTCGAGTTCGACACGCGCCTCCGAGGCGATGCGCTTGAGCTGCTCGCCCCCCTTGCCGATGACGATCGCCTTGTGACTGGCACGGTCGACGACCACCGCGGCATGGATGCGACGCAGATTTCCTTCCGTTTCGAACTTCTCGATCTCCACGGCAATGCCGTACGGCAGTTCGTCTCCCAACAGGCGGAAGAGTTTCTCACGCAGGAATTCGGCAGCGAGGAACCGCTCGCTGCGATCGGTGACCTCGTCCTCGCCATACATCGGCGCGCCCTCGGGCAACAGCGGCGTCACCGCGCGCAGCAACTGCTCGACGTTGGTCCCCCGCTCAGCGCTGAGCGGGACGATCTCGGTGAAAGGAAAGGCATCCTTCACGCGCGCGATGAAGGGCAGCAGCTGGGTCTTGTCGGCAAGCCGGTCGACCTTGTTGATGACCAGAACCACATTTCCTTCCTTCGGCAGCACCTCGACGACCTTGCGGTCGTCTTCCCCGAAGCGACCGGCCTCGATCACGAAGAGCACCAGATCCACGTCGGCGAGTACTTGCGACACCGTCCGGTTCATCGAACGGTTGAGCGCATTGCGATGCTTGGTCTGGAAACCGGGCGTATCGACGAAGACGAACTGCGCCTCATCGTTCGTCAGGATTCCGGTGACGCGATGGCGCGTCGTCTGCGCCTTGCGCGACACAATACTGATCTTCTGCCCGATCAGACGGTTCAACAGTGTCGACTTGCCAACGTTGGGTCGGCCGACGATGGCAACGAATCCCGTGCGGAACCCTTCGGGCGCGGCGGCGGGCCCGCTTTCCGGGCCAATATTCTCGTTCATGACTTCCTCAACTGCGCCAGCGCGTTCTCGGCCGACTGCTGTTCGGCGGCGCGACGACTCGCGCCGCGCCCGGTGGTGCGGATCTTCAGCGCGTTGACCTCGCAGGTGACCTCGAATTCCTGCGCGTGCGCCTCGCCGTGCACCTTCACCGTCGTGTAGGTCGGGAGCGCCAGCCGGCGCCCCTGCAGGTACTCCTGCAGCGCCGTCTTCGGGTCCTTGGCGGCCACGCGGGGATCGATCTCTGCGATCAGAGGTGCATACAGGCGATCGATCACGGCCTTGGCCGCGTCGAAGCCCTGATCGAGGAACACCGCCGCGAAAGTCGCCTCCATTGCGTCGGCGAGGATGGAGGGCCGGCGGAACCCGCCGCTCTTCATTTCCCCCTCGCCCAGGCGCAGGTACTCGCCGAGTTCCAGCGCGCGGGCAATGCGGTGCAAGCCGTCCTGGCAAACCAGCGAAGCCCGCAGGCGGGACATCTCCCCCTCGCGCAACTCACCGAATCGTTCGAACAGCGCAATCGCGACGACGCAATTGAGGATGCTGTCACCGAGAAACTCAAGGCGCTCGTTGTTGGGTTGCCCGAAACTGCGGTGCGTGAGAGCCTGCTCCAGCAGCGCGCGGTTCCCAAACTGGTGCCCGATGCCTCGCTGGAAGCGATCAAGATTGACTGCCACTATCTTCCGATCGTCGTCGCTTTGAAGTCGATCAGCAGGCTGACGTTGGCCACCACCGGCACCTGGCGCGAATACTCGACGTCGATCACAACCTTGCCGCCATCTTTGCGAATGTCGAGATCGGCCCCGGTGACCGTGACCACGTCGTCGATCTGCCCGCGGCGCTCGAAACTCCGGCGCATGTCGGCGATCGACGCGCCGCCGTCGCCCTCATCGGCCACAAGTTTGATGATGCGCTGGATCGCAAAGTACTCATTCACCGCCGGAACTGCACGAAAGCCGATCAGCAGGACGAAGCCCAGAAGGCCGCCGACAACCAGTACGCTGATGGGGCTCATGCCCCGCTGCCATTTCATCATCCGCATGCCGTCTCCGTATCAGTGGAACCCGCCAATCCGTTTCATGTCGTTGAAGTTGAACCAGATGAAGAACGCCCTGCCGACGATGTTCTCATCCGGGACGAACCCCCAGACGCGGCTGTCGCTGCTCGCATCGCGATTGTCGCCCATCACGAAGTAATGCCCTTCGGGTACGGTGCAACGCACGCCGGACGTAGTATAGGTGCAGTTCTCCCGATGCGGATAATCAAGCACCTGCGGCACGAAGGGCGGCACGTCACGCTCGATCAGCACCGAATGCTCGACCGCGCCGAGCTTTTCCTGAAAACGCGGCGAGTAGTACAGGCGATCAGGATGCAGATAATCGTCCTGCGCGGTGATCGGCACCGCTTCGCCGTTGATGCGCAGACGCTTGTCGATGTACTCGATCCTGTCGCCCGGAAGCCCCACGACACGCTTGATGTAATCCATCGACGGATCGGCAGGATAGCGGAACACCATCACGTCACCGCGTTTCGGATTGTTCACCTCGATGATCTTCTTGTTGATCACCGGCAGGCGGATGCCATAGGTCCACTTGTTGACGAGGATGAAATCACCGACGAGCAGCGTCGGAATCATCGAACCGGACGGAATCTTGAACGGCTCGACGATGAACGAACGCAGGCCAAACACGATCAGGATCACCGGGAAGAAACTGGCACCGTACTCGACCCACCACGGCGCGGGAGCACCGGGAGCGCGACGCTTCTTGGCGTAGAAGCGGTCGATGACCCAAAGTATCGCCGTTGCCACCAGCAGCAGGAACAACACCAGCGCAAAATTCACACAGACTCCGTTTCGTCGCGATTCAACGCGGCACCCCGCAGGGCGGCACCGCCTACTTGCCTTCGTCCACCCGCAACACGGAGAGGAAGGCCTCCTGCGGAATTTCGACGTTTCCGACCTGCTTCATGCGCTTCTTGCCTTCCTTCTGCTTCTCGAGAAGTTTCTTCTTGCGCGAGATGTCGCCACCGTAGCACTTCGCGAGCACGTTCTTGCGCAGCGCCTTGATGGTCTCACGCGCGATGATGTGCGAGCCGATCGCTGCCTGGACGGCGACGTCGAACATCTGGCGCGGGATCAGCGAACGCAGCTTCGCCGCCACTTCACGGCCGCGATACTGTGCCGAGGCGCGATGCACGATCACCGACAGCGCATCGACCTTCTCGCCGCCGACCATCATGTCGAGCTTCACGAGATCCGCCGCACGGTACTCCTTGAACTCGTAGTCCAGCGAGGCGTAACCGCGCGACACCGACTTCAGCTTGTCGAAGAAGTCCATCACCACTTCGTTCATCGGCAGATCATAGATCAGCTGCACCTGACGGCCGTGGTAGCGCATATCGACCTGCACGCCACGCTTCAGGTTGCACAGAGTGATCACCGGACCGACGTACTCCTGCGGCATGAAAATCGTCGCCGTGATGATGGGCTCTCGAATCTCCGCAACCTTGGACAGGTCGGGCAACTTGGAGGGATTCTCGACATGAATCACTTCGCCGCTGTTCATCACGACCTCGTACACGACGGTAGGCGCCGTCGTGATGAGGTTCATGTCGAACTCGCGTTCGAGACGCTCCTGCACGATGTCCATGTGTAGCAGCCCGAGGAAGCCGCAACGGAAACCGAAACCCAAGGCCTGCGAGACTTCCGGCTCGAATTGCAGCGAAGCATCATTGAGGCGCAGTTTCTCCAGCGAATCGCGCAACTGGTCGTACTCGCTCGACTCGACCGGATAAAGGCCCGCGAACACCTGCGGCTTGATTTCCTTGAAGCCGGGCAGCGGCTCAGCGGCCGGCCGGCTCGCGAGCGTCACGGTGTCGCCGACCTTCGCCGCCTGCAGCTCCTTGATGCCGGCGATGATGAAACCCACCTCGCCTGCGGACAATTCAGTACGCGCAACCGAGCGCGGCGTGAACACGCCGACCTGATCGCACGGATACTGTGCGCCCGTCGCCATCAGGAGAATCCTGTCCTTCGGCCGCAGCACGCCGTCCACGACGCGCACCAGCATCACCACGCCGACGTAGTTGTCGAACCACGAGTCGATGATCAACGCCTTCAGCGGCGCGGCGGGATCGCCTTCGGGCGGCGGCACGCGGCGCACGACAGTCTCGAGCACATCCTCGATGCCCAGCCCGGTTTTTGCCGAACACAGCACCGCCTCGGACGCGTCGACGCCAATGACGTCCTCGATCTCCTGGCGCGCGTTGTCGGGATCCGCCGCGGGCAGGTCGATCTTGTTCAGGACCGGAACAACCTCGACGTTCTGCTCGATCGCCGTGTAGCAGTTCGCGACCGTCTGCGCCTCCACGCCTTGCGACGCATCGACCACGAGGAGTGCCCCCTCGCAGGCCGACAGCGAACGGCTCACCTCATAGGAGAAGTCGACGTGTCCCGGAGTGTCGATCAGGTTGAGGTTATAGACTTGGCCATCCTTCGCCTTGTACTGCAGGGCGGCGGTCTGCGCCTTGATCGTGATCCCGCGCTCGCGCTCGAGGTCCATCGAATCGAGCACCTGCTCCTCCATCTCGCGATCGGATAGTCCGCCGCAATAGTGGATGAGGCGATCAGCCAGCGTAGACTTGCCGTGATCGATGTGGGCGATGATGGAGAAATTTCGGATGTGTTGCATGCGCCAACAAAAGAAAGGTGCCTCGCGGCACCCAATAAGTATCGGTTGAATCGGCTAAACGGCGGATTCTAGCGGAAAACGCCCGCAATAGGCACGGATCGCGCCCTCGTCCAGATGGTAATGACACAGCTCTGTGTCGCCGGCAAGGACGATGGGAACCAGTTCATCCCATTTGGCTTCAAGCGCCGGATCCGCATCGACGTCAAGAATGCGCACGCGCCATCCGAGTTCGGCAGCAAGCGGCAGCAGGCGATCGACAAGTTCATGGCACAGGTGGCACCACTCGCGGCTCATCACGGTCAATTCGCGCACCACGCTCAATCTCCCGCCCTCAGCGTCACGTAGCTCGTTCCGGAACCGCGATGCACCAGCAGCGTGACCAACTGGCCGTCCTTGATGTCGGCCGCCAGGCGCGTAAAGCCGTCCACCGTCTTCAGCGCGACCTGACGTCCACTGGACACCATCGCGAGCACGATGTCCCCGACCTGCAGGTCGGCGCGTGCTGCAGCCCCCTGCGCCCGCTCGATAACCAGCCCGTGCTCCACATTGCGTTCACGCTTCTGCGCCGGGGTCGGCAATCCGAGCACCAGCCCGAGCTTATTGGAAGCTGGCTGGGCGCGCTCGCTTCGACGCGAGCGCGGAGCACCTTCGTCAGCCCATTCGCCGACCATGATGCCGACCTCGCGAAGCACACCCGCGCGGTACAGCGACAGGCTAACCTGAGCCCCGGGGCGGCTCGACGACACGATCCGTGGCAGGTCGCTAGACTCATCGACCGCCTTGCCGGCGAAACGCACGATCACGTCACCCTGTTGGATGCCCGCCCGCGCAGCCGGACCTTCGGGTTCGACGGCACTCACGAGTGCTCCTTCAGCACGCGGCAGCGCGAAAGACTCCGCGAGCGAGCGCGTGACTTCCTGGATTGCAACGCCGATGCGTCCGCGCTGCACCCGTCCGCTGGCCTTGAGCTGCGCCTGGATCTCCATCGCGAGGTTGATCGGGATCGCAAAAGACAGCCCCATGAAACCACCGGTCTGGCTGTATATCTGCGAGTTGATTCCGACCACTTCGCCCTTCAGGTTGAAAAGCGGCCCCCCCGAGTTGCCCGGATTGATCGCGACGTCCGTCTGGATGAAGGGCACGAAGTTCTCATCCGGAAGGCTGCGGCCCTTCGCGCTGACGATGCCGGCGGTCACCGAATGATCGAACCCGAAGGGCGATCCGATCGCGACGACCCATTCGCCGACCTGCAGCTTTTCCGGATCGCCAATCGCAAGGCGCGGCAAGTCCGTCGCATCAATCTTGATCAGCGCAACGTCGGAGCGCGCATCCGCCCCCACCACCCTTGCCCGGAACTCACGCTTGTCTACCAGGCGGACGATAATCTCCTCTGCGCCCTCGACGACATGCGCATTGGTGAGAATATAACCGTCGGCGCTCACGATGAACCCGGAGCCGAGCGACTTGTTGTCAGGGTCGATGCGAGGATGCTCGGGCTTGCGCGGAACGAAGCGCCGAAAGAAATCGAACATCGGATCATCCGGCGAGAGTTGGGGAAAGCCGGGCCCCGCGCCCTTGCCCGCCTGGGCAGCGCTGATGTTCACCACGGCCGCACCATGTCGCTGCACGATCTGCGTGAAATCGGGCAAAGCGATCACGCCGCCCGCGGCATATGCGGAGGTGACCGCAAACGCGCACGACAGCGCAAAGACAATCGCGCGCAGCAGACGTCCGAGGTTCATCCCTCCTGCGCCCCTGCCACACCACATCCTGCGCTCCCGCGCACCATCTCGATCTCGAAGCCGTGTCGCACGGTGCGGCTACGGAACACCATATGATTGACCCCGAGCGCAACAGCAAGACCGGCCAGCCCGCCCACCGCCGTGCTCAGGTCCTGAGCACCGAAGTCGGCCAATGCGCTACCCAGCGCGGCGCCGATCAGCAGCAGTGCGACGGACAGGCCGTAGCCCAGCAGCGCACCCCGCAACGGCGCACCATCGTGCATCCGCAGGCACACCAGCTCGCCCGGCCGGACATCGATCGAGTTCGGCACCGCGAACACTTCATTCGGCGCCTTCAACGCATACGCGATTCCCGTCGAACGGCAGCCGCCCGGCTCATCGCAGCGTCCGCAGCCGCCCGCCCGCTCGGTGAGACGAACCCAGGCGCGCCCGCCTTCGACCCGATCGACGATGCCCTGCGCCTCATTCATCGCGTCACCGGCTCGATCGCGTCGCCCAGCCGCTGCACCGAACGCAATGGCACCTCGCCCAGGGCCGTCACCAGATACTGACCAACAACGCGTTTGTAGATGTTGATCGCACCACTCGCAAAGGGTCCGGGCTCGACACGCACCCCTTCGTTCGGCTCGATGAACACCGAAATTGACGCGAGTCCGTCGCTATACACCATATGCAACGCGTCGCCGCGATCGCGACCGAGGGGCCGGCGCATTACCGAAACGAGCGAGAAACCCGCGAGCGGAGCATTGAGCGCCCAGCCACTGTCCTCCTTGCGCACCTCGACGCCGTTGGCGTGGACCACCCGCCAGTCGCTGCTCTTCGTGATGCGTGGGCGGAAGGCGTCGTTGTCGATCTCGCCGCCGATCTTCACGTCACTAAAGGTGAATTGCTCGACGATCTCGCCGCGATCATCGACCGTACGGGCCTTGAGCAGCAGACCGGACTGCACCTCCGCCCACAACTGGTAGCCGAAACGCAGGTCATCCTTCGGCTCGAGGATGATCTGCTGAGCATCCAGTCCGGCAACACGCCCCACGCTGCCCTTGCGGATTCGATAATTCTCGGCGAGGCCGCCGAACGCCACTGGCAGCCGCGACGGAAAGGCGCGCCGCGTGCCGGGCCGATCGACGATGACTGTCTTTTGGTCGGGCAGCACACACCGAACCTCGCTATTGCTGCGGATCACCTCCCGCGGGCTGCCGTCGAGCACCTCCAGGCGTTCATGTTCACCGTTCGCATCGCTCATGTGCGCGATACGCGAGGTCTCGAAATTCTTCCCTGACTGATAGATGAAGGTCCCGTAATAGTTGAGGCGCTGCCCCGCAGTGGCCATGCGCCCGAGCCAGGAGAGGGGATCACCCGGCGACTCGGCAAAGGCCGGCGCCTGCATCAATGCCGCGCAGACCGCCAATACAGCTGACGCCCACCTCATCGGCCACTGCCCTGCCCGACGTCAGAAACGGTGCGCACGTGCTGGATCACACCCGAGATGGGCCCGCCGCCCGACATCGCCTGATGCACAAAGACATATTCGCGGGTCGGATCCACAGCAACCGGACTCGGCGAAACCGCAACCGGACGTACCGCCGCGTGCGCGGCAACTGCAGTCGATGATTGGGCGACGGCGATCTGCCCAACCGATGGTTGTGCCTGATCGCTGTACAGCGTATGCGCCACCCAGCCCACGGCGGCCACACCCATCACCGAGGCGGCCAGCGGCATCAGCGATCGCCACAATCGCCCGCCTTCCGCGGCGGCGTGCCGGGAAGGCGCCAGCAGGGTTGGCTCCTCGTCGATGTTCGCCATGACACGCCCGACGAATCCGGCGTTGCCGTCACGATCTCCGCGCAGTACGTCACCGATCAGGCAATAAGCCTCCCAGTCGGTGCGCAATGCGCGGTCTCGCCGCATCGACTCGAAAACCGGATGCGCCGATTGCTCGTCGAGATCACCATCCAGAAGTGCCGACAATCTGTCCTTCATGAGTACCACCTACCAACGTTTATCAGGTGCCGTATCCAGCAGCGGCCGCAGTCTTTCAGCTATCGCCTCGCGTGCGCGGAAAATTCGCGAACGCACGGTTCCAATCGGACAATCCATGATGCTGGCAATTTCCTCGTAGCTCAGCCCTTCGAGTTCACGCAGCATGATCGCAGTACGCAACTCCTCCGGCAGCGCTTCCATCGCGTGATCGACCGTCTCGCCGATTTGCCGAGTCATCATCAGGCGCTCCGGCGTATTGATGTCGCGCAACTGCTCGCCTTCCTCGAAGGTTTCCGCCTCTTCCGAATCAAATCCGGTCGAGGTGGGCGCCCGTCGCCCTTGCGAAACCAGGTAGTTCTTGGCGGTATTGATCCCGATACGGTAGAGCCACGTGTAAAAAGCGCTATCACCACGAAACGATCCCAAGGCGCGATACGCCTTGATGAAGGTTTCCTGAGCCACATCCTCGACCTCTGCCGAATCGCGGATCAAGCGGGACAGCAGCCTATGCAGCTTGCGTTGATACTTTGCTACCAGCAAGCCGAAAGCCTGCTTGTCACCGCGTTGCACGCGCTCAACAAGCTGCTGATCTATCTCGCGATCGCTCATGGGCGGGTCGTTACTCTATGTTGGGCAAAATCCGCGCCAGTATAGCGACCCAGCCCCGTCTCCGGCAAAGTCGAAGCTAACAAGGAGACCGACACGCTTTGAAATAGTTCAGACCCCGACATGGTTTTCCGGTGCGCCACAGGCCCACTGCGCCCAAGCACCCGGAGGGACACGTCGGACGTGATATAGTTCATGAACCTGTCGATCCTTGGCACATACGATCTTGTCAAAACAATACGACGTACTCATCCTCGGCAGCGGCGCGGCGGGACAATCGATCGCACTGCGTCTGGCAGACAAACTCCGAGTCGCCCTGATTACCAAACGAGCGATCTCCGACAGCGCCAGCGCCTGGGCTCAAGGCGGCATCGCCGCGGTCCTCGACACCTCCGACAGCATCGAGGCGCACATCCAGGACACCTATATCGCAGGCGGCGGCCTGTGCGACCCAAAGGCTACACGCTATGTCGTCGAACACGGCAAAGCAGCGATCGAATGGCTGATCGGACGTGGCGTTCCCTTCACCCGCGAGGATCAATCCAGCCTCGGATACCACCTCACGCGTGAAGGCGGCCACTCGCACCGGCGGATCATCCACGCTGCGGACGCCACCGGTGCTGCGGTGCAGGCGACACTGACCGACCAGGTCAGCAAGCACCCGAACATCGACATCCTCGAAAACCACATCGCGGTCGATCTGATCCTCGGCGACAAGCTGGGCCTCCCTGAGCAGGATTGCCTTGGCGCATACGTGCTCGACATCGCCAACGACCGCGTCGAGACGATCGGCGCCCGCAACACCGTGATTGCCACCGGCGGAGCGGGCAAGGTCTACCTGTACACGACCAACCCCAGCGTCGCGACCGGCGACGGCATCGCCATGGCGTGGCGTGCCGGTTGCCGCGTGGCGAACATGGAATTCATCCAGTTCCACCCAACCTGCCTTTATCACCCGCAAGCAAAATCATTCCTGATATCGGAAGCCGTGCGCGGCGAAGGCGGTCTGCTCAGGCTGCCCGACGGCACCCGATTCATGCCGGCGCACGACGAACGCGCCGAGTTGGCGCCGCGCGACATCGTCGCCCGTGCCATCGATTTCGAGATGAAGAAACACGGTCTCGACTGCGTCTACCTTGATATCAGCCACAAACCGGCAGAGTGGTTGCGCGAACATTTTCCCAATATTCACGCACGCTGCCTGGAATTGGGAATCGACATCACGCGCGAGGGGATTCCCGTCGTACCGGCGGCGCACTACACCTGCGGCGGCATCGTCACCGACCTGGCCGCACGTACCGACGTTCCCAACCTCTATTCCGTTGGCGAATCGGCGTACACAGGCCTTCACGGCGCCAACCGCCTCGCCAGCAACTCGCTCCTGGAGTGCCTCGTTTTCGGCGAGGCGGCAGCAAACGACATCCTTTCTCAGGCGAAGCGCCCCCTGCCAAAACTCCCCGACTGGGACGAGAGCCGTGTGACCGACGCCGACGAAGAGGTCGTGATCTCGCACAACTGGGCCGAGTTGCGCCGTTTCATGTGGGACTATGTCGGCATCGTGCGCACGACCAAGCGCCTGCAGCGTGCCCAGCACCGCATCCGCCTGCTGGCGCGCGAAATCAACGAGTTCTACTCGCACTTCCGCGTCAGCAACGATCTGATCGAATTGCGCAACCTCGTTGTCACCGCCGACCTGATCGTGCGCTGCGCCTTGCGCCGCAAGGAGAGCCGTGGCCTGCACAGTTCGCGCGATTACCCGGATACGCTGCCGGTCGCACGTCCCACCATCCTGCGACCCCACCGGCGCTGAACGACGGCCAGAAGTCGTTCCACCGAAACGGAGCCCCCGACTCAATGCAGCGGGGGCACTCAGCGCTCGGTCGCGTCGTTTTCGGCTGCACCTTCGACACGGCCAGGACCGACCTTGTGGCGGAGCCAGATCTTCAGCCCGCGCCACTCATCCTCATGGACGTTTCCGCGCACAAGCATCAGCGCCCCTCGTATCGACCGGCGCGGTGAGCGCCGTACCCGCGTACCGCGCCAGTGAATCCACACTGCCCAACCGAAATCGACACACCCCGGCTCAGCCAACGCATACACGGTTTGCTGGCCGCGGCCATCGGGGTCCACTGACAGTTCGCCATTGTCCTGCAGAACCAGACGGCCCCCCGCCTTCTCGCTCTCGGCGCGGTTCGCCAAGTGCAGCGAGAATCCCAGCCCCGCGACGACGACGATCACGAGCGGCAGAGGAAACGACGAACGCAGAAATGCAAACGCCGCGATCGCATGGATCGCGGCGTTCAACAGCAAAATCAGCTTCGACGGACGAAGCCTGATTTCAAGCGGGTAGCGCACGGGCTACCCCATTCCGACTCAGACGCGGCGGAACGCGATGGTTCCGTTGGTACCGCCAAAGCCGAACGAATTCGACAGGGCGGCGCGGATCTCCATCGGGCGGGCCTTGTTCGCGACATAGTCGAGATCGCAGCCTTCGTCCTGCTCGAAGATGTTGATCGTCGGCGGAGCGATCTGGTTATGGATCGCCAGCGTGGTGAATACCGCCTCGACACCCCCGGCGGCACCCAGCAGATGACCCGTCATCGACTTGGTCGAATTGACCGCTATCGACTTCGCGCGGTCGCCGAAGCAACGCTTGACCGCCGTCGTTTCGGCCAGGTCGCCGAGCGGCGTCGACGTGCCGTGCGCATTGATGTAGTCAACCTCTTCGAGCGACATGCCGGCATCGCGCATCGCATTCGTCATGCAACGCGCGGCGCCGTTGCCGTCCTCGCACGGGGCGGTCATGTGGTAGGCGTCCGCGCTCATACCGTAGCCCGCGACTTCGGCGTAGATTTTCGCTCCACGTGCCTTCGCGTGCTCGTATTCCTCGAGCACGAGCACGCCGGCGCCCTCGCCCAGCACGAACCCATCGCGCCCCTTGTCCCACGGACGGCTCGCCGTCTGCGGATCGTCGTTGCGCGTGGAAAGCGCACGAGCGGAGGCAAACCCGCCCACGGCCAGAGGCGTGACGGTCGACTCCGCGCCACCCGCGACCATCACGTCGGCGTCGCCATACTGGATGAGGCGTGCCGCCTCGCCGATGCAATGTGTGGCAGTCGTGCATGCTGTGACCATCGCCAGGCACGGCCCCTTGAGGCCGAACATGATCGACAGATTGCCCGCGATCATGTTGATGATCGTGCCGGGGATGAAGAACGGGGAAATCTTGCGCGCCCCGCCCTTCAGGTAATCGTCGTGGGTCGTTTCGATCATCGGCAGACCGCCGATGCCCGAACCCAGATTGACGCCGATGCGCTCAGCGTTCTCTGCGGTTACCTGCAATCCCGCATCCTTGAACGCCTGGATGCCGGCGGCCATGCCGTAATGGATGAATACATCCATGCGGCGCGCCTCTTTCGGCGAGAGATACGCGCCGATGTCGAACCCCTTCACCTCACCGGCGATCTTCACCGGGAAGTTCGTGGTATCGAAGCGCGTAATCTCGCCGATACCGGAGCGGCCGTTGACGATATTGTCCCAGGCCTCCGGAACGGTATTGCCGACCGGGGAAATGATGCCCAGACCGGTAATGACGACTCTGCGACGGGTCAATGTTCGCTCCGGTAATCAGTGTTACTTTTTCAGGTGGGCGTTGACGTAGTCAATCGCCTGCTGAACCGTGGTGATCTTCTCAGCTTCCTCGTCTGGGATTTCGCACTCGAACTCTTCCTCGAGGGCCATAACCAGTTCCACGGTATCCAGCGAATCCGCGCCCAGATCGTCGACGAACGAGGACTCGATCTTGATTTCCGACTCGTTCACACCAAGTTGTTCGGCGACAATTTTCTTGACGCGCTGCTCGATGTTCTCCATGAACTAACTCCTTCCCAGAATGATCCAGATATGTAAGAAAAAAAGCCGGCGTATTCTACCAAAAAGGATGAGAACCGCTATCGCCGCCGGCGATTACGACATGTACATGCCACCATTCACGTGCAGGGTCGTGCCCGTAACGTAGGCGGCAGCGGGCGAAGCTAGGAAAGCCACCGCTCCGGCGATTTCTTCGGGACGTCCGAGTCGGCCGAGGGCGATGTTGCCCAGCAGCGCATCGCGGGCCGTTTCGGGCAGCGCACGGGTCATGTCGGTGTCGATGAACCCCGGCGCCACACAGTTGACAGTGATGTTGCGGCTACCCAGCTCGCGAGCCAGCGCCCGGCTCATGCCGGCAACGCCGGCCTTCGCCGCCGCGTAGTTCGCCTGCCCGGGGTTGCCGGCGCTGCCGACCACGGACGTGATGTTGATGATGCGGCCGCCACGCGCCTTCATCATGCCGCGCATGACCAGACGCGACATGCGAAACACGGATTTGAGGTTGGTCTCGATGACCGCGTCCCACTCCTCGTCCTTCATGCGCATCGCAAGGTTGTCGCGCGTGATACCGGCATTATTCACGAGGATACCGACGGCACCGAAGCGCTTCTCGATATCGCCGATCGCTGCTTCGCACGCAGCGGCGTCGGTGACGTTGAGAGCCATCCCGCAGCCCTTGATACCGGCTTCCCGCAGACCATTCTCGATGTCCGTGGCACCGGCTTCCGACGTCGCGGTACCGACGACCGTCGCGCCCAGCCGCCCCAGTTCGAGGGCGACCGCACGCCCGATTCCGCGAGACGCACCAGTCACGAGGGCCACCTGCCCTTCGAGCGAAAAACTCATTGATGTCACCTCAACGCGGCAATGGATTGTTCGAGACTCGCGGCGTCGTGAATCGAGCCGCCCTGCACTTCACCTGCGATCCGCTTCGTCATGCCCGCGAGCACCTTGCCAGGGCCGCACTCGAGGACGTGCCCCATGCCACGGCGCGCCATGTCCTGCACGAGTTCGATCCAGCGCACCGGAGAGAAAGCCTGGCGTACGAGTGCGTCGCGGATCCTGACAGGATCGTCATACACGGCAACATCCACGTTGTTGATAACGTCGATCGCGGGTTTGTTGATGGTCACCGCTGCGAGTCGCTCGGCGAGCCGCTCCGCGGCCGGCCTCATCAGCGCACAATGGAACGGGGCACTCACCGGGAGCAGCATCGCGCGCTTCGCGCCACGCGCCTTCGCGGCCTCGATTGCACGCTCGACGGCGCCTTTCGCGCCGGCGATCACGATCTGGCCGGGGGCGTTCAAATTGGCGGCTTCGACCACCTCGCCCTGCGCCGCTTCGGCGCAGGCTTCACGGACGGCCTCGACCTCCAGGCCCAGCAGCGCGGCCATGCCGCCCTCACCGGCGGGAACCGCCTCCTGCATCGCTTGCGCGCGGAAACGCACGAGCGGGACGGCATCGGCAAAGGCCATCGCCCCGGCGGCGACCAGCGCCGAATACTCGCCGAGGCTGTGGCCGGCGACAAGTTGCGGCTTCGGGCCGCCGGCCGCAAGCCATGCGCGATACGCTGCAACGCCGGCCGTGAGCATCAGGGGCTGGGTGTTGACGGTCAGCGCCAACCGCTCGACCGGGCCGTCATTGACCATCTGCCAGAGGTCCTCGCCGAGCGCGTCCGACGCCTCGGCGAAGGTGTCGCGGATTTCGGCACGTTCGCCGTAGCCCGACATCATTCCGACGGATTGGGAACCCTGTCCCGGAAACACCAGAGCAAAAGCCATTGTTCTTGTCCTGACTCAGAATTGGAGCAGCGCTGCGCCCCACGTAAAGCCGCCGCCGACGCCTTCGACGACGATCCGCTGGCCTGCACGAATCCGACCGTCGCGCACGGCGAGGTCGAGCGCGAGCGGGATCGATGCGGCCGACGTATTGCCGTGACGATCGACGGTGGCGATGACCTTTTCCATCGGCACGCCCAGCCGCTTCGCGGTCGCCTGGATGATGCGGATGTTCGCCTGATGCGGAATCAGCCAATCGATTGCAGCGGCCTGCACACCGGCATCGGCGAGCACCTCCTGGGCGACCTCGCCGAGCACCTTGACCGCGAACTTGAACACCGCCTGCCCGTCCATGCGCAGGAACGGGTCGCCGATCACCTGACCGGAGGCAACCGCCCCTGGGACGCACAGGATGGGATGGTGGCTGCCGTCGGCGTGCAGCGCCGTCGCGAGAATCCCCGGCTTGTCGGACGCTTCGAGCACGACGGCACCTGCACCGTCGCCGAACAGCACGCAGGTGCCGCGGTCAGACCAGTCCAGAATGCGCGAGAACACCTCGGCGCCCACCACCAGCGCACGCTTGTGACTGCCGGACAAGATGAACTTCTCGGCGATCGTCAGTCCGTAGACGAAGCCCGTGCAAACAGCCTGCACGTCGAACGCCGCCGCGCCGTTGCGCATGCCGAGCTTGGATTGCAGCAGGGTCGCCGTGCTCGGAAAGATGCAGTCGGGGGTCGAGGTCGCGACAACGACAAGATCGATGTCTTCAGGCTGAAGACCAGCGGCCGCGATGGCGCGGCGGCTCGCTTCGCAGGCTAGATCGCTCGAGGTGACGTCGCGTGCCGCGAGGTGCCGGGTACGGATGCCGGTGCGCTCGACGATCCACTCGTCCGACGTATCGATGCCGCGCGCGACCAGATCGTCATTACTTACCGGCTCGCCAGGCAGGAAGCTTCCTGTACCGGCAATTCGTGCAAAGATCATGCTGCTCTCCCCATTGCCGCCATCCGCTCGCTGATGCGCTCGACAAGTCGATTCGACGCAGCCTCGGCGGCCCGGTGAATGGCCTGCTCGAATGCATACACGTCAGCCGAGCCGTGACTCTTGACCACCACACCACGCAGGCCGACCAGCGCCGCGCCATTGTAGCGACGATGATCCACGCGTCTCTTGAAACGCTTGAGCGCTGGCATCGCGACAACCGCCATGGCCTTGGTCAGCAGGCTGCGGCTGAATTCCTCCTTGAGGAATGCGGCGAGCATCTGAGCAAGCCCCTCTGATGTCTTCAACGCCACATTCCCGACGAAGCCGTCGCAGACCACCACGTCGGTCGTTCCCTTGTAGATATCGTCGCCTTCGACGTTGCCATAGAAATTCAGGCCGCTGCCGCGCAGCAGTTCGCCGGCGCGCTTCACGACATCGTTGCCCTTGATCGCCTCTTCGCCGATATTGAGCAGACCCACCGACGGGCGGTCGACGTGCTCGACCGCAGAAACGAGCATCGCCCCCATGATGCCGAACTGCAGCAGGTGCTCGGGCTCGCAGTCGACATTGGCGCCGAGGTCGAGCACATACACCTGCCCCGTTCGCGTGGGCAGGATGGTGGCGATCGCAGGCCGGTCGATGCCGTCGAGCGTCTTGAGAACGAAGCGCGAGATCGCCATCAGCGCGCCCGTATTGCCGGCGGAAACTGCGGCCTGGGCCGTACCAGCCTTCACCAGATCGACGGCGACGCGCATCGACGAATCCTTCTTCGTGCGCATTGCGATCGCCGGCGGGTCGTCCATCTCGACGACCTCGGACGCGGCACGAACCGAGAGACGGTCCGCAAAGCCATTCCCAATCGCTGCCACGGCCTGATCGAGCGCACTCTGACGCCCGACCAGAATCACCTTGGCCTCGGGATGGTTGCGCAGGAAGGCCTGCGCGGCCGGCACCGTCACGGACGGGCCATGATCGCCGCCCATGCAGTCAATCGCAACGGTGACACCCATGGTGCTTTCGCGCAACTCGAACAGGAATTCGGGATGAAAAAACGGCGCAGACGCCCTAAGCGCCGCGCCGCCTTGGAAGACAGGACTTATTCGCCCTTGGTCTTGACGACTTTCTTGCCGCGATACACACCGCTCGGGCTGATGTGGTGGCGCAGATGGACTTCGCCAGTGGTCGCTTCGACCGCGAGCGGGGGATTGGTTAGGAAGTCGTGCGCACGATGCATGCCACGCTTGGAGGGGGATTTCTTGTTCTGCTGAACGGCCATGAAAGACTCCTAGTACAAATATCGCGCCTATTCCGCGCCGTCGCTCTTGCGCAACTTCTCAAGCGACGCGAAAGGCGATTCCTTTACGGCCCCACCGTCCGGGCGGGGCACCTCACACTTTTCATGCCGAGGCGCAATGGGCACCGCCAGCACGATCTCATCCTCGACCAACGCCGTCACATCCATATCCGGCATCGCTTCAATTGCATCGAACGCATCTTCTTCCAGCTCGTCGTCCGCGATCGGCTGACCGGGCCTGACGAGCTCGAAGACCACATCCACATCCAAGGGCCAGACCATCGGACCGAGGCAGCGCTGACAGCGCATCTGCAATTCGCCCGAGATAACGAGCCGCATGCGCCGTCTGCGATCCAGCCCCATCTCGCCGACAAGGCTGAACTGCACGCTACCGGACTTGTCGAGCAGCACGTCGCCAAGCCGCGGCAACTCCGCCAGCGGAATGACCGCACTCAGACTACGGCCTTCGGCTGCAAACTTGAACGGATCCGGAAGAATGCTTCGTTGCGGCATAAGAGGCGCATGATATTATTTTCGGCTTCCCCTGTCAAAACCCCGAAACGCCTATTTTCAAGGATTTGCGCTACCGAGGAGGCTGCACGAGCCTCGCAGCGCCGCACGGCCGCCGCCACTTCGACCATGAAACTGATACTCGCCTCGACCTCTGCCTATCGCCGCATGCTCCTGGAGCGCTTCCAGACACCGTTCGAGACGGCCAGTCCGAAGGTTGACGAAACCCCCCTGCCCGGGGAAGCACCACCCGCCACCGCAAATCGCCTGGCGATCGAGAAAGCACGGGCAGTCGCACTCAAACACGCGGACGCCCTCGTGATCGGCAGCGATCAGGTTGCGCACATCGGCGATGAAGTGTTCGGCAAGCCCGGCTCCGTCGAGAGAGCCGTCGCGCAATTGCATCGCATGAGCGGACAGGCCGTCACGTTCCACACCGCGCTCGCGGTCGTCAATACACGTACTGGCCACGTCCGCAGCGAGAGCGTGCCGACCTTCGTGCGCTTTCGCCAACTTGACGACGAGGAAATCCGACGTTATGTAGACAAGGAACGCCCGCTCGATTGCGCCGGCAGTGCCAAATCGGAGGGACTGGGGATCACGCTCCTCGAATCGCTCTCGGGCGACGATCCGACCGCCCTGATCGGCCTGCCGCTCATTGCACTGTCACGCCTGCTGCGCGCAGAAGGCATGCAACTCCCATGAGCACACGGCGCGGAGCATTGTTTCTGGTCCCAGTCAGCCTCGGCGACACGACTTGTGCGCACATCCTCCCGAACGAGGTTCAGGCGATTGCGCGGCGGCTCCGCCACTTTGTTGTGGAGAACGCCAAGACCGCACGATCGGAACTGAAGCGCCTCGACCACCCGGGCCCATTGCGGGACATCGACATCCAGGTCTTGCCGGAGAAGGACTCCAGCGCGGCACTCGATGCGCTGCTGGCCCCGACGCTACAGGGGCACGATATTGGCCTGATGTCGGAAGCCGGTTGTCCGGCGGTCGCGGACCCCGGGGCACGGCTGGTCGCGCGGGCACATGCGCTGGGCCTAGAAGTGCGCCCCCTGGTCGGACCATCGTCGATTCTGCTCGCCCTGATGGCGTCCGGCCTGAACGGCCAGAGCTTCGCCTTCAACGGTTATCTGCCTGTTGCCGATTCGGAACGCAACGGACGCATCCGGCAGATTGAGGATGAATCGCGGCGCCTGCAGCGCACGCAGATATTCATCGAAACCCCTTACCGCAACGAGCGGCTGTTCGATGCCCTGCTGGCAAACTGCCGCCCGACCACGCGCCTGTGTATCGCACGCGAACTCACCACGGACAACGAGTGGGTGGGCAGCGCAAGCATTGCCGACTGGCGCATGAAACCCAAACCCGACCTCGCGAAACGCCCTACCCTTTTTCTGATTCTGGCGAACTGAAGATCAGGCGTTCTCGCGCAACCACAGGGCGAGCTCGGCTGGCGAATCGAGAAGCCCCACGACCTCCTCGAGTTCCAGCGCCTCCCGCGGATGTGCGCCGAAGGCTACGCCGAGCCCCGCCACCCCTGCGTTCCTCGCCATCTGAAGATCATGCGTGGTGTCACCGACCATCAGCGTGCGATCCCGGGCGACACCAAGTTCGTCCATGATCTCCTCCAGCATCGCCGGATGCGGCTTGGAGAAACATTCATCCGCGCATCGCGTACTGTGGAAGAACGGCCCCAGACCGCTTTGTTCGAGTGCGCGATTGAGTCCGAGCCGACTCTTCCCGGTTGCAACCGCCAGCATCCGGCCGGCCGCGGAAAGCTCCCCTATCATCGCGTAAGTACCGGGGAACAGCGACAGCTCGTGGTCCCCCGCAAGGTAATGGTACCGATAGCGCTCGACCATGCGCGGATAGTCGGACTCGGGCAAATCGGGCACCGCGTGGCGCAGCGCATCGGAGAACCCCAGCCCGATGACATGGCGCGCGCGCGCCTCGGACGGCAGCGGCAAATCGAGATCGCGCGTCGCGGCCATGATCGCGTTCACGATCGCGGCCGCCGAATCCATGAGGGTTCCGTCCCAGTCAAAGACGATGAGGTCGAAACGCTTAACCATAGTTGCGAGACTCGGTTGCATCCAGGTGATCAATAAAGCCCTGCAGCTCCTCGGGTAGCGGCGCATGCAGCACGATCGGCTCCCCGCTCAGCGGATGGGCAAAAGCGAGATGGGCCGCATGGAGGAACATCCGCTTCAAGCCCTCCTGCTCGAGCGCCTTATTGAGCGGGAAATTGCCGTACTTGTCGTCCCCGCACAGCGGGAAGCCGAGGTGGGCAAGATGGACGCGGATCTGATGAGTACGACCGGTCTTGAGCTCCACTTCAAGCAGGCTGAAACGCTGCCACCTTTTCACGAGCCGCACGATGCTGTGAGCCGGCTTGCCATCGCCGCTGACCCGTACACGTCGCTCGCCTTCGGGTGTGAGGTATTTGAACAACGGCTCCTTCACGTGCTGGAGCGCATTGCCCCACCGTCCCGGCACCAGCGTGAGGTAGCGTTTCTCGACACGCCCCTCGCGCATCATGTCATGCAGGGCGGTGAGCGCTGAGCGCTTCTTCGCGATGATCAGCAGACCCGAAGTCTCGCGATCGATACGGTGTGCGAGTTCGAGCATGCGCGCTTGCGGCCGCTGGCTGCGCAGCTGCTCGATGACGCCGAAGCTCACCCCGCTGCCACCATGCACGGCCTTGCCCGAGGGCTTGTCGATGACGATGATCGCGTCGTCCTCGTACACGACCGGCAAGGGCTTGCCCGCGGGGACCGCCGCAGGCGTGCTCGATTCGGCGATGCGAACCGGGGGGATCCTCACTTCGTCGCCAAGCGCCAGACGGTAAGTCGGACCGACCCGACCGCCGTTCACGCGCACTTCGCCGCTGCGCAGGATGCGATAGACGTGGCTTTTCGGCACCCCCTTGCACACCCGCATGAGGTAGTTGTCGATCCGCTGACCGGCCACGGAATCATCGACGCGCTCGCGCCTGACTGTTGCCGCTTTGCCTTGTGCCATCATCCTGAAATATACTTGCGGCCGGTTGGCCCCGGTCCGGTCGACGTCCCTCGCGCAAGGATGCGGAGGAAAGCGGTCGACAGCGAGCCCCAGAAGAGCTCCCGGGCAACCAGAACGTGCCGTCGTTGCCGAAAAAGACGACGATGGTAACGCAATCGACAATCTTCGATCCATTGGATTGAACAAAGACGCGTAACGCACCCGCAGGATCAAGCGTTCCGGCCCCAGGCGGGAATGCATGAACATCGACCAGCCGACCCATCACAGCCCATTACCGACCGGAAAAAAGTAGAACAACCTACCCGCTCCTGATCACGTAACAAGCGCGATGGTGCGCGCCGTTCGTCCTGCCCGTGGGTTTCGCGCGGGGGAACGAAATCAATGAAGCGCATGCTTTTCAATGCGACGCAGGCCGAGGAACTGCGCGTCGCAATCGTGGATGGTCAGAAACTGATCGACCTCGATATCGAATCGGCCGCCAAGGAACAGCGCAAGAGCAACATCTACAAAGCCGTCATCACGCGCATCGAGCCCAGCCTCGAGGCGGCGTTCGTTGATTACGGCTCGGAACGGCACGGTTTTCTGCCGTTCAAGGAAATTTCGCGCACCTACTTCGCGCCCGGCGTCGACGCCGGCAAGGCGCGCATCCAGGATGCGCTCAAGGAAGGCCAGGAGCTCATCGTCCAGGTCGAGAAGGACGAGCGCGGCAACAAGGGCGCCGCCCTGACGACGTACATCTCGCTCGCGGGACGCTATCTGGTCCTGATGCCGAACAATCCCCGCGGTGGCGGTGTTTCCCGGCGCGTCGAGGGCGACGAGCGCAGCGAACTGCGCGAAGTGATGGATCAGCTCGAAGTGCCCCCGGGCATGAGCCTGATCGCACGCACTGCCGCGATCGGTCGCAACGCAGAGGAACTGCAGTGGGACCTCAATTACCTGCTGCAGCTGTGGCGGGCCATCGATGGCGCGGCGCAATCTCAGTCTGGCGCCTTCCTGATCTACCAGGAAGGCAGTCTCGTGATCCGCGCGATCCGCGACTATTTCCAGCCTGACATCGGCGAGATCCTGATCGACACCGACGACGTGCACGAGCAGGCCCGCCAGTTCATGGCCCACGTCATGCCGGCGAACGTGAATCGCGTGAAGCGTTACAGCGACGACGTGCCGCTATTCTCGCGCTTTCAGATCGAACACCAGATCGAGTCCGCCTACTCGCGCCAGGTCAGCCTGCCCAGCGGCGGCGCGGTCGTGATCGATCATACTGAAGCGCTCGTCTCCATCGATGTGAACTCCGGCCGATCGACCAAGGGCGCGGACATCGAGGAAACGGCCTTCCGCACCAACCTTGAGGCGGCTGAAGAAATCGCCCGGCAGCTGCGTCTGCGCGATCTCGGCGGTCTGATCGTCATCGACTTCATCGACATGGAGTCGCAGAAGAATCAGCGCGAGGTGGAGAACCGTCTGCGTGATGCGCTGCGCCACGACCGCGCGCGCGTCCAGACCGGAAAGATCAGCCGCTTCGGCCTGCTCGAGCTTTCGCGCCAGCGCCTGCGCCCCGCACTGGCGGAGACAAGCTACATCCCGTGCCCGCGCTGCAACGGCACCGGCCACATTCGCAGCACCGAATCGTCGGCGCTGCACATCCTGCGCATCCTCGAAGAGGAAGCGATGAAGGAAAACACCGGCGCCGTGCATCTGCAGGTGCCGGTCGATGTCGCCACCTTCCTCCTCAATGAGAAGCGTTCGGACATCGCGCACATCGAGTACCGGCACAAGATCCAGCTGATCATCATCCCCAACCGCCACCTCGAGACGCCGCACCACGAGATCATCCGTCTGCGCCACGACCAGCTGAACCAGGAAGAGGTCAGCCTCGCCAGCTACCAGATGGTCGGCAAGCCAGCCGAAGTCGACCTGCGCCTGCCGACGAAGGACGACAAGAAACCAGCCCGCGCCGAAGCCGTGGTGAAGGGCATCGCCCCTGCACAACCTGCGCCGGTGGTCGAGCCGAAGGCCGAACCGGCTCCTGCGCCGACCGCACAACCTGGTCTGATCTCGCGACTCTTTGCGTGGCTGCGCGGCGAGAAGGCTGCGCCTGCGCCGCAGCCCGCAGAGGAAACACAACCCAAGCGTGAGGCGCGTCCACGTGCCGAGCGCGGGGAAAATCGTCGCGGCGGCAACAACCGCAACCGGCGTGAAGGCCAGCGCGCCGAACGTGAGGAGCAGGCCCAGCCCGTCCGTAATGGCGGCCGAGGTGAACCGCGACAGGAACGCCAGGAGCGCACGGAGAGACCCGAACGTCCGGAACGGGCGGAACGGGCTGAACGCCAAGAGCGTGCCGAGCGCCCCGAAGCGGCGGAACGCAGTGAAGGGCGCCGCCAGCGCGGGCCGCGCCAGCCGAAGGCGGCCGAAGTCGTCGAAAATGCTGCCGAACAGCAGGCCGCGGAAGCAGTCGCAGCCGTCGCCGTGACCGAATCCGCCGCACCGTCCAGTGAGGAGGGAGCCCCCGAGAAGCGCCGTCGCCGTAGCCGCGGCCGCCGTGACCGCCGCCCGGGCGAGGATCAGACGCTGGCAGCTGCCGCAACAGGGGCCGAGACAGCCGAGAGCGCTACCGCCGACGAAGTGACCGAAGGCGAACCGACGACTGGGGCGGGCGCAACAACTGCACTCGCAACAGTCGAATCTGTCCGCGATGCGAGTGCGATTGAGGAAGCCGAGGCACCACTGCCGGTCGTCGCCAGCGCAGCCGAAGCGGTTCCGGCGGAAGTCGAAGAAGCCCCGATGCCTGTTCTTGCTGTGGCAGCGGCATCTCCCACCGAAACTGCGGTCGAGGCCATGCCAACCACGGAAGAACCGGCAGTCAACGCCGAGTCCCTTCCGACGGCGGCAGCCGAGACAATGCCGACTGAAGTGGCTGCTGTACCTGCAATCGCAGTGACGGCGGCTGCAAGCGACGCAGCACCGCAGGTTGCGGTGGTGGAAGCCGAGCCCCCCCAGACTGCCACCGAACTCTCTGCAGCTGCCGAAGCCCCGCACGCGCCGTCCGCCCCGATCGATCTCGGCAGCGCGCTGGCGGACAGTGGACTTGTCATGATCGAGACGAGCCGTGAAAAGGTTCAGGCCCTCGCCCAGTCCCATGCAGAGGAAGCGCCTGCCCGTCCGCTCGGCCGGCGCCCGCGGCCTTCGCTCGTGATCGCCGACGAGCCGCTGCAGCAGGTCGAAACCCACAAACCGCACTGATCGGCGACGACAGACGGAAAGTAAAGGGGCGCCCACCGGGCGCCCCTTTTTTGTTTCAGATCCTCACGCGATTATCGATCAGCGCGTCGGCTGCAAGGCGTCGAGCAGCCCTCCGACCGCATCTTCGCAGTAGTCGAGCACCAGATCGAAGCCCCGATCGCCGCCATAGTAGGGGTCCGGCACCTCCTCAGCATTGAAGCGGCGTGCGTAGCTCATGAAGAGCCTGACCTTGTCGCGATGCGCGTCGGGGCAACTGCGCTCCATGATCTCAAGATGCCCCCCATCCATCGCGAGCAACAGATCGAAGGTCTCGAAATCCCCTGGTTCAAGCTTGCGCGCCCGCAGCATCGACAGATCATAGCCGCGCTTTTCGGCCGCCTTGCGCGTGCGCGGATCGGGTGCCTCGCCCACGTGATAGCCGTGTGTCCCGGCCGACTCGACCTCGATGACACCCTCAAGCCCCGCCGCACGAATTGCGTGGCGTGCCACCCCTTCAGCGGTAGGCGACCTACAAATATTGCCGGTACAGACGAACAGGATTCTGGTCACGAGCTCACCTCTCACTCCGTCCCGTGCTGATCCGCGCCAAACGCACGCTGACGCAGCCGGAACAACTCATCGCGGGCAGCCGCAGCCTTTTCGAATTCGAGGTTGCGCGCATGCTCCTGCATTTCCTTCTCAAGTTTGCGTATCGCCTTCGCAACGGCCTTCTCGTCCATCGCAAAATATTCGGCCCGCGCCTCCTGCGCTACCGTCGCATTGCGCTCGTCGCTGCTCGAGTAAACACCATCGATGATGTCCTTGATGCGTTTGCTCACGGTCTTGGGGACGATCCCGTGCTCGGCGTTGAATGCGAGCTGCTTCGCCCGACGCCGATCCGTCTCCTCCATTGCGGCGCGCATCGAGCGTGTCACCACGTCCGCATACAGGATGGCACGGCCGTGGATATGCCGTGCAGCCCGCCCGATCGTCTGGATCAGCGAGCGCTCCGAACGCAGAAAGCCCTCCTTGTCGGCATCGAGAATTGTCACGAGCGACACCTCGGGAATATCCAGGCCTTCGCGCAGCAGGTTGATGCCCACCAGCACATCGAACTCCCCGAGACGCAGGTCGCGGATGATCTCGACACGCTCGACGGTATCGATATCCGAGTGCAGATAGCGCACGCGGATGCCGTTCTCGGCAAGGTAATCGGTGAGATCTTCGGCCATCCGCTTCGTCAGCGTCGTGACCAGCACGCGTTCCCCCACGGCGATTCGGCGCTTCGCCTCGGACAGCAGATCGTCGACCTGCGTGCTCGCGGGCCGCACTTCGACGGCGGGGTCGATCAGCCCCGTCGGGCGCACAACCTGCTCGACGACCTGCCCCTGATGCGTCGCCTCGTAGTCGGCCGGCGTCGCCGAGACGAAGATTGTCTGAGGCATCAGGCGCTCGAACTCCTCGAACTTCAGCGGCCGGTTATCGAGTGCCGAAGGCAGGCGGAAACCGTATTCGACAAGATTCTCCTTGCGCGAACGATCCCCCTTGTACATGCCCCCCACCTGCGGAATCGCCACGTGGGACTCGTCGACGAACAGCAAGGCATCCGGCGGCAGATAGTCGATCAGCGTCGGCGGCGGCTCGCCCGGCCCGCGCCCCGACAAATGGCGCGAGTAGTTCTCGATGCCCTTGCAGAACCCCATCTCGTTGAGCATTTCCAGATCGAAACGCGTGCGCTGCTCGATGCGTTGCGCCTCCACCAGCTTGGCCGAGCGCTGAAAGTAGCTGACACGATCGCGCAGTTCCTCCTTGATGGCCTCGATCGCCTGCAGCACCGTCGCGCGCGGCGTGACATAGTGGCTGGACGGGTAAACGGTGAAGCGGACAAGCTTCTGCTTGAGGTGCCCGGTAAGAGGATCGAACAGCGTGAGGTGTTCGATCTCGTCGTCGAACATCTCGATC
Organism: Aromatoleum petrolei; assembly: GCF_017894385.1. Taxonomy (NCBI): domain Bacteria; kingdom Pseudomonadati; phylum Pseudomonadota; class Betaproteobacteria; order Rhodocyclales; family Rhodocyclaceae; genus Aromatoleum; species Aromatoleum petrolei. Next base: position 1,083,523 of record NZ_CP059560.1, read on the forward strand.
CGCACCGCATACTCCGCATTTTCCGCCGGAAACACGTCAATGACGTCACCGCGGACGCGGAAGGTTCCCCGTCGGAAGTCGATGTCGGAGCGCGTGTACTGCATCGCCACGAGCCGCTGCACGAGGTCCCGATGAGCAATCCGTTCGCCCTCGCGCAAGTGCAGGATCATCGCGTGGTAATCGACCGGATCGCCGATACCGTAGATGCACGACACCGTCGCGACGATTACGACGTCTCGCCGCTCCATCAGGCTCTTGGTCGCCGACAGGCGCATCTGCTCGATGTGCTCGTTGATGCTCGAATCCTTCTCGATGAAGAGATCGCGCGACGGCACGTAGGCTTCCGGCTGATAGTAATCGTAGTAGGAAACGAAGTACTCGACCGCATTCTCGGGAAAAAACTCCCGGAATTCGGCGTACAGCTGCGCGGCAAGTGTCTTGTTCGGCGCCAGTATCAGGGCGGGCCTGCCGCAGCGCGCGATCACGTTTGCCATCGTGTAGGTCTTACCCGAGCCGGTCACGCCGAGCAGAGTCTGGAACATCAGACCGTCCGACAAGCCCTCGGTCAGCAGATCGATCGCGACCGGCTGATCGCCGGCGGGCGCAAAGGGCTGATGGAGCCTGAAAGGACTCCCTTCGAAAGTGACCACCGGAACACTGCCCGTCGTACTCGTCATGCTAGAATTTCCGGCTTGTTTCAAGCGCTTGCCCGACTGCCGAAACAGATGGGACAGGACCTGGCAAACACGCATTATTTCGCAAAATGCGGCACAAGGCACGGCTGATGGACCGGTACCAACGCGCCAGGTTCAGTCCTCCGCGCCTCCCGCGCAACATGGAGTTGTTTTATGCCCGCTTCGATCTTCGCCGCCGTCGAGATGGCGCCCCGTGACCCGATCCTCGGACTGAACGAGGCGTTCAACGCCGATGCGCGCACCGACAAGGTGAACCTCGGCGTCGGCGTCTACTACGACGACAACGGCAAGATTCCGCTGCTCGCAGCCGTCAGGACGGCCGAAAAGGCGCGCCTCGAAGCAATGCCGCCGCGCGGCTACCAGCCGATCGAAGGCCCCGCCGCATACAACACCGCCGTGCAGAACCTGCTCTTCGGCAAGGATTCGCACCTCATCGCCAACGGCCAGGTTGTCACCGTTCAGGCGCTGGGCGGCACCGGTGCCCTGAAGGTCGGCGCCGACTACATCAAGCGCCTGCTCCCGGGAGCAACCGTATATATCTCCGACCCCAGCTGGGAAAACCACCGCGCGCTGTTCGAGTCTGCCGGCTTCCCGGTCGAGAACTATCCGTATTACGAACCGAGCACCCGCGGCGTGAATTTCGCGGGCATGAAAGCCAAGCTCGAACAGCTTGCCCCGGGCTCGGTCGTCGTGCTACATGCCTGCTGCCATAACCCGACCGGCGCCGACCTGACCGAAGCCCAGTGGGGTGAAGTCGTTGGCGCGTGCCGCGAACGCAGCCTCGTACCCTTCCTCGACATGGCCTATCAGGGCTTCGCCGACGGCATCGAACCCGACGCCGTCGCTGTGCGCCTGTTCTCGGCCAGCGGCCTGCAGTTCTTCGTTTCGAGCTCGTTCTCGAAGTCCTTCTCGCTCTACGGCGAGCGTGTTGGCGCCCTCTCCATCGTCACCGCCAGCAAGGACGAGTCGGCCCGCGTGCTGTCGCAGGTCAAGCGCGTGATTCGCACCAACTACTCCAACCCGCCGATCCACGGCGGCGCCGTCGTCGCAGCCGTGCTGAACTCGGCCGAACTGCGCCAGATGTGGGAAGACGAACTCGCCGGCATGCGCGACCGCATCCGGGCGATGCGTACCGGGCTGGTCGAAAATCTCAAGGCTGCCGGCGTCGCGCAGGACTTCTCGTTCGTCATCCAACAGCGCGGCATGTTCTCCTACACCGGTCTGTCGGCCGCCCAAGTCGAGCAACTGAAGAACGACTTCGGCATCTACGCCGTATCGACCGGCCGCATCTGCCTCGCCGCCCTCAATTCGCGCAACATCGGTTACGTCGCCAAGGCGATCGCCGCGGTCGTGAAGGCTTGAGAATTTCGCTCAAGCAATATTGACGCATAGCCGCGCGCTGCCTATAATGCGCGGCTCAATTCCCCGATAGCTCAGTCGGTAGAGCAACGGACTGTTAATCCGTGTGTCCCTGGTTCGAGCCCAGGTCGGGGAGCCAAAATTCGGCTCCTGCAGTGTTTTCAGCATGAGCACAAGTACCGATCCCCGATAGCTCAGTCGGTAGAGCAACGGACTGTTAATCCGTGTGTCCCTGGTTCGAGCCCAGGTCGGGGAGCCAGCAAAGCCAAGTAGATGGGCCGCCTTTCGAGGTGGCCCATTTGCTTTCAATGGTCCCGCTATTCCAGAAGTCCCTTTCGACGCGACAGCAATTGCGACGTCGAAACCTCATTCCTGGTCGCCGTCATGCCGCCGTCGCGAGCGAGCATGGCGCGCATCACTGCCATGATCGAACGCGTGTTTTGCCGCAGTCATCGCAGTCAGCGCCGCCGCGACCTTGTAGTTGACCGTCTCGCGCGGCATCACGCCTTTCGCATCCGCAACTCCGGCAGTCAAGCCGGTGAGGATCTCCATCGCATCGTCCACAGTCGCCACCGCATGGACGCGGAAAAGCCCCTCGCGGGCCGCCGCAACGACGTCTTCGCGCAACATGAGATGCCGAACGCTCGCCTGGGGTATTACGACGCCCTGCTCACCTGTCAGCCCGCGGGCGACGCAAAGGTCGAAGAACCCCTCGATCTTCTCGTTGACACCCCCGATGGCCTGGACCTCGCCGAACTGGTTGACCGAACCCGTCACCGCGAACGATTGACGAATGGGAACCCGGGCCAATGCCGACAGCAAGGCACAGAGCTCCGCCAGTGAGGCCGAGTCACCCTCCACCGGCGAATAGGACTGCTCGAAGACCAAGCTGGCGGATAGCGACAACGGCTGATGACGTGCATAGCGGGCGGCGAGAAACGCGGAGAGGATCAGAACACCCTTGGAATGAATCGCCCCACCTAGCTCCGTTTCACGCTCGATATCGACGACATCCCCCTCTCCGAGCCGCGCCGTGGCAGTGATGCGCACAGGATGACCAAATTGCTCGCCGGCCAACTCGACAACAACCAAGGCATTGATCTGGCCGCAGCGCGCACCTCTGGTGGAGATCAGCGTTGTCCCCTCCACCATCGATTCGAGCACCCGCTCGGCGTATCGCCCGAATCGCCGCGAGCGGGATGCGATCGCCGCGTCCACCTGTGCGCAAGCTACCGCGGGCAATTGTGCGGCGCGCGCGTGAAAATCCGCCTCACGCATCACGTCCGCCAGCAAACGCGTCTGCAGACTGAGCCGCCCCGCATCTTCGGCAAGTCGCGCGCCATGCTCCACCAGACGCGCAATGCCGGTCCGGTCGAATGGCAACAAGTCGGATGCACGCCCGAGCATCGCGAGCAACGCAGCATAACGCTCAACATTCGCATCGTTGCGAGGCATATCCTCGTCAAAGTCGGCCGCCACCTTGAACAACTCGGGAAAGTCCGGATCGTTCTCCGTAAGCAGGTAGAACAGCTCGCGGTCACCGACAAGAATCACCTTGACGTCGCAGGGAATGGACTCCGGTTCCAGAGTGAGCATGTTGCTCCAGCCCTGCGCTTCCGCGGGAGGCTCGATACGGATCTCGCGCGCGCGCAACGCACGCTTCAACCCCTCCCACGCGAAGGGTTGCCCAAGGAGCCGCTCGACATCCACCACCAGATACCCTCCGCACGCACGATGGAGGGCCCCGGCACGGATCAGGCTGAAATTGGTCACGAGCGTTCCCATCTGGGAGATGTGCTCGATGCGCCCGATCAGATTGCCAAAGGTCGGATTGTCTTCGCAGACTACTGGAGTGCCCCGCGTGGCCGAGTGATCAACCAGCAGCTTGACTTGGTAGCGATGGAACTTCGTGCGTGCCTCGTCCTCCGCCCCCTCGTCCTCGCCACCTTCCTGTGCAGCCCAGTCGCTGCCGCTCGCGAGGATCTCCTTCCTGATGGCATCGAAGAAATTCAGTACCGCCGGAAGATCGGCGTAGCGTTCGCGCAACTCGCGCATCAAGTGCGTAACTGCCGGCGTCAGGGCATCACAGGCCGCCCGCTTCATCGCCTCGTGCAGCTCTTTACGCCAGCCCGGGAACTGCTCGAGCAGATCTGCCAGACGATCGCTCCAGGCCCCGACCTTCTTCTCCACCACCGCCCGCACTTCGGAAGGAAGTGCGTCGAAGTCCTCGGGGGACATCGCCTGCCCATCCTTCGTCGGGGCAAACACAAAACCGTCCGGCGTTTGTAGCAGCGACACCCCATCGGCCGCGCATGCCTCCCCAAGCTCGCGCAAAGCTCCGTCTTCCCGCGTCTTGTGTGCGTCCTGAAGGGATTCGACGCGGTTGCCGTAAGTTTCGCTGGCGAGCGCCGCCTCGATCGCCGGACCGAGATCGGCGATGAATGCCAGCATGTCGCCACGAAGTTGCCCCCCTCGTCCGGCCGTCAACGTGAGTAGACGTGGACGCTGCGCGTCGTCGAAATTGTGCAGATAGCACAGATCGGGCGGGACCTGGCCGCCGGCCGAGAATTCTCGCAGCAGACGAAACACCGTCGCATGTCTTCCGGTTCCCGGCTCGCCGAGCACGAAAACGTGGTAGCCCGGCTGGCGCATCGCAAGTCCGAAACGCAATGCCTCCTCCGCCCGCACCTGCCCTATCCCGCCGGGCAGATCCGGAAGTTTTTCGGTATCCGCGAATTCGAAGAATTCGGGCGCGCAACGAACCCGAAGGCGGTCAGCCGTAAGTGGGCGCAGTTCGGCCATATTGTTGTTCTCCCGATGCTGCGATGAAAACGGGGCGTCCGGACACCCGGACGCCCCATCATGATCCCCCCGCCCCCCCCCTCAGGCAAGGGCGATCAGCGAATGCCCCTGCGCGAGAGATCGCCCCATCGCGTGTCATGGTGGGCCACGTCATTTTCGAATTGAGGAAAGCGCCGATCATGCTCCATCAGCAGCGACATGATCGTTCCTGCATGCTCGGGGGGAAATCCCTGACGCTGCCCTCCCCGGGTGTCCGTCATCAACAGGAAGATGAACTTGCGGCACTCCGCCGTCCCCCACATCCCGTCGATCTTGCGGAGATGCGGAAAACGCTCGTAGAGCTTTTCGGTCGAAGTTTCTGTAACACGTGTCGTCATCGCGAATCCCCCGAAAGGGCTAGATGCAATCGCCGGAAGGATAATACTTTTGGCTCATATCAACGGGCCCGTATACGCGCTACTGTGCCAACTACGAAGGCTGACCGCAACACGGATCGACAACTGGCGCAGCGCGGAGAATGAGTTCCGGTATTGTCTCAAGCCTCAACCAGTTGTTAACTATCCTCCCAATAGACAACCGCACTCCGCGCCAGTTTGTCCGACTATCGCAACATGCAGGATTTGAGGCCCATTCAGGCAGTCATCCGATGAAATCGATCCCGATCTACCCCGCCAACACGGAATTGCCGCTAACCGCCGACGCGCCCCCCCCGGCAGGAGCCGCCCTCGTGGATAAGCGCGGACGTGCCGTTCACGATCTGCGCATCTCGGTCACGGACCGCTGCAACTTTCGCTGCATCTATTGCATGCCGCGCGAAGTGTTCGGTGCGGACCACGCCTTCCTCGCCCGCAAGGAGCTGTTGTCGTTCGAGGAAATCACCCGGATTGCCCGGCTCTTCGCGGCCCGCGGCGTGCGCAAGATCCGCATCACCGGTGGCGAACCCCTGCTGCGCAAGCATGTCGAGAACCTCATCGCCCAACTGGCCGACATCCCCGACGTCGAACTCACGCTGACGACCAACGGGGTACTGTTGCCCAGGATGGCGGGCGTGCTGCGAGATGCCGGCCTGCACCGCGTCACAGTGAGTCTGGATGCGATCGACGACACCACCTTCCGCAAGATGAATGATGCCGACTACCCGGTTGCGGCAGTCCTCAAGGGCATCGCAGCTGCCGAAGATGCGGGATTCGGCCCCATCAAGGTCAATATGGTCGTCAAACGCGGCGTCAATGACCAAGGCGTGATCGACATGGCCCGTCATTTCCGCGGCACGGGTCACATCCTGCGCTTCATCGAGTTCATGGACGTCGGCAGTTCGAACGGATGGGAAATGGGCGCCGTGGTCCCGTCGCGGGAAATCATCGAACGGATTCACCAGGTATTTCCCCTCGAACCGATCGAGCCGAACTACACAGGCGAGGTTGCCGAGCGCTGGCGTTACCGCGACGGCGGCGGCGAGATCGGCGTCATCTCGTCCGTGACACAAGCCTTCTGCTCGACCTGCACCCGCATCCGCCTGTCGACCGAGGGCAAGCTCTACACCTGCCTGTTCGCACAGAGCGGCCACGACCTCCGCACGCTCTTGCGCTCCGGAGGCGGCGATGCGGAGCTCGATCGCGCGATTGCAGCAGTCTGGCAAAACCGCGAGGACCGCTATTCCGAAATTCGCACGGCCAACACGGCGGGACTGCGAAAAATCGAGATGTCCTATATCGGCGGCTGATTGGCGACCAGACCGGAAGGACCGCCACGAGTGCATAGAGACGCGCATTGACCGATCCGAGCCAATCGGAGCTCTCGCAAGATCACCGCATGGTAACGAAAGAATCATGCCGGGATTCTGAATTCCGCAAGGGTTCGCGCGGTTTGGCGACGGCAAATTGACGCGAACCACGCATCAAACCTGTAACCAGGAGCACATTCGGGATCAAATCTTGCTTAATGGACGGTTCCGCGAATACACCTTGTGTATCGGGTTTCGCGGTCTTCGTTCAGAAATTGCGCATAGCCACGACCGGCGAGACCGCGCACGACAAGATGACCCTCGACACTCCGAAACCGTCGGCACTCGCAACCGCACTGCGACGAACCGTTGCGCTTCTTGCTATCGCAGGCATGGCATTCCTGCTCGCAAGCGGCTGTTCCGCGCCCGACGCCTCCGATAAGCGAAGCGCGAAGGAGTACCAACTCCTGTGGCCGGAGCCGCCGAACGAGGCGCGCTTCGAATATGAGGCTCAACTCCGCTCCGAAGCGAATATCCGCCCCGAGACCGACGACGGCCGGACCCGGAAGATACTCACCGGCAAGGGCAGCGTCTCGGAAGACCTCGCGTACCGCAAACCTGCAGCTCTTGCTGCCCGCGGCGGGCGCATCTACGTAGCCGACCCTCCGACAGGCTCGGTTGTTGTTTTCGACGCCGCTCGTCAGCGAATGTTTCGAATGGGCATCCGCGAACCGAACAATGTCATCAAGCCCATTTCGATCGCCATCGACAACAAGAATTTCGTCTACGTCCTCGACGGCAAGCTTCGCCGAGTGATGGTCTATGATTCGCTCGGCCTTTTCCAGTTCGCCGTCGGCGACCCGAAGGCTCTCACTCAGCCGTCAGGTGTCGCCGTCAGCGACGACGGCAAGAAGATCTTCATCGTCGATCGCGGCAGCATCGACGCGGATGATCACAAGGTCATTGCCTATTCGCCCGACAACCTGGAACTTTTCCGCATTGGTCCCCGTGGATCAGCGCCCGGCGCACTCAACATTCCGCTGGCAGCGATCACCACAAGGGACGGTCGTCTTGCGGTTCTCGATTCCGGGAATTTCCGGGTGCAGATCTTCGATCTGAACGGCAGGTATCAATCGCATTTTGGAAGCGTCGGTAATGGTTACGGGCAGTTTTCGCGACCGCGCAGCATCGCCTCGGACCAGGACGGCAACCTCTATGTATCCGACGCTTCGTTCAACAACGTCCAGATATTCACCCCGACAGGTGAACTGCTCATGTGGATCGGCGGACCGGGAATGGAGAACTACCCAGGTAAATTCGGTCTGATCGCCGCCATTGCCGCGGACGAGACCGGACGACTGTATATCGCCGATCACTACCACCTGAAAGTCGAAGTGTACAAACGGGCAGACGGAACTCCGGGCGGCAAGCCGTCAGGGATGCCTTCCGCGCAGTGAATCCGCAGGCAGCAGGCATTCTTTTTGCATATCGGACCACAACAACAACTCGAGATACTGAGACGCCATGAAATGTAAAATCAGCGCCGCGTTTATCCTCGGTCTGGCAACACTCGCGACCGGCTCTGCGCTGGCGGGATTGGACCGACCGACTAAATTCTCGAACCAAGGAACGATTGGCAACACGCGACACAACCTGACGCAGCGCCCCACCGATGGAAGCGCGCTCAATGCAGGCATGATGGACGCATACCGCAACGACTATCAGCAGGTGTGCGTCTACTGTCACACGCCCCACGCCGCGAACACGAATATCAGCGCACCCTTGTGGAACCGGACGGTCCGCACGACCACCTACACGCTCTACAACCAGCAAACGTTGTCTCAGGATGCAACGCAGCCCGGCCCGAATTCGCTGACCTGCCTCTCCTGCCACGACGGCCAGACAGCAGTGGACTCGATCGTGAACATGCCTGGCTCGGGTGGATACAACGGCGCCTTGGCGCTGGACCCGTCCGCTGCAACCGCCGAGACCTTGCTGGACACGTGGCGACGGAACGGTGGCGACCCCGACGCGGTCACGCACCAAGGCTTGAATTCCGACCCGAACAGCGAAACGAGCTGTCTCAGCTGTCACTCCCCAGGCAAGACCGCAGCTGCCACGAACTTCCAGGTCTTCGCAATCGGGACCGATCTCACCAACGACCACCCGGTCGGCGTCAAGCTGCCGGCAGGGAGCGACTGGAATGTTCCTACAGGCACCTACCAGAACATCCGGTTCTTCGACAAGGACGGTGACAATCGCCCCGACAAGGACGAACTGCGGTTCTATGACTCCGGCAATGGCTACGAGGTGGAGTGTGCTTCGTGTCATGATCCACACGGAGTTCCCGGGACGACCTCGACCTTCCTGCCGACCTTCCTTAGGGTCACAGCCGACGGTAGCCAAATCTGTATGACCTGCCACGTAAAGTAAGCGAGTACGTCTTGAGAGGAAACAAAGAAAGGCGCCGAATGGCGCCTTTCTCGTTTTCAGAAACCACACCGATTTCAGTGTCTTTTTTTTGAGAACTACATTGAAATGAATGTTGTTCGTCGCTGTTATGTCATCATGCCAAGCGACGCAAACTTGCCGTAGGCGAACGGGCAAGAAGCTTGCGGGTCCCGATCCATCCTGCCGCGACCACCGTGAAAGCGCTTGCAAGCATTGCCCCCCCCAGAGACACAGGATTGGGCACATAGGGCATGTCGAACGCGTAGCGCGCGAGAATCCATCCCAAGATGGCAGCCCCACCGCCGGCAAGCCCACAGGCGAGTCCGGCAAGCGCGACAAACTCTGTCACCAGCGCCCGACGCAAATGAGCGTTGCGGGCTCCCAAGGTTCGCAGCATCGCAAGTTCGTAATCACGCTCGTCATGCGTCGACTGCAGCGCCGAAAAGAGCACGAGGAAGCCCGACAACACCGCGAACGCGAATACACTCTCGACGATGAGGATGAGCTTGTCGGTCATCGCACGCATCTGGGCGATGACTGAGTCGATGTCGATGATCGACAGATTCGGAAACTCCCTCACCAAGTCGGTCGTGAATCGCTGATCACCCGGAGGCAAGCGGAAGCTGGTGATGAGACTTGCCGGATCTTCCTCCAGCACACCCGGCGAGGCGATGAAGAAGAAATTCACACGCATCGAATCCCACTTGAGATCACGGATGCTGGTGATGGGAGCCTCGACAAGGCGGCCGGCGACGTTGAAGCGCACGCGATCTCCCACCTTTAGCGAAAACGTCTCCGCCAGACCGCGTTCGACCGAGAACTGCGCAGCAGTATCCGTCCCGTGCCAGCGCCCGCCGACCACAACGTTCCCGTCGGGCAGCCCGCTTCCGTAGCTCAGATTGAATTCCCGCTCCGCAAGGCGTCGCGTGCGCTCGTTATCGTAGTCGTCCGGGCGAACCGATTTCCCGTTGATCGACTCCAGTCGGCCACGAATCATCGGACGAATATCCGGTTCCGGGAGTCCACGGGCGAGAAACGAGGTCGACAATGCTTCGCGCTGATCCGGCTGGATGTTGATCACGAAACGGTTGGGTGCGTCGGGCGGCGTCATCCCGCGCCAGTCGTCGAGCAGGTCGGCGCGGACGATGGAGAGCAGCAACAGGGCCGTCATGCCCACTCCCAGCGCGACGATCTGGACAACGCTCGCGCCAGTCCTGCGCACAAGAGACGCGATGCCATACCGCCAACCGCCTCCGCCAAGTGACGCGATTCCCCTCAAGCGGCCCAGAAGGTGCAGGAATCCCGCGGCAAATGCGGCGTACAGGGCAAGCGCAATGGCGAAGCCACCAGCAACCTGCGCACCAAGCCGCAGGTCTTGGGCGATCCAGAATACGAGGACCAGCAAGGCCAAGACGCCTGCCCCCCACGCGGACGCACTGCGTCCTTCCACCAGCACGATCTCGCGTCGCAGGACGCGAAGGGTCGAGACGCGACCGAGGCGCAGGAGCTGGGGAAGAACGAATCCAACAAGCAGCATTACCCCAACAGCGATCCCGTGGGCGAAGGGCACAAGCGAGGGAGAAGGCAAGGTGGTGTTCATGATCTGGACGAGGATCCGCGCCAACCCCAGTTGCACCGCCCAACCGAGCGATGCGCCGAGCGCCGCCGCTGCCAGTCCGAACAACGCGAATTCACCCACGACGATCGACACGACCTGCGTCTGCCGAGCTCCCAGGCAACGCAACACCGCACAGGCGTCCAGGTGTCTCTGCATGAAGCGACGGGCGGAGATACCTATCGCAACGGCCGCGAGGATCACCGTCAGAAGTGCCGCGAGGCGCAGGAAGCGTTGGGCCTGGTCGAGGGCATTGCGCACTTCGGGCCGGGCATTCTCGATGCTCTCGAGCGTTTCGCCGCGCCCCAAACGGGTTTTCGCCCAACGCTCGAATGCAGCGACGGCGTCGGGCTCGCCTGCGACGTGGAGTCGCCACGTTGCCCGGCTGCCCTGAATCAGAAGGCCTGACTCTGCAAGGTCTTCGACATTGAAAATAGCGCGGGGAAGCAGGCTGAAGAAATTGGCCCCACGGTCGGACTCGAAGGTCACCGTTCCCCCGACCTTTAACTCCAGGCGCCCCAGCCCGACGCGGTCACCGACCGCCACGCCGAGCGCGGCCTGCAGGCGCTCGTCGAGCCAGACCTCGCCGCGCGCGGGGATGCGATCGACGATGGCGTCAACGTGAGCGGGCTCCGTCGCGATCCGGATGTGGCCGCGCAGTGGGTAGCCTGCGCCGACGACTTTCACACCAGCCAGCTGCGCCGCGGTTTCGGTGCTCACCATGCTGGTGAACAACACTGTGCCGGTATGCCGCAGCCCCAGGCGCCCTGCCTCGCTGCGATAGCTTTCGTCCCACGGGTGATCGGCCCTCAGCAGCAGATCGCCGCCCAACAACTGGTTCGCTTCGCGATCGAGTCCGCGGCCGACGCGGTCGGCGAGGAAGCCCACGCTGGTCAGGCAGGCCACCGCAATCACGATGGCAAGGCCCAACAGGTGGAGCTCCCCCGCCCGCAGGTCGCGCATCATCATGCGCAGGGCGAGGCGTAGGGTATTCATGCGCGGGTGGACGGCGCGTACCGCCAAAGGTTCAGGCTTTGGGCAACAGGCGCCTTACGAGTTCGACCCAGTAGGCGACGCCGAACGGAATGATCGCGTCGTTGAAATCGTAGTGCGGGTTGTGGAGTGTGCATCCACCCTCGCCGGGACCGTTGCCTATCCACACATAGCACCCCGGCTTGTGGCGCAGGTAGAAGGCAAAGTCTTCAGCCCCCATGCTCGGAGGCAGGTCGGTCAGCACGCTCGCACCAGGGAGGCTACCCACCACCGCGGCACAGAGCTCGGCCTCATCCGGGGTGTTGATCGTCGGCGGATAGCCGCGGCGATAATCGACCTCGACATTGACGCCGTGGCTCGCGGCGACACCCTGGGCAATACGCGCGATAGCCGCCTCGATGCGGTCCTGCACGGCCGCGCTGAAGGCACGCACGGTGCCACACAGCTTCGCCCGATCCGGAATGACGTTGTAGGCTTCGCCGGCATGGAACTGCGTCACGGACACAACGGCCGAATCGAGGGGATCGAGGGTGCGGCTGACAACGGTTTGAAGCGCCTGCACCAGCGCGGCACCGGCAATGATGGAGTCGGTGCCGAGGTGCGGCATCGCGCCATGCGCCCCCTGGCCGCGGATCTCGATGTCGAAACGGTCCGCACTCGCCATCACGGGCCCGTCATGCACGGCAAAGTGGCCGGCGGGCAGGCCCGGCCAGTTGTGCATGCCGAAGATGGAGGCCATCGGAAAACGCTCGAAGAGGCCGTCGTCGACCATCGAGTCGGCGCCGCCCTCGCCCTCTTCCGCGGGCTGGAAGATGAAATACGCAGTCCCGTCGAAGTCGGGGTGAGCTGCGAGCACCTCGGCGGCACCGAGCAGCATCGTCGTGTGACCGTCGTGGCCGCAGGCATGCATGCAGCCGGCGTGCTGCGATACGTGCGCGAAGTCGTTGCGTTCCTGAATGGGCAGGGCATCCATATCGGCGCGCAGGCCGATGGCACGCAGGCTGCGTCCGGCCTTGAGCACGCCGACGACCCCGGTGCCGCCCAGGCCGCGATGCACGTCGATACCCAAGACTTCAAGGCGGCGTGCGACGAGCTCCGCGGTGCGGTGTTCTTCGAATGCGAGTTCGGGATGAGCGTGGATGTCGCGCCGCAGCGCGGTCAACGCAGGATGGCATTGCCGGATTTTTTCGGGGATGCTCATGGCCTCACCTGTCGTCGCAGGTTTGCGATGCGTTCGTCTGTCGGGGGAACAATCCAAGTTTAATGGGCATCGCGCCGCGCGTCGATGTCGCCTGCTCGCTCCTGGCTGCGACGAACACTCCCTTCAGGGGGATCGTCGGTGGTGCGCGTGCAACATCATCAGAGGACCTGATAGACGCGTAGCTCGAATCCTTCCCCCGTATAGCAGGCATCTAGGGGTTTGAGTTTCTGCACACCGCCGTTGCCCGTGACAAATAGAGGCAGGTCGGGGGCGCCAAACTCACGCGGGGGCGCAATCACCCGCACAGCTTCCCCGCGTCGCAGCGGGTCGCACAGCAGCACGTCCGCGGGCCGGCGCCCGTCGTCCACATGGGCGAGCATCGGTTTGCGCGACAGGATCTCCAATCCCAGGTGCGCACTGTCGTCGTCCCGAGCCCAGGATCGCCGCACCAAGGCAAGCTGCCACCCCTGCCCGTCGACGGGATGAATCCCGACGAGTTGGCCAATGCTTACCGAGCCGTTCGCAGCAATCGCCCCCACCCCGCCACGACTGAGGTCGCGAAGGCGCCATTCTTCCCTGCGAACGCCGTGTTCGCCCCCGAACACTTTTCGCAGTTCGTCGATACCGGCGACAGCCGCAAGCACGCCCTCGATCAGGTGGCGCCGGTGACGCCTGACTGGCAGGGCCGCGGACCAATGCCGCAGGAGATGATCCAGGGCCTGGAGGTGTAGCGACGCGGTTCTGCCGTCCGACGAGAAAGCCGAGGGCTGTTCGTCGCCGATGGCGCGAGTCCGGGCTTCACGGAACATCTCCGGAGCGAATCCGGGCGAGAGGAACCAAGCCCCCGCCATAGCCTCCACTTGGCCGACGAGTCGGCATGGGCCGCTCCCCTCCTGCGGTGCGACCCAATGGGTTGCCCCCTTGAAGGCAGCGGGCTCGAAACTCGCAACGGGTACGGCCTGGTTCAGCAATCGACCCACGGAACTCAGCAATCGCGGCGCCAGGACATCGAGCGACGCAGTGCACGCAGCAAGTGCTTTTACGTAGTGGAATTCGACTGACGCTTCGGCCCCCGTTTCCGCCAGCGTCGGGCTTTCGATCGCGGGGTCGCGCTCGCGCACCGCGTGCAGGAAAGCCACCCCCAGCCAGCGCCACACATGGGGATGCGGCGGCCCACCGCTGCATCGCTCCCAAATCACGCGCTCGGCTCCGGCACGAACGAGCCGCAACCGGAGCGCGGCAGCGACATCGGACTGCCCGGCGCCCTCGCAGTCTCCATCGCATTCGGCCAGGCTGTGCTGGAGCTGATCCAAGAGACCGCCGGCAAGGTCGCGCACCGCATGGAGCAGCGGGCGGCAGTCGCGCGCGTCCTCGAGTGTCGCAAGCGTTTCACGAACGCGCCCGATGCACGCGATAACGGAATCGTCAATGCACCCAAGGGCGCGGCGGCCACCCGCAGGATCGGGCGTGCCCGCTCGGGAAAACGTCGCCAGCTCCCGTTGCAGCCCCCTGATCTCACCGAGCAGCTCGGAAAGCCTCGCGTAATCCGCCCCGCCACTGACCGTCGCCCGTGCCGCCTCGGCCCGGGCAATGATCGGCTCCTGCGGCTCACGACCTCCTTGGCTCACCACGCAATCTCCATTAGCTTCGTGTCCGCCAGGACACGGCGGTTTTGTAACAAGGCTAACACATGCCGACGACAGTAATTCGTGATGGCTTGTACGCCGGGCCTACGATGTAGAATCGCGCTCTCTCTGCGACGGACTCATGCATGAAACAGTATCTCGACTTGATGCGGCACGTTCTCGAACATGGCCACCCGAAGTCGGACCGCACCGGCACCGGCACGCTGTCGGTGTTCGGCTGGCAGATGCGCTTCAACCTCGACGAGGGCTTCCCCCTGCTGACGACGAAGAAGCTGCACACGCGATCGATCATCCATGAGCTGCTCTGGTTCCTGCAGGGCGACACGAACATCCGCTACCTGAAGGAAAACGGCGTCTCCATCTGGGACGAATGGGCGGACGCCGAAGGCGACCTCGGACCGGTGTATGGAAAGCAGTGGCGGCGCTGGGAGACTGCCGATGGGCGGACGGTGGACCAGATCGCGCAGCTGATCGACGGCCTGCGGTGCAACCCGGATTCGCGGCGCCACATTGTCTCGGCGTGGAATCCGGGCGAGGTCGAGGGCATGGCGCTGCCGCCGTGTCACGCCCTGTTCCAGTTTTATGTCGCAGGCGGACGCCTGTCCTGCCAGCTGTATCAGCGCAGCGCCGACATTTTCCTCGGCGTGCCATTCAATATCGCGTCCTATGCGCTGCTGCTGTTGATGGTTGCGCAGGTATGCGATCTCGAGCCGGGCGACTTCGTGTGGACCGGGGGCGACTGCCACCTCTACCAGAACCACATCGAGCAGGCGAGACTCCAACTTTCGCGCGACACGCGCCCGCTGCCGAAGATGAAGACAAACCCGGACGTAAAGGATATTTTTGCTTTCCGCTTCGAGGACTTCACGCTCGAGGGCTACGACCCGCACCCCCACATCAAGGCGGAAGTGGCGGTATGAGCGCGACGCAGACCGAAGTCGTGCTGATTGCGGCGGTCGCCCGCAACGGGGTGATCGGCCGGGACAACACACTGCCCTGGCGGCTGAAGGCGGACCTCGCGCACTTCAAGGCGACGACGGTCGGACACCCGGTGCTGATGGGCCGCAAGACATGGGAATCGCTGGGCCGGCCACTGCCGGGACGGCGCAACCTGGTGGTGACACGCGACGGGTCGTATGCGGCCAGCGGGGCGGAGGTTTTTGCCAGCCTCGACGACGCCCTTGCGGCCACGGCTGGCGGGAAGGTGTTCGTGATCGGCGGGGCGGAGATCTACCGCCAACTGCTGGAGCGCGCGGATGCGCTGGTGCTGACCGAGATCGCAGCGGAGGTCGATGGCGACGCCTTCTTCCCCGCCTTCGACCGTTCGCGCTTCACCGAAACCCGCCGCGAGTCGCACGCCGCGGACGCGAACAACGAATTTCCCTTCGACTTCGCCGAGTACCGGCGCAAGCCCTGATCCGCGCCGGGTGCCGCGGCGATATCCCGCCGCGGCATCACCCCGAACTGCTCAGTCCTGCCTGACGCAGTCGACGAAGTAGTCGACGCGGTCGTTGGACTGCTCGCGCACGAATCCGTGGATGTCCGTCTCGAAGCCCGGGAAGGCGGCATTGAAGTCGCGCGCGAACTTCAGATAGCGCACGATCGTCGTGTTGAAGCGCTCGCCCGGAATCAGCAGCGGGATACCCGGCGGATAGGGGGTGACGAGCATGGCCGTGACGCGCCCTTCGAGCTCGTCGATCGCCACACGCTCGATCTCGCGGTGGGCCATCTTGGCGAACGCGTCCGCAGGCTTCATCGCCGGCACCATGTCCGAGAGATACATCTCGGTGGTCAGGCGTGCGACGTCATGCGTCTTGTAGAAGGAGTGGATCTGCGCGCAGAGATCCTTCAGGCCGACCTTTTCGTAGCGCGGATGCTTGGCGATGAAGTCGGGCATGATGCGCCACAGCGGCTGATTTCGGTCGTAATCGTCCTTGAACTGCTGCAGCTCGGTCACCAGCGTGTTCCAGCGACCCTTAGTGATGCCGATGGTGAACATGATGAAGAAGGAGTACAGGCCGGTCTTCTCGACGATGATGCCGTGCTCGGCCAGATAACGCGTGAGGATGCCGGCGGGGATGCCCGACTCGTCGAAGTCGCCGTCGACGTCGAGGCCCGGGGTGATGATCGTCGCCTTGATCGGGTCAAGCATGTTGAACCCGGGGGCAAGATTGCCGAAACCATGCCAGCGGTCACCGGCATTGAGCATCCAGTCCTCGCGCGTGCCGATACCCTCCTCAGGAAGATACTCCGGCCCCCACACCTGGAACCACCAGTCGTCGTCGCCGAACTCGGCATCGACCTTGCGCATCGCGCGACGGAATTCGACGGCCTCGGACAACGACTCCTCGACCAGTGCGGGCCCGCCCGGAGGCTCCATCATCGCGGCCGCGACATCGCACGAGGCAATGATCGCGTACTGCGGCGACGTCGAAGTGTGCATCAGGTAGGCTTCGTTGAAGATGTCGCGATCCAGCTTGCAGGTCTGCGAATCCTGCACGAGGATCTGCGAGGCCTGCGACAGACCCGCGAGCAGCTTGTGCGTCGATTGGGTCGAGAAGATCATCGACGTCTCGCAGCGCGGGCGATCGGCGCCGATGGCGTGATAGTCGCCGTAGAAGTCGTGGAACGCGGCGTGCGGCAGCCAGGCTTCGTCGAAGTGCAGCGTGTCGATCTGGCCGTCGAGCATCTCCTTGATGGTCTCGACGTTGTAGACCACGCCGTCGTAGGTCGACTGTGTGATCGTGAGGATGCGCGGCTTCTTGCTCGCTGCCTCGCGGGCGAACGGATTGGCCTCGATCTTGCGCTGGATGGTCTCCATCCGGAATTCGTCGATCGGGATGGGGCCGATGATGCCGTAGTGGTTGCGCGTCGGCGTGAGGAACACCGGCACTGCTCCGGTCATGATGATGGAGTGGAGGATGGACTTGTGGCAGTTGCGGTCGACCACCACGATGTCGCCGGGCGCGACCGTGGTGTGCCACACCATCTTGTTCGAGGTGGAGGTACCGTTGGTGACGAAGTAGAGGTGGTCGCAGTTGAAGATGCGCGCGGCGTTGCGCTCGGAGGCCGCAACGGGGCCGGTGTGGTCGAGCAGCTGGCCGAGCTCCTCGACCGCGTTGCAGACGTCGGCGCGCAGCATGTTCTCGCCGAAGAACTGGTGGAACATGTGGCCGACCGGGCTCTTCAGGAAGGCGACACCACCGGAGTGGCCGGGGCAGTGCCAGGAGTAGGAGCCGTCGGCGGCATAGTGAACGAGGGCGCGGAAGAACGGCGGCGGCAGGCTCTCAAGGTAGTTCTTGGCCTCGCGCACGACGTAGCGGGCGATGAACTCCGGCGTATCCTCGAACATGTGGATGAAGCCGTGCATCTCGCGCAGCACGTCATTGGGGATGTGCCGGCTGGTACGGGTTTCGCCGTACAGGAAGATCGGGATGTCGGCGTTGCGGAAGCGGATTTCCTCCACGAAGGCGCGCAGGTCGGCGATGGCCTTGTCGGACGCTTCCGGTGACGAAAACTCCTCGTCGTCGATCGACAGGATGAAGCCCGACCCCTTGCTCTGCTGTTGCGCAAACGAGGTCAGGTCGCCATAGCTGGTGACGCCCAGCACTTCCATGCCTTCGTCCTGGATCGCCTGCGCAAGGGCGCGAATGCCGAGCCCGCTCGCATTCTCGGAGCGGAAGTCCTCGTCGATAATGATGATCGGAAAATGAAAGCGCATTCCAGTTTCTCCAGCTTGCTGCCCTGCGGCATACGGGAATCATACCCGTGAGTGGTTTGGCCCCGTATTACCGGAAAGTACAAAGGGCCGTCAGACGGCCCCTGTCGATGTTCGCTCCGCGCGCGACGGATCGTATGGGTGGATCAGATCTTCGGCAGCGTCACGCCGGTCTGGCCGAGGTACTTGCCGCCCCGGTCCTTGTAGGACGTGTCGCACACTTCATCCGACTCGAAGAACAGCATCTGCGCGACGCCTTCGTTTGCGTAGATCTTCGCCGGCAGCGGCGTCGTGTTGGAGAACTCGAGCGTCACGTGGCCCTCCCACTCGGGTTCGAGCGGCGTGACGTTCACGATGATGCCGCAGCGCGCATAGGTCGACTTGCCGAGGCAGACCGTCAGCACGCTGCGCGGGATGCGGAAGTACTCGACGGTGCGGGCCAGCGCGAACGAATTCGGCGGGATGATGCAGACGTCGCCGACGAAGTCGACGAAGTTGCGGGCGTCGAAATCCTTCGGATCGACGATCGTCGAGTTGATGTTGGTGAAGATCTTGAATTCGTTGGCGCAACGGACGTCGTAACCGTAACTCGACGTACCGTAGGAGACGATCTTGCCGCCGTCGTTGTGGCGCACCAGCTCGGGTGCGAACGGCTCGATCATCCCTTGCTGTTCCGCCATGCGGCGGATCCACTTGTCGGACTTGATGGACATGGGGGCGCGTTTTCCTCGGCGACCTATCCGGCACCGGCCGGACGCGAAAAATCCGCGTAGTTTAGGGCAAGCGCCGCCGGATCAAAAGACAAATCCAACGGCGCCCGCGCATCAGGTGTTCTTGACCACAATATTGGGGAATTTGTGGGTCATGTCCTTGGCCTTCTCGGCCACCCGCACAGCCACTTTTCGCGCAATTTCGCGGTAAATGCCGGCGATGCGTCCGTCGGGATCGGCAATGACGGTGGGCGTGCCGCGATCGGCCTCCTGGCGGATCTGCAGGTCGAGCGGAAGGGCACCGAGGAAGAAGGTGTTGTAATCCGCGCAGAGCTTTTCACCGCCGCCGGTACCGAAGATGGGCTCCTCGTGACCGCAGTTCGAACAGATGTGGATGCTCATGTTCTCGACAACGCCAACGATCGGCACGCCGACCTTTTCGAACATCTTGAGGCCCTTGCGCGCATCGAGCAGCGCAATGTCCTGCGGGGTGGTGACGATCACCGCACCCGTGAGCGGCACGCTCTGCGATAGGGTGAGCTGGATGTCGCCGGTGCCCGGAGGCATGTCGATGATCAAGTAGTCGAGATCCTTCCAGTTCGTTTCCTTGAGCAACTGGTTGAGCGCCTGGGTGGCCATGGGGCCGCGCCACACCATGGGCGTCTCGACATCGACGAGGAAACCGATGGACATTGCCTGCAGGCCGTGCGCTTCCAACGGCTCCATGGTCTTGCCGTCGAGCGAGTGCGGTTTGTGCTCGCCGATGCCCAGCATCTGGGGTTGAGACGGGCCGTAGATGTCGGCATCGAGGATGCCGACGCGCGCGCCCTCGGCCGCCAGCGCGAGGGCAAGGTTGGCGGCGGTGGTGCTCTTGCCGACACCGCCCTTGCCCGAGGCCACTGCGATGATGTTCTTGACACCCGGCAGGAGCTTCACGCCCTGCTGCACCGCATGAGCGACGATCCTGCTGCTGACTTGGACGTCGACCTTTTCGACTCCTGGCAACGCGCGCACGGCATCGACCGCAAGGTCGCGAATCAGCGCGAATTGCGTGCGGGCGGGGTAACCCAGCTCGATCTCGAAACTCACGCTCCCGCCGGACGCCTGGAGGTTACGGATGCACCGGGCCGACACGAGGTCCTTGCCGGTATTCGGATCGACAACGCTTTTGAGCACTTCGGTAACGGACTCGGGGGTGAGACTCATGACTGGCTTCCTCGGGATCAGGGGCCCGCATGCGGGGCGACAAGAACTGCATCATACCGAAGGCGGCGCCGGCGCTCACCCTCGGGCGCAAAATGGTCATTCGGCTGCGCTCGACGGGGTAAAATCCGCGCCTTGCACGACTGCCATCTTTGAGGACATTCCGAGCATGACCCGTTTCCAGGCATCGGCGCTTTCCGCGTTGATCGCGCTGCTTTCCGCTTGCGCCACATCCGCCGATCCGCATCATGAAACGGCATCTCCAACGAAGATCACTCGGGCGCCGGTCAGCAATCTGCCCAACGTAGACTGGAGCGCGGAGCGGGCGCGGATCACGCGCGCGCTGGCGGGTGCCGGCGATCTATCGGTAATCGCGCGCAACGACGGCAACCTGCAAATCCTGATTCCCGGCGCCGAAGCCTTCGCCCGTGACGGCATCGAACCTCGTTCCAGCCTCCGCGCAACGCTCGACCGCATCTCGGACGTGCTGAACGAGACGCCGGGGACCGAGATCCTGGTGATCGGTCATACCGACGGTGTCGGTAGCGAGTTGCACAATATGCAGCTCTCGATCCGCCGCGCGGAGGCGGTCGTCGAATACATGCGCGTGCGCGGCATCGCCCTGACGCGCCTGCAGGCCGACGGTCGCGGCGAAACGGAGCCGTTCGCCGACAACGGCACCGAAGCAGGACGCGCGAAAAACCGCCGCGTCGAGATCATCGTCCGCCCCTTTGCCCGCTAGGTGCGCCGACCGCTCAATATGGCGCGGCGCGTTTGTTACACTTCCGTTTTCGATTCCTGAATCCGCACATGTCCCGCAAGATCCTCGTCACGAACGCCCTGCCCTACGCCAACGGCGACATCCACCTCGGCCATCTGGTCGGATACATCCAGGGCGACATCTGGGTACGCTTTCAGCGCATGCGGGGAAGCACCGTGCATTACGTGTGCGCGGACGACACGCACGGCACGCCGATCATGCTGCGCGCGGAGAAGGAGGGAATCACCCCCGAGACGCTGATCGGGCGCGTGCATGGCGAGCACCTGCGCGACTTCACCGACTTCGGCGTCGCATTCGACAACTACCACAGCACGCACAGCCTCGAGAATCGCACGTACGCAGAGGAGGTGTACAAGCGCCTCACGGCGGCAAAGCTGATCGAGACGCGCTCGATCGAGCAGTTCTACGACCCTGTGAAGGAGATGTTCCTTCCCGACCGCTTCATCAAGGGCGAATGCCCGAAGTGCGGCGCGGCGGATCAGTACGGTGACAACTGCGAGGTGTGCGGCGCGGCGTATGCACCGACAGAGCTGAAGAACCCGTACTCGGCTGTGTCCGGGGCGAAGCCGGTGCTAAGGACTTCGGAACACTACTTCTTCCGACTGTCCGACCCGCGCGCAGTCGCCTTCCTGCGCGAATGGACGCGCGGGACCAACACCGCCGGCACTCGCCGCCTGCAGGCGGAAGCTGCGAACAAGATGAAGGAGTGGCTCGGCGAGGACGGCCAGGAGGGCGAGAACACGTTGTCCGACTGGGACATCTCGCGCGACGCCCCTTACTTCGGCTTCGAGATTCCCGGCGCCCCGGGCAAGTATTTCTACGTCTGGCTGGACGCCCCGATCGGCTACCTGGCGAGCTTCCGCAACCTCGCGGACAAGCGCGGCGACATCGTCGTGGATGACTTCGTCGATGCCACGCGCGCCGAAGCCGCGGGAACGGAGATGGTGCACTTCATCGGCAAGGACATCCTCTATTTCCACGCGCTGTTCTGGCCGGCGATGCTGCAGTTCGCGGGCCTGCGCACGCCCTCGCAGCTGTGCGTGAACGGCTTCCTGACCGTGGACGGCGCGAAGATGAGCAAGAGCCGGGGCACCTTCATCACCGCACGCTCCTACGTGACCCAGGGCCTGAACCCGGAATGGCTGCGCTATTACTTCGCGACCAAGTCCAACGGCACGATGGAAGACGTCGACCTCAACCTCGACGACATGATCGCGAAGGTCAACGCCGACCTCGTCGGCAAGTACGTGAACATCGCCAGCCGCTGTGCGGGCTTCATCACGAAGCGCTTCGAGGGCAAGCTTGCGGCAAGCGACACCGCGGCCACGGCTGCATTCTCGGCGGCCCATGCAGCCGGCGCGATCGCACAGGCCTACGAGGAGCGCGACTACGGCCGCGCACTGCGCGAGATCATGCATCTGGCCGATCTGGCGAATCAGTACGTAAATGAGCAGAAACCCTGGGAGCTTGCAAAACTGGAAGGGCGTGAGGGGGATCTGCACGTCGTGTGCAGCACCGCGCTGACGCTGTTCCGCGACCTCACCCTGTACCTGAAGCCGGTGCTGCCGGCACTCGCCGCCAAGGTCGAATCCTTCCTGGCAATTGCGCCTCTGGCATGGCAGGGCGAGTGGCAGCCCCTGCCGACCGGCCACGTGGTCAACGTCTACGCCCACCTGATGACGCGCGTCGAGCGCAAGCAGATCGACGCCCTGCTCGAGGCCAACCGCGACTCGCTCGCCCCGACCGCCGCCGCTGCGTCGCCCGACGCAAAAACCGCCTCGTCGCAGCAGCGCCATGCGGAGAAACAGCAACACGCGGCCCAGAGTGCCGAGACGGCTTCTCCGCACATCTCCATCGACGACTTCGCAAAGGTCGACCTGCGCATCGCGAAGATCGTCGCTGCCGAGCACGTGGAAGGCGCCGACAAGCTGATCCGCCTGCAGCTCGACATCGGAGAGGACAAGCCTCGGCAGGTGTTCGCCGGCATCAAATCGGCTTACGACCCGGCCTCGCTGGTGGGGCGGATGACGGTGATGGTCGCCAACCTCGCGCCGCGCAAGATGAAGTTCGGCATGAGCGAGGGCATGGTTCTGGCCGCGTCCGATCCCGACGGCAAGACCGGCGGGCTCTACATCCTGTCCCCGGATGCGGGCGCGACTGCGGGGATGCGCGTCAAGTAAGGAAACGGCAGGCTCGCAGCCCGATGCCCCTCACTCCCTCGAAACGCTGGATCGTGTGGCAACGCACGGCACCCGGATGCCGGTACGGCAGCAGTACCACGGGTAAGCCACGGCACACAGAGGAATCGAGGAGGCATCGTGATCAATTTTCGACCCAAACTGTTTGATACCCTGCCCGGTTACGGGCGGGGTCATTTCACCCAGGATCTTTCCGCGGGCATCACCGTCGGTGTTCTCGCCCTGCCGCTGGCGATGGCATTCGCGATCGCCAGCGGGATGAGCCCCACCGCCGGCATCTGGACCGCCATCGTCGCCGGCCTCCTGATCTCGGCGCTCGGCGGCTCCAAGGTACAGATCGGCGGCCCGACCGGGGCCTTCATCCCGATCATCTACGCGATCGTAGTGGACTACGGTGTCTCGAACCTGCTCATCGCCACGATGATGTCGGGCTTCATGCTGTTCGCGATGGGTGCGTTCCGCCTCGGAAGCATGATCCGCTTCATCCCGGTGTCGGTGGTGATCGGCTTCACCAACGGCATCGCGGTGGTGATTTTCATCTCGCAGATCAAGGACTTCCTCGGGCTATCCATCGACAAGATGCCGGGCGAGTTCTTCGGCAAGATGGAGGCGCTGATCGGCGCCGCCCACACCATCCAGTTGCCAACACTCGCGGTGGCGGTGGCCTCGCTCTCCGTACTCCTCGCGTGGAACCAGATGGCCAGGCGCGTGGCATGGATGCGGCGGCTCCCGGGACCACTGGCAGTGCTCCTGATCGCCACCGCGATCAACGCAATAGTCCAGTTTCCCGTAGACACCATCGGCAGCCGCTTCGGCGGCATCCCGCAGGAGATCCCCCACTTCGGCCTGCCCGAGCTGTCGCTGGGCACACTGGGCAAGCTCATCGCACCGGCGCTGACGATCGCGCTGCTGGGAGCAATCGAGTCGCTGCTGTCGGCTCGCGTCGCGGACAACCAGATCGACGACCGGCACGACCCGAACCAGGAACTGATGGCGCAGGGCATTGCCAACGTGGCCGCCCCGCTCTTAGGCGGCTTCGCCGCCACCGGCGCGATCGCCCGAACGGCGACGAACATCCGCTCGGGTGGGCACACCCCGATCGCAGGCATCATTCATGCACTCGTGCTGCTGGCCGTGGTACTCGCGCTCGCCCCACTCGCGAGTTACATCCCGCTGGCCACGCTATCGGCGATCGTGGTCATCGTGTCGGTGAACATGGGCGAATGGCACGCCTTCGCCTGGAAGGAACTCATGCGCTACTCAAGGCAGTACCGCATCATCCTGCTCGGCACCTTCTTCGTCACGGTCGTCTTCGACCTGACGCTGGCGGTCGAACTCGGGATGGTCCTGGCGAGCCTGTTCTTCATCTACCGCATGTCCGACCTTACCCGTGTCGAGCGCATCGTACTGGAGGATTATTACGGCGTCGAAGCCCTGTCGCGCGCCGATGGCACGCCGCGCGTCCTCGCCTACCGCGTATTCGGCAGCCTGTTCTTCGGGGCGGCGAACAAGCTCGAAAACCTCATGCTGATGGAGGACGGCCATCCCGACGCACTGATCCTCGACATGGAGAAGGTCATCAACATCGACACCACCGGCCTCGACATGCTGCAGGCGCTCCACCGCGCCCTGGACAAGCGCGGCACACAGCTGATCCTGTGCGACCTGAACGCCCAGCCCGCCTCCATCGTCCAACGCTCGGGGTTCGGCGAAACGATCGGTACCGAGAATCTCGCCAGCAACATCACCGACGCGCTGCTGCGTGCGCACCGCTGCGGGAACCGGGATGCGGAGGTGTCCTATGCGTGAAACCGATCATGTCGCGCGTCACCTGATGATTCAGGGACTCGTTCAGGGAGTCGCCTTCCGCGCAAGCGCGCGCACGGAGGCCGAGCGTCTGGGACTTTGCGGCTGGGTGCGAAATCGCTCGGACGGGAGCGTCGAGGCCGTGGTGGCGGGATCGGCGGGGGCGGTCGAGCACTTTGTGCGCTGGGCTCACCACGGCCCGTCCCACGCCCGGGTGGAGCGCGTCGCCGTCAATCCGGCGGCGCGGCCGGAACAGACCGGATTCCTGATGCTGCCCACGCTGTAACAGGCGGACTGAAAAGAAGAAACCCACCCGAGCTTGCGATCGGGTGGGCCTCGCACTCAGCAAGCCGGACTTAGCGCCACTTGTAGCGCATCGTCACACCAACGAAAGTGGTTTCCTGAGTTTCGTCCTGCGACAGAGTCGTGCCATCAGCAGGCGCAGCGGAAGTGTAGATGAAGTTGGCCCACTGCCAATCATTCGTACTCCACTGGTCATGCACGGCATCGAAACGCAGCGACAGGTCCTTGCGCATTTCGTATTCCGCGAACAACTTCAGCGTCGTGACCGTGAACTTGACGTCGTTGATGGCCATCGCCGGCGTAATCGCGGCCCCTGTCAGCCCATACTGATTCAGGTTGTGCGAATAGGATAGATCCCCACCCAGCTTCCAGCGACTTCCCACCTTGCCCTTCAAGCCGACGCCAAATGCCTCGGTCTGAACCTGCAGATTTGCCAACCAATCGGCATTCCCTGCTCCGCGAGTCTGGTTAACTTGACGCGAGTATTCACGCGACGCCCAACCATGGACATCCCAGTCTGCGGCAAAGACCCAGGTTCCATCGACAGACCAGAAGCTGCCGCGGCCCTTGTCGATACCGTAGCCGCCGTCCTTGTAGTCATCGTTGAATGCGTCGGCGGTGAGCTGGAACGAAAGCACCTCGATCGGCATCCAGTCGAGACGCATGCGGACCTTCTCGCGATCACGATCCGCGAGGTGATACGGCACGGCATAGTACGAAGTCGCAGTGGACGTCTCCGTCAGCAGCCGCGAGCCCGATCGCTCACTCTGAACCAGACTGACCGAGCCATTCACGGTATCGGACAGCGAGCGTGAGAGTTCCACGCGATAACCGAGTTCCTCGGTACGCTTGCGGGTCGAAGTCAGGCGCACATCGTAGGCATCGCGCTTCTTTTCATCGTAGTCGATGCCCGCAGCGAGCTTGAAACCCGCGGGTAGCATGTAGCGGGCCTCGAGCTTGCCGGTATTGACCTCGAAATCGCGCGTTTCGTTGATACCATTGAAGGTCCGGGACGCCGCCGGATCGAAGTAGCGCCGTTGCGTTGTCCGGTCGTCGCGATTTTCGTAGCGCCAATCCGCAACGAGCGAGAGCTTCTGCAGCGGCCGCGCGCTGAGGCCGAACTGGACCAACGTGGTTTCGAGCTTGCCGTCGAGGCTGTCGACGCGCGGCTGCCGTACCGAGCGTTCGATGAACGAATCGTCCTGATACGCGAACGACTTCGCAATCTTGAAGTTCGCGCGCGTGGTCGGCGTGAACGTATAGCCACCGTCGAGGTAGAACTGGTGCGCATAGTTGTCCGGCGCCAGCGCAATCCGATCAAAGCGCGCGGTACCCAGATTCGTGATCTGGGTACCGGCGGGGTTCGTCGCAAGACGTAGTGCGGAGTTGCCGTTATCGAAGAAGGAGCCGTAATAGCCCGCGGAGAGTTGCAGCCTCGAGCCGGCATATCCCAGCACGAGGTCGATCTGGCGCATCGTGTGATCGATCGGCTCGGCCAGGAAGATGTGCTTCGCATTGACCGGATACCCGCCGTACAGGCGATCGCCCTGCTTGATGTCCTGCTTGAGCTTGAGGCGCACATCCCAGCCGTTGCCCAAGGCATACTGCCCACCGAAGCTCAGTGCTTCGCGGTCAGTGTGCAGGCGCTTCTCGCGCATCGGTACGCCATTCACCCGCTGAAAGTCGTGACCGATACCCTGAAGGCCGGTTCTGACCTCGTACTGCGAGTAACGCGGAGTCTGGTCGTAATCGAGGAAGTATTTCCAGTTGCCCTGGATCGAGTGCTCGAAGCGCAGGCTTCGGCTATCGAGCCCGAGATTGCGACCATCCAAGCGCAGCCAACGCCCCGTCGCATCGTCACGATCGACGAGCTTGACGTCCGCGAGACCATACAAACCCTCATCTCGCAATCCGGAGTACTGGCCAAACCGTGCAACGTCCTCGGTGAGATAGCCGAACCCGACGCTCACGGAGCTCTCGGGGCGGATCAGGCGCTCGACGACATCATCCTGCGCTTGGGCGGATCCAAACGCCGCAATCAGAGAAGCCGCAATCACATTGAGACTGACGGCACGAACCTTGATGTTGTTACGCATTTTCGTTCTCCCGTCAGCGCTGCAAGGCACGGCCGTTGCTCGTGTCATCCAGCGGATTGTTCGAGCCGTGGATGTTGGTGTGGCAGTTCAGGCAGCCACGACCCAGCGTGTAGCGGTTGGTGGCTGCGACCATACCGGTGCTCGCAATGGTGCCCTGGTGCGACGTGGGTTCATGACACTGCTGGCACAGGAAAGGCGCGCGCTGCTTGAGCAGGTTGTCATTCACGCTGCCGTGCGGCGTGTGGCAGATCGTGCAATCCTCGGTGACCGGCTGATGGCTGCGGACGAAGGGGCCGCGCTTTTCCATGTGGCAGGTGTAGCAAGTGGCGACGACGCTGTCGCGCTGCATCAGTTTCGGACCGGCCGACCCGTGCGGGTTGTGGCAGTCGACGCAGACGACCTTGCGCTCGGGGATCGGGTGGTGGTTCGGGCGCATCACCTGCGCGCGCTGCTCCTTGTGACAACTGAAGCAGACGTCGGGCTGGGTCTGGCGGTCGCGGACAGGATCCTCGGACGAATGGATCTTGTGACAGGACGTACATTCCAGGTTCGCAGCGGCGTGCGCGCCGGTCTGCCAATGGGTGCGCTGGCCGCCCTGATGGCAATTGAGGCAAACCTGGTTGCGCTCGTCGATCGGCGTCGCGGATTTCGGTCCGAAATTGACGGTGGGCTTGGGGCGCTCCGTCACGTCGGACGGCTTGCTTACGTGCGTCGGACTTTCACCGTGGCACGAGGTACAGGTTCCGGCATTCTTGTCGGCCATCGTGCCGTGGCGCGTCTGACCGATCGACAGGACCGGCTTGGCCTCGCCTTCGTCGTGGCAGCGCGTACATACCGAGTCGCCAACCTGGACGACGTCCTTTGCGGCATATGCATGACCGATGAATGCAGCACCGGCCAGCAAGGCCAGCACCCACTTTCGGATGCTTCCTGCGTTCTTGCTCATCAACTTCTCCCCTTTGGTACAGCCTATGCGCGGGGCTGCGGCACCATGCCGCCACCCTGCCCATCAAACGGCGCGAAGCCGGATCCCGCCGCGGGTCCGAGAATTTCCGGCGTGCTGTATGGCACGCGCGGCGCTCGTCCCGCCTCCCTATAGTTAATGGCCGGAACCGGCTTCACGCTGGATTCATGTCAGAGCGAAAGAATCCACTCGACGACGTTCTTGACCGCCGCCGGATCTTCCGTCTTCAGCGTCTCGTGATCCTCTTCCTTCCCTTCGACCTTGACCTTGCTCGGCACCGTAACGTGCTTGGTGAGCTTCTCCATCGCCTCGGGCTTGCCCTTGTACTTGGCGGCAGTCTCCTTGAAGGCGGGGCCATCCTTCTTCTTTTCGACGGCGTGACAGGTCAGGCACTTGCTCTTGCGAACCAGGGCATCGGCGGCGGCGGCATCAACCGCGGCAGCCGGCAGGCTCGTTGCACTTGCTGCAAGCGCTATGGCGGAAACAAAAAGACGCTTCATTTCAACTCCTTGGCGAGGCTCCAGGTTCGGCTCGCCTCATTTGTAGCAGAATGTTTCTTATACCTTTTGGAAGATACAGCGGCAACCACCCTGTGGCGCCGAAACGACAATCAAAACAGTTAGATACGGAAGCGCCTGATTTCATCGCGCAACTGCGCGGCCAGCTGTTCCAGGCTGGCCGTGGCGCCGGTGACACCGTCGAGCGAAGCGCTCGTCTGCTGCGCGAGCCCGGCGATCATTTCGACGCTGTTGGCCGCCAGGGAGCTCGCCTTCATCTGCTCGTCGGTCGCTGTGGCGATGCTGTTCATGCCGTCGGCGACACCGCCAGCCGATTCCATGTTGCTGCGCAAGGCTTCGGACACGCGCAACATCGATTCGCGGATGAGCACCAGCGCATCCGATCCCTGCGTGATCGCCGCGCGCACCCCCACGGAACCGGAGTTGAGCTTCTGCGTGACGTCGTCGATGTCGTTTGCCGAGCGGGTCGACTTCTCGGCCAGCTTGCGTACTTCGTCGGCGACGACGGCAAACCCGCGGCCGTGCTCTCCCGCCCGCGCGGCCTCGATCGCGGCGTTGAGCGCGAGCAGGTTGGTCTGGTCGGCAATCTCCTTCACCTGCGCGGTCAGGGTCGAGATCGCGTCGGTATTGTGGATGAAGTCGCCGACGGTCTGGGTCATCTTGCTCACTGCGCTCTCGACATCGGACAGTCTGCCCGTGAGTTCGAGCACGTCGGCGTTGCCCGCCTCCGCGCGCGAAAGGCTGTCGCGCGCGACCTTGAGCACCTCCCCGCTCGCCTGGGCGACGGACATGATGCTCGCCGCCATCTGCTCGACCGCAGATGCCGCCGAAGCCGACTTTTCGGACTGCTCGCCCGCTCCGGCCCGAATCTCGACTGCCCCGCGCTGGAGATCGGAGGCGGCGCTCGACACCTGATCGGCCGACGAGGAAATGTTGCGGATGACGCCCTGCAACTTCTCCATCATCTTGTTGAAATAGCCGGCAGCCTTGCCCACCTCGTCCTCGGCACGCACAGGCAAACGCTGGGTGAGATCGCCCTCGCCCTCGGAAATGTCGCGCAGCCGACTCGAAAGCTCGGCCAGCGGCCGCGCCACCACCGCCTGCAGAAAGACGAAGATCAGGACCATCATCAAGCCCAGCGCCGCCAGCGCACCGCCAATCAGCTTGGATCGTGCGGCAGAGACCGCTGCATCCATGCGGTTGAGCGAAACCTCCATCGTCACGGCCCCGAGCACGGTCCCCTCGGGGTATTCGTCGTGGCACTCGGTGCAGTCCTTGCCAAGGTAATTCGTGCGGTTGATGGCCGGGAACACGGCCTTCAGGATCTTTCCCTTGTCCGGGTCGTTACGCAGCTCGAAGAACGGCTTGCCGCTGTCGATCGCCACCTTTTCGTCGGGCCCGACGTTCATTTCATCCTCGTCGCCGTCGCCGAACTGATGAATGACCGGCTCTGCCCGGACCACCCGCATATCCGTCAGCCCCGACGACTTCTTCACTTGGTCGAGGTAGATCGCGCGCTTCTTGATCGTCTTGGTGCTCTTCATGAACACCAACGTTGCCATGGTCATCTGGTTGATCGTCTCGGC
Source organism: Aromatoleum petrolei (assembly GCF_017894385.1). Classification (NCBI taxonomy): domain Bacteria; kingdom Pseudomonadati; phylum Pseudomonadota; class Betaproteobacteria; order Rhodocyclales; family Rhodocyclaceae; genus Aromatoleum; species Aromatoleum petrolei. The sequence continues at coordinate 1,113,891 of NZ_CP059560.1, forward strand.
GAAGTCATGGGACTGGTTGATCGCCATGTTCTCCTGCTCGGCCGACACCCATACGACCAAGGTCGTGCCGACTGCGATCAGCAGGATGCCGATTGCCAATATCAGGCGAACCCAGATCGGAGAATTCTTCAGTCGTTGCATCATGGCTACCTGTCCTGTTTCTGCATCCCGGACGCCCGAGGCACCCGCGAACGTCGGTCTTTCTCATACTTAGGTATTACGGTAACGCGGAAACAAAGTTTAACAATGATTGAAATCAGGGAAGAAACCGCGCCAATTCGCCGAAAGCTCACGATAGAAAATTTCTATCGACCTGTCGTGCAAAAGGCAATTGGATCTTTCCAAATCATGGCAACATAATCCCCCGGTCATTCAACCCACTCTGGAGACGACTAACATGGCAGTCCTCGTCGGCAAGAAGGCCCCGGATTTCACCGCGACCGCGGTCCTCGGCAACAACGAGATCAAGAACATCACGTTCTCGGAAGTCACCAAGGGCAAGTACGCCGTGGTGTTCTTCTACCCGCTGGATTTCACCTTCGTGTGCCCGTCCGAGCTGATCGCGTTCGATCACCGCCTGGAAGAATTCACCAAGCGCGGTGTCGAAGTGCTGGGCGTTTCGATCGACAGCCAGTTCACCCACCTCGCGTGGAAGAACACCCCGGTCAACAACGGCGGCATCGGCCAGGTCCAGTACACGCTGGTCGCCGACGTGAAGCACGAGATCTGCCGTGCCTATGACGTCGAAGCCGACGCTGGCGTCGCCTTCCGCGGCTCCTTCCTGATCGACAAGAACGGCGTCGTGCGCCACCAGGTCGTCAATGACCTGCCGCTGGGCCGCAACATCGACGAGATGATCCGCATGGTCGACGCGCTACAGTTCACCGAAGAGCACGGCGAAGTCTGCCCGGCCGGCTGGAACAAGGGCAAAGCGGGCATGAAGGCCAGCACCGCAGGCGTCGCGGAGTATCTGGCCGAGCACGCCAAGGAACTCTGACCGCCCCTGCCGGATCAGCCGAAAGGCCGCGCCCGCAAGGGCCGCGGCCTTTTTTGTGCCCATATCAATTGGGGTAGAGGACCTCGACCGATTCGTGCGGGAGCCACTCCCGCAGGCTGTCGAGCAAGGCATCGTCGAGACGCACCCGCCAGGCCGCGCCGAGGGGCAGTTCGGCCTCCGCCTGCTCGTTCCGATAGCGCAGCGAAACCGGGCAGCCGCCGTCGCGGAAAGGCGAGAGTAGCGTTTCGAGCTTGTCCGCTGCCGCAACTGCCCCCCCCGCGCCTTTCACTTCGCCATTGACGCTGATCTGGAGCGCCTTGGCAAAGCGGGAACGCGCTTCGCCGAGCGACAGCAGCTTGTCGGCGACGATACGCAGCCCGCCGGTAAAGTCGTCGTTGCTGACCTTGCCTTCGACCACCAACACTTCGTCGGTGACGATCTTGCTGCGGTTCGCGTCGAACGCTTCGGAAAAGACTGACACCTCCCGCACCTGTGAGCCGTCGTCGAGCACGACAAACGCCATCTTGCCGCGATTGGTCATCTTGGTGCGCACGTCCATCACCACGCCCGCCAGCATCGCGAGATCGCGCGAGGGTTCGAGCTGCGACAGCGGACGACGGATGAAGCGGCGCACTTCCTCGCGGAAACTGTTGAACGGATGGCCAGAGAGGAAGAAACCGATCGCGGTCTTCTCCTCCTTCAAGCGCTCGCGCTCCGTCCACGGGCGCACGTTCGCGTACTGAGGCGCCGCGCCGGCGGCCTCCGGCACAAGGTCGAACAGCCCCCCCTGCATGGCGTTCGCGGCCGCCTGCTCGGCCGCTTCCATCGCGAGGCTCACGGTCGCGAGCAGACGCGCGCGATCGGCCGTGCCGCTGGGTTCGATGGTATCGAACGCACCCGAACGGATCAGCGCCTCGATCACGCGGCGGTTGACCATGCGCCGGTCCACGCGCGCGCAGAAATCGAACAGATCCGTGTACGCTCCGCCACTCTTGCGCGCTTCGAGGATGGAGCGCACTGCCGGCTCGCCCACACCCTTCACCGCACCCAGACCGTAGCGGATCGTCTTCCGATCCGTGGGAACGAAGCGGTAGTCGGACTGGTTCACGTCAGGCGGCAGGACCGTGATTCCGTTCGCGATCGTGTCCTCGAAGAAGATCTTGATCGTGTCGGTGTTGTCGAGGTCCGCCGACATGGTCGCGGCCATGAAGGCCGCGCAGTGGTGCGCCTTGAGCCACGCCGTATGGTAGGTGACCACGGCGTAGGCGGCAGTGTGCGACTTGTTGAAGCCGTACTCCGCGAACTTCGTCATCAGGTCGAAGAGCTGCTCCGCGAGCGCCGGGTCGTAGCCCTTCTGCTTCGCACCGGCGGCAATCGTCTCGCGGTGCTTGGCCATCTCCTCCGGTTTCTTCTTGCCCATCGCGCGGCGCAGCATGTCGGCGCCGCCTAGCGTATAGCCGCCGATGATCTGCGAGATCTGCATCACCTGTTCCTGATACACGATCACGCCGTAGGTCGGCTCCAGGCAGGGCTTGAGGTCCGGATGGAAGTAGTCGATCTCCTGCTGCCCCTTCTTGCGCAGGATGAAGTCGTCCACCATGCCCGAGCCGAGCGGGCCCGGACGGTAGAGCGCAAGCACCGCGATGATGTCCTCGAAGCGGTCGGGCGCGAGCTTCTTGAGGAGCTTCTTCATGCCGTCCGATTCGACCTGGAAGATCGCGGTGGTATTCGCGTCCTTCAGGATCTGGTAGGCGGCGGGGTCGGTGAACGGCAGCGCGGCGAGGTTGGGCTTCTCCCCGGTGAGACGTTCGACGTACTCGACCGCGAGCTCGATGATGGTGAGGTTGCGCAGGCCGAGGAAGTCGAACTTCACCAGGCCGACCGCCTCGACGTCGTCCTTGTCGAACTGCGACACCGGCGTCGCGTCGTCACCGTCGGCGATGTAGAGCGGACAGAAGTCGGTGAGCTTTCCGGGCGCGATGAGCACGCCGCCGGCGTGCATGCCGACGTTGCGGGACAGGCCTTCCAGCGGCTCGGCAAGGCTCCACAACTCCTGCACCGACTCGCCGTCGTTGCCGTCCTTCATCATTTCGCCGATCTGCGGCTCCATCTCGTAGGCCTTCGCCAGCGAGACGGGCTTCGCGCCTTCGATCGGGATCAGCTTGGAGAGCCGGTCGCACAGGCCATAGGGCAGATCGAGCACGCGGCCGACGTCGCGCACCACCGCCTTGGACGCCATGGTACCGAAGGTCGCGATCTGGCTGACCGCATCCTTGCCGTAGCGCTCGCGCACATACTCGATCACGCGGTAGCGGTTGTCCTGGCAGAAGTCGATGTCGAAGTCGGGCATCGACACACGCTCGGGGTTCAGGAAGCGCTCGAACAGCAGTGCGTAAGCGAGCGGATCCAGGTCGGTAATGCGCAGACTGTAGGCAACCAGAGAGCCCGCACCCGAGCCGCGACCGGGGCCTACCGGCACACCATTGTGCTTGCCCCAGTTGATGAAGTCCGCAACGATCAGGAAGTAGCCGGGGAAGCCCATCTGGATGATGGTGTCGGTTTCGAACTTGAGCCGCGCCTCGTAGGTCGGACGCTGGCGCTCACGTTCTGCATCGTCCGGATACAGCTCCTCCAGCCGCACTTCCAGGCCAGCCTTGGCCTCCGCGATCAGGAAGTCGTCGAGGGTCATCCCTTCGGGCGTGGGAAACTGCGGCAGGAAATTCTTGCCCAGTTGGACCGTCAGCGAACAGCGGCGTGCGATTTCGACCGAATTCTCGAGCGCCTCCGGGATGTCGGCGAAGAGCTCGCACATCTCGTCCTGGCTCTTGAGGTATTGCTCCTCGGTGTAGTCCCGCGGGCGACGCTTGTCGGCCAGCACATAGCCTTGAGCGATGCACACGCGTGCCTCGTGGGCCTTGAAATCCTCGCGCTTGAGGAACTGCACGGGGTGGGTCGCCACCACCGGCAGCCCCAGCCTGCCGGCCAGCTGCACCGCCTGGCGTACGTACCCCTCGGCGCCCGCATTGCCTGCGCGCTGCAGTTCGATGTAGTAGGCGCCGGGGAACAATGCGGCCCATTCGGCGGCCACCCGATCGGCAAGTTCGACGTTGCCGTTTGCCAGTGCCTGCCCCACTTCCCCCTCGCGCGCACCGGACAGGCACAGCAGATCCGACGCCGCGCCGTCGGCGAACCAGTCGCGGCGAATCTCGGCGCGCCCGCGGTACTTGTTGTCGAGGAAAGCGCGCGTCAGCAGCTCACACAGCTGCCCGTAGCCCTTGCGACTCTTGCAGATGAGCAGGGCGCGGAAGGGCTTGTCGCGATCGGTGTCGTTGGTGATCCAGGCGTCGACGCCGATGACGGGCTTCATGCCCTTGCCGCGTGCGCCCTTGTAGAACTTGACCATGCCAAACAGGTTGGCGAGGTCGGAAATGCCCAGCGCCGGCATGCCGTCGGCGGCCGCGCGGGCGATCGCCTGATCGATCTGGACGATGCCGTCCGAAATCGAGTACTCGGTATGCAGACGAAGGTGGATGAAGCGAGGTTCGTGAGAGGCAGTCATCGGCAAATTTTACCCGATCCCCAACCTCCCCCGCGCCCCAATTCGGCCGCTGCCGCTGTCTGTACGTCCGACCGTCAATGGGAATCAGCGCCCGCGTGCCGCCTCGCGTGCCTTCATCAGGGAGACTTTGCGCGCCTGGTCAGCATCCAGAATTTCGGCCTGCTGCTCGGGCGTGAGCGGTGCTCCAAGATCGACTTCCAGCGCCGAGATCAATCGTGACGCCGTGGACGTGATGCGCCGTTCGTCCGGCATGGCCCGACGCACGCGGGCTGGCGTCGTACCCGTGATGCGGGCGACCTCGGCCACGAAGTGATCCTCGATACGGCGACTTGCCGCCGACAGCGACGCCGTGCGGGCGGGATCCATCGCAGATGACGGCCCCGACTGCGCCATGGCCGACGGGGCGAGCGGCAGCGCCAGCAGGATCCCGGCCGCGACGCATGCCAGCCACGATGAACCCGGTTTGCTCCTCATGTCGCGCCCCGTCAGGGCAACAGGATCGTCGAGCCGGTAGTACGGCGCGCCTCGAGATCACGGTGCGCCTGCGCGGCATCCTTCAGCGCGTAACGCTGATTGATCTCGACCCGCACCTTGCCGGATCCGACCACGTCGAAGAGTTCGTCGGCCATCGCAAGGAGATCCTCGCGCTTTGCCGTGTAGGCCGCGATACTCGGACGCGTGACGAAGAGCGATCCCAGCGTGTTCAGCAGGCTGAGGTCGAACGGCGGCACCGGCCCGGACGCCGCACCGAACAGCACCATCATGCCCAACGGGCGCAGGCAGCGCAGCGAATCCATGAAAGTGTCCTTGCCGATCGAGTCGTACACGACCGGCACGCCTGCACCGCCGGTGATCTCGCGGACACGCTCGGTGAAACTCTCACGTGTATACACGATCGGGTGGTCACAGCCGTGCGCCCGTGCAAGCTCGGCCTTGGCGTCGGATCCGACTGTTCCGATCACGGTTGCGCCCAGCGCCTTCGCCCACTGGCACGCGATGAGGCCGACACCGCCCGCGGCCGCGTGGATCAGCACCGTATCGCCCGGCTGCACGCGGTAGGTGCGGCGCAGCAGGTACTGCGCCGTGAGTCCCTGCAGCATCATCGCAGCCCCTTGCTCGAAGGACACCGATGCCGGCAGCTTCACGACACGATGCGCGGGCAGGTTGCGCACCTCGGAATAGGCCCCGAGCGGACCACCAGCATAGGCGACCCGATCGCCGGGCGCCAGGTCGGAGACGCCCTCGCCCACCACCTCGACCACGCCGGCCCCCTCCAGGCCCAGACCCGAGGGAAGCGGCACCGGATACAGTCCGCTGCGATGGTAAGTGTCGATATAGTTGAGACCGACCGCATGATGGCGCACCGTCACCTCGCCTGCGGCAGGAGCACCGACGTCGACAGCTTCCCAGTGGAGCACTTCGGGACCACCGGTCTGATGGAAACGAATCGCGTGAGTCATGTCAAAGTCCCTTCTACCGGTAATGTTGGGTGGATTGTAAACCTTGTTAACGCCGGAACAGCCAGATAAGCAGACTCAGGACGAGGGAGAAGAGCAGTCCCGTCGTAACCGGAAAGAAGAAGTCGAAACCGTCGCGTTGAATGTGGATGTCGCCAGGCAGCCGACCGAACGGAATCCTGGCGAGCCAAGGCCAGAACAGCCCGGCAGCGAGAACGAAAAGGCCGAGGATGATCAGCAGCCTTTGCATGATCGTTTCCCCGGCCTCCCCGAAAAACACGTGCGGCCGGGACCCTGATCCGGATCCCGACTGCGCCGTCCGACCCCCTTAAACCGCAGCGCCCGACTGCACACGCTGCTCGTAGGCGTCGACCACCGATACCGCGGTAATGTTCACCAGACGGCGCACCGTTGCCGACGGCGTCAGGATATGCACCGGCAGGCGCGCACCCAGCAGCATCGGGCCGATCGAAACACCGTCGCTGTTGGCCATCTTCATCATGTTGAAGGAGATGTTCGCGGCGTCAATGTTGGGCATCACGACCAGGTTGGCCTCGCCGACCAGCGTCGACTCGGCGTTGGCCTTGGCACGGATTTCCGGCGAAAGCGCCGAATCGCCGTGCATCTCGCCGTCGCACTCGAGGCCCGGGGCGATCTGGCGCAGGATCCCTGCAGCCTCGCGCATCTTGCGCGCCGACGCCGAACGCGCGCTGCCGAAGTTGGAATGCGAGACCAGTGCGACGCGCGGCTCGATACCGAAGCGACGCAGCTCCTCGGCGGCCATGCGGGCGATCTCGGCAACTTCCTCCGCATTCGGATTCTCATTCACGTACGGATCGGTGATCGCCAGCGTGCGCTTGGGCAGCATCAGCAGGCTCATCGATGCGAAGAGCTTCGCGCCGGGCTTCAGGCCGATCACGTCCTCGACCTGCTTGAAGTGGTAATCGTAGGAGCCGAAGGTGCCGCACACGAGGGCATCCGCGTCGCCACGGCGCAGGACCATGCAGCCGATGAGCGTCGTGTCGCGGCGCATCTTGGCCTTCGCCAGTTCCGGCGTGACGCCGTCGCGGCACATCATGCGGTGGTATTCCTGCCACAGCTCCTTGTAGCGCGGGTCCGATTCCGGATTGATGATGTCGAAGTCGCGGCCCGGAACGAGGTTCAGGCCGATCTTCTGGATGCGCATCTCGATGACGCCAGGGCGGCCGATGAGGATCGGACGCGCGATGTTCTCCTCGATGACCACCCGCGCCGCGTGCAGGACGCGCTCGTCCTCGCCCTCGGCGTACAGCACGCGCTTGAATTCGGCAGGTACCCGCTTTGCGGCGGCGAACACCGGTTTCATGACGATGCCGGACTGATACACGAAATCCGACAGGCTCGCCGTGTAGGCGGCGAGATCCTCGATCGGCTTAGTTGCCACGCCGGAGTCCATCGCCGCCTTCGCCACGGCCGGCGCGATCTTGACGATCAGGCGCGGGTCGAAGGGTTTCGGAATGATGTACTCGGGGCCGAAGCGCAATTCCGCGCCACCATAAGCGGAAGCAACGATATCGCTCTGCTCAGCCTGGGCCAGCTCGGCAATGGCGCGCACGCACGCGAGCTTCATCTCCTCGTTGATCGTCGTGGCGCCGACGTCGAGCGCGCCGCGGAAGATGAACGGGAAGCACAGCACGTTGTTGACCTGGTTCGGGTAATCCGAACGCCCGGTCGCGATGATGCAGTCAGGGCGCGCCTTCTTGGCGTCCTCAGGCAGGATTTCCGGGTTGGGATTCGCGAGCGCGAAGATCAGCGGCTTGTCCGCCATCGAGGCGACCATCTCGCCTTTCAGCACACCCGCGGTCGACAGGCCGAGGAACACGTCCGCACCGACCATCACGTCGGCGAGCGTGCGCGCGTCGGTCTTCTGCGCATAGCGGGCCTTGTTGGCCTCCATATTCTCTTCGCGGCCGACCCAGATTACGCCCTTGGAGTCGCAGACATAAACGTTTTCGCGCTTGAGCCCTAGCGCGACCATCAGGTCCAGGCACGCGATCGCCGCGGCGCCAGCGCCGGAGCACACCAGCTTGACCTTCGCGATGTCCTTGCCGATGACCTTCAGGCCGTTGATGAGGCCGGCCGTGGATATGATCGCGGTACCGTGCTGGTCGTCGTGGAAGACCGGGATCTTCATGCGCTCGCGCAACTTCTTCTCGATGTAGAAGCACTCGGGCGCCTTGATGTCCTCGAGGTTGATGCCGCCCAGGGTGGGCTCGAGCGAGGCGATGATGTCGATCAGCTTGTCCGGATCGTTCTCGGCGAGTTCGATGTCGAACACGTCAATGCCGGCGAATTTCTTGAACAGGCAGCCCTTGCCCTCCATGACCGGCTTGGATGCCAGCGGGCCGATGTTGCCCAGACCGAGCACCGCAGTACCGTTGGTCACCACCGCGACGAGGTTGCCGCGCGAGGTGTATTCGCGCGCGTTCGCCGGGTCCTCGACGATCGCGTCGCATGCCGCAGCAACGCCAGGCGAGTAGGCTAGCGCCAGATCACGCTGGTTGGTGAGGCTCTTGGTCGGAACGACCGAAATCTTGCCGCGCGTCGGCGCACGATGATATTCGAGTGCCGCGGCGATGAAATCCTGATCCATTGTTCTCCCTCTCCGGGTCGGTGAGATGTGTTGTTGCTGTGGTGTTTTTCCAGCGCGGCGATAACCTACGCCCGCTCGGGCGTCTCGCCAATTGCGATCATCCGCAGCTGCCGGCCATATTCCGTCCGGGACTCCCGGCATCGGGAGCAATCGCACAGGTCGGACAGCGGAGCTCTCGCGCCGGCGGGCACGAGGGCGCCGCACCGGCACCACGCTCGGCGAGGCGCAAGTGTAGCGCAGGTACTCCGGCTTGGGCAGTGGCACTCTACGGGTAAACCCGGAAGCACCGAACGAGGCCGGAACGGCTACCACCCTTCCCGGAAACTGCATCCCGATCGACATTTTTTGGCACAATCTCACCCGACTCGACAAGGGAATCCAAGATGCGACGCGTGGTATTCAATCAGAAGGGCGGTGTCGGCAAGTCCACCATTACCTGCAACCTGGCGGCGATCAGCGCCCACCAAGGCAAGCGCACACTGGTGGTGGACCTCGACCCGCAGGGAAACTCGACCCAGTACCTACTGGGCGTTTCGGGGGATAACCTGGAAACCACGCTCGCCGACTTCTTCGACCAGACGCTCAATTTCAAGCTGAATCCGAAGAAAATCGAGGAATTCATCGTCGCGAGCCCCTTCCCCAATCTCGACGTCATGCCTTCGCATCCGGGCCTCGAAGACCTCCAGGGCAAGCTCGAATCGCGCTACAAGATCTACAAGCTGCGCGATGCGCTCGCGGAGCTCGCCGACGACTACGACGTCATCTACATCGATACCCCGCCGGCCCTGAATTTCTACACCCGCTCCGCGCTGATTGCCGCAGACAGCTGCCTGATCCCCTTCGACTGCGACGAGTTCTCGCGCCGTGCGCTGTACGCGCTGATCGAGAACGTGCAGGAGATCCGCGCCGACCACAACCGCGACCTGTCGGTCGAAGGCATCGTCGTGAACCAGTTCCAGGCGCGCGCCGGACTGCCGCAGAAGGTCGTGCAGGAGCTGATCGACGAAGGGCTGCCGGTGCTCGCGCCCTATCTCTCTTCATCCGTGAAGATCAAGGAATCGCATGAACAGTCGCGCCCGATGATCCATCTCGATCCGAAGCACAAGCTCGCGCAGGAATACGTCGCGCTCCACGACCGCCTCGCACGCACCTACGGAACCTGATCCCCGCGCAATCAGGCGTCCCGCTGCGCGGGGGTGCGCCGCACATCATGCGGGGCTGAGCTTCGCCACCGCCAGCATCAGCCACTTGATTCCGGCCGAGCCGAAATTGATCTGCACCCGCGCATCGGCACCGCTTCCCTCGGCCGCGACGATCACGCCCTGGCCGAACTTCGCATGCGTCACGAGTTGGCCGACGCGCAGCCCCCCTAGGTCCTGACTGCGTGCGGGAGCCTGAGATGCCCGCGGGGCAAAGCCACCACGCGCAGGCTCGACACGCATCCCCGCACCGCTGCGCGCGCCCATGCTCCGCGGGCTGGGCGGCGAGAGCCATTTCACCAACCCTTCCGGAATTTCCTCGAGGAAGCGCGAGCGCAGGTTGTAGCGCGTTTGGCCGTGCAACATGCGGCTCTGCGCAAAGCTCAAGTACAACCGCTCGCGCGCCCGCGTCACGGCGACGTACATCAGGCGGCGCTCCTCCTCCAGCCCCTCGTTCTCGACCGCACTGTTCTCATGCGGGAACAGGCCTTCCTCGAGCCCGGAGAGGAAGACCGCATCGAACTCGAGCCCCTTCGACGAATGCACGGTCATCAGTTGCACGGCGTCGCTGCCGGCATCGGCCTGATGATCGCCCGCCTCCAGCGACGCGTGGGCGAGGAAATCGGCCAGCAGCGCATGCGGCTGCGCCAACGCCTCGACATCCGCGCCCGATTCGCCGAGGAAATTCGCAGCGGCGTTGATGAGTTCGTCGAGGTTCTCGAGCCGCTCCTGCCCTTCCTTCTCGCTGCGATAGAAATCACGCAGCCCGCTCGCATCCAGCACGTGATCGACCAGTTCGGGGAGCGGCAGCCGGGCCGTGTCGCGGCGCAGATCCTCCACGAGGCGCACGAACTGCGCGAGCACCGTTCCAGGCTTACCCGAAAGGTGCGGCACCGTTGAGTACAGGCTCGAATTCCAAGTGCGCGCCGCGTCCTGCAGCGCTTCGAGAGATCGTGCACCGATACCCCGCGTCGGAAAATTCACGACACGGCTGAAGGCCGTGTCGTCATCCGGGTTGGCGATCAGGCGCAGGTAGGCCAGTGCGTGCTTGATCTCCTGACGCTCGAAGAAGCGCAGGCCGCCATAGACTCGATAGGCGATGCCCGCGGAAAACAGCTGGTGTTCGAGCACGCGCGACTGCGCATTCGAACGATAGAGCAGCGCGATGTCCGAACGGCTCATGCCGTCGCGCACCAGCGACTGGATCTCCTCCATGATCCAGCGCGCCTCGTCCATGTCCGCATAAGCCTCGAACACGCGGATCGGTTCGCCGGCGCCGCGCTCGGTCCACAGGTTCTTGCCCAGCCGGGCGGTGTTGTGGCGGATGATCGCGTTCGCCGCGTCGAGGATGTTGCCGTGCGAGCGGTAGTTCTGTTCCAGCCGGATCACGTTGGCGACATGGAACTCGCGCTCGAAGTCGCGCATATTGCCGACTTCCGCACCGCGGAAGCGATAGATCGACTGGTCGTCGTCGCCCACGCAGAACAGGCAGGCCCCGCCTTCGCGGCCGTCATCGGCGAGCAGCTTCAGCCAGCGGTACTGCAGGCGGTTCGTGTCCTGGAACTCATCGACCAGGATGTGACGGAACCGACGCTGGTAGTGACGGCGTATCGGCTCGTTGCGCTCGAGCAACTCGTACGTGCGCAGCAGCAACTCCGCAAAATCCACAACAGACTCGCGCTGGCATTGCGCCTCATACTCGGCGAAAAGCTCCACCCGGCGCCGCGTGTAGTCGTCCCAGGCCTCGACGGCATGCGGACGCAGACCGGCTTCCTTCTGGGCATTGATGAAATGTTGCAGTTCGCGCGGCGGAAACTTCTCGTCATCGACATTGAGCGCCTTCAACAGGCGCTTGATCGCCGCGAGCTGGTCACCGGAATCGAGGATCTGGAAGAGCTGCGGCAAACCGGCGTCACGATGGTGGGCCCGCAGCAGGCGGTTGCACAAGCCGTGGAAGGTGCCGATCCACATCCCACGGGCCGAATGGCCGAAGGACAACGGCAGCATCCCCGACAGGCGAGCCAGCAGCTCCTTCGCCGCCTTGTTGGTGAAGGTCACCGCGAGGACGCCCTGCGGATCGACCTGGCCGGTCTGCACCAGCCATGCGATGCGGGTCGTGAGGACGCGGGTCTTGCCCGAGCCGGCACCGGCGAGGATCAGCGCGTGCTGCGGCGGAAGGGTGACGGCCTGGAGTTGTTCGGGATTGAGATTGGCGAGCAGATCGGACATGCGAGCTTCCTAGTCAGGCCGCGATTCTAACCGGGAGCGGCACCTTGTTTCTTTCCGGATTGTCGCCCCGCTCCGCACAAGGATCGGACCAGACTTTACTTAGTTTCTCGCTGCAACCGTTGCGGCAACGCAACATGCAGTTGAAAACGTATTACGATCGGCGTATTTTTTTCACTTGTGCAGAGCAGCAATTCGTTGAGAAAAATCAAGGAATCACGCTGCGGAACCGAAGAAAATCGCAACCAATTTCGATGCTGCATCGCACTAACCGCGCCCTACACGGCCGGCTCAAGAGGCCGATCCGCGCGACGCAAGAACTGGCCGACGAAGGCCATCAGGAGAATCCGATCATGAAGACCCCGAAACTACTGCCCTGGTATGCCCGCAAGGCCGGCGTAGCCACCGAGCGTGCCACGGTGCTCTGGCACCAGGCCGTGCGCGAGGCGACCGCGGCAACGGGATGGGTGGGCAATTCGGAATACTGGGGCGAAGCGATGTGTGCGTTCCAGCGCCTGCTTGAAAGCGAGCGCGCGACCTTCTGCGCGCCGCGCGTGACGCCTATCGTACGCAGCCAGAACCGCATCTGGCGCCTGCCGCTGACGGCGATGGAAGACATGGTCTCCGTCTTTTCCGCCAACTGGCAGCGTCAGGCCGGCACCCCGCGCAAGGCCGCCTGACTGCCCGAACCGCCGCGGCGCTTGCCGCGAAACCGTCTTCCTCCCTCTCCCTCAAAGGAGATTAAGCATCCGGCTCCCTCCGGATGCTTTTTTTGTCCGCGCCCGGCCCGGCCCGATGTGACGCGCTGAGACGTCGCACGAGGCTCGACGGCTTCGCGGTATACTCGCGTGTTTTCCACGTCCCCATTCCCGCCCGCACATGCAGGACAAATACACCCCCGCCACGGTCGAATCCACCGCCCAGCAGCACTGGGAATCCGCCCAGGCATTCCGCGTCACCGAAGACGCGAGCAAGCCGAAGTACTACTGCCTGAGCATGTTCCCCTACCCGTCGGGCAAGCTGCACATGGGCCACGTGCGCAACTACACGATCGGCGACGTGCTCGCGCGCTACCACCGCATGCGCGGCTACAACGTCCTGCAGCCAATGGGCTGGGACGCCTTCGGCATGCCGGCCGAGAACGCCGCGATCCAGAACAACGTGCCGCCGGCGAAATGGACCTACGCGAACATCGACTACATGAAGGCGCAGCTGAAGCGTCTCGGTTTCGCGATCGACTGGTCGCGTGAGCTCGCGACCTGCCAGCCCGACTACTACCGTTGGGAACAGTGGCTGTTCACGCGCCTGTACAAGAAGGGGCTGATCTACAAGAAGCTCGGCACGGTGAACTGGGACCCGGTCGACGAGACCGTGCTCGCCAATGAGCAGGTCATCGACGGCAAGGGCTGGCGCAGCGGCGCGGTCGTCGAGAAGCGCGAAATCCCCATGTATTACATGAAGATCACCGCCTACGCGGATGAGCTTCTCGACGCCCTCGACGCCCTGCCCGGCTGGCCCGAGCAGGTCAAGCTGATGCAGAAGAACTGGATCGGCCGCTCGGAAGGCGTGGAAGTGCATTTCCCCTACGACCTGTCGACGATCGGCACGTCCGGCGTGCTGAAGGTGTTCACGACTCGCGCCGATACCCTGATGGGTGCGACCTACGTCGCCGTCGCCGCCGAGCATCCGCTCGCGCTGCAGGCCGCAGCCAACAACTCTGAACTCGCCGCATTCATCGACGAATGCCGCCACGGCGGCGTCGCGGAGGCCGACCTCGCGACGATGGAAAAGAAGGGCATGCCGACCGGCCTGCGCGTCGTCCATCCGATTTCGGGCGAGTTCATGGACGTCTGGGTCGCCAACTACGTGCTCATGGGCTACGGCGAGGGCGCCGTCATGGCGGTCCCGGCGCACGACGAACGTGATTTCGCGTTCGCGACCAAATACCACCTGCCGATCCGGATGGTCGTGGGCTCGACGCGCGACGCCTATGCCGACACCGTTGCGCCCTGGCAGGACGCCTATGCGGAGCACGGCCGTCTCGTAAACTCCGGCAAGTACGACGGCCTGCACTTCCAGGATGCCGTCGACGCGATCTCCGCCGATCTGACCGAAAAGGGCCTTGGCGCCAAACGCACGCAGTACCGCCTGCGCGACTGGGGCATCTCGCGCCAGCGCTACTGGGGCTGCCCGATCCCGATGATCCACTGCGACGACTGCGGCGACGTGCCGGTGCCGGACGAACAACTGCCGGTCGTGCTGCCCGAGAACGTCGAGATCACCGGCCGCGGCTCGCCGCTCGCGAAGATGCCCGAGTTCCACCAGTGCAGCTGCCCGCAATGCGGCAAGCCCGCGCGCCGCGAGACCGACACGATGGACACCTTCGTCGAGTCGTCGTGGTATTTCCTTCGCTATGCCTCGTCCGACAACGACAAGGCGATGGTCGACGGCCGCGTGAACTACTGGGCGCCGGTCGACCAGTACATCGGCGGCATCGAGCACGCGATCCTGCACCTGCTCTATTCACGCTTCTTCACCCGCGCGATGCGCGACGAAGGCCTCGTCAATGTCTCCGAGCCGTTCACGAACCTGCTCACCCAAGGCATGGTCGTCGCCGAGACTTACTACCGCGAGGCCGAAGGCGGCAAGAAGCAGTGGATCAACCCTGCCGACGTGCAAATCGAGCGTGACGACAAGGGTCGCATCACCGCGGCAAAGCTCGCTGCCGACAGTCTGCCGGTTGTCATCGGCGGCACCGAGAAAATGTCGAAGTCGAAGAACAACGGCGTCGATCCGCAAGCTCTGGTCGACCAGTACGGCGCGGACACCGCGCGCCTGTTCATCATCTTCGCCGCGCCGCCGGACCAGCAGCTCGAATGGTCCGACTCGGGCGTCGAGGGCGCCTATCGCTTCCTGCGACGCGTGTGGACCTTCGGCCACGGCTTCACCAACGAGATCCGCACCCAGCTCCCAACAGCGCGCACGCTCGCGGTGGCCCCGCTGCCCGAGGCGCTGGCCGCGGTGCGCCGCGAGATCCACAATTGTCTGAAGCAGGCGAACTACGACTTCGGCAAGCACCAGTTCAACACCGTCGTTTCCGCGGCGATGAAGATTCTCAACGCGCTGGAGAAGGCGCCGCGCGACAACGCCGCCGCCCACGCGGAAGTCACCGAGGAAGGCCTGTCCATCCTGCTGCGCCTGCTCGCCCCGATCACGCCGCACATCGCGCACGCGCTGTGGCAGGACTGCGGCTTCGCCGCCGACGTCCTCAACGCGAGCTGGCCGACACCGTCGGAGGCCGCACTCAAGCAGGACGAGCTCGACCTCGTGCTGCAGGTCAATGGCAAGCTGCGCGGCAACATCAAGGTCGCCGCGGACGCGAGCGCGTCGCAGATCGAGTCGATCGCACTCGCCTCCGAGGCGGCGCAGAAGTTCATGGAAGGCAAGCCGCCGCGCAAGGTCGTGGTCGTGCCGGGCCGTCTCGTCAACATCGTGGTCTGAGGACTCCCGCGGATGACACCTTCCCGCTCCCGCCGCAGTCTGCTGCTGGCCCTCGGCGCAGTCGCCGTGGCGTCCCTGGCCGGCTGCGGCTTCCAGTTGCGCGGCCCGCGTCCGCTCGCGTTCTCGACCATCCACGTCGGCGTCAGCGCCCAGAGCGAATTCGGTGCCGCGCTGCGCCGGCGTATCCGCACCAGCGGCACAACCGAGATCGTCGACGACCCGGCCAAGGCCGAAGCGAAACTCGAGATCCTGCGCAATCAACCCGAGCGGGAAATCCTCACCCTGACGGGCGCCGGCAAGGTGCGCGAGTACGAATTGCGCCACGTCCTCACCTTCCGCCTGATCGACCGCGCGGGCAACGAACGCATCCGCCCCACGACGATTTCGGCCAAGCGTGAATACACCTATGACGACTCGCAGGTGCTCGCGAAGGAGCAGGAAGAAGCCCTGCTCTACCGCGACATGCAGGGCGACCTCGTCGACCAGCTCATGCGCCGACTCGCTGCCATCAAGCCGTGATCCTGCGCCCGGACCAGCTGCCCGCCCTCCTCGAAAAGCCGCTCGCCCCGCTTTACCTGCTTCACGGCAACGAACCGCTGCTCGTGCTCGAAGCGGCTGACCTGATCCGCGCGGCGGCACGCCGCCAAGGATTCGAGGAACGGGAGACGCTGGTCGTCGGGCAGGGATTCCGCTGGGAAAGCCTGAGCGCCGCGGCGGGCAATTTGTCGCTGTTCGGCGGCTCGAAGCTGATCGATCTGCGCATTCCCACCGGCAAGCCCGGCCGCGAAGGCGGCGAAGCGCTGCAACGGCATGCGCGCAACCCGGGCGACGGTATCGTCACCCTGGTCACCCTGCCCGAGCTCGACTGGACCGCACGCAAGGCCTCATGGTTTACGGCCCTGAGCGACGGCGGCATTGTGGTCGAGCTGAACGCCCCCGAGCGCGAACGCCTGCCCGAATGGATCGCAGGCCGTCTTGCGCGCCAGAATCAGTCCGCGCCAGCCGAAGCGCTCGCCTTCATCGCCGACCACGTCGAGGGCAACCTCCTCGCAGCCCATCAGGAAATCCTCAAGCTCGGCCTGCTGCACGGGGAAGGACGCCTGACGCAGGAAAACGTGCAGGACGCGGTACTCAACGTCGCACGCTACGACATCGACAAACTGCGCCATTCCCTCCTCGAAGGCGACCCCGTGCGCTGCACACGCCTTCTCGAAGGCCTGCAGGGCGAGGGAACGGCCCCGCCGCTCGTGCTTTGGGCCCTCGCGAACGAGATCCGCACGCTCGCGAACCTGAGTTCCGGTGTCGCGTCGGGCCAGCAACTACCAGCCCTGCTCAAGGCCGAGCGCGTGTTCGACGAACGCCGCCGCCAAGCGATTCAGCGCGCCCTTCCGCGCCTCAAGCCGGCGACGTTGCGCGCCGCACTGCTGCACGCCGCGCGCATCGACCGCATCATCAAGGGTCTTGCCCCGGGCGACGTGTGGGACGAATTTCTTCAGCTCGCGCTCCGGCTCGTCCGCCGCTAGCACTTCGGCCAAGCGCCCTCCGACACTGGCCGCATCGCACCGTTCGGTGCTTTAATGTTCTTTTGCACGGCAACACCGGAATTTCCATGGATATTCAGGAATACATGCAGACGCTGGGCCGCCAAGCCCGCGCCGCCTCGCGCCAGCTCGCCAGCGCGTCGACCGCCGCGAAGAACGCGGCGCTATGCGCGATGGCCGCATCGATCCGCGACCGCCGCGAGGAGTTGCTCGCCGCCAACGCGCGCGACGTAGAGGAGGCACGCGCGGCCGGACTCGAGCCGGCGATGATCGACCGCCTCACGCTCAACGCCAAAGGCATCGAGGCAATGGCCCAGGGCCTGGAACAGGTCGCGGCACTGCCCGACCCCGTCGGCGAAATCACCGACGTCAAGCGCCGCCCCTCCGGCATCCAGGTCGGCAAAATGCGCGTTCCGCTCGGCGTGATCGGCATCATCTACGAAGCGCGCCCCAACGTCACCGCGGATGCGGCCGCGCTGTGCCTCAAGTCCGGCAACGCGGCAATCCTGCGCGGCGGCAAGGAGGCCCTGCACTGCAACCAGGCGATCGCTGCCTGCGTGCGTGCCGGTCTTGCCGCCGCGGGCTTGCCCGAATCGGCAGTCCAGGTCGTGGAAACCACGGATCGCGCCGCCGTCGGCCAGCTCATCACCATGCCCGAGTTCGTCGACGTCATCGTTCCGCGCGGCGGCAAGGGGCTCATCGAACGGATCTCGCGCGAAGCGCGCGTGCCGGTGATCAAGCACCTCGACGGCAACTGCCACGTCTACGTCGAAACCGAAGCCGACCCGGCGAAGGTCGTGCCCATCGTCGAGAACGCCAAGACACAACGCTACGGCACCTGCAACACGGCCGAATCGCTGCTCGTCGACCGTGCGGTGGCGGCCCGCTTCCTGCCCGAAATCGCCCGCATGCTCGCCACGAAGGAGGTCGAGATGCGCGGCTGCAACGAGTCCCTCGCCATCCTGCGCGAGGCAGCCATTCCCGGCGCCCGCCTCGTCGCCGCGACCGAACAGGACTGGAGCGAGGAATACCTCGCACCGATCATCGCGATCAAGGTCGTGTCCGGCATCGACGAGGCGATCGCCCACATCAATACATACAGCTCCGGGCACACCGAGGCCATCATTACCGAGAACTACACGCGCGCGATGCGCTTCCTGCGCGAAGTGGATTCTGCGTCGGTCATGGTCAACGCCTCGACGCGCTTTGCGGACGGCTTCGAGTACGGCCTCGGCGCCGAGATCGGCATCTCCACCGACAAGATCCACGCACGCGGCCCGGTCGGCCTCGAAGGCCTCACGAGCCAGAAGTGGATCGTGTTCGGCAATGGGGAAACGCGCCGCTGAGATCGGCCCAGAGCAAGCCACCGCCCGGCCCGCATGTCCCGCAACGCCCGTCCCCGCACGGGCGTTTTCGTGCAGACAGGGAAGATACCCCCGATGACCGAGGAGACGCTTTCATGAACCACCGCCCGCTCCTTGCCGCCCTCGCATTCGCTGCAATGACGGCACATGCTTCCCTCGCCGCCGCAGCTACAAACGTTGCCGGCGTGCCTTTCGACGACACCGCCATCGTCGGCGGGCAGACACTGGTTCTGAACGGAACGGGGGTACGCACCCGCCTGCTCTTCAAGGTCTATGCGATGGGCCTGTATGTGCCGCAACGCGCCAGTGATGCGGGCGCCGTGCAGAACCAGTCCGGCAGCAAGCGCATCCGCATCGTCACCCTGCGCGACCTGAGCGCCGAGCAGTTTGTCGACGCCCTCGTCGACGGACTGAGGAAGAACCACTCCGCCGAGGCGCTCGCAGCCCTCGACCCCGCGATCGCCGCGTTCCGCAAAGCCATGCTGGAGATCAAGGACGCCCCCACGAGTACCGAAGTCCTGCTCGAATCGTGGAACGGCGCGACCCGCCTCACCGTGGCCGGGAAACGACGCGGCGAAGACATCCCGGACGAACGCCTCTTCCCCGCGCTGTTGCGTATCTGAATCGGAGAGGCTCCTGCCGACGCCGAACTCAAGCAAAACCTCCTGGGCAAGGCGCCGTAACCCGACCAGCCGCTGCCTACCCCTTCACGTACAAGTACCGTGGCATACCGACGCGATGAATTCCAACCGCAATGCTCCGGCGCAGACCGGCTTCTCCGCGATCCTGACACTGCCCTTCGGTGGTCTGGGCGTGCGTGCGGACTCGCGCTGCATCCGGGAGCTTGTGTTCCTCCCGCCGGAAACACCCGCCCGCCCCCCCGAGAATCCGCTTGCCGAACGGGCTGCGACACAACTGCTGGCGTGGCTCGACGACCCCGACCATCCCTTCGACCTTCCGCTCGCGGAACGCGGCACGCTGTTTCAGCGGCGGGTCTGGTCGACCATTGCTGACATCCCGCGGGGCACATCTCGCACCTACGGTGACATTGCCACCGAAATTGGCAGCGCTGCACGCGCCGTGGGTCAAGCCTGTGGGGCAAACCCCTTCCCCATCATCATCCCCTGTCACCGCGTGATGGCCGCCGGCGGACGAATCGGGGGTTTTGCCAATTCGACCGGCGGCTACCTGCTCGACACCAAGCGCTGGTTGCTGCGGTTCGAGGCCGACCGGTGAGCATCGAGAATACGCTGGACGCCGCCACCCGGGCCGAACTCGACAGTTTCAACGACGCAATGTGGCTCGAGCACGGCCTCGCGCGCAATACATTGGCCGGCTATCGCAGCGACCTCGCCCTGTTCGCGTTCTGGCTCCACGAACGCGGCACGCAACTCCCGCAAGCGGGCGCCCCCGAACTCGCTGCCTACCTCGCCGAATTCAGCCGCCGCGCCAAGCCCGCCAGCCAACGACGCCTGCTCGCCGCCTGGCGCCGGTATTACCGCCATCTACTCGCCCAGGGCCGTATCGGCGCCGATCCCACCACCCTGCTCGATCCGCCGATGCGCAGCGAGCGCTTCCCGAAGACCCTTACCGAAACACAGGTCGATTCCCTGCTCGCAGCACCCGACGTCACCACCCCCATCGGCCTGCGCGACCGCAGCATGCTTGAAGTGCTTTATGCGACCGGATTGCGGGTTTCAGAGCTCGTGGGGCTCAAGATATTTTCCACCAGTCTCACTGATGGTGTCGTCCGGGTAATGGGGAAAGGCAGCAAGGAACGGCTCGTTCCGCTCGGCGAGGAAGCCATCGACTGGCTTGGCAATTATCTCCGGGATGTACGCCCGGAACTGCTCGCAGGAAAAAGCAGCGACGATGTGTTCGTCAGCCGGCGTGGCAGCGGAATGACCCGCCAGATGTTCTGGCGTATCGTAAAACAATACGCGATGACCGCCGGCATTCCCGCCGCAAGCATTTCGCCGCACACCTTGCGCCACGCCTTCGCGACCCACCTGCTCAACCACGGCGCCGATTTGCGTGTCGTCCAGATGTTGCTCGGCCACGCGGACATATCGACGACCCAGGTCTACACGCACGTCGCACGCGAGCGCCTCAAGGCACTCCATTCGCGGCACCATCCGCGCGGATGAATCATTTCCTCAAATACACTTTCAAACCAAATACGAAATCCGGAGCACCATCATGAGCAAACAGGATGCGCACGCGCCCGAAACGCCAGCCACGCGTTTCCTCAAGCAGCACGCCGTTGCCTTTTCCGCACACCTCTATGATTACGAGGCCCACGGAGGCACGAAAGTATCATCGCGCGAGCTCAATGTTCCCGAGCACGCAGTGGTCAAGACACTGGTCATGGAAGATGAAAATGCCGCTCCGCTGATCGTGCTGATGCATGGCGACCGCAAGGTATCCACCAAGGAACTGGCACGCCAGACGGGCAGAAAACGCGTGGAACCCTGTGCTCCGGAAACCGCCAACCGACACTCCGGCTACCTTGTCGGCGGCACATCCCCGTTCGGCTTGCGCAAACGCATGCCCATATACATGGAGCGCACGATTCTCGACCTGCCGCTCGTCTATATCAATGGGGGCCGACGCGGCTTTCTGGTCGGAGTCAGCCCCCACGAGATAATGCGCGTATTGCAGCCGGAACTGGTCAGCGCCTCGATTTGAATGCACTTGCCTGACGCCGATTTCGATTTCAATTCGCATCCCGATTCTAATTCGCCGGAATTGCTGGCAGAATATGCGCAGCCAATCACCCTGACGCCAGTTAGGCACCGCGCGGACGAGGATGATTGCCCTGATCGGAAATCAGATCAATAACAATTGAAATCGGAGAAAACATGGAACTGGCCAAGATGTCGCTGACCGAATTGCGCCGCCTGCAATCCAAGGTCGAAACGGAGATCCGTCGACGCAGCGATTCCGCCCGCCGCGACCTCCTGAAGAAAATGCAGAAGATGGCGGCCGAGGAAGGCCTGTCGCTGAGCGACCTGCTCCCCAGCGCCGCCGCTGCGGAAGAAAAAGGTGCGCCCGCCAAGCGCCGGACGAAAGCGGCCGCCAAGAAGTCTGCGCCGGTCGCAGTGAAATACCGCAACCCGGCAAATCCGCAAATCGGCTGGAGCGGCCGCGGCCGCAAGCCTCAGTGGGTGATCGACTGGCTCGCCCAGAACAAGCCGCTCGCCGAACTCGAAGCCGTAGCGCCGAAATAAGCAGTCCCGGGGCGCATTGGACGCCCCGACGAAGGCTTGTTATTTCAGCTCGTGACCGGGGGAAGGGAGACCCCATCCCGGCCACGCTGGATATACACCCCGACTCGCCGCACCCCTTTCATGACCCCCAGTTTGGCTATGCGTATCTTCACCCAGGGGGCGCCGAATTCGTCGAACAGGAGTTTCACGACGAATTCTCCGAGGGTTTCTATCAGGTTGAAGTGACGCTCGGCGAGCTCCTTGCGGATTCGTTCGATCACCTCCGCATAGTCGATGGTGTCGGCAATGTCGTCCTGCTCCGCCGCGGAATCCGGAACCCCGAACGTGAGGTTGAGCTCCAGCGTCTGCGGTGCGGCCTTTTCACGCGAATAGATGCCGACCCAGGCCTGTACCCTCAATTCCTCGATGAAAATGAAATCCATGTCGCTTCCCGATTAGAATCGCGGCAATTCTAGGTGAAAAAATGACCCTGCTGCCTCTATTGCTGGCCGCCTACCTGCTCGGCTCAATCCCCTTCGCCATCGTCTCCAGCCGCCTTTTCGGCCTCGCCGACCCGCGCAAGTACGGCTCAGGCAACCCGGGCGCGACCAACGTTCTGCGTAGCGGCAACAAGGCCGCCGCATTGTTGACTCTGGTGGGCGACTGCGCCAAGGGGTGGCTCGCCGTCTGGGGCGCCGCCCGCCTCGGCTTCGACACCACCGACACGGCCCTGGCCGGCCTTGCCGCCTTCCTCGGTCACGTCTTCAGCGTGTTCCTGCGCTTCAACGGCGGCAAGGGCGTCGCCACCGCACTTGGCGTGCTGCTCGGAATCAACCCCTGGGTTGCGCTGGCAGCGCTGGCAACCTGGGTCGTGATCGCATTCACCACGCGCTACTCATCCGCCGCAGCCCTGTCCGGCGCACTGGCCACCCCTGTCGCCGGCTACGTCCTGCTGGGCACCACGCCGGTAACCGGCATTCTCGCGCTTATCGCGGCGATCCTGATCTGGCGCCACAGCCCCAACATCCGCAAACTGCTCAACGGCACCGAAAGCCGCATCGGCGGACGCAAGGCCTGAATCGCTCCCGATCCGCGTCAGATGACACCCGGCGCGCGCAGCGCCGCCAACGGCCAACGCGGGTACACCCGAACGGCACAGTCCTCGCCGGGCACCTCGCCGGCCGCCAGCCGGCGGGCACCCGCGAAGGCAATCATCGCGCCATTGTCGGTACACAGCGCCGGCTCAGGGTAATACACCCTCCAGCCCTTGCGTCGCGTCGCCGCATCGAGACGCTGGCGCAGCTTGCGGTTGGCGCCGACGCCACCGGCCACCACCAGCCTCCACAACCCGGCCAACTCAAGCGCCCTGAGCGCCTTCGTGCATAGCACGTCGACCACGGCTTCCTGAAAGTCGACCGCCAGATCGGCTGCATCTTCGGGTTTCCACTCGGGACCGGAAACGACATTCAGCACTGCCGTCTTCAATCCACTGAAACTGAAATCGAGATCGCCCGACTTGAGCATCGGCCGCGGCAGCCGGAACCGCCCCGCGCGCCCGCGCTCGGCAAGCGTCGCCAGCTGCGGACCACCGGGGTAGCCGAGGCCGATCAGCTTCGCGGTCTTGTCGAACGCTTCACCCGCCGCATCGTCGAGCGACTCGCCCAGCAGGACGTACTCCCCCACCCCGGTCACCTGCATGAGCTGAGTATGCCCGCCGGAAACCAACAGCGCGACGAACGGAAACTCCGGCGGATCGGCCGACAGCAGGGGCGACAACAGATGCCCCTCCAGGTGGTGCACAGGTACCACCGGCACGCCCAGCGACATCCCGAGCGCCTCCGCATAGCCCGCCCCTACCAGCAAAGCCCCCGCCAACCCCGGCCCTGCCGTGTACGCGATCGCATCAATTTGCGCGAGACTGCAGCCGGATTCCGCAAGCACCTGCCGCACCAGAGCCGGGAGGCGGCGGATATGGTCACGCGACGCCAGCTCCGGAACGACGCCACCATAGGTCGCATGCAGGTCGATCTGCGAATGCACGCAGTGCCCGAGCAATCCGGCATCGACGTCGAACACCGCCACGCCCGTTTCATCGCAGGAGCTTTCGATTCCCAGAACTTTCATGATTTGCAGCAAGCAGCCTCGCCGATCGGACAGGGCGCCATTCTAACGGGCGGGCTCTCGGAAAGCTAAGTTTGTACTTGGCTTGTTCTGATTCAACGGATATAATCCGCGCTTTCCGCCTACCAGACACACAAGGAAGTTCGCAATGCCGGGTATCCGCGTCAAGGAGAACGAGCCGTTTGAAGTCGCCATTCGCCGCTTCAAGCGCACCATCGAAAAAACCGGTTTGCTGACCGAGCTGCGCGCCCGCGAGTTCTACGAAAAGCCCACCGCGGAGCGTAAGCGCAAGTCGGCCGCCGCCGTCAAGCGCAATCACAAGCGCCTGCGCAGCCAGACCCTGCCGCCGAAGCTGTACTGATCCCCTTCCGGATCCAGCAGCCGGTCACCCACGCCGGGCGCAAGTCATTCGACTTGCGCCCGGCGTGGCTTTTGCATTTCCATTCGGAGCATTGCCCATGTCCCTCAAGCAACGCATCCAGGACGACATGAAGGCCGCCCTGCGCGCCAAGGATAGCGCACGCCTGTCCGCAGTGCGCCTGCTCATCGCCGCGATCAAGCAGCGCGAAATCGACGACCGGATCGAACTCGACGACGCCGGCATCCTGACCACGGTCGAAAAGCTCGTCAAGCAGCGTCGCGACTCGGCAAGCCAGTACGACGCCGCCAACCGCCCCGACCTCGCTGCCAACGAGCGCTTCGAGATCGAGGTGCTGTCGGCCTATCTGCCCGTCCAGTTGTCGGACACCGAACTCGATGCCGAGATCGCGGCTGCCATTGCGGAAGCCGGAGCGACCGGCATAGCCGACCTCGGCCGCGTAATGCCGCAACTCAAGGCGCGCCTCGCCGGACGTGCGGACATGGCGGAAGCCTCGCGCCGGGTGCGCGCCAGACTCTCGGCCTGAGCGCCTGACGCCCGGACGCGGGCGGCGGCCACCATGATTCCGCAGTCGTTCATTCA
This sequence comes from Aromatoleum petrolei, assembly GCF_017894385.1. Classification (NCBI taxonomy): domain Bacteria; kingdom Pseudomonadati; phylum Pseudomonadota; class Betaproteobacteria; order Rhodocyclales; family Rhodocyclaceae; genus Aromatoleum; species Aromatoleum petrolei. The sequence goes on from NZ_CP059560.1 coordinate 1,138,658, forward strand.
GGACCTGCTCGCGCGCGTCGACATCGTCGACGTCGTCGAACGCCACCTCACCCTAAAGAAGAGTGGCGCGAATTACTTCGCCTGCTGCCCTTTCCACGGCGAGAAATCCGCGTCGTTCTCCGTCAGCCCTAGCAAGCAGTTCTACCACTGCTTCGGCTGCGGCGCGCACGGCAGCGCCGTCGGCTTCCTGATGGAATACACCGGACTGTCGTTCGTGGAAGCAGTCAAGGAGCTCGCCTCCTACGCCGGCTTGCAGGTTCCGCAGGAAAACCGCCCCGGCTTCCGCCCCGAATCAGCGCCGAGTCATGACGGACTGATCGATGCCATGGCTGCCGCCGCACGCTTCTATCGCGATCAACTCAAGTCGGCACCCGCCGCCATCGACTACCTGAAGCGACGAGGTGTCTCGGGTGAGATCGCGGCGCGCTTCGGCATCGGCTTCGCGCCGGACGACTGGCAGGCCTTGCGCACCACTTTCCCCAACTACGACGCAAAGCCCCTGCTCGACGCCGGCCTGGTCATCGAAAACGACGCCGGACGCCGCTACGACCGCTTCCGCAACCGCATCATGTTCCCGATCCAGGACCGCCGCGGACGGATCATCGCGTTCGGTGGACGCGTCTTGGATGCAGGCGAACCGAAGTACCTCAACTCCCCCGAAACACCACTGTTCGAGAAGGGACGCGAGCTGTACGGGTTCCCGCAGGCGCAGAAGGCGATCCGCGACGCAGGCTACTCGATTGTCGTCGAGGGCTACATGGACGTCGTCGCGCTGGCGCAATTCGGCGTCGCCAACGCTGTCGCAACCCTCGGAACGGCGACCACTCCGCACCACATCAACACGCTGCTGCGCCAGTCGCAGCGCATCGTCTTCTGCTTCGACGGCGATAATGCGGGACGCAAGGCGGCGCGACGCGCCCTCGAGTCCGCACTCGAGGCGCTGCGGGACGACGTCACGCTCGCCTTCCTGTTCCTGCCGCAAGAGCACGACCCGGATTCGTTCGTACGCGCATACGGTGCAGAGGCGTTCAACCGCGCCGCAAACGACGCCACCCCGCTGACCGCCTTCCTGCTCAACGAACTGCGCGCCGAATGCCCCCTCGATACCGCCGAAGGCCGTGCGCGACTCGTTCACGACGCCAAGCCCTTGGTCACACGCATCGCGGCGCCGATGCTGCGCCTGCAGATCATCAAGGCGATCGCGGATGCCTCCGGATTCAGCCAGGGCGAAGTCGAATCGGCGTTCGGCCTGAAGCGGCAGAACGCCGCGCGCCAGACGCGCGAAGCCGCGTTCAATGGCGGGCGCGAACGCAGCCCCTCGGGCTTTCCTGCGCCGACCTCGAACCGCCAGCGCCGACGCCCGCCCTCGGAAGCAAACACCTTGCTGCGCCTTGTGCTGCAGCATCCGGCATGGGCTGCACGACTGCCGGTCGATCTCATTCCGACCCACAACGCCGAAGGCCAGGCGCTCGTCGCGATCATCGACCTGTCAAGTACCGGGGACCTGGCAATGAACGCGGGGCTGGGGGCACTGGTCGAACAATTCCGCGACACCCCTCACGCCGAGACCTTGGCGCGAGTGGCCGGAGAACTGGTCGATACCGAATTTGACGAAGACGTCGTCGAGATACTGTTCGAGGACACACTGAACAAGCTCCACGCCAACGCGCTCGCCCGCGAGATCGCCGCGCTGACCGCGCAGGAGCGCGAATCCGGACTCTCCCCGATGGACCGGCATCGCCTCGCCGAACTACTGCTCGAAAAAATGAGCCTTGTCAACGCCCGCAAACCGGCGGACGTTTAGTATAATTGCAGGTTACCCAATTCATCTTTCGCCCGATTCAAGGAGTGCCATGGCCCGCGAAAAAATCAAGGATTCGCGCAAGGATAGCCCCAAAGGACGAGCCTCCAAGGCCAAGGACAAGGCCGTTCTGATCGCCGACGGGCCGGAACTCGGGCCCATCGACGCCGAAATCCGCCGGACCCGCCTGAAGACCCTGATCACGCTCGGCAAGGAGCGCGGCTACCTGACCTATGCCGAGATCAGCGACCATCTTCCGGACGACGTCGCCGACGCCGAACAGATCGAAGGCATCATCGCGACCTTCAACAACATGGGCATCCGGGTCTTCGACGAAGCCCCGGCCGCGGAAGACCTGCTGATGTCCGACGCCGTGCCGAGCACGGTGGACGAAGACGTCGCGGAGGAAGAAGCGGAACAGGCGCTGTCCTCGGTCGACTCGGAATTCGGGCGCACCACCGATCCGGTGCGCATGTACATGCGCGAAATGGGCACCGTCGAGCTGCTCACCCGTGAAGGCGAAATCGAGATCGCCAAGCGCATCGAAGACGGCCTGCGCCACATGGTCCAGGCGATTTCTGCCTGCCCGACCACCATCGTCGAGATGCTCGAGCTCACCGACAAGGTCGCGAAGGACGAAATGCGCATCGACGAACTCGTCGACGGCCTGATCGATCCGAACGCCGCCTCGGCCGAAGAGGAAGCGGCCATGTCCGAGGCCGAGGTGGGCGACGAGGACGCCGAGGACGAGGAAGGCGCGGAGGACGCCGGCGATGACGACGACGAGAGCTCCGAGGAGAAGGAGGCCGCAGCCAACGCCGCGACACTCCTGCAACTGAAGAACGACGCGCTCGCGCGCTTCGCGGTCATTCGCGAACTCAATGAGCGCAAGATGTCCGCCCTCGCCGAACGCGGCTCGCAGGACACGGACTACCTTTCGCTGCAGCAACAGATTTCGGACGAGCTGCTCAACATCCGCTTCACCGCCAAGTCGATCGAACGCCTGTGCGACTCGGTGCGCCACATGGTCGAGCAGGTGCGCGGCCATGAGCGCCAGATCCTGCAGCTGTGCGTCGACCGCGCGGGCATGCCGCGCCAGCACTTCATCAAGGTCTTCCCCGGCAAGGAAGTCGACCTCGACTGGCTAAAGGACGAGATCGCGCTCGGCAAGAACTACGCCGAAGGCTTGATGCGGGTGCATCCCGCGGTGCTCGAGGAGCAGCAGAAGCTCATCGACCTGCAGACACGCATCGGCATCCCGCTCAAGGAGCTGAAGGACATCAATCGCCAGATGTCCACCGGCGAAGCCAAGATGCGCCGCGCCAAGCGTGAGATGACCGAGGCCAACCTGCGCCTCGTGATCTCCATCGCCAAGAAGTACACCAACCGCGGCCTGCAGTTCCTCGACCTGATCCAGGAAGGCAACATCGGCCTGATGAAGGCAGTGGACAAGTTCGAATACCGCCGCGGTTACAAGTTCTCGACCTATGCGACGTGGTGGATCCGCCAGGCCATCACGCGCTCCATCGCCGACCAGGCGCGCACGATCCGCATCCCGGTTCACATGATCGAAACGATCAACAAGATGAACCGCATCAGCCGGCAGATCCTGCAGGAAACCGGCCAGGAGCCGGATCCGGCGACGCTCGCCGAGAAGATGGAGATGCCCGAGGAGAAGATCCGCAAGATCATGAAGATCTCCAAGGAGCCGATCTCGATGGAAACGCCGATCGGCGACGACGACGACTCCCATCTGGGCGACTTCATCGAGGATCAAGCGACACTGGCCCCGGCCGATGCGGCGATGTACTCCAGCCTGCGCGACGCCACCAGCGAAGTGCTCGATTCGCTCACCGCACGGGAAGCGAAGGTGCTGCGCATGCGCTTCGGCATCGAGATGAACACCGACCACACCCTCGAGGAGGTCGGCAAGCAGTTCGACGTGACGCGCGAGCGCATCCGCCAGATCGAAGCCAAGGCGCTGCGCAAGCTGCGCCATCCGAGTCGCTCGGAGCGCCTGCGCAGCTTCCTCGACAGCGACGCCTGATAGCCCGCGCCCACTCCGGCGGGCGCGCAAGCACCGCCGGGGTAGCAATCAGCTAAAGGGCCTCTAGCTCATGCCTGGTTAGAGCAGCGGACTCATAATCCGTTGGTGCTGGGTTCGACTCCCAGGGGGCCCACCATATCGAAGGGGTTACATCGGACGATGTAACCCCTTCGTCTTTCCGGATAGGCCGCAGGCTCAGCGCAAGCGGCGCCGCGAATCGGCTCACCGATCAGCGGACCGTATAGCGGAACGCGCCGCGCTTGTCGGCGCTCACCTTGATCGCATTGATCGCAGTGCCCTCGACCATGCGGATGAGCGCAGTCTCCGCGATGTCGGGCAGCAGGCTGCCATTGAGGATGTGATCGACGTTGCGCGCCCCGGAATCGGTTTCGGTGCAGCGCTGCAGTACCGCATCGACGATCTTCTCGTCCCACTCGAAGCTCGCCTGGTGGTTGGCTGCCACCCGCTCGCCGATGCGGCGCAGTTTCAGCCGGATGATCTCGGCGAGCATTTCGTCGGAAATCGGGTAATACGGGATCACCTTCATGCGCCCCAGAAAGGCCGGCTTGAAGTTCTGGTACAGCACCTGACGTAGGGACTCCCCGAGTTCATCGGCAGAAGGTATCTCCTTCTTCACCTTGTTCAGGCAGGCATGCATGATCTGGCTCGAGCCGACGTTGCTGGTGAGGATGATGAGCGTATTGCGGAAGTCGACCTCCCTGCCCTCCGCATCATCGAGCACACCCTTGTCGAACACCTGGAAGAAGAGCTCGAGGACGTCCGGATGCGCCTTCTCCACCTCGTCCAGCAACACCACGCAATAGGGATTGCGCCGTACCGCCTCGGTCAGCACGCCCCCTTCACCGTAACCCACGTAGCCCGGCGGCGAGCCCTTCAGGCCCGAAACCGAATGCGCCTCCTGATACTCGCTCATGTTGAGTGTCACGAGCTTGCGCTCTCCACCGTAAAGGATGTCGGCGAGCGCGCAGGCAGTCTCGGTCTTTCCGACGCCCGAGGGGCCGACGAACAGGAACACTCCCTTGGGCTTGTCGGGATCCTCCAGGTTCGCGCGCGCGGTGCGAACGCGCTGCGCGATCGCATCCAGCGCATGGGACTGCCCGATCACGCGCTCCTCGAGCAGCGGTTTGAGCTGAAGCACCGTGGTAATCTCGTCCTTGACCATCCTCCCGAGCGGAATACCGGTCCACGCCGAGATGATTCCGGCGACGACGTTGCCATCGACCTCGAGCGGCACCATCGGATCCTCCCCCTGCATGGCCCTCAGCTCGTCGGAAAGCGCCTGCAAGGACCGCTCCGACACGTCCGCGGCGGACTCGCCACGGTGAGGCCCCCGCAGGGCGCCAATCTGTGCCACCAGCGCCTTTTCCCGCTCGTGACGCGCGCGCAGGTCCAGCAATTCCGCCTCCACGGACGCAATCTGCCGTCCGATGTCGTCCAGGCGCTTCGAATGCAGGGCACCGTCCTGCGCCTCGCGGTTCAGTGCCGCAGCCTCGGCGCGCAGGCGCGCGAGCAGCTTGTCCGCGTCGTCGACGCGGCCGGGCACGGAACTGTGTGACAGCGCCACCCGGGCGCACGCGGTGTCGAGCACGCTGATCGCCTTGTCCGGAAGCTGCCGGCCACTGACGTAGCGGTGCGACAGGCGCACGGCCTCGGTCACCGCCTCGTCCAACACACGCACGCCGAAGTGCCGCTCCATCAGGGGCACGATGCCCCGCAGCATTGCCGATGCGACGTCTTCGGAAGGCTCCTCGACCTTCACGACCTGAAAACGGCGCGCCAGCGCCGCATCCTTTTCGAAGTATTTCTTGAACTCCGCCCAGGTCGTCGCCGCGACGGTACGCAACTCGCCGCGCGCAAGCGCCGGCTTGAGGAGATTCGCCGCATCGTTCTGCCCGGCCTGCCCGCCGGCACCGATGATCGTGTGGGCCTCGTCGATGAAGAGCACGATGGGCACCGGGCTCGAACGCACCTCGTCGATGACGCCGCGCAGCCGGTTCTCGAACTCGCCTTTGACGCTCGCACCGGCCTGCAGCAACCCCATGTCGAGCACATGCAGCTCGATGCCCTGCAGCGCCTCGGGAACATCGCCGGCGGCAATGCGTTGCGCCAGCCCCTCGACCACAGCGGTCTTGCCCACCCCAGCCTCGCCCGTCAGGATGGGGTTGTTCTGCCGGCGCCGCATCAGGATGTCGATTACCTGTCGGATCTCGGCGTCGCGCCCGATCACCGGATCAAGCCTTCCTTCGCGTGCGCTGCGGGTGAGATTGGTCGTGTAGCGCTCCAGCGCAGGGTTTTCGCGCTGACCGTCGACGATCGACGCCTCCCTGCCCTCTCCTATGGTCGGGTCGGCGCGCGGCCCCGCTCCGGCGACCTCGCGCGATTCCTCCGACTCCGCCGTGACTTCATCAAAACTGTGCTTGAGGTCATCCACACGCACGCGACCGAACTGTGCCGAAGCACGCAGGGCGAGCTGTGCCAGCCCGGGCTCGGTCAACATCCCCAGCAGGAGGTGCCCGGAGCGGATGCGCGGCAAACACCCATCGAGCGATGCGATCAGCCAGCCCTGCTCCATGAGAAGCTGCAGCCGTGGCGAGAACACCGGCGTCCTGTCGTTGCCGCTGCGCAAGCGGCCGACCTCGCGCTCGAGATCCCGCTGGACGGCCGGGATCCCGACGCCGCTTCGCGCAAGGACAACCGCGAAGTCGCTCGCCGGCTGCTCGCACAGCGCAAGCAATACGTGCTCAAGGTCAACTTCATGATGGCCGCGCGCCATGCACAGGTTGGCGGCACGCTCGACAGAGCCGCGACAAATCGTGTTGAGCTTGCAGATCAGGGTCTTGAGAGATGTACTCATGGGAGCGGAGACAGGATGGGAAAGTGTTGCTCAATGGAGGGCGCCAGGCGAATAGACTGCATCGTCCCGGTCGCGGCTGGACAGGCGCGAGGCAAGGAAGGCATCGCACCCGAGACGCGGGGTCATGGCGGCCCCGAGCGCCGCAGGACGGACATCCGCGGCACGCAGGCAGGGCCGGACTTCATATTCAAACTGGTGCCCGGTCGCCAGTTGCAGCAACTTTGCGAGAGCAGCTGCCGATTCGCCGCCGGGAAGGAATGCGTAGTAATCGGCTCCGGCAAGCGGACCCACGTGGATCTTTACCCTCAGGTTGCGCTGCCACACCCGTTCGCCCGACAGGGCGGTACGCCCGAGCAGGGCATTGCATCCACCGAGCGTGGTGCGCTGATCGTCGGGCAGTGCATACCACGCTCCGACGAACTGCTCGACGCGAACCGGTACGCGGAAATGCCCGGAAAGAATGCGTTCAAGCGCCCGAGCCGACAATGGCCGCTGCGACAGAAGCGTCGCCACACGGGCAATCGCCTCGTCCTCTATCCGCCCCGGGCCGTCGCGCATCCGCTCGCGCAGGGCATCGAAACCCAGCCCTGCCACCGCCAGCACCAATGGCAGGAAGCGGTTGCGGCGATCGCTCTCGTACTGCAGCGGCAGACGGTATTTTTTCCATGCGAGGTAGAACTGCGCGACTGCACGGTTGGCGAAGATATCGAGCAGGGCACGCGCTGCGCGGTCGCGGTGTATGCGCTCGCGCTCGGAGATGCGCTCAGTGTAGTGGGCGGGCAAGGCGCCATGCACGCCGAGCAGCCCGATTGCGTAAGGCGTGATCTCGACCGTGCGCCAGCGCCGCGGGCCGTCGTTGCCGTCGCCGTCGTCCGGCCACGCATCGAGGGCTTCGATCTCGGCGGGGGCGAACCCCTGGTGCAGAGTGTTGCGGAAGCGGATACGCTCCGACAGCACATCGGCGCCGTGCCGGCGCCCGGAGTCCTCGCCGCGGAACAGGCCATCGAGCAGACGTACGGCCTGAAAAAACTCAAACCGGTACGGCGCCTCGACGAGCTGCTCGATCACGCCAGGATCGAATCGCCCGAGCGCGGCTCGCATCGAACGAGCTCCTCCCCTGTCCTGACCGATACGAGCACGAGCTGAACGAAGCTGTTCAACTGCACATAGAGACCGAGGAAACGGTCGATGACCCGCGCGAACACATCGAGACCGGCGCCAACGAAACTGTCCTCGTCGACCGCCAGGCGCACCTCGATCCCCCGCACGAAACTTGCGAAGGGACGCCCGGCCATCCAGCAGGTCTTCTCCCGCTGCTCGATGCCCCGGATCCCGTCGATCTGGCGTCGCGACACCGCAGTACGGCGCACGTCATATAGTCCGAGCATCTCCTTGAAGGCGGCGAGGCCGTTACCGGTCAGGGAAAGGTGATTCAGCGACAGGTGAGAGATCAGGCGCCACAGTCCGTCACGTTCATGACTGAAGCGGCACGACGGCGTCGGCACGCGCAAGAGCCGGATCGTTCGCACCGCGCCTCCACCTTCCAGATGGAGGTCGCCGCGTTCGAGGCCGATTGCGAGCCGCGCCGGAAGTTCACGGTTGGTGCATGTGAGCGATACGCTCAGGATGTCGGTGCCGGGCTGGAGCGGTTCGAAACCGGCATCGACGATCGTCAGCGCAGTCTCGTAGCCGGGACTGCGCTCGGCCACGCGCGCGTCGCGCTGAGCGTGCCAGTAATGGCCATCCCGATCGGGCGATTCGCCGTGGCGCAGGGAAAAGAATGGGCGATATTCGGTCTGCGCCTCGCCATCCGGCCTGCGGCTCACGCAACTGACCGCGTCGATCGAATAGATCTCGTAGGCATGTGCCTGCCGTCCGTCCGCGACCACGGGATAAGTCGACGTGCGCCCAGTGAGGCGGATCGGATCGCCGGGCCGCTGGAACAGGTTGACCACCGGCACGCAACCCAGCTTGAGAGAAGCGCCGCTTAATCCGGCAAGAAGCCGGGCGATTTCTCCGTCCGGCCGCACGTCCTTGAGTGCGAAATGGACACGGATCGCCCCTCCACCGCAGGCAGCGCCCGGCAGTCGGGTTAGAAGCAGATCGAAAAAGTTGTACTTCTCGGGAAAGGCGAAGTACTCCGTCAGGTGACGGTAGGCATCATGGGCGTTGTCCGGAAAATCGACGAGCGCCTCATCGGCCGCCAGACCGACTTCCCCGACCACCGGCCCCTCGACCTCATGCCAGGTACCGCTCGCGTCTTCCACCCATGTCCGCAAGACGCGCAGGAATAGCGCATCGCGCAGCGCGGCTGCGACCGACGGTTCAGCGTCGATGTACAGGCGCACCCGTTCGACGCCCCCCAGTGCGCCACCGCCCCCCTGAACGGTCAGCCGCAGCGACAGCATCCCCGAGACGCCTAGCGGTGCGCGCACGGCTGCAGGAATGTGTGCGACCGGCTGAAAGCGGAGCTCCTCGATGCGCAGTGGCAACAGTTCCACCCGCCATGCGGTGCGGAACCGGCAGGAGACGCCATTCACCGCCCGCGACCGCAGTTCCGTCCCGCGCGGCAACGCCGGGGGGCGGGACAGTTGCGATTCTCCGCCCCCGCCGTCGAAATGTGCAATCGAACAGGCCGGGAAGGGTCGCAGGTAATGCGGATACAGGACCTGCAGCAGGGCCTCGGTAAATAGCGGATACGAGTCCTCGAGTTTCCGCGATATACGGGCCGACAGCAGCGCGAACGATTCGATCATCCGCTCGACATGCGGATCGTCGCATCCCTCGCCGTTCAGCAGCAGCCGGGCGGCGATCTTCGGATAGCGTTCGGCAAACTCGCGGGAATTGCCGCGCAGGAACGCGAGCTCGCGTTCGTAATAGGGAAGCAGGTCTTCCATTTTAATTCTGGCCGCTGCGTGGAGCCTGGCGATTCACCGAATAGAGAAGGGTCGTCGGCTGCAACAAGGCGTCGAAATTGACCGGTTCGCGGGCAGGACGGACGACGAGCAGGGCCTTGATCGAAAAATACAGCGCATTGACCGAGCGGCGATCAAGCTCGATCCGGACTTCGACATCCCGCAACCGCGGCTCGTGACGGGCGATCGCCGTCTCGATCGACTGGCAGATGGCCGCGCGATCACGCGGATTGTTCAGGCTCATGGCCGCGAAATCCCTCAGCCCGTACGTGAGCGGCGATCTGGCCGCTTCGGGGTGGTACAGGGCCAGAGATTCATCCACGGTCGTGCGCGCATTGAGAAGGGCTTCAAGATCTCGGGCAACCGAGTCCTTCAGCTGCTCGAGCGACAGCACGGGCCGGGCGGGGCCGGCAGGGCTGTCGTCGAACAGCTTGTCGAAGAAGGTGGGTTCGAACCCTTTCATGATGACGGCGCAGCCCGGGCAGCCCCCGGGCCGCCCGCACGTTCCTGACGGTTCAGGTGAGGCTTGGAGCGTTCTTCGCGAGGTTCCAGGCGCCCTGGATGTTCACCTTGCCCGACTTGTTGCCGTCGATATTGAGCTCATCGTAGGTCCACTTCACCGCCGAATACTTCAGCGCGAAGGTTTCGGTCGGAATGCCCTCGCTCGACACCGACGGCGACACCGAAGAAATCAGCACGTTCTTGAGTTCCACCTTCAGGTACTGGTGCCGGTTCTGCGTGCCGCTCGGATTACCGGTCGTGTTCTTGCCGCCGAACGCACGGTAGAAGTAGACGATGGCATCGTTGATGATGAGCCCGGAGGAGCAGGCCTGGTAAAGCTTGGGGCTGGCTCCGTCGATATCCTTCACGAAGATCATCTCGCCGTGTTCGCAGCGCTCGGCCGTGTGCCCGCCGGCGCTGGACGCGGTGGCGGATTTCGGCTGGCGGATGGTGTGCGACCACGAGTACACCTCGACCTGGTCCTTGTGCTTGGTGTCGCGCGAGTCGCCCTTGAGGTCGCTACCCTTGAATTCGATATAGATATCCTTCATTGCCTTCAGATCCTTGAATGAGCCGAACAATCAGGCCTTGCCGGACTGCGGCAGTTCGGCGACCAGCCGCAGCGAAACGGAGAGCTCGTCGAGCTGGAAATGGGGACGGATGAACGAGACCGCGCGATAGACACCGGGGCGCCCGGGCACTTCATCGACCTCGATGGAGGCTTCGCGCAGGGGAAACTGCGCCTTGGTTTCCTGCGACGCCGTGTCGTCGGCAGTGACGTACTGGTCTATCCACCGCTGCAGGTACATCTCGACGTTGGCGGCACTGGCGAAGCTGCCAATCTTGTCGCGCATCATCGCCTTCATGTAATGCGCGATGCGGCACACGGCAAAGATGTACTGCAACTGCGCCGAGAGCGAGGCGTTGGCGTTGCCCGCATCCGTGTCGTAACGGCGGGCCTTCTGCGTCGATTGCGCACCGAAGAACGCCGCATAGTCGGTATTCTTGCAGTGGACGAGCGGGATGAAGCCAAGATCGCTGAGTTCCTTCTCCCGCCGGTCGGTGATCGCGACCTCCGTCGGGCACTTCAGCGCCACCTCGCCTTCACCGGTGCGGAAGGTGTGCGCCGGCAGATCCTCGACCAGCCCGCCCCCCTCCACGCCGCGGATCGCCGCGCACCACCCATGATTTTCGAAAGCATTGGTGAGACGCGCCCCAAAGGCATAGGCGGCGTTGCACCACAGGTACTTCGAGTGATCGGCGCCGTCGACGTCCTCGACGAAGTTGAATCCCTCGGTCGTGGTTCCGTCGATCGGGTTATACGGCAGGCGGCCGAGGAAACGCGGCAGCGTGAGACCAACGTAGCGTGCATCCTCCGAGTCGCGATAGGATTTCCACTTCGCGTACTCCACGGTGTCAAACACCTTTGACAGGTCCCGCGGCCGGCTCAGCTCGACGTAGGACTCGAGACCGAACAGCTCGGGCGAGGCCGCGGTGATGAAAGGCGCGTGTGCCGCAGCGGCAACGTGCGACATCTGTTCGAGCAGGTAGAGGTCTTCCGGCTGGCGCGTCATCTCGTACTGGCCAAGCAGGACACCGAAGGGCGAGCCGCCGAAGGTACCGAACTCCTCCTCGTACACCTTCCGGAAGAGCGCGCTCTGATCGAACTCGATCGCGGTCTTGAAATCCTTGACGAGATCGCGCTTGGTCGCGTTCATCATCTTGATTTTCAGCTGGGTGCCGGTCGAGGTCTGGCGGCAGAGGTAATGCAGGCCGGTCCAGGCACTCTCCAGCGCCTGGAACTGGACGGCATGCATCACCTCGCTGAGCTGGGCCGAGATGAGCCGGTCCAGGTCGGCCAGCCTGGCGTCGAGCGACGCCGAGAGGTTCTCGGACACGACGACCTCGCCGTCGAGGACCTGCCTGGCCAACTCGCCGATGATGTCGCGCGCATGGCTGCGCTCCGATTCCGAGCGGGCGACGCGGCTCTCCTCGATGATGCGCTCCAGGAGCGGGAGCTCGCTCCCGACCACATCCGGATTGGCAGACGACTGCGGCATCGCGCTCATCGTTCGCCCCCCGCATCACCGGAGGGGGCCGCGGCACCGATGGAGCGCAGCTTCTCGGTGTTGCCGAGCACGTCGCTCAGCAGGTCATCGAGTTTCTCGTTTCCCGCGAGCTTGTTGCGAAGTTCCGCGAGCCTCGCACGTGCTTCCAGCAATTTGCGCAGCGGCTCGACCTGGCGCGCGACCGACTCGGGGCGAAAATCCTCGAAACTGCGGAAGGTGAGATCCACGGCAAGCTCGCCGCCTTGCTCGGACAGACGGTTCTTGACACGAAATGCGGCACGCGGGGCGAGCGCGTCCATCACGTCGTCGAAATTGTCGCCGTCGATCCCGACGAACTTCCGGTCGCGCAGTTTTGCCTCGCCGCCTTCGCTTTGCCCGGCAAAGTCCCCGAGTACCCCCACCACGAAGGGCAGCTCCTTCTGCTCGACGGCGTCACCCTTTTCCACGTCGTAGGTAAGCTGCACACGCGGCGGCCTGACCTTCTGCAGACGCTTCTGAATACTTTCCTTCCTGGACACAATAGCCTCCTGGCAAGTCACCGGCGCACCGTGCGCCGCACCGTCCGCGCCTCTTACTTCAGCGCACCGAACGGCCCGGAACCGTTTGCTGCAGTCGCTGCCGGCCCCTGCCCGGCGCTGGCTGCGGGCAAGGTCTTTTTCACGCGCGCCTTCGGCTTGGCCTTCGCCTTCTGCTTCAGATTCCTCTCGCGTTCCTCCTCCAGCCGGCGCGCCTCGAGCTCTTCGGGCGAGGGCGGGGGAATGAGCACCGACTCGCCCAGCGATTCGCGCATGACCTTGGCCAGCGCAACCGCATCGCCGCGTGCAGAACCCGTCATCTCGGTGTCGTTGCGCAGATCGGCCAGGGATTCGGTCGCCACGCGCAGTCCGCTCACGGCACGCACGCTCTTGGCCACGCGATCTGCAGGATCGCGCTGCAGCACCTCTCCCGCCGCGACGATCGCTTCGCCGTACTTGCCTCCGTCGAACTGAATCCGCGCGATGCGCACCCACGGTTCCTTCGACTCCGGACCGAGTTCGGCCGCCTTCGACAGCAACCCCACCGCCTCGTCCCGCTTGCTCTCCCCAAGCAGCTGATCGACCTGCGCAGTGGTCGTCTTCAGGTACTGGGAGTAGTCGTCCTGGGACATTTTCTGCGGCGTCGATGCGCAGCCCGTCACAAGCACAGCCATCGCCAGAACCACTGCCTTTCCTCGAATTCCGATCTTCATTGCCAACCCCGAATCAATGATTTGTCATACCGACATTGCGCCGAAAAGCCCGGCATAGTACATTTGCATCGAAACAAAATGCAATCTTTTGGCATTCTTTTTTATGCTATATGCGTCTTCGACGCCGCCAGACAGCGAATCCACGCGATTCTTGAGCCCACCCATACGTACCGCACTGATCGCTACGGTGCTTTCCATGGCGGCCGGCTGCTCGACCGTGTCGGCGCTACAACTCGCGGGAACCGTGGCGGGCGTTGCATTGGAAGCAGCCGGACTGAAGAAGGCCGACGAACGGCCCGCCGCCGAGGCGGCACATCCGCTCGCCATGACCCTAGCGACCGGCCCTGCGACCAACGCCACGCGGAAGGGTGACGCGCTCGCACTCGTCGTGCGCATCTACCAGTTGCGCAGCAACACGGCCTTCGCCCGCCTCACCTATGCACAGGCCAGCACGCCCGAAGCCGAGCGCGACATGCTTCAGGATGATCTGGTGACGGTGCGCGAGCTGACCTTGCTGCCGGGCAAGGTCTACCGGTTCGAGGAGCAGGTACCCGAGCACGTGAAGGTCATTGGCGTCACGGCACAGTTCCACCGCCCTGCCGCAAATCGCTGGAAACTGGCCTTCGATCGCGAGGCTTCGCAGGAGACCGGCATCGCGGTCGCCTTCCACGCCTGCGCAATGACGACCGGCACCGGCGAACTCGCCCAACCCGCAACAGCAGCCTCCGCCCGTTCGCTGTCGGGCGTCCGCTGTACCTGACCAAGGAAGCGCACAACACCGTGACACCCCCCAAGATCCTTTGGGGCGAAGGACTCTTCCTTCGCCCGCAGCACTTTCAGCAGCAGGATGCGCGTCACGAGACGGGTATCCGCAGGGCCATGCTCACCGCGGAACCGTTCGCCTGGGGCGTGCGCGCGCTCGAACTGGATCGTGACGCGCTGGCGAATGGGTCCTTGCGCATCGACCGACTCGACGTGGTCCTGCCCGACGGAGATATCTATCTAGCACCGGGCGAAGACCGCCTGCCGCCGCCTCTTGCACTGGATCAGCTCGACTGGGGTGCAGGACAGGTCGATCTCCACTTGGCGCTCCACCACCTGCGCGACTTCGGCAACAACTACGACGCGGGCGAAAGCAATCCAGGCGGCTGCCGGTATGTCCTCGATACCTGCCAAGTGCCCGACCTGTTCACCGACGCGATCGAGGCGGAGATCGGCGTGCTGCGCAAGCAGGCGCGCCTGATCGCAGGCACACAGGCACCCGATCAATACCTGACGCTTCCACTCGTTCGCCTTCGCAAGACCACCACCAACGGTTACGAGATCGACCCGGGTTTCATCGCGCCGAGCCTGCGCGTGGACGGCTCCCCTGCCCTGCACCTGATGCTGCGGCGCCTGCTCGATTCACTCCAGGCAAAGGTCGATGCCCTGTACGGCTTCCACCGTGAGCCGTCGAAGAACGTCATCGAGTTCCGCTCCGGCGACATCGCATCCTTCTGGCTGCTGCATACTGCGAGCAGCGCCTTCGCGGCACTCGCGCACATCCACAGGAATCCGTCGCTCCATCCCGAGCGTCTGTACCAGGAGCTGCTGCGCCTCGCGGGCGGGCTGATGACCTTCTCGAAGACGCACACGCTTGCCGACCTGCCCGCCTACGAGCATGCACGGCCTTCCTCATGCTTCGCGAAGATCGACGGGATACTGCGCAATCTGCTGGAGACCGTGATCTCGACGCGCTATTTCGCGATCAGCCTCGACGAGCAGAAACCGTCGTTCCATCTGGGTCGCGTCGATTCGGACAAGATCACGCAGGACACCCGCTTCTTCCTCGCCGTATCCGCAACGCTGCCTCTGTCGGAGATCATCGAGTCGGTGCCCGCACGCTTCAAGGCCGGCGCGCCCGACGACGTCGACAAGCTGGTGCTGTCCGCCATGGGGGGCGTGCCGCTTACGCATTGCGCCCAGGTTCCACCCGCCATCCCGGTGCGCCCAGGGGCCTGCTACTTCAGCCTCGACCCCCACGGCCCGCTGTACGAACGCATGCTCAAGGCTCGCAGCATCACGATATACACGCCCGCCGGCTACCCCGAACTCAAGCTCGAGCTCATTGCAGTCAACTCATGAACGCGAATCCGTCGATCTTTGCCGAGATTGCACCCCTGTCGGGGCCGCACTCGACTTCCGCCACCAGGACCACGCTTGCAGACCTGTTGTACGAAGGGTTCTACATGGTGTTCCTGCTCAAGAACAACAAGACGCCCCGCGATGCCCGGGAATTTTCCGACAGCGTCACGGCCTTCCTCGGGGATTTCGAGCGCCAGGCAAGGAAACAGGGCTTCGCACCCGAGGATATCTTCGATGCGAAGTACGCCTTCTGCGCAACCGTCGACGAGGCGATCCTGTCCTCGCGCCTTTCCATCCGCGACGACTGGGAACGCCGTCCGCTGCAGCTGAGTCTTTTCGGCGACCAGCTCGCAGGCGAATACTTCTTCGACAAGCTCGGCGCGGCTCGCGACGCCGGTGCGCGGCGGATACAGGCCCTGGAAGTGTTTCACATGTGCCTGCTCCTCGGCTTCCGCGGCAAGTACCTGCTCGAAGGCCCCGAGAAGCTCGCTTACCTGACGGCCCGCCTCGGCGAGCAGATCGCCCACATTAAGGGCCGCAAGGCGAGTTTCGCCCCCCACGGCGCCCGCCCCGACAGCATCGTGCATGAACTGCGGCGCAGCCTCCCCGCGTGGGTCACCGTCGCGGTGGTGGCACTGAGCGCGCTGGTCGCGTACACGGGTATCCGCGCCCACCTTGCCCACGAAACGCAGGAGACACTCGCCGAATATCGCGACATCATCAAGCTTGCCGCGAAGCGTCCCCACATCACCATCACACTGCCCTGAACGCGATGCAAGGCACCGTCTCAGAGGCATTCCTGTCCCAGGATTCGCGGCTCGTCGAGATCCACTCGGCGGTACCGGCGCCGCTGCTCGTCGAAAGCATTTCGGGGCGCGAAGCCGTCAATGAATTGTTCCGCTTCGATGTTGACTGCATCGCGACGAATGCCCATCTCCCCCCGTCCGGCCTCCTCGGCACTCAGTTCGCGCTGCGCTTGCGCCTCGCCGATGGGAGCCTGCGGACCTGGCACGGCAACTGTACCCACTCGGCACCACTCGGAAGCGACGGCGGGCTCGCGCGCTACCGCTTGAAGCTCGAACCCTGGGTCGCGCTGCTCGCCCTGGGACGACGCAGCCGTGTGTATCAGGATCTCGACCTGCGCGGCCTGTGCGACGCCTTGTTCGAGGGCTACAGGATGCACGCGAACTGGCGTTTCGACGTCACCCGGACGCTGCGCCGGCGCAGTCTATGCATCCAGCACCGCGAGAGCGATCTCGACTTTCTCCTGCGACTGCTCGCGGAAGAAGGCATCTCCTTCCGCTTCGAACATGAGCAGACCGCACAGAACGACACTGCTGCGGAACGCGCACGGCACTGCATGGTCCTCTTCGACCATCGTGCTGCACCAGGATCGACACTTCAGGATCGCATCCGCTTCCACCGTGCAGACGCCACCGAGAGCGACGACACCATCCAGTGCCTGGCGGAGGTGCACTGCGTCGGCGTCAATGCCGTCAGCCGCAACTCCTGGGATTACCGCGCACTGGTCGCAACGGCCGCACAAGCCCGCAACAGCATCGACCACACGGACCTCCCCCCGCTCGAAGACCATGAGGGCAGCGGTGCCTACCGCTTCGATACAGAGAGTGCGGCAGCGGAGCACGCCGATATCGCCCTTGCCGGGCATGAGGCCCGCTACCGGCGCCTGAGCGGACTTGGCAGCGTGCGTGGCCTGACCGCAGGCAGCCATTTCGTGCTGGAAGGCCATGAGCAGTTCGCCGGCGACAACGCCAACTTTGCCGTCCTCAGCGTCGAGCATCGGGCAGCGAACAATTTCGGCAGCGGCGCCGCGGCACTCCTGCGCGCCAATGGCATCGAGCGCGGCAGCTACCGCAACGCATTCGTCCTGCAGCCCGCAGCGGCCCCCGTGCTGCCGCTGCCGCGCAGAAAACCGGCGGCACACCCCGAAACCGCGCTCGTGGTCGGTGAGGCAGGCGCCGCCCTGACCACGGATCGCGACCACCGCGTCCGGATCCAATTCCACTGGCAGCGTGGCGAACGGCCCAACCCGGGCGGTCTAGCGGTCGCTGGACCCGGAGACGAACACGCTCCGGGCGACGAGCGCAGCAGCACCTGGGTGCGCGTGGCCGAATGGCTGTCCGGCCCCGACTGGGGAAGCCACTTCCTGCCGCGGCGCGGCACCGAAGTCCTGGTCGATTTCGTCGACGGCGACATCGATCGCCCGCTCGTCGTCGGACAACTCCATGGCGGAACCGACCTGCCGCCCTTCAGCGCCGGGGAAGCGAGCGCTGCCAATCACCCCGGCGTCATCTCGGGCTGGAATAGCGACACGCATGCAGGTGCGGGACAGGACGTCAATCAGTGGCTCGTCGACGACACTCCCGGACAGTTACGTACCCGGCTCGCCAGCAGTCACACGACATCGCAGTTGTCGCTCGGCCATCTGGTCGAACAGGGGCCGCGCACCCCCGCGCGCGGCCCCTGGCGCGGCGCCGGCCTCGAGTTGCGCAGCGACGGTTGGCTGGCCCTGCGCGCAGGCGATGGCATGCTGATCTCCTCCACCGTCCGCCCGAATGGCGCATCGACGCAGATGGACGTCGCCGAAGCGGTCGACCAGCTGCGGGGCGCCGAACACACCGCGCAAGCCCTTTCAGACGCGGCAGCGGCGCAATCGGCGTGCCCGCTGGTCGCCAACAAGAACCAGAGCGCCTTCATCGACGCCATCGACGCGGCACGCGAGGGACACTACGCCGGCACGGTCGGCGGCCAGGACGTCGCCAAGGCCCGCCCCGGCAGCAGCGAACCGGACGCCCCCGCCGAACGTTTCTCGCGACCGTTCATCGTCACCGAGGGGCCGGACGACATCGGCCTGTCCACTCCGGCAAGCGCCTTGCTGTTTGCCGGCGGCCACCTGCACGCCACCACCCAGAAGGATCTTCACGTATCAGCCGCACATACCTTCAGCGCCGCGGTCGGCGAAGGGGCGAGCTGGTTCAGCCACGCCGGCGGCATCAAGAGTATCGCTGCGGCCGGAAGCCAGACGATCCAGGCGCACACCGACGCGATGGAAATCCTCGCTGACCAGTCGGTAAGCATCACCAGCTCGAACGACGAGATCCATGTCCTCGCCAAGGAGCGCATCGTGCTGCAGGCGGGCCAGAGTTCGGTCGCGCTCGAAGGCGCCGACATCATTTTCGCCTGTCCGGGGACGTTTTCGGTGAAGGGAGCGGGGCATGCATTCGAGGGGCCGGCGAAGGAGCAGGCCAAGCTTCCGCACCTGCCTTCAGGTCAGGCTGAGATGCAGAACTGGATCGAGATCAGTCACCTCGACGCGGAAGGAACCGCCTTCGCCGGTCAAGGGTACAGGATCATCTTCGACGGAAATCAGGTCATCGAGGGAAAACTCGACGGCAATGGATTCGCCCGGCATGAAGGCGTCCCGCGCAACGCCCCGCGCGTCGAATACGAACAACGCACGCCACTCGCGGAAAAGCCTTGGACTCCGCTTCAGGATCTGGTCGGGGCGGCTCGAAGCAGGATGGGCTGACACAAAGATGTGGGAAGAACTTGAAGACGCCCTCGCGTGGTATGCCGCCGCGCCCGACCGCTGGATGCAGAGCTCCCGGCAGGATCTTGCTGCGGCGGCCTAGTGGATCTGGGTTGTAATCCAGGGCGACTTCGCCGAAGACCAGAGCGCTGCGCAGATCGCCACCGGAACCGTCATCTCCATGGTGCCGTTCGTGGATCAGTTGTGCGACATTCGCGACGTGGTTGCGAATTGCAGGAGGATCAGCCAAGACGACGACAACACACTGAACTGGTTCGCGCTCGCCATCACGCTCGTCGGCCTCGTCCCGGTTCTCGGCTCCCTCGCCAAGGGATGCCTGAAGATCCTGCTCAACGGGGCGCGCAAGGCCGTGGTCACGGGTGCGGTGAAAACACTGAACGGAAGCGTCTGGCTCGCGACCCGCCCGTTCGTCGAAGCGAGCATCGTCAAGCTCAACCAGCATCTTGCCAGTCCGCCCGTACGCAAGACGCTGACTGCACTCAAGATCGACAACGTCTATAAGCATCTCGCGCACAAGACGCGCGAACTGAAGGCCAAGACAAACGCCGACACGCTGGTCAGGGGCTTCGACGCCGTGATCGGCCCGCTTCGGCAACTCGTGGAGTTGATGGAGCGCTGGGGCTCGGCAGCCATGAAGACCCAGGTCGGCCAACTGCTCGCCACGGTACAAACCGTGCGCAACAAGGCGCACCGAAAACTCGGCGAAGTGGTGCAACCCTTGCAGGACATGCTCGAACGCATCGCGCGGCGGCTCGAAGTGGAGGCCGACATGACCTACCGGGCCAACACCAATGCGCTCAATCCGCATGCTTATCGCCGGCCGGGCCTGGAAGCGGAAGTCGCCGCGCTCAGGGCCGATCCGCCGTCGTGGGTGAGGGTGCGCAGAAAGGCACCGAAGAGAGCCATGGAGGAGAGCCCTGCCATTCCTGAGGGCTATCCCGACATCACCGATGTAAGCGCGAGCCGACCCCTCAAAAAAAGTTTCAGGACATTCCACACCATTGAAACGGCGGAGATTCCACCCGGCACAGTGCTCTATCGGGTGATCGATCCCGATTCACGCGACAACAGCATCTGCTGGATGCGCAAGGAGGAATTCGAATTGCTCAGGGGCAAGGCAGACTGGCGCGACCGCTTTGCAGTATGGACAAACTGGAACAGCAATGGAGAATTCGTCACCTACACCGTACCGCTAGGCAAACCCCTGAAAGTGTGGGAAGGGGAAACTGCCTCACAAGTCCTCAAGGACCGCGCGGGCAATCCCGTGAAGGCCGACGACAACGGAAATCATTTCTGGACGGCGGGTGGCGGCCGGCAGATCGTGCTGGATCCGGCCGACCTCGACGCAGCCCATCTCGGCAGGCGCCAACCCACCAACTGGGGCTACGGTAATTTTGGCGAGCATGTGGACCTGCTAGGCGTGCCGACGCTCACCAACAACTGGCACAAGGGCAAATAGACATGAGCACCCCTCTGATCCCACAGGAAATTTACCTGATCGAACGCTATACCAGCGCAGACTACTTCAAGAAGCTGCGCGACGCCTTCGCCGAGACGGTTCAAGCCGCCGAGGAGGCTTTGGCTCACGTAATGCGCACTCTGCCGCCCGACTACCGCAGCCGCCCGCGCTGGCAACAGCCGGACATCACCTGGGGCAGCGTCGTGCTGCCGAATTTCCGCGACACGCTCCAGATGTTGGAGGACGCCTATGTCGCTTTGCTACGTGGCGATCCGTCTGCGATCGAGATCGCGGGCAACGTCAATACCGCCTTTGCTGGCCAAATCCGAGACTATCCTTGCGACTGGATCCCCGAACCTTACGCGACGCGCTTCGATGAAGCCGGAGTGCAGGCCAGTCGTTATGCGAGCAACATCGGATTTACCGCCTTTATAGGTTGGATCAAGGGCAGCCTGTCGTCCCGCTACAATGCAGACAGTCGCGGCCCGCTGGATGCCCCGCCGACCTGGCCCATCTACCGGCTCAACCCTGCAGTCCGCGTCGCCACCGACGAACCAGTCACGGTCACCGGCGTCTATCTGCCCGACGCGGACGAAAGTTGCGCCCAATTCTTCTACGCGGGGCCCCATGCAACGTCCACGTCGGTGGGCTATGACCCGAAGACCGGGCAAAACATCAGCGAGGTCGATACCGTTTGGACGCTGGTCGAGCGCGTAGCCGACAGCGGCGGGGGCGTGCCCGGAGAAGAGGCGTCGAGCGACGTCGGCGAACGCCGCCGCCCCAACGTCCCCGCGGGCCAGCCCTGCCCCGAAGCCGGATGGTGGTTCACGCCAGCCCAAGCCAATTCGCGCCGCTGGTTCAAGCAGGGCGAGATCATGCCCGCGCTCGGTGGCGATTACGGCAACACCTTCTGGCAATGGTCACCCGACCAATCCGCCCCCCAGCTCTGACCGCATGACACCGCTGATCCCGCAGGAAATCTACCTGTTCGAACGCTTCAGACGCGGACTACCTCAAGATACCGCGCCACGCATTTGCTGAGCCGCCTACCCTCACCAATGAGATATTTCATTGCCCTCATTCTCCTGCCCACGACCGTGCTTGCCGGCACTTCACCCAGCCTTTGCACCCAAGCCGAGGATGTCGTATTTTCCTGCCGACTCAAGCGATCGACCAAAGTGGTGTCGGTTTGCACGTCGAGAGACCTTCTGCAGAAACCGAATGGTGGGTATGTCATCTATCGGTTCGGCGAAGCAGGCGCAGTCGAACTGGAGTATCCGGCTTCTCGCCGAAACTCCCCGGGTCAGTTTTCTTACTATCACTACTTCCGGCCAGATACTGATCAGGTCTCGCTGAGTTTCTCGAATGTCGGATACCGTTACGTGATTCACGAAGACCATGACGAGATGCAGACCCCGGCAGGATCCGCCGGAGTGTCAGCGACCGAGATCAAATCGGGGAAAACCGTAACACTGGAATGCGCAGGCGATCCCGTCGCCCACTGGTACCGGATCGACGGTGCGGTTGCATGTGACGACGACCTCATGAGCAGTTGCTTATCCCCGGCGCAAAACTGATCGGAGGCGGTCCCGTGCCTCACCGGCTGCGGGACCGTGACCCCCGATCAGTTACCGGCTTCGACGAGGGTCACGGTGACGCCCACCTTCAGCGAGTGTTCTCCTCCCCCCTGGATCACGCCGCGGATCGGCGAGACGTCGCCGAAGTCGCGGCCCCAGGCGAGGACGATGTGGCGTTCGTCGGCGAGGCAGTCGTTGGTGGGGTCGAATTCGATCCAGCCGGTTTCGGGGACGAACACCGCGACCCAGGCGTGCGAGGCGTCGCTACCCGTCATTCGTGCCTGCCCCGGCAGGGGGTCGGTTCGCAGGTAGCCGGAGACGTAGCGTGCTGCGAGGCCCAGCGAACGCAGGCAGGCGATCATGAGGTGGGCGAAGTCCTGGCAGACGCCGTGCCTGTTTTCGAGCACCTCGACGACCGAGGTGCCGACTTCGGTGGCCTCGGGGTCGTAGCGAAACTCCGCGTGGATGCGGCGCATGAGGTCGCGGGCGGCGTCGATCACCGGACGGCCGGCGGCGAACGAGGGGGCGGCGTAGTCTTCGAGTTCGCGCTTGACGCGCACGCCGGGTGATTCGAAGCGCATGCGCTGGGCTCGGGCAATCGCATCCCCGAGCGGACTCGCGTGATAGTCGAGCGCGTCGCGCACCTTCTCCCAGACAGGGCCGTCGGTCGGTGTGGCAAGCCACGGGCGTGGGGCGACCGTGAGCGTCTGTTCGCTTTCGACGCGCAGGTGGTCGTGCGAGGCGGCGAATTCGATGCGGTCTGCCGGATTGCCGAAGACGTCGATGCCGTGCGCCCGCGTAGTCGGTTCGGGGTCGATGCGCAGCGCCTGCCGTTCGAGCATCTGCCAAGGGACGGGACGCGGGACGAGGTGCAGGAGATGCCGCGCGGTCTGCACCGGCTGCGAATAGTGGTACTCGGTGGTGTGGAGGACGTGGTAGCGCATGGTCAGGCGGAAAGGATGCGCGCGGCGGGGCGGACGTGGGTGAAGAAGCGCTCGGCGATGCGGTTCGACAGCGCCGCCGAAGCGTCGTGCGCGACGCGCAGGAGGCGCGCGAGTTCGTTGCACCCGGCGCAGGCGGTGCGGCGTTGCACCGCCGGTGTCCCGCCCGGGAGTCCGTGTTCGATCGCATGCAGGGAAAACGCATTCAGCGCGCCGGCGGCCTCGCGGAACGGCGGAATGCCGTAGCCTGCCTCCCCCTCTGCCACCCCCGATGCGGCGAGGTCGCGCTGCAGCACTTCGAGGTAGCGCAGCAGCATGTCGGCCTGGAACGCCACCGAATGGGGGTTGTCGGTGTCGAACACGACGAGGTCCAGCGTCGGCAGCATATCGGGCGTGCGCAGGTAGCGCTGGCGATAGGCTTCGGCGCAGTCGGACAGTTCCAGCAAGGCATCGACGCCGGCCGGCTGACCGCCACAGGCTTCCAGGAAATGCGCAACGATGCGGCTGCGGCATTGCAGGCGCTCGATGCGGCGGCCGAGGATGAGGAAGCGCCAGCCGCTGTCACGCATCATCTCGTCCATCGCAAAGCCTGACAGCGAGACGCAGGCGAGCAGCACGCGGTCCAGCGTCGAGGGCAGCGCGCCGATGTCGGCCGGCGAGGCGCCGTCGGGGCGCTGCCGGCGCAGGATGTCGTGCAGGCGGTTGAGGGAGTGCCAGTGGTCGAGGGAGAGGCGGTCGCGCACCTGCGTGGCGGCCCACACGGCGCGGCGCAGCGTGGAGGCGAGGCTGCCGGGGACGTTTTCGTCGAGCGCAGCTTCGATGAGGCGGCGCGCGACGGAGCGCTCATCGGCGGGCGGGAGCAGGCCGAAGAGTTCGCAGTAGCCCACGGCGGTGGCGAGGACGCCCGGCTCCCCGAAAAGCTCGCGAGCGCCTTCGCCGCGCACCGCCTTCCCGGACGCGCCTGCGTCCGCGGCCGCATCGCCTTCCTCGTTCAACCGGTCGCAGGCAAAGCGCAGCAGGCGGGCGCTGTTCTCGACGCGCTCGGCGTAGCGGCCGAGCCAGAACAGGTTCTCCGCGCTGCGGCTGGCGATCTCGGGGCCGGCGCGCACGATGTCGCCCGCGCCGAGTTCGCCCTTGAGCAGGCTGAACTGGCTCACCGGGGCCTCGGACAGGACCCAGGTGTCCTTCGACGAGCCGCCGCGCTGCATCGACAGGATGTCGACGTCGCCGCTGCCGGAGACGCGCGTGAGCCCGCCGGGCATCACGCGCCAGCCCTCGGGTGTGACGACCGCATAGACGCGCACGCCGATCGCGCGCGCGACGAGGCGACGGTCGAGGGTCGGGCTGCCGGAGTCGGGCATCACCGGCGCCTGCGACAGCTCCACCAGTTCCTGCCCGACATAGGCGTGCGGGCGATGGCGCAGGCGTTCTACCCAGTGGGCGCGCCCGCGGGCGTCGAGGTCGCGCCCGAACACCGGCTGCAGGCGTTGCGAGGGATAGGCGGGCTTGATGACGAGTTCGGCGAGATGCTCGACGACGTAGTCGAGCGCAGGGGCTTCGCCGCACCACCAGCTGGCGACGGCCGGCATCGCGAGCGGCTCGCCGAGGAGGTGTTCGGCGAGCTTGGGCAGGAAGGCGAGCAGGCCCGAGGATTCCAGCACGCCGCTGCCCAGCGCGTTGGCCATCAGCACGCGACCGGCGCGCGCCGCCTCGACGAGGCCGGGCACGCCGAGCGAGGATTCGCCGCGCAGTTCCAGCGGATCGGCGTAGTCGTCGTCGAGCCGGCGCAGGATCACGTGGACGCGCTTGAGTCCGGCGAGGGTCTTCAGATACACGGAGTCGCCGCGCACGGTGAGGTCCTGGCCTTCGACGAGCGGGAAGCCGAGGTAGCGCGCGAGGTAGGACTGCTCGAAGTAGGTCTCGTTGTAGGGGCCGGGCGTGAGCAGCACGACGAAGGGCGTCTCGCCGGGATCGACCGGGGCCCAGCGTGCGAGGCTGTCCTGCAGGTGGCGGAAGAAATCCGCGAGGTGATGCACGCGCTGGTCGCGGAAGAGGTCCGGAAACAGGCGCGAGACGATCAGGCGGTTTTCGAGCGCGTAGCCGGCGCCCGAGGGGCCCTGCGCACGGTCGGCGATGACCCACCAGCGACCGTCCGGCGAACGCGCGAGGTCGGCCGCATAGACGTGCAGGAAATGACCCGAGGGCGGGCGCGTACCCTGGCAGGGCCACAGGAAGCCGTTATGGCCGTAGACCAGCGCCGCGGGCAGCGCGCCGCTGCGGATCAGCTGCTGAGGGCCGTAAAGGTCGGCGAGCACCTGATCCAGCAGGTCCGCGCGCTGGGCGATGGCAGCATCGATCTGCGCCCACTCGTGGGCAGGGAGGATGAAGGGCAGCGGATCGAGGGCCCACGGCCGGTCGGCGCCCTGCGGGTCGGCATAGACGTTGTAGGTAGTGCCGTTCTCGCGGATGCGCTCGGTGACGAAAGCTTGGCGCGCGCGCATCTGGTCGGGCGTCGAGACGTCCAGCGCCTCGAACAGCGCCTGCCAGTGCGGCCGCAAGTGCTCCGCCCCCGCGAGCATTTCATCGTAGCGGCCGGACTGGCGGGCGTAGAGCGAGAGCAGCTGGTGCAGCATCGTCGGGGTCAGGAGCTGGCCTTGGGGACTCCCCGCAAGTCTAGCGTGAAGGGGAACTCCGCGTTGCGTCGCACGGGTTCGATATCCACGGGACGCCTGCCCGGCGTGTGGCCCATGCGGAAGAAACGCGCCAGACGGCGCGATTCGGCTTCGAAGGCGTTCACCGGGAAAGTGTCGTGATGGCGTCCGCCCGGGTGGGCGACGTGGTACTGGGCGCCGCCGAGCGAGCGCTTCATCCAGGTGTCGACGAGGTCGAACACCAGCGGCGCATCGACGCCGATGGTCGGATGCAGGCAGGACGCCGGCTGCCATGCGCGGTAGCGCACGCCGGCGACGGCCTCGCCAACGGTGCCGGTCGCCTGCAAGGGTAGCGCCGTGCCGTTGACCGCCAGCACGTAGCGGTCCGGCGCCATGCCGCTCACCCTGACCTGCAGGCGCTCGAGCGAGGAGTCGACGTGGCGCACGGTGGCGCCGGCGGCCCCCTCCTCGCCCATCACGTGCCAGGGCTCGAGGGCGTGGCGAAGTTCGACCTCGACGCCGCGCACGGCGAAGTCGCCGACCTTGGGGAAGCGGAACTCGAAATGCGGCGCGAACCATTCCTCGCGGATCGGCAGACCGAAGCCGTTCATCTCGGAGATGACGTCGGCGAAGTCCTGCGCGACGAAGTGCGGCAGCATGTAGCGGTCGTGCAGCTCCGTGCCCCAGCGCACGAGGCGCTCCGGGGCGTAGGGCTGCTGCCAGAAGCGCGCAACGAGCCCGCGCAGCAGGAGCTGCTGGGTAAGCGACATGCGCGCATGCGGGGGCATCTCGAAGGCGCGCAGCTCGAGCAGGCCGTGGCGGCCGGCGGGGCCGTCGGGCGAATACAGCTTGTCGATGCAGAACTCGGCGCGGTGGGTGTTGCCGCTGACGTCGATGAGCAGGTTGCGCAGCAGGCGGTCGATGAGCCAGGGCGGACATTGCCCGGAGTGTTGTCCACTGAGGCCGATCTGCCGCTCCAGCTCGCGGAAGGCGACCTCGATCTCGTACACCGAATCATTGCGCGCCTCGTCGATGCGCGGCGCCTGCGAAGTCGGGCCGATGAAGAGACCGGAGAAGAGGTAGGACAGCGAGGGGTGGTTGTGCCAGTAGCCGATAAGGCTCCGGAGCAGGTCGGGGCGGCGCAGGAAGGGCGAGTCGGCGGTGGTGGCGCCGCCCAACACGAAGTGGTTGCCGCCGCCGGTGCCGCTGTGGCGGCCGTCGAGCATGAATTTCTCGGTCGACAGGCGGGACTCGCGCGCCGCGTCGTAGAGGTGGGTGGTGCGCTCGACGAGTTCGTCCCAGCTAGCGGCGGGGTGGATGTTGACCTCGATCACGCCGGGGTCGGGGGTGATGCTGAAGTGCGCGAGACGCGGGTCGGAGGGCGGTTCGTAGCCTTCGAGGATGATCGGCTGGCCGAGCGCCGCGGCAGTGGCCTCGACCGCCGCGACGATGGCGAGGTAGTCGTCGAGCGCGCCGGTGGGCGGCATGAAGATGTACAGGGTGCCTTCGCGCGGTTGCGCGCACATCGCGGTGCGCGTGATCTCCGTGGCGGATTCGTGCTTGCCCGGGACGCGCATGGCCGCGGCTGCCGCGCCCTCGCCCACCCCGGTGCGCGCCGGACGGTCCCGCAGCTGGCGGCGCAGTTCGGCATGCGTGGCGAGCGGCGGGAAGACTTGCGCCGGGTCGGGCTGATGCAGGTAGGGATAATCCCCCTTGCTGATCCATGGCTGGGAGTCCAGCGGCAGGCGGTAGCCCATCGGTGAGTCGCCCGGGATCAGGTAGCAGCGGCCGGAGCGCAGGAACCACGGGCTGCTGACCCACTGTCCGGCGGGGGCACGCGCGACGGGCAGCACGGCGCCGACGGCGTTCGGCAGCCCGTGCGAGAACACGCGCAGCAGGCGCTCGCGCTCGAGCGGGTCGTCGAGCCGGGCATCGAAGGGGTCGACGTTGGCCGGCAGGCGGCGCTCGCGCCACAGGTAGTAGAAGACGTCCTCGAAAGCGTCGAACACATGTTTCGGGTCGAGCGCGAGCCGCTCGGCGACGCCCGACAGGAAGCGGTTCGCAAGCGCCGCGTCGGCGCCGGCCGGATGGCGCTCGTCGGCGTAAAGCGCGGCGTCGCGCCACATCGGCTCGCCGTCGCGGCGCCAGAAGGCGTTGAGCGACCAGCGCGGCAACTGCTCGCCCGGATACCACTTGCCCTGGCCGAAGTGCATCAAGCCCTGAGCGCCGTACTTCTCGCGCAGCCGGTGGTAGAGGTCGGCCGCCAGCAGGCGCTTGGTCGGCCCCATCGCGGTCGTGTTCCATTCATCGCCGTCGGGATCGTCGACCGCGACGAAGGTCGGCTCGCCGCCCATTGTCAGGCGCACGTCGCGGGCCGTCAGTTGGGCATCGATCTCATGGCCGAGGGCCTCGATCCTTGCCCATTGCTCTTCCGTGTAGGGCTTGGTGACGCGCGGCGCCTCCCATATGCGCTCGACCTTCATCGCGTGCGCGAAATCGCATTCGCATTCGTCGATGAGGCCGCTGATCGGCGCAGCCGACGAGGGCTCCGGGCTGCAAGCGAGCGGGATGTGGCCCTCACCCGCGAAGAGCCCGGAGGTCGGATCAAGGCCGATCCAGCCCGCGCCCGGCAGATAGACCTCGCACCAGGCGTGCAGGTCTGTGAAGTCTGCCTCCGGGCCGCTCGGACCGTCGAGCGACTTCACGTCGGCGGTGAGTTGGATCAGGTAGCCGGACACGAAGCGCGCCGCCAGTCCCAGGTGGCGCAGAAGTTGCACCTGCAGCCAGGCCGAATCGCGGCACGAGCCGCTGCCCTTTTCGAGCGTTTCCTCGGGCGACTGCACGCCCGACTCGAGGCGGATCAGGTAGCCGATGTCCTGCTGCAGCTTCGCGTTGAGGTCGACAAGGAAGTCGATTGTCCGGCGCCTGTCACGCGGGATCGCCCCCAGATACGCGGCGAAGCGCTCGCCCAAGCCCGTGCCGACGCTCATGCGGTGCAGGTAGGGCGCGAGCTCGACGCGCTGCTCCGCGCTGTAAGTGAGCGGGTAGTGCTCGGCCTCGGGCTCGAGGAAGAAGTCGAAGGGGTTCAGCACCGCCATTTCGGCGACGAGATCGACCTCAACGCGGAACTCCCGCGTCTTGTCCGGGAAGACCAGGCGTGCAAGGTAGTTGCTCTGCGGGTCCTGCTGCCAGTTGATGAAATGCTTGGCCGGCAGCACCTTCAGCGAGTATGACAGGATGCACGTGCGGCTGTGCGGGCACGGTCGAAGACGCACGACCTGCGGTCCGAGCTGGACCGCGCGGTCGTACTTGTAGTGGCTGACGTGGTTCAGGGCGACGTGGATCGACACGCTGGATCTCCGCAATTTGTCGAGGGTCGTCGCACGAGTCGCCGGCGACGCTTAGGGAATGTGATCTTGATCTGGACGACCGGGCGGACCGCTGCGACGCAGCGCACTCAGAGCCAGTCCGGATTCGGTAGGTCGGCGAAGGCCTCACGCAACCGCTCGCCCCACTGGCCGCGGATCTGCGCGTAGTAAGCGTGGTCCTGATTGACCGAGATGTGCGACTTCACCGTGAACGCGTCGCGCTCGATGACGCACAGGTCGAGCGGCAGGCCCACCGACAGGTTCGAGCGGATCGTCGAATCCATCGACACCAGCGCGCACTTGGTCGCGTCGGCGAGCGTGGAGCCGTAGCGCAACACGCGGTCGATGATCGGTTTGCCATACTTCGATTCGCCGATCTGGATGTAGGGGGTGTCCTCGGTGGCTTCGATGAAGTTGCCCGCCGCATAGACGTTGAAGAGCCGCGGCGCCTCGCCGAAGATCTGCCCGCCGACGATCAGCGAGGCGTTGAACTCGACGCCGAACTCGCGCAAGGCCTCGGCATCGCGCCGGTGCACCTCGCGCACGACGTCGCCGACGTGGCGCGCCACCTCGAACATGTTGGGCGCATTGAAGAGGTTGGCCGAATCAGTGAGCGCAAGCCGCTCGCTGATGATGTTCACCACCGACTGGCTCACCGACAGGTTGCCCGATGTGCACATCACGACGACGCGCTCGCCCGGCCGCTGCCAGACGCGCATCTTGCGGAAGGTGTTGATGTGGTCGACGCCCGCATTGGTGCGCGAGTCGGAGAGGAATACCAGCCCCTTTTCGAGGCGCATCGCGACACAGTAGGTCATGGCATTTGCTCGCTTGGTGCCGCAGCGGGAGGGCGCCCGCCGTGACGGCTCATGTGGTTCGCCCGCCCGGCTCACGCGCCGACAAGGAAATCCTCGCTGATGCGCATGCTCAGATTGCCGATCGAATCGATGAAATCGTCCAGCCACGCGTGCAGGCCGCGCTCGAAGATGGCGTCCATGCGGCCGTAGCGCAGCGTTGCGTAAAGCTGCCCGGCGCGACGTACGGTCTCGTCGGAGCGGCTGTTGCGCACCTTGTCCAGTATCTCCACCACCCCCGCCATGCACGAATGCAGCGCACGGGGCAGATCCTCCCGCAGGATCAGCAGCTCGGCGACCCGCTCCGGGGTGATCACGTCGCGATACACCTTGCGATACACCTCGAAGGCCGACACCGAGCGCAGCAGCGCGCCCCAGTGGTAGAAATCGTTGGCATCGACGAGATCGTCGGCCGCAGGCTGCTGCGCGCCGGCGAGGCTGTGGTACTTCACGTCGAGGATGCGCGCCGTGTTGTCGGCTCGTTCGAGCAAGGCCCCCAGACGGATGAACTGGAAGGCCTCGTCCTGCAGCATCGTGCCGAACATCGCGCCACGCAGCAGCGAGGCGCGCTGCTTCACCCAGTCGAAGAAGGCGGCAATGCCGCTGGCGTGGATCTGTTCGAAGCTCTGGCCACGCAATTGCAGCCAGGTCTCGTTGATGGTCTCCCACATTTCGGCCGTCAGCGTGCCGCGCACCGCATGGGCGTTCTCGCGCGCGGCACGCAGGCAGCTGAAAATCGACGAAGGATGCGTCTCGTCGCGCACCATGAAATGCAGCACCTTGGTCGCGGTGACCTCGTCGTGCCGCTTCGCGTAGGCGTATTCGAGGCTGTTCAGCGCGATGATCGCGTTCCAGCTGCTGCGCTCGGTTTCGGCGTCGTGCGGGACGAGCGACATCTGATAATTGACGTCGAGCAGGCGCGCGAGGTTCTCGGCGCGTTCGGAATAACGAGCCATCCAATAGAGATGATCGGCGGTGCGGCTCAGCATGATTCGGGCTCCGGCGCGGCAGTCCTGGTCGGGGAGCGAAGGCGGCAAGGCTCAGCGGTGCGGTTCGGCATGGCCGTTCTCCAGCACCCAGGTGTCCTTGGTTCCGCCGCCCTGCGAGGAATTGACCACCAGCGAGCCCTCGCGCAACGCGACGCGCGTGAGTCCGCCCGGCACCAGCGAGACTTCCTTGCCCGAGAGCACGAAGGGCCGCAGGTCGATGTGGCGCGGCGCAATGCCGCCATCGATGTAGGTCGGACAGGTCGACAGCGCCAGCGTCGGCTGCGCGATGTACTTGTCCGGATGTGCGACCAGCACCGCACGGAACTGCTCGATCTCGGCCTTCGTCGCGGCCGGCCCCACCAGCATGCCGTAGCCACCCGCACCGTGCACCTCCTTCACCACCAGCTCGGGCAAATGGTCCAGCACGTAGCGCAGGTCGTCCTTCTCGCGGCAGCGGTAGGTCGGGACATTGTTGAGGATCGGTTCCTCGCCCAGGTAGAAGCGCACCATCTCGCCGACGTAGGGGTAGATCGACTTGTCGTCCGCGACGCCGGTACCGATAGCGTTGCACAGTGTCACACGCCCCGCATGGTAGGCCCTTAGCAGGCCGGGCACGCCCAGCATCGAATCGGAGCGGAAGACCTGCGGGTCGAGGAAGTCGTCGTCGATACGGCGATAGATCACATCAACGCGCTTCGGCCCGCGCGTCGTGCGCATGTAGACCGCGTCGTGGTCGATGAACAGGTCGCGACCTTCGACGAGTTCGACGCCCATCTGCTGCGCGAGGAAGGAATGCTCGAAATAGGCCGAATTGAACGCCCCCGGCGTCATCACGACCACCGTCGGATCGTCCACGCCCGCCGGCGCCACCGCGCGCAGCGTCTCCAGAAGCAGGTCCGGATAGTGCTCGACGGGCGCGATCTTCTGCTGCGCGAAGAGCTCGGGAAAGAGCCGCATCATCATCTTGCGGTTCTCCAGCATGTAGGACACGCCCGAAGGCACACGCAGGTTGTCCTCCAGCACGTAGAACTCGCCCGCTCCCGCGCGCACGACGTCCACGCCCGCGATGTGCGCATAGATGCCGTTGGGCACCTTGAACCCCTTCATCTCGGGGCGGAATTGCGCGTTGTTGAGCACCTCGCCGGCGGGGATGCGCTCCGCACGCAGGATGTCCTGGCCGTTGTAGATGTCGTCCAGAAACATGTTCAGCGCCTTCACGCGCTGCTTGAGCCCGGCGCGCAGGGTCTTCCACTCGGCATTGGGGATGATGCGCGGGATGGTGTCGAATGGAATCAGCCGCTCGGTGCCCGCCTCCTCGCCATACACGGCGAAAGTAATGCCGAGCCGACGGAACGCCAGGTCCGCCTCGGCCCGCTTGCGCGCCATCACGTCCGGCGACAGGCCACGGGCCCAGGTTTCGAACGGACCGTAGTGCGGGCGCGTGCTCGCGTCCGCGTCGTGCATTTCGTCGAAAACCAGCGTCGTCATGATGATTCGATCCGGAAGCGATTCATCGGACATCAGCGAAGACCATGCCAGGGTCAAATTCCCCACGGGGAAAGCACCATTTCGTGAGGATCTCTTGAATCCCGCACGAAATCGCACCGCATCGGTGCAACCATCACCCAGTCAAGGTGCATCGGCATGCCATGCACCACGATGCGGCCCTCCGCCCGAGGCACACAACAAAGCCGCCCGCGTGCTCACAGGCGGGTAAACCTCATCGTAGGAAATAATTGCCCGCCTCGCGCCCCACACTGCAACGACGACACACCAACCGACCGGGAACCGCTTCAGCCGCCGCCCGCACCGGAATCTTCGGCAGGGTCGTAGGGCACCACGTTCTCCTGCTCGGCAGGATCGTTGCGAGCGACGATCGCCCGCGCCGGATCGACGTCACTGAGATTGCGGGCCTGGTGCGGGACGTCGGGGGGAATGAACAGGAACTCCCCCGCGCTGCTCACGACCCTTTCGCGCAGACCGGGCCCGAAGCGCGTCTCGACACACCCTTCGAGCACATAGATTGCGGTCTCGTATCCGCGATGCCGATGCGGCGCCGCGACACCGCCCGGCGGAATGACCACCAGGTGCATGGACAGCCCCCGGCTGCCCGCCGAGTCCCCCGAGATTCCGACGAAATACGGCAGGCGCTGCCGTGTGGCGATTTCGCGGTCCGGACGCTGTGCGACCACCGTGCGTGAAGGATCGGAGACTGATTTCGGCATGCTGATTCCCCAGCGCAGACGGCACGGCGGCGAAGCGGCCGCACCCGACTCAGCCTAGACCGCCTATCCACCGCTGTCGAGGCGGCTCACGGCCCGGACTTACCCCTGTGCGAGCTCCGGATACTCCTGTCGCAGCGTCTCACCGTCGCGCTTCCACGCAAGGCATTCGCCGATAAAGGCCACTGCACGCGAATCCGGCCAGCGCCGCGGGTCCGGGTCGATCGCAACCTGCTGCGCCATGCGGTCCGGCCACGAGGCCTGCATATAGGTGTTGCCGACCTGGGTGATCAGGTCGGTGAGATGCGCACATCCCTGATCGCTACCGATGCGCTCGCGAATCTGCCGCCCGAAACCCGGCCCAATCTGCAACCCGATCAGGCGGCCGTATGACTCGGTCGCTGCGGGACACGCGCCCCATGGTGCCGCGCGCATTACAGCCCGTACGTCGAGGATCGTGAAGTTGTCGTCGATCAGGAAATCGATGCCCATATGGTGCATGAATTCACCGGCGCGCACCGGAGCGCGCGAACGGAAGGGGACGTCCTCGCCCTTCTCGTCCATCACCGTCGCCTCGATTTCCCACAGGCCATCCTTGCGCCGGAAGGCGCGGCAGGTGATCTGGCGTGTATGCGTGAGCTCGCGCTCGCAGTCTCCAAACATTCCCTTCCTCTTCGACGCTGCTCATCACCACCGCGGTGGCGAACGGACCAATGGTAACGTCAGCCGGGTCGGGAATCACTCGGGCAGACACAGTGCGCGGTTTGCACTCTCGTTTCATAGCAGCCAAAAAGCAAAAGGCCAGCCCCGAGGGACTGGCCTTTTGCCTGAATCAATGGTGCCGTTGAAGTGAATCGAACACTCGACCTACTGATTACGAATCAGTTGCTCTACCAACTGAGCTACAACGGCGAAGAGCCGGGAATATACCGCAGGGTTTCGGATCGTACAAGTACCCTGCCCCAACCGCACAACCTGGGGAAAATACGGAGTCGACGTCATGGTTATAACAAACGATATACTGCGTTCGTAACTTTTTGTTACTTCTCCTCCGGATCGAATGCAATGGCGAAGACCCCGCAAATCGGCACCTGCCTGCTGTTTCCCGCAATCCTCGCCGTCGTGCTGAGTTCCGCCACAGCGGCAGGTCTGCACTTCATCCCCGCGCTCGCCCCCTACGCTGCGGCCATCGTCCTGATGCTCGGCCTCGCATACGGCGGAATTCTCCTTGCCGCCCGGTCGCTGGCGCTGCGCCGCCTCGGAGGCGATCTGCCGCACGTCGTAGGGCTGCTGAGCGGATTGTCCGGTGGGCGGCTCGCCGAGGCCGCCAATTCCGGCGCTTCCCCGGACAGCGTTTCGGGACATGCGACAGCCGCTCAACACACACTGCGAGGTGTGATCGACCACGTTGCGCGTGACGCGCAGGAACTCGCGGTGGGCGCGGGGCGCATGTCCGGACAGACGACCGAGATGGCGCTCACGCTGCAGATGCAGGCCAGCACGAACCACGAAGTCGCGACCGCGATCCACGAGATCGACCGCAACATCGCTCTCGTATCCGGGCTCGCAGCCGAAACCGAAGCCGATTCGCGCGACGTCGCAGAGCTGTCGCTCAGCGGCGAGCAGTTCGTGAGCCGCGCTTCCGAAAAGATGAGCCGGATCGTACAGTCGGTAACGACCTCGGCAGCGCAGATCGAATCCCTGGTCGCGAGCGTGCGCGAGATCGGCGGCATTGCGAAGATCATCGCCGAAATTGCAGACCAGACAAATCTCCTCGCCCTCAACGCCGCCATCGAGGCCGCACGTGCGGGCGAACAGGGCCGCGGATTCGCCGTCGTCGCTGACGAGGTGCGCAAGCTTGCCGAGCGCACGGCAACCGCGACCGCCGAGATCACCCGCATGATCGGCACCATCCAGTCCGACACGAGTGCCGCCGTGATGCAGATGGCCGAGATCTCACCCGAACTGCAAAGTGGCGTCGAAGAGGCACAACACGCCGCGGACATGCTTCGGCGGATCAAGAACCAGTCGCACGACGCACTGAAGAAGATCAGTGCGCTCGCTGCGGCAACGGCCAAGGAGAGCACCGAGGCGAAGGGGATCGTGCAGGGCGTCGCGAACATGATCGCGGCGGCAGAGAAGACCGAAGCGATCATCCGTGCAACCTCCGGTACCGCCGCCAAGCTCGAAACGCACTCGGCCAGCCTGCTGCAGCGGCTGGGTTTCTTCACGCACCTCGCCGGCACGCTGGAACCCGCGAAGGGCACCACCAACACTGCGATCTCACCGGTGATGGCGTGGAATGGGGCGCTGGCAACCGGCCACTCGGACATCGACACACAGCATCGCAAGCTGATCGATCTCGCCAACGCCGTAAACGCCGCAATGCAGCGCGGCGAGGGGCGCAGCGCGATCGGCGCGGTTTTCGACGAACTGGTCCGCTATACGGCGTTCCACTTCGGCTTCGAGGAAGACCTGATGAAGAAGGCGAACTACCCCGACTTCTTCCATCACCAGCAGCAGCACAAGCAACTCGTCGCCGACGTGCTCGCGCACAAGGCCCGCTTCGATGCCGGGCAGACGCTGTCATCCGAGTTGTTGAGCTTCCTGCGCGATTGGCTGGTCAATCACATCATGAAGACCGACAAGGCACTTGCGCGCGAACTCAGGCAGGCGGCCTGATAGCCGCTCAGATCACGCGCCCGGCGATTGGAGACGCAGCGATCGCCGGAGGTGAGGACACCCAGTAGTCGGGACGGCCATAGTTGTTCTTCAGATGATCGATGAACAAGCGCACCCGTAGCGCGAGCCGCTTGCGCTGAGGGAATACCGCGTAGATGCCCATCGTCGGCGCGGCGAATTCGTCGAGCACCGTGACGAGGCGCCCCGCCCGCAGGTCGGCATCGACCTCCCACAGCGAACGCCACGCGAGCCCGTCGCCGGCCAGCGCGCACTGGTGCAGCACCGCCCCGTCGTTGCACTCGAGCCGCCCGCTCACCTTCACCGCGATCGTCTCGCCCTTCTCGCCACAGAACAGCCACCCGCGCTGCTGACCGAGCGAAAGACAATTGTGCGAAGCAAGATCCGGCGGCGCCGCGGGCGAGCCGTGGCGCGCCAGATAGGCCGGACTGGCGACCACCACGCGCCGGTTCTCCGCCAGCCGGATCGACACGAGGCTGGAGTCCGGCAACTCGCCAATACGGATCGCACAGTCGATGCTTTCATTCACCAGATCCACGACGCGATCGGTGAGGTCCAGCGTGCAGGACACATCCGCGTTCATCTCCAGGAACTCGCGCAACAGCGGCGCCACGTGCAGGCGTCCGAAACCGGCTGGCGCAGACACGCGGATATGGCCGCTCGCCTTCACGCCCCCCAGGCTCACGGACGCCTCGGCGTTGGCGAGGTCATTGAGGATGCGCTGGCAATCCTCGAGGAAGGCCGCCCCCTCGAACGTCAGCGAGATGCTGCGCGTCGTGCGCGTGACGAGCTTGACGCCCAGGCGCTGCTCCAGCGCGTCCAGCCGACGGCCGATGACCGCCGGAGTGACGCCTTCGGCTCGCGCGGCAGCTGAAAGGCTCCCCTTGGTCGCGACGCTGACGAAGGTTTCGACCTGCTTGAATGCATCCATTTTGTACTTTTAGTAAAAGATCAATTGACCTGACAGGGTATTCAGTCTTATACAAGAGTTCAATACACTTCATCCTCAACGAAGGGTGGAGGAGACGCTACCCCGACGACAGACGCCACCGTGGCCGGCAGCGATGCCGGTCACGCAAGGCGCGAATGACAACATCAGGAACCCCGCATGAAACCCACCGAGCGCATCCGCGCAGTCGCCTTCGACGCCTACGGCACGCTCTTCGACGTGTATTCGGTGGGCGCGCTCGCGGAACAGCTCTTTCCCGGAAAGGGAGAGGCGCTCACTGCGCTTTGGCGCCTCAAGCAGATCGAATACTCGTTCCTGCGCACGCTGTCCGGACGCTACAAGCCTTTCCTCGAGATCACCGAGGACGGCCTCGTCTACTCGGCGAAAAAGCTCGGCCTCGCGTTGAACGAGTCCCAGCGCCGCCAGCTGATGAACCAGTATGCCTGCCTGTCGCCCTTCCCGGAGAACCTCGGCGCGCTGAAGGCGCTGCGCGCGCTGGGCCTGCCGATGGCCGTGCTGTCGAACGGCACGCCGCAGATGCTGGACGTGGCGATCAAGAGCGCCGGCATGACCGGGCTGTTCGACCACGTGCTGTCGGTCGACGCCGTGCATCAGTACAAGACCGCCGACGCCGCCTACCAGCTCGGCCCCGACGCCTTCGGCGTGCCGGCGAAGGATATCCTCTTCGTGTCCTCGAACGGCTGGGACGCCGCGGGCGCGACCTGGTTCGGCTACACCACCTTCTGGATCAACCGCGCACAACTGCCAACGGAAGAACTCGGCGTCACGCCCACCGCAGTCGGCCAGCGCCTGACCGATATCGTCGAATTCGTCCAGCTGCGCTGCGCACCGGCCGTCCGCCCATGACCGCCAGCGAGATCCTCATCATCGGACTGGCCGCCGCAATGGCAGGGGCGATGAATTCGGTCGCCGGCGGCGGCACTTTCTTCTCGTTCCCGGCCCTGCTCGCCGTCGGTGTGCCGCCGGTGGTGGCCAACGCCAGCAACGCCGTCGCGCTGTGGCCCGCCAGCCTCTCCAGCGCCTGGGCCTACCGCAAGGAGCTCGCCCGCTTCCGCAAGGGCCTTGCCGCGCTGTCACTTGTCGCCCTGGTCGGCGGCATCGGCGGCGGTTTGCTGTTGCTGTCGACCAAGGACGACACCTTCTCGATGCTGATCCCGTGGCTCCTGCTCGTCGCAACCGTGATGTTCGCCGGCAGCGGCCGGATCTCGGCGCTCCTTGCGCGCCTGCGCCAACGCGCGGACGAGGGCCCCTCGCACGGCACCGCGGGCGGCCTGCTGTTCCAACTCGGCGTGTCCGTCTACGGCGGCTTCTTCGGCGCCGGCATGGGCATCGTAATGATCGCCGCGCTCGCCATCCAGGGGCACCGCGACATCCACGACATCAACGCGCTGAAGAACTGGCTGTCGGCAATCATTTACAGCGTCGCGGTGGTCACCTTCGTCGTCGCCGGCGCAGTCAGCTGGCCGCACACGCTGGTCATGATCGTCACGGCCGCCATCGGCGGCTACTGGGGGGCGGTCGGTGCCCGCAAGGTGCCGGCCGTGTGGTTGAGGCGTTTCATCATCGGGGTGGGCAGCGTCCTCACCATCTACTATTTCTACAAAACCTATCTCATCTGAAGAGCGAGGAATCATGAGCACGAGAATCCAATGCCACCAGCTGCAGGTCGACGCCGAGCTGCACCGCTTCATCGAAACCGAGGCCCTGCCCGGCACCGGCGTCGACGCCGGCGCGTTCTGGAAAGGCTTCAGCGAGCTCGCCAACGAACTCGCGCCGAAGAACCGCGCACTGCTCGCTGAACGCGACCGGCTGCAGAGCGAGCTCGACAACTGGCACCGCGCCCACCCCGGCCCGATCCAGGACATGCCGGCCTACCGCGCCTTCCTCGAGAAGATCGGCTACCTGCAGCCGGTGCCTGCCCCGTTCAAGGTCACGACCGCCAACGTCGATATCGAGATCCGCGAACAGTGCGGCCCTCAGCTCGTCGTGCCGATCATGAACGCGCGCTACGCGTTGAACGCCGCCAACGCGCGCTGGGGCAGCCTGTACGACGCGCTCTACGGCACCGACGCGATCCCCTCGGACGGCGGCGCCGAAGCCGGCTCGACCTACAACCCGTTGCGCGGCGCGCGCGTCATCGCCTTCGCGCGTGACGTGCTGAACCAGGCCGCCCCGCTCGCCCAGGGCGACCACACCAAGGCCGCCGGCTACGCCATCGAAGGCGGCAAGCTCGTCGTCACGCTGCAGGACGGCACGAAGACCGGCCTCGCCGACGCATCGAAGTTCGCCGGCTTCCAAGGCGACGCTGCCGCACCGAAGGCCGTGCTGGTGAAGAACAATGGCCTGCACCTCGAGATCCAGTTCGACCGCAACCACCCGATCGGCAAGACCGACGCGGCCGGCATCAAGGATGTGCTCGTCGAAGCCGCAATCTCGACCATCATGGACTGCGAAGACTCGGTCGCCGCGGTCGACGCCGAAGACAAGGTCCTCGCCTACCGCAACTGGCTCGGCCTGATCACCGGCACCCTGGTCGAGAGCTTCGAAAAGGGCGGCAAGACGGTCGAGCGCCGGATGAACCCGGACCGCGAATACACCGCCCCGAACGGCGGCACGCTGCGCCTGCACGGCCGCTCGCTGCTGTTCATCCGCAACGTCGGCCACCTGATGACGAACCCGGCGATCCTGCTCGCCGACGGCGCGGAAATCCCCGAAGGCATCATGGACGGCGTCGTCACGGCGCTAATCTCGCTGCGCGACCTCAAGCTGAAGAACAACTCGCGCACCGGCAGCATGTACATCGTGAAGCCGAAGATGCACGGCCCGGCCGAAGTCGCCTTCACCAACGAGCTCTTTGGCCGCGTCGAGCAGCTGCTGGGCCTGCCCGCCAGCACGATGAAGGTCGGCATCATGGACGAAGAGCGCCGCACCTCGGTGAACCTCGCTGCCTGCATCAAGTCCGCCGAGTCGCGCGTCGCCTTCATCAACACCGGCTTCCTCGACCGCACCGGCGACGAGATGCACACCGCGATGGAAGCGGGCCCGATGATCCGCAAGGGCGACATGAAGAGCTCCGCCTGGATCCAGGCCTACGAGCGTCAGAACGTGCTGGTGGGCCTCGACTGCGGCCTGCGCGGCAAGGCGCAGATCGGCAAGGGCATGTGGGCGATGCCGGACCTGATGGCCGAGATGCTGAAGCAGAAGATTGGTCATCCGAAGGCTGGCGCCACCACCGCATGGGTGCCGTCGCCGACCGGCGCGACCCTGCATGCACTGCACTACCACCAGGTCGACGTCCAGTCCGTTCAGCAGGAGATGGAGAAGATCAGCCTCGCCGCCGAGCGCGAAACGCTGCTCAACAACCTCCTGACTGTGCCGGTCGCGGCCACCGCGAACTGGAGCGCCACCGAGATCCAGCAGGAACTCGACAACAACGCCCAGGGCATCCTCGGCTACGTCGTGCGCTGGGTCGACCAGGGCGTGGGCTGCTCCAAGGTGCCGGACATCAACAACATCGGCCTGATGGAAGACCGCGCGACGCTGCGCATCTCCAGCCAGCACATCGCCAACTGGCTGCGCCACGGCGTCACCAATGAGGCGCAGGTGACGGAAACCCTGAAGCGCATGGCCGCGGTGGTCGACCAGCAGAACGCGGGCGACCCGCTGTACCAGCCGATGGCTGCCGACTTCGACAAGTCGGTCGCCTTCCAGGCCGCCAAGGACCTGATCTTCAAGGGCTGCGCGCAGCCCAGCGGCTACACCGAGCCGCTGCTGCACAAGTGGCGTCAGGTGAAGAAGGCGCAAGGCTGAGTCGCCTCGCGGGGCCGGACCGCGCGTCCGGCCGGCACGCGCACGGACGGCACCGCACATGCAGTGCCGTTTTTTTTCATCCGCCGCGAATCAGCCCTCGGCCGGCAGCATCAGCCCTTCCGCGCGCTGCGCGACGTCGACGGGAAAAGGCCGCGAACGGCGCGTTGCCGGATCCAGGCACACGGCGGTGAATTCGCATACCGCCGACAGCTCGCCGTTTTCCACGCTCACCAGCTCGTGGCGAAACCGGATGACCTTTTCGCGCATCTCCACCACCCCCGTGCGCACGAACACGGTATCGCCCGGGTATAGCTCGCTCATGTAGCTGACGTTCTGCTGCACCGCCGCCAGCTTGAGCTCGCCACTGCGCAGCCGCGACGGCCCCAGCCCGACCACGCCGTAGAACTGCCAGCAGGCAGCATCGAAGAGGTCCAGGTAGGCACGCACGTTGATGTGCCCCATGTGGTCCCGCTGCCACTCGTACACCGTGCCGCGCGCCGTCTCCACCATCGCCATGCCCGTCTCCTCGCCCGCCTGATTGTTTGAGCCCAAACGATAGCTGCGAACGCGGCGCGAGAGCAATCCCCGCATCCCTCCCACCCGCTCCGGTAGAATTCGCCGCACTGCACAATCCAGACCATCGACATGGACATCATCACCGACATCATCCTGCGCG
This sequence comes from Aromatoleum petrolei, assembly GCF_017894385.1. Classification (NCBI taxonomy): domain Bacteria; kingdom Pseudomonadati; phylum Pseudomonadota; class Betaproteobacteria; order Rhodocyclales; family Rhodocyclaceae; genus Aromatoleum; species Aromatoleum petrolei. The sequence goes on from NZ_CP059560.1 coordinate 1,180,006, forward strand.
CCGGGCGCTCCGCCGTCGAACTCGCCCTGTTCGTGCTATTGCCGGTGATGGTCGTCATGCTGTCGCTGATGCGCCTGCTCGAAGCCAAGGGCGTCCTCGACCGCGTCGTGCACGTGCTCGCCCCCGCACTGCGCCCCGCCGGACTGACGGGACTGGGCGTGTTTGCCGCGCTGCAAATCAATTTCGTCAGCTTCGCCGCTCCGATTGCAACGCTGACGATGATGGAGAGCCGCGGCGCCTCGGACCGCCACCTCGCGGCGACACTGGCGATGGTGATGGCGATGGCACAGGCCAACGCCGCTTTCCCGATGATCGCGATGGGGCTCGACTTCGGGCTGACCCTTGCGCTATCCGTCGTCGGCGGCCTCGTCGCGGCCGCTGCCACCTACCACGGCTTCGCCCGCGGGCTGTCGGCCGTCGAAGGGCAACTCGACGAGACCCTGCACCATCGCGTCGCCGACGACGCCAAGGGCGTGCTCGATGTCATCAACCGTGCTGGAGCGGAGGCCTTCAAGATCGCCGTCGGGGCGATCCCGATGCTCGTGCTTGCGCTCGTCGCGGTGATGGCGCTGCGTTCCAGCGGCGCCGTGGACCTGCTCACGCGCGTCCTCGCCCCGGTGATGACCGCCGTATCGATCGACCCCGCGTTGCTCCTGCCGACGCTGACCAAGTACATCGGCGGCGGCACGGCGATGATGGGCGTGATGGACGAGATGCTGCGCGAAGGCTCCGCCACCGTGGAAATGATGAACCGCAGCGCAGGTTTCCTGATTCACCCACTGGACATCCCCGGTGTCGCAGTGCTCATCTCCGCGGGCAAGCGGGTCGCCGGCGTGTGGAAACCCGCTGCGCTGGGGGCCGGTATCGGCATTCTCGCGCGCACTGCCGGTCACGCATTGCTCAGCTGATCACGGCCTGCGGGCCGCTCAGAATTCCAGCGCGATACTCGCCCAGACGCGTGGATGAATGTACTGCGCCGGGATCGGCCCGCTGCCATCGGCGTCACGCTCCTTGAACTCCGCCCGACGACCGCCGACCCCCTGCCCGGTCAATGCAAACTCTGCCCGCGTCGGGCCGATCCGGAACGGATACGCCACGCGCACGTCCGTCCGGTTGAATGCCTTGACTGCGGTATTCGGCGTCCATTGGAAGCGCCCGTAGCGGTAATGCGCGACGGAGAATTCCGCGCCGGCGGGAAGTTCCTGCACCCAGCGCAGCATCGTCGCGCGCCGCGGCGCCGAATTGTCCATGTGGCGCTCCGCTTTTACCGCATCCCTCCGCCCAAGTGCCGAAAATTCTGCATTCGCCTTGGAGTCGATGGCGATGAACGACTGGTTGAGCGTGAACTGAGTGCCCCCCGTGGGAGACCAGCGCAGCTGATACTCCGCCCCCCGAATATCGAGGTCCTGCGCATTCATGTAATCGATGTAGCTGCCGCATTCCGGCGGACGCCTCCGCAAGCGACCCAATCCGCGCACCTCGCAATCGGGCGGCGAAAGCGTCAGGGATACAGGCATGATGCGATCCTTGACCTTTTCCTCGAACAGACGGACATCCACAAACACGCCCTGTTCGCGGAAATCGCCGAGATAGCCGATTTCCGTGACGTCGATCACCTCCTTGTCGAGATGCCCGCTCGCGTCCCGCTGTATTTCCAGCGGGATCACGCCGAAGGGAAGCCCGAATGGGGTCGTGTCGAGCGCACCATAGTGCTCGCGCGACTTCGCCTCCGTCAGGGATGGAATGCGGTGCGCGCGCGAAAGCCCAACGCGGAGGGTCTGCTGCTGCGACAGGTGATGGTTGACTGCAAGCCGCGGCGCCAGCGACGTGTTCGACAGCGAATCGTTTTCCCACGTCATGCCGAGGTTCGTCGTCCACGCATCTGATGGCCGCCACTCGAAGTTGCCGAACAGCCGGTGCACCGCTTGTCGCACGGCGTCACCGTCGCGGCCGTAGAACTGCCGTCCCTCGACCGCATCGTAGCGCGCACCCGCCCCCCAGACAAAACGGGTATTCGCGCTCGGGATAAGAGTGTGCTGGAACTCGAGTTCGTCGCGCACCGTATCGATGCGTTGATCGATCTCCAAGAGAAACGGGGTCGACAATCCGACCGAGCCGAGCAATTGGTCGAGCTCCGGGTCGGACACGGTGTAGTCGTCGCGATAACGCTCCGCGGTATGCGTGAAGCGCAGGGAAATCGAGCCGCCGTCGCGGATGGCATGCTGCCACGCCAAGGATCCGAAGGTCTTTGCCGCTTCGGTGCCGCGCGCCGGATTCAGCGTCTCGCCCGCCACGCCCATACGCAGACGCAGGTCGACGGCGCCCGCCTCCACCTGCAACTCGTCGGCTGCACTCAAGGGCATGTCGGCCCGCAGATTGACACGCCGATGCTCGCGCCGGTCGTCGAAGTGCATGATGTTGTTGTCGCGCACGGTTTCCGCAGAAACGCGGACCGATCCGTCGCCGATCCGCATCCCGACCCGGGCGTACCGGTCCGCAACCCCGTCGTTACCCTGACCCGCACGCACACGGACACCCTGAGTCTCGATCGCGGAGCGCGTCACCACATTCACGACACCAAGGAACGCATTCGAACCGTAGGCAGCCGAATTCGAGCCGCGAATCACCTCGATGCGCTCGATCTCGTCGAGTGACACGTCGATCAGGTTCCACGCCACGCCACCGAAGAACAGCGGGCTGTACAGAGAACGGCCGTCGATGAGGATCTGCAGCCCGCGCGGATTCTCGTCGGTCATGCCGTGGTAGACGGCATTCGGCGCGCCATTGGTGGAGTGAGCGACAAAGAAACCCGGCACCAACCGCAGCAGGTCCGCGAGATCGCGCACGCCCGAGGTACGTATCGTATCGGCGTCGATCACGGTGACCGAGCCCGGCGCGTCGCGCAAGGGCTGCGCGAGGCGCGATACCGACAGCACGACCGGCAGTTCGTCAAAGAAAGGGTCTTCAACGACACGGGCAAGCGGTCCGATTCCCTCTGCCCCCACGGCGGAGCCCGCGAGCGCCGTCATCAGGATCACCGAAGCGTTCCTTACCCCCATCTCTTCCCCTTCCGCTCCCGAACAGCAATGATTCGTTGTCGCCGCCTGCTGCAATGCAATACAACGCTGCCTCCACGGAGCGATTCCGCCCCATGCACGGCACTGCGGCGCTCTCCCGTACGCGATTGCTTGCGAAGCGCCGCATTCGTCATTGAACCAGAAAATCCGCTTGCCGCCATGCAGCATTTCCCTTTACGGGTACATTCGCCACGTCCGCGGTTGTGCCGGGACACCGGCACAGGCTCCTCACGCATATCCAGGCACACTTCGGGGCACGGCCCCTTACCCTGCGATCGCGGCTGACACTAGAATGACGGCCACCCCGCACGACAGGAACCACGCAATCCGATGATTGGCGCACTGACCGTACTGCTTGTGTTCCAGCTTATCGGCGAGGCATTTGCCCGCGGACTCGATCTCCCCATCCCCGGCCCGGTCATCGGTATGGGCCTCATGTTTGCAGCCCTGGTCCTGCGCGGCGGACCTGGCGGCGAATTGCGCAGCACGGCAACCGGCATCCTGCAGCACCTGTCGCTGCTGTTCATCCCTGCCGGCACGGGGGTCATGCTCCACTTCCAGCGCCTCGCCGACGAATGGCTGCCGCTGACGGTGGCACTCATCGCCAGCACCCTGCTGTCGATCGCGGTTTCCGCGCTGCTCCTCCACATGCTGTCCCGACACACCCCGCACGGCGAGGACCGGTCGTGAAACCCGCACTCGGCGAAATCTGGGTCTACCTCTCCACCACACCGCTGCTCGGACTCACGCTCACGCTGCTCGCCTATCAAGGCGCACTATGGCTCTACCGCCGGGGCAACCACCACCCGCTGCTCAACCCGGTGATGGTCGCGGTGGCCGTTCTCGTGCTCGTCCTGACGCTCACCGGCACGCCCTACCAGACCTACTTCGACGGCGCGCAATTCGTGCACTTCCTCCTCGGCCCGGCGACTGTCGCGCTGGCCATTCCGCTCCATGCGCAATGGAAGCGCCTGAAGGGCATGCTGCTGCCCCTCCTCGTCACCCTCACCATCGGTTCCCTCACTGCCGCCCTATCGGCTGTCGGCATCGCCGCACTGCTTGGCGCTAGCCGCGAATCGGTCATGTCGATGGCGCCCAAGAGCGTCACAATGCCGATCGCGATGGGCGTGGCCGAGCGCCTCGGCGGCCTGCCCTCGCTGACTGCGGTACTGGTAATGAGCACCGGCATCCTCGGCGCCGTCGGTGCCCGCTACGTCTACCGCCTGCTGCACATCGAGGATCATGCCGTGCGCGGCTTCGCGATCGGCATCGCCTCGCACGGCATCGGCACCGCGCGCGCCTTCCAGGTGAGCGAGCAGGCCGGCGCCTTCGCGGCGCTGGCGATGGGGCTCAACGGCCTGCTCACCGCCGCGATGCTGCCGTGGATCCTGCCGTGGCTCGAATCGCTGCTGCGCTGATCGCCGCACTCCGCTCCCCCGACCACGCCCCGACGGAATCCTGCCCTGATGACTGCCCTGCTTCGCTGGTTCGACCGCACCATCCTCGAACTCGGCCGCGAGATGCGACTATCCTACCTGCCGCCGCTGATGGTTTATGTCGCGGCGGGGGTCTCCGGCCTCACCGGCATCGTCGGGACATTCTTCGTCAAGGATTATCTCGGCCTGTCGGCCTCCTTCCTCGCCGCACTGGGCTTCTGGGCAGGCATCCCGTGGGCGCTCAAGATGCCCATCGGCCATCTCGTCGACCTGCTGTGGCGTCACAAGGCCGGTCTCGTCTATCTCGGCGCCTCGCTCATCGCGGCAAGCCTGCTCATCATGATCGGCCTGATCGGCAACCCCACCGCAATGCGGCAGGTGATGTCTGCCGAGGCATGGTTCGTGCTGTCCGCGCTGCTCGCACCGATCGGCTACGTGATGCAGGACGCCGTCGCCGACGCGATGACCGTCGAGGCGGTGCCGCGACTCGACGAAGATGGCAATCCCTTCCCGGACGAGACCGTGCGCCTGATGCACACGACGATGCAGATGCTTGGCCGCGTCGCGATCATCGGCGGTACCGTGCTCGTGTCGCTGGCCAACGTCGCCATGTTCCAGGGCAGCGAAACTCTGCCTGAAGCGGACAAGGTCGCAATCTACGTGCACATCTACGAACTTGCGCTGTTGATCCCGCTGCTGTCCGTGAGCGGAGTGCTGCTGGCGGGCGGCCTCAAGCGCCGCGAAGCCCGGCGCCTCGCCCGCCTCGGCCACGACGCAGCGACGATCGACCGCCTCGTCCATGCTCCCGAGCAGGCCACAACCCCCAACTGGTGGATCCTCGGCGGCAGCGCGGCCTTTGTCGCCCTCACCCTCGCGGTGGGTCTGTCCGGCCTCGGCTACGGCCAGGAGCTGATCTTCGGCGCCTCCTTCGTAATCATCGGCGTGATGATCTTCCGCCTGTTGCGCGAACTGTCGGACGACGCACGTCGCACCCTGCTCGGCACCATCATCGTGATCTTCGTCTTCCGCGCCATGCCCGGACCCGGCGCCGGTGCGAGTTGGTGGATGATCGACGAACTCGGCTTCGACCAGAGCTTCCTGTCGCGCCTCGACCTCATCACCAGTACGCTCACGCTCGCCGGCCTCTTCCTCTTCCGCCGTTTCATGGCCGAAAAATCCATCGCGCACATCGTGGTCTTCCTGACCGTGGCCAGCACGCTCCTGTCGCTTCCCATCCTCGGCATGTTCCACGGTATGCACGAATGGACCGCTGCCGCAACGGGCGGCCTCGTCGATGCGCGCTTCATCGCCATCGCCAACACCGCCCTGGAATCGCCGCTCGGGCAGGTGTCCATGGTGCCCATGCTCGCGTGGATTGCGAATTCCGCACCGTCTCATCTCAAGGCGACCTTCTTTGCGGTGATGGCGTCCTTCACCAACCTCGCGCTGTCGGCGTCCCAGCTCGGCACCAAGTACCTCAACGAGATCTACACGATCACCCGCGAAGTGCGCGACGCAGCGAGCGGCGCTGTCACCGTGGCGGCGAACTACGCCGAACTCGGCCAGCTCCTCGCCATGGTGCTGCTGCTCGGCCTCACCCTGCCGCTGCTGGCCATCGCGACGACGCGGCTGCTCGGGCTGCGCAGCGCATGAGCATAGGTGCGAAACCGTTGCGCAGCCGCGGCGACAGGGGGAAACTGCGAGACAAAGGCCACCTGAGGACAAGTCCATGACACCTGCTTCGGTTCACGACATCCGCAACCTTGCCCTGCTCGGCCACGCCGGCTGCGGCAAGACCACCCTGCTCGAGGCCCTGCTCGTCGCCTCGGGCACCATCGGCGCCGCCGGCACGATCGAGCGCGGCGATACCATCAGCGATTTCGACGCCCAGGAAAAGGCGATGGCGCATTCGCTATCGACCTCGCTCGCGCACCTCGAATGGGCCGGGCACTGGGTCAACCTCCTCGACACCCCGGGACTGCCCGATCTCGCCGGCCGCGCCCTGTCCGCGCTCCCCGCAGTCGAAACCGCGGCGGTGCTGGTCAGCGCGCCCGCCGGCATCGAAAGCGGCACCCGCCGCATGATGGAGGCCGCGCGCGACAAATGCCGCCTCATCGTCGTCTCGAAGATCGACGCGGCCACGCCGGCGTCACTCGCCGCGCTGCTGGAAGACCTGTGCACCACCTTCGGACGCGAGTGCCTGCCGATCAACCTGCCGTCCGCAAGCGGCGATTCGGTGATCGACTGCTTCTTCGCCCCCGACGCCAACCGCGAACCGGCCTTCTCCTCCGTCCTGGCCGCGCACGACAGCATCGTCGATCAGGTCGTAGAGCTCGACGAGGCGCTGATGGCAAGCTATCTCGAACAGGGCGAATCACTCGACCCCGAGCAGCTCCACGCCCCCTTCGAGCAAGCCCTGCGCGAAGGCCACCTCATCCCGGTGTGCTTCGTGTCGGCGCGCACCGGCGCCGGCGTCAAGGAAATGCTCGACATCCTCGGCCGCCTCATGCCCGATCCGACCGAAGGCAATCCGCCGCGCTTCCTCAAGGGCGAAGGCTCTGCCGCACAGGAAGTCGACGTCGCAGCCGATCCGGACCGCCACGTCATCGCACACGTATTCCAGGTCGCCAACGACCCCTACCGCGGCAAGCTGGGCCTGTTCCGCATCCACCAGGGACGCATCAGCCCCAACACCCAACTCTACATCGGCGACAGCCGCAAGCCCTTCAAGGTCTCGCACCTGCTGCGCCTGCAGGGGAAGAGCCAGGCGGAGACGCCTCTGGGCGTGCCCGGCGACATCTGCGCCGTGGCGCGCGTCGACGACATCCACCCGAACGCAGTGCTGCACGACTCGCATGACGAGGACAACTACCATCTCGCCCCCGGCAGCTACCCGCAGCCCGTGTTCGGTCTCGCGCTGATTCCGCAGAAGCATGGCGACGAACAGAAGCTCGCCGAGGCGCTCGCGCGCCTGCTCGACGAAGACCCGTGCATCGAAGTCGGCTTCGACCACCAGGCCCGCCAGACCGTCGTGCGCGGGCTCGGCGAGCTGCACCTGAAGATCATCCTCGAGCAGCTGCGCGCGCGCTGGAACCTGCAGTTCGACACCGCGACACCGTCCGTGCCCTACCGCGAGACGATCAACGGCGCGGCCGAGGCGCGCTACCGGCACAAGAAGCAGAGCGGCGGCGCCGGCCAGTTCGGCGAAGTCGCGCTGCGCGTCGAATCGCTGCCGCGCGGCTCGGGCATCGAACTCGGCAACGAGGTCAAGGGCGGAGCGATTCCGACCAACTACCTGCCCGCAGTCGAGAAAGGCGTGCGCCAGGCATTGGCCGAAGGCGCGCTCGCCGGTTTCCCGGTGCAGGACGTCCGGGTCGTGCTCGTCGACGGCAAGGCCCATGCTGTGGACTCGAACGAGGTGTCCTTCGTCACCGCCGGCCGGCACGCAACGCTCGAGGCGCTGGTCGGCGCGCGGCCGGTGGTCCTGGAACCGCTCGTCAGCGTCACGGTGAAGATCGCCGACGGCAACTTTGGCGAGGTCAGCGCCGAATTTGCGGGCCGGCGCGGCCACCTGACGACGACAGAAAGCCCCGCGAGTGGCGTCATGCTACTCACGGCGACGCTGCCGCTGGCCGAGATGGAAGGCTTCGAGGCACGCCTGAAGGCCATCTGCGCCGGAGAAAGTGAATTCTCGATGGCCGCCGCCGGCTATGAGCCAGCACCGCAGGACGTGCAGCAACGTCTCGCCAAGGCCTGGACTGGCCACGGCAGCGGGCAGTAAGGCGCACGGAGCATCACGATGAAGCTCACCGAACAGCACCGGGTTTACTGGCGCAGAAACCTGTTGCTGACCTTCTCGCTGCTGTCGGTGTGGTTTCTCGTGAGCTTCGTCGCCGGCTATTATGCCGACGAGCTCAACCGCTTCACGTTCATGAGCTTCCCGCTCGGCTTCTACATCTTCGCCCAGGGCTCGCAAATCACCTTCGTCATTTTGATCGGGATTTACGTGCTGGCGATGAACCACCTGGACCGCAAATACCAGATCGGCGAGAAACGCTGAACCGCATCGCGGCCCGGTTCAACCGGGCGACGGCCTTCAGTCGGCCGCGGCCGGCGCCGCCTCACTCCGCTTTCGGAGAACGAAAGGGTGGGCATGGCGGCTCAGGATGAAATCTGCCAGGAACTTGCACCAGATCGTGCCACCGGCGAGGGCGCTCCAGGTTTCGTAAGGCAGGATCCCGGCCAGCACACCGAAGATCACATAGGCCACCACGCCGCCGCCGAGCAGATTGATCAGCGCGGTAAACGGCGCGAATTTCTGCGGGTCTGCGGGCGGCTGGCCGCGCTTGAGCGCGACTTCGGAGAAGTCCCGCCGGAAGATGATGCGCCATGCCCGCCGCAGCCAGTAGAAGGCAATCGGAAACAGGGCGAGGAAGAGAATCCAGTTGAGGGCGATGCCGACGTCGAAAGCCATGTGACGCTCCTGACTCTTGCGGCGCCGCGCGCCGCTGGGTAAACCGCCCCGACCACGGGCCGGGGCTGCGGTGCCGCTCCCCAGCCGGGGGGCGGCACCGCGATCGTGCTTCTGCTTCAGTCAGCGATCAATGCGCATGGGCGCCATCGACCGCCTTGGCTCCGCGCGGCACACGCACGCTCTCCACCAGATGCTGGATGTGCTCCGGCGGCTCCTGCGTGAGCTTGTCGACCACGAAGGCGACCCCGAAGTTGATCAGCGCGCCGATCGCACCGAAGGCTTCCGGCGTGATTCCAAAGAAGCTGTTCGCGCCCCCGATCAGACCGAGGAACTCGGTGCCCTTGATGAAGAAGATGCCCTTGTGTGCGAACACGTAGAACAAGGTCACGAAGAGGCCCGCCAGCATGCCGGACACAGCGCCCTCCTTGTTCATCTTCTTGCTGAAGATGCCCATCATGATCGCCGGGAAGAGCGAACTGGCCGCAATACCGAAGGCCAGCGCCACCGTACCAGCCGCGAATCCGGGAGGATTCAGGCCGAGCCAGCCGGAGATCACGATCGCGACCGCCATGGCGATCTTGCCGGCCATCAGCTCGCCCTTCTCGGTGATATCCGGCATGAACACGCCCTTGATCAGGTCATGCGACACCGCGGCGGAGATCGCCATCAGCAGACCGGCAGCGGTCGACAGCGCGGCAGCCAGACCGCCCGCTGCCACCAGCGCGATCACCCAGTTGGGCAGCAGCGCGATTTCCGGGTTGGCCAGCACGATGATGTCGGCATTGACCGTCAGCTCGTTGCCCTTCCAGCCAGCCTGTTCGGCCTTGGCCTTCGCGTCGGCATTCTTGGTCGCATCGTTGTAGTACTGGATGCGGCCGTCGCCGTTCTTGTCCTCGAACTTCAACAGGCCAGTTTTCTCCCAACGCTTCATCCAATCCGGACGCTCTTCGGCCTTGAGGCTGGCCTCCGGTGCGTACAGGTCGCCGCCCTTCATCACCGCGGCATTCACCGTCGAATGCAGATTCAGCTTCGCCATAGCTGCGACCGCCGGGGCCGTCGTGTACAGGATGGCGATGAACACCAGCGCCCAACCGGCCGAGGTGCGAGCATCCGCCACCTTCGGCACGGTGAAGAAGCGCATGATGACGTGCGGCAGACCCGCAGTGCCGATCATCAGCGACATTGTGTAGACGAACATGTTGAGCGTGCTGCCCGCGGTCGTCGTCGTGTATTTGCCGAACCCGAGGTCGGTCACCACCTGGTCGAGCGTGGTGAGCAGCGACAAGTTGCTGCCGCTCATGTCCGAACCCAAGCCCAGTTGCGGAATCGGGTTACCGGTCAGTTGCAGCGAGATGAAGATAGCCGGGATGGTGTAGGCGAAGATCAGCACGATGTACTGGGCCACCTGCGTGTAGGTGATGCCCTTCATGCCGCCGAACACCGCGTACATGAACACGATGCCCATACCTACGTAGATCCCTGTCTCGCTCGACACTCCGAGGAAGCGCGAGAATGCGACGCCCACACCCGTCATCTGGCCGATGATGTAAGTGATCGACGCGGTCAGCAGGCAGACGACGGCCACGGTCGAGGCGGTCTTCGAGTAGAACCGGTCGCCGATGAACTGGGGCACGGTGAACTTGCCGAACTTCCGGAGGTAGGGAGCAAGCAGGCACGCCAATAGGACGTAACCGCCGGTCCATCCCATCAGGAACAGGCCGCCGCCGTAGCCCATGTTGGCGATCAGGCCGGCCATCGAGATGAACGAGGCCGCCGACATCCAGTCGGCCGCTGTCGCCATGCCGTTCATGACCGGGGGCACGCCGCCGCCGGCGACGTAGAACTCGGACGTCGAACCCGCACGCGCCCAGATGGCGATGCCTATGTACAGGGCGAAACTCAACCCGACGACAATGTAGATTGTGGTTTGCAGATCCATGTCGCGGCCCTCAGTCTTCGTGAACGTCGAATTGGCGATCGATGTCGCCCATCTTCTTCGCGTAGTAGAAGATCAACGCGATGAAGACGTAGATCGAACCCTGATGCGCGAACCAGAACCCCAGCGGATAGCCGCCGAGAGAGATGCTGTTCAGCGCAGGCGCAAACAGGATGCCCGCCCCGAACGAGACCACGAACCAGATCACCATTACCTTGACGAGCAACCCCAGGGTCGCACGCCAATACGCTGCACTTGTGTCGTCCATCATGTCTCCTCTTATAGTTTGCGCCTTGGGTGACACTCGGCCAGAGATGCTCGACCGACAAGGCCGCAGTGGGATTGTTGAAACACTCCCTTACTGTTCGCTTACAAGCCTTAAATTTTTTTAATGCCCCCATTTGAAAAAATGCGATCTGCATCGACGAAAAAAAACCGCCCGCCTTGCGGCGAGCGGTTCTCTTCGGGATGGAAATTCGAGCCGGGCTCGAAATCGGTGACTTACATGCGTGCGATCATCGCATCGCCGAAGGCCGAGCACGACACTTCCTGCGCCCCCTCCATCAGGCGCGCGAAGTCGTAGGTCACGACCTTGTCGCCGATCGCCGCTTCCATGCCCTTGATGACCAGGTCTGCGGCTTCCTTCCAGTCGAGGTGGCGCAGCATCATCTCGGCGGACAGGATCAGCGAGCCGGGATTGACCTTGTCGAGCCCGGCATACTTCGGCGCAGTCCCGTGGGTCGCCTCGAAACACGCATACTGGTCGGAGATGTTCGCCCCCGGCGCGATGCCGATGCCGCCGACCTGGGCTGCCAGCGCATCGGAGATGTAATCGCCGTTCAGGTTCGTGGTCGCGATCACGTCGTATTCGGCCGGACGCAGCAGGATCTGCTGCAGGAAGGCATCGGCGATCGCGTCCTTGACGACGATCTCGCGGCCGGTCTTCGGGTTCTTGAACTTGCACCACGGTCCGCCGTCGATCGGCTGCGCGCCGAATTCCTCCTGCGCGACCTTGTAACCGGTGTCGCGGAACAGACCTTCCGTGAACTTCATGATGTTGCCCTTGTGCACCAGGGTCACTGACTTGCGGTCGTTGTCGATCGCATACCGGATCGCCGCGCGCACGAGCCGGCTCGTACCTTCCGCCGACACCGGCTTGATACCGATGCCGGAGGTCGCGGGAAAGCGGATCTTCGTCACGCCCATCTCCTTCTGCAGGAAGGCGATGACCTTCTTCACCTGCTCCGAGCCCGATGCCCACTCGATGCCCGCGTAGATGTCCTCGGTGTTCTCACGGTAGATGACCATATCGGTAAGCTCCGGATTCTTCAGGGGCGAGGGCACGCCCTTGAAGTAGCGCACCGGACGCACGCATTGGTACAGGTCCAGTTCCTGACGCAAAGCCACGTTCAGCGAACGGATGCCGCCGCCGACCGGGGTCGTCATCGGCCCCTTGATCGACACCGAGTATTCCTTGAGCGCGTCGAAGGTTTCCTTCGGTAGCCACTCGTCGGGACCGTACAGCTGGGTCGATTTCTCGCCCGCATAGACTTCCATCCAGTGGATCTTTTTCTTGCCGCTGTATGCCTTCGCAACCGCTGCGTCAATGACCTTGATCATCACCGGCGTGATGTCCACGCCGATACCATCGCCCTCGATGAACGGGATGATCGGTTGGTCGGGAATTGTCTGGCCGGGAATGATCTTCTGGCCACCTGCGGGAACCTTGATTTTGGATGCGCTCATGCCTACTCCCTCTTCGTGTGGATGTGTCTCGCTTGATTCAGCTCGTCGCTGAAAACCCTTGGCTTGCAGCTTGGGGAGCATCTCGCTGGCCGACCACCGGAACGCCATGCCATACAGATAAGCCGCCCCAATCCAGCTGATGATTATGGCGCAAAACCACGCGACACGTCCCGCAGGACGGATGATCAAACGCACGCCATGCGCCATCTGCGCAGCACCCGCGGATGCGCAGACGAAAAAAAACCAGCGCAGGGCGCTGGTTTTTGCGTTGCAGGCCGGCCCGCTCGAAGCGGAGTCGGCGCAAACCACCGTCAGGCATTCACAGTTGCAAGTACCGCGTTGAGAGTTGCGCTCGGACGCATCACCGCCTCGGTCTTGACCGGATCGGCGCAGTAGTAGCCACCGATGTCGACCGGCTTGCCCTGCACCGCGCTGAGTTCGGCGACGATCTTCTGCTCGTTCTCGGCAAGAGCCTTCGCGAGCGGCGCGAAGCGCGCCCTCAGCTCGACGTCCTCGTCCTGCGCCGCCAGCGCCTCGGCCCAATACAGGGCGAGGTAGAAGTGGCTGCCGCGGTTGTCGATCTGGCCGGTGCGACGCGAGGGCGACTTGTCGTTGTCAAGCAGCTTGCCGGTCGCTTCGTCGAGCGTCTTCGCCAGCAGCTTCGCCTTCGCGTTGCCGGTCTTGATGCCCATTTCCTCCAGCGACACCGCCAGCGCGAGGAATTCACCGAGCGAATCCCAGCGCAGGTGGTTTTCCTCGACCAGCTGCTGCACGTGCTTCGGGGCCGAACCTCCCGCGCCGGTCTCGTACATGCCGCCGCCAGCCATCAGCGGGACGATCGACAGCATCTTGGCGCTGGTGCCCAGTTCCATGATCGGGAACAGGTCGGTCAGGTAGTCGCGCAGGATGTTGCCGGTCACCGAGATCGTGTCGAGGCCGCGCGCCACGCGCTCGAGCGTGTAACGCATCGCGCGCACCTGCGACATGATCTGGATGTCGAGGCCGCTGGTGTCGTGATCCTTCAGGTACTTCTGCACCTTCTTGATCAACTCGTTCTCGTGCGGACGATAGGGGTCGAGCCAGAAGATCGCCGGCATGCCCGAGTTGCGCGCACGCGTGACGGCGAGCTTGACCCAGTCGCGGATCGGCGCATCCTTCACCTGGCACATGCGCCAGATATCGCCCGCTTCGACGTTCTGCGACATCAGCACTTCGCCGGTGTCGATGTCGGTGATGTTCGCGACGCCGTCTTCCGGCATCTCGAAGGTCTTGTCGTGCGATCCGTATTCCTCGGCCTGCTGCGCCATCAGGCCGACGTTCGGCACCGTGCCCATGGTGGCCGGGTCGAAGTTGCCGTGCCACTTGCAGAAGCTGATCATCTCCTGGTAGATGCGGGCGAAGGTCGACTCCGGCATGACGCACTTGCTGTCGTACTGCTTGCCGTCTGCGCCCCACATCTTGCCGCCACCGCGAATCATCGCCGGCATGGAGGCGTCGACGATGATGTCGTTGGGCGAGTGGAAGTTCGTGATGCCCTTGGCCGAGTCAACCATCGCCAGACGCGGGCGGTGTTCCTGGCAGGCGTGCAGGTCGCGGATGATCTCGTCGCGCTTCGACTCGGGCAGAGTCTCGATCTTCTCGTACAACGTGGCCATGCCGTTATTGACGTTGATGCCCAGTTCGTCGAACAGCTTGCCGTGCTTCTCGAAGGCTTCCTTGTAGTAGATCTTCACGCAGTGGCCGAAGACGATCGGGTGCGAGACCTTCATCATCGTCGCCTTCACATGCAGCGAGAACAGGATGCCGGCTTCACGGCAGTCGTCGAGCTGCTGCTCGTAGAACTCGCACAGCGCCTTCTTGCTCATGAACATCGAATCGATGATCTCGCCGTCGAGCAGTGCGACCTTCGGCTTCAGCACGACGGCCTTGCCGCTCTTCGTGACGAGCTCCATCTTCACATTGCGCGCGCGGTCGAGCGTCATCGACTTTTCGCCGTGGTAGAAGTCCCCGTGCTCCATGTGCGAGACGTGGGTCTGCGACCACTGCTTCCACTCACCCATCGAATGCGGGTGCTTCTTGGCGTAGTTCTTGACCGCCGCAGGAGCGCGACGGTCGGAGTTGCCTTCGCGCAGCACCGGGTTCACCGCGGAACCGAGGCACTTGCCGTAACGGACCTTGAGCGCCTTTTCTTCCTCGGTCGTCGGGTTCTCCGGATAGTCCGGGATCGCGTAGCCTTTCGACTGGAGTTCCTTGATGCAGGCGATCAGCTGCGCGACGGAGGCGCTGATGTTCGGCAACTTGATGATGTTGGTGTCCGGGTCCTGGGTCAGGCGGCCGAGTTCGGCGAGATTGTCGGGGACCTTCTGGGCGTCGGCGAGGTAATCCGAAAATTCAGCCAGCACGCGGGCCGCAACCGAAATGTCGCTCTTCTGGATCGTCACACCGGCCGGCGCCGTAAACGTCTCGATGATCGGCAACAACGAGTAGGTCGCCAGCAGGGGCGCCTCGTCGGTGAGCGTGTAGATGATCGTCGAACTCTTGTCTGTCATGCATTTCTCCCGGATTATTTCTGTATGGCGCGAAGCCAGGCCGACGCTTGAACCGACCGAAGTACGCCCCTTCACTGCGGGATCGCCCCCCGGACCTTTTGAGACAGCTGCGCATTATAAACCTGCCCCGGTGGCAGTATGCCGCAATTCTGATAAATCAGGTCTTATATAAGACACAAGATAAATCGAGAAGGGATTCTGCCGACTGCAAACCACTCTTTCCCACCCGGTGCTGACGCCGTTCGACAGCCACGCGCGCGGCCATGCCGCAGGCAAGGCGTTCGCCGCGCGCTAGAATCGAGAGCAGTCGTCCTGTTGCCACGCCGCCATCACCGTGACGAGGAAGCCATGGAAGCACCGACGGGAGAAAACGTCCTTGCCCAGTCGATCGCACAAGCCCTGATCGAGGGTTTCAACAAGCACTACCGTATCTTCCGCGAGACATCCCGGCGCGCGAAGGAGAGTTTCGAGGCCGCCGAATGGCAGGCACAGCTCGCGGCGGTGCGCGACCGCGTACAGTTCTACGACGATCGCGTCGAGGAGACGGTGCGCCGCCTGCACGAGGAATTCGATGCCGATTCCGTCGATGACGACACCTGGCAGCAGGCCAAGCTCCACTACATCGGCATCCTCATCCGCCACAAGCAGCCGGAGCTCGCCGAGACCTTCTTCAATTCCGTGTGCTGCAAGATCCTGCACCGCACCTACTTCAACAACGACTACCTGTTCGCGCGCCCGGCGATCTCCACCGAGTACATGGAGTCCTACCCGCCGGTCTATAGCAGCTACTATCCGCGCGATGCGGGCCTGCGCGAGACGGTGCGGCGCATCATCGAGGACTTCGACTGGCAGCGCCCCTTCACGGACCTCGACCGCGACGTCGACTTGATCCTGCACACCGTGCACCGGCATCTGGGCGAGTGGCCCGACATGGAGGTGAACTGCCAGATCCAGGTGTTGTACTCGGCCTTCTATCGCAACAAGACGGCCTACATCATCGGCAAGGGCATCAACGGCTACCAGGAATACCCGTTCGCGATTGCCGTGCGCCACAACGCCTCGGGCCGGCTCGAGATCGACACCATCCTGCTCGATCCGTGGCGCATCTCGGTGCTGTTCTCGCTGTCGCGCGCGTATTTCCTCGTCGACATGGAAGTACCGTCCGGATACGTCCAGTTCCTGCGCTCGATCATGCCCAACAAGCACCGCTCGGAGCTCTATACCATGCTGGGCCTAGGCAAGCAGGGCAAGACCATGTTTTTCCGCGACCTCATCGCGCATCTGCGCCACTCCAACGATCAGTTCGTGATCGCGCCGGGTATTCGCGGCATGGTGATGCTCGTCTTCACGCTCCCGTCCTACCCCTATGTGTTCAAGGTCATCAAGGACGTCTTCGGCTCATCGAAGAACACCGACCGCGCGACCGTAAAACGCAAATACGTGATGGTCAAACGCGTCGACCGTGTGGGCCGGATGGCCGACACGCTGGAATTCTCCAACGCCGCCCTGCCCTTGGCACGTTTTCACCCGGAATTGCTCGAGGAAATGCGCAGCCTCGCACCAAGCGCGTTCGAGATCGATGGCGACTCGGTGATCATCAAACACCTCTACATCGAACGCCGCATGACCCCGCTCAACATCTACCTCGAGCGCTCGAGCAACGAGCAGGTCGAGCACGCCGTGCGCGAATACGGCAATGCGATCAGGGAGATGGCGACGGCGAACATATTCCCGGGCGACATGCTGTGGAAGAACTTCGGCGTCACGCGCTACGGCCGGGTGGTGTTCTACGACTATGACGAAATCGAGTACATGACGGACATGAACTTCCGCCACATCCCGGAGGCTCCCTACCCGGAGATGGAAATGTCGGGCGAGCCTTGGTACTCCGCCGGGCCGATGGACGTGTTCCCCGAGGAGTTTGCGACTTTCCTGCTGGGCGCCCCGCGCGTGCGCCAAGCCTTCATGAAATACCACCGCGACCTGCTCACGCCGGCCTTCTGGCAGCGCACGCAGGCCTCGATCCGCAGCGGCTACGTCGAGGACTTCTTCCCGTACCCGGAAGAACTGCGCTTCTACCACCTGCATGCGTCCGGGGAACGGCGCACCGTCGGCTGAGGCTAGACGACGCGAATGGCGTCGCTGCGCGAGTCGCCGAGATTGTCGCGCCAGCTCACAACGATCTCGTCGCCCGGCGCACCGCCAGCGATGCTGAATGCGAGGTAGGGGTTCATTGCGATCGACGGCCCGAAGTCCGCCTCCAGCACGATCTCGCCATTGCGCTGCACGCTCACCTCGGTGATGAAATGCGCGGGTATGCGCTTGCCCTCGGCATCCTTGCGCAAACCGTTCTCCATCGGATGCGACAACAGCATGCGCAACTCCGTGGCACCGTCCTTGCGCGTTGCGCGGATGCGCGTCGGCGTGCTCATGTCCCGCAGCCCCCCACCGTCACCGTGACCTCCCGCCACGCAACAAAGAGGCGCCCCTCGGCCCTCACCAGCGCATGCACGCGCGTCGAGCGCGCCATCTTGACGCGGGTCTGGATAGCCGGCGCCATCGCCCCGGAGAGGCGGAAACTGGCAGCAACCTTGTACGGATTCTCCTCGATCAGGACCACGATCTGCTCCGTCCGCGGAATGTCGCTGGCCACCGAGATCGTTACCGCGCGGCCGTCCTCGGCCACATCCGGCGCCACGATGCGGACCGCACCACTTTCCGCTGCATCCTCGGCGCCGAGCGCGCGCAGGGCATCGTCGAAGGTCGTGGCCTCGAATGCGGCCACGTTCCTCGCATCCCGAGCCTGCGCCGGCGCTGCGATCCCGACCGCTGCCAGCACGGACCAGATCCCTGCTGCACCGCCCGCCCTCAGCACATCCCTGCGCCGACTATCCATCCCTGCTCCCGAAATTCCAATCTCTTCCATCGCTGAGGACGTCGTCCGGATGCGCCTGACACGCGCGCTATACTGCGCAGTCCGCGCTCGCGCCACCGCATGGAGAACGTCCGTGACCGGCAAGTTTACCCTCGCAGCCTTGTGCCTGCTTGCCGGCACCGCTCATCCGGCCGGCCCCGCCGCCACCGATGCGCGCAACCTTGCCGCCAACTGCACGCCCTGCCACTCGGCCGACACTCCCGAGCCGAGCGCGATCCCGCGCATCGCCGGCCTGCCCGCGGCGAAGATCCTGCATCGACTGCAGGCCTTCCGCACAGGCGAGGCACCCGCGACCGTCATGCACCAGATCGTGCGCGGCTACAGCGACCAAGAACTCGCGCTCATTGCCAACCATCTCGCCATCCCTGCTGTCCCGGCAGCCGACAAGCGATGAACCGACGCCGATTCCTGAGCAGCCTGGGCCTCGCGGCGACCATACCCGCGGCTTCCCTTCTTGGCGCATGCTCGTCCCCGCCGCGCCGAGGCGCACCGCACATCGTCGTGGTCGGCGGCGGCTACGGCGGCGCAACCACAGCGAAGTACCTGCGCATGTGGAGCGCCGGCCGGATCGACGTCACGCTGGTCGAGCGCGCAGCGCGCTTCGTTTCCTGCCCGATGTCCAACCTCGTCCTCGCCGGCCTGCGCAACATCGACGAGCTCACCACAGATTACGAGCGCCTGCGCACACGCTGGGGCGTGCGCGTCATCAGTGACGAAGTCGTCCATGCGGACGTCTCCCGACGCGAACTCCGCCTCGCACGCAACGGCGCGATCGGCTTCGACCGCGTCGTGCTGGCGCCGGGCGTGGACTTCCTCGCCGAGGAGGTGACCGGACTCGCCGGCAACTTCGAGCGCATTCCCCACGCCTGGAAGGCCGGCCCGCAGACCGAACTCCTGCGTCGGCAGATTGAAGCAATGCCCGAAGGCGGCGTGTTCGCGCTGCACGTCCCGAAGTCGCCCTACCGCTGCCCGCCCGGCCCGTACGAACGGGCCTGCCTCGTCGCACATTACCTGCGCGCCCGCAAGCCGCGCGCGAAGCTGCTCCTGCTCGACGCCAACAGCGAGATCCAGTCCAAGAAGGCGCTGTTCGCCGCCACCTTTGCCGGGCCGTACAAGGACATCATCGAATACCGCCCCGACAGCACCCTGCTGTCGGTGGATGCCCGGACCCTGAGCGCCGAACTGGAATTCGACCGGATCCGCGCCGATGTCCTCAACGTCGTCCCCCCGATGCGCGCGGGGCGCCTCGCGGACGCACTCGGCGTCCCCCTGACCAACGGTCGCTGGATCGACGTCGACTGGCGCACGATGGAAGTGCGCGGGCTTCCCGACGTCCACGCCATCGGCGACGCGGTGCTCGCCGCACCGGGCATGCCGAAGTCCGGCCACATCGCGAACCAGCAGGCCAAGCTCGCCGCGGCCGCGATCATCGAACTCGTCGCCGGCCGCTCGCCCAACCCCGTCCCGACGCTGTTGAACACCTGCTACAGCTTCGTCGACGACCGCAACGCGATCCACGTCGCGACCGTTCACCGTTACGACGCGGCCGAAGGAACCATCCTGCCTGTCGCCGGCGCGGGCGGCCTGTCGTCGGCGGCGAGCGAAGAAGAAGGCCGTTACGCCGAAGCTTGGGCACGGAACATCCGCGCCGACATGCTGGCCTGAAACGCCGGCGCGCGCCTCATTACCTCCCGATTGCCCCCCGGTCGGGTGCCTGCCAGCCCAGCTCCAGCAGCCACGGCCCCTCGCCGGCAGCCAGCGCGTCGCGCACATAGGCCACGGTATTCGTCGGCAACCCGCTACGTGGAAACCAGCCCAGCGCATCGCACTTGTCCGGTTCGCAAATGCGCGGCTCGCCCGCCCACGCCTTGGCGCGAAGGAAGAAATCGACCCGGTTCGTGTCCGAGCGGCGGTGCACGACGCCCAGGTTTGCCAAGTCCGCCGGGTCGATCCCGATCCCGAGTTCCTCGTGCATCTCGCGCACCGCGGTCCGGGCCAGCGATTCGCCCAGCTCGACGTGTCCTCCGGGCAGGCTGAACAGCCCGTCGAAGAAACCCGTGCCGGCGCGGCGCATCAGCAGGATCCCGTCCTCGCGCTCGAGCAGGACATGCACCCCGACGGGAATCCCCGCATGCATCAATGCTTGCCGGTGCTGCCGAACCCGCCCTCGCCGCGATCGCTTTCCGGGAATTCATCGACGACGTTGAAGCCGACCTGCAGCACCGGCACCACGACCAGTTGCGCGATACGCTCCATCGGCTGCAGCGTAAAGCTCGCACGGCCGCGGTTCCACACCGAAACGAAGATTTGGCCCTGGTAGTCGGAATCGATCAGGCCGACCAGATTGCCCAGCACGATCCCGTGCTTGTGCCCGAGCCCCGAACGCGGCAACACCATCGCGGCAAGCCCGGGGTCGGCGAGATGAATCGCCAGGCCGCTCGGGATGAGCGTGGAATCGCCCGGATGGAGCGTCACCGGCGCGTTCAGGCAGGCGCGCAGGTCCAGCCCGGCAGAACCCGGCGTGGCATAGGACGGCTTGTGATCGCGCAAGCGATCGTCGAGGATCTTGACGTCGATTCGGTGCATGTTTGCTCTCAGTTGGCAGCCGTCTTCAGCAGACCGGCCAGATGTTCGACGATCCTGCGCGCGACCTCGGTCTTGGGCGCGCGCTCGAGCGGATGGCGACCCGCGTCGTCGTACAGGATCACCAGATTGTCGTCGCTGCCGAGACCGTCCTGCACCAGGTTGCCCACCAGCATCGGCAGGCGCTTGGCCCGCCGCTTGCCTTCCGCGTAGGCATCCAGGTCACGGCTCTCCGCAGCAAAGCCGACGCAGAACGGCGCACTCTCGCGCGCAGCGACCTCGGCCAGGATGTCCGGATTGGGCGTGAGCCGCAGCGTGATCTCGGCGGACGACTTCTTCACCTTGTGCTCGGCAGCCTCGGCCGGACGATAGTCGGCCACCGCCGCGACGCCGATGAATACGTCTGCCCCCGGCAGCGCCGCCATCACCGCATCGCGCATCTGCAGGGCGCTGTGCACGTCCTCGCGGCGCGCCCCCGTCGGCACGGGCAGCCCCGTCGGGCCGCTCACCAGCACGACCTCCGCACCGGCGCGCACGCAGGCCTGGGCCAGCGCATAGCCCATCTTGCCCGAACTGGTGTTCGTGATCCCGCGCACCGGGTCGATCGCCTCGAAGGTCGGTCCGGCAGTCAGTACCACCTTGCGCCCCGCGAGCAGCTTGGGCTGGAAGAATGCGATCACGTGCTCGAGCAGTTCCTCCGGCTCCAGCATCCGTCCCATGCCCACTTCCCCGCAGGCCTGGTCGCCGGCCGCCGGCCCGAAAACCGTCACACCGTCGGCGACGAGCTGTGCCACGTTGCGCTGCGTTGCGGGGTGCTCCCACATCTGGCGGTTCATCGCCGGCGCAATCAGCAGCGGGCACTCGCGTGCGAGGCACAACGTGCTCAGCAGGTCGTCGGCCCGCCCCTGCACCAGCTTGGCCATCACATCCGCCGTCGCCGGCGCGATCAGCACCGCATCCGCACCGCGCGTGAGATCGATGTGCGCCATGTTGTTGTCCATGCGCGCATCCCACAGATCCGTCCACACTGGATTGCCGGACAGCGCCTGGTAGGTCACCGGCGTCACGAAGCGTGCGCCGCCCTCGGTCAACACGACGTGCACGTCCGCGCCGGCCTTGCCCAGCAGCCGCACGAGCTCCGCCGCCTTGTAGGCGGCCACCCCACCGGTCACGCCGAGGACCAGTTTGCGCCCCTTCAATTCGCACATGACATATGCTCTACAATTATCATCTCACCCACAACCTGCTCCCCACATGGCTATCACCGACTGGCCGGAAGACGAAAGGCCGCGCGAAAAACTCCTCGGACGCGGGCCTGCAGCCCTCTCCGACGCCGAACTCCTCGCCTTGTTCCTGCGCGTCGGCGTCCGCGGCAAGAGCGCCGTCGATCTCGCCCGCGACCTGCTCGAGCGCTTCGGCACACTCACCCGCCTGTGCGCTGCACCGGCAGGTGATTTCGCCGCAGTGCCCGGCATGGGGCTCGCGAAGTATGCCCAACTGCAGGCGGTCATGGAACTGGCGCGACGCGCACTGAGCGAAGAGATGGCCGCGCGCGATGTGTTCGACTCCCCGTCCGCGGTGCGCGACTGGTTGCGGCTGCGCATCGGCAGCCTGCCGCACGAAGTCTTCTGCGTCCTTCTCCTCGACGCCCGCAACCGCCTGATCGAGGCCGTCGAGCTCTTCCGTGGCACGCTGACGCAGACCAGCGTCTACCCGCGCGAGGTGGTGAAACTCGCTCTCGCGCGCAACGCCGCGGCGGTGATCCTCGCGCACAACCACCCCTCCGGTGCCAGCGAACCGAGCGGCGCCGACGAGCTGCTGACCCGCAACCTCAAGCAGGCGCTCGACCTCGTGGACGTGCGCGTCCTCGACCACTTCATCGTCACCGCCCACGCGCGCCCGCTCTCCTTCGCCGAACGGGGCCTGCTGTAAACCCCGCCCCGTGACACCGCCTTTCGCGGCAATCGCACTCGAGACTTGCCCCCTCGGGGGAACATCGGCTAATATCCTGCGTTTTCCGCAATCCGAATTCCCTGGAGCAACATATGGCTCGCGTTTGCCAAGTGACCGGTAAGGCACCGATGGTGGGAAACAACGTTTCCCACGCCAACAACAAAACCAAGCGTCGTTTCCTCCCGAACCTGCAAAACCGCCGGTTCTGGAGCGAGGCTGAAAACCGCTGGATCCGCCTGCGCGTGTCCAACGCTGCGCTGCGCACCATCGACAAGAAGGGCATCGACGTCGTCGTGTCCGAGCTGCGCGCCCGCGGCGAGAAAATCTGAGACACCGCGCGGACAGCGCAGCAACTGAACGGAGATTCAAATGGCTAAAGGCGGCCGCGAAAAGATCAAGCTGGAATCGACCGCAGGTACCGGTCATTTCTACACGACCTCAAAGAACAAGCGCACCACCCCGAACAAGCTCGAGTTCAACAAGTACGACCCCGTCGCACGCAAGCACGTCCTGTACAAGGAAGTGAAGCTGAAGTAATCACCCTAGCAGGCTGCGGCCTGCTCCAGGGACGCAGCGTACAAAACAAGAGGCCGCCGGATCACTCCGGCGGCCTCTTGTTTTTCCTGAAGGCCTTTCGCTGCGGCGTACGACCTTCCGGACTAAAGGGACATCAGGCCTTCTGGATGTTAGAGGCCTGCTTACCCTTCGGACCCTGGGTGACTTCGAAGGAAACCTTTTCGCCTTCCTTCAGCGTCTTGAAGCCGGCCATATTGATCGCGGAGAAGTGAGCGAAAAGATCTTCGCTACCGTCGTCCGGAGTAATGAAGCCAAAACCCTTGGAGTCATTGAACCACTTAACGGTACCAGTTGCCATGTTGCCTTGATCCTTCAACAGATTACTTAAAACGTTGCGGGGTCTCCCCCTTCAGTGCATCAATGCTCAGTGAAGCGTTACCAGTACTGCCAAGCCAGAGACCCCGAAAGCAGCCGAGACCACAGAACCAGTGCATTGAACTTTGCATCTCGCACCCGTCCTGCTTTTACGCATTTGTCAGCACAGCGTCAACAATTTCTCACCCCAAAAATTGCTGCAACGCAGCGCCCAAACGTCCTGAAAATGGCCGGTTTAGCTCAGTCGTCAGCTATTCCAATGCCGTTATCCGTCTCCCGTCATCCGCTGCGCCGCAATATGCCGCTTGTCGCATCGACGCACTTTCATAGGCGTCCAGCCCCCCTACCTGGGCAGCCCGAGACTTGTTGCACTCCGCCTCCACTTGATTAGAATGGACCGCATGGCCACGCATAAACAGGGCGAGTACATACTCGAGGCGGAGCGCTCTCGCACCAAGCCCCCGCCCCTATACAAGGTGCTGTTGCTCAATGACGACTTCACGCCCATGGATTTCGTCATCGTTGTGCTGCAGAAATTTTTCGGCATGGACCGCGAACGGGCTACGCGGGTCATGCTCCAAGTCCACAGAGAGGGCATGGGGGTCTGCGGCGTCTTCGCGAAGGACGTCGCGGCGACCAAGGTGGAACAGGTCGTATCCTTCGCCCGTCAGCACCAGCATCCGCTGGCATGCGTGATGGAGGAAAACTGAGAATGATCGCGCAAGAACTTGAAGTCAGTCTGCACATGGCGTTTGTCGAAGCCCGGCAAAAGCGGCACGAGTTCATCACCGTCGAACACCTGCTGCTCGCACTGCTCGACAACCCCTCGGCAGCCGAGGTCCTGCGCGCCTGCGCAGCGAACGTCGAGGAGCTGCGTCGGGAACTGACGAACTTCATCAACGAGCACACCCCCAAGGTCGAAGGCACGGACGAGATCGACACGCAGCCGACACTCGGTTTCCAACGGGTGATCCAGCGCGCGATCCTGCATGTGCAGTCGTCGGGCAAGAAGGAAGTGACCGGCGCGAACGTGCTCGTGGCGATTTTCGGCGAGAAGGATTCACACGCCGTCTATTTCCTGCAGCGACAGAACATCTCGCGCCTGGACGTGGTGAATTTCATCTCGCACGGCATCTCGAAATCCCCGCAGCAAGGGCAGCCGCCGGCGGGCAAGAGCGAACCCCAGGAACAGGGCGAGCAGGAGAGCGAAGGCGCGCAGAGCAACAGCGCACTCGAGAACTACACGCAGAACCTCAACCAGCAGGCTCTCATCGGCAAGATCGATCCGCTGATCGGCCGCGAGCGCGAGCTCGAGCGCGTGATCCAGACGCTGTGCCGGCGACGCAAGAACAACCCGCTGCTGGTT
Organism: Aromatoleum petrolei; assembly: GCF_017894385.1. Classification (NCBI taxonomy): domain Bacteria; kingdom Pseudomonadati; phylum Pseudomonadota; class Betaproteobacteria; order Rhodocyclales; family Rhodocyclaceae; genus Aromatoleum; species Aromatoleum petrolei. Next base: position 1,204,952 of record NZ_CP059560.1, read on the forward strand.
GGCGAGGCCGGTGTCGGCAAAACGGCGATCGCCGAGGGACTCGCGCGCTGTATCGTCGAAGGCCGCATTCCCGAAGTGCTCGAGGGTGCGCAGGTGTATGCACTGGACATGGGCGCCCTGCTCGCTGGCACAAAGTATCGCGGCGATTTCGAGCAGCGCCTGAAGGCCGTGCTGAAGCAGCTGCGCGAAACGCGCAACGCCATCCTGTTCATCGACGAGATCCACACGCTGATCGGCGCGGGCGCCGCGTCGGGCGGCACGCTGGATGCGTCCAACCTGCTCAAGCCGGCGCTCTCCTCCGGCCAGCTGAAGTGCATCGGCGCGACGACTTATTCCGAGTTCCGCCAGATCTTCGAGAAGGATCATGCGCTGTCGCGGCGCTTCCAGAAGGTCGACGTCACCGAGCCCTCGGTCGCCGAAACGGTCGAGATCCTGAAAGGGCTCAAGAGCCGCTTCGAGGAGCACCACGGCGTCAAGTACTCGACCGCAGCACTGAGCTCAGCGGCGGAGTTGTCCGCGCGCTACATCAATGACCGCCAGCTGCCCGACAAGGCCATCGACGTGATCGATGAAGCGGGCGCCGCGCAGCGCATCCTGCCCAAGTCGAAGCAGCGCAAGACGATCGGCAAGGGCGAGATCGAGGACATCGTCGCGAAGATGGCGCGCATTCCGCCGCGCACGGTATCCAGCGACGACAAGGCCGCGCTGAAGAACCTCGACCGTGACCTGAAGAACGTCGTGTTCGGCCAGGAAGCGGCGATCGAGGCGCTCGCCAAGGCAATCAAGATGTCGCGCTCCGGCCTGGGGAATCCGGCGAAGCCGATTGGCAGCTTCCTGTTCTCCGGCCCCACCGGGGTCGGCAAGACCGAGGTGGCGCGGCAGCTCGCCTTCACGATGGGCATCGAACTCGTACGCTTCGACATGTCGGAATACATGGAGCGCCATGCGGTGAGCCGCCTGATCGGTGCGCCGCCGGGATATGTCGGCTTCGATCAGGGCGGCCTGCTGACCGAGGCGATCACGAAGAAACCGCACTGCGTGCTGCTGCTCGACGAGATCGAGAAGGCCCACCCCGACATCTTCAACATCCTGCTGCAAGTGATGGACCACGGCACGCTGACGGACAACAACGGTCGGCAGGCGGACTTCCGCAACGTGATCATTATCATGACGACCAACGCGGGCGCGGAGATGATGCAGAAGTCGGTGATCGGCTTCTCGGCCAAGCGCGAGGTCGGCGACGAGATGGGCGAGATCAAGCGCATGTTTTCGCCGGAGTTCCGCAACCGGCTGGACGCGACGATCTCGTTCAAGCCGCTCGACAACGAGATCATCCTGCGCGTGGTCGACAAGTTCCTCATGCAGCTCGAGGCGCAATTGCACGAGAAGAAGGTCGAGGCGCACTTCACCGACGAGCTCAAGGGCTGGCTGGCCGCCGAGGGCTTCGATCCGGTGATGGGCGCGCGCCCGATGGCACGCCTGATCCAGGACACGATTCGCTCGGCGCTCGCCGACGAACTGCTGTTCGGACGCCTCGTGCATGGCGGCAAGGTGACGATCGATCTCGATGGCGAGGGCAAGGTCAAGCTGGTGTTCGACCAGACCGAGGCCGCCACCGTCTGAGCATTCCGGCGCCGCAAACCCGGCGCGATCGGAAAGGGCGACCCGCGGGTCGCCCTTTTTTTGTTTGTCGTGCTGGTTTATCGTCCCACCCCGAACCCTGCGCGGGTTTGCGCGTGTCATCGCACTCGACCATCAATCGCCAGCAAACAAGGAAACGCAAGCATGGAAATCCAGACAGCCGATCTCTGCGACGCCCACGAAGGAAAACTACGCATCGTCAGCCCGATGTTCCGCAGCTTCGGCGGCCGCGCCGCTTTCGGCGGCGAGATCGCGACGCTCAAGGTGTTCGAAGACAACTCGCTGGTGCGCACGGCGCTGGAGGGGCCGGGCAAGGGCCGCGTGCTCGTGATCGACGGCGGCGCGTCGATGCGTTGCGCGCTGGTTGGCGACCAGCTGGCGCTGCTGGGGGTGAAGAACGGCTGGGCCGGCGTGATCGTCTATGGCTGCATCCGCGACTCGAAGGCGATCGGCGGTATGGACATCGGCGTGTTCGCGCTCGGCACCCATCCGCAAAAGAGCATCAAGAAGGGCGTCGGCGACAGGGATCTGCCGGTGACGTTCGGCGGCGTCACCTTCGTGCCCGGCCAGTTCGTCTATGCGGACGAGGACGGCGTGGCGGTTTCGGAATCGCCCCTGCTCTGAGCATCACAGGGCCGGCCGGCGTGCACCGGCCCCTCCCCACCTCGACCGCCGCACGCCGGCGCGGGCCTGCGGCGCGTTCGTCACGCAAGCCCGCCGATCCTGCCCCATCCCCGCAACGCGTGGTGAAAACCCGTGGCAGATCTTGCGCGTCGCAGCAGCAATTCGTTTCACAACGCCAATCGCGCTCTCACAATGTGAAACTTTGCGCGCAAATATCTGATTTTCTTGCTGCAAATAATTTCTTATATCTTATATAAGACTTATTGCTGCAAAGCGAGATCGTCCCTATACTTTTTCCCACACGAGGACGCTTTAGCGCGCCTCGTACCGGCAGGAGTCGCCCGACCGGAACACCGGGCGGACGCGCAGCCGAGTTGAAACCAGCTTGTAAACCATCAGCCGAGAAGGAACTGTCATGACCCTGACCCGCGAACAGCAAATCGCCGCCCTCGAGAAAGACTGGGCCGAAAACCCCCGCTGGAAAGGCATCAAGCGCGGCTATGCCGCTGCTGATGTCGTCCGCCTGCGCGGCTCCCTGCCGATCGAGCACACCCTGGCCAAGCGCGGCGCCGAGAAGCTGTGGGAAAAGGTCAACGGCGGCGCCAAGAAGGGCTATGTGAACGCCTTCGGCGCCATCACCGCCGGTCAGGCGATGCAGCAGGCCAAGGCCGGCCTGGAAGCCGTCTATCTGTCGGGCTGGCAGGTCGCCGCCGACGGCAACACGTCCGAGACCATGTACCCGGACCAGTCGCTGTACGCCTACGACTCGGTGCCGACGATGGTTCGCCGCATCAACAACACCTTCAAGCGTGCCGACGAGATCCAGTGGTCGCGCGGCGTCAATCCGGGCGACAAGGAATTCATCGACTACTTCCTGCCGATCGTCGCCGACGCTGAAGCCGGTTTCGGCGGCGTGCTGAACGCCTTCGAACTGATGAAGAACATGATCGCCGCCGGCGCCGCCGGTGTGCACTTCGAAGACCAACTGGCTGCAGTGAAGAAGTGCGGCCACATGGGCGGCAAGGTGCTCGTGCCGACGCAGGAAGCGATCGAGAAGCTGATCTCGGCCCGCTTCGCCTCCGACGTGATGGGCGTGTCGACCCTGATCCTGGCCCGTACCGACGCGGAAGCCGCGAACCTGATCACCTCGGACCATGACGCGAACGACAAGCCCTTCCTCACCGGCGAGCGGACGCAGGAAGGCTTCTACCGCGTGAAGAACGGCCTTGAACAGGCCATCAGCCGCGGTGTCGCCTACGCCCCCTACGCCGACCTGGTGTGGTGCGAGACCGGCACGCCGGACCTCGGCTTCGCCCGCGAGTTCGCGCAGGCCGTGCTTTCCGCCTGCCCGGGCAAGCTGCTGTCGTACAACTGCTCGCCGTCGTTCAACTGGAAGAAGAACCTCGACGACAAGACCATCGCCAAGTTCCAGGACGAACTTTCGGCACTCGGCTACAAGTACCAGTTCATCACGCTGGCCGGCATCCACGTCAATTGGTTCAACACCTTCCAGTTCGCGCACGCTTACGCCCGCGGCGAAGGCATGAAGCATTACGTCGAGATGGTGCAGGAGAAGGAATTCGCCGCTCGCGAACAGGGCTACACCTTCGTGTCGCACCAGCAGGAAGTCGGCGCCGGCTACTTCGACGACGTCACCACCGTCATCCAGGGCGGCTCGTCTTCGGTGAAGGCGCTGACCGGCTCGACCGAAGAAGAGCAGTTCCACTGATCAAAGGGGCATAGGCGGACCGCCATCAGGCCCGCCAAAGCTGGAGGCCGCGTCCACAAGACGCGGCCTTTTTCCTATTGTTCAATGCCGAGCGGATGCGACTCAGCCCGCACCGCCACCCTGAGGGGGCATGCCCGGCCCCATGCGTCCCGGTCCCATGCCGCCTTTGCCGCCTCGCCCCATCCCGCGCGGGCCGAACATCGGGAACTGCTCGTCGAAGGTCTTCTTCTGCGTCGCATCGAGTCCCGCATACAAGGCTTCGGTGGCCTTGCGGACGTCCTGCATCGAGGCCACGCGTTCCTTCGCGAAGGCTTCCATGCGCTCCATGCGTTCAGGCACGGTCTTCGGACGTTCCTGGGTGCGCATCGCCTGCATGTGCTCGGACATCCTGCGCGCCTTGTCCTGCATCACGCTCTTGAACTGCTCCCACGCCAGCGCCTGCTCGGGTTTCAGGGAAAGCGCCGTCTGCAGGGTCGCGAGGCGTTGGGTCATGTGCTCGGACATCGCTGCCGGGTCCATGCGGTGCATCCGGTGCATGCCACCGCGCGGGCCGTCGCAATCACCCCACGGTGCCGCGAACGCCCCGCCCGCTCCCATGCCGATCGTCGCGACGAGCGCGGCGGCGAGTGAATTCTTCATCCAGGTTTTCATGATCCTTCTCCGGTTGGTGATCGGGTTCGCCCCTTACGGGCGGCAGAGTCATTTCAGCACCGCCGTGTAAGCGGGATTTGTCCGCAGGAAAGCGGATTGAATGGCTGTGTTTCGCGTGCCGTGAGCGATACTCTGGGATACAAACCGGTGGCTACGCGGCCGTAAGATTCGATCGACCCGAACTCCCGGGAAGGCCCCGACCGCCCCGCCGAACCCATCCATTGAACATGACAAACGCACCCGACCATATCCTGATCGTCGACGACGACCGCGAGATCCGCGCGCTCCTGGCCGACTACCTCGAAAAGCAGGGATTGCGCTGCACGACCGCCGCCGACGGACGCGAGATGAAGGCGGCGCTCGACCGCCACCGCGTCGACCTGATCGTGCTGGACCTGATGCTGCCCGGGGAGGATGGCCTGACCCTGTGCCGCAACCTGCGCGCAGCCGGCCCGCATGCGAACACCCCGGTCCTGATGCTGACCGCCCGCGGGGAGGACATGGACCGTATCCTCGGGCTGGAGATGGGGGCAGACGACTATGTGCCGAAGCCCTTCGTCCCGCGCGAACTGTTGGCGCGCATCCGCGCCATCCTGCGCCGCGCACGCGCGCTGCCGCCCAATCTCGCGGCTGCACAGGTGCAGCACGCGACCGAACTGGGCTTCGCCCACTGGCGCCTGAATACCGTGGGCCGCCACCTCATCGGCCCCGACGGCACGGTGGTGCCGCTTTCGGGTGCCGAATACAGGCTGCTGTCGGTCTTCCTTTCACATCCACAGCGGGTTCTGAACCGCGACCAGTTGATGGAGCTGACCCAGGGCCGTGAGGCGGACGTCTTCGACCGCTCGATCGACCTGCTGGTAAGCCGGCTGCGCCAACGCCTTGGCGACAACGCGCGCGAGCCCGAGATCATCAAGACGGTGCGCAACGAGGGCTACGTGCTGGCATGTGCGGTGTCGCCGGTAGCGCCGGAAGACGAGGCTCCATGAAAACCCGATGGACCGGCACGCTGTTCGCCCGGCTCATGCTGATCTGGCTGGGCGGGATGGTGGTCGTGCTGGCGGTGAGCTTCGCGCTCTTTCTCAGCGAACGCGACCGCTTTGCGCGCGAGGTGTTGTTCGAGGGCGTCGCACGCGAGATCGCGGCTGCCGTTGATGTGCTCGAACACATGCCGGCGGTACAGCGCGAAGACTGGATCGACGCGGTGGGACGCCGCCGCCTGCGCTTCGCCCTCGCGCCACCGCCTCCCGACGCGACGGCCAGTTCCGCTTCCGCACCGCTTGCCGCAGCCATCCGCGAGGCCCTTCCCGACCGCAGCGTCGAAGTGCTGTCCCGCGCGCGACCGGACGAGGAGCATCCGCACCGCTTCCAGTCCTTCGTAAGCCTGAATCTGGGCGACGGCACCCCGCTGCTGATCCGCATGCAGGGGCCGATGTTCGGCATGCGCCCGCCACCGCTGCCGCCGGGCAGCTTGGTGACGTCGCTGCTGGCGCTGCTCGTCGGCGTCACGCTGCTCACCTGGTTCGCGGTACGCATCGCGACGCGCCCGATCACGCGACTGGCGGCGGCTGCCGATGCGCTGGGCGAGGATCCGAACCGTCCGCCGCTCGCGACCGACGGCCCCGCCGAAGCGGCTCTGGCTGCGCACGCCTTCAACCGCATGCAGGAACGCATCCTGCAGCATGTCGCCGAGCGCACGCGCATCCTGGCCGCCGTTTCGCACGACCTGCAGACCCCGATCACGCGCCTGCGCCTGCGTGCCGAGCTGATCGAGGACGAGGCCCTGCGCACGAAGTTCCAGAGTGACCTGGACGCGATGCAGGCGCTGGCCAAGGAAGGACTGGACTACGCGCGCAGTCTGGACACAAGCGCGCCGAAGCAGGCGATCGACCTGAACGCCCTGGTCGCGGCCTTGCGCGATGACGCGCAGGACATGGGCTGGGAGGTGGAGATCGAGGGCGAGCCGGTACCACCGTGCCGCGGGCAACTCGGCGGACTGCGCCGCGCGCTGTGGAACCTGATCGAGAATGGGCACAAGTTCGGGGGCCGCGTGCGCATCGCACTGCACGCCCAGCCCGCGGCGTGCGAGCTTCGCATCCGCGACGACGGCCCCGGACTTCCGCCGCAGGAGCTGGACAAGGTCTTCGAGCCCTTCTACCGCGTGGAGTCGTCGCGCAGCCGGGAAACGGGCGGCACAGGACTGGGTCTGGCAATCGCACGCAACCTGTTGCGGGCACAGGGGGGCGAGGTGCGGCTCACGAATCGCGCCGAGGGCGGGCTCGAGGCGATCGTCACGCTCACACGCATGGCGCGGGACCGCGACACCACGGCCGTCTGAGCGGGCGGATCTCTACAGCGAGGCGAAGCTCCCGCGCCCGACCGGAAGCGGCATCAGCGGAGCGGCCAGATCCGCCGCGACCTCGGCGCGCAGCCAGTCGAGGAAAGCCAGGAGCAGCGGCGTGTCCGGCCGCCCTTCGGGGAGCACGATCCAGTAACGCCACTGCGGGCGCCGTGCGAACGGCAAGTCGGGCGGGAAGTCGCTCGAACAAATGCCCTCGGGGGCATGACGAGCCTCGATGGCGATGTCGAAGGGGCGCAACAGTTTTCCCGCACGCAGCGCCGACGCTGCCAGGCTGCGCCGCGCGAGCGCGACGCCGCGTCCTTCGAGTGCGGCCTGAAGCACCAGGGCGGAGTCGGAGAGCATCAGGCCGCTCGCCGGCTCGGGCCAGTCGAGGCCGGCAGCACGGAACCATGGCGCCCAGTCTTCCCCCTCCGAACGCAAGAGCGGCAGGCAAGCGAGATCGCCCGGCACGCGCAGCGGATGCCCCGCGCACAGGGCGGGACTGACGACCGGAAAGAGTACGTCGTCCATCAACAGTTCGCTCCGGACGCCGCAATAGCCGCCGGGTCCCCAGCGGATGCTGAGATCCATGCCGTCGCGGCTGAAGTCGGCGAGCGCGCCGGTCGCGGTGATGTTCACCTCCGCCGACGGATGGGCATCGATGAAGGCGCCGATGCGCGGCGTGAGCCAGCGGCTGGCGAAGGACGGCATCACGCTAATCGACAGGCGGTTGGGATTGGACCGCCGCCTGAGATTCGCGACGGTATCCGCAATCTGCCGCAGAGCGCCGTTTGCGGCGTGCAGGAGCTCCTCCCCCGCGGGGGTCAGCACGACCGACCGTCCCTGGCGATGGAAGAGAGGAAATCCGAGATGCTCCTCGAGCGCGCGGATCTGGTGGCTCACCGCGCCGTGCGTGACGAACAATTCGTCGGCCGCACGTGACACGCTCGACAGGCGCGCCGCCGCCTCGAAGACGCGCAGCGCCGGCAATGGCGGAAGTTTCCCGGGACGTTCCATATGTGAGCGCTATTCACAAACGTGTCAGAAAAGATCGATTTTCACGACTGCCGCCGGCGATGACAATGGCTGCCACAACGGTCGCTCCAGCGGAGCATCAGGAGGCATCATGGAAACGAAATATGCGCGCCCGGAATGGAATCTGCAAGCAGGCGGAATCCTCTCGATCGATGATGCGGGTGACTGGGAAGTGAGTCTGGCCAGGGGCCACGTGTGGCTGACACTTGAGGGATACTCACAGGACAAGTGGCTCGGCGCGGGTGACCGCTTCCGTGTGCCCGGCGACGGCCGGATGGTGATAGAGGCCGAGACCGACGCCCGCATCCGCCTCGAGCCGCCCGCGGCGAGCGCCGTGCAGCGTTTGCTCGCACGGATCGAGCGCAGCACGCGGCGCGGCGCCCGGACGGTCGCAAACGCCACGGTCTATTCGGCCGAGCGCATCAGCTGCGGCCCGGCACGCTGAAGGACGACGATCAGGCGCGGCGCGCGAGCAACACGATTGCGACGCCGCCGAGGATCGCGGCCGACGACAGGATCAGGCGCAGCGTCACCGCCTCGCCGAGGAACAGCACCCCGCCGACGGCTGCGATCACCGGCACGCTGAGCTGGACGGTCGCGGCGCTGGTGGCGGTCAGCCCGCGCAGCGCCGCATACCACACCGCATAACCGGCCCCCGACGCCACCGCACCGGACAGCACCGCGTACAGCGCCCCGCCCGCATCGACGCGCACGTCGCCACTCCCGAGGACTCCCAGCGCGAGCGCCATCGGCACCGTGCGCAGGAAATTGCCCCCGGTGGCGGCCAAGGCGTTCGAAGTCTTGCGTCCGCGCAGCGAATACACCCCCCACGCGATGCCCGCCCCGATCATCAGCAGGGCCCCGCCAAGCGGCGGCGCGCTCAGCCCCGGCAGCAGCAGGTACACCAGCCCACCGAAGGCCAGCAGCAATCCGGCGGTCTGCTGTGTCCGCAGACGCTCTCCGCGCGCGATCCCGGTGAGGATCATGGTCGCCTGCACCGCTGCAAACAGCAGCAGCGCGCCCACACCGGTCGGCAGGGAGACATAGGCAAAGGAAAATCCTGCGGCATAGGCGAACAGCGCAAGCGCCGAGCCCCAGTTGCCCGCCTTGCCCGGAACCTGTCGCCGCCACTGCAGCAGGATCGCAAGCATCACGGCGCCCGACACCAGACGGATCACCGTAAAGCTCGCCGGATCGATGCCGGTGTGCTGCAATGCGAGGCGGCACAGCACGGAATTGGCCGCGAAGGCGATCATCGTGACGAGCGTCAGCGATGCGATGCGCACGGGTGTCACACAGATCTCCTCGACCGGGCGTTGCGGGGCGTCAGTTTGCGCCGCGCGACTGTCCCTCTTGTTATTCCTCGGGCCGGGCGTATTGGCGGGCGAGTTCGCCGAAGCGCCCAACCTCGGCCTCGCACCACGCCGCATCCTTTCCCAGTTCCTCCACCAGCAGGCGCGCAACCGCGGGCGCTGCGGCGGCCGCTTCCGCGGCATCGAGGAACAGCGCCCGATATCGCCGCGCCAGCACGTCCTCCACCCCGCGCGCGAGTTCGCAGCGCGCAGCGTAGCGCACTTCGGCCTCGGTCAGGCGGAAAGCCGCATGCACGAGCCGACCGGCGCCGGGCAGCACGTCAACGGCCGCGCGCACCGAACCGTAGCAATCGGACGTCGGACCCGCCTCGCCGCCATGCAGGCGCAGCTCGGCCGTGACGCATGGTCGTCGCGCCAGCCCGGCCACCGACCGCGCGGTATCGATGGTCTCCTCGGCCATGCGGCGGTAGGTCGTCCACTTCCCGCCGGTTATCGTCACGAGTCCGCCCGGCGACACCTCGATGCAATGCTCGCGCGACAGGCTGCGCGTTGCCGAATTGTCGCCCGCGCCGATCAGCGGACGCAGCCCGACGAAGACGCTGCGGATGTCCGCGCGAACGGGCGGTCGCGCAAGATACGGCGTGACGGCCTCGAGGATGAAATCGATCTCTCCGGCAAGCGGTCGGGGCTCGAGGGGGAGATCCTGGCGCGGCGAATCGGTGGTGCCGATCAGCACGCGACCCTGCCAAGGAATCATGAACAGGACACGACCGTCTGCCGTTTCCGGCACCAGCAACGCATCGCGCCCCGGCAGGAACGCGGCATCCACGACGATATGCACCCCCTGGCTGGGCTTTAGCAAGGGACGCGCCTGCGGCAGCTCCGCGCGGCGGATGGCGTCCGCCCATACGCCCGTTGCATTGACGACGACGCCCGCGGGGATGCGGAACGCCTCGCCGGTTTCTGCGTCGTGCGCGAGCACGCCGTTCACCTGCCCGTCGTCGACGATCAGTCCATCGACGGGCAGATAGTTCAACGCGAGGCCGCCCAGGTCGAAATGGGTGCGCATCAGGGCGAGCGCGAGGCGTGCGTCGTCGAACCGGGCATCCCAGTACGCGATGCCCCCGCGCAGCCCTGCCGGCCGCAGCGTCGGTAGGGCGACGATGGTGCTGGCGGCGTCGAGCACGCGGCTGTGTCCGATGCCGTGCATGCCCGCCATGAGGTCATAGAACGCCAGACCGGTGCCGAACTTGGGGATGTCCAGCCAATGGTAGGCCGGCACGACGAAGCGTTGCTTGTGCACGAGATGCGGCGCGTTCGCGAGCAGACGCGAGCGCTCGGCGAGCGCCTCATGCACCAGCGGGAGATTGCCCTGCGCGAGGTAGCGCACGCCGCCATGAATCAGCTTGGTGGCGCGCGAGCTGGTCCCTTTCGCAAAGTCATGGGCCTCGAGCAGCAATGTGCGGTAGCCGCGCGCACTCGCATCGACCGCGCAGCCCAGCCCCGTGGCGCCACCGCCGATCACCACCACGTCCCACGCGCCGGTCTCGCGCAGGCGCGCGAGCAGCGACGCCCGATCCAGCCCGGCCGCCGGGTCCCGGCGTGTCGCCGCGCTCACGCCTCGGCCCAGCCGCGCGAGCGCCCGACCGCGCGATGCCAGCGGGCGATCAACGCCTCGCGCCGATCCGCACCCATCGCAGGCTCGAACCGCCGCTCTGCGCGCCAGTGCGCGGCGACCTCGTGCTCGCCCGACCACACGCCGACCCCCAGACCGGCGAGGTAGGCGGCGCCCAGTGCCGTCGTCTCCAGCATCTGCGGCCGCACGACGGGCACGCCGAGCAGATCGGCCTGCAGCTGCATCAGCAGGTCGTTCGCCGCCGCACCGCCATCGACGCGCAGCTCCCTCAGCGGACCGGCCCCGTCGCGATCCATCGCCGCGACCAGATCGACGGTCTGCAGCGCGATCGCCTCCAATGCTGCGCGCGCGATGTGCGCGGCGCCGGTGCCGCGCGTCAGGCCGAACAGCGCACCGCGCGCATACGCGTCCCAGTAGGGGGCGCCCAGCCCGGTAAAGGCCGGCACCAGCACGACGCCGCCGCTGTCGGGAACGCTCGCGGCGAGCGCCTCGATCTCGCCGGAATGCCGGATCAGGCCGAGGCCGTCGCGCAGCCACTGCACGATCGCCCCGCCCATGAAGATGCTGCCTTCCAGCGCATAGCTGGTGCGCCCGCCGGCGCGCCACGCGACCGTCGTCAGCAGGCGGTTGGCCGAGGCCACGATGCCGGCGCCGGTGTTCATGAGCAGGAAGCAGCCGGTCCCGTAGGTGTTCTTCGCCATGCCGGGCGTGAAGCACGCCTGGCCGAAGGTGGCAGCCTGCTGGTCCCCGGCGATGCCCGCGATCGGCACCGCAGCCCCCAGCACCTCGGCATGCGTCTCGCCGCACCGGCCGCTGCTGTCGACGATACGCGGCAACAGCGCGCGAGGAATGTCGAAAAGCGCGAGAAGTTGGTCGTCCCAGTCACCGCTGCGGATGTTGAACAGCATCGTGCGTGCGGCGTTGCCCGGATCGGTGACGTGCAGCGCCCCGCCGCTCAGGTGCCACACCAGCCAGCTGTCCACGGTGCCGAATGCCAGTTCGCCGGCTTCCGCGCGCCTGCGCGCATCCGGCACATTGTCCAGCAGCCACGCCAGCTTGGAGGCCGAGAAGTACGCATCGAGTTCCAAACCGGTACGCGCGCGAATCAGGTCCGAGTATCCGTCTGCGCGCAGCCGGTCGCACGCGACGGCGGTGCGGCGGTCCTGCCACACGATCGCGGGAGCGAGCGCCCGGCCGGTGGAACGCTCCCACAGGATCGTGGTCTCGCGCTGGTTGGTGATGCCGAGCGCGGCAAGCTCAGCCGCCGCGATGCCGGCGTCGACCAGCGCCGCACGCGCGCAATCGAGTTGCGACGCGAGGATCTCGTCCGGGTCGTGCTCCACCCACCCGGGATGCGGAAAGAACTGGGTGAAGTCCTTTTGCGCGGCTCCGCGCGCGCACCCGTCGGCGTCGAACACCATGGCCCGCGAGCTCGACGTTCCCTGATCCAGCGCCAGCAGCCAGCTCATGCCACCCCCGCAAAGACGCGCGATGACGCAAGCCTACCGCGGCGCCGTGCGCCTGACCATCCCTCCCCGCGCTCGCTTGCACGGCGCGCGTGTGGTTCAATGTCGCCTTTCGCTGCACCGCACCAAGCCGCCATGCAATCGCTCTGGATGATCGTCGCCAGCCTGCTCTTCGCCTGCATGGGGGTGTGCGTCAAGCTCGGATCCGGCACCTTCTCCACCGGGGAGCTGGTGTTCTACCGCGGCTTCGTCGGCCTGCTCGTCGTGACGCTCATTGCGCTCATGCAGGGGGTGCCGCTGCGCACCCCGCACTGGCGGCTGCAGATCACCCGTTCCCTGTCGGGCTGCATGGCGCTGATGTGTTACTTCTATGCGATCAGTGCCCTGCCGTTGGCGACGGCAGTCACGCTCAATTACACCTCGCCGATCTTCGTCGCCCTGCTGCTCGCGCTGTGGTTCCGCGAGCGCCTGCGCGGGCCAGTGATCGCATCGGTCGCGCTGGGATTCGTCGGCGTCATCCTGTTGCTCAAGCCGACGCTCCAGGCGGAGCAGTGGCTGGGGGCCTGCGCCGGACTCGGCTCCGGTCTCGTCGCCAGTCTTGCCTACATCCATGTGCGCGAACTCGGCCGCGCCGGCGAACCGGAGGCGAGGACGGTGCTGTGGTTCTCGGCGATCACGACCCTGCTCGGCATCCCGTGGGCGCTCTCGGGTGAACTGCGCGCCATCGACCTGCAAGGCGGTGCCGCGCTCGCGGGTGTCGGTCTGTTCGGGGCACTCGCCCAGCTCGCGATGACCCGTGCCTACCGCTTCGGCAAAACCATCGTCGCGGCCAATCTGGCCTACACTACGGTGATCTTCTCCAGCTTGTTCGGTGTGCTGCTGTGGGACGAGATCCTCCCGCTCGACGCCTGGATCGCCGTCGTGCTGATCATCGCCAGCGGCGCGGCCGTGTCGCTCGCCTCACGCCCGGCGCCACAGGCACTGCCCGCCGGCGCCGCGCCCGACGGCCGCGGTCGAGATTGAAGCGGCTGGCGCCCGGGGATATAGTAGTTCGCATAATCCAGTCGCCATGCGGAGGCAGTCATGATCACAACGGACCATCGCCCCAACCTGGTCGCCGTTGCCGTGTTCGGCGAATTCACCCTCGCGGACTACAAGGAGTTCGAGGAACTGGTCAATTACAAGATCCAGTTCGAGGGGCCGGTGAGCCTGCTTTTCGATCTGCGCGAAATGGCCGGTTTCACGCTCGACGTCGCATGGGAGGAAATCCGCTTCTCGCGCAAGCATGCGCATGACTTCCGCCGCATCGCGGTACTCACGCAGGACCAGTGGCTGACATGGAGCGCGTGGATCTCGCAGCTCTTCGTCGACGCCGAAGTACTCGTGTTCGATGACGAGGCGGGCGCGCGCGCCTGGCTCGAGACGACCGAGGAGCCCGCACGGTGAGCAGTCACGCATCGGGCTCTTCCGCGTCCTACAGCACGCTGATCAGCGCCCACGAACTCGCCCAGCACATCGACGAACCCGACTGGGTGATCTTCGACTGCCGCCACGACCTCGCGAACCGCGACTTCGGCCGCGACGTCTACACCCGCGCCCACATCCCGGGCGCGCGCTTCCTGCACCTCGACGAAGACCTGTCCAGCCCGCTGACGGGCACGAACGGCCGCCATCCGCTGCCCGATCCCGAAGCCTTCGCGCAACGCCTCGCGCGTGCCGGCGTCGGCAACGAAACCCAGGTCATCGCCTATGACGACGCCGGCGGCATGTTCGCGGCACGCCTGTGGTGGATGATGCGCTGGGTCGGGCACCACTGCGCGGCGGTCCTCGACGGCGGGCTGGTGGCCTGGCTGGAAGCCGGCCAGGCGCTCACCGCCAAGGTCCCCGAACCGGTCCCCGCGACCTTCCGCGTCTCGCTGCGTCCCGAAGTCGTGGATGCCGCCTGGGTCCTCGGACACCTGCACAACCCGGAGATGCTGCTGCTCGACGCCCGCAGCCCCGACCGCTACCGTGGCGAGAACGAGACGCTCGACCCCGTCGGCGGGCACATTCCCGGTGCGATCAACCGCTTCTTCCGCGACAATCTCGACGGACGCGGACACTTCAAACAGGCCTCGATCCTGCGCGAGGAATTCGGGGCGTTGCTGAAGGGCGGCGACGCCCACCGCGTCGTACACCAGTGCGGATCCGGCGTCACGGCCTGCCACAACCTGCTGGCGATGGAATCTGCAGGGCTGACCGGCTCGCGCCTGTATGCCGGTTCGTGGAGCGAATGGTGCGCCGATCCCGCGCGGCCCGTCGCAACCGGCCCCGAGCGCTGAGCCCCCGGGGCGGACGTCCTACCACTCGACCTTTTCGACAGTGCCGAGAGAGCGCCCGAGAAAGCGCTCGCCGATCGTCTGGAAGCGCAGCGGCACATCGGTGACCACGAAGCGATACCCGGCTGGCCCCGGGTGCGTGCTGGCGATGCCGAGTTCCTTGAGCTTCGCCGCGGCGAGTTCCGCGGTCGTGATCGCGGAGTCGACCAGACGCACGCCCGGCCCCGCGACATCGCGCAGCAGCGGCTTCAGCAGCGGGTAGTGCGTGCAGCCCAGAACAAGGCTGCCGACCTCCTCCGCCAGCACCGGCTTCAGGTATTCCTGCGCCGTCAGCCGTGTCACCGGATGATCCAGCCAGCCCTCCTCGACCAGCGGCACGAACAGCGGACAGGCCTGCGAATACACGCGCACGCCGGGATCCAGCGCATGGATGCGCCGCGCGTAGGCATTGCTGTTGATCGTCGTCGGCGTGCCGATCACGCCGATACCGCGTCCGTT
This sequence comes from Aromatoleum petrolei, assembly GCF_017894385.1. Taxonomy (NCBI): domain Bacteria; kingdom Pseudomonadati; phylum Pseudomonadota; class Betaproteobacteria; order Rhodocyclales; family Rhodocyclaceae; genus Aromatoleum; species Aromatoleum petrolei. The sequence continues at coordinate 1,220,204 of NZ_CP059560.1, forward strand.
CGATTCCGCGACCGCCGCATGCGCGCCCGCCTCGATCACGTCGAGCACGGGAATGTCGCGTGCCAGCCGCCGCACCACGTCGGCCGCCACCGCCGCCATCGTGTTGCACGCGACAATTAGCATCTTGACGTCCTGCTGCAGCAGGAACTCGGTGATCTGGGCGGTGAAATGCTCGATCGTCGCAACCGACTTGACGCCGTAGGGCACGCGCGCGGTGTCGCCGAAATACACGATGCGCTCGAGCGGCAGGCGCTCCATCAGGGCGCGCACGACGGTGAGCCCGCCGATGCCGGAATCGAATACGCCTATGGGTCGGGAGGAGTCCAATGCAGAAACCAGGTCAGGACAAAAATGGATTCTAGCGCAAGCTCAGCCCTGCGGTAGCGCGTGCCGCGCGATGGCCCAGACGACATGCTCGCGCACCAGTTCCGAAGGGTCCTCCGCGCGCGCCCGCAGCGCCGCCCGCACCTCCGGCGTGCCCGCTGCGTTGCCCAACGCGACCGCGAGATTGCGCGACCAGCGCTCGAAGCCGACGCGATGGATCGCGCTACCCGCCATCCGCTCGCGGAACTCGCCCTCACTCCAGGCGAAGAGCTCGACCAGACTCGCCTCGTCGAGCCGGTGGCGCGGCGCGAAGTCCGGCTCCTTGCCGGGCTGCGCGAAGCGGTTCCACGGACAAACGAGCTGGCAGTCGTCGCAGCCGTAAATGCGGTTGCCGATCAGCGGCCGCAGTTCTTCGGGAATCGCACCCTTGAGCTCGATCGTCAGGTAGGAGATGCAGCGCCGCGCATCGACCCTGTACGGCGCGACGATGGCACCGGTCGGACACGCGTCGAGGCACGCACGGCAGCTGCCGCAATGCGGCGCCTCGGGGGCATCGACCGGTAGCGGCAGGTCGGTGAAGATCTCACCGAGGAAGAAGTACGAGCCGGCGCGCCGATTCAGCAGCAGCGTGTGCTTGCCGCGCCAGCCTAGCCCTGATCGGCCCGCGAGCTCGACCTCGAGCACGGGCGCCGAATCCACGAACACCCGGAAACCGTGCGGCGCCTCGGCGGCGATACGCTCCGCGAGCTTCTGCAGGCGATTGCGCATCAGCTTGTGGTAATCCCGGCCCAAGGCATAGCGCGACACATAGGCTCGATGCGGATCCTCCAGCGCGGCGTGCGCGTCGGCCGCCCGCGGCCAGTAGTTCATGCGCACGCTCACGACCCGCAGCGTGCCCGGCACCAGCTCCGCCGGACGCGCCCGCATCATGCCGTGCCGCGCCATATAATCCATGTCTGCGTGAAAACCGTCCGCCAGCCAGGCTTCGAGCCCCGGCTCGGCCGACGACAGATCCACGCCGGACACGGCGAGATCGGCGAAGCCGAGCTCGGCGGCCCACATCTTCATCCGCCCGACGAGCGCGTTCAGGGACGCGTCGGGAGCGACATCCGCAGGGATTTCATCATGATTCACGTTCATCACCGGGCAGATGATAGCAGCCCGCTTTCGGCTCACCTCGACGACGAATCCGACACCGCAGCCGCGGGTGCAGCCCTTGCGACAGCCTTGTGCGCGGGCCTCGTCATCTACCTGCGCGGCGACCTCGGCGCCGGCAAGACGACCCTCGTGCGCGGGGCGCTGCGTGCCCTCGGTCACGACGGAAAGGTGAAAAGTCCGACCTACACCTTGATTGAACCTTATCTTGTTTCTAGATTAAACTTATATCACTTTGATTTTTATCGCTTCGCAGTCCCAGAAGAATATCTGGAAGCAGGGCTGGACGAATATTTCGACGGAAACGGGGTATGTCTGGTGGAATGGCCGGACAAGGCGGCGCCTTATATTGCTGCGCCGGACCTCGAGATCCGCCTCACCGTCTCCGGCCCGGGCCGGCGCCTTGAAGCGCTGGCACTGACGGAGGCAGGACGGACATGCATACGCAAACTGGATTCGGAGCTGAACCGGAAGCCGACATGACTACCGCACCCGGCTTGACGCGGCGCGACCTGCTGAAATTCGCCGGCGCCACGCTCGCGCTGCTCGTCAGCCCGGTCGGCATGGCCGCGACCAGCCTCCTCGCGGTGCGCGTGTGGCCCGCGGCGGAATACACCCGCATCACGATCGAAGGCAACTCGCAGCTCAAGTTCACCCACCTGCTCGTCACCGATCCGCACCGCCTCGTGGTCGACCTCGAAGGGGTCGAGTTCGACAGCGTGCTGCAGTCGCTGCCGTCCAAGGTCCTCGAGTCCGACCCCTACATCAGGCTGATCCGCGCCGGCCGCAACCGGCCCGGCGTGGTTCGCCTCGTCGTCGAACTGAAGAGCGAGATCAACCCACAGGTGTTTACCCTCGCGCCGGTCGGCAACTACGGCCACCGCCTGGTGCTGGACCTGTACCCCACCACACCGGTCGATCCCCTGTTGGCGCTGATCGAGAAGTCCTCCCCCATGGATGCCGCGGTGGGACAAACGGGCGACGCACAGACGGCTGCGGATGCACCGGCACAGATCGCCCGCCCCGACAGCGCTGAACAGGTTTCGGGCTCGCGACGTTCCGCACGCCCGGCCGCCAACCGTCTCGTCACCATCGTGCTCGACCCCGGCCACGGTGGCGAAGACCCGGGCGCGGTCGGCGCACGCGGCAGCTACGAGAAGAACGTCACGCTATCGATCGCGCGCCGCCTGAAACAGAAGATCGACGCCGAGCCGAACATGCGCGCAGTGCTCACGCGCGACGGCGACTACTTCGTACCGCTGGGCCAGCGCGTCACGCGCGCCCGGCGCGTGCAGTCCGACCTCTTCGTGTCGATCCACGCCGACGCCTTCGTGCGCCCCGACGCGCGCGGCAGCTCCGTCTTCGTCCTGTCGGAAAGCGGCGCATCGAGTTCGGCCGCACGCTGGCTCGCGCAGAAGGAAAACGACGCCGACCTCATCGGCGGCGTGAACCTCGCCAGGCAGGACGGCCACCTCGCGCGCACCCTGCTCGACCTGTCGCAGACCGCCACGATCAACGACAGCCTCAAACTCGGCAAGGCCGTGCTCAGCGAACTGGGCGACATCAACAAGTTGCACAAGACCCACGTCGAGCAGGCCGGCTTCGCCGTGCTGAAGGCCCCGGACATCCCGTCCATCCTCGTGGAAACGGCGTTCATCAGCAATCCCGAGGAAGAACAGCGGCTCAACGACGAGGCCTACCAGGACAAGATGGCGAACGCGATCCTGCGCGGCCTGCGCGCCTATTTCCGAGAGAATCCGCCGCTCGGCCGCACCAAGGTCGCACGCCTCGACTGATCGCCGCGACGCCGGCACGGACGGCCGCTTCCCGCTCGTGGCGTTCCCGCAAACACCTTCAGCGCCCGCCCCAGAGCGAGCGCGTTGCCGTTATAATTACGGCTTTTTTCAGGCGGTTATGCAGGTTTTTCGCGGGATTCCCGGGCACGCCGCACACCCCTCGGTGCTCACCATCGGCAATTTCGACGGCGTGCATCGCGGCCATCAGGCGCTGCTCCAGATGCTCATGAACACCGCGCGCGCAATGTCGCTGCCGGCGGTGGTGATGACGTTCGAGCCGCATCCGCGCGAATACTTCTCGCCAGATGACGCCCCCGCCCGCCTCGCATCGCTGCGTGAAAAACTGCTGCTACTCGCCGCCGCCGGCGTCGACCGCGTCCACGTCTGCCGTTTCGATTCCCGCTTTGCCGCCGTGACGGCCGACCAGTTCATCAATGACATTCTCGTGCGCGGCCTCGGCGTGCGCCACCTCATCATCGGCGACGACTTCCGCTTCGGCGCACGCCGGCACGGCGACTTCGGGCTGCTCAAGCAACGCGGCGCGCAACAGGGTTTCGTCGTAGAGGCGATGCCCACGCTGGACGTCGCGGGCGAACGCGCCTCCAGCTCCGCCGTGCGCGAGGCGCTCGCCGACGGCGATCTCGCCCACGCCGCACGCCTGCTCGGTCGCCCCTACAGCATCGCCGGACGCGTCATCCGCGGCGACCAGATCGGCCGCCAGCTCGGATTCCCGACCGCCAACATCCAGATGAAGCATCGCCGTCCCGCGCTTGCGGGCGTGTTCGCGGTGAGCGTCGAAGGCCTCGGCGAAAGCCCGGTTGCCGGCGTCGCCAATATCGGCGTGCGACCGTCCGTGACCAGCGCCGGCAAGCCCACGCTCGAAGTTCACCTCTTCGACTGGATGCGCGACTGCTATGACGCCCACCTGCGTGTGCACTTCATGAAAAAACTGCGCGACGAAACGAAGTTCGCTTCGCTCGACGCTCTCAAGGCCCAGATCGCCAAGGACGCGGCCGACGCCCGCGCCTGGTTTGCCGAAAATCCTGTCTGCCCCACCAATTGCCCCTGATTGCCTTCGAGGCCCGAACCCACCATGGCTGACTACCGCAAGACGCTCAACCTGCCCGACACTCTCTTCCCGATGCGCGGCGACCTCGCCAAGCGGGAGCCGGGCTGGATCGCCGCCTGGCAACAGAAGAAGCTCTACCAGAAGATCCGCAAGGCCTCGGCCGGCCGTCCGAAGTTCATCCTGCACGACGGCCCCCCGTACGCGAACGGCGACATCCACATCGGCCACGCGGTGAACAAGATCCTCAAGGACATCATCGTCCGCTCGAAGACCATGGCCGGCTTCGACGCCCCCTATGTGCCGGGCTGGGACTGTCACGGCCTGCCGATCGAGCACCAGATCGAGAAGCAGCACGGCAAGCACCTGCCCGCCGACCGCGCGCGCGAGCTGTGCCGCGACTACGCCGGCGAACAGATCGAACGACAGAAGAAGGACTTCATCCGTCTGGGCGTGCTCGGCGACTGGGACAATCCCTACCGCACGATGCAATTCTCGAATGAAGCCGACGAGATCCGCGCGCTCGGCGAGATGTACCGCAAGGGCTTCCTGTTCAAGGGACTGAAGCCGGTTAACTGGTGCTTCGACTGCGGCTCGGCGCTCGCCGAAGCCGAGGTCGAATACCAGGACAAGAAGTCGCCCGCGATCGACGTCGGCTTCCTGCTCACCGACGCGGATCGCCCCAAGCTCGCCCGCGCCTTCGGGCTCGACACCCTGCCCGAGCAGCCGGTGTACATCGTGATCTGGACCACGACCCCGTGGACGATCCCGTCGAACCAAGCGCTCAACGTCCATCCCGAGCTCATGTACGAGCTGATCGAGACGCCCAAGGGCCTCGTGATCCTCGCCGCCGAACTTCGTGCATCGGCCCTCGAACGCTACCAGCTCGAAGGCCGCGTGCTCGCCGCCGCCCGCGGCGTCGCGCTCGACCGCATCCAGTTCCGCCACCCCTTCTACGACCGTGTCTCGCCGATCTTCCTCGGCGACTACGTCGCGGCCGACGCCGGCACCGGCATCGTGCATAGCGCGCCCGCCTACGGCCTGGACGACTTCCAGTCGTGCATGCGCTACGGCATGCGCAATGACGAGATCCTCAATCCGGTGCAGGGCGACGGCGTGTTCCACGAGAGCCTGCCCTTCTTCGGCGGTCTGTCGGTATGGGACGCCAACCCGAAAATCGTCGAGAAGCTCGCCGAGGTCGGCAGCCTCTTCGCTTCGGGCAATCTCACGCACAGCTACATGCATTGCTGGCGCCACAAGACGCCGGTCATCTACCGCGCCACCACCCAATGGTTCGTCGGCATGGACCGCGTGCCCGGCCGCGAGGCGATCGAACCGGGCGCCCCGACGCTGCGCGAACTCGCGCTCAAGGCCATCGACGACACCCAGTTCTTCCCGTCCTGGGGCAAGGCACGCCTGCACTCGATGATCGCCAACCGTCCCGACTGGTGCGTGTCGCGCCAGCGCAACTGGGGCGTGCCGATCCCGCTGTTCCTCGACAAGGAAACCGGCGAACCGCATCCGAACAGCCTCGAACTGGTCGAAGAGGTCGCCAAACGGGTCGAAAAGGAAGGGATCGACGCCTGGTTCAAGCTCGAACCCGGCGAACTCCTCGGTGCAGAGGCCGCGCAATACGACAAAATGCGCGACACCCTCGACGTCTGGTTCGATTCCGGCACCACCCACTGGACGGTACTGCGCGGTTCGCACACCGACGTCAGCCGTTGGCCAGCGGACCTCTACCTCGAGGGCTCCGACCAGCACCGCGGCTGGTTCCATTCCTCGCTGCTCACCGGCTGCGCACTGGACGGCCGCGCCCCTTACGACGGCCTGCTGACCCACGGATTCGTGGTCGACGGCCAGGGCAAGAAAATGTCCAAATCGAAAGGCAACGTCGTCGCCCCGCAAGAAGTCTCCGACAAGCTCGGAGCCGAGATCCTGCGCCTGTGGGTCGCCGCCACCGACTACTCGGGCGAGCTGACGATCTCCAAGGAGATCCTCGACCGCGTCGTCGAAGTCTATCGCCGCCTGCGCAACACCCTGCGCTTCCTGCTCGCCAACACCGCCGACTTCGACATCGCCAAGGACGCCGTGCCGGTCGCCGAGTGGCTCGACATCGACCACTACGCGCTCGCGCTGACGCAGCGCCTGCAGGAACAGGTCACCGCCGACTACGCGCGCTACGAGTTCCACAAGATCGTCCAGGCGCTGCAGAACTTCGCTGCCGAAGACCTCGGCGCGTTCTACCTCGACATCCTCAAGGACCGCCTGTACACGACCAAGGCGGACTCGCGCGCACGCCGCGCCGCGCAGACCGCCCTGTGGCACATCACTCAGGCCCTTATCCGCATGATGGCGCCCATCCTGTCCTTCACTGCTGAAGAGATCTGGTCGCTGATCGGCCAGGACAAGGAAGACAGCGTGATGCTTCACACCTGGCACGAACTGCCCGCGCTCGGCGACACCGAAGCGCTCGTTGCGCGCTGGACGCTGATCCGCGAGGAACGCGCCAAGGTGCAGAAGGTTCTCGAGGGCCTGCGCACGGAAGGCCGGATCGGCGCTTCGCTGCAGGCCGAGGTCGTCGTACGCGCGAGCGGCACGAAACACGATGCGCTGGCAAGCCTGGACGAGGATCTGCGCTTCGTGCTGATCACCTCGCGCGCCGAACTCGTGCGCGCCGCCGACGAGGCCGCCGAAGGGATCGACGCGAGCGCGTCCGGACACGCCAAGTGCGGCCGTTGCTGGCACTTCCGTACCGACGTCGGCAGCCACGCCGAGCACCCCGAACTGTGCGGCCGCTGCCACGACAACCTCTTCGGCGCCGGGGAAACGCGCGTCCATGCGTGATTCCGCCGCGGCCCCGCAGGCGACCGGCAGCGCCCCCGCGCTGACGCGCCGCTTCTTCGGCTGGCTGGAACTCGCGGCGCTGGTGATCGTCCTCGACCAGTTGACGAAATGGCTCGTGCTGTCGCAGCTCGACTTCGGCGAGGCCATTCCGGTCACGGGTTTCTTCCAACTCGTGCTGGTGTTCAACCCGGGCGCCGCGTTCAGCTTCCTGGCCGACCATTCCGGATGGCAGCGCTGGTTCTTCGTCATCCTCGCGCTCGGCGTCAGCGGCTGGCTCCTTGCACTGCTGCGCCATCACCATCGCGAGACCCTGCTGCCGCTGGCCTTCAGCCTGCTGATCGGCGGCGCACTGGGCAACGTCATCGACCGCCTGGTTCACGGCGCCGTCGTCGACTTCCTCTACTTCCACGTCGGTCGCTACGGCTGGCCGGCCTTCAACCTGGCTGACTCGGCGATCACCGTCGGGGTCGCCCTGATGCTGTGGGCGCAGTTCCGCGCCCCGCGCACCACCAGCAACACCAATCCGGAGAACCCCTCGTGACGCAGACCGTCCAACCGAACAGCCTCGTAACGCTGCACTACCGCATCGCCCTCGAAAACGGCCAGCCGCTGATCAGCACTTTCGAGGGCACGCCTGCGACCCTGCAGCTCGGATGCGGCGACCTCCTCCCGAGTCTCGAGCGCGTGCTCGAAGGCCTGGAGGTGGGCACCCACCAGCAGTTCACGCTGGCGCCGGAACAGGCTTTCGGCCCCTACAACCCGGACCTCGTCGAGCACGTGAAGCGCGAACACATGCCGGAAGAGGAAATCGAACCGATGACGATCATGGAATTCGGCGCACCCGATGGCACCCGCTACTCCGGCCTCGTGCGTGAAATCGACGACGTCCGCGCAATCGTCGACTTCAACCACCCGCTCGCCGGCAAGACGATCCGCTTCGAGGTCGAAGTCATCGGTGTCCTCTGACGCCGCAGGCGGCCGGCCCCAACCCACACAGAGGTCAAGATGAACGATTCCGAAATCCTGCTCGCCAATCCGCGCGGCTTCTGCGCCGGGGTGGAACGGGCGATCGAGATCGTCGAACGCGCACTGGCGCGCTTCGGCGCACCGATCTACGTGCGCCACGAAGTCGTGCATAACAAGTTCGTCGTCGACGACCTGCGCGCCAAGGGCGCGGTGTTCGTCGAGGAGCTCGACGAGGTTCCCGCCGGCAGCACCGTCATCTTCAGCGCCCACGGCGTGCCCCAGGCGGTGCGAGCGGAGGCCGAGAAGCGCGGCCTGCGCGTGTTCGACGCCACCTGCCCGCTCGTCACCAAGGTGCATATCGAGGTCGCACGCATGCGCGAACAGGGCCGCGAGCTCGTCATGATCGGGCACAAGGGCCACCCCGAAGTCGAAGGCACGATGGGACAGGTGAAGGACGGCATCCATCTCGTCGAAAAGGTCGAGGACGTCGCAACGCTGCAGGTCGCCGACCCCGACAAGCTCGCCTACGTGACGCAGACCACCCTGTCGGTGGATGACGCGGCGACCCTCGTCGCTGCGCTGCGCGAACGCTTCCCGGCGATCGTCGGCCCGAAGAAGGACGACATCTGCTACGCGACACAGAACCGGCAGGACGCGGTCAAGTTCATGGCCCCGCGCGTCGACATCGTCTTCGTCGTCGGCTCGCGCAACAGCTCCAACTCCAACCGCCTGCGCGAAGTCGCCGAGTTGCTCGGTGTGCCCGCCTATCTGATCGACAACGCCGAAGGCATCGACCCGGCGTGGATTGCGGGACGGAACCGCATCGGCGTGACGGCCGGAGCCTCCGCCCCGGAGGTGCTGGTCGACGCCGTCATTGAACGCCTCAAGGCCCTTGGCGGCGGCTCGGTGCGCACTCTCGAAGGCGTTCCCGAGCGAGTCACCTTCCCGCTGCCTAAGGAGCTGCAGGCCGACGCCTGAGCACGTACACCTGCCGGGCTCCTCCAGAGGGGGATCCGCGGCGGGCCGGCAACCCCTTCCGCCTGCGCGCACGTGTTGCCAAGCCGCGAACAAGAGGGCTAAATATGCCGTTATCGCGCATCGTGCGGCAGCTGACCGCCCCCCTCGACCGCGCGTCCAGATACACCACTACCGGCGTGTCGCTCGAGCCGGGGTGACATCCAGCAGCCCCAGGGGAGCCCCTCCCGCGATGAAACGCAGACATTCCGAACGGCTGACGGTACTGTTGCCGACCATTGCGCTCGCCATCCTCGGGGCGTGCAGCGCACCGAATGCCGATACGCCGCAGAGCTCACCCAATGCGGCGACCTCCGCCGCCCGACCGGCCCTCACGGTCGAAGTCACCATCCCTCAGCCCGTCGCATGGAGCCGATCGATTCCCGCGACCGGCAATGTCGCCGCATGGCAGGAGACGATCGTCGGCAGCGAGATCGGTGGGCTGCGCATCGCGCAGGTGCATGCGAATGTCGGCGACCGCGTGACCAAGGGGCAGATACTCGTGACGCTCGACGACGCCGTCGTGCAGGCCGATCTCGCCCAGGCGCGCGCCCAGCTCCAGGAGGCTCGCGCGATGCACGCCGAAGCGCGCGCCAACGGAGACCGCGCGCGGCGTTTCCAGCCGACGGGCATGATGAGCGAGCAACAGGTCACGCAATACCTGACGGCCGAACAGACCGCCAAGTCGCGCATCGAGCTCGCCGCTGCGCGCGTCCAGCTGGCCGAACTGCGCGTCCGCCAGACCCGCATCCTGGCGCCCGACGATGCGCTCATCTCCGGCCGTGCAGCGACGGTGGGAACCGTCCCGCAGGCGGGACAGGAACTCTACCGCCTCATCCTTCAGGGCCGCCTCGAGTGGCGCGCCGAGGTCGCGGCCGAAGACATCGGCCAGATCCGTTCCGGCGACGCGGCGAAGCTCAAACTTGCCGGCGGAGAAACCGTGAGCGGTCGTGTGCGCAGCATCGCCCCCTCGATCGACCCGCAGACGCGCAACGGGATCGTTTATGTCGATCTCGACCAAAGCGGGGCAAAGGCGGGCATGTTCGCCAATGGCGAAATCATCCCGCTCGCCCAGGAGCTCGCCCACGCACTCAGCCTGCCGCAATCGGCCGTGCTCCTGCGCGATGGCTTCTCCTACGTCTTCCGGATCGGCTCCGACAGAAAGCTGGCGCAAGTTCGCGTGACGCCCGGTCGGCGGCGGGGTGACAGCATGGAGATCCTCGCCGGCATTGCCGAAGGCGAGCGCTTCGTCCGTAGCGGCGTCGGTTTTCTCAACGACGGCGACCTGGTCGACATAGCGGCAGCCACCCCGGCCGCTTCCCCGCAGCAGTGAGGCGCCGGCGATGAACGTATCGGCGTGGTCGATCCGCAACCCGGTCCCGGGCGTGCTCCTGTTCATCCTGCTGAGCCTGCTCGGGATACTGTCTTTCAGCCGGATGAAAGTGCAGAACTTTCCGGACATCGACCTTCCCATGGTCGTGCTCACCGCGAGCCTGCCCGGCGCGGCACCGGCGCAACTCGAAACCGAGGTGGCACGCAAGATCGAAAATTCGATTGCCACGCTGCAGGACGTCAAGCACATCTACACGCGCATCCAGGATGGGGTCGCGACGGTCACGACCGAGTTCCGGCTCGAGAAGCCGACCCAGGAAGCCGTCGATGACGTCCGCGATGCCTTCTCGCGCGTCCGCTCCGATCTGCCGGGCGACCTGCGCGATCCCGTCATCCAGCGCTTCAACCTCTCCGGCCTGCCGATCGTCACCTACACCATCGCCTCTGATACGCTGGACGAGGAAGCGCTGTCGTGGTTCGTCGACAACACGGTTGCGAAGGCCCTGCTCTCCGTTCCCGGAGTCGGCCTCGTGTCACGCGTCGGCGGAGCGACGCGCGAGGTGCGCCTCGAACTCGACCCCGACCGGCTGCTCGCGCTCAATGCCACTGTCGCCGACATTTCCCGCCAGCTGCGGCGGATCCAGCTCGAATCCTCCGGCGGACGGGCCGATCTGGGCAGCGGCGAGCAGGCCGTCAGAACGTTGGCTACGGCACTGAGCGCCGCGGAACTCGCGAACATGGAAATCGCGCTGAGCGACGGACGCAACATGCGCCTCGGCAGCCTCGGCCGGATCGAGGACACCGTCGCCGAACGACGCTCGGCAGCGCTCCTGGACGGCAAGCCCGTCGTCGGTTTTGAGATCGTGCGAGCGCGCGGTGCCGGCGAGATCGAGGTCGCCGAAGGCGTCGCCCGACGCATCCACGAGCTTTCCGCGACGCATCCCGACATCACGTTCCGCGAGGCATACAACTTCGTCGATCCGGTCCGCGAGGGTTATCACGGTTCCCTGTGGCTGCTGGCGGAAGGCGCGATCCTCGCAGTGATCGTCGTATGGTTCTTCCTGCGCGACTGGCGCGCGACCTTCGTGGCTGCAACCGCATTGCCCCTGTCCGTGCTACCGGCACTGATCGGCATGGAATACCTCGGCTTCACCATCAACGTCGTGACGCTGCTGTCGCTGTCACTCGTGATCGGCATCCTTGTCGACGACGCGATCGTCGAGATCGAGAACATCGTGCGCCACCTCCGCATGGGCAAGACGCCGTATCAGGCTGCGATGGAAGCGGCCGACGAGATCGGGCTCGCCGTCATCGCCACGACCTTCACCCTCGTCGCCGTGTTTCTTCCGACGGCCTTCATGAGCGGCATTTCCGGCAAGTTTTTCAAGCAGTTCGGCTGGACCGCGTCGCTCGCGGTGATGGCTTCGCTGCTCGTCGCCCGCATGCTCACCCCGATGATGTCGGCCTACATGCTGCGCCCCATCCCGCCCACGGCGCATGAAGGGCGGCTCACGACGGCCTACCTCGGCTGGGTGCGAGCATGCCTGACCCACCGCTGGGCCACGATGCTCGCGGCGACCGGCTTCTTCGTCGGCTCGCTTGCCCTCATTCCTCTTCTGCCCACGGCCTTCATGCCGCCTGACGATCTCGCGCAGACGCTCGTATCGATCGAGCTGCCGCCGGGAAGTCGCTTCAACGAAACCTCCCGTGCTGCCGAACAGGCCCGAGCGATCATCACGCAGAACCCCCACGTCAAGCAGGTCTACACCGCGGTAGGCGGCGGCAATGCGGGCGCGGACGCCTTCAACCTGGGTGGCGCCCCCGAAGTCCGCAAGGCCTCCCTCACGATCAACCTGACTCCGCGTGGCGAACGCGCCGTCACCAAGCAGCAGATCGAGGAACAGCTGCGTCAGGCCTTGCGCAGCCTTCCCGGTGTGCGCGTGCGCGTCGGACTCGGCGCCGGCGGCGAGAAGTACGTATTCACGCTGATCGGTGACGACCCCGCGGTGCTGTCGCGCGCGGCACGGGACGTCGAACGCGATCTGCGTGCGATGCGGGGCATCGGCAACGTCACCTCCAGCGCGAGCCTCGTGCGTCCCGAGGTCGTCGTGCGCCCGGACTTTGCCCGTGCCGCCGACCTCGGCGTCACCGCCGCGGCGATCTCGGATTCGCTGCGCATCGCCACCGCCGGCGACTACGATTTCGGCCTCGCCAAGCTCAATCTCTCGGAACGCCAGGTCCCCATCGTCGTACGCCTGCCCGAAGGGGCGCGCGGCGATCTCGAACTCCTCGCGCGCCTGCCGGTTCCCGCACGCCAGGGGAACGTCATGCTCGGCAATGTCGCGGACATCAGCATCGAAAGCGGCCCGTCCGAGATCGCCCGCTTCGACCGCCGCCGCAACATCAACTTCGACATTGAACTCACGAGCCGGCCGATGGGCGAGGTCGAGACAGAGGTCCGGGCGCTGCCCTCGTTGCAGGCGCTCCCCCAGGGCGTGATCTGGCAGCCGATCGGCGACGCCGACGAGATGCGCATCCTGTTCAAGAGCTTCGGCCTGGCGATGCTCACCGGTGTGCTCTGCATCTACCTCGTGCTGGTCCTGCTGTTCCGCGAATTCACCCAGCCCATGACCATCCTGGCGGCACTGCCCCTCGCGCTGGGCGGCGCCTTCGTCGCCCTGCTCGTTGCGGGCAGCAGCTTCTCGATGCCCTCGCTGATCGGCCTGATCATGCTGATGGGGGTCACCAGCAAGAACTCCATCCTGCTCGTCGAGTATGCGATCGTCGCGCGACGAGATCACGGCATGTCCCGCTTCGATGCAGTCATCGATGCCTGCCACAAGCGCGCCCGCCCGATCATCATGACGACCATCGCCATGGGTGCCGGCATGCTGCCGATTGCACTGGGCCTAGGGGTCGATCCGTCCTTCCGCGCCCCCATGGCGATCGCCGTCATCGGCGGGTTGATCACCTCGACCTTCCTCAGTCTGCTGGTGATTCCTGTCGTCTACTCCCTCGTCGACGACATGCTCGCGCGCTGGCGCAAGCGGCACGAGCGCCGTGCCGCGCCGCGCAACGAAAATGCCGCGGCAGACGTGCACGAAATGCGCTCCTGACCGCGCAGAATAGGAAACGGGCCGCCCGCGGGCGGCCCGTTCATCTGCACGATCCGGTACGGCGCGGCAAGGCGCCGTCAGAAATGTTCGCCCATGATGCGGCGGTAGAACTCGTGGAAGTGCTGCATTCCGTCCTCGTACGGCGACTGGTAGGGCCCGACCTCGTTGCGCCCCTCCTGCAGCAATGCCCAACGGCCGCGGTCCATGCGCTCGCCGATCACGTCGTCCTCGATCGCCGTCTCCATGTAGGCCGCCTGCTCGGCCTCCACGAACTCGCGTTCGAACTCCACGATGTCTTCCGGATAGTAGAACTCGACGACGTTGGTCGTGCGGTTCACGTCCTGGGGAATGAGCGTGCTGACCACCAGCACGTGCGGATACCACTCCACCATCACGTTCGGATAGTAAGTGAGCCAGATCGCCCCTTGCTGCGGGCGCTTGTCACCGTAGTAGTCGAGCACCGCCTTGTGCCACTTCTGGTAGGTCGCCGACCCCGGCTTCGCGAGCGAGGTGATTCCCACACGCTGCACCGAATACCAGTCGCCAAACTGCCAGCTCAGGTCGTCGCAGGTCACGAAGTTGCCCAGCCCGGGATGGAAGGGCACGACGTGGTAGTCCTCGAGATAGACCTCGATGAAGGTCTTCCAGTTGTACTTGCACTCGTGGATCTCGACTCGATCGAGCTTGTAACCGGAGAAATCGAACTGCTCTGCCACGTTCATGCCGGCCAGGTCGGCTGCGGCCGAGCGCGGCCCCGCGAACAGCAGGCCGTTCCAGTTCTCCAGCGCATCGCGCCTGAGGTTGAGGCAGGGGTTCTCGGGGAAATGCGGCGCACCGAGCAGTTCGCCCCGCTGGTCGTAGGTCCAGCGGTGGATCGGGCAGACGATGCGCTCGGCCTTGCCCGAACCTTCGAGCATGATTGCCTGGCGATGGCGGCAGATGTTCGAAAGCCGATGAACACCGTCACCGGTACGAAACAGAAGCTTGGAATGGTCGAGCCACTCCAGGGAACGATAGCTGCCGACCTCCGGCACCATCAGTTCATGACCGACATAGCCCGGCCCGGCCTGGAACAACAGACGTTTTTCGAGTTCGAAAATGCTTTCGTCGAAATACGCCGACACCGGCAACTGAGACACCGCCGGGGACAATTTGGCCTTGGAAGCAAGGTCGGACACCCCCGAACCTCCCATGAAAAGTCAAGAAATTCGGAAAAACCAGCAGACCATTTTATGCGAGAAGTAATTTGACCGCCAGTAGCGCGATCGGTTACTTTTCTCCCTTTTACTGGCCCGGCTTCGAGTCATGGCAAAGACGGCAAACTCGCCGAAATCCTTCGAATCGGCCATCGCCGAACTCGAATCGATCGTGCAGGAAATGGAAACCGGCAACATCACGCTGGAACAGGCGCTGGAACACTACCAGCGCGGCGCCGGCCTGCTGAAATACTGCCAGGAAACCCTGCAGGCAGCCGAGCAGCGCGTGCTCCAGCTCGAGAACGGCGTGCTCGCACCACTCGACAACCCCGAAGACAGGAGGAGCCCGGAGTGAGCGGGAATCATTTCGCCGCCTGGATGGAAGGCATCCAGCAACGCACCGAAACCGCACTCGGCGCCATCCTCCCCGAAGCGTCCATCGCCCCGCAGCGCCTGCACGAGGCGATGCGTTACGCCGTGCTGGGCGGTGGCAAGCGCGTGCGTCCGCTGCTTGTGCATGCGGCTGGCCAGCTCGCGGGCGCAGCCCCCGCACGTCTCGACCGCCTCGCCTGTGCCGTGGAACTCATCCACGCCTACTCCCTCGTCCACGACGACCTGCCCTGCATGGACGACGACGTCCTGCGCCGCGGCAAGCCCACCGTGCACGTCGAATACGACGAAGCGACCGCCTTGCTCGTGGGCGACGCGCTACAGGCCCTCGCCTTCCAGGTCATCGCGGAAGACCGTGTGAGCGACAATGCCGCCGTGCAGCTCGAGATGATCACGCTCCTCGCACGCGCCTCCGGCTCGCGCGGCATGGCCGGCGGCCAGGCCATCGACCTGGGCGCAGTGGGCAAGCAGCTCACACGCGAAGAACTCGAGTTCATGCACATCCACAAGACCGGCGCCCTGATACGGGCCTCGGTGCTGCTCGGCGCGCAGGCGGGCGCACCGCTTGCTCCCGAGGCGCTCGCCCACCTCGACCGCTACGGTAAACTCGTCGGCCTGCTGTTCCAGGTCGTCGACGACATCCTTGACGCGCAGGCCGACACTGCCACCCTGGGCAAGACCGCCGGCAAGGACGCGGAACACAACAAGCCGACCTACGTCACGCTCCTCGGTCTGTCCGAAGCGCGCACGCTGGCCGACGTTCTGCTCGCCGACGCCCGCGACGCCATCGCATCCTTCGGCCCCGCGGCCGCAAGGCTGGACGAACTGGCGAGTTTCATCGTCCACCGCCGATTCTGAATTCCGCCCTGCCGGACATCCAAATGCCTCAGTACCCCCTGCTGCACCGCATCGACTCACCGTCCGACCTGCGCCGGCTCGAACGGCGCGACCTGCATGCGCTCGCGACCGAGTTGCGCGCCTTCCTGATCGAATCGGTATCGAAGACCGGCGGGCATTTGTCCTCCAACCTCGGCACCGTCGAGCTCACGATCGCGCTGCACTACATCTTCAACACTCCCGACGACCGCATCGTGTGGGACGTCGGCCATCAGACCTATGGCCACAAGATTCTGACCGGACGCCGCGAAGCGATGAGCGGGCTGCGCCGGTTCGGCGGCATCTCGGGCTTTCCGCGACGCTGCGAGAGCGAATACGACACCTTCGGGACGGCGCACTCCTCCACCTCGATCTCGGCCGCGCTGGGGATGGCGGTGGCCGCGCGTGACCGCGGCGACACCGACCGCCGCTCGATCGCCGTGATCGGCGACGGCGCGATGTCGGCCGGCATGGCCTTCGAAGCGCTCAATAATGCGGGCGACACCAGCGACGTGAACCTCCTGGTGATCCTCAACGACAACGAGATGTCGATCTCGCCGCCGGTCGGTGCGCTGACCAAGATCCTCGCGCGCATGCTCTCCGGCAGCACCTATAACGCCGCACGACGCGCCGGCGAGAAGGTCCTGGGAGTTGCCCCGCCGATGCTCGATTTCGCCCGCAAGGTCGAGGAGCACGTCAAGGGCCTGATCACCCCGGGCACCCTGTTCGAGGAATTCGGCTTCCACTACTACGGCCCGATCGACGGCCACGACCTCGACGCGCTCATCCCCACA
This sequence comes from Aromatoleum petrolei, assembly GCF_017894385.1. NCBI lineage: Bacteria > Pseudomonadati > Pseudomonadota > Betaproteobacteria > Rhodocyclales > Rhodocyclaceae > Aromatoleum > Aromatoleum petrolei. The sequence continues at coordinate 1,237,076 of NZ_CP059560.1, forward strand.
CTGCAGAACCTAAAGAAGCTCAACGGCCTGCAGTTCCTGCACGTGATCACGCGCAAGGGCCAAGGCTACAAGCTCGCCGAAGCCGACCCCATCCTCTATCACGGCGTCTCCAGCTTCGACCACCGCGCCGGCATCCAGAGCGGCAAGGGTGGCGGCAAGCTCACCTATACCCAGGTCTTCGGCGACTGGCTGTGCGACATCGCCGCGCGCGACGACAAGGTCATCGGGATCACACCGGCAATGCGCGAAGGCTCCGGCATGGTGCGTTTCGCCAAGGAATTCCCTGAGCGCTACCACGACGTCGGCATCGCCGAGCAGCACGCCGTCACCTTCGCCGCCGGCCTCGCATGCGAGGGCTTCAAGCCGGTCGTCGCGATCTACTCGACCTTTCTGCAACGCGCCTACGACCAGCTCGTCCACGACGTCGCACTGCAGAACCTGCCTGTCGTCTTCGCGATCGACCGTGCGGGGGTGGTCGGTGCGGACGGCGCGACGCACCATGGCGCCTTCGACCTGTCCTACCTCGCCTGCATCCCGAACATGGTCGTGATGACGCCGGCCGACGAGAACGAATGCCGGCAGATGCTCTATACCGCCTACCGGCACAACGGCCCCACGGCAGTGCGCTATCCGCGCGGCAGCGGGATGAACGTGCGTCCCGAGCCGTCGATGACCGAACTGCCACTGGGCAAAGGCGAAATCCGCCGCCAGGGCCGGAAGGTCGCACTGCTCGCCTTCGGCAGCCTGCTGACCAACGCACTCCTTGTCGGCGAGGAGCTCGATGCGACGGTCGCCAACATGCGCTTCGTGAAACCCATCGACACGGCGCTGATCGAAGAATTGGGCGCGAACCACGAATTGATCGTGACGCTGGAGGAAAACGCGGTGATCGGCGGCGCGGGCTCCGAAGTGGCGCGCGTGCTCGAGAGCCTGCCCCACCGTCCCCGCCTGCTCAGGCTTGGCTTGCCGGACCATTTCGTCGATCATGGAGACCAAAGCCAGTTGTTCGAACAGGTCGGGTTGCACCCCGCGGGGATCCTGAGCGCCATTGAGCGCATCTATGTGCGCAATAGCTGAGCGAATTTGTCGGGAAATGGTAGCATTGACCGGCTGAACCAAACAGAGAACGCGACATGAAATCCCACGAGAGCCACGCCATCCCTGACGTCCAGAACGCCAACGACAGCCGTCAGCTGGCCATCAACAAGGTTGGCATCAAGTCGATTCGCCACCCCATCCGCGTCAGCGACAAGAGCGGTGGCGTGCAGCACACGATCGCAACCTTCAGCATGTATGTAGGGCTTCCCCACAATTTCAAGGGAACCCACATGTCGCGCTTCATCGAGATCCTCAACGGCAACGAGCGCGAGATCTCGGTCGAGTCCATCGAGCCGATGCTGCGCGAGATGGTCAAGCGCCTTGAGGCCGAGACCGGCCTCATCGAGATGAGCTTCCCGTACTTCATCAACAAGACGGCCCCCGTCTCCGGCGTCCAAAGCCTGATGGACTACGAAGTCACCTTCGTCGCCGAAATGCGCGAAGGCGACGAGTACGTGTTCGAGATGAAGGTCGTCGTGCCGGTCACGAGCCTGTGTCCGTGCTCGAAGAAGATCTCCGAATACGGCGCCCACAACCAGCGCTCACACGTCACCGTCACGGCTCAGACCAACGACTTTCTGTGGATCGAGGAGCTGGTGCAGCTCGTCGAGAGTCAGGCCTCATGCGAACTCTACGGCCTGCTCAAGCGCACCGACGAGAAGTTCGTGACCGAGCGCGCCTACGAGAACCCCAAGTTCGTCGAGGACATGGTGCGCGATGTCGCCGGCCTGCTCAACGCGGAAAAGCGCATCGACCGCTATGTGGTGGAATCGGAGAACTTCGAATCGATCCACAACCACTCGGCCTACGCGCTGATCGAACGCGACAAGCGCCGCGACGCCTGAACCGCGACACTTGAATGCAAAGCGGGAGGCCGCACGCCGCGGACCTCCCGTTTTGCATTTGACGGTACCGCCCGCGAGCGGACCAAAATTTCTCAGGCGCGTGCTGGCACCAGCATCTCCGCCTCGCCCTCCAGCACCACCTTGCCGCCCACCGAGCACACCGTGTCGAAGATCGCACGGCGCTTGGGCGTATTCAGCTCCTTCAGCGTGACGCGCGCCACCACCGTATCTCCAGGCTTCACCGGCGCCTTGAACTTGAGCGTCTGCGACAGGTAGATACAGCCCGGCCCGGGCAGCTTGTTTGCGAACAGTGCCGAGATGTAGCTGGCCGACAGCATCCCATGCGCAATGCGTCCCCCAAACATCGAGGCCTTGGCGTACTCGTCATCGAGATGGGCCGGATTGCAGTCACCGGAGACCCCGGCGAACATCAGGATATCGGCATCCGTCACAGTGCGGCCGGATGCCACAGCCATACCCACCTTCAGATCCTCGAAGCGATATCCGAGAAACTCGGAAAAATCGCGCGTTTGTTCTGTCATCTCTATCAGTTTCCCCTGAATCCCCTTTCCAGCGCGAACTTCACGCGCACGGCATGGGGCTTTGGATTTATGGAAGCAGCCGGACCCGTTCCCGGGACTCGACCCCGATAGCATAACCCAGACTGCACGACGGACGTGTGACAGAAGGCAAGCGTCTTGCCCGTTGCGGGCAAATCCGCGTCCCGAGACTAGCCCCCGTGGTCCCGCTCGTACGCGGAAGGACTGACCCCCGCATGGGCGAGATATTCGCGCAGCTGCTTGATGTCCTGCTTCGTGCAGGCGCTGCCGTGGTGCGGATAATGCAGAAACCCCTCAACCTTGTTGAGGACGATGCGGAAACGGGCGCCATGCGCCGGTTCGATCGTCGCACCGAGGTGATTGAGCAGCGACTCGACCTCGCGCCAATGGATGTTGGCGCTGATCGGGTCCTGAAAGATGGCGCGCAACAGCGCGATATGCTTGTGGCTCATGATCCGACCTCCTTCCCTTGCACCCGGCCCGCGCCATTCGCAGCCGGGCCCTGCCCTCAGTCGCCCCGCCTGCCCTGCCAGCCATCGTCCCAGAGGTCGGGACGATAGCGTGCGCGACGCTCGAGGCGCTGCTGGATGCGTTGCGCCGTCGACATTATCCCAATCGCGTGATGAGGTGCGAGCATTCGCGCACGCTCCGCCAATTGTCGGCGCCGCGGAGGAAAGCCGCGCCCCTTGAATGCGAATGCGATGCGGTTGCTGTCGTGCTCGGCGCCGATGGCGACGAAGCGATCCTCGAAGCTCTCCCGGATGCGCGATGCGTAGAGGCCGTAACGCCGGTCCCCCGACCATAGATTCACCGCCATGACCCCACCGGCTGCAAGCATCGCGTGACAGTCATCGTAGAACCCGGCCGTACATAGGCGGTCCGGTTGCCCACCGCGGTCAAAGCCGTCGATCAGCAGCACATCCGGGGAGTGCTCGCGCGTACGCACGTAGTCCGCCCCATCTGCACACACCACGCGGAAGCGGGTGTCGTCAGGCGGAATGCCAAAGGCGTCGCGCAGCGCGATCACGTCGGGGTCGATCTCGACCGCGGTGAAACGGACATTCGGCAGGGTGCGCAGGCAGTATTTCGCCAGCGACCCGCCGCCGAGCCCGATCATCACGATGTCGCGCGGCTCCGGATTGAAGAGCAGGAAACCCATCATCGCCCGCGTATAGTCGATCTCGAGTGCATCGGGAGCGTCGAGCCGCATCTGGCTCTGCACGGTAAGCGCCTCAAAATGCAGCGCGCGCATACCGTCCACCTCGACGACATACGGACGCCCCTCCTCGCCTGACGTCGATGCGAGAGCTGCATACCGCAGCAGGGAAAGCTGATCAAGCGTCATTTCCACACACTGTCCGTCGGACGACCCGCAATTCCGAATGTGCATCACCGTGGTGACGACGATGGTAACGCGCAGCGAACCCGAGTGCATCTTCCGGGCCCGAAAGCGAAAAGACCGCCGATCGGCGGTCTTTTCTGGAATTATTGGTCGGGGAAAGAGGATTCGAACCTCCGGCCCCTGCGTCCCGAACGCAGTGCTCTACCAGGCTGAGCTATTCCCCGACGCTTTGCACTGATCAGTGATCTCTACCAACTGCAAAGTCCGATAATTGTAGCAGGGCTTCTTTGAAAATGGAAGGGGGCAATACAGAAAGCGCATCGGTAGCGAGCCTTGCCTCCGCGCGCGCGTACCGGCGCGTCTCCTCCAGCGCCCCCGATTCGTGGATCGCGACCAGAATTGCCTGGAAGTCGTCGCGGCCGCCGGTTTCGATCGCCTTGCGCACGAGCGCCGCCTGCTCAGGCGTACCGTGACGCATCGTGTGGATGAGCGGCAGTGTCGGCTTGCCCTCGGCCAAGTCGTCGCCGAGGTGCTTGCCGGTCGCAGCCTCGTCCGAGGAATAGTCGAGCACGTCGTCAATAAGCTGGAAGGCCGTGCCGAGGTGCATCCCGAAGGCGGCGATCGAGGCTTCCGTCTTTTCGTCCGCACCGCCGAGGATCGCTCCCAGGCGCGTCGCAGCCTCGAACAGCTTGGCGGTCTTGTAGCGGATCACGCGCAGATAGTCGTCGATCTCGACGTCGACGTTGTGGCAATTGAGCAACTGCAGCACCTCGCCTTCGGCGATGATGTTCGTCGCATCGGCCAACACCTGCATCACGCGCATGTTGTCGACCCCCACCATCATCTGGAAGGCGCGGGTGTACAGGAAATCGCCAACCAGCACGGATGCGGCGTTACCGAACATTGCGTTGGCGGTCTTGTTTCCGCGCCGCAGCTCCGATTCGTCGACGACGTCGTCGTGCAGGAGCGTCGCCGTGTGGATGAACTCCACGACCGCTGCAAGCTGGTGGTGGTTCGTCCCCTGGTACCCCATCGCGCCTGCAGCGAACAGCACCAGCGCGGGGCGCATACGCTTGCCGCCGCTATGGATGATGTACTCCGCAACCTGGCGGATCAGAACGACGTCGGAATGGAGACGCTGGCGGATGACCGCATCGACCGCCTGCATGTCGGCGGCGATCGGCGCGTAGAGCTGCTTGGTTGACAAGATGTAGCGCCCAGCGGAACAAAAAGAAGATGGTAGGGGGGCGGGCGGCGTGCCGTCAAGAATCGCACGCGTAGCGCGGGCGAACGCTCACCGCCTTGGCGGCCGGACAATATCGGGACGATCGGTGATCACGCAGTCGACACCCCATTCGAACAGGGTCGCGGCGCGCCCGGGGTCGTTGACGGTGTAGGTCGCGACCCACAGACCGGCCTCGCGCACAGCCGCGACGCAGGCCGGATCGAGGTGGCGGTGATCGGCATGAAGGGAGGCAGCGCGCAGTCGCCTGCAGCGAACGAGCCAATCGGCCGGCACCGCCTCAACCAGCAGCCCCCGGCGCAGACCGGGCGCGAGCGTCGCCGCGATCTCGAGTGCGCGTTCGGAAAATGAGGACAGCAGCACCTTGTCGGGCGTAGCGGCCCACAATGTACGCACACGACGCACGACGCGCTCCGCCGTTTCGGCATCGGTGCCGCGCGACGGCTTGATTTCGATGTTCGCTGCCAGCCCGAGCGCCTGGCAGCGGGCCGCGGCAAGATCGAGAGAGGGGACAGGCTCCCCTGCGAAGCGCGGATCGAACCAGGCGCCCGCATCGAGCGCGAACAGGACATCGTCGGTCGTGTGCGCGACCGGTCCGTAGCCGTTGGTGGTGCGTTCGAGCGATTCGTCGTGGATTAGCACCGGCGACGCGCTGCCATTGAGCATCACGTCGAATTCGACGCCGCGACAACCATTTGTGACCGCTGCGACAAACCCGGCCAGAGTGTTCTCCGGCGCGAGCGTCCCGCCGCAGCGGTGCGCAAGCACCGCGGGGAGCGGGAACTCCGGACGATGCATCGCTTGCTCAGCGCGGGACAGGGAACATCGCCTGGACGCGCGTCACCGCGTTGTCCAGCGCTTCCTTGGCTGGCTTGCGGTCGGCCCACACGGCACTCAGCTCCTCGTCGAGGATACCCAGCACGCGGGCGCGGCCGATGAAGCTCGATGCGCTCGAGTCGACCGTCGCAGGTTTGTTGCCGAGTTGGGCAACGGCGACCTTCACGTTCTCGAGGTCGGCACCGAGGACGTCGCTCTGCGCGGCGAACAGGCCCGCGCGGTTAAGCGGCAGGTAGCCCGATTCGCGCTGCCATGCGACCTGGTTTTCGGGTTGCAACCAGAATGCGACGAAGCGAGCGACGCCCTTGTATTCGGCGGGCTTCTTGCCTGCAGCGACCCACATTGCGGCTCCGTCGGCGAGGGTGTTCTGCGGCGCGCCCGGGAAATCCTCGTGATACGGCAGCGGCGCGATGCCGATGTCGAATTCGGCCTTGCGGCGGAAGTCGGTCCAAGTCGACGACGGCGCCGCGATGACCGCACACTCGCCCGACGCGAAGCGCTGCTCGGCCTCGGACTGGGCGTCAAAGGTGTGGAGATAGCGCGCGCGATGCCAGCTCGCCATCATCGCGACGTGCTTGACCTGCAACATGCCGTTGAAGGCGGGGCGCTCGACCTTGCCCTGGCGCGCCGCGACCGGCTCGTTGTGCCAGGCACTGGTATTGCCGATCATGACGCGTCCGGGCTGGGACACGGTGTAGGGGCATTTCGAGCCCGCGTCGAATAGCTGGCCGAGGGCCTGCTGAAGGTCGAACCAGGTTTTGGGCGGCGCATCCGGGTTGAGCCCCGCTCGCTGAAATTCCTTGCGGTTGATGTACAGCACGGGCGTCGACAGACCCACGGGCAGCGCAAGCAACTGCCCCTTGGCGTCCGTGAGGGCACGATCCATCATTGCAGGCGGCTTGAGCGTCTGCAGCGGCACGCCTGCTTCGCGCATCACGCTGGAGAGGGCCTTGTAGCGGGGTTTGACAGCGGCGAGGAACTGATCCTCATCGCTGCCTTCGAGGATCGCCATGTGCGGCGCGTCGATGTCGCTCCAACTCGCGGCCTTGACGACGAGGCGGTAATCCTTGCTGCCCTCGTTGAAGCGCGCGGCGATCTTCTGCAGCGCCTCTTCACGTTCGGGGCTGAGCTGATGCACGAGCCGGATTTCGGTCGGCCCAGCCGGTTCCGCCGCCTTGGCCGGCTTGGCCTTGGCCGCCTGCGCGGCGACCGGGAATCCGACACACACCATGGCGGCAATACCCGCCACGACACCATTGCGCAACACGCGAGCCAAAGGCTTCATTCCTGCTTCCTTAACGACCATAGAATGCCAAAATCGCATTATAAAACCCTTCCACCCCGCCGGCCCGGGGCAGCACGCGAACATTGCGTCAAGATTTTTCCTCCACGGACGTTATAGACGGAGAACCCCGTGACCGGTACAAGGTAAGCCCATGCTCGCGCAACGTTTAATGCCCCTCCTCCTGCTCCTGAGCCTCAGCGCCTGCGAGCAGCTGAGCAACGCGCTCGACCTGCCCGACCCACAGAAAACGGCTGCCCTCGCGGAGGCCGAGGGGAAGGCGGTCGGCGGCGCGTGCCGGCACGCCGGCCGTTCGCTGGAAGACTGCTATGCCCTCAATGCAAAGGCGCAGAAGGCAGCCATTTTTGCTGGTTGGCGGGAGATGAACGACTACATGACGCAGAACAACCTGCCGACCGTCCCGTCGCAGGTCGCCCATCCCCAGGCGCCTACGCCAGCAGCGATTCCGGCAAGCGTTGCGGGCCCTGCCACCATGGACACTGCGCCAAGTGCAGCTCCAGCGGAAGACCGCGCGGCGAAACGCCCGCGCGCGGGACAATAAGCTCATCGTCATAACTCCCCGCCGAGCGCACGGGCGCCGGATACCCTTCGGCGCTTTGCTGCACCCCCGCCGCGGCTTATCATCCGCGGCCATCCGATAACAGCACACAGCGCGGGCACTCCCGCAGCGAGTCCCTCCCCATGTCCCTGACCCCGTCGCCGCGACCCGGCTTTACCGCCAACGGCCTTCTCGCACTTTGTCGTTCCGGCTTCGAGAAGGAAACCGCGGCCGAACTCGATGAATTTGCCGCCGGACTCGGGCTCATGGGTTTCGTGCGCGCCCAGCCAGGCAAGGCGTTCGTCGTGTTCGAAACGCCCGAACCTGTCCCCTTCGCGGAATTGGCCGAACTCTGCGACTGGCGCAGCCTGATCTTCGCCCGCCAGCTCCTTCCTTGGTTCGCGCGTATCACCGACCTGCCCGAGCGCGACCGCGCGGCGCCGATCGTCGCTGCGGCACGTGTCAGCGGCCAGCGCTTCGCCGACCTGTTGCTGGAGACGCCCGACACCGACGAGGCGAAACAGCAGTCCGGTTTCTGCAAACGCTTCACGGCCCCGCTGCAGCGCGAGCTGGACAAGGCCAACACCTTTCGCGAACGCGCCAAGGGCCTTCCCGCGCTGCACGTGCTGTTCTCCGACGCCCACACGGCCTGGCTGTGCGCCGCCCTGCCCGGGCGCGCAGCGCTGTGGCCGATGGGCATCCCGCGCCTGCGCATGCTGCGCGAAGCAGCCAGTCGCTCGACCCTGAAGCTCGCCGAAGCCTTTTTCACGCTGCTCACCGAGGAGGAACGCACTGCGAGTCTGCGTCCGGGCCTGCGCGCGGTGGACCTCGGCGCAGCACCCGGCGGCTGGACTTGGCAGCTCGCTCACAGGGGGCTGCGCGTCACCGCGATCGACAACGGCCCGATGGCCCCCACGGTGATGGCCACGGAACTGGTCGAGCACTTGCGCGCGGACGGATTCACCTGGCGCCCGCCGCGCCCGGTGGAGTGGCTGGTGTGCGACATGGTCGAACAGCCGACGCGCGTCGCCGCGCTGATGGCCGACTGGATCGGCGCGGGCCGCTGCCGCCGCGCGATGTTCAACCTGAAGCTGCCGATGAAGAAGCGCCTCGAGGCGGTCGAGCAGTGCCGCACCATCATCGCCAAGCGCCTCGGGCCGCACGGCCCCTTCGAGCTGCGCATGAAGCACCTTTACCATGACCGCGAAGAGATCACCTGCTACCTCGCACTGCGCAATCCGGGCGGCGCTTGAGCGCCGCGTGCCACCGTGCGCGGCCAACTCACTGCATCGCAACAAACGGACGCGATCGTGCATGTATAATGCTCGCTTTAAAGCACCCTGCCTGCCGGTTGGCGCGAGCCCTTTCCGGAACCCCTGCGTTCCGGTCTCCGTTCCTCCAGTCGCCTCTTCTGGCGTCGCGCCCGACGCGACAGGCCCCCATGGAAGATAGGCGCCTATGAGCTTCGCCGACCTCGGGTTGAATCCCGAGTTGTTACGCGCTGTGGCCGACACCGGCTACACCACCCCTACCCCGATCCAGCAGCAGGCCATCCCTGTCGTGCTGTCCGGCCGCGACGTGATGGGCGGTGCCCAGACCGGCACCGGCAAGACCGCCGGCTTCACGCTGCCCCTGTTGCAGCGCCTTTCCCGCCACGCCAGCACTTCGACCAGCCCCGCGCGTCACCCGGTGCGTGCGCTGATCCTTGCGCCGACGCGCGAACTGGCGATGCAGGTGTTCGAGTCGGTGAAGACCTACAGCAAGTACGTCCCGCTGCGCAGCACCTGCATCTATGGCGGCGTCGACATGAAGCCGCAGATCCAGGAACTGCGCAATGGCGTCGAGATCGTCGTCGCCACGCCCGGACGCCTGCTCGACCACGTGCAGCAGAGGACGATCGTGCTGAACCAGGTCGAGATGCTGGTGCTTGACGAAGCTGACCGCATGCTGGACATGGGCTTCATCCCGGACATCCGCCGCATTCTCGACCTGCTGCCGGCCTCGCGCCAGAGCCTGCTGTTCTCGGCGACCTTCTCGGACGAGATCAAGAAACTCGCCGACCAGATGCTCAAGGAGCCGCAGCTGATCGAGGTCGCCCGCCGCAACATGGTGTCGGAGACGATCACGCACCGCGTGCACCCCGTGTCGGCCGGCCTCAAGCGCAACCTGCTGGCGCACATCCTGCGCCACGAACCGGACACCCAGGCACTGGTATTCGTCGCAACCAAGATCGAATGCGGGCGGCTTGCGCACTTCCTCGAACGCCACGACATCGCTGCCGACGCGATCCACGGCGACAAGGGCCAGGCACAGCGCACGGAGACGCTGGAGGCGTTCAAGTCGGGCAAGCTGCGCGTGCTGGTGGCGACCGATGTTGCCGCACGCGGACTGGACATCGACGACCTGCCTTCGGTGATCAACTTCGAGCTGCCGCACACCGCGGAAGATTACGTGCACCGAATCGGCCGGACCGGCCGCGCGGGTCGCCAGGGGCGCGCGGTGTCGCTCGTGAGCGCCGAGGAGAAGCATCTGCTCGCCGAGATCGAGAAACTGATCAAGCTGCAGATTCCGCAGGAACCCGTGCCGGGTTTCGATCCTGAACCCGACTTCCACGAGGCGGGGACGCGCAGCAGGGGACGTCGCAGCCCGTCCGCGAAGGCATCCGATGCGCCGCGCGAGCCGGCGCCGGCCGCGCGCAGCACCGCGACTGCGCGAAACGGTGAAGCGCGGCGCCGCGGTAAATCCATGATCGCCGCCGACGGCTTCGATTTCAGCAAACCCTACGAGCCGACCGCCCCGGTCGCAGCAGCCGGCGCAAGTCTGCAGCCGGCGGAAGCCGGAACCGACAAGCGCGGCGCGCCGCCGCACCGCCACGCCCGCCCCATCGCGGTCCTGCTGGGTGGACTGGGACGCAAGTAGGCCGCCTGCGAACGATTGCCGCCCCGACCGCGAGCGGCATCTCGCGGAATTGGGGGCACCCTTGCCGCCTATTCGGCGCAATCGTTGCGGGGCGTTCGAGTATTCTGGGACTACGCTGAAACACCGCCCGAATACGTGGAATGACCGCCCCCATGAACGCAGCCCGTCGCCCGCAGGGTAACGAAAATCCCGAAGAAGAGCCCTTCGTCCCGGATTTTTCCGAAGGCGCGGAGACCGGGCTCTACCTCGCCCTCTTCGAGCTGATCGACGAAGGCCTGATCATCACGGGCGACGAGGTCGTGCTGGAAGCCAACAGCGCGGCCTGCCGCCTGCTCGAACGCGACTATCGGCAACTTGCCGGGAAGCCTCTCGCCGACCTCTTCCCTTCCGAACGCGACTTCCTCGATGCACGCGCCCGCCTCTTCATTCAGGGCGAGATGCGCGGAAGCCTGCGCGTGTCCTTGCCGGGCGAGCGGCATCGCGACCTGCGCTTCGTCGCTGCGGCGCGCATCCGTCCGGGCATCCACGCGCTGATCCTGAGCCCGGACGTCATCACCGAAGCCTACGCAAGCGCCACCTTCGACGAGACACCGGCCGTGGACGCGCTGTGGCCGCGGCTCGCAGCGGCACTGGAGCAGCCCGTGATCGTCCTTGACGAGCGCGACCGCATCGCTGCGGCGAACGCGGCAGCCCTCGGGGCACTGGGACTCACGCGCGGAAACCTGATCGGGCAAGCCGTTGCGGACTGCCTTGGCATCGACTGGCCAGCCGCGGACGCCGCACAGATCGCACGCCTCAAAGTGCCGGGCCGCAGCGGCGAGATCGCCGCACGCGTGCTCGCGGGACCCAAACCGGACTGGCGCCTGTTGATCCTGCCACCCGCACTGCACGACTCGGCAGCGGAAAATCCGCCTGCGGCCCCAGGCGAAAGCATACTGGAGCGCATGTTCGTCGATAGTCCCCTGCCGACCTTGCTCTGCGAAGGGCCGCAACTGCGCATCCTCGCCGCCAACGTGGCGGCGGCCCGCGTGTATGGGTATTCACGCGAAACCTTGGGCACGATGGAGATCGGCGCCCTGCGCACTACACCGGGCGACGGCCGGCACGCCGGCGAACCGGGAATCTGGCAGCACCGGCGTAGCGACGGCAGCACCTTCGACGTCGACATCGTCACGTATGCACTCGACTCGGCCGCCCATCCCGGCCTCATGGTGGTGATGCACGACCTGCCTGACGCGCCCTTGCTCGCGTTCGAGACGCGCTTGCGCCAGGCGGTCGATCTGGGGCAGCTGGATGTCCATTTCCAGCCGCTGGTCGACGTCCGCGACGGCGCCGTGCATGCCGGAGAAGCCTTGCTGCGCTGGCATCACCCGGAACTCGGGATGATTCCCTTCCAGCGTTTCGGCGGCGTCGCGCGCGATGCGGGACAGCTCGTGCGGATGGGCGACTGGGTGCTGCATGCAGCCTGCACGGCGGCGGCCGCATGGCCGCAGCATGAAGGCCGCGACGTGCGCGTCGTGGTGAACGTGGCGCTCGAACAGCTACTGCACGGCAATCTCGGGGAACGCGTGCGCCACGCGCTGAGCGCATCCGGCCTGGACGCAGCGCGGCTGGAACTGGATCTCGACGAGCGTGTGCTCAATGACGAGCACACGCGCCTGATCGGCCTGCTGCAGTCTATCGCCGGAAGTGGGGTCCGCTTGGCGATCGACGATTACGGCCGCGGCCTGTCGTCGATTCCCCGGCTCAAGCGCTACCCGCTGAACGCGCTGAAGCTCGACCCTCTGCTCGTGCGCGAGGTGGGCATCCGCGAGGACAGCGAGGCCATCGTCGAAGCGATTGCCGGCATGGCCGGAATCCTCGGTCTGGAGGTGCTCGCACGCGGCGTCGAAACCGAAGCGCAGGAGGCATTCCTGTCCGCTCTCGGCTGCCGCCTGCAGCAAGGACCGCTCTTCGGCCAGCCGATGACCGCCGCCGCCTTCGGCGCTTTCCTCGCCTGACGGGGGAGAGTCAGTAAGCGAGCAGCGTCCGGCAGGTTTCCGTGCGGCCGGTGATGCGGCTGAAACTCGCGAGCTGCGCCTTCACGAAATCGTCCGGCACGCGCTCGTCGGCGCAGTAGTCGCGCAGTTGCAGGGCGTAAGCGAGGCTCTGAAGGTCGCCCTGGGTGCGAGACAGCGCGGGATAGCGGTAGCCGGAAATGTCGCGGAAGGAGCGATCCGGTTTCGCCGCATCGGTCGCTACCGCAGGCGCTGGCGATACGTCCGCTTGCGCGGTCGCGGTCTGCGCGGACAGGGTCGTCGATAACAGCAGGATAAAACTCGCAAGCAGGGCACGCTGCAGCATCGGCCAATCCTCGCCAATCACCGGTTCCCGATATTACGGCACGCCCTGCCGCGAACTGAAGCGGCCTGCCCCTTTCGGGAGCCGAAGGCCGCTTTCGGACGACGCTCAGACCTCCAGCGCCTTCACATGGGTGATGACTTCACCGATGATCTGCTGCGCGCTACCGTACAGCATGCGGCAGTTGTCCTTGTAGAACAGCGCGTTCTCGATTCCCGAGTAGCCGGCGCCCTGCCCGCGCTTCACGACGATGACGTTGTGCGCCATGTCGACGTTGAGGATGGGCATGCCGTAGATCGGGCTCGACTTGTCGGTGCGCGCAACCGGGTTCACAACGTCGTTCGCTCCGATCACCAGGGCCACGTCGGCCTGCGGGAAATCGGCGTTGATCTCCTCCAGGTCGAAGATCTTGTCGTAGGGCACACCGGCCTCGGCAAGCAGCACGTTCATGTGGCCCGGCATACGACCTGCGACCGGATGAATCGCAAATGCCACCTCGACACCGCCCTCCTCAAGCAGCTGCGCCATCTCCCAGACCTTATGCTGCGCACCGGCGACCGCCATGCCGTAACCGGGGACGATGATGACCTTGGATGCGTAGCGCATGACGGAGGCCGCATCGAGCGCGGAGAGCTCCTTCATCGTGCCCTCGATCGCCTCACCACCGCCTGCGGCCGCGCCGGAGAGCGGCGTGAAGATGACGTTCCTGATCGGGCGGTTCATCGCCTTGGCCATGAGCTGGGTGAGCAACGTACCGGACGCGCCGACGACGATGCCCGCGACGATCAGCGCCGGATTGCCGAGCACGTAGCCCTCGAAACCGACCGCGAGGCCCGTGAAGGCGTTGAGCAGCGAGATCACCACCGGCATGTCGGCGCCGCCGATCGGCGTCGTCAGGATCGCGCCGAGCACCAGCGCGACGATGAAGAACGCGATGACGATAACGGCAGGCGGCGTTTCGGTGACGATGATCGCCAAACCGAGCACCACGGCAAGCCCCGCGAGCACAACGTTCACGAGGTTCTGCTGCGGCAGGCGCCAAGTCTTGGTCATGATGCCCTGCAGCTTGGCAAATGCGACGCACGAACCCGAAAACGCTACCGAGCCGATCAACGCACCGACAACCGCGAGCGTCGTCGCCGTGACACCGTGCGTGCCGCCGCGGGCGAACTCGAGCGCCGCGATCGCTGCCGCCGCGCCGCCGCCCATGCCGTTGTAGATCGCGACCATCTGCGGCATGTCGGTCATCTTGACGACTTTTCCGCTCCACCACGCGACCGCGCCGCCAGTGACGATGGCGGTGATCATCAGTCCGTAGTTCTGCATGCCCGGAGTGTAGAAGGTGACGAGGGTGGCGGCGATCATCGCATACCCCGCCCACACGATACCCTTGCGCGCCGTGACAGGCGAGCTCATCGCCTTCAGGCCGAGGATGAACACCACGGCGACGCCGAAATACGCCAGCTGGATGACGCCGTTCATTGCGCACCTCCCGACTTCGACTTGAACATCGCGAGCATGCGTTCGGTCACGACGTAGCCGCCGGCGGCGTTGGCGGCGCCAAGGAACACCGCAACGAAGCCGATGGCCAGCTGCGTCGGATCTTCCGGATCGGCGTGGCCGAGCACCACCATCGCGCCCACGAGCACGACGCCATGGACGAAGTTCGACCCCGACATCAGCGGGGTATGCAGGATCACCGGCACGCGCGAGATCACCTCGTATCCCGTGAATGCGGCCAGCATGAATATGTACAGCGCGGTAATGCCTTCCACGTTTGCGTCCCCCTTACAGTCCCAGAACCTGCTTCACGCCCGCGTGCCGCAGCTCGCCCGCGTGGGTGAGACAGCAACCCGCCATCACTTCGTCCTCCCAGTCGAGCACGAGCTCGCCGTCCTTGATGAAGGGGGAGATGAAGTTGAAGAGGTTCTTGGCGTACATCTCGGACGCATGCACGGGCATGCGGCTGGCAATGTTGGTGGGACCGATCACGAGCACGTCGCCCACCCAAGTCTTTTCACCGGCGACGGTGCCTTCGACGTTGCCGCCGGAGTCGGCTGCCATGTCGACGACGACCGCGCCCGGCTTCATGCGCGCAACCATGTCGGCGGTGATGATCTTCGGCGCCTTTTTGCCGGGGATCGCTGCCGTGGTGATCAGCGCATCGGACTGCGCGACCGCCTTCGCAAGGCGTTCGGCCTGCTTCGCCTTCTCCTCGTCGGTGAGCTCGCGCGCGTAGCCGCCGGTGCCGGCCGCGGAAACGCCCGTGTCGACAAACTTCGCGCCCAGCGATTCGATTTGCTCGCGCGTCTCGGGGCGCACGTCGTAGGCCTCAACCATCGCGCCGATGCGCCGCGCGGTGGCGATTGCCTGCAAGCCCGCCACACCCGCGCCGATCACGAGAACCTTCGCCGGTCGGATGGTGCCGGCCGCGTAGGTGAGCATGGGGAAGAACTTCGGGCTGTGGTCGGCGGCGATCAGTGCGCACTCGTAACCAGCCACGGCGGCCTGGCTGGAGAGCACGTCCATGCTCTGCGAGCGTGTGATGCGCGGCAGCAACTCGAGCGCGAAGCTGGTGATCTGCTTTTCCATCAGCTGTCGGGCGCGCTCCGCACTGGACCAGGGCTGCAGCATGCCCAGCAGCACTGCACCGGGTTTCATCGCCGCGATCAGCTCCGCCGACGGCGGTTGCACGCACAGCATGGCATCGGCCTCAGCGCACACCTCGACGCCGCTCGAGGCGAACTGGACATCCGCGAACATGTCGTCGCGCAAATGCGCCGGCATGCCCGCACCGGCCTGGATCACCACCTTGGCACCAAGACCTAGGTATCTCTTCACTACATCCGGAACGACCGACAAACGTCGCTCGCCGGCATTCGCTTCCGCTGGCACTCCGATCAACAGAGCCATTGGCGTCCTCCCTGACTGGGTTGGTAAATGTGTACGCTTGCGCGGGCCAACTCCGACGGCGGACATGAAAGCACGGCGGCCGACTGCTCCGCTGTGCAACTTCCGTATTCGACTCTCCGATGATCCGCGACTGAATCTGCAGGTGCTGGCGCCATCACCTGTTCTGTTTTCTTGATGCAAACTGCAAATTCCTTGCAATTTGCAGGGGGCGCTTGACGGATAATACCGATTGCCATTTTCAGCGCAACCTGTTCCTGCAAGAAAGTTCCCGATGAAGACGTCACGCAACGGCACCCGCCGACGCAAAACGATGGCGATCACGACGGCGAAGGCGGGCCTCCCGCCGGGCTCCCTGGTCCACGTCGGCGCGGTGAAGACCGATCGCCCCGAGATCACGCTAATCGCCTACGACGAGGGCGGAATCGAGGAAAAGCGCTTCGCGAGCATCGTCGAATCGCGCGAGTACAAACCTGCGCACGGGCGCCTGTGGCTCAATGTGCACGGCTTGCAGGATGCCGAGATCCTCGGCGAGATCGGACGGCGCTTTCAGTTGCATCCTCTGGTGCTCGAAGACATCCTGAACACGCACCAGCGGCCGAAGATCGAGGACTACGGCAGCTACCTCTACTGCGTGCTGCGCGTATTCGAGTACGACCCGGCGTCGCGCACGCTGAGTTCCGACCAGCTGAGCGTGGTCCTGGGCGAGAGCTTCGTCCTGACCTTCCAGGAGCGGCGCACGGGCATCTTCGAACCCATCCGCGAACGCCTGCGCACGCCTCACGCGCCCCTGCTCAAGCGCGGCACCGACTATCTGGCCTACACTCTCCTGGACGCGGTCATCGACCGCTATTTCGTGGTCGTCGACCAACTCGGCGACACCGCGGAGCAACTCGAGGACGAGGCGCTCGCCAGCCCCACCCCGGCGCTGCTGCGCACGATCAACCTGGTCAAGCACGACACCCAGCTGCTGCGGCGGGCGATCTGGCCGCTGCGCGAGGTGCTGAACGGCCTGCTACGCGGCGAAAGCACATTCTTCCAGCCGGAAACGCGCCTCTACCTGCGCGACATCTACGACCACACGATCCACGTGATCGAGACACTGGACGCGGTGCGCGAACTGCTTGGCGACCTGATGGACATCTACCTGTCGGCGGTGTCTAACCGGCTGAACGTCGAGGTCCGCATCCTCACGGTGCTGACGACCCTGTTCCTGCCGGCGACACTCATCACGGGGATCTTCGGCATGAACTTCGAACGGATGCCGCTGATCGCGGACGGACAGGGATTCTACGTCGCGCTGGCAATGATGGCCGGAGTCGCTGCCGCGATGGCCGCAGCCTTCTGGCGGCGCAACTGGCTAAGGCTGTGAGGCAGGCGCCTCGACGAGCTTGATCAACGCGAGGGAAATATTGTCGCCCGCGCCCGCCCCGCGCTTGCGCGCGCGTTCGACGAGCACTTCGGCGGCGTCGCGGGCGCGCCGCGCACACACTTCCGCGGCGATCTCCGCGTCCGAGAGCAGGCCCCACAAGCCGTCCGAGCACAACAGGAAACTGTCCCCCGCCTGCGGCCGCACCCCCTGACTCAGGGTGACCTCGGGTGGCCTTTCGCTCCCCAGGCAGGACAGGAGGACATTGCGCCGGGGGTGAATGCGGGCGCCTGCGTCGTTCAGCTGCCCCTTGCGCTGCAGATCGCCGACGACGGAATGATCCTCGCTGCGGGCCATCAGGCAACTATCACGAAAGTGATAAAGACGAGAATCCCCGCAATGCGCCCAGCGTATCTCGCCGGGCTGCAGCACCAACACGACCGCGGTGCTGTGCGGTTCCTTCTCGCTCGTCAGTCGTGTGAGGCGGATGATCAGGTGAGCATCGTTGACGATGGTGTTCAGCAGGCTGCCGGCATCCTCCGAACGCGGGGAATAATCGTCGAAGTTCTGCCGCGCCTTGAGCAGCACCTGCTCCGCCGCCATTGCCCCACCGGTATGCCCACCCATCCCGTCGGCAAGGACTGCCATGAGCATCCCGCGTTCGCGCGGATGGGCGAACACCCCCACACGGTCCTGCTGTTCGTGCCGATCTCCGATATGGCTGGCAACGCAGGTTTCCACTGTGATTGGCATAGGCGAATAGGCTCGTTCTTTTGCGCCGATATTACAGTGGCTACCTACTTAGCGGTAGATCGCGGACCGCCCCCTTGCACGCCCGTGTGACGAGGGTCACGCCCGGACTAGGACGTCGGGACAGCCCTCAAGATCCACAGCACCTGTTGCCTCGCAGCATCTGCGGCGCACTCACTCAAGAAGTGCGCCGCAGATGCTTACAGCGGGAAACCGTTGAGGCGGCTATCGACCAGCTCGACCCAATGCCGTACCGGCGTCGTGGTGCCCGCCTGCAGATGGGTCATGCAGCCAATGTTGGCCGAAGCGATCATCGTCGCGCCGCCTTCGCCCAGCGCCGCGAGCTTGTTCGCGCGCAGCTGTTTCGAAAGTTCAGGCTGAAGCAGCGAGTAGGTGCCAGCCGAACCGCAGCACAGGTGGCCATCGCGCACCGGCGTGAGAGTGAAGCCGGCGGTCGTCAACAGACTCTCGACGACCCCGCGGATCTTCAGGCCGTGCTGCAGCGTGCAGGGCGACTGGAAGGCCACCGCCACGGCGTCGCCGCGCCGCGTCCTGAGCAACTCCTGCAGCTTTTCACCCTCGGCCGCGACGATCTCGCTGACGTCTCGCGTCATCGCCGCGATCCTGGCCGCCTTCTCGGCATAGGCCGGATCCTGCGCGAGCAGGTGCCCGTAGTCCTTGACCTGCACGCCGCAGCCCGAGGCCGTCATCACGATCGCCTCGACCTCGCCGCGCTCCACCGCCGGCCACCACGCGTCGATGTTGCGCCGCGCGTCGTCGCGACCGCCTTCCTGGTCATTGAGGTGGAAGCGCACGGCGCCGCAGCAACCCGCACCCGGCTGCTCGACCAGAGAGATGCCGACGGCGTCGAGCACGCGCGCCGTCGCGGCATTGATAGACGGCGCCATCGCCGGCTGCGCACAGCCGGCCAGCGCGAGCATGCGCCGGGCGTGGCGCGGCTTGGGCCAGGGACCGCAGGGACGCGCATCGGGCACCTTCTCCTTCAGGGCTGCGGGCAGCAGTCCGCGCACCGCGCGGCCGGCCTTCATTGCGATGCCGAACACGTCGGCACGCGGCACGAACTCGCGCAGCGCCCAACGCTTGGCCGCCTCGGCGCCGCTGCGCGGCACGCGCTGTTCGACGATGTGGCGGCCGATGTCGGCGAGCCGGCTGTAATGGACCCCCGACGGACAGGTCGACTCGCACGAGCGGCAGGTCAGGCAGCGGTCCAGATGCAGTCGCGTCTTCTCCGTGACATCATGGCCTTCAAGGAGCTGCTTGATCAGGTAGATGCGCCCGCGCGGCCCGTCGAGCTCGTCGCCGAGGAGCTGGTAGGTTGGACAGGTGGCGGTGCAGAAGCCGCAATGCACGCAGGCGCGCAGGATCGCTTCGGCCTCGCGCCCTTCGGGCGTGTCCTTGATGAAATCGGCAAGTTGGGTCTGCATGTTCAGATTCCGTCGTAGAGGCGGCCGGGATTGAGGATCCCCGCCGGATCGAAGGCCTGCTTGAGGCGCCGATGGATCGCCATCACCGGAGCGGGAAGCGGCTGGAAGACGTCGCCTGCCCGGTCGAACCCGCGGAAGGCCGTCGCATGCCCACCCAGTGCTGCGACGCGATCGCGGATCGTCGCCGCGGGCGCATCCGAACGCAGCCAGCGCAGCGCACCGCCCCACTCGATCAGCTGCCTGCCCGCCAGCTTCACCGGCGCGGCCGAACTCGGCAGCGACAGGCGCCACAGAACTTCGCCCGGCGCGACGTCCGAGAAGTACCCGTCCGTCTGCTCGCGAATGTCCTGCCACAGGTCGGCGGCCACATCGTCCGCCAGCACCTCGCCGCCGAGCTTGCGCTCGGCCGCCCGCACGGCAGCCTCGGCACCCGACAGGCGCAGGTGCAGAGCACCATCAGCCCAGGCCGAAGCCGACACGGGCAAGGGCTGCCCGCCCCAATCGTTGAGGCGATCGATCGCCTCTTTCTCGCCGATGGCGAAGCGCAAGGTGGTCTCCGCAACGGGCCGCGGCAACACCTTCAATGACACGTCGAGGATCACGCCCAGCGTCCCGAGGCTGCCGGTGATGGCGCGCGACACGTCGTAGCCGGCCACGTTCTTCATCACCTGGCCGCCGAACGAGAGCACCTCGCCGCGGCCATCGATGACGCGCACGCCGAGGACGAAATCGCGCAGCGCCCCCGCCGTTGCGCGCCGCGGACCGGACAAGCCCGTCGCCACACAGCCGCCCACCGTCGCGCCGGCGCCGAAATGCGGCGGCTCGAACGCGAGCATCTGTCCGCGCTCGGCGACCAACGCCTCGAGTTCCGCGAGCGGCGTGCCCGCCCTCACCGTCACGACCAGCTCGGTCGGTTCGTAGCTGGCCACGCCCGTATGGCCGCGGGTGTCGAACACCTCGCCGGCCGGGGTGCGCCCGTAGAAATCCTTCGTGCCGCCGCCGCGCACCTGCAGCGGCGTTCCGGCTTCAGCGGCGGCGCGCACGCGCTCGCACCACTGTTCAGTCAAATCGCTCATTCGCTTTCCGCCTTATTCCCTGTCTTGTCCTTGGTACCGCACGCCGCCTGCTCCGGCCTCTTCGGCGCGCACCGCTTCCGGTCCTGCCGCTCGGCGATCGCCCGCAATGCGAGCCAGGAGCCGATCAGCGACATGACCGGCACCACCACCAGAAGAAACTGGATCCAGCCCCGATCCATCAGAAACGGGGGATGTCCGGATACGGCACACGCCCGCTGCTCACGCGCATGCGTCCGTACTCGGCGCAGCGGTTGAGCGTGGGGATTGCCTTGCCCGGATTGAGCAGCCCGCGCGGATCGAACGCGCCCTTCACGCGGAAGAACATCGTCAGCTCAGGGCGCGTAAACTGGCTGCACATCTGGTTGATCTTCTCGATCCCGACCCCGTGCTCGCCGGTGATGGTGCCGCCCAGCGCGACCGACAGCTCGAGAATGTCCGCGCCGAAGGCCTCCGCGCGCTCGAGCTCGCCTTCCTGGTTGGCATCGAACAGGATCAGCGGGTGCAGATTGCCGTCGCCGGCATGGAACACGTTGATGCAGCGCAGGCCGTGCTTGCCCTCCATCTCCTGGATCGCCTCGAGCATCTCGCCCAGACGCTTCCTCGGAATCGTGCCGTCCATGCAGTAGTAGTCGGGCGAGATGCGTCCCGCCGCAGGGAAGGCCGCCTTACGGCCGGCCCAGAACTTCATGCGCTCGGCCTCGTCACGCGAGACGCGGATCTCGGTCGCACCGCTGCGTTCGAGCACCGCACGCACGCGCTCGATCTCCTCGGCGACCTCCTCGGGCGTGCCGTCCGACTCGCACAACAGGATCGCCTTCGCGTCCAGCGGATAGCCCGCATGCACGAACTGTTCGACCGCCGCCGTCGCGGGCTGATCCATCATCTCGAGGCCGGCGGGGATGATGCCGGCCGCGATGATCTCGGCGACCGCCTCGCCCGCCTTGATGACGTCGTCAAAGGCCGCCAGCACGCACTGCGCGAGCTGTGGCTTGGGCGTGAGCCTGACGGTCACTTCGGTGACGACCGCGAGCATGCCCTCGGAACCGATCAGGAGCGCCAGCAGGTCGTAGCCCGGCGCATCCAGGCCGTGGTTGCCGATCTCCACGATCTCGCCATCGATGGTCACCCCGCGCACACGCAGCACGTTATGCACGGTCAGACCGTACTTGAGGCAATGCACGCCACCCGAGTTCTCGGCGACGTTACCGCCGATGGTGCACGCGATCTGCGACGACGGATCGGGTGCGTAATACAAGCCGTGCGGCGAAGCCGCCTCCGAGATCGCAAGATTGCGTACCCCCGGCTGCACGACCGCCGTGCGCGCATGCGCATCCAGGTGCAGGATGCGGTTGAAGCGCGCCAGCGACAGCACCACACCGAACTTGTGCGGCAGCGCGCCCCCCGACAGACCAGTACCGGCACCACGCGCGACGACAGGCACGCCAATCTCGCTGCATACCTTGAGCACTGCGACGACCTGCTCCTCCGTCGTCGGCAGCGCCACCACCATCGGCATCTGGCGATACGCCGACAGGCCGTCGCATTCGTAAGGACGCAAGTCCTCGACGTCGTACATCAACGCCCCCGCAGGCAGCACCCGCGCCAGCGCCTCCACCACCCGAGCCTTGTCGACGGACGAAAAGTCCGCCTCCTGCTCGCCCAGACTCACCGGGTCCGCTGCAATGTTCATCGTCCCTTCTCCACTTCGTGCAACTCCTCGCTGCGCGCATCCGCCACGCGCGTCCCCTTGATTGCCACCAGCTCACCCCAACGCCGTTCGTCCAGCCCGAAACGCCGCACGGCGCCCGCCAGATGCTCCGTTGCGGCCGCTCGTGCAGCAACCGGATCGCCCGCCGCGATCGCCTCGAAGATCCTTACGTGCTCGGCCTGCGAATCGCGCGCCCGTCCGGCGCGATGTCCGACCTCGTTCCAGGTCGGCGCGCGCGAGTCGGAAAACTGCTGCCCCATGAAAGCCTGGAAACGTTCGATCTGCGGGTTGTGCGTCGCCGCTGCGATGGCGACATGGAAGGCGTCGTCATCGGCGTGGGCGTCGGCGCCGGTCTCCAGCGCGACCGCCATGCGCTCGAGCGCGTCACGCATCCGGTCGAGTTCCTGCGGCGAGCAGCGCAGCGCCGCCAACTCGGCCGCGCCAGCCTCGACGAGGTAGCGCAGTTCGAAAATGTCCGATATCTCGCGATCGGACAGGCTGCCCTCCATCACCGCGTCGCCATTGACACCCCCACGCAGCAGGCGGAAACTGCCCTGCCCCGGCCGCGCCGCCACATAGGCGCCCGACCCTTGCCGCGTCATTACGCAACCGTCGGCCTTCAGGCGCGAAATGGCCTCGCGGATCACCGCCCGGCTGACTCCGAAGCGTTCGCACAGAACCTTCTCGGTAGGCAACAGCGCCCCCGCCTTGAGGCCCTGCTCGCTGATCCACGCTTCCAGCTGGCCCGCGACGACGACGCTCAACCGTGGTCCGCGCCCTGATTTCTCGTTTGCCACCATGTACCCGGCGCCCCAAAGTTGTCTGACAACATTCGAATCATAGTTCCACTTCGATCGAATGTCAGTATTGGGGAATACCCGCACCCGAGGAGATACCTTGGCAAGGTTCCGGAGCCTGCGCCTAAGCGCTGATTTTCTTGACGAAAATCCTGCTCGTCGTGTAAGGTGCGCGATTCCTTTGCAAACCCATCAACTGGAGCAACACCATGTACGCGGTGATAAAAACCGGCGGCAAGCAGTATCGCGTCGTCGCCGGCGAAAAGATCAAGGTAGAACAGATACCGGCAGACGTGGGCTCCGAAATCACCATCGACCAGGTTCTCATGGTCGGCGAGGGCGAGTCGGTCAAGATCGGCACCCCGGTGGTTTCCGGCGCCGCAGTGAAGGCGACCGTGGTTTCCCACGGCCGTCACGAGAAGGTCAAGATTTTCAAGATGCGCCGCCGCAAGCACTACCAGAAGCACCAGGGCCATCGCCAGAACTACACCGAGCTTCGCATCGAAGCGATCTCGGCCTGATTAGCCAAGGAGGTAATTCGTCATGGCACACAAAAAAGCTGGCGGTAGTTCCCGTAACGGCCGCGACTCGGAATCGAAACGACTTGGCGTGAAGCGCTACGGCGGCCAGTTCGTGCTCGCAGGCAACATCATCGTTCGCCAGCGCGGCACCGAATACCACCCGGGCGAGAACGTCGGCATCGGCAAGGACCACACCCTGTTCGCGCTGAAGGACGGCACCGTGCAGTTCACCGTGAAGGGCGCCTCGCGCCGCCGCACGGTCGTGATCGTGCCCGAAGCCGCCTGAGTTCCGGCATCAAGGTTCGAAAAGCCCTATCCTTGCGGTAGGGCTTTTTTGTTTTTGCCATAAGCACAACTCGGCACTGCACAGCACATGAAGTTCATTGACGAAGCGCGCATCGAGGTCATGGCCGGCGACGGCGGCAACGGATCGGCCTCCTTCCGCCGCGAAAAATTCATCCCGCGCGGCGGCCCCGACGGCGGAGATGGCGGCCGCGGTGGCAGCATTTTTGCGGTCGGCGACCGCAACCTCAACACGCTGGTCGACTACCGCTACACTCGCATGCACCGCGCGCAGCGCGGCGAGAACGGCGGCAACAAGGACTGCTACGGCAAGAGCGGCGAGGACATCACGCTGCGCATGCCGGTCGGCACCGTGATCACCGACTTTGAAACCGGCGAACTCATCGCCGACCTCGATGTCGATGGCAAGCGCGCACTGATCGCCCGCGGCGGCAAGGGCGGCCTCGGCAACCTGCACTTCAAGTCCAGCGTGAACCGCGCGCCGCGCAAGCGCACCCTCGGCGAGGAAGGCGAGCGCCGCATGCTGCGCCTGGAACTCAAGGTGCTGGCCGACGTCGGCCTGCTGGGCATGCCCAACGCCGGCAAGTCGACCTTCATCCGCTCCGTCTCGGCCGCCAAACCGAAGGTCGCCGACTACCCGTTCACGACGCTCGCGCCCAACCTGGGCGTGGTGCGCACCGACGAGAACCGCAGCTTCGTCATCGCCGACATCCCCGGCCTGATCGAGGGTGCAGCCGAAGGCCACGGACTGGGCCACCAGTTCCTGCGCCACCTGCAGCGCACCCGCGTGCTGCTGCACCTCGTTGACCTCGCGCCCTTCGATCCGGACGCCGACCCCGTTCATGACGCCAAGGCGATCGTCGAGGAACTGCGCAAGTACGACGAGTCACTGTACAACAAGCCGCGCTGGCTCGCCCTGAACAAGCTGGACCTGATCCCGGAAGAAGAGCGCGCCGAGCGGATCGCCGCGTTCCTCGAGGGCTACGGCCCGGTGGATCGCCACTTCGAGATCTCCGCCCTCACCGGCGATGGCGTCCGTCCGCTGGTCTTCGCGATCCAGGACTTCCTCGACGCCGATCGCGCCCAGGCGGACGCCGAACGCGCCGCACGCGCTGCCGAGGAAGCGCGCCTCGCCGCCGAGGCGGAGGCCCGTGCCGAGGCAGCCTATCAGGCCCGTCTGCAGGCCATCCTCGCCGAGGAGGACGACGAGGATGAAGACGAACACGACTGCGATGAGACGGACCGCCCGGAGAAGTCCGGCAACTGATCCCGAGTCCGGCCTGGTGCCGGCCCCTTCCCGTTAGCCCACGCTTGCCGTCACAGATCATGCGAAACAAGATCCGCAATGCGCGCCGCCTGGTGGTCAAGGTCGGCAGCGCCCTCGTCACCAACAACGGCACTGGCCTCGACAAAGCCGCGATGGCGGACTGGGCGCGCCAGTTCGCCGCCCTGCGCGACTCCGGCAAGCAGGTCGTGCTGGTGTCCTCGGGCGCCATCGCTGCGGGCATGCAGCGTCTGGGCTGGACGAAGCGCCCGCAGGAAATGCACAAGCTGCAGGCCGCCGCGGCGGTCGGGCAGATGGGGCTCGTCGAAGCGTACGAAGAGGCATTCTCGGGCCACGGCATCCACACCGCCCAGATCCTGCTCACGCACGACGATCTCGCCGACCGCAAGCGTTACCTGAACGCCCGCTCGACGCTGACGACGCTGCTCGAACTCGGCGTCGTGCCAATCATCAACGAGAACGACACCATCGTCACCGACGAGATCAAGTTCGGCGACAACGACACGCTGGGGGCGCTGGTCGCTAATCTCATCGAAGCCGATGCACTGATCATACTCACGGACCAGAAGGGCCTCTATACGGCCGACCCGCGCCAGGACCCCTCCGCGACGCTGGTTTCCGAAGGACGCGCCGAGGACCGTGCCTACGAGGCGATGGCCGGTGGCGCCGGCACCGGCATCAGCAAGGGCGGCATGATCACGAAGATCCGCGCCGCCCAGCGCGCCGCCCGCAGCGGCGCCCATACCTGCATCGCCAGCGGCAGCGAGCGCGACGCGCTGGTGCGTCTTGGCCAAGGCGAGGCGCTCGGAACCCTGCTATTCGCCACCAGCTCGCCGCTACAGGCGCGCAAGCAGTGGCTCGCCGACCACCTGCAGCTTGCCGGCGATCTGGTCATCGACGACGGCGCCGCGGCTGCGCTGCGCAGCGGGCGCAGCCTGCTGTCGGTGGGCGTGATCGAAGTACGCGGCGATTTCGAGCGTGGCTCGGCGGTCGCCTGCCGTACGCAGTCAGGAGAGGAAATCGGCCGCGGCCTGGTCAATTACAGCAGCACGGAATGTCGTCGCGTGGCGCGCAAACCCAGCAGCGACTTCGAACAGCTTCTCGGCTACATCGACGAGCCCGAACTGATCCACCGCGACAACATGGTGCTGCGCTAATCCCCTGACGCCGGAACGGATACCCCCGTTCCGCCACGAACGGTTGTTGCGGAGCCCGCGCCCGACGCCGTTCCTGCGGCGGTGCCATCGTCCGACTCGACCGCTCTGAACACCCACTCCGCGTAGCTCCGGACTTCGCCCGAGAGTCCGCCGAGTTCCTTGGGCAGGTCGTGCTGCCTGATCGGAACGCCCTGAGCGAGGCTATAGACTCCCGCGATTCGCCCGCCGGCCTTTTCCAGGCCCCAGACGGGCTGCCTGGAGAACGGATCGCGATAGATCCGGCGCAGGTGTCTGACGAGAACCGGTCCGCGTCTGTCCTCCACGAGTTGCTGCAGGCTCTCCGGCAGGCTGTGATCCGCACCGGCTTGGACATAGCTCGACAGCGCACGCGAGAACTCGACGCCGATAGCCAGTAGTTCCGCCTCTCGCTCACGCTGCGCCGCCTGCTGCCACACCACTCCGGTCTGTGCCACCAGCAGGCCGAGCCCCGCGACGATAAACAGCACCAGCAGGTAGGTATAACCGGCCTGCCGCCTCACATCTGCACCGGGACCAGCCGTCGCGCCTCGCGTTGGCTCACGATCGCGCACAATCTCACCACTCGGCAAGACTCGTACCGTCCTTGGCTGTACCTTCGGCCCCGCTGTGGAGATCCCACACTCCCGCCTCCTCCTCCCCCGGCGCCGCAACGAGCAGCCACGAGTCGTTTCGCTCGGTGATCGGATCAACGGGAAGCTTGCGCAGGTAACGCTTGGTCACGAGAGTATCGAGATCAGGTGGCCACTTGCCGATGTCCGCATGGTAGCGGTCGATTGCATCACGCACGACGGACAGCGTCTGGCGCAGGGAGGCCTCACGGCTGCGGTCCAGGTGCTCGAAATAGCGCGGCGCGGCGATCGACATCAGCGTCGCGATGATGGCCAGCACCACCAGCAACTCGATGAGCGTGAAGCCGGAAAGGATCCCCCGCCTCTTCATGCCACCTTTACCACTCACGATACGGCACGCCATTGAGTCCACTTCGAGCCGATTTCGAATAAACGTCATACACGTCCTTCCCCTCGGCCGGCTCCTCGGGCGGGCTCGCATAGCTGCGCCTGCCCCAGGTCTGTTCCGCGGGCACCGTGGCGTCGGGATGAAAGGGGTCGCGCGGCAGACGACGCAGGAAGTAGATGCGCTTGCCAGCCGGATGGGTGACATCCGGCACGCCATTCACCAGCACCGCGAGGTCGGGTGGGTAGCCCGACGCATCGACGCGCTGCTCGATGCGCTGCTCCGCGTAGGCCGCCTTGTAAGCATCGAGTCCAGCGCGGATCTGGCGGAGCGCGATACGCAATTCCGATTCGCGCCCACGCTGGGCTGCAAGTTCGGCAAGCGGCATCGCCCCGGCCGCGAGGATACCGATGATGGCCACCGTGACAACCAGCTCGATGAGGGTGAATCCGCGCGCCACCTCGTCCCTCACTCGGCAATACGCACCGTACCTCCGGCCGACAGCGCCACGTCTTCGTCGCCCGTATCGCGACGCAGCTTCATGCCTGTGGCGACCAGGGTCGCCACGCCCGAAGCGTCGAGCTTGGGGCGAAGTCGCACGACCAGATCGGCCCGGCCGTCCCTGAGGCTCACGGGCAACTGGACCGTTCCCGGAGTCATCGCACCGTCCGCTTCAAGGCGGTTGGAATCGTACGCGATCGTGACATCGGCGGCGGTCGCCCCAGTGGCCCCACTCACGCGCACGATGGCGTTGAAGGTGTCGCCGCGGCGGGCTGTTTCCGGAAGGATCAGAGCAACTTCGGGCGCCGCCTGCACCTCCTTCGCCTCCACCGCTTCGGTCGGCTCCGCACGCTCCTCCGGCACCGCGCGTGGCGCCGCGACCGGCACCGCAGCCGTTGGACGCCCTTCGCCCATCAGCCCCAGGCTGCGGGGCGCGGTCGCACCGATCCGCAGCGGCTCGGCACCGATGTTCAACTCCGTTCCCGCAGGCATCTCGGCAAGCAGGGAAACCGGCGGGAGCACGTTGCGCACGATGCGCGGCGTGATCAGGAGCGCGATTTCGGTCTTGTTGTTGCTGTCGCGCTGGGCCGAGAACAGCCTTCCAACCATCGGCAGGTTGCCCAGCCCGGGCAGGCGCTGTGCGGACGAGCGTTCCTCGTCGTTGATCAGGCCTGCGAGCACCTGAGTCTCGCCGTTGCGCAGGCGCAGCGACGTGGATGCGCTGCGCGAACCGACCTGGTAGGCGAGCGAACTGGAGGGGCCGGGCACCTCCTTGACGATGCTGCTCACCTCAAGGCTGAGCTTGATGCCGACCTCGTCGTCGCGATAAACGGACGGCTCCACCTCCAGCTTAAGGCCGACGTCGAGATAGGATACCGAGGCCGACACGCCGACGTTGGCCGTCGAGGTTGTCGTGAATACCGGCAGCTTGTCGCCGATATGCACTTTCGCCTTGTCGCGATTGCGCACGCGGATGCGCGGGTTGGCGAGCATGCGGGAATCGCCGTCCTCGCTCTTCAGGCGCAGCACCGCCCCGGGGTTGGGGATGAAGGGCACGAGATCGCCACGGTTATGACGCAGGTCGATGTTGCCGTCGAGCAGCTTGCCGCCGAGCTGCGTTGTGCCGGAAATCACAACGCCATTCACGATCTGGCTGGACGCGGGCAGCGTCGGTGTCAGCAGGCCATAACCGACCTGGTCGGGAAAATCGATCCCCAGGTCCAGCAACTTGTTGCGGCTGACCTCCAGCACCTCCAGCTCCAACATCACCTCCGGCTCGGGCACATCCAGCGTCGCGACGAGCCGCTCGGCCATGCGCACCGCTTCGGGCGTGTCCTTCATCACGAGCAGGTTGAGCTTCTCGTCGATGAACACGTCCCGGCTTTTCACCAATTGCTTGATCAGCGTCTGCGCAGCCTTCGCCTCGGCGTTGGCGAGGTAGAAGCTGCGCGTCACCAGCTCGACATGTTCGCGCTGCTTGGCGGTGGTCACCGGGTAGATCAGCACGGTATTCGCATTCAATAGCTTGCGCTCGATGCCCTGCGTCGCGGAGAGCAGACGCAGCACCTCATCGACGGAGTTCTCACGTACAAACAACGTCACGCGGCTGTCGGCGCGCACGTCCTTGTCGAAGACGAAATTGAGCCCGCTCGCTCGTGACAGCGCCTCGAACACCACTCGCAGCGGCGAGTCGCGAAACTCCAGCGTCACCGGCCGCGCCATCGCCCCCTGCAGGGACTCCGCGCGCGGCTTGCTCGCCCGCTCGGCACGTTCGTCCAGCTCCAGCACCAGCTCGCGCGCCGCCCTGTCGCCGGGTGCCTCGGCATACACGCCGCGCGCGATACGGCCGGCGGTCGCAGCATCCCCGGCAGAGAGGGCGGCTCTGGCCTGCCCCAGTCGTTCCGCGCGGCGGCGCGCCCGCTCAACGTCCTCCAGCCCGAGCCGAGCTCTCGCGTTTTCCGGGTCGACCTTCTGCACGTCGCGATACAGCAGCGCCGCTTCGTCCAGCTTCCCCGCCCCGTGCGCCTTCTCCGCCACCCCCAGCCTCTCCGTCACGACCTGATCGCGCTGGCGCACGTAATAGCTGCGCAATTCGAGGTTGTCCGGATCCTTCTTCAAGGCTTGCTCCAGCCGCAGCAATGCTCCGACACGATCGCCCGCGGCAAAATCGCTTCGGCTCTGTTCGAGCGCAGGATTGCCGGCACACGCGGCAAGAAGAAGGGCGGAAAGGGCTGGTAGGAGCACCTTCCGCAGCGCTCGCGCCAGCGGAGATTCGTTCCACGCGGAAGGGCTGCTGCGCGACGAGCCGCTCACGGGCATTGAACGAAGGACCTGGCAATCCCCGCGTCGCGATAAGGTCGAAGTCTTCGTTTTCATGGATTCTGGCGATTGAGGGTCTGAATTTTCTTGAGCGGCAGATAAATGAATTCGACCGCGGACGGGGTGATGCGCTCGACACGGTAACGACCTGCGATTTCCTCGCCCTGCCGCGCCAGGCGGACCTGCGTACCCTCGAGCAGAAACACCGCCTTGCCCTGCGCATCGTCGATCGCACCGACATAGCGGAACGGCAAAGGGGGCGCCTGCGGCTCCAGGGGGTCGGCCGGCGCGGCCGGCGGCGGAGGTGGGGCGAAGCTGACGACGCGCGCCAGCGGATCGTCCAGCTCGGGCCACGGCGTGCGCACGATGTCGAGTCGGGCGAGCCTCTCCGCCGACGCAGCCGGCACTTCGGCCAACTTTCCCTGCCCGATGGCGGCCTTAAGCCGGGCTGCGCGTTCGA
The DNA here is from genome assembly GCF_017894385.1 of Aromatoleum petrolei. Taxonomy (NCBI): domain Bacteria; kingdom Pseudomonadati; phylum Pseudomonadota; class Betaproteobacteria; order Rhodocyclales; family Rhodocyclaceae; genus Aromatoleum; species Aromatoleum petrolei. The sequence goes on from NZ_CP059560.1 coordinate 1,267,695, forward strand.
CGGGCTGAACCACGTCCACGTCGGACTCTTCATTGACGGCCCACCAGCTCGCTGCCAGCGTCGCCAGCAGCGCGACAGACAGGAGAACGTGGCGCATCGTCATGAGCGCCCCCGCAGATAAAGTTGCAGACGGATATCCGCCTCAACCGTCTCGGCATCGCTCGTATCGCGCTTGAAACTCACCGACTCCAGCGCGATTTCGGGCATTTCCCGCAGCAGCGCGCTAAGCCAGACATAGAGCGCCGCCGCGTCGGCCTCGACGGGTAAGGTGAGACTGACGAGCGTCAGCGGCGTGCCGGCCACCACGGAACTGCCGTAGTCGGTGCGCCGGACGCTGATGCCGTGTGCAGCACCGTGTTCATTCAGGCGACGCAGGCTGTCCGGCAGTGCGGCAGCCGGCGGGAAACGTTCGAAAAAGGCCGCGACGCGGGCGCGGTCGTCGCTCCCCGGGGCCGGGGCGTCTGCATTGCGCTCCATCCGGCTCCGCTCGTCGGCCAGAGCGGCGGCACGACGATCGACGTCCGTGCCGCCTGCGTATCCTCCCAGCGCCGCAGCCGCCAGCAGGAAGACGCCGAGCGCACCGGGAAGGCCGGCGTTCAACACGAGCCGTCCGATATACTCCCTGACGAGACCGAAGGACGCCCCGCCGCTGCGCGACTCGCCCACGACCCCGGCGGCGGTCGCGGCTGCCTCGCCACCGCCCGTCGCAGGGGCCGCCATCGTCACGAGACGCGGGCACCAGTACTGCATCAATACGCCATCGCCGGGCATCACGGACGTCCGCTCCATTTCGCATTCACGGTGAACTGCACCGCGTCACCGCCTTCGACTTGCACCCACTCGTAGTTTGCCAACTGGGCGTCCCGTACCCCGTCCACTGAACCGAGCCGGGCCACGAATTCGAACATTTCCGCCAGCGAGCGGGCCTGTCCGGCGACCGCGAGCCTGCCGCGTGTCTGATCCGCCTGCAGACTCAGCCACGTGACACCGTCGCGCTGCGCCCCCGCCACCCCGCCGAGCATCGGTCCCCAATCGGCATTCAGGCGCTCGGCGACACCCAGCACCGCCTTGGCCTCCTCGGCCCCCACCGGGTTCCCCACGGCCGACACCACAGGCTGTGCGCGCCGCCCCGCTTCGCGCGCGCGGACGACCGCCGCCTCGCGGGCGTCCATCTCGGCACTGGCACGACGGTAGTCGACAAACTGGAGCGTACAGGCAAGCACCCCGACCCCGAGCAAACCCCAGCCAGCAGCGCTCACACGCCGACGCGTTTGCAGAAAATCGAGATCGACCGGCAGCGGGACCTGTCTCATCCTTCCCACCCTTCGGCGTGCAGCGCAAGCTTGCGCCATCCTGCAGGAACCCGCGGCCCCTCCCCGATGCAGTAAAGAACTCCGGCTTCACCCGGAACGCCCGAACGCAGCGCCTGCGACTCCAGGTAGAGGCCCAGCGACGTATCCCCGGCCGGACCGAGCGGCTGGCTACGCAAGGACTGCCACTGCGCGTCGCGCCAGAAACCCAGCGTGACCCGCCCCTCGCGCTGCACCGCCAGAGCACCGAACGGACTCTCCAGTTCGGGGCGGACCCGGTTGTAGGCGGCCAGGAACTCACCCGTGACGCTGCCGAAACGCAGCCGGTGCACACGGCCCCACGCCGCCACAGCCTCGACGTGTGCGGCAGGCACGGCGCACGCGATGACGGGGAAATCGGTCGCCCCCCGCTCCACGATTATTCGCCATTCGGGCGCCCCCACCCCATGCACTTCCCTGAAACGCAGCGCCAGGAACGCTTCCCGCTCGGCAGCGCCACGCAGGCCGGGCGGCCACCGGACGATCAGGTAGCGCACCACGGCATCGGCAAACAGCACGTCCCAGCGCGAACCTCGCATCACCCCGCCGTCCTGTGCCGCAGCCAGCGCCGTCAAGGCAGCATCGGGCGCCCACTCGTAGGCCAGCCGTTCTTGTGTCGAACCATGCCCGACGCGAATGGCGTCCGGCTCGATCAGCAGGCGGCGGACGTCAGCCGAGAAGCGTGACACGATTCACCTCCTGCAGCGTCGTTTCCCCCGTCGCAGCCACCGCGAGCGCGGCGTCGCGCAGGCCGCGGAACCCGTTGCGCCGGGCCGCGTCCTTGACCGTACGGATCGGCGCACGGGCGACGATCAGCTCGCGGATCTCGTCGTCGAGCAGCAGCACTTCGGCCACCGCACGCCGGCCGCGATAACCCGTCCCGCGGCACTGGCCGCAGCCATGGCCCGCACGGAAGCGGAAGGCGCTCGCATCGCCGATGCGCGAACGTGCGATCAGCTGCGCGTCAGCCGGAACGTCCTCGGTGCAGTGCGGACAATTGATGCGCAGCAGACGCTGGGCGACGATGCCATTGAGCGCGGCGACGAGATTGAACGGGTCGATCCCCATATGCATGAAGCGCCCCATCACGTCGAAGACATTGTTTGCGTGCACGGTGGTGAATACGAGGTGACCGGTGAGCGCCGCCTGCACCGCGATCTCCGCCGTCTCGCCGTCGCGAATCTCGCCAACCATGATCTTGTCCGGGTCGTGGCGCAGGATGGATCTGAGGCCGCGCGCGAAGGTCAGCCCCTTCTTCTCGTTCACCGGAATCTGCAGCACGCCGTTGAGCTGGTACTCCACCGGATCCTCGATCGTGACGATCTTGTCCAGCCCTTGGTTGGTCTCGGCAAGCGTCGCGTACAGTGTGGTGGTCTTGCCCGAACCGGTCGGACCGGTGACCAGCAGCATGCCGTAAGGCTCACTCGCGAGATGGCGCAGCGCTCCCCGGACATCATCGTCGAATCCAAGCGTCTCGAGCGTCAGCCCGCTCATCTCACGGCTGAGGTGCTCCTTGTCGAGGATGCGCAGCACCGCATCCTCGCCGTGGATGCTGGGCATGATCGAGACCCGGAAGTCGATCTCGCGCCCGCCCGAGCGGACCTTGAAACGCCCGTCCTGCGGCACGCGGCGCTCGGCAATGTCGAGTTCCGCCATCACCTTGATGCGGGAAATGACCTGTTCGGCGAGCTCGTTGCCCTGCGCGCTGCCGACGCGCACCAGCACTCCGTCGAGGCGGTACTTGATGACGAGGCCTCCCGGGATCGACTCGAGGTGGATGTCGCTCGCGAGCTGCTTCAAACCATCGTAAAGGGTCGAATTGACCAGCTTGACGACGGGACTCACGTCCGCACTGATACGCTTGAGCGACAGATCTTCAACGCCGTCGCCCTTTCCGCCCTCTTCGTGCGATGCGATCAGGCCGGCCGCCCGTCGCACCTCGTCCTCGTGACGTGCGAGGCAAGCCGCGAGATCGTCATGATCCGCCAACACCAACTCGTACGGCTCGCGCAGGCGTGCGCCCAAGCCATCCAGCAGGTCGGAATCGAACGGGTCCGCGATCGCGACCACCAGGCCGCCGTCCTCGCCACGTAGCGCCACACACTCTCGGCCCAGTGCCATCTCGAACGGAATCGCACCGAAGTCCGGGTCCAGCGCCATCAGACGCCCGTGCCCCATGGAGGTGAGCCCGAGCGCAGACGCCAGGCGCTCCACACGCAACGCCGGACTCGGCTCGAGCTTCGCGAGTCCGTCCATGATGCGCTCGCCGGCCTCCGACGCCGCCGCGAGTTCCGCCGCCGTGAAGGGAGCGGGAGTGAGCTCCGCCGTCAGCGATTCGCTCATCGAATGCTCTCTGCAAGCATGAAGATGGGTATGTACATGAGCACCACGATCAGGCCGATCGCACAACCGATCAGCAACATCAACAATGGGCCGAACAGGCGCGTGAACCACTCTACCTGCCGCGCCGTATCCTCTTCGTGAAATTCGGCCGCGCGAGTCAACATCTCGCCCAGATTCCCCGCACGTTCGCCGACCTCCAGCATGCGCAGCGCAACAGGGGTCGTCAGGCCGCGCGCCGCCAGCATCGCCGAGAGACTGCGCCCCTCGCGAATTGCGGCAATCGCGGCGGCCAGGTTCGCCTGCAATGTTGGCGAAAGCAGGCCCGACACCATCCCCAGCGCCGTCACGACCGGGATGCCTCCCGAAAGCAGCATGCCCACCGTCCGGTAGAAACGTGCGAGCTGAAACACCCGCAGGCGCTCCCCGACGAACGGCATGCGCCACATGTAGCGTCCTACGGTCGCCCACAGGAGAGGGCTACGCACCACGACAGCCCCTGCCCCCACCAATGCCAGCACGATCACCCCAAGCAGGACGGCGTGCCCCTCGACGAACTGCCCCCACTCGAGCAACAGGCGCGACATCCATGGCAGGTTGGTGCCGACGTTCTGGTAGATATGCGAGAAACGTGGCACGACATAACCAAGCAGGAACAGCACCACCAGACCGCCCACGCCGACAAGCAGCAAGGGGTAGATCGCTGCGCTGATCAACTTGTCGCGCAGACGCTCACCGTCCTCCTGATAGGCGATGAAACGCGCAATGGCCCGCTCCAGGTCGCTGGTACGCTCCGCGGCGCGAATCAGCGCGACATACAGGGCGGGAAATGCCTGCGGCGCCGACTCCAGCGCGCTCGAAAGGCTGCGGCCTTCGCGCAACGCGTCACGCAGCCCCTGCATCACCGACCGTATCGCCGGCCAGCGCTCCTTCTCGGCCAGCGCAGAGATTGCCTCGGCCAGCGGAATGCCCGCCCGCAGCAAGGCCAACAACTGCTGATTGAACAGCAGCAGTGGAAAGCGGCTGCGCCCCCGGCCACGCTCCAGCGCCTTCAGCGAAAGCACGGACAAACCGCGCGCCTCGGCCAGCGCGCGTACATCGGCCTCGCACCCCGCCTCGAGTTCAGTTTCGACGACGGACCCGTTCGCCCCGAGAGCCCTGACACGATAACGCATGGATCACCAGTGAATCGTTAACTGTATGCCATCATCAAGACATGCCAAGTCTTTCCGGAACCCGGAACAAGCGGGCGCGCGACTTTAGGCTACATTGAAAAGGCCGATGCCCGGCTGCTCGCCAACATTAGCATAGAAAGCATCATGGAATTCGCACATACTCGTGGCCGCTGGCGTCTTGAAGTTAGACATGTTGCATACTGACAGCCAACGCCCCGGAAACGCTCGTGAGGCCAAATGAGCAAACCGACGTCCTCATCAGATCGACCTCCCTATTCCGAGCACCATGGACAGGCCACGTCAGTCCGCGGAAGCCTGCGCCCTGCTCATATTGCACTGATCGCGGGCGCAACACTCGCGCTCTGCTTCGCAGGCCCCTGCCGGGCAGACCGGCTCTATGGCTTCGCCGACGAGCAAGGCGTGTTCAACTTCAGCGACGCCCCCAGCGATCCGCGGCATCGGGTCATCTTCGAGATCCGCTCGGCACGCCCGAGCCATAACGGAAAGGGCCATGCCCCCGCCACGGCAAGCAATCGGCGCCCCCCCGCCCCGCTCTCCCCGCTCGTCGATGCCGCAGCACGCCACAGCCGCCTCGACCCCTTCCTGATCGAGGCCGTCGCATTTGTCGAAAGCGGCTTCAACGAACGCGCCCGCTCGCCAAAGGGCGCCCTGGGCCTGATGCAGCTCATGCCGGCAACCGCAGCGCGTTTCGGCGTCGACAACCCCCTCGATCCGCGCGAGAACCTGCTCGGCGGCGCACGCTACCTGCGCGAATTACTCGATCGCTTCGATTCCCTGCCGCTTGCGCTCGCCGCATACAACGCCGGGGAAGGGGCCGTGGAACGCCACGGAAACACCATTCCGCCCTATGCGGAGACGGCCCGATACGTGCCAGCCGTCATAGCGCACTATGCCCGGCTGCGAAACCCGAGTGCGCCAGCCGCAGCACGCTGAGGCCGTATTCAGCCCTCCAGCAGCCGAACGCCCGACAGCCCCCTGCAGCCAGCCATCCGCCGTTCGCGCGCTGACAACCGACGAGGACTTGCCGAATCGATGAGGAAGTTGAAAGTCCTGTTCTTTGCCGAAGGCGCAACTCTGGCCCATGTGGCGCGTCCATTTGTCCTCGCGCGCAGCCTCGATCCTGAGCGCTTCGAGGTCGTATTCGCGCGCCCGGACACCTTTGATTGGCTCACCAGGAACACACCCTTCCCCACACGGCCGCTCGCCTGTCAGGCGGCATCGGTTTTTGCCCGCCGTCTCGAACACGGCCTGCCGCTTTACGACCTACCCACCTTGCGCCGTTATGTCGCCGACGACCTGGCACTCATCGACACCGAACAGCCGGATGTCATCATGGGCGACTTCCGCCTGTCACTTTCGGTCAGCGCACGCTTGCGTTCCATCCCGTACGCAACGATCTGCGATGCATACTGGAGCCCCGAGCGTCCCCTGCATCCTCCGCTACCCGTCCTCGCGTTCACCCGCTTTACGCCGATACCGATCGCAGAGGGTATCTTTCGCCTCTTTTCCCCGCTTGCCCTGCGACTGCACGCGCGCCCAATCGAGCACTTGAGGGCGGAACACGGACTTCCCTCCCTGGCACACGACCTGCGCCGCTGCTATACCGACGCCGACCTGCGGCTGTTCGCGAATTTCCCGGAACTGTTCCCTGAAATCGGTACCGGCCCGCATGCAGCCTTCATCGGTCCGATTGCATGGTCGCCGCAAGTCCCAGACGACGCGCCGCCCCGGCTGGACGGCACGTCTCCGCTGATTTACGTCACGATGGGCAGTTCGGGTGATCCCCATGTGCTGCAAGCGCTCCTGCCCGTGCTCGAGGCCACCGGCAACTCCGTGCTCATCGCGTCGGCCGGCAAGCCCTTATCGATACAGCCTACCGCGGATCGCATACGCGTTTTCGACTACCTCCCCGGCGACCGCGTCTGCCAGCATGCGCGCCTGGTGATCTGCAATGGCGGAAGCCCGACAACCAATCAGGCGCTCGCCGCCGGTGTGCCGGTACTGGGGATTGCTCGAAACATGGACCAGTTTCTCAATATGCAGGCGATTACAGCCTTCGGCGCGGGCCTTCTAGTGCGCTCCGACCGCGCAACCACCGCCGCGCTCGACAAGGCGGTAACGCGCCTCCTCGGTGACGCCAATTTCGCTACCTGCGCTCAGCGGCTTCGAGATGCCGCGGCACGCAATACTCCAGGATCAGACCTTGGATCGCACCTCGAAAGTCTGATCGCCGAGAAGACCCGTTCCACCGCGTGACCCCCCGCTACGCAGCCAACGCCTCGGGTAATCCAGAGGCGGACGATTGCGCACGCACACGATCCAGGCAAAAAAAACCGCATTACAGGGCGGTGCGCCCCGCAATGCGGTCATCCTGCAACGAGTGGTTTACTTCAGGTCGAAACCGGTGAGCGGGTGGATCTGGAAGTTACCGCCGTTGATGTAGCCATATACCTCATAGATCTTGTCGGTCTTGTTGAGTCCAGCGACGTCGCCGTTAGCATCGAGGATGACTTTTCCGTCTCCATCCACTGCGGGCTGGACGCCCTTGTAGATAGTGATGCGATAGAAGTCCGCACAACCACAGTCGGCGATGTTCTCGGTGACCGGCGGATCCGCGAACGGATTGTTGCCGGAACCAGCCGGCGGACAGTTCGCGCCCGGAATCGGCGTGTTCGGATTCTCGCTACCCGGCTCACCCAGATCCTCGATATGCACCTGGAACCAGTGATAGGTCGGAACTGGCTGATTCGGACGCTGCCCCTTCGGCTCGGGGATCACATCATCGATCCCGTCGAAGATCACGCCGTCGCTCGCGGTGAAGGTGTTGTTGCTGATATTGCTGAAGGTCCCCACACCAACGAAGTCGATCTGCTTGTTCGGCGCCGGACGTGCCTGTTCGCACCACCCCTCGTCGGTACAGCGAATCTCGTCGATCTGCGTGCCGGCCGGAGCATTCTTTCCGCCATGGAACGCAAAGCTCAGGCCACTCGGGCTGCTGTGGTTGTTATGCTCCCACTGGCCCTTCGGCTGCGGTGGCAGAGCCGTATTGGCACCGGCCTGCCCGCCGAACGAGTAGTCGTAGTAATCGGTCACGGTACTCGATTTCGCAGCTTTGCCTTTCGGCTTCAGCAGCACGGACGGTTTCAGAGTATCGGCGGCAAATGTCCCGTCCCATCCTCCTTCGGCTACGTTGATCCCTGCCGTGTCATTCCCGCCGCCCGTCACCCGACAGGCCGACAAGGTCGGGATGAACTCGAAGTTGTTGCTCGCGTCGGTCTGCAGCACCATCTCAGGCCCGCTTACCCCGTTGATTGCCCCGACCGTCGCAGCATCGACACCGCCATCCGTCTCGAAATTTTTCGAAGGATTGGTCTCCAAATACGGAACGTTCTGCTGCGTCGTGAACTGCAGTATCGTTCCTGCCGCGACCCCTTCCTTGAAGAACGCGGGGTCGGCGTATTGCACCAACACCGCGATGCTCTGCGACCCCTGCCCCTTGACGGTGAGGGTCCCGCCCCAGTTATCCGTACCGAACTGATCGAGAATCCCAGAGCTGAAGTCGGTGCCGAAGTTGCCATTGATCTCGACCACGACCCCGCGCAGTATCTGCGTCCCGTCGCGATAGCCGAGGCCCGTCAGTGACGCTCCCTTGCTACCGGCACCATCGGTCAGGTCGTCATAGTACAAATAGAAGAAGTTGCTCTGACCTGCCGCGCCGTCGAACGCGAAGGTTGCGATCGATCCATCGGAATTGGTCGTCACCGCCTCGCCCGTACCCCCGACGTAGGTCAATTCGAACGTCGAGTTGAATCCGCTCGGGTCCGGATAGGGATCGCCACCGGGATTCAACAGCCCATTCAGGGCGCCGTGAACAAATGTCTGGACCGGCTTGGTGTTGCTTACGCCAAGCGGAATGGCAGGACCACCGTCGGGCGCTTCGGTAACCAGGGCATTGCCATTGCCCCAGTCGAACGCGCTGACCGAAAGCGGCTGGATAGGACCATTACCGTCCGGATCGAAAAGGATGAGGCTTGCGGCTCCCGCGCTCCCCATCGCCGCGAACAACGGTACCAGGGCGAACGCGCCCTGACCCAGTATCTTGCGAAGTTTCATGACTGCATCCCCTTCTAAAAGCGATGGCCCGAGCGATGCTGACTGCCTACGACATCAGCGCCCTCGAGCCATCATTGGATACATCATCGACACCGACCCCGCCGCAAGGGCGTCACACACTCACGTCATGCGGACCTTCTGCGCAGCGACAAGCGGCCGGCACCGAGCATCACGAGGGTCAGACCCAGCAGCGCGAGACTCGAGGGCTCGGGCACCGTGGTGCGGAACGAGTTGCTGGCGTCCGTCTCGAGGATGCAGTCCGGCCCATTGACGCAGTTGATCAATCCAAGGTCGATGCCGCCACCGGCCAAGGTCAGCGAACCGCCGACAAGATCGGTATCGAACGACTGCGAGGGGTTGGTGTCATCGACGGGCAGGTTGTTGCGGGTCGTGAAGAACAGATCCTGAGACAGCGCGGTAATCAGCGACTTGAAGAAGTTGAAGTCCTGGAAGTCGACATCGACTTCGATGGAGGTCGACCCTTCGCCATAGGCGGTCAGTTGCCCGGCCCACTGATCACCGTTCGCGCTCTGGTCGAGCAGGCGGTCGGCGTTGACCGGATCGCCGGTGGCAGGATCGATCGCCCCCTCTTCGCCCGGATCATAGGTTCCATTTCCGTTCGTATCGACGAAGAACCAGTTCGAGGTGAAGCTGCCGGCGCTCGTGAATTGCGAAACGGTACCTGACAGAATCAGCGTGCCGTCGTCGAAGCCGAGACCGGTGAGCGAGCTCGCCTGCGTCCCGTCGTTAATCACGTCGTCGTAATAGACCGCGAAGAAATTCGTGGTGCCGCTCGTATCCAGGTTGAGATTGATCGTGCTGGTGAATTGATAGACGTCGTCGGTTGGATCAAGATTTCCGCCGTCGCTAACCAGTTCGATCGTCGGCGCGCCCGAAAGCGTCGCAGTTTCCGCAAAGCCCGCGATCGCTGTGATCTCCCACGTAGTATTCATGTTCGCCGGATCGCCAACAGGGTCACCATCCGTGTTAGTGAAGCCGTCCAGCACCGCGTGGGTATACAGATTGAATGACGAACCAGTTGTGGGAATCCCCTGATCGATGAGGGCCGATGATACGGCCCAGTCGAATGAGCCATAGGTCTGCGTGAGGGCGTTGGCGTCCGTGCCATCGGCATCGAACAGGACGGGGTCCGACTGTGCAAAGGCGGGCATACCCCACCCCAGAGCCAGGGCAAGGCCTGCCGCAATCGCACTGGAACGAACGCGCCGCGGAAGTTTGTTGGTCATGGCGGACTCCTTTTGTAGGGCTTGCCGATTCGGCACAAGGGCGATTCAACGCCCGACGCCCAACTAGGAGCAAATCCCAGGCCAGAATTTTTTATTCTTAAAAATCAATGGCCTGAGAATCAAAAATGCAAAGCCGGCGATTCACTGTAAAAGAATTCGACACTCCCTGCAGAAAGGCCCTGTCGGGTTCCGCCGCGACAGCCATGGTCGCCTGGAGACCGCTCCGGTCACGCTCGCAGGCGACGTGCCGGGTTCCCTCCCCAAACCTCGCCAGCCCGAACGCGCGTCCCCTTGGTGACGACAGAGCCGGCCGCGATGATCGCGCCATCCTCAATCGTCACGCCCGACATCACGATCGACTTCGCTCCGACGGTGACCCTGGAGCCGATGCGAATCCTGGCGTGGGACAGGCGCTCGCCCTCCATCGCATGCGAAAAGAGCACCGCATCATGCCCAATGATCGTATTCGAGCCGACATCCGTAAGGATCGGATCGAGGATCACTCCCGCGCTGTAGGTATCCTTGCCCAACCGGGCCCCCAAGGCCAGGTAGATGACACGCATGAGCGGCACTGGCAGCACATGGTTGCGGGTGATCGGATAGAACAGCAGCAGGTAGAACAACACATACACGTTGTAGGCGAACTCATCACGCGAGCCCGGCGCGATGTCTCCCTCCCGCAAGGGCATCACGGCGAGAAACAGGCGGTGAACAGCGATCGCAAATACGTAGAACACGAGCACGAAAACGCCGCAAAGGGCCACGCCCCTGAAATCGCCCAGTGAGAGCCCACCAGCCAGCAGCGACGTCGTGAATACAGCCCCGGCCGCCGCAATCGATGCAAGCATCAGAAAAACGAGAATCTGCGTAACTCCGATCTTGCGCATTCGGAGGGACTCCTTACGAGAGATGCACACCGGCTCGCATCATCCGCGAGCCCGGACACGTTTCGGCCGCCATGTACCCGGTCGACCTGCACGGGACTACCGACCAGATCCGGATAATCGCGGTCAAGACCCGACCATCAGTTCGTCGAGATCCCGGCGAGTCGAGCGCGAAGCAGGCTGGCTCGAGTGGCCGACTCGACAAAAGAAGGCGTACGAATCGGCTGCGCCAAAGCCGGTAATCGCATCGAAACGGCGAGCCAGCAGACGCACCGCATCATCGATCCCGGGCTTCACGGACACCTGGCGCCCCGCCTGTGCATACCAGCGAAAGATCACCGGAGTCATCTGCGGCTGCAGGTAAAGACCGAGCGCGGCGATGGTCAACCAGAGCCGCTGGACGGCAACACCGGCCCTGACATGGTCGCCGAGCGTCGTCGGCGGCCTCTCGGGACGAAGCAGCACATGCGCGGCGCACGCAAACGCGGGAATGAAATCGAGCTGGACGCGGGGGGCAACGGTGCCAAGCAAGTACCGATTGAAGAACTCGACACGCGCCCAGTCCTTCATCACCCACCGCATGAGTCGCGCCGTCATCGGATCGACCCCGACCGCCTCTTCGGGGATTCGATCCTTGCTGAAGCGGGCGCCCCATTCGATGATTTGTCTATGCACCGCATACGCCTCGGGACAAGTCAGGCGCACGTGCGCGCTATCCCACAGCAACTTGGCCACCGCGAACCGGCCGGCCAACGACTCGAAGAGCCGCACCTGAAAGCCGGGACCGGGCGCCGCGAGAAGGCGGTCACGCTGTTCCGCGCTGAGACGTTTCGTGCGCATCGGGCGGCGCTGAACCACCCGCGTCTCGATGTGCGCCAGGAGAGGGTCAGGGACAAGCCCGGGCACCTCGCTCAACTCGACGTCATAGATTGGCGCAATATCGGGGCAGCCGGCACGTACGGACCATCGCGCTTCGAGGCCAAAACCGGTTGCTGCAATCCGCAGGGTCTCGAGCAAGGCGCCGTGTGCAATGAGACTGGGCCGGCCGTCGAAGTCATAGAGACACCACTCGCGCGTGTCGAAACCATGGATCGCGATGTGACTCCCGGAGACAATTTCAAAACGCCATGGCTGAGTATTGTCGCCGCTCGGCGCCCAGCGCGCCCGGTCGAGAATCTTGAGCAACACTTCCCGCTCAGCCACGCTGCGCCCCTTGCTCGCGCATGCGGCGCAAGTGCTTCCGGGCGATCCACAGCCCCAATCGCTGCAGCGGGTTTCGATTGCCACCGGGACGCCAGGTACGGACCATGCGCCCCCGGTACGAGTCAAACTGATAGCCCCATGGTGCAGCATGAACCTTTCCTCGCCCGAGGAGGATTTTCAGTGACTCGGCGGCCGTGGCACCAGCGCACAACTGGCACGCGATGATGGTGGACGGGCCTCGCCGCTCGGCGAGATTGACCCGCGACGGATCTGCCAGATAGGAACGCTGCAGCATGCCCGGCGACAGTCCCAGCAGGAAGCGGATCGACATTTCCTCCTCGTCGCAGCCTTCGAGGCAAAAATACTCCTCGAAACTCATCTGCCCCGGCAGGAACACCAGCACCGCGGTTCCCATCCCAAGCGGTGCGGCCGTCACCGCAGGAATTCCCAGTCGGTGGCATGCGGTAAAGGTGGCACGCCGAATGCCGAAGGAGAAGAAGTCCAGTCCGTCGACATAGAGATCGACGTCCTTGAGGAACTCATCGAGGTTGGCATCCGACAAGCCTGCGGGGAAACGACGCACGTCGAGTTCGGGGTTGATGTCGAGCGCCATCTCCGCCAGCACGTCCACCTTTGGCCGCCCGACCGATGACATCATTGCACCGGCCTGGCGATTGAAGTTGACGAGGTCAAAAGTGTCGAAATCGGCGACATTGAACGCCCCGACACCGAGCCGGGCGAGAGTCAGCAGATGAACGCCTCCAACTCCGCCCATCCCGGCGATCGCGATGCGCTTGCCACGCAACGCGGACTGCTCGCCCGTAGTTACCCAACCAATGTTGCGGGCGAACGCAGCATCGTAATCGAATAATTTCTTCACCATACCCCTCTCCCTACCCGTCATTCATCATAGTGAATTCGCACGGCGAGAGAAACCGCGAGATGGCGCATCTTCGGAGCCCCTCGCGGATTTTTGCACACCCACTGTGCGCCCAAGTTGGACTATGATTACTCGGTGAAAGTCACTGCACCCATGCGTTGCAGGAGACGCTCAAGCCCCGTGTCCAGGCCCCGTCCGGCCATCCGGTCATATCCCCCCTCCCCGACAAGGAGACCGCGTTGCTCCTGTTCGACCGATTCAATCTCGGCCACGGATTCAGGAAGTACTTCGAGATCCATCCGGCAACCGACGACGCCCTGCGCGACTCCGTATACCGCATTCGGCACGAGGTATATTGCGAGGAACTCGGTTTCGAGCCCGTGCGTCCGGATCGGCGCGAAACGGACGAGTACGACGCGCACAGCATGCATTGCCTGTTGCGGACGAGTTCGGAGCCGATCAGACCCGTCGGATGCACGCGCGTGGTGCTGACCAGGGCGGAGGAACCGGATTACCCGCTTCCGTTCGAGCGGACCTGCGCTGCAACCCTTGACCGTTCGATCGTCGACCCGTCCCGTCTGCCCCGCGATCGGATTGCCGAAGTGTCCCGACTGGCCGTGCGCTCGACCTACAGGCGCCGGCGTGGCGAGTCGCTGGCCGACGCCCCCATCCATGACGAGGATTTCGGCACCACCGTCCATCCCCGCTTCCCGTACATTCCGATCGGTCTGTATCTGGGCGCCATCGCGCTTGCCGAACGCGCCGGGATCGAAACCCTATTCATCCTGACCGAACCGCGCCTGGCCTCGCATTTTGCAAAGCTGGGGGTGGATGTGCGCCAGATAGGCGGACCTGTCGAACATCGGGGCACCCGTATTCCATCGATGATGGACGTTCAAGGCATCATCAAGGACATGCGTTTCCTGCTGAAACCGATGTGGCGGACGATTCGCGAAGAGATTGGGGCTGCCTACGAACAGGTCGCACACGCCGGACGCACTGTCTGATCTGCTCGCCCCGAGCAATTGATCCGCCCGCCGCCGCGGATGGCACCGTCCCCGGGTAACGAAAAAAAGCCGCGCCTCTCGGCGCGGCCCCCTTTCAGGTCCCGAAAACCCCGACTCAGCCGGCCAGCGCGGCCTTGATCTGATCCAGCGTGCTCGGATCGTCGATCGTCGTCAGGTCGCCTGCATCGCGGCCTTCGGCCAGCGCCTGGATGGAGCGGCGGAGCATCTTGCCGGAACGCGTCTTCGGCAAGCCCGTGATGAAATGGACGCGTGCCGGACGCGCAATCGCGCCAAGAAGGTTGTCCACAGTCTTCATGACCTCCTTCTCGAGTTCCGCACGCTTCTCGGGGCTTTCGACGCGCGAGGCGTCCTTCACCACGGCGAAGGCCATCGGCATCTGGCCCTTGAGCTGATCCGCCACGCCGACGACAGCGACTTCGGCAATCGCGGTGTGCGCCTGGATCGCCTCCTCGATCTCGCGGGTGCCGAGTCGGTGGCCGGCCACGTTGATCACATCGTCCATGCGGCCGAGGATCGTGTGGTAGCCGTTCTCGTCCTTGATACCCCAGTCCGACGACGAGTAGATCACCGGGTGGCTGAAGGTGCTGAAGTAGGTCGAGACGAAGCGGTCGTCCTGGCCCCAGACGGTGGACAGGCAGCCCGGAGGCAGCGGCGGGACGATGCCGACGATACCCTTCTCGTTGGCGCCGCACTCGCTGCCATCCTCGCGGAAGATGCGCAGGTCGTAGCCATACACCGGGAAGGCGGGCGAGCCGAGCTTGATCGGGCTCTGCTCGACGCCGCGGCAGATCGCGAGCATCGGCCAGCCGGTCTCGGTCTGCCAGTAGTTGTCGATGACCGGGATGCCCAGCTCGTCCATGATCCACTTGTGGCTGGTCTCGTCGAGCGGCTCGCCGGCGAGGAACAGGTGCTTGAGCGAGGACAGGTCGTATTTCTTGAGGAAGGCCGGATCCTGCTTCTTCAGCACGCGCACGGCGGTCGGCGCGGAGAACATCACCGTCACCTTGTACTTCTCGACGATCTGCCACCAAATGCCCGCATCGGGGCGCAGCGGCGTGCCTTCGTACATGACCGTCGCCATACCGGCGAGCAGCGGGCCGTAGATGATGTAGCTGTGACCGACGACCCAGCCGATATCGGAGGTCGAGAACATCGTCTCGCCCGCATCGCCGGTGAAGATGTGCTTCATCGATGCGGCCAGCGCCACGGCATAGCCGCCGGTATCGCGCTGCACGCCCTTCGGCTTGCCGGTCGTACCGGACGTGTAGAGGATGTAGCTCGGCTCGGACGATTCCAGCCAGGTCACCGGCACCTTGGCGTCCATGTGCTTCGCGCGCAGCTCACCGTAATCGACATCGCGACCGGCGACCTTCGGAAAGCCCTTGTCCAAGCCGCGATCGACGATCAGGACCTTCTGAGGCGGGAACTCGGCCAGCTTGCAGGCCTCATCGACGAGATGCTTGTACGGCACCGGCTTGCCATTGCGCATGCCGGCATCGGAACTCACCATCAGGACCGGCTTCGCATCGTCGATACGGGTCGCCAGCGAACCGGCGGCGAAGCCGCCGAACACCACCGAGTGGATCGCGCCGATGCGCACGCAGGCGAGCATCGCGAATGCGGCCTCGGCGATCATCGGCATATAGATCAGGACACGATCGCCCTTCTTGACGCCGAGGTCCTGGTAGATCGCCGCCATGCGCTCGACTTCGCGCTGCAGTTCAGCGAACGAATAGACCTTCTCTTCGTCCGTTTCGGTTGAAACGTAGACCAGCGCGCGGTCGTTCGGACGCTTCGCGGCGTGGCGGTCTACGGCGTTGAAGCAAAGGTTGGTTTCACCCCCCTTGAACCACTTCACGAACGGCGGCTTGGAAAAGTCGCAGATCTGCTCTGCGGGCTTGTTCCAGTCGATGAGCCC
The DNA here is from genome assembly GCF_017894385.1 of Aromatoleum petrolei. Lineage (NCBI taxonomy): Bacteria > Pseudomonadati > Pseudomonadota > Betaproteobacteria > Rhodocyclales > Rhodocyclaceae > Aromatoleum > Aromatoleum petrolei. The sequence continues at coordinate 1,283,853 of NZ_CP059560.1, forward strand.
GGCCTGTTCGGCCCAGAACTCGTCGCGCTTTTCGATGGAACGGCGGTGAAACTCGTTGTACGCGGTCATAAGCTTCCTCTCCCTACTATGATCCCTGCACTTCTTGCTTTTGATATGCGTTCGGCACCGCCCCTCCCTTTCCTCCAAGGGACGGCGGCGCCACCTTTCACAGCTTTGTTGTTATTGTTCCCGGGGCCGCGGCTCAAGCCTTCTGCGTGCCTGGCGCAACGGCCCCGGAGCCGGAATTGTAGTTACTAAGGCGGTCCAGCGGAATCCCGCAGCCGAGGCGCGCCTCGACGAGCTGCAGCAGCGGCATCAGCGCAGCGACCGCGGCCGGAAGCTGCGCATCGAGCGCAGCCCCTTCTCCCGCGCGGATCTGGCCGAGCAGCTGGTCGATGCTCACGACCTGCCTGAGCAGTCGATCGACGACATCTTGGGTGACCTCGCCCTGATCCCCCACCACACGATTGCCGCCCGCCTGCCGTCCCGCCTGGGCCCGCTTCACCGCCACACCGATCAGCTCGCTGACGCTTTGCGCCTCGTCGACCGACGCGCTTGCCACGCCTATCGTCACGCTGATGCGGATGCGATCCTCGCGATACGTCATCACCAACTTTTCCACCGCCTGCTGCATGCGCAGAGCGAAGGCGCAGATGCCCGCCAGATCGGTGCTGGGCGACAGCACGACGAACTGCGAGGGCGCGATCTGGGTGACAGTGTCCTCCTTGCGCACCCGCGTCGCGAGAATGCCCGACAGCTTGCGCCCGACGAGCTGGGCGACGTGGGCGCCGTAAGTCGTGATCAGCTGATCGTAGCGATCGATCTCGACGAGCATCGCGCTCAGGTCGGCCTGATGCCGGCGAGCCAGCGCGAGTTCCTGCTCGCCACGCCAGGTCATGTAGGATTCGGTGACGAGTCCCGACACCGGGTCGACCGGGCTCTGCTTGGCCAAGGCTGCCCGGCTTTCCTCCAGCTCGCGCCTTGTCTGCGCGAGCCGCGTCAGGGAATCGAGGCGCGCGAGGAGCTCGGTCGCGCCGATACCCTTGGTGATGAAATCGTTGGCGCCAAGCTGGCGGGCACGTTCGCGCACGGCATCGTCTTCCTCGCCGGAAATGACGATCACCGGAAGCTCCTGGATGCGTGACAGCTTCGACGACCGGATGCGCTGGAGCAAGCCATAACCGTCGAGCTGCGGCATCCCGATATCGCTGAGGACCAACTGGATCGAAGGGTCGACGAGCAATGCCTGCCAGCCGGCTTCGCCATCGCCCTCCTCGCGGAACTCGAAGCGCCCGCGGATGAGCTTGACGAGGGAGGCCCGCACCATGCGCGAGTCGTCGACGATCAGCACCTTGGGCAGCGGCTGATTTTCCTGTTCGCTCATGGCCCGACTCTCCCCTTTCTGCTTCAGGCGCCGATCCGCACGACCGTACGCCCCTTGATCGCGCCCTTGATATACGCATCGAAGGCGTCCGGCAGCTCGTCGAGCGCGATGGTGCGCGTCACGGCCGCAAGGTGGCGCGGTTTGAGATCCGTGGCGAGGCGATCCCACACGCGCTGACGGGTCGGGAAGCCCATGTAGCCCGAGTCGATGCCGAGCAGGCTCACGCCGCGCAGGATGAACGGAAACACCGTCGTATTCAGGTTGAAGCTCGCCGCATTGCCGATGCTCGCGACGGTGCCGGCCTGCTTCATCGTTGCCAACACCCAGTGCAGAATCTGGCCGCCGACATTGTCGACGGCTCCAGCCCACTGGCCGGCCTCCAGCGGACGTACCTTGTCGAGGTCAATGGAGTTGCGCAGTTTCACTTCCGCCGCACCGAGCATCTTGAGGTAGTCGCTTTCGGCTTCCTTCCCAGTGAGCGCAACGACGTGGTAGCCCAGCCGCGCCAGCATGTCGATGGCCAGGCCACCGACGCCGCCGGTGGCCCCGGTCACGATGACCGGGCCATTTGCCGGGGCGAGGCCGTTGTCCTCCATGCGCACGACACCCAGCGCCGCCGTGAATCCCGCCGTACCCAGCGCCATCGACTCGAACAGATCGAGCCCCTCCGGCAGGGGTACGACCCAGCCTGCCGGCACGCGGGCATATTCGGCATACCCGCCGTGATGCGCAACGCCGATGTCGAAGCTGGTCGCGATCACCTTGTCGCCGGGCCTGAAGCGCGCATCGGCGCTTTCGACGACCTCGCCGCTCATGTCGATGCCGCCCACGCAGGGGAAGCGGCGGATGATCTTGCCCGCACCGGTCGCAGCGAGGGCGTCCTTGTAGTTGATGCTGGAGTAATGGACGCGGATCAGAACCTCGCCGGCATCCAGATTGGTCGCGTCGAGCGTCGTCATTCCGCTGACGACCTTCCTGTTCTCGTCCTGATCGATCAGAAAAGCCTTGAAGGGTGTATCCACTTGCGCTCTACTCCTCTCTCGCCGGGACGCGACACCATGCCGCGCTTTTTGCGCCGATTATAGCCAAATAGACGCACGCTCCCGGGCAAATGACATCCGCCCTTCATTTCGCACGATCCGCGGCCGATAATTCCGACATTAGTCTGCCTCCGACCCTCATGGCCTTCATCGACACCCCGTTCGCATCGGTCGACGCCTATGTCGAATTCGTATCGGCACAGGACGTACCCGTGCTGCGCCGCACCGCAAGGGAATTCGAGAGCCTTGCGGCGAGTGACGCCACCGGCGCCAGGCACGTCGCGGCCGCCGTGCTTGCGGACCCGCTGATGACGATGAAGCTGCTGACGACGCTGCAGGCGCGGCGCGGCGCCCGCCAGAATCGCGACATCACCACCGTCGAACGGGCGATCATGATGATGGGGCTCACGCCGTTCTTCGATACCTTTTCGGGGATGACCACGGTGGAAGAGCGCCTGGCCGCGCATCCGCAAGCGCTGGTCGGTGTGCTCAAGAGCATCGGCCGCGCGCGCCGTGCTGCGCATTTCGCGCGCGACTGGGCCATTCTGCGCCACGACCTCGATGTCGACGAGATCACGGTGGCGGCGCTGCTCATGGACGCCGTCGAGATCATGTGCTGGACTTTCGCTCCCGCACTGACCCTACGGGTGTTCGAAATGCAGCGCGCAAATCGCTGGCTGCGGCGAAGCGAGGCGCAACGAACCGTCTTCGGTGCCACGGCGCAGGAGATTCAGGAAGCCCTCGTGCGCGCATGGAACCTGCCCGAATTGCTCATCACCCTGATGGATGCTGACGAGGCCACCAATCCGCGCGTGCGCAACGTGCAGCTTGCGGCCGACCTTGCGCGCCACCTGCAGACGGGCTGGGACAACGATGCCCTGCCCGACGACATCGCAGAAATCGGCAAGCTCGTTCGCATGGGCCCGGAACAGTTGCTCGCACGCCTTGGCGCTCCCGCCGAGGAGCTCCACCGCTTCTTCCCGCCGGCGACCTGAGCCGTCCGCATACTGTTCTCACCGCCGGCTCATCGCAATTTGCGTATATCATGCTGCGGCTAAAAGGGGAGACATAACTATGAGCATATCGGCTGCCGTCGCGCTGGGCGCGCTGGTCATCGCCCTGCTGTATGCGATCGTCGCCTACAACGGCCTCGTCCGGCTCAAGCACAACATCGCCAAGGCATGGGCGAACATCGACGTGCTGCTGAAGCAGCGGCACGACGAACTGCCCAAGCTTGTCGAAGTCTGCAAACAGTACAAGCAGTTCGAGCAAGAAACGCTGCAGCGGGTCACGGAGGCCCGCGCAAGGGTCGCCAGCGCACGCGAGAACCAGGATGTCGCAGCACTCGGCAAGGCGGAGGGCATGCTGAGAATGGGACTGGGGCAGATCTTTGCCGTCGCCGAAGCCTATCCGGAGCTGCGCGCGAACGAACATTTCATGCAGTTGCAGACGCGCATCACGGCACTGGAGAACGGCATCGCCGACCGCCGCGAGTGGTACAACGAATCGGTCAATCTGCTCAACGTGCGCATCGAGCAATTCCCCGACGTCTTCGTCGCGCGCATGTTCCAGTTCGAGCCCAGGCCGCTGCTCGAATTCGCGAGCGCAGAGAAGTCGGACGTCGACCTGAAGGCCCTGTTCGGCGCCTGAGCGGACGACCAGCCGCCGCATGCTGACCCGCCTGCGCCGCGACATCGCGCACGTCACGCTGCCGACGCTGCAATTCATCACCGTCGCGATCATGCTCAAGACCGCGCCCGGCAAGGGGTGGGGGCTGGGAATAGGCGTTCTCGCAGCCACGGGACTGGCGGGCTGGCTGCGCTCGCTCAAAACGGCGCGAGCAATCTCGGACACCCCGACTTCGCGCATCGCATCCGCGGCCCAGGGCTACGTCGAGCTGACCGGCCGCGGGCGCCCCCTGGACGGAACGCCGCTCCTGTCGCCGGTAAATGGACTTCCCGTGCTGTGGTACCGCGTGGAAACCCAACGCAGGCAGAGCGACGGCAAGTGGCGTCATGTATCCACCGACGAGAGCGACGCGTCCTTCCTGCTCGACGACGGCAGCGGCCTGTGCGCAGTCGATCCCGAAGGCGCCGAGATGATGGTCAGCCGGAAGGAAACCTATACGCAGGGCGATACGCGGCACACGCAGTGGTGCCTGATCAGTCAGGACAGCATCTACGTGCTCGGCGATTTCGCCACACTCGGCAGTATCGCTCCCGATTTCGACGTCAGCCGTCAGACGCGCGAGCTGCTGGATCACTGGAAATCGGACCGGAAACGCCTCCTCGAACGTTTCGATCTCGATGGCGACGGCGAAATCGATCTCCGCGAATGGGAGCTGGCACGGCGCCAGGCGCACCGCGAGGTGACCAAACTGCGCGACGAGATCCTCTCTGCCCCGGAAGCACACGTCGTACGCAAACCCACATCGAAGGCGCTGTTTCTCGTTTCCGACCTTGCCCCGGACCGGCTGGCTGCCCGCTATCGCTGGTGGTCGGTGTACCACATCGCCGTATTCTTCGCCTCGGCCGCGGCTGCGGCGGCCTGGTTCAACACCGTCGGCGGCCTCGCACCGTAGTCGTCAGCCGGCGCGACTCTCCAGCGCCTCCCAGCGCACCAGCGCATTCTCGATTTCGGCGTCGAGCTCCTCCAGGCGCCCCTTGATGCGTGCCACCTCCTGCGGCGCCTGCTGGTACAGCGCCGGGTCGGCCATCCTTGCATGCAATGCCGTCTGCTCCGCTTCGAGCGCTGCGATGCGGTCCGGCAAGGCCTCCAGCTCGCGTTTTTCGTTGAACGACAACTTGCCGCTCTTTGCTGCCGTCGGCTTGGGCGCGGCCGGCGCAGCCGGCTTCGGGGCTGCCGCCTTCACTTCCTCGCTCTCGCGCGCCGCCTCGGCTAGCTTCACCCGCTGCCAGTCCACGTAACCGCCGGCATACTCGCCCCAACGCCCGTCGCCCTCGGCAGCGATCACCTGGGTCACGACGTTGTCCAGGAATGCCCGGTCGTGGCTCACGAGAAAAAGCGTTCCGTCGTAATCGGCAAGCAGCTCCTCTAGCAGATCGAGGGTCTCGATATCGAGATCGTTGGTCGGCTCATCAAGCACCAGCACGTTCGCGGGGCGCGCGAACAGCCGGGCGAGAAGCAGCCGGTTGCGTTCGCCGCCCGACAAGGACTTCACCGGAGAGCGCGCCCGCTGCGGCGCGAAGAGGAAGTCGCCCAGGTAACCGATCACATGCTTGCGCTCGCCGCCGATATCGACGAAATCCGACCCCGGACTGATCACCTCCGTCAGCGGCAGCTCCGGGTCGAGCTGGGCGCGCAACTGGTCGAAATAGGCGACCGTCTGGCGCGTGCCACGACGCACGGTACCGGAGTCGGGTGCAACCTCGCCGAGGATCAGCTTCAGCAGCGTGGTCTTCCCCGCCCCGTTCGGGCCGATCAGACCGACCCGATCTCCACGCATGATGCGCGTCGAAAAATTGCGCACCACCACGCGATCACCGAACCGCTTGGTGACGTCGGTCAGCTCCGCCACCATCTGGCCGCTCTGCTCTCCCTTGTCCACCGCGAGCTTGACGTTCCCCAACCGGTCACGTCGGGCCACGCGATCCCGCCGCAGGGCCTCCAGACGCCGCACACGCCCTTCGTTGCGGGTGCGGCGCGCCTCGACGCCCTTGCGTATCCACACCTCCTCCTGCGCGAGAAACTTGTCGAAGCGCGCATTGGCCTTTGCCTCTGCGTCCAGCTCCTCGACCTTGCGACGCTGGTAGTCGCCGAACCTTCCCGGGTAACTGCTCAGCTTGCCGCGATCGAGTTCAACGATGCGGGTCGCAACGTTGTCGAGGAACACCCGGTCGTGCGTGATCACCACGACTGCACCGCGAAATTCACGGATCAGGGATTCGAGCCAGAGGATTCCATCGAGGTCCAGATGGTTGGTGGGTTCGTCGAGGAGCAAGAGATCCGGCTCGGACACCAGTGCGCGGGCCAGGGCCACGCGCTTGACGCCCCCGCCGGAAAGCCCCGACACCAGCGCATCGCCGGGAAGCGCCAGGCGAACGATGACCTCGTCGACACGTTGGTTGAGCCGCCACGCATCGGCCGCATCCACCGCGTGCTGGAGCGCATCGAGGCGCGCCAAGGCCTCTGCGCTCGCAGACTCGGCAACTGCGTGCATGGCGTCGTGGTAATCGACCAGCAGTCGCGCCGCCTCGCCCAAGCCGTCAGCGATCGTCGCGAACACGTCCCGATCGAGCGGGAAGTCCGCCTCCTGCGGCACATAAGCGATCTTGAGGCCGGACTGCCGCCACACCGTGCCATCGTCGAGCGTCGCTTGGCCGGCCAGGGCCTTCAGCAGACTGGACTTGCCCGAACCGTTGCGTCCGATCAGCGCAACCCGCTCCCCGGCATCGAGCTGGAACTCTGCATGATCGAGCAGATCGACGTGACCATAGGCAAGACACGCGTTATCGACGGAAAGAAGCGGCATGGGATGTTACTCGCGGTAAAGGATCCGCATTTTAGCGGTCTGTTAAGATGCCGGGTTCGCCCGATTTTTGCGCACCGCAGCATCGGACAACCACGTCGACACCAATGGAGAACGGATGGATCGAGTGCTGGAACGCCTGGATGGCCCCGACAACGACGAGCTCGCACAATGGAAGGACCTCGTCAGCCAGCTGCGCCCGCCGAGGGCCAGCGACGCCGCGGCCGCGGAATCCCGTTTGCGGCAGCTCATCGATACGCTCAAGGCGCGTCCGGACCTGCGTCGGCGCCTGAACACCGCGTTCCGCAGATTGTTTCGCGAACGCAAGCAGGTCTCGCTCTACGCCTCGTCCGGCCTGCTGCCATCAACCGGCTTCTTTTCCGAAACGGCGCGACGCATCAGCGGGCGGCTGCTTCCCGACTACCTCGACACCGCGTACATGAAGGACGTGCTGGCCGTCCTCTTCTGGCGCAGTGACGACGAAGTGTGGGTCAATGCCATCGCCGACGAACTGTGGTGCGAGCTGATCCGCACTGTCCTCGACGACGAGACGCCCGCTTCGGAAACCGACAGCCGCAGGCTGCCCGACGCGATCACCGAAATCCTCGAGGCCCTCCGCGTGCTTTCCTACCACGCCAGCGCCATTGGCCTCGATCCCGAGTTCATCCGCATCGACCCCGAACTGGAAGAGCACGAATCGGCCTTTCTCGCACAAAACGCGGAACTTGTGGCCTACATCCGCAATTACGCGCAGTGGTGGGAAACATCGACCACTCTCGTCGAGGACGAGCGCCACGTCCAGGTCATGCTCGACCAATGCGAGGAAGCACTGCAGCGCATACGCCGGCGTGCAGCCAAACTGGGCACGAGCCTTACGCTGACGTTCAAGCTCGAACGCCTGCACCAGCACCTCCGGCGCATCGGCCGCCTTCTGCGGCTCCTGTCAGGGCTGCGGCAACACCGAATGTTTTCCGATGTTGCCCCGGAAATTGTCGACCTGTTCAAGGAGCTCGTCCGCTCGGAATGCCGCAAACACCGCCTCTCCGACTATCTAGGCAAAAATGTGGAACTGCTGTCGCTGCGCATGACTGAGAGTGCGGGCAAGACCGGCGAACGCTACATCACGACCACACGCCGGGAATACTTCGGAATATTGGGATCCGCAGCGCTCGGAGGACTGATCATCGCATGCATGGCCGCCATCAAGCTCGTGCTCGCGAAACAGGGGCACGCACCGCTCACGTCCGCGCTGAGCTTCTGCCTCAACTACGGCATCGGCTTCGTCATCATCCATATCATCGGCGGCACGGTAGCGACCAAACAGCCAGCGATGACGGCCAATGCGATCGCAGCATCGATCGGTGAGACGCAAGGGAAGAACCGGGACCTCGACAATCTGGTCGAACTGATTGCCCGGACCGTCCGCAGCCAGCTCGCAGCGATTGTGGGCAACGTCGGCGTGGCGATCCCCGCCGCAACGGTGATCGCGCTCATTGTTCATGCCACCAGCGGCGACCACTTCGTTTCGCCGGAAAAAGCCCGTGGGTTGCTAGACGAGATCGACCCTGCGGGGGGCGCCGTGTTCTTCGCTGCAATTGCCGGCGTCTGCCTCTTCCTCTCCGGCCTCATCGCCGGCTACTACGACAATCTCTGCGCCTATGCCCGCATTCCCGAGCGTCTCCTCCAGCTGAACTGGCTGCGCCGCCTCCTCGGACCTCCGCGCATGGAACGCGTAGCCGGCTACGTCGAGAATAACCTCGGCGCACTGGCGGGCAACTTCTTCTTCGGCTTCTTGCTCGGTGGCGTGACCGCACTTGGCGTACTGTTCGGCCTGCCTCTAGACATCCGCCACATCTCCTTCTCGTCCGCGTATGTCGGATTTGCCGGCGCAGGCCTCGATTTCACAACGGGTTGGCAAGCCGCCGCGCTCGCCGCAAGTGGCATCGCCCTGATCGGCCTCACCAACCTGGGTGTGAGCTTCTCACTCAGCCTGTACGTAGCATTGCGCGCACGGCGGATCACCTTCGCCCAAGGGCGCACCCTCGTGTGGATGACACTGCGGCACTTCCTCTCACACCCCCGCGACTTCCTCCTTCCGCCGCGCAACGATCGCACCAGCGTGACGAGCGGGCGCGATGCCGAACCGCAGTCGCATAGCGCAATTGATCCCTGAGGAATTGCGTCTCCCACGCGCCGCGCTTGGTGCTCGACGCGCAACCGGATAGAATTGCGCGCCCTCCCTGTAGTTCAATGGATAGAACGAGCGCCTCCTAAGCGCTAGATGTGGGTTCGATTCCCGCCGGGGGGACCAAATCACCGAACTTCCATAAGCAGGGCGCGAAGATGGGAAACCGGGATGGCATAGGTGATTCCGGACGGTGCGCTCAAGGCATTTTCCTTCGTACCTTTCACGAAGACCATATTGATGATCCCCAGCACCTCGCCGCTTTCGGGATCGAACACCGGGCTGCCACTATTGCCCGGGTATGCCGTTGCATCCAGCTGATAGACGCGGAACGCGTCTCCCGCGAGTCGGCGAATTAACGCGGGTTTGAGCTGACGGGAATTTGCCTGCGGAATGCCGATCGGCGTCACGGCGGCGACGATGCCCCGGTGCGTCACCGGTGTGAGGCCCAGAGCGCTGCCGATCGGAAATCCCGTGAATGCAATCGATTGGCCTTCGGCGACGAAACTCCCGTCGGCGAGTGGCAAGACGGGCAAGGGCTCGCCGTCGAGCCGCAGGAGCGCGAGGTCGGCATTCGGGTCTACCTCCGCCTTCACAGCCTTTCGAATGGTGCCTTGGGACGCACCGGGTACGACGATCACCAGGGACTCGAGCTCACCGTCCGCGACGGCCCCCGACACGACATGAGCGTTGGTCGCAACGAGACGACCGCTTCCCACTGCAAACCCGGTACCAAGGAAGCGAAATTGCGGCGAGCGGGTCCGCTGAAACGTTCCCACGGCAACCACCGAGGGTTTCACTCGCGGCAGGACGTCGACAAGGCCCGCCGTCGTCAGACGCGGAACGAGGACTGCCGCGTAGAGGACGGCAAGCCACACGCACGCACGACGCCACGCCGGACTCCAATTTTTTTTCACGAACCTCCTCCACGTTCGCTGACGAGCTGCAGAGCGGGAGCGACGGGACTTGGCTCGGTGACGCGGCTGTCGTATGCGTGCTTGCGCCGCTGCATGAAGGCCAGGATACGCGCAACGTAGGCCTGCGTTTCAGCGTAAGGCGGTACCCCTCGGTAACGATCAACGGCACGCTCGCCGGCGTTGTATCCAGCTGCAGCCAGCGCGATATCCCCGCGAAAATAAGCCAGCAGCCAGCGCAGATAGGCAAGACCACCCCGTATGTTCTCCTCGGGGTCGAAAGGTTTCCGCACATTGAAGCGCGCTGCGGTGTCCGGGATCAACTGCATCACCCCCATCGCATTTTTCGACGAAACCGCATCCGCGTCCAGGTTGGACTCAGTCAATGCGATCGCCAGCGCGAGTCTCGGACTGATCGCGTAATCGGCGGAAAGATTTACCACGAGTCGCGCCAGATGCTGGCGCTGCACCGACAGTGCAGCGATGTACGCTTCGGCACTCCACCCCGGATCGGGTGACTCGTCGGGAGGAGGCTGCAGGCAGTCTGGCACGGCCCCCTCGTAGTCGCCGGTGTAGCGGCGCATCCGATCGGCTTGCGGGTGCCCGAAAAATGCCGCCATTGCGAACAATGTTCCAGCGTAGGCGTCATTGCGCTCGAGGCCTCGCCCATTGGCGTACATCCAGCCGAGCGAATACATGGCTTCGACATTGCCCAGACGCGCAGATTCGCAGTACAACGCAGCAGCCCTTGCCGGCTCGCGCTCCACCCCCTCTCCGTGCTCATGGGCCACCGCAAGGTCCGCCAGGTAGCGCGCATGATCGGAGAAGACAGCCTCGAGTAAGGCCGCCTCGAATGCGGCCGGGTCATCCTTTGCGGCAATCGACACCTGCGACGCAGTAGCCAACAATGCAGCGCCCAACAATTGAAGGCTTCTGCTTAGACGCAATCCTCGTCCCATGATCGACTCCCGCGTTGCGCACCGCTAGCGCACGGACTTTCCGTTCGCTAGAGCCGCCAGACGGTGACCCCGGACGCAGCCAAGGCGTCCCGGTCATACGCCGACTTCACATCGACGAAAATACCGTTCGGCAACAACCTGTCCGTGATCTTTACGAGGGGCATGTCCAGATACGCCTTGTGTGACACTGCCGCAACAACAGCCGTCGCACGCGGCAGATCCTCCCAGGCCACCAGGGATTCGCCGTACTCGTGTTCGGCCTCCGACGATGCTGCAACGGCGTCATGAACATGCACCCTGCAGCCGAAGCTGCGTAGCTCGCGGATCACGTCGATGACCTTGCTATTGCGTAGATCGGGACAGTTTTCCTTGAACGTGAGCCCCATGACGACGACGTCGCAGCCACGCACCGCATGTCCCGCCTGAATCATCTGTTTGACGGTCTGCTCGGCAATGTACTTACCCATGCCGTCATTGATGCGCCGTCCTGCCAGGACCACGTCCGAGTGGTAGCCGAGCATTTCCGCCTTGTGCGTCAGGTAGTACGGGTCGACGCCGATGCAGTGTCCTCCTACGAGGCCCGGCCGGAACGGCAGGAAGTTCCACTTCGTCCCTGCTGCTTCGAGCACCTCGAGCGTGTCGATGCCGATCTTGTGAAAGATCACCGCCAGTTCGTTCATCAATGCGATGTTGAGATCTCGCTGCGTGTTCTCGATAACCTTCGCAGCCTCCGCGACCTTGATCGAACTTGCAGGATAGACGCCTGCGGTAATGATCGCACCGTAGATTTCACGAACCTTCGCCAGTGTGGCAGGCGTATCACCCGATACCACTTTCACGATCTTCGTGACCGTTCGCTCCTTGTCTCCCGGATTGATTCTCTCTGGAGAATAGCCGACGAAGAAATCTTCCTTCCACTTCAGGCCCGATTCACGCTCTATGATCGGAATGCAGACCTCCTCTGTCGCGCCGGGATACACCGTTGACTCGAAGACAACGATCGCCCCGCGCTTCAGATTCTGTCCGACGATCCGCGATGCGCCCACCAGTGGCGAGAAATCCGGTTGGTGCGCTTCATCCACCGGTGTCGGTACCGCAACAACGACAAAGTCCGCTTCCGCGATCACGCTCGCATCGGCATGGCATGAAAGCATCGTTGCGGCACGCAAGGCCGCACCGGACACCTCACCGGTCGGATCGTAGTGCTCACGATACGCAGCGACCTTACGAGCGGAGAGGTCAAACCCCAGGGTCCTGAATTTTCTGCCGAATTCAACCGCAAGCGGAAGGCCGACATATCCCAGGCCAATAACGGCTACAGTAGTCATGATTCTCGCCCTATCAATAAGCCATATAGCATAATTCGAATGATCTGACGGTTCATAGCTTCTCCTTCAGCGCATTGGCCTCGGCGCGCAGGGGGCTATCCTGCGGCAGGGACTGCAGCAGATGATCCGCCTCCTTCACAGCGTCCTGTTTGCGCCCAGCTTTCACATATGCTTTCGCGAGATTGAGACGAAGAGTCGGTGCAGTCGGCGCCAGAGAAACCGCCTTGCGAAGGTTATCGATCCCGTTCTCGGACTGGCCGCTGTCCATTTGCAGCACACCCAGCGTAGCGAGAATATTCGGATCCTCCGGAGCCAACTTTAACGCCCGCTCCGCCAGCCCCATCGCTTTCGGATCCCTGCGATGGCCCGCGATCCATGCAAGATTATTCAGGACATGGGGCGTATCCGGTTTGAGCTCATCGAGCTTGACATAGAGCCTTTCGGCTTCGTCGAATCGCCGTGCAGCAAAGGCGCGCTCGGCAAGATAAGTACGCACCCGTACATCCTTTGGCTCCTTCCGCAACCATTCGGAAATCGTCTTCTCGGCATCGCCTTGCTTACCCGACTGAACCTGAACCGCATGGAGTTTGATCACCGTCTCGGCCCTCGGCCTGACAGTGAACGATTTGCGGTAAGCGGCAATCGCAGGCGCGTAGTCCTTTGCGAGGAGGTACAGATCGCCTTCCAGGTTCCACCCCGCAGGCTCCTTGGGCCGTTGCTTTTGTACTGTCTGGGCAACGGCAATCGCCTCCTTGAGTCGCTGTTTTCCGGCGAGCAATGCGGCGAGTCGCTGCTGTGCGTCGAGGAAATCCGGCTTCAGCCCTAGCGCCCGTCGCAAGGACTGCTCTGCGGCGGTGGAGTCCTTCGCCAGTTGTTGCGCATCTGCAAGGCGGATCAACGGGGCTGGCAATTTCGGCTGTAAACTCACCTGCTTGCTGAACGCAGTGACTGCCTGCTGAAGGTCACCCGCCAGTAGCTGGGCCCGGCCCATCATCTCGTACGCTCGTGGATCATCGGGATGGGCTGCGATGACTTCCTGCACGATCGAGATCGCTTTCTTTGCATCTCTCTGCCCCAGGGCCTCCGCGGCGAGCGCCAGCTTCGGAGTGGCTTCCGCTGGCGTCGCACGACTCGCGCGCTCGAGGGTTGCACGCACCTTGTCCGACGGGGCTCCAGTGGCCTTTTGCAGATTCGCCAACAGAAGGGAAGCCGCGACGTTATCCGGATGCTTGGCGACGACATGCTCGACACGTTCCAGCGCCTCACCGGGCTTTCTTTCCGCGAGATCCAACCGCGCGAGATTGACTACTGCGGGCAGGTAATCGCTCTTGAGCGCCAGTGCCTTCTCAAACGAGAGCCGCGCACCAGCCATATCCCGTCGGGACAGAGCGATGCCCCCCTGCAACATGTAAGTGCGAGGGTCATCCGGACGTTTTTCCTCGAGCCGCTGCTGCGCCGCAGCTGCCTTGTCGATTTCACCCTGCCGCAAATGCACCATCACAAGTGCAAAGTCGGCAGCTCCGGAACTCCCCTCGAGCGTCGAGGCCGCTTCAAGATCGCTCAGGCCTGCAGCGGCATCCCCCTCGAGCATACGCGCCATTCCCAACTGAGTGCGCGCCAGCTCGTCGGACGGGCGAACGGCGACGAGCCTCTCATACGTCTCCGAGGCCGCATCCAGCTTCCCCTGCGCCAGCTGAATGCGCGCTGCCAGTTGCAGGCTCGCCGGGTCCGGATCCTTTTCGGAAAGCAGCGGCTTGAGTGTATCCATGGCCTTCTGGGAGTCGCCTGCACCGAGTTCAAGGCGCGCAAGCCCCACCCGCGCGGTTCTGTTCTCGGGTGCTCGACCAACCACCATCGCCAGATGTTCACGCGCAAGCACATGCTCGTTCAGGCTGGCGTGGATCAGGCCGGCCAACATCCGCCCTGGCAGGTATTCCGGAGCCAACCGGACGGTTTCGGCGATGTGCTCACGGGCCGGAGCCGTCTTGCCGCTGCGGAAATCATTGAGTGCATACAGATAGTGAGTGAGTGGATGTTTCGGCGCGACCTTCTCCATCGCAGCAAGCCGCTCCGCTGCTTCACTCATGTCTCCTCGCTCAAGCAACAGCGAGATCAGCGCAAAATGATACGCAACAGATGACGGCCTCCCCTTCACCGCCTCGCGCAGCGCAGCGAGCCCCTCGTCGTCCTGCTTACGGGCAAGCAACACGTTTGCACGCAGAGCATGGGCATCTCCAGCTTCCTCCCCCGTCGCACCGCGAGCCAACGCAGCCTCGGCCTCTGCAAGCGCCCCGTCGACGTCCCCGCTCAGATATTTCATGCGCCCGAATCCGACCCGCGCAGAAAGGTCATCCGCGTTGGACTTCAACGCCACCTCGAAGGCCTCGCGCGCCTTGGACGCGTCCTTGCGCTCAAGATAGGCATCCCCGATGCTCCCCCACAGTCGCGCGTTGGCAACCGGATCCTGAAGCTCTGTCGCCCCGAATTCCTTGATCACCTGCTCAAACTGCCCCATCTGCACCATCGCACGCGCCAGCAGGGGATTTACCTGTTCGACCGGAACGCCGAGCTCCAGCGCGCGCCGAAACTCCTTTTCCGCAGCAACAGGATTCCCCTGCCTAAGATTCACAGCCCCAAGCAGGTAACGTGCTTCAGCGAGCTTGGGGTTCTCCTGCAAGGCGTTCTTGAGCTGAATGCTCGCAGCCTGGAGATCATTCTTTGCAAGATAATCGCGCGCCGAACCCACCATCGAATCAGGGCTCGCGCCGCAACCGGCAATCAACCCCGAAAAGATTAGAGCCAGCGCAATTTGCCGTTTGGATTGCGGAATTATCATCGGACGGGACACGTCAACTCTCCTTCTTGAATCCAAAGCGGTTCATCAAGTCATACAAGGAGGGCCTGCTGATCCCCAGAACATCGGCAGCACGCGCGATATTGCCGTTCGTTCTTGCCAAGGCACGGATCACCGCCCGCCGCTCCGCCTCGTCCCTGACATGACGCAGATTGAGTTCCAGCAAGTCCGATTCAGCTGCATCGAGGCCGAGATCCTCCGCCGTGATCCGGTTCGATTCCGCCATGATCACCGCGCGCTTCAGGCAGTTCTCCAATTCACGCACATTTCCCGGCCAGGGATGCGTCTCGATCGCCGCAAGCGCGTCCTCACCGAGATGCATGGCCCCCCGGGCATTCTCCTTCGCGAAGCGTTGCACGAACGCATGTGCCAGCAGCACGGCATCACCATCTCGCTCCCGGAGAGGAGGAATGTCGATGACAATCTCGGCGAGCCGGTAGTAAAGATCTTCGCGAAAATGGCCAGCCTGTATTTGCGCCTTCAAATCCCTGTGCGTCGCACACACCACGCGCACATCAACCGGAATCTCCTCACGCCCCCCGATGCGTTCGACCACTCTTTCCTGCAGGAAGCGGAGCAGTTTCGCCTGCAGCGCCATCGGCAGGTCCCCTATTTCGTCAAGAAAGAAGGTACCCTTGTGCGCGGTTTCGATTTTTCCCGGCGTCAGCTTCGCCGCCCCGGTGAAAGCCCCCTTCTCGTAGCCAAACAATTCGCTTTCCAGAAGATTCTCCGGAATCGCGGCGCAGTTGATCGCCAAGAAGCGCTCCTTGGAGCGCGACGACAACGCGTGCAAGGCGCGCGCCAGAATTTCCTTCCCTGTCCCGCTTGCGCCAAGCAGCGCCACGGTGACATTTGCCGACGCCACCCTTTCCACTGTTCGGCATACCTTCAACATCCCGGGATCCCGGGTGATGACTCCAGAAAGCGGGCTGGACTGCTGGGCCTGCAGACGATGATTCTCTGCCTGAAGATCGTGGAGCCGAAATGCACGATCAATCGTCAGCGCGAGCAATTCCGGTTCAAAAGGTTTGCCGAAGAAATCGTAGGCACCCATTGCCACGGCCCGGACCGCATTCTCCCGATCATGCTGGCCGGTCAGGACAATCACCTTCGTCTCGGGCGCCAGCACCAGCATCTCCCCGAGGAGTCGGAAGCCCTCGCCGACGTCATCCGGACTCGGGGGCAAGCCAAGGTCCATTGTGACCACCGCGGGCTCATAACGACGCAACTGGGCGAGAGCGCTCTCTCTATCGTCGGCGACAACGGTCTCGAAAGAATCGAACGCCCATCGCATCTGCTTCTGCAGCGCCGGATCATCCTCCACAACCAGAAGCGTTCGTCTCTTATCGTTCATGATCCCTGAGTCATCACCGCACTGTTCATATCGTCCCGCGCTTCGCGGGCAACCACTGGCAGCGTGATCGACACGCGCGTCCCCTCCCCGGGTTCGCTATCGACGGCAATGCTGCCCCCGATCTCACGAATGTACTGCTGAGCCTCGAATGCGCCGATCCCCATGCCTCCCGTCTTGCTGGTCTGGAACGGGCGGAACAATTGCTCGCGGACGAACTCCTTCGTCATCCCACATCCGTTGTCCTCAACACTCAACACGGCCGAACCATCGCTCGCTGGTTTGATCCTTACGGCCACCCTACCATCGTCTCTCGTCGCCTCCAGCGCATTCTGCAACACATGGCCAATGACACGCTCAAGCCGCTCCGGGTGCGCAATCACCTCGACCATCCCGAGTTCGCCTGGGTCAAACTCTATGGCCGGACGCTGGTGGCGTTTCGCCATCCTCAGACGTTCGATAAGAGCGGCGATCTCTACTCGTCTCGGCGGGTCGATTGAGCGCTTTTCCTGCAACTGCGCCATCAACGCGCGCATTCTCGACTCGACATTCGCCACGGTCTCCAGCATGTCTTCCTGAAACGCCGGGTTATGCTTGTGCCGTTCCGCGTTCTTCAACATCAAGGACAGCTGCGCAACAAGATTCTTCAGATCGTGAACCACGAAGGCGGACATTCGATTGAACGAATCGAACTTCCTCGACTCGATCAGGGCCTCAACCGCCTGCATGCGAGACAGATAACTTGCTGCCTGCGCCTGCGCCGTCTTCAGCAGATCAAGCACCTCCCAATTCACATCCACCGGCGTCCTCGGCGCGCTAAGCAGGACAAATCCGACGAGGACACCCCCGGATTTCAGAGGCAGAACCAGCCACGCACTTGGAATCGCCGACAACCATGCTGGAAGCGCCAAAGACGAATAGCTAGTCGAACCCGAGCGGTATTCCTCAAGGTTGATCACCCACTCGCGTTCAGCCAGAAATTGGCAGAACGAACTGTCTTCGTCTTCCGTCACCGCAATCGCCGGATGATTGAGCCGCGATTGGACGTGATAGCGAGGACCACCCGACTCCCGAAGCCAAAGCGCTCCACCAGGGCTCTCCACAAGATCGCATAAGCCCTTGATCACCGATTCACCCAAATCGAGCGTACCGTCGGCCGACGACAGAGCCTGCGTAAACCGCAACCACTCGCTCCGGTAGTCGTAACGGTATGGAAACAGGTGCTTGTTGAGGAAAACACGCAACCTTGCCCGCTGAGCCCCCGACACAAGGAAAACGCTCAAGAGCAGCAGGCCGGCAAAAAACAAGGTCAACTGGAGGGCACGGCCCCAATCGCCGCCGAAGTAACGCACGTAATACCCGGCAGCTGCGATGACCAGCAGGTAGGCCCCCGACAACGCCAAGGCCGTCGAATGGAACACCGCATCTCTCGAGACCGTTATACGCAGCGCCCAATCCGGATTTCGAGCAGCCGACACAGCAACGAGCGGCAGCGTCAACGAATGGGCAATGCCCCGCACAGCCCAGAGGTCTGCATCCAGGTGACCGAACAGGAAGCCATCCGCGAACAAGTACAGCTCGAAGACATACCCTGCCGAAAGCGCCAGACAAAGAGGTTTCAATGCCCAACGCGATTCCGGCGGCACCGACCGGAAGAGTTGCTCGACCAGCACCAAACCCAGCACCGCGCTTGCAAGAAAACTGCCCAAGTGCAAGGTGGTCTGCGACAGGAAACGCAGCTCCAAGCCGAGTACACCGAGGATCTGACCGACCGCGACCACCGCTGCAGCGACAATCGCCCAACGCACCACGCGTGCGCTAACGGCCAGCAGTAGAATGATGATAAACGCCAACCAGCTGGCTTGACGAACAATGTCGGCGGACCAGGCCAATACAAGCACGGCGGTCGAGGGGCTCCAGACCACAAAGCCGTTCGCAAGCGC
The DNA here is from genome assembly GCF_017894385.1 of Aromatoleum petrolei. Lineage (NCBI taxonomy): Bacteria > Pseudomonadati > Pseudomonadota > Betaproteobacteria > Rhodocyclales > Rhodocyclaceae > Aromatoleum > Aromatoleum petrolei. The sequence goes on from NZ_CP059560.1 coordinate 1,302,300, forward strand.
CCACAACGTACTCGCCCCGACAGCCAACAGAAGGGCGGCACCACGCGGCTGCTTGCGCCAGCCAAGAAGCAGGTAAATAAAGAACAGCGTGTAGGCACCGCACGCGATGCCGTACGCCACACCAGCCGACTCTGACAAATCAGTCCCCTGACCTTAGTGTCGCAGCGTTACCGACCTGACGCTGAACGCCCCACCGACGGATCAGTGCGCGCCCTCACAAGTCAGGACGACCCGGACCGTCTCGAACAGCACCAGGATATCGAGAGCCAGGTTGTGGTTCTTCACGTAGTACAGGTCGTACTGCAACTTCTGAATCGCGTCATCGACCGAAGCACCATACTGGTAACGAACCTGCGCCCAACCCGTGACTCCTGGCTTCACGCTATGACGCACAGAGTAGAAGGGAATCTCGCGCGTCAGCTGATCGACGAAATACGGGCGCTCCGGCCGCGGCCCGACCAAACTCATCTCGCCCGACAGCACGTTCAACAATTGCGGCAGTTCGTCGATACGAAAACGCCGGATGACGTGACCGACACGCGTAACCCGGTCGTCCCCTGACTGAGCCCACCGCGGCCTGCCATCGCCTTCGGCGTCTTGCCTCATGCTACGGAACTTGATCACTCTGAATATTCGTCCACGCCGTCCCACCCGCTCCTGCCGGTACAAGACAGGACCGCCATCCTCCAGCAGGATGAGACACGCCGTGACGAGCATGACGGGCAGAGCGAACATCAACAAAATCGCCGATGCAAGGACATCAAAACATCGCTTGATGGTCCTACGCACCACCCCTTGATGAAAACCTTCGCCGTAGATCAGCCAGCTCGCCTTCAGTGAACCGATCGGCACCTGCCCGTGGGTACGTTCGAAGAATGAGGACAGGTCGAGAACCTTGACGCCCCGGAGCTTGCAGTCAAGCAACTCCCGTATCGGAAGGACCCCGCCTCTGCGTTCGCGCACCGCCACAATCACTTCGCTGACATGGAGCCGCCTGACCGTGTCAAGAAGATTTCCGTCTTCCGGAAGAATCCGTTCCGGGTTCACGACTGGCGTTTCCTCGCCCACCGGACGGTAAAAACCGACGAGATCCCGTCCAACCCCTTGAGCATCCAGAGAACGTGCAACCGCGTCTGCTTCAGTGCCTGTTCCGATTATCAGCACCCGTGGGTCAAAGGCGGACGCCGAGCCACGTCGGTTCGCCAAACCCCGCATGACGAGCAGCCCACCCAATAGTAGAACGATGGAAACCTGCACTGCCTCGGACTGGAAATACCCCCAAGGCAGAATGGCAAACACCGCGAATGCCACCACGACACTCACGACAACCGACACCACTATGCGGGAAGCAGTACTCCGGCCTCCACCATCCAGAGCTCTCGCGCGGTACAGCCCCAAGGCGCCATTGAGCAGGATCATCAGCAGGGCGAAGAGCAATGCGGAAGGGACGACCAACCGCCACTCCACTTGGGAGCCACGTGCCGGGAGGGCGGTCACAACGAGAACGACGACGAACAGAATCGACGCATCGAACGCGATCTGCTGCAACGCGTGCGACGGCACATACTGCTTGAACACCTTGAACATCGCGCCTCCCCCCGCCGCACGGACAACCGTCGCGCGTGCGCGATCACACGCCGCAGCCGGCCGCCACCCACCCCGTGGTACGTAGGAAAGACTCTAGTGCTTTACGCTTGAGGCCGTTGTTAAACAGGTCACATAGTTCCAAACTCACCTTGGACTGGAACGGAGCTTCTGGCCTGCCCCCGATTCTCCGGACAGTTTCGGTAGCTACACAGCCACCATATTTTCTTCAAACTGAACCGGGCTGAGATATCCAAGCACGGAGTGACGCCGCCGCGGATTGTAGAAGCGTTCAATGTAGTCGAACACGTCCGCCCGAGCGTCGTCGCGTGTCGGATATCGCTTTCGCGCGGCACGTTCCGTCTTGAGGCTGGAGAAGAAGCTCTCCATCGCGGCGTTATCCCAGCAGTTGCCCTTTCGACTCATGCTGCAAACGATGCCCTGGTCGGCTAGCAGCCGCTGGAAGTCTTCGCGGGTGTATTGGCTACCCTGATCGGAATGGTGTAACAGCTCCTTGGGTTTACCGCGCCGCCAGACCGCCATCAAGAGCGCATCGATGACCAGTTGCGCAGTCATTTCCGCCTTCATTGACCAGCCGACAATTCTTCGCGAGTACAGGTCCAGCACGGCCGCAACGTATAGCCAGCCTTCGTCGGTCCACAGGCACGTGAAGTCGGCCAGCCACTTCTTGTTCGGCGCATCCGCCTCGAACTCGCGCTGCAGCAGATTCGGTGCAATGCTGTGTTCGGGCCGCAGGCCCGCATCGTTGGGCGAGCGACGACGCTTCTTGCGCGCAGCCAGCCCGGCCGCCCTCATTAGGCGAGCAACGCGATGAATGCCGCAGTGCTCGCCCCAGGCAAGCACGTCGTGCCAAACACGTCGGCTACCGTAGGTCCGATCGCTCGCTTCGAAGCTTTGCCGAATCAGCCCCGTGAGCTTCTCGTTGGCGCGGGTACGCGGGCTTGGCCGCCTACTGAACCATTCGTAGAAGCCGCTGCGGGAAATTCCGAGCACTTCACATAGAACCCGAACCGGCCACACCGCCCGATGTTTGGCAACGAAGCCGAACTTCACGTCGGGTCCTTCGCGAAGTAGCCGAGCGCCTTTTTTAAGATATCGCGCTCCATCTTCACCCGCGCCAGTTCGCGCCGCAGTTGCTCAAGTTCCGCCTGGCTGTCGCTCTTCAGAGGCCTGCCAGGCGTCAAATCGGTGCGACCTTCTTCCGCATTCAACATCCATCGGCGCAGCACGCTGCGCTCGAGTCCCAGATCTCGGGCGACCGCTGTCGCCGTCATACCCGGCTGCGTTGCCAAACGCACCGCCTCGCGCTTGAACTCGTCCGAGAACTTCCTTCTTGTTCGCATCGATTCCTCCTAGACACATGTTGCCATGCAATGTGTCCGGAGAATCGGGGGCAGGCCATTCTGTGGCAGCTAGCGCCGTGAACCTACTCGGGCACAGTCACCTTCGCGAGATGCCCGCGGAGCTTCCGCGAGATCAGATCAACGACCTCGTTCGCCTCTGGAAACCATTTCCCCAAGGTAACAAAGCCGTGCACCATACCCGCGACATCAACATGTTCTGCAGGCACGCCCTCTGACCTCGCCCGCTCCACGAATGCGATGCCGTCATCTCGAAGCGGATCGCACTCAGCCGTGACGACTATTGTCGGGGGGAGATCCGCGAGCGAATGCGCCCGCATGGGCGAGACTCGCCAGTCACTCGTATCCCCATCCGGCAGATAGCGCTCAAAAAACCAGCTCAGGCTCTCCCGATCCAGGAAATACCCCGACGCGTAGGCCTCCCTTGAAGGGCGGCTGCTTTCAATTTCGGTACAGGGATAGATCAGGCACAGACAGCGCAGCGCTGGAGCTCCCCGATCGCGAAGCCTCAAGGCCGTAACCAATGCGAGATTGCCCCCGGCGCTATCCCCCCCCAAACCAAGCCGCGCAGGATCAAAGGCAAATTCTTGTGCGTGCGTGAGCGCCCACTCAGTTGCGAACAAGGCGTCCTCCACCGCCGCTGGAAACGGATGCTCCGGCGCAAGCCTGTAATCCACCGACAGGACCGCACACCCAGTCCGATTCACCATCCGTCGACACAATGCATCGTGGCTTTGCACGCTACCGACACACCACCCACCGCCATGAAAATAGATCAGCAGCGGCAACACCTCGGTCGGAGCCGCGTCAAGCGGTCGATAAAGGCGCGCGATAAGAGCGCTGCCGTCCGTTCGCGACAGTGGAACATCCAGGGTCGACGCGACAGCCTCGGGCTCTCCACCGAACACGAACTGCAACTTTTCGAACGAATGCCGAGCCTGAGCTACCGATAATTCATGAAATCGCGGTGCTCCGACCCGATAAACCATGTCCAGCAGCGCTTGCGCCTGATCCGAGAGAGGCATTGACTGACACCTGAAACTGTAGCGACCACCCACGCTGTGGGGCATGGGAACGCGAAAATCGTAGCAGAAGGAAAGGACGTGCCGAACACGCGGCACATCGTTAACGCAAAAACCCGCTGACCTGAGGTCAGCGGGTTTTTGATGTAGTTAGTCTGACGATGACCTACTTTCGCACTCAAGGAGAGCACTATCATCGGCGCGGTCCTGTTTCACTGTCCTGTTCGGGATGGGAAGGAGTGGTTCCGGGACGCTATGGTCGTCAGACTGTAAGGGGTCACAAAGGGGAGAAGTAGGGAGTGTGTGGGGTGTGTGATTGTATGGCGTGTTGAGTTCGCTGTGATCCAGGGTTATAGGATCAAGCCTCACGGGCAATTAGTATCGGTTAGCTTAACGCATTACTGCGCTTCCACACCCGACCTATCAACGTTGTGGTCTTCAACGACCCTTCAGGGGGCTCGAGGCCCCGGGGAAGTCTCATCTTGAGGCGAGTTTCCCGCTTAGATGCTTTCAGCGGTTATCTCTTCCGTACTTAGCTACCCGGCGATGCGACTGGCGTCACAACCGGTACACCAGGGGTACGTCCACTCCGGTCCTCTCGTACTAGGAGCAGGTCCTCTCAAACTTCCAGCGCCCACGGCAGATAGGGACCAAACTGTCTCACGACGTTTTAAACCCAGCTCACGTACCACTTTAAATGGCGAACAGCCATACCCTTGGGACCGGCTACAGCCCCAGGATGTGATGAGCCGACATCGAGGTGCCAAACTCCGCCGTCGATGTGAACTCTTGGGCGGAATCAGCCTGTTATCCCCAGAGTACCTTTTATCCGTTGAGCGATGGCCCTTCCATACAGAACCACCGGATCACTATGACCTGCTTTCGCACCTGCTCGACTTGTCGGTCTCGCAGTCAAGCCGCCTTTTGCCATTGCACTATCAGTACGATGTCCGACCGTACCTAGGCGACCTTCGTACTCCTCCGTTACCTTTTGGGAGGAGACCGCCCCAGTCAAACTGCCTGCCATGCACGGTCCCCGACCCGGATTCACGGGCCCAGGTTAGAACCTCAACGACACCAGGGTGGTATTTCAAGGTTGGCTCCACGGCAACTGGCGTCACCGCTTCAAAGCCTCCCACCTATCCTACACAAGTCCCGTCAAAGTCCAATGCAAAGCTACAGTAAAGGTTCATGGGGTCTTTCCGTCTAGCCGCGGGGAGATTGCATCTTCACAAACATTTCAACTTCGCTGAGTCTCAGGAGGAGACAGTGTGGCCATCGTTACGCCATTCGTGCAGGTCGGAACTTACCCGACAAGGAATTTCGCTACCTTAGGACCGTTATAGTTACGGCCGCCGTTTACCGGGGCTTCGATCAAGAGCTTGCACCCCATCACTTAACCTTCCGGCACCGGGCAGGCGTCACACCCTATACGTCCACTTTCGTGTTTGCAGAGTGCTGTGTTTTTAATAAACAGTCGCAGCCACCGATTCTCTGCGGCCCCTTCGCCCTTCGGATGTACTCCTACAAGCTAATGGGGCATACCTTCTCCCGAAGTTACGGTATCAATTTGCCGAGTTCCTTCTCCTGAGTTCTCTCAAGCGCCTTAGAATTTTCTTCCTGCCCACCTGTGTCGGTTTGCGGTACGGTCGATTTTAGACTGAAGCTTAGAGGCTTTTCCTGGAAGCATGGTATCAATCACTTCGGTCTCGAAGAGACCTCGTCATCACGCCTTGGCTCAGCCCCGCGGATTTGCCTACGGGGCACGCCTACACGCTTAAACCGGGACGTCCAACACCCGGCTGACCTAACCTTCTCCGTCCCCCCATCGCATCTAAAACCGGTACGGGAATATTGACCCGTTTCCCATCGACTACGCATTTCTGCCTCGCCTTAGGGGCCGACTCACCCTGCGTCGATGAACGTTGCGCAGGAAACCTTGGGCTTTCGGCGAGGGTGCTTTTCACACCCTTTATCGCTACTCATGTCAGCATTCGCACTTCCGATACCTCCAGCATCCCTCTCGAGACACCTTCGCAGGCTTACGGAACGCTCCCCTACCATCTCTTTCGAGATCCGCAGCTTCGGTTCATGGCTTGAGCCCCGTTACATCTTCCGCGCAGGACGACTCGACTAGTGAGCTATTACGCTTTCTTTAAAGGGTGGCTGCTTCTAAGCCAACCTCCTAGCTGTCTATGCCTTCCCACTTCGTTTCCCACTTAGCCATGTATTTGGGACCTTAGCTGGCGGTCTGGGTTGTTTCCCTCTTGTCCCAGGACGTTAGCACCCCAGGACTGTCTGCCGTATATCACTTTGCGGTATTCGGAGTTTGCTATCGCGGGGTAGATCGCAGTGACCCCCCCAACGATTACAGTGCTCTACCCCCGCAAGTGTCCGTACGACGCACTACCTAAATAGTTTTCGGGGAGAACCAGCTATTTCCGGATTTGTTTAGCCTTTCACCCCTATCCACAGCTCATCCCCTAATTTTTCAACATTAGTGGGTTCGGACCTCCAGTACCTGTTACGGCACCTTCATCCTGGCCATGGATAGATCATCCGGTTTCGGGTCTACGCCCAGCAACTATGTCGCCCTTATCAGACTCGGTTTCCCTACGCCTCCCCTATTCGGTTAAGCTCGCTACTGAACGTAAGTCGCTGACCCATTATACAAAAGGTACGCAGTCACCCCACAAGGAGGCTCCCACTGTTTGTATGCATGCGGTTTCAGGATCTATTTCACTCCCCTCCCGGGGTTCTTTTCGCCTTTCCCTCACGGTACTGGTTCACTATCGGTCGATCACGAGTATTTAGCCTTGGAGGATGGTCCCCCCATCTTCAGACAGGATTTCTCGTGTCCCGCCCTACTTGTCGCACGCTCAGACCCGCCACCTACTTTTCGCATACGGGACTATCACCCTGTGTTGTCGGACTTTCCAGACCGTTCTGCTAAGTAAATGGTTTAGTCGTGCAGGCTGCTCCCCGTTCGCTCGCCACTACTTGGGGAATCTCGGTTGATTTCTGTTCCTGCGGCTACTTAGATGTTTCAGTTCGCCGCGTTCGCCTCCTCTGGCCTATGTATTCAGCCAGGGATACTCCAAAAGGAGTGGGTTTCCCCATTCGGACATCGGGGGATCAAAGCTCCATTGCCAGCTCCCCCCCGCTTTTCGCAGGCTTGCACGTCCTTCATCGCCTGTGATCGCCAAGGCATCCACCACATGCACTTAGTCGCTTGATCCTATAACCCTGGACCCTGTCGCCAGGGATCCACGTCATAGGCGAACTCACGCTTGTGCGCCGCCACCGACCGCTGGTTCAAAGCGTCGATGACGACAATGCAATCACACAACCCATGTTCGATCTTCGTCTTCACGCGCCGCTGACACAGCGCAACGAAGATCGCACACTTTACTTCTTCCACTTTGTTAAAGAACACTGGCACTAGGCCTAAGCACTACGCACCCCGTGCGCACTGCTTAGCCCTACTCGCGAGCCCCTGTCGCTGCCCATCGAAACGATGGTGGAGGATGACGGGATCGAACCGACGACCCCCTGCTTGCAAAGCAGGTGCTCTCCCAGCTGAGCTAATCCCCCTCAGGATCCGGTGGTGGGTCTGGTTGGGTTCGAACCAACGACCCCCGCCTTATCAAGACGGTGCTCTAACCAGCTGAGCTACAGACCCTCGTCAGACTCGAGGCTCTTGCCTGAACAACCGATAAGTTGTGAGTACTCGGACAGCGGACCTGTCTCTTGAAAGGAGGTGATCCAGCCGCACCTTCCGATACGGCTACCTTGTTACGACTTCACCCCAGTCATGAATCTCACCGTGGTAAGCGCCCTCCCGAAGGTTAAGCTACCTACTTCTGGTGAAACCCACTCCCATGGTGTGACGGGCGGTGTGTACAAGACCCGGGAACGTATTCACCGCAGCATGCTGATCTGCGATTACTAGCGATTCCGACTTCACGTAGTCGAGTTGCAGACTACGATCCGGACTACGATCGGCTTTAAGGGATTGGCTCCAGCTCGCGCTTTGGCAGCCCTCTGTACCGACCATTGTATGACGTGTGAAGCCCTACCCATAAGGGCCATGAGGACTTGACGTCATCCCCACCTTCCTCCGGTTTGTCACCGGCAGTCTCGCTAAAGTGCCCAACTAAATGATGGCAATTAGCGACAAGGGTTGCGCTCGTTGCGGGACTTAACCCAACATCTCACGACACGAGCTGACGACAGCCATGCAGCACCTGTGTCCTGGCTCCCGAAGGCACTCCCTGATCTCTCAAGGATTCCAGGCATGTCAAGGGTAGGTAAGGTTTTTCGCGTTGCATCGAATTAATCCACATCATCCACCGCTTGTGCGGGTCCCCGTCAATTCCTTTGAGTTTTAACCTTGCGGCCGTACTCCCCAGGCGGTCGACTTCACGCGTTAGCTGCGTCACTCAGTGAGTTACCTCTCCGAACGACTAGTCGACATCGTTTAGGGCGTGGACTACCAGGGTATCTAATCCTGTTTGCTCCCCACGCTTTCGTGCATGAGCGTCAGTATCGGCCCAGGGGGCTGCCTTCGCCATCGGTGTTCCTCCACATATCTACGCATTTCACTGCTACACGTGGAATTCCACCCCCCTCTGCCGTACTCTAGCTGTGCAGTCACAAGCGCAGTTCCCAGGTTAAGCCCGGGGATTTCACACCTGTCTTACACAACCGCCTGCGCACGCTTTACGCCCAGTAATTCCGATTAACGCTCGCACCCTACGTATTACCGCGGCTGCTGGCACGTAGTTAGCCGGTGCTTCTTCTGACAGTACCGTCATCCACCTCCCGTATTAGGGGAAGCGTTTTCTTTCCGTCTGAAAGAGCTTTACAACCCGAAGGCCTTCTTCACTCACGCGGCATGGCTGGATCAGGGTTGCCCCCATTGTCCAAAATTCCCCACTGCTGCCTCCCGTAGGAGTCTGGGCCGTGTCTCAGTCCCAGTGTGGCGGATCATCCTCTCAGACCCGCTACGGATCGTCGCCTTGGTAGGCCTTTACCCCACCAACTAGCTAATCCGACATCGGCCGCTCCAATCACGCGAGGTCTTGCGATCCCCCGCTTTCCCCCTCAGGGCGTATGCGGTATTAGCTACGCTTTCGCGTAGTTATCCCCCATGACTGGGCACGTTCCGATGCATTACTCACCCGTTCGCCACTCGCCGGCGGGCCGAAGCCCCCGCTGCCGTTCGACTTGCATGTGTAAAGCATGCCGCCAGCGTTCAATCTGAGCCAGGATCAAACTCTTAAGTTCAATCCAACAAAGCACTCAAAGAAATCATTACTGACTTACTGTTGAGCACTCAATCTTTGCAACATTAAAACCGCCGAAGCAGTTTCGGTCGCGCCAACCAAGCACTCACACTTATCGGTTGTCCAATTTTTTAAAGAACCGCTGCCGAAGCAGCGAGAAAGAGATTCTGACAAACTTGCTTCACTTCGTCAAGCACCGCAGCAAACTTTTTTCCAACTCGCCGCCGCAACACCTGCTTCTCTTTCTCCTCCAGCCGCCCCGGACAATCCGCCGCAGCGCGGAAGAGGCGCGAATTATATAGACCCCAATTAAGCCGTCAAGCGCTTTTTGCGGGGAATCTGAAAAAGATTACTTGGCGAATTTCCGTGCTGCCGGATTCGCGTGCTAACGGCCCGGCAGTGCAAGTCGGCGCGGGTGACGCAGCCGGTGAGCGAGGCCGGCGCAGCTTGCGAACAGGGAGGCGCCGAATACGAGGTGAGCAAGAATGGTCACCCAGCCGCGTGAGACGTCGAACCAAGGGAAGACGTGGGTGAAGCCGTGGAGGTTGATGACGTAGATCGCTGCACCATAGAGGGCGCCGAGGCCAACTGCGGCGGAGAGGGTCATGGCGCGGGCGACGGGCCACGCGATCAGTGCGTAGATGACCGAGAGGGCGAAATGGATGGCGGTGGCCCATGTCAGGACATCCCAGCGCCAACCGGGGGCGTGATCCAGCACGGCCGGTCCCATGACGACGGCGGCGGTCAGGCGGGCGTCGCGCAGCAGGGTGGCGATGACGGGGGTTCCTTCGATCCACCACAGCAGCATCTGGGCGAAGGTGGCGACGGTGCCGGCGATGAAGCCGGCGCAGACGGCGACGGCGAACGTGTGCCGGAGGATCATGCGGATTGGCTCTCGTGCCGATGGAGTGGTGCGCCGAGGTGGCGGGCGAGGCCGATGCCGCCCGCGCGCATGAGGGCGTTGTGGTTCCAGCGGAACACCGGCCGGGCAAGCGGGGCAAGGACGTTCATCCAGAGTGGATTGGTCCGGACGAGCCATTCGTAGCGCAAGGTCGTGATGCCGTCCTGGCAGACGAAGTGCCAACGGCCAATGCCTTCGACTTCGCCGACGACTTCCGCTTCGAGCAGGCGATGGCGCTCGACGCGGGTGACGCAGCTGATGAAATGCAGGCGATATGGCAGGCGCCCCTTCCAGATGTACTGCTGGCGGGCGCCGATACCGTCGGCGTCACCGTCTTCGATGGAAACAACCGATTCTGCCCCGGCCCACCAGTCCGGCCAGCGTTCGGGGCGTGTGATGACGTCCCAGACGGTCTCGACGGGAGCCCCCAGCCGCCAGAGGGTCGTGAGGTGGTATTGGTTGCTGGCCGCGGATCGCATGCTCCCTCCCGTTCAGGGGGTGAAGAAATGCTCGGGGAAGACCGGGTCGAGTTCGGCATCGCTCATGTCCACGGTTTCGATGAGTTCGAGTGCCGTATCGTAGCTTTGGACTTTGAGCGGGAATAGGGAGCCCTGCTCGAACCAGATACGGTAGCGATGCACGCCGTCAACCTTGGCGGCCGAGGTACCGGTGATTTCGACATGACGCCCGGCGCGGTCCGCGATGACGGCATCGATGGGGTCCGTCATGGTGCCTTGGGCACGCAATTCGATGAGCTTCGCGAGCAGCGCACCGACGTCCGAGTGATCGACGCTGTGGCCTCCGGCGCTGCGGATGAGCGGATTGTCGGGGGCGAGGTTGAGGTTCGGAAAATGGTCCTTGCCGAATGGCCATAGGTGTACGCGGCGGGTGGCGGGATCGTAGATGATGACGGCGCCGTGATGAGGTTCGACGAAGTCCATACGTATCCAGCCGGGTTTGCGGTAGGCGTAGACGATCACCTGCCGCTGGCCGTCGGCAGCGAGGGAGCGCAGCGTGACGCGGTAGCTTTCGAGTGCGCGGAAGCGTGCCTGCGCGTCGTGCAGCAGGTCCGCCGCGGGGGACCCGGCGGCGGCCAGGGCAAGGGCGAGCATCAGCCAACGCACGTGCCGGCCCCTCGGTGCAAGCGCCCCTCCCCGCGCGAGGAGCGGATGGCGGCGATCATCTCCATGCAAGCGGGCACGCAGGACTCGCGCGTGAGCGCTTCAGAACGTGGTGCAGTGGAAGAAGCCGCGATGCCCGACGCAGCTGGTCGAGGTCGGCATCCGGCTGTAGCGCTCGTAGCGCTCCTGCGCGTTGAGCCGCAGGATGCAGTCACGCCACTGGTCGGTGTCGGCCTTGTAGCCGAGTTTTTCGCAAGCCGGGCCGTAGACGGTGATCATCTGGTCGACTTCGCGCTCGACCTGTGCGGCACGCTCGGCGGGCGTGGCGCAGGACGCGAGCAAGGCGGCGAGAACCAACGGTAGGACGGTACGCATGACAGGGGGCTCCAGGCTCGTCTTTCGGATCTGTTCTTCCCACCATAATTAGAGGACGCGACCAAAGACGGGTTTCCGCTTCGATGCGTGATTTACTCGCGGATCTCGAGCATTCCGGACATGCCACGCTCGCGGTGGCTCTTGAACATGAGCAGACGGTTCGGGCAGGTGAAGGGATAGTCGCCCGGCGCAAGCACGAGCCGCAAGGTCTTGGGCGCCGTGGCGAGCTCGATGTCGGCGACCGGCTTGCCGCCAGGATCCTCGAGCACGAAGCGATGAGGGACGATCCCCTCTTCCATGCTGACGGTCAGGTCCAGTGGCTGACCGGCCTTGGCGGTCACCCGCGCGGGCTTGAAGAAATAGCTGCCGCCGACGATGGTCACGCGCTGTACGCCGTCGGCGTCAACGCTCGCCTCCACGCCAGGCGTCTGTGCTGCGAGCGCAGCAGCCCACGAAAGGGCCAAGGCAACTCCTGCGCGCACGAGCGGTTTCGACGCCGGGACGCGCAGACTGGACGCGGAAGCAGGTGGTGCGCGAGTCATCGCGGAAATTTCTGGTGCGGAACGATGGCGCCTGATTCGGCCGGACCGCGGAAGACGGTCGCCGGAGCCGCGTGGGGAGAACCGCTTCGGCAGGCGGACCATGCCGCTTCTGCATGTTCCCGGCTGCGTTCGCGACTGCGACGTGCGCGACATGCAACCTTGGCCCCACGGCACCGGCAAACGAGTTGACTCTGGAATCGAAAAAAATATCCCGGCCGTCGACGTTTTATCGGGACGGCCGGGGAAGGTTCGGCGACCATCCGGGAGAGGGGGAGAAGTGTGGTCGCCGAATTGACACTTGCCGGCCGCGTCAGCCGGCGCGCCGCAGGCGGTTGATGCGCATCGGGCGTTCGAAGCGCGCGCCGTCCGGACCCGCCGACCGCATGAAGCGACGGCGCACGCGGTCGACACGGGCCGCATCGAGATCGAACTGGGAATGCGTGACGTGCATCATGCGCGCCTCGAAGTCGGCGAAGTCGCGGAAGACGACCGGGGCAGCGAAGTGTCGCTCCTCGACTTGCACGAAGAGGCCTGCCGTCACGGCGCGCTGCATCGCGGCGATGGCTGCGGCGCGCACTTCTTCCTCGTCGTGGAAGAGCCGGATGACTTCGTTCAATTCGCCGGCGAACACGGGCTCCGAAACGTAGAGTTCGCCACCGGGTCGCAGCACGCGGCAGATCTCGGCGAGCGCGCGGTCCATGAGCGCAACCGGGACATGGTGGAGCGACTTGAACATCGTGACGAGGTCGAAGCTGTCGTCCGGATGGGCGATGGCTTCTGCGCCGCCGCGTTCGAAACACAGACCCGCGACGGGTGCGGAGCTGAGGTTTGCCTCGTGCTGGATGCCGTCTGCTTCTACCGCCACGACGAGGACCGCGCTTCCCTCGTCGACCATGCGCCAGCTCATCTCGGCCTTGCCGCAGCCGAGGTCGAGCACGCGCGCGCCGGCCAGCGGCAGCATGTGCGAGAGGAGAGTGAACTCGTCGGCGACGAGCTTGGGAGTATCGGCGAGCGCGGCGCTCATGCCGCCACCCGCTCGAGGATCTTGCGAGCCCGTTCGATCACCGGACGGTCGATGAGCTTGCCGTCGAGGTTGATCGCACCGATACCCGCGGCCGCGTCCACGGCAGCCATGATCGCGCGGGCGTGGACGACTTCGGCCTCGGCGGGCATGAAGCCTTCGTTGACCGGAACGACCTGCTTGGGGTGGATGCACAGTTTGGCGCCGAAGCCGAGCAGGCGCGCGCGGCGTGTGTCGGCCTGAAGTTGGTCGATATCGTTGATGGCGACAGTGACGCCATCGACCGGCGCGTCGATGCGGGCGATGGCGGAGGCGAGGACGAGGCGCGAGCGCGCGTAGAGGAGTTCTTCGCCGTCGCCGAGGATGCCGGAGTCGAGTTGGAAGTCGACCGAGCCGAAGGCGAGGCGCTCGACGCCGGGAGCGCTCGCCAGTTCCAGGGCATTCCACAGGCCCAGCGCGGTTTCGACGATGGGGACGATGCGCACGCCCGGACGCAGGCGGGTAGCAAGGCGAGCGAGTTGCTCGGCGCGCTCGGCCTTGGGCAGGACGACACCGACGAGGCCGGGCTGGTCGAGGAGCGCGCAGTCGCCGTCGAACCAGTCGGTGTCGGTGCCGTTCAGGCGCACGCAGGCGCGTCCGCCGGCCGCGAGCCAGCTCCGCACCGCGTCGCGGGCGATCGCCTTGCGCTCCGGCGTCACGGCGTCCTCGAGGTCGAGGATGACGGCGTCGGCGCCGGCGGCGCAGGCCTTGTCGAAGCGCTCGGGGCGGTCGCCGGGGACGAAGAGGTAGGTTCGGGGGGACATGCGCTCGTCTCCTTGTCGTTGTATGAGGTCGGGGGTCGCGGGCCGGGCGGAAATCACGCGGCCTCGGTGCATTCGGCCGGGCGTCGGGCGTGTGTCAGCACCAGCAATAGGCCGATGACAAGGATCACGCAGCCAATTGCGGCGTAGCCAACAGCAAAGGAGCCGGTGGCGCCAACCAGCGCGGCGAAAGCGGGCGGGCCGGCGACGACGCCGAAATAGGTGAAGAACAGCGTGCCGCCGGTGAGCACGCCGGCCTGGCCGGCGGGCGCGAGACGCGCCACTTCGGCGAGGTAGACGCCGTTCCAGCCGATCGCGGTGGCGCCGAAGAGCATGCTCACCGCCATCACGGCGACAAACGGCCAGTCGGGATCGAATGCAGCCGTCAGCAGGGACGCGGCGGCCATTGCGAGCGCGAGGAGGCTCAGCAGGCGACGTGGCGTGATCCAGCGATCGGCGACGAGGCCCCACATCAGGCGCCCGCCGACGCCCGCACCCTGGGTGAGCGCGAGGACGAGGCCGGCGGTGACGAGGGGCATGCCGTAGACGCTGGTGAGATAGGTGACGAGGTAGGTCGTCAGGCACAGTTGCATCGCGCCGAAGAAGAAGGTGCAGATCGCAAGGTCGCGGATGCGCGGATAGGCGAACACCAGCGCGAGGGGCTTGAACACGCCGGCGAGCGAGAGGCGCCGCGCCGGATCGCGGTCTGCGTCGAAGCCGGCGCGCGTGGGCTGCGCCAGGACGGCCATCAGCACGCAAGCGGCCGCGACGGCGAGCGCCGCGCCCTGCCAGCCCCACAGCATCGCGAAGCCAGGCACCAGCGCGCCGGCGAGCGCGCCGCCGAGTGGCACACCGGTCTGCTTGAGGGAGAACATGAAGCCCATCAGGTGGGCGGGGGTCGTGCGCGCGAGGATGTGAGAGCTCGCGGGCGTCACGGGGCCGTAGCCGAGGCCGATCAGCAGCGCGCTGACGGCCATGAGTCCGGGAGATCCGATCGCCGCCAGCCCGACGCCGGCACCGCACAGAACGAGACACACCTGACTGACGCGGATCGCGCCGTAGCGCACGACTAGGTTGCCGCTCGCGAGGCTGGAGAGCATCGCACCGACGTAGATCAGCGCGACGAACACGCCGACCAGCGTGGCAGGGATGCCGAGCTCGGCGCCGGCCTCGGGAGCAAGGACAGGCGCGGTGAGCGCAGCCATGGAGACGAGCGCCTGCACGGCAAGGGTTGCCGCGAGCGGGATGACGACGGCCTTCACCGCCCCTTGCCTCCGTTCTGGAGTTCGAGGCGCTGGGTGGACGAGTAGCTGAAGCGCTCGCCCGGATGGAGGCTGACGCCGACTTCGAGCAGTTCGTCGTTGGGCGCAAAATACTTGCGCACCACCTGCAGACCGGCCGAGCCGGGCTCGACGTGCAGCCGCGCGGCATCCGGGGCGCCGATATTGACCGCACGCACCTGCTGGCGCACCTCGACGACGCGCAGCCCGTAGCGCTTCTCGATCAGTGCGTAGATCGGCACCTGCTCGTCGCCGAGATCGTCGACGATGCCACGGTAGGCGCGCGCGATATAGACGTCGGTGCGCGCGATCGGCACCGTCTCGTCGGCAACGTAGCGCAGGCCCTCGACATGCAGCCATGCCTGCCCGCGCTTGCATTCGAGCAGTTCGGCGAGTTCTTCGTCGGCGATCACGTCGCCGTGACCGGACACTTCGAGGCGCACGTCGCGCACGAACTTGTACAGGTCCTCGATGCCGTCGCTCGACTGCGTGTAGCGCGAGGCGACCTGGGTCGCCTTGACGCGCGTGCCCACCCCCGGCTGCCGGCTGATGAGGCCGAGGTCGCTCAGGCGCCGGATCGCTTCGCGCACGGTGTGCCGGCTGACGTTGAACTGCTGGCACAGTTCGACCTCGGTCGGCAGCAGGCTGTCGAGCGGATAGCGGCCGGAGACGATGTCATCCATCAGCGACTGCGCGAGCACGAGGTAGCGTGGCTGGCCGGAAGCCAGCAGCTGCGGGGGGTGGTGGTTCATATCACCTGGTTCCTGCTCAAGTTCGCGATCCATTCGCTGTCGTCCCGTATGCTGCGCAAGACGGCGAGTGTATCCGCCCCGAGCTGCGGTGCGGGACGCCTGGGCAGCTCGTCGCCGGGGCAGCGGATCGGGCAGGCGACGGTTTGGATCGTGCCGCGAGCGGGGTGCGGGACGTCGACGACGAGGCCCTGCTCGCGGGCGAAGGGGTTGTCGAGCGCCTGGGCGATGTCGTTGACCGGTGCCGCGGGCACACTGCCGCCGAAGCGCTGCATCCACTCGGCGGTCGTCGCCGTCATCAGCACGCCGTCGAGCATCTCGGTGAGTTCTTCGCGATGCGCGAGGCGCGCGGCGAAGTTCTCGAAGCGTGCGTCGGTCGCCCATTCCGGCCGGCCGATCCGCTCGCACAGCACGCCGAAGAATTTCTCCTTGTTGCACATGATGAAGATCCAGCCGTCCTGCGTGCGGTAGAGCTGGCTCGGCGTGAGCGACGGGTGGGACGAGCGCGGCGCGCGGCCGGTGACGACGCCTTCGTTGAGGTACCACGTGGCGAGGTAGCTGAGGTTGTGCATGGCGACGTCGAAGAGGCTGACGTCGACATCGCGCCCCACCCCGCTCGCGCGGGCGCCGACGATCGCGGAGACGAGGCCGAGCGCGGACATCGTGCCGGTCATCATGTCGATGATGGAGATGCCGAAGCGCGCCGGCGGGCCGTCGGGTTCGCCGGTGACGGAGAGGTAGCCGGCCTCGGCCTGCATCAGGTAGTCGTAGCCGGGCCACTTCGCGCGCTCGCCGCTGCGCCCGTAGGCGGAGAGGTGGCCGCAGACGATCTTCGGGTTGTACTCCTTCAGCTGCTCGTAGGTGAGGCCGAGCTTGGCGGGGATGTCGCCACGCAGGTTGTCGAACACGGCATCGGCGGTCTTCACCAGTTCGTGCAGGACTTCCTGCCCTTCGGGCTTCTTCAGGTCGAGCGTGATGCTCTTCTTGTTGCGGTTGAAGGACTGGTGGAAGTGGCTGTCACCCTTGCCGAAGAAGTAGGGGCCGACGCTGCGGCCGACGTCGCCGCCCTCGCCCGGGTTTTCGACCTTGATGACCTCGGCGCCGAGGTCCGCCAGATGTTGCGTGCCGAAGGGACCCGCGCCGTATTGTTCGACGGCGATGATGCGCACGCCAGCAAGGGGGAGACTCATGCCGGGTTCCTCTCGATGAGTTGCTTGGCGATGATGATGCGCTGCAGTTCGTTGGTGCCTTCGCCGATGGTCAGGAGCGGCGCGTCACGGTACAGGCGCTCGATGTTGTACTCCTTCGAGTAGCCGTAGCCGCCGTGGATGCGCATCGCGTCCATCGCATTGGTCAGGGCCGATTCGGTCGCGAAGTACTTCGCCATGCCGGCTTCCATGTCGCAGCGGCGGCCTTCGTCGTAGGCCTTGGCGGCCGATTCGACCAGCAGGCGCGAAGCTTCGACGCGGGTGGCCATCTCGCCGAGCATGAGCTGGATGGCCTGGTGCTCGCAGATCGGCTTGCCGAAGGTCTTGCGCACCTGCGAATAGGTGGTGGCTTCCTTCAGGGCGGCGCTGGCGACGCCGACGCCGCGCGCGGCAACGTTGATGCGGCCGAGTTCCAACCCGGAGAGCACCTGCTTGAGGCCGACGCCCTCGACACCGCCGATGAGGCGATCGACGGGCACGCGGTAGTCCTCAAACACCAGCTCGCAGGTGTCGATGCCGCGGTAGCCGAGCTTCTCGAGCTTGCGCGCAACCTGGAAGCCGGGGCCCTTCTCGGCGATCAGCAGGCTCATGCCCTTGTGCCGGGGCTGGGCCTCCGGGTCGGTCTTCACCAGCAGCGCGATGGTGTTGCCGTACATGCTGTTGGTGATCCAGGTCTTGGTGCCATTGACGACGTAGTGGTCGCCGTCGCGTCTGGCGACCGTGCGGATCGCCTGCAGGTCGGTGCCGGCGTCGGGCTCGGTGAGGCCGATGCCGCCGCGCAGCTCGCCGGTGGCGAATTTAGGCAGGTAGTAGGCTTTCTGCTCCGGCGTGCCATGGCGCTGCACCGCGGCGGACATGATGAGGTGCGAGTTGATGATGCCCGACAGCGACATCCAGGTTTCGGAGATGCGCGCAACGATCTTGGCGTAGGTCGAGGTGGAAAGCCCCAGGCCGCCGTATTCGGCGTCGATGATGCAGCCGAAGAGGCCCAGCGCCTTCATCTTCTCGACGATCTCGGCCGGGTAGATGTCGTCGTGCTCGAGCTGATGGACGTGCTGCTTCACTTCGGTCTCGAGGAAGCGGTCGAGCGAGTCGAGGATCAGTTGTTCCTGTTCGAGGTCGATGCTCATGTTCATGTTGTGGTCTCTCTGTCCGGGTGGGGGGTCAGGCTTGGGCGGCGAGCGCGTCGGAGAAGGCACCGGCGGGCATGTCGTCGAGGGCGAGCACGGTGTCGCGGATCTGGCGCGCGCGCTGCGGCGAAACGGCAAGGCAGGCGTTTTCCATGTACTTGTCGACGATCTCGTCGTTGGTGATGGGCCGGTCGGCGGCACCGCGATTGATATGCTCGCGGTGCGTGAATTCGCGGCCGTCGCGCAACGTGACGATGACTTCGCCCGAGTAGTACTTCGGGAAGGCGGAGTTGGGGTCGACCTCGTAGGCGACCTTGCCCGCGACTGCCAGCACGTCCGGTTCGGCAAGGGCGGCATCCTCGAGTTCGCCGAGGCCGAAACGCCCGCGCACGAGGCCGGAGGCGACCGCGTAGGGGATGCTGAACTGGGCGTCGTAGCTGTTCTGCGGCTTCTGCTTGTTGGCGACCGGCTCGCACACGGTCTTGACGACCTCGGCGGGAATCAGCGCCCTCACCTTCTCGATGTCCTCGGGGCGGAACTTGTGCTCACGGGCGATCGCCATCGCCGAGTCGGCGCACGAGTGCGTGAAGTGGCAGGCCGGCAGCGGCTTGATCGCGACCTGGGCGACCTCCCAGGTCTCGCCCAGACCTTCGGTTGCGAGCGCATAGTCGCAATTCTCGGCGAGCGGACCGAGGTGGCTGTTGAAGAGGCCGAAACGCCCTTCGTAAGCGGCCTTCGGGCCGATGAAGCCGTGCTTCGCGAGCGTCGCCGCGGTGATGCCGGCAACCCCGGCCCAGCCCGGGTGCATGCGCTTGGTCCAGGCGCCGTCCTGCAGGAACTCGAGGCTGCCGGAGGCGACAGAGAGCGCGATGCCCTGCGCCATCGCGAGCTGTTGGGCATTCAAGCCGTGCAGGCGCCCGGCGATCAGCGCGCAGGCGAAAGTGCCGATGAGGCCGGTCGGATGGAAACCGGTCTGGTGGAAGCCGCCCTTCGCAACGGAGCCCAGGCGGGTCGCGACTTCCATGCCGACGATATAGGCGGCGAGGAGTTCGCGGCCCGTGAGCCCCGCCTGCGCCGCGACGCCCAGCGCCGTCGGGAAGCAGCTCGCGGTGGCGTGGATGACGCCACGGGCGTGGGTGTCGTCGTAGTCGAGGCCGTGCACGAGGATGCCGTTCATCAGCACCGCGTCGCGCAGCGTGAGCTTGGCCGAGAGGCCGATCACGTCGGCGTCGCCGCGGCCGAGCTCGGACACCGCGGACAGCGAGCGGTGGGCGAAGTCGTAACGCGTCGAGGCATGGGCGATGCCGACGGCGTCGAGGATGAGGTACTTGGCGCGTTCGCGCACCTCGGCGGGGATCGCGTCGCAGTCGAGGTCGGCGGCGAACTGGGCAAGGACGGGCGCGATCAGCGCGTCGGGGGTGGTCTTGGGGGAATTCATCAGGGGTTCTTCCTCAATCGACAAGGAACAGCGAGATCTGCGGGATGTAGGAGACGAGCATCAGGCCCACGAGGCGCACACCGTAGAAGGGCAGCACGCCGCGGGCGACTTCATGCACGGGCAGCTTGGCGATGCCGCTCATGACAAAAAGGTTCAGGCCGATCGGCGGGGTCAGCGTCGCGATCTCGACGTTGGCGACCATGATCACGGCGAAGTGGATCGGGTTGATGCCCAGCGCGGTGGCGACCGGGAACAGCAGCGGCGCGGTCAGCACGATCATCGCGACGCCGTCGAGGAACATGCCCAGGACCAGCAGCACGACGTTCGCGAGCAGCAGGAACTGCCACGGGCTCATGTCCATCGCGGTGATCGCGGCGACGAGCTGCGCCGAAACGCCCATGCGCGCCAGCACGAAACCGATCAGGCTGCCGCCCATGACGACCGCGAAGATCATCGTGGTCTGCAGCAGCGAGTCCTTCGCGACCTGCCACACGCCGCCGAGCGTGACGCTGCGGTAGATCAGCACGCACAGCAGCACCGCGTAGGCCGCGGCGAAGGCGGACACTTCGGTCGGGGTCAGGTAGCCCGTGTAGATCGCGCCGAGGATCAGCACCGGCATCATCAGCGCCGCGCCCGCACCCGGCAGGCGGCGCGAGAAGCCGTTCCAGTCCGGCTTCTGCGCGCTGGCGCCGAAGTTGTTGCGCCGCGAGATGAACACCACCGCGATCATCAGCAGGGTCGCTTCCATCAGGCCCGGCAGCACGCCGGCGATGAACAGCTTGTCCACCGGCAGACCGACAATGGAGCCGATCAGGATGAAGCCGAGCGAGGGCGGGATCATCAGGCCGAGGGTGCCGCCGACCGCGACGATGCCGGCCGAGAAACGCGCCGGGTACTTCTCGCGCTTGAGGCCATCGACCGTCGAGGCGCCGATCGCCGCCGCCGAGCCGACGCTGGAGCCCGACACCGCCGCGAAGAACACGCTGGCGATCATCACCGTCAGCGCGAGTCCGCCCTTGACGGCACGCACGAGGCTGCCGACGAGGTCGATCATCAGGCTCGCGATGTTGCCGCGCATCATCAGGTTGCCGGCGAGCACGAACATCGGGATCGCCATCAACGGGTAGCTGTTCACCGACTTGAAGGCCGTCTGCGCGATGACGGTGGTGGGCACACCGTCGAGCATCAGGATCAGGCCGGTGCTGACCAGCCCCAGCGCGACGGCGACATGCGTGCCGAGGGCGAGCAGCACCAGCATCAGCACGAGGGAAGTTGCAATGAGCATGATGTCTCCTAGAGCTCGGAGCCGGTCGGGCCGTGCGAGGATGCGTAGGGATCCTCGCCGCGCAGGGCACGGACGAGGCAGCGGACGTAGTAGCCGAGCAGCAGCAGCGCGCCGAGGGGCATCGCGAGGAACAGGATCCACACCGGCAGATCCAGGTTTGACTCGGTCATCATGCCCATCGTGTAGTAGCGCTGGATCTGCGGCAGCGACGCGTAGAAGAGCCCCGCGCCGAAGCCAATGCCGACCAGGCTCGCGACGACGTGCATGGCCTTGCGGATGCCGGGCGGCATGTGATCGACGAGGAGTTCCGTGCGGATGTGATTGCCCGCGGTGCCCGCTGCGCCGAGCGTCAGGAAGAAAGCCCATACCATCAGGTAGCGCACGGACTCTTCGGCCCAGAAGTAGCTCTCGTCGAACAGCGAGCGGCTGCCGCCTTCGATCAGCATGATCGCGGTGGAGGCGAGGAACAGCAGCGTCGCGAAGGTCAGCAGCGGCCCGGATTCGAACCATCGCCACCAGCTTCGGCGCAGCTCCGCGATGCACCCCTGCGGGGCAGTCGTCGTGGGCGCCGGGATGGGCTCATGTTTCATGGCTGCCGCCTCAATTGCCATAGCCGCACCGCTTCTCGAGTTCACCAAGCTTCTGCATCGCCTCCGGATACTTGTCGGAGAACACCTTCTCGTTGCTCTTGGCCAGCGCACGCCAGCGCTTCGTCTCGTCGGGCGTCGCGGTGCGGAATACGGCGCCCTGCGCGACCATCTTGTCGATCAACACCTTGTCCTCGGCGGCGACCTCCTTCCACTGGCGCGGCGCGATCTCCTTGATGGTGTCTGCAATCGCCTTGCGCTGCGCCTCGGGCAGGCCATCGATCCAGCCCTTGTCGACGACGATCGCGTAAGTCGTCAGTGAGAATCCCGGTACGTGCCAGGCATACTTGCCGGTCATGCCGATCATCTCCGCCCAGCCGGCGGGCGAGGTATACACGCCGTCGATCGCGCCCTGCGCGAGCGCGGTGCTCATCTCGGAGGCAGCCATCGACACCGGGCTCGTGTTGAGGCTCTTCATCGTTTCCTGGAACACCTTGCCGCCGGTCACGCGGATCTTTGCGCCCTTCAGATCCTCCATCTTCTGCACGTCGCGGTTGCGGAACACGAAGAACAGGTCCGCCGTGCGCAGGAAGCCGAGGATTTTCAGGTTGCGCGGCTCGACGTAGGACGACATCAGCGTCGTCAACCCTTCGGAGAAGCACTGGTTGGTCATCATCTCGTCGCTGACCGCGAACGGCAGGTTCAGGATGCCGGTGCGCGGCTCGATCGATTCGACCCGCACCGCCACCGGCCACACCATATGCACCGCACCGGTACCGAGGGCGGCGAGCGCGTCCTGGTCGTTGTAGAGCTGGCCCGCGGGGAAGACCTTCACATTGAGCGCGCCGTTGGTGCGCTTGGCGACGCCCTCGGCGAACTGGTTCATGTACTTGGTCTTCCAATGGGTCGCGGCGACCTCGCTGGGAAGGACCAGATCGGCCGACGACGCGCCGCCCGCGTGCGCCATCACGCACAGGGAAGCGATCGCAGTCGCGGCAAGACGCTTGAATGTCATCACGGAAGGTCTCCTCTGTTGAATGTCGGGGCGACGTTCGCCGCCCGCTTTGTGTCGTTGCGGCGCAGGGCCGCCATCGCGACGCCGCTGCTGAACTGGTTCAATAGCCGGCCTCGGCATCCTTGCTGCCTTCGCGCTTCTGGATCAGCGCGCTGCGCACGAACTCCATGAACACGGTGCCGTCGGCCTTCTTGCCCAGGGTGCGCACGGTGACGATGCCCTGCGTCGGACGGGACTTCGATTCGCGCTTCTCCAGCACCTCGGATTCGGCGTAGATCGTGTCGCCGGAGAACACCGGCGCCAGCAGCTTGATCTCCTTCCAGCCGAGGTTGGCGATCGCCTTGCCGCTGACGTCCGGCACAGTCATGCCGAGCACCACGGCGAGCGTCAGGCCGCTGTTCATGAGCAGCTTGCCGAACTCGCTCTTCTCGGCGAACGCGGCGTCGCAGTGCATCGGGTGGTAGTTCATCGTCAGCAGCGAGAACTGGATGTTGTCGTTGTCGGTCAGCGTGCGGCCGGGGCGATGCTCATACACGTCGCCCACCTCGAAATCCTCGAAGTAACGGCCGATCTGGCCACGGTAGCGTTGTTCGCCGATCTGTCTTACGGTCATGCTTATCTCCTCATATAGATGTATTGGATGGCCGACCACTGCCGGCCCGTTGGCAGGGGCGCGCAGCGCTGCTCACAGGCAGGTCTTGCGCAGATCCTCGACCTGCTTGATCACCTCGGGATGCTTGTCGCGGAAACCCTGGCCGGCCGCGAGGAAGCGCTCCTTGAGCCGGTCCGTCTCGGCCGCGGGGAGCACGCGGTAGGTGCCACCCTGATCGACCATCTGCTTCACCAACTGCTCGTCCTTGACGACGGTCTCTTTCCACTGGCGGGCGATGATTTCGTCGAGCACGGCCTGGATGACCTTGCGCTGGGCTTCGGGAAGGCCGTCGAACCACGCCTTGTCGACGGCGACCGCCGACGTCGCCAGCGCCATGCCCGGGGCGAGCATCGCAAATTTCGCGGTGCTGCCGAGCACATCCACCCAGCCCGCCGGGGAGGTCATCGCCCCGTCGATCGCTCCCTGCGCCAGCGCCGCGGACATCTCCGAGGCGGCCATCGACACCGGACTGGCGTGGATCGATTGCATCGCATCGAGCATGACCTTGCCGCCCACGACGCGGACCTTCTGCCCTTTCAGGTCGTCGACGCGCTGCACATCGCGGCTCTTCATGATGAACAGCAGCTCGGCCGTGCGCAGGAAGCCCAGCACCTTGACACCGCGCGGCTCGATGTAGCCCGACACCTGGCGCGTGAAACCGTCGGCGAAGCAGCGGTTGGTCATCTCGCGCGTTCCCAGCATGAACGGAAGGCTGATCGCGCCCAGGCGCGGGTCCATCAACTCGAGGCGGCTCGACACTGGCCAGACCATATGCACGCCCCCCGTCCCCAGCGCGGCAAGGGCGTCGCGGTCGTTGTAGAGCTGGGAGGCGGGAAAGTATTTCCCCTGGATCGCGCCGTTGGTGCGCTTGCCGACCTCGGCGATGAACTGCTCGATGTAGGTGCTGGGGTTGGTCGTGATCGGCACTTCGCTGGTGATGATCATTTCGGCGGCGCCGGCGTGCGTCATCCAGGCGGCGGCGAGCGTCAGCGACCAGCGAGCGAAGCGCTTCGGTGCGATCTTCATGTTTTCTCCTTGGTGGGTGGACTGCCCTGTTGTCGGTGTTTTCAGCGAGCGGGTTTGATTGCCTGGCGATCGTTTTCGGGCGTGCAGTGGTGCCAGTGCGTGTGGCGCTGGAAGCAGTGTCCGAGCGCGAGGACGCGATCCTCGCCGAGCGGCAGACCGACGAACTGGATGCCGAGCGGCAGCCCGCGTGCACCGAATCCGGCCGGCACGGCCAGCGCGGGCACACCGAAGTAGTTGATCCCGCGCGTCCAGAACGACAGCTTCGAGAACTCCGCCTCCAGCCGGCGCTCGTCGTCGCCGACCGTATCGACGACGCGCGGCGCGACGTCCGGCGTCACCGGAAGCAGCAGCGCATCGACGCCGTCGAGCGCGCGCTCGACGAAGCGGCGCATCAGCGGCGCGCGCAGGCGCAGCGCGTCGTAGTAGTCGACGCTCGCGGTCAGCAGGCCACGCGACAGGCGCCGTCGGACCTGGCGCCCGTAGCGCTCGGGCTGGTCCTTGAGCCATCGCCGGTGCATCGCGGCGGATTCGGTTGCCAGCAGCACAGACGCGAGCCGACCGGGCAGGTCGAGGTCGGGCAGATCCACCGGCACGATGCGTACGCCCGCATCGGCCAGGCTGCGCGCCGCCTGTTCAAGCGCCGCGAGCATGTCGCGCGACAGGAGCGTGCCCGCCTCGAAGCGGGGCACGGCGACGCTGAGGCTCTCGGCGGGCACGTCGAGAATCGGCGAGGTGACCGGCACGGCGAAACAGGTCGGATCGGCCGCATCGGCACCTGCCAGCGCCGCGTAGGCGTGGGCGCACAGTTCCGCCGAGCGCGCAAGCGGCCCGACACAGTCGAGACTCGGCGCCAGCGGCATCACGCCGGCCACGCTGATACGGTGCTGCGTCGGCTTCAGCCCGGTCACGCCGCACAGGGCGGCGGGAAGGCGCACCGAGCCGCCGGTATCCGAACCGAGCGCCAGCGCGACGTGTCCGGCCCCCACTGTCATGCCGGCGCCGCTGGAACTGCCGCCCGACACGTGCTCGACGTTCCACGGATTGCGCCCCGGCCCCCAGGTCGCATTGAAACCCGTCGGCGACATCGCGAACTCGGCCATGTGCTGGGAGCCGAGGATGACCGCGCCGGCTTGCTCCAGACGCGCCACCACCGTCGCATCGACCGCCGCGGGAGCAGCTCCTTCGCGCAGCGGCGAACCCCAGCCTGCGACACGGCCACTGCGGTCGAACATGTCCTTCAGGCCGACGACGACGCCATGCAAGGGGCCGCGGACTTGCCCCCGCGCACGCTCATCGTCGAGCAGGCGGGCACGCTGCAGTGCCGCGTCGGCGTCGATCTCGCGCCACGCCAGCCTCCCGGGCGCCGCCATGTCGATGCGGGCGAGATGCCCGCGCACTACGTCTTCGCTATGGATCGCGGACGGGTTCGCCGGCGCCTCCGCCAGGCCGCGCCCTACGGCGAGCGGCGGACGTGCGAGCCGCTGCAGGGCGTCGACAAACGGTTCCGGGGCGTATCCCGGCGCGAGCGATGCGATCTCGCGGTCGACCACCGCGGCCAGCTCATCGGCCACGGCCAGCACATCGACGCGGTCGGCCGCAGGGATCGCGAAGCCCCGGCCTGCCAGCAGCGCTGCGCTCGCATCGGACCGCAACTGCAGGCTCACCGCGCCCGCTGCGTTCCCCCGATCCTCGACGGTACCCATCTGTGCCTGCATCGTTGTTCGCACCCTGTTTGTACGTATGTCCGTTTGTCCGGACAAACTATGCCGTCGATGGCCAGCGCTTGTCAACAGCTTCGATGAGAGGATAAGAACCCTTTATGCCAAGCCCGCGAAACTCTCCGCCTGCAGGCGACGCCGGCCGCGCCCTTTGCGCTAAGCTCTCGCGTTCGAACACGGCCGATCTCCGGCCGGCGACCACAGCAAGAACAAACACCCGTGACATCCGCTGCGCCAGACCACCCCCGCCCGCGCTCGCCGCTGCATCTGTTCATCGCCTTCACCATGCTTGCGCTGCAGGGCTTCGGCGGGGTGCTCGCCGTCGCGCAGCGCGAGCTCGTCGACCGCCGCCGCTGGATGACGCGGGAGGAATTCGTCGATGCCTACTCCGTCGCACAACTGCTGCCCGGCCCCAACGTCGTCAATCTGTCGCTCATGCTGGGCGACCGCTTTTTTGGCTGGCGCGGCGCGTTCGCAGCGATCAGCGGGATGCTGTTCGCGCCGCTGGTGCTGGTGATCGTGCTGGCCGCAAGTTACAACCAGCTTGCGAGCTTCCCGCCGGTCGCAGGCGCCCTGCGCGGGATGGGAGCCGTCGCGGCGGGGCTCATCCTCGCAATGGCGCTGAAGATGCTGGGCACGCTGCGCAAGAATCCGCTCGGGCCGGTGCTGTGCGCGCTACTCGGCCTGACGACTTTGATCGCGGTGACCGTATTCAGGGCGCCGCTCGCGTGGGTGGTGATCGGCTTGGGTACGGCGGGCTGGGGTATCGCGCGCTGGTGCATTGGACGCAGGAAAGGAGGCCGATGATGAGCAGCCTGCCACTGGCCGATCTCTTCGACCTCTTCCTGCGCTTCCTGACGCTGTCGCTGCTGTCGATCGGCGGTGCGATGTCGACGGCGCCCGAGATGCACCGCTTCCTCGTCGCTGAACGCGGCTGGCTCGACGATGCCGAATTCACCACGGCAATCGCGCTGGCCCAGGCAGCGCCCGGACCGAACGTGCTGTTCGTACCGGTACTGGGCTTCCAGGTCGCCGGCGTGTTCGGAGCGGCCGCCGCGCTCTTCGGCATCCTGCTGCCGTCGACGCTGCTGTCGCTGGGCGCGAGCCGCTGGGGTGCGCAGCGCCGCAACACGCCTGCGGTGCGCGCCTTCACGGCGGGGCTGGCTCCCGTGTCGGTGGGCCTGGTGTTCGCGACGGGCTGGCTGCTGAGCCTGCCTTTCATTGCGGCGCCGGAGCATCGGCTCGGCGCGTTCGCGCTGATCGCCGCAACCATGGCCGTGACCCTGAAGACGCGGATGGCGCCGATCTGGATGATCGTCGTCGGCGCGGCGGTGGGGGCCTTGGGCTGGATCTAGCCGTCACCCGAGGTCCTGCCTTGCATCGCGGGAATCGCCGAAAAAGCTGGCGGCAGAAACGCACGAGCGCGCAACGAGTTGCATTGATGCGAGTCAACGACCTGCCGTATCCTTCTCGTAAGAATCGGTAACTCGACGAGCACTCCCGAGCGCACGGGAGAGGCGGGTGTGGTCCCTTCGCGGTTGCTGAAGTGCCGGAGACGCCCGCACCCATTCCTTCGGCTTTCATCGGCGGCGCCACCCGCCCCAGGACGAGCGTCAGCACATGTCATCGAACGCCGTCGCCGAACCAGGCGCGCCGCATTGCGCGCCAGCGCCCCTGAACGGCGGGGGCGGCTGAATCATGGCTGCTCACCTGCCCTGCCCCTCGTCCCGGTGCATCCTCCAGCGCCTTGGTGCCCTGCTCTGCTCGGCGCGGCAAGCCGTTCGCGGGCTGTTCGCCAGCCGAGTGAGCATGACGCGCTTCGTCGCGCATCAGGTCATCGTCTTCGTCGCATTGCTGCTGGTCGCGATCCAGCTCGTGACCCTGCTTGCGCTGAACTGGGCGGTGTCGGAGAACGCGCGCGAGTCGGTGCGCAAGGAAGTCGACGTCGGACGGCGGATCTTCGTGCGGGTGATGGAGGATCGCACCCAGCAGCTGACGACGGCGGCGAGCGTGCTGACGTCGGATTTCGGCCTCCGTCAGGCGATGATGAGCGGCGACCAGGCGACCATCGTGTCTGCACTGTCCAACCACGGCGCGCGTATCGGCGCCGCAAAGATGATGCTTATCGGCCTCGACCGACGTGTGCTGGGCGAAACCGCGGCGCAGGACGGGCGCGACGATCCGCTGCGGTTTCCGTTTCCGCGCCTGATCGAGGACGCCGAGCGCAAGGGTGCCGCGTCCGCGATCGCGCTGATCGGCGATGCACCCTTCCAGCTCGTCGTTGTACCCGTGCTGGCGCCGGTGCCGGTCGCGTGGGCGATGGTGGCATTCAGCGTGGACAAGCAATTCGCGCAGGATCTCGGCCTGCTGACCGGCCTCGACGTGTCTTTTGCCACCTGGGTGCCGAGGCGCGGCTGGGACATCGCGGCAACGACGCTGTCACCGTCCGGGACGCGCACCCTGCTGGGTGCGCTCGGCTCCCCGACTGAAACGGCGATGCCGGCAATCATGCCTGACCTGCTCGGCGCCGAGTTCCAGCTAGCCACTTCGGTCCTCGGCCGCGAGGATGACGGCGCGGTGGTCGCCATCCTTCAACGTTCGCTGCGCGACGCGATTGCGCGCTTCGACGGGCTGCGCGTGATTCTGCTCGCGCTCGCCGCCTTCAGCCTGTGCGCGACCGTGGCCGGCAGCCTGTTGATCGCGCGCAGCATCTCACGGCCGGTGTCGGCCTTGGCCGAATTCGCACGCCGCATGGAGCGCGGCGAATACGACCAGGGGCCGCCTGAGACGCGCTCCGACGAGCTCGGCGAACTCGCGGCCAGCTTCAACCGCATGCGGCTGGCGATTGCCGCGCGGGAGCTGCAGATCAAGTCGATGGCCCTGCAGGACGCATTGACCGGTCTTCCCAACCGCGCGCTGTTCAACGAGCGCCTGCAGCAGGCGCTCGGCCTCGCTCGCCGGCTCACCCAACCGGTCAGCGTGCTGCTCATCGACCTGAATCGCTTCAAGGAGGTCAATGACACGCTCGGCCACCACGTCGGCGACCGCCTGCTGTGTGTCGTCGCGGAGCGCCTGCGGACGGTTCTCGTGCGCGCGTCCGACACACCCGCCCGCCTTGGCGGCGACGAGTTCGCGGTGCTGCTGCCCGCCTCGAGCGCCACAATGGCCGAAGCGGCCGCGCGCAGGATACTTCAGGCATTCGCGGCGCCGGTATTGGTCGAAGGCCGCCAACTCGATGTCGGCGGCAGCATCGGCATCGCCACCTTCCCCGAGCACGGCGACGACCCCAACGTGCTGATGAGCCGGGCCGACGCGGCAATGTACATGGCGAAGCGCACGCGCACGGGCTGTGCGATCTACGACGTCAATTTCGAGGCAGAGGCGGAGAATCACAACCGGCTGTCGCTGACAGGCGAACTGCGCCAGGCTATCGAGGAAAACCAGCTCGTGCTGCATTACCAGCCCCGCCTCGATCTTGCCAGCGGAGCGATCACCGGGGTGGAGGCGCTGGTGCGCTGGCAACATCCGGTGCGCGGTTTCATCCCGCCCGACCAGTTTGTCCCCTTTGCCGAGCAAACCGGCTGCATCCGCGAGATCACCCAATGGGTGGCCGCTCGCGCCTTCGCGCAATGCGCGCAGTGGCACGCGAGCGGGCGCGCACTGCAGGTGTCGATCAATCTTTCCGCGCGCGACCTGCTTGACCCCGAGTTGCCACAACGTTGCGCCGCACTGCTCGCGGGCCATGGTGCCTCGCCGCAGTGGTTCCTGCTGGAGATCACCGAGCGCGCGATCGTCGACGATCCCGCGCGCGCGATCGAAACGGTGACCCGGCTGCATGAAATGGGTTTCAGGCTGTCGATCGACGACTTCGGCACGGGATATTCATCGCTTGCACAGCTCAAGCGGCTGCCGGTGGCCGAATTGAAGATCGACAAGAACTTCGTGATGGATATGGCACGCGATGCGGACGACATGACGATCGTGCGCTCGGTGATCGACCTCGCCCACAACATGGGGCTGAGCGTGGTAGCCGAGGGCGTCGAGACGGACGAGGCGCGCCGATTGCTGTACGACATGGGCTGCGACCACCTGCAGGGCTATCAAATCTGCAGCCCGCTGCCGGCGGCGCAGCTGGAACAATGGCTGGCGCGCACTGCGGCCCTGCATGGCACGACGGCAAAGGAGGCATGACATGAAGCTCGGAGGGAGACTGGCGTGCCTTGCATTCGCCCTGAGCACGCTCCACGCGTGGGCGGCACCGTTCGACGATCTGGGGGTCGAGCTCGTCTACGACGACAACCTCACACGCGCGCAACTGGGGCGGGACATCAAGGGCGACCTCGCGCTCGCCGTCTCCACCTCGGGCGGCCCGCGCTTCCAGCTGGGCGACCACGACAGCCTGTCGCTGAAGGGCACCCTCGTCGCCACCAAGTACCGTCATTACGACGGACTCGACAACATCAACGCCGGCCTCGCGCTGGGCTACCGACGCAAGTTCGGACTGGGCCCTTACGTGCCGCAGCTGGCGCTGACGGGATCGGCGGCACGGCTCGAATACGACAGCCGCCTGCGCGACGGGTGGCTGTATGCGGCCGAAGCCGAGGCGAGCAAGCGCGTGTCGGACCGCCTCGCGCTGCGGGCCTTCGTGCGCAGCGAGCGGCGCGAAGCCGACGACGTGCCCGAGCGCGTCGTGCCTTTCATCCGCGCCAACGTCTTCGACCTGGGCAGCCGCAGCGCAGGCATCGGCGCGGATTTCGCGTATGACCCGCGCCACCTCGTGTCGATCGGCTACACTTGGCATCGTGGCGACATCGTCTCGACGACGCAGCGCAACCTGCCGGTCTTTCTCGCCTCGAGTGCGATCGCGCCGGATCCGGTGTTCGGCGATGATACCTACGCATACACGATGCATGCGCGGACACGGGTTTTCAGCATCGGCCTGAGCCGCGAGCTAAGCCGCCAGGCTTCGTTCAGCCTCGGCTACGAGTACCGTGACAGCCGCGCGGACGGCGGCATCGACTACAGCGGAAACCTGTTCCGCGCGACCTACCTTTACGGGTTCTGATCGGCGATGAAGACACATTCCCGCATTCCTGCCCAAGGCCGCGGCGGTGTCGCGAGATACGCCTTTTGCAGCTTCGTGACGCTGTCCGCCCTCGCGCTGCAGGCAGCGCCCGCGGCGGCGGGGGACATCCGTGCCAGCGTGCGCGATCGCAACGGCAAGCCCGTTGCCGATGCGGTGGTGGTCGCAGTCCCGGCGGGCGGCACGCCGGGCGCCGGCGGCACGCCGGGCGTCGCGGAGGAAGACCAGCGCAACAAGGAATTCGTCCCGTACGTGCTGCCGGTGCAGGTGGGCACGCGGGTGCATTTCCCGAACAACGACAATATCCGGCATCACGTCTATTCGTTCTCGACTGCGAAAACGTTCGAACTGCCGCTATACAGCGGAACGCCGGCGTCGCCCGTGCTGTTCGACAAGCCCGGCGTCGTCATCCTCGGCTGCAACATTCACGACTGGATGGTCGGCTACATCTACGTCTCGGAAAGCCCGCACTTCGCAAAGACGGGCGCCGACGGCAATGCGACGCTCGCGGCCCTGACCGGCGGCAACTACACACTGCGGGTCTGGCATCCCCAGCTCGAAGGCAGCGAGCTGGCGACCGCGCGGCAGCTCGCGGTGCCGTCCGCCGGCGCGGTCGACGCGACGACGACGATCGGCCTGACGCCGGACTTCCGTGCCCGGCGCGCACCGACGCCGGGCCGCGGCGGCTACTGAGGGCGCCGGCCTTCAGCGGCCGCGTAACTCACGCCTTCTGCGGCAGCTGGATCGCCTTGTACTCGAGGAACTCTTCCAGGCCGTAGACGCCGTTCTCGCGCCCCAGCCCCGACTGGCGATAGCCGCCGAAGGGCGCACGCGGGTTCCACGGCGCGCCGTTGATGTCGATCTGGCCACTGCGGATGCGCCGCGCGACGGCCAGCGCATGCTCGTCGCTGCCCGCCCACACGCCGCCACCCAGGCCGTAGATCGAATCGTTCGCGAGTGCGATCGCGTCCTCGTCGCCGTCGTGCGGCAGGATCACCAGCACCGGGCCGAAGATCTCCTCCTGTGCGACGGTCGCCTTGCGGTCCTCGACGACCAGCACGGTCGGCGCGACGAAAAAGCCGCTGCCGGCCGGCGCGGCGTCGGGGCCGCCGGCGACGAGCTTCGCCCCTTCGGCGATGCCGCGGCGGATGTAGCCAACCACGCGCTCGCGCTGCACGTCGGAGACGAGCGGGCCGAGCTTGCTGTCTTCGACGAACGCCGGCCCGACCCTGAACGCGGCGGCCGCCGCGGCGGCGAGGTCGGCGGCCTGGGCGAGCTTCGCGCGCGGCACTAGCATGCGCGTGTGCGCCGAGCAGGTCTGGCCGGAGTTCAGCAGGCAGTTCGACACGGTGCCCTTCACCGCCGCTGCGAGGTCGGCGTCGTCGAGGATCACCGCGGCCGATTTTCCCCCGAGTTCCAGCGCGACCTTCTTCACCGTCACCGCAGCGAGTTCGGCGACGCGGCGGCCGGCGCGCGTAGAGCCGGTAAAGGACACCATGTCGACGCGCGGGTCGGAGGCGAGGACTTCGCCGACCACCGGGCCGTAGCCGGTCACGAGGTTGAACACGCCCGCCGGCAGGCCTGCCTCTGCGATGACGTCGGCGAGGATGAAGGCGTTGATCGGCGCGACCTCGGAGGGCTTCAGCACGACCGTGCAGCCCGCGGCGAGCGCCGGTGCGACCTTCAGCGAGATCTGGTTGAGCGGGAAATTCCACGGTGTGATCGCGCCGACGACGCCGATCGGCTCGCGCACGACCAGCGAATTGCCGACGCGCTCTTCCCACTGGAATTCGCGCGCGAGCTTCGCATAGTGCTTCCAGCTGCCGACGGGCCCGGCGACCTGCAAGCGCCCCGCCATCTTCAGCGGCATGCCGACCTCGTGCGCGATCGCGGCGGCGAGCTCGTCGCGGCGTGCTTCCAGCCCGGCGGCCACGCGTTCGATGCAGTCCGCACGCTCGGCCGCAGGCAGGCGCGACCACGCATCGAAGGCCGCGTGTGCGGCGGCGATGGCGGCCTCCGCGTCGGCAGCAGCGCCTTCGGGGATGCGGGCATAGACCGAGGCATCGCTCGGGTCGATCACGTCGATCAGGCCGGCGCCGGCCGGGGCAACCCAGCGGCCGCCGATGTAGAGCTTGTCGCGCAGGATGGTCATGGGGCTTGTCCTCGGGGGTAAGGAAACCCGCCGATTCTAGCCCGCGAGGCCGTATTTCCGGATCTTGTCGTGCAGCGTGGTCTTCGCGATCTGCAGTGCCTCGCTGCTGCGGGCGAGGTTGCCGTTCTGGCGGCGCAGCTCGGCGGCGATCAGCGAGCGCTCGAAGTTCTCCACCGCCTCGGCCAACGACGCGCCGCGCGCTTCGGGCGAAGGCGTCGTGCCGAAGTCGCGACGCAGGCCGAGGACCAGGCATTCGGCGGCGTTGCGCAGTTCGCGCACGTTGCCCGGCCAGTCGTGCGCCATCAGCTGCTGCATCTGGTCGCGCGCGACCTCGGGAATCGGGCGCTGGTGCAGTTGCGCTGCGTGCAGCATGAAGTGCTCGAGCAGCAGCGGGATGTCTTCGCGGCGCTCGCGCAGCGGCGGCAGTTCGACGCGCGCGACGTTGAGGCGGTAGTACAGGTCGGCGCGGAATTTCTGGCGGTCGGCGAGCTCGCGCAGGTCTTCCTTGGTCGCGGCGACGACGCGGCACGCGACCGGGATCAGGGCGTTGGAGCCGAGGCGCTCGACCATGCGTTCCTGCAGCACACGCAGCAGCTTGATCTGCACTGCCATCGGCATCGACTCGACCTCGTCGAGGAAGAGCGTGCCGCCGTTGGCGTGCTCGATCTTCCCGATACGCCGCTTTTGCGCGCCGGTGAAGGCGCCCGCCTCGTGGCCGAAGAGCTCGCTGTCGATGAGGTTGTCGGGCAGGCCGCCGCAGTTGAGCGCGACGTAGTTGGCCTTGCTGCGGCTGCTGAGGTCGTGCAGGCAGCGCGCCACCATCTCCTTGCCGGAGCCGGTCTCGCCGACGATCAGGACGTCGACGCTGGTGTCGGCAATCTCCAGCAGCAGGCGGCGCACCTTCTCCATCTGCGGCGAGCGGCCGATCAGCCGCGCCTCGATCGCGTCGCGGTGATCCAGGCGGCGGCGCAGGCTCTCGACTTCCATCGTCAGCGCGCGTTTTTCCAGTGCGCGGCGCACGACCTCGACGAGGTGCTCGGGCGAGAAGGGCTTGGGGATGAAGTCGTAGGCGCCGCTGCGCATCGCCTCGACGGCCAGCGTCACGTCGCCGTGGCCGGTGATCATGATGATCGGCAGCGCGGCGTCCTGCGCGACGAGTTCGCGCAGGAACTGCAGGCCATCCATGCCGGGCAGGCGCATGTCGGTAACGACGACGCCGGGAAAATCCGGGCCGACGACGCGCCGGCCGGCCTCGGCCGAGGCGACGCCCTCGACCGGGATGCCGGCGAGCTGCATCGCCTGCACGCAGCCGAGGCGTACGTTCGGGTCGTCCTCGACGATGAGGACCTTCAGCTCCGGGGTCGGAATCGCTTGGGGCGCGAGAGGGGGAGTCATGCGTGGTGTTCTCCGGCCGTCGGCAGGTCGAGCGTGAAGACGGCGCCGCCGTCGGGGTGGTTGGCTGCGGACAGGTCGCCGCCGAAATCGCGGACGATGTCCTGCGAGATCGCGAGGCCGAGCCCGAGGCCGACGCCGGCCGGCTTGGTCGTGAAGAAGGGTTCGAAGATGTGCGCCAGTGCATCATCCGACAGGCCGGGGCCGCTGTCGATCACGCGCACGAGGAGCCGCCCGGGCCGCGCGGCCTCCGCCTCGAGGCGCAGCTTGCGCACGGGACTTTCGTCCATCGCATCGACCGCGTTG
This sequence comes from Aromatoleum petrolei, assembly GCF_017894385.1. Classification (NCBI taxonomy): domain Bacteria; kingdom Pseudomonadati; phylum Pseudomonadota; class Betaproteobacteria; order Rhodocyclales; family Rhodocyclaceae; genus Aromatoleum; species Aromatoleum petrolei. The sequence goes on from NZ_CP059560.1 coordinate 1,337,357, forward strand.
CCGATCAGGTTCACGAGCACCTGCTCGAGGCGGTTCTGGTCGCACCACGCGAGCGCCCTGCCCGGCTCGCAGCGGTTGTCGACCGTGACGCCGGCGCGGCGCAGTTTCTGGTCGAGGAGGAAGAGTGCGCTGCGCAGCGCGTGCGCGACGTCGACGGATGCGGGGCGCGCGGGCGACTTGCGCGCATAGGTCTTCAGCGGGTCGATGATCTCGCCCATGCGATCGACCAGCGTCGCCATGATTTCGAGATTCCCCTGTGCCGTCGCCTGGTCGCCGCGGCGCATGAACTCGATCGCGTTGCCGCCGAGCGTGCGCAGCGCGCCCAGCGGCTGGGTGAGCTCGTGCGTGATGCCGGTCGCGAGTTGGCCCAGCACGGCGAGCTTGGCCGCCTGCACGAGCTCGTCCTGCGCCGCGCGCAGCGTCTGTTCGGCGCGCTGGCGTTCGGTGACCTCGGCGCGCAGGCGCTCGTTCGCCGCGGTGAGGTCGGCGGTGCGCAGGCCCACCTTCTGCTCCAGTTCGGCGTTGGCCTTCTGCAGCAGGGCCTGGGCTTCGGCGCGGCTCTTGAGCGTGCGCCGGCGCTGCTGCAGGAAGAGCCCGAGCAGCAGCACGCAGCCCGTCGCGGCGGCGCCGAGCGCGGCGTCGGTCAGCGCGTCGGCGCGGCGCGCGCGCAGGTCGGCGAAGGTCACGAGCTGCCAGCCCGTTCCAGACAACTGGCGCGTCTCGACGAGGAAATCGCGCGCCTTCAGGCGGCGCTCGCCGGCGAGCGTCGGCGCTTCGGGGAAGGCGACGAGCGTCGTCTCGCCGGTGTCCGGCGTGCCGAGCGCGACCGGGAAGGGCCGGATCACGTGATCGGCGAAGCGGCGCGTCGCGCCGATCTCGGCGGCGACCTCGCCGCTCAGCGGGCGCAGCGCGGTGTATTTCCAATCCGGTACCGACGCGACGATCACGACGCCGTTGGCGTCGGCCATCAGCACCGGCTCGTTGCGCGGCATCCAGCGGCGTTCGAGTTCGGTCAGGGCGATCTTCACGACCGCGACGCCGACGACGCGCCAGTCCTGCCCTTCGTCGCGGATCGGATGGGCGAAGAAATAGCCGGCCTCGTTGCGCGTCTCGTCGATCGCGTAGTAGCGGTCCGGCGCGCCGCGCACGGCGGCCTGGAAATAGGAGCGCAGCTTCTGGTTCTGGCCGAGCAGGTTGTCGGAGTAGATCCAGTCGCTGGAGGCGACCACCGTGCCCTCGGTGTCGAGGACGAAGATCGCGAGGCCGCCGAAGAAGCTGTTGAGGCGTTCGAGGTAATGGTTCGCGGCGGGCTGCAGCGTGCCCCGATCCCCCTCCCCGGCGCGCAGCAGGCGCAGCACCTCGCTGCTCAGCGCGACGGCGCTGGGCAGGTGCTCGTAGCGCGTGACCGAGCCATCGACCGCAGTTGCCAGCAGGTCGAGGTCGTGGCGGGTGTCGGCACGCAGGGCCGCCAGCCCGACACGGGCGCTGAAATGATAGGTCGCGACGCCCGCCAGCAGCATGCAGGCGGCGACCAGGGCAAGGCGGACAGCGACGTGGAAACGCGGGCGGGGGGGCATCGATGGGGATCGAGGGGCGGTGCCGGGATTCTAGGAGCCTGTCGGACTAAAAGGAAATCGGCTGCAAATCCGCCTGGGCGGTCCATATTTCGCCGCTTTTTTGGTCAATAGAATAACTATTGATCTGCAAAATCGACAAAATCTGTCCTCGCCCAGCCGAATTTTCGCTTCGATTCTTCAAGTCCGACAGACTCCTGGTGCAGTCCGCTCGATGAATCGCACCGGGCGTGGGGCGGCGGGCGCTTCGGCGCGTCCGCCCCACCCGTGCCGAATCAGGGATACAGGCCCCGCACCGCACGCGCTTCGAGCACGCGACGGCAAGCGACGACGAAGGCTGCGGTACGCAAGGTGAGCTTGCGCTCCTGGGCGATGTGCCACACGGCGCCGAAGGCCTCGGTCATGATGCGCTCGAGACGGGCGTTGATCTCTGCCTCGGTCCAGAAGAAGCTCGAGAAGTCCTGCACCCACTCGAAATAGCTCACCGTCACGCCACCCGCGTTGGCGAGCACGTCGGGCACGACCAGCACGTTGCGGTCACGGAGGATCGCGTCGGCTTCCGGCGTGGTCGGGCCGTTGGCCCCCTCGACGATCATCTTCGCGCGGATGTGCGGTGCATTCCCGGCCGTGATCTGGCCTTCGACGGCCGCCGGCACGAGGATCTCGCAGTCGAGCGACCAGAAGTCGGCGGGGGCGATCTCGGTCGTGCCGGGATAGTCGACCAGCTTGCCGCCCTCGGCGAGGTGCTTGCGCAGCTGGTAGGGGTCGAAACCCGCCGGGTTGTGGATGGTGCCGGCGACGTCCTGGATCGCGACCAGCTTCGCGCCGGCGTCGTGGAAGATGCGGGCCGCGGCCTCGCCGACGTTGCCGAAGCCCTGCACGGCGATGCGCGCCCCCGTGATCGGCAGGCCGATCTTCTCGGCGGCCGCGCGGGCGCTGACGAACACGCCGCGGCCCGTCGCATCATGCCGGCCGAGGCTGCCGCCGAGCGCGATCGGCTTGCCGGTGACGACACCGGTCGCGGTGCGGCCCTGGTTCATCGAGTAGGTGTCCATCATCCACGCCATCACCTGCTCGTTGGTGTTCACGTCGGGCGCGGGGATGTCCTTGTCCGGCCCGAGCAGGATGTTGATCTCGCTGGTGTAGCGGCGCGTCAGACGCTCCAGCTCGGCCCGCGACATCGGCTTGGGGTCGACGCGGATGCCGCCCTTGGCGCCGCCGTAGGGCACGTTCACCACCGCGTTCTTGATCGTCATCCACGCCGACAGCGCCATCACTTCCGACAGCGTCACGTCCGGATGGAAGCGCACGCCACCCTTGCCGGGGCCGCGCGACACGTTGTGCTGCACGCGGTAGCCCTCGTAGTGCGCGATCTCGCCGTTATCGAGGCGGATCGGCACGTCGACGACGAGGATGCGCTTCGGGCGGCGCAGGGTCTCGATCCACGGACGCAGCGGCGCGTCGATAAAGGGCGCGACGGCCTCGATCTGGCTGAGGTAGGTCTCCCACGGGCCGAGATGGTCGGCGGACAGGTAGGACGGAAGGTTCTCGTGATGCATGCTGTCTCCTATGCGGATGCGCCTGGGTAAGGCGGCGCTTCGGTTGTTTCTGCTCTTGGCTGTTGCTTTCTTGTGGTGCTCAGAGGTTGTGAAGAAATCGTAGCGAGCGGCCCGAGTTCGTCCCGAGAAGCGCAGCCGTACAAGTGGTACGGCGAGCATCGCAGGGGCGAAATCGGGTCGCGCAGTAGATTTATTCACAGCCTCTCAGTGCTGCAGGATCTTCGCGAGAAACTGCTGCGCGCGCTCCGAGCGTGGGTTGGCGAAGAAGGCTTCCTTGCTGTCGTCCTCGACGATCTTGCCGTGGTCCATGAAGATCACGCGGTGCGCGACGCGCTTGGCAAAACCCATCTCGTGCGTGACGCACATCATCGTCATGCCTTCCTGCGCCAGCTCGGTCATCACATCGAGGACCTCGTTGATCATCTCGGGGTCGAGCGCCGAGGTCGGCTCGTCGAACAGCATGCAGATCGGGTCCATGGCGAGCGCGCGCGCGATCGCGACGCGCTGCTGCTGGCCGCCGGAGAGCTGGCCGGGGAACTTGTGCGCATGCGCCTTGAGGCCGACGCGGTCGAGGAAGTACAGCCCCTTCTCTGCCGCCTCGTCCTTGTCGCGCTTCAGGACCTTGATCTGCGCGAGGCCCAGGTTGTCGCGGATGGTCATGTGCGGGAACAGCTCGAAGTGCTGGAACACCATACCGACGTGGGCGCGCAGCTTCGAGAGATTGGTTTTCGGCGCACCGACCGAGGTGCCGTTCACATGGATGTCACCCTGCTGGAAGGGCTCCAGGCCATTCACGCACTTGATGAGGGTGGATTTACCCGAACCCGAGGGGCCGCAGACGACGACCACCTCGCCCTTGTTCACGTGGGTGGAGCAGTCGGTGAGGACCTGGAAATTGCCGTAATGCTTGCTGACTTTGTCGATCGTGATCATGACGATTCCCTTGAAGTCGATGTGTATTCGTTAGCAACGGAGTGCGGTGGCGCTCAAGCGCCCTGCAGGCGTTTCTGGAAGTGGCGCACGGCTTGCGAGGCGGCGAAGCACAGCACGAAGTAAACGGCGCCGGCGAAGAGCACCAGCTCCACGAGCCGTCCGTCGCGGTCGCCGACCTTGTAGGCCGCGCCGAAGAAGTCGGCGAGCGCCGACACATAGACGAGCGAGGTGTCCTGGAACAGGATGATGGCCTGCGTCAGCAGCAGCGGCACCATGTTGCGGAAGGCCTGCGGCAGCACGACGTTCAGCATCGCCTGCGGGTAGCTCATGCCCAGCGCGTGGGCGGCGGCGAGCTGGCCCTTGGGCACGGACTGGATGCCGGCGCGGATGATCTCCGCGTAGTAGGCCGACTCGAACAGCGCGAAGCCGATCATCGCGGAGGCGAGACGCACGTCGGAGCCCGGCGGCAGGCCGAGGAAGCTCTCGAGGAACTTCGGCACGATCAGGAAGAACCACAGCAGCACCATCACCAGCGGGATGGCGCGGAAGAGATTGACGTAGCCGGCCGCGGCCCACGCCAGCGGCTTAATCGACGACAGGCGCGCCATCGCCAACAGGGTGCCCCACACGATGCCGGCGACGATCGCCAGCGCGGTGATCTCCAGCGAAACCATCAGGCCCTGGCCGAGGAAGTTCAGCGAGCCGGGGATCGATGACCAATCGAATTCGTAGGAACCGAACATCTCACTTGCCTCCGAGGTAACCGGGAACGCGCACGAGCGCTTCCGTCTTGCGCATCAGCAGCATCACGACGACGTTGATCGCGAGGTAGGCGACCGTCACCGCGACGAAGGATTCGTAGGGCTGGGCGGTGTAATCGACCAGCTGGCGGCCCTGCGCGGCGAGTTCGAGCAGGCCGATCGTCGAGCACACGGCCGAGTTCTTGAACACGTTGAGGAACTCCGAGGTCAGCGGCGGCACGACCAGGCGGAAGGCCATCGGCAGCATCACGTGGCGGTAGGTCTGCGGCAGCGTGAGCCCCAGCGCGAGGCCGGCGTTCTTCTGTCCGCGCGGCAGCGCGTTGATGCCCGAGCGCACCTGCTCCGCGACGCGCGCACTGGTGAAGAAGCCCAGGCACACCATCGCCGCGACGAACTGCTGCGCGATCGGGTTCAGCGCCTTGAAGGCATCGCCGGCCGCGGTCGGCAGCATTTCCGGCAGCACGAAATACCAGAAGAACAGCTGCACCAGCAGCGGGATGTTGCGGAACATCTCGACGTAGGCCGTCGCGCCGAAGGCCAGCCCGCGATGCGGCACGGTGCGCAGCACGCCGACCACCGCGCCCAGCAGCAGCGCGATCACCCAGGCCGACAGGGACAGCGCCAGCGTCGTCTTCAGGCCGGCGAACATCCAGTCGAGGTAGGTGCCGTCATTGACGGCGCTGGGGAGCAGAAACACGCCCCAATTCCATTGGTATTCCATGCAAGACTCCAGAAACGTCGGAGGGAAAGACCCCTGCGGCTGCGGCGGGCGCAGCCCGTCCCTGCCACCGGCGCGCGGGGCGTCGGCAGAAGGGATGCTTCAGGGGCGGGAGCCCGGGATCGGACCGGGCATCGGTTCCGAGCTTGTGAAGAAATCGTAGCGAGCGGCCCGAGTTCGTTCCGAGAAGCGCAGCCGTACAAGTAGTACGGGGAGCATCACAGGGACGAAATCGGGTCGCGCAGTAGATTTATTCGCGAGCTCTTAGTACTCCCAGAAAATGCGCTGTAGCTCCTTGCTGTCCTGCGTCGCGGTCAGTGCGACCGCGGCGAGGATGCGCGCCTTCTGCGGATTGAGGTCGTGGGCGACGACCCAGTCGTACTTGTCGTCGGGCTGTTCGGCATTGCGCAGCACGAAGCCGCCGCCGGTGACACGCGCCGAGCGGATCACCTGCACGCCCTTGCTGCGCAGCTCCTGCAGCTCCGGCACGATGTGCTTCGCCACCGAGCCGTTGCCGGTGCCGGCGTGGATCACCGCCTTCACGCCGTCCTTGCCGTACGCGCGGTAGGCCGACGGGCTCATGTTGCCGTAACCGTAGGCGACCTCGACCGGTGCGAGCTTCTCGATCTTGTCGATGTCGAACTCGGAGCCCGTCGTGTGGCGCTTGGCGGGGGCACGGAACCAGTAGCTCTTGCCCTCGACGACCATGCCCAGCGCGCCCCACGGGCTCTTGAACGCCTCGGTGCGGATGTTGATCGTTTTGCTCACGTCGCGACCGCTCTGGATCTCGTCGTTCATCGTCACCAGCACGCCCTTGCCGCGCGCATCCTTCGCCGCGGCGACGGAAACGGCGTCGTACAGGTTGAGCATGCCGTCGGCCGACAGCGCGGTACCCGGACGCATGGCGCCGACCACGACGATGGGCTTGTCGGTGTGCACGACGAGGTTGAGGAAGAAGGCCGTCTCCTCCAGCGTGTCGGTGCCGTGCGTCACGACGATGCCGTCGACGTCGTCCTGCTTCGCCAGCGCGGCGACGCGCTTGCCCAGCGTCATCAGCTGCTCGTTGGTGAAGCTCTCCGAGGCGATCTGGAACACCTGCTCACCGCGCACGTCCGCGACGTCGGCAAGTTCCGGCACGCCGGCGATCAGCTTGTCGACCGGCACCTTCGCGGCCTGGTAGGTCGCGCTGTTGGCAGCGGTGGCCCCCGCACCGGCGATCGTGCCGCCGGTGGCGAGGATGACGATTTTGCTTTTGGCAGCGGCGAAAGCGGTGCTGCTGGACAGCGCCAGCGCGGCGATCAGCGCCAGCGTACGGCCGGCGGTCCAGCCCTTGCGGTTGCGAACTTGCATCTCGAGTCTCCTGAAGCGGCCCCGCGCGGGGGCCGTCTGTATTTTTTTGGTCGGGGTCGGGGGATGGAGCGGCGATTACTCGAACGGGCGGTCGTTCGGCTCCTTGAAGAGCTTCTTCATCGCGTCCGAGATCGGGAAGCCGAGGTTGATGTTCTTCGGGGGAATCGCCGCGAGGAACCACTTGTTGTAGATCGCCTCGGCCTCGCCGGAGGTCATGGTCTTCGCGATCGCCGCATCGACCACCTTCTTGAAGGCCGGGTCGTCCTTGGCCATCATGCAGCCGTAGGCTTCATACGACTGCGGCGTGCCGGTGATGGTCCAGTCGCCGGGACGCTTGGCCTTCGCCAGTTCGCCGTAGAGCAGCGCGTCGTCCATCATGAAGGCGACCGCGCGCCCGGTTTCCAGCGTCAGGAAGGACTCGCCGTGGTCCTTGGCGCTGATGATGTTCATGCCGAGCTTCTTGTCCTCGTTCATCCTGCGCAGCAGGCGCTCCGAGGTCGTGCCGGCGGTCGTCACGACGTTCTTGCCGGCGAGCTGCTCGAAATCCGTCACGCCCGACTCCTTCTTGGTCATCAGGCGCGTGCCGACGACGAAGATGGTGTTCGAGAAGGCGACCTGCTTGGCCCGCTCGGTGTTGTTCGTGGTCGAACCGCACTCGATCGACACGGTGCCGTTCTGCACCAGCGGGATACGGTTCTGCGAGGTGACCGGCATCATGCGCACCTGCAGGTTGGGCATCTTCAGCTCGGCTTTGATGGCCTCGACGACCGTCAGCATCATCTCCTGTGAATAGCCCACCACCTGCTGGCTCTGGTCGTAGTAGGAGAACGGGATCGAGGATTCGCGGTGGCCGAGCGTGATCGCGCCGGTCTCCTTGATCTTCTGCAGCGTGTTGGCCTGCGCGACGGCGGGCACGAGGGCGACGGCTCCGGCGGTGATCAGGGCGGCGAGAGTGGCATTCAGGGGCTTGCGCGGCAGCATCATGTCTCCTTTGGTATGGCGGGATAAATAATCCCGATGGCCATATCCATTGCAGACGGCGTGCCAGCTTTTTTGCTGCAGCGCGCAAAACTCGCAGCCCTTGAAATCCGCGACGTGCCTGTCGCCGCGTTGTGCGTGTCCGTTCGGAAATCCGAACCACGGCCCTTTCGGGCGTTCGGATTTCCGAACACCACCCGGATTCGACGACGGCGTCGGATGAACGCCCCGGCGTTGAAGCTTGCGGCGATCGCTACATCGCGCGCCCCGCCGTCATCTCGCGTGCCTCCCAATTGTGCGGGATACCCGAAGCATGAGACCGTGAACCAGTTTCCGCGCCCTCGGGGAGCCCGCCATTACGCTCGTGACCGCCCTCCTCCTTCTCGCCGGTACCGCAGCCGTACTCGTCACCCTGCGTGCCGCGGTGCATTACGCGATACGGGCGAGCCTCGCCGCGCCACGCGTCCGCGAGACGGAGACCCCGGCGGCCCGAGGCCTCGCCTTCGAGACGGTGCGCATCCCGACCGCGAACGGCAGGCTGCTTCACGCCTGGCTGATCCCCGCCGAGGCGGCAGGCCGCGCACCCGCCGTCGTGATCGTGCACGGCTGGGGCGGCAACGCGCAGATGATGCTGCCGCTGGCCGGCCCGCTGCATCGTGCCGGCTTCGCGACGCTGCTCATCGATGCACGTTGCCACGGACTCTCGGACGCCGACAGCTTCGCCTCGCTGCCGCGCTTCGCGGAAGACGCGAGCCACGCCTGCGACTGGCTCGCGGGCCGTGCGGAGATCGACCCGCAGCGCATCGCGCTGTTGGGCCACTCCGTCGGCGCCGGCGCCGTCCTCCTCGCCGCCGCGCGCCGTCGCGACGTTGCGGCGGTGGTCAGCGTCGCCGCCTTCGCACACCCGCAGGAGATGATGAATCGCTGGCTCGCCGGCCGGCACCTGCCGGGAATCGTCGCGCGCTACATCCTCGGCCACGTGGAGCGCACCATCGCGCACCGCTTCGACGACATTGCCCCGCTGCGCAGCATCACCCGGCTGGACTGCCCCGTGCTGCTCGTGCACGGCGAACAGGATACGGTCGTCCCACCAGCCGACGCCCGCCGGATCCACGCCGCCGCCCGCCCGGGCGCCGTCGAGCTCCTGAGCCTGCCCGGCGATCACGAATCCTTCGTCGACATGGAGCGCGAAATCGCGGGCGTCGTGGCCTTTCTTCAGCGCGCCGGACTGTAGGGGTGTTGCTCGCGCCAGTGCCGTGCGACATCGACGCGCCGGCATACCCACACGCGGTCGTGCTTCTCGATGTGGTCGAGGAAGCGCTGCAGCGCACGGAAGCGCCCTGGGCGGCCGAGCAGGCGGCAGTGCATGCCGACCGACATCATCGCGGGGCGCTCGTCGCCTTCCGCGTACATCACGTCGAAAGCGTCGCGCAGGTATTCGAAGAATTCGTCGCCGTGCGAGAAGCCCTGCGGCAGCGCGAAGCGCATGTCGTTGGTGTCGAGCGTGTAGGGGACGATGAGCTGCGGCACGGCCTCGCCGTCGGTCTTCTTCACCTCCATCCAGAACGGCAGGTCGTCGCCGTAGTAGTCGGCGTCGTACAGGAAGCCGCCGTAGTCGGCGACCAGGCGGTGCGTGTTGGGGGAGTCGCGGCCCGTATACCAGCCCAGCGCGCGCTCGCCGGTGAGGCGCTCGATGATCTCCATGCCGATGCGCATGTGCTCGCGCTCGGTGGCCTCGTCGACGTTCTGGTAGTGGATCCAGCGCCAGCCGTGGCAGGCGATCTCGTGGCCCAGCTCGCGGAAGGCGGCGGTGACTTCGGGGTGCCGCTGCAGCGCCATCGACACGCCGAAGATCGTCAGCGGCAGGCCGCGGCGCTCGAACTCGCGCAGGAAGCGCCACACCCCGACGCGCGAGCCGTACTCGTAGATGCCTTCCATCGACAGGTGGCGGTCGGGGATCGCGGGCGGGTTGAAGAGTTCGGACAGGAACTGTTCGCTGCCGGGGTCGCCATGCAGCACGCAGTTCTCGCCGCCCTCCTCGTAGTTCAGCACGAACTGCACCGCGACGCGCGCGCGGCCGGGCCAGTTCGCGTACGGCGGGTTGCGGCCGTAGCCGACGAGGTCGCGGGGGTAGTTCGGATCGATCTTCATTGCGTTCACCTTGTTCAGTTGTCGCGGAAGCGCTTGCACGCGTCCCAGTGGTTCATCAGCAGCCAGTACGTCAGCCCCGCCGGCAGCAGGCTCGCGTACCACGACACCGCCGGGAAGCTCAGCGCCGTGGCCACGCCCACCGCCGTCGCGACGATGCCGGCCGGGTTCACGCCGCGGTAGGGGCCGTCGGCGTCGTAAAAATGCTGCAGGTTCAGCGTGCGGCGGCGCAGGATGTAGTAGTCGACCACCAGCACCGCGAGGATCGGGCCGAGGAAGGCCGAATAGGTCTGCACGAAGATCTGCAGGCCAGCGGCCGATTCGTCCTTCACCAGCTCCCACGGGAAGGTCGCGAACGCAAGCAGGCCCACCAGCACCGCGGACTTGCGGAAGGACAGCTTGAACACGTCCATCAGCACGTAGGCCGGCGGCACGACGTTGTTGAGCACGTTGGTGGTGACCTGCGCGAAGGCGATGAAGAGCAGCGTGATGACGAGCAGCGGCTTGTTGTCGACGGCGCTCGAGAACACCTTGATCGGGTCGGCGGTGCCGGTCGCGCCGGACACCATCAGGCCGATGAGGCCCATGAAGAGGGTCGCCGGCAGGATGCTCATCGAGTAGATCGTGGTTTGCGCGCCGCGCCCGACGTCCTTGTGCAGCTCGCGCGAGTAGTCGCTGACGTTGAGCATCATCGTGCTGTAGATCCCCAGGAAGAGCATCGTCGCCCCCCAGAATGGCAGGCCCCAGGTGCCTTCGATGCCGGTGATCTTGGCGTCGATCGCGCCGCCGAACTTGGTGATCACGGCATAGAACATGTAGATCAGCGCGAACAGGATGAAGCCGCTGCCGATGTTTTCCAGCCACTTGATGCCATGGAAGCCGTAGACCGACAGCGCGATCTGCACCGCCTGGAAGGCGATGAACCACACGACGAGGTTGTCGTAGCCGAATATCGTCGCCGACACCGCGTTGAGCGCGCCGGCGCCGATTCAGCTCTGGAAGCCGAACCACACGACGGCGGGCACGGCGCGCACGAAGCCGGGGAAGCGCGTGCCGGCGAAGCCGAAGGCGCTCCTCGCCTGCACCATGAAGGGGATGCCGTACTTGTGGCCGGCGGCGCCGTTGATCGCGAGCGCGATGCCGATCACGAAGCAGCCGATCGCGATCGCGGCCGCCGCCTGCAGCATGTTGAGCTGGCCGACGAGGCTCGAGCCCATCGCGAAGGTGCCGATCGACACGCAGCCGCCCAGCCAGGCCATGAGATAGGACCATCGGTCCATGATGCGCGTCTGCTGCGGTGCGAGCGATTCCTCGCCGGCCGCCTTGTGCTGCGAGCCGGACGCATCGGGCGCAGCCGCGCCGACACCCGCGCCCAGTCCGGGCGCAACCATCTTCTGTTGTGCAACAGCCATCTCTGTCTCCTTCGATGCGGTCCGGGCGCCTCTTTGCGGGCGTCTCGGCGGTGGGGCTGGGGGTGCTTCAGGAACTCAGGTGCTCGAATCTCCCGGTGAAGCGCTTCGGCGGCGGGAAGGCGAGGTCGCCGAACTTGCTGGTGCCGAGCTTGAGGCTCGCGAGCGTCTCGGCGAGCTTCACCGCGGCCGTGACGCCTTCGACGATGGGCAGCCCGACCGCGTCGCGGATCTCGTCGGCGAGGTCGGCCATGCCACCGCAACCCAGCACGATCGCGCCGATGTTGTCCTCGGCCTTCGCGCGGCGGCATTCATCGACGATGCGGTTCAGGGCGCAGGCGCCGTCGTCCTCGAGGTCCAGCACCGGGATCTCGGCCGCGCGCACGCGCCGGCAGTGGTGCGCGAAGCCGTAGGACTGCAACAGGTGCTCGGCGATGATGCCGGTGCGCGACAGGGTCGTGACGATGGAGAAGCGCGTGCTGATCATCGTCGCCAGGTGGAAGGCGGCTTCCGCGATGCCGAGCACCGGCGCGCGCGTGAGCTCGCGCGCGGCCAGCAGACCCGGGTCGCCGAAGCAGGCGATCACGTACGCGTCCGTTCCCTCCTGCTCGCCCTTGCGCACCTCGTCGGCGACGCCGACCGCACTGATGGCCTCGTCGAAGTGGCTCTCGATCGACACCGGGCCGCTGTCCGGGTTGGTTGCGACGATGCGCGTACCCGGCGCGGCGACGCGCTGCGCCGAGGCGCCGATCTTCTCGGTCATGCTGCGGGTGGTGTTGGGGTTGATGACGCGTATCAGCATTGCTGTCTCCTTCCTTGTAATACCGGAGAACGTCCTCAGCGCAGCTTGGGGCGGCGCTGGGCGACCTCCTCGAGAATCTTCTTCAGGTCCGACGGGGCGGGTTCTTCCTCGACCAGCACCACGGTGCGCTCGACGTCGCGCAGGTGGCGGTCCATCCAGCGCGTCGCGCCATCCACATCGCCGCCGGCGATGATCTCGATCACGTCGTCGTGCTCGGAATGGCGGCAGCTCGCGGTCTGCGGCGAACCGTAGGTGGCGATCACGAGCGAGGAGCGCGACACGAGCTGGGTGAGGAAATCGGTCAGCGTCTCGTTGCCCGACAGGCGCATCAGTTCGACGTGGAAGGCACCCGACAGGTAGATCGATTCGCGCCAGTCGCCGCGGTCCTGCGCGGCATGTTCGCGGCGCACCAGGTCGCGCAGCGTTTCGAGCGCGGGCGGCGTCGCCTTGGCGACGACTTGCGGGATCGCGCCGCATTCGATGATGCGCCGCGCGGAAAAGATGTCGCGCGCCTCGCCCACCGAGGGCTGGGCGACCGAGGCGCCGCGGTTCAGGCGCACATCCACGAGGCGCTCGTGCGCGAGCCGCTGCAGCACCTTGCGGATGCTGGTGCGGCTCACCCCGTAGGTTTCCGCCAGCGTGTCCTCGGGCAGCTTGGTGCCGGGCGCGAGGTGGTTCTCGACGATCGCGACGAACAGGTTGCGGTAGATCGCCTCGTCACGGCCGTTGCCGCCGAGTCCCTCGTCGGCGCGCGCACTTCCCAGTTCGGCAGATGCTCGTTTTCCCATCATTGTCTCCATGCACGGGCAGGACGCGCCCCTCCCGTCGTTAAACACATCCTAGAATCACTTTGGACACAATTCAATATTTTTTTGTATCCACTAAGCGCCGCAAAAAACAAACAAGCACACCCGCTCGCCGGGCCCGTTGTTACATCCTTCAGAAGCCCCTACCCACGCACTTCCTCGAGCGAGGTCAGAAAAATTTCTTGACTTCACAGATTGGATACACTTTTATATCACCACGGATACAGTTAATGCGCGCATAAGAGAAATTATACGTTCCGGGCTCGATGGCTGTAGGACCGCACAATCCACAAAGGTAGCCGCCGCGGAACACACCGCGGCCATGAGGAGACAAGCATGTCAGAGCACCTGCCGGCGGGGTACAGCGACCGCCTCTACAACGAGGACCTCGGTCCGCTGAAAGACAAGAACTGGAACTGGTACAACATCTTCGCGTTCTGGATGTCCGACGTGCACAGCGTCGGTGGATACGTTTTTGCCGGCAGTTTGTTCGCACTCGGACTCACGAGCTGGCAGGTACTCGTGTCGCTGATCATCGGCATCTGCCTGGTCAACATGTTCTGCAACTGGGTCGCCCGTCCCAGCCAGCAGGCCGGCATCCCCTACCCCGTCGCGTGCCGCCTGGCCTTCGGCGTATGGGGCGCGAACGTACCGGCCATCATCCGCGGCCTGATCGCGGTGGCGTGGTACGGCATCCAGACCTTCCTCGCCTCGTCCGCGCTCACCATCGTGCTGCTGCGCTTCTTCCCGGGGCTGGAGAGCCTCGCGCACGACAGCTTCGCCGGCCTCTCGTATCTGGGCTGGCTGGGTTTCTCGATCATGTGGGTGCTGCAGGCGATCGTGTTCTGGCACGGCATGGAGGCGATCAAGCGCTTCATCGACTGGGCCGGCCCCGCCGTCTATGTCGTGATGTTCATGCTCGCCGGCTGGATCATCTGGAAGGCCGGCCCCGAAAACATCAGCCTCAACCTCGGCGAAGTGAAGTACGAAGGCTGGTCCGCGCTCGGCCCGATGATCACCGCGATCGCGCTGGTGGTGTCCTACTTCTCCGGCCCGATGCTCAACTTCGGCGACTTCTCCCGCTACGGCAAGCACTTCGACGAAGTGAAGCGCGGCAACTTCTGGGGCCTGCCGGTGAACTTCCTGGCCTTCTCCATCGTCACCGTCGTCATCACCTCGGGCACGATCCCGGTGTTCGGCCACATGATCACCGACCCGATCGAGACCGTGAGCAAGATCGACAACACCATGGCCGCCGTGCTGGGCGCCTTCACCTTCGTCACCGCCACGATCGGCATCAACATCGTCGCCAACTTCGTGTCGCCGGCCTTCGATTTCTCCAACGTCGCGCCCAAGCACATCAGCTTCCGCACCGGCGGCTTCATCGCCGCGGTCGGCTCGATCTTCATCACGCCGTGGAACCTGTTCAACTCGCCGGAAGTGATCCACTACACGCTCGACATGCTCGCCGCCTTCATCGGCCCGCTGTTCGGCATCCTGCTGGTGGACTTCTACCTCGTGCGCAACAAGAAGATCGTCGTCGATGACCTCTACAGCGACAAGCCGGGCGGCGCCTACTGGTACGACAACGGGGTGAACAAGCGCGCGATGTGGGCGCTGGCCCCGGCCGTGCTCGTCGGTGTCGCGATCACGCTGTCGGGCACGAAGGCGCTGGCCGACTTCAACTGGTTCATCGGCTGCGCGCTGGGCGCCCTGCTCTACCACCTCGCGATGAAGGGTCAGAGCGTGTCCGAAGGCGAACCGGAGATCGCACCGCGCCTCGCCACCGACTCCGCATCCTGATGCAGCACGCTGCGGGCGCCCGGCCACCGGCGCGCCCGCAGCGCCCCCAACCTCACCCCAACAAGAGAGACGCCCGATGAGTCACAACACCGGCAGCATCCGCATCGCCGAACCCGCCGTTCTCCCCGACTGGGCCGCCCGCTCGGTCGACCTCGCCAACCCGCGCATCGGCGCGAAGGCGCTGTATGCCTCCGACGACTTCTTCGCCGAAGTCGCGCGCATGCTCAACCCCGAACCCGCCCAGTTCATCCCCGGCAAGTACGACGACAACGGCAAGTGGATGGACGGCTGGGAAACGCGCAGGAAGCGCAGCACCGGCCACGACTGGTGCTTCGTCAAACTCGGCCGCAAGGGCACCATCCGCGGCTTCGACGTCGACACCAGCCACTTCACCGGCAACTACGCCCCGGCGGTGTCCATCGAGGCCACCGTGTGCGACACCGACGACGTCGCCGCCTTGAAGGACGCGAAGTGGACCGAAATCCTTGCCTCGACCTCGCTCTCCGGCAACAGCCATCATCTCTTGCGCGCGAATTCCGATGAAGCGTGGACGCACCTGCGTGTAAACATCTACCCCGACGGCGGCATCGCGCGACTGCGCGTGTATGGCCAGCCGGTCGGGGTGTTCGAGGGGACGGGCGATGCGCTCGTCGATCTGGTCGCGCTCGAGAACGGCGGCCGCCCGGTGGCGTGGAACGACGCGCACTTCGGCACCGCCGCCAACCTGATCCTGCCCGGGCGCGGCATCAACATGGGCGACGGCTGGGAAACCCGCCGCCGTCGCGAGCCCGGCAACGACTGGTGCATCCTCGAACTCGGCGCCGCCGGCACCATCGAGAAGATCGAGGTCGACACCGCCCACTTCAAGGGCAACTACCCCGACCGCTGCTCCATCCAGGCCGCCTTCGTCGAGGGCGGCACCGACCAGTCGCTGATCACCCAGAGCATGTTCTGGCCGGTGCTGCTGCCCGAGCAGAAGCTGTCGATGGACGCGATCCACGCCTTCAGCGAGCAGATCGCCAGGCTCGGCCCCGTCACCCACGTGCGCCTCAACATCATCCCGGACGGCGGCGTCTCGCGCCTGCGGCTGTGGGGGAGAGTAAAAAAATGAGCGAAACCCTGATCCGGCTCACCGTCGAGCCGCTGACCGCAGAAGCCTTTGCGCCCTTCGGCGACGTGATCGCCACCGCGGACGCGCAACGCCACTTCACCATCAACGGCGGCAACACCGAGCGCTACCACGACCTCGCGCGCATCGACCCGGGGCCCGACGGCCGCGCGATCGTGTCGATCTTCCGTGGCCAGCCCCGGCGCCTGCCCTTCACGGTGGAGATGATGGAACGCCACCCGCTCGGCAGCCAGGCCTTCGTCCCGCTCTCCGGCGGCGCATACCTCGTCGTCGTCGCGCCGGCCGGCAATCCCCCGGGTGTCGAAGACCTGCGCGTCTTCCTCGCGCGCGGCGACCAAGGCGTCAACTACGCGTGCGGCGTGTGGCACCACCCGCTGCTCGCCCTCGACGGCGTGTCGGATTTCCTCGTCATCGACCGCGCCGGTGAAGGCCCCAACTGCGACGAAGTCCGGCTCGACGAAGCCGGCGTCATCGAGCTGGGCGACTGACTCCCCCCACGCGACCTCCCGGTCGCGCAGCGGGCGCCGGCCCCACGAGGACCGGCGCCCGCCTCTCCGCCGCGCAAGGTCCGCGCGGCGCTTGCGCTAGTGCCGCGTGATGACCACTTCCAGATATTCACCGGGCACGACCAGCGAGTCCGATCCGCCGACGTTGCGCGACTCCAGCAGGCGCATCACGTCGGCCTGCAAGCGTGCCTGCCCGGCCTCGTCGAGCGCCGCGAACGCCTTGTGCGTGGGCCCGTAGTAGCGGCGGAAGACGTCGATCCAGTGCGACGGCGAGCGGTAGCGGAAGTTGAAGACGCGCCGCGTGCAGCGGATGTCGGCCGCCTGGTGACCGAAGAGTTCGACAAGGGCGCTTTCGTCGCCCCAACGGGTGGGCGGACGCAGGCCGGCCGGCGGCGGCACGTGGGCGCCGACGACGCGGAACAGTTCGCCGATGAAGCCCTCCGGGGTCCACGCGGCGAGACCGATGCGCCCGCCGTGGCGCACGACACGCACCAGTTCGCTCGCAGTGCGCGGCTGGTCGGGGGCGAACATCGCGCCGAAGGTCGACAGCACGACATCGAACTCGCCGTCGGCAAAGGGCAGCGCTTCGACGTCCGCGACCTGGAAGCGCACCGGCAAGCCCTCCGCACTGGCGCGCGCAGCGGCCTTTTCGAGCAGTTGCGGCACGTAGTCGGTCGAGGTCACGTCGGCGAAGCGGCGCGCCGCGGCCAGCGTCGCGTTGCCGTTGCCGGCCGCGACGTCGAGCACGCGCTCGCCGGCGCGCAGATCGGCCGCTTCGGCGAGCGACTCGCCGACGATCTGCAGCATCACGCCGATTACGGCGTAGTCGCCGCTCGCCCAGGTGGCCTGTTGCCGGGTCTTGATTGCGGCGAAATCGGGTTGTGGTGCGGGGGTTGCGGACGGTGCGGCGACGCAGGAAGCGAGAGGTGCGTTCATGGCGAGTCTCCTGTCGGTGGGCTGGGCCGGGGGCTCTGCGGCCCCCGTGTCGGGGCGGCGCAAAGCACATCCCGACGAGCCCATTCTTTCGCCGCGCGCATTTCGATGCTTCACTGAGAGTCGTGCAAGCTTGCTCGCGCGTCCGGCTTTGCACGCGCCCTGCCCCGCCACCCGGTCCATTGCCATGAGTCAAGACACGCTCTCCGACCTGCTGCGCTCCGTGCGTCTGCGCGGCGCGGTGTTCTACTACGTCAGCTGCTGGGAGGACTGGGCCGCGGAAGCGCCGCCCGCGCGCGAGATCGCGCCCGCAGTGCTGCCCGGCGCCGAACACGTGATCGAGTTCCACATGGTCGCACGCGGTGCCGGCTGGGCCGCGGTCAGCGGGCTGCCTCCCGCGCGCCTGGAAACGGGCGACATCGTGATGTTCCCGCAGGGCGACGCGCACGTGATGTCGAGCGCGCCGGGCGTCGCGCCGGCACGCATCGAGCCGGACTGGGTGTTCGCGACGCGCAACGACCCACGGCCGATGCCCGTCGCCTATCACCGCGGCGTGCGCGAACCGGGGGCGCCTGCGCCGGTCGGCGACGCCGACACGATCCTCGTGTGCGGCTTTCTCGGCTGCGACCTGCGGCCGTTCAACCCGCTGGTCGCCGCGCTGCCGCGCCTGCTGCACCTGCCCGCGGCACGTGCCGGCGACTGGGTCGCGCGCGTGATCGACCAGGCCGCGCGCGAATCGACCGAGCGCCGGCCCGGCTCCGACGTCGTGCTGGAGCGCCTCGCGGAGATGATGTTCGTCGACACCGCGCGGCGCTACCTCGAAGGACTGCCGGATGACGCGACCGGCTGGCTCGCGGGCCTCCGCGACCGCTACGTGGGGCGAGCGCTCGCGCTGCTGCACGAGCGCCCCGACCGCCCCTGGACGATCGACGAGCTCGGGCGCGAGGTGGGGCTCTCGCGCTCGGCCCTGCACGAGCGCTTCGTGCAGTTCCTCGCCGAGCCGCCGATGCACTACCTGGCGAACTGGCGCATCCAGCTCGGCTCGCGCCTGCTGCGCGAGTCGAGCCGCACGGTGGCGGCGATCGCGCAGGAGGTCGGCTACGAGTCCGAGGCCGCGTTCTCGCGCGCATTCAAGCGCCTGGTCGGCCTGCCCCCCGCCACTTGGCGCCGGCGCCTGTCCGCCCCACCGCAAGCCTGACGCGGTCGCCCGGGACTCAGCGGGCGGCGGGGCCGGCGCGGTAGGCGGGCGCCCCGAGCACGTGCGTGGCTGCGACGCAGCGGTCATCGCCCAGCATCATGAGCACGAACAGGCGCTCCGACAGCGTCTCGCAACTCGCCATGCGGCGCGCGAGGAGCGGCGTCGCCTGCAGGTCCAGAACGACGAAATCCGCCTCCTTGCCGGGCAGGAAGTTGCCAATCAGACCGTCGAGATCCAGGCTGTGCGCGCCGCCCAGGGTCGCGAGGTGGAAGGCGCTCTCGGCCGACAGCTTCTGTCCCCCGAGCTGCAACACCTTGTAGGCCTCGCCGAGCGTCTGCAGCATCGAGAAGCTGGTGCCGGCGCCGACGTCGGTGCCGATGCCGACGCGCACGCCGAGTTCGCGTGCACGCCCGGGGTCGAACAGGCCCGAACCGAGGAAGAGGTTCGAGGTCGGGCAGAAGCTCATCGCCGTGCCGGTGTCGGCCATGCGCCGGCGGTCCTCGTCGTCGAGCCAGATGCAGTGTGCGTACACCGCCCGCGCGCCGAGCTGGCCGAAGCCGTCATAGACGTCCAGATAGCTGCGCGCCTTCGGATAGAGCTGCGCGACCCACTCGATCTCGCCCCGGTTCTCGGCGACGTGGGACTGCAGGTACACGCCGGGATGCTCGGCGAACAGCTGACCGGCGAGCTGCATCTGCGCCGGGGTCGAGGTCGGCGCGAAGCGCGGCGTCACCGCGTAGAGCAGCCGCTCGCAGCCGTGCCAGCGCTCGATCAGGGCCTTCGACTCCATGTAGCCAGTCTCCGCGGTGTCGCGCAGGAAATCCGGGCAGTTGCGGTCCATCAGCACCTTGCCGGCGATCAGGCGCATGCGCCGCTCCCGCGCGGCCCCGAACAGCGCATCGACCGAAGCGGGATGCACGGTCGCGAAGGCGAGCGCGGTCGTCGTGCCGTTCTTCAGCAGCTCGTCGCAGAAGAACTCGGCGACCGCCGCCGCGTGCTCCGGATCGGCGAAGCGGCGCTCGGTCGGGAAGGTGTATTTCTCCAGCCAGGCGAGCAGCTGTTCGCCGTAGCTCGCGATGATGTCGGTCTGGGCGTAGTGGATGTGGGTGTCGACGAAACCCGGCAGGATGAGCTTGCCGCGGTAGTCGGTCACCGGCAGGGCGGCGGACAGCTTGGGTAGCAGCTCGGCGGCCGGTCCGCATTCGGCGACGCGGCCGTCGCGGATCACGAGCAGGCCGTCGGGGAAATGCGCGACAGCCCTGGCGCCGTGCGCGGCGGGATCGGCGAGGAAGTGGAGGATTTCGCCGCGGACGGCGTGCAAGGGGCCGAACTGCAGGGGGCTGAACTTCATGTCGGGCGGACCTGGAGGCGGGAAAGTCGGATGGAGGGGGCCGGCATCACGCCGCAGCCCCATGGCGGCGTGCCGGGCGCGCCGCGAGCGAGACGCCGCGCAGTTGCAGGACTTCGGCGGCAATGGAGACGGCGATCACCTCCGGCTCCTTGCCGGGAAGGCCGCGCACGCCGATCGGGCAGTTCATGCGCGCGATCGCATGCTCGCCGTAGCCGCGCGCGCGCAGCCGGTTCTCGAAACTCGCGCGCTTCGACAGCGAACCGATCAGGCCGCAGAAGCGGTAGTCGCCGCGATCGAGGATCGCCCGCACGAGATCGAAGTCGAGCGCATGGCTGTGCGTGAGCACGAGAAAGACGGCATCGGCAGGCGCGGCCCGCACTTCGGCCTCGGGCACGTCGGTGCAGCACACGTCGATGTTGGGCGCGACCACAGGCGGGAATTCGTCCGCGCGGGGATCCACCCAGCGTACCCGCAGCGGCAGGCGGCCGAACACTTCGGCGAGCGCGCGGCCGACGTGGCCGGCGCCGAACAGCACGACCTGCAACTCCGGCGGCAGGCTGACATCGAGCATACCGTCGGCCCCGCCGCCCGGCGTGCGGGTGACGAGCAGCGCCCCGTCGGCGCTCCCCGAGAACAGGTTGCGCGCGTGCGCGGCCAGCGCCGGCGCGCCGAGCACGGCCTCGGGCGCGGACTCGTCCTGATCGCCGAAGACCCGCGTCGGGCGCGCGTCGGAGCCCAGGCACACCAGCCGTCCCCAGGGGCGGCCCAGGGCCGCGAGCGCGCGTCCCTCTTCGATCCATGGGCGCTGCGCGGCGCCGATCGGCTCGAAGGCGAGCTGCACGACGCCGCCGCAGCACTGCCCGACGCTCGCGCCGAGCGGGAAACGCACGAGGACGGGGGCAGTCGCACCCTCGGCGATGAGCTGGCGCGCGGACGCGATCGCCCGCAGTTCCAGCTGGCCGCCCCCGATCGTCCCGTGACAGGCGTCCGCGGCGACCACCATGCGGGCGCCGGGCGCGCGCGGCGTCGAACCGCGGGTCGCCGCGACCGTGACCAGCACCGCGCGCGTCCCTTCGGCAGAAAGGCGGGCGAGTTCATCGATCCACGTCGTCATCGTCGTGCCCTCCCCGGTCTCAGGCCAGCGCTTCCGCGGCCACGTCGCTGCGCGCGGCGGCGGGCGCCGCGGAAAACTGCGCGCGCACCGCATCGACGGCGTCGAGAATCGCCTCCGGCGTGGCCGGCGCGCGCAGCGGCGGGTCGATGCGGCCGTCGCCGACCGCCGCGATGGCGTCGCGGATCGCGAGCAGCGCCGAGAAGGACAGGAGCAGCGGCGGTTCGCCGACCGCCTTCGAGCCCAGGATCGTGTCCTCGCGGTTGCGGTTGCGAAACAGGCGCACGCGGAACTCGGGCGGGCAGTCGTGCGTGGCCGGGATCTTGTAGGTGGATGGCGCATGCGTCATCAGCCGGCCCTCCTTGTTCCACCACAGCTCTTCCATCGTCAGCCAACCCATGCCCTGGATGAAGCCGCCTTCGACCTGGCCGGCGTCGATCGCCGGGTTGATGGAGTTGCCCGCGTCGTGCAGCAGATCGGCGCGCAGCAGCCGCCATTCGCCCGTGAGCGTGTCGACCAGCACCTCGGACACCGCGGCGCCGTAGGCGTAGTAATAGAACGGGCGACCGGTCAGCTTGCTGCGGTCCCAGTTCAGTCCCGGCGTCGCGTAGAAGCCGTCCGACCACAGCTGCACGCGGGCGACGTAGGCCTGCTGCACGAGCTCGCCGAAGGGAATCGCGTGGTCGCCGACGAAGACATGATCGTCGGCAAAGCGCACCGTCGCCGGGTCGATGCCCTCCCCGTGGCTGCTTGCGGCGAGCTCGGCGAGGCGCAGCCGGATGCGGCGCGCGGCATCCTCGGCGGCCTTGCCGTTGAGGTCGGCGCCCGTCGAGGCCGCGGTCGCCGAAGTGTTGGCGACCTTGCTCGTGTCCGCCGCCGTCGCACGCACGCGGCCGAGCGAGATGCCCAGCTCGTTCGCGACGACCTGGCAGACCTTGGTGTTGAGCCCCTGCCCCATCTCGGCACCGCCGTGGTTCACCAGCACCGAGCCGTCCGTGTAGATATGCACCAGTGCCCCGGCCTGGTTGTAGTGCGCGACGTTGAACGAGATGCCGAACTTCACCGGCGTCAGCGCGAGCCCCTTCTTCAGCACCGGGCTGGCGGCATTGAAGGCCGCGATCGCGGCGCGGCGTGCGCGGTATCCGCTTTCGGCCTCGAGCTCGCCGACCAACTCGTGGATCACGTTGTCCGCGACGGTCTGGCCGTAGGGCGTGGTGTTGCGCCCCTCGCCGCCATAGAAGTTGAGTTTGCGCACGTCCAGCGGATCGCGGCCGACCGCACGCGCGATGCTGTCCATGATGTACTCGATCGCGACCGCCCCCTGCGGGCCGCCGAAACCGCGGAAGGCGGTGTTCGACTGGGTGTTGGTGCGCGCGCACAGCGCGCGGATATCCGCATCCGACAGGAAGTAGGCGTTGTCGAAGTGGCAGATCGCGCGGGTGCCGACCGGCCCCGACAGGTCCGCCGAGAAGCCGGCGCGCGCGGTCATCTCGATGCACACGGCGAGGATGCGGCCCTCGTCGTCGAAGCCGACCTCGTAGTCGTAGTGGAAGTCGTGACGCTTGCCGGTGATCATCATGTCGTCATCGCGGTCGGGGCGCAGCTTCACCGGTCGCCCGAACTTCCACGCCGCGACCGCGGCGACGCTGGCGAATAGCGCCGACTGCGACTCCTTGCCGCCGAACGCACCGCCCATGCGACGCATCTCGACAACCACCTGGTTCGACGCCAGCGCGAGCGCATGGGAGACCACGAGCTGCATCTCGGTCGGATGCTGGGTCGAGCACCACAGGTGGATGCAGCCGTCCTCCTTGGGCGCGGCGTAGGAGATCTGGCCCTCGAGGTAGAACTGCTCCTGCCCGCCGACCTTCCAGCTGCCCTTCAGGCGGCGCGGCGCCGCGGCGAGGCGCGCGGCCGGCTCGCCCCGCACGAGCCGCATCGGCGGCACCACGAAGCGCTCCTGCCGCTTCGCCTCGAGCGGGTCGAGCACCGCCGGCAGCGGGTCGTATTCGATGCGTGCCTTGCGCACCGCGCGGCGGGCGGTGTCGTGGCTGTCGGCGATCACCGCGAACACCGGCTGGCCGATGTAATGCACCACGCCGTCTGCGAGGATGGGGTCGTCGTGGATGATCGGACCGCAGTCGTTGCTGCCGGGGATGTCGGCGGCCGTGAGCACGCCGATCACGCCGGGGACCGCGCGCACCGCATCAAGGTCGATCGAGACGATGCGCGCATGCGCCTTGGCCGACAGGCCCAGCGCGGCGTGGGCGGTACCCGCGAGCTCGCGGATGTCGTCGACATAGGTGGCCGCGCCGCTCACGTGCAGGTGAGCGGACTCGTGCGGATGAGCATGGTGGGCGGCGGGAACAGCGTGCGGCACCCGCGGAAAAACGTCGGCTTTCATCTCGGCTCCTCAGGGCGTGACGGTGCAGGCATCGAAGGCGGCGAATACGCGCGTCTGCGCGGCCGCAAGCGAAACCTCGGGGCGGGTCTCAAGGAAGAAGCGGCGCAGCAGGCCACCGGCCGCGCGGCGACGGTAGCCGGCGCTCGCGCGCATGTCGGTGAGCGGTGCGTAGTCCAGCTCGAGCGCAAGCAGGGCGTGCGCGAGCGTCTCCTCGTCCCACGGCCGGCCGTCGAGCGCAGCCTCGGTGCGGGCGGCCCGCTTCGGCGTCGCCGCCATGCCGCCAAAGGCGATGCGCGGCTCGCGCACGCGCCCGTCCTCGATGCGCAGCGCAAAGGCGCCGCACACCGCCGAGATGTCCGAGTCGTAGCGCTTGGAGACCTTCCAGCTGCGCACCTGCAGCCCCGGCACGGGCAGCGGCACCTCGACCGCCTCGACGATCTCGTCGGCGGCGAGATCCCTCTTCATGTAGTCGAGGTAAAAGTCCTGCAGCGGCAGCGTGCGCCGGCCGCGCACGCTGTGCAGCACGATGCGGCTGCCGAGCGCGATCAGCACGGGCATCGAGTCGCCGATCGGCGAACCGTTCGCGATATTGCCGCCGAGGGTGCCGGCGTTGCGCACCGGCGGCGAGGCGAAGCGATCCCACAGCTCGCCGAGTTCCGGGTAGTGCCGGCACAGCGCCGCGTAGGCATCGCTCAGCGACACGCCGGCGCCGATGCGCAGCGCGCCCCCCGCCTCGCCGATCTGCCGCAGCTCCGCGACCTGGCCGATGTAGATGAGCGCGCCCAGTTCGCGGAACTGCTTGTTCACCCACAGCCCGATGTCGGTGCAGCCCGCGAGGATGGTCGCTTCCGGATGGCGGCTGCGCAACGCGGCGAGGTCGGCGAGCGTGCGCGGTGCGTGGAAGCTGTTCTCGCCGTGGGCGTACGCGAGCCCGTCGCGGCGGCGCAGCGCGAGCAGCTGCGCGCGCAGCGTGGGGCCGTCGAGCCCGACCGCAGGCAGGTCGAACATGCGCGCACCAGCCTCGAGAATCGGGCGGTAGCCCGTGCAGCGGCACAGGTTGCCCGCCAGCGCACTGCGGATGCGGTTGTCGTCGGGACGGTCGCCGCTCGCGCTGCAATCGTTGTAGAGCTCCCACAGCGACATCACGAAACCAGGCGTGCAGAAGCCGCACTGCGAGCCGTGGCAGTCGACCATCGCCTGTTGCACCGGATGCAGTCCGCCGCCGGTCTGGCGGCGCAGGTACTCGACGGTGAACACCGCCTTGCCGTCGAGCGCCGGCACGAACTGGATGCAGGCGTTGACCGTCTGCAGGCGCAGCGCGTCGTCCTCGCCCTCCAGCTCGCCGACGACGACCGTGCATGCGCCGCAGTCCCCCTCGGCACAACCTTCCTTAGTGCCCGTGAGGCGCTGATGGACGCGCAGCCAGTTGAGCAGGCTGGTGGTGGGGGCGACGCCGGTGACTTCGACCGGTTCGCCATTGAGCAGAAAGCGGATCGCTTGCGTGTTCATCGTCTCTTCCTGTGTGGAGGCATCCCCGACGGCCGGCCGAAGCCGACCGCTGGTGGCGCGCTGTTTCTTTATGCGTAGGCCGGACCGGCGTGTCCCATGTCCGACCGGGTGAGCAAATCCTGCTTTTTGATAACTTTATTGTCAACAATTTTGTTGCACGTTACGCATCTGCAAGGTCGAACTTCCCGCCTGCCTGGACGCTGTCCGGGGGCCAAAAAACCCTTTACCCACGGGCTTTGCAGCATGCACGGCGGACCGCGGCCGGCCGCGCGAGCGCCCTTGTGCAAATACGATGTATTACGGTTCCGATATAATCGCGCCGCCCGCCGGCTCAACCGCCGCGGGCGCGGCGCTGCAGATCAGGAGAGAACACGTGAGCGAAGTCGAAGGGATGGACAGCACCCGAAAGGGCAGTCGCGCGCCGTCCGGCGACGAGATCGAACGCGTGTTCGATGCGCTGCGCAACGCGGTCCTCGACCAGCGCCTCGCTCCCGGCCTGCAGCTAAAGGAACAGGCGCTCGCCGACGCCTTCGGCGTCAATCGCTCGGTCGTGCGCCAGGCCTTCGCTCGGCTGGAGATCTACCGGCTCGTCACCCACGAGCCGAACCGCGGCGTCTTCGTCGCCCACCCCTCGGCGGCCGAAGGGCGCGAGCTCTTCATTGCGCGCCGCTACATCGAGGCGGCGATCGTCGATCTCGCCGTCACGACCCTCAAGAATTCCGATATCGCGCGCCTGCGCGCGCTGGTGCGGCGCGAGCGCGAAGCCTACGAGGCAGGCGACACGCGCAAGGCACTGCGCCTGTCGATCGACTTCCACCTCAAGCTTGCCGAGGCGGCCGGGAACACGGTCCTGGCCTCCTTTCTCGACGAGCTGGTGAGCCGCACGCCCCTGGTGGTGCTCGCGCACCGCAAGGATGCGGGTCCGACCTGCACGCTCAACGAGCACGAGCAGATCCTCGATGCGATCGCGGCTCGCGACGCGACTCGCGCACGCGAACTCATGGCCGAACATATCGTCCACCTGCAGGGGCGGCTCGCCCTGGATCGCAGCAGCGCGCGCGCCAAATCGGACATCGCCCGCCTGCTTGGCCTGGAAACCGACTCCGGCGCCTGAAGCGTGGGGCCATCCGGCCCGCCCCTCGGTTTTTGGCCGTTTCCAAATACGCATTATCCGTTTTTCCGTATAGGGTCGGAACGGAGTTCGTGTCTAGACTGAGAGCGTTGTCGTTGCCAAAATTGTTAACAACATTGCGGCGCACATGCGCCGCACTCCCCCTTTGCACCCGTTCCCACGGCGCGCGAAGAGGGAGCGCTTACCAATAGAAGGTCGGTGCCATGCGGCAACCGCGCCAAAGGAGACACGTGATGCAGACCCAGACTTCCGCGACGACCGCGGACGACGCCATTGCCCCCGCTTCCATCAGCGACTCGTGGCTGGAGCGGCGCTTCCGCCTCTCCGCCCACCGGACGAACGTGCGCACCGAACTCTTTGCCGGTCTCACGACCTTCATCACGATGGCCTACATCATCTTCGTGAACCCGGCGATCATGGCCATCGCCGGCGTGGATCAGGGCGCGGCCTTCGTCGCGACCTGTATCGGCGCGGCACTCGGCTGCCTGCTGATGGGGCTGTACGCGAACTGGCCGGTCGGACTTGCGCCGGGCATGGGCCTGAACGCCTTCTTCACGTATACGGTCGTGGGCGAGATGGGCTACAGCTGGCAGATCGCCCTTGGCGCGGTCTTCATCTCCGGCGTGGTGTTCATGGTACTGAGCTTCACGCGCCTGCGTCAGTGGTTGCTCGACAGCATCCCGAAGAGCCTGCGCTTCGCGATGGGCGCCGGCGTCGGTCTCTTTCTCGGACTGATCGGCCTGAAGATTGCCGGCATCGTCGTGCCGAGCAATGCGACGCTGGTGACGATGGGCTCGATGCTGAAACTGCCCGCCGCCCTCGCCGGGCTGTGCTTCCTGATGATCGGTGTGCTGAGCCACTTCCGCGTCTTTGGCGCGATCCTCATCAGCATCCTGACGGTGACCCTCATCGGCATGGCCGCCGGCATCGTCGAATACAAGGGCCTCGTATCCATGCCGCCCAGCATCGCTCCGACGCTGATGGCGATGGACGTCGCCGGCGCGTTCGACGTCGGGATGATCAGCGTGATCCTCGCCTTCCTGTTCGTGAACATGTTCGATACCGCGGGCACGCTCATGGGCCTCGCGCACCGCGCGAAACTGGAAGGCCCTGACGGCACGATCGAGAACATGAACCAGGCGCTCAAGGCCGACAGCACGGCGAGCGTGATCGGCGCAATGGTCGGCTGCCCGCCGGTCACGAGCTACGTCGAGAGCAGCGCCGGGGTCGAAGCGGGCGGGCGCACCGGGCTCACCGCCGTCACGGTCGGCGTGCTCTTCCTCGCCGCGATGTTCTTCGCCCCGCTCGCGGGCATGATCCCCGGCTACGCGACCGCGGGCGCGCTGATCTACGTCGCAATGCTGATGAGCACCGGCCTCGCCCACATCGACTGGGAGGACTACACCAACACCATCCCGGCGATCGTGACCGCGGTGATGATGCCGCTGACCTTCTCCATCGCGAACGGCATCGCGCTCGGCTTCGTCACCTACGTCGTGCTGAAGTTCTTCACCGGCAAGCGCGCGGACATCTCCCCCGCCCTCTACACGCTGTTCGTGCTCTTCGTCGCCAAGTTCGTATACCTCTGAGCGGCGCGGCCGACGCACGCCCCCGATCGGCGGGCGGGATGCGCTCCCGTCCGCCCCCTCCTCCCTCGCTCGCAGGGGCCTCTCCAGCCCTTATGCGCCCGGCCCCCTTGCGGGGCCGTTTTTTTTGCTTACTGCACGTTGCGCCCGCACTCGAGCAGCAGGCGCCGCAGCCAGCGGTGGCTCTCGGAATCCTGCGTGCGGTCGTGCCATAGCTGGTAGAAGCGCATCGGCGGAAACGCGATCGGCGACGCGACGATCGCGAGCGGCAGCAGGTTCGCGTAGAAGCGCGCGAAGTGCCGGCTGGTCGTGAACACCAGGTCTGTGCCCGGCAGCAGGTAGGGCGCAAGGTAGAAGGACTGCACGATCACGCGCGAATCGCGCGACACGCGCATGCCCGCGAGGTGCATGTCGATGAGGCCGCGCTGCGACAGCGAGTACGGCAGCGGGACGATGTGGGTCGCGCTGAGGTACTGCTTCTCGGTCAGGCCGCGTCGCGCCGCAGGGTGGCGCGAACTCACCAGGCACACGATCTCGTCCTCGAGGAGCATCGACATGCGCATCCGCTCGGGCGGTTCGGGCCAGTTGCCGATCACGATGTCGAGGCGGCCCTCGGCGAGCGCCTTCTCGAAGTCGACGTTCGGCCCCAGGGACTCCACGACCAGGCTTGCGTTCGGCGCCTCGCGGCGGAAGCGCTCGGCGAAGCTCGCCATGAACACGGGCGCGAGGTATTCCGGCGCACCAACGCGGAAGGTGTGGCGGCTCTCGACCGGGCTGAACGAGGCCGCACCGCCGGTGAGCTGGTCGATCTCCTCCAGCGCCCGCCGCGCATGCTCGGCGAGCTGCAGCGCACGCTCGGTCGGCACCATGCCGTCCTTCTCGCGCACCAGCAGGCGGTCGCCAAAGATCTCGCGCAGCGTCTTCAGCGCCGCGCTGATCGCCGGCTGCGACTGGTTCATGCGCACCGCGACGCGCGACACGTTGCGTTCGGCCACCAGCTGGCAGAACACGCGCAGCAGGTAGGGATCGAGCGTCCTGTCCGGATCGCGCGCGCTCATCGCGGCTGCCCTCCGGCCGCCGCAATCCGCCGGCAGCAGCACCACTTCAGCACTATATGCATGTCTTTATATCAGCTATCAGCACATAACGAATTCCATCACATGCTGACACTCTAGACTGCAACGCATACCAATGAAAAGGAGACAACGATGAGCCGCCTCACCACCCATGTCCTCGACACCGCCCACGGCAAGCCTGGCGCCGGCATTGCCGTCACGGTGTTCGCGGTGAATGCGGAAGGCCGCCGCGAGGCCGTCGCGCACGCCGTCACCAACGACGACGGCCGCTGCGACCGCCCGCTGCTCGAAGGCACAGCCTTCGTGCGCGGAACCTACGAAATCGTCTTCGAAGTTGGCGCCTACTTCGCACGCAGCGGCGCCGAACTCCCCGACCCGCCCTTCGTCGGCGATGTCGTGCTGCGCTTTGGCGTCGCCAATCCGGCGCAGCACTACCACGTGCCGCTGTTGGTGTCGCCGTGGAGCTACTCGACCTACCGCGGCAGTTGAGACGGCCCTCCCCCGGCCCCCAACCCCCTCGACTGTTCTGCGGAAAACGACAATGGATGCATATCTCCTCGATTGGGCCAATCTACTGGTCCGCTGGGCGCACCTGATCGCGGGCATTGCCTGGATCGGCGCCTCTTTTTATTTCGTGATGCTCGACAACTCGCTGAAGCCGCCGAAGAACCTGGCCGACGCGAAGCGCGGCGTCTTCGGCGAACTGTGGGCCGTGCATGGCGGCGGCTTCTATCACAGCCAGAAGTACCTCACCGGCCCCAAGGGCGAGGCCCTGTCGAACGACCTGCACTGGTCGAAGTGGGAGTCGTATTCGACCTGGCTCACCGGCCTGGGCATGATGACCATCGTGTATTGGATCGGTGCGAAGTCCTACCTGATCGACCGCAACGTCATGGATCTCACGCAGGGCGCGGCGATCGCGATCTCGATCGGCTTTCTCGCCGCCGGCTGGGTCGTGTATGACCTGCTGTGCCGCAGCCTGGTCGGGCGCGACCGCCTGCTCGCCGGCCTGATCTTCGTCTTTGTCGTCGCCTGCGACTGGGCGCTGCATCAGGTGTTTGCGGCCCGCGCGGCCTACCTGCACGTCGGCGCGATGCTCGCGACGATCATGACCGCCAACGTGTTCTTCCACATCATCCCCGGCCAGAAGCGCATGGAAGCGCAGATCCGCGCCGGCCAGCCGGTCGATCCGCGCCCGGGGCAGATCGGCAAGCAGCGCTCGGTGCACAACACCTACTTCACGCTGCCGGTTCTGTTCGCGATGATCAGCAACCACTACCCGATGACCTACAGCCACGCCAACGGCTGGCTCGTTCTGGTCGTGATCATGCTGGCCGGCGTGCTGATCCGCCAGTTCTTCGTGCTGCGCCACCGCGGCGAAGTGAAGGGCTGGCTGCCGGCCGCCGGCACCGCGCTGCTTGCGAGCCTGGTCGCGCTGCTCGCCCCGCAGGCGGTCGATGCAAGCGGCGACAAGGTCGCCTTCGCCGAAGTGCGCCACGTCGTCGAACAGCGGTGCGTCACCTGCCACGCGGACCAGCCCACCTACGATGGCTTCGCCCAGCCGCCGAAGGGCGTCGTGCTGCAGTCCCCCGAGCAGCTCGCCCAGCACGCGGCCAAGGTCGCCGAGACGGTCGCCAGCGGCTACATGCCGCTCGGCAACCTCACTGGCATCACCGCCGAGGAACGCACGCTGATACGCACCTGGTACGCCCAGGGCGCCCGCACCGACGTCGCCGCGAACTGATTTACCGCCCGGCCGCAACCGGCCGGGCACCTAGCCTGCAACACCCCCGCAACACCATTCAAGCCCCTATAGCGCCCGCAAGAGGCGCATCGAAAACCAAGGAGACACAAAGATGGTGCAGCATTCCCGGGCGCATTCCGCGCCCCACCCCGCCCAACAGCCCGATGCGGTCGACGAGCGCCCGGCCTCCGGCCGACTGCTCGCCCTCGGCCTGCAACACGTGCTCGTGATGTATGCCGGTGCAATCGCCGTACCTCTCATCGTGGGCGGCGCGCTCAAGCTCCCCAAGGACCAGATCGCACTGCTGATCAACGCCGACCTGCTGTGCTGCGGAATCGTCACGATCATCCAGGCATTGGGCATCGGCAAGTTCGGCATCCGTCTGCCGGTGATGATGGGCGTCACCTTCGCCGCCGTTGGCCCCATGGTCGCGATGGCCGGCAATCCGGAACTGGGCATCAACGCGATCCTCGGTTCGGGGATCGCGGCGGGCCTCTTCGGCATCGTCTTCGCGCCGCTCGTGTCACGTTGCCTGCCGCTGTTCCCGCCCGTGGTCACCGGCACGATCATCGCCGTGATCGGCATCTCGCTGATGCGCGTGGCGGTGAACTGGGCGGCCGGCGGGCAGCCCACGATCCGCGACGCGGCCACCGGGCAGATGGTCGCCAACCCCGCCTACGGCGCACCCGAGCATCTGGCGATCGCCGCCATCGTGCTCGTCACGGTGCTGCTGATCACCAAGTACGGCCGCGGCTTCCTCGCCAACGTGTCGGTGCTGCTGGGCATGGTCGTGGGCTTCCTGATCTCGATGGCGCTCGGCAAGGTGAACTTCGCCGGCATCGCGGAGGCGCCCTGGCTCGCGCCGGTATATCCGCTGCAGTTCGGCATGCCGACCTTCGACCCCGTTTCGATCGCGACGATGTGCGTGGTGATGCTGGTCGTGATGGTCGAATCGCTGGGCATGTTCCTCGCACTGGGCGAGCTCACCGGACGCAAGCTCAACCAGGACGACCTCACTCGCGGCCTGCGCACCGACGGCCTCGGCACGCTGCTCGGCGGTATCCTCAACACCTTCCCGCATACCTCGTTCTCGCAGAACGTCGGCCTCGTCGGCGTCACCGGCGTCAAGAGCCGCTGGGTCTGCGTCGTCGGCGGCGCGATCCTGATCGCCTTCGGCCTCTTCCCCAAGATGGCCAACGTCATCGCCTCCGTGCCGCAGTTCGTGCTCGGCGGCGCAGGCATCGTGATGTTCGGCATGGTCGCCGCCACCGGCATCAAGATCCTGATGGGTGCGGACCTGCGCAACAACCGCAACAACCTCTATGTCGTCGCCGTCAGCGTCGGCCTCGGCATGATCCCGCTCGTCGCCCCGACCTTCTTCCACCACCTGCCCAAGGCCCTCGACCCGCTGCTGCACAGCGGCATCCTGCTCGCCGCGATCGCTGCGGTGGTGCTGAACGTGTTCCTCAACGGCACCTGCCGCACGCAACCGGGCACGCCGGACGAATTCGGGGCGGCGGCCGCGCACTGAACAAGAAAAGGCCACGCGCCATCACCACAAGCCACACCACAAGGAGACAGCAGCATGAAACAGAAGGCCCTCGCCACCATCGTCCTTGCCGCCGCCGCGCTCGCGACGGGCGCCAGCGCGCACGCGGCGACCTGGAGCGACACCTTCGTCGGCTACCGCTACGGGGAGAAATTCACCGAGCCGGCCAACCACGAAGACGTGCAGAAGCACGTGCTCGAATTCACCCATGTGAGCGGCTACGCGACGGGACAGAACTTCCTGACCCTCGACGTGCTGCAGTCCGACGACAAGGACCCGGCACACGGCAGCGACAACGGTGCGACCGAGTTCTACCTGGTCTATCGTCACCAGTTCCACCTCGGCAAGCTCCTCGACCGCAGCCTCGCCTTCGGCCCGGTCAAGGAGGTCGCTCTCACCGCGGGTTTCGACCTCAACACCAAGAACACCACCTTCGCGTCGAGGAAACGCCTGCTCGTCGTCGGGCCGACACTGAAGTTCGACGTGCCGGGCTTCCTCGACGTGAGCCTGCTCGCCGCGCGCGAGTGGAACCACTGCGGGTTGGGCGCGCCCGCCTGCCCGCGCTCCGACATCGTCTTTGACCCGCAGTGGATCCTCAGCGCCGCGTGGGGCATTCCCTTCGAGCTCGGGCCGCTGCCGCTGAAGTTCCAGGGCTTCGCCAACTACGTGTCGGAAAAGGGCAAGGACTACTCCGGCACCGACACCGAACCCGAAACGCTGATGCGCGCCGCGCTGATGCTCGACGTCGGCCGCATGGTCACGGGCCGCAAGAACACCTTCTTCGTCGGCGTCGGCTACGAGTACTGGCGCAACAAGTTCGGCAACCACGAGAACAAGGCCGGCCGCAGGAAGGCCGGCATCGACACGGATTCGCCAACCCTGCAGATGGAATGGCACTTCTGAAAACGCGGCCACGCCGCATCAACCGGATCAACGAGAACGCTTTATGGACGCCAGCAACCTACATCCTCTCACCGTCGCCGACATCTCCGCGCTCGGGCGCGACGATTTCGTCGCCCGCCTCGGCGACATCTTCGAGCATTCGCCGTGGGTCGCCGAACGCGCCTGGGTACAGCGCCCCTTCCGCGACGTCGATGCGCTGCACGCGGCCATGGCAGCGGCGGTCGACAACGCCACGGCGACCGAGCAGCTCGCGCTGATCCGCGCCCATCCCGAGCTCGCCGGCCGCGAGGCCGCCGCCGGCACGCTCACCGCGGCGTCGACCGGAGAACAGCGCGGCGCCGGGCTCGACCGCTGCAGCGCCGAGGAGCTCGCGCGCCTGCGCAGCCTCAACGCCGCCTACCGCGAACGCTTCGGCTTCCCCTTCGTGATCGCCGTGAAGGGGCGCAGCCGCTACGAAATCATGGACATCATCGAGGCACGACTGAAGAGCGATGCGGACACCGAGTTCCGCACCTGCCTCGACGAGATCGCGAAGATCGGCCGCCTGCGCCTCGACGCGCTGTTCGCACGCGCGACGTTCCCCATGCACACGACGACCGCTGCATGACTCCCTGAAACTGCGGCGAGCACCTTCTCGCCGCCGACCCCGCGCGCCGGTCCGGGCCACGAGCCCCGACCGGCGTTCAACTTCGGGACTTCAGACGAAGATGCCCCACCAGCGCAAGGTCTGGTTGAAATGCTGACGCACCGCCTCCGCCGCCGCCTGCTCTTCGCCACGGAGGACCGCGTCGATAATCCGCAGATGCTCCTCCATCGCCGGCACGATGCGATCCGGCAGCAGCGGACGCGAATGCTGCATCACCGAGATCCGATCACGGTTCTGCGCGTAGATCCCGCGTACCGTCGCATTTCCGAGCGACTCCGAAAGCGTGCCGTGCAACGCCCAGTCGACGGCCATCGCCTCGCGCTGCAGCGAGGGCGTGATACCGTTGCGCGCGGCGTCGAGCAGGCGCACATGCACCTCGCGCAGGGCTTCCAGCCGCTTGCCCTCGCCCTGGCGCACGAGGCGCCGCGCCCCCTCCTGGTCGAAGATCAGGCGCAGGTCGAAGTATTCGCGGATCAGATCGGGCGTCGCTTCCATGACTGCGACACCGCGCTTGGGCAGCACGTTGAGCAGCCCAGCCGACTCGGCGCGCTTGACCGCCTCGCGCACCGGAGCGAGCGGCAGGTCGACCATGCGCGCAAGGTCGGGCATCGACACGAACTGACCGGCGCGCAGCTGGCCGCCGGTAAGCATTGCCTTCAGCGCATTGAAGGCTTTTTCGGCAAGCAGCAAACCTTCCCCGTCCGGCATGTTCATACGTCTGCCCTCTCGATGATTCCCCGAATGGTACACATGTGCCGCGACAGCGGAAATGTCGGCTGGCATGCGAGAGCGCTCCATAAAGAAATTTTTATTGACGGATAAGTGACACGCTATCTAACATGTCAGTACACATTTGAGAACGCATCCGCGGTGGGCACATCGATCCCGTGACCGCTCGACGGATGGCCGAAGCCCCGGGGCATCCACACCAAAGACCCGAGACGACACGGCGCAAGAGCGGCTGCGGCAACGCGGCCACCCACATCCCGGTTCGAGAGGTGAACCATGCATAAACGTTTTCACAAGACCCTGTTCGGCCAGGTGGTCATCGCCCTGATCCTTGGCGTCGTCGTCGGTTTCGTATGGCCGGAGTTCTCGGTCCAGCTCAAGCCACTGGGTGACGGCTTCATCAAGCTCATCAAGATGATCATCGCCCCCCTCGTCTTCTGTGTCGTCGTGCACGGCATCTGCAGCACCGGCGACCTGAAGAAGGTCGGCCGCGTCGGCGTCAAGGCGGTCGTGTATTTCGAGATCGTCACGACCTTCGCGCTCGCGCTCGGCATCCTGCTCGCCTTCGTGCTGCAGCCCGGCGTCGGCATGAACGTCGACCCCAAATCGCTCGACGCCTCGGCGATGAGCGGACTCACCGAGCGCGTGCATCAGGCGACCAGCACCGTCGACTTCCTGATGAAGATCATCCCCGCGACCTTCTTCGACGCCTTCGCCAAGGGCGACATCCTGCAGGTGCTGCTGATCGCGATCCTCTTCGGCTGCGCCGTCGCCGCCCTCGGCGAACGCGGCAAACCGGTGACTGCCGCGGTCGACAGCCTCGCGCACGTGTTCTTCAAGCTGATCGGCTTCATCGTCAAGCTCGCGCCGCTCGGCGTTCTCGGCGCCATCGCCTTTACGGTGGGCAAGTACGGCGTCGGCTCGCTCAAGCAGCTCGGCATGCTGGTCGCGCTGTTCTACGTCACCTGCGCGATCTTCGTCGTCGGCGTGCTCGGCTTCATCCTGCGCCTGGCCGGCTTCAACATCTTCAAGCTGCTGCGCTACCTGCGCGAGGAACTGCTGGTCGTGCTCGGCACCGCCTCGTCCGACTCCGTGCTGCCGCAGGTGATGCGCAAGCTCGAGCTCATGGGCATCAAGGATTCGACCGTCGGTCTCGTGATCCCCACCGGCTACTCCTTCAATCTCGACGGCTTCTCGATCTACCTGACGCTCGCCGCCGTCTTCATCGCCCAGGCCACCAACACTCCGCTGTCGCTCGTCGACCTGCTCACGATCCTCGCGATCTCGCTGGTCACCTCGAAAGGCGCCCACGGCGTACCCGGCTCGGCAATCGTGATCCTCGCCGCGACGCTCTCGGCGATCCCCGCGATTCCCGCAATCGGGCTCGTGCTGGTGCTCTCGGTCGACTGGTTCATGGGCATGGCGCGCGCGCTGACCAACATGATCGGCAACTGCGTCGCCACCGTCGTTGTCGGCGTGTGGGAGAAGGACATCGACCGCCAGCGCGCCCATCAGGTCCTCGACGGCAAGATCACGATCGACATCAACGCCCTGGCCGGCACGCCCGCGCCCCACGCAACCGTTCCGGGCCCGCTCGCAGCCGAGGCCCTGCCCACCGAACACCTGGCCGCCGCCCGCAGCGCCTGACGCGGCACCCGAACAAACCCGCCCGCGGCCGCCAGAGCCGCGGGTATTGAAACCACCAACCCCGGCAAGGAACACATCATGAGTCACAACACCGGCAGCATCCGCATCGCCGAACCCGCCGTCCTGCCCGACTGGGCCGCCCGCTCGGTCGACCTCGCCAACCCGCGCATCGGCGCCAAGGCGCTGTACGCCTCCGACGACTTCTTCGCCGAAGTCGCGCGCATGCTCAACCCCGAACCGGCGCAGTTCATCCCCGGCAAGTACGACGACAACGGCAAATGGATGGACGGCTGGGAAACCCGCAGGAAGCGCAGCACCGGCCACGACTGGTGCTTCGTGAAGCTCGGCCGCAAGGGCACCATCCGCGGCTTCGACGTCGACACCAGCCACTTCACCGGCAACTACGCCCCGGCGGTGTCGATCGAGGCCACCGTGAGCGAGTCGGACGACGTCGCCGCGTTGAAGGACGCGAAGTGGGTCGAGATCCTCGCCTCCACCTCGCTCTCCGGCAACAGCCATCATCTCTTGCGCGCGAACTCCGACGCCGCCTTCACCCACCTGCGCGTGAACATCTACCCCGACGGCGGCATCGCGCGACTGCGCGTGTATGGCCAGCCGGTCGGCGTGTTCGAAGGCACGGGCGATGCGCTCGTCGATCTGGTCGCGCTCGAGAACGGCGGCCGCCCGGTGGCGTGGACGACGCCCACTTCGGCACCGCCGCCAACCTGATCCTGCCCGGGCGCGGCATCAACATGGGCGACGGCTGGGAAACCCGCCGCCGTCGCGAGCCCGGCAACGACTGGTGCATCCTCGAACTCGGCGCGGCCGGCACCATCGAGAAGATCGAGGTCGACACCGCCCACTTCAAGGGCAACTACCCCGACCGCTGCTCCATCCAGGCCGCCTTCGTCGAGGGCGGCACCGATCAGTCCCTGATCACCCAGAGCATGTTCTGGCCCGTGCTGCTGCCCGAGCAGAAGCTGTCGATGGACGCGATCCACGCCTTCAGCGAGCAGATCGCCAGGCTCGGCCCCGTCACCCACGTGCGCCTCAACATCATCCCGGACGGCGGCGTCTCGCGCCTGCGGCTGTGGGGCAAGGTGGCGCGATGAACGCACTGCCCTTGCGGGCGGAGGTGCTGGCGTCGCGGCACATCGTCGCCGAGCCGCTGACGCCCGAGGCCTTCGCGCCCTTCGGCGACGTCATCGAGGCCGGCGACGCGGTGCGGCAGTTCCCGATCAATGGCGGCAACACGATGCGCTACCACGATCTCGCGAAGATCGACCCCGGCCCGGACGGGCACGCCATCGTGTCGATCTTCCGCGGCGAACCGCGTGCCCTGCCCTTCCCGGTCGAGATGATGGAACGCCACCCGCTCGGCAGCCAGGCCTTCGTGCCGATGTCGGGCCGGCCCTACCTCGTCGTCGTCGCCCCCGCCGGCGCCCCGCCCACGGCGCGGGACCTGCGCGTCTTCATCGCGCGTGGCGACCAGGGCGTCAACTATGCGCGCGGCGTGTGGCATCATCCGCTCCTCGCGCTGGATGGCGTCTCGGACTTCGTTGTCATCGACCGCGCAGGCAACGGCCACAACTGCGACGAAGTGACACTCGCCGAAACCGTACTGATCGACCTCGATCGCTAAGGCCCGCAATCAGTGCCGTCGAGCCCTCTCCGACGCAGCCGGGGACGTGCGGCGTGTTCGCGGCGCGGCGAGGACTGTCTGAGCAGGCAGCGCGGAAGCGCGCTGCACTGCGAGTTCCGCAGCCGCAGAGCGGACACGCCGCACGTCCCCGGCGATTAGCAGCACCAATCACACCCCCGGCGCCACCACCCCAATCTCACTCTCCACCATGCTTCTCGGCCTTTCTCTCTTCTACGTCGGCGCCGTCCTCATCCTCAACGGCCTGTGGATGCTCGGACGTATCGGCGACCGCGAAATCCCCGTGATCAACTTCTTCGCCGGCGGCGTCACCCTGCTCGTATCGCTCAAGCTCGCCTTCGGCGAAGGCGCCGACGCTGCCTCGATCAAGGCGGCCGCCTTCTCACTGCTGTTCTCCTTCACCTACCTGTGGGTCGCGCTCAATCGCCACAACGGCGCCGACGGCCGCGGCCTGGGCTGGTTCAGCCTCTTCGTCGCGATCACCGCCGTCCCCGTCGCCATCGACACGCTCGCCGGCGCGCACACCGGCTGGGACCTGTGGCTCGGCGCCTCATGGGCCGCCTGGAGCGTGCTGTGGCTGCTGTTCTTCCTGCTCCTCGCGCTGCAGAAGCCCCTCACCCGCGTGACCGCGTGGACCGCCATCGTCCAGGGCATCGTCACCGGCTGGCTGCCCGGCTACCTGCTGCTCAACGGCACGATCGGCTGAAGGACGCCGACGGGCGACCCGATTATCGCGAACGCCCGTCGAAATGCTTCACCGGCAGCGAGGCGAGCTTCACGCCTTCGAGGCAGCGCACGTTGATCGCCGCCATCGCATGCCCCTGCGGATCCGTGCCTTCGCCGAAGGGGTGGATGCCGCAGGTCGGGCAGAAGCGATGCTTGATCGTGTGCGTGTTGAACGTGTAGGTGCTCATGTTCTCCTCCGGCGTCAGCAGGCGCAGCTTGTCGCGCGGCACGAACCACAACAGCGCCCCCTTGCGGGTGCAGATCGAGCAATTGCAGTCCATGACCTGCGTGAGTTCGCCCTCCACCTCGAAGGCAATCCGGCCGCAGTGGCAGCTCCCCTTGTAGATCATCGCCTGATCTCCCGTGGTCGAGATTGATACGATGCGATCCGACTCACGCCGCATCGCGCGCCAGGTAGGTTCCCGCCCCGTGAGGCGCGGCGCGGAACTCGGGCAAGGCTTCCGCCTGGGCCGAGTACGCCGCGAGCGTCGGGAAATCCGAAGCCGCCACGACGTCGGGCACCATCTGCTGCGCGAAGTGCCACGCGATCGCCGTCGTCACGCCTGCCTGGTCGATCGTTTCGCTCGTGGCCTCGAGCGGCCGCTGCTTCAACTCCTGCTCCAATGCAGCGAAGGCAGCAAGTAACTGTCCCGACACGCGCTCGACCCACGGCCCGTGCTGCTTCTCGGGCGGACGCTGGCCCCGCTCGTAGATGATCTGCACGCTCTTCTCGCACGCCGCCAGCGCGAGTCCGATCACGCGCAGCGCGTGCTGCAGCGCCGGCACCGCTGCGGGCATCAGGCTGCGCGGCCGCGCGAGCGCCTCCGCATACTGCAGGATCAATGTCGAATCCATCAGCACCTCGCCATCATCGCAGATGAAAGTGGGCGCCTTGACGACAGGATTGATCTGGCGGAACTGGTCGAAAGTGCGGAACACCGACAAGGACTGATGTTCGAAGCGCAGCCCCAGCAGTTGCAGGGAAACCGCGACGCGGCGGACGTAGGGTGAATCGAGCATGCCGATCAGCTTCATAGCGACTCCTCGAGTACGAATCGATCCAGGCTGGCGAGAGGCGCCTCACGCCGCAGGAAGGTACATCGGATAGAGGATCTCCTCCTCCCGCCGGATGCGGCTTACCAAGGCTTTGCCGATCGCGGCGAGATCCTGCCGGAAGGGCCCCGCGAGTTCCGGGTGGTGCCCCAGGTCCTGGTACTTCCCCAAGAAATCGACCACGGTGCGGCCGATGACGTCCATCTCGTGTCGGAACTCGCGCATCATGCGGTGACTGACTGCGTCCCCCCGCAGG
Organism: Aromatoleum petrolei; assembly: GCF_017894385.1. Classification (NCBI taxonomy): domain Bacteria; kingdom Pseudomonadati; phylum Pseudomonadota; class Betaproteobacteria; order Rhodocyclales; family Rhodocyclaceae; genus Aromatoleum; species Aromatoleum petrolei. The sequence continues at coordinate 1,377,046 of NZ_CP059560.1, forward strand.
AAATGCTCCAGATAGACATAGAGCCGGACGTTTTCCTTGAGCAGGTGATCCATCAGCGCGGCTCGGAACTCGTCCAGCCGGCTCCGCACGACATCGAGCCGCCCACCGTCGAGGGCGGCAGCGATGGCCGAATGAATCTCCAGCAGGGCCACGTGATCCCGCATCAGCGCGGGGATCAAGCCCGGATCGTGCCGGATCTGGGTGCCCGGCGCCGCAGCCCCCGTCGGCGAACTTGCCGGCGGTTGGACCGCCGCACCCCCGGATGATTCCCTGGTTGCCGCCGCGGCCGGCGCAGACCCCTTGAATCTGCCGAACAGCTTGTCGAGTAGGAACATCTTGCCCCTCTGCGAAACAATGGTCATCCGCCAACTCGAGCGCGGCCGGATTCCTGCGTCTGCACCGGGACCTCACGGATACGGGATTCGAACCGCCGAGCGATCCAAAAAGCATACACGGCCTTCATGACGGGTTCTACCATGCTCGGATCATGGGAATTCGTCCCCCCGTGCGCCGCGCATCGGGCAGCGCTCCACGGCGCGATCGGGAAACCGAACTCGGGTCGCTACTCCTCGCCATTTTCGGTCTCTCGCCGGAGTCGCGTCGCCGCAGCGTAGAGCTCATCGAAGCGCAGCAGGGACACGTGGAAGGTCTTGTCGCTGCTGGCCGTCGCCAGACGGGTCCCGTCCGGGCTGAAGGCGAGGTCGCGCACATCGTTCTTGTGCACGGTGATGGTCTTCGCGAGTTCGAGCCGGTCCATGTCGAAGATCCTCACGCCGGCATCGTTGCACGCGACAGCAAGCTGCCGGCCATCATGGCTGTATGCGATCGCGGAGCAATAACGCACGCCGTCGATGATGAAGGTGGCGGCTGGTTCCGCGCGCGGCATGCCGAAGGCGCTGACCGGCCACAGGTACACCCGGCGCTGCACGACCGCGGCGACATGGGTGCCATCGGGGCTGAAGGCGAGCTCGGCAATCCGCGTGCCGGATGCACGTGCCGTTTCCGACAGTTCGATCGTACCCACGTTCTGCGCTGAAAAATCCCACAGTCTGAGCTTGCCGTCGTAGCCGCTGGTCGCCCACCGTTCTTCCTTCGGGTGGAAGGCGACCGACGACGCCTGGACGACGCTCTTGCCGGCGTGCGACACGCCCACGGCGGGGAAACCGGCGCCATCCAGCTCATACAGCCACGCGTAACCGTCGGCCCCCGAGCTCGCGAGCCGCTTGCCGTCGGGGCTGAACGCCAACCCCCGCAACTGGTCCTTGTGCTTCTGCAGGATCGCCGTCTGGGCGCCGGTCGCGACGTCCCAGAGCCTGACCGTGTTGTCCAGCCCCGCCGTGGCGACCTGCGTCCCCCCGGGCGCGAAGGCGACACGGAACACCTGGCCGGTGTGGCCGCGCAGCGCATGGACCAGGGTCGGCGCACCGCCGGACAGGTCCCATATCCTGGCCGTGCGATCGCTGCTGCCGGTCACGAGCAGGCGTCCGTCGGCGTTGAATGCGAGGCTGGTCACGGTCTTGAAGTGCCCCTCGATGTTCCAGAACTTCACCGTCCCGTCGCGACTCGCGGTGGCGACATTGCGACCGTCCGGACTGAACTTGACCGCCTCGACGAAGGACGTGTGGCCGCCCAGCGTCAGCAGGTTCTCGCCGGTTTCGCTGTCCCAGATCCTCGCCGTGGAATCCCCGGCCGAACTCGCGATGTACCGCCCGTCCGGGCTCACGGCGACATCGCGCACCCGGTCGCCGTGGCCGGCGAGGATGCGCACGCTCCAGTCCGGATGCTGTGACAGCTCGGCGCCCGGCGGCGGGTTCGAGCCGCCCACCCGGCCGAGCAGTTCGTCGAGCGTCTCGCCGGCGGGCTGCCACACGCGCACCCAGGCGTCACGGCTCGCGGTGACCAGGGCCTTGCCGCCCTGCGTGAACGCCACCGCATCGCTCGCCTCGGTCAGCGGCAGCCGCAGGATCTCGGCGCCCGTCTTCAGGCTCCACATCCCGGCGGCGGTCCGGGCCCCGTCGCCCCGCTCCACGCAGGCGGTCGCGAGGCAGCAGCCGTCCGGGCTGAAGGCCAATCCCATGACCCAGGCGCCGCCCGTATCCAGCGTGGTGAGCGGCACGGTTTCGCCTGCCGCGCCATCGAGATCCCACACCTTGATCGCACGCGCCTTGCGCTCGCCATCGCCGCCCGTCGCCAGGCGCCGGCCGTCCTGGCTGACGGCGAAGGCGCTGTAGATCGGGCTGCCGTGATCGAAGCTACGGAGCGGCGTCTGCGGCGCATCGAGCGCCCACAGATAGGCCTTTTCTTCGGCCGAGGTCACGATCCGGTCGCCCCCCGGCAGGAAGGCGACATTGCGCACCCACTTGTCGTGGGAAAAGGACGCCAAGGGTGCTTGCGGGCGCCCGCCGGTGATGTTCCACAGCTTGGCCATCTTGTCCTGGTCCGCCGTGGCGAGCTGCCTGCCGTCAGGGCTGAACGCGAGGTCGGACACCCATCGCCTGCTTACCGGCAGGGTCCACACCAGGCGTGAGGCCTGCATCGCCTGGCGCAGGGAGTCCTCCGCTGCAGCTGTCGGCGCCAGGCCGATCCGCGCGGCGAAGGTCGGCGACAGGCCGAAGGGGGCCGTCGCCTCGACCGCCTCCAGCGCGAGATCGAGCGCCCGCCCGGCATCGAAGGGCGCGATGGAGATCGATTCCGCCGCCTTCTGGTTCGCCGCGGACCGCCTCTCTTCCCACGATGCATAGATCCAGCCGGTGATCGCGGCGCCGGCCATCACACCCAGCGCGAACAGCCACTGGCGCAGCGCGCGCTTCGCGGCCTGCTCGCGTGCCTTCCTGACCTCGGCGGCGCGCCCCTGGTCGGCCACGTAGCGGCGGCGCCAGTCGAGAATCGCCGGGGCGAGCACGTCGTGGAACACCTCGTAGCGCGTCGCGTCCGGGCGGTCGGGCACGGCGACGGTGCGCAGGATGCGGTTGCGCGCATCGGCGAGCGCGCCGAGCACGGCGGGCACCCGGGGAGCCAGCTCACCCGCCCAACTGGTGAGGTCGGCCGCGCTGCAGGCCACCTTGCTGCCGGTCGGGGTGACGAGGCGATCGAAGAAACTGGCGCACACCGCCTGGCTGGTTTCGTCCAGTCGGGCCATCGCGTTGTCGAGGTGCGTGCGGACGATCTCGTTCGCGCCCTTCAGACGGTCCAGCGTCGCCCGACGCAGCAGGCAGGACTGCGCCTCGCGTTCCTCCTCCCACAGCCGCACCATCACGAGCTGCAGAAAGGGTGCCTCGATGTAGCCATCCTCCGTCTGCCTGCCGCCGCTGCCGCCGTGACGGCCCGCCGACACTTCGCCGATGCGCACCTCGCGCAGCAGCTCGTCGATCAACCCCTCCTCGATGTCGACGTGCGGCTGCCCCGGCGCCAGCCTGGCGTTCCACACCTCGAGCGGCTTGCGGATGGCCACAGCGGCCCCGGCGGTGTCGAGGTGATTCAGCCGCAGGCGGTTGCTCATCAGGTTGTGGATGCGCTCCTGGAAGCGGTCGAGCTTCGACAGGCTGTCGTCGCGCAAGGCGATGAGGAAGCCGACGTCGACGTCATCGCGATTCACCGCGCGCGCGAACTGCGCCTCGAAGGAGTTCGGGTCGGTGGACTTGGGGTGGTAGAGGAAGTACTCCTCGAACTGGTCGAACAGCACCAGCACGGGGCCGTGCGCCGCCTCGCCGCAGGCGCGCAGGACTTCGTCCAGGGGCAGCGACTCCGCCGGTTTCGGCTGTTCGGCATGCAGTGCCCACACCGCGTCGATGCAGGCACGCTTGAGCGCGAGCTGGAAGTCGCGGTCCACCCAGTTGCGGAACACCACGACGGGCGTCTTCGGCCGCTCGCGGCGCAACTGCGGGATCACCCCGGCCATCAGCACCGAACTCTTGCCGACGCCGCTGGCGCCGTAGAGGATCGTCAGCGGCGAGGAGAGCAGGTTGGAGATGATGATGTGCTGGTCGCGCTCGCGGCCGAAGAAGAACTCGTGGTCGCGCTCCTCGAAGGGCTGCAGGCCGACGTAGGGGCAGCGCACCCGTTCGTCGCTGCCTGCGCTCACGGCGCCATCCTCGAACGCAGGGTGCCGACGAACTCGTCTATCGTCACCTCGTAGGGGTACACGCCGCGCTTCTGCCAGAACTTGAGCTCGAGTTCCGAGAACTGGTCGTCGATGGCCCAGGACTGGATCTCGTCGTCACCCGACGCGGCGGCCCGCTTGGCGAAGAAGCGGTTGAGGCTCTGCAGGATCGTGCGGAAGCTCCAGTCGCGCAGGCTGTAGCCGAGGAACAGCAGGTTGCGGTCGCGGCAATGCGTGGCGAACAGCGCCGGGATCGCCGACTTGCTGGCGATGCGCGACAGCAGCTCGACGTAGTCCGACTCGGTGATCACGAAACTGTCCCACTCGGATGTCTCGGGCAGGATTGACCCGTGCATCTTGAAGATCACGGTGGTCGTATCGAGATCGATGTAGAGCTCGTTGGGCGCCGGCGTCTGGGGCTGCGTCGCCCCGTGCGGCCACCACAGGACGGCGTTGCCGAGATCCTTCAGCTCGGAATACACGACCAGGTCATACGGCCGCTGTGCGGCGCGGAAGGCCTGCTCGATCAGCGTGTCGTAGTTGCTGGTGATGATCAGCAGCGGCCGGGAAACCTCCGCGAGGAAGCGGTACAGCGAAGGAATGGTGACCCCGCCGAGCGCCTGCGGCGCGAGGATCTGGCGCAGGCGCTCGTGCAGCGCGTCGCGCGTGTGGAAGGCCTCGTAGTACGACGCGACCTCGGCGAGCTGATCGCGCTCCTTCTCCGACGGGAACTCCGTGTCGTCCGCAAGGAAGAGCGACAGCTCCGCGCCGCTGGGCAGGAACTTGGGCTCCTGCGGATTCCAGCGCGCATCGGCCGGACGCCCGGAATGGCTGATGCCGTTGCCGATGATCGGCACGACCATGCCCGAATTCAGCGCCTTGACGATGCGCCCGTACGGGGGCGGCGCCTTGATCCGGGTTGCGCGCACATCCGCCTTCCGTGCGGCGAGTTGTTGTTCCACGAAGGCCCGCAGGTCGAGCCGCAGGCGGTCGCGGAATTCCTGTGGCGTCTCGTATTCGGCGTAGCTGCCCTTCAGCGAACCATCCGGGTTGCGAAATCGCTCGAAGAACGCCTTCACCCGGCGGAACTGCTGCACCCGCTCGTCGAAATCCGGATCGTCCGGATCACCGAAATCGGGCTTGCCCTTGCGGTGATAAACGAGGATGCAGGGCGGCGGCCTGGCCGCCAGCGCATCCTCGTACTCCCATTCGGTGCCGGACAGATACGGGCTGCCGTCGGGCCGGGTGCAGGTATCCGGCAGCCGCGTGCCGAGTCGCGACCACAGGATGACGATGACGGCGTCGCATTCCGACGGCTTGGCGAGGCCACGATTGACGGCTTCCTGGGGGCTGAGCGTCGCGGGCATCGACACGGGCGCCGCCGGGTCGTCCCAACGCATCGCCTCGCAGGTGATCTGGCCGCGCAGCAGAGGATCCTTCGGCAGCTCCTGCTCGATCACCTGCTGCGCGAAGGTGCGCTCGTCGGCGACATCCCCCGGTGAGGACAGGAAGAAACGGAGATGCAGCATGCCCGCGCCCTCCCCCGGAATACGTTTGTACTAATCTCCAGAATATAGCTCATACCATCGGCTTTGCCGGCTCAGTACATTTTCCTGCCGCAATGCCGATCGGGTTGCCGCTACGACGCACGAACGCAGGTCAGCGGCTGCAGGATGCGCGCACGTGGGACGGGAAGGCCAGCACGAGGAAGGTCAGCATCAGCACCGCGATGAGCAGCGGCCAGAAGGCGGGCGGGCGCGTGAAGCTGACGTGCTCGACGAGCACGCTCCCCACGCGGTACAGCTGAAAGGCCGCCGCCCCCATGCCGAGCCACCACGCCCAGCGATAATGCTTCAGCAGCCCCCACGCGACGATGACTCCGGTCAGCCCCATGAGCCACGTCAGGGGTTGCGCGAACCGGAAGCTCAGCACGAGGGCATCACCCGAGAGGGTGAAACGGATCACGGCCCCTACGAGCATGATCGCGGCAAAGGTCGCCGCGGTCGCGGCGGCAAGGTGTATGCGGGTAATGGCCATGAGACTCGCTGAGAATTGAACATCGGAGAAGCGCGGCGGGCGTGACGCCGGCAAGGCGTTCGCCGCGGCGAGCAGCAATTCTGCATCAAGCCGGCCGCCTCCGGCATGCGCGATGCGTGGCCGCCACACCTGCCCGTCGATTTCGGCATGCCTTCGCGGCGGGCTATCGCGGCAGGTTGTCCCAATGATCGTGCCGGTCGCGGCGCTCCTGGCGATAGTTCGTCACCTCCAGGCGCACGCCGTCGGGATCCTCGAAGAAGGTCGCCACGTAGTCCGGCGCATAGTCCGGATATCGCTTCGGCTCCGATGCGTCGATACCGAACCCGCGCAGCATCTCCGCCACGTCGCGCACCTCGGCCTCCGAATCCACGCGCAGGCAGAAGTGATGCAGCCCCGGCGCATAGGGTTCGTGCTTCGTCGCCACGCGCGCGGGCCGCAGCACGAAACCGAACTGCCGGTTGTAGTACTGGATGTGAGGATCGCCCGCCAGCGTGAAGCGGTTCTTGCGGAAGCCCAGCGCCTCGATCAACACGCGGTCGTAGAAATGCTCGGACGCGGGCAGGTCGGAGACGGCAAGATAGATGTGGTCGATTCCGATGACTTCGGCCATGTCGCACTCCATTGGTCGGCAGGGGTCTGCGGGGACGTCCGCGTGCAGGCTCAGGCGACGTTCTTCACTTCGGCCGCGAGACGGTCGAGGTTCTGCTCGTTCGCCTCGGTGACGATGTCGGCGATGCGCTGCCGCTCCGCGGCGGTGTCGAACACCTGCCGCCAGCCGACCAGCGTCCGCTCGCCCTGCGCCGCCAGCGTGATCGTCAGCAGGAAATGATGGCTGAGCACGTGCTCCACGACGATGCGCTCCGGCGCGACGACCTCCACGAACACGCTTTCGTTCTTGTAGTCCTTGCCATCCGGCCCGTGCATGACGAAGCGCCACCCGCCGCCGGATCGGAAATCGAACTCGTGGAAGGTGTTGCTGAAGCCCTTCGGCCCCCACCAGCGCGCGAGGTGCGCGGGGTCGCTAAAGGCCCTGAAGACGCGTTCGCGCGGCGCATCGATCAGGCGCGAATGCACGAATGCGTGGTCGTCCGTGGATCCGGTAGTGCCTGCGGGTCCTTCGTTCATGCTCATCCTCCTCTTGTCGCCAATACCGGAGCGGAACAGGGGATCCCGCTTCCGGAACCGCCTTCACGCCGCACGTCCTTCCGGCATGCGACGGCGCTCAGCCCGCGATGTTCCCGCAAAATATGCTCAGCCCCCCGTCCGCCGGTGCCGTGAGGACATTGATGGCGTGCGGCGTCTCGCGCAGTTTGCCGAGGGATACCGGCGCGACGTTGGTGAGGGTGACCGGTCCGCGATAGGCCGCGATCGCGCCGGGCCACCCGAGAGGGCTCGCCAGCACGTGGTCGGTCAGCTCGTAAGCCGGACGTTCGCTCATCGCCTCGCAGCGCCCCCCGTGGATGTAAGTGTAGAGATGGATCGGGCGCGTGGCATGGCTCGGCACGTTGCTCAGTTGCAACGTCACCGTCGTATCTCCTCCGTGCGAAACGAGCATCGCGCTGCCGATTCGTCCCGTGTTGTGCCGCGTCGCGGTCAGCGGCACGTGCAGGATTTCCCCGGCCGCCGCACCCTGCATCTCCCGCCCGGCTCCCGTGCCGGCGCACCCGGCGAGGACAGCGAGCAGCGCCACCCCCGGCGTGAACCGATTCTTGCCCATTGTCGTCTCCTTGCAGACAAGGGAATCACGTTCGTTTGACCGCCGGGGAGGCCATTCGTCAGCCGACGCCGGCGGCGGCCGGCTCCACCGCCGAAGGGCACCGCCTCATGGCCTCGACGCCCGCGGTGCAGCAGCGCGTCGGGCCAGACGAGCGGCAAGCGCGAAATACAGCACGGCGCCCATTACCGCCGAGCCGACGCACAGCCAGTGCAGCGCCTCGATCGAGATGATCCCGTGCAGGCGATTCGCGAGCGAAACCGGCCAGAACGGCTCCACGTCGCCGTGCATCACGCTGTCGAGCAGCACGTGGCTGAAGGTCCCGATGGTGGCCGACACGACTGCCACCGGCCAGCCGATGGGCAGGAATTCGGGATGTCCCAGCAGCTTCAGCCCGAGTTCCGACAGGTACTTGCCGGTGAGCGTCGAGACCACCGCCAGCAGCGTGGCGCCCACATAGGTATGCGAGAAGCCGTGCAGATGCCCCTCACCGGTGATCATCACGACCAGCGGCTGGATGTCCATGACGATCTGCGCCCAGCCGAACACCATCAGGGAGAAACTGCCCTGGAGAAAGGCCTTCACGAGGATTCCGGGCCCCATGTGCAGCGGGGTGAATGGCATGGCTGACTCCTGTCGGTCGCGGCATGTCGTCGGACGGGCATGATAAGCGACTCGGCCGCGTTAAACATCGCACGGCAACGCGCACGGACACGCGCCGGGGCGTTTGCGCTCCTTGCCGGGGAAGTGTGAAACTAGCGCAGAACCCGCGCCTGCGGGTGCACTGCCGACTTCCCGCAACGACGCCCGGCCGCTCCGGCGGAGACGAGACGCACGCATGTACAACGAGTATTTCGGGTTTTCCGCGGCGCCCTTCTCGATCGCGCCCGATCCGCGCTACCTCTTCATGAGTGAACGTCATCGCGAGGCGCTCGCGCACCTGCTGTACGGGCTGCGCGTCGACGGCGGCTTCGTGCTGCTCACGGGCGAAGTCGGCACCGGCAAGACGACGATCTGCCGCTGCCTGCTGGAACAGGTGCCGGACGGCTGCGACATCGCCTTCATCCTCAATCCCAAGCTCGACACGCTGGAACTGCTGGCGACGCTGTGCGACGAGCTGCATGTGCCGGTCGCAGGCGCCGAGCACTCGGTGAAGGTGCTGGTGGACCGCATCAACCGCCACCTGCTGGACGCCAATGCGCGCGGGCGCAAGACGGTTCTGATCGTCGACGAGGCGCAGAACCTGTCGAACGAAGTGCTGGAGCAGCTGCGCCTGCTGACCAACCTCGAGACGAACGAGCGCAAGCTGCTGCAGATCATCCTGCTGGGCCAGCCGGAGTTGCGCGAGCGGCTTGCACAGCCCGAGCTGCGCCAGCTCGCGCAGCGCATCGTCGCGCGCTATCACCTTGAGCCCCTATCGCGGCAGGAGGTGGGCGCCTACGTGAATCACCGCCTCGCAGTCGCCGGCGGGCAGCAGCGGCTGTTTCCCGACGCGGTGATCGACCGCCTCTACCGCCTGAGCGGCGGCACGCCACGCCTCATCAACGTGATCTGCGACCGGGCGCTGCTCGGCGCCTACGTCGAAGGCAAGACGAGCGTTGTCCGCAGCACACTCGACAAGGCGGCGGGCGAAGTGCTGGGCTCGGTGCCACGGGCATCCGCGGCACGGCGCATCGCGCTCGCTTCCGCGCTCGGCATCGCGCTCGCGGGCGGCGCAGCCGCGGCCTGGCATTACGGCCTTGCGGTTCCCGCGTCGGGAACGACGACACCCGTCGCAGCGGCCCCTGCCGCGCCCGAGCCTGCGCCGGTCGCCAAGGCGTCGGTCGCGGGCAGCACGGACGCCGGTGCTCAACCTGTCACCATCGCAGCCGAACCGGCCGCGACAACACCGGAGAAGCCGATCGCCTGGCCGAAGCCGGAGGAGCATTGGCTGCACGAGGTGATGGCCGTACGCAGCCTGTTCGCCTTGTGGGGGCTGGACGCGCGGCTGCTGGGCATCGACGACGCCTGCCGCCTCGCCGCGCGCCGCGATCTCGGCTGCCTGCGGCGCGAAGGCGGTCTCGACGAGCTTCGGGCGATGAACGCGCCGGCCATCGTCGAACTGCGCCAGGCGGACGGACCGAACTTCCTCGCCACGCTGCTCGGGATCGACGGCGAGCGCGCCCGCATCGCCTTCGCCGGCGACACACACGACGTATCGCTCGACACCCTACAGCGGCAATGGCACGGCAACTACACGCTGCTATGGCGGACACCGCCCGGATGGCACCGCACGGTCGGCACCGGCATGCGCGGCAGCGATGTCGTGTGGGTGGTGCGCCAGCTCGCGCGCTGGGAGGGGCTCACGGAACCCGAGGCATCCCCACGCACCTACACCGCGCAGGTCGAGGAGCGCATGCGCGCCTTCCAGCGCAGCAACGGCCTGCCCGAGGACGGCGTGGTCGGCCCGCTCACCGTCGTACGCCTCGCGGTCCTGTCCGAACCCGACACGCCCGTCCTGACGAAGCAGGCCCGATAAGCATGTCCTACATCCTCGAAGCCCTGCAGAAATCCGAGCACGCGCGCCATCGCGGCAAGGTGCCGGACCTGAACACGCTACCCGAAACGACGCCGAGCGCGACCGTTCACCGGACCGCGCCCCGCCCGCCCTACCTTGCGGCAGGTTTCGCGCTCGCGCTTGCGGCGGCGATTCTGGGCTGGTGGCGCCCTTGGCAGGCGGCGGAACCGCACGCGGCCGCAACGCCGCCGCAGGCGACGCAGAACATGCAAGCGGACGCCGCCCGAAGCGTCGCCCTGGCTGCACCGGCGGCGCCGCAAGCGGTGGCACCCCAGCCCGCTCCGCCCCCTGCTCCGCCGGCGGCCAGCGCTCCCGCCGCACCGCCGGCACTCGCAGCGCTCGCGCCCGAGCCTCCGCCTGCCGCCGCACCCCAAGCGGCGAAAACCGCGCTCCCTGTCCCGACGACACGCCGCGAACCGCCGGCATCAGAACGCCCTGCGCCGGTCGCCAGGATCACGCCCCCCGCACCGCCCCCTGCTCCGTCCGCCACCCGCATCGCCACGGCGACGCCTGCGGCACCGGCACCGAACCGCAAGGCATCGGACGGCCACATCCTGAACATCCACGAACTGCCGCCCGCAGTGCGCGGCAGCCTGCCGCGCCTCGACATCTCCGGCTTCGCGGCGGCGCCGGATTCGGACAAGCGCATGGTGGTGATCAACGACCGGCTGGTGCAGGAAGGCGAGGAAGTCGCGCCCGGCCTGACGCTCACCAGCGCCGGCAAGGACGGCGTCGTGCTCGACTTCCAGGGCTACCGCTTCCGCGCGCAGCAGTAGGCGCGGAGGGCGGCGGCTTAACCGCGCTCCCAATAGCCGGGCGTGTTGTAGATACCCTTCAGGTATTCGATGAAGTGCCGCACCTTGGCCGGCAGGTAACGCTGCTGCGGATACACGGCCTGGATGTCGTAGGTCGGCGCGGCGAACTCGTCGAGCACCGTCACCAGCTCGCCGCGCTTGAGCTCCGCCTGGATCTCCCAGGTCGAGCGCCAGCCGATTCCGAGGCCCTGCTTCACCCAGCTGTAGAGCAGCTCGCCGTCGTTGCAGTCGAGGTCGCCATCGACGCGTACCGCGACGAGCTTGCCGTCGCGCACGAAGCTCCAGCCGCGCTGCTGCCCGCCCTGCAGGTTGAAGGCGAGGCAGTTGTGGCGGGTGAGATCCTCCAGCACGCGCGGCTCGCCGTGGCGCACAAAGTAGCCCGGCGTACCGCAGACGACGCGGCGGTTGGGAAACAGGCGGACGGCGACATAGTTCGGATCGGTGACCTCGCCGATGCGGATGCCCATGTCGTAGCCCTCGCGCACCAGGTCGACAACGCTGTCGGTGAGGTTGAACGACAGCTTCAGCTCCGGGTAGCGCGCCTTGAAGGCCGGCGCGTGCGCGGCGACGTGGCGGCGGCCGAAGGCCGCGGGGGCGGAGACGACGAGGTGGCCGCGCACCGTATCGCGGCCGGCGCTGACGCTGGTCTCGGCCTCGTCGAATTCGTGGATCAGGTGGCGGCACTGCTCGAGGAACTGCTCGCCGAGGTCGGTGAGCGTGAGGCCGCGCGTCGAGCGGTGCATCAGGCGCACGCCCAGGCGCTTCTCCAGGCCGTCGAGGCGGCGCCCCATGACGACGGGCGTCACGCCCTCGACCAGCGCGGCGGCGGCGAAGCTGCCTTTTTCGGCGACGAGGACGAAGCTGCGGATTTCGGTGTAGCGGTCCATGCGGGGTCCGGTCAGTCGTGCGAACGGTTCAGGGTCCGGCGCCGCCGTTCGTGCTCGGCGAGGAGTTCGGCAAATTGTACGAGCCCGGCACGCTCGGCCATCTCGCGCGGCGTCTCGTAGTCATCGATGCGCGTGCGCAGCGTCGGGTCCGCCCCCGCCGCCAGCAGGCACGCCAGCGCCGCCAGATTGCGCTCGCCCTCCGCCATGTGCAGGGCGGTGTAGTCGTTGATGCCGCGCTGGTCGGGGTCCGCCCCGAAGGCGAGCAACAGATCGAGGATCTCCACGACGTCCTTGCGGCCGCGCGCGCCGGGATGCGGATTCGTGCACGACAGCGCCGCGATCAGCGACGAGAAGCCGCCATCGTCCGGCGCATTCGGGTCGGCGCCGATCTCCAGCAGCGTGCCGATGAACGCCAGCGGGCTGTGGTAGATCGCATATTCGAGGCAGGACCCTACGGTGATCGGCATCGGCCCGTTCGGCACCTGCGCGGGGTCATCGACCGAGGCCCGCAGCGCGGCGAGATCGCCGCTGCGGAAGGCCGCGTCGATCCTCGCGAACTGCCGGTATTCGGCGCAGCGCTCCTCATCCGCCCTGGACATGCCTTCCCCGCTCGTCCGCCCGCAGGCACTGGGGCGCACTCACGACCGGCGCTCCGGTCGCACCTTGCTCGAAGCCCTTCGCCTCGAATGCGATCTCGCCCCTGGGCCAGTTGATCGCAATCGTCCACACCTGCGCCACGTATCGCTCCCGCGGCTCGTCGCGGCGCTCGATGGCATGGATCGAGAACGGCCCCATCGCCGCGCTCGGGCCCGCGTAGTCCAGCGACAGCCGCAGATTGGTCACTTCCCGAAAGCGCAGTGTCGCCGGCACGATGCGAAAGCGGCAGCCTTCCGCATCGCACAGCCACTCGACGATGTAGTCCAGGTCGAGAACCAGCTCCCCCGCCCCGTATTCACCCTCGACGAGGCGCAGCGCATGGACATGGCAGTCGTGCCAGGACATCTCGTCGAACTGCCGTTCGGTCCAGTGGTAGTCGGGCATCGGGACGGGGCACGGGGCGGTTTCCCGCACCATGCCAGGTTGGTGATGCCCTGCACTGTACCGCATGCGGGCGGCCGCGCGGTCGCCCCCCTCCCGCACCAACAACGATCAGACCGCCGCTCCTGCAGCGCCAACGGCACGCTGCGCACGCGGACGATACACGCGGCTCAGCAGGCGGCTCGCCCAGCGGATCGGCCACGGCGCGTCGGCGACCAGGCGCACGCTGCCGCGCGGCACCCCTTCGATCAGCACCAATCCCTTGGTGACGATGCGCATGCCGTCGCCGGCGTCGAGGAAGAAGTCGCCCGCCTGCCCTTCCGCCGTCACCCAGATCCGTCCGCGGGCGCACTCCACGCGCAGCCCACGGGCGTCGCGCAGCGCGAGCGGGCTCCATTCGTCCAGTTGGATCGTTCCACTGCTCGACAACAGGCGCATGATCGCTCTCCCGAAATATCCATTGAAGGTGCAATGCCAGTCTAGGAATCGCGACCGCGCCAGTACAGACACACGGAACCGAAATTGACATCGATACAGTTGGCGATTTTTCAAAGTGTACCGGTCGATTTCGACCCCAACTGTACCTTTCGGGCGCGGGCGGCCGGCCGGACAATGACCGCGCACGCATTTCGGAAAAGGAACGGCCATGGAGCAGCGCGCGCTGCGCTATGAACAGCTCGCCGACGAGCTGAGCGGCATGATCGCCGAGCGCATCCTGCGCCCGGGCGACCGCCTGCCCTCGGTACGCACGATGGCGCGCGAGAAGAAGCTGTCGATCTCCACCGTGGTGCAGGCATTGCGCCAGCTCGAAGAACGCGGCCAGATCGAGGCGCGGCCGCAATCCGGCTTCTTCGTGCGGCCGCCCGCCGCCTGCCACACCACCCAGCTCGAACCGCAGGCGCGTCCGCGCCGCACCCGCCCGGTGGCGGTGGATATCAGCAGCCGCCTGATGCGCGTCGTTACGCTCAACAGCCGCCCCGACATGGTGCCCCTCGGCGCCGCCCTGCCCGCCCCCGAACTGCTGCCCATCGCGCCGCTGCAGCGGCTGTACGGGCAGATCGGCCGCCACGCCGGGCACCTCCTCGACGCCGCGAGCCACTCCATGCTCAACCACCCCGAGCTCGTGCGCCAGCTCGTGCGGCATTCGCTCACCTGGGGCCAGCCGCTCGCCGCCGACGAGATCGTCGTCACCAACTCCTGCACCGAAGCCCTGCTGCTGTGCCTGCGCTCGGTCACCAAGCCCGGCGACACGGTCGCGGTCGAGTCGCCGTCCTACTACCTGATGCTGCAGCTGCTGGAGCAACTCGGCCTGAAGGCGCTGGAAATCCCGACCCACCCGCGGCTCGGCCTGTCGGTCGACGCGCTGGAGATCGCCAGCCGCGAACGACGCATCGCCGCCTGCCTGCTCGTCACCAACTTCAACAACCCGTTGTGCAGCCTGATGCCCGACGAGGAAAAGCGGCGGCTGGCCGCGCTGACCGCCGAGCGCGGCATCCCGGTGATCGAGGACGACATCTTCGGCGAACTCTATTTCGGCACGCAGCGCCCCTGGCCGCTGAAATCCTTCGACACCAGCGGCAACGTCATGCTGTGCTCCTCGCTGTCGAAGACGCTGATCCCCTCGCTGCGCCTGGGCTATGTCGCGGCCGGGCGTTATCACGCCGCGGTGACGCTGCAAAAGACGCTGACCTCGGGAGCGACGAACCCCGTGACACAAGCCGTCGCCGCGCGCTACCTCGAATCGACGGCCTCCGACCGCCAGCTGCGCTTCCTGCGCCGCGCCTTCCAGAAGCAGGTCATGCAGATGTCCGAAGCCGTGCTGCGCCACTTCCCCGCCGGCACGCGCATCTCGCAGCCGCAGGGCGGCTTCGTGCTGTGGGTCGAGCTGCCGGCCGGCGGCGACGGCATGGCACTGTTCGAGGACGCGGCCCAGGCCGGCATCGCGATCGTGCCCGGCGAACTCTTCTCCGCCACCGGGCACTTCCGCAACTGCCTGCGCCTGAACTGCGGCTACCCTTGGTCGCCGCGCCTCGAAGACGCAATCCGGCGCCTCGGCGCCTTCGCCGCGGGCTGAGGCCGGCCTTCAGCGACCGGCGGGCCACCTCAGGACGTGGCTTCGAATGCCCGATGGAAGCGGACCTCGCCGTGCGCCGACGAAGGCCCGAGCGACAGCGCTAGAAAGTACTCCGGCGGGACGCCCTCCAGCACCAGCGCCGGATCGTGCGCGAATCCGAAGCGCCGATAGAACGCCGGCTCGCCGACCAGCACACACCCGTTCGCCCCCATCCGCCGCAGTTCGGCGATCCCCCGCTCCATTAGCGCCCGCCCTATGCCGCGCCCCTGCCATTCGGGAGCGACGGAAATGGGTCCCAGCCCGTACCAGCCGTCGGAACCGTCACTCACCGTCACCGGCGAGAGCGCGACATGCCCCACGACCCGGCCCGCCTCCTCGGCAACGAGCGACACCGCGAGCGCATCATCCGCCCGCAGCGCACGGATGATGAACTGCTCGGTCTGGTGACTGTAGGGGTGAGACAGGAACGCGCGTCGCGTCACCTGCTCGATGGCGTCTTCGTCGGACGGCGTCTCGGAACGGATCGTTGCCGTCACGGGATCGGCCCCATTCAGCACGGTCATTTTGCGTTGTCCTGCGCCAGCTTCGCTCCGGCTTCACCGGCTTCAAGTGCCAACGACTGGGCCTGCGCCTCCTTCAACTGGTCCGCAGTCAGGCCGCGCGCAACGTCCGCGCGATGTCGCACCGCGTCGACCTGCAGCGCCGCGGCCGCGCGATTGAACCACACGTAGGCGAGCACCGGATCCCGCGACATTCCCACGCCGTCACGGTACAGCCGGCCGAGTTCGAGCATGCCGTCGGGATGTCCGCGTTCGGCTGCCGTGCGGATCCACTTCAGGGCCTCGCCATAGTCCTGCAGCACACCGAAGCCGCTCCGGTAGAGTTTACCGAGCATCACCATCGCCCCAGGATGGCCCTTCTCCGCGGCCGACTGCAACCACCGCACCGCTTCGCCGGCTTGCTCGCCGGACTGCACGCCGCCGAACAGCAGCACTTTCGCAATACGGACCTGGGCCTCGGCATCGCCCTCCTGCGCCTCTCTCAGCGTATGCGGATCGACCGCAGTTGCCGCCGGGATGGGCTCCTGCACGGCATCGTCGTCCACCCGCCGCTCGTCGAACACCCAAAACACCGCGATAGCGATGAGCACCAGCGGCAGCGCCCCGGCGGAAAATGCGAAGCGCCGGCCCGACGACGCGCGGGGAGGCGCCCAAAACCGGTGGTGACAGGTGCGGCAACGATACGGCCGGAGCCCAGGATTCGTCTGCCTTTCGACGTCCGATCGCCAACCGGACTTGCGGCAGTCCTGGCTCCTGCAAGCGGGGCATGTGACGTTGGCGTGAAGGGTCATCCTAGCGTCGGAAGTTCGGGCAGCCCGGCTACCCGTTCATTGATCCAGTCCGGGAGATTATGCGCCGTCCTGCCGTTGAACGACTGACTTCCCGTCTTGCCGAGGCGACCAGGAAAGCGAGCCCCTGTACGCCCCGCACGGCAGACGAATCAGGTGTTGTCCTTGATCGTCTTCGTCCCCCCGTTCTCCTTCACGCTTGCGATGCCGGCGTCGCGGGCGGCTGCGGACGGATACATCTGGCTCGTCCCGATCACCTGACTATTTGCAGCCTTCAGATTGAAGAATTCCTTTCCGGCAGACGAGGTCTTGCACTCATAGCGTTCATCGCTCCCGCAATTCGCCTGCACCGATGCGACCCCGTTCTCCGCAGACCCCTTGGCCTTGTACAACTCGCTCGTGAGAATCGTTTCGCCGTTACCTGCCTTGAGAACGAAGCGAAACTGTCCATCGCTACTCTTGCTCAGCTCGAACCAACCCGCCATTTGGATGCTCCTGTTGTTGAACAGAGAATGCGCAGGATTGCACGGTGATCATGCGAAAAAGATCAAACGTCCGGAACCGGAACTCCAGGCTACAGGAGCTCGCTGGGAATATTCCCGCCGTTGTCCGCCAGGCGCTGCAGGACCGTCTTGTGGAGCCAGATGTTCATCTGCGCGGAATCCCCCATCTTGTCAGCGGGACAGCCAAGCTCGGCTGCCAGCTCCTTGCGCGCCGCAAGACTGCTGTCCAGGCCCAGCAGCTTCATGAGGTCGACAATCGACACCTTCCAATTGAGCTTCTGCGCACTCGCGGCGGAAAGTGCCTCAAGCTTCGCCACGACATCGACCTGAGAGATCGCCACGGGGGCGGCAGCCGACGTTGCGGGCGCGGACTGCGCTCCAGCGGTTGTGGAAGCCGGGGCGGCCGACCCTGCGGGGGCTACTGCGTCATCGCCGAACCCCAACTTCGCGAGGATGCTGCTGAAAAGTCCCATGACGACTCCTTTAGCATGATCCGCCGACCGCAGAATGCCATCGGCAATACTTCACCATAGCGCAAATTCGTTACGCATGGTTCACCCGCGACGCCCGCCGGCCCGTCAGGGCAGTCCGCTGTAGTGAATCGTCAGGCGACGTCGGCACCACCGCTCTTGCATACTTCGTAACGGAGTTCCGCCATCCCTGAGCCGATCTGGCGAACCGACACCAGGCGCAGGGTCGGGCTCAACACCCTGCGAGGAAACAGTTGCTTGCCCCTGCCAAGGGTGACCGAACCAATCTGGAGAATCAGCTCGTCCAAGAGACCCGCATCATGGAACTGCCCTGCGAGGTCACCGCCGCCGACAATCCAGATGTTCCGGGTACCGGCCGCAACGCGCATGTCCTCGTGAATGGGGCGCACATCCCCTTTCACGAACCGGATGTTTGCACCTTCGATGATCGGGAGCGTGCGACTGGTGAATACCCAGGCAGGCTGTACATAGGGCCACGGCGAACCCGTTTCGGCAGCAACCCTTTCCGAATTGTGTAGCATCCATTCGTAGGTGGCCGATCCCATTGCCAGCGCGCCGACCCCGGCAATGAACTCGGGATAACCCGTGTCGTTCAGGTCGCCAAGTGGAAAGAGCCAATCCAGAGAGTCATCCTCGGTGGCGATGAAGCCATCAAGACTTGTGGCTGCGAAGTATTGAGTCTTCATTGCTGTGTTCCGCTCCAGAATTTAGTCGCGCCTGCCGAACGTCCGCCATAACCGGCGCGCAAGCGCAGCGCGAAGCAACGCCATTGACTGCCTGTGTGGATGGCCTTGTCAGACGAACCGTCTCGGGATGCGCTTCTCACGCCACTCCTTGATAGCGAAGGATCACGCAGCCGACCGAAAGCGGGCGTGATTCGAGCAACTGAAGCTCTTGCGGCTTTAATCCGTCGGCAAATAGGGGTCTGCCGTTGCCATGAATGAACGGAGCAATACCAATCCGATATTCGTCGAAAAGCCCTTCGTTCATAAGCGTCTTCGAGAGATCGGCGCTCCCGAAGACGAATATGTTTCCGCTTCCCTGTTGCTTCAGCCTGACCACTTCCTCGGCGACCTTGTCCTTCACCAGTGTCGTGTTGTTCCAGGCCGCAGTCTGCAGCGTACGCGAACAGACCACCTTCGGAAGACTGTTCATGTAGTCCGCGATGTCTCCCTGTGCCGTCTGCCAATATGCTGCCATGCCCTCGTAGGTTACGCGTCCGAACAGAAGCGCATCGGCCGACGCCAACTGCTCAAGGGAGAATCGTTCGAGTTCTTCGCCCCAGACCCGTTCGTGCCAGGGCAAGTCCCAGCTCTTCGCCCCCTCGAAGCAACCATCGAGGGTGATGAGATTCCACATGATCAGTTTTCGCATCGCATGATCTCCTTTGTGTTCCGGTCGCCTGGCATGCAAGGGAGCGGCCCGCGCGACCTCTCGCGCAGGCCGATCGACTGCCGGGTTGGGCCACAGACGCGAGGACTGTGGAGGCTACGCATGCCGTGGAGCAAACATGATGATCGCCATGCCAGCCACCGCAACGAGAGAACCGGCGATATCCCACGCGGTGGGTCTGATGCCATCGACGAGCCACAGCCACATGATGGCGACGAAGACATAAACGCCGCCGTAGGCGGCGTAAACACGCCCCGCTGCTGCGGGATGGAGCGAAACATCATTTACCGGCCAATCGCCTCCACGCCGCAATCGACTCCTTGGCATACCTCTCCATTTCCCCAAGATTCTTAGGGCATTCAACAAAAGCAACGTCTCCGAAAAAGCGGAGCGGATGTCTTTCCGACGCGACGAATAAGTCGGACTGGCGAATAGGAACCTTCTCATACCACAAATAATAAGTTTTGCTAAATTCCGGCTCACTATAGTGACATCCTAATATTTTTTGATTGGATGCCATAAGCGTCTGAATTTGAGTCCTCACAACATCTCGTTGGGACCGCTCCACCTGACTCTCGTCACCAAGAAATCTTCCATACTTAATAACATCTTTCCTTGGTCGAACGTGGTCATGGTTTTTTATCGAAGCTAACGCCGCAAAGTGCTGTGGCCAGACCTTGGCAGCGCAAACTTGTCCCCGTAGCTTTCGACTCGCGTCGGTCATCTCCTCCCGCCACCGACTGCTTTCGATAGTCAACCAGCACTCGCAGACTTGCAGGCATTCGCGTTCAGTCGGCTTGAATTCATAGCTCCCCGGTGCAACGCACTCGTTGACGCAAGTCGATAGGGCCGCGAGCCCCCCTGCGACTCCTTGGTCTGCATTGACTGATCCAATCACGAATGATTGCATCGCGATCAAAACGATGATGATGGCTCGCATGATGTCACCCCAGCCTTTTGGACTTCCATGCCCGATACTTGATGTTCACAGTCACACGGGGGTCAGGTCTTGCCTCTTGCCTCTTGCCTCAATATGCGAGACCTGACCCCAAAGTTGTGTGGCGTTCCTCAGAGGCATAACGTGGAGTTGAGCGTCCTGCGCGGCTTTTCGCGCAGGTCCGCTCGAACGCAGGGTTAGAGATCATAGCTTCCCAATTCGCACGTAACTAAAATTAATCATCTTCATCTTTAGCCAGTGATGCCGATCTGACTTCCAATACGGGACAAGTTTCTCATGCAGACTTGGCACCTGTTGTTCGGAAAACAACAACGAACTGACGTGCGACGGTCGAAAACGACTCAGTTCAACGAAGAAGTAGCCCAAGAAAGAGTGGGCAGCGATCATGGCGCGCGGCGGATCCTCCTGGCCACAGAACGATAGAATTTTCGGTAGGTCTGTTGCTTTGGTACGCGGTGACCTAGACGTAGATTGTTCCGGCGACCAAGAATCCCAGATCACACGCTGACCTTTGGGATGGACGAACGAATCTCTGATGCGCTTGAGCTCAATGACCCCCTGAACCTCGTGGCGCGATCTGTCTATTTTTCGTTGGGGCCGATACAGGCGAAGGAATAGATCAAATTTTGAAAGCGTAGGAAGTCGATCGACGTCACCTGCAAATGCGGTCTCTAGTGCCAGCATATCGAGACATGTATTTGCACAAGCCTCGACAAATAGGGTGGTTGCAAGAACGGAAGATCGACCAAGGCTTGCCGCAACATCAAAATCAGTCTCTGCCTCGGCTCGCATTGCGAGTACAACGCTGTCCTCAAGTAGCGCAAATGCCCCTCGATCAACTGCAACTGGCGCGGAGTTCATGATTTCTAACGTGAAAGTAAGCGGACGGCAAAAGGCGCCAGCCTTTTGACGGTCCGCTTGACTGTAGGGTTGGGCTTATTGGCGTTCTTCAGACTCACAGCAATTCCTCATCTTCCCAATGAGGTCAAGTCTCGTGGCCTCATCCAAGGGCGCGAGGCTGCCAAGGTAGATGAATTTGGCATTTGCTATCCATTCGGACCCATAAGCTCCATCAGGGGCGCGGTTGTACCAGTAATATATCGTTAGCCACGAGACATGCTCGTTCCAGGTAAACGACTCATCAGGCGAGGGCGCGCTACGCGAAGCCCATGTAAGCAAGTCACCCTTACCGATAAAGCCACAACGATATTTTTCGGGCAGGATAAGAATGTCTTCATTGACAGCAAAGCTCAAACGAAGGCGAGTCCGAAATTTAGCCTGACTAAGGAGTTCGACCATATCCTCGGGTACGGCGGTTTCGGCATCAATTAATCGACACCCAAATGACTTGACGAAGTACTTGTACAGGTTGCGCTGAGAGTCCTCCCAGCCGTCCCCATATACCTCTTCGAAATCTATAAACCCGCGACGGAGCACCAAGCCCTCGTTACCCATCGCCCACTCGATAAATTGATCGTAGGCGCGATCAAAAGGCTGGGTGTACGTGGAGTTGCAGTGTTGGCACAAACTCGGCGCGTACTTTACAAATTTTGAGCCGGGACCCTGTATTTTGGTTTGCTTTCCCGATCGAAAGTGTATTAGAGCTGACGAACCAACGTAGGGGCCTCGGCCGTGAGCGCGGACGAGGTCACTCTTCTTGAGACGATGCTCCGCGCTATCCGCACTCGCGCCGCATATCCAACAAATAGTTGCCATTGGTCGTTCCAGTTAGCGCGCCCAACGGTGAAAGTAACCGGACGCCGCGCGGGGCGGGTAGCCCAAGCGACGACGGTTGCCAGCGGTCCGGTTGACTGGATTGTTGGGCGTCATTGCGCTTGATGCCTCACTTGCGTGACCAGACTGAGCCTACCCGGACTTCTTTGACTCAAGCAGCGCCGAAACTGCAACCTGCGTACATTCAGCAAGGGTCTCAGCAAAGTCGGGGTGCTTTGCGGCGAGCTCTTTGAGTAGAGCGCTCAAGTCTTCGAGACCTACGCTCACCTGGATTTGCGTATCGCCACCGCCTTTTGATGGAAGCGTGAAGCTGAAGCGAAGGCCCTCGGGGCCGGTATAGCCGTCAACGTTCTGGGTAGTACCGTACCAGTACGAAGACGTTACGCCACCGCGTTTGACTGCCGAATGTTTTAGCTGCATCTGAGTCTCCTCATCGGTTTTCGTGTGACGCCCAACGTCGGAGTTGACCGGCACGCACCGGCAAGGCGCCGCGAGACGTATGCTCCCGCGCACGGCTTGCGGCGCCTTGCCGGTGCGTGTCCGCATCGAACGACCTGTTAGGCACCGAGTGCCCCGATGAGCGCAGACACACCGGCGCCCACGACAGCCGCGACGGTATTGTTTTCCAGGACTTCACGGAGAAGAGTTTTAGCTTTCGGGTCGCCACTTTCTGCAACCTGGCGAACGACTTCGGCCAAAGAAATGTGGAAGGCCATTGAGTTTTGATTTCCCACTTGGACTTGCTGGCCCGAGACAGTCCCGATTTGAATCGTTGGCGCTGCGGGCGACTGGTGGCGAGCCGCTGTGAGATTCTCAACATGCAGCGTCAGCATGTGAGGATGCTTGGTTCCAACTCCGAGTGAACCTCCCTCCAAATAGTTCACATCAATGACCTTGAGGTGAATTGAACTTGGGCCGGTGCGTTGCACGATCGTGTCGCCAATGTCCACAGTCGGCGGCGTCGTGTACGGCACTAGGACTTCGGATTTCTTCCGATCTCGCTGCCCCTTGTAAGAGACGCCTCCAATCTCGAAGGTGTCGGGATATGCCATCGCGTCGAAGTCCATCACTCCTCCTTGAAATGTCGCGACCGGTTTGACTCGATGCCTAACGTGGGCCTTCAGCGGACGAGAAAATGCGCAGCATTTTGACAGTCCGCTGTAAGCAGTGGTTGGGCTTGCATGTGTTCTTCAAATGTTCTGGCATCGCGAACGATATATGGAGCACGCTAAATCTCCCGCCATAACAAGGGCGGTCCATGCTAGCGAATCATTCGTGCAATGGGCGTACACGCCATATTCATCGGCATGTAGCACTTTGCTTGTGGTAAAGAAGATAAGCTGCAAGTCAGGCGGAGCGGTCCGCCTTATCTGCTCGTTGGTGACTTCGCCAACCCCTCCGTGTTTCTTCTTAAAACGCTTTGGCGGAATTGCTTGTAACAGGTCAAGAGTTAGTTGGTTGTCAGAGCTCGCCCTGAACGACTCGTGGAGCGGCCATTCTCCAATTAGCGCCTTCATTCGACCGAGAACGTCCAATAGATCGTTCATCGCGACGTCCCGAAATAAGCTCATGTTTGAAGAATAGGTCTCTTCCCACGAATCCCACACTGCGATCACCTCGGCAAGGCGTCGAATATCTAAGGCAAGCATCAACATGGCGGCCTGCCGGTCGGCGCCCGAAGTTATAATAAACTCTTGGTTTCGCCAGTCCGACTGACTAATAACGCCTTGAATTCTATTGTGATGATATTCCGCGACAGTCTTCCAACATCTATTCGTCACACGCGTCCTCCGCGTTCGCTGCCCAACAGTTGTAGTAGATGGAATCCATCGATATTGAGCTAGACGGAATCGGCCTATTGTGGCGTGAAAAGCTCTATCAGCGCCCTGCGGGCCGCCTTCGGGCATTTCGGATTCACTCAACTTAGCCGAGCGGTATACCCCTGTCAAATGCGCGACGTGCCGCATGGAGTCTTGCACAAGCCATTGATTTCTCATGGAAGACCGTCTGCGACACGAACTCCGGGCAGGCGATGCAGTGCGTCTGTCGCTGGGCGCGACAGGGCGAGCGCCGATGCTCGATCAGTGCTGCGCAGCGCGGGGCGTGCGCGAAGGTTTCGACGGTAGTCGCGGATGGGACGGCGCAGGAGGCGCGGAGGAGTCGTCGAGGAACTCGACGTCGGGCAGAAGCGGCGTGCATGCCATGGGATCGGCGCGCGCCAAAGCGGATGGGGCGACACCCTACCGTGCCCCCCCATGATCGGAGAGGCGCAGACGCACACGCGTCTGCGCCCTGCCGCGCTGTCAGGCGGCGTGTGGCCTATCGGTCGCGAGCGCGGCGCCGCCGGCGCGGTTCAGCGCGCTGACCATCGCCTTTATCGATGCGGTGACGATGTTCTCGTCGATGCCAACGCCGAAGCAGTCGCCGGCCGCCCCCGGCCTCGCGACTTCGATCAACGCATAGGCGCGGGCGTCGCCGCATTGGGCGCTGCTGCCGAAGGAGCGTTCCTCGTAGCTGCGTACCTGCAGGTCGATGCCGATGCCGTGCAAGGCGCGCACGGCGGCGTCGATGGGGCCGTTGCCTTCGGCGACGAGGGTCTGCGGCTGGCCGTTCACTTCGAGCGTGAGGCGGATGCCTTGCGCGGTGTCGTGCTCGAAGAGGTGGTGCTCGACGTAGCGCACGGACCGGTCGTCTGCGAGGTAGGTCTCGGAGAACAGGCGCCAGATGTCGGCGGCCACGACTTCGCCTTTGTGGGTGTCGGCGTGCTTCTGCACGACCGCGGCGAATTCGACCTGCAGGCGCCGCGGCAGGACCATGCCGTATTCGGTTTCGAGCAGGTAGGCGATGCCGCCTTTGCCGGACTGGCTGTTGACCCGGATCACGGAGTCGTAGCTGCGGCCGACGTCGGCCGGGTCGATGGGGAGGTAGGGCACGTTCCACTGCTGATCGGCCTTGTGGGCGGCGAAGCCCTTCTTGATGGCGTCCTGGTGGGAGCCGGAGAAGGCAGTGAAGACGAGGTCCCCGACGTAAGGGTGGCGCGGGGAGATGGGGAGCTGGGTACAGTGCTCGACTGTTCTGGCGACGGCGTTGATGTCCGAGAAGTCGAGCCCCGGATTGACGCCTTGGGTGTAGAGGTTGAGCGCGAGGGTGACGATGTCGACGTTGCCGGTGCGCTCGCCGTTGCCGAAGAGGCAGCCTTCGACGCGGTCGGCGCCGGCCATGAGGCCGAGCTCGGCGGCGGCGACGGCGGTGCCGCGGTCGTTGTGCGGATGCACGCTGATGAGGACGCTGTCGCGGCGCGCGACGTTGCGGTGCATCCACTCGATCTGGTCGGCGTGGATGTTGGGCGTGGCGACTTCGACCGTCGCGGGGAGGTTGAGGATGACCTTGTTGTCGGGGGTCGCGCCCCAGGCTTCGGTGACGGCGTTGCAGACTTCGAGCGCGAATTCGAGTTCGGTGGCGGTGAAGGTCTCGGGGCTGTACTGGAGCCGGATGTCGGTCTCGGGCTGCTGGGCCGCGAGTTCCTTGATGAGCTTCACGGTCGATACGGCGAGCTCGATGATCTGCGGCTTGCTCATGCCGAAGACCGTCTCGCGGAAGGTTTCGGAGGTGGCGTTGTAGACGTGCACGATCACGCGCTTGGCGCCGCGGATCGATTCCATGGTGCGGCGGATGAGTTCCTCGCGCGCCTGGGTGAGGACTTCGATGGTGACGTCGTCGGGGATGTGGCCGCCGTCGATCAGTTCGCGCACGAAGTCGAACTCGATCTGCGAGGCGGACGGGAAGGCGACTTCGATTTCCTTGAAGCCGATGTCGCACAGCGTGTGGAAGAGCTGCAACTTCTTCGCCGCGTCCATCGGTTCGAAGATCGACTGGTTGCCGTCGCGCAGGTCCGTGCTCATCCAGATCGGATGCTTGTCGATGACGCGGCCGGGCCACTGGCGGTCCGGGAGGTTTACCGGCGGGAAGGGACGGTACTTGCGGGACGGGTCGGTCAACATGATGGGGTCCGGGGCGCTGTTGTCGTTGTCGATGAGGAGCATGGTACGCAATTGCGCTTGGCAGAGGCTTGCGTTTTTGCAGTGCACTACGGCAATTTTTGGCAGATTATTGCGCACATGCTAGATTTGATGACATGCACACCGAACTCAAACACAAAACCGGCAATCCGATGGAACTCGACCGCTACGACCGCGAAATCCTGCGCGTGCTGCAGCAGGACGGACGCATCAGCAACCAGGACCTGGCCGACCGCATCGGCCTGTCGCCCTCGCCCTGCCTGCGGCGCGTGCGGGCGCTGGAGGAGTCCGGCCTCATCTCCGGCTATCGCGCGCAGGTGAATGCGAAGGCGCTGGGCCTGACGCTGATGGCGCTGATCCAGATTTCGATGGACCGGCATACGCAGGAGCGTTTCACGGACTTCGAGGCGGCGGTGCTGGACATTCCGGAAGTGCTGGAATGCCTGCTGATCACCGGCCAGGCGGCGGACTACCAGCTGAAGGTGGTGGTGCGCGACATGGACGCCTACCAGGAACTGCTGCTCAACCGCATCACGCGCATTCCGGGCGTGACGGGGGTGCATTCGAGCTTCGTGCTGCGGCGGGTCGTCGACCGGCAGGCACTGCCGGTGGGCGGTGCGTAGGGCGGTGTATAGGGCGGGCGCAGGACGAGGATCGGGGCCTGCGAACGGATGCGGGGTTCGGCGGACTAATCCGGCAGGGACCATTTCGGGAGGCTGAATGCTGCGAATCGCCATCGTCGATGACCACCAGATCGTGCGCGCGGGCTTCCGCGAGATGCTTGCGGACGAGTTGGACCTGGAAATCGCCTTCGAGGCCGCCTCGGGCGAGGACGCGCTGGACGCGCTGCGCGAGACGGGCGCCGACGTCGTGCTGCTGGACCTGGCCCTGCCCGGCCAGAGCGGGGTCGATGTGCTGCGTGCGATCCGCCAGCGCTTCGAGGGGGTGCGCGTGCTGGTGCTATCGGGCTTTCCCGAGGACCGCTATGCGATGGCCTTGCTGCGCAGCGGCGCCGACGGCTACCTGTGCAAGGACTGCGAGCGCGAGGAGCTGATCCGCGCGATCCGCACGGTGGCGGACGGGCGGCGCTACGTGTCGGCGCGCACCGCGGAGCTGCTCGCGGAGGAGCTGGCGGGGGGCGGCACGGCGCCGCCGCACGAGTCGCTGTCGGACCGCGAGCTGCAGGTGTTCCTGCGCCTGGCGCGGGGCGAGTCGGTGACGGAGATCGCGGATTCGCTGGCGCTGAGCGTGAAGACCGTGAGCACTTACCGCTCGCGCGTGCTGGAGAAGCTGGAGGTGGCGAGCAATGCGGAACTGGCGGCCTATGCGATCCGGCAGGGGCTGCTGGTCGAGTGAGGGCGACGCACGATGGCGCACACGACCTGCCCGCCGCTGAAGGTGCTGCTGATCGAGGATTCGCCGCTCCTCGGCAGCCTGCTCGGCGCGATGCTGGAGGAGCTGGAGGGCGTCGCGGTGGTGGCGGTCGCGGGCGACGAGGCGGAGGCGCTGCAGGCGCTGCAGGAGCGCCGGCCCGACCTGGCGATCGTCGACCTCAACCTGCGTGAAGGCAGCGGGCTCGGGGTGCTGCGTGCGCTGCGGGCGAAGCCGGAATGCTACGGCCAGCCGGCGACGGCGGTGTTCACCAACCACGCCCATGCGCACCTGCGCGAGCGCTGCCGTGCGCTGGGGGTGGATCGCTTCTTCGACAAGGCGCTGGAGATGGATGCCTTGCTCGACTACGTCGAATTCCTGCGCCGGGCGGCCACCGAGACTCACTGAGCCGTATCGGCGGCCGGTTCGGCCCGCGTGACGCGCTCACAGGGCAGGCGCGCGCGGATGCGCGTGCCTTCGCCGGGGCGGCTGTCGATGGCGAGCTCGCCGGCGAACATCTGCACGCGGTGGCGCATTCCCGCCAGGCCGTGCCGCCCGCGCGCGGCGGCCGCGTCGAAGCCCGCGCCGTCGTCGCCGATGGCGAGCTGCACGCATTCGGGCGTGATCTGCAGTGACAGCTCGACGCGCTGCGCATGCGCATGGCGGCGCACGTTGGTGAGCGCTTCCTGCGCGATGCGGAAGAGCGCGAGCGAGGTTTGCGGCGGCAGGGGCAGGTCGGCGTCGGGCAGATCGAGCGCGACCTCGACGCCGGCGTTCTTGGCGAATTCCTCGCCCAGCGTGCGCAGCGCGGCGACCAGCCCCAGTTCCTGGAGCAGTGGCGGGCGCAGGTCGTCGATGATGCGGCGCTTGAGCGCGATGCCGCTGTCGAGGGTGCGCAGCAGGCGGTCGAAGCGTTCGCGGTGCGGCGCGAGCGCGGCGGGGTCGAGCTTGCGGGCGATCCACGCAACGTCCATGCGCACGGCGGTGAGCAGCGCGCCCAGCTCGTCGTGCAGCTCGCGCGCAAGGTGCGCCTTCTCGGTCTCGCGCGTGTTGGTGAGGTAGCTGGCGAGGTCGGACAGCTCGGCCGTGCGGGCGCGCACCTGCCCTTCCAGGCGGGCGTTTTCCTGCGCGAGCAGGCGGGCGATCTGTTCGCGCAGGCGCACCTGCGCGCGCAGCACGAGGAACAGGATCAGCAGCAGCGCGAGCGCGCCTCCGGCGAGCGTGGCGACGACCCAGCGCGTGCGGTCGACGTGGGCGATCGATTCGTCGAAGGACTGCTGGCCCCGCGCGCGCGCGCGACGCTTGATCTCGCCCAGCGTCTTGCGGATCTCGTCCATGTAGCGCCGGCCGTCCGCGGAGGCCGAACGATCGACGAGCTGGCCGCGCTCGACTTCGTCCGAGAGGATGCGCATGCGCAGCGTGATGAGCCCGGTGAGCTGCGACAGGATCTGCTCGTTCTCCGGCCCCTTGCCGAGGTCGAGGTGGATGTCGTCCAGCGTGTAGGTGACGGTCGCGAGACTGTTGAGATACGGCTCGAGGTAGGCGCGATTGCGCGTGAGCAGGTAGCCGCGCACGCCGTTCTCGGCTTCGACGAGCTGGATCATCAGGCTGTCGACTCGCCCGGTGCGCTCGGCGTGCAGCTGCAGCTTCCCGAGCGCCTCCAGGCTGGTGCCGGCCTGCCAGAAGCTGGAGCCGAACAGCGACAGCACCAGCGCGCAGCCGAGCGCGAGCAGGCCGTGGCGGCCGAAGGCGGCGATGCGCTCGGCGCGCGCGTACTCGCGAAGCGGTGTGATCAGTTTCATGGCGAATCTCCATCGCGGGCCGCGTCTGCCCTGCGCCTTGCAGGAATCGTCCTACACGCGTTTCCGCTTCGTCCGACAGACCCCTGGATGCCCGATCCCTAACATGGGTCTTGCTCGCAGCGACCCCGCACATGGCACGCAGCAGCACCGAGGAGCGGGGTTGCCGACGAACGATAGACCGACAAACGCAGGAGAAGAGCGATGAAAAACATTCTTACCGTGCTCGCACTGGCTGTCACCGGGGCAATGTCCGTCGCCGCGACCGCGGCCGACCCGGCTCAACCGGCAACGCCTGCCCAACGCGCGACGCCGGCCCAGCCCGCAACGCAAACCCCGGCCCAGCCTGCCACCCCGGCACAACCAGCCACGCCGGCAGGCGCCGCGAAGAGCGCGCCGCAAGGCGTGTCGCCCGAAGCTGGCCGCACCGAGCTGCCGCCGATGTTCAAGGAACTCGATCAGGACAAGGACGGGCAAATCTCGAAGGACGAAGCCAAGCGCTCGGCTGAAACCAAGGCGAGCTTCGATTCGATGGACACCGACCGCAACGGAAAGATCTCCCTCATCGAATGGGGCGCAGCCGACAAGACCAAACAGAACTCGAAGAAGAACTGAAGCGGCAATCAAGGACAAGCGTTCGCCCCGAGCCCTTCGACTGGCTCAGCCCGAACGGAACTGGTTGCTGCAAGGAGACCTTCCATGATTCGACAACTGAGAACCTGTCTCGTCTGCCTGCCGCTGATGCTGGCCCCCGTGGCGCTGCACGCGCAGGAATCCAGCCCCGACGCGCTCGTGAAAGGCGTGACCGAGGACGTGCTGACCGTGCTGCGCGAGGACAAGGCGCTGCAGGCCGGCGACCAGCGCAAGGCGATGACGCTGATCGAGGAGAAGATCGGCCCCCACTTCGACTTCCCGCGCATGACCAGCCTGGCGGTCGGCCAGGGGTGGCGCCAGGCGGCGCCCGGGCAGCGCGAGGCGCTGACCCGCGAGTTCCGCACGCTGCTGGTACGCACCTACGCCAACGCGCTGACCTCGTACAAGAACCAGACGGTGAGCTACAAGCCGGCGACCTCGGGCCGTGAGGACGGTGCGGCGCTGGTGCGCACGCAGATCAACCAGCCGGGCGGCCAGCCGATCGCGGTGGATTACCGCCTGGCGAAGAACGCCGGCCAGTGGAAGGTGTTCGACGTGAGCATCGACAACGTGAGCCTGGTGACGAACTACCGCGGCACTTTCGCGACCGAGCTCTCCAAGGGCGGGCCCGACGGGCTGATCCGCACGCTGCAGGAGAAGAACCGCGGCGCGGCGCCCCAGCCCGGCAAGGGCGGCAATGCCTGACCAACGATGAAGAGGAGGACGCATCATGAACCGGACCATCACCAAAACGACCCTGCTCGTCGCAATGCTGACCGCGCTGACCGCCTGCAGCGGCACGCCGACGCGCGAGAGCACCGGCGAATACATCGACGACAGCGTGATCACGACCAAGGTCAAGTCGGCCTTCGTCGAGGACAAGGCAGTCAATGCGCTCGACATCAAGGTCGTGACCTTCAAGGGCGCCGTGCAGCTCTCGGGCTTCGCGAACAACCCGCAAGAGATCGACCGCGCGGTTGAGATCGCCCGCGGCGTGAAGGGCGTCACCTCGGTGAAGAACGACATCCGCCTGAAATGAACCCTGACACACTGGAGAACGCCATGAGCACCACGAAAACTTCCCGCAAGCTTGCCCGCCCGCTGCTGATCGCGGCCCTGATGGCGCCGCTGCTGCTGGCGGCCTGCGGCAAGGAGGAAAGCGGGTCTTCGATGCCGGCACAGCCTTCGGCGCCGGCGACCAGCGCGCCGCCGATGACGACACCGCCGGCACCGCCGAGCGAGTCGACACCGCCGGCGACGTCGTCGCCGCCCGCAAGCGACGCGACATCGGCACCGCCGGCCGCTCCCGCGACCGGCAGCGAACCGGCGAAGTAAGCGCGGCACACCCGGCCCTGCCCGCTGCGGCCACGGGCCGGCCTTCCGCAAGGAGGACATCATGAACAGCCATAGCCTGAAATCGATACTCGTCATCGTCGCCACCGCCTTCAGCCTGTCGGCCTGCTCGACCACCGGCGGCACCATCCTCGGCGCCGCGGTCGGCGCGGGCGTCGGCCACGCGGTGACCGGCTCGACGGCCGGCGCAGTCGGCGGTGCAGCCGTCGGCGGCATCATCGGTCACGAGATCTCGCCCTGACCCTTCGACCGCTCCCTCTCCCCTCCAGGCCCCCGGCACATCACCGGGGGCTTTTCGTTTCTGCAACTCGCGCAGGGCGGCTGTCGATACTTCAAGTATCGACAGAAACGATTCCCGCGCCAATTCATTCCGGCTGCGTTCCTCCCTATCCTGCATCCAACGTCAATCAACGGCCTCGAGCCGAAACGGAAACAGGAGGAGACACCATGGCCCGCATGAGAGCAGTCGACGCCGCCGCGGCAGTGCTGCGCAAGGAAGGCATCACGACGCTGTTCGGCATCCCCGGAGCAGCGATCAACCCGATGTACTCGGCGCTGCGCAAGGACGGCAGCTTCAAGCACTACCTCGCCCGCCACGTCGAGGGCGCTTCCCACATGGCCGAGGGCTACACCCGCACCAAGGCCGGCAACATCGGCGTGTGCATCGGCACCTCGGGCCCGGCGGGCACCGACATGATCACGGGCCTGTATTCCGCGTCGGCCGATTCGATACCCATCCTCTGCATCACCGGCCAGGCGCCGCGCGCCCGCCTGTACAAGGAGGACTTCCAGGCGGTCGATATCGAGTCCATCGCCAAGCCGGTGACGAAGTGGGCCGTGACGGTGCGCGAGCCGGCGCAGGTGCCGCGCGTGTTCCAGCAGGCCTTCCACATCATGCGTTCGGGCCGCCCCGGCCCGGTGCTGATCGACCTGCCCTTCGACGTGCAGATGGCCGAGATCGAGTTCGACATCGACACCTACGAGCCGCTGCCGGCGTACAGGCCCGCCGCGACCCGCGCGCAGGCCGAGAAGGCGATCGCGATGATGAACGCCGCCGAGCGTCCGCTGATCGTCTCCGGTGGCGGCGTGATCAACGCCAACGCCGCGGCGAAGCTGCAGGAGTTCGCCGAGATCATGGGCGTGCCGGTGATTCCGACGCTGATGGGCTGGGGTTCCATCCCCGACGACCATGCACTAATGGCCGGCATGGTGGGCCTGCAGACCTCGCACCGCTACGGCAATGCGACGATGCTCGCGTCCGACTTCGTGATGGGCATCGGCAACCGCTGGGCGAACCGCCACACGGGTTCGGTCGAGGTCTATACGGAAGGCCGCAAATTCGTGCACATCGACATCGAGCCGACCCAGATCGGCCGCGTGTTCGGGCCGGACTACGGCATCGTCTCGGACGCGGGCGCCGCACTCGACCGCCTGATCGAGGTCGCCCGCGAGATGAAGGCGGCCGGCGACCTGCCCAACCGTCGCCAGTGGGTCGAGGAATGCCAGGGCCGCAAGCGCACGATGCTGCGCAAGACGCACTTCGACGAGGTGCCGATGAAGCCGCAGCGCGTGTACGAGGAGATGAACAAGTCCTTCGGCCGCGACACCTGCTACGTGACGACGATCGGCCTGTCGCAGATCGCCGCGGCGCAGTTCCTGCACGTTTACAAGGAGCGCCACTGGATCAACTGCGGCCAGGCCGGCCCGCTCGGCTGGACCGTGCCGGCGGCCCTCGGCGTGTGCGCGGCGGACCCGAAGCGCAAGGTCGTCGCGATCTCGGGCGACTACGACTTCCAGTTCATGATCGAGGAACTGGCGGTGGGTGCGCAGTTCAAGCTGCCCTATATCCACGTGGTCGTGAATAACGCTTACCTCGGCCTGATCCGCCAGTCGCAGCGCGGCTTCGACATGGATTACTGCGTGCAGCTCGCGTTCGA
This sequence comes from Aromatoleum petrolei, assembly GCF_017894385.1. Lineage (NCBI taxonomy): Bacteria > Pseudomonadati > Pseudomonadota > Betaproteobacteria > Rhodocyclales > Rhodocyclaceae > Aromatoleum > Aromatoleum petrolei. The sequence continues at coordinate 1,409,805 of NZ_CP059560.1, forward strand.
GAACATCAACGCACCCGAGACCGAAGGCTACGGCGTGGATCACGTCGGCGTGGTCGAAGGGCTGGGCTGCAAGGCGATCCGCGTGAGGAAACCCGAGGACATCGGCCCCGCCTTCGCCCAGGCCAAGGCGTGGATGGAGGAGTTCCGCGTGCCGGTGGTGGTCGAGATCATCCTCGAACGCGTCACGAACATCGCGATGGGCACCGAGATCAACGCGATCAACGAATTCGAGGCGCTGGCCGAAGGGCGCGCGGATGCGCCGACGGCAATCGCTCTGCTCGACTGACAACAAGAGAGGACATGAACATGCCCAGATTCGCTGCCAACCTGACGATGCTCTTCAACGAGGTCGCCTTCCTCGACCGCTTCGAGGCGGCCGCCGACGCCGGCTTCAAGGGCGTCGAGTACCTCTTCCCCTACGCCTTCCGCAAGGACGAACTCGCCGAGAAGCTCGAGCGCTACGGCCTGACGCAGGTGCTGCACAACCTGCCGGCCGGCAACTGGGAAGCCGGCGAGCGTGGCATCGCCTGCGATCCGACGCGCGTAGGCGAATTCCAGGACGGCGTCGGCCGTGCGATCGAGTACGCCCAGGCGCTCGGCTGCAAGCAGGTGAACTGCCTCGCCGGCAAGACGCCGGCCGGGGTCGATACGGGCCGCGTGCGCGAGACCTTCATCGAGAACCTGCGCTTCGCCGCGGGCAAGCTGCAGGAAGCGGGCATCCGCCTGCTGGTCGAGCCGATCAACACCTACGACATCCCCGGCTTCTACCTCAACCGCACCGCGCAGGCCGCCGAGATCCTCGAAGCGGTGGGCTCGGACAACCTCTTCATCCAGTACGACGTCTACCACGCGCAACGGATGGAAGGCGAACTCGCGAACACGATCAAGCGTTTCCTGCCGCAGATCGCCCACATCCAGCTCGCCGACAACCCCGGGCGCAACGAGCCGGGCACGGGCGAGATCAACTGGCGCTACCTGTTCGATTTCATCGACCGCAGCGGCTACGAGGGCTGGATCGGCTGCGAATACAAGCCCGCCGCGACGACGCGCGAAGGCCTGGGCTGGATCGAGGCGCTGACGCGCTGAGCGCCCCCGCCCCACAGAGACCACATCACATATAAAGGAAAGGAGAATTCATCATGGCAAACATCGGATTCATCGGACTCGGCATCATGGGCGCCCCGATGGCGCAGCACCTCATCGACGGCGGCCACACGCTGTTCGTGAACACCCACGGCAAGGTGCCGCGCCCGATCGTCGATGCCGGCGCGACCGTGTGCGAGACCGCGCGCGAAGTTGCGCAGCAGTCGGACTTCGTCATCGTCATGGTGCCCGACACCCCCGACGTGGAGGCGGTGCTGTTCGCCGCCAACGGCGTCGCGGAAGGCCTGACGCCGGGCAAGATCGTGATCGACATGAGCTCGATCAGCCCGGTCGCGACCAAAGTCTTCGCCCAGCGCATCAACGACCTCGGCTGCGAGTACCTCGACGCGCCGGTCTCGGGCGGCCAGGTCGGCGCGAAGGCCGCGACGCTGTCGATCATGGTCGGCGGCAAGCACTCGACCTTCGAGAAGGCGCTGCCGCTGTTCCAGCTGATGGGCAAGAACATCACGCTGGTGGGCAAGAACGGCGACGGCCAGACCTGCAAGGTCGCCAACCAGATCATCGTCGCGCTCAACATCGAGGCGGTCGCCGAGGCGCTGCTGTTCGCGGCGAAGAACGGCGCCGACCCCGCCCGCGTGCGCGAGGCGCTGATGGGCGGCTTCGCCTCCTCGCGCATCCTCGAAGTGCATGGTGAGCGCATGATCAAGCGCACCTTCGACCCGGGCTTCCGCATCGAGCTGCACCAGAAGGACCTCAACCTCGCACTGACGGTCGCCCGCCAGATCGGCATGTCGCTGCCCAACACCGCGACCGCGCAGGAACTCTTCAACGCCTGCGCTGCCCATGGCGGTGCCGGCCGCGATCATTCGGCGATGGTGCAGGCGCTGGAGAAGATGGCGAACTTCGAGATCGGCCAGTAAGCGCGAAGCCGGCGCACTCTCCCAAGGCCGATGCGGGCGGCGGCACTGCGCCGTCCGCCCGCGCGGCCACTTCCCCTTCCCGGACACAGGACCACCCGATGCGTCACCTAGCCATCCACGTCGGCCCGCAGCGCTTTGTCGCCCGCCTCGAAGAACAGGCGGCACCGCGCACCTGCGCGGCTTTTCTCGAGCTGCTGCCCTTCGCGAACCAGGTCATCCACGTGTGCTGGAGCGGTGAGGCAGTGTGGGTGCCGCTCGGCGACTTCGATACCGGACTAGACTACGAGAACCACACGAGCCATCCCTCGCGCGGCGACGTCCTGCTGTATCCGGGCGGGATCTCCGAAACCGAGCTGCTGTTCGCCTACGGCAGCTGCTCCTTCGCGAGCAAGATGGGCCAGCTCGCCGGCAATCACTTCCTGACCCTGGTCGAGGGACATGAACAGCTGATGGAGATGGGCCGGCGCGTACTGTGGCAGGGCGCACAGCCGATCCGTTTCGAAGATCTCGGCGAGCGCTGACAAGCACGCTTGACCACCAACAGGAACCCGAGATGAACACCACACCCCGCGAAGTCCTGGCGCAGATGTTCACCGCGGCCGTGCAGGCTGCCCAGCCCGAGCGCTGCATCCCGCGCCACCTGCCCGCGCCGCCCAAGGGCCGCACCGTCGTCATCGGCGCCGGCAAGGCCTCGGCGGCGATGGCGCAGGCGCTGGAACGCAGCTGGCCGGGCGAACTGTCCGGCCTCGTCGTCACCCGCTACGGTTACGCCGTGCCGTGTGAGCGCATCACCATCGTCGAGGCCGCCCACCCCGTGCCCGACGCCAACGGCCTCGCCGCCGCGCGCGGCATGCTGGAAACCGTGCAGGGCCTCACCGAGGACGACCTCGTGATCTGCCTGATCTCGGGCGGCGGCTCGGCGCTGATGCCGCTGCCGGCCGCAGGCGTCACACTCGAGGACAAGCAGGCGATCAACCGCGCGCTGCTGAAATCCGGCGCGACGATCTCGGAGATGAACTGCGTGCGCCGCCACCTTTCCGCGATCAAGGGCGGACGGCTCGCCGCAGCCTGCCATCCTGCGCGCGTCGTCAATCTGCTGATCTCGGATGTGCCCGGCGACAACCCCATCGACATCGCCTCCGGCCCCACGGTCGGCGACCCGACAAGCTGCGCCGACGCGCTGGAGATCGTCGCCCGCTACGGCATCGACCTCCCTGCGGCCGCGCGCGCACTGCTCGAAAGCGGCGCGGGGGAATCGATCAAGCCGGGCGATACGCGCCTCGCACGCGTGACGACGACGCTGATCGCCACGCCGCAGATGGCGCTCGAAGCCGCGGCGAAGGTCGCCGCCTGCGCCGGTTACACGCCGGTGCTGCTGGGCGACAGCATCGAGGGCGAGGCGCGCGACGTCGGCAAGGTCATGGCCGGCATCGCGCTGCAGGCGCGCCGTCACCGCCAGCCCGTCGCCGCTCCCTGCGTGCTGCTGTCCGGCGGCGAGACGACCGTCACCGTGCGTGGCAACGGGCGCGGCGGACGCAACGTCGAGTTCCTGCTTTCGCTCGCCGTCGCCCTGGATGGCGAACCGGGCGTGCACGCGGTCGCGGGCGACACCGACGGCGTGGACGGACTCGAAGAGATCGCCGGCGCCTTCGTCGCCCCCGATACCCTCGCGCGCGCCTGGGCGCAGGGCATCCGCCCGCGCGACGCGCTCGCCAACAACGACGGCCACGGCTTCTTCGAGGCGCTGGGCGACTCGCTCGTAACCGGGCCGACGCTCACCAACGTCAATGACTTCCGCGCGATCGTCGTCCTGTAACGCCGACGCCGCACCCTCACCCATCAGGAGAAACCTGCAATGAAAACCATCAAGGCCCTCACCCTCGACGACGTCAAGCGTATCGCCGCCGCGGCCGAAGCCGAGGCACTGCGCAACGGCTGGGCCGTGACGATCGCGGTGTGCGACGCCGGCGGCCACGCGCTGTGGCTGCAGCGCCTGGACGGCGCCCCGCTGTCGAGTTCGCTGATCGCCCCCGAGAAGGCGCGCACCAGCGTGATGGCGGGCAAGCCCAGCAAGGCACTCGAAGACATGATCAACGGCGGCCGCTACGCGGCACTGGCGATGCCGGTCGTGCCGCTCGAAGGCGGCGAGCCCATTGTCGTTGATGGCACGGTGATCGGCGCGGTCGGCGTCTCGGGCGTCAAGGCCTCCGACGACGCGCAGATCGCGCGCGCCGGCATCGCGGCACTGGGCCTGTAAGGCACAGGCACAAGAATAAGGAGGAGACAAACATGAGACGCCAGCGCCAGTCGCGCATCCTCGCGACGCTCGGGCCGTCGAGCTCCAGCCCCGAGCGCATCCGCGCGCTCGTCGAGGCCGGCGCCGACGTGTTCCGCCTGAATTTCAGCCATGGCAGCCATGCCGACCACGCCCAGCGGCTGCGCCAGATCCGCGAGATCGAGCGCGAGGTCGGCCGCCCGATCGGCATCCTGATGGACCTGCAGGGCCCGAAGCTGCGCATCGGCAAGCTTGCCGACGGCAAGGTCATGCTCGCCGCGGGCAGCCGCTTCCGCCTCGACCTCGACGCGAGCGAGGGCGATGCGACGCGCGCCAACCTGCCCCACCCCGAGATCTTCGCCGCCCTCGAAGCGGGCACCGAGCTGCTGCTCGACGACGGCAAGCTGCGCCTGCGCGTGGATGCCTTCGGCCCGGATTTTGCCGACACCACGGTGCTGGTCGGCGGCCCGCTGTCCGACCGCAAGGGCGTGAACGTGCCCGGCGTCGTGCTGCCAATCTCGCCGCTCACGCCCAAGGACCTCGCCGACCTCGACTACGGCCTGTCGCTGGGCGTCGACTGGGTGGCGCTGTCCTTCGTGCAGCGCCCCGAGGACATCCGCGAGGCGCGCGAGATCGTCGGCGACCGCGCGTGGATCATGGCCAAGCTGGAGAAACCGGCCGCGATCGAGCGCCTCGACGAGATCGTCGCCCTCGCGGACGGCATCATGGTCGCGCGCGGCGACCTCGGTGTCGAACTGCCGCCGCAGCAGGTGCCCATCCTGCAGAAGCGCATCGTCCGCGCCGCCCGCGCCGCCGGCAAGCCGGTGGTGGTCGCCACGCAGATGCTCGAATCGATGATCAGCGCGCCGGTGCCCACCCGTGCCGAGGCCTCCGACGTCGCGACCGCGATCTACGACGGCGCCGACGCGGTGATGCTGTCGGCGGAATCCGCCTCGGGCCAGTACCCGGTCGAAGCGGTGACGATCATGGATCGCATCATCACCGAGGTCGAACAGGACCCCGATTGGCGCGCGGGACTCGACGCGAGCCACATGCCCGCGCAGGCGAACACGCCCGAGGCCATCTGCTGCGCGCTGCGCCGCGTCACTGCGCTGCTCAATCCGGCGGCCACCGTCGCCTATTCCAGCAGCGGCTTCAGCTGCCTGCGCGCAAGCCGCGAACGCCCGAGCACGCCGATCCTGGGCCTCACGCCGCAGCTCGCCACCGCCCGCCGCCTCGCGCTGGTGTGGGGCGTGCATCCGGTGCCTTTCGAGGACGTGCATGACGTCGCCGAGATGGTCGAGCACGCCAGCGCCGCAGTCGTCACGCACGGCTTCGCCCAGCCTGGCGACGACGTCGTGATCATCGCCGGGCTCCCCTTCGGCCGCAGCGGCAGCACCAACCTGTTGCACGTCGTGAAGATTCCGACCTGACTGTCTGCCGACAGCGCCCCGCAGGCCGTTCCGGATCGGAACGGCCTGCAAATGCGTCGCATTTCGACTAAATCGGTAGGAGGGCAGCACGCCCGACCCTACAAGGAGAAGTTGATGAAAGACGTAATCATGCTCGTCGCACGCATTCTTCTCGCATTCATGTTCATCGCCGCAGGCTGGGGCAAACTCGGTGCCGGCTATGCGGGCACCCAGCAGTACATGGCGGCGATGGGCGTCAGCGGCACCCTGCTGCCGCTCGTGATCCTGGCCGAACTCGGCGGTGGCCTGGGCGTGCTCCTCGGTGCGCTCACCCGGCTCGCTGCGGCCGGGCTCGCGCTTTTTTGCGTGGCCGCCGCCATCCTCTTCCACACCAACTTCGCCGACCAGATGCAATCCATCATGTTCATGAAGAATCTCACCATCGCGGGTGGCATGCTCATGCTGGTTGCACAGGGCGCAGGCGCCTGGAGCCTCGACTCATGGTGGCAAGCGCGCAGGAAATGAACTGCGGGGGCGTTTCCGGATCGTAGGTGGGTATTCGACCGACCTATTGACCCGGCAATTGATCAGCTTCGATCACCGTTCGGGCTGAGCTTGTCGACGCCCTGCCAATGCCCATCGACAGGCTCAGGCGAACGGATGTATTGGAGCCCGCCCCTCAGGAGACGCCCCGATGCCTACCGTCCGACTCCTCGCCATGCCCGGCAGCGCGCGCCGGGATTCGTGGAACCGCCGCCTGCTCGCCGTGCTCGTGCGCGGCGCCGAGCAGGCCGGCGCCGAGGTCACGTTCTACGAGCCGCGCGAGCACGTGATGCCGCTCTACGACGGCGACCTCGAAGCCGCCGAGGGCATCCCGCCCGCGGCCGCACGGCTGCAGGCGCTGTTCGCCCAGCACCACGGCCTGCTGCTCGCAACCCCCGAATACAACGGCTTCTTCCCGCCGCTGGTGAAGAACACCTTCGACTGGCTCTCGCGCCCCCTGCCCGACGGCTCCGGCAAGCCCGGCACGGTGCATGTGCGCGGCAAGCCCGCGGGCATCGTCGCCGCCTCGCCCGGCGCGCTCGGCGGCATCCGCTCGCTGCAGCACACGCGGCAATACCTTTCCAACCTCGGCTTCCTCGTCGTGCCCGACCAGGTCGGCGTGCCCAAGGCAGATAGCGCCTTCGACGCGGAAGGGCAGCTGCAGGATGCGCGCGTGCGGACTTCGGTCGAAGCCGTCGGCGCCGCCGTCGCGCGGCTCGCGCTGAAGATGAACGTCGGCTGACCGGACGCGACTTCAGTTGAAGCCGGGCGCGAAATCCTCCTGCGCGGCCATGCCCTCGCCGCTCGGCGGGCGCGCCTGCACGGCGGCGAGAATCCCGGCGAGGAGCTCGGCCGGGGGCGGCGGACAGCCCGGCACGGTCACATCGACCGGGATCACGTTCGCTACGCCGCCGCAGCTCGCGTAGCTCTCGCCGAAGATCCCGCCATTGCAACCGCAGTCGCCCACCGCGACGACGAGCTTGGGCGCCGGCGTCGCGTCGTAGGTGCGCCGCAGCGCTACCTCCATGTGCCGCGACACCGGCCCGGTCACCAGCAGCAGGTCGGCGTGGCGCGGACTGGCGACGAAGCGGATGCCGAGGCCCTCGATATTGTAGTAAGGATTGTTCAGCGCATTGATCTCGAGCTCGCAGCCGTTGCACGACCCGGCGTCGACGTGGCGGATCGCCAGCGCGCGACCGAGGATCGCGAGGATCTCGTGATGGATCAGGTGCGCGGGGCGGCGGGCGCCCTCCAGCGGCTCGGGCGCCGGCTCGGTGACACGGCCGCGGCGCGCGACGTATTTCAGGATGTGCCACATTACAGATCCTGCCCCGAATAGCTGAGGTTGAAGGACTTGTTGATCAGCGGGAAGTCCGGAACGATATTGCCGATGATCGCGTGCTCCAGCACCGGCCAGTTCTGCCATGAAGGATCGTGGCAGTGACAGCGCACGATGCGCCCCCGCGCGTCGGTTTCCAGCGCGACGAACACCTCGCCGCGCCAGCCTTCGATCCAGCCCGCGCCGACGCCGTCCCGCGTCACGAGCATCGGCTCATGGACCGCCCCACCCGGCAGCCCGGCGAGCAGCGCGTCGATCATCCGCAGCGAGGCGAAGCACTCGCCGAAGCGTACCGCGACACGCGCCGCGACATCGCCGTTGCGATGCGAGCACGCCGTCACCGCGAGACCGTCGTAGGGCGGCCACGGGAAGTCGGCCCGCAGGTCGGCCGTCTGCCCGCTCGCCCGCCCCGCAAGCCCGGTCAGCCCGAGGCGTACGGCGAGTTCGGGCGTGACGCGGCCGGTCGTCACCAGCCGGTCCTGCAGTCCGGCGTGCTCGTCGTAGATGTCCTTCAGCTCGGCGACCTCGTCCGCAATCGCCGTCACCTGGCTGCGCAGCTTCGCGCAGGCTTCCGCATCGATATCGCGTGCCATCCCGCCGGGACGCACGCAGTCCATCATCAGGCGGTGGCCGAAGCACTCGTGGTTCAGGCGCAGCCAGTCCTCGCGCAGGCGCGAGAACTGCGCGAGGGCGAAGCCGAAGGCGGCATCGTTGCCAAGCGCGCCGAGGTCGCCGAGATGGTTCGCGACACGCTCGCGCTCGAGCAGCAGCGCCCTCAGCCACGCCGCGCGTTCGGGTACCTTCGCCCCGGCGAGCGATTCCGCCGCCATGGCGTAGGCCCACGCGTACGCGACGGTGCTGTCGCCCGACACCCGGCCGGCCAGCCGCGCGCCCTCGTCGACATCCATGCCCATGAAACGGCGCTCGATGCCTTTGTGCTTGTAGCCCAGCCGCTCCTCGAGCCGCAGCACCTTCTCGCCGACCACCGAGAAGCGGAAGTGCCCCGGCTCGATCGTGCCGGCATGCACCGGTCCGACCGCGATCTCATGCACGCCGTCGCCTTCGACGGGGACGAAGGGGTAGGCGTCGGCCTGTGCCTCGAAGCGCTCCTGGCCGGTGTTCCCGATGCGCAGCGGGAAATAGTCCGCCGGCCACGCGCCGTGCCGCAGCCACGGGCGCGTGTCGCCCCCGCCTTCGCCCTCATCCTCGGCCTCGATGCCGACCAGGTCGCGCGCAGCGCGCTGCATGCGGATCGCGGCGGGGAAAAAGCGCGAAATGTCCGGATAAGCGGGTTCCGCCGCGTCCAGCCCGAGCTTCGCCCACAGCAGTCCGTCCGCCGTCGCGTACGCCGCCGACACCGCGAAGCCGTCGCCGGCGGCACGTTCGTCGCTGCCCCACAGGCTCACGAGCCGTCCCTTCGCCTCCGCCACGGCCAGGGCAAGCGCGCTCCACTGCGCGGCATGCACGCGTGCGCCGAAGATCGGCACAGGCGCATCGAGCCGTTCGAAGCGGCAATCGAGTCCGAAGAACTCCACGGTCAGCCTCCGATCATCTGCGCCGCCTGACGGTACCAGCCGTCGAGGTAGGGCGGAATGTAGAGCCCCAGCATCAGCGCGAGCCCCAGATGGACGAACACCGGCAGCAGTGCCGGCGGGTGGGCGAGCGGGCGCAGTGACGTGTCGCCGAACACCATCGGCTGCACGCGCCCGAAGATCGCCGCAAACGCCACACCCAGCGCGACGAGCAGGAAGGGCGTGGCCCACGGCGCCTCGCGCATCGCCGTCGTCAGGATCAGGAACTCGCTCGCGAACACGCCGAAGGGCGGCATGCCGAGGATTGCCAGCGACCCGAGCATCAGGCCCCAGCCAACGGTCGGATTCACCTTCAGGAGGCCGCGGATGTCCTCCATCGCCTGCGAACCCGCCTTCTGCGCGGCGTGGCCGACGGCGAAGAAGATCGCCGACTTCACCAGCGCATGCACGGTCATGTGCAGCAGCCCGGCGAAGTTCGCGATCGGGCCGCCCAGGCCGAAGGCGAAGGTCATCAGACCCATGTGTTCGATCGACGAGTACGCGAACATGCGCTTGACGTCGCGCTGACGCGACAGGAAGAAGGCCGCGACGACGACCGTCAACAGGCCGAAGCCGATCATCATCCGCCCCGGCAGGCCGTTCGCGATCGCCCCGTCCGCCAGCACCTTGCAACGCAGCACCGCATACAGTGCGACGTTCAGGAGCAGGCCCGACAGCACCGCCGAGATCGGCGTCGGGCCTTCCGCATGCGCGTCGGGCAGCCAGTTATGCACCGGCACCAGGCCCACTTTGGTGCCGTAGCCGAGGAGCAGGAAGACGAAGGCGAGCGACAGGATGCCCGGATCGAGCAGATGCTTGGACTGCGCCAGGTGCGTCCACAGCAGCGCCCCCTCGCCGCCGCCGATCGCGCGCTCGGCCGCGAGGTAGAGCAGGATGGTGCCGAACAGCGCCTGCGCGATGCCCACGCCGCACAGGATGAAGTACTTCCACGCCGCCTCCAGGCTCGCCGGAGTGCGGTACACCGACACCAGCAGCACCGTCGTCAGCGTCGCCGCCTCCATCGCCACCCACAGGATGCCGAGGTTGTTGGTCGTCAGCGCAACCAGCATCATGCCGTTGAAGAGCTGGTACATGCTGTGGAAGAGCCGCATCCGCCCCGGCGTCATCTTGCCGTGGTCGCGCTCGATGCGCATGTAGGGGCGCGAGAAGAGCGAGGTCGTGAAGCCGACGAAGGCCGTCAGCGTGACTAGAAAGACGTTGAGCGGATCGACGAAGAACCACTCGCCCCACACCGTGAGCGGCCCGTCGCGTACGACCAGCACCGTGAGCCAGACGGACGCAGCCAGCGTGAGCAGGCTCACCGCCGCGTTCAGCTCCCCCGCGCGCTCGCGGTCGCCCCACAAGGCGAGCAGCGCGCCGCCGAAGAGCGGGATGGCGAGGACGAGGGCCAAGGCATCCATCAGTCTTCCTTCAGCTTTTCAAGATGGCGGATGTCCAGGCTGTCGAATTGCTCGCGAATCTGGAACATGAACACGCCGAGGATCAGGATGCCGACCAGCACGTCGAACGCGATGCCGAGCTCGACGATCATTGGCATGCCGCTGGTCGCCGCGGTGGCCGCGAAGAACAGGCCGTTCTCCATCGACAGGAAACCGATCACCTGCGGCACCGCCTTCGCGCGCACGATCATCATCAGGAAGGACAGCAGCACGCACGCGAGCGCGATGCCCAGCGTGCCGCGCGCGATGGAGGTCGACAGCCCCGCGATCGGCGCCGCGAGGTTGAACGCGAAGATCACCAGCACGATGCCGATCAGCATCGTCGTCGGGATGTTGAACAGGGTCTCGACGTCCCAACGCACGTTGAGCCGCAGGATCACCCGGTGCAGCAGGATGGGGATCAGCACCACCTTCAGCACGAAGGTCAGCCCCGCGGAGAAGTACAGGTGATGCTGGCGGGTGAGATAGCCGACGATCAGCGTCGCCGCCGCCAGCGCCGCGCCCTGAAGGGTGAACAGGTGGATCAGCGTCAGGATGCGGCGCTGCGCGATCATCGCGAACGCGAGCACCAGCAGCACGACCGCGAAGAGATTGATCGACTGGGAAAGGAGCGTGTTCATGAGTGCCTAGGCTCCGAGGAGGACGTGCACCAGCAGCGCGATCACCGCGAGCAGGAAGGCCGTCGCGAGGAACTCCGGCACGCGGAAGAGACGCATCTTCGCGTTGATCGTCTCGATCAGCGCGAGCAGCACGCCACCCGCCGCGAGCTTCACGACCAGCATCGGGATCGCGAACAGGATCGCGATCGGCGTGCCCGCCTCCGCCACGCCCCAGGGCACGAACAATGCGAGACCGATGCACGAATATGCGAACAGCTTCAGCGACGCCGCCCATTCGACGAGCGCCAGGTGGCGACCCGAGTATTCGAGGATCAGCGCCTCGTGGATCATCGTCAGCTCGAGGTGGGTGGCCGGATTGTCGACCGGCACGCGTGCGTTCTCCGCCAGCGACACCATCGTGAACGCGACGCCCGCGACCGCGAGACTCGGATAGATCGCGAAGGGCTGGTGCGCGAGCGTCTCGACGATCACCGCGAGCGACGTCGATTGCGTGATCAGCGAGGCGGAGAACAGCACCATCAGCAGCGCCGGCTCGGCGAGAAAACCGATCAGCATCTCGCGCCGTGCGCCGAGCGTGCCGAAGGAGGTACCAATATCCATCGCAGCGAGCGAGATGAACACGCGTGCGAGCGCGAACAGGCCGACAAGCGCAACCGCGTCGGCCGCGGGCGCGAGCGGCAGGTCGGTGGACAGCGTCGGTGCGATGCCGCAGGCGAGCGCCATGCAGCCGAACATGATGTAGGGCGCAACGCGGAAGATCGGCGTCGCGTGCTCGGCGACGACCGACTCCTTGTTGAACAGCTTGTGCAGCACGCGATAGGGCTGCAGCAGCCCGGGTGCGCGCCGCCCCTGCAGCCACGCACGCCACTGGTTCACCCACCCCGTCAGCAAGGGGGCGAACGCCAGCGCGAGGACGATGGCGAGCAGCTGCGCGAACAGGCCGACGATGCTCATGATTTCACCACCAGCAACAGGACCATCAGGGTCACGAAGCTGTACAGCAGGTAGATCGCGATGCGCCCCTGCTGCAGCCGGCCGACGCCCCGCGCAATGCCGGATGTGAGCCGCGCGACCGGCAGATACAGCCAGTGCCAGAAATGGTCCTCGATCGTGACGCGGTAATGCGGTTTCGCGTCGAACGGCGACGGCAGCTCGCGCTGCATGCGGAAGAAGGGCTCGAAGATCTGGCGGATCGGCTGGCCGAAGCCCTCGGCCGTATCCTGCATGCGTGCGGTCTGCGCCGGATAGCCGCAGTCCCAAGCCGGCGCACGGCGCAGGCGCCCGTGATAAAACTTGCGTACCAGCACCACCGTCAGCAACACCGCGAGGCTCACGACCAGCAGGAACACCAGCGGACCGTAACTCGCGCGCTCGATCGAACTCGGCGACAGCAGCAGCCAGCCGTTCGCGCGCACCGTGTCGGCAATGCCGCCGCCGACCAGCAGGCGCGTGACGCGGTCGATCGCGCCGATGACTTGCACCGGGAAGAGGCCCAACAGCACGCAGCCGACCCCGAGCCACGCCAGGCCCGCGCGTTCGAGTGGCGACGCCGGATGCGCGTGGGCGAGCTTCGGTTCGCGCGGCTGGCCGAGAAAGATCACGCCATAGAACTTCACCATCGTGTAGCCCGCCAGGGCGGCGACCAGCGCAATGCCCGCGGCGAGCACCGGCACCAGCATGTTGATGAAGGAATCGGGCAGCCCGGTCGTGAACAGGAAACTCTGCAGCAGCAGCCATTCCGACACGAAGCCGGAGAACGGCGGCAGCCCCGAACTCGCCAACACGCCGACGAGCGACAGCCACGCGACCCACGGCATGCGCCGCATCAGCCCGCCAAGCTTGCCCAGGCTGCGCTCGCCGGTCGAGTGCAGCACCGAGCCGGTGGCGAGGAACAGCAGGCTCTTGAAGAAGGCATGGCCGAGGACGTGGTACAGCGCCGCGGTCAGCGCCAGCGCCGACAGCGCCTTCATCCCGTAGGCGTTGAACAGCACGCCGAGGCCGATGCCGACGAAGAGCAGACCGATGTTCTCGATCGACGAATACGCGAGCAGGCGCTTCATGTCGGTCTGCACCGCACTGAACACCACGCCGTACAGCGCAGTGGCGAGACCCACTGCCATGAGCAGCACGCCCCACCACCACTGCTGCGCGCCGAGCAGGTCGAAACTCACCCGCAGCAGGCCGTAGATCGCCGTCTTCAGCATCACGGCGCTCATCAGCGCGGACACCGGCGACGGCGCCGCCGGATGGGCCTCCGGGAGCCACACGTGCAGCGGCAGGATGCCCGCCTTCGCGCCGAAACCCAGCGTCGCGAGGAGGAAGGCGACCGAGGCCCACAGCGGCGACAGCGACTGCGCACGCATGTTGGCGAAAGTGTAGTCGCCGGTGTTGGCTTGCAGCACACCGAAGCACAGCAGGATTGCGATCGCGCCGATGTGGGCGATGAGCAGGTACAGGAAACCCGCCTCACGGATCGCCGGCACGCGGTGGTTCGCGGTGACAAGGAAGAACGAGGACAGCGCCATCGTCTCCCACATCACCATGAAGGCGTAGGCATCGTCCGCAAGCACGACCAACGCCATGCTCGCGACGAAGAGATGGTATTCGAGGCACATCAGCCCGGGCGGTGTTCCCTCGCCGTGGCGGAAGTAACCCGCCGCGAAGACGGAGACGCCGAAGGAGGTCCCTCCGATCACGAGCAGGAAGAAGGCCGACAGCCCGTCCAGGCGCAGGTGGAAAGGCAGATCGGGCAGGCCCAGCGCGAGCACCGCGGTCTGCGGCGTGCCGAGCAGCCCGGCGAGCGCGAGCCCCGCCAGCGCCAGTGCCAGCACACCCCCGGCCGGAAACAGCACGCGGGCGACGAACGCCGTGTTGCGCAAGGCGCCTATCCCGGCGACCCCCAACGCGAGCCAGCCCGCGACGACGATCAGGATCCAGTCGAGAACCAGCACGCGCCTTCCCCCGAGGAGTGTCTCATTGCTTTCGCATTTACTACACACTACATTAATATCAATGTCGCTTTCAATGTTAATTTGATGTTAATGAGTGCAATCGCCCACGCGTAATGAAAGAAAATCGAACCGCTCGCCTGACCCTGCTGATCGACCCGGAGAAAAAAAAGCTCTTCGAGGAAATCTGCGCCAGCAAGGACCTGACGCCCTCGCAGGTGGTGCGCCGCCTGATCCGCCAGTACGTGCAGGAAAATGCCGGCAACCGGCCGCTGCCGGAGTGGCTGAAGGACAACGACTGAACGAGGTCGTCCGACGCCTTCGTTGAAGGCACGGGGTGCGCCCGACGCCCACGCCGGACTGAGCCGCGCGATGCGCAGGCCGGGCCGCAGACAACATGCCTCGGTCAACACATCCACCCTCCCATGAGACCGGGCGCTAACGGCCTGAAACGAAAAAAACCGGAACGATGGATTAAGCTTCGGTTACATGGCCACCTTGCTACCGGAGAAACGACCCAGATGAAACGCTCCGCATTCCTCGGCCTCGCCACCCTCGCCCTCGCACTGGGCGCCTGCAGCAAGCTCACCGTGGAGAACTACGACAAGCTCAAGATGGGAATGAGCTATGGCGAAGTGAAACAATTGCTCGGAGCTCCCGACAAGTGCAGCGACCTGCTCGCGGTCAAAAGCTGCACCTGGGGCAACGATGCGCGCTACGTGCAAGTGAACTTCGTCTCGGACCAGGTGGTGCTGTTCACCTCGTCCAACCTGCGCTGACGCTCGCCTCGGCGGCCGAACACCGGATCCGGCCGCCGGCGCAAGGGCCATTAGATTTGCGCAAATTTATACTTCTCAAATACCATTGAAAATCTCGATGCCTCTCCCACCTTCCGGATAAATAGCTCCCCCGCCACTGTCGGAGGGAAGTAGAAAACGATACCGGCTTCGGAGGACTCCCCTCGATGGACCTGCTGATCTGGCCGGAATGGCCACTGGCGCTTGGCGCCCTCTTTCCCGTTGCAATCGCCCTCGTGGCGACTGCCCTTGTCGGCGAAGCCGGCGGACGTTTCGGCATACCGCGCGTCAGCGGCTATGCGCTCGCCGGTCTCGTGCTCGGCCCGCTCCTGCTGGGGTGGTTCGACGCCAACGATCTGGCCGGACACCGCCTCATCATCGACTTCACGATCGCACTCGTGCTTTTCGAGCTCGGCATCCGCTTCGACCTGCGCTGGCTCACCGCCAACCGCTGGATCGTGGCGACCAGCGTGGGCGAGATGGCGCTCACCTTTGCCCTCACCTTCGGCGCGCTGTGGGCCGTGGGCACGGGCACCGGCATTGCGCTGGCCGTCGCCGCCATTGCCGTCGGCACCTCGCCGGTGATCCTCATGCACGTCACCAACGAGCTGCGCGCCTCCGGCCAGACCACCGACCGCCTGCTCGCCCTGTGCGCGCTCAACGTCGCGGTGTCGGTGATCCTGCTCAAGCTCCTCGTCGGCGCCCTGCACGGCGTCCATTCCGGCTGGCAGCTCGCGCTGCTCCATCCCCTGTACCTGCTGCTCGGCTCCGTGCTTGCGGGCGCAGTGATCGCCGCGGCCTACCTCGGCCTGCGCAAGCTCGTCGATCCCGCCTCCGAGCAAGGGCTCGCCGCGATGATCGCGCTGCTGCTCGCGGCCATCGCGCTCCTCACCGCGCTGCGCCTGCCCACCGCGCTCGCGCCGCTGGTCGCCGGCGCCCTCATCAAGTGGCGCGACCCGCGCCCCCACCTGTGGCCCCAGCAGTTCGGCAGCATCGGCGGCGTACTCGTCATCGTCATCTTCATGCTCGCAGGGGCGGCAGTGAGCGCGGGCGAACTTTTTGCCGGTGCCGGCCTCGGAATCCTCGCAATCGTCGCGCGCGCCGCGGGCAAGTTCGGCGGCGCGATCGCCTTCGGCCCGCCCAGCGGCCTCGATCTGCGCAAGAGCCTCGCCCTCGGCGTGGGGCTGTTGCCGCTGTCGGTGCTCGCGCTGCTGCTGGCCGAGGACGTGCGCCTGCTGTACCCGGATTTCGGCGCCCGCCTGCTGCCCATCGTGATGGCGATGACCGTCGTGCTGGGCCTGCTCGGGCCCATCGCCACCCGGCGGGCGCTGATCCGCGTCCGCGAAACCCGCCGCGGAGACCTGCCATGAGCCTCGAAACCTTTGCCTCCTCACGCGCCCTGTCGATGGGCGTGGAACTGGAACTGCAGCTCGTCAGCACGCACGACTACGACCTCGTCGCCTCGGCCGAGGATCTGCTGCGCATGATGGCGCGCAAGGACGTGCCGGGCGACGTCAAGCCCGAAATGACCTGCTCGATGATCGAGGTATCGACCGGCATCTGCAACGATTACGCCTGCGTCGCCGAAGAGTTGGAGGCGTTGCGCTCAGCCCTCACTGAGGCCGCGCGCAAGCTCAACATCGGCATCTGTGGCGGCGGCACCCATGCCTTCCAGGACTGGGGCGAGCGCCGTATCTTCGACAAGCCGCGCTTCCACTACCTCTCGGACCTGTACGGCTATCTCGCCAAGCAATTCACCGTGTTCGGCCAGCACGTGCACATCGGCTGCCCTGGCCCGGACGCCGCGCTCTACCTGCTACACGGCATGTCGCGCTACATCCCGCACCTGATCGCGCTGTCGGCATCCTCGCCCTACGTGCAGGGCAAGGACACGGGCTTCCAGTCCGCGCGGCTCAATTCCGTGTTCGCCTTCCCGCTGTCAGGGCGCGCGCCCTTCGTCGAGACCTGGCAAGACTTCGAGACCTATTTCGCCAAGATGACGGACACCGGCGTGGTCCAGAGCATGAAGGACTTCTACTGGGACATCCGCCCCAAGCCCGAGTACGGCACGATCGAAGTCCGCGTCATGGACACGCCGCTCACCATCGGCCGCGCTGCCGCGATCGCCGCCTACATCCAGGCCATCGCCCGCTATCTGATGATCGAGCGCCCCATCCGGCTGGCCGAGGACGACTACCTCGTCTACACCTTCAATCGCTTCCAGGCTTGCCGCTTCGGCTTCGCCGGCACCTACGTGCATCCGGAAACGCACGAACATCGCACAGTCGCCGAGGAGATCGAGGCGAGCTTCGCGCGCATCGAACAGCACGCCATCGAGCTCGGTTGCGACGCCCCGCTCGGCGAACTGCTGCGCGAGGTGCGCGAAGGCCGCAACGACGCGACCTGGCTGCGCGAACGCCACACCAATGGCGAATCGCTGCCCGAGCTGGTGATGGGTCAGTGCGTGCGCTGGATGGGAGGTGAGCCGATGTGAGCAAGGCGCCGCTGCGCATTGGCCTCTCGGCCCGCCTGCTGCACACGCCGCCGGCGGAACTCGGCTTTCCGGGCAAGTCGCTGCAGTACCTGGAACAGTCGATGGCCCACTGGATCATGTCTCACGGCGCGCTCGTTCTGATGGTGCCCACCATCGGCCAGCACCTCGGCCTGCGTCGCGCGCAGATTTCGGTGCACGATTACGTCAAGGCGCTCGACGGGCTCGTGCTGCAAGGCGGCGCCGACGTCAGCCCCACCACCTATCGCCAGGATCCGCTGCGCCCCGAATGGACCGGCGACCGCATCCGTGATCTCTACGAGATCGAACTGCTGTGGGAGTTCGTCATCCAGGGCAAGCCGGTGCTGGGCGTGTGCCGCGGTGCGCAGCTGATCAACGTGGCATGCGGCGGCACGCTGTGGCAGGACATCTCCGAGTACGTCCCGGGAGCCGGCGCGCACCGCGACGCCGACCTCTACGACAAGCACCACCACGACATCGACTTCGTCGCCGGCAGCCATCTCGGCGCGCTGTACAGCGGCACGCCCGCCGGGCGCGTCAACAGCATCCACCACCAGGCCGTGCGCGACCTCGGCTCCGACCTGCGCATCGAAGCCTACTCGCGCGGCGACAACGTCGTCGAAGCAATCCGCTGGCTGGGCAACGGCTACCTGTTCGGCTGCCAGTGGCACCCGGAATTCCACGGCGGCGGAGGCGACCTGCTCGACGGCAGCCCCATCCTGCAGGACTTCCTCAACGCCGCCGAGCGCGCCCGGGGCGACTGAGCGCAGCGGTCGTCTAGGCTTCGTCCGCAGCGGCGCGCGCCGCGACGGCACTGCGCCCGCGCATCGCGATCGCACTGATCGTCAACAGCGCCAGGACAATGCACACCATGCCCAAGGACTCAGTCGGGCTCGGCCGCTCGCCCAACTCCACCCAGCCGCTCAACACCCCTACCGCCGGCACGGCCAGCGACGACAGCCCGGCCATCCCCGCGGGCAGGCGGTCGAGGATAAAGAGCCACATCAGCCACGCCAGCCCCGTCGCCAACAGCGCGTTGTAGACCAGTGCCCCGATGAAATAAGGCGTCACCTGCGGCGGCGCGGACGGTAGCAGCCACGCGATCACGCATAACACCAGCGACCCCAGCAGCATCTGCCACGCCGTCAGCGATAACAGGTCGAACTGCACATTGGCGCGCAGCCGCTTCGCCCACACCGCGCTCGCGGCCCACACCAGACCGGCGAGCACCGCCAGCAGCGGGCCCTGCGAGTCGCCGCGCAGCATCCACGGCTCGAGGATCAGCACCAGCCCCGCCAACGCCAGGCCGACGGCCATCCACTGCGACCCGCGCACCCGCTCCCCGAGGAAGACGCGCGCCATCAGCAGCAGCCAGAACGGCATCGTATAGACCAGCACCGCCGTCTTGCCCGCCCCGCCACTCACCAGCGCCCACTGGATCAATGCCGTGAAGGCCGCGGTCTGCAGCAGCCCCAGCCACAAGGTGCCCCCCAGCGCCACCGGCCGCAGCGGGCGGCGGCGCAGCGCCAGCACCGCGAACAGCGCGAGCGCGCCGAAGAAGGTGCGCATCGCGGAGAAGTCGAAGGGATCGACATAGCGCATCACCTTCTTCATCACCACGTAGTTGTAGCCCCAGATGATGGACAGGACGAGCAGCACCCCCGCCGCCGCCAGCAGTTTCCGATCTCGATTCATTGACGATTCCAGGCGCCGCGCGCCGCACAAAGCGCAATTCTACATTCTTGTACGCAATTTGCGGCCATATTGTGAACCAAATAGAAGCACCACGCCCCAACTTGTCGCACGGCGGCGCACCACGACGCCCCCCCCGCGCCGTCCTCGCGCACCATTATCGTGCGCCGATGAGCCGCGATGCACCATCGGCGGGACGGCTCCGCACCAATCGTCCGCACGGTAAACGCAACTCATTGAATAATAAAGACAAAGTTTCCGGCACATGATTTGCTAAATCGCACCGACCTCGCCACCCGGAGCACATCAATGGAGCAGTTCAAGACATCCGCGGACGTCCTCTTCGTCCTTCTGGGCGCCATCATGGTGCTTGCGATGCATGCGGGGTTCGCCTTCCTTGAAGTCGGCACTGTGCGCAAGAAGAACCAGGTGAACGCACTCGTGAAGATCCTCAGCGACTTCTCGATGTCGACGCTGGCCTACTTCGTCATCGGCTACACCCTCGCCTACGGCAATGGCTTCTTCGTCAGCGCCGAGCAGCTTGCCGCCAACTCCGGCTACGAGCTGGTCAAGTTCTTCTTCCTGCTGACCTTCGCGGCGGCGATTCCCGCCATCATCTCCGGCGGCATCGCCGAACGCGCACGCTTCGTGCCGCAGCTGATCGCGACCTTCCTCATCGTCGGCTTCATCTACCCCTTCTTCGAAGGCATCGTGTGGAACGGCAACTTCGGTCTGCAGGATTGGATCGAGGGCGCCTTCGGGGCGAAATTCCATGACTTCGCCGGCAGTGTCGTGGTGCATGCCGTGGGCGGCTGGATCGCGCTCCCCGCCGTCCTGCTGCTCGGCGCCCGCCGCGGTCGCTACCACAAGAACGGTCAGATCTCGGCCCACCCGCCGTCGAGCATCCCCTTCCTCGCGCTGGGCGCATGGATCCTTGCGGTGGGCTGGTTCGGCTTCAACGTCATGAGTGCCCAGCGTCTCGACGCCATCAACGGCCTCGTCGCGCTCAACTCGCTGATGGCCATGATCGGCGGCACCCTCGCCGCCCTCGCGGCGGGACGCAACGACCCCGGCTTCGTGCACAACGGCCCCCTCGCCGGCCTCGTCGCCGTGTGCGCCGGCTCCGACCTGATGCACCCGCTTGGTGCGCTCGCCGTCGGCTCCATTGCGGGCGTGCTCTTCGTGCAGCTCTTCACCATCGCGCAGAACCGCTGGAAGATCGACGACGTCCTCGGCGTGTGGCCGCTCCACGGCCTGTGCGGCGCCTGGGGCGGGATCGCCGCCGGCATCTTCGGCAGCAAGGCCCTCGGCGGCATCGGCGGCGTCAGCTTCGCTGGGCAGCTCGTCGGCACCCTCGGCGGCATCGCCATCGCGCTCGCCGGCGGCACCATTGTGTACGGCCTCATCCGCGCGACCCTCGGCCTGCGCCTCGATCCCGAAGAAGAATTCGCCGGCGCCGACCTCTCCATCCACAAGATTTCAGCGACCGCGGAGCACGAGACGTCGTGGTGAGGTTGATCCACGCAAAGCAGAATGAAACCGGTCGGCGCCGAAGATAGGCTCCCGTATCGAACTCGCTGCATATGGCGCGGCCAGGGTCGCGCCATTTTTCTGCGCCCGCCAAGGACAGTTCAGTCGTCGAGGCACACAAGATCGATGTGGTGACCGGGTTTATCGGCTAACGGCTCCGCTGGCGCACCTCATGGACTTACGGCCATCTTCAAACGCCTTACGCCCTCTGCGATCATCCCTTCGTCCAGATTCCCGTACCCGAGCACCAAGCCGTTGCACCTCATCGGGGCCCTGGCGTAGCAGCCCAGCGCCCGCACCCCGAGCCCCAACTTGGCCGCACGTTCTACCACCTCGAAGTCGCGCACTTCGGGCGGCAGCCACATGACCAGATGCAGGCCGGCTTCGCCGCCCGACAATTCCACGCCCGGCGTGAACGCGGCGCGTAGCGCCGCACGCAGTGCCGCCTGCCGCGCGGCATAGCGGACGCGCATGCGCCGCAGATGGGCGGTGTAATGGCCGCGCTGCATGAAGTCGGCGAGCGCGCGCTGTTCGATGCCCTGTCCGGCGCGCGTCGCCTGCGCGACGGCACGGGCGAAGTCGGCGGCGATGGGTTCGGGCAGCACGAGATAGCCAAGGCGCAAGCCGGGATAGAGCGTCTTGCTGAACGTGCCGACATAGACGACCGGGGCATCCGGCCGCAGGCCGAACAGTGCGGGCGGCGCGGCGCCCGCACGGCGGAACTCGCTGTCGTAGTCGTCCTCGATGATCCAGGCGCCCGTTCGGCGCGCGCGCTCGATGAGGGCGAGACGCCGCGGCAAGGTCATGACGCGGCCGGTCGGGTACTGGTGCGAAGGGGTGACCATGACGAGCCGCGGCGGGTAATCGCGCCAGTCCTCCTCCGCGGGAGCAAGCCCTTCGGCGTCGACCGGCACGTCATACACCCGCAGCCCGGCCAGGCCGAAGGCGACGCGGGCGGCGAGGTAGCCCGGGTTTTCGGCCCAGACGATGTCGCCATGGTCGCACAGCAGACGGGCACACAGGTCCAGCGCCACCTGCGTTCCGCTGGTGATGACGATTTGGGTCGGACTCACGGGCAAGCCGCGCCCGGTCGTGAGGTGGTCGGCGAGCGCCTGGCGTAGCGCGGGATCGCCGCCGCTCTCCGCATAGCCGAGCTGGCGCCAACCGGCATCGCGCCAGGCACGCTCCAGGCAGGCACGCCAGCTACGGAAGGGGAAGGCGCCGAAGTCCGGCACGCCGGGAGCAAATGGCAGCGCCTCGGCCTCGCGTCCGGGTGCGGGTTGGAGTGCGGCCGCAGCGCGGGCGGAGAGTCGGAGCGGCGCGGCGAGCGCATCGGCGGTGGCCGAACGCCCCGCCGGCCGCGCGGGGAGGGCTGCCACACGCGTGCCTTGGCGATCCGCCTCCAGACAGCCTTCGGCCACCAGTTGCTCGTAGGCGAACAGCACGGTGTTGCGGGCGATCTTCAGCGATGCGGCCAGCCCGCGGCTCGCAGGCAGGCGCGTGCCGGGCGCAAGACGGCCGGACAGGATGGCGTCGCGCAGGCGCAGGTAGAGCACGCGCTGACGCGGCAAGGTCTCGGGGAGCGGCGGGGCGAGCAGCCAGTCGAGTTCCATTGTGGCTCCATGGTTCATTCATCGCGTGGCACTACGAAAGGTACCACCACCCCCGTAGGCTTGTGCCAACCCTTTCCCCCGGAGCACCGCCGTCATGTCCAAGCCTTCCGCCCCTTCCCCGCGCACCCGCGTCCGCCGCATGCCGGAGCGCGCGCACTACGAGGCCGACGCCGTGACAGCCATCGTCGACGCGGCGATGATCTGCACCGTCGCCTTCCAGATCGATGGCGCGGTGCACGCGATCCCCACGCTGCATTGGCGCGAAGGCGAACACTTGTACATCCACGGCGCCAAGGCGTCCCGCATGCTCAAGGCGCTCGTGCAGGGCGAGGCCTGCGTCACCATCGCGCTCGCCGACGGATTGGTGCTGGCGCGCTCGGCCATGCACCACTCGATGAACTACCGTTCGGTGGTGATCTACGGCCGGTTCGAGCTCGTCGCCAACCCGGAGGACAAACGGCGCAGCCTGCGCGCGTTCATCGACGGCCTCTATCCCGACCGTTGGGCAACGCTGCGCCCGATCAACGACAAGGAACTCAACACCACCAGCCTGTTGCGGATCCCGCTCGCGGAAGCATCGGCCAAAGTGCGCGACTGGGGAGTGGAGGACGACGAAGAGGACCTGAGCTGGCCGGCATGGGCCGGGGTCATCCCGCTACGCACCGAGACCGGCACGCCGCGCACCGAGGACGACAGCGTGCTGAGCGAGGCGCCAGCGACACGGTTCGCCGGACGGTAGCGCGTCGGTCGGACGGGTACGGGCCAATGAGCCCGGCAGCCCAAGACGGAGGCTGTCGCACGGCATCGCCGTGCAGCGACCAGCGGGGACAGCCCGCCGCTGCCGCGCAGCGCTTCATGGCTCTGCGCGGCAGCTCGCGTCGCGGACTGGGAGGCGAGCTCAAGCGCGCTCGACGGTCTGGCGGCCGAGCGTGTAGAACTCCGCGTTGGGCCGCATGCTGGTGACGTTGGCGATGCGGTTGGACATGCCAAAGAAGGCCGAGATGCCCGCGATGTCCCAGATGTCGTCATCGTTGAAGCCGTGTGCCTTCAGCGCTTCGAAGTCGGCCTCTCCGACGAGGTGGGCGCTCTGCGAAACCTTCATCGCGAAATCGAGCATCGCCTTCTGGCGCTCGGTGATGTCGGCCTTGCGGTAGTTGGTGGCGACCTGGTCGGCAATGAGCGGGTTCTTGGCGCGGATGCGCAGGATGGCGCCATGGGCGATCACGCAATACTGGCACTGGTTAACGGCGCTCGTCGCGACGACGATCATCTCGCGCTCGGCCTTGGTCAGGTTGCCGGGTTTTTCCATCAGTGCGTCGTGATAGGCAAAGAAGGCGCGGAACTCGTCGGGGCGGTGGGCGAGCGTCAGGAACACGTTGGGGATGAAACCGGACTTCTCCTGCACGGCGAGGATGCGCGCGCGGATGTCTTCGGGCATGTCCTTCAGTTCGGGAACGGGAAACCGGCTCACTGCGGCCTGCTGCGCTTGGGTCATGCTGTTCTCCTTCGGATGATGAAGCGGGTTCTGCTGCTGAAGTTGGTCTAGCGATTGACGTCCACGACGATGCGGCCGCGCACTTCGCCCTTCAGGAGGCTATCGGCGAGCGGAATGGCTTCGGCCAGGCCAACTTCGCGGCTGATCTGGCCGAGCTTGGCCACGTCCAGATCGGTTCCCAGACGTTGCCAGGCCACGAGGCGCTCGGCACGCGGGCACATCACGCTGTCGACGCCTGCCAGCGTGACGCCGCGCAGGATGAAGGGCGCGACGGTCGCGGGGAAATCCATGCCTGCCGCCAGGCCGCAGGCGGCGACCACGCCGCGGTACTTGGTCGTGGCGCAGACGTTGGCCAGCACGTGGCTGCCGACGACATCGACGGCGCCGGCCCAGCGCTCCTTGCCCAGCGGCTTGCCGGGGGAGGAGAACAGGGCGCGCTCGACGACTTCGGTTGCGCCGAGGGACTTCAGGTAGTCGGCGTCCTGCGGGCGGCCGGTCGCCGCGACGACCGTGTAACCGAGCTTCGCCAGGACCGCGATGGCGACGCTGCCGACGCCACCCGCGGCGCCGGTGACGAGGATCTCGCCGTGCTCGGGTCGGACTCCATGCCGCTCCAGCGCGAGTACGCACAGCATGGCAGTGTAGCCCGCGGTGCCGATGGCCATTGCCTGCTGCGGCGTGAACGCCGGGGGCAAGGGCACCAGCCAGTCGCCGTTGAGGCGCGCCTTCTGTGCCAGCCCGCCCCAGTGCACTTCGCCCACGCCCCATCCGTTGAGCACCACCGAATCGCCGGCCTGGTACGCCGGATGGGTGCTCTCCTCGACCACGCCCACCAGGTCGATGCCTGGGACCATCGGAAACTTCCGCACCACCGGCCCCTTGCCGGTAATGGCCAGGCCGTCCTTGTAATTGAGCGTCGAGTGACTGACGCGAACCGTCACGTTGCCCTCGGGCAATTGCGCTTCATCGAGTTCCTGCACGCTCGCGCGGTAACCGGACTCGTCCTTCTCGATCAGGATTCCCTTGAACATACGTCTCTCCCACATTTAGACCGGTCGTCTAATAAACAGCAAAAAAATCAGCCCTTCGGTAGGCCGGCGAAAAAGAATTGAGCGAACACTTCGAGCGGCCTCGCGCTCCGTTCGAGCTTGGCCCGCAGGACGGCGCCCTCCCAGCCGATCCAGAAGAACGCCGCGAGCCGCGCCGTGTCGGCGTCCGGCGCCAACTCCCCGGCTTTCTGCGCCTCGACCAGACAAGCCCCAAAGCGGGCCTGCCAATCCTCGAAGGTCTCCTTGAGTCGGGCTCGAAAACTCTCGGGAAGGGTGCCCGTTTCCTGGCCGAGGTTTCCGATGAGGCAACCGCGACGGAAATCGTGGCGGGCCATGCCGTCCGTCGCGTCGGCAACGAAGGCCCGCAGGCGACTCAGGGGCGAGAGCGCCGCATTGCGAAGGTGACGATCCAGCTTCCGGGCAAAGAACTCCCCGTAGCGTTGGATCAGGTCGAGGCCGAACGCTTCCTTGCTGTCGAAATAGTGATAGAAGGATCCCTTCGGCACGCTCACGCGGCCGAGGATCTCGTCGATGCCGGTCGAGGAGAACCCCTTTTCGGTGAGCACTTCCAGCCCGGCCCGCAGCAAGAGTTCGCGCGTCTCGGTGAGATCTTCGCGCTGTCTGGGCGGTCGGCCGCGGCGACGGGGGGGCTGGTGGGCAACGTCCATGCCCGGAGATTAGACCGACCGTCTCATTAAATCAAGACACGGGACGCAAACAGCATGAAACCGCCCCCGGCGCCTGCACCCATCCGCGCGAGGAGCATCCCTGCAGTCTTGGCCAAACGGGCCCTTGAACCACGCCGTCTGCCCGGCCGGCAGGGAGCCAAGCGGAATGCCGGGAATTTCCCGCAACTTTCGCTCTGCAGTCCCGACCGTCGACTATGGTATGAGGAGCGGCGAGAACAACCGCAGACCCAACCCCGACGAAAGGAGAGACCATGCCTACCGGTACCGTCCGACTGCACCGCGTGCTGCGCGCAAAACCCGAGAAGATCTACCGCGCCTTCCTCGATGCGGAAGCCCTCGCCCGCTGGCTGCCGCCCAACGGCTTCACCTGCACCGTCGCCCAACTGGATGCCACGGTGGGCGGCACCTTCAGGATGGCGTTCAGGAATTTCAGCACGGGCAACAGCCATTCCTTCGGCGGCACCTATCTGGAACTCGTGCCCCACGAGCGCATTCGCTACACCGACAAGTTCGACGACACCAAGCTGCCCGGCGAGATGGTGACGACGGTGTCGCTGCGTGCGGTGGTCTGCGGAACGGACGTGGACATCGTGCAGGAGGGCATTCCCGAGGCGATTCCGGTGGAATTCTGCTACCTCGGCTGGCAGGAGTCGCTCGAGCATCTGGCGCGACTCGTCGAGCCTGAAATTCCCGACTGACGCCCCCGCACGGCTCAGGCCGCCCGCCTTTGCGGCCGCCGCAGGGCGTGGCTGACGGCATAGCCGAAGACCAGCCCCCAGAACGCGCTGCCGATGCCGAACAGCGTAAGGCCCGACGCGGTGACGAGGAAGGTGACCACGGCCGCATCGCGTCCGCCCTCGTCGGCGAGCGCGGCGCTCAGGCTGGCGGCGATCGTGCCCATCAGCGCAAGGCCGGCGATGGCGGCGACCAAGGCCTGCGGGAAGGCGGACAGCAGGCTCGCCACCGTGGCCCCGCCGATGCCGGTGAGGAGATAGAAGCCGCCCGCCCAGATCGACGCGAGGTAGCGCCGGGCCGGATTCGGATCGGCGTCCGGGCTCATGCAGATCGCAGCCGTGATCGCGGCGAGGTTGAAGGAGAATCCACCGAAGGGCGCGAGTACGACGCCGGTGAGGCCGGTCCAGCCGAGCAGCGGCGAACCGGGCGTCGCGTAGCCGTTGGCGCGCAGCACGGCCAGGCCGGGCACGTTCTGCGAGGCGAGCGTGACGATGAACAGCGGCAGGCCGATGCCGATTAGCGTCGCAAGCGAGAAGCTCGGTATCACGAATTCCGGGGCGGACAGTTGCCAACGGATTTCGGCGGTGGCAATGCTGCCACTGGCCGCGGCGACGACCAGACCGGCAAGGAAGGCGAGCGGCACGGCGTAACGCGGGGACCAGCGACGGGCGGCGAAGAACACGAGGATCATCGTCCCCACCAACGCGAGATCCTGGCTGAGCTGCGCGAAGGCGCCGAGGCCGAAGCGCAGCAGCACGCCGGCCAGCATTGCCGCGGCAATCGACGGTGGCACGTGGCGCATGATGCGCTCGAACGCGCCGCTGAAGCCGAGCACCGCCATCAAGGCAGACGCGAACAGGAAGGCGCCGATGGCTTCGCTCATCGGCACCCCGACGAGCCCCGTGGCAAGGAGCGCCGCACCCGGCGTCGACCACGCCGTGAGGATGGGCGCGCGATAACGCAGGGACAATGCGATGGTCGTGAGGCTCATTCCCAACCCGAGCGCCCACAGCCACGAAGCCAGCTGCGAGGGCGTTGCCCCGGCGGCATGGGCGGCCTGAAAGACGATCGCCGCCGAGCTGGTGTAGCCGACCAGGACGGCGATGAAACCGGCCGCGAGGTGCGGAAAATGACGGGTGATGCCCGGCGCCGTGTGTGGCTTGCCCATGCTTGGCTCTTTCTGCTCTAATCGGAAGATCGTGCGCTATAACGCACACCCTCAAGCCTAGCAGCGTGCGTTATAACGCACAAGCCTGAGACGCCCAGCGCGAACGACATGTCCAAGAACGGCCTCCCCTCTTCCGCCCCGGCGCCCAGCGCCACGCCCGCGCTGGCGGAGCATCTGGCCGCAACCATGCGGCGCTTGCGTGCCGAGCGCGGCTGGAGCCTCGACCGTGCCGCGGGCGAGACCGGCGTCAGCAAGGCCATGCTCGGCCAGATCGAACGCGCCGAATCGAGCCCGACCGTGGCCACCTTGTGGCGCATCGCCTCCGGCTTCCACACCCCGCTGTCGGCCTTCATCGAGCCGCCGGTGCGCCACGAAGAGGCCGCCTTCCGCTGCGCCGCCGCGTTGCGCGACCGGCCGGCGAGCGACCCGATGTGGGTCGCCCCGCTCTTCCCCTACGACGCGCACCTGGGCTTCGAGCTGCTCGAACTGACGCTGGCGCCCGGCTACGAGCGGCATTCCGAGCCCCACCTTGCCGGCGTCGTGGAGCACGTGATCGTCATCCACGGCACGCTGGAGGTGCTCATCGACGGCTGCTGGCACCCCCTGAAGGAAGGCGACGCCGTGCGCTTCGCCGCCGACCGGCCGCACGGCTACCGCAACCTCGGCGACGCGCCGGCCGTCTGCCATAACCTCATCTGCTACACGGGAGTGGCCACACCGCGGTCCGCGCCGCCGCACACCGGCTGATGCCCCGTATTCGCGCAACCTAGCCGAACAAGCGTGCCGGAATCACCCGTCGCATCTGCCCGCCGACCACGCTCCGGAATCGCGGACTGTGCAGGCAGATGCCGCCCGCGAAGCCGACCAGGCAACCGAGCAGGGTGTCCAGGAAGCGCGCCTGGATCAGCTCGGTGGCCGAACCGTGCCCCAGGGTGGCGGCCTCGGCCAGGAGGATGGTCAGCGGCGTGATGAAGATCGCGGCGAAGCCGTAGTGGCGCACCACGGCGGTCTCGACCACGAAGGCCAGCCCTATCATCACGACCGAGATGGACCACTTGTCGAGCGGCAGGCTGAGCAGCGCCCACGACACGAGCATGCCGATGGTGGTCCCGAGGAGACGGTGCACCTGCTTGTCCCACACCGCGCGCAGGTTCATGCCCTGCATCACCGCGAGGCAGCTCACCGGCACCCAGTAGGCGCGCTCGAGTTGCAGCAGCTGCGCGAGTGCGAGCGAAATGCCCACGCACAGGCCGATCACGACCGAGTCGAACACGACGAAATCGAAAGTCGGCGCCGACAGCGGCTCGACCGGCTTGGGATCGCGCCGGCGCAGGATGTACACGCTGTAGAAGAACGCGATCAGGCTCGCCAACAGGCAGCCCATCGCGAACAATCCGACCTTGAGCGGCACCTCCAGGATGTCGCCGGGCGAATACGCGCCGATCGACGCCGCCATGATGAAGAACAGGCTCCCCGGCGGCCCGACGCGATAGAAGCGGCACACCATGGTGACGAGGATCGCGGTGAAGGTCAGCACGGCCATCATGACCGGCGGCACGAGGTGGCTCATCACCCCCAGCGCGTAGCTGGCCGTCATCGCAAAGGCACTCGCCATGAGCGCGACCATGCGGTGATGCAGGGGCGTCTCGGGCAGATACAGGAACACCAGCCCGCCCAGCGACGAGATCAGGCCGTAGTCCATGCGGTCGAACCAGGCCCCCACCATCAGCGGCAGGCCGGTGGCCAGTGCCGCGGCGAACGGCATCTGCCAGGGCCGGTCGCTCGGCTTGATCGTCATGAACTGGCGCAGTTCTTCGCGGAACAACGCCGCGAGCCTGCTCCACCTGGCGGGGGCTGTCATGGGTCGGGGTCTTCGAATCGGGACGCGGAGATGCAAGGGTAGCGCACTTCCGCGACGGCACCATGGGTCCGTATGCGCGCAGGTCCTGCGCCCGGGCCGGCTATGGAGCCGGCCCCACCCACGCGACATGCGTCGGGCAGCGAACCGAAAGCGCCGGATTCCATCTAAATGTTTCCACCAACCCCGGGATGGAGAAGTTCATGAAAAACACGAAGAAGATGACGAGGATTCTGGCGGGAGCACTGGTCATGTGGGGTGCATCCCTGCCGGTCGCGGCGGTCGACATGACATTCTTCGTCACCAGCGCAGGCCCCGGCAACGGCGCGAACCTCGGTGGTCTCGAAGGCGCGGACAAGCATTGCCAGACCCTCGCCGCGGCGGCCGGCGCCGGCAAACGCACGTGGCGCGCCTATCTCAGCACGCAGGCAGCTGCGCTCAATGACACCAAGGTCGTGCACGCGCGCGACCGCATCGGCACCGGCCCCTGGTTCAATGCCAAAGGCGTGCTGATCGCGCGCAATGTGGATGAATTGCACTCGCCCCATTCCAACCTGACCAAGGCCACCCTGGTGGACGAGAAGGGGCAGATGGTGAATGGCCGCACCGAAAAGCCCAACCGCCACGACATCCTCACCGGCTCGCGCCCGGACGGGACGGCCTTCCCCCCCAGCCCCCCCTTCCTCGACATGACCTGCGGCAACTGGACGAAAGGCGGTGACGAGGGCATGGCGATGACCGGCCACCACGACCGCGCCGGCCCGACCGGAGACGCGTGGGCGACATCGTGGAACTCCGCGCACCCGACGCGCGGCGGCTGCAGCCAAAAGGCGCTGCAAAGCACCGGCGGCGACGGGCTGCTCTACTGCTTCGCGGAGAAGTGAGCGCCGCGGGGGCGAAACGGCCCCCGCCGTCCAGGCGCCCGTGGCGGCGACGCCCTCTCGCTACAGCAGGCTGGACGCCAGCGCGAACATCAGCAGCGCCATCGCGGCATCAAGCACGCGCCAAGCCATCGCGCGGTCGAACAGCGGCGCCAGCACGCGGGCACCGTAGGCCAGCGTGAAGAACCATAGCAGGCTGGCCGCGGCCGAGCCGGCGCCGAACACCCAGCGCCCCTGCTCGCCGTGCTGGTTGGCAAGGCCGCCGAGCAGAACCACCGTGTCGAGATACACGTGGGGGTTCAGGAAGGTGAAGCCCAGGCAGGTGGCCACGGCCGTTGCGAGCGGCACCGGCGTGCCCACCTCGACATGCATGCGCTCGCCCTGCCAGGCGCGCCGGGCGGCAAACGCGCCGTACATGAGCAGGAAGGCCGCACCGCCGTAGCGCGCAATCGCCAGCAGGTCGGGACTGGACTGGATCATGGCGCCCAGACCGGCGATCCCGGCAGCAATCAGCAGCGCATCGGACAGCGCGCAGATCAGCGCGACCGGCAGCAGGTGCTCGCGCCGTATCCCCTGCCGCAGCACGAAGGAGTTCTGTGCGCCGATCGCGACGATGAGCGCCATGCTGGCGAGGAATCCGGCCAGGAATCGAGTGTCCATGAACAGGCTCGGTGAAGGTTGTCGAGGCCACTTTAGCGAGCTACTTTCGATCAGAAAAACTAAACTTTTTAAGTTATCGTTAATTTTTCTGAATCATGAAGATCGACAACGCCCAGCTCGCGGCCTTCGCGATGGTGGTCCGCGAAGGCTCGTTCGAGGCGGCCGCGCGCAAGTTGCACGTTACCCCGTCGGCCGTGAGCCAGCGCATCAAGCTGCTGGAAGAGCGCCTCGGGCAGGTGCTGATCCGCCGCGCCACCCCCTGCCAGGCGACCGATGCCGGCAAGACGCTGGTGCGCTACACGGAAGAACTGGCGCTGCTCGAATCGGAGATGCTCGGCACGCTGGGCGGCGCGGACACCACGCTGCAGGCGCCCCTGCGGATGCCCATCGCCGTCAATGCCGACTCGCTCGAAAGCTGGTTTTTCGCGGTCTTCGACGCGATGCCGACCGAGCCGGCGATCAGCTTCGACCTGCGCGTCGAAGACCAGGATCACTCCGCCGCGCTGCTGCGCGAGGGCACGGTGATGGCGGCCGTGAGCGCGAGTCCGACGCCGATCCAGGGCTGCACGGTCGAGCCGCTCGGCGTCATGCGCTACCTCGCGGTGAGCTCGCCGGCCTACGTCGCCCGTCATTTCCCGGCTGGCGTGGATGCCGCCACCCTCGCCAGCGCGCCGATGCTGCGCTTCAACCTGAAGGACGCGCTGCAGCAGCAGTTCATCGCACGCTTCACGACCGACGCCCTGCAGCCGCCGACCCACATGGTGCCGTCGGTGCATGGCTTCGTCGCGCTGGCGCAACGCGGACTGGGCTGGGGCATGGTGCCCGAGCATTTCGCGCTGCCGGCCATCGCGGCGGGCGACCTCGTCGAGATCGCACCTGGCCATCATCTCGACGTGCCGCTCCACTGGCACCGCTGGCGGCTGGGCTCGCAGGCGCTGCATGCGCTGACGTCCGCGGTGCGGGTGGTTGCCCGGGACGCCTTGCGCCAGGACGCGCGCGAGATCACGGGACGCTTGCCGTCAGCCGACGAGGGGCGGCCGTCAGCGGCGTAACCCGTCCGGCACGATCTGCATCAGGTCATCCTCAGCGCTGGAAGTAGCCGACGCCGACCAGTTTTCCATCCACGGTGCGAAAGTAGGAGTGCTTCTTTTCGATCTTGCCGGTCGTCGGGTTTCGCCAGCTGTAGTCGAGTTCACCATCGCCCTTCGTCGCCGCGAGCCTGATCATCTCGGTGACGATGGGTTTGCCGTTGGGATCGCGCACCTCGAAACCCTTGCTGCCCACCAGCGCGGGGGTGGCGCCGTGCGCAAGGAAGCGGCCATCGGCCGTGTCGATGACGAAGACGTAGAGGTCGTCATGGACGAATGGTCCGTCGAGACGCTGGAACTGGGCCAGCGCGCCCTTCGCATCCGCCTTCATCGCCTTGATCGCATCCTTGAGCAGGGCCCGGGCCTGGACTGGCGTGGCACGGGGCGGGTAGAAACCGACGGCGACGACGATCTCGCCGACCTTGCGGAACATCGTCACCTTCGGCTCGCCGCGGCTGTCGGCGGGGTTGAACCAGCGATACTCGACCTGTCCGCCCCCCTTCGCTTTCGCCAGTTCGATCATCTCGCGGAAGAACGCCTTGCCTTCGACGTCCGTGTAGTCGAGCACGTTGTCGCCGATCAGCGCGGCCGACGATCCACCGCTGGCGAGGAAGCGCCCATCCATGCGCACGGCGTAGGCGTACAGGTCGCGATCGACGAAAGCCGCCTGGCGGCTGAAGTCGGCCGCACCTTTTTCGCCCGTCTGTTCGATATGCCTGACCGCGCGTTCCAGCAGCGCGGTGGCACGCTTGCCGAGTTCGCTGTCGAACAGGCGGATCGATTCGGCGTCGGCCGCGCCTGCGGCTGACGGCACAAGGCCCGTGCCCAAGGCGAGGCCCAGCGTGAGAACGAGTACGCGGACTGGAGCAGACATCGTCGAACCTCTTGAGAATGCTGTTTCGGTGGTTGTGTTCGCCCAGCAACGCCGGCGTGCGCGATGCAGTCCTGCGTTGCGGGGCGGGAGCGGCTCGCTCGGTTGCCGAGCCTCCGTTGCCGACTCAGTAGCCGAGCATCTGGGGCAGCCACAGCGTGAGTTGCGGAACGAAGGCGATCAGGAAGATCGAAGCCGTCGAGGCGAGCACGAAGGGGTGGATGCGCGAGACGATCTGCTCGACCGTGGAACCACCGATGCCGGATGCGACGAACAGGTTCTCGCCCAGCGGCGGCGTCTGGAAGCCGACCGACAGCGTGCAGATCACGACGATGCCGACGTGGGTGGGGTCTGCGCCCATCATGTACATCACCGGCAGCAACACCGGCACCAGGATCATGATCGCGGCGAGCGTTTCCATGAACATGCCGACGAACAGCAGGAACACGATGATCAGCGTCCAGATCATGTACACGTTGTCGGTGAGGCTCAGCAGGGATTCCGCGATCGTCGCCGGGATGCGTTGTTCAACGAGCAAGCGCCCGAACACCACCGCCGCGAACAGGATCAACAACACCCGGCCGGTGATCCACGTCGTGGTCTTGAGCGAGTTCAGGACCGCGGCGAACTTGAGCTCGCGATGCAATACAAGACCGACGAACAGCGTGTAGAAGATCGCGACGATGGCCGATTCGGTCGGCGTGAACAGGCCGGTGTAGATGCCGCCGAGGATGATCACCGGCGCCAGCACGGACCATGTGCCGCGGCGCAGCGCCTGGCCGATCTCGCCGTACGACCATTTCTCCGTCAACCCG
Source organism: Aromatoleum petrolei (assembly GCF_017894385.1). Classification (NCBI taxonomy): domain Bacteria; kingdom Pseudomonadati; phylum Pseudomonadota; class Betaproteobacteria; order Rhodocyclales; family Rhodocyclaceae; genus Aromatoleum; species Aromatoleum petrolei. The sequence continues at coordinate 1,443,450 of NZ_CP059560.1, forward strand.
CGGTAGCCGCGCTTGTTGGAGATCATGTAGTTCGTGAGCAGCAGCGCGCCGGCCATGATGAAGCCCGGGATGACGCCAGCGACGAACAGCTTGGGGATCGACAGCGACGCGAACTGGCCGTACTTCTCGACGGCATCGGACGGCGGCGCCATGCCAAGCGCCGAGATGCCGAAGATCACCATCGGGATCGACGGGGGGATGATGATGCCCAGACCGCCCGAGGCGGCCGTAACCGCCGAGGCGTAGCTGCGCTCGTACTTGCGATTGACCATCGCCGGGATCATCAGCATGCCGACAGCGGCCGTCGTGGCCGGCCCCGAGCCCGAGATCGCGCCGAAGAACAGGCAGGCGAGCACCGTCGCCGCGCCGAGGCCGCCGGTGATCGGTCCGGCCAGCGTTTCGGCGATGTCCACGAGCCGCTTCGAGATGCCGGCGGCCTCCATCAGCGCGCCGGCAAGCACGAAGGCCGGCAGCGCCATCAGCGGGAAGCTGCCCACCGAGGTGAAGGCGATCTGCACGAAGGCGATGGGATTCTTCCCCAGCACCAGGAAGGCGACCATCGCCGCACCGGCCAGCGACACCGTGATCGGCGCGCCCAGCAGCAGCAGGGCGAAGAAGCCGCCGAACAGGATTTCTACAATATATGCTTCCATTGTCTTGTCTCCGCGGAGGATCCGGCTCAGGCATTCGCCGCGGCGGCGGCACGTTTCAGGTTCTCGAGTTCCTCGGCTTCCGGATCGAGAATCTCGACGCCCTTGAACAGCGACAGGTAGTTGTTCCACAGGATGCGGATCGACATCAGCACGAAGGCGATCGGCAGGATCATGTAGAAGTACTTCATCGGCAGCCCGATGGTCTGGGACTTCCAGAACAGGTTCATGCGGTTGAAGACGAAGTCGTAGCTCAGGAAGGCAAAATAGAGGTTGAAGCCGACCCACAACAGGTCGGCGAACGCCTCGCTGACCTTCTTGACAATGGGCGGGAAGAACTTGAAGTGGAAGGCGACGCGGTTGTGCGCCGACATCTTGGCCGCTACGCAGGCGCCGAGGTAGGCAAACCAGACGAAGAGATAGGTTGCGAGTTCTTCACCCCAGGGCAGCGAGTACTGGAAGAACTGACGCAGCAGGATCTGGACGAAAAGCAGCACGACGAAGAACGCGAGCAGCGCCTCGCACAGATACTCTTCGATGTTGCTGATGAATTTGAGGAAGAAGCGCCCTGCGGCCATGACAAGCTCCAGAGAATCCGGTGCGCCCGATCACACGGGGACGGCCCCAGCCACCGGCTGGAGTCGTCCGGAATCGTGGCGGCGTGTTTTGTGCGCGAGATCGGCGATCGTGGCGGCGCCGGGGTCGGCAGGCGGCGCGAGCCGTGGCTCGCGCACCGCCTGCCGTGCCGCCGGACGCCGCCTCCGTCCGCAGTTCAGCGGCCGAGCACCTTCTGCGCGCGGTCGAGCTTTTCCTTGCCGCCGATGCTCTTGTAGAACTTCGGCCACACGGCGGTGGTCGCCTTGGCGATCCATTCCGCTTCACCGTTGGCCGGGTCGGTGATCTGCATGCCGCGCGCCGCCAGATCCTTCTTGATCTTGTCTTCGGTTTCGAGCAGGTACTTGAAGCTGTGCTCGGTGGCTTCCTGCCCGGCCTCGAGGATCGCCTTCTGCACCTCGGGCTTCTGCGACTTGAAGACCGACTCGCTCACCACCAGCGGCTCGAGCGAGAAGATGTAGCGGATGTTGGTGATGTACTTCTGCACCTCGTAGAACTTCATCGCCGACACGGTGATGTAGGGGTTGTCCTGCCCGTCGACGACGCGCTGCTGCAGGCCGGTGAAGGTTTCGGACCACGACATCGGGGTCGGGTTGATGCCCCACGCCTGATACGAGGAGATCATGATTTCGTTCTTCGGCACGCGGATCACCAGCCCCTTGAGGTCTTCCAGCGTCTTGACCGGCCGCTTCGAATTGGTGAGCACGCGGAAGCCTGAATAGGCCCAGCCGACGATGCGTACGCCGGCGTCGCGTACCGTGTTGTCAGTCAGTTCCTTGCCGACTTCACCCTGGGTGAGCTTCTTCGCTTCATCGGCGCTCTGGATCAGGTAGGGCATCGTCAGCAGACCGACCGTCGGCGAGAACGGGGTGATGTTGTTCACCGCGAGGATCGAGAAATCCAACGTCCCCATCGCGGCGTTGTTGATCGTGTCTTCCTCGCTGCCGAGCTGTCCATTGGGGAACAGGTCCACCTTGTGCTTGCCGCCGGTCTTCTGCTGGAACAGCTTGGCGAAAGTCGTGCCGAGCTCCCACTGGGTGCCGCCCGCGGCGTCGCCCACGGCCATCTTGAAAGTCTCGGCCAGAGCGGCAGGCGCTGCCACCAGCAGGCTGGCGGCGGCGACGAGCGGCATCAGTACGTTCTTGCTGAATTTCATTTCTGTCTCCTCGATCTCATTATGGTTTGGCAGATCATGCTGCCGAGGGGTATCAAGGTGCTGCTTACAACGGCTTGTTACAGGACTTCGTCCTTGAAGTGATACCAGCGGTACAGCCACCACTGGCCAAAGCGGCGGAAGGGCGCGAACATTTCCGCTTCCACCATCTCGCGCACGTTCGGGAAGGGCAGCCTGGAGCGGAAGATCGGCAGCTCGGGCGTGCGGATGCCGGCGATGTTCTCCGCCAGGCGACGACCGGCCTGCGCGGAGTACATGACGCCGTTGCCGCCGTAACCGAGCGCGTAGTAGAGGGTCTGCTTCGGGTCCGGCTGGTAGATGCGCGGCATCATGTCGTGCGCCACGTCCACCCAGCCCCACCACGAGTAGTCGATCTGGACGCCTTCGAGCGCCGGGAACTTGCGGTGCAGGTCGCGGATCAGGAACTGCTTGTACTTGTCCTGCGGCGCATCCTGGCCGGTGATCGCGCTGCGGCTGCCGATCTGCACGCGGCCGTCGGGCAGCAGGCGGTAGTAGTGGCGCAGGATACGCGTGTCGGTGATGACCTGGGTCGTGCGGAAGTTGCACGCGTCGATCTCGGCCTTGGTCAGCGGGCGCGTGACGATGGAGTTCGACAGGATAGGCAGCAGACGATTCTTCAGCTCGCGGTGCAAGCCGTTCGAGGTGTAGCCCCCGGTCGCGATACCCACCGCGCGGGCGCGCACGATGCCGCCAGGCGTCTTCAGGTAATGCACACCGTTTTTCGTCTCCCAGCCCATCACCGGGCTCGCGGGGTGCACCTTCACACCCATTGCGCGCGCCTTCCTCAGGTAGCCGAAGGCGAGCTTGCCGGCGTGGATGCCGATGCCCTCGGGCTCGTGCATCGCGCCCGCGGCTTCCTTGTCATCGACGTATTCGCGCTTCACGGTGTCGGCATCGAGGATGCGCGCGTCGTACTTGAAGACCTCGCGCAGGACCTTCGCTTCCTTTTCCAGCACCGGCATCACGCGCGGCTTGTGCGCAATGTAGAGATGGCCGCCCGGCTGCGGGTCGCAGTCGATGTCGCGGATCATCTGCTTGAAGTACTCCATGCCGTCGCACACTTCCTCGTGCATGCGCAGCGCGGTGTCGAGGCCGTAACGCTCGATCCACTGCGAGCGCTTGAGCCGCCCCGAGGCGCACTGCGCCTGGCCGCCATTGCGCGTGCTGCAGCCCCAGGCCGTGCGGTTGGCCTCCAGCACGATCGCCTTGATGCCGTGTTGCTGCGCGAGCGCGATGGCTGCCGTGAGGCCGGTGAAGCCGGCGCCGATGATGGCGACATCGACATCCATGTCGTGCGTCACCGGTCCGTCGTCCGCGGGCGGTTCACCGGCGGTGCCGATCCAGTACGTCGGCGCGTAATCGCGGCCCTGCCCCGGCGTCGCCGATACCAGCGGATCGTAGGCTGGGTCGTAGGGCTGCACCGGCGCGGTCGCGCGCTCGCTGCTTACGGTGCGCTTTTGTGCAATGGCTTCCATGTCCCGACTCCTGATGTGTCCGGGGATGCTCAGTTGCCCGCCTTGGCGACCGGCGGGCGGTCCTTGCGGTAGGCGTTCTTGACCGCGATCTTGCCGTCGCGGAAGGTGAATACGTCGACCATGCGCGCCTCGATGCGGGTGCCGTCGGCCTTGGTGCCGCTGAAGGTGGACTCCGACACGCCGCGGTCGCCGCATACGAAGTGCTCGCCGTCGAGCCACGCGGCATCGGGGAAGGTCTGCCACGCGAGTTCGAAACCGGCGCGTACCGCATCGCGGCCGACGAAGCTCTTGCCGAAGAGCTCCGGCCCGGCCACCGCGTGGAACACGCAGTCGTCGGCCATGAAGCTCATGAGAGCCTCGATGTCGTGCCGGTTCCAGGCGTCGGCAAAGGCCTTCAGCGTCTCGGCGGTGACTTCGTTACGAATCGGGGTGGCGGTCAGGCTGCTCATGAAAGTAAATCTCCGGAAAACTATTTTGCCTAATATGAAACGTCTTGTACCGTTTTTTGAAACTTGATTTACATTAGGACTGCGCCGCGACGCTGTCAAGATGAATTTCGATTATCGGTACAAATTTTCCAATTTTTTGAAATTTTAACGCATCGCGTGATGCTCACGCGATCCGGCCTGCCATCGGCGACGACGGCGAAGCCGCAAAACGGCGCGGCATGCGGCCGGCGAGGAAGGCCTCGCGCCCGGCCTGCACCGCCAGGCCCATTGCGCGCGCCATGCGCACCGGCTCGCGCGCATGGGCGATCGCGGTGTTCATCAGCACCCCGTCGCAGCCCAGCTCCATCGCGATCGCCGCATCGGAGGCGGTGCCCACGCCGGCATCGACGATCACCGGCACCCGCGCCTGCTCGATGATCAGCGACAGGTTCCACGGGTTGAGGATGCCCATGCCCGAGCCGATCAGGCTCGCCAGCGGCATCACCGCGACGCAGCCGATGTCTTCGAGGATGCGCGCCTGGATCGGGTCGTCGCTGCAATACACCATGACCTCGAAGCCCTCCTTCACCAGCGCCTCGGCCGCCTTCAGCGTCTCGGGCATGTTCGGGAACAGCGTCTTCTCGTCGCCGAGCACCTCCAGCTTGCACAGCTTGTGACCGCCGAGCAGTTCGCGCGCGAGCTGCAAGGTGTAGACCGCGTCCTTGGCGTTGTAGCAGCCGCCCGTGTTCGGCAGGATCGTGAAGCGCTCGGGCGGCACAGCGTCGAGCAGGCTCGGCTCGTGGGCGTGCTGGCCGATGTTCACGCGGCGGATCGTCACCGTGACGATGTCGGTGCCGCTCGCGTCGACCGCCGCGCGCGTCTCGTCGAAATCGCGGTACTTGCCGGTGCCCACCAGCAGGCGCGACGCGTAGGTCTTGCCGGCGATCGTGAGCCCCCTCGTTTGCCCGCCCTCGGTCGCGGCGGGCCGAATCTCGTCCGGGGTGTCGTTCAGCTTCATTCCGTTCGCTCCTCCACTATTTGTTTACTAGCCGCCGCCGATCGCGACGACGACCTCGACGCGATCGTCCGGCTTCAACACGCGACGCGGCCAGTGCGGCGACGGCACCACCTCGCGGTTGATCGCCACCGCCACACGCTTGCCGAGCAGGTCCAGGCTTGCGATGAGGTCGTGCAGCGTATGCCTGGCCGGTAGCACGTGCGCGGCGCCGTTCAGTTCTATCGTTACGCTGGCCACGGGCGCTCCTCCGTCAATGCGCGCCGATCAGGCGGGCGGCGAAGACCACCGCCAGCATGTAGGCGGCGACGAACAGCGCCTCGCCCGACATCAGCACGATCGGCCTCCAGCCCAGCTCGGCGAGCTTCTCGAGCGAGGTCTTCACGCCCAACGCGGAAATCGAGATCACCAGGCACCAGCGCGACAGCGTCGAGCTCGCCTCGACCAGCTCGTGCGACAGCAGGCCCAGGCTGTTGAGTGTCGCCAGCGCCGCGAAGGCGACGAGGAAGAGCGGCAGGATCGGCGTCTTCTTGGCGTTGCCGCCGTTCTCCTTCTTGCGCTCGGCATGGAACACCAGCGCGAGCACGACGACCACCGGCATCAGCATTGCGACGCGGAACATCTTCGCCAGCGTCGCCGCATCGCCCACTTCGGGCGAGATGATCAGGCCGGCGCCGACCACCTGCGCCACGTCGTGGATCGAGCCGCCGAGGAAGAGCCCGGCCTCGCTCACCGACAGGCCGGTCGACTTCACGACCAGCGGATACAGCACCATCGCGACGGTCGAGAAGATCGCGACGCCGATGGCGGTGAGCAGCGTGTAGCGCTCGTTCTCGCGCGTCGCCGGCAGCGTCGAGGAGATCGCGAGCGTCGCGGAGATGCCGCAGATGCCGGTGCCGCCCCCCGACAACAAACCCAGCAGCGGCGGCAGGCCGAGGATGCGGGCGAGCAGCAGGCCGAAGCTGATCGTGAGCACCACCGCGCCGACGAGCGCGCCGACGCCGATCAGCCCCAGGTCGCTCACGTCGCTGGCGACGATGCGCGCGCCGAGCAGGGCAACGCCGAAGCGCACGAGCTTCTTCGCCGACAGCTCGATGCCCGGAATGCACTTGTCGCTGTCGGACAGGAAATGGAACGCGATGCCCAGCAGCAGCGCGTAGAGGAATTGCGGTCCGCCGTAATGCTCGGACACGAAGGTCGCCGCAACGGCAATCACGGCGCACAGCATGAAGCCCGGCATCAGAACGCGCACTCCGCTGAACATCGCGGGCGGCGCAATTGTCGTTTGAGTGGTCATTGGATCGGGGTCCGGTGGGGATGTCGGGCCGGATGCCGGGGCGCGACACGCCCCGGCATCCTTAGCAGCTACGCTGGATCAGACGTAGTCCTTGTACTTGTCGAGGAAGCGCACCGGCTTCGAGAGCGCGTCACGGCGGAACGGGTCGCCCAGTTCGCGCGTGCACATGATCTCGATGATGCAGGTCTTGCCGTGGTTCATCTGCAGGTCGATGGCCTTCTTCAGTGCCGGACCGACGTCCTCCAGCCGATCCACGGTGATGCCCTCGGCGCCCATCGCCCGCGCGATTTCCGCAAAGCTCTGGTTGTCGAGTTCGCCCGCGACGAAGCGGCGGTTGTAGAAGTCCACCTGGTTCTTCTTCTCCGCGCCCCACTGGCGGTTGTGGAACACCACCGCGGTCACCGGGATGTTGTGACGCACGCAGGTCATCGTCTCCATCAGGCTCATGCCCCACGCGCCGTCACCGGCGTAGGACACCGCCGGGCGATGCGGGGCTGCAACCTTGGCGCCGATGATGGTCGGGAAGGCGTAGCCGCAGTTGCCGAAGCTCATCGCCGCGAAGAAGCTGCGCGGCTTTTCGAAACGCAGGTAGCTGTTGGCGACCGAGTTGATGTTGCCGATGTCGGTGGACACCATCACGTCTTCCGGCATCGCCTTCTCGAGCTCGCGCAGCACTTGGCGTGGATGCAGGTACTCGCCGCCGTTGAAGGTTTTTTCCTTGGCGTTTTCCTCGATCATGTCGAGGCTGAACGGGTCGCGCTCGTGCGTCCACTCGTCGAGTTCACGCTCCCACGCGGTCTTCTCTTCCTGCACCTTCGCGTAACGTTGCTCGCGCGTGGCGTCGCATTCGAGCGTGCGACCGGTCAGGCGCCACGTCAGTGCCTTGGCAGCGGCCTTGGCGTCGCCGCAAATGCCCACCGAGATCTTCTTCACCAGGCCCAGCATCTTGTTGTCGGCGTCGATCTGAATGATCTTGGCGTTCTTCGGCCAGTAGTCCATGCCGTGCTGCGGCAGCGTACCGAAGGGTCCGAGGCGCGAACCCAGCGCCACCACCACGTCGGCCTGGCTGATCAGCTTCATCGCCGCCTTCGAGCCCTGGTAGCCGAGCGGGCCGCACCACAGCGGGTGGCTCGCGGGGAAGGAGTCGTTGTGCAGGTAGCTATTCACGACCGGAGCGCCCAGGCGCTCGGCGAGCGCCTTGCACTCCTCGACCGCGTCGGCCATCACCACGCCGCCGCCCGAGATGATCACCGGGAACTTCGCCTTCGCCAGCAGCTCGGCCGCCTCGTCGAGGCTCTGCTCACCGCCCGCACCGCGGTCGAGGCGGCTGGGCTTGGGGATCTCGCAGGTGATCTCGCCGTAGAAATAGTCGCGCGGGATGTTGAGCTGGGTCGGGCCCATCTCGCTCATCGCGCGGTCAAAACAGCGCCCGGTGTATTCGGCCATGCGCGCCGGGTTGGTCACATGCCCCTGATACTTGGTGAATTCCTGGAACATCGGCAGCTGGTTGCATTCCTGGAAGCCGCCCAGGCCCATGCCCATGGTGCCGGTCTCGGGGGTCACGATCACCACCGGGCTATGCGCCCAGTAGGCCGCCGCGATGGAGGTCACGCAGTTGGAGATGCCGGGGCCGTTCTGGCCGATCACCACGCCGTGACGACCCGACACGCGCGAGAAGCCGTCGGCCATGTGTCCTGCGCCCTGCTCATGCACCACCGGGATCAGGCGGATGCCTGCGGGCGCGAAGATGTCCATCGCGTCCATGAAGGCCGAGCCCATGATCCCGAACATGTCGGTCACGCCGTTGGCCACCATCGTTTCCACGAAGGCTTCCGACGGGGTCATCTTGTGCGGGCCGCTGACGACGGTGCGGCGGTCTTGTTCGCTCATTGCTGCTGTCTCCTTGTCGAGTATTCGCGAGGGCAAGATATCGTTTTCGGTACCTAGCGTTCCGATATTCGATACTTGAGTTCAATGTACGTCGACCTTTTGGAGACGTCAAGACAAATTTCGTTTTTCTGAACCATTTGTCTCTTATTTTGAAATCGCATCGAAGCACAGCGGGATCGGCAGGGCGTGGACGTGAAAACGGCATCCGCGCCAATCGGCGACGGATGCCGTTTTCTGCCGAAGCGCGGCGGCGCGGGGCCGGTAACAGCCCCTACCCCGCGCGCGGAGGGATCAGGATCGCTCGAAAGCCTGCGCGTCGATCACGACGGGCGCGACGTCCGGCTTCATCGCCCACAGGCTTTTCATGCCGTACAGCGCAAGCAGGATGCCCAGGCTCGCCACTCCCAGCAGCAACGGCGTGCGCTGCTCGGGGATGAAGGCCATCGCGACGACGATCGCGAGCATGCCGACGATCGCGACCCAGGTGAGGTAGGGGTAGCACCACATCTTCACGCGCAGGCGCGCCGGATCTTCCTTTTCGAGCCGGGCACGCAGGCGCAGCTGCGATACGGCAATCGACACATAGACGAAGATCGCGACGGTGCCGTAGGAATTCACGAGGAAGGCGAACACCGTGTCGGGCGACACATACGACATCACCACCGCCCCGTAACCGAACAACGTGCCGATCAGGATCGCCGGCACCGGTACGCCGTTGCGGCTCACCTTCGCGAGCACCTGCGGCGCATCGCCGCGCCGGGTCAGCGCGAACAGCATGCGCGACGAAGCGTAGAGGCCGGAGTTCAGCGCCGACAGCACCGCGGTCAGCACGATCGCGTTCATGATCTGCGCCGCAGCCGGAATGCCGATCGCGTCGAGCGCGCTGACGTAGGGCGTCGCGATCGCGCTGGAGTTCCACGGCACAAGGCACACGACAAGCAGTACCGAGCCTACGTAGAACACCAGCACGCGGGTGATCACCGAACTCGTCGCCTTCGCGACGGCGCGCTCCGGCTCCGCCGTTTCGGCCGCGGCGACCGTGACGATCTCGGCACCGAAGTAGAAGCCGGTGGCGGCGACCGCCCCCGTCAGCACCGGCACGATGCCGTTCGGCATGAAGCCGCCGTGCTCGGTCAGGTTGGCGACGCCGGCCGTGGCGTCCGGCCACATCCCCAGCACGTACAGGCCGCCGAGAAACAGGAACACGATGATCGCCGCGACCTTGATCGACGCGAACCAGAACTCGAACTCGCCGAAGGATTTCACCGAGATCAGGTTGGTCATCGTCAGCGTCACCAGCAGGACCAGGCTGATGATCCAGGCCGGCACGTCCGGCAGCCAGTAGCGGACGAGATCCGCCCCGGCGACCGCTTCGAGCGCGACGACGATGACCCAGAAGTACCAGTACATCCAGCCGGTCAGGAAGCCGGCAAGATTGCCGACCGCGGGCCGGTCCGACCACGCGGTGCGGGCGAATTCATAGAAGGCGCCCACCCCCGGCATCGCCACGGCCATCTCGCCGAGCATGCGCATCACCAGCACCACCAGCCCGCCGGTGATCAGGAAGGACAACACGGCGGCCGGGCCGGCCGACTTGATCACCACGCCGCTACCGACGAAGAGGCCCGCGCCGATCACGCCGCCCAGCGCGATCATCGTCATGTGCCGTTGCTTGAGGCCGTGCTGCAGCCCACGCGAATTTCCAGCTTCCGGTTTCACGTCCGTCTCCTCCGTTGGCGCGGCCATCGCGGCCACGACAGGTCCCTGCCGTTTTATTGTGCGTCCCGTTGCGGCCCAGCCCGCCCAGCCTTATGCACCGATTCGCCGTTTTGATCTGAATGTAGGATCAAGCTCCAACGACGTCAAGTTATATTTCTTTTTTTGGAACGCCTTGTATCTTTTACCGGAACATGACTATCATGAATCGCACAAGCCCCCAGGAGACTGCCGTGACGGAAACCGCGCTCGACACACCGGACCAGCTGGTTTCGGTCCGCTCGCTGTTCGGAATCGATTCCGACCTGAAGGTGCCCGCCTTCGGCACCCGCGAGGACCACGTGCCCGAGATCGACGAGGCCTACCGCTTCAACCCCGACGTCACGCTCGCGATCCTCGCGGGCTTCACGCGCGACCGCCGCGTGATGGTCCAGGGCCTGCACGGCACCGGAAAATCGACGCACATCGAGCAGGTCGCCGCGCGCCTGAACTGGCCCTGCGTGCGCGTGAACCTCGACGGCCACGTCAGCCGCCTCGACCTCGTCGGCAAGGACGCGATCGTCGTGCGCAACGGCCGCCAGGTCACCGAATTCCAGGAAGGCATCGTGCCCTGGGCGCTGCAGCGCCCCGTCGCACTGATCTTCGACGAATACGACGCCGGCCGCCCCGACGTGATGTTCGTGATCCAGCGCATCCTCGAGCGCGACGGCAAGTTCACGCTGCTCGACCAGAACCGCGTGATCCGCCCGCATCCCTTCTTCCGCCTGTTCGCGACCTCGAACACCGTGGGCCTGGGCAACCTCTCGGGCATGTACCACGGCACCCAGGTGCTCAACCACGCCCAGATCGACCGCTGGAACATCGTCGCGACGCTCAACTACCTGCCCGCGGACGAGGAAGTGGCGATCGTGCTCGCGCGCGTGCCGGCGAAGAACTACGAGAAGGGCCGCGAGCTCGTGCGCTCGATGGTCGCGGTCGCCGAGCTCACCCGCAAGGGCTTCGCCGCGGGCGACCTGTCGACGCTGATGTCGCCGCGCACCGTGATCACCTGGGCGGAGAACTGCGAGATCTTCCGCAACCCGGCGCTCGCTTTCCGGCTGTCCTTCCTCAACAAGTGCGACGAGGCCGAGCGCCCCATCGTCGCCGAGTACTACCAGCGCTGCTTCGGCACGGAACTCGACGAATCCTGGATGCGCGAGGCCGCGGCGTGAGCAAGGCCCCGGCGCCCAACGCGCAGCAACAGGCGCGGCGCCAGCAGCGCGTCGAGGAGCTGTGCGCGGCGACGCTGCGCGCGCTCACCGGCCGCCCCGCCCTGCACTACCGCGGACGGCGCCTGTATGCGGGCGAACGCAGCGTGCCCGTCCATACCCCGCACCTGCGCATCGATGCCCGCACCGACGCCTTCGCCGACTGCCGCGCCGCCGCCGACGGCATCGCGCTGCGCCTGCTGCATTCGGACCCCGCCCTGCACACCCGCCTCGCCCCCGCCGACCCGGTCGAGCGTCTCGTCTTCGAGCTGCTCGAACAACTGCGCGTCGAAACCCTCGCGCCCGCCGCCATGCCCGGCATGGTGCACAACCTGCACGAGCGCTTCGTGAGCTGGTCGCGCGCCTTCTACCGTTCCGGCCTCACCGAAGGCAGCGTCGGCATCCTGCTGTACACCGTGGCGCAGATGTGCTGGTCGCGCCTCACCACCCGCCCCGTCCTCGAAGACACCGAGGATTACATCGAAAGCACCCGCATGGGCCTCGTCTCGGCGATGGGCACGTCCCTCGCGGGCATCCGCCGCCAGCGCCACGACCAGACCGCCTTCGCGCCGCACGCACTGGAGATCGCGCGCATCGTCGGCGAGCGCGTGCGGGCCGAGCAGACCGCGGCCGAAGACGGGGAGGAGGCCGACCAGGACGAAACCGCCACGCGCGACTTCGCCCTGCTGCTCGACTTCGACGACGCCGGCGACGGCGACAACGGCATCGCCGCCGCGACTACCGGCACGAGCAAGGTGCTCGCCGATGCCGCCCTCGCCTACCGCGTGTACACCACCCGTTTCGACAGCGAAGTCGCCGCCGGCACGCTCGTGCGCCGCGCGCTGCTGCGCGAGTACCGCGAACGGCTGGATCGCTGCGTCGCCGAACAAGGCCTCAACCTCCCGCGGCTCGCACGCCAGCTCGCCGCCGTCCTCACCCGCCCCACGCGCGACGGCTGGCGCTTCGGCGAAGAGGAAGGCCACATCGACGGCCGCCGCCTCGCTCAAGTCATCAGCTCGCCCGCCGAGCGCCGCGTCTTCCGCCAGGAACGCCACCTGCCGCAGTCCGACTGCATCGTCGGCCTGCTGCTCGACTGCTCCGGCTCGATGAAGGCGCACATCGAGCCGGTCGCGGTAATGATCGACGCGCTGCTGCGCGCCCTCGACATGATCGGCGTCGCAACCGAGCTGCTGGGCTTCACCACCGGCGCGTGGAACGGCGGGCGCGCGTATCGCGACTGGATGAGCCGCGGCCGCCCGTCGCACCCGGGGCGGCTCAACGAGGTCTGCCACATGGTGTTCAAGGACGCCGACCGCAACTGGCGCCGCGCGCGCACCGACATCGCCGCGCTCTTCAAGGCCGACCTCTTCCGCGAAGGCATCGACGGCGAAGCGGTCGACTGGGCGTGCAACCGCCTGCTCGCGCGCCCGGAAGGCCGCCGCATCCTCATCGTGATCTCCGACGGCTGCCCCTCGGATAGCGCCACGGGGCTGGCCAACGACCCCTTCTACCTCGACAATCACCTCAAGGACGTCGTCGCACGGCGCAGCCGCGAAGGGGCGGTCGAGATCCTCGGCCTCGGCGTGGGCCTGGATCTGAGCCCCTTCTATCGCCGCAGCCTCGCGGCCGACATGACGCAGGGGCTCGACAACACGCTCTTCCCCGAAATCGTGCAGCTCATCGGCGGCCACGCCCACCGCTGAGCGCGCCCATCCACCGACCAGGAGACCGGCAAAGCATGGCAAAGACCCGCATGGTGGTGCAGTTCGGCATGGGGACCTCGATCCGCAGCCAGGACTACACCCAGGCCGCCGCACGCGCGATCCGCGACGCGCTGTGGCACAACTCCCTCAACGTCGCCTCGGCCTTCGGCTTCCCCAAGGAAGAGATGCTGATCGACGTCGAGATCGGCGTGCAGAAACCCGAAGCGGTCGAGCTCGCGCCGTTGCTCGAAGTCTTCCCCTACGGCAAGCCCACGATCAGGGTCGTGCCCGGCGGGCTCGACATCCCCAAGCACGACGGCACCGGCGTCACCGTGATCGCGAACGCGGCCGTCATCGTCTCCTTCGACCTGGAGCCCGCCCATGCCTGAAAAGCGCCTGATCCTCGAAATGGGCACCGGCAACGACCTCCTCGGCGGCGACTACACCAAGGCCGCCTGCCGCGCCGTGCAGGACGCCCTGCACCACTCCGTGATGCCGCTGTTCCGCACCCTGGGCTACGACACCCAGGACATGCGCGTGCAGGTCACGATCGGCGTACAGCGCCCGGAGCTCGTCGACGCCGAAGTCGTCCGCGCCGAACTCCCGCGCGGCCGTCCCGAGGTCAAGGTCGTCTTCGGCGGCCTCGACGTGCGCCCCCCCGAGCAGGACATGCTCCACGTCGTCGCCACCGCCGCCATCGAGGCCTGGCTGCCGATCGAATCGGATGCGTGGCGACTGATGCCCGCGCGGGAGTGATGCCGGACAGCTCGCGGCAGGGCATCACGAGCGGTGACAAGCGGATGACGGCCCGTCGTTGTCATCCGTGCCATCAATGCTTCAAGGACAGCGTCCCGTGACAAGCGGCTGCTCCTTGCCGCGAGTCCCGAGCAATTCACAGATCCTATTCCGATTCCCCGCGAATCATGATCAACAACATCTTGAACCCGTCGATCGGACGCACGGCGTGAGGCACGCCAGCGGGCATGAGCAGTGCGTCGCCTTCGCCTACCGAATGAACGACGCCGCCCACGGGAATTTCCGCGTGGCCTTCAATGCCGATAACCAGTGCATCGAACGGCGCCGTATGTTCACTTAGACCCTCATTCCCGTCAAAGGCAAACAGCGTCACATTGCCCGCGGAATTCTTCACGAGCATTCGGCTCACGATTGCGCTGTCCTGATACGGAAGCAGGGTCTTGAGCTTCTGCACTTCAGTCCCGGTTTTTTCGCTGCTCATAATGCTCCCTCGAAGAATAAGAATAAGACGACTGGATCGCCCATCCTCAAGCCTTAGCGCATCTCGAAGGCCTCCCGACGAAATCTCAGGCGTCGGCCCCAGATTGCGGCCAGCCCGGCCTCCAACTGATCGCCAAATGGCCTCGGTCCGCAGAACCACACTTCGGTGCGCCCCGCTTGCGGCAGCGACGCGGCCAACTGCTCCGGTGTCAGGGTCGCCCCCGCCGATGTATCGTGGATATGAAGCTCAACCGAGGGAAGTCTTCCGCACAGTCGCTGCAAGCGTTCGACGAAGGGATCATGCGAGGCGTTACGCGTGCTGTAGTGAAGCTCCGCTTGCGCAGCCGAGTCGGGGGCGGCGCGTAGCGCATCCAGCCAGGAGAGGAAGGGCGTGATGCCGATGCCGCCGGCGATCCAGATCTGGCGCGCGTTCCGATCCTGGCGCTCGAGCACAAAACGTCCGTACGGCCCTTCGACAGTGACGGGCTGGCCGACCGCAACGCGTGTCGCCAGGCGACGCGTGTAGTCGCCCAGCGCCTTGATCTCGAAGGTCACCGTCTGGTCGCCGCGATCGGCGCTCGCAATGGTGAAGGGATGCGCGCCCTCGATGCGATCGAAGCCGATAAAGGCGAACTGGCCCGCACGATGCCCCTTCCATCCGGCGTCGAGACGACAGGTTACTTCGGTGATGTCGGGAGCCGGCGAGGCGACCGATGAAACGACGCCGGACACGCGCCGATCCCGGCCGATGCGCCCCGTCAACGCCAACACCGATGCTGCGGCGCCGGCCGCGAGCAGCCCCCCCATCAACCACCCGATCGGCCGAGCCCAGTAGTCCGGTGGCGCGAGCACCGCGGCGTGGAAGGCGAGGAGCAGATACAGCACCGGCATTGCGCGATGGAGATAGCGCCAGAACTTGTATGGGAAGCGCTTCCACAGACTCAGGATGATCATTCCCAGTACAAGGTAGATCGCGAATTCGCCCAACTCCTCGCCAGCGTCGCGCAGGTTTTCCAGGAGTGCACCAAAGTGCGCCTCGGGGACCTGTCCGGTCTTGCCGAAGGCGGATTCGAGCAGATCGTCGGACATCTCGATGAGCCAGTGCAGGGCGGCGAAGACTGCGGCGAGAATGCCCGCCCACTTGTGCAGGCGAAAAATGCGGTCCATCCCGCCGAGCGGACGCTCGAGCGCCGCCGGCCGCGTGGCCAGCACCATCGCCAGCGACATCAGGCCTATGCCCAGCACGCCACTGAGATAGAGCGCCTGTTCGCGAATCAGCCACGGTAGCGACGCGCCACCGCCGCCGTCGACACTCGCGGCGAGGCCCCAGGCAAGGGTGAGAAGGGCGATGAATGAGGACAGGATGAAGACCATCGGAAACCCTCTTTTGACGGAATGACGGCAGGGGCGCCGGCGTGGGCGGCGCCCCCTCGGGCGGCGGCTCAGTTGTTGCGCTTGACCTCGGTGTCGAGGACTTCACCGGTGAGGGGCGCCACATCGAGCTCGACCAGTCGGCCTTCCCGGTCAGTGGCCGTTACTTCGAACTTGTCTCCGTCACGCTCGATCTCCTGGATGTCGCGATACCCCATCGCTTCGACCTTGACCTGCGCCTGATGCAAGGTTAATCCCGTGGTCGCCCCCGAGCGGATGTCCTTGTCACGCTTCACTTCAGTCTTGAGGACGGCCCCCGTGACGGGATCGACATCAATCTTCACGAGACGGCCGTCCGCGTTCTTGGCCTTGATCTCGTACTTGTCGTTTTCGCGTTCCAGTTTCGTGAGATCGCGGTAACCCAGGGCTTCGACCTTGAGTTGGACTTCGTGTGGCGTCAGCCATTGGGCGCCGCCGGTGCCGGCTGAATTGCCGGCGGCGAACGCCGATGCGATGACTCCTCCGGCGAGCAGACTCGCGCTTAGGGTGAGGGTGACGATAGACTTATTCGTGCGCATGGTGATTTCTCCAGTTCATTTTGGCTGTGGTCACCATTCGATGACCGTGGCGCAATCCTGAACGGAGCGAACTGAATGCGCGCTGAACGCTCCTGCCGGGTCAGCAATGAGAAGCGAGGCCGCCGCCGCGATCACGCGGGCAAGACCGGGAAGTTTCGCGGACCTTGATGGCCGCAGTCTGAGGTTTGGGCTTGTCAGTCTGCTTCCTGATCGAAGGATTCACTCGAATGTCGGCGCGGGAGTGTAAGCAGTTGGCCGGTTGTGGCCGTAACCCACCACAGGCTTCCCTCAGGCCGCAATTGGAACGAAGAAGGAACTCTCCGCTCGCCCGGCTACACTCACCCCATGTCGATTTCGAAGCCGGACGCCCCACCACGATGTTTGCCAGCCTGAAGGACCTGTTCAACGCACTCACCGATGCGCCCGCCGCCGCGGCGAAGGCCGGTGGCCCCGATCACGCGCTACAGCTTGCGACAGCGGTACTCCTCGTCGAGGTGATGAGGTCGGATGCGGACTACTCTCCGGTCGAGCGCACGACCGTCGTGCAGGCCCTGCGCGACAAGTTCAAGCTGGGTGACGACGAGATCGCGCGGCTGATGGAGCTTGCCGACGCCACGTCGCGCGATGCGCCCGACCTGTACAGTTTCACGTCGCGGCTCAACAAGAGCTTCAGCACCGAGCAGAAGCTGCGCATGGTCGAGTATCTGTGGCAGGTGGCCTACGCGGATGGCACCTTGAGCCATCACGAGAACCACCTCATGCGCAAGCTCGGCGACCTGCTCTACATTCCCCGCGGCGATTTCGTCGCAGCCAAGCAGCGTGGCCGGGCCGCGGCCGGCGTGGCCGAACCGGAGTCCCCGGCGGAATAGTCTCGTCGCCTGCCGCGCGCGGCGCTCATTGATGACGCTGGCGCGCGAGCGCGTCGCGGTCCTGCGCCGACAGCCGCAACCCCAGCGGCGCCAGGCGGCGCAATGCATCGTCGATCTCCCACGGCGCTGCGACCATGCGCTTGCGCCCGTTGCGGAACTCCACGTGCAGCCAATAGGCATCGACGTCCGACGCGTGCCGCAGATAAAGCCGAGCTACGTCCTGCGGCCGGCTCTCCAGCCATGCGAGCCCTTCCTGCTTGCGCGTGCGCCCGAGGAAGCAGGCGGCGGACACGAAGGTCAGCACGGCAGCGGTAACACCAAGGAGTTCGGACATCGTGGGCCTCCAGTTCTGCACAACGAAAGATCGAAGTGGAGGATACCGCGCACTCGCGTTATTAGAACCCCTTAATCTTATTGCCAATAGCTATAAAACAATCTCAGGACGAGACCACGCCCGAGCCGGCGGGATCAGCTTCTCGAATTCCTCGACCACCAGCGGGCGATGGAACAGGTAGCCCTGACCCATCTCGCAGTGCCGCTCCTTCAGGAAGGCGAGCTGCGACTCGGTCTCGATGCCTTCGGCGAGCACTTCGATCCCGAGCGCGTGGGCCATCTCGACAATCGCCACGATGATCGAGCGCTTGCCCGCCTCACCCGCGATGCCCTGCACGAAGCTCTGGTCGACCTTGAGTTCATGCACCGGCAGGCGGCTGAGGTAGGACAAGGACGAGTAGCCGGTCCCGAAATCGTCGATGCTCACCGCAATGCCCTGCCGGGCGAGCCGCTCGAACATCCGCGCCGTGCCGTCGATATCCTCGAGCAGCGTTCCTTCCGTCAGCTCGAGGCAGATCGCACCGGCCGGCACGCCCTGCTGTTCGAGCCGGCGGCACAGCTGGTCGACGAAACCCGGCTCGCGCAACTGCTGCGCGGCGACGTTGATCGAAATGCGCGGCGGCTCCAGCCCGCGCATCCGCCACAGCGCGATCTGCGCCAGCACCTTGGCCATCACGATGTCGTTGATCGACACGATCAGGCCGGCCTCCTCCGCCGCCGGAATGAAACGCGACGGCGACACGTCCCCCAGTTCGGGATCGTGCCAGCGCACCAGCGCCTCGGCGCCGACGAGACGACCGGCCTCGAGGCGGTATTGCGGCTGAAAGACGACGCGGAAGCGGTCACCTTCGATCGCGGCCCGCAATCCGGCGCCAAGGCTCATGCGGGCGCGCGCCTGCTCCTGCATGCCGGCGGCGAAGAAGCGGCAACGATTGCGACCGAGCGCCTTCGCCTCGTGCAGGGCGGCGTCTGCATTCTTCATCAGCACCGACGCGGTATCGCCGTCGGCCGGGAACACGGCGATGCCGATCGAGGCCGCCGCGAACACGTCCTGCCCCTCGATGCAGAACGACGCGCCCAGATAGTCCAGCGTGCGCGCGACCAGTCCGCCCAAGGCCTCCCCGCCCTGCCCTTTCACGACCGCAGCAAACTCGTCGCCGCCGAGCCGGGCAAGCGTGTGCGCATCGGCCAGGCAGCGTCGCAGGCGGTCGGCCACCTGCTCGAGCAGCAAGTCGCCGAAGTCGTGGCCGAGGGTGTCGTTGATGTCCTTGAAGTTGTCGAGGTCGATCAGCAGCACCGCCACGCCCTCCTCCGAATCGAGGTCCTGCGCGAGCGCGTCGGCGAGCCGCTGCGCGAGCAGCCTGCGGTTCGCCAGGCCCGTGAGGCCGTCGTGCGTCGCCAGGAAGGCGAGCCGGCGCTGCAGGTCCTCGACGGCGTCGCCCATCCGTCCGCTGCTCCCGGACTCCGGACGGATTGCCGGAGCTCCTCGCGCGACTGTCCTTGCCGACGGCGAGGACGCCCGGACGGCGGCATCGACTTCACCGCCGACCGGCGCACGCATCGCCGGCTCGGGCAGGGAGACGACGTACCCCAGCAGGCGCCGCCCGCGGAACACCGGCTCGAGCCGCTCCGCGAGCAGCCGTGCCGGCAGGAAGCACTCGGCCTCGGGCTCCGGCACCGCACGCCCGGCGACGGGGATGCGGGTCTCGGCGCTCAACACGACGCCCTCCGCGGCGAGCACCGGCGCCGCGCGCGCATTGGCCTTCACGAGCCGGCCGCGCGCATCGAAGAGCACCACGCCGCTTGCCGCCCCGAGCGCCGCGACACTCGCCTCGAGCAGCTGGAAACGCTCCTCCAGCGCCATCTGCGCGAGCCGGTTCTCGATGCTGTTGGCCGTCGTGACGACGAGCGGCAGCGAGTGCGACGAATAGTCCCGACTCATCCCCGAGATGTCGAGCGCACCGACGACCGAGCCGTCGACCGGATCGCGGATCACGGACGCCGAACAGGTCCAGCGCTGGATCGGCTCGCAGAAGTGCTCGGCGCCATGAACCTGAATCGGTTGCGCAAGCGCGAGCGCCGTGCCGATCGCGTTCGTGCCGATGCCCGATTCGCTCCAGCTCTTCCCCGGCGTCATGCCGAATTCGCCGATCGCCGTGCGCAGGCGCGGGTCGCCCTCCACGTCGAGGACGACACCCATGGAGTCGGTGAGGACCATCACCGTGCCCGTCTGCGCGAGCTGATCGCGCGACTGCATCAGGAAGGGGGCGCTTGCCGCGATCAGCCGCTCGTTGGCGGAGCGCAGCGTGTCGAGATCATCGTGCTCGACGCGCGCCGGCGCCTCGCCGCACGCCGGATCGACCCGCCCCAGCAGGCAACGCCGCCACGACTCGCCGATGACGTCCCGCAGCACCCCGTTCGCGCCATGATGCGTTCCGACCAGCAAGTTGTGCCAGGCGGTCTTCACCTGCGGATTGTTCTCCGGCCGGGATAGTCCAGTCCCTCGCACGCACGTCTCCCAATGACTCGCGAGCTCCGCGGCCCGCTTCACACCCTCGCTCTCGGTTTAGCACCGGCCATGCCGGCACGAAACCCTGTTGCAAGCCGGACGCAATTACGGAGCCGGGCGCGATTCGCTAGGAGGCGGCCACGATCGCGGGCAGCGCCGACATCACCAGATAGGCACCGATCGCCATCAGCAGCATGAACACGAGGCGGCGCATCGTGCGCGCCGCGAGCGGCGGCGGGTATCGGCGCCCGACGATCGTCATGAGGGCCACCACCGGCAAGGCGAGCGCGAACACCACCCAGATCTCCGCATCGAGCCGGCCCTGCATACCGAGATAGACGGAGCGCGTCGCGGACGTGACCGAAAAGAGCAGCAGGAGAATGTTGCGCACCGCCACCGCATCCATCGGCTGGCGATAGAACTGGAAGATCAGCGGCGGCCCCGCGACGCCGAAGAGCCCGCCGCTCAGCCCCGAGAAGAAGCCGCTGGCGGCGAAGCTGAAATCCGACGAGCGCTCGTCGAGCTGCACCGGGCGCAAGGCGAAGCCGATGCTGCCCTGCACGATGACGATGCCGAGGAGAAGCTGCAGGATGCCGGCCGCCGTGGTGCTCAGGAAATCGAGCAACACCACGCCGGCGACGATCGCGGGCAGGATGCCCAGGGTGGCCGCCCGTGCCGCGCGCCAGTCGATGCCGTGCATGCGCCCGGGCAGCGCGACGACGCTGTTCGCCAGCGACACCAGGCTCACGACCGCCGCGACCGTCGCGACCGAGGCGAGCTGCATGCCGCTGGTGGCCCCCATCACGATCATGCCGAGGCCGAAGCCCGTGATCGTCTGGAAATAGGTCGCCACCGCGACGATCAGCAGCAGCGCAAGCAGCGTCCCGCCGTCCATCTCACACCGCTGCCGCCGTCTCGCGCCGCCGCGCGGCTTCCGACGCCTGGGCCTGCACCACCGTCACGGCGATCACGTAGAACACGTCATCGGCACTGCAACCGCGCGACAGGTCGTTGGCCGGCTTGTCCAGCCCCTGCAGCAGCGGCCCGATCGCGACCGCGCCGCCGACCCGCTCGGCCAGCTTGTAGCCGATGTTGCCCGCCTCGAGGTTGGGGAACACCAGCACGTTCGCCCGCCCCTTCACCTGCGAATCCGGCAGCTTGCGGTTGGCGATCTCGGCCACGATGGCCGCGTCGAGCTGCACGTCGCCGTCGATCGCGAGCCCCGGGCGCATCTCGCGCACGCGCTGCGCGGCCGCCACCACCTTGTCCACCGCCGCATGCTTCGCGCTGCCGCTGGTCGAGAAGGACAGCATCGCGACGCGCGGCTCTTCCATCAGCAGGCTGCGTGCGCTGTCGGCCGCCGCCAGCGCGATCTCCGACAGCTCTTCGGCATCCGGGTCGACGACGAGCCCGCAGTCCGAGAAGATCAGCCCGCCCTTCAGGCTGTGAAAGGGCTCGCACAGCATCATCAGGAAGAAGCTCGACACGAGCTTGAACGCCTTGTTCGGACCGATGATCTGGATCGCGGTGCGCACCACGTCGGCGGTCGTGCGCACCGCCCCCGACACCGAACCGTCCGCGTGGCCGAGGCGCACCATCAGGTTCGCGAAGCACAGCGGATCGAGCACGTCGCGTTGGGCCTGTTCCAGCGTCATGCCCTTGTGCGCGCGCAGGCGCAGCAGCACGCGCACGAAACCCTCGGTGAGATGCGAGCGCGCCGGGTCGACCAGCTCGATGCCCGCCAACTCCAGCCCTTCACGGTAGGCGCAGGCCTCGATCGCGGCGCAGCTGCCGACGAGGACGATCTTCGCCGTGCCTTCGCGCGCCGCGCGCACCGCGGCCTGCAGCACGCGCGGGTCGTCGCCCTCGCTGAGCACGATGCGTCGGGGCTCCGCGCGTGCGGTCTCGATGATGCGGTTGATCGCTTTCATTCCATTCACCAAAAAAATGCCGGAACCGAAGGGGTTGGGAGACGACTCGGTTCCGGCCAGGTAACAGCCCCGTCCGGGGAAGCGGGGCCGTGGAGGGAAATACCGGGGATGGAGCACCGCCGGCGCAGCGACGCAGGTCACGCGCCCGCCGACCTCACCGCCCATGTGCCGGTCAGGCGCTGGGGGCGGCAATACGCTTCAGCAACGTTGTACATTCACAACTTTCGATACGTTTCGTTCCGTTATTCGAAACTTGATCGAACTCTAGATGCAAACTCAGGGATGGTCAACTAGTATTCTTATAAACCGGTACGTGGTGTATTATTTATCGAAACTTACCTCAGCGAGATCGCCATGAAGATCACCCGCGCCTCCGCCTCGGAACCCGCCCGCATCGACGGCGACACCCCGACCATGCGGCTTTTCAGCCTGCTGGAAGTCATCGCGGCCAAGGACCAGACGGTCTCGCTGCAAGGCCTCGTCGAGGAAACGGGACTACCGAAACCCACCCTCCACCGCATGCTGCAGCAGCTCGAGTCCGAAGGTCTGCTGCATCGCGAAGGCGATGGCCGCCACTACAGCACCGGCGTGCGCCTGCGCCGTCTCGCGGAGAGTCTGCTGCTCAACAGCACCACCCACGGCGCGCGACATGTCGTGCTGCGCCAGCTGGTCGAGGAGGTCGGCGAAAGCTGCAACATCACGGCCTTCTCGGGCAGCGAGGTGATGTACCTCGACCGCCTCGAATCGACCGCACCGCTGCGCTTCTACCTCCATCCGGGTTCGCGCGTGCCGGCCCACTGCTCCGCCACCGGCAAGCTCTTCCTCGCGCAGATGACGCCGGCCCAGCGCCGGCGCCTGCTCGCCTACGCGCCGCTGGAAAAGTTCACGCCGAACACGATTACCGATCTCGAGGCGCTCGAACGCGAGATCGAGGAGGTCAGGCGCAACGGTTACGCGCTCGACAACGAGGAATTCCTGCCCGGCCTGCTGTGCATCGGCGTGCTCGTTCCGACCCAGCGCAAGCAGTCCAACATGGGCCTCGCGATCCAGGCGCCGATCATGCGGCTCACGCGCGAGAAGGCCTTGCAGTTCCTGCCCTCCCTGCAGCGCGCCGCGACGGCGCTCGCCAACATCGAAGGGAACGAACCGGACGCGGAGGAGGCCGAGGGGTGACGCCTACCGCGGGCCAGCTAGTCAGGATTGCGCAGTCCCACTGCGCCGTGCCCGCGATGCCCGTCGGCCCCACACGAGCACGTAGTGCGTGCCCGACCACAGGATGGTCACGAAGGTCGCGAGCGTCAGCGCAGTGAGCCACGCTCCGCGATCGACCAGGCCCGCGCCAAGTGCGAGGACGCTCGCGAGCAGCAGGAACTCGAGCGCCGTATTGAGCTTCGACATCGTGCTCGGGGCCATCTCCACCATCCCGATCAGGTAGTGATAGGCAAGCGCCCCGCTCACGATCACGACATCCCGCATCACGACCGCGGCCGCGAGCCACCACGGCAGCCGTCCGTCGAACGCGAGCAGCAGCGTCACTGTCAGCATGGTCAGCTTGTCGGCGACCGGATCGGCGATCGCGCCGAAACGCGTGCGCAGGTTCCAGTGGCGCGCGATCAGGCCGTCGGCAAGATCCGACAGCGCCGACACGACAAACAGCGCCAACGCGATGCCGAACTCGCCTTGCCGCAGCAGCACGGCAAGCGGAAATATCAGCGCGACACGCAGCAGGGTGATGGTGTTGGGGATATTGAGCATCTGGCCGGACCATCGTGAGCTCCACGCCCACATTATGCATGGTCGGCCGACTCCCTCCGCCGATGTCGCTTCAGGCTGCCCGGTACTAACGCACGAAGCGCCGGCTTTCGCGCACCACCGCGTCGAGCAGCGCCTGCTTCTCCGCCAGCACCTGCTTGCCCTCCTCGCGCGCGACGGGATGGTCCTGCGCGTCGAACACGCTGTAGCGGAAGAAGGAGCTGCGCGTGTAGGGGAAGGAGATCTTGTGCTCGCCGTCGAAGATCCCCATGTAGTCGTACTCGCCCAGCACGAGATTGTCCGCGGTGTGATCCAGCGTATCCGCGGAACTGTAGCTGCGCGACGGAGCGCTCACGCCGAGGTACTCCAGCAGCGTCGGCGAGATCTGCAGATGCGAGGTGCGGTGCGTTACGACCTGCGGCTGCTGGCCGGGCAGGCGGATCACCAGCGGCACGCGGATCTGCTCCTCGGGGAAGGTGTTGCCGTGGCCGTGGCCCCAGTGCCCCTTCTCCATGAACTCCTCGCCGTGATCGCCGGAGAACAGGATCACCGTATTGTCGAGTTCGCCCTGCGCCCGCAGGTGGTCCAGCAGGCGTCCGATCTGCGCGTCGACGTGATGCGCGGCGTTGATATAGCGCGCATGGATCGCATCGATGTTGTCGCGCAGGTCGAGCTTCATGTAGTCGAGCTGACGCAGGTAGTCCGCGCGCAGGGCGGTTTCCTCGGGGAAGGTGTAGGGCGCATGGGTCGACTCGAAGAACATGAAGCCGTAGAAGGGCTTGTCCTGACTGCGGCGGTCGAACTTGCCGATCAGGTCGTCGATGTTCTGCGCGTCGCGTCGCCACGGTTCGCCCTTCTGCAACTCCTGCAGGTTGGCCTCCGGCACGCCTGAGAACACCGTGTGGCGCAGCTCGGGATAGTCGAAGCTCTGGCTGGTGTGGATCGCGAGCTGGTAGTCGTGGTCGCGCAGGAAGTTCATCAGCGCCGGTGCGACGCGCTGCCGCTCGAAGCTGTACCAGTAAGGCGCATACAGCCCGTAGAACATCGAAAACAGCCCCATGCGCGTGCGGTTGCCGCCGCTGTAATGCTGCTCGTAGCGCGTGCCCTCCTGCGACAGCTTCCACAGGTTGGGCGTGATCTCCGGGCTCAACAGGTCCCAGCGGAAGGATTCTCCGACCAGCATGATGAGATTGGGGCGCTTCGCGACCTCCTTCGCCGGAAGGTCATGACCGGGATATTCGACGGTACCGCCCGCCAGGCGCAGCTCCTTCACGGCCGCCTGTTCGATACCCATGCGCTTGAACACCTTGCGCGCGCCGGTGTGCAGGTGGAAGGGTATCGCCTCGGCCGCCTGCAGGTAGTCCTCCTTCCCCACATGCTCGCTGTAGGCGTACACGACCTCCTCCACCGAGAGCACCGAGAACAGCACCACAACGGCCATGACCAGCGTGCGCGGCGAAGGCGCCCAACCGTGCGTGACGTGGCGGTACAGCAGCACCAGCGCGGCGCCACACAGGATCGGGAAGACCGACACCTGCATCGCCAGCGAGCGTGTCGTCGCCTCCGTCGCACCCAGCGCCTCGATGCCCCCCGGTGTCGTGAGCAGGTTCCACACGAAGGCGTTGAAGTGGAACTGGTACAGTTCATACAGGCGGTAGTCGGCAAAGATCGCCAGCAGCACGGCGCTGCCGCCGACGAAGGCCACCGCGTAGGGCACCCGCACGCGCCATCCCGGAAAACTGCGCAGCAGCCGGCCCAGCGCCGAGCTCAGGATCCACAGCGGCGCGACGTACAAGCCTGCATAGCCCGCCGTTGCCGCAACGAGGAATACGCGCGCTCCGGCCGCCCCCACTTCGGCATGCGGCCAAAAGAGCGCGATCATCGCGAAAACGGCGACGTAGAGCAGCGCGTAGTAGCGCCTCAGCACGAGCTGGGTGAGGGGAAAGGGCATGGGCGGTTCCCGTTGCGTCGATCGGACGGTTTTATCAGCGCGTCAGAATGACGACCGCGCCGTCAAACGCCCGTCGAACGCATGTCAAGACATTGTGAAACCGGCGCGCCGCCCCGCTCGCCCCCTATCCTGCCCTCGCCGCCAGCAAGGTCAGCGCATGCAGCAGCAGTCCGATCGCGCCCCCCACCAGCGTCCCGTTCAGGCGGATGAACTGCAGGTCGCGCCCGACGCTCAGCTCCAGTTCGCGCACCAAGTCCTCGTCCTTCCAGCCGCGTATCGTCGAGGCGATGTGGTCGGCCAGGCCGTCGCGGAAATCGTCCGCCAGCGCGACGACCGCCGACTGCAGGTGATCGTCGAGCGAATCGTGCAGCGCCGGATTGGCGGCGATCGTCACACCGAAGGCCATCGCGGCGCTGCGCAGGCGCGTCGCGAGATGCGAGTCGGCACGCTGCAGGTCGCTGCGCAGCCACGTCTTCATATCGTCCCACAGCCCGTTCAGGTACTCGGCCATCGCCGGGTGCGCGAGCATGTCGCGCTTGGCCGCCTCGATCCGCGCCGCCAGATCCGCGTCCGTCTTCAGGCGCTCGATGAACTCCGCCACCGATTCGTCGAACGCCAGCCGGCGCGGATGCTGCGGATCGTCACCGATGTCGTGCAGCCAGCCGTTGATGCCGCGCACGATGCTCCCCGCGATGCGGCGCGAGAACTCCTCGGTGTCGGTCACGAGGCCCACCGCCCGCAACACCTTCGGATACTCCTTGCCGGCCACCTCGACGATCATCGCCGCGAACGCCGCCTGCACCTCGGGGGCGTCCAGCCAGCGCGCCAGGCGCGCGAGGGCTGCGTCCAGCACCTCCTGATGGCGATCGTCGGCCGTCAGCCCGTCGAGGATCTGTCCCGACATCGCCGACAGGTCGAGGTCCTTCAAGCGCCCGCGAATCGCAGCGGCGAGGAAGCGGCGCACGCGCGCGTCGTCGATGAAGTCCAGCCAGCCGGCGAGCGCCGACGCCAGCTTGCCCGCCATCAGCGCCGCGTTGTCCGGCTGCTGCAGCCACACCGCCAGGCGGCCGGCCGGATCGAAGGCGCGCAGCTTGCGCACGATGGTATCGGTGGCGAGGAACTTGTCGCGGATGAAGGCCGCCAGGTTGCCCGCGATGCGCTCCTTGTTCGCCGGGATGATCGCCGTGTGCGGGATGGGCAGGCCGAGCGGATGCCTGAACAGGGCAACGACGGCAAACCAGTCGGCCAGCGCGCCGATCATCGCCGCCTCGGCGAAGGCCGCGACCCAGCCCCAGATGCCCACGCCGTGCTGCAGGCGGGCCAGCACGAACAGGAGCGTCACCGTCGAGAGCAGCGCGAGCGCGACGCGCTTCATCTTCGCCAGCTCGCGGGCCTTGGCCGCCGCCGTGCCGCTCATTCCGCCACCTCCCGCCCGGTCCCCGAGCAAACTCTCACAGTCGTGGAAAGCAGACCTGCCATACTTCCGCGCTCCATGCCACAGCCCATGCAATCAGCTTACACGCGCAGGCGCCCCATCGGACAACGAGCCCCTTCGCGCCCACGGAACCGAGCACCCGGCCGCGCCCCTTCATTGCGACATGCGCCGGACGCCAGACGTCAGCGACGAAGTTGTAACCGGGTTCCGTTGCGCCGCATCGCAAACGCCGCTGAACAGGCTCGGCACGCTTCTTGAGCCGATGGCGACGACATGGGGAGGCTAAAGTTGCCCCGGCGGAAGTCAGGAAACAACTACTTACATTATCCCCTGACGCCTTACCCGATGCGGATTACACTAGCACTCGCAAATACGCGGGAATTTTTACCACGTTGATGTGTTCACCGATCAAGGCGGGGTGAAATTTCCCGCCTTCCGGAACCGGCTGACGGCACCACCGGTGAGTATCTCCCGCAACAACGGAACAATGCCCCGACCTACCCCTTAGAAGTCTGTTAGGAGATTGCACATGGCAACGATCACCCTCGCCCCGTCCGTATCGACCGACCATGCCGACGACCTGGCCGGAGACATCAGCTCCACCACCGTTGTGTCGGCCACGACCTCGCAGATCACGCTCAGCCTGACCTATGAGGGCGACGACCTGCCGCACGCGAGCACTCTCGTGATCAACGGCAATTTCCCCGCCAGCGATCTGAGCGCGGGCACGATCTCCTCCCTCGATTTCCGCGATGGGGGCGGCGCTTCGCTGATGCTTGTCAGCGATCTGTCCCTCACGACCACGCAGTTCAGCGCCCTCCTGCTCAATGAAGAGCTCTTCGAGGACTTCGTGGAAGACATCGTGCACGCGCAGTTCCCCGGCACCGACTTCGATGACCATGGCGGCCACAAGGACGACGACACCTACAACGGGACCGGCAGCGACGACACCGTGCACTATGATGATTCGTCGAAGAAAGTCACCGTTAACCTCACGAGCGGCTCGTCCCGCGGCCAGGGCACCGACACCCTCATCGGCATCGAGAACATCGTCGGCTCGCGCGGCAGCGACAACATCACCGGCAGCGATCTCGACAACGTGCTCGATGGCAACGACGGTAACGACAAGCTGTTCGGCCTCGCGGGCGACGACCAACTCCTCGGCGGCAAGGGTAACGATCACCTCTCCGGCGGCGACGGTGACGACGACCTGCTCGGCGACCGCGGCAACGACCAACTCGATGGCGGCGCCGGGAACGACTTCCTCGACGGTGACGACGGCAACGACAAGCTGACCGGCGGCGACGGCGACGACGAGATCCACGGCGGCAGCGGCAACGACAATATCAGCGCCGGGAGTGGTTTCAATGTCGTCGATGCAGGCAGCGGCAACGACAAGATTACCGCCGGCGACGACGACGACATCATCGACGGCGGCGCAGGCAACGACACCATCATGTCCGGCGGCGGCAACGACACCATCAACGGCGGCGCCGGCAAGGACAACATCAAGGCCGGAGCCGGCGACGACTTCATCGACGGCGGCGCCGATGCGGACAAGATGGCTGGCGGTGACGGCAACGACACCTACGTCGTCGACAACGCCAAGGACAAGATCGTCGAGCAAGCCGGCCAAGGCAACGACACGGTGATCGCCTCGTCCGACTTCAGTCTGGCGAAGCTCGCCAACGTCGAGAACATTGAGCTCACCGGCACTGGCGCATTCAGCGCAACCGGCAACGCCGGCGCCAACATCCTCGACGGCAACGCGGGTTCGAACGTCCTCGCCGGCGGCGCAGGCGCCGACGTGTTCGTGTTCGATGACCTCACCGGCACCGACACGATCACCGACTTCGTCAGCGGCACCGACGAAATCTGGATCGACAACAGCGTGTTCACCGCCTTCACCACCGATGGTGCCCTCGCGGCCGGCAACTTCGTCAGCGGCGCAGGCGCGGTGGCTCTGGAAGCCGACGACCTGCTAGTCTTCGACACGTCCAACGGCGCGCTGTACTACGACGCCGACGGCAACGGCGCAGACGCTGCGGTGCAAATCGCAACGCTGAGCGCCGGAACACTGACGGCGGACGACGTCACCGTCATCTGACCGCTACGCATCCGTGGCTGCACCGGGGCAAGCGCTCCCGCCGAATCCGGCGGGGCGTCTGCCCCGTTTCCATTAACGACCGCGCCGCCCTCAGGCCCCGCGCCCCTCGCTCACCGCCTCTCGCGCATTCTCGTCCGCATTACGGCTCCGGCGTAGCGACAGCACGATCGCGCCGCCGATGATCGCCGCCACCACCCCAAGCGACACGGCCGCAGGGATCTTGATCACGTCGATCAGCAACATCTTCGTGCCGATGAACACCAGCACCAGCGCCAGGCCGTACTTCAGCAGCGAGAAGCGGTCCGCCATGCCCGCCAGCAAGAAGTACATCGCGCGCAGGCCCAGGATCGCAAACACGTTGGAGGTCAGCACGATGAAGGGGTCGGTCGTGATCGCGAAGATCGCCGGGATCGAGTCCACCGCGAAGATCACGTCCGAGATCTCCACCAGCACCAGGGCGAGGAACAGCGGGGTCACGTAACGCACCAGACGTCCGCCCTCGCTGCGCATCACGAAGAAACGCTCGCCTTCGAGGTGGTCGGTGATGCGCATGTGCCCGCGCAGCCAGCGGATCAACGGATTGTTCGCGAGATCGGGCTGCGCCTCGGCGAACCACCACATCTTCACCCCGGTGAAGAGCAGGAACGCCCCGAACACGTACAGGATCCAGTGGAACTTCGCGATGAGCCACACGCCGGCAAAGATCATCACCGTGCGCAACACGATCGCGCCGATCACGCCGTAAGCCAGCACACGCTTCTGCAGTTCGAGTGGTACTGCGAAGAAGCCGAACAGCATCAGCCACACGAACACGTTGTCGACCGCGAGCGACTTCTCGATCAGGTAGCCGGTCAGGAATTCCAGCGTCTTCTGATTAGCGACCTCGCGTCCGAGCGAACCGTCGAGGTAACCCCACAAACCCGCCGCAAAGACCAGCGACACCGCCACCCATACGCCAGACCAGCTCGCCGCCTCGCGAAAGCTCACGCGATGCTGGCGTCCCCCGCCAACCACGAACAGGTCCACCGCGAGCATCGCCAGGACGATGCCGAAGAAGCCTGCCCACATCCACCATGTACCGACTGTTTCCATGAGTTCTCTCCTTGCCGGATCCGCCAGTCCGTCCTGCCCGCGCCGCACGCGCAAAAAACAGAACGGCCCTTTGTCCTGCGAGGACGAAGGGCCGTGGATACGACAAGGGGACCTCCGCCATCGCGGCAAAGGTCTTGCTCGCAGCCGTCAGGAAACGACTGCCCGGGCGCCGGGCAACCCCTGCGCGGGGACTGCCGGATTGACGACGCCGCGGCGGAGAGCTACTCCCCCTTGGGACAGGGGAAAAATAGAACGTCGGTAGTCATTAGTCAAGGTGGCCCGGCTCGAGCCCTCCGACGGGCAGTGTGACCTCGACGGCGAGTCCCGGACAGGCATTGCGCGCAGAAACCCATCCGCCGTGGGCTTCGACGATGCCCCGCACCAGCGCCAGGCCGACGCCGGCCCCGTCCGCGGCACTGCGACTCTCGTCGATACGGAAGAATCGCTCGAACAACCTGGGCAATGCAGTTTCGGGAACCCCCGAACCGTGGTCACGCACGCACAGCACCACCCCCTCCCCGCCCGTCGCAAGATCCAGCGCGATCGTTCCCGCGCCGTGCTTGAGGGCATTTTCGATCAGGTTCTGCAGCACCTGGAACAGCAGATCGGGGTCGCCACGCACGCTTGTCGGCGCGAGCGTGCCGACAAGCGTCCTGCCCTCGGCCGCGGCAAGCGGCTCGTAGAGTTCGATGGCATCGGCGGCGAGCGCGGCGAGATCGACCGCCTGCCATTTCGGCCCGAGTGCACCGGCCTCGATGCGCGCCAGGCTGAGGAGCGCCGCAAAGGTACGCAGCAGCGCGTCCGTCTGCGCCCCCAGCCCCTCGAGCCGTTCGAGCAGGATCCGATCCCGTGCCGCGGCCTCGCGCGCCTCGTCGATCGCACGCCGCAAGGCGATCAGCGGCCGACGCATGTCGTGCGCGATCGCGCTGGAAACGTGGCGCGACGCGTCCACGAGCCTCTCGATTTCGTCAAAGGCGCGGTTGAAGCGTCGCGCCAACGCATCCAGTTCGTCATGGCGCGTGCTGAGGCTCAGGCGCTGCGCGAGGTGGCCTTCCTGGATGCGGGCCGCCTCGCGCGCCAGCGTCTCGAGCCGACGATGGAGATGCTGCATGAAGAACCCGCCGATCGCAGCCGCAACGACGATGATCAGCGCCGCGGAACCCCACAGCCGGGTGGTCATGTGCTGTTGGTAGGACTCCAGCGGCGAATGGCGCCCCACGAGCAGGCGGTCGCCGCCGAACAGCACGAACACCTGCCCTTCCAGCGTGCTCCCGTCGGGCTCGCCGACGTGGAACCACGCTTCGTCGGCCGCCGGCACGCCGTCGGGCCAGGCGGCAAGATTTCCGACCACGACGCGCCCGTCACGGTCGGTCAGCAGGTACACGGCATCGCGATCCGCAGCGGCGTCCACGCGGCGCTGCAGGGCGTCGCGCAGGCCGGCGAGTCCGCGCTCGTGAAAGTGCTCGTCCAAACCGTTGATCTCGAGCGTGATCGCGGCACGCACCTCGTTACGGATATGCCCCTCCGCCTCACGGAACAACGGATAGAACAGCAGCGCGACGATCAGGGCGATCGCGGCCGGCAGGGCGATGGCGAAACGGTGGAACGGGCTGCCGAACCAGGCACGCAGCCGGCCCGCACCGCCCTCACGCGACATCGGCGCTAAGGCGGTAGCCGGCGCCGCGCACCGTGTGGATCAGCGGCGGCAGGTCCGCCAGGTCGATCTTCGCGCGCAGGTTGGAGATATGCACGTCGATGACGTTGGTCTGGGGATCAAAATGGTAGTTCCACACGGCCTCAAGCAGCATCGCGCGCGTGACGACCTGATCCGAATGGCGCAGCAGGAACTCGAGCAACTGGAATTCCTTCGGCTTGAGCTCGATCTTTCGTCCGCCGCGCGTGACGCTGCGACGCAGCAGATCCATCTCCAGATCAGCGACGGCGAGCCGCGTGCGCGCCGTACCGTCCGTCGCCGCGCCGCCGCGCCGCGCGAGAGCCTCGAGGCGCGCGACGAGCTCGATCAGCGAGAAGGGCTTGACGAGGTAGTCGTCTCCGCCCGCGCGCAATCCGGCGACGCGGTCATCCACTTCGCCCAGGGCGCTGAGCACCACGACCGGGGTCACGACGTTCGACGCGCGCAAGGTGCGCAGCACCGTCAGGCCGTCGACGCGCGGCAGCATGCGGTCGAGCACGAGCGCATCGTAGCTTTCGGTGGTCGCGAGGAACAGGCCGTCGCGGCCGTCGGCAGCGACGTCCACGACGTGCCCAGCTTCCTGCAAGCCCTTGCGGATATAGGCGGCCTGCTGCGGATCGTCTTCGACGAGGAGTATCTTCATTTTCTTCTGCGCGGTCCGGCGTCGTGAATCAGGCGGACGACCACGCCACCGTCCGGGGTGATCGCACTCGCGCGCAGTTTATTCCGGTCGGCGCGCAACAGGCTATCGATCGTGCATTCGCCCGCGGGCAAGACGAGCCGGTCGCGACCGGGCACGAGATGATTGTCGCGCAACACAAGCACCGACGGGACCTCGTCGGCGGCGACGCTGCATTGGCCCGCCAGGCGGATCACATAGGGTTCGTCGACCCCCAGCCAGATGATTGCAGCATGCGGCTCGAGCGCGTGCCAGCCATACACGCGGAACACACGCACCGCGCGCTGCGGGCCTGCACCGCCTGCCACCAATTGCGATGAATTGGCGGCGGGCTCGCCCGCGGCCGACTCCCATCCGGCCGCGGGGGCATTCGCGTGAAGTGCGAACGCCCCCAGCAGGGCAAGCCTCGACCAGGTGGCCGCGAGACGCCACGGTCGCGTCGCGAGGAAGGACCGAGCCATGGGCAGGCGGCCGGGCGCGACCGGACGGACACCCCACGGATCCGTTCCGGTCAGCACTTCGATCAGTTGGCGGTCGGCGCCGTCGCCTTGGCGGCGGACTTCTTCGCAGCAACCTTCTTGTGGCTCACCTTCTTGTGCTTGACGACTTTCTTCGCCGAGGTGGCGGCCATACCCTGGTCGGCAGGGGCGGTAGCGTCGGCCGGAGCGGCGGCTGAAGCGGACAATGCGAAGGCGGCGGCGGTCGCGGCGATCAGGGCCTTGATGTATTTCGGGTTCATGGTGACTCTCCTGTACGGTTGGTGACGACGATTGCGTCGTGAGGAGAGTCTGTGCCCGCGCGCATTAAGCCCCCGCTCGCGCAGGATTAAGAAAAAATCATATTAAGGCGCTGTCTTCAGCGCCGCCGGACCATCTCGCGGATGATCGCGGAAAACTGCTCTGCCGTTTCATGACGCACGAACGCCGGACCCAGCAGCGGCGGCAGCCAGAAATCGGGCTGCACCTCGGCGTGGTAGCGCAGCAGCGTGCCCCCCGGTTCGGCGTCCAGCCGCATCAGGCTTTCCATGCGCTTCACATTCCCCCCGACGCCCTGCGCGCGGATCTCGCTCGGCGGGAAGAAGCGGATCTCGCGCACGGACTCGAAATTCGTCCAGAACACGCCATAGCCCGCGACCCCGCTCTGCTGCACGCGGACGTAGCCGTCGCCGCGCTCGGTCACCCGGCTCGTGCGCACGTTCGGCACGAAACCGGCCATGTGATCGAAATCGGTCAGAACCTCCCACGCCAACGCGGGAGTCACCGGCGCGTGCGCAAGCATGTCAACGGTGAAGCCGTTCGCGCTGCGCTCGACACGCACATCCTTGTCCGCGACCGCTGCTGCGTCGTCGAGCGCCGGCGCGCAAGGAGCCCAGGACAGGCTGAGGAACAACGGCAAGCAGCGACGCAGCAGAAGGCGCATGAGGGATACTCGATCGGACGATGGGCAGTGCGGCGATCGCTTAGAATATTCGAAAAGCGTCTGCCGCCCCCATCCCGCAAAAATGAGACTGCTGCTGATCGAAGACGACCCGATGATCGGTGCCGGCGTGCAGCAGGCACTGCGCCAGGACGGCTATGCCGTCGACTGGGTGCGCGACGGCGTGGCGGGCGAACTTGCGGCGCGCGACACCCCCTACGATCTCCTGATGCTCGACATCGGCCTGCCGCGCCGCGACGGCATCGAACTGCTGCAGCGCCTGCGTGCGGCAGGGCACGCGGTGCCGGTGCTCGTGCTCACGGCCCGCGACGCGGTCGCCGACCGCATCCGCGGGCTGGACGCCGGCGCCGACGACTACCTCGTCAAACCCTTCGACCTCGATGAGCTCTCGGCCCGCGTGCGGGCGCTGCTGCGCCGCCAGCGCGGCCAGGCGAGTCCCGTCCTGACGCTCGGAGCCTTGCAGGTCGATGCCGCGAGCCATGCGGTCACGCTCGCAGGCGAACCGGTGCGGCTCTCGGCGCGCGAATTCGCCCTGCTGTCGGCGCTGCTGGAACACCCCGGCCGGCCGCTGTCGCGCAGCCAGATCGAGGAGCGCATCTACGGCTGGGATGAGGAAGTCGACAGCAACGCCGTCGAGGTGCACATCCATTCGCTGCGCCGCAAGCTCGGCGCGGACTGGATCCGTAACCTGCGCGGCGTCGGCTATTACGTGCCGGAACGGCCATGAATTCGCTGCGGCGCACACTGCTGTTCTCGCTGCTCGGGGCCCTGGTGCTGGTGTTCGCGATCGGCGGCATCGCGACCTATCGCATGGCGCACAACGAGATCGACGCACTGATGGACTACAACCTGCGCCAGTTCGCGCTTTCGCTGCGCGACCGGCGCCTGGCGGAGCCTAACGTCGCCCCCCTTGCGCCGCCTGAGGAGTCGCTGGATCTCGTGATCCAGATCTGGGACGACACCGGCGTCCGCCTGTACCTCTCGCACCCGCACACCGCCCTGCCCGCCCGCGCGCAGCTCGGCTACACGACGGTCACGACGTCCGAGGGCGACTGGCGCGTGTACTCCATTCCTCTGCTCGACCACGTGATCCAGATCGCACAGCCGATGGCCGTGCGCAGCCGCCTCGCTGCCCACGCGGCGCTGCGCACGCTGATCCCGCTGGTGGCGCTGATGCCGCTTTTGGGCGCCCTGATCTGGTATCTGGTCGGCCACGGCCTGCGCCCGCTCGAGCGCCTCGCACAGGAGGTGTCCACGCGCCGCGCCGATTCGCTCGACGCGCTGCCCCTGAAAGGCATTCCCGACGAGGCACAGCCGCTGGTGCGGGCGCTCAATGATCTGCTGCAGCAACTGCGGCAGGCGCTCAGCGTGCAACGCGCCTTCGTCGCCGATGCAGCGCACGAGCTGCGCACGCCGCTGGCCGCGCTGCAGATCCAGCTGCAATTGTGCGAACGGGCGCGCGACGACGTCACGCGTGCCGCAGCACTCGGCGAGCTGCGCACGGGCCTGACCCGCGCTGCGCACCTGGTGCAGCAACTCCTGACACTCGCCCGGCAGGAGCCCGGAGAGGGAGCAGCGATACCGCACGAACGCGTCGTGCTCGCCGACATCGCGCGCAAGTCGCTCGCCGATCACACAACCCTGGCGCACGAACTCGGCATCGACCTCGGCGCCGAACTGCTCGACGACGCCCTCGTGACGCAGGGCGACCCCGCCGCGCTGCGCACCCTGGCCGGCAACCTGATCGACAATGCAATCCGCTACACGCCTCGCGGCGGCCGGGTGGACGTGTCGGTCGGAAAAGGCGAAGGCCGATGTTGGCTGCGCGTCGACGACAGCGGACCGGGCATCCCGCCCGAGGAGCGCGACCGCGTGCTGGATCGTTTCTACCGCCCCGCCGGCCAGCAGGCGTCGGGCAGCGGTCTCGGCCTGGCGATCGTCGACAGCATCGCCCGGCGCCACGATGCGCGCGTGGTCCTGAATGCCTCGCCGTTGGGCGGCCTGCGCATCGCGGTGGGATTCCCGCCGACCTGAGGCACGGCAAATTCAGCATTCCCTTAAGTTTGATTTAAGTCAGAGCCTCGTAGAGTGCCAACATCGTCCCGCTCCGTTCATGCGGGATGGGAGGATACGGATCATGTCATTGCAGGCGCTCAAGTTACCCGTCATTGTCGCGGCGATTGCCGCGACGCTATGGGGCGGCTATGAAATAGGCCGCTCCGTCGACCAGCCCCCCAGCGCGACCACCCCCGCGGTCGCGCGCAAGGGTGGTCAGCCGTACGCGGCCGCATCGCTGCCGGACTTCGGCAGCATCGTCGATTCCTACGGCCCCGCGGTCGTGAACATCAGCGTCGAGGGCACCGTGAAGACCGCCGCGCGCGGTCGCACGCCCTTCGGCCAGTTCGACCCGGACGACCCGTTCTCGGAATTCTTCCGCCGCTTCGCCCCGCGCGGCCAGGGCAAGCCGGGCGAGCAGATCACGCACGGCCAGGGCTCGGGCTTCATCGTCAGCACCGACGGCATCGTGCTCACCAACGCGCACGTGGTCGCCAACGCCGACCATGTCACGGTGAAGCTCACCGACAAGCGCGAGTTCACCGCCAAGGTCATCGGCATCGACAAGCCGACCGACATCGCGGTGCTGCGCATCGACGCGCAGGACCTACCGACCGTGCCGCTCGGCGACCCCTCCGACATCCGCGTCGGCGACTGGGTGCTCGCGATCGGTTCGCCCTTCGGCTTCGAGAACAGCGTCACCGCGGGCATCGTCTCGGCGAAGTCGCGCTCGCTGCCCGACGAGGGTTACGTGCCCTTCATCCAGACCGACGTCGCGATCAACCCCGGCAACTCGGGCGGACCGCTGCTCAACCTGAAGGGCGAGGTCGTCGGCATCAATTCGCAGATCTACAGCCAGTCGGGCGGCTATCAGGGCTTGTCCTTCGCGATCCCGATCAGCGTCGCGGCGCACGTCAAGGACCAACTGCTCGCACAGGGCAAGGTCACGCGCGGACGCTTGGGCATCGCGATCCAGGACCTCAACCAGGGCCTGGCCGATTCGTTCGGGCTGTCGGTCGCGCGCGGCGCACTCGTGAGTCATGTCGAACCGGGCAGCCCCGCGGCCGCGGCCGGGATCGAACCGGGCGACGTCGTGCTGAAGTTCAACGGCGAGGCAATCGCATCGTCCGCGGAGCTTCCGCCGCGCGTCGCGGTGATCACGCCGGGCAAGCCGGTGCAGCTGCAGATTTGGCGCAAACGCAAGGCGCTGGAGATCACTGTCACCGTCGGCGAGCAGCAGCCCGAGAAGGTGGCGGCCGCGGAAACTCCGCCCGATGACGGCGGGCGCCTCGGCGTATCGGTGCGTCCGCTGACGGCCGACGAACAGAAGGAGGCGGAAACGCGCGGCGGGCTTCTGGTACTAGACTCATACGGTCCCGCGGCCCGCGCCGGCATCGAGGAGGGCGACGTGATCCTCGCGGTGAACGGCAAGCACGTGAACCGCGTGGACGATCTGCGCCAGCAGCTCACCGACGCCGGCAAGCACGTTGCGCTGCTGATCCAGCGCGACGATGCGCGCATCTTCGTGCCGATCGAACTGGGCTGAAGCCGCCACGATTGCCGACTGTCGCCCTGCGTCAGTGCCCCGGGGGACGACAGTCTGTCAGCCTGAGGGGCACCGCATGGACGGCCGGGCAGGCGTCGCCCCCCCTGCCCCCTGCCCGGCGAGTCCTGCGGCACGCGATCGGTTGCCGCGAGCCCGACCGAAATCGCGCACCACGCCGTTCGCCTTCCCTGCTCCCCGTCGTTTTCCCCGCATGCTCGTCGCCCGCATCGAAGCCCTGATCTATCGCATCCTGCGCTTCGCCGCGGCCGGGCATCGACTGCTGCTCGCTTGCAGCGCGCTGTCCTTCGTCGGCACGCTGACGGCGGCCTGGCCGGTGACCGCCGTGGTCGTGCCGGCGACATTGATGGCCGCGGGGCGCTGGCGCGCGATCAGCGGGGTGGCCGCACTCGGCAGCGCGATCGGCGCGACCGTGCTGATGGTGGTTTTTCACCATCTGGGCTGGACGCAGCTCTACGAGCGCTTTCCGGAGCTCGCGACCGACCCGTCCTGGGTGCAGGCGGTCGACTGGGGAAAGCGCTACGGTACCGCCGCGCTGTTCCTGATCGCCGCGTCGCCCCTGCCGCAGACGCCCGCGCTGATGTTCTTCGGTGCAATGCGTCCGGATTACGCTGGCGTGTTCATGGCAATGCTCGCCGGCAAGCTGCTGAAGTACGGCATCTTCGCGTGGATCTCGAGCCACTTCCCGGAGCGCGTCGGCCGCTCGCTCGGCGCCCTGCGGCGGCGCGGCCGCAAGCAGGGCACAGGGGACAGCGACGTGTAACTCGTCTCAGGACTTGGCGCCTGCCTGCGGATCCTCGATCTCCTCCCAGCCGGTGATCATCGCCTTGAGATGGCTGCTCCACGTATGCCCCGTGGTGATCACATACACATGCACGATGAAGAAGCCGAGCATGAGGAAGGCGCCTATCGTGTGCAGCACGGCGACCACGCCCAGGTCGAGCCCGAGACCGGCGGCATTGATCTCGTTGTAATAGAGATAAGCGAGCCCACTCAGCCAGATCAGCGGATTGATCATCAGCTTCACATTGAGGTAGGCGAGGCGCTGCAGCGGGTTGTGCTTCCGCAGTTGGGTCAGGCGGAAAGGATGCGGCGCATGCGTGAAGATGCCGCTCAGGTAGTAGCGCAGCATCGCGACGAGGTTCTCGGTGGTCGGGATGTACTGCCGCCATTCGCCGGTCGTGAAGTGCCAGAAGATCGCGAACACCCACAGCGCGATCAGCGCCCAGGCCGCGCTGGTATGCAGCTCGCTGGCGTCGCCGTAGCCCAGCAGGGTGTAGGTGCCATGGATCTCGAAGCCGGTGACCATCATCAGGATGATGAGCAGCGCCTGCGACCAGTGCCAGAAGCGTTCGAAGCGCTTGAAGATGTAGATGCGTTCCATGGTGATATCTCCTTGGCTTCGTTCAGCTCTTGCGGCGCAGGATGCGCAGCCCGCCATGCGCGAGCGCGCCCAGCAGCGCGCCGCCCGCCATCAGCCAGCCGGCGAGGTCGACGAGGGGATTGGCGTCGCGACCCGGGATGTACACGCCTCCGACCTTCTCGAGGCGTCCGCCCTTCATGTGGCATTCGGCGCAGCCCACTGCGTTCTCCTTCGGCGCGACCATGTGCGTGATCGGCCACGACATTTCGGTACGGATGAAGTCCACCTCGCCCGAGAACGGCGCACCGGAGACCTGCATGCCGGTCTTGATGGCCTTTTCCCAGCCGAAGTTCTTCCAGTACGCCGTGTCGTCGTTGCCCGCGGTGTGCGGGGTGACGAGCGTGTGGTTCACCGGGTCGTAGGGTTGCACGCCGACGAACACCTTCATCGGCCAGATCAGGGACTTGCCGTCGTCCGCACTGCCGCCGAGGCGGTTGATGCGCGTCACGCCTGCGTCCTTGTCCAGCTTGTCGCCCAGCAGCGTGTAGGTGACCTCGCCGTTGAACCAGCGGTATTCGGGCACGAGGTTCTCGCCGAGCACGAAATCGCCCTTCTTCGAGTCGTAGATCACCCGCCCCGCCTCGTCCTTCTTGAGCATCGGCTTGCCGTCCGGCCCCATCTGCCCGGCGGTCGACCAGTCCCAGCTCGTCTTGGTCGCGACACCTCCGCGCGCGATCCGGGGGATGTGGCAGGTCTGGCAGGCGAGGACGTCGGTATGATCGTTGAGCTTGGCCGCATGCCCGCCGCCCTTGTGCGGCGCCTGGCCGTGACACGCGGGACAGGTCGCCGGCAGCGAGTCGTCCGCGCGACCGGGGATGTGCGCGCCCTGGGTGTCGCGCGCGACCGGGGTGTAGCGGCTGCCCGGCACGTCATGGCTCGAGGTGCGGTGGCAGGTACCGCAGGTGAAGTCGAGGCCGGTGGCGTCCATATGAACGTCGAGCTCCTTGTCCGGCGCCGCGAGCGAGGAGTCCATGTCGCCATGCTTGACGCCGTCGCCGCCGCCGCCGAAGAAGTGGCACGCACCGCAGGTGTCGCGGCTGCTGCGACCGACCTTCTGCGCGACCTTGGTCAGGTCCACCGCCTTCGCGAACTTGCCCGATCCCGGCGGGATCTCCGTGTCCTGATAGGGCGGATGGCCGGCGAGGCCCGGCAGCTTGCGGTAGCTCCCGGTGGTGTCGTGGCACACCAGACAGTCTACGTTCTGCTCGGCGGTGAAGTCGAAATTGGCGTCCTTCCAGCCGTAGCCGACGTGGCAGCTGGTGCAGAACGGATAGTTCGACGGGATCGAGATGCAGAAGTTGTTGATGACGTTCTTCTTGCCCAGCTTCTGGTCGGTCGCGGGATTGAGGAATTCCCAGCTCCAGTGCTTTGTCGCGTGCACCTGCTTCGCCGCCTCCGTGTGGCAGATCAGGCAGGTCCGGGTGACTTCGGGGCCGGACGCGAAACTCTGCTGCAGCTCCTTGAACTTGCTGTGGTCGGCCGTGCTCGCCTTGGACACCGCGAGCACTTCACCCCCGTGGAGCGCGCTGCCGAACAGCATGACGGCCAATAGCGCAGCCCGCCGGAACGAGGCATGCGGACCCGATCGATTCGTCTTCATGGCGTTTCCCCGCTGGCTAGTTCTTCTCGACGATGGTGTAGCTGCCGTCGCGTGCCCACTTGATGTCGGCGTTGAGGAAGAAGGTCTTCAGGGCGGGCTTGTAGAGCTGCACCATGTCGTGTGCCTCGCCGCTGCGCCCGCCGGCACCGCAGAAGAAGACGATGGGCCGGTCCGCCGGCAGCTCGTCGATGCGTTTCTCGAGCATATTGACCGGGACGTTGAGCGCGCCCTTGAAGGTGCCCGCGGCGAACTCGCTGGGCTCGCGCACATCGATCAGTTGGATCGTGTCGGGCGCCTCCCTGTAGATCTTCTCGAAGGACGCCACCGTAATCGTGCCGCTCTCCTTGCCGGCCTGGATCGCGGGCTTCGCAGCGCCGCCTTCCGCGGTCGGCCCGGCGCCGTACAGGCGCACCCACTCGGGATAGCCTTCGGGCACCACCTTCACCTGCGTGTAACCCAGCTTCACCGCCTTCGCGGCCGAATCCGAACTCAGCTTGCAGCTGAGGCCCTCGCAGTAGAAGTACAGCGGGCTCGCCTTGTCGGCCGGCAGGCGGTCGGCGAGCTTGTCGAATTGCGAGTCGGGAATACTGGTCGCGCCGGGAATGTGGCCCTTGTCGTACTTGCGCTCCTTCGGGCGCGAGTCGATCAGCGTCAGCGGAGAGCCTTCGTCCATCAGCTTCTTGAGATGGGACACCGACATCGCCGCCATGTGGCCGTTCTTCACCCAGTCCGGGAAGCCCGCCGCATACACGCGGATGTTGGTGTAGCCGAGTTTTTCGGCACGGAAGGCCGAGTTGTGGCTGAGCATGCACTCCAGCCCGTCGCAGTAGAAGATCAGCAGCGTGGACTTGTCCTGCGGCAGCCTGTCGGCAAGCTTGTCGAACTGGCTGTCGGGAAGGCTGAGCGCGGTCGGGATGTGGCCGGGATCGTATTTGCGCGCCGTCGGGCGCGAGTCGATGATCTGCACGCCTTCGGGCTTCGGCAGCACGGCATGGCGGGCGACGAAGTCGGCATCGACGAGCTGGCTGTACCAGCCGGCCTTGGCCTCCGGGGTGGCAGAGGGGGCCGGGCCCTCCGCGGCGAGGGCGGGCGCAGTGGAGAACGGAGACGGGGCGGCGCCCAGCGCCGCGAGCATGGCCACGAAGGCCACGGTGCGATGGAGTTTCATGATGGCTCCCTGAACGATGGCGGGCGCCGCCCGCGGCGCGCGCGGGCGGACGTCCGAAGATGAGTGAAAGCGGGTGGTCAGCTGCAGCTGGCCGGGGCGTCGCCGTCCTTGGCGCCCTTGATGACGAAGGCCTTGACGTCCTCGAGCAGTTCGGCATCGGGCACGTCGGCGAACTTGTCGGCCGCCTTGTTCTGCGCGCGGATGCTGGCGCGGTAGTCCTTGCCGATGTACTTCTTCAGCGAGTCCTTGCCGGCGGCATGCTTGTCGGCCTTGAGGTAGCTCTCCCACTGCGCCATCGTCATCGTGCTGGGCGCG
Source organism: Aromatoleum petrolei (assembly GCF_017894385.1). Taxonomy (NCBI): domain Bacteria; kingdom Pseudomonadati; phylum Pseudomonadota; class Betaproteobacteria; order Rhodocyclales; family Rhodocyclaceae; genus Aromatoleum; species Aromatoleum petrolei. The sequence goes on from NZ_CP059560.1 coordinate 1,485,779, forward strand.
ATGGAGCCGCCTGTCTGGGCGGCGTGGCAGGCCGTGCACACGCTGCGGTAGTAGATGCGGCCGCGCTTCCAGTCGGCGTCGTAGGCGGCGGCGCCGAAACTCGCGCCGATGAGACCTGCCGCGAGGGCCGTAAACAACAGTTGACGGGTTTTCATGACGTGACACTCCTGCTTGCGGAAACTGTCTTCGCCTGCCCGTCGGCCCGCTTCCAGGTCGCAGCCCGGGGAACCCAAGGGCATACGAAATCTGGAGCCATTCTATCAGCATTAAATTCGCATTTAATGATTCTCTTATTTAACTGTGACCCAGATCACTCGGGCGCGCGTTCTCGCGGCAAACTCCTGGGATCGGGTGTAAAATTTCGAGTCCTTGTGCACCGCAACGAGCCCGCCGGAAACGGCAGCCCCACCCGGCTCATGTGCCCACCGGCCGTCACCAGCACCGCCCCTTCCATGCGTATCGAACACCTCCGCCAGCGACTGCGCGACCTCGGCGCCAAGCCCTGCCATGAACAGGCGATCCTGCGCGCATGGGCGCAGGCGCGACCGCTCGACAGCGGCCGCAAGCGTGCCGACGGCTTCCTCTCGCCGCGCATCCTCGGCGCCCTGCCCGCGCTCGGCGAAGAGCTGCAAGGACTGGCGCGGGTGCTTTCGGAACATCCCGGCGACGACGGCTCGGCGCGCCTGCTCGTGCAGCTCGCCGACGGGCAATCGGTGGAAAGCGTCCTGCTGCCGCGCGACGGCGTGTGCGTATCCTCGCAGGTCGGCTGTGCGGTTGGCTGCACCTTCTGCATGACCGGCCGAGACGGCCTCATCCGCCAGCTCGGCAGCGCCGAGATCGTCGCCCAGGTCGTGCTCGCGCGCGCCCGCCGCTTCGTGAAGAAGGTCGTGTTCATGGGCATGGGCGAGCCGGCGCACAACATCGACAACGTGCTGGAAGCGATCGACTTCCTCGGTACCGAGGGCGGCATCGGGCACAAGAACCTGGTGTTCTCGACAGTGGGCGACCACCGCGTGTTCGAGCGCCTGCCGCAGGGGCGCGTGAAGCCCGCGCTGGCGCTGTCGCTGCACACGACGCGCGCCGAACTGCGCGAGCAGCTGCTGCCGCGCGCCCCGCGCATCACCCCCGAGGAACTCGTCGAGCGCGGCGAGGACTACGCGCGCGCGACCGGCTATCCCATCCAGTACCAGTGGACGCTGCTCGCCGGCATCAACGACACCGACGAGGAGATCGACGGCATCGTGCGCCTGCTCGCGGGCAAGTACGCGATCATGAACATGATCCCGTGGAATAGCGTGGAAGGTTTCGGCTTCGCAAGGCCCGAACGCGAACACGCCGAAGCCATCGCACGTCGGCTGCACGCACGCGGCGTGCTGACCAAACTGCGCCAGTCCGCGGGACAGGACGTCGACGGCGGCTGCGGCCAGCTGCGCGCGCGCATCGTCGCGCCTCGCACGTCGGCCGTGCTGCGACGTGTTCCCGCAACCGACGCGGACCTGCGGGCGGACTGATCCGGCCTCAGTGCTCCTTGCCGTCCACGCGCGGCGCGAGCAGGAAAGGGATGTAGCGCCAGCCGAGGATCGCGAAACATGCGAACCACGCGGTCGCCGACAAGTGGATCCACCCGGTGTACATGCCCGGCGCGAGCTGCGGTAACACGACGCGCGCGACGAAGGCGCCGATCATGAGCCACAGCACGAGCTTGTCGCCGGCGTCGAACACGACCTTGCGCCCCGTGTGCCCCTTCGAGATGCGCACCAGCATCGCGGGGATGATCAGCCCCATCACGCCGAACGTGAACACGTGTACCGGCAGGCTCCCGACCCAGCCCGGCGACCAGTGCAACGCGATGAATTCAAGCAGCAGCTGCGAAGCGATCGCCGCATAGCCGAGGTACATCACCGCGAGCTCGATCCTGCGCATTGCGAACTGCGGCTTCCAGAAGACCAGGCGCGCAACGAGAAGAAAGGCGAGTGCGACCAGCAGCGCACCGGCCATTGCCTTCGGCATCCACGCGACGAACACCAGCGACAGCGCCATCAGCTTGATCGGCAAGTCCAGCATCGGGTCGCGCAGGATATCGACTTGGAACACCCCCTTCATGAACTGCGTCAGCGTACGTTCGAGCATCACGAGGAAGGCGACACGGAAGAGTCCGACCGCCATCGCGACGCCGGCCTGGAAGTGCGCACCGTCGAGGAGCAGCAGCTTGGCGGCGAGGAAGAGCGGCAGCGCGACGAGGAAGAAATAGTTGTCGCGGAAGCTGTCCCGGCTGCGGTAGCGGATCAGCGTCCACAGCAGCATCGCGACGATGGAACCGAGGAACACCGTGTTCGACAGCCAGAACAGCGCCGCCGGCCACGCGCCGCCCCAGGCCATGCCGACGCGCTCGAACAGCCACGCCGCAACCAGCCACATCAAGGCTGCCCCGTGGTAGCCGCGGATCTGCACCCAGTTCTTCGACGCGGTGAGCAGGAAACCACCCATCACGGCCCAGCCGAAGCCGAAGAACATCTCGTGCGCATGCCACTGCACCGGCGTGAACCGCCCCGCCGGCGCAGGCAGCGCGCCACCGAACATCAGCGCCCACAGCAGCGGCAGGCTCAGGCCGGCGAGGCACGCGAGGCTGAAGAAGGGGCGGAAACCGACGAGCCAGAGGGGGTGGGAGGCGAGCTTCATGCGAAGGACCGGAGGAGCGGAGAACGGGTGACGGGAAGAACCCGCGGGCGATTCTGGGCGAGGTCGGCAGGCATCTCCTTGATCTGCGACATGTCGCGTCTGTCATTTCGCTGCACCACGGCGCATGACAGAATGCCTGCAACGCCCCGACCCGGTACCGGACCATGCAAGACGCCCCGCGCGCGGCCCCCTCGACCCGACCGAAGCTGCCAGCCGCAGTCTGGATGCTCGGCTTCGTCAGCCTGCTCATGGACGTGTCCTCCGAGCTGATTCACAGCCTGCTCCCGGTCTTCCTCGTCACCTCGCTGGGCGCCGGCGCCCTCGCGGTCGGCCTCATCGAAGGCGCAGCCGAAGCGACCGCGCTGATCGTCAAGGTCTTCTCCGGCGCGCTGTCCGATTACTGGGGCAAGCGCAAACCACTCGCCGTCCTCGGCTATGGTCTCGGCGCGATCTCCAAGCCGCTGTTCGCGCTGGCGACGAGTTCCGGCATGGTGCTCGCCGCACGCCTGATCGACCGCGTCGGCAAGGGCATCCGCGGCGCACCGCGCGACGCGCTGGTCGCCGACATCGCCCCGCCCGAAGTGCGCGGAGCCGCCTTCGGGCTGCGCCAGTCGCTCGACACCGTCGGCGCCTTCCTCGGCCCGCTGCTCGCGATGGGCCTGATGGTGCTGTGGGCGAACGACTTCCGCGCGGTGTTCTGGGTCGCGATCATCCCGGGCTTCCTGTCGGTCGCGCTGCTCTTCTTCGGCGTGCGCGACCCCGAGCGCCCGGCCGGCACGCCGGTGCTCAACCCGATCCGGCGCGAGAACCTGCGCCTGCTGCCGCGCGCCTACTGGTGGGTCGTCGGCATCGGCGCGCTCTTCGCGCTGGCGCGCTTCTCGGAGGCCTTCCTCGTGCTGCGCGCCCTCGACGCCGGCCTGCCGGTCGCGTACACGCCGCTGGTGCTGATCGGCATGAACGTCGTCTATTCCCTCACCGCCTACCCCTTCGGCCGCCTTGCGGACGGCATGAGCCACGCGCGCCTGCTCGCGCTCGGTCTCGTCGTGCTGGTGGCGGCCGACCTCGCATTGGCGCGCGGCGACACCTGGCCCTGGCTCATCACCGGCATCGCCCTGTGGGGCCTGCACATGGGCATGAGCCAAGGCCTGCTCGCGACGATGATCGCCGACACCGCCCCCGCCGCGCTGCGCGGCACCGCCTACGGCGTCTTCAACCTCGTCAGCGGTATCGGCCTGCTGTTCGCGAGCGCGCTGGCGGGCCTGCTATGGGAACGGTTCGGCGCAGCCTGGACCTTCCACACCGGCGCCGCGCTCGCCGCCGCGACGCTGCTCGTCGTCCTGCTGCGGCGGAGCTGAGCAGCCGCGCCAGGCCGCCACCCCCTCAGGCGCAGCACGTTTCATCGCTACAATCGCGACCTCAACCCCTTTTCGCACGCCCCACCGATGCTCCCGCCCGCCCTACTCCTCCTCGGCCCCACCGCCAGTGGCAAGACCGCCTCCGGGCTCGCGCTTGCACGTCGCCTGCCGGTCGAGATCGTCAGCGTCGATTCGGCCCTCGTGTATCGCGACATGGACATCGGCACGGCCAAGCCGACCGCGGAGGAGCTTGCCGCCTGCCCGCATCACCTGATCGACATCGTCACGCCCGAGGAAAGCTACTCGGCCGCGCAATTTCGCGCCGACGCGCTGCGCCTGATGGAAGAGATCACCGCGCGCGGCCGCATCCCGCTGCTCGCCGGCGGCACGATGCTGTACTTCAAGGCGCTGCGCGACGGGCTGTCCGACCTGCCCGCGGCGGATGCCTCCCTGCGCGCCGAGATCGACGCGCAAGCGCAACAGCACGGCTGGCCGGCGCTGCATGCCGAACTCGCCCGCCTCGACCCGGACGCCGCGGCGCGCCTCGAGCCGACGGACTCGCAGCGCATCCAGCGCGCACTCGAGATCGTCCGACTCACCGGCCGCCCGCTCGCCGACAGCTACGCGCGGCGCGAGATGGCGCCGCCGCCCTTCCGCCTGCTGCCGATCGCGCTCGCGCCGTCCGATCGCGCGGTACTGCACGCGCGCATCGAACAGCGCTTCGACACGATGCTCGCGGCCGGCCTCATCGACGAGGTGCGCGGCCTGCGCGAACGCTACCGACTCGACCTGTCGATGCCCTCGATGCGCTGCGTCGGCTACCGGCAGGCGTGGGAATACCTCGACGGCACGGACGACTACGACACGATGCGCTTCAAGGGCATTGCCGCGACGCGCCAGCTCGCGAAGCGCCAGCTCACCTGGCAACGCCAGTTCCGCGACACCTGGCCGGAGCTGGTCGAACTCGACTGCCTACGCCCGGATCTCGCCGACGCCGTTGCCGCGACGGCGCAACGCCTGCTCGCCGCCTCACAGTAGGCCCCGCCACGCCCCCACGACGATCAGCCACAGCGACGCGAGCACGTAGCTCGCCAGGCAATAGCGCAGATTGCCGCGCGCCAGCGCCACGGCCGACAGCCCGAATCTCCCCTGCAGCGACAGGTGCACGCCCGCCATCGGATTGAGCGCGAGGCCGATGCTCCACGCCATCAGGAAGATCTGCGCCAGCAGCATCGGATCGGGCGACAGCGGCGCGAGCCAAGTCGCCGCGATCACGATGGTGATCACCGTATGCACGCCGATCGCCGCGAGCGCGACCATTGCGCCCAGCACCAGCGCGGCCTCCACCGGCCCGAAGCGCGCAAACGGCGTCCAGTGCGCATCGCCCTGCATCAGCGCCTGCAGACCGGTGGCGAACACGCCCGCCGACAAAAACAGCATCAGCTCCCCCGACATCGCCGGCAGACGACGCAATGCATGGGCCGCAAGCCGCTCGACCCCATCCGCCGGCCCGTGCGCGGCCAGCACCGACACGACGCTGATCATCAACGCCGACCCGCTGATCACCGCAAGCGACGACCAGCCGGGCAGCCACTTCAGCCCCGCCGACACCATCGCCGTGAGCGCCAGCGGCAGCCACAGCGAGGATGCACGCATCGGGAAGCCGACGAATCCCCCCTCGCCCCCGTCCGCCGACACCGGCAGCGTGCGCGTGATCAACCACAACAGCACCACGGCCAGCGGCACGCCGGCGAAGACGAGATCCTCCAGCCGCGCCCCCGGCGCATACGTCAGCGCCACTGCCATCGCGCCGAAGAACGGCGACCACAGCGCCGCGAGGAGGAATCCGCGCGCCAGCAGCGCCGCCTGCGGCGTGCTCAGGCGACCGCTCCGGGCGATGCGCTCGGCGATGATGAACACCACCGACATGTTGATCACCGCCCCGAGCACATGCACGCCCGCGAGCGTCTGCCACAGCGCGCGCCGGCCGCGCGGCAGCGGCCGGTCCCCGTCCTTGCCGACACCGACGAGTTGCAGGAAGCTCACCGCCGCCAGCATCCCGAGCAGCGCCGTGTTCTGCGTCAGCAAGCCGCTCCACGCCGGCTGCGCCCCGCGCCATACCGCAGCGCCGAGCGCGAGCGCCCCCGGCCCGCACAGGATCAGCGCGAAGCGCCGCTGGCCCGCATCGAGTCGCGGCCACAGCGCGATACCCGCTCCCCACGCGGCGACACCCGCCGGCCAGGCGGGCAGCCCCGTGCGTGCGCCGTGGGCAAACGCCAGCAGCACCAAGCCCGCAATCAGCCAGGCGGCGAGGACCGCACGCGGTCGGGACAGGGAGTGGAGATGCGCTTCGGACACGCCGCGGATGCTCACGCCGACGCGGGCGCACCGTCCTCGACCGCCAGGCGGTTGCGTTCGCGCCGCGCGAGCAGCGTATACACCGTCGGCACGACAAAGAGCGTGAAGAAGGTGCCCAGCAGCAGCCCGCCGACGATCACCCAACCGATCTGCTGGCGGCTCTCGGCCCCCGCCCCTGTCGCCAGCGCGAGCGGAATCGAGCCCAGCACCATCGCGCCGGTCGTCATCAGGATGGGGCGCAAGCGCAGCACCGACGCCTCGATCACCGCCTCGCGCAGCGCCGCGCCCTGGTCGCGCAACTGGTTCGCGAACTCCACGATCAGGATGCCGTGCTTGGTGATCAGGCCGACCAGGGTCACCAGCCCGATCTGGCTATACACGTTGAGCGTACCCCCGGCGAAATACAGCGCCGCGAGCGCGCCGGTCATCGACAGCGGCACCGTCAGCATGATGATGAAGGGATCGCGGAAGCTCTCGAACTGCGCCGCCAGCACGAGGTAGATGAAGGCCAGCGCGAGCACGAAGGTGAGCGCGAGGCTGGCCGAGCTGGTCTTGAACTCGCGCGACTGGCCGTCGTAGTCGATCGCGTAGCCGGCCGGCAGGATGCGGCCCGCCGCCCCCTCGAGCCACTCCAGCGCCTCGCCCATCGCGAAATCGGGTGCGAGGTTGGCCGAGATCGTCACCGAACGCCGCTGGCCGAAATGATTGAGTTCGCGCGGGCTCACTCGATCATGCACCTTGACCAGATTCGCCAGCGGCACCATCTCGCCATTCTTCGCCCGCACGTAGATCTCGCGGATGTCGCGCGCGACGGCCCGGCTCGGCGCCTCCACCTGCACGATCACGTCGTACTGCTCTGCGTCCTGCTTGTAGCGCGTCACCTGGCGCCCGCCCAGCATCGTCTCCAGCGTACGCCCGATCACATCCACCGGAATGCCCAGGTCGGCCGCCTTGTCGCGATCGACATCCACCGCGAGTTCGGGCTTGGTGAGCTTGAGGTCCGTGTCCGGCGACACGAAGCCCGGCTGCTTGCGCATCTCGTCGAGGATCATGTCCGTATAGCGCGCGAGTTCGTCGTACGACTCCGATGTCGTGATCACGAAGCTGATCGGCCGCGTGCGCGGACTCTGCCCGAAGGACGCGGGCAGCACCGGGAAAGTCTGCAGGCCGGGGATCGCCGCCATCTTCGGGCGGATCTCGGTCGCGATCGCCGTCGAGTTGCGGCGGCGCTCGGCCCAGTCGCTGAACCCGGCAAAGGAGATCCCCTGCGACACCGTCGGATTGCCCGAGATCACGAGGTAGCGATCCACCTCCGGCACCTTCGCGTAGATGCCCTCCAGCTGCGCCGCATAGCGCGCCATGAAGTCGATCGTCGCCCCTTCCGGCCCCGAGAAGATGCCCACGACACGGCCGCGGTCCTCGACCGGCGCGAGCTCCGTCTTCAGCGTCTTCAGCAGCAGCAGCGAAGTTCCTGCAACCAGCGCGAAAGCCAGCATCACCAGCCAGCGCACATTCAGCGCCACGCCCAGCGCGCGCCGATAGCCCGCCGTCAGCCAGCCGAGAAAGCCCTCGATCGCGTTGTACAGGCGCCCGTGCCTCTTCTCGTGGCGCAGCAGCTTCGAGCACATCATCGGCGACAGCGTCAGCGCGACGAAACCCGACACGATCACCGCGCCCGCGAGCGTCAGCGCAAACTCCGTGAACAGTTTGCCCGTGCGCCCCGTCATGAAGGCCACGGGCGCATACACCGCCGCCAGCGTGATCGTCATCGCCACCACGGCGAAGCCGATCTCCTTCGCCCCGCGGAAGGCCGCCGCGAGCGGCTCCATGCCCTCCTCGACATGGCGGTAGATGTTCTCCAGCACGACGATCGCGTCGTCGACGACGAGGCCGATCGCCAGCACCAGCGCGAGCAGCGTCAGCGTGTTGATCGAGAAGCCGAACAGCAGCATCAGCGCGAACGCGCCGACCAGCGACACCGGGATCGTCACCAGCGGAATCAGCATCGCGCGCCAGTTGCGCAGGAAGAAGAAGCAGATCACCGCGACCAGCAGCACCGCCTCCCAGATCGTGCTGAACACCGACTCGATCGAGCGGTCGATGAACACCGTCGTGTCGTTGGCGATGTTCATGCGCATGCCTTCGGGCAGCTCCGCCTCCAGCACCGGCAGCATCTCGACGAGGCCGCGCTTGAGGTCCAGCGGATTCGCCACCGACTGCTTGATCAGGCCGATCGACACCGCCGGCTTGCCCATGAAACGCACCAGCGTGCGCTCGTTCTGCGCCGCGACCTCCACGCGGCCCACATCGCGGATGCGCACCGCGTAGCCGCCCGGCGCCTGCGGCTCGCGCACGACGATGGCCTCGAACTCCTGCGGCGTATCGAGATCGGTCTGCGCCACCACCGCGAACTCACGCTCGCGGCTCTCGATGCGGCCGGCCGGCAGCTCCACGTTCTGGCGCCGGATCGCGTCCTCGACATCCTGCGGCGTCAGGCGGAAGGCCGCCAGCCGGTCGCGGTCCAGCCAGATGCGCATCGAATAGCGACGCTCGCCGAACATGCGCGCGTCCGCCGCCCCCGACAGCGTCTGCAGGCGCGGCTTGACGACGCGGCTGGCGAAGTCCGACAGCTCCAGCGGCGAATGGCGGTCCGACGAGAACGCGATCCAGATGATCGGGTTCGCGTCCGCCTCCACTTTCGAGATCACCGGCTCATCGACATCGTCCGGCAGGCGCCGGCGCACGCGCGACACGCGATCGCGCACGTCCGCCGCGGCGCTGTCGGCATTGCGCTCGATGCGGAAACGCACCGTGATCTGGCTGCGCTCCTGGCGACTGATCGACTGCAGCACATCGACGCCCTCGATCCCCGCGAGCGAGTCCTCCAGCGGCTTCGTGACCTGCGACTCGACGATCTCCGCGCTCGCACCCGTATACGTCGTATCGACCGTCACGACCGGCTCGTCGATGTTGGGGTACTCGCGCACGGTCAGGCGCGAATACGACATCAGCCCGATCAGCAGCACCAATAGCGACAGCACCGTCGCAAAGACCGGGCGCCTGATGCAGATTTCCGACAGGACCATGGCTGCCCCCTCAGCTTGCCGGCTTGGCCGTGCCGACTGCCGGCGCGGCCGGAGCCTCGCCCGCGCCGACGACCCTGACCGCCGCCCCGTCGCGCAGCTTCTGCTGCCCCGCCGTCACGATGACGTCGCCCGCCTGCACGCCCCTAACGATCTCCACCCGCGTACCGCGCCGCACGCCGGTCTTCACCTCGACGCGCTGCGCCTTGCCATCCACGACCCGATACACGAACTGCACGTCCCCCGGCGCCGGCACCAGCGCCTCCTCGGGCACGGTCGCGACATTCGCACGCTCCTCCAGGATCAGCCGCACACGCGCGAACATCCCCGGACGCAGGCGCAGCCCGTCGTTCTGCAGCGTCGCGCGCATCACCACCGCCCGCCCCTGCTCGTCGACGAGCGGATCGATCGCGCTGACCGCCGCGACGAAAAACCTGCCCTCGACCGCATCGGACGCCAGCTCCAGCTTCTGCCCGGGGCGGATCTGCGCAAGGTAGATCTCGGGAAGGCGGAAATCCACCTTCAGCGTCGCGATGTCCTCCAGATTGACGAGATCCTCGCCTTCCTTGACGTAGTCGCCTGCGCTCACGTTGCGGATACCCACGATGCCGGCGAAGGGCGCACGGATACGCATCTTGTCGAGGTGCGCCTCGGCCAGCGCCATGTTCGCGCGCGCCACTTCCAGGCGCGACGCCGCCTCGTCGCGTGCGCTCTGGCTGAGGAACTTGCGGTTGAAGAGATCCTCGGTGCGGCCGAAGTTCGCCTGCGCGAGCGCAAGGTTCGCCTTCGCCTGCTGCACCTCGGCCCGCTGCACGGCGGCATCGAAGTCGACCAGCACATCGCCGCGACGCACCGGGCTGCCCTCACGGAAGCGGATCGCCTCGATCCGCCCCGCGACCTCGGGGCGCAGCACGACCGACTCGTTCGAGCGCAACGTGCCGATCGCAGTCACATCGTCCGCCATCGTTTCGCCCGTGACCGTTGCCGTCTCGACGTCCGCTGCCCCCTGCGCGGCGGCCACGTTGGCGCTTCCCGTCGCTTTCGCGCCGGGCCCCGGCTGCGCCGTGCCCACGCTGCGATTCGCGTAATACGCAAAGCCCGCAAGGGCGGCGACTCCGGCAAGGCTGAGTGCGGCGATCAGGCGGCGGGGCATGGGCATCTTCGACGAACGCTCAAACAGGGACGTGATCCGGAAAAAAAACGAGCGCACCCCTCACTGGTGCGCTCCCTGCTACGGCAGACACGCCGCCCCCGAACAAAGTTCGCGAGCGGGCGGAGCGCGCAAGGCGCACTCCGGGCGGAGAATTTCAGCCGACCGTCGTCTGCGCCACGCCTTCCGCGCGCGCCTCGATGCGTCCGAGGCGATACACCGTCTCGCCCGCCGCCTCGAGCTTCGCAACGGCCGCATCGGCCTGCTCCGGCGACACGATCACGACCATGCCGACGCCGCAGTTGAACACGCGATACATCTCCTGGGCATCGACGTTGCCTTCCTGCTTCAGCCACTGGAACAGCGGCGGCAGCGTCCACGACGACGCGTCGATCTTCGCCGTCAGGTTGTCGGCGAGGATGCGCGGCACGTTCTCCGTCAGGCCGCCGCCGGTGATGTGCGCCATGCCCTTCACGACGCCCGGGATCGCACGCATCAGGCCCAGCATCGACTTCACGTACAGGCGGGTCGGCTCCAGCACCACATCGCGGAAGGGGCGACCGTGGAAATCGGCATCCAGATCCGGCTTCGCGCGATCGAGGATCTTGCGGATCAGCGAGTAGCCGTTCGAATGTGCGCCGCTCGACGCGAGGCCCAGCACCACGTCGCCCGGCTTGATCGTCGAGCCGTCGATGATCTCCGACTTCTCCACCGCGCCGACCGCGAAGCCCGCGAGGTCGTACTCGCCGTCCGGATACATGCCCGGCATCTCGGCGGTCTCCCCGCCGATCAGCGCGCAGCCCGACAGCTCGCAGCCGCGCGCGATGCCGCCCACGACCGCCGCGGCGGTGTCGACATCGAGCTTGCCGCAGGCGAAGTAATCGAGGAAGAACAGCGGCTCGGCACCCTGCACGAGGATGTCATTCACGCTCATCGCTACCAGATCCTGGCCCACCGTGTCGTGCTTGTTCAGCTGGAAGGCGAGCTTCAGCTTCGTGCCCACGCCGTCGGTGCCCGACACCAGCACCGGCTCGCGGTACTTCTTCGACAGCTCGAACAGCGCCCCGAAACCGCCGATACCGCCCAGCACCTCGGGGCGCATGGTGCGTTTCGCGAGCGGCTTGATGCGGTCGACGAGGGCGTCGCCGGCGTCGATGTCGACACCGGCATCACGGTAGGAAAGCGAAGGTTTCGGGGAGCTCAAGATCGTTCCTCAGGCTTGCGGAATGCGCGTTCGGGCCGCTTCGACTGACGGCCGAACTTGAGGCCGCCACGCCAAGTGGCTACATTTACGGGTTTCGCGGGCCACCCTGCGCCCGCGTCAAGTCCGCGATTTTACTCGAAATGAACCCTTCCCGCGCCGACCGTCTGCAAACCGCCGCCTGGGCCGGCGTCGCGCTGGCGCTGGTCGCCCTGTTCTACGCCCTGTCGCCCATCCTCGCGCCCTTCGCGATCGCCGCCGTCTTCGCCTACATCTGCGATCCGGCGGTCAACTGGATGGTCGCCCGGCGCATCCCGCGCCCGGCCGCGGTGCTGCTCGTGATCCTGGGCGCCGGCCTGCTGCTCGTGCTGCTGTTCCTGATCCTCGCCCCCATGATCTGGCGCGAGGCGATCGCGCTCATCCGCCGCCTGCCCGACCTCATCGAACTCCTCAACGCCCGCGTCGCCCCCGTCCTGCAGGCGCGCTTCGACCTCGACTTCCAGCTCGACGCCGCCTTCGTACGCACCTGGATCGCCGAACACTGGGACAGCGCCCAGGACCTCGTCCCCGTGATCCTCGGCCAGCTGCGCCAGGGCGGCCTCGCGCTCGCGGGCGCCGCCGCCAGCGTCTTCCTTGTACCGGTCGTGATGTTCTACCTGCTGCAGGAATGGCCGCACATCCTCGGCGGCCTGCAGACCGTCATCCCGCGCCCCATGCTCGAACGCACGATGCGCATCATCAACGACATCGACCGCGTGCTCTCCGAATTCCTGCGCGGCCAGCTCTCGGTGATGCTGCTGCTGGCCGTCTTCTACAGCGTCGGCCTGTGGATCGCCGGCCTCAAGTTCGCGCTGCCCGTCGGCGTCGTTACCGGCCTGCTCGTCTTCATTCCCTACATCGGCTTCGGCGGCGGTCTGCTGCTCGCCATCCTCTCCGCGCTGCTGCAAGCCGAAGGCTGGCCGCCGCTGATCGGCGTCGCCATCGTGTTCGGCCTCGGCCAGCTCCTCGAGAGCTTCGTGCTCACTCCCTACCTCGTCGGCGAACGCATCGGCCTGCACCCGCTCGCCGTGATCTTCGCGCTGATGGCCTTCGGCCAGCTCTTCGGCTTCGTCGGCATCCTCGTCGCCCTGCCTGCGAGCGCCGCGATCCTGGTCGGCCTGCGCGAAGTGCGCACGGCCTGGCTCACGAGCCCTGTCTATCTCGGCGCCCCTCCTGACGACGCCCCCCCGCAATGAAACAGCTCGTCCTCGACATTCGCCCCGACGCACCGCCCACCCTCGACAACTTCGTCGTCGGCGGCAACGAAGAACTCGTCGCCGCACTGGCCGCCATCGCCGCCTCTGCAGGCGCTTCGCAGCCCGGCCACCTCTACCTGTGGGGCCCGACCGGCAGCGGCCGCAGCCACCTGCTGCGCGGCACGCTCGCCGCCGCCGGCGACCGGCCGACGGCCTGCATCGCCGCCGCCGAGGCCGGCCACGAATTGCCGCAGACGCCGGGCCTGCTCCTCGCCGTCGACGACGTCGACCGCCTCGACGACGCGGCCCAGATCGCCCTTTTCAACGCCTTCAACCGCTCACGCAGCCTCGGCCAGACCCTGCTGCTTGCAGGCAAGGAAGCCCCGCGCCAGCTCGCCCTGCGCGAGGACCTGCGCACCCGCATCGGCCAGTGCCTGATCTACGAGGTACGTCCGCTCGACGACGAATCGCGCACGGCCATCCTCGCGACGCTCGCCGCCCGCCGCGGCCTGCGGCTGGCCGACGAAGTCATCGACTTCCTGATGCGCCACGGCCGCCGCGACCTGCCCAGCCTGCTCGCCGTGCTCGACGCCCTCGACAACGCCTCCCTCGAACGCAAGCGCGCCGTCACGCTCCCGCTGCTGCGCGAAATGATGCAGGCCGGCCTCGAAATCTGAGCCGGCCGCACACCCCAAACTCCAAGGAAACACAGTGGATCTCGTCCTCTTCGACCTCGACAACACCCTCCTCGCCGGCGACTCCGACTTCGAGTGGGCCCAGTTCCTGATCGCCAAGGGCGTCCTCGACCGCGAAGTGCAGGAAGCCAGGAACGTCCGGTTCTACGAGCAGTACAAGGCCGGCACGCTGGACATCTTCGAGTTCCTCGACTTCCAACTCGCCCCGCTCGCCCGCCATCCGCGCGAGCAACTCGACGCCTGGCACCGCGAATTCATGGCCACCTCGATTGCACCGATGATCACCGACAAGGCCCGCACACTGGTGCGCCAACATATCGACAGCGGCGCGATGGTCGCCGTGGTCACCGCCACCAACAGCTTCGTCACCGGTCCCATCGTGCGCGAGTTCGGTATCCCCCACCTCGTCGCGACCATCCCCGCGCAGGAGAACGGCGCCTTCACCGGCAAGCCGCGCGGCATGCCCGCCTTCAAGGCCGGCAAGATCGAGCGCGTCGACGCCTGGCTCGAATCGCTCGGCCTCTATACCGGCAGCTTCGCGCGCTCGTGGTTCTACAGCGACTCGCACAACGACCTGCCGCTGATGTCGCGCGTGACCGACCCTGTCGCCGTCGACCCCGACGACACCCTGCGCGCCCACGCACAGACCGCCGGCTGGCCGGTCATCTCGCTGCGCTGAACGGCCCGCGCCCGCAGCCATGGCTGCGGGCAGGCGCCGCATCGGTTATGATTCACGGCTTATGTTGACCGCAAGCCCCTTCCTCCAATGATCCGCAAGCTGCTGCGCAAGGTCTTCCGCCGCGCCGCCTCGCCCATCAACACCGAACCTGCCCTGGTCCCCGTCACCCAGCACGGCATCCGTCGCGAACAGATCTCGCCCGCCGCCCGCAAGGTGTGCACCGTGCTGCAGGAAGCCGGTCACAAGGCCTTTGTCGTCGGTGGTGCGGTACGCGACCTGCTGGTCGGCCATCCCCCCAAGGACTACGACGTCGCCACCAGCGCAACGCCCGAGGAAGTGCGCGCGTTGTTCCGCCGCTCGCGCATCATCGGCCGCCGCTTCAAGATCGTGCACGTCATGAGCGGCCCGGAAACGATCGAAGTCTCGACCTTCCGCGCCAGCCAGACCGCCGAGGACGCCGACACCGACGAGCACGGACGCGTCCTGCGCGACAACGTGTACGGTTCGCAGGCCGAGGACGCCACACGCCGCGACTTCACCGTCAACGCGCTTTACTACGACCCGACCACGGAACAGATCCTCGACTACCACCACGGCGTCGCCGACCTCAAGCAGAAGACGCTGCGCATCATCGGCGACCCGCGCGCACGCTACCGCGAAGACCCCGTGCGCATGCTGCGCGGCGTGCGCCTCGGCGCCAAGCTCGGACTCACACTCGACCCCGCCGCGCGCAACCCCATCCGCGAGATGGCCGAACTCCTCGAGAACGTGCCCGCGGCACGCCTCTTCGACGAGATGCTCAAGCTGCTGTTCTCCGGCTACGCCGTCAAATGCCTGAAACAGTTGCGCGAGGAAGGCCTGCACCACGGCCTTCTGCCGCTGCTCGACGTGATCCTCGAACAGCCCCTGGGCGAGCGCTTCGTGTGGCTGTCGCTGGAGAACACCGACGAACGCGTGCGCACTGACAAGCCCGTCTCTCCCGGCTTCCTGTTCGCGACCCTGCTGTGGCACGAAGTGCTCGCCAACTGGGAAGCACGCCGGAAGACCGGCGAGCACAACCAGCCCGCGCTCTTCGCGGCGATGGACGAAGTGCTCGACAAGCAGGCCGGCAAGCTCGCGATCACCAAGCGCATCGTTGGCGACATCAAGGAAATCTGGGCCCTGCAGCCGCGCTTCGACAAGTGCACCGGCAAGACGCCCTATCGCCTCATCGAACAACCGCGCTACCGCGCCGCGTGGGACTTCCTGCGCCTGCGCGCCCAGTCCGGCGAGATCGACACGGCGCTGCCGGAATGGTGGGATCGCTTCGCCCACGCCGGCCACGACGCGCGCGAAGCCCTGCTCGCCGAGGCGCCGTCCGCCGGCGAAACCGCCGAGCGCAAACGGCGCCGACGCCGGCGCAAACCGGCCGCAGCCGAGGCCACCGCGAGCAGCGACGCGTCATGACCACCCACCGCCCGCCGCCGGAAGGCGGCCCGGTGCGCGCGTTCATCGCCCTCGGCGCCAATCTGGGCGATGCCGCCGCGACGCTCGACAGCGCCTTCGCCGCCCTGGACGCCCTGCCCGGCACCCGCCTCATCGCGCGTTCCGGCCTCTATCGCACGGCACCGATCGGCGTCACCGCCCACCCGGATTACCTGAACGCCGTCGCCGAAGTGGAAACCACGCTGCCCGCGCGAAAGCTCCTCAACACCCTGCTGACCCTCGAAGCGCTGCACGGCCGCACGCGCGAAACGGAGCTCGCTCCGCGCACGCTCGATCTCGACCTGCTCCTCTACGGCGACGCGTCGATCTCCCAACCGGGCCTCGAGATCCCGCACCCGCGCATGCACCAGCGGGCCTTCGTTCTCGTCCCGCTCGCCGAGATCGCGCCGGACACGGCGATTCCCGGCCATGGCCGCGCCGCCGACCTGCTCGACGCCGTGGGCGACCAGCGCATCGAGCGCATTTCCTGATCCACCTGTAACACCGAGTCGCCCATGACTGCCTGGATGCAGACCCTTCCCGCCTGGGTGCAGACCGCGATGCTGCTCACCGCATCGAATGTCTTCATGACCTTCGCGTGGTACGGGCACCTCAAGAACATGCAGTCGAAGGCCTGGTTCGTCGCCGCCATCGTCAGTTGGGGCATCGCCCTCTTCGAGTACCTGCTACAGGTGCCCGCGAACCGCATCGGCGCAACCGAACTAAGCCTCGCCCAGCTCAAGATAATGCAGGAAGTCATCACCCTGCTGGTCTTCGTCCCCTTCGTCGTGCTGTACATGAAGCAGCCGGTCAAGCTTGACTACCTTTGGGCCGCCCTGTGTATGCTTGGCGCGGTATATTTCATTTTCAGAAACTAAAGGCGACTTTGCTGCATGTTCGACAAGGCACGCTACATCGTGGTCGAAGGCCCCATCGGCGCGGGCAAGACCTCGCTCGCCCGGCGGCTTGCGGAACGTCTCGACGCGCGGGCGCTGTTCGAGCAGCCCGAACTCAACCCCTTCCTCGGCCGCTTCTACCAGGACGCCGATCGCTGGGCGATGTCGACCCAGCTGCACTTCCTGTTCCAGCGCTTTGACCAGCTCGGCATCGTTGCCGAGGAGATGGAGAAGCAGCAGCGCGTCGTGTCCGACTTCGTGCTCGACAAGGATCCGCTGTTCGCGGCGCTGAACCTCGCCTCCGACGAACTCGCGCTCTACCAGCGCGTGTTCGATGCAATGAAGCCCGCAAGCCCGCCGAAGCCGGACCTCATCATCTACCTGCAGGCCAAGCCCGAAACGCTGGTCGAACGCGTGCGCCGGCGCGGCCTCGATACCGAGCGGCGAATCACCGAGCAGTACCTCGAGCGTGTCGCCGAACGCTACGCGCGCTTCTTCTACCAGTACGACGCCGCGCCGCTGTTCATCGTCGATGCCGAAGTCCTCAACCCGGTCGATCACGATGACGACTTCGAACTCCTCCTCGATCGCCTGCGCAACATGCGCAGCTATCGAGAATTCTTCGGCTACGCCGCCTGAGCCAACGGCCGGCGGAACCATACGGCCTGCACAAGCGCGCAATTCAAGAATGACCCGCGCCTCTTCCGAGGAACACCGATGAGCTACCTCCAGGACGAAAAACCCGTCACCCTGTCCGAGCTTGCCAAGATGCGCAGCGAAGGGCGCAAGATCGCCATGCTCACCTGCTACGACGCGAGCTTTGCCGCGCTGCTCGAACGCGCCGGCGTGGACGTCGCGTTGGTCGGGGACTCCCTCGGCAACGTGGTGCAGGGGCAAAAATCGACCCTGCCGGTAACCCTCGACCAGATGGTCTACCACACCGAGTGCGTGGCCCGCGCCAACACCCGCCTGTTCATCGTTGCCGACATGTCCTTCGGCAGCTACCAGGAAAGCCCCGAACAGGCGCTGCGCAACGCCGCGCGCCTGATGGCGGCCGGCGCCCACATGGTCAAGCTCGAAGGCGGAGCTTTCATGGCCGAGACCGTGCGCTTCCTCGTCGAACGCGGTGTGCCCGTGTGCGCGCACATCGGCCTCACGCCGCAGTCCGTGAACCAGCTCGGTGGCTACCGCGTGCAGGGCCGCAGCGAAGCGGGCGCCGCGCAACTCAAGGCGGATGCGCTCGCGCTTGAGCAGGCGGGCGCCGCGCTGATGGTGATGGAAATGGTGCCCGCCCCCCTCGCCGGCGAAGTCACTGCCAGCCTCACCTCGATGGCCACGATAGGCATCGGTGCCGGCCCCGCCTGCGACGGCCAGGTCCTGGTGCTGCATGACATGATCGGCGTCTATCCCGGGCGCAAGGCGCGCTTCGTCAAGAATTTCATGCCCGGCGCCGCAAGCATCGACGAAGCCGTCGCCCACTACGTAAGCGCGGTCAAGGACGGCAGCTTCCCCGCCGCCGAACACTGCTACTGACTGCCCACCCGCAGGGGATACGCCATGCAGATCCACCACTCCATCGACAGCCTGCGCGCCGCACGCAGGGCCTCCGGCAAGGTCGCCTTTGTTCCGACCATGGGCAACCTTCACGACGGCCACATCGACCTCGTGCGCCAGGCAGCCCAGAAGGCCGACGCCGTCATCGCCAGCATCTTCGTCAACCGCCTGCAGTTCGGGCCGAGCGAGGATTTCAACAGCTATCCGCGCACGCTCGCCGCGGACTGCGAGCGGCTCGAAGCCGCGGGCGTCGCACACGTGTTCGCGCCCGACGAGACGGTCATGTACCCCGAGCCGCAGCATTACCACGTCGATCCGGCGCCGGCACAGATCAGCATCCTCGAAGGCGAATTCCGCCCCGATCACTTCCGCGGCGTCGCCACCGTCGTGCTCAAGCTGCTCAACATCGTGCAGCCGGACGTCGCGCTATTCGGCAAGAAGGATTACCAGCAGCTCATGGTGCTGAGCAACATGGTGCGCCAGCTTGCGATTCCCGTCGAAGTGCTGCCCGGCGAAACCGTGCGTGCCGCAGACGGACTCGCGCTATCCTCGCGCAACGGCTACCTCTCCCCCGAAGAACGTGCCGAGGCTCCGCGCCTCTATCGCCAGCTCGCGCGCATCTGCGAGGCCGTGCGCCGCGGCGATCACGACTTCCTCAAGCTCGAGACCGAAGCCGTTGCCGAACTCGCCGCACACGGCTGGAAGCCCGACTACATCGCCGTGCGCCGCCGCGCGGATCTGCAGCCGCCCCTGCACGCCGACGACCCCCTGGTGGTGCTCGCCGCCGCCAAGCTCGGGCGCACCCGCCTCATCGACAACCTCGAAATCTGACGCGCGCAGGGCCGTAGCGGCCCTGCCGGACATTGCGCACTTGCATCCGCGCGCGGTTCGTTTCAAGCTATGCCAGTATGCTCCCGATCGGCGGGAGAGCCGCGTGAATGCCTAACACGAACGGAGGGACACGATGCTTGCGACGACAGTGACAGTGCGGCAGATTCTCGAACAGAAAGGCTCGACGACGCACTCGGTGACACCCGGCGTCAGCGTCCTCGACGCCCTTGCGATGATGGCGAAACACGACATCGGCTCGGTGCTGGTGATCGAAAACGAGCGCCTCGTCGGCATCTTCACCGAACGCGACTACGCGCGGAAACTCGTCCTCAAGGGCCTCAATTCGCGCGAAGCCACCGTAGGCGACGTGATGACGCCGAACGTGTGCACGATCACCCCGTCGCTGGCGATCGACTCGGTGATGAACATCATGACGGAAAACCGCTTCCGTCACCTGCCGGTGGTCGAGCACGGCCGTATCGTCGGCATCGTCACGATCGGCGACGTGGTCAAGTCCATCATCGACCAGCAGGAAAAGACGATCAACCACCTGTCGAACTACATTGCCGGCGAACTGACGACTTGATTCCCGGCCGGGACGCAGACGCCGCGCTCCGGCCTTTTCAACGAGCCGATCAACCAGCGGCCCGGATTGAGGCGTCGCCTGGTTGAGGGGTTTTAATCCGCCAGCGCCTTGCCGACGATTTCCGCGACGTCGGGCGAAAGCCCGGGCGCGGCGGCGACCCGCGCGATCTGCGCGCGGATGCTCTGCCGCAGGGCAGGCGTGAAGCGCCGCCAGTTCTCCAGCGCTCGCGCCATGCGCGCCGCCACCTGCGGGTTGCGGCCATCCAGTGCGATTACCTGATCGGCCCAGAACGCGTGCCCGCTGCCGTCCGGCGCGTGGAATTCGGCCGCGTTCGCACGGAAGAAACTCCCCAGCAGCGCATACACCTTGTTCGGATTGGCGAGGCTGAAGGCCGGATCGTCCATCAGCGCGCGCACGCGCCCGAGCACCGGCGCAGCGCTTGCGTCCCAGCGCCAGACGGAGGCCTGCAGCGCGAACCACTTGTCCAGCACCAGAGCATCGTCGCGGTAACGCTCGTGGAAGCGCGACAGTGCCACCTCGCGCGCGGGGCTCGCACTCTGGACCAGGGCGGCGAGCGCACCGAAGCCCTCGGTCATATTGCCGAAGCGTGCGAACCGCGTCTCGGCGCGCGCCAGCCCCTCGGTGACACCTCCGGCCGCGAGATACTTCAGCGCGAGATTGCCCAGTGCGCGCCGGCCCGCGTCGCCGGGGTGATAGTGATACTCGCCCGGCACCTCCATTGCCGCCTCGATCGCCAGCCAGTCTGCCGCGAGCCCCTTGCCCAGTTCGCGCATCACGTGCATCATCGCGACACGCAGCGCGGCCGGATCGGCAGGCTCCATCCGCTCGAGGAGATAGGTCTCGGACGGCAGCGCCGCGGCCTGCGCGCGGAAGGCGGGGTCGAGCGCCCCGTCGTTCAGGAGGGCGCGGAATGCCGCGGCGAAGGCCTCTGGCAGGACCAGCGCACGACCCGAGGCGACATCCGCCGCGAGTGCGAAAATCACGCGCTCCGCGTAACGCTGGGCGGCATCCCAGCGGTTGAAGGCATCCGCGTCATGCGCCATGCGGAAGGCCAGCCGCTCGTCGCTCTCCTCGAGTTCCAGGATCACCGGCGCCGAGAAGCCGCGCAGCACCGACGGGACCGGCTCGGCAGCAAGTCCGGTGAAGCGGAACGTCTGCTCCGCCTCGGAAAGGACCAGCACCCGCGTCGTCGCACCGCCGTGGTTCTCGCCCTCCAGGCTCAGCGGCAGGTCCTTGCCGTCCGGTCCGATGAGGCCGACCGCGACGGGGATCACCAGCGGCGCCTTGTCCGGTTGACCCGGCGTGGGCGGCGTGTGCTGCGACAGGGTCAGCGTGTAGCTGCCGCTCGCCGCGTCCCACGCGCCCGCCGCCTTCACGCGGGGCGTGCCGGCCTGGCTGTACCACAGCATGAACTGGTCGAGGTCGTAACCGTTTGCCTCCGCCATGCAATCGACGAAGTCGTCGCAGGTCACCGCCTGGCCGTCGTGGTAGCTGAAGTACAAGTCCATGCCGTTGCGGAACCCCTCGGCCCCGAGCAGCGTATGCAGCATGCGGATGACTTCCGCGCCCTTCTCATACACCGTTGCAGTGTAGAAGTTGTTGATCTCCTGATAGCTCTCCGGCCGGATCGGGTGCGCCATCGGCCCCGCATCCTCGGGGAACTGGGCCGCGCGCAGCACACGCACGTCGTCGATGCGCTTGACCGCCCGCGCCGACGCCGCGCCCGCCTCACCCGCCGCCTGCGCCAGCATGTCCGCCGAGAACTGCTGGTCGCGGAACACCGTCAGACCTTCCTTGAGCGTGAGCTGAAACCAGTCGCGGCAGGTCACGCGGTTGCCGGTCCAGTTGTGGAAGTACTCGTGCGCGACGACGCTCTCGATGTTCTCGTAGTCGACGTCGGTCGCCGTGTCGGGCTTCGCCAGCACGTACTTCGCGTTGAAGATGTTGAGCCCCTTGTTCTCCATCGCGCCCATGTTGAAGTCGCTGACGGCGACGATCATGAAGCGGTCGAGGTCGAGTTCCAAGCCGAACACTTCCTCGTCCCAGCGCATCGAGTGCACCAGCGAATCCATCGCGTGCGGCGTGCGGTCGAGGTTGCCCTCCTCCACCCACACCTGCAGCAGCACCTCGCGCCCCGACGCCGTCTTGACGCGGCGCTCGAGAGCAACCAGCTTCGCTGCCACCAGCGCGAAAAGATACGACGGCTTGAGGAAGGGATCGACCCACTTCGCAAAATGGCGCCCGCCGGCGAGCGCCCCCTCCTCGACGAGGTTCCCGTTCGACAACAGCACCGGATAATCCGCCGCGTCCGCCTCCAGCGTCACCGTGAAGCGCGTCATCGCATCGGGGCGGTCGGGGAAGAAGGCGATGCGCCGGAAGCCCTCGGCCTCGCACTGCGTGAAGAACCCGCCGCGCGACACATAGAGGCCCGAGAGCGCGGAGTTCGCCTGCGGGTTGATGCGCGTGACGATGCCGACTTCGGCGCGATCGTCATCGAGCGCGATCTCCAGCCAGCCCTCGCCCCGCTTGAGCCGACTGTCTTCGGCCGGGCGGCCGTCGATGCTCACGCTCACCAGTTCGAGTTCCTCCCCCAACAGGCGCAGGGGATCGGCCGCCGAGGCGCGCCGGACGCAGCGCATCCGGCTCGTCACCAGGGTTGCCGCGGGGTCGAGCGCGAAATGCAGCTCGATGTTTTCGATGTTCCACGCCAGGGGCGTGTAATCGGATCGTTGGATGGTCGGGGCGTGTTCGCTTTTCATTGTTTCTCCGGCTGTCCGGCCGCAATGGGGACAAGCCGGGAGTATACGCCGCCCGTGGGATCCGACGCCCGCGTCAGGGCAGCAGGACGATGCGCGTGCCGGCGAGCCGGTCGTGCAGGAACTGGCGATCGCGGTCGACCAGCGCCCACGCCAGCCCCAGGCCGAAACACAGCAGCGACGGCCATGCCAGCGTGTAGCGCAGCCAGCCGGTCGCGACGCTGGGGGCGTGACCATCGGCGGTCACGAGGCACAGCTTCCAGGTCTGCATCGCCAGGGTCTGGCCGCGCCGCCGCCAGTACCAGATGAAATACGCCCCCAACGCGAGATAGATGTGCAGCCATGCGACCCACCCCGCCGGCGTGATGCCGAAGAAGACTCCGAGCAGCAGATACGGAACCATGAAGACCAGCGCGAGCACGCCCAGCAGCAGCAAGCCCTCATACAACATGCTGGCGAGTCGGCGGCGCAGGCCGGCGAGCTCTACCACCTGCGGCGCCGGCTGCGTCTGCATTGCCGAACGGGATTGAAGCTTGCGTGACGAATCCTGGATGTTGCGCCTCGAGTCTGTTTTCTTCATTACTTGTTGCCGCGCACAGGCGGTCGTTGAAGGGGGCGCACGATGCGCGGGCCGGACTTGAGCTGGCGCTCTTCGGGTGGGATGCTGCGGTAGCGCTGCCACTGTTCCTGCAGCGATTCGCGCCGCTCGCGCGGCATGCTGCGCAGCGCGCGATACTGGTCGCGGGCGCGCTCGCGCTGATCGGGGCGCAAGTTTGCCCAGTCGCGCATGCGGGCACTGATGCGCGCCTGTTCTTCCGGAGTCAGGCGCGAATAACGGTCGGCAACGCCCAGCCAGCGCTGGCGCTGCACCTCGCTCATCGAATTCCAGTCGTCCGACAGCGGCGCGAGCACCGAACGCTGCGCCGCTGTCAGGCCGGACCACGAAGGCGCACCGATCGGCGTGACCGCGAGAACCGGACCGCTCAGCGCGGCGACCAGGATCAGGATCGCGAGTCGTCCTGCAGCCATGCCTTGAAGTCCGAATCGAGATAGGCGTCGATCGGCAGGTCGTCGATCAGCAGCGCCGTATCGACCTCCTCCATCTCGCTCACGCGCAGCCAGGTGACCCAGTAATCGCCGGCCAGCACCGCGACGAGGATCGCGGCGGCAACTGCTGCCGGCCTCATCATGGGCGGGAACAAGCGCCGCAGCGCACTGGCGATCCTTGCGCCAAAGCCGGGCAGCGCCGGCCTGTGCGCGGCGAGCGCGCGCTCGCGCGCGAGCCGCAGGCGGTCAGCGACGTCGCCGTCCACGCCGCGCGCCGCAGCCGAGAGCTGGGCTGCGACCTTGCGGGCAAAAGCCTCCTCGTTCATAGCTCGATTCCCTTCGCTTTCAGGGCCGCCGCCAGCGTCTGCGTGGCGCGCGAACAATGGGTTTTCACGCTCCCCTCCGAGCACCCCATCGCGGCGGCCGTCTCGGAAATGTCCATTTCCTCCCAATAACGCATGATGAACGCTTCCCGTTGACGCGGCGGCAGGCGCTCGATCTCCCGCTCGATCGCCGCCAGCATGCGCGCACGCTCGTATTGCCCGTGCGGGGTGTCGGCCTTGGCGTCGTCGGGCGTACCGGCAAGGGTGTCGAGCGGATCGTTGTCGCTGTCCTGCTCGTCGTCGCCGACGAACGACGACAGCAGCGTCGTCCAGGTGTTGCGCACCTTCTGCCGCCGCAGCGCGTCGTAGATGACGTTCTGCAGGATGCGCTGGAACAACATCGGATATTCGCTCGCGGGACGCTCGCCATAGCTGACCGAGAGCTTGAGCATCGCATCCTGCACCGCATCCAGGGCCGCGTCGTCGTTGCGCAGCGCATACACCGCCTGCTTGAAAGCGCGCTTTTCGACACCCTGGAGAAAGGCGGAGAGTTCTGCCCGGTTAGCCAGTTCTGGATCCTTATGAAAACCGGTTATTCAGGCCATTGTGCGATGCCGCAGCAGCCTTGACCAAACTGCGCCTGACCGGTAACGTTCAGCGTTTCGGAACGTAAGAATAGCGAGTTTGCGATGGTGCTGACTGGAGCGGAAATTGTAATCAGGTGTCTGCAGGAAGAAAAGGTCGATTACGTCTTCGGCTATCCGGGCGGAGCGGTACTCTTCATCTATGACGCGCTGTTCAACCAGGACAAGGTGCGCCACGTGCTGGTGCGCCACGAGCAGGCCGCGGTGCATGCCGCCGACGGCTATGCCCGTAGCACCGAGAATGTCGGCGTCGCGCTGGTGACCTCGGGTCCGGGCGCGACCAACGCGGTCACCGGCATCGCCACCGCCTACTGCGACTCGATCCCGATGGTCATCATCAGCGGCCAGGTCCCGACCGCCGCGATCGGCCAGGACGCGTTCCAGGAAGTCGACACGGTCGGCATCACCCGCCCCTGCGTGAAGCACAACTTCCTCGTCAAGGACGTGCGCGACATCGCCGCGACGATGAAGAAGGCCTTCTACCTGGCGAAGACGGGCCGTCCCGGTCCGGTGCTGGTCGACATTCCCAAGGACGTGTCTATGCACAAGTGCGAGTTCGAGTACCCGAAGGAGGTCTCGATGCGCTCGTACAACCCCGTCATCAAGGGTCATCAGGGCCAGATCCGCAAGGCCGTGCAGCTGCTGCTCGAAGCCAAGCGCCCGATGATCTACACCGGCGGCGGCGTGGTGCTCGCGAACGCGGCCGAGCAGCTCACCAAGCTCACGCGCATGCTGGGCTTCCCCATCACCAACACCCTGATGGGCCTGGGCGGCTACCCGGCGAGCGACCGCCAGTACCTCGGCATGCCCGGCATGCACGGCACCTACGAAGCCAACATGGCGATGCACTACAGCGACGTGCTGCTCGCCGTCGGCGCCCGCTTCGACGACCGCGTGATCGGCAACCCGGACCACTTCGCCGAAGAGCCGCGCAAGATCATCCACGTCGACATCGACCCCTCGTCGATCTCGAAGCGCGTGAAGGTCGACGTGCCCATCGTCGGCGACCTCAAGGAAGTGCTCGACGAGATGATCCGCCAGCTCGAGGCCAATGCCGCCCGCCCGAACCCCGAAACGCTCGGCTCGTGGTGGAAGCAGGTCGACGAATGGCGCAGCCGCGAGTGCATGAAGTACAAGAACTCGGACGAGATCATCAAGCCGCAGTTCGTGATCCAGAAACTGTGGGAAGTCACCGGCGGAGACGCCATCGTGACCTCCGATGTGGGCCAGCACCAGATGTGGGCCTCGCAGTACTACCGCTTCGACAAGCCCCGTCGCTGGCTCAACTCCGGCGGCCTGGGCACGATGGGCGTGGGCCTGCCTTACGCGATGGGCGCACAGCTCGCCAATCCGGGCAAGCAGGTCGCATGCGTGACCGGCGAAGCCTCCATCCAGATGAACATCCAGGAGCTGTCGACCTGCAAGCAGTTCCGCCTGCCGATCAAGATCTGCAACCTGAACAACCGCTACCTCGGCATGGTGCGTCAGTGGCAGCAGCTCTTCCACGGCGAGCGCTATTCCGAGTCCTACATGGATTCGCTGCCCGACTTCGCGAAGCTCGCCGAGGCCTATGGCCACGTCGGGCTGAAGATCGAACGCCCGGCGGACGTCGAGGGCGCGCTGCGCGAGGCCTTCGCACGCAAGAACGATCTGGTGTTCCTCGACTTCCAGATCGACCAGACCGAAAACGTGTACCCCATGGTTCAGGGCGGCAAGGGGCTCACCGAGATGATCCTGTCCGCCGAAGACCTGTAAGCATCGACCAGAGACACTAAATGAGACACGTCATCTCCCTGCTGATCGAGAACGAATCGGGCGCCCTGTCGCGCGTGTCGGGCCTGTTTTCCGCCCGCGGCTACAACATCGAATCCCTGACCGTCGCGCCGACCGAGGATGCCTCGATGTCGCGCATGACCATCGTCACCACCGGATCGGACGACATCATCGAACAGATCACCAAGCAGCTGAACAAGCTCGTCGAGGTGGTCAAGGTCGTCGATATCTCTGAGGCCGCGCACATCGAGCGCGAGCTGATGCTCACCAAGGTCCGCGCAACCGGCAAGGACCGCGAGGAGATGAAGCGCATGGCGGAGATTTTCCGCGCGCGCATCATCGACGTCACCGACACGTCCTACGTCATCGAACTGACCGGCAACCAGTCGAAGCTCGATGCCTTCATCAGCGCAATCGACCCGGCGCTGATCCTTGAAACGGTGCGCTCCGGCGTCTGCGGCGTCGGCCGCGGCGACCGCATCCTGAAGGTCTGACCCCGGCCCCGCGCCCCTTCCGGACAAGCACCCAAGCGTTTGCCACCGGCATGCCCGCCGTCATGATGGCGGCCGCCGGAAAACATCCCCACCGAAAGCAAAAAGGAAAAGCATGAAAGTCTATTACGACAAGGACGCCGACCTCTCCCTCATCAAGGGCAAGAAGATCAGCATCATCGGCTACGGCTCGCAGGGCCACGCCCACGCGCAGAACCTGAAGGATTCGGGCTGCAAGGTCACCGTCGGCCTGCGCAAGGACGGCGCCTCGTGGAAGAAGGCTGAAGCGGCCGGACTGAAGGTCGAGGAAGTCGCCAAGGCCGTCAAGGGCGCCGACATCGTCATGATCCTGCTGCCGGACGAGAACATCCCGGGCGTGTACTACAACGACATCGAACCGAACATCAAGAAGGGCGCCACGCTCGCCTTCGCGCACGGCTTCAACGTGCACTACAACCAAGTGGTGCCGCGCGAGGACCTCGACGTGATCATGGTCGCCCCCAAGGGCCCCGGCCACACCGTGCGCTCCGAGTACCTGAAGGGCGGCGGCGTGCCCTCGCTCATCGCCATCCATCAGGACCGCTCCGGCAAGGCCAAGGACATCGCGCTGTCGTACGCGGCGGCCAACGGCGGCACCAAGGGTGGCGTGATCGAGACCAACTTCCGTGAAGAGACCGAAACCGACCTCTTCGGCGAACAGGCCGTGCTGTGCGGGGGCGCCGTCGAGCTGGTGAAAATGGGCTTCGAGACGCTGACCGAAGCCGGGTACGCGCCGGAGATGGCCTACTTCGAGTGCCTGCACGAGCTCAAGCTGATCGTCGACCTGATGTACGAGGGCGGCATCGCGAACATGAACTACTCGATCTCGAACAACGCCGAGTACGGCGAGTACGTGACCGGGCCGGAAGTCATCAACGCACAATCTCGCGAAGCCATGCGCGCCGCGCTGAAGCGCATCCAGACCGGCGAGTACGCCAAGATGTTCATCCAGGAAGGCAAGACCAACTACCCGTCGATGACCGCGCGTCGCCGTCTGAATGCAGCCCACCCGATCGAGCAGGTCGGCGGGCAGCTGCGCGACATGATGCCCTGGATCAAGAAGAACAAGCTGGTCGACCAGTCGAAGAACTGAGCCGCATCGGCATAACAGGCCGGGCTGCGCCGTGCGCGCGGGCCCGGCCTTTTTCATATCGGATTCACCATGGCCAACAGCAATTATCCTCATCCCATCCTGGCTCGCGAAGGCTGGCCGTTCATCGCGATCGCGCTGGTCGTGGCGCTGGTGATCAACACCTCGGCAGGCTTCGGCTGGGCCCTGCCCTTCTGGATCGTGTTCGCGTTCGTCGTGCAGTTCTTCCGCGACCCGCCCCGCCCGATCCCGCAAGGCGCCAAGGATGTCCTGTCGCCGGCCGATGGCCGCATCGTGGCGATCGAGCCGGTGCGCGACCCCTACCTCGACCGCGACTGCGTGAAGATCAGCGTGTTCATGAACGTCTTCAACGTCCATTCGAACCGCATCCCCGTCGACGGTGAGGTCAAGCAGCGCTGGTACAACGCGGGCCGCTTCGTGAACGCCGCGCTGGACAAGGCTTCGGTCGAGAACGAACGCAACGCGCTGCACCTGGTGACGCGCGACGGCCAGGACGTCACCTGCGTGCAGGTCGCCGGCCTCGTGGCGCGCCGCATCCTGTGCTATGTCGAACCGGGCGCCAAGGTGGCGCGCGGGCAGCGCTACGGTTTCATCCGCTTCGGTTCGCGCGTGGACCTGTACCTGCCGCCGGGAACGCGCGCGCGCGTGACGATCGGCGACAAGGTCTCGGCCTCGAGCACCATTCTCGCCGAGCTTCCCTGATCGCGCGCCACCGACGGGGCGGCCATCCCTGCCGCCCCGTCGCTGCGTTAGAATCGGCAACCGGCCACCACGCGCACCGGCCCTGCGCAGGAACGTCATATTCCATGCCACTGATCTCGAACGAAAAACGCCGCCGCGGCATCTACATCCTGCCCAACCTGTTTACCACCGCCGCCCTGTTCGCCGGCTTCTACGCGATCGTTCAGGCGATGAATCAACGCTTCGAAGTGGCGGCCGTGGCGATCTTCGTGGCGATGGTGCTCGACGGCCTGGACGGCCGTGTTGCGCGCCTGACGCGCACGCAGAGTGCCTTCGGCGCGGAGTACGATTCGCTATCCGACATGGTGTCCTTCGGGGCGGCCCCCGCCCTCGTGGTGTATGAGTGGGCGCTCAAGGACACCGGCAAATTCGGCTGGATCGCGGCCTTCATCTACTGCGCGGGCGCCGCGCTGCGCCTGGCCCGTTTCAACACCAACATCGACGTCGTCGACAAGCGCTTCTTCCAGGGCCTGCCGAGCCCGGCGGCGGCGGCGCTGGTCGCGGGACTGGTGTGGGTCGTCACCGACCTCGGCCTCGCGGGGCAGGACGTGCGCTGGCTTGCGGGCATGCTGACGATCTTCGCCGGCGTGTCTATGGTCAGCAACGTGCTGTTCTGGAGCGGCAAGGACATCAACCTGCGCAAGAGCGTACCCTTCATCGTCGTCATCGCCCTGGTGATGGCGTTCGCGCTGGTATCGAGTTACCCGCCGGGAGTTCTCTTCGGACTCTTCCTCGTTTACGCCGGATCCGGCTACGTCGTGTATGCGATGCGCTGGATGAAGCAGCGGCGCGAACAGGCCGCTGCCCCCGCACCGACACCCGACACGTCAGGCAACGACGAGGACGAAGCGGACAGCGCTGCGAAATAGGTACGGCTGGAACGCGGAATCCCGGGAGCCGCGTTCCCTCCTCGTCCGCCCTCGCGAGGCCGGACACCCTTTGCGGGTTTTCACGAATTCTTCACCGGGCCTTGAGCGCCGCTTGACGGCCGGACTGCGAGCATCCACGTCTGCCCGCATCCGGAGTCCTGCATGTCCGCCCTGCCCTCGTCCCGCCAGCTCAACGCGTACTTCCTGGTCACTTGGCTGGTCGCGCTTGCGCAGCTGTTCTCGCAGCAGGGTGCGCGCGAGTACGCGAGCCTCGCGGTGGCGGGCTGGACGCTCGCGGCGACGCTCTCCTACGCCTTCATGTATGTTCTGCCGAGCCTCGCGCTCGGGCATGCACTGCGCCGGCTTCTGGACGGCCGCCGGACGCTTCGCAGCGCGCCCGCGGTCCTCGCTGCCGCAATGATCGTGCTGACCGGACTCACGCAGGTGCTGCTCTTCGCGGACCGCGTGATCCACGAAATGTACGGCTTCCACATCAATGGCTTCGTCGTGAACCTGGTGTTCACGCCGGGCGGCATCGCGTCGCTCGGCGCCAGCCGCAGTACCGAACTCACTGCCGGCGCGATCATCCTTGCACTGTGCGCACTGCAGGCCGCCGCATGGCTGTGGCTCACGCGTCCCCGCGCCGGGACAACCGTCTGGCGGCTGCGCGGGGCCTGGGCCGTGGCGCTGTTCATCATGCTGACCACCGGCGAGCGCATCGCCTATGGCTACAGCGAGATGTCGAACTACCAGCCCATCCTGTTCGCCAGCGAGCGCTTCCCCCTGTATCAGCCGCTGACCTTTCGCAATTTCGCACAGAAGCTCGGCTTCAAGGTGGATCAGGCAGAGGCGCGCAGCATGCAGGTCCGGGAAGAAAGCCTCAGCTATCCGCAGCAGCCGCTGCGCGTGACCGCCCCGGAAAGGCCCCTGAACATCGTGTGGCTGGTCGCCGAGTCGCTGCGTTTCGACATGCTCGACCCGAAGATCATGCCGCGCCTTTGGGCGTTCTCGAACGACGCCCTGCGCCTGGAAAAGCACTTCAGCGGCGGCAACATGACGCAGATGGGCGTGTTCTCGATGTTCTACGGCCTGTACGGCAACTACTGGTTCCCGATGCTCGCCGCGCGTCGCGCGCCGGTACTGATGGACGTACTGCAACAGCAGCAATACCAGTTCAGCCTGAACACGAGCCAGCGCTTCACCTATCCGGCCTTCGACAAGACGGTGTTTGCCAACATGCGGGCGGAGGACCTGCACCCGCTCGAAGGCGGCGCGCCGGCGTGGCAGCGCGACGTGCGCAACATCGACGCACTGATCAACTTCATCGACAAGCGCGATCCGGCACGCCCGTTCATGACCTACATGTTCTTCGAGTCCACGCACGCGAACTACGACTATCCGCCCGAAGCCGAAATCGCAAAGCCGGTGCTGCAGGATTTCAACTACCTGACGGCGGATTTCGGCCTGCAGATCGGGCAGATCAAGAACCGCTACATCAACGCCGCACACCACGTAGACAGCCAGATCGGGCGCATGATCGACCACCTCGAGAAGCGTGGCCTGCTCGAGAACACCATCGTGATCGTCCTCGGAGACCACGGCGAGGAGTTCATGGAGCGCAGCCGCTGGGGCCACAGTGCGGAGTTCAACCGTTTCCAGACGAGCACGCCGGCAGTCATTCGCGTTCCCAGCCGCGCACCGCGGGTCGTGACCGGCATCACCAGCCATCTCGACATTCCCGCGACCCTCATGCCGCTGCTCGGCGTGCAGAACCCGCCGGAGGACTATTCGCTGGGCCACGATCTGCTATCGCCGGATTATCACCGCGACTACGCAGTGGCCGCGGACTGGAATCGCCTCGCCTACATCGGCGACGACGTCAAGGTGACCTTCCCGGTCAACGCGATCGGCGCCGTACGCAATGAGGCGACCGACGGCGACGATCACCCGCTCGCGAGCGCAGACGAGGCGATCGCCTCGATCCGTTCGGCGATGGTGGAAATCATGGCCAATCTGGCGCGATTCAGCCGACACCGCGGATAATGACGGGGGCGTCACGCCCTGCCCCCGACTGGAGACTGAAATCCGCATGCGGCTACTGCTGGTGGAAGACAACCGCGACATTCTTGCGAATCTCGCGGATTACCTTGCGCTCAAGGGCTATGAGGTCGATTGCGCACAGGACGGGTTGACCGGCCTGCATCTCGCCGCGACCCAGCACTACGACCTGATCGTGCTCGACGTGATGCTGCCTGGAATGGACGGCTTCACGCTGTGCCAGCGCTTGCGCGACAGCGAGCGCAGCCACGTGCCCGTGATCATGCTGACCGCGCGCGACACGCTCGACGACCGGCTGCAGGGTTTTCGCACCGGCGCAGACGACTACCTGACCAAGCCCTTTGCCCTGTCGGAACTCGCTGCGCGCATCGCCGCGGTGCTCAAGCGAACGCGCGGCGGCGGGCGGCGTGTGCTCAGCGTCGCGGATCTGGAATACGACCTCGACACGCTCGCGGTCGTACGTGCAGGGCAGGCGCTGCACGTCGGTCCCATCGGTCTCAAGCTCCTCGAAGTGCTGATGCAGAAGAGCCCCGGCGTCGTGCGTCGCGAGGCACTGGAGAGCGCACTATGGGGCGATTCGCCGCCGGACAGCGACAGTCTGCGCAGCCACATCCACACGTTGCGGCAGCAGATCGACAAGCCCTTCGGCACCCCGCTGCTGCACACCGTACACGGCGTCGGCTACCGGCTGGCCGAAGCATAGGATGAAACGGAACCCCGCGCAGGCATGCGCGCACCGAAACGTGGCCCGAGGGCTGAGATGAGGGCGCCGCAGAGCCTTGCTTCGCGCATCGTCGCAGCATTCGTGCTGATGGCCGCGGTCGTGGCGGGCGTTTTCGCGCTGATCGTCGTCAACGCCATCGACACCGTGGAAACGCGCCTCGTCAGCGATGCGATGAACCGCCAGCTCGATTTCATCATCGACGAAGCGGACGCCGGACGGTTTCCGGCGCTCGGCCCTGGTCTGGACTTCTATGTCGCGCCTGTGGGCGCGAGTGCGTCGCTGCCCGCGTGGCTCGCGCCGATGCGGCCGGGTCTGCACGAAACGGAGAACGACGACGAGGCGTATCACGTGCTGGTGCGCGATCGCAACGGCATGCGCCACGTCCTCGTCCTCGACCAGGACGATTTCGAGCGACGCGAAACCATGCTGTTCGTCGCAGTGACGGCTGGGGTCGTGATTTCCATCCTCGCCGCGGCACTGCTCGGCCGGGCGCTCGCACGCACGGTGATCTCGCCAGTCGTGCGCCTATCCGGACAGGTGCAACACCGTGAACAACAGCTGCCGCTTGCGCCGCCACTGGCAACAGAGTACGCCGAAGACGAGGTCGGCAAGCTCGCCGCTGCCTTTGATGAGACGCTGGGAAGCCTGCGTGCGGCGCTCGAACGCGAACAGCTCTTCACCAGCGACGTGAGCCACGAGCTGCGCACGCCCCTGATGGTGATCGCCAGCTCCTGCGAGCTGCTCGAGGCGCAGGCCTTGGCACCGCCGCAGCGCGCGCAGGCCGACCGGATCTCCCGCGCCTGCGCGGAGATGCAGGAGCTGGTGGAGACCTTCCTCGGCCTCGCGCGTGCGCCGCAGGAGCGCGGCACGAAGCTCGCGGGCACCTCGCTCGCCGCCGTGGCGACCGAGCAGCTCCATCGTTGGCAACCCGAGGCGACGCAGCGCGGTCTCGCACTGGATCTTGTGAGCGAAGGCGTTGACGAGGGCGTCTATCCGGCCCCCCTCTTGCGCGCGGTGCTGACGAACCTGGTGCGCAACGCGATCCACTACACCGATGCAGGCTTCGTGCGCGTGGTACTGCGCGATGGCGGCTTCTCGGTGCTGGATTCGGGCGCTGGCATTCCGGAGGCGGAGCGCGCGCTGGTATTCCGTCCGTTCGCGCGTGGCGGCAGCACGCGGGGGGACGGCATCGGCATCGGCCTGTCGCTGGTGAAGCGCATCTGCGACAGGCAGGGGTGGAAGATCACCCTGTCTGCCCGCGAGGGCTGCGGCTGCGAATTCCGCGTGGAGCTGCGCACCTCCTGATGCGGCGCCGAAGCGCCGCCGAGGTGCGACCGCCGATCAGCGCGTAAGCTCGGCGGTGAGCTTCTTCAGGTCGAGCGTACGGGCGCGCTCGGCGATATCGGGCGAGTAGCGCTGCTGCAAGCCCTTGGCGTTGTCGAAGAGTTGGCCGAAAGAGGCCTTGAGCGCAGCCCCGTCAAGGCGCCGCCCGTCCGCGTAGTATCGCTTCGCGACATGTCCCAGCGCATACGTCGTCGCGAAGGAGAACGCCGACCCGGTCGCCTCGCTGCCTATCGTGCGACCGACCTTGCCAAGCACCTTGCCCAGCAGGCCGCCGACGAGTTTGCGACCGAACTGCTCGACATACTGGGAGGTCAGGCCCACACCGACCGTTGCGAGGAAGTCGGTAATGTGGCCTCGGTCGAGCTCGAAGCCATAAGCCTTGCCGACGCGATACACGAGGCGGGTCTGCAGCGGAATGATCGCCATCGATGCAAGCGACTCGGGCAGCAATTCGAGCGCTCCATTCAGGATCGCGGCATTGAGGATCATCTTGTCGAGCTCGGCCTGATCCGGCCCCGCAGGTGCTGCCGATGGCACGGCAGCCGGCATCTCCGGGAGGGGTCTGTCGACCGGGGCCCCGGCGAGCGCATCAGCGGCGTTCACAATTGCCGCCGCATCGCTGCGCCCGAGCTGCAGCAGGGATCCGAGGCGCTCGAGGAAGGCGGTTTCGGCCGCGTTGTGCACGCCGTCTGCATCGCACACGCCGACGGCCATCTCGAAAGCGAGCTGACGCAACTCGGGCGTGTCCAGCCCGGCAGCAGCCTGCTCGAGCGTCACGCGCTTCAGCAGGACGTCTTGATACAGCGACATCACGTCCACGCCGGCACCGGCCGACAGTGATTCGGCCGTGCGGCGCACATGCTCGCGCTCGCGCGGGTCGTTGTGGCCGTCGGCGAAGGCCGCCATCAGGCAGACGGTGGTCAGGGAGCGATTCTGTTCGGGAGTCATCGTTTCTCTTCTCGCAACAACAAAGGGGTTCAGTCGGGCTCCGACCGGACGATCTCACGCGGCCGGCAGATACAAGGTCGCGCGCAGCCCTCCGGCGGGAGCTTGGCCCAGCTCGATGCGCCCGCCGTAGAGTTGGGCGAGGTCGCGCACGATGCCGAGACCCAATCCCGATCCGGGCACAGCCTCGTCGGCGCGCATGCCTCGGGCGAACACGGCCTCACGCGTCTCCGGCGGCAGACCAAGGCCGTCGTCATCGACGGTGACGACGAGCTCGCCGGCACGCACCGTCGCACTCACACCGACCGACGTGCGGGACCACTTGCACGCGTTGTCAATGAGATTGCCAAGCATCTCCTGCAGATCCTGCTCCTCGCCACGAAAGGCCGCGTCATCGGGAATCGCTTCGATTGCGATGTGCAGATTCCGTTCCGCATGCACGCGCTGCATCACTCGCACCAGTCCCTCGACGGCGGGCCGCAGCGCGCTGCGCAGGCCGGGGACCTGGGTCGCCGCGGCGGCACGCGCACGCGCAAGGTGGTAATCGACCTGGCGCTGGGCCGTCGCGACCTGCTCGGCCACGAGGCGCGCAAGCGGCCCCTCCTCACGCAGCGCGGCATTGCCCAGCACCGCGAGCGGCGTCTTGATCGCGTGTGCGAGATTGCCCGCTTGTGTTCGTGCCCGCTCGACGACCTCTGCATCGTGCTGCAGCACCGCGTTGAGCTCGTCGACGAGCGGCTGGACCTCGTTCGGAAAGCCGCCCTGCAGTCGCCGGCTGCGCCCGTCGCGCACCTCGGCAAGTTGGGCACGCAAACGCTTTAGCGGAGCGAGCCCCACCGATACCTGTAGCAGCACCGCGGCAATCACCCCGGCCGCGAGCACACCCAGCGCGGTGACGAGCAGCCCGACGAATTCGCGCACCGGGTTTGTCATGCCGCGCTCGTCGGCCGCAACGATCAGTCGCAATGGCAACCCCGCGGCTTCCTCCGGCCGCACGATGCGCTCCATCATCACCAGGGGTTCGCGATCGGGCCCTTCGATGCGATGCAGATGCACCTCGCCGTCGCGCGGACCGTCGGAGGGCACGGCAAGCGTCGCATCCCACAGCGAACGCGAGCGCAGCACGCCGCGCACCGAGTCCGAGCCCTCCCGATCGACCTGCCAGTAGAAGCCCGACAGCGGTTTATGCAGGCGCGGGTCGCTCAGGTCGGTACGCAGGCGCGGCCCCTCCTCGGGGGCGAATTCGATGCTCGCGGTAAGCTGATCGAGGTGGATTCGCAGTTCGGCCTGGAAGCGATCCTCCACGTGACGGCGGAAGAGATCGCCGAGCACACAACCGGTAACCGTCAGCGCCCCCAGGACCCACACTACGCTGCCCGCCAGCAGCCGCGCACGCAGGGAGCCGCGCACGCTCATTCCGGACATGCGAGGCGGTATCCCATTCCGCGCACGGTCTCGATCAGGCCCGGCGGCAGTTTCTTGCGCAGGCGCCCGACGAAGACCTCGATGGTGTTCGAATCACGCTCGAAGTCCTGTGCGTAGATATGCTCCGTCAATTCGGCGCGCGAAACGACCTCACCCTTTCGGTGCATCAGATAGCTCAGCACCCTCAGCTCGTGACTGGTCAGCGTGACCGCCTGCCCGTCTACCGTGACACGCCCGCCACGCGTGTCGAGCAGCACCGGCCCGCAACGCAGTTCCGGGCTCGCGTGCCCCGCGCTACGCCGTATCAATGCACGCACGCGGGCGAGCAGCTCTTCCATGTGGAAGGGCTTGGTCAGGTAATCGTCGGCGCCGGCATCGATCCCGGCCACCTTCTCGTGCCAGTTGTCGCGCGCTGTCAGGATCAGCACCGGCATTGTCCGACCCGCCGCGCGCCATTTCTTCAGCACCGTGAGCCCGTCCATCTGCGGGAGGCCGAGGTCCAGCACGACCGCGTCGAGCGCCTCGACCTCGCCGACGAAATGCGCATCGCGGCCGTTCTCGGCGCAGTCAACCGCGTAACCGGCTTCGCGCAAGGCCTGCGCGAGTTGCGCGGCGAGCGTCGGTTCGTCTTCCACGACCAGGATGTGCATCAGGGCTTCCCTCCGTTGTCGCCCTTCGCACGAATGCCGAGCACCGTGCCGTCGCGCGCATCGACATCCAGCCGCACGAGTGCGCCACCACTGCGCAGCAGGCGAATCTCGTAGATCCACCGCCCTTGCTCGCGTTCGAGCTCAACGTCGACGACCTTTCCCGGATATTCCCGCTCGACCTTGTCGAGGATCGTGCGCAACGGCAGCACCTCCCCGCGCTCGAGAGCCGCACGCGCACGGTCGTGATCATCCCCGCCGGCGGCCGCCGGACCGATCGACAAGACCGCGACGACCACCCCCACGACACACGATGTCAACAGCGTGCGCATCGATTCCTCCTTTCATGCGGCGCGCACTGTACGCGCTGCTTTCCGGCATCCCTTGTACGGCCGCCAGACTGAACCCCAGCTGAACGACGCCTTCACCTTGCGTTCAGGCTGCGCCGCGCAAAGTACATCCCGAAACCGGAGCGGACACTCCCGGGATCCGATTCCAAGGACATTGTTCCACCATCAGCAGAAGGAGCAAACATGAAACGCCCCAGCCTGTGGATCTTACTCGGCGGCACCGCCCTGCTCACAAGCGGATTCGCCAGCGCGGAGACTCCAGCCGACTTCCTCGCCCGCTACCAGACCGAGGCGCGGCAATCCACGCCGGGCTTCAACGCGTCGGCCGAACGCGGCGAAAAATTTTTCACCACCACGCATGGCGGCGAGTGGAGCTGCTCCACCTGCCATACGAAGAACCCCGCGGCGCGCGGCAAGCACGCCAGCACCGGCAAGGCGATCGAACCGATGGCGCCGACCGCGAACCCGGAGCGCCTCGCAAGCACGCGATCGGTCGAGAAGTGGTTCGGCCGCAACTGCAAGGACGTGCTCGCCCGCGCCTGCACGCCCGGCGAGAAGGCCGACATAGTCGCCTGGCTGATGACCTCCCCCCGCTGATCCGCATGGAGCCCCAAGAAATGAAAGCCTCCTTTCCCGCCCGCGCCCTGCGCGCCCTTGCCCTCGCCGCTGTCGCCTGCACGACCAATGCCGCATTTGCCGACGACGACGAAGACAAGCAGATGAACATCAATCACCCGGTGTTTCGCAGCGAATGTGGCAGCTGCCATATCGCCTTCCCGCCAGCACTGTTGGGCGCAACATCGTGGCGCACGATGATGGCCGGACTCGACAAGCACTTCGGCTCCGACGCCAGCCTCGACGCAGAAACCGCGGCCACGATCACGAAATTTCTCGTCGCAAACGCCGCGCGGCGGGACACCGCCGGCAGCGACGGGCGCCCGCTCCTGCGGATCAGCGATACCGGCTGGTTCCGGAAGGAGCACCGCGACGGCCACGACGGCATCACGCCGGGCATCTTCCGCAGCGAGGCCGTCAAGAGTGCTTCCAACTGTGCGGCCTGCCACCGCAATGCCGCCGATGGCGACTTTAGCGAACGTGACATTCGCATACCGAAGAACGGAGCACGCTCGTGAACACCAGCGTTAGCTCCCCCAGTGCCGCAGGCGGAGCGACCCGCGCCGCCGACGCGGCAACCAGGGTGCGCGTGTGGGACGTCCCGACGCGCGTCTTTCACTGGACCTTCGCGCTGTGCTTCGCCGGCGCCTGGCTGACGTCCGATTCCGAACGCCTGCGCGACCTGCATGTCATGCTCGGCTACACCTTCGCCGGACTCGCCGCGTTCCGCGTCCTATGGGGACTCGTCGGCACCCGCTACGCGCGATTCGCGAGCTTCATCTTCTCGCCGCGCGAACTCGTTGCCTACGTGAAATCGCTGCTCGCGATGAAGCCCCGGCACTATCTGGGCCATAATCCCGCCGGCGCTATCGCGATCTTCGCGATGCTGGGCTTGGCTGCGCTGATCGCCCTGAGCGGCTTTGCGACCTATCAGGACATCGGCGGCGAATGGCTCGAGGAATTGCATGAAGGGGCCGCCAGCACCATGCTCGCGATCGTCTTCGTGCATATCGCCGGAGTCGGCGTCAGCAGCCTGCTGCACCGCGAGAACCTCGTGCGCGCGATGCTCACCGGCAACAAGCCCGGCACGCCTGCGCAGGGCATCCGGCAAACACACAGGATCGTCGGCGCAGTTCTCCTTGCGGCCGTACTCGGTTTCTGGTGGTCCTATCAGACCGGCGCAACCGACGCCTGGCTGCCGCAGTTGACTACGACCGCAGACCGGCATCACGACGCCGATTAGAGCGACGTCGCGCCCGCCCCCTCCCTGGCCGCCCGGGCTTCCCCGCCCCGGCGGCCTGTCACGTATCGACACGCCCCCGATAGTCCGCGGCAATCCCGCCGATATCCGGCCGGGCGCAGCCGCGTCCTTGCGCTAGGCCAAATGCGCGGTTTATAGTCGTGTGCATGAACCCCGTCAGCGGCCACCTCCTCCTGTCGCTACGCCTTCTCCCGGTGGACCTGCTGCTGCTCGGCCCGCTGCTGCGCCCCGCGCGCTAAATCGAACCCCTCCCCCTCGTGTTGTCAGACTCCGCCCGCGTCCCGACGCAGGCCGCTTGTCATATCCGGTATTCCAACATCCCAACAGGAGCCGACGATGAAAGACCAGTTGATCATTTTCGATACCACCTTGCGTGACGGCGAACAGAGTCCCGGCGCCTCGATGACGCAGGACGAGAAGCTGCGCATCGCCCGTCAGCTCGAACGCATGCGCGTCGACGTGATCGAGGCCGGCTTCCCTGCGGCGTCGAACGGCGACTTCGAGTCGGTCCGCGCCATCGCCGAGACGATCAAGGAATCGACCGTGTGCGCGCTGGCCCGCGCCAACGAGAACGACATCCGGCGCTCGGGCGAGGCGATCCGCCCTGCCGCGCGAGGCCGCATTCACACCTTCATCGCGACCAGCCCCATCCACATGGAGAAGAAGCTGCGCATGACGCCCGACCAGGTCGTCGAACAGGCGGTGAAGGCGATCGGCTGGGCCAAGGAATACACCGACGACATCGAGTTCTCGGCCGAGGACGCCGGCCGCTCGGAGATCGACTTCCTCGTGCGCATCTTCAACGCGGTCATCGACGCCGGCGCGAAGACGATCAACGTGCCCGACACGGTGGGCTACAACGTGCCCAGCCAGTATGCGAACACCCTCCGCACGCTGATCGAGCGCGTGCCCAATTCCGACAAGGTAATCTGGTCCGTGCACTGCCACAACGACCTCGGGCTCGCGGTCGCCAACTCGCTGGCCGCGGTGCTGGCCGGCGCACGCCAGGTCGAATGCACGATCAATGGACTCGGCGAACGTGCCGGCAACGCCGCGCTCGAGGAGATCGTCATGGCCGTGCGCACCCGCCAGGACGTCTTCGCCTGCGACACGCGCATCGACACGACGCAGATCGTGCCCGCATCGAAACTCGTGTCCGGCGTCACCGGCTTCCCCGTGCAGCCCAACAAGGCCATCGTCGGCGCCAACGCCTTCTCGCACGAATCCGGCATCCACCAGGACGGCGTGCTCAAGCACCGCGAGACCTACGAGATCATGCGCGCCGAGGACGTGGGCTGGGGCGCCAACAAGCTCGTGCTCGGCAAGCACTCGGGCCGCAACGCCTTCCGCAGCCGCCTGCAGGAAATCGGCATCGTCGTGTCGTCCGAGGACCAGCTCAACCACGCCTTTGCGCGCTTCAAGGAACTCGCCGACAAGAAGCACGAGATCTTCGACGAGGACCTCAACGCGCTGATGAGCGACGAGGTCGTCACGCCCGAACATGAGCACTTCCGCCTGCTCGCCTCACGCTTCCACTCCGAGACCGGCGAGACGCCGCAGGCCGAACTCACGATCGCCGTCGGCGGC
Source organism: Aromatoleum petrolei (assembly GCF_017894385.1). Classification (NCBI taxonomy): domain Bacteria; kingdom Pseudomonadati; phylum Pseudomonadota; class Betaproteobacteria; order Rhodocyclales; family Rhodocyclaceae; genus Aromatoleum; species Aromatoleum petrolei. The sequence goes on from NZ_CP059560.1 coordinate 1,526,316, forward strand.
AAGGAGACGCGCACCAGCGCCCAAGGGTCCGGCCCCGTGGATGCCGCCTTCAAGGCCATCGAAGCAGTCGCGAAGAGCGGTACCGAGCTGCTGCTGTACTCAGTGAATGCGATCACCACCGGCACCGACGCCCAGGGCGAAGTGACCGTGCGCCTGTCGCAGGATGGCAAGGTCGTGAACGGCCAGGGCGCCGATACCGACATCATCGTCGCGTCGGCAAAGGCCTACCTCAACGCCCTCAACAAGCTCCACGGCAAGCTCGAGAAGCTGAACCCGCAGCTCTGATCCGCCGCAGCCGCGGGCGACGGGCCCGCGGCTGGCACCGGGCGCACTGGATCTGGCCGGCGTCAGGCCTGTGCGCGCCCTTGCCGCGACGGCGCGGATACCCGCGCATACCACACCGCGCAGGCGAACAGCAGCGCTGCCAGTACCGCCTCCGCGATCGCGAGTATTCCGGCGAGTCCAGCGTCCATCGCGCGCACGACGCCTTCGACCAGGTACAGCAGCACCATCATCGACAGCCACTGGTAAGTGTAGCGCCGCCCCTTCAACACTCCCAAGAAGGCCGCCATGAGCGGCAGCGCCTTCAGGATCATCCACGAGCCGCCCGGCCGCAATGGCGCAAGCCACGCCTCCCACAGCACGCACAGCGCGATGAGCGCGACGAGCAGGATCGTCGCTGCAAGGTTCAGGGTCCGCACGATCATGCCCGCCCCGCCGCCAGCGTCAGCGCGGTCTCGGCGAGCCGCCGCCCCTGCGCGATCGCAAGTTCGATCTCATCGGCGCTCAACGCGGGATTGCCGTCCGCCCCGGCGACGTGGCTCGCCCCATACGGCGTGCCGCCCGTGCGCGTGCGGTTGAGCGCCGGCTCCGTGTAGGGCAGGCCCATGACCAGCATGCCGTGGTGCAGCAACGGCAGCATCATCGACAAGAGCGTCGACTCCTGCCCCCCGTGCTGGCTCGCCGTCGACGTGAACACCGACGCCGGCTTGCCGGCCAGCGTGCCGTTGACCCAAGGCCCCGCCAGCCCGTCGAGAAAGTACTTCATCGGCGCTGCCATGTTGCCAAAGCGCGTAGGACTGCCGATCGCGAGCCCGATGCATTCCTCCAGGTCGCGCACCTCTACGTAGGGCGGCCCCGACGCGGGAATGTCGTCCTCGACCGCCTCGCACACCGTCGACAGTCTCGGCACCGTGCGCACCCGCGCCGCCACACCCGGCACCTGATGGACTCCCAGCGCGATCTGCTCGGCAAGCGCCCTCACCGAGCCGCGATGGCTGTAATACAGTACGAGAATCTCTTTCATCTGAACGGTCTGGATCGAATTGCGGCATTATAGCCGCCCCTCCGGCGCCGCCCCGGTCCCACCCATCGTATCCACCGCATGTCCGTCATGCCTCTGCATCCCGCACGCGACTTCCTGCGCCTCCTCGCCCAGCGTTTCGTTGCCACCCGCTGCCCGCAGGTCGCCGGCAGCCTCGCCTTCACGACGCTGCTCGCCCTCGTCCCGCTCGTCACCGTCGTGATCGCGCTCTTCAGCAACTTCCCGGCCTTCTCCGATTTGGGCGCCTCGCTGAAGGTCTTCCTGCTGGAAAACCTCCTGCCCGACCGCGCTGGCAAGATCATCGCCACCTACGCCTTCCAGTTCTCGCAGAAGGCCGCCAAGCTCACGCTGATCGGCACCGCCGCCCTGGTCGTCACCGCGCTGATGCTGCTGATGACGATAGACCGCGTGTTTAACCAGATCTGGGGCATACGCCGACCGCGGCCGCTGCTCACGCGCCTGACCGTACACTGGTCCACGCTGACGCTGGGCCCGGTCGCGCTCGGCGCCAGCGCGCTCGCCACGGGCCACCTCGTCGCCAGCTCCGTCGCCCTTGCCGGAAAGGAATCGTGGGTTGTCGAAGCCTTTTCGACGCTGGTGTCGGCTGCACTGCTGTGCGTCGTGTTCACCTTCCTGTATTTCGCCGTGCCCAACCACAAGGTGCGCCCGAGCCATGCGCTCGCCGGCGGCACCACCGCGGCGCTGGCCTTCCTGCTGATGCAGCAGCTTTTCGCCTTCTTCCTCACACGCATCCCGACCTACACCCTGATCTACGGCACCTTCGCGACCGTGCCGATCTTCCTGCTGTGGCTCTACCTGTCCTGGGTCGTGATCCTGCTCGGCGCGATCCTGAGCGCATCGCTGCCCGGATTTTTCGAGCGCACGCGCGTGCTCGCGCCCTTCGCCGGCGACCGCGCATGGGCCGCAACGACGGTATTGACGATGCTCGCGCGCGCACAGGCCGACGGCCGCACGGTCGCCTTCGAGCCGCTGATCCAGGCAGCTCGTCTCAACGGCGACGAAGGGGAAAGCCTGCTCGGCGAACTGTGCGAAGCGGGCTGGGTCGCGCGCACCGAGGACGGCAACTGGCTGCTCACGTGCGACGCCGCCAGCATCGGACTCGCCGATGTCCTTTGCCGGCTCGCGCTATCGCCGACAGGCTGGCGCAAGGCCGGCCGCAACGACCTGTCGCGCTACACGGCAGAACGCATCGAGAACGCGCTGCGCGCAACCGACATCTCGATCGCGGCGCTGGCCGCGCAGCAGAGCACCTAGATCGGGTAAGGATCGACCTCGTACTGGAACAGCTCGACGTTCGCCGTCTGCATGTCGAGGCTGAGCACGCGGGCCTGTGCCACATAGAGATGTTCGCCCTCGTGCACCAGCACGAAGCGCCGCGACGCATACGTTCCCGCCGGGGCGAGGATCGCCTGGTTGCGGCGCAGCGCGGGCAGCGGCGGCAGGATGAGGGCATGCGTCGTGGAACTCACCTCGGCACCACGGAAGCCGATCGTCACCGGCGTGCAGGTCTGCGCCACCACCTGCAGGCCCAGTTCCACCTGCCCGGGGCTGTCGCTGCGGATCCAGCGCACGATGCACACGGCCCAAGGGTGTCCCGCATCCCGCCGCAGCGCGACGGCCATGCCGGCGCTCAGGCTGCCCGCCACGCCCTCGACGGACATCAGCGCGTAGCCACCGGGGCTCTCGTTGTACACCATCCACTCGGAGACGCGTTCCGTGGCACCACCCAATCGCGCAGCCTCCCACACCGCGCGCAGGCCCACGCACACCTGCACCGAATACCGGTACGCACGGCGCGACTGACCGCGATTCGGAGGCAGCGCCCAGCGATCCCGCATGCGCTGCAGCAGCGAGACCATTTCCATCGGCGTCAGCCCCACCGGCAGCCCGGATGCATCCGGTTCGAGCAACTCGCCGTCGAGCTCCAAGCCTACGGTCTCGGCCTGGGCCATGCGCTCCTTGAGCCAGTCAAGTTGCCCCGAAAGCGCGCGCGACACACCGAAAGCCGAGAAATACACCAGCCCTTCGGCCGCAGGCGCCACGCTGCGGATCGTCGCAATCGGCGGGAGATCCTCGCCCGGATCGATCCAGAAGGACGAGGCCGCAGGCTGCGGGGCTTCTGGCGACAGCGCACCCTCATCCGCAACCCCTTCCAGATAATCGTTCGCCCATACCAGCTCGCGTGCCGTCAGGCTCTCGGGCTGCAGCACGGCCAGCGCGAAAAGTCGCTTCAATGCATGTAGGGCATCGGCTGCGGCCGTATCGGGCTTCGCAGACCCCAGCGAACCGAAGCCACCTCCCGCTGCGACGATGCCATACGCCGCAAGCCAGAGACCGGGCGGTGTGACTGCACCGCCCATCGCAGCGACGACGAAGGCCTCATGCACCAGGCTCAAGGCGCGTCCCGTCATCGCCAGCGGATCGCCGCGGCGCACCGGACGCCAACGCTCGCGTGTCGCTGCGGCCATTTCCCCGAGCTTTCCGGCGACTTCGAGCAGCGCCTCCACGAGCTCGCCCGCGACCACATGGAGTTCATGAGAAAGCGGCAATGCAGCGCTGAGAAGACGCGGCTTCAGACGGCCGCAGACATCGAGGACCCGCGCCTCGAACTCCTCCATGCACTGTCCGGCGACCGCTTCCGACAGCCGCCCCATATGCCCCCGCAGCGTATTCAGCTCCACGCGCGGATCGTCGGCCGGCTCGCTCGCCAGCCACTCCAGCACGGGAGCCAACTGTTCGGTGACCGGATCGGATGCAGGCATCGGGGAAAACTTCCGCTTTGAGACGTGTTGCCATTCTATTCAAGAATCACACCTTTTGAGCGGAGGCCCGCAGCCTGCGGACCTTGCGCCAGGATCGGCCTTCCCCTTTCCTTGGCAAATCCTTATCCGCACTTGTCTCGCCCGCCCGCTTGCCTTACAATCGCCTGCTTTTCGCATCTACTCATCAGGACACCCCAATGGTCGTCATTCGCCTTGCCCGTGGTGGCGCCAAGAAGCGCCCGTTCTACAACATCGTCGCAGCCGACTCGCGCAACCGCCGCGACGGCCGCTTCATCGAGCGCGTTGGCTTCTACAACCCGATGGCAGCCGAGTCCGAGAAGGGCCTCGTGATCAACGCCGAGCGTCTGGCCTACTGGAAACAGAACGGCGCCCAACTGTCGCCGACGGTCGAGCGCCTGGCCAAGCAGGCCGCGAAAGTCGCCGCTTGATCCTGCCTGACTCATCGCAGTCATGATAGTACTGGGGCGCATTGTCGCCCCTTTTGGCGTCAAGGGCTGGGTCAAGGTACACCCCTTCGGGGATGACCCGCTCTCCTGGCGTGAAATGCCTCAATGGTGGCTGGCCGACAAGGCCGAAGCTCCCGATGAGACGTGGCAGCCGGTGAAGCTGACCGGCTTCCGCGAACACGGCGCAGGCCTCATCGCCTCGTTCGAAGGCGTAACGGACCGCAGCGGCGCGGAAGCGCTGCAAGGCCGCTACATCGCCGCGCCGCGCGAGGCCATGCCCGGCACCGACGAAGACGAATACTACTGGGGCGACCTGGTAGGCCTTGCGGTCGTAAACCAGTCGGGCGAATCGCTCGGCACGGTCGAAGCCCTGATGTCTACCGGCGCCCATGATGTACTGCAGCTGCGCGACGGCGACGAGGAGCGACTGATTCCCTTCGTCGCCGCCTATGTGATGGATGTGGACCTGCCGAACCGGACGATCCGGGTCGACTGGCAGAAGGATTGGTGAAGACGGGGTGAGCACACCAGCCGCCGCGAGGCGCTTCGACGTGATCACCCTGTTTCCCGAGATGTTCGCGGCGCTGACCGCCAGCGGCATCACGCGGCGCGCGCTGGATCGCGGTCTCTATGAAATCGCCTTTCACAGCCCGCGGGATTTCGTGGACGACCCGCACCGTACCGTGGATGACCGCCCCTACGGCGGTGGGCCCGGAATGGTGATGATGGCCGAGCCGCTGGAAAAGGCGATCGGCCGCGCGAAAGCGGCGCAAGAGGCGCGGCTGGGCGCCGCAGGACGCGTGATCTACCTGTCGCCGCAAGGCCGGCCGCTGGACCACGCGAAAGTGCTGGAACTGAAGGAGCTGCCCGCACTGACCCTCTTGTGCGGGCGCTATGAAGGCGTCGATCAGCGACTCATAGACCGCTGCGTCGATGAGGAAATTTCGCTCGGCGACTTCGTGCTGTCGGGCGGCGAGTTGCCGGCGATGGTGCTGCTCGATGCGATCGTGCGCCAGTTGCCGGGGGCATTGAATGACGCCGTATCGGCGATCGAGGACTCGTTTGTGGACGGGCTGCTGGACTGCCCGCACTACACGCGGCCCGAGATCTACGAAGGCGAGCCGGTGCCGGCAGTGCTGCTCTCCGGCAACCACGCCGCGATTCGTCGCTGGCGACTGAAGCAGGCGCTGGGAACGACCTGGCGCCGGCGCCCCGACCTACTGGAAGGGCGCAGACTGAGCAAGGAAGAATTGTCACTGCTTGGTGAATTCAAGCAGGAGCAAGCAGGGGCGGAAGGCCGAGCCTGAAGCCCGAATACAAACCGCGCGCATCAGGCACGTCCTGCTCTGCCGCAAGGCCAAGTGCCATTGAATCGACAGGAGTCGCACAATGAACCTGATTCAGCAGCTCGAACAGGAAGAAATCGCCCGCCTGAACAAGACCATCCCCGAGTTCGCCCCCGGCGACACCGTGGTGGTGCAGGTGAAGGTCAAGGAAGGCACGCGCGAGCGTCTGCAGGCCTATGAAGGCGTGGTGATCGCCAAGCGCAACCGTGGCCTGAACTCCAACTTCATCGTGCGCAAGATTTCGTCGGGCGAAGGCGTGGAGCGTACGTTCCAGACCTACTCCCCGCTGGTCGACAGCATCGAAGTCAAGCGCCGCGGTGACGTGCGTCGTGCCAAGCTCTACTACCTGCGCGAGCGTTCGGGCAAGTCCGCACGCATCAAGGAAAAGCTCAACTACAAGAGCGCCGCAAAGCAGGGCTGATCGCGCGATTCAGCCAGCAGCAAATGAAACGGGCCCCGCGGGGCCCGTTTTTTCGTCTCGGACGACCGGCACCGCAAGGCGCCGGCATAAGACACCGCAGCCACCTACTCCTGCTTCGCATCCTTGCCGTCGCCCTCATCGTCGTCCGGAATCACGGCATCGACCCCGGCACCGACGACCTTGGCGCCAACCTTCACCGTTGTCGCCACCACCGTGACGGCGGCATCGGCGACGGCAAACACGGCACACCCACCGAGCATCGCGGCGCAACCCATCGCGAACATCGCATTCTTCAAGCCCATTCCACCCGCCCCTCATTCCGTTAGCGACCACGCAGCCACGGGCAAACAGCCCCTCGTTTCGCCGCAATGCCCCTGGATTGTTGACGACAGCCCGATCGAGAGGTGTTTCCGCTAATATCCCCACGAATCCGCGCACAAAAGAAAAAAGCCACCGAAATTCGGCGGCTTTTTCCATATGGCTGGCGGAGAGTGAGGGATTCGAACCCTCGATACGAGTTTTAGCCCGTATGCTCCCTTAGCAGGGGAGTGCCTTCGACCTCTCGGCCAACTCTCCAACCTTTGAGCCCGACATCATAGCGACTGCGGGCTTGCCGGTCAAACTTAATTATGCAGCAACGTCGAGGCCGAAGGCCTTGTGCAGCACGCGCACGGCCAGCTCAAGGTACTTCTCCTCGATCGCGACCGAGATCTTGATTTCGGACGTCGAGATCATCTGGATGTTGATGCCCTCTTCGGCGAGCGTGCGGAACATCTGCGAGGCAACACCGGCGTGCGAGCGCATGCCAACGCCGACGATGGAAACCTTGGCCATGGTCCGGTCGGTGACGATGGAGCGGGCGCCGATATGCTCCTTGACGGCCTCGAGAACCTTCACCGCCTTGTCGAGTTCGCCACGGGCGACGGTGAACGAGAAGTCGGTCGTGCCATCCTTGCTCACGTTCTGGATGATCATGTCGACTTCGATGTTGGCATCAGCAACCGGACCGAGGATCTGGTACGCGATACCCGGCTTGTCAGGCACACCGAGCACCGTGAGCTTCGCTTCGTCGCGGTTGAAGGCGATACCGGAGATGACGGGTTGTTCCATGTTCTGATCTTCCTCAACAGTGATGAGCGTGCCCTCGCCTTCCTCCTGAAAGCTGGAGAGGACGCGCAACTTGACCTTGTACTTGCCGGCGAATTCAACCGAGCGAATCTGCAGCACCTTGGAGCCGAGGCTGGCGAGTTCGAGCATCTCCTCGAAGGTGATGGTGTCGAGCTTGCGCGCTTCGGGCACGACGCGCGGATCGGTGGTGTAGACGCCGTCCACGTCCGTGTAGATCTGGCACTCGTCGGCCTTCAGCGCGGCCGCCAGCGCAACGCCGGTGGTATCGGAGCCGCCGCGACCGAGCGTGGTGATGGCGCCGTGCTCGTCCACACCCTGGAAGCCGGCGACGACGACGATGTTGCCCTCGTCGAGGTCCTTCTTGATCGGCGCCTCGTCGATGTTGAGGATGCGCGCCTTGGTGTGCGCGCTGTCGGTGAGGATGCGCACCTGCCCGCCGGTATAGCTCTTGGCCTTGACGCCAATGTCCTGCAGCGCCATGCACAGCAGGCCGATGGTGACCTGTTCGCCGGTCGATACGACCACGTCCAGTTCGCGCGGATCGGGATTGCTCGCCACGTCCTTCGCGAGCGCGATCAGACGGTTGGTTTCGCCGCTCATCGCGGACACCACCACCACCACCTGATGGCCGGCCGCCTGGAACTTCGCGACCTTGCGGGCGACGTTCTTGATGCGTTCCGGATTGCCAACGGAGGTGCCGCCGTACTTCTGAACTATCAGTGCCATCGTCGTATCCAAATAGCCGTGGATAAAACACGCAATTCTAGCGAAAGCCAGTGGACTTTGCAGAGCGGCGTATCTCGCGCCGTCAAACCCAATTTGGGCACTTATGGATTGCGGTTAACCCTAGGACTTTTGATTTTCCCGTTGTATTTGTCCGGAATAGTAATCTATACTTTGAGTACCATATGACTTAAGTCGTATGATCGCCTTCGGGCGCAGCTAATCCTCATAGCACAACCGACTTCACAACAGAGGCCAAAGAGATGAAAAGCACCGAAACCATTGATGTTCGCGAGATCCGCCGCAAGCTCGGCCTGAACCAGTCGCAGTTCTGGTCGAAGATCGGCGTTACCCAAAGTGGGGGATCGCGCTACGAGAGCGGCCGCAACATCCCGCGTCCCGTGCAGGCCCTGCTGCGCCTCGTTCACATCGAGCAGATCGACATCAACAAGGTCAAGAAGGAAGACGTCGAAGTGGCCGAGTTCCTGAAGGCTTCGAATCCGGACCTGTTCAAGACGCTGAAGAAGGAAGCCCGCGCGAAACGCAAGGAGCGCACGTCGCGCTAACCCGGGCGGAGTAGCAGATGGTGATCAGGGGCTGACGCGAACCGTCAGCCCCGTTTTTCTTATGCGCTCGGCGATCGCCTCGAGTTCGTCCGCGGTGAGCGGCGACAGACGCGGCGCCTCGGGCTGCATCGAGGGGCGGGCGATGCCGTAGAGCAGCACTCCGGCCAATCGTTCGACGCCGGCCTTTTCCAGCACCGCCAGATACGCGGTGATATCCGCCTCCGAGGGCGCTTCTCCATCCCAGCGGAACATGCAGGTCTGCACCCAGGTCGTGCAGCGTTCGGCGCTCGCCTGCAGGCGGCGCGCGACCGCTTCGGGATCAGGACCGACGCCGTTGATGCGCCGCATGCCGGCGCGCGTGCCCGCATCGAGCTTGAACCATATCTCCCCACCCGCTTCGCCCAGGCGCCGCACGCCTTCGCGCACCGCCGCCTGTCCCATCAGGCTGCCGTTGGTGATGAGGCGTAGCGGCACCTCACTGCCGAATCCGAAATGCGCGTGCAGCCGCACCGCGATCGCGACCGCATCGGCGAACTCGGCGGCGCTGGTCGGTTCGCCGTTGCCCGAGAAGGCGATGTCGCGGACCTGGCGCAGGCCGTCCGGCACGTGCCGCTGGAGGTAGTCGCCATTGACGAGCGCGTCGAGGAAACCGGCCAGCTCGGCCTCGAGCTGTGCGAGGTCGATGCGCGGCGCGCTGCCGCGCACGAGACCGGGCACCTGGCAGTAGGCGCAATGCCAGTTGCAGGCGTTGTTCGGATTCAGGTTGATGCCGACCGACACCCCGCCCGCACGGCGCGACAGCACCGGATAGACGTAGGTGAGGCCCGCGAGGTCGCGGTCGTGATTGCGGATCGTGAGTTGGCGGTCGCTGGAAGCCATGGGAGCAAGTGCCGCGAATCGCGGTCGGTAGAGGCGGACGGGAGCCCAAAGGGGCCGATCGGGACGGGTGCTATAATCCGCGCCCTGCACTCCCGAGGTCAATCATGCGCATCACCCGCCGCCTGGAATTCGACGCAGGACACCGGATTCCGGACCACGCCAGCCAATGCCGCCACCTGCACGGCCACCGTTACGCGATCGAGATCACCCTGTCGGGCGGGATCATCGAGGCCGCCGGCCAGCCGGTCAATGGCATGGTGATGGACTTCGGCGAGGTGAAGACGATTGCCAAGACGCATGTGGTGGATGTCTGGGACCATGCCTTCCTGGTGTTTCGCGGCGACACGCAGGTGATGCAGTTTCTGGGCGCGATGCCGGGACACAAGACGGTGGTGCTCGACTGCGTGCCGACCGCCGAGAACCTGGCGCGCGAGGCGTTCCGCATCCTCGATCCGCGCTACCACGACAGCTACGGCAACCACCTGCGCCTCGAGCGCGTGCGCCTGTACGAGACCCCGAACTGCTGGGCCGACGCCGTGCGCGGCGACGCCGGCCTCTGACGTCGCAACAGGATCAGTCTGCGGCTGCGGCGTCGACCACCGCCTGCGCCAACCCGGCCTCGCTGTGCACCACGCGCACTTCCCGCTGCGGATAGGGGATTTCGATACCCTCGGCACGAAAGCGTTTCCATACCTGCAGATTGATGTGCGAGATCACGCCGAGCGTGCCTTCCTGCGGGTCAGCGATCCACACCGTGAGGCGCAGGTCGATACCGCTCTCGCCGAAGGCAACGACAAAAGCCTTCGGCGCCGGCTCCGCGATCACGCGCTCATGCGTCGTCGCCGCCTCGACGAGGATCTGCATCGCGCGTTCCAGATCCGTGGCGTAGCTCACCTGGATGTTGATCGGCACGACAATGCGCGTGTCGCTGTAGGTTTCGTTCTGCACGACGGAGCCGATCAGGGTTTCGTTCGGCACCAGCGATTCGATGCCGCTGCCCGCGCGCAGTACCGTGTAGCGGGTGTTGATCTGCGTGACGATGCCGCGCTCGGTACCGACCGAGATGAGGTTGCCGATGCGCAGCGAGCGGTCGAGCAGGATGATGAAACCTGACACGTAATTCGCTGCGATTTTCTGCAGACCGAAACCCAGGCCCACGCCCAGCGCACCGCCGAACACTGACAAGGTGGTGAGGTCGATGCCGACCATGGGCAAGGCGACCAGCACGGCGACGACGATCAGGAGCGCCTTGGCGACCCGCATGAGCACGAGGCGCATGCTGTCGTCCAGCCCCGCGGCGACACTCAGGCGGCGCTCGAGCGCGCCGGCCGCCCACAGCGCGATGAGCAGCGTGAACATCACCAAACCGAGGCCCTGGATCAGGGTCCACAAGGAAAGGCGCTGGCTGCCGATCTTGAACGAGACGCTCTCGAGCGCGTCGATTACCTCGGGCAGCCAACCGAGGATGTGCAGCGCGACCACAGCCCAGGCGAGCGAGGCGAAGATGCGCTCGAAGTTGCCCAGCCAACTCGAGCGACCGATACCCTGGCGCACCGTGAACACCACGAAGCGGATTGCCGCAAACGAGGTCAGCAGCGGCACCGCGAGATTGAGCAGATGCACGGTCTGGTACTTGGCGAGCACGGCGCGCGCGGCGAACACGAAAATCAGCGCCAAAAGGGGGAACAGCACGCGGCGCAGGCCGCTGCGGCCGAAGCGCTGCGCCGCCGTTGCGGCATCGCCGCGGCGCGCGACGCGCTCGAGCATGGCGCGTTCGATCAGCCACGCGAGCGCCAGGCAGCCGGCCAAGGCGCCGAGTTGCCACAGGAGTGAGGGACTCTGCAGGTCGCTCCAGGTATCCATGAGCATCGCTGCGAAACGAATCTCTTCTGTCACGTTCAGGGTTTCCAGGGGAGACGGCTTATGCGGGTGGCGTCGGCGCGGTGGCGGCGCCAGTTGTCGAGGTAGATCTGCGTCAGCGTGCAGTTGTCGCGCAACACTAGGAGGTTCTCGGCGTTGCGTTTGACGGCGGACTTGGTGAAATTGAACGAACCGGTGACCAGCGCGCAGGCGGGTCCTTCGGCGTCGGCGATCATGACCTTGTTGTGCGCAGCGGCAAAACGCGTCTCGAGCGACACCGGGATGCCGGCGGCAAGCAGTTCGGGCAGCACATTGCCCTTGCCGCGCTTGTTCATCTTCGCGTCGGCGAGCACTTCGACGCGCACGCCACGCTGATGCGCGGCGATCAGTGCGCGCGCGATCGGCCTGCTAGTGAAGGCGTAGGCCTGCACGTGCAGGGTCTTGCGCGCGTAGTTGATGACCTCGATGAGCAGCTCCTCGGGACGATCGGCCGGCGAGAACGCCACTTCGACCGAGCCGCGCGCCGGGAGGCGCTGGCTCGCGGCGACGAGTTGCGGTGCCGCCGCGGCGAGCGCGAAGGCACCTGCCGCCAGCAGGCGCACCACTGAATCAAGCCTCCGCATCCACACGCTCCAGCACCGCGGCGAAGAAGCCGTCGGTGTCATGCACGCGCGGCGTCAGGCGCAGGCGCTCCCCGGTGTCGAGCGCGATGCCTTGCTTGGCGAGCACGTCGGCGGCACTCACCGGGCGGAACTCGGGGTGCGCGGCGAGGAAGGCATCGACAATGCCGTCATTCTCCTCGGCGAGCAGGCTGCAGGTGGCATACACGAGACGGCCGCCGGGTTTCACGAGACGTGCGGCCGAGTCGAGGATGGCGCCCTGCTTGGCGACCATCTCGGCGACCGACTCGGGCGACTGGCGCCATTTGAGGTCGGGGTTGCGGCGAACGGTTCCCAGCCCGCTGCACGGCGCATCGACCAGCACGCGGTCGGCCTTGCCGACGAGGCGCTTCACCTTGGCGTCGCGCTCGTGGGCGATCAGCACCGGATGCACGTTCGACAGCCCGGCGCGGGCGAAGCGCGGCTTGAGCTTGGCGAGACGCTTTTCCGACACGTCGAAGGCATACAGGCGGCCGGTCGAGCGCATCAGCGCACCGAGCTGCAACGTCTTACCGCCAGCGCCGGCGCAGAAGTCGACGACCAGTTCGCCGCGCTTGGGCTGGACGAGGAAGCCGAGCAGCTGGCTGCCTTCGTCCTGCACCTCAAAGGAGCCGTCGAGGAACAGAGGATGCTTCTGCAGTGCGGGCTTGCCGGCGAGGCGAATGCCCTGCGGCGAATACGGACAGGGCGCGGCGGCAATGCCATTCACCTTGAAGGCTTCGAGCACGGCCTCGCGGTCGGTCTTCAGCACGTTCACGCGCAGGTCGAGTGGCGCCGGGCGGTTGAGGCTCTGCGCGAGTTCGAGCAGCGCCGCCGCGTCGTGCGTCGCGAGCAGGCGCTCGGCGAGCCAGTCGGGCATGTCGGCCCGTTCGGCGAATGTGCCCTCATCGAGCTCCTTCGCCTTGATTTCGGTGATCCAGTCCCGCTCGGTAGCGGAAGCGAGGCCTTCGAAGTTGCGCATCGGCCACCCTTCGCCGCGCGCGAGCCATGCCAGCAGCAGCGCACGCGGACGGGCGTCCTCGCCGACGAGGCGGCGCAGCCAGCGCAGGCGGCGCACGATGCCATAAACGGCCTCGGCGATGAAGCCACGGTCGCGATGGCCGATCTCGCGGTTCTCGCGGAAGTGTCTCGACAGGACGGCGTCGGCCGGGTGTTCGAAGGTAAGCACCGCCCCCAGGACCTGGGCGGCGTGGATCAACAGGCCGCGCGAGGCGGCCTCTTCATGTCTGGCCATGTTCGTTCTTCAGTTTCCGGTGTATGGATGGGCGAAGGCGTTGTCCTCCGCCCGCAATTCGATCATTTCTTCTTCCGCCTCCGTGCCGCCGCCGACCCCGGCCACCGGGGGCTCTTCGCCAGCCGATCCCGGAGGCGACAGGCGCAGCTCAACGGCCTGCTGGTCGAGCACCTCTCCCTTGTCGTCGATGACGCGGATGCGTACCGGCAGCATGCCGTAGTTGCGCGCAAGCCAGATGTCGATGGTCAGGCTGCCGTTGCGCGCCTCGGCCCGCACGCGCAGCGTCTCCAGCAGTCCGATCGGCAGCGGCAGCTTCTCGGGCCCCATCACTTCGACTGTCGAGGGGGTGGCCTCGCGTCCGGTGATAACGTTCAGCTCGGTCGATCCGCTGACCGCGCCGACGATGCCGATCTGATGCCACAGGCTCAGCAGGTCCTGATCGCCGGGGCGCAGGTCCGCGACGCGCTCCTTGGTCCCGCGCGTCATCGTGACCTTGCGCGCATTCCAGTCGAACCGGGCGCTGGCCGGGGTCTTGCGCGTCTGCTCGACGCTGAAGCGCTCCGGTTTGAGCCCCTCCCGCCCCACGTCGCCCTCGCTGCTCTGGGCGTAATGGAAGGCACGGAACATGCCGACGACGCCGGTCGTGCGCACTGCGACCGACATGCGGTAGCGCTTGCCGTCATGCGACCACTCGTGCTGCGCCTCCCCGACCGCGAAGCCGCCATCGCCCAGATGCACGCGAAAGCGGATGCTGCCGCGTTCCGGCCAGCCGGCAAGGCTGAAGCCCTTGAGGTCGCCGGCAGCGACCAGCTCCGGCGCGGGTTCGGCACCAACTGCCGCGTCGACGATCGGCGGCGCCTGAACTTCCGGCGGAGCCTCGACGGGCGGCGGCGCGGCGATTGCGACCGCGTCGCCCGCTGCGACCGGCGCCGTCAGCGGGACCGCGGGCGCGACCTCGACCGGCGGCGCCTTGGGCCGCGGCTTCGGTCGCGGCCGGGGTTTCTCCGGGACCACCGGGGGCGGCGGCACCACGACGGGCGCGAGATCCACCGCCGGCTGCGGCTCGGGAATCACGAGCGTGGCATGCAGGACCGGCGGCTCGGCATCGACGTGCGCGGGCCCGCCCGGCAGGCTCAGCACGAGCGCGTGCACGAGCACCGACGCGCCCGTGGCGAGGATCAGGACTGTCGGCTGTCGCACGCCCCGGCCCCGGGCGCCCGATCCACCGAGGGGATGGTCCACCCGGCCTCATCGACCGCTTCATCGCGCACGAGCACCCGGCCCTGCGCGGTGATCGTCAGGCGGTTCTCGACGAACCAGCGCACCGCCTGGGGGTAGATGCGGTGCTCCTGCCGCAGCACGCGCGCCGACAGGCTGTCCTCGTCATCGCCCGGCAGCACCGGCACGACGGCCTGGATCACGACCGGTCCGCAGTCGAGCTGCGGCGTCACGAAATGCACGGTCGCCCCATGTGCGCGCACTCCCGCCTCGATCGCCCGCCGGTGCGTATGAAGGCCGGGGAAGGACGGCAAGAGCGAGGGGTGGATGTTCATGAGACGCCCCTCATAGCGGCGCACGAAGGCATCCGTGAGCACGCGCATGAAGCCTGCAAGCACGACGAGCTCTGCGCCATGTCCGTCGATCGCCTCGGCCAATGCGGTGTCGAAGGCCTCGCGCGACGTGAAGGCCTTGTGGTCGACGACGGTGGTCGGGATGCCGTGCGCGGCGGCGAATTCGAGCCCCTTGGCGTCGGGGCGGTTGCTGATCACCGCCGCGATGCGCGCGCCCGGGATGCGCGCATTGACGATGGCTTCCATGTTGCTGCCGCGGCCGGAGATGAGGATGACGATGGACTTCATGAAGGCGTTCTTGGTCTTCGGTTCGGACGCGCACACGCACGTCGGGGGAGTCGGACAGGGAGCGGCGCACGATGTTCCCCGGACAATCCGGCACCTGCACGCGAAAAATGGAATTTCGCCAATGATACCGGAAGGGGGCCGCGGCCCCGAACCCCGGCCGGTGCCACACGGCGACCGGAGCCCGAACGGACTCCGTATAATTGCGTGTTGCGCCGCGTTTTCCCCCGCCCCCATGCCGTCGATCCACCTGCTGTCCGACCTCCTGATCAACCAGATCGCCGCCGGCGAGGTCGTCGAACGGCCGGCCTCGGTGCTCAAGGAAGTGCTGGAGAACGCGGTCGACGCCGGTTCCCGCGCGATCGACGTGCAGCTCGAACAGGGCGGCGTGCGGCGCATCCGCGTCGCCGACGACGGCTGCGGCATCGCGAAGGAGGAGCTGGCGCTCGCGCTCGAGCGCCACGCGACGAGCAAGATCGCCAACCTCGATGACCTCGAGCGCGTCGGCACGATGGGCTTCCGCGGCGAGGCGCTGGCCGCGATCGCGGCGGTGGCGCGCACGACGCTGACGAGCCGCGCCGAGGGCAGCGCGCACGCGTGGCGCATCGACGGCGCGGACCGCAGCGTGGCGCCAGCGGCGCTCGGCGCTGGCACGGTCGTCGATGTCGCGGACCTCTATTACAACACCCCGGCGCGGCGCAAATTCCTGAAGTCGGAGGGCACCGAATACGCACACTGCGACGAGATGTTCCGCCGCGTCGCGCTGGCGCGCCCCGACATCGGCCTGCAGCTCGCGCACAACGGTCGCGTCGTGCATCGCCTGCCGGTAGCCGACCAGGCCCGCCGCGTCGCGGCACTGATGGGCGACGACTTCCTCGCGCAGGCGCGCGCGCTCGACGCCGATGCGGGGCCACTGCGTCTCTCCGGCTTCGCCTCGCTTCCGGCCTACTCGCGCGCGAGCCGGGACGCACAGTATTTCTTCGTCAACGGCCGCTTCGTGCGCGACAAGCTGCTCACGCACGCGGTGCGTCAGGCCTACACGGACATCCTGCACGGTCAACGGCACCCGGCCTACGTGCTGTTCCTCGAACTCGACCCGGCGGGTGTCGACGTCAACGTCCATCCGGCCAAGATCGAGGTGCGCTTCCGCGAATCGCGTGCGATCCACCAGTTCGTGTTCCATGCGCTGTCACGAACGCTGGCCGAGTCGGGCGCGAGCCTCGCGGCGCGAGATGAGGCGCAGGCGCTAACATCGGCCACCGACGCGGCGATCGCCCCCGACGCGCGCGCGCAGGACGGGCGCCCGCGCCCCTTCGGCGGCTACGGCAATGCGCCGCCCGTACAGGGGCGCCTGGCGATGGAGTCCGCGAGCCGCAGCTATTTCGATTTCGTCGGCGGCGCACGCGAAACCACGGGTGGCGCGGCCCCCGCTCCCGCGGTCGACACCTTCCGTCCGACCGCCTTCGCGCCTGCGACCGGCCGACCGGCGAACGCGACATCGCCAGCGCTCTCGAATCCGCTGCCGCAGCATGGCGACGATTCCGCTCCGCTCGGCTATGCGCTCGCGCAACTGCACGGCATCTACATCCTCGCGCAAAACGCCAAGGGCCTCGTGCTCGTCGACATGCACGCGGCGCACGAGCGCATCCTCTACGAGAAGCTCAAGACCGTGCTCGACGGCACGCCCTCGGTGCAGCGCCTGTTGATCCCGGCAGTGTTCTCGGTGAGCGCCAAGGACATGGCCGCCGCCGAGGAGTGCAGCGAGGTGCTCGCGAGCATGGGCTTCGAGGTGGCGCCTGCCGGACCGCAGGAGCTGGCGGTGCGCGCGGTGCCTGTGCTGCTCGCCAGTGCGCCGGTCGCGGAACTGATGAGGAAGCTCCTCGAAGAGTTGCGCGAGTACCCGGCCTCCGAGGTCGTTACCGCGAGGCGCAATGAGTTGCTGGCGACGATGGCCTGTCACGGCGCGGTGCGCGCGCACCGCAGCCTGACGGTTCCCGAGATGAACGCGCTGCTGCGCGACATGGAGGCGACCGAGCGCGCCGACCAGTGCAACCACGGCCGCCCGACCTGGACCCAGCTCACGATGGGCGATCTCGACCGCTTCTTCATGCGCGGCCAGTAGGCCGTCACGAACGCCGAGGCGCATCCGCGATCTATAAACATATAGGGCGCTCGCGGGGCGTACCCGAAGGAGACAGGACCATGCGCACGCTATTGACGGTGTTGTGGCTACTGCTGGCCGGGATCACGCCGGCAACGGCCTCCGTACAGGTGTTCATCGGCATCAACCTGCCGGTATATCCGCAGCTCGTGCGGGTGCCCGGCTATCCGGTGTATTACGCGCCGCGGGTGGCGGGGAACTTCTTCTTCTACGACGGGCTGTACTGGGTGTTCTACGACGACGACTGGTACGTGAGTTCCTGGTACAACGGCCCGTGGACGCTGGTTGCGCCGCTGGCCGTGCCCGTGTTCATCCTGCGGATTCCTGTCCGCTACTACCTCGACCCGCCGATCTATTTCCGCACCTGGCGCCGCGAGGCGCCGCCACGCTGGCGCGAGCACTGGGGCGACGACTGGGCAGAACACCGCCGCGGCTGGGACCGCTGGGACCGCCGCGCCGCACCACCGCCGGCACCGTTGCCAATCTATCAGCGACAGTACTCCGGCGACCGTTATCCGCGCGACATCCGCGAACAGCGCGATCTGAGCGGCCAGCATTACCGCTACCGGCCGCGCGACGCCGCAGCCCGCGAGTTCCTGCCCCCGCCGGCACCCCCGAGAATGCGGGGACCGGACCGGGATGAACGCGAAGCCGCACGCCGCGAGCGCCCGCCTCGCACGACGGAGCAGGATCGGCGGCGCTCGGCTCCCGACGCGGAATCACGCCAGGGCGGCCCGGTTCAGCGGCGGGCCGAACCAATGCAGATGGAGCCCCGACAAATGGAACCGCGCCGGGTGGCCCCCGCGCGCGAACACCAGGCGCAGGAAAGGGAGATGCGTGACCGTCAGATGGGCGGTCCGCGCATGGACCAGCGCGCACCGCAGGACCGCGGTGGCGGCGCGCAGCCCCACGGACGCAAACAGCAACCGCAGGAAGAGGAACGCGGCCGGCGCGGCAGGAACGAGCAGCAGATGGAGCGATAGCGCACGGCGCCGGGCGCGGCCTTCCCCTCGCGTCACGCTGGGCCGTCGCCCTCCAGGGCGTCAGAATCGACGTACTGCGCCGTAAAGCGCGCCTTGCCGGTGCGCAGGAAGCGCTCGAATTCCCATTCCCCGTCGACGAGCCTCGCCGCGTATCCCGGGCGAAAGACGTAGGTCCACGCTGTTTCTGTCCGCCCGTCCTGCAGCCGCACGACGACCTGTCGGCGCTCGTATTCCTCGCCCTCGAAACGGTCCAGCCGCAGCCACGCCGAGGCCGGCAGGTCCAGATACAACACCCCCGGTACGCACGCCTCCGTCGCCGGCACCATCCCCGGATATGCCTGCCCGCGCACCGGCTGCCGCCGATACCCGTCCAGCGAGGCCGCGACGAAGCGGCTGCGCGCGCCAGTCACTGCGGACATGATGTCCTCGCACATCAGCGAACCGTAGGTAAAGCAATGCTGCATGGCCCAGCGCCCTCGGCGACGACAAAGCTCATTCTAGGTGCAGAAGCGCGGTGACACGCTGCAACCTTGTCGCCCCCACCAACGCCGCCGTGCCAGAAGCCCTCGCAGCGGGTATCCTTGCACGCCTCCCGGCGCTCGGCCGGACCGCAACCCAGCCCAGACATCATGACAGGCAAGCAATACGACGAATCGTCCTTCCGCGTCCTCAAGGGACTCGAACCGGTGCGCGAACGGCCCGGGATGTACACCCGCACCGACTCACCGGCGCACATCATCCAGGAAGTCATCGACAACTCCGCGGACGAGGCGCTCGGCGGTTTTGCGAAGAAGATCCACGTGACGCTGCACCTCGACGGCTCGGTAAGCGTCGCGGACGACGGCCGCGGCATTCCGGTGGGCCTGCACCCCGAGGAAGGCGTGCCGGTCGTCGTGCTCGCCTACACGCGCCTGCACGCGGGCGGCAAGTTCGACAAGCGCGAGGGCAACGGCGCCTACGCATTCTCGGGCGGCCTGCACGGCGTCGGCGTGGCGGTGACGAATGCGCTGTCGACGCGCGTCGAGGTCGAGGTCAAGCGCGAAGGCAAGATCCATCGCATCGACTTCAGCGAGGGCGGCGAGAACATCGGCGCGATCGCCATCGTCGGAGACTGCGGGCGGCAAACCGGCACGCGCGTGCGGGTGTGGCCGGACGGCAAGTATTTCGAGAACCCGCGCGTGCCGCAGAACGAGATCGAGCGCCTGTTGCGCTCGAAGGCGGTGCTGCTGTCGGGCGTGTCGGTGCGGCTCGACATCGAGCAGGCGAGCGGCCCGGCGCTGACCAAGACGTGGTCCTACCCGGACGGCCTCGCCGGTTACCTGCGCGAGCAGGCGGGCGACCTCGAGCCGGTCGCGCCGCTCTACACGGCCGAGAAGTACGCCGACAAGGACGATGCGACTTTCGCACCGGGCGAAGGCGCGGCGTGGGTGATCGGCTGGTTCGAGCAGTCGGTACCGTCCGAATCCTTCGTGAACCTGATCCCGACGGTCGCCGGCGGCACGCACGAGAGCGGCCTGCGTGCCGGGGTGTTCGACGCGGTGAAGAGCTTCATCGAGCACCACGCGCTCTTGCCGCGCGGCGTGAAGCTGCAGCAGGAAGACGTCGCCGGGCGCATGAGCTTCGTGCTCTCCGCGCGCCTGCTGGACCCGCAGTTCCAGGGCCAGGTGAAGGAGAAGCTCAACTCGCGCGAGGCGGTGAAGCTCGTGTCGTCGATGATCCGCGACCCGTTCGAGATCTGGTTGAACAACCACGTCGAGGCCGGCAAGGCGATCGCGGAGCTGTCGATCAAGCAGGCGCTCGCGCGGCAGAAGAGCGCGCAGAAGGTCGAGAAGAAGAAGACCTCGGGCGTCGCGGTGCTGCCGGGCAAGCTCTCCGACTGCGAGTCGGAGGACATCGCCGAGAACGAGCTCTTCCTCGTCGAGGGCGACTCCGCGGGCGGTTCGGCGAAGATGGCGCGCAACAAGGAAACGCAGGCCATCCTGCCCTTGCGCGGCAAGGTGCAGAACTCGTGGGAGATCGACCCCGACCGCCTGCTCGCGAACGCCGAAATCCATGACATCGCGGTCGCACTGGGCGTCGACGCACACGCCGCCGGCAGCAACCCCGACCTCTCGGGCCTGCGCTACGGCAAGGTCGTGATCATGTCCGACGCGGACGTCGACGGGGCGCACATCCAGACGCTGCTGCTGACGCTCTTCTTCCGCCACTTCCCGGAGCTGATCGCGCGTGGCCACATTTACGTCGCGCAGCCGCCGCTGTATCGCGTCGACGTGCCGGCGCAGGGGAAGAAGCGTCCGGCGCGGCGCCTCTATGCGCTCGACGACGGCGAACTGGCGGCGATCCGCGACCGCGTCGAGAAGGAAGGCTTCAAGCCGGAGGCAATCGAAGTCGGCCGCTTCAAGGGCCTGGGCGAGATGAACCCCGACCAGTTGCGCGAGACGACGATGGACCCGGCGACCCGCCGCGTGCTACCGGTGCAGGTGCGGCCGGATGCGCTCGACGACACGCTGCGCATGTTCACGCTGCTGATGGGCAAGGGCGAAGCCTCGGGCCGGCGCGCGTGGATGGAGGAAAAGGGCGACACGGTCGAGGCGGACGTCTGAGCGGCCGCCGGCCGCCGGGGTCATCGAGTGCCGGGGATGTGGACCGACGGCGTGTAACCCCCTCCTGGCAAGGGTAATTGAGAGGGCAATCAGGAAGCCGCCTCAACCCCGCCGCGCCGCTTCGATGGCGGCGATGTCGATCTTCGTCATTTGCATCATCGCATCGAAGGCGCGCTTGGCCGCCGCGCGATCAGGGTCGGCGATCGCGGCCATGAGGGCCCGCGGCGTGATCTGCCACGACAGGCCCCACTTGTCCTTGCACCAGCCACAGGCGCTTTCCTGGCCACCGTTGCCGATGATCGCGTTCCACAAGCGATCGGTTTCGGCCTGATCGTCGGTCGCGACCTGGAACGAGAAAGCCTCGTTGTGGCTGAACGCAGGACCACCGTTCAGTCCGAGGCAAGGTATGTCCATGACGGTGAACTCGACCGTCAGGACGTCGCCCTGCTTGCCGGAGGGATAGTCGCCGGGGGCACGAAAGATGGCTCCCACACTGCTGTCCGGAAACGTCCTGGCATAGAACTGCGCGGCGTCCAGGGCGGTACCGTCGTACCAGAGACAAATCGTGTTCTTGCTGGCCATTTTCGTTCTCCATTACGGCGTGGAGTGCATGCCCGATCATGTTGCCCCCGGACTGCGTTTCCAGCAATTCTTTCCATGCTCGGGACGATGGGAGCATCCTCGTCTCGTCTCGTCTCGTCTCGTCTCGTCCCGCACGTGCCGGCACTTGCACTGCCGCACCGCAGCATTCTTGTTGCTATAACTTAAGCGATCCGCCCTCACTGCCCAGGAACCGGCCATGCAAGACCGTTCAGGACCACCGCTCACCCGACGCCCCAAAGCCCTGCTGATCGACCTTGCCGGCGTGCTGCACGTTGGCGAGCAAGCCATCCCCGGCTCGGTCGAGGCCCTAGCCGGCGTGCGCGCAGCGAGGTTGCCGCTGCGCTTCCTGACCAACACGACGCGCACGCCGCGCTGCACGCTGGTCGCGAGGCTGCGCAGGATGGGGTTCGACATCGACGCGGCCGAACTCCAGACCGCGCCCCACGCCGCACAGCAACTCGTGCGCGAGCGCGGCCTGAAGCCGCTCTACCTCGTCCATCCGGACCTTGGCGCGGAGATCGGCCCGAGCGCAGACGCCCCCGATACGGTCGTGCTGGGCGACATGGGGCCGCATCTCGACTACGCGCAGTTGAACGCCGCGTTCCGCTTGCTGATGGCCGGCGGCGCCTTCATCGCGATGGCGAAGAACCGCTATTTCATGGAAGAGGACGGCCTGTCGCTCGACATGGGGGCCTTCGTGACGGGGCTCGAATTCAGCAGCGGCGTGCCGGCCGAGGTCGTCGGCAAACCGGCGCCGGCCTTCTTCCACACCGCCTTGGCCGAACTTGGCGTGTCGGCCGCGGACGCCGTCGTGATCGGCGACGACCTGCACGACGATGTCGGCGCGGCGCTTGCCGCCGGCATCCCGGCCATCCTCGTGCGCACCGGCAAGTTCCGTGCGGGCGACGACGCCGATCCGGCGATCCGGCCGAGCCTCATCGCCGACGATTTCGCCGACGCCGTGACGCGCCTGCTGGCGCTTCCCTGATCAGGCGAGCTCGGGAATCGCGACCAGCTCGTATCCCGCCCGCAGCAAGCCTTCGCGCAAGACCCGCGCCGTGGCGACCGCCTCGGCGTCGTCGCCATGCACGCAGATGCTCTGCGCCTTCACGGGCAGGCGCTTGCCGTTGATCGAGATCAGCGCGCCGGCTTCGAGCATGTCGAGCACGTGGTGCAGGCAGCCGTCCGCGCCGTGGATCATCGCGCCCGGCTGCGAGCGCGGCACGAGGTTGCCATCGTCAAGGTAGGCACGGTCGGCAAAGATCTCCTCGACGACCCGCAGCCCCGCCTCGCGCCCGGCGATCACCAACTGCGACAACGCCGGGGCGAGCAGGATCAGGTTCGGATCGAACGCACGCACCGCGCGCGCCACCGTCGCCGCGAGCTTCGCATCGGCGCAGGCCATGTTGTTCAGCGCGCCATGCGGCTTGACGTGCGTCACCTCCATGCCGTCGGTGCGCGCGATGCCTGCAAGCGCGCCGATCTGGTAGATCAGCATCGCTTCGAGTTCGGCGGCCGGCACGTCCATGCGCCGGCGGCCGAAGCCCTGCAGGTCGGGGAAGGACGGATGCGCGCCGAGGCTCACGTCGCAGCGTTTGGCCGTGGCGACGGTCTGGCGCATCACGAGCGGGTCGCCCGCGTGAAAGCCGCAGGCGACGTTGGCCGATTTGACGACCTCCAGCATCGACGCGTCGTCGCCCATGCTCCAGGCGCCGAAACTTTCGCCGAGGTCGGCGTTGAGATTGATGCGCTCAGCCATGGTGTGCTCCATATTGCAGATTGACGCCGTGCAGGGTCCATTCGTCGCCGCGCACGGCGCCGCAGATGAGGTTCGCGCCATACAGCGCCGCCTCGTCGATGACTCCCGGCGGGCGGAAACTCTGGATCATGCCGACCCAGGCGGCAAGCCGCTGCACTTGATCGCGCAGCGCCGCCGCGGCCTCGGCATGGCTCACCGCGACGAAGCGTAATTCGTCACCCGGACGCACATGGGCGAGCCTTGGCAGGTCGGCGCGGATCACCGTCGCGATCTTGGGATAGCCGCCCGAGGTCTGGCAATCCGCCATCAGCACGATCGGCTGGCCGTTCGCCGGCACTTGGATCGTGCCCGGCGCGACGCCGTCCGACACGATCTCGGCACCCTTCTCGTTGTGCGCGAGCTTTTCGCCGTCGAGGCGCAGACCCATGCGGTCCATGTCGCGCGTGACGGCGTAAGGCCGCGACAGGAAATTTTCCACCGCCTCGCGCGTGAAATGGTCTTCCTGCGGGCCGAGGATCACGCGGATCGGGCCCGTGTCGTGATGCCACGGTGCCCTCGCGCGGAATTCGAGCCAGGGGTCGCCGCGCACGGCGTCGCACTGCAGGCGGTCGCCGACCCTGGGCGCCCTGCCCTGCACCCCGCCGATCGCCGCGCGCAGGTAGGTCGAACGGCTGCCGAGCTGCTCGGCCACCTGCACACCCCCCGAGAGCGCAACGTAGCCCACGCCGTGCGAAACGCCACCGATGCGGATGACGTCGCCGGGAAACAGCGTCGCCGTCTGCCACGGCGCCACCTTCAGCACCTGACCACGCGTATTGACGAGCTGCGCCCCCATCTCGCCGGAGAGCCCGACGCGCACGGTGCCCGACAGCGCCTTCAACGACGGCCCGCTCAGGCCGACTTCCAGCACCGCAGCCTCCGAAGCATTGCCGGCCAGCTCATTCGCCGCCGCCATCAACACCGGATCGAGCGCCCCGGACACCGGCACGCCGATGTTGCGGTAGCCCGCGCGGCCGCGGTCCTGCACGCTGACGGCGAGGCCGGCGTCGATGATTTCAAGGATCGCACTCATGCCGTCTCTCCTTCGGTCAGCAGGCTCGACAGATCGAAGCGGCCGGCGGCGCATTCCCGCTCGAACGCATCGAAGGTCTCGCGGTCAACCGCCTGCCACACCACCTGGTCACCGGGCGCCAGCAAGGCCGGACGGCGCGCGTTGGCCGCATCGAAGAGACGCAGCGGCGTGCGGCCGAGCAGGCGCCATCCGCCCGGGCTTTCCCACGGATAGGCGGCGCACATGCGACCGGCGATCGCGATCGAACGTGAGGGCACGACTTTCCGCGGTGTGGCGAGCCGCGGCATGTCGAGCGCCTCGGGCAGGCCGCCGAGGTAAGGGAAGCCGGGCAGGAAACCCAGCATGTAGACGGTGAACACCGTCTCCGTCATCAGCCGTACGACCTCCTCGCGCGACATGCCCTTGGCGGCGGCGACCTCGTCGAGATCCGGCGCGCAATCGGCATCGAAGCAGACCGGGATGCGCCAGCGACACCCGGCCGCCGACAGGCTGCCGCTCTTGCCGGCGAGCTCGGCGAGCAGGTCGTGCAGCGCCAGCGCATCGGTGCGCAGCGGGTCGAAGTGGACGGTCACGGAACGGAAGGTCGGAACCCATTCGACGACTCCGTCGAGGCGGCCGTCGTTCGACAAGGTGTCGAGCAGGCTGGAGAAGCCGAGCACGCGACCGTGGATCGCGGGGTCGATGGCGTTGCCGAACTCGACCGTCCAGGCTGCGTCGCCGACACTCAGCAGACGCGCCGGCGGGTGTGCAAGCTCATTAGTCATGGCGGGATTATTCCGCTGGGGAGGGCTCGCGCCCAGTGAATTGCGTTCGGCAATTCCCGCACCCTGCCCTACGACACGGCGCGAGAAGCCTTGCAGGCGGCGCGCAGGTCCGCTCAGTTCTGCAGGACCAGGTCCCGGCCGCGCGTCTCGGGCAACGGCAGGCAGGCGACGATCACGAGCAGGTAACCGCCCACGGCGAGGATGCCGATCACTTCGCCGAGCGGCATGCTGGTGCTCAGGTAGCCGACCAGCGCCGGGAAGGTCGCACCGACCGCACGGCCGAAGTTGTAGCAGAAGCCCTGACCCGAACCGCGCAACTCGTTCGGGAACAGCTCGGCGAGGAAGGCGCCCATCCCGGAGAAGATGCCCGACAGGAAGAAGCCGAGCGGGAAGCCGAGGAAGAGCATCATCGCGTCGTTGATCGGCAGCAGCGTGTAGCTGTAGACCAGGGCGCCGGCGCAGGTCGCGAAGAGCATGAAGCAGCGGCGGCGGCCGAGGTGGTCCGACAGCCAGGCGCTCGTCAGGTAGCCGAAGAAGGAACCGAGGATCAGCACCAGCAGGTAGCCGCTCGTGCCCAGCACCGACAGCCCGCGCTCCATCTTGAGGAAGGTCGGCAGCCAGGTCGTGACCGCATAGTAGGCGCCCATCATGCCCGTCGACAGCAGGCTGGCGAAGATCGTCGTCGGCAGCAGGCGCGGCGAGAAGATTTCGAGGAAGTTGCCGCCGCCCTCAGCCTTCACCTTCGCACGGGCGACGTGGAACACTTCCGGGTCATGGATGTTGCGACGGATGTAGAAGATCAGCACCGCAGGCAGGATTCCGATCCAGAACAGCACACGCCACGCGTATTCGGCGGGCATCAACGCATACACGCCCCAGAACGCGATCGCGGACACGCCCCAGCCCACGGCCCAGCTGCTCTGCACGAGTCCGACCGCCTTGCCGCGGTTTTTCGGCAGGATCATCTCGGCGATTAGCACCGCACCGACCGACCATTCGCCGCCGAAGCCGAAGCCCTGCATGGCGCGCGTGAAGAAAAGCTGCTCGAACGAGTTCGTGAAGCCCGACAGGAAGGTGAAGGCCGTGAACCAGATGACGGTCCATTGCAGCACGCGCACGCGGCCGTATCTGTCGGCGAGGATGCCCGCCGCCCAGCCGCCGATCGCCGAAGTGATCAGCGCCCCGGTCGCGATGTAGCCCGCTTCGACCTTGCTCATGGCCCACGCCGCCATCAGCGTCGGGATCAGGAAGGTGTAGATCATGTAGTCGAAGGCATCGACGCCATAGCCGGCGAAGGCCGCGGTCAGCGTCTTGCGTTCGTTCTTGGTGGTCTCGTTAATCCACACGGTGGATCTCCTTTAGTGGTTCGACACACGCCGCCCCCGGTCTGTGCCGGAGTGCGACGAAACAGGCTCTGTTCAGGAAAAGGCGAGTTGGTTGTTGAGCAGGTCGGTGACCAGCATCGAGCCCGGCGCGTGCGTGATGCACAGCTCCGGGCGGGCTTCCATCACCACCGATTGCGGCGTCACGCCGCAGGCCCAATACACGGGGACTTCGCCCGGCAGGATCTCGACCGGATCGCCGAAGTCGGGTTTCGCGAGGTCCGCGATGCCGATCTCCGCCGGGTCGCCGAAATGCACCGGCGCGCCATGCACGTTGGGCAGGCGCGACGTCACCTGGATCGCGCGGATCGCGTTCGCCGCCGTCATCGGCCGCATCGACACGACCAGCGGACCGTGGAATTGGCCGGCCGGGCTGGTGGGAATGTTGGTGCGGTACATCGCGACGTTGCGCCCCTGGGCGATGTGGCGCAGCGGGATGCCCGCTTCGAGCAGCCCCTGTTCGAAGGAGAACGAGCAGCCGATGACGAAGGTGACGAAGTCCGGCTCCCACAGATCGTCGATCGCGGTCGGCTCGGCGACCAGCTCGCCCTTGCGCCACACGCGGTAGCGCGGCACGTCGAAGCGGATGTCGACATCGGCGCCGAGCGTCGGCAGCAGCGGCTCGCCCGGCTCGGACACCGCCAGCAGCGGGCAGGGCTTGGGATTGCGCTGGCAGAAGCGCAGGAACTCGTCGGCATCGCGGGAGCGCAGGATCGCGACGTTGCCTTGCACATGGCCCGGCGCCATCCCGCTCGTGTGCGAGGTCCACAGCGCCGCGCGGATCGCACGGCGTGCGGCGACCCCAGTTGTCAGTTCCAAAGCGGACGCAACTGCGCTGTCAAAATTCCTTTCCACCGCCCGTCTCCTCATCCGTGGCCCGACGCTGTGATCGCGTCGTGATCAAAGTATCGGCGGGGGGTGGAAGCTAGACAAACGCAAAATTTCTTTGTGAGTTCATCGATTTTTTCGATGCCGACCGCAGCGGATCCGGCTGCGCGACAAGCGTGGTCAAGTCGTGCCGTCGATCGGGAAGCCGCGCACGAAGGCGATCGCCTCCTGGACGGCAGCCTCCATCTGCGGCGCGCCCGGGTAGGCCCAATACGACGCATGGATTGGCAGCGGCGCAAGACGCGGTTCGGCATCGAGCACCGCGAGATCGGCCCCGCGCGCAAAGCCGGGCACCGTCGCACGCGGCAAGGTCGCGAAGCCGAAACCGCCCTCGACCATCCGCGCCAGCGCCGAGATCGACGAGATCGTGTGAATGCGCCCGCTTTCCAGGCCCGCGCGGCGGATCACTTCGATCAGCGCGACATGCGGCTGCGAGCCACGCTGGAAGGTCAGCACGTCGTGTTCGAGGATGTCAGGCAAGGTCCATTTCCCGGCGCGTTCCGCGTCGCCGCGGCGGCCGACGAACACCATCTCCAGCGACGGCAGTTCGGTGACGCGAATACCCTCGCCCGCCGCCGGCAAGGCGGCGAACGCGAGATCCAGGCCCCCGCGCCGCAACTGCTCGGTGATCACCGGCGTCATTTCCACGGCCAGCTCGAACTCGATGTGCGGCTGGGTACGGCGCAGATGCTCGACGAGCGGGATCAGCCAGGTGTGCAGCACCGACTCGATGCAGCCGATGCGCATCGTCATCGCCTGCGGCTCGGGCGTGCCGATCTCGTCCTTCAGCTCGCGCTGGATCGCGAGCAGCCGTTCGGCGTAGACGAGGAAGCGGTTGCCGGAGTTGGTCAGGCGGAAGTGGCGCTCGCGCCGATCGATCAGCGCCACGCCCAGTTCCTCCTCCAGGCTCGCGATGCGGCTCGATACCGCCGACTGCGTCAGGCACAGCTTGTCCGCGGCACGCGTGATGCTCTTCAGGCGCGCCACCCACAGGAAGGCTTCGACGAAACGCAGGTTCATGGACGAGATCGGGTCCGGAAGGGTACGCCACCGTGCGCGGCCGAGCTCGAATCCTTGAACTTCCGCCCGGAACGCTGCCAGAATGCGCGCTTTCGCTGGCTGGCGCTTACGAAAACTGTAAGCCGATCGGAGCCCCGGCGCAATTCGCCGCGGATACACTGACCGCATCCGGAAACGACGCCCCGCCCGCCATGCCACCCCTCATAGCTTTTCGACGCACCGCTCCATGACCACAGACACGCTGGACCTCTTCAACGCCGAGCCGCCGGCCCCGCCCGCCCCACCGGCGACAGGCGGAAACGACGCCCCGCCCCCCGATGACGGCACCCTCGCACTCGACCGCTACGCCGAGCGCGCCTACCTCGCCTACGCGATGAGCGTCGTGAAGTCGCGCGCGCTGCCGCAGGTCGAAGACGGCATGAAGCCGGTGCAGCGGCGCATCCTCTACGCGATGAACGAGATGCGTCTGTCGGCGAGCTCGAAACACGTGAAGTCCGCGCGCGTCGTCGGCGATGTCATCGGCAAGTACCACCCGCACGGCGACTCCAGCGTCTATGACGCGATGGTGCGCGTGGCGCAGGATTTCTCGCTGCGCTACCCGCTCGTCGACGGCCAGGGCAACTTCGGCTCGCGCGACGGCGACTCCGCGGCGGCGATGCGCTACACCGAATGCCGCCTGACCCCGATCGCCGAATTGCTGCTGTCCGAAATCGACCGCGGCACCGTCGACTTCGTGCCGAACTACGACGGCGCCTTCGAGGAACCGCAACTCCTGCCCGCGCGCCTGCCCTTCGTGCTGCTCAACGGCGCCTCGGGCATCGCGGTCGGCATGGCGACCGAGATTCCGCCGCACAACCTGCGCGAAGTCGCCGACGCCACCTGCCACCTGATCCGCAATCCGGACGCCGGCCTCGACGACATCCTGCCGCGGCTGCCCGGCCCGGACTTCCCCGGCGGCGGCCAACTCATCTCCTCGCCCGAGGTGATCCGCGAAGCGTATGCGAGCGGCCGCGGCAGCCTGCGCGTGCGCGCGCGCTGGCACGTCGAGGAGCTCGCCCGCGGCCAGTGGCGCGTGATCATCGACGAACTGCCGCACGGCGTGTCCGCCGCCGGCGTGCTCGCCGAGATCGAGACGCTGACCAACCCGCAGCCGCGCGCCGGCAAGAAGGAAGTCAGCCAGGAACAGAAGAACCTCAAGCAGCTCGTACTCGGCGTCGTCGAGACGGTACGCGACGAATCCAGCGACAAGGCGCCGGTGCGCATCGTGCTGGAGCCACGCTCGTCCCGCCAGAGCCGCGACGAGTTCATGGCGGTGCTGCTCGCGCACACCAGCCTCGAGAGCTCGGCCTCGGTGAACATGACGATGATCGGCCGCGATGGCCGGCCGCAGCAGAAGAACATCGTGCAGATCCTGCGCGAATGGATCGACTTCCGTTACGTCACCGTCGACCGCCGCACGCGCCACCGCCTCGACGAGGTCGATCGCCGCATCCACATCCTCGAAGGCCGCATGATCGCCTTCCTGCACATCGAGGAAGTGATCCGCGTGATCCGCGAGTCGGACGAACCCAAGCCGGCGCTGATCGCCGCCTTCGGCCTCACCGACATCCAGGCCGAGGACATCCTCGAGATCCGCCTGCGCCAGCTCGCGCGCCTCGAAGGCTTCAAAATCGAGAAGGAGCTCAACGAGCTGAAGGAAGAACGCGACGGCCTGCAGCATTTGCTCGACAGCCACGCGGCCATGACCCGCCTGATCCTCAAGGAGATCGAGGACGACGCGAAGAAGTATGGCGACAACCGCCGCACCGTGATCGAGGCGGTCGCCGCGGTCGCCCCGGCCGAGATCAGCGTCGCCGACGAACCGGTCACCGTGATCGTGTCGAAGAACGGCTGGGTGCGCGCGCGCCAGGGCCACGGCATCGACGCCGCGGCGATCAGCTACAAGGCGGGCGACTTCGCCTTCGCGGTGATCGAGACGCGCACCACCTGGCCGCTCGTCGTCATCGACACCAACGGCCGCGCCTACACCGTGCGCGTGTCGGACCTGCCCGGCGGTCGCGGCGACGGCGCGCCGATGACAACCTTGGTCGACTTCCAGGACGGCGGCAAGCTCGCCCAGGTGCTCACCGCCGAACCCGAATCGACGTGGATGTTCGCCAACTCCGGCGGCTACGGCTTCATCTGCACGCTCGGCGATGCGACCAGCCGCCAGCGCGCGGGCAAGGCCTTCATGACGCTCGAAAAGGGCGAGAAAGTGCTGGTGCCGGCGCGCGTCGTGGGCGAGCGCATCGCTGCGGTGTCGGAGAACGGCCGCATCCTCGTCTTCATGCGCAGCGAGATGAAGGTGCAGTCCGGCGGACGCGGCGTGATCGTGATGGCGCTCGACGACAAGGAAGCGCTCGTCGCCGTCGCGGTACCGCCCGACGAGGCGACGCTGCGCGTCGAAGGCACCGGCCGCGGCGGCAAGGCCGTGACGATAGACCTGAAACCGTCGCAGCTCGCGCCGCTCGTCCATCGGCGCGCACGCAAGGGCATGACGCTCACGCCCAAGGTTTTGCCCGCAGCCCTCACGAGCGCCTGATTCACCGGCCCGGATGGCGGCGGCCGGAACCGATCGGCCCGGACGCAGTCTTTCAGGAAGCGGCACCCCGGCGCCCGCCCGTCTCGCATGAGGCCGGCGGGCGTCGTTGCGGCGCCCCACCCCGCACGACCAAGACTCCGAATGGACCACGACATCTCCCTCATCACGACCATCGCCGCGGCCTTCGGCCTCGCGCTGATCCTCGGCTTCGTCGCCGAGCGGCTGAAGATCCCCGCGCTTGTCGGCTACCTCGTCGCCGGCGTCGCGATCGGCCCCGCCAGCCCAGGCTTCGTCGCCGACATCCACACCGCCTCGCAGCTCTCCGAGATCGGCGTGATGCTGCTGATGTTCGGCGTCGGCCTGCACTTCTCGCTCGATGATCTCCTCGCCGTGCGACGCATCGTCGTGCCGGGCGCGGTCGTGCAGATGGCCGAGACCGCGCGCACGCTCAACCCGGCTATCGAGATCGTCCTGCGCACGCACAGCGAGGCCGACTCCCGCCTGCTGCGTAGCGAGGGTATCGGCACGGTCTTCTACGGCGAGGAAGAACTCGCGAAAGGCATGACCGGGCACGTGCTGGAACGCTTCACACCGCACGCGGCGGCTCAATAATGACATCGAAAGGGAGGATTCCGACCATGACCGAACGTCCTTTCACCCGCCTGCTCGCGGCGACCGATCTGTCCGCGCCCGCGCGACACGCAGCCGAGCGTGCGGCTCTCGTCGCCCGCGAACTCGGTGCCGCGCTCGACCTCCTCCACGTGGCGAGCATGGCGCCGCTCGAAAAGCTGCGCCAGCTCGTCGCCGAGGTTCCACCCGACGCCGCCGCCCGCGTGCTCGAATCGGCGCAGGCAGACCTCGATCAACTGGCCGCGGCATTGCAGCGACATCATGGCCTCGCCGCGGGTGTGCATGTCGCATCCGGCCCGCTGCTGCAGGAGCTGACGACCGGGTCCCATGCGATCGCGGCGGACTTGCTGGTGCTGGGTGCGCGCGGCAGCAGCTTCATGCGCCACCTCCTGCTCGGATCGACCGCGGAACGCATGGTGCGCAAGACAGTACGACCGATGCTGATCGTGAAGCAGCCTCCGCACGAGCCGTACCGCACGCTGCTCGTGCCGGTGGACTTTTCCCTCTACTCGGTGGCGGCACTGCACGACGCGCGCCGGCTCGCACCGCAGGCCAACCTCATCCTGCTGCATGCCTTCGAGGTGCCGTTCGAGGGCAAGCTCCACTACGCCGGAGTGGACGAGGACCTGATCCACCGCTATCGCATTGCCGCACGCCAGGAGGCGCTCCAGCAGCTACGCCGGTTGCGCGACGAAGCCGGCATTCCGCCCGAATGCGCGCGCATCATCGTCATGCACGGCGACCCATCGCGCACCATCATCGAGCAGGAACAGGAGCAGGATTGCGACCTCATCGTGATGGGCAAACACGGCGAGAACGTCGTCGAGGACCTGATCCTCGGCAGCGTCACCAAGCACGTGCTGGTCGAGTCGCAGTGCGACGTGCTCGTGTCGATCTGAGCGCGCTCGCGACGCTACTCAGCGGGCGGGCTGCTTTTCCGCGCTGCCCGCAGCCTCGCCCGGGGGAAGGATGGAGCGGATCGGATCGCCCTCGCGAATCTGCCCCGGTGCACGTGGCGGCGGCTCGCCGACCATCGACTCGATCAGGATCGTCACGCGGCGGTTGCGCGCGCGGCCTTCCTCGTTGGTATTGTCGGTGAGCGGCCGCTGGTCCGCGTAGCCGGCCGCCGTGAGGCGGCCTCCGCGCACGCCCGACTCGATGAATAGGCGCACCACGGTTGATGCGCGCACCGCCGACAATTCCCAGTTCGACGGAAAGCGTCCATTGCGGATCGGCACGTTGTCGGTGTGGCCCTCGACCGTGATCGGAAACTCGGCACGCGCCAGCACCTCGGCGACGGCCCGCAGCGCCGCCACCGCGGGCGCCGCGAGGACCGCATCGCCCGGCGCGAACAGCACCCTGGCGTTGATCTCCACCGAGATCCCGCGCGCCCCTTCCGCCACACGGACCTGCCCGCCCTGGGTCAGCGGCTCCAGCACGCGACGGATGTCCTCGGCCATCGTCGTCATGCGCTTGTACTCGGCCCGACGCCGCTTCTCGACCTCCTCGTCCGGGTTCGGCGACAAGGGCGCGGGCTTGGGCGGCGCGACGGCCGGCGGCGGGGCGATGACGGGGTCGCCCGGCACATTCACGGTGATGTTGCGGAAGGCGTTGATCAGCGAATCGGACAGCACGCGGTACTTGCCCTCATTCACCGATGACAGCGAATACATCACGACGAAGAAGGCGAACAGCAGGGTGATGAAGTCCGCGTAGGACACGAGCCAGCGATCCTGATTCTCGTGGTTCGCGTCGTCCAGCTGGCGGTGTCTGCGGTGGCGTCGCATCGGGGCACGCTCAGGCGATGTAACCCTGCATGCGGCTCTCGATGATGCGCGGATTGTCGCCATTGGCGATGCCGACCAGCCCGTCCACGAGCATCTCGCGCTGCGACACCCCGTCGGCCACGTAGGCCATGAGCTTCTTCGACATCGGCAGGAACACCAGGTTGGCGAAACCCACGCCATACACCGTGGCGACGAAAGCCACCGCGATGCCGGCCCCCAGCTTCGACGGATCGGTCAGGTTCTCCATCACGTGGATCAGGCCCAGCACCGCGCCGAGGATGCCCAGCGTCGGCGCGTAGCCGCCGGCCGCCTCCCAGATGCGCGCCCCCTGGCGCATCTGCGCCGCCCACGCGTCGATCTCGACCTCCAGCACCTCGCGCAGCCGCTGCGGCTCGACGCCATCGACGAGGAGCTGCAGCCCCTTGCGGGTGAACGAATCGCTGATGCGCGGAATCTGCGCCTCCAGCGCCAGCAGCCCTTCCTTGCGCGCGATCTGGCTCCAGCTCGTCGCCTGGCGAATCAGCGCGGCATGGCTGGCCGGCGGCGGCATGAAGACCCACCGGGTCATGCGCATGCCCTCGCGGAAGACCTTCAGCGGGCTCTGCAGCATCACGGCACCCAGTGTGCCGCCGATCACGATGAGGAAAGCGGTGGGCTGCAGGAGGGATGCGATATGCCCCCCCTCGATCACCTGCCCCATGATCAGGGCGGCGATGCCCAGGGTGAGTCCTACGACGCTGATCTTGTCCATGTCCGCAGTCCCTCGGCCGGCCCGCTCAGCCGCCGGACGGAGGATTCTTGGGCGGCCGTCCGCGGCGCGCCCGGGTCGGGGTTCCCGCCGGCCCTGCGCTGCCCAGGATGCGCGCCCGCAGCCGCGCCACAGCCTGGCTGTGGAGCTGGCACACGCGCGACTCGGACACGCCCAGCACCTCGCCGATCTCGCGCAGGTTGAGCTCCTCGTCGTAGTACAGGGCCATCATCAGCTTCTCGCGCTCGGGCAGATCCTCGATCGCCCGCACGAGCGCGCTGCGCATGTCGGCCTCCTCGAGGATGTCGGCCGGATTCGATTCGTGCTCGCCGAGATGCCGCTCGAAGTAGTCCTCGCCCTCGCCGTCGGTGAAGTCCTCGAAATGCACCAGCTGGTAACCGCGCGCGTCCTGCAGCATGCGCTGGTACTCGGCGAGCGGCATGCCCAGCAGTTCAGCGAGCTCCGCCTCGGACGGCTGGCGTCCGTGGCGTTGTTCCAGTTCGTGCACCGCTGACTCGATGCGGCGCATGTCACGCCGCATGCTGCGCGGCAGCCAGTCGTTCTCGCGCAGTCCATCGAGCATCGCGCCGCGGATGCGCTGCACGGCATAGGTCTCGAACTGCGCGCCCAGTCCGTCCTCGTAGCGGCCGATCGCATCCAGCAGGCCCATCATGCCGTTCTGGATCAGGTCGTCCATCTGCACGCTGGCCGGCAGCTTCGCCATCAGGTGGTAGGCGATGCGCTTGACCAGCGGGGCATAGGCCTCCACCAGATGGTTCTTGTCGAGATTACCCGCTGCGTCGTACATCCACTTCGCCTGTATCTTCTTCCGTCCTGGACGGGGTTCCGGACATGGGGGCAAACCGGCGGACGTCCATTGTCCCGCAGCCGGCCCGCTTTTGCCAAACGGGTAGGCACTCAGTCCCATGTCGGAGCCCCCCTGCCAGCCGCCGCGCCGGCCTGTACATTGCCGAACGTCGCGAGGCGGCGCAGGAAGGCGGCCTCGGCATCGCGCGGAGAAGCCTCCGCTGCGCCCTGCCCCAAACCCGCCGCCAACTCATCGCGCTCGACCTCGCCTAGCCAGGCGAGCGGCACGCCGACGTGGCGGCGCACGAGCTCGCTCAGGCTGTGGAAGAAGGCCGTGGCGTCGGCTCGCCCGCGCGCTCCGCACACCGCCACATGCAGCGAACCCGCGCCAGCCGCGGCGAGGCGCTTGATCACCTGGTAGGCGTCGGTCGCGCCGCTGCGGCTCGCCTCGGCGACCACCAGACGGCGCGGCGCCGCCAGCGCGAAGGGTGACGGATCGGCGGCGCTCTCACACGCCGAGTGGATCAGGATGAAACTCGCAGGGCGTTGCAGCGTCCGCAGTGCGTCGAGCACGCAGTCGCGCCGCTCGCCGTCGAGAAGCGGCAGTGCGAGCGCGCAGGCCGCCACCGGCACGCGCCCGAGCAGGCCCGGCACCGGCTGGACGAGTTCCCGCGCCGAACTGCGACCGCCGAGCACGCCCAGCAGGTCGCCTCCCGTAGGCAGGCCGAGCACCCCGGCCAGCGAATCCTCGCCCTGCGCCTCGTCGAGCAACAGCACGCGCCGGCCGTGCCCCGCGATGCGGTGCGCCGCCTGCAGCGCCACATGCGCACGCCGGCGCCCGGTCGCGTACAGCGCGACGACCGTCGGAGGTGCGCGCCGGAACAGGCGCCGCAGCCCGGCTGCCTGGTCTTCACGCGGGTCGATCATGTCAGACTCCGCAGGCCGCCAGCATCAGGGCCGCCTCGTCGCCCTGCAGCTTCCACGGCGACTCGTCGGACTGCTCGCGCAGCGCGCGATGCAGCAGGTAGGCACGATTAGGCAGGTGCAGGTCCTCCGGCACTCGCTGGCCGTTGGCGACATAGAAGACGTTGAGCTCGTTGCGCACGGCCACATCGAGGGCGGGGGCGAGCGATGCAGCCTCGTCCACCTTGGTCAGCACGCAACCGGCCAGGTCCGGCCCGTTGTATGCGCGCACGACGTCCGCGAGCGTGTCGCCGCGACAGGTCGAATTGAGCAGCAGCAAGCGACGAACATCGCCGGCGCCCGTCAGCATCGCTGCCTGCTCGGCGACCATCTTGTCGCGCTGGCTCATGCCCATCGTGTCGATCAGCACCATGTGCTTGTTGCGCAGCTCGGCAAGGGTCTGGCGCAGGTCAGCGGCGTCGCGTACGGAAAACACCGGCACGCCGAGGATGCGCCCGTAGATGCGCAGCTGCTCCTGCGCCCCGATGCGGTAGCCGTCGGTCGTGATCAACGCCAGCCGGTCAGCACCGTGGCGCACGACGCAGCGTGCCGCGAGCTTCGCCGTCGTCGTCGTCTTGCCCACGCCCGTCGGCCCCACCAGCGCATACACGCCCCCACGGTCAATGATGTCCGCATCAGACGCAACCGCACGCAGATCGCGCGCGAGTGCGTTCTTCACCGCGGCACGGGCATCCTCCGGCGATGCCTCTTCATCCACGGATTCGGCCAGGCGACGCGCGAGCACGCCGGAGAAGCCTGCTTCGAGGAGCTCGCCGACGATGTCCGCGCGTGCGGGTGCCCGGCGCCGGGTCTCGCCCCACGCAAAGCCGGCGAGCTGGCGCTCGATCATGCTGCGGATGCCGGCCATTTCCTTCATCAGCTGGACGTTCGCCTCCTGCAGCGAACGTATGCGCTCATCTTCCATCGCGCGAGCGGGTTCGGCGGCGCGGACCTGCGGCGCGGCCGGGGCCGGCTTCCTCGGGGCAGGCGCCTTCTCCGCGGCAAGCGGACGGGCCGCGGCCTCGGGAGCCTCCCAGTCGTCGATCGAATACTGCTCGCTCAATGCCGCCGCCCGCGTGCGCATCACGTAGTCGGCCGTCTCCATGCGCGGCGGGTTGAACGGACGGATGATCTTCGCCGGCTTCGCCGCCACCGGGGTCGCGAGCGAGCGCCCGGACAGACTCACCTGAAAGTCGTCATCCTCGGCTGCCGGTGCGGGGGCTTGCGCAGCCGGCCGGGCGGCAGGCGCGGCCGCACGGGGCGTCCCCGGAAGCGCTCCCACGTCGTCCGCCGGCAGGGCCAGAATCTCGACGCCGCCTTCGACCGCGCGGTTCGACAGCACGATGGCATCGGCACCGAGTTCGGCCTTCAGGGCACGCAGGGCCTCACGGGCGGAGGGGGCAAAGTAGCGCTTGACGTTCATGCTGGTTCTCCCGACTACCGCGCTCTGTGCGCAGCATGGAACCGATTATGGCGGCGGGGAGGTGGATCGATAGCCCGGAATAGACCCGGTTTCCCCCCGCTAATCCCGCCCGCCAAAGACTCAGCGCGCGGCCCCGCCCACCATCGCCGTGACGCGGATCGTACGCGTCTCGGGCACTTCCGAATTCGCGATGACCTTGAGCGAAGGCACGGCACGGCGCAGGAAGCGCGACAGCAGCCAGCGCAGTTGCGGCGGCACCAGCAGTACCGGAGGCAGCCCCATGTCCTCCTGCCGCTGCGACACCTCGGCAGCGTGACGCAGCATGCCGTCGGCGAGGCTCGGCTCGATGACACCGCCGTCGCCACCACCCGTCGACATCGCCTGCATGAGGATGCGTTCGAGCGCCGGATCCAGCGCCATCACCTGGATTTCCGAATTGCCCGGGAACAGGCTCTGCAGGATCGAACGCCCCAGCGCCTGACGCACGCGCGACGTGAGCTCGAGCGGATCCTGCGTGCGCGAGGCATTCTCCGCAAGCGTCTCGATGATCGTGCGCATGTCGCGGATATTGACCCCCTCTTCGAGCAGGTTCTGCAGCACGCGCTGCACCGTCGCCACCGGCAGCAGCGCCGGCACCAGATCCTCCACGAGCTTCGGCGTCGTCTTGCTGATGTGGTCGAGCAGTGCCTGCGTTTCCTGACGCCCGAGCAGCTCTGCCGCGTGGTTGAGGATCAGATGGTTGAGATGCGTCGCCACCACCGTGCTCGCATCGACCACCGTGTAGCCGAGCGCATGTGCCTGTTCGCGCTGGCTCGCATCGATCCAGTACGCCGGCAGGTCGAATGCGGGATCGCGCGTCTCGCGCCCCGCGAGCGCCCCGGTCACCCGGCCCGGATTGATCGCCAGATACTGCCCCGGGTAGGCATCTCCGGCACCGATCTCCACGCCCTTCAGCGCGATGCGGTAGGCGTTCGGCTTGAGTTCGAGGTTGTCGCGGATATGCACCGGCGCCGACAGGAAACCAACGTCCTGGGCGAACTTCTTGCGCAGGCCACGGATGCGCTTGAGCAGCTCGCCATCCTGCCCCTTGTCGACCATCGGGATCAGGCGGTAACCGACCTCCAGCCCGAGCACGTCTACCGGCGCAACGTCGTTCCAGCTCGCCTCCTGGCTTTCGGCAGGCGGCACCGCCGCCGCGGCCTCGGGAGCCACCCTTGCGGCCGCGGCCGCTTCCCTGCGCACTATCCCCAGCCGCCGCCACGCCAACCAGCCGAGCGAACCGGCCATCAGGATGAACACCAGGTTCGGCATGCCGGGGATCAGCCCCAGCACCCCGATGATCGCCGCGGTGAGCATCAGTACCTGCGGATTCGAGAACACCTGACTGATCACCAAGCCACCCACGTCGGCGTCGTCGCCGACACGCGCAACGACCATACCCGCCGCGACGGAAATGATCAGCGCCGGGATCTGCGCGACCAGGCCGTCGCCAATCGTCAGCAACGTGTAGGTCTCGACCGCGATACCGGCTGGCATGTCGTGCTGCACGATGCCCACCATCAGGCCGCCGACGATGTTGATCAGCAGGATCACGATGCCCGCCACCGCATCGCCGCGCACGAATTTCGACGCACCGTCCATCGCGCCGAAGAATTCCGACTCCTGCGCCACCTCCTTGCGCCTGCGCTTCGCCTCGGCCTCATCGATCAGACCTGCGTTCAGGTCGGCGTCGATCGCCATCTGCTTGCCGGGCATCGCGTCCAGGGTGAAGCGGGCGCTCACTTCCGCGATTCGTCCCGCGCCCTTCGTCACGACGACGAAGTTGATGACCACGAGGATCACGAATACGACGAGGCCAATCGCCGTGTTACCGCCGACGAGGAAGTGACCGAAGGCCTCGATGACCTTGCCCGCCGCATCCGGTCCCGTATGCCCCTCGAGCAGCACCACGCGCGTCGACGCGACGTTCAGCGCCAGGCGCAGCAGCGTCGTCACCAGCAGCACCGTCGGGAACACCGAAAACTCCAGCGGGCGGCGCGTATACATCGCCACCAGCATCACCATCACTGACACGGCGATATTGAAGGTGAAGAACACATCGAGCGCGAACGGCGGCAGCGGCAACACCATCATGGACAGCACCATGATGATGAAGATCGGGGCGCCCAGCAGCCGCAGGTTCGTCGGCGTCAGCAGCGCACGCAGGTTGAGGACATCGTTCATTGCCAGCCTCTATCGCATCGTCCGTTCCGCACGCCCGCTCAATCGGGCGCGCCAGGGTCCATGTCGGCGGGCACCGGTAGCTTGCCGGGCGCCGCCGGCGGAAGTCCGCCGTGAGCCATCCAGTGGTTGAGCTGATACACGTAGGCCATCACCTCGGCCACCGCCGTGTACAGCGCACCGGGCACTGCCTGCTCCAGTTCGCAGTGTTTGTACAGCGCACGAGCCAGCGGCGGCGCCTCCAGCATCGGCACCTTGTGCTCCTTCGCCAGCTCGCGAATCTTCAGCGCGACCTCGCCGCGCCCCTTCGCAACCACGATGGGGGCGCGCATCTTGTTCGCGTCGTACTTCAGCGCCACCGAGAAGTGCGTCGGGTTCGTCACCACCACATCCGCCTTCGGCACCTGCGCCATCATGCGCCGACGCGCCATCTCGCGCTGCATCGCACGGATGCGCCCCTTCACCTGCGGGTCGCCATCCTGTTCCTTGCTCTCGCGCTTGACCTCTTCCTTCGTCATGCGCAGCTTCTTGTTGTACTGCCACAACTGGAAGGGCACGTCGATCAGCGCCAGGATCGCGAGCCCCATGATGATCAGAAGCGTCGCGAACAACACCATCTGAAGAAAATCCGGTACTGCCGCATCCACCGTTTCGCCGGTCAGGCCAAAGATGTGTTCATGCTCGCGCCACACTGCGAAAACACCCATCAGGCCGACCACCGCCGCCTTGAGGAGCGACTTCACCAGTTCCGCCAGCCCGTGCACAGAGAACATGCGACCGATACCCTGGAGCGGATTCATGCGCTCCAGCTTCAGCCCCAACATCTTGGGCGCGAACACGAAACCGCCCATCAGCACCGGTGCCGCGATCGCCGCCACCATCAGGATCGCGAACAGCGGCATCATCGTCAGTAGCGCATCGGTGAACAGATCGCCGAAGCTCTCCAGCATCAGCGTGGAGTCGAACGCACGCTCCCGCTCGATCGCGAAACCCGCGCGCAACATCCCGAGGATGCGCCCCGAGATCCACTCTCCCATCATCCACAACGCACCGATACCCGTGATCAGCACGAGAAAGGTCGACAGCTCGCGCGACTGCGGAACCTGGCCCTCCTCACGGGCCTGCTCCAACCGTCGTGGCGATGGCTGTTCGGTTTTCTCGAGATCGCTGTCTTCGGCCACGGCCGACTCCTTGCCTGCACGCCGGATGCGCTCCGTTCAGCACGGACGTTCGGCGACGTGCGGCAATTATCGCCGCACACCGGCAAGCCCCGCCGCCGGATAAGCGCGGGAAAACAGCCCTAAATCGCGACTTGGAAACAACGGGGCGGACGACGCCCCGCCCTCCGGGCCTCAGCGTCCGGCAGGCAGCCGGTCGACGCCGCGGATCACCGCCCCGGCACCGATGCCGCGCGCGGCGAACCACCCCGCATTCATCTCCAGCGCAAAACGCGCCGGCGCCGCGGCGCAATGGCTGACCTCGGATTGCGGCTGCA
This sequence comes from Aromatoleum petrolei, assembly GCF_017894385.1. Taxonomy (NCBI): domain Bacteria; kingdom Pseudomonadati; phylum Pseudomonadota; class Betaproteobacteria; order Rhodocyclales; family Rhodocyclaceae; genus Aromatoleum; species Aromatoleum petrolei. Next base: position 1,567,451 of record NZ_CP059560.1, read on the forward strand.
TGTCAGCAATGTTCAGAATGCGCCCATCGCGATCCATGAATGCCACCGACAAGGGAATCAGCGTGTTCTTCATCCACATGCAATGGCGCGCCTCCTGCGTGAAGACGAACACCATGCCGCGCTGCTGCGGCATCGCCCTGCGGTTCATCAGGCCGATCTGGCGCGCCTGATCGGTATGCGCCAATTCCGCCTCGATGCGGTGCATCCCTGCCCCCAGCTCGACCATTGGCAATTCCGCCCGGGCAGCGGACAGGCACGCCACGGCGGTCGCCACGATCACCGCACAGCGGCCGAAAAGGGATGGGAGTTTCATCACCGGCAAACCCGTAAAGAATAAATGGGGAAGCGCGATTCTACCGCGCCGCGCTCAAGAACGCCGTCTGCGCGCGGAACCTGCCGCCTGCGGCCTGCGCCTCGCGTCGGGCGCAGTTCGCTCGGGTGCGGCCCTGCGGGAACTCATCGCACCGCCGGGATGTTCGCCCTCCACCTCCTCGGCGCGCCACGCCCCCGGCGCCAGCCCTGCGAGCGACCACCCGCCGATCGCCACCCGGATCAGGCGCAGCGTCGGGAAACCCGCCTTCGCGGTCATCCGCCGCACCTGCCGGTTCTTCCCCTCGCGCAGCACGATCTCCAGCCACGACGTCGGCACGCTCTTGCGAAAACGCACCGGCGGATCGCGCGGCCACAGCCAGTCCGGCTCCGCAATGCACCGCGCCTCGCACGGCCGCGTCACGAAATCCCCGAGATCCAGTCCCGCGCGCAGGTGCGCCAGCGCATCATCGTCCGCCTCCCCCTCCACCTGCACGACATAGGTCTTGGGCAGTTTGTGGCGCGGATCCGCGATGCGGTGCTGCAATGCACCGTCATCGGTCAGCAGCAGCAGGCCCTCGCTGTCCGTATCGAGCCGCCCCGCCGCATAAACACCGGGCACCGGCACGAAATCCTTGAGCGTCGGCCGCCCCGGCTCCGCCGTAAACTGGCAGATCACGCCATACGGCTTGTTCAGGAGAATGACGCGCGACATACGGGGAATGGTGGGGGAAAGATCCGGCCGCCAGACAATGCGGAGAACATGGACAGGATCTGGCGGAGGCGGTGAGATTCGAACTCACGAACGGTTGCCCGTTGCCGGTTTTCAAGACCGGTGCAATCGACCACTCTGCCACACCTCCGGAAGCGGCGGAGTATATCACCCCGCCTTCGCATGTCATCCCCGCTCGAACAGCGCGATCGACTCGACATGCGAGGTCTGCGGGAACATGTTCGCGATCCCCGCGCCGCGCAGCACGTAACCCTTTTCGCGCACCAGCACCGCTGCATCGCGCGCGAGCGTCGCCGGACTGCACGACACATACACGATGCGCGGCGGCATCTGCTGATCGCTCAGCGCCTTCACCACCGCGATCGCCCCCTCGCGCGGCGGATCGATCAGCAGCTTGTCCAGCCGGCCGAGTGCGGCGAGGCTGTCCTCGGTCGCCTCGAACAGGTTCGCCGCGTGGAACTCGGTGCGGTCGGCCAGGCCATTGCGCCGCGCGTTCTTCAGCGCCCGGGCGACCAGTGCATCGCTGCCCTCGACCCCGATCACATGCGCGCCGCGGCGCGCAATCGGCAGGCTGAAGTTCCCCAGGCCGCAGAACAGGTCGGCGATACGCTCGCCCGGGCGAGGGTCCAGCAGCTGCATCGAGCGCCGGATCAGCAGCCGATTGATGTCGACGTTCACCTGCGTGAAATCGGTCGGCAGGAAATCCAGCGTCACATCGAACTCGGGCAGCGTGTAGGCGAGCCCCGGCCCCTTCTTCGGGTGCAGCGGCTTGGCCGTTGCCGGGCTGGTACCCGGCTGCTGCCAAACCTGGACGCCATACGCATCGGCAAACGCCGCGAGGCGCGCCATATCCTGCGGCGTGAATGGCAGCAGGTTGCGGAACACCAGCACCGTGATGTCCTCGCTCACCGCAATCTCGATCTGCGGCAACCGATCCGGGATCGAAAGTCCCGCGACCAGTTCGTGCAACGCCGGCAACAATGCCGATACATGCGCAGGCAGCACCGCGCAGCTCTGCAGGTCGGCGATGTAACTGCTGCGGCGCTCATGAAAACCGATCAGCACCCCGCCCTTCGACGGAACCATCCGCACGCCGATACGCGCACGGTACCGATAGCCCCATGCCGGCCCGTGGATTGCCGGATACACCACTTCGGGCGTCACCTTGGCGATGTGCCACAGCGCGTCTTCCAGCACACGTTGCTTGGTCGCCGCCTGCGCCACCGAATCGAAATGCTGCATCGAGCAGCCGCCACAGGTGCCGTAATGCGGGCAAGGCGGCACCACCCGCTGCCCGCTGGGCTTGAGCACGCGCTCCAGCTCGGCCAAATTGTAGCTCGGCCGCTCGCGCACCACCCGGTATTCGACCTTCTCGCCCGGCAATGCGCCATCGACGAACACTGCCTTGCCATCCACACGGGTGAAGCCCCGCCCTTCGTGGTCCAGAGATTCGATGACAGCAACAGGCATCAAGCGTCCGCCCAAAAGAGCGTGATTTTACCTGCTCGCAAAGTACTTGCCGCCACGGGCTCCTATAATTCCCCCGACCGGACGACAAACGGGCGCTCGCATCCGCCACCGCCCCCGCCCGACGCGACGTGCAGGCCCGGACCATGGATACCCCACGCGAACAGACTTTCGACAGCTATGGCGACTATCGCGCGGCCCTCTTCGCCGCCATCGGGAGCGCACGGCAGACACTGCTCATCTTCGACCCCGACCTGCGCGAGACCGGACTGGAGAGCCCGCAAGGCATCGCGCTGCTCGAGCGCCTGTGCGCGCAGAGCACGCGCCGCGACGCGGTCCGCATCCTTGTGCACACCACCGGCTGGATCGCGCGGGAATGCCCGCGCCTGACCCGCCTGCTCGCCCACCATTCGCACTGCGCCAGCGTGCGCACGGCAGATCCGGGGGCGCGCAGCTGGAGCCAACCCTTCCTGATCGCAGACGAGCACCACGTCGTCACCCGCTTCCACCAGGATCTGCCACGGGGAAAGATCGGCAGCGACGCGATCGGCGGGCTGGCACTCCTCGCTACGCAATTTGAAACATTCTGGATGAATGGGGAGGCGAGTGCAGTCGGCACGCCGCTTGCCCTTTGACCTGTCGTTTTTAGTTGTTGCATTGCATCAACAGGCTATTGGCACCCTTGAATCACATGCTAGAATTTCTTGAGGTTCATCGGGTGGTGAATCCTTCTTGGCCCGCCCGACAGGAACTGATCACCCACCTAGCCCCATAAGAAAGGACATCGAACATGAAACAGTCGCTCCTCGTTGCTTCCCTGCTCGCCCTCGCCGTCGCCGCCTGCGGCAAGCCGGCCGAAGCTCCGAAGGCTGAAGCCCCCGCTGCTGCCCCGGCCGCCGCTCCCGCCCAGGAAGCTGCTCCGGCTGCCGCCCCGGCCGCTGCCCCGGCTCAGGAAGCCGCCCCGGCTGCTGCCCCCGCTGCCGCTCAGGAAGCTGCTCCGGCTGCTGCCCCCGCCGAAGCTCCGAAGGACGGCGCGCAGAAGTAATTTCGCTCTCGCAGCGACGCAAAAAAGCCGGCTCTCGAGCCGGCTTTTTTGTTGTCCGCCGCGGCATTCGCTGCCGCCTCGACCAAGCCTCGCGGCCCCCTGGCCGCATGCTTCGCGGCACGGCCTGCGGGCCTGTCGGCGCCGCAAGCCGCACCGCGCCCCTCAGCGCAACTGCTCCTGCAGCAGCCCCAGGATCTTGCGGGCGGTTTCGGACGAATCCTCCCCCCCCTCGCGGGTCATCACGCTGACCACCGATTTTTCGCCCTCGCCGCGGACTCGCAGGCGATATTCGCCACCCTTCTGCACCACCTGATCATTACTGCGCCAAAAAGCGAGTTTGGACAGGAGGCCCTCGGACTTCTTCGTCTGCACGTCCGCATCCGGATCCACGTAACGGACGAAGTAGAGCCCCTTCGAGCGATCACGATCCTCGACCGTGAAGCCGATGCGGTCCAGCGCCAGGCCCACGCGACGCCACGCCCGGTCGAAGGACTCGTCCATCGCCAGCGTGACGCTGCCGCCGTTCGCCCCCTTTAGCGCCGCGCGGTCGGTCGTCGGAGCTGCCGCGACGATCGCGGCCGCGCGCTCTTCGGCCGCGCCGAGGCGGACCATCAGGCGACGCAGCATTTCCGCCTCGAGCTCGGGATCGGCCGGGCGCGGCTGCCACACGGTCGTGTCCTTGGCTTCGTTGGGATAAATCTCCATCATGCCGCGATGGCTGATGTAGATCTCGACCGTGCCGGGATCCTTGCCCGCCTCCAGCCGCGTGCGGAACTTGTCGCGCACCGGTGTCGAGAACACGCCGTCGAGCACCTTGCCCAACGCCGAGCGGATAAAGTCCTGCGGGATCTTGGCGCGATCCTCGGCCCAATCCGTCTCCATCACGCCCACTTCAGGACGCTCGACGTTGAGGATGAAGCCCGTCTCAAGCCAGAAGTCCTTAACCTTGGGCCACATCGCATCCGCGGAGCCCTCGACGACCAGCCAGCGCTGGCTGCCGGCACGCTCGACACGCATGCTCTCGACCTTGGGCAACACCTGCAGCTGGTTGGCGCTCGCCTGAGGCTGTGCGCGGTCGGTCGCATACGCCGAATAGGTCGCCACGCCCTTGGGCGAAACATCCGGCACCACATAACGATCGTCACGCGTCGGCGCCGTGAGGTCTGGCGGGATTTCCAGCGACGGCAGCTGCCGTGCGCTCTTGTAATCGATCTTCTTGGATTCGACGAGGGAGCCGGAACAACCCGACAAGGCGATGGCCGCGCCGAGCAGCGAAGCCGCAGTACGCAAGGTACGATTCATGAGTTTCGATAATTCCAGGAAAAATCAGACATTCACGCCGGCACGACGCATTGCCGCACGCACACGCTCGTGCAAGCCCTCGGACAGCGACGTGAGCGGCAGGCGGATGCCCGACCTGATCAGGCCCATCTGCTCGACCGCCCACTTCACCGGGATCGGGTTGGCCTCGCAGAACAGGTCGCGATGCAGACCGACCAGCCGCGCATTGATCTCGCGCGCCTTGATCGCGTCGCCGGCGATGGCTGCGGCGCACATCTCGTGCATTGCGCGCGGGGCGACGTTGGCCGTCACCGAGATTGCCCCATGCCCCCCCAGCAGCATGAAGGCCATGCCGCTCATGTCGTCGCCGGTGTACAACGCGAAGTCCTTGGGCGCGCGCTCGATCAGGTCGCAGGCACGGTCGATGCTGCCTGTCGCATCCTTGATGCCGACGATGTTGGGAATCTGTGCCAGACGCAGCGCGGTGTCGTTCGACAGATCCGCCACGGTGCGCCCCGGCACGTTGTACAGGATCAGCGGCAGTTCGACCGCCTCGGCGATCGAACGGTAGTGGCGGTACAGGCCTTCCTGAGTCGGCTTGTTGTAGTACGGCACCACCGACAGATGCGCCACGGCGCCGGCCTTCTGCGCGAAGCGGGCGAGCTCGACGGCCTCGGCGGTCGAGTTGGCACCGGTACCGGCGATGACCGGGATGCGTCCTGCGGCATGCTCGACCGCGACGCGGATCAGCTCGCAGTGTTCTTCGACATTCACCGTGGGCGACTCGCCGGTCGTTCCGACGATGACGATACCGTCGGTCCCCTCGGCAACGTGGAAGTCGATCAGGGCGCGCAGGCGCGGAATGTCCAGGCTGCCATCTTCGTTCATCGGGGTGACGATGGCGACAATCGATCCGGTAATCATGGAAGCGGCCGAAAATTAAAAGAACCGATTCTACCTGATCGAAGCCCGACGACCAGTGGCTTGCTCTCGGGACCGCCCCGAGGATCCGGCACGCGCCCGCAGGATCCGCTACGGGCGCCCCGCGATCCGGCGCTCAAAGGTCCGCGAGCGCCTTGACGTGCGCGACCACCGAGCGCGCCAGCGATGACAGCGAATAACCGCCCTCGAGGATGGACACGATGTTCTTGTGCCCGCATTCCTCTGCCACTGCCTTGATCTGCTGGGTGACCCACACATAGTCCGATTCGACCAGCCCGACCGAACCCATGTCGTCCTCGTAATGCGCGTCGAAGCCCGCCGAGATGAAGAGCATCTGGGGCTTGTGCTCCCTCAGTGCCGGGATCCAGCGCTCGGAGACGATGGAACGGAAGCCGTCGCCGCGCGTGCCGGCGGGCACGGGCACATTGACCATGTTCGGCGCATTACAGTCCGCGCCGCTGTACGGATAGAAGGGGTGCTGAAAGATGCTCACCATCAACACCCGCGGATCGTCGCGGAAGGCGTCTTCCGTGCCGTTGCCGTGGTGCACGTCGAAATCGACGATCGCCACGCGCTCCAGGCCGTGCGCCTCGATCGCATGACGTGCCGCGATGGCCACGTTGTTCAGGAAGCAGAACCCCATCGCCTTGCCGCGCTCTGCGTGGTGGCCCGGCGGACGCACGGCACAGAACGCATTCTCGATCTCGCCCTTCAGCACCAGATCCGTCGCCAGCACGCCGGCGCCGGCCGAACGCAGTGCAGCCTTCATCGTTCCCGGGCTCATCGCGGTATCGGGGTCGAGGTGGCGGATGCCGTGGTCGGGCACGCTGGCATTGAGCTCCGCGAGATAATTCGCCGGATGCACCCGGACGATCTGCTCCTCGGTCGCCAGCGGGGCATCGTAGAACGAAAGGTACATATCGAGACCGGCAGCAATCAGCCGATCATTGATGGCCGCCAGCCGATCCGGACATTCCGGATGGAAGGTACCCATGTCGTGCAGCCAGCAATCGCGGTGCGTGATGAACGCAGTCGTCGTCATACCCCCCCTCTCTCGCGTGCGGGCCAAGCGTCCCGCATCCCTGCCCTGAAATCGGCGCGTCCTTGAAGGGCGCGTCCTGTCTGTCTTTGCTCTATTATCACCGCTTCCCGGTGAATTTCACAGTGCGCCCGCGCCATGCCCCATCGTTACGCAATTCGCGTTCTAGAAGCCGCCAACTGCATCATCCTCGGCAAGGATCGTGAGCTGCGGCTCGCGCTGGCTTGCCTCATCGCGCGCGGACATCTGCTGATCGAGGATCTCCCCGGCGTGGGCAAGACGACGCTCGCGCACGTCATCGCACGCCTCATCGGACTGAACTTCCAGCGCATCCAGTTCACGAGCGACCTGCTGCCCGCAGACATCGTCGGGGTTTCGATTTTCGATCGCGAAGCGGGCAGCTTCCGTTTCCATCCCGGCCCGATCTTCAGCCAGCTCATCCTCGCCGACGAGATCAACCGCGCCACACCCAAGACCCAGAGCGCCCTCCTCGAAGCCATGGAGGAACGCCAGGTCACGGCGGATAGCGAGACGCATCCGCTCCCCGAGCCCTTCTTCGTCATCGCGACGCAGAACCCGTCCCATCAGATCGGCACCTTCCCGCTGCCGGAGAGCCAGCTCGACCGCTTCCTGCTGCGCATCCGCCTGGGCTACCCCGACCGCAGCGCGGAACGGGCGCTGCTGATGGGCGAGGACCGGCGCGAACTGCTCGAACGCCAGCAGACCGTAATCCAGCCCGAAGACCTGCTCGCGATGCAGCAAGCCGCGCACGCCATCACCGTATCCGAACGGCTCGTCGATTACGTCCAGGCGCTCCTCGCCCGCACCCGCCACAGCCCTGAGCTCGCCACCGGCCTGAGCCCGCGCGCCGGCCTGGGCCTGATCGCTGCGGCCCGCGCCTGGGCGCTCCTCGAGGGGCGCGACCACGTCCTCCCCGAGGACATCCAAACCGTTTTCCCGCACGTCGCCGCCCATCGCCTGCACACCGCGGGCGACGGGCGCAGCATCACATCTCAGGTGCTCGACCAGCTCGTGCATGACGTGCCCGTCATCTGATGCTCCCTCGCCCCGACGCTTTGCGTCACCGCCACGGCCTCGGCGATTGGCGTCGCCATCTCGTCACGCTGCGCGCCACGCTTGATCGCGTGCTCTTTCACATCGGACCACCGGAGCCCGCGCCGATCGTGCTCGGTCAGCGGCGCATCTACGTGCTGCCGACACCTGCCGGCCTGGCCTTCGCGGCGGCACTCCTGGTCATGCTGATCGCGTCGATCAACTACAACCTGAGCCTCGGCCATGCGCTGGTATTCCTTCTCGGCGGAGTGTCGGTCGCAAGCATCGTCCACGCCTTTCGCAACTTGCTGCACCTGTCCTTCACGCCGGGACGCGCCGAACCTGTCTTCTCCGGCGAACGCGCGGGCTTCCACGTCATCGTAGCCAACCACCGGAACGCGCGACGGCCATCGCTGCGCCTCGGAGCACACGGGGCGGTGGTGCCATTCGAGATCGATGCGGAAGACCGCGCCGACGTGAACATACCGGTCGCGACGACGGCGCGCGGCTGGATGACGCTCGGTCGCGTGCGCATCGAAACGACCTACCCCCTCGGCCTGATCCGGGCCTGGAGCGTGCTGGTACCCGATCAGCGCTGCCTCGTCTACCCGACTCCCGAACCAAGCCCGCCGCCGCTGCCGGAAGGCCCGTCGAGCACGCCGGGGCGGAGGGCTGGGTCGGCCGGCGACGACGATTTTTCCGGCCTTCGCCGCCACCAGCCCGCCGACTCCCCGCGGCAAGTGGCATGGAAGACGCTCGCCCGCGGCGGCCCCATGCTCACCAAACAATTCACCGGCATGGATGGGGGGAAGATCCATCTCGACTGGAACGATCTCCCCGCTGACCTTGGCACCGAAGCGCGCCTGTCGCGCATGACTGCATGGATCGTGGCCGCCGAGCAGCGGGGGCTCGCCTTCGCCCTAACGCTGCCCACGGTCAGCATCGCCCCCGGACAAGGATCCGAGCACAGTGCGAACTGCCTGCGCCATCTCGCCCTCTTCGGAACGGAGGGGCCGGCCGATGCGTGACACGCGGGCGCCCACTTCCGCCCAGTTCGGCTGGCTGCTCGCAGCAGCAGCCGCAACCCTCGCACCGCACGCAGTCGAACTCCCCTACTGGCTCATCGCCCTGTGCGCCGGCCTCATCGCCATCCGCGCCGCACTGCTGTGGCGGCGCGGCAAGCCTCCCCGCCAGCTCCTCATCCTGCTGGTCGCCATCGCAGCCGGGGTCGGCGTGCGGTTCGAATTCGGCCATTTCTTCGGCAAGGATCCCGGCGTTGCACTACTTGCCGTGCTGCTGTGCCTGAAGCTCCTCGAATCACGCACCGCGCGCGACCTGCGTGCCGCCGTCCTGCTCGCCTATTTCCTGCAACTCGGCCTGTTCTTTTACAACCAGACGCCGGGCATTGCCGCGCTCGCGCTTGCCGGAACCCTACTCACCACCACGACCCTCCTCAGTCTCGAGGACGCCGCCGCGCGGCCCGCCGCGCAACTGCGGACCAGCGCGGTCCTCATCGCCCAGGGGCTGCCCTTCATGCTGGTCCTGTTCGTGCTGTTCCCGCGCGTGCAGGGACCGCTGTGGGGCCTACCTTCCGACGCCTACAGCGGCATGACCGGCCTCTCCGACACCATGAGCCCGGGTTCGATCAGCCAGCTCGGCCTGTCCGATGCCATTGCCTTCCGCGCCGAGTTCAGCGGCATGCCACCGCCGCCTTCCCAGCGCTATTGGCGCGGTCCGGTGCTCTCCCGCTACGACGGGCGAAGCTGGCGACCGGGATTCAGCACGCTCGCCGCAGCGCCCCCCTACGAAACTTCGGGCCGCGCCTACAAATACCGTCTCACGCTCGAACCGCACAATCAGCCCTGGCTCCTCGCGCTCGACTTCCCCGCCGCAAACATCCCCAGGGCACGTTATGCCGGCGACTACCGCCTGCTCGCCGAACAACCGGTGCGCATGCGCACCCGCGTCGAACTGCGCTCGTATCCGGCAACAACCGTAGGCAAGGACGAGAACGCCTTCGTGCTCGCAGAAGCGCGAAGACTGCCGGCAGACCTCAACCCGCGCAGCAGGGCCCTGGCTCTCGAGATTGCGGCAAAGAGCGTCGACCCGGCGGCAATCCTCTCCGGCACCCTCGAACACCTACGCGGAATGAGCCTGACGTATACCCTCAGCCCGCCCCTTCTCGGCACCCACGCGGTCGACGAGTTCCTGTTCGACACTCGACAGGGCTTCTGTGAGCATTTCGCCTCGGCCTTCGTGTTCCTGATGCGCGCGGCCGGTGTGCCGGCCCGCGTCGTCACCGGTTATCAGGGTGGAGAGATCAACCCCGTGGACGGCAGCCTGGTCGTGCGGCAGTCGGATGCGCACGCCTGGGCTGAGGTGTGGCTCGCCGGACGCGGCTGGGTTCGGGTCGACCCCACCGCACTGTCCGCCCCGGCCCGCATCGAATCCGGCTTGAGCGCTGCCCTGCAGGAATGGGACGCACTGCCATTGCTCCGGCGCCCCGGCCTCGACTGGCTGCGCGACATGCGACACCGTTGGGAAGCACTGTCGAACACGTGGAACCAGTGGGTTCTTGGATACAATTCGGACAGGCAGCGCGACCTGCTCGAGTGGTTCGGATTCCCGCAGCCCGACTGGCGCATGCTGGCCATGCTCCTGGGCGTCTCGGCGACAACCCTGATGCTGCTGCTCATGGCCTGGGCCTTTGCGCAACGCCGACGTCACGACCCGCTCGACGCCGCCTGGTCACGCTTTTCCCGCAAACTCGCCCACCACGGCGCCGGCAGGCACCCGTGGGAAGGGCCGCTCGATTACGGCAAGCGGCTGGCGACGATCTTCCCCGGGCGAGCCAAACCGCTGCGTGAGATCAGCGAAGGCTACGCGAGGCTGCGCTACGGCGCGCAAACAGCCGACCCGCGCAGTGTTCGCCTGCTCGCCCGATCCATCCGGAGACTGAAGCTGAAATGAAACGAACCCTTGCCGCCGCAACCCTGAGCCTCGGACTGATATCGCTGCCGGGGCTCGCCAGCGGCACCTATGCCGAGCACCCCGAGGCACAGCGCTTCGCGGATTCGATGCAGGAAAAACACGGCTTCGATCGCGATGCAGTGCTTTCAGCACTCGGACAGGCCCGTTACGAATCCCGCGTCATCGAACTCATCCGCCCCCCAGCGACAACACCCAGCGCCCGCTCGTGGCAGCGTTACCGCGCACGCTTCCTCGACGGGAAGCGCATCGAAAATGGCATCGCCTTCTGGCAGGCGCACGCAGCCGCGCTGCAGAAAGCCGCTGACCAATACGGGGTTCCACCCGAGATCATCGTCGCCATCATCGGCGTCGAAACCTATTACGGGCGCAACACGGGCAATTTCGAGACTGTCTCGGCCCTCGCCACCCTGGCCTTCGACTACCCGCCACGCGCGGTGCTCTTCCGCGGGGAACTCGAACAATTGTTCCTGCTCGCCCGCGAACAGGTCCGCGACCCGCTCTCATACTACGGCTCCTACGCCGGCGCGCTCGGCTATCCTCAATTCCTACCCAGCAGCATCCGCAACTATGCTGTGGACTTCGATGGCAACGGCCAGATCGATTTCGACAACGAACCCGAGGACGCCATCGGCAGTGTCGCAAACTACCTCGCGCGCCACGGATGGGTGCGCGGCGAAGCCGTCGCTGTTCCCGCCCTAGTGCCTTCCGATGCAAACGCGCAGACGCTCATCGATGCCGGCATCGAACCCGCGTTGACGCCCGAAACGCTCACCGCAGCGGGGATCGTCGCCGCCAGCGCCAATCCCCCGGCAGCGCCGGCAACGCTGGTCGACCTCGCCACCCCGGGTGCCCCCACCGAATACTGGCTCGGCTACCGCAACTTCTACGTGATCACGCGCTACAACAAGAGCAGCTTCTATGCGATGGCCGTGTACGAACTCGCGCGCGCCTTGCGCGACCAGTACGCAAGCGCGACCACTGAGCGGTAGGAGAAACGCGCCGCCTACGGGAGCCGGCGCCGGAGGACAAGAGTCAGAGCAGTTCGTCGCGCGAAATACCGCGCCGCTTGACCGTGCGCCGCAACTGGCTCAGCGCCTCGAGCTGGATCTGGCGCACCCGCTCGCGCGTCAATGACAGACGTGCGGCGAGCTCTTCCAGCGTCATCACCTCGCACTCATCCAGCCCGTAGCGGTGACGGATGACCAGGCGCTGCTTCTCGTTGAGCATGCCGATCCACTCACGGATCAGCGCCTCGACCTCGGCATCTTGAATGGACAGATCGGGCGACGCAGCCTGATCATCGGCCAGCGACTCGCCGATCGACAGCGTCGGGTCGATATCCAGCGGCGCATCCAGCGAGGCTGTGTGCTCGCTCAGGGACAGGATCGCCCGCACTTCGTCGACCGACTTGTCCAGCATCGTCGCGACCTGCTCCAGCGTGAACTCGCCATTGCCGGCCGCCTCCAGACTGCGCTGAGCACGCAGGACCTGATTGAGCTCCTTCACCACGTGGACGGGCAGGCGGATCGTGCGCGACTGGTTCATGATCGCCCGCTCGATGTTCTGGCGAATCCACCAAGTCGCGTAGGTCGAGAAACGGAACCCGCGCTCGGGGTCGAACTTTTCCAGCGCGTGCATCAGGCCGAGGTTGCCTTCCTCGACCAGGTCGAGCAGCGGGATGCCGCGGTTCAGGTAATGCTTGGCGATGTTGACGACGAGGCGCAGGTTGCGCTCGATCATCGTCTGGCGGGCCTGGAAATCACCCGTCCTCACCCGCCGCGCCAACGCCGCCTCTTCGTCGGCAGTCAGCAGCGGATTGGCGCCGATCTCATTGAGATAGATCTGGGTAACGTCGCTGAGGAACTCGTTCTCGAACGCCGGCGCAGCCCGCTCGACAAAAACCTCCACCTCGAGGGGCAGATCCGGTTCCTGACTCTCTACATCGTCATGACTTGCCGGATCGTACATAGCCTCCTCGTCAGCGTGCAGGCAAATACTTCAACGGATCCACGGGACGGCCCTGCTTGCGGATCTCGAAATGCACCTTGGGGCGATCGGTGTCGGTGCTTCCGAGTTCTGCAATCTTCTGGCCTTTCGACACCGAATCACCTTCCTTCACCAGCAGCTGCTGGTTATGCGCATAGGCTGTCAGGTAGTTCGCATCGTGCTTGATGATGACCAGTTTTCCATAGCCACGCAAGCCGCTCCCAGAGTACACCACCTTGCCGCCGGCCGAGGCCACCACGGGATCCCCCGCCTTGCCGGCGATGTCGACGCCCTTGTTCGTGCTTTCGTCGAAAGTCTCGATCACCTGGCCGGAAGCCGGCCACAACCACGACGTGTTGCCCGTCGCCTTGTCCGGCTCCGGCGCAGCAGGGACCGGCGCAGCTGGCGTGATCGCGCGCGGATTCAGTGAGGCCCATGCCTCGTCACTATATGGCTGTTTGCCTCCGCGCGGTTCCTGCTTGAAGCCGCCCGCAGCGGGCACAGCATCGCCCGGTGTCTTCACCGGCTGGACGTCCACCGGCTGCGTGATGGCGATCGGCTGGGCGATGGCGCCGGACACCGCACCGGCCGCAGCCGCAGGAGTCGCAGCCGGCGCCGCGCCCACCCGCAAGGCCTGACCAACATGGATCTGATTGGGATCCGCAAGACCGTTCCAGCCGACCAAATCCTTCACCGTGACGCCATACTGGCGCGCAATTCCCAGCAAGGTGTCGCCGGGGCGCACCACGTGCGTCGGGGCCTCCGTCTTCGACACGGTACCGGCGGCAGCCTCGGCTCCCGGCGGAGGGGGCGTACCGTCCCTGACGGGGGCGGGCCGAGGTGCCGCACATCCCACCAGGACGGCGACGAGGCCGCACAACGTCAGCCAACGACGCACATGACCAAACTTCACTGAATCACTCATTCCGTACCAGTCAATAATGGGACGAACCGCACAGCTTCGAGGCGACTCTCCCTGAAAACATTCCCCTGCCGCTCGATCATCACGAGCCTTTGCTCCGTGCCACCGACCGGCAGCATCAGCCGTCCGCCCGGAGCAAGCTGTTCCTTGAGCGAGGTCGGCACGCTCGCCGCGGCAGCCGCAACGATAATCGTGTCATATGGAGCCGCCTCGGGCAAACCCATCGTGCCGTCGGCACATTTCAGGCGAACGTTGGGTAAGCGCAGGGGGCGGAGATTCTCGCGCGCGACATCGAGCAAGGGCCGGATCCGCTCCACCGCATAGACCTCAGTAGCAATGAAGGACAACACCGCGGCCTGGTAACCACAACCGGCTCCGACCTCCAGCGTCCGCCCGAGTTCGCGGCCGGCGCGCAGCGTCTCGATCATCTTCGCCACCACGAAGGGCTGCGAAATAGTCTGCTGATAGCCGATGGGCAGGGCCGTGTCGTCATACGCGCTGTACGCCAGACCCTCTTCCACGAAGGCGTGCCGCGGCACCTGCATCATCGCAGCGAGCACCCTTTCATCCCGGATGCCCTGGGCGCGCAGCCGCTCCACCATGCGGGCCCGCGCGCGCGTCGCGGCCTGGCCCGCATCCGGGCGGCGCAGGCTCATCGCGCCAGCCACTCCGAGACCCCCGACATCATGTTGTAGTGCGTCAGGTCGATCTGCAGCGGCGTAATCGACACAAAGCCTTCCGTCACGGCGTGGAAGTCAGTTCCTTCACCCGCGTCGGCGGCCTGGCCTGCGGGCCCGACCCAATACACCGTCTCGTTGCGCGGCGTGACGCTGCGGATAACCGGCTCGGCCTTGTGGCGCTTGCCCAGCCGCGTGATCTTGTGTCCGCGCAGTTCCTCGTACGGTCGGTCCGGGACGTTCACGTTGAGGAGCACCGGTTGCCGGAACGGCTGGCACTGGAAGCGCGCGGCAAGGTCCCGCGCCACCCGCGCCGCTGCGGAAAAATCGCTCGCCTGCTTGCTCACCAGAGAAATCGCGATCGACGGCACGCCGAGCAGGTAGCCCTCGGTGGCCGCCGCGACGGTGCCTGAATACAGCGTGTCGTCGCCCATGTTGGCGCCATGATTGACACCCGACACGACCATGTCCGGCAGGTGATCGAGCATTCCGGTCACGGCAAGATGCACGCAGTCGGTAGGCGTGCCATTGACGAAATGGAATCCATTGGCCGCACGGCGCAACGACAGGGGACGATCGAGGGTCAGCGAGTTGCTTGCGCCGCTGCGGTCGCGCTCGGGCGCCACGACGGTCACGTCCCCAACCTCGGCAAGGGCTGCCGCCAGGGCGGCGATACCAGGAGCAAAATAACCGTCGTCGTTGCTGACCAGAATGCGCATGTTTTCTTCCGTTCGGAGGGATACAAGCCACGATGCGAGGCCGGATGTATCGCAGAAGCGGCGAAGCATCTTAGCACACCGACACACCCCCGCCCGGTCACCCGGTCAGCCCGACGGAGTGCAGAAAAGCAAAAACCGGCCAGCGGCCGGTTCTTGTTTGAATTTATTGGTCGGGGCGGCGGGATTCGAACTCGCGACCCCTTGCACCCCATGCAAGTGCGCTACCAGGCTGCGCTACGCCCCGACACAAGCCGCCATTATAGCAGCACAATCGGAATTTGCCAGCACCAAATCACGCTTTCAGCACGGCGAGCGTCGCAACAATCTCCGCTCGCACATCGGCGAGCGTTTCACGCAGCCGATCGGATTCCTCGGCCTCTTCCTGCTGATGGATTGCTGATTCGCCGAGCTTGTTGCGCGCACCCGAGATGGTGAAGCCCTCGTCGTACAGGAGCTCGCGGATGCGGCGCACCAGCAGCACTTCGTGATGCTGGTAGTAGCGGCGATTGCCGCGCCGCTTCACCGGTTTGAGCTGAGTGAACTCCTGCTCCCAGTAGCGCAGCACATGCGGCTTCACCGCACACAGCTCGCTTACCTCACCGATCGTGAAGTAGCGCTTGGCCGGAATCGGCGGCAGAGGCCCGGAGGCCTCGTTATGGCTGCTTGCCTGCATCGCTCAGCTGCTCCACGGCTGCCTTCAGCTTCTGACTGGCATGGAAGGTGACCACACGGCGGGCGGTGATCGGAATCTCCTCGCCCGTCTTCGGATTGCGTCCGGGCCGCTGCGGCTTGTCGCGCAATTGGAAATTGCCGAACCCGGAGAGCTTAACCGACTCGCCCTTCTCAAGAGCCAGGCGAATCTCCTCGAAGAAGCCTTCCACCATGTCCTTGGCTTCACGCTTGTTGAGGCCGACACGCTCGAACAGCATGTCGGCCAGCTCTGCTTTGGTCAGGGTCACGTTCATTCTAAGACTATCCACGCAAGCGGGCGCCGAGCACAGTTTCAGCGTGGCGCACAATCGCCGTGACTGCGGCATCCACCTCTGCATCCTCAAGCGTCCGCTGAGTATCTTGCATCAACACCCTGAACGCAAGGCTCTTTTTCCCCGGATCGATGCCCTTGCCATGGTACACATCGAAGAGCTCGACCCCCTTCACCATGGCGGGCGCTGATTCGTTCAGCACCTCGATAACGCGCCCCACCGGCAGCGCCTGCTCGACCACAAGCGCGAGGTCGCGGGTGACCGCGGGCTGCCGCGAGATCTCGACATACGCGGGCAGATCCGCGAGCAGCACCGCATCCATGTCGAACTCGAACACTACCGGCGCAGCACCCAGGTCGTAACGCTGCACCCACACCGGATGCAGCTCACCAACGACGCCGATGCGACGCCCGTCGAGCAGCACCGCTGCGGCACGGCCGGGATGAAGTGCGGGGTCGGATACCGGCTCGAACCTCAGGGTGCGCGGTGCGAACAGCGCCTCGACGTCGCCCTTCACATCATAGAAGTCGACGTTGCGCGTCGACGCCCCCCACTGCTCCGGCAGCGCCGGCCCGGCGGCGAGACCGGCGACAAGCACCGGCTGATGGAAACCCACAACAGGCTCACCGTCCGCCTTGCGTTCAAAGCAGCGCCCGATCTCGAACACGCGCACGCGGTTAAGTTGGCGCTTGCGGTTGGCGACGAGAGTGCCGGCAAGCCCGGGAACCAGACTACTGCGCATCACGCTCATCTGGCTGGCAATCGGGTTCGCAAGCCGGATCGGCGTCTCGTTGGCACAGAAATCACGCTCCCACGCCTCTTCGACGAATGCGTAGTTGACGACCTCTTGGTAGTCGCGTCCGGCCAGCAGATGCCGGACGTCCCAGGTACTGCGGCCGGACTCGGAACGGTCCAGCATCGCCAGACCGCCCTGCGGAGGCACGGCCGGGATGTTGTCGTAGCCGTAGAGTCGCGCAATCTCCTCGATCAGATCCTCTTCGATCTCGATGTCGAAACGGAAGGAAGGAGGCTCGACCAGCAGATCCTCCCCTTCCTGGCGGACACCGAGATGGACTCCACTGAGGAGCTTCACAATCTCGGCGTCATCGGGGCGGATGCCGAGCAGGCGGCGCGCGCGTGCCGGGCGCAGACGGACCGGCTTGCGCGCTGGCAGATGTTCTTTCGAGACTGCCTCGACCACCGGCCCCGCTGCGCCGCCGCAGATCTCGAGGATCAACTGGGTCGCACGCTCAATCGCACCCGCGGCGAGCTCGAAGTCCACGCCGCGCTCGAAGCGGTGCGACGCGTCGGACACGAAACCGTAGTTGCGCGCCCGACCCGCAATCGCATCGGGGGCGAAAAAGGCGCTCTCGAGGAACATATCCGTCGTCTCAAGCGTGATCCCGCTCTCCTCACCGCCCATGATGCCCGCAAGCGCCAACGCACGCGCCTCGTCCGCGATTAGCAGCGTGTCCGCCGCCGGGGTCACTGTCTGCTCGTTGAGCAACAGCACCTGCTCACCCTCGCGCGGATAGCGCACGTGGATCGCACCGGCCAGACGCGAGTCATCGAAAGCATGCAGGGGCTGACCGAGCTCGAGCATCACGTAGTTGGTGACATCGACGAGCGCGCTGATCGAGCGTACGCCGCAACGCTGCAGACGCTGCTTCATCCAGTCCGGCGTCGGCGCCTTCGCATCGACACCGCGCACGATGCGCCCACAGTAACGCGGGCACCCGGCCGGGGCATCCAGAACGATGGCGCGACGGTCGTCGATCGTCGGCGGAACCGTCACGATCTGCGGCGCCGACAAGGGCTGCCCGGTCAGCGCCGCGACCTCGCGTCCAACCCCGAGCAGGCTCAGGCAGTCGGAGCGGTTGGGCGTGAGCTTGATCGTGAACAGCGTGTCGTCGAGCGCAAGGTAGTCGCGCAGGTTCGTGCCGATCGGCGCGTCCTCGGGAAGATCCATCAAGCCGGAGTGATCTTCGGACAGCCCGAGCTCGCGAGCCGAACACAGCATGCCGAAGGACTCCACGCCACGCAGCTTGGCGGCCTTGATCTCGAAGCCCGGCAGCTTCGCACCGACGATGGCGCACGGGACCTTCATGCCCACGGCGGCATTGGGGGCGCCACAGACGATCTGCAGCAGTTCGCCCTGCCCGGCGTCGACCTTGCACAGCTTGAGCTTGTCGGCATTGGGATGTTTTTCCGCCTCGACGATGCGGGCGACGACGACGCCGGTAAAGGGCGGCGCAACCGGCGCGGACTCTTCCACCTCAAGGCCGGCCATCGTCAGGAGATGTCCGAGCGCCTCACTGTCGAGCGGAGGATTGACGAGGCTCCGCAGCCACTGTTCCGAGAATTGCATGATTCGATTACCTGAATTGGCTCAAGAAGCGCAGGTCGCCTTCAAAGAACAGGCGCAGATCGTTGACCCCATAGCGCAGCATCGTGAGGCGGTCCGGCCCCATGCCGAAGGCAAAGCCCGTGTAGCGTTCGGGGTCGATGCCGCCAAAACGCAGCACGTTCGGATGCACCATGCCGCAGCCGGCGATCTCGAGCCAGCGCCCCTTGAGCGCGCCGCTCATGAACGCGACGTCGATCTCGGCACTGGGCTCGGTGAACGGGAAGAAGGAGGGACGGAAGCGCACCTGCAGATCTTCGGTTTCGAAGAACTTGCGCAGGAAGTCGGCGATCACGCCCTTGAGGTCCGCGAAGCTGACGTTCTCGCCGACCCATAGGCCTTCGACCTGGTGAAACATCGGCGAATGCGTGGCGTCCGAATCGACGCGATACACCCGGCCGGGCGCAATGATGCGCAGCTCGGGCAAGTGCTCGGCTCCGGCATGGCGAGCAGCGTGATCGAGCATCGCGCGCACCTGCACGGGACTGGTATGCGTTCGCAGCAACACCTCGTCGTTGCCTTCGAGGTAGAAGGTGTCGTGCATGGAACGCGCCGGGTGGTTTTCCGGCGTGTTGAGCGCGGTGAAGTTGTGCCAGTCAGTCTCGATCTCGGGGCCGTCGGCAACAACGAATCCGATCGAGCGGAAGAGGCCTTCGATGCGTTCCAGCGTGCGACTCACCGGGTGCAACCCGCCGACCGAGCTTCCGCGACCGGGAAGCGTCACATCGAGCGCTTCGGCGGCCAGCTGGGCGAGCAGGGCGGCTTCGCGCAGGGCATTGCGGCGGGCTTCGAGCGCCGCCTCGATCGCGTCCTTGGCGCG
Organism: Aromatoleum petrolei; assembly: GCF_017894385.1. Classification (NCBI taxonomy): domain Bacteria; kingdom Pseudomonadati; phylum Pseudomonadota; class Betaproteobacteria; order Rhodocyclales; family Rhodocyclaceae; genus Aromatoleum; species Aromatoleum petrolei. Next base: position 1,586,822 of record NZ_CP059560.1, read on the forward strand.
GTTGATCTCGGCACCGGCTGCGCGGCGCTCTTCGGGCGCGAGTTTTCCGAGCCCCTTGAGCTGTTCGGTGAGCACGCCCGTCTTGCCGAGAAAGCGCGCCTTGGCCTGTTCGAGCTGGACGCCGTCCGCTGCCGCGGCGAACTCGGCCGCAGCCTGTTGAACGAGTTGATCGAGCTTATCCATTTGCCTGCCGTGGAAAATTCAGGAAAAAAAAAGGAGGCCAGGCCTCCTTTTTTCGTGCTGCGTTTGATTACGCAGCGAGTTTGGCCCGGGCCTGGTCTGCAAGCGCCGCAAAGGCGGGCTTGTCGAAGACGGCCAGGTCGGCCAGCACCTTGCGATCGACTTCGATGGCGGCCTTCTTCAGACCGTTCATGAAGGTGCTGTAGGTCAGACCCACTTCACGCGCAGCGGCGTTGATACGGGCGATCCACAGGGCGCGGAACTGGCGCTTGCGCTGACGACGGTCACGGTAGGCATACTGACCGGCCTTCATCACCGCCTGTTTGGCGATGCGGTATACGTTCTTGCGACGGCCGCGGTAACCCTTGGCCTGATCGAGAACCTTCTTGTGACGCGCGCGGGCGGTTACACCACGTTTAACTCGGGGCATTGCGGTCTCCTATCAAGCGTACGGCAGCATGGCGCGAATCAGCTTCTCGTCGGCGGCGTGGACTTCCGTCATGCCGCGCAGCTGGCGCTTGCTCTTGGTGGTCTTCTTGGTAAGGATGTGGCGCTTGAACGCCTGGGACCGCTTGATCCCACCGCTCGAGCGGACCTTGAACCGCTTCGCGGCCCCGCTCTTGGTCTTCATCTTCGGCATTGCTAACTCCAAAGTTTATGAATGACATCAGGTAGCGTCGCCATGCGGCGCATTTTCAACCCGACACCACTTGTTTTCCGGCACACAAAACTTACGCCGGGGTTTGCCTCCCACCCGGGGACGGGAGACAGATCCTGCAGCCGCGATCAGCGATTCTTCTTGATCGGGGCGATAACCATGACCATCTGACGCCCTTCCATCTTGGGCATCTGCTCGACCTGACCCTGCTCTTCCAGATCGGCCTTGATCCGCTCGAGCTGACGCAGACCGAATTCCTGGTGCGCCATTTCCCGACCGCGGAAACGCAGCGTCACCTTGCACTTGTCACCTTCTTCAAGGAAGCGCTTGAGGTTGCGCAACTTGATCTGGTAGTCGTTTTCGTCGGTGGCAGGCCGGAGCTTGACCTCCTTGATCTGCACCTGTTTCTGCTTGAGCTTGGCTTCGTGGGCCTTTTTCTGTTCCTGGTACTTGAACTTGCCGAAATCCATAACCCGACATACGGGCGGCTGCGCCATCGGCGCGATTTCGACAAGATCGAGACCTGCTTCTTCCGCAGCCTCGAGAGCCGTTCTCAGGGAAACAATACCGATCGGTTCGCCCTCTTCACCGAGCAGACGAACTTCGGGCGCGCTGATCTCCTCATTGACGCGCTGCTTTTTTTCTTGAGCGATGGTTCAGTTCTCCACGAATGCCAAAAAATCAAATCGAGGCCGACCGCGCTTCCACTTCGCGCTGCCAACGCTCGATCAGGGTATCGAGGGTCATCTGGCCAAGATCCTGGCCCCCTCGGGCACGCACGGCAACGAGGCCTGCTGCCTTTTCCTTTTCGCCGATGACGATCTGGTAGGGTAGCTTGTGCACGCTATGTTCGCGTATTTTATAGGTAATCTTCTCGTTACGCAAATCCGCCTCGATCCGGAAACCCGCCCGCTTCAAGCGTTTCGTGACTTCCGTCGCATACTCCGACTGCCCTTCCGAGATATTCAGCACGACCGCCTGCACCGGCGAGAGCCACAGCGGCAGGGCCCCGGCGAAGTGCTCGATGAGAATGCCGATGAAGCGCTCGAGCGAGCCGAGGATCGCACGATGCAGCATCACGGGGAATTTCTTCGTATTGTCCTCGGCGACATATTCGGCTCCGAGACGGACCGGAAGATTGAAGTCGAGCTGCAGCGTGCCGCATTGCCACACGCGATTGAGACAGTCCTTCAAGGAGAACTCGATCTTCGGCCCGTAGAAAGCGCCTTCGCCCGGCTGCAGCTCATAGGCGAGGCCCTGCGCATCGAGCGCGGCAGCAAGCGCCGCCTCGGCCGCATCCCACTGCTCGTCGGTACCGACGCGCTTGTCCGGCCGCGTCGACAGCTTGATCAGGATGTCGTTGAAGCCGAAATCCGCATAGACCTTCTGGAGCAGGCTAATGAACGCCGCCGATTCGGACTGCACCTGATCTTCGGCGCAGAAGATGTGAGCATCGTCCTGCACGAAATTGCGCACACGCATGATGCCGTGCAGCGAGCCGGAAGGCTCGTTGCGATGGCAGGAGCCGAATTCGGCCATCCGCAACGGCAGGTCTCGGTAGCTCTTCAGCCCTTGGTTGAAGATCTGGATGTGGCACGGACAGTTCATCGGTTTCACAGCGTAGTCGCGCTTCTCCGACTGCGTCGTAAACATGAGGTCGGAGTACATACCCCAGTGACCGGACTTCTCCCACAGCGAGCGATCGACGATCTGCGGCGTCTTCACCTCCTGGTAGCCGTTGTCGAGGATCGTGCGGCGCATGTACTGCTCTACCTGCTGCCACAGCGTCCAGCCGTTGGCATGCCAGAACACCATGCCGGGCGCCTCTTCCTGCAGGTGAAAGAGGTCGAGCAGACGGCCGAGCTTGCGATGGTCGCGCTTCTCGGCTTCCTCGAGCATATGGAGATAGCTTTCGAGGTCTTCCTTCTTCGCCCAAGCGGTGCCATAGACGCGCTGGAGCATCTCGTTCTTCGAATCGCCACGCCAGTAGGCGCCCGCAAGCTTGGTCAGCTTGAAGACCTTGAGCTTGCCCGTCGACGGCACATGGGGGCCGCGGCACAGATCGATGAAGTCGCCCTGGCGATAGAGCGAAACGTCCTCGCCCTGCGGGATCGACGCGATGATCTCGGCCTTGTAGTTCTCGCCCTGCGACTTGAAGAACTCGACCGCCTTGTCGCGCGACCATACTTCGCGCGCGACGGAGATCTCGCGCTTGGCGAGTTCGGCCATGCGCTTTTCGATGCTCTCGAGATCTTCGGGAGTAAAGGGGCGCTTGTACGAGAAGTCGTAGTAGAAGCCATTTTCGATCACGGGCCCGATCGTGACCTGCGCGTCCGGGAAGAGCTCCTTCACCGCATGCGCCAGCAGGTGAGCCGTCGAGTGGCGGATGATCTCCACGCCCTCTTCGCTCTTGTCGGTAACGATCGCGAGCGACGCGTCATTCTCGATGCGATGCGAGACATCGACGAGCTTGCCGTCGACTTTGCCGGCAAGGGACGCCTTCGCCAGTCCGGCGCCAATCGACGCAGCCACCTCCAGCACGGTCACCGGATGGTCAAAACTGCGTACGGAACCGTCAGGGAGCGTGATGTTCGGCATGATCTCTAGGCCTCGGACAGGAGTTACAAAAAACGTGGACGAAAAAAAAGTGCGGACGGGCCGCACTTTTTTCCTGGAACACTACAGCGGAGCCCGACTTTTCAGTTTCCGGCTTCAGTAGTAGTTCGGAAGAACATCTTCCTGCTCCATACGTTGGTAGGCGCGATTGGACTCGAACCAACGACCCCCACCATGTCAAGGTGGTGCTCTAACCAGCTGAGCTACGCGCCTGCTAAGAGCTGCGCATTATAGGCACCATATTCGAGGTGCGCAACACCCTTATGAAAATTTCTTCGAAAACGTGGCCCGGTCGATCCGGCCTCATTCCCGGCCATTCAATGACTGGTGCCTTCCTCGCGCGTGATCTTGTTCCAGACGTTGTACTTGCCGACCGGTTTCTTCATCGGCAGACGCTTCACCTCCTCCAGCGTCCTGGCATCATAGACGATCAACGCACCGTCCATCTCCCACAGGCTCGCAAGCGCGTAGCGGCCGTCGCGAGTGAATTCGATGTGCGCGAGGGTCTGCCCGGGTGCGGCCTTAAGCTCCCGGACGATCTCGAGGGTCTGCTTGTCGATGACCTGCAGTGTGTTCTTGGCTTCGCGACTCATCATCGAATCGACGAATGCGTAACGACTGTTCTCGTGACTGCGCAGGAAAAAGCCCGGCCCACGTGTGGGGATGCGCTTCACAACGCTCCAATCCTTGAGATCGATGACCGTGACTTCGGCGGCCTTCAGGTTGGTGCTCGCCATCACGCGCCGACCCTGCCAGTCCCACGAGATGCCGGAGCCGAGATGAGGCATGCCGTCAAGGGCCAGGTCGGCAATCTTGCGCCGCACGTCGAGATGCACGACCTGCCCTACCCCCTCGCGTGAGGCACCGAGGACGGTCGAATAGTCCTGGGTGAAGAAGAAGTCATCGAGCGGATCGGCGAGCGTGGTGCGGCGCGGATTGAGGTAGCCCGGGACGAAAGCGCCTTCACGGTACTTGAAGTCGTGCACGTAGCCAGCGGGAATGTCCTCGGCGTGGCGATCGTAGCTGATCTCCCAGATCTCCGGGACGTCCTTGAGCGCAGCGACGAAGCTGTTGCGCGAGGTGGCCTCGTAGACGGCCGACACGCGCGAACTCGTCTTGCCGTCGCGGTCGGTGACGGGGATGGACTTGAGCAGATTCAGTTCGCCGTCGAGCAACACGAGGGTGTGCGGCAGGTAGTTGGCAACGGCGACGTGCTTGCCGTCGGGCGACACGGCGATGTTACGCGTATTGATGCCGGCGCGAATCTCGGTGACGACCCTGAGGTTCCACAGGTCGTACTTCGTGATCCAGCCGTCGCGGGAGGCGAAAAACACGTAGCGACCGTCGGCGGTGAACTTCGGGCCACCGTGCAGCGCAAGGCGGCTCTGGAAACGATGGATGGGCTCGAGCTTGTCGCCATCAAGCACCGAGACGTGGTGATCACCGGTTTCAACGACGAGGAAGAGGTTCAGCGGATCGGCATCGAACACCGGCTTAGCGGGGAGCGAGGCCGCATCGACATGGGCGATGCGCGAGGCGCGGATGTCGGCCTCGCTCCAGCTCGGCGCGGGAACCACGGGGGTGTATATCCAGGACACGAGTGCGGCGATCTGCTCTTGTGGGATCAGGGCGCCGAAGGGCAACATCTGCGTTGCAGTGCGGCCGTCGCGCACCACCGTCGCCGCCTCCTCCTTGCGCAGGCGGGCGAGGTTTTCAGGCAGCAGCGCGGGACCGGTGGCGCCGAGCCGGTCGGGGCCGTGACAGGCGGCGCAGTGCTGCCGATAGAGCGCTGCCGGGCCGTCCTCTCCCTTAGAGTCGGCAGCATGCAGCGCGAGCGCCGCGCCGACGAGAAAACCGGACAGGATCAGGATGCGGCGGATGGGCGACGCTAGCGCGTGCATGGATTTCATGGTGCCCCCGGATCAGGCGGTGCGCCGCTGCGGAACGAAAGGGGTGGTCACGACACGCTCGCCGACGACCTCGCCCGCTGCAATGCCGATTTCGGTGTCGTCCAGGTAGCAGCCGGGATCCTCGGCCCAAGGGTCGCCGGTAATCTGCTGCGCCCGCACGCGCGAGCTGCCGTTGCAGATATCGAGGTATCGGCAGGCACCGCAGCGTCCGGACAGGGTCCGCGGATGCTGCTTGAGTCCTGCCATCAGCGGATTGGCAAGATCGCTCCAGATCTCCGAGAACTTTCGCTCGCGGACGTTGCCGAGCGGCACGTGCCACCACATGGTGTCGGGATGGACGACGCCGAGGTTGTCGATGTTGGCGACGTTCACGCCGCTAGCGTTGCCGCCCCACTGCGCGAGTTTGCCGCGAATATGCTCGACATGTTCCGGAAAGCGTCGGGCGACCCAGTGCAGCAGATAGACGCCGTCGGCATCGTTGTTGCCGGTGACGAAGTCCTTTTCGATACCACGCCGATGCAGGTCGAGGCAGGTTTCGAAAAGCAGCTCCATCGCGTCGCGCGTGGTCTGGTGTCGGGCGTCGTCTGCGCGGTGCTTGTTGCCGCGGCCGGCGTAGTTGAGGTGCGAGAAATAGAACTTGTCGATGCCTTCGTCCTCGACGAGGCGCAGTAGCGCCGGCAGGTCGTACGCGTTGTCCTCGGTCATCGTGTAGCGCACGCCGACCTTGATGCCTCGTGCGAGGCACAGGCGAATGCCCGCCATCGAGGCCTCGAAGGCGCCTTCCAGGCGCCGGAACTTGTCGTGCGTTGCTCCGATACCGTCCAGGCTGACCCCGACATAGTCGAAGCCGGTATCGGCAATCTTGTCGATATTGCCTTCGTCGATCAGCGTGCCGTTACTGGACAGCCCGACATAGAAGCCCATTCCCTTCGCACGCCGGCCGATCTCGAAGATATCGGGCCGCAGCAGCGGCTCACCACCGGAGAGGATCAGCACCGGCACACGGAAGGCCTTGAGGTCGTCCATGACGCGGAAGACATCGGCGGTCGACAGCTCGCCGGGGAAATCCTTGTCGGCCGAGATCGAATAGCAGTGCTTGCAGGTGAGGTTGCAGCGTCGGATCAGGTTCCAGATGACGACGGGGCCGGGCGGATTACGGCGCGGCGCGACGGGCGTCGGGTGGTCGAGTTCGCGAATGAAGTTCGAGATGCGGAACATGGTTTCTCTCCGAGGTCCCGGCCATTAGAGCGCGGACATGCGGGCACAGAAATGACGCTCATCAAGCGGGCTGAAACCGCCAGAGGGGATCAGCCCGATGCGGCGATGCGCAGGCCGGTTTTTTTTAGGATCGCTGACGAGAACAGCACGTCGCGGGCACGGCAAGCCCCCGGGAAGCGCGCCTCGAGCCGGGCAGCGATGTCTTCGAGTTCGGCACGCACGGCGTCATGACTGCGGCCGTGGAGCATCGCGAACAGGTTGTAGGGCCAGTCAGGAAGGCTGCGCGGCCTGCGATAGCAATGTGTAACGGCGGCAAGCGAACCCAACCACTCACCGACGGCGTCGATCGTTCCGTCGGCGACATCCCACACGCTCATGCCGTTGGCGGTGTAACCGATGGCGTAATGGTTCGGCACGGCGCCGATGCGCCGGATCACACCGCGATCGAGCATGGACCGGATTTGCGCGAGCAGTTCTTCCGGGGTAATCCCGAGGTCGCGCGCGACCGTACCCCAAGGATCGGACACAAGGGGCAGTCCTCCCTGGGTCGCGACGATGATGCGGCGCTCCAATTCGTCTGCTGCGGTCCTGGCCATCACGCCTCCAGCTTCATTTCGACGAAGTACTCGCGCTCCTTCGGAAACAGGAACACGGGCACCCCCGTCGCCGCCTCGATGCGGCGCGCGCTGTCGGCAATGCCGTCGGGCCGCTCGGTAGCGAGCACGAACCACATGTTGAGAGCGTGTTCGCGCCGGTAGTTGTGCGCAACTTCGGGAAAATCATTGACCTGCGCGGCCACACGGTCGAAGTCCGCTTCGGGGATGCTCATCGCAGCAAGGCAGAACGCCCCGCCGATGCGCTCGATCTGGAACATGGGGCCGAAGCGTGTCAGCACGCGCTCGTCGAGGAGCCGCTGCAGACGCCTGAGGACCTCCTCCTCCGGGAGCCCAAGACGTGCCCCGACGTCGGCGAACGGTCGCTGTGATAGCGGGAAATCGCCTTGCAGCGCGTTGATCAGCGCGCGGTCGATGTTGTCGAGCACCACAGACGTCGCGCGAGAAGTGCGGCGCTCGCTCATCGACTGGCGTCCGTCAGGTAACAGGCCCCCTGCTGCTTGAAGCGGCGGCAACTGAAGAGCACATCGTGCGCCCAGCGGTCGAGGCCGAGCCGCGCCGCAATGTCGGCACGTGCCGCGTGGACGGCCTCGCGCGAACGCCCATGTATCATGCAGAAAAGATTGTAAGGCCAGCCGGGCAGCACACGCCGGCGGCGATAGCACAACGTGACCGCCTGCTCGGCTGCGAGCAGGCGGCCGACGCGGCTCACCCCCTCGTCCGGAACGTCCCAGACGCACATTGCGTTGGCATGAAAACCGAGTTCGTGATGGCGCACGACGATCCCGAAGCGCTTGACGATGCCCTCGGCGAGCCAGCGCTCAAGCAATTCGATGACCATCGCCTCGCTGATCCCGGCCCTGCGCCCCAACGCATCGAACGGACGCGACTCGAGTGGCAGGCCGTCCTGCAGCGCGCGCATCAGCTCGCGCTCCAGCCCCGGCAACGCACAAGCCTCCGTCGCAATCGGCTGCGCCAAGATGACCGCGTCCCGGCTTCCCCCGCGTGCCGCGCCGCCACCAGTCAGATCGAAGCCGAGATCGATGTGGAACTCCTCTTCCAACGGCAACACGATCACGCCACAGCGCGTGTCCCGCTCAATGCCGGCGACGATGTCCTGCAACCGTCCCGACGATGCCGCGGTGACGACGAACCACAGGTTGTACGCGTGCTCGCGCTGGTAATTGTGATTGACCTCGGCAACCGCGCTGACGCGAGCGGCGATCTCCTCGAGCCTTTCGGCCGGTGCGGCGAGTGCAGCCAAGGCGCTGGCGCCGATGCGGCGCGGAGCGAACACCGCGCCGACGCGACTGATGACGCCCGACGCCCGCCATGCGTGAAGTGCATCCAACACCTCGTCTTCGCGCAGGCCACATGCGGCCGCAAGCGCCGCAAAGGGTCGATCTACAAGCGGAAAACCGCGCTGGAAGTCGTTGAGGAGGCGGAAGATGCTTGAACCGGCTACGGTAACGGGGATCTGCGTCGCTTCGGGTTCGACCGCATGTGCGCCATGACAACCCATATCAGAACCCCGTGCGGAACGCGCGGCTGGTAAAGAAAATTCCGCTCGGACTGGCAGCGGGAAGTTCAGTGATCTTCTGACGGCTGCGGGTGTCGTATATCGCAACCTTGTTGTCGTCGCGCGCGGAGATCCATACCGCCTCGCCCTTGGGCGTGAATTCCAGATGCAGGATCGCGCGGCCCGGCTGGAAACTATCTACGAGCCGGTTAGTGAAGGTGTCGATGACCTGCATCCAGCCGTTGTCCGGAAAGGCGAAATTCACCCACACCTCGCGCCCGTCCGGCCGCGCCATGACGAACACGGGCTGGCTTTTCACCGGAATGCGGGCAACTTCCTTCCAGCTCCCGAGCTCGACAACGAGGACCTCATGCCGGCCGATCGCCGGCAGATAGGCACGTCCGGCGGCGACCGCCCAGCCGCGCAAATGCGGCATCTTGTACACCGGCAGCGCCTGTTCACCGCGACCGTAGCCGGGCAGGATCGTATGCACGCCCTGCCCGGGCTGCCAGAGATCAAGCATGGACAGGCCGTCCTCACCAAACAGGCCCGCAATATAGTAGCGGCCGTCCGGGGTGACCAAGGCATCATAGGGCTGCTTTCCGGCCGGATAGCGCTCCGTCTTCGGATTCCTCGGGTCGGAGAGATCGGTGACGCGGATTTCGTTCGCGTCGAAGAGCGAATAGATGAAGCGATTGCCCGGCAAGTCGGCGAGACCGACCACTTTCGAGCGCTTGCCCTCCGAACCGAATTCGGCCGGAACGTCGGCCACGAGTTCCAGCGTGTCGGCGTCGAAGGCCTTGATCCCACCGGGTTCGTAATTCTGCGCCACCACCAGGCGACCATCCTGCGAGACGGCCCCGCCGATCGAATTGCCCGCCTGCACGACGCGCCCGACGATCCTGGCGGTGAGCAGATCGACCTTGGTGAGCCCGCCGTCGCGCCCGAACACATAGGCATATCGCCCGTCGCGGGAAAAGACGACCGACGCATGCGAGAGGTCGCCGAGTCCCGAAACCTGCGCGAGCGAGCTGCGGCCGGATGTCTCGATCACCTGCACCTGCCCCGTCGCGCGCTCGATTACGATCCCGAGGTCGCCAGTGCCACGCAGCGGCGGCTGCGTCGCACATGCCGACAAGAGCACCACTACCGGAATCCACCACATGTATTTCACGATCAGATGCAGCATTGGTCCCTCATCTCATATCCGAAACGCAGGGATGCTGGAACCCCGCTCAACGCGCGGCACCCGCATCTACCGGAAAACCTTCTTGAAGTCGCTCGACAATCCACGCTGCCTCGTCCTCCACGACGATGCCTCGGAAGGGCGGCATCGGCGTGCCGGGGCGGCCGCCAAGGATGGTGGCGACAAGGCTGTCGCGCGGCTTCTCGCGCAGGGCCGCCACCGTCAGCGCCGGTCCCAATCCGCCCTGCAGCGTGAGTCCGTGACAGGAGCCGCAGTCCTGGCGCACCAGATGCACCAATTCGCGCACCCGCTCTGGCTGAGGTGCCGTCTGCTGAGCGAATGCGGGCATGGTCGGCATCGACACCACCAATGCGAAGGTCATCGTCCGGAACACCCAACTCATCACGCCGCGAACTCCTGAAAATTGGCACACCCGCCTTATCCCACGCTCCCGAATCAAAGGGACCGGCATCAGAATCGGCGAGGCAAGTATCAAGCGCACGGCATTCTGCGATCCTTGATATCGGTTAATTTCCCGGACGAGACGTAGGGATACAGTGTCGGCGCGATTCAGCTGTTTGCCAACAAGAACCTGCCGCGCGGGCACTGATCCACGCGGCATCCTGGAGAGCCACCCATGAGCACGCACAACGGCGTCACCGACCCGAGGCAGTGCAGCGTCGGCAACGCATTCCGCTCCGTCGGCAAGGTCTACCTGGTCGGCGCCGGCCCCGGCGATCCGGACCTGCTCACACTGAAGGCGGCGCGCCTGATCGAACATGCGAAAGTGGTCGTCTATGACCATCTCGTCGGCAAAGGCGTCCTTGCACTGGTCAATCGCAACGCACGGCTTATATACGTGGGCAAGGAATCGGGTAACCATGCACTGCCACAGGACCAGATCAACGGTCTTCTCGTCGAACTCGCACGCTCCGGCGTCGATGTCGTGCGGCTCAAGGGCGGTGACCCTTTCATGTTCGGACGCGGCGGCGAGGAGATGGAGGAACTGGTCGACCACGGCGTCGCGTGCGAGGTCGTGCCGGGCATCACGGCCGCCTGCGGCATCTCTGCCTGTACGGGCATGCCCCTGACCCATCGGGATCACGCGCGCTCGGTGGTGTTTACGACCGGCCATCTCAAGGACGGTAGCGTGAACCTGGACTGGCCAGCACTCGCACGCCCAAATCAGACGGTGGTCATCTACATGGGTCTGGGCGCACTCGACATCATCTGCTGCGAACTCATCGCCCACGGCCTTCCACGCGACACGCCGGCCGCCGTGGTCCACGCCGGCACGACCAGTCGCCAGATCACGCTTACGGACCGGGTCGATCGTCTTGCGGGAGCCGTGAAGCGCGCCGGAATAAAGTCACCTGCGCTGATCATGGTCGGCTCTATCGTTTCACTGCATGGTCTCCTAGGCCAGATTTCGCAGCACGAGGAACTCGCGCTCACGGCTTGAACGGCCCGCGCACAGTGATCACGTCATAGACGTATTGACTAAGACCCCAATTTGATCGAGGTTAAGGATTTGCAGTCGGATGAGGATCAGTCTTCGCTTCTGCAAGGCTTTCCACACGACATCTTTCAGAAGGGAGATCGCAATGAGTAAGCAAGGTAAATGGCTGTCCGGCGCAATCATCCTCGCCAGCATGCCGCTGGCCATCGCACAGGCCTTTGCGGAAGAGCCAAAGCACATCGGCGAGGCTGAGGCCAAGTATCAGGCTGGCGGCTCGCCGTTGGCCGATGTGGACCTGTACAAGGACAGCAACCCTGACGCTCCCAAGATGAGCAAGGCCGAATTCGACAAGGCCCGCAACATCTACTTCCAGCGCTGTGCCGGCTGCCACGGCGTGTTGCGCAAGGGCGCGACCGGAAAGCCGCTTACACCCGACATCACGTTGGCGCGCGGCAGCGAATACCTGAAGGTCTTCATCAAGTACGGATCGCCGGCAGGCATGCCAAACTGGGGCACCTCCGGCGAACTCACCGACGACGAAGTCGACCTGATGGCGCGCTATATCCAGCAGACGGCGCCCACCCCGCCGGAGTTCGGCATGGCCGACATGAAACAGACGTGGAAGGTCATCGTTCCGCCCGAGCAGCGGCCGAAGAAGAAGATGAACAACTACAACATCTCCAACATCTTCTCGACCACGCTGCGCGACAGTGGGGAAGTGGCGCTGATCGACGGCGACACGAAGAAGATCATCAATATCGTCAAGACCGGTTATGCGGTGCATATCTCCCGCATCTCGGCATCAGGTCGCTACCTCTTCGTGATCGGTCGCGACGCCCGCGTCAATATGATCGATCTGTGGATGGAAAAGCCCGACAACGTTGCCGAAATCCGCATCGGTCTCGAAGCGCGTTCGGTGGACACGTCGAAGTTCAAGGGATACGAGGACAAGCTGGCGATCGCCGGCGCGTACTGGCCGCCGCAGTTCGTGATCATGAACGGCGACACGCTCGAGCCGCTCAAGATCGTGTCCACCCGCGGCCTCACGGTGGATACGCAGGAATATCATCCCGAACCGCGCGTGGCCTCGATCGTCGCCTCGCACTTCAAGCCCGAGTTCGTCGTCAACGTGAAGGAAACCGGCAAGACGATGATGGTCGATTACTCGGACATCACCAACCTGAAGATGACCGAGATCGGGTCCGCACGTTTCCTGCATGACGGAGGGTGGGATCTCTCGAAGCGCTACTTCATGGTAGCCGCGAACCAGTCGAACAAGATCGCCGCGATCGACGCCAAGGAAGGCAAGCTCGCCGGCATGGTTGAAGTGGGCAAGATCCCGCACCCGGGACGCGGCGCCAATTTCGTCCATCCGAAGTATGGCCCGGTGTGGGCGACCGGCCACCTCGGCGACGAATCGATCGCCCTGATCGGCACCGACCCGAAGAACCACAAGCAATACGCGTGGAAGCTCGTCGAGAACCTGAAGAGCCAGGGCGGCGGTTCGCTGTTCATCAAGACGCACCCGAAGTCGAACCACCTTTATGTGGATAACCCGCTGCATCCGGAGGCCAAGGTCAGCCAGTCGGTCGCCGTGTATGATCTGAAGAACCTGCAGGGCGGCTACAAGGTTCTGCCGATCGGCGATTGGGCGGGTCTGAAGGACGACGGTGCCAAGCGCGTGGTGCAGCCCGAGTACAACAAGGACGGCAACGAGGTCTGGTTCTCGGTGTGGTCGGCAAAGGACAAGGAGTCGGCGATCGTCATCGTCGATGACAAGACCCTGGAGCTGAAGACCGTGATCAAGGATCCCAAGCTGATCACACCGACGGGCCACTTCAACGTGTACAACACGCAACACGACGTCTACTAAGCGCGGGAGGCGGCCTGGCCGCTTCTGTCAGCGACACCGACGGCCAGCCTCGCGCTGGCCGTTTTTTTATTCAGCCGTTTACTTCTTCAGGCGCGAGACGACAAACAGGATCACGATCGCGCCGATGACCGAGCCGACGAAGCCGGCGGGCTGGCCCGGGCGGTAGAGGCCGAGAAACTGGCCGCCGTAGCCCGCGAGCATCGCGCCGCCAATTCCGAGCAGCGTCGTCATGATGATGCCGAGGCCGTCCCTCCCCGGATGCAGCAGGCGGGCAAGCAAGCCGACGATGAAACCGATGACGATGGTGGCGATCAGGGACATCCGGATACCTCCCTATGTGCGAGCCGCCGGCCAGGCGGCGAGAAATTCCTTCCAGTGCGGCGCATCGATGCGCGCGAGGGACTGGCGCACGACATCCAGCTCGGCCTCGTAGGCCGCGGTGTCGAGCTGGCCACGCATGCGCTGGAAACCGAGATACACGAGATAGGTATTCACGACATCGGTCTCGCAGTAGTCGCGGATTTCGGCAATTCTCCCCTCCTGCCAGGCCGGCCACACCGCCGAACCATCCATTCCGAGCTTGCCCGGGAATCCCATCAGTTTGGCGAGCTCATCCAGCGGCGCATTCGCACGCGGCTGGTACATCGCCAGCAAATCCATCAAGTCTAGATGTCGGCTGTGATAGCGGCCAATGTAGTTGTTCCACTTGAAATCGCGCGAGTCATGGTAATCACCTTCACCTTGGTCCCAGTAGCGCGGTGCGGACACCCCATGTCGCAATCCCCGGTAATGCAAGACCGGCAGATCGAACCCGCCGCCATTCCACGACACGATCTGCGGCGTGTAACGCTCGATGCCGTCGAAGAAGCGCTGGATGATCTCTCCCTCGCAGCTGTCCGGCTCCGACAGCGAAAACACGCGGAACTGATTCGCATCGCGCAACGCGCAGGAAATCGTCACCACGCGCTGGAGGTGATGCTGCAGGAAATCGCTCCCGCCCACGGCGCGGCGCTGCTGGAAAGCGAATTCGGCAACCTCGTAGTCGCTGAGCTCATCGGGCAGCCCGTTGAGCACGCGGATGCCGGCCACATCCGGAATGGTTTCGATATCGAACACGAGCACCGGCATGCGCTGGTCTCCAGAAAGATCGTCAGCCGGGAAACACGCCCGTCGACAGATAACGGTCACCGCGGTCGCAGACGATTGAGACGATCACGGCATTCTCCAGCCTGGCGGCGAGACGCACGGCCACGTGTATCGCCCCACCCGACGAAATCCCCGCGAAGATGCCCTCCTCCCGCGCGAGCCGCCGCGTCATCTCCTCGGCATCGGCCTGGCTCACGTACTCCAGCGCATCAACCCGCGGTTTCTCGTAGATGCGCGGCAGATAGGCCTCCGGCCACTTGCGGATGCCGGGGATCTGCGATCCCTCCTCGGGCTGGCAACCGATGATGCTGGTCGAGGGATTCTTTTCCTTCAGGAAGCGCGAGCAACCCATGATCGTACCCGTCGTTCCCATGCTGCTCACGAAGTGGGTGATACGCCCGCCCGTCTGCTCCCAGATCTCCGGTCCGGTCGCCTCGTAATGCGCCAAGGGATTGTCCGGATTGCCAAACTGGTCAAGGATGATGCCCTTGCCCTCATCACGCATGCGCTCGGCGACGTCGCGCGCCATCTCCATGCCTCCCTCGCGAGGTGTCAGCACCAGTTCGGCGCCGAAGGCGCGCATCGTCTGGCGACGCTCCACACTCTGGTTCTCCGGCATGACGAGGATCATGCGGTAGCCCCGGATTGCCGCCGCCATGGCGAGCGCGATGCCGGTGTTCCCGCTCGTCGCTTCGATCAAGGTATCGCCGGGACGGATGTCGCCGCGCCGCTCGGCATGCACGATCATCGACATTGCCGGACGATCCTTCACCGATCCGGCAGGATTGTTGCCTTCGAGCTTGGCCAGGATCACGTTGTTGCGGCCAGCGCCGATGCGCTGCAGGCGCACCAGCGGAGTCTGACCTACATAATCATCGAGCGTCTTGAATTCCATCTTGCCTTGTTCCGGAATGGTTGATCCGCCCCGATCTTAAGCCGCCGCCCACCGAATCGATAACCTGCGTCGCGGTATAAGCTTATAGCGTCGTCGGTGCACGCAACTGTCAGCTTCTACCGATCCCGTGATATTCGAGGCCGGCACGCTTCATCGTCACCGGCTCGTACATGTTGCGACCGTCGAAGACCACCGGATGACGCAGCAGCTCACGGACTCGGACGAAATCGGGGCTCCGGAATTCCTTCCACTCGGTGACGATCACCAGCGCATCGGCCCCCTCGAGCGCCGCCATTGGACGATCGACGTACCGCAGCCGCGGGTCGTCGCCGAAAATGCGGCGCGCCTCGCTCATGGCCACCGGATCGTAGGCCGCGACCGTCGCGCCGCGGCGGAACAGCTCGCCGATCACAACCCGGCTCGGTGCATCGCGCATGTCGTCTGTATTGGGCTTGAAGGCGAGCCCCCACAAACCAAAATGCATTCCCGAAAGATCGGGCCCGAAGCGCGCCACGATCTTGTCCACCAATCGCAGCTTCTGCGCGTCGTTCGCCTGCTCGACCGAGTTCAGGATCAACAGGTCGCGCCCATGCTCGCGTCCGGTGCTGACAAGCGCCTTCACATCCTTCGGAAAACACGACCCGCCATAGCCGCAGCCGGCGTACAGGAAGTGCCAGCCGATGCGCGGATCCGAGCCTATGCCTTGACGCACCAACTCGATGTCGGCCCCCAGCACCTCGGCCAAGTTCGCCAGCTCGTTCATGAAACTGATGCGGGTCGCAAGCATCGCATTCGCGGCGTACTTGGTCAGTTCGGCGCTGCGCACGTCCATCACCAGCAGCTTCTCGTGATTGCGCTGGAACGGCCCGTAGAGTTCCCGCATCAACTGGATCGCGCGCTCGTCCTCCGCGCCCACGATGATGCGGTCCGGGCGCATGAAATCTTCGACCGCAGCCCCTTCCTTCAGGAACTCCGGGTTCGACACGACGCTGAACGAAAGGTCGGCTCCCCTCGCCCCGAGTTCCGCGGCGATTGCAGCACGAACCTTGTCACCCGTGCCCACCGGCACAGTCGACTTGTTGACCACTACCCGATAACCGTCCATGTGACGGCCGATGTTCCGCGCCGCAGCCAGCACGTACTGCAGGTCCGCCGAGCCGTCCTCGTCCGGAGGAGTGCCGACCGCGATGAACTGGATCGCGCCGAACCTGGCCGCATATTCCACATCGGTCGTAAACGAAAGGCGTCCCGCTGCGACGTTGCGCCGCACGATCTCCAGCAGGCCAGGTTCGTGGATCGGGATCCCACCCTCCTCGAGGGTACGGATCTTCGCTGGATCGACGTCCAGGCACAGCACGTCGTTACCCACATCGGCCAGACAGGCCCCGCTGACGAGCCCCACATAGCCGGTACCGACGACGGTGATCTTCATCAATTTACCCCACGCGAAATGCAAAAGCGGCCCGCATCGCGCGAACCGCCGGAAACCAAGATCAGAGCGCGGCGCTCACGGCGCCAGATCGTACTCTTCGGTACGCCGCGGCGGGTAAGTCTCCCAACCGCCGCAAGCAGGGCAACGCCACTGAAACTGGCGCGCCTTGAAGCCGCACTCGGCGCAACGGTAGCGCGCCACCCTGCGCGTATGGCCGTGAATGAGCTGCTTCACCAACTCGATGTCGCCGCGCTGCTCCGATGGCGCATGCAGCAGCGCGGCCTCGAGGAGTTTGTCGAGACCCAGCAAAGTCGGATTGCGACGCAATTCCTCGCGCACCAGATCGTAGGCGGCGCGCGACCCCTCTTTTTCCAGCTCCCAGTGGAAGACCTCGTCGAGGAGATCCAGCGATGCATGCCGCTCAAGCCAGGAACGCAACAACGTCTGCCCCTGCTCGACCCGTCCCAGCTTCGCGTGTGCGTCCATCACGCGCTCGGCGACAAGGGCCAGATAGATCGGGTCTTGGCTCTCCACGCGTTTCCATACGTCGATCGCCTGCTCGTAGCGCCCTTGCGCGGCCAGCAAGTCCCCCTGGACGAGGCTCGCGCGCACACAGCGGCGATTGATCGAGAACGCCTCATCTAGATATTTTTGCGTGTCATCGCACTTCGAACTTGCGAGGGCCGACGTCGCGAGCTCGCAGTAGAAGTTCGCCACCTCCTTGCGCCACATCACGCTCTCGTGGTCCGGCAGCGCTTTGGCCGCTTCCACGGCCTTTGCCCAGTCCTTCTCCTGCTGGTAGATCTCCAGCAGATAACGCAGAGCGAGATCGTTGAGGCGGGAATTGCGCAACTGCGCGAACACGGCTTCCGCGCGATCGAGCAGGCCCGCCTTGAGATAGTCCTGACCCAGTTCGGCCAGGGCCTGAAGGCGCTGCTCCTCGGACAGGTCCTCGCGATCGACGAGATTCTGGTGCATGCGTATCGCGCGGTCGGTCTCGCCGCGCCGCCGGAACAGGCTGCCGAGCGCAAAGTGCAGCTCGATCGTCTGTGGATCGATCTTCACCGCCTCGATGAACGCATCAATGGCCTTGTCCTGCTGTTCGTTGAGCAGGAAGTTCAGGCCCGAAAGGTAGGATCGCGGCAGCGCGCGCGACTCATGCACGACCTGACGGATGTCGATGCGCGCGGCCAGCCAGCCCAGCGCAAAAAACAACGGCAGGGCAAGAAACCACCAAAGTTCAATGTCCATCGGCTTCAGAAGGTTTCCGGTGCCTGCATGTCGGACGCGGGCGGGGCGGTGACGCTCGGGGCCGCCTGACGGTCCCGCTCGGCGCGGGCAAGCTGGCGGCGCAGGCGACCGATCTCGCGGCGCTGGCGCAGCAGCGAACCAAAGGTGGCAGTCACCCCCAGCAGCGCGCCCGCAATGAAGGTCACCAGGATTACGAAAACGAGCGGCAACTGCCAGGCACTTCCGAAGAAGAACTGGAGGCCGACGAGATGGTCGTTCTTCACTGCGAATCCGAACAGCAGGAAGAACAGCAGAAGGCGGAAGAACCACATGAGGATACGCATGGTTCGAATTATCCCCGAGCAGATGACAAAAAAGAAGGCGGCTCACGCCGCCTTCCTGTCGATCACGAGGCAAATTCAGAAACTTCACGCTCAACCCGCGATATCCACGCGTTCGCGCAGTTCCTTGCCTGCCTTGAAATGGGGCACGTACTTCTCCGGCACGTGCACCTTGTCACCCGATTTCGGATTACGCCCGACACGCGGCGGGCGGTAATTCAACGCAAAGCTGCCAAACCCGCGGATCTCGATGCGATCCCCGCGCGCGAGCGCATCGGACATCGCATCGATCACCATCTTGACCGCGTAATCGGCATCCTTTGCGACGAGCTGCGGAAAACGCGCCGCGAGCCTCGCAATCAGCTCCGATTTGGTCATGACCGATCAGATTTACTGCTTCTGCTCGTTCAGCTTGGCCTTCAGCAGCGCACCCAGGTTGGTCGTACCGCTGGAGGCGGTATCCGAAGCCAGCTTCTGCATCGCGTCGCTCTGTTCGGCCTGGTCCTTGGCACGGATCGAGAGGTTGATCGAACGGGTCTTGCGGTCCACGTTGATGATCATCAGCTCGAGTTCCTGACCGTCCTTGAGCACCGTGGTCAAATCGTCGACACGGTGAGCGGCTGCTTCCGAAGCACGCAGGTAGCCTTCGACGTCCTCGTTCAGCGCGATCACGGCGCCACGAGCGTCAACCGACTTCACGGTGCCGCGCACGAGGCTGTTCTTCTCGTGGGTGGCGATGAAGTTGGTGAAGGGGTCGCCTTCCAGCTGCTTGACGCCCAGCGAGATGCGCTCGCGCTCGACGTCGATCGCCAGCACCACGGCCTCGACCTCGTCGCCCTTCTTGAAGCGACGCACGGCCTCTTCGCCCGCATCGCTCCACGACAGATCCGACAGGTGCACCAGGCCATCGATGCCACCATCCAGACCGATGAACACACCGAAGTCGGTGATCGACTTGATCTGGCCGCGCACCTTGTCGCCCTTCTTGTGGTTGATCGCGAAATCGTCCCACGGGTTCGACATGCACTGCTTCATGCCCAGCGAGATGCGGCGACGGTCTTCGTCGATCTCGAGGATCATCACTTCGACTTCGTCGCCCAGCTGGACAACCTTGGTCGGGTGGATGTTCTTGTTGGTCCAGTCCATTTCGGACACGTGGACCAGGCCCTCGATACCCTGCTCGACTTCGACAAACGCGCCGTAGTCGGTGATGTTCGTGACCTTGCCGAACAGACGGGTGCCCTGCGGGTAGCGGCGAGCGATGCCGACCCACGGATCTTCGCCCAGCTGCTTGAGGCCCAGCGAGACGCGGTTCTTTTCCTGGTCGAACTTGAGGACCTTGGCGTCGATCTCGTCACCGACGTTGAGCACTTCCGACGGATGACGCACACGACGCCACGCCAGATCGGTGATGTGCAGCAGGCCGTCGATGCCGCCCAGGTCGACGAACGCACCGTAGTCGGTAATGTTCTTGACGATACCCTTGACGACCGTACCTTCCTTGAGGTTGGCCAGCAGCTTTTCGCGCTCTTCGCCCATCGTCTCCTCGAGCACCGCACGGCGGGACACGACGACGTTGTTGCGCTTGCGGTCGAGCTTGATGACCTTGAATTCGAATTCCTTGCCTTCGTACGGCGTGGTGTCCTTGACCGGACGCATGTCGACCAGCGAACCCGGAAGGAAGGCGCGGATGCTGTTGGTCATGACGGTCAGGCCGCCCTTCACGCGACCGGAGATCAGGCCCTTGACCAGCGAGCCTTCGTTGAGCGCCTTCTCGAGGTCGTTCCACGCGGCGATGCGCTTGGCCTTCTCGCGCGACAGGCGGGTTTCGCCGTAACCGTCTTCCAGGGCGTCGATGGCGACGTGCACGAAGTCGCCAACCTGGACTTCGAGCTCACCGCGGTCGTCGCGGAATTCCTCGATGGGAACGTAGCTCTCGGACTTGAGGCCGGCATTCACGACCACAAAGTTGTGGTCGATGCTGACCACCTCGGCGGTGATCACTTCACCAGGACGCATGTCCTGACGGGCCTCACTCTCGGCGAGCAGCGCGGCGAAATTTTCCATGGAATCGGAAACGGAGGAAACAGAGGTCATAAGGAGTTGAAATCCAAAAGCCGCCCGAAAGCGGCCACCAGCGGTAGATTGATAAGAACGGATCGCCCCGGAATCCGGAGCCGGCGACCCACCTTCAACGGAAACGCCCCGTCAGGAACGAACCCGGTCAAGCACAAAGCCGACGGCCTGCTCGACGTCCATTTCGGTGGTATCGAGAAGCGCCGCATCCGGCAGCTTCTGCAGGGGCGCTACGGGCCGGGCGGCGTCACGCGCATCCCGATCCTGAAGATCCTTTAGAAGACTTTGCATGTTAGCAGCCATTCCCTTTTCGATCAACTGCTTATAGCGCCGCTCCGCGCGCGCCTGGGTAGTCGCCGTGAGGAAGATCTTGACCTCGGCATCGGGGAAGACCACGGAGCCCATGTCGCGCCCCTCGGCGACCAGGCCGGGCGAATGACGATATTCACGCTGCCGGTCAAGCAGGGCCGCACGAACGTCCGCCAGGACGGCCACCCGGGATGCGCCGGCGGAGGCGGCCTCGGTGCGGATCGCATCCGTGACGTCCTCGCCATCAAGGAAGACGAGTCCGTCGGCAAATCGCGCGGGTAGCGTGGAAGCCAGACACGCCAGAGCGCGCTCGTCGTCGAAGGACACCCCTGCCCGCATCGCAGCGAGGGCGACCAGCCGATACAGCGAGCCGCTGTCGAGACAATGGTAGCCAAGAGCCTCGGCCACCCGCGCCGCCACCGTGCCCTTGCCCGAGGCCGACGGCCCGTCGATCGCAATGACCGGAACCGGGCGGGTAACTTCAGCAAGACGCTCGAAATAGGTCGGGAAGGTCTTGTTCACACACTTCGGATCATTGATCCGCACGCGGCAATCGCCCAGGGACACGAGCGAGAAGCACATCGCCATGCGGTGGTCGTCATAGGTATCGATCGCCGCGGGGACGAGCCGCACGGGCGGCGTCACGCACAGATAGTCGGCCCCTTCCTCGACCGTCGCACCGACCTTGCGCAGCTCGTTGGCCATCGCGGCAATGCGGTCGGTCTCTTTGACCCTCCAGCTCGCGATATTGCGCAGTCGGCACGGACCGTCGGCAAAAAGGGCGGCGACCGCCAGCGTCATTGCCGCATCGGGGATGTGATTGAGGTCGAGATCGAAAGCCTTAAGGCACCCATTCTGCGGTGAACGCGCCTCGATCCAGTTGTCACCCATTTCGATGCGGGCGCCGAGCTGCTCGAGCGCCTCGGCGAACCGCACGTCCCCCTGGATGCTGCTGCGCCCGACCCCCTCCACGCGCACCGGCCCACCGCCGATCGCCCCGGCCGCGAGGAAATACGAGGCCGACGAGGCATCGCCTTCGACAAAGACAACTCCGGGACTGCGATAGCGGACATCGCCCGGAACGGTGAAACGCTGCCAACCCTCGCGCGCGACGACGACACCGAAACGCGCCATCAGGTCGAGGGTGATGCCGATATAGGGCTTCGATATGAGCTCGCCGACGACCTCGACCGTGGTCTCGACGCCCGTGAGCGGCAGCGCCATCAGCAGAGCCGTCAGGAACTGGCTCGAGACGTCGCCGCGCACACGCACCACGCCGCCCGAACGGATCGCGGCCGGACGAATATGCAGCGGCGGAAAGTTTTCATTGCCGGTATAGGTGATATCGGCACCGATCTGGCGCAGACCATCAACCAGGTCGCCGATCGGGCGCTCATGCATGCGCGCAACACCGGACAGCCGGTACTCGCCGCCAGACAGCGCCAGTGCCGCAGTAAGCGGACGGAAAGCGGTCCCCGCGTTGCCGAGGAACAACTCGGCGGCCTTCACCGGGAAGGGACCGCCGACACCACGCACTCGGTAGTCGTCGCTTTCGCCTTCGCGCGACCACTCGACGCCAAGCGCCTGCAGCGCCTCGAGCATGCGCTCGACGTCGTCCGAGGCGAGGAGGTCGCGAATATCGGTTTCACCTTCGGCCAGAGCCGCCAGCAGGAGCGTACGGTTCGAGATGCTCTTCGATCCGGGTAGACGGACACACCCACTCGCGCCGAGCAGCGGCGGCAAATCAAGAAATTCCATGGTCACTCCGACCTTGCAGCAGGGTTGGCGGAATTGGCGAACTGCTCGCCCCACACGTTGCGCGCAAGGCGCGCTTCGCTGAACAGTTGTTCGAGACGGGCCGCATCGCCCGACAGGAGCAAGGCGCGCATGTAGGCGAGTTCGGCGAGGTACTGGTCCAGCTCGGCGAGCAGCGCCTGGCGATTCGCAATGCAGATGTCACGCCACATCTCCGGATGGCTAGCCGCGATGCGGGTGAAGTCGCGGAATCCACCTGCAGCAAAGCTGAACAGCTGCTCGGCATTGGCCCGCCCCGCAAGGTCGTGCACCAACCCGAACGCGAGCAGGTGCGGCAGGTGGCTGACCGCGGCGAACACCCGGTCGTGCTCCTGCGGCGGCATCTCGTGGATCACGGCGCCGCAGGCCTCCCAGGCTTCGCGGACGCGCAGGATGGCGGACGGCTCGTTCTCCGGCAGCGGCGTAACAACCACCCGACGACCGTCGTACAGACTCGCGAAAGCCGCCTCGACGCCGCTCTTCTCGGCACCGGCAATCGGGTGTCCCGGCACCGTGTAGGCGAGATGGCCAGCAAGATGGCGATAGGTTGCCTCGATCACATCGCGCTTCGTGCTGCCGGCATCGGTCACAACCGCGCCCGGCGCCAGATGCGGCGCCATGGCTGCCATGACGGCGTCCATCTGACCGACCGGCGGGGCAAGCAGCACGAAATCCGCGCCATCGAGCGCCGACGCCCAGTCGCCACAAGCCTCGTCGATGACCCCCAGTTCGACCGCGCGCGCGAGGGATTCCTTGCTACGCCCGATGCCGACGATACGCCGCACCATCCCTGCGCGCCGCAGCGCCAGCGCGAAGGACCCGCCGATCAGGCCGACGCCGCATACCACCAGCTTGTCGATAACACCCATGCACGAAACTCCGGGGACCTGCGTCCCTCATCCTTGACTTGCCGACGAGGCAGACGCACGCCCCGCCGAACGACCGGCACGAGAGCCGCTTGCCCCGCGCCCGAGGGGCCGCGTCAGATCGCGGCCACCGGATAGGAGCCCAGAACCTTGACGAACGCGGCGCGCTCGTTGAGTTCCTGCAACGCCGCTGCGACGTGCGCATCCTCGCGATGACCGTCGATATCGACGTAGAACACGTATTCCCAAAGCCCGCCGCGCGCCGGGCGCGACTGCAACTTGGTCATATCCACGCCGTGCCGCGCCAACGGCTCGAGCAGCGCATGCATCGCCCCCGGACGATTCAGCGCCGAACACACGAGCGAGGTCTTGTCCTGACCCGACGGGCCCGCATCATGATCACCGATCACCACGAATCGCGTCGTGTTGTTCGGATCATCCTCGATGTTAGCAGCCAGCACGTTGAGCCCGTACAGCTCCGCAGCCGCCTCGCCGGCAATGGCGCACGATTCCGGATCCTCGGACGCCATCCGTGCAGCCTCGGCATTGCTCGCCACCGGCACCCGCGACAGATGCGCGAGATTGCGGTTGAGCCATTCGTGGCACTGCGCGAGGGACTGGGCGTGGGAATACAGGCGCTTTGCCGCACCGATCCCCTCGGCCTTGGACAGCAGGTGCTGATGGATGCGCAGGTTCACCTCGCCGCAGATCTTCAGGGGATTGGCGAGCAGCAGGTCCAGCGCCCCTCCCACCGCTCCCTCGGTCGAATTCTCGACAGGAACGACACCATAATCGGCATTCCCCGCCTCGACCGCACGGAACACGTCGTCGATCGCCGCCGTCGGCATCAGCGCCGCGGCACCGCCGAAATGCTTGCGGGCGGCACTCTCGGAGAAGGTCCCCGCCGGCCCGAGGTAGGCGACCTTGGTCGGGTGCTCCAGAGCCAGACAGGCCGACATGATCTCGCGGAAGATCCGCTGCACCGCCTGGCCGGGCAAGGGACCGGGGTTCACGGCAGCAAGGCGCCGCAGCACCTGCGCCTCGCGCTCGGGACGATACAGGTTGCCCTGCTTGATCACGCCGATACGCTGCGCGCTGCGCGCGCGCTCGGCAAGGCGCGCGAGGATCTCCTCGTCAAGCCGGTCGATGTCGTTCCTGAGATTCTGCAGTTCGTCGCTCATGCTCGCCTCTTCACCCCGCCCGGGGCAGCTCAAGCCGTTTCAGCCATGTTGCGCGGCAAATCCGCGCATGTATTCCACCAGCGCCCGCACGCCCTCGACCGGCATCGCGTTGTAGATCGAGGCACGCATGCCGCCTACCGATTTGTGCCCCTTCAGCTGCGTCAACCCCGCGCTCTTCGCGCCCGTGAGGAAGGCATCGTTCAGCGCCTCATCCGGGAGCAGGAACGGGATGTTCATGCGCGAGCGGCTCCCGATTTCGACCGTATTGCGATAGAAGCCGCTGTCGTCGATGAAGTCGTACAGAAGCGCCGCCTTCTCAATGTTGCGTTGTTCCATCGCAGCCAGCCCGCCTTGGGCCTTTAGCCACCGGAACACGAGCCCTGCGACATAGATGGCGTAGGTCGGCGGGGTATTGAGCATCGAACCGTTGTCCGCCATGACCTTGTAGTCCATCACGGTCGGTGTCAGCGGGCTTGCACGTCCGAGCAGATCCTCGCGCACGATCACGATGACCAGCCCGGAGGGACCAATATTCTTCTGCGCGCCGGCATAGATCAGGCCATAACGGCTCACATCGGTGTGCCGCGACAGGATGTGCGAGGACATGTCAGCGACCAGCGGAGCCGCGGATCGAGGCAAACCATCGTCACCGACCTCGACGCCGTGGATCGTCTCGTTTGTACACAGATGGACGTAGGCGGCATCGGCATCCAGCGCGAGCTCGTCGGCCCGCAATGCCCGAGTAAAGCCACACGCTTCCGTGCTGCCAACGAGACGCACCTTGCCGCCAATCGCCCCGGCGAGGTGATGCGCCTCCTTGTACGCCTTCTGCGACCAGGTACCCGTCACGAGATAGTCCGCCGAACGGCCGCCCAGCAGATTCATCGGAAGCTGCGCAAACTGCTGTGTGGCCCCGCCTTGCAGAAACAACACGCGGTAGTTCTGTGGAATCGCCATCAGCTCGCGCAGGTCCGCTTCGGCCTGTTCGATGATGGACATGAATTCCTTGCCGCGATGGCTCATTTCCATCACACCGCAGCCAGCGCCGTGCCAATCGAGCATCTCCTCGGCGGCCTGACGCAATACTGGCTCCGGCAAGGCCGCCGGACCGGCACTGAAATTGAACACCCGGGTCATGCTCGAGTCACTCCTTGTGCGCGTCTCATTCGGCGGGCGCGTCGTCGCCCGCCTCGTCTTGGGCATCGGCGACGTCACCCTGCTCGCCGAGCGTCACCTCGTCGGCTTCCGACTCGGCCACCTTCTCGATTCCCGCCAGCGTGTCGCTTTCGTCGAGGTTGATCAGCGTGACGCCCTGCGTCGCCCGCCCGAGTTCGCGGATATCCTGCACCTTGGTGCGGATCAGCACCCCCCCGGTCGAGATCAGCATCACCTCGTCGGTTTCCTCGACCAGACAGGCCCCGACCAGACGGCCGTTGCGCTCGGACGTCTGGATCGCAATCATGCCCTTTGTGCCGCGGCCGTGGCGCGTGTACTCGGCCACCGGCGTGCGCTTGCCGTAGCCGTTCTCGGTCGCCGTCAGCACGCAAAGATCCTCGCGCTTGGCAACGAGCATCGCGATCACCTGCTGCCCTTCTTCCAGTGTCATGCCGCGCACCCCGCGCGCCTCGCGCCCCATCGGCCGCACATCGGACTCCGGGAAACGCACCGCCTTGCCGGCATCCGAGAACAGCATCACGTCGCTCTCTCCGTCGGTGATCGCAACACCGATCAGGCGATCGCCATCGTCGAGGCTCGCAGCGATGATGCCCGCCTTGCGCGGATTGGCGAAGGCGGTCAGTGCCGTCTTCTTCACCGTACCCTCCGCAGTTGCCATGAACACGAAGTGATTGTCGTCGAAGGTCTGCACCGGCAGGACCGCGTTGATCTTCTCCCCTTCGAGCAGCGGGAAGAGATTCACGATCGGTCGCCCGCGCGAATTGCGCGTGCCTTCCGGCACTTCATATACCTTCAGCCAATACACCCGCCCCCGGCTCGAGAAGCACAGGATGTAGTCGTGCGTATTGGCGACGAAGAGGTGATCGATGAAATCGTCGTCTTTCATCCCCGTCGCCTGCTTGCCGCGCCCGCCGCGTCGCTGCGCCCGATAATCCGCAAGCGGCTGGCGCTTGAAATAGCCGCCGTGCGACAGCGTGACCACCATGTCCTCGGGCGCGATCAGATCCTCGATATTGATCTCGCCGGTGTTGAGCACGACCTCGGAGCGGCGCGGGTCGCCGAACTGGTTGCGGATCGCGCCCAGCTCCTCGACGATGATCGCGGTGATGCGCGCTGGATTCGCGAGGATGTCCAGCAGATCCGTAATGAGGTCCATGACTTCGCGATACTCCGCGACGATCTTGTCCTGCTCCAGACCGGTCAGTCGCTGCAGTCGCAACTCCAGGATTGCCTGAGCCTGGGCCTCCGAGAGGCGGTAGCCCTGTGCCGACAACCCGAACTCAGCAGCCAGTCCTTCCGGCCGGTAACTATCGGCCAGCGCGCGCGTCAGCATCTCCTCGACCAGCGCAGAACGCCACTGCCGCGCCATCAGCTCGCGCTTTGCGTCCGCCGGCGTCGGCGCCGCCTTGATCAGCGCAATGATCTCGTCGACGTTCGACAGCGCGACCGCGAGGCCTTCCAGAATATGCCCGCGCTCGCGCGCCTTGCGCAGCTCGAACACCGTACGCCGGGTGATGACCTCGCGCCGGTGCGCGAGGAAGCACTCCAGCATCTGCTTCAGGTTCAGCGTGCGCGGCTTGCCATCGACCAGCGCCACCATGTTCATGCCGAAGGTGTCCTGCAGCTGCGTCTGCTTAAACAGGTTGTTCAGCACGACCTCGGGCACCTCGTTGCGCTTGAGCTCGATCACGACGCGCATGCCGGACTTGTCCGACTCGTCGCGAATCTCGCTGATTCCCTCGATCTTCTTCTCGTTGACGAGTTCGGCGATCCGTTCCAGCAGCGTGCGCTTGTTAACCTGATACGGCAGCTCGTCGACGATGATCGCCTGCCGGTTTCCCTTTTCCAGATCTTCGAAGTGCGTGCGCGCGCGCATCACCACGCGCCCGCGCCCCGTGCGATATCCGTCATGCACTCCGGACAGACCGTAGATCAGGCCCGCGGTGGGGAAGTCCGGCGCCTGCACGACACGGATGAGATCCTCGATATCGGTCGCCGGCTCATTCAGCAACATCAGGCAGGCATCGATCACCTCACCGAGGTTGTGCGGCGGAATGTTCGTCGCCATGCCGACCGCGATCCCCGACGACCCGTTGATCAGCAGATTCGGGATCCTCGCCGGCAGGATCAGAGGCTCCTTCTCCGAGCCGTCGTAGTTCGGCCCGAAGTCCACGGTCTCCTTGTCAATGTCGGCCAACAGCTCGTGGCCAATGCGCGCCATCCGGATTTCCGTGTAACGCATCGCCGCGGCATTGTCGCCGTCGACCGAACCGAAGTTGCCCTGACCGTCGACCAGCATGTAGCGCAGCGAAAAATCCTGCGCCATGCGGACGATCGTGTCATAGACCGCCGAATCGCCGTGCGGATGGTACTTGCCGATCACGTCGCCGACGATACGGGCCGACTTCTTGTACGGCCTGTTCCAGTCGTTCGACAGCTCGTGCATCGCGTACAACACGCGTCGATGCACCGGCTTCAGACCATCGCGGGCGTCGGGCAGAGCACGCCCGACGATCACGCTCATCGCGTAGTCCAGATAGGAGTGCCGCATCTCGTCTTCGAGACTGATGGGCAGAGTTTCCTTGGCAAACGAAGTCATTTGGCGGCGACGGCAAAAACGGCGAGGTAAAAACGTTAAATCTTAACACGCCGACCGCAGCTCCCGCCCGCGCCGTTCAGGTGCGCAATTGTTCCCCCCCGACCCATGTGCTTAAATCGGAAGCACAGCCGTCCGGCAACCGCCCGCGCGTCGCGAAAACCGCGCCATCCACGATTCCCCGCCCCCGGACCGACTGGCAGGCGGGCAGCATGCCGCCCGACCACCACATGGAGACTGCACGGTGAGCCAACCCGCCGACCTCGTGATCAATGCACGCTGGGTCATTCCCGTCGAACCCGCGAACCTGACGCTGGAACACCACGCAGTAGTGATCCGCGACGGAACGATCACGGACCTGCTCCCGCAGGAGCTCGCGCGCACCCGCTACCACGCGGACCGCAGCATCAGCCTGCCCGACCACGTTCTCATTCCCGGCCTGGTAAACCTCCACGCACACAGCCCCATGGCGCTGATGCGCGGCATCGCAGACGATCTTCCGCTGATGCGCTGGCTGCAGGAAGCGATCTGGCCCGCCGAAGGGAAGCACGTCTCGAGCACCTTCGTACGCGAAGGCACCTTGCTGGCGATCGCCGAGATGCTGCGCGGCGGCATCACCACCTGCAATGAAATGTACTTCCACCCCGCCGCGGCCGCCGAGGCCTTCGACCTGCTCGGCATGCGCGCCGTCATAGGCCTCACCACGCTCGAATTCCCGACCCCCTACGCCAGCGACGCCGACGACTATCTGCGCAAGGGACTCGCTGCGAGGGACGCGTGGAAGAACCACCCGCTGATCCGCTTCGCCCTCGCGCCGCATGCGCCCTACACCGTCTCGGATGCCACATTCGTGCGCATCGCAGCCCTTGCCGCAGAGCTCGACATCCCGATTCACGCGCACATCCACGAAACCGCACAGGAAGTCGCCGACTCCATCGCCCAATTCGGCAAGCGCCCGCTAGCGAGGCTGGCCGGACTCGACCTGCTGGGCGAAAACTTCATCGGAGTGCATGCAGTGCACCTCGACGACTCCGACATCGAGTTATTGCAGCGCCACCAGTGCAGCATTGCGCACTGCCCCACCTCGAACATGAAACTCGCGAGCGGCATCGCGCCGGTCGCCAGGCTGCAGGCGGCGGGAATCCTCACCGGCCTCGGCACCGACGGCGCCGCGAGCAACAACCGCCTGGACCTGTTCCAGGAACTCCGCCACGCGAGCCTGCTCGCCAAGGTATCGACCCTCGACGCCACCGCCCTGCCCGCACACGCAGCACTGCGCATGGCCACCCTGAACGGTGCGCGAGCCCTTGGCCTGGGCGACCGCGTCGGGTCCATTGAAGCCGGAAAGGAAGCCGATCTCTGCGCGATCGCCCTCGACACCTTCGAGACCCGCCCGTGCTTCAACCCGACATCCCACCTCGTGCACGTAGCAGGCCGCGAACATGTCTCCCACGTATGGGTTTCCGGCGAGATCCGCGTGGATAAAGGGAATACAGTGTTGCAATTAAACGACACGGAATTGCTTGGGTTTGCCGCGCTGTGGCAAACTAAGCTTAGTAACTGAACTGGATATGTGCTGCGAGTTGCTGTCGCGAGAATCAACGCATCAGCCTTGGCAGGCTTAATCGTTACCCTATTCATCCTCTTGCCAATCGACGAGGAAATTATGACCAAACAGACCAAAAAGCAGATGTTCGCACTGGCCGCCATCGCCTCGATCGGCCTCTCCGCATCCACTGTCTTTGCGCAGGTAAAAGACGTCGTGGTGGATGGCAAGGGTGAAATCCCCTACCTGATCGACGGCCGCAATGTCGTCGCCCGCAGCGGCGCCGGCCTGTGCTGGCGCACCGGCTACTGGAGCCCGGCGGCTGCCGGCACCGCAATGGCCGGCCAACTGCCGGTCGGCTGCGAGTGCGACAGCGACATCGTGCCGAAGGACAAGTGCGCGCCGGCTCCGGCCGCCGCTCCCGCGGCTGCCCCGGCACCCGCCGCTGCCACGCCGAAGCCCACCGCCGACAAGATCAAGCTGTCCGCCGACGCCCTGTTCGACTTCGACAAGGCCGTGCTGAAGCCCGAAGGCAAGACCAAGCTCGACGACCTCGCCTCCAAGGCAAAGGGCATCAAGCTCGAAGTGATCCTCGCCGTCGGCCACACCGATCGCCTGGGCTCCGACTCCTACAACCAGAAGCTGTCCGAGCGTCGTGCCAACGCCGTGAAGACTTACTTGGTCAGCAAGGGTATCGAAGCCAACCGCGTCTACACGGAAGGCAAGGGCGAGCGCCAACCGGTTACGGGCAAGAACTGCTCCGACAAGCTGGGCCGCAAGAAGCTGATCGAGTGCCTGCAACCCGACCGTCGCGTCGAAATCGAACTGGTCGGCACGAAGTAATCCTGCCTGACTCGGTCAAAGGCCCTGCTTCGGCAGGGCCTTTTCATTTCCGCCTGACCTTTGCTCCAATTGCGTCTTCGCCCGCACAACGTCGAGACCCGAGCCATGAATACAAACGCCGATCCGGCCGAATTGCAGAAGTTCAGCGACCTCGCCCACCGCTGGTGGGACCCGACGTCCGAGTTCAAACCCCTGCATGAAATCAATCCCCTACGGCTGCGCTGGATCGACGGCCACGCGAATGTCGCGGGCAAACGCGTTCTCGACGTCGGCTGCGGGGGCGGCATCCTGTCCGAGAGCATGGCTGCGCTGGGAGCCCAGGTCACCGGGATCGATCTGTCGGAAAAGGCCCTGGGAGTCGCCCGACTGCACCTGTTCGAATCGGGGCACAAGGTGGATTACCAGCACTGCAGTGCGGAGGAGTTCGCCGCACGACATCCTGGCGAATTCGACGTCGTGACCTGCATGGAGATGCTCGAACACGTCCCTGCCCCCGCCAGCACCGTCGCTGCCTGCGCTAAACTCGTCAAGCCGGGCGGACAAGTCTTTTTCTCCACGCTCAACCGCAACTTCAAGTCGTATTTGTTTGCCGTCGTCGGCGCGGAATACATCCTGAACCTGCTGCCGCGCGGAACGCACGAGTACGCAAAGTTCATCAAGCCGTCGGAACTTGCACGCTTTTGCAGGAATGCCGACCTGGAGAGCGCAGAACTCCTCGGGATGAGCTACAACCCCCTCACCCAGACCTACTCCCTGGGACAGGATACGAGCGTAAACTACATGCTTCAGGCGCGACGCGAAGCCTGACGCTGGCGCAAGAATGCGCTCACGCGACCGGAAATCGAAACTTTTCGGCCGCCAGCGCAAAAAGTGCTAGACTGCCACTTGAAATCGGGTGTACCGCCACCAGATTCGAACCGTGATACACAAGGGGGCCGACCTGGCTTCGACGTGGGTCGCAAAGCAGCGCAGTGCATACCGAGGACCAGTCACCTCGTAAATCCATCTGGAAACAAACAAACGCCAACGACGAGCGTTTCGCTCTCGCCGCTTAATCCCGGCGGGCGCTGCACCGGCAGGTCTCTGGGCCGGGTGGTCTCAGCGTAAGCTGAGCCGCTGCAGTGTCATTTACAGAGACTCGCGAGTTGCGCCGGGCCACTTGGCGCAACAGCTAAAGGTAAGGTGACTCGCTTCTGTCCGGCCTGCCGACCGGCTAAGACAGGAGTTAAATCCAAATAGGTGGGCTAAGTATGTAGATCTGTCTGTGGAGGGCTTGCGGACGGGGGTTCAATTCCCCCCGGCTCCACCAATTCAACGCCAAGACAATGACTTGTCTTGGCGTTTTCATTTTGGCCGCACCAATCTTCGCCCCCGCACGGGGATCCTGCCCCGCGCGTGGGGCAGATGAGTCGATGGGGACGGCGGTACCGATGTCAGCGCGTGCGGGTAACGATCGCCTCGATCACCTGGACGTCTGCATCGACCCGCTCTTCAACATGCTTCGGCCCGCCCGGCTGTGTGCGCACAGGCGGAGCACCACGTCGCGCATCCGCCTTGCGCCCCCCTCCCGGCTTCGACTTCGCGCTTGCCGTCGAGGTGCGCGCCACCTCCCGGGGCGCAACACGCATCGCCCCGCGACCTGCAGCCTCGCTCGGCCGCCTACCCCCGGCCACGCTCACATTCGCCACGCCCGGCGGACTGTCGACCTTATTCGGCAGCTCAACGCGCTGCACGGGCATCTCGACGATGGTCGCTGCCGGCGCACGGAACTCCTGCACTGGCGGCATCACAGGCGCCCGCACCTCGGGCAGGCGCTCCTGGCGGACATCCGTCACCACCGGAGCACTCATCCCGACCAAATCCACCGACTCCGGTTCAACTGCGCCTTCGCCGCCGGTCGAACGCCAGGGCTTCTGCATCACAAAAACAAGCAACCCCGCGACCGCCAGCACAACCCCGGCAGCCAGAACCATGTCAACCCTTCCTCCTCCCGTCCCCACTCCTCTGCCAGCGGAAAGCTCTTCGAGAATTCGCACATCATCATGACCCTGCACGCGCAGACTCGGCGCAAAGAGGCTGGGCAGAGGCCGAGCCGCCACCGCGGCGGCCGTTCCGTAAGATGCATCCGACATTACAAGCGCCGATCCATTTGCCATATTCATATACAATAGCCGATTTTAACGACACAGGCATTTTCGTGCCCAGTCCCACGCACTGTGAATCGACCCATATTGTTCGCCGCCCCAGTCGCATACTTCGCGCTCGTCTGCATCGGACTGGTGCTGATCCGCTATCCAGCGCGTAGACGCACGGTTTTTGCCGGCGGTTCGGCACGCATTCATGGGTTCATCAACACCCTGCAAGGCATGTTCCGAGCCGCCATCAGGCTGGTCGCGACCGGTCTCGGCTTCGTGCGGGACGGGAGCGCGGGGATTTCGATTCCGTTGATCGAGAACCGCCCGATCGTGATATCCGCCATCGCACTCGCCCTCCTGCCCCCCTTGGCCGTACTCGCACTGTCGCAACGGACAATCTTCGAGTTCGCTCCGGACGACGCGCCGCCCGACCGCAAGATCGCCGCACTGCTGGCCGGAGAGCACCTCACCCCCCCGCCTCCACTTCCGCCTGCCGTGTTTGCCACGACAGAAGTCGAGATGCTCAGACCGTCGATCGGGACTGCAAGTCGGGACTGGAATCTGCTTGATGGCGAGTTCCGGCAACGCCTGCTCACCGTATTTAAACTGCTCGAGGAGCAGCACGGCTACCAGGCAGTGCTGCTCGAAGGCTATCGCAGCCCGGAGCGTCAGGCGGAGCTCCTGTTGCGCGGCCCCTCCGTCACCCAGGCAGCCCCGAACATGAGCTATCACCAGCACGGCCTCGCCGCCGATGTCGCATTCCTGCGAGACGGCAGGCTCGTCATCTCCGAACGCGACCCTTGGGCCATGCGCGGCTACGAACGCTACGGCGCACTAGCCGAGGCTGCGGGCCTGACGTGGGGCGGACGCTGGAAGATGATGGATTTCGGGCACGTCGAACTGCACCACCGCGAAGCCCTTCCCGACGGCCGCTCCTGAGGCACAGGCCGGTCCGCAAACCCCACCCGCAACCACGAGGAACCATTTCCATGGCACGTCCGTTCATCGTCATCGGCGACCGGACCGATCACGGCGGCACCGTGATCGGCGCTTCGCTCAATAGCGACTGCAACGGCAAAGGCATCGCAAGAGTCGGGGACCAGGTTACCTGCCCGCGCAAGGGGCACGGTCGCGTGACCGTCATCGCGACCGGTGATCCAACCACACTCATCGACGGGCGTCCGGCCGCGCGCCATGGTGACAAGACGGCCTGCGGCGCAATCCTGATCGCCTCGCAGGCGCTCACCGTCGACTGACACCGGGTCGCGATCCCATGTTCGCCTTTACACTGAGGCCCGTCGTCCTCGGAGTTTTCGCGACCGCACTGGTCTGGGCGCTCGTCCTCGGCTGGTGGCGTGCCGTCGGATACGAACCCGGAACGATTGAACTCGCCACGCACCTGCTCCTCCTGCCGGGAACGCTCTTGGCCGGCTTCTGGCTCCTGCGCACGTTCATCGAGCACCTCCGACTGCCGCCCGCCGCGACGGTGTCCCATGAAAGGGGAAGTAACGCCCCCCTGCCAGCAGTTGCATCCGCCCCAACGCGCCACCCACAAACGTTCCTGATCGCCTTCGCACTGCAGTGCGCGCACGGTACCGACGCGGCGGAAGTACTCGATGCAGCCCGGCAAGGATGCATGCCGCCGCTCGACGACGACCTCCGTGATGCGCATGGCTTTCCCGTGTTCGCCGCGCGCGTTGCAGATCTTTCACCCGGGGATGCGGACAGGACGCCGAACGAGAGCGCCATCGACATTGGCCTGACCGACGGCGAAGAGGACACGCGTGCGCTGGAGATGCTTCACGGCGCGCTCCCCCGTGCGCTCGACGAGCTTGCCGAGTTCGTCGCTCCCGACCCCGCGGTCGTCCGGACGGTCCTCTGGCTCGCGGACCGGGATCGGCCGGACGAACACGGTGCCCGCCTTGCCACCTGGCTACGGCGCGAGCACCTCGCTCCGCGCGGCATTGCGGCGACGAACGTTTGCCTCCACCACCCGCGGGATGACGCCCATTCCTTCGAACTCATCGACGCTCTGGCTGCCGACCTCGACCGCCTGTCGTCCCCGGCCCTTGCTCTGGTATTGGCCGCCGTGTCACATGTCGGCGAGAGGACGGTTGCGGCCTGGGAGGCTGCATCACACCTGTTCACGGCGAACACGCAGGACGGCCGGATTCCGGGCGAGGCGGCAGCAGTGCTGGTGCTGGCGAACCGGGAGGGAGCGGTTCTCGTCCGGCGACTGTCGTCTCCCCGCCTGTCGCACTCTGCATCGGGCAGGTTCAGCCCCGCTGATGATTTCCGGGCAAAGACCGTCACGCCCCTCTTGGGCAGACTCATCGACACCATCCTGACGGACACGCAGGTCGACGCGGCGCGTGTGTCGAGTGTGCTTGCCGACGCCGACCACCGAACTCCGGTGACGAGGGATCTCTTGCGAACGCTCTCGGAACGCTTCCCGACGCTCGAGCCGCTGTCGGACATGCTCAACCTCGGGAACGCGACAGGCTTTACTGCACCGATCGGCGGACTCGTGACGCTGCTCTGTGCGGCCGAGGCCGCCAGCGCAACCGAAGGCGTCGCACTGTGCCTGACCTGCCAATCCCCCCACGCCCGCGCAGCGATCGTCATCGACGCCCGCCCGCCGTCGGCCTTGTCCCCCACGCCAACGCCAGACCCTGCTCCTGACGCCACCTGACCGATGTCTTCTCTCCGCACCTTTCTCACCGACTCGCGCACCCTGTCCTTCATCGGCGTACTGGCCCTCGCCGGCTTCCTGATGCTGGGCGCCGAAACGCTTGAACTCGCCTTGACTTGGGCGGCGATCGCCTCGTGCGCCCTTCTCGCGCTCTGGGTCGCCGTGTGGGCCTGGCGGCGACGCCGGGCCGGTCTCGCCGAATCCGCACTCGAACGGATGCTCGACCCGCGCACCGGCGATGGCGAAGGCCGGACGAAGGGCGAGATCGAAACCGTGCGCCGGCGCATGAAGGAAGCCATCCGCACGATCAAGACATCGAAGCTGGGACTGGTCTCCGGGCGCGCCGCACTGTACGAACTACCGTGGTACATCACGATTGGCAACCCCGCGGCGGGCAAGAGCACGGCCGTCGTCAATTCGGGGCTCACCTTCCCTCTCGGCGATGCCGCCGGCAGCGTCGTGCAGGGGCTGGGCGGGACCCGCAACTGCGACTGGTTCTTCACGACGGAGGGGATCCTCCTCGACACGGCCGGCCGCTACTCCGTCCACGAAGAGGACCGCGAGGAATGGCTGGGTTTTCTGGACCTGCTGAAGAAGAATCGTCCGCTCGCGCCGATCAACGGCATCATCGTCACGGTGAGCATCGGCGAGCTGCTCCGCAATCCGCCGGGCTTCGCAATCACACTGGCAAAAAATCTGCGACAACGGGTTCAGGAACTTACCGAACGGCTCGAAGTGTTCGCGCCGATCTACGTGATGTTCTCGAAGGCCGACCTCATCGCGGGGTTCAACGAGTTCTTCCAGGACGTGGACTGGAACGAGCGCGACCGCGTGTGGGGCGCGACCCTGCCCTACGAAACCACCGGATGCAGCGACGCCATCGGGCTGTTCGACCGCCACTTCGACGAACTGTATGAAGGGCTGCGCGAAATGAGCGTGGCGCAGATGTCGATTGCCCGCGGCGAGCGGATGCCGCCCGGATTGCTCACGTTCCCGCTCGAGTTCGCCGCAATCAGGCCGGTCCTGCGATCCTTCATCGCCACGCTGTTCGAGGAGAACCCCTTCCAATTCAAGCCGATCTTCCGCGGCTTCTACATCACCTCGGCGATCCAGAGCGGAGAGACCCCCAGCAGCTCCAGCGAGCGGGTGGAAAAGCGCTTCGGGCTTGCCGGCGACGGTCCGACTGCCGCACGGATCGCCTCGAGCAACGGCTTTTTCCTGAAGGATCTCTTCTCGAAGGTGATCTTCGCCGACCGCAACCTGGTACGGCACTATGCGAGCCGGCGCAAGAAACGCCTGCATCACGCCACCTCGCTGGCCGCGGCGGCCCTACTGGGCCTTTCGCTGGCGGGATGGAGCTGGTCCTATGCGAACAACCGCAGCCTCGTCGATAACGTCCGCGCCGACCTCGAACGCGCCGTCCGCATTCAGGAAGACCGCGTCGACCTGCAGTCGCGGCTCGAGGCGCTCGAACTCCTCCAGGAGCGCATCGCACAGCTCGAACGCTTCGACATGGAACCGTCGCGTTCCCTCGGCCTAGGGCTGTTCCAAGGCAGGGAAGTGAAATCCAGATTGCTCGAGGAGTACTACCGGGGCGTCGGGGAAATCATGCTCCGCCCGGTCGGCGAGAGCATCGAAGCTTTCCTTGCCGCCGTCAATCGCAATGCCGGCCGGCTGCAGCCGGCCGACAACCGCGGCCAGCAGGCGGTTGTGGACGAGACGCCTGCGGAGGGGCAGCGGTACAAGGAAACGTCGCCGACCAACGTCGAAGACGCCTACAACGCCCTGAAGACCTATCTCATGCTGGGCGACCGGGCGCATACCGAGGTCGGCCATCTCTCCGATCAGCTCAGCCGCTACTGGCGGACCTGGCTGGACACCAATCGCGGCGCCATGCCGCGCGAGGAGATGATGCGCAGCGCCGAGCGGATCATCAGTTTCCATCTGCGGCATGCGAACGATCCCGGCTGGCCGACCATCGCAGGCAAGCTCTCGCTGATCGACGAGACGCGTGCAACGCTGCGCCGTGTGGTGCGGGGCATGCCTGCGATCGAGCGCGTCTATGGCGACATCAAGGCGCGGGCGGCCACCCGCTTCCCCCCCGTGACGGTCGCTAACCTCGTCGGCCCGGACGACACCGGCCTGATCGGCGGCAGCCATGCGATATCCGGTGCATTCACCGCCGAAGCGTGGCGCAGCTATGTCGAGGCCGCCATCAAGGATGCTGCGACGGGAGAGCTGCGCAGCACAGACTGGGTCCTCGACACCAGCGCGAAGGACGACCTCTCCCTCGCCGGCAGTCCCGAGCAGATCCAGAAAATGCTCGTAGCAAAGTACAAGAAGGAATATGTTCAGGAATGGCAGAAATTCGTCACAGGTATCGGGGTCAGCGGATTCGACGGTTTCCCCGCCGCCGTGACAGCCATGAATCGCCTCGGCGACGTGACCGCATCCCCCCTGGGGAAACTGCTGCGCACCGTGCATGAGCAGACCGCCTGGGACAGCCCCGGCGTCAGCCATGCGGTGGCCGAGCGTGCGCAAAAAGGCTTCATCGAATGGTTCAAGCAGTCGATCCTGCGCATGTCGCCCGCACCGGTCACTCTTCAGGTCTCCTCCACCGCGACGACACCGGTCAGCCCGATGGGCACCATCGGCCAGGAATTCGCCGGAGTCGATCGCCTGATCGCGCGCCGGGACAACGGGGAATCGATACTGGACCTGTACCTGCGTCGGCTTTCGGGATTGCGGACGCGCCTCAATCTCCTCGCCAACCAGGGCGACCCGGGTCCGGGCGCCGTAAAGCTGATGAGCGAAACGATCGAAGGCGGCAGCTCGGAACTTGCCGACACCCTGCGGTTCGTGGACGAGCAAATGCTGACGGGCATGCCCGACAGTCAGCGTGAAGTGCTCCGCCCGCTGCTGGTGCGCCCCTTGCTGCAGACCTTCGCGGCCCTGATCGGTCCGGCCGAGCGCGAGCTCGACAAGAGCTGGATCGCGAACGTGTATGAGCCCTTCGGCCGGCAGCTCGCCGGGAAGTACCCGTTCGACGCCGCGTCGGGCATAGAAGCGACGCCGGCCGAGATCGCGCAGATCTTCGGCCCGGAAGGTGCGATCTCGAAGTACGCGGCTACCAGCATCGGGTCGCTGATGGTGAGGCGCGGCGACTATATCGAGGCGCGGACGTGGGGGGAACTCGGTATCCGCCTGCGCCCCGAATTCCTCGCAGCTTTCCCGGGCTGGGTCGCCCCCCTGGACGGCGGCAGCGCCGCCCCGTCCGCACCGGTTGGGCAGACGAGCTTCCGGCTGCTGCCGCTGCCCTCGCCGGGCACGACCGAATACACGATCGAGATCGACGGACAAAGGCTGCGCTACCGCAACGGCGCCGCCCAGTGGGCCACCTTCGTGTGGCCCAATCCGGCGGGAACACCGGGCGCGCGAGTCGTCGCGACGACCTTCGACGGACAGGAAATCGAGGTCGCCAACTTCAGCGGCCGCTTCGGGCTCGAAAAGCTGATCAACTCGGCCACGCGCACACGCAACGCCGACGGCTCGTTCAACCTCGCCTGGCAGACGGGCGAGTTGTCGGTGCCGGTCACGCTCAAGATCGTGAGCAGCCCGGACGTGCAGACGGGCAACGGGGCCAGCCCCAGGGGCAGCCGCAACGCCCCGCTCCCTGCCAGCGTGGCGGGCGACGACGTGAAGACCCAGGCCGCCATCGCCCCCGGCGGCGCGGCCACGCTCGCAGCCACGAGACAGGAGCGCGGGGGGGTGCAATGAAGGGGACTGCCATCCACGCCACAGGATATTTCGGCAAGCTGCCCGCACGTGGCGACTTCGTGAAGGGAGGCGGATCGACGCAACTCATCGCGATGCTCGATCGCTGGATCTCGGAAAGCATGAACCTGCTGTCGGCAGATCCGCGCTGGCGCATTCCCTACGACGGCATGAGTCCGGTGCACTTCACCTTCGTCGGTCCGCGCAGCCGCCTCTCCGTCGTCGGCCACCTGCAGCCGAGCCACGACTCATCGTCGCGCCGCTTCCCCTTTCTCGTCGCGTCGACGATCGAGTCGGAGGCCGGACACGCCCCGCCCGGGCCACTGGCCCTGTCCTCGCTGTGGGCAAAGTTCGGGCACCTGGTCGGCCTGGCTCGAACGACCGACGAACCCGCGTCGGTCCTGCACGCCCTCGCGCGCATAGACTGCAGCGGGGAGCTCGCGCACATCGCACAACCGTCCGACAGCGGTGCAATGCCCGACGCAACGACGATGGCTGACCTCGACCGGCTGCTCGGCCACGACAGCGGCACCGGACAGGCCCGCCGCATCATCCTCGCCCTCGGCGTGCTGCTGCGGCCGCTGCTCGGAAGCAACCGGCCGGCGATCGAACGCGGCCTGCGGCTGCCCCTTCCGGACGACGTCGGGCTGCGGGACGGGCTGGCGCAGGTCTGGGTAAACCTCATCGGCGGCTTTCTCCGCAGCACCCCCTGCGAACTCCAGCTGCTGCAGGCACCGGTTGCAGGACGCAACACGCTGATCGTCGGCTTCAACGGGGCCACGCCACAGCCCCTCGTCAGCCTGATCTCGCCGGCGAGCGCACCCGACGCCGTCGTCAACCTGGAGGATCCGGAGTGGATCGACACGCACCCGGACCTGGTCGGCGACTACGGAGTCGCCAAGCTGTCTAGCTATCTCGCCCAGCCCGGGACGTCCCTCACCATGGGGCTCGCCACCTTCAGGGAAGTCTTTTTCGGAGAATGATCTTGAAGCTCAATTTCGCACTCGCGGCGGGGCTGCTCTATGCCGCGGCCGGCATGAGCGCACCGCCACCGCAAAACTCCGCGTCGGACGGTCTGGTGCACGTCACCGGCACGGTACCGGACGAAAGCGCCCGAGTGGCCATCATTTCCCGCCTGCGCGAACTCTATGGCGCGGAGAAGGTTGTCGACCGTCTGGACTCGGGGGGCGTCGTCGCCCCACCGGGCTGGAGCGGCCACGTTGTCAAGACCCTTGGCAACGGCATCCGCGACGTCCGCCAGGGCCAACTGGAGGTCAACGGCACCCAGGTCACGATCACCGGCAACGTTGCCAACGAAACCCGGCGGCAACAGGTCGCCAGCGAGATTGCGACAGTGCTCAATCCGACCTACACGGTCAATAATGGTCTGCGCGTGCCGGCCGGGGCGCAGGCACTGCTCGATCAGACGCTTGCAGATCGCGTGGTCGAGTTCGAGAGCGGATCCGCGATCCTGACGCCAACGGGTGTTGCCATCCTCGACGAAATGGCGGCAGCCATTGCCAGGCTCGACCGCCCCCGCGTGGACATCATCGGACATACGGACTCCACCGGGAATCGGGCAACGAACATCGCATTGAGTCTCGCCCGGGCTGACACGGTGAAGGACTACCTTACGGCCAAGGGCATTCCCGCGGCAGGACTGAGCGCGCGGGGCGCCGGCCCCGACCGTCCCGTGACTCCCAACGACACGCCGGAGGGTCGCGCGCGCAATCGCCGGATCGAATTCCGGCTCGCCGAGTGACCCCGGCCCAGCCGTTCAGCGCCCGGGCGCATCCTGGGGCACGAGTCCGAGCAGTTCCTCCACATGCGACAGCGCCCCGTCGTCGCGGACCACGGTGCGCAGCCACTCGTGCAGCGACATCTCGCCCCAACGTGCCGCCTTGTCGGCGAGGTAGGCCACCGGACTGTGAGGCTCGGTGCGCCGGAAGAAGTCCGCCACCTCACGGAGGCGCTCTATCGCATCGGCCCGTGTAGCGATCACCCCCTGACCCGCTGTCCCCGGCGCCTGCTCACCCCCGCGGCTGCGTCCGCCACCTGCGGGCGAGGCCGCGAGGAAGTTCGGAGTCGGGGTGGGGGCCGGTGCCTCGCCACCGAACCGCCGCGCGGTGTCCAGCACCTCGATGAGCGCCTGGCGTGCATCGGCGAATCCCGGGCCATCTAGACCGAGCTTGGCGTCCACGACCCGCTCCAGCTCGTCCAGCGCCCCCCGCGCCGCTTCCGCCTCGGTGGCAATCCGGCCAAAAAAATCACGGGACGTGTCGCGGCGCGCGGCCTCGAATTGATCGAGCGTCACCGGCGCGGCACGCATGAGGAACTCGGCTTCCTGAGGGTTCCGCTCCAGGCAGGCGGCCAGATTACGCGCGGATTCGAGATCACCCATCGAGAAGGATCCGCGCGGCGAATCGGTAAGCGGCGTATCGCGCACGATGCGGCGGGACTGGGCCACCAGCCAGTCGAGATTGCCGGCGCGCATCTCCTGGTCACCGTCGTCGGGAAGCGGATGGATGTCATCCCAATACGCTTCGCACAAGCCGGCCACCAGGCGGTAGCCATCGGCGAGGCCGGCGAATCCGCGGGTTCGCGCCACAGCCTCGGTCAACCAGACGGCGAGACGGACATCCTTCGCCCTGGATGCCAGCGCATCCTCGCAAAGGCGGGCAACGCGCGCCCAGTCGGCCTCCTTGAGCGGCCTCACCCATTCGCCCTGACTCACCGAGGGGTCGTCGCAGCGGCGCGCCTCCTGGATCTCGTCGAACAGCGCAGAGAAGGTGAGGTCCTCGCCGCAGCGATTACCGGCCAGCGGGCGAAGCAGTGCAGCAAAATCCATGGGCGGTTCCGGTTCAGGCCAAGCCGCCATTTTACATGACGATGAAATTACCCTGACAGCATTGAAGGATACTTTCAGGCGTGTTGGATGAGCTCGATCTTGTAGCCGTCCGGATCCTCGACAAACGCGATCACGGTCGTGCCGTGCTTCATCGGCCCCGCCTCGCGCACCACCTTGCCGCCACGCGCACGGATCTCGTCGCACGCGCGGTAGGCATCGGGAACCGCCAGCGCGATGTGGCCGAAGGCATTGCCCATCTCGTAGGAATCCATGCCCCAGTTGTGCGTGAGCTCGATGACGGCCCCCGCGGACTCGTCCTGGTAACCGATGAAAGCCAGCGTGAACTTCCCCTCCGGGTAGTCGTGGCGGCGCAGCAGCCGCATCCCGAGGACCTCGGTGTAGAACTTGATCGAACGATCGAGATCGCCAACGCGCAGCATGGTATGAAGCAGTCTCATTTCAACGGTCCTCATCAGTCTTCAGCAAGAAGCGCCGCGTCGGCGCCATCGATGACGGGCAGCGCCCGCCCGGCGTCGCGCAGTCTCACGCGCGCCGCATTCCAGTCCGGGTAGAGCGCGCCCACGACGGCCCAGAAACGCGGCGAGTGGTTCATTTCGGCGAGATGTGCCACCTCATGGGCGACAACGTAGTCGATGAGTGCCGGCGGCAGGTGGATCAGGCGCCAGTGCAGTCGGATACCGCTGCGGCTGCTGCAACTCCCCCAGCGCGTGCGTGCCGACGACAGGCGTACCGGCGGCACGGCGTGGCCGAGCCGGAAGCAGAATTCCGCGACACGTTCGCCATACCACGGCAGGGCGCGAGCGCGCAGCGCACGGATGAGTGCCTTGCGGGCGCCCCCGCCGTCGGGCAGTACCAGCTCTTCGACACCATCCGCGCCCAAGCGCCAGCGCGCCGAACGGACACCGCCCGCAAGGCGCAGGCGGCAGGTCTCGCCCAGCAGCGGGAACAGCGCGCCATCCTCGACTGCCATCGCCGCGGCCGGCACCCGTGCGGCGAGCTTCCCCAGCAGCCAGTCATGGTGGCTACGGATGAAGCGGTCGATTTCGGGCTGCGTCGCAGGCCACGGGACGGCGACGCGAACCCCGCGTCGATCGACCTGCAGCGCGAAGCTGCGTCGCGGAGAGCGCCGCAGAACATAGTCGAGGTCCTGCTCGCCGAGACGGATGCTGCGGGACTCCTCGGTCGCCGGCCGCGACGGGCGCGACAGCCCCGCGGCTCGGCTCACGCCTTCACCTGCCATTCGTACCCGCGCGCTCCAACCTCTGCGCAGATGCGTTCCATCGCGGTCGCGACACTCGCGGCGGGGCCTTTCACACCCAACTCGATGGTCCGCAGCTCGCCCGGTGCCGTCGGCACGCTGGGCAGGCTGAACAGCTCCAGTTCGGGAAACGCCGCGGTCACGGCCTCCATCAGATCGACCAGCTTTCCCTCCATGGCATCCAGCACCGTGATCGCCGCTTCGGCGAAATCATCGGCATGGTGGAGGTGGCGGAACTGTGTATCGAGCACCCATTCGACCATGGGCCATGCCATCACCGGGAAGCCGGGCACAAAGTAATGCCCGCGAATCGAGAAGCCCGGTACCTGATTGTACGGATTCGGGATGATCGCGCTGCCCTGCGGATAGGTGCCGAGTTCCAGGCGATGCGCCGTAATCTCGGTGCCGAATTTCTCGCGCAGGATCGCCTCCGCCTCGGGGTGCAGCGCAAGTTCGACGCCGAGCGCGGCCGCCGCGCTCTGGCGCGTGCGGTCGTCCGGCGTGGCGCCGATGCCTCCGAAGCTGAACACCACATCACCGCTCGCGAAGGTTTCGCGCAGCGTCGCGACGAGCCGCTGCGCGTCGTCGCCGACGTAACGCGCCCAGGCGAGCCTGAGTCCGCGCGCACCGAGCATCTCGACGAGCTTCACCAGATGCTTGTCGCTGCGCCGGCCGGACAGGATCTCGTCACCGATGATGATCGCGCCGAACGCCATGCCTTACTCCCGCGCCTGCGGCACCGACAGGGCGTCGAGGACGG
Organism: Aromatoleum petrolei; assembly: GCF_017894385.1. Taxonomy (NCBI): domain Bacteria; kingdom Pseudomonadati; phylum Pseudomonadota; class Betaproteobacteria; order Rhodocyclales; family Rhodocyclaceae; genus Aromatoleum; species Aromatoleum petrolei. The sequence continues at coordinate 1,630,974 of NZ_CP059560.1, forward strand.
TTACGCCCCGCTCAATGCGCTCGCGCCGCAACGCCTCGAGCATGAAATGGACAAAGGCCAGGCCGCAGAACGCGGGTGCCACGAGATTGACGAACGGTACATAGGCAAGGAGGGCGCAAGCGCCGCCAAGCAGCAGCATCGACGTCCGCTGCACCCGAGGCAGCCGCCGGAGTTCCTCCGGGTCGGCATGCAGCATCAAAGCGTCATAACCGAACGCTCGCTGGTTCAGCCATGCGGTCAGCACCACGGACGCGACAAGGCCCGCCCCGGGAATCAGCCACAGCGGCAGCGAAACAACCATGCCGATCAGAAACAGCAGCCCCGCGACGATCGCATTCCACGCACTGCCCAAGTTCGAGCCGCCGCGACGCAACTCCAGTTCGCCATAATCCTTGCGCGCCACCTGCTCGAGCATCATCGGCAGTGCGATCACGGCGACCAGCAGGGCCGCCGTGACGTAGATCAGCGGCAGGAAGGCCAGCGCCAGCGCGATCTCGACGACGATCAGCGTGGCGGTGGCGCCGATCTCGGACGCGGCGATCCATTCACCGACGAAGGCCCAGCTCTGAATCCAAGCCACGACCGTCTCGACCAGCGTGGACCATGTCAGGACCGCAACCGTCATCCAAACGACGACGGCCAACAGGCTCGGCCACACAAGGTGGACGAACACCCCCTTGCGCCCAAGGCTGCGCAGCGCCCGTCCGAACGCAAGCAGGATCTCGCGCATCGCCAGCCCCTTTCAGCGCATCATCCCGGGCAGCATGCCCTTCATGCCGCGCATCATCTTCTGCATGCCGCCCTTGGAGAACTGCTTCATCACCTTCTGCGTCTGCTCGAACTGATTGAGCAGGCGATTGACTTCCTGCACCGTCACGCCCGCCCCCGCCGCAATGCGCCGCTTGCGGCTCGCCTTCAGGAGCTCCGGCTTGGCACGCTCCAGTGGCGTCATCGAATTGATGATGCCCTCGATGCGCCCGATGGTCTTCTCCTCGACGCCGCCCTGCAATTTTCCGGCCATCTGCGAGAACTGCGCCGGCAGCTTGTCCATCATCGAAGCGAGCCCGCCCATCTTGCGCATCTGGGCGATCTGCTCCTTGAAGTCGTTGAGGTCGAAACCCTTGCCGGTCTTGAGCTTCTCGGCGAAAGCGCGCGCCTTCTCCTCATCGACCCCACGCCGCGCCTCCTCGACCAGACCGAGGATGTCGCCCATGCCGAGGATCCGGCTGGCCATGCGCTCGGGGTGGAACTCCTCGAGACCGGTGAGCTTCTCGCCGACACCGGCAAATTTGAGCGGCTTGCCGGTTACGTGGCGGACCGACAGCGCCGCGCCGCCGCGCGCATCGCCGTCGAGCTTGGTCAGCACGACACCGGTGAGCGGCAGCGCCTCGTTGAACGCCCGCGCCGTATTCACCGCGTCCTGGCCGAGCATCGCATCGACCACGAACAGTGTCTCCACCGGGTTGATCGCGGCATGGATTGCCTTGATCTCGTCCATCATCGCAGCGTCGATGGCGAGTCGCCCGGCCGTATCGAACAGCACCACGTCGTAGTAGTGGCGCCGCGCATGGTCGACAACCGCGAGCGCGATATCCACCGGTTTCTGGTCAGGCGTCGTCGGGTAAAAATCGATTCCCGCCTGCGCCGACACCGCTTTTAACTGCTCGATCGCGGCGGGCCGGTAGACGTCCGCCGAGACCGCGAGCACCTTCTTCTTCATCCGCTCGTGCAGCAGCTTGCCGAGCTTGCCGGTGGTGGTCGTCTTGCCGGCGCCCTGCAGGCCGGCCATCAGGATCACGGCCGGCGGCTGCGTCGCCAGATTCAGGCCTGAGTGGGTTCCACCCATCAGCGCCTTGAGCTCGTCGTGCACGACGCCGACCAGCGCCTGGCCAGGCGTCAGCGAACCTACGACATCCTGTCCGACAGCCTTCTCCTTCACCCGGGCGATGAAATCCTTGACCACGGGCAGGGCCACGTCCGCCTCGAGGAGCGCAAGGCGCACCTCGCGCATTGCATCCTGGATATTGTCTTCGGTGAGGCGTGCCTGGCCGCGCAGGGTCTTGACGACCTTGGACAGACGCTGAGTGAGATTGTCGAGCATATTGGCTGGGGCCCTAGGCCTTGGAGTAAACTGCAGGGAACTATGCAAACCATTCTACTTCATCTGTTCGCCGCGACGCTCTACGCGGTCCTGGGTGTCCACTTCTGGCGAGTCACGGCACGAGCAGCGCCAAACCAGCCGCGTCGCGGGATGTCCACCGCCGAACGCCTCACGATGCTCGGTGCGATCCTCGCCCACGGCTGGGCATTGCAGGGAGAATTGTTCCCCGGCGAAGGCATGCGCTTCGGCTTTGGCTTCGCCGTATCGCTCGTCATCTGGCTGGCGGTATGCTTTTACTGGATAGAAACCTTCTACGCCCGCCTCGACGGCCTGCACGGCTTCGTCGTCGCCGCGGGCGTCGCGGGCAGCCTATTGCCCCTCGGCTTTCCCGGACAGCACCTCCTCGTCAATGCCGGCAGCCCCGGGTTCCGGGCGCATTTCATCATCGCGATGCTGTCCTACAGCGTTTTCACGCTGGCCGCGCTGCACGCGATGCTGATGGCCATCGCCGAGCGGCAACTGCACAGCGGGCGGCTCACCAAGACCTTCGCAAGCCTGCCCCCGCTGCTCACGATGGAGACCTTGCTGTTCCGGCTGATCGGCATTGCGTTCATCCTTCTGACCCTTACGCTGGGTTCCGGCGTCGTGTTCTCGGAAGCGCTGTTCGGACAGCCTTTCCGCCTCGACCACAAGACCGTCTTTGCAATCGTTTCATGGCTGCTTTTCGGGGCCCTTCTGGTCGGGCGGCGTGCATGGGGCTGGCGTGGCCGCGTCGCACTGCGCTGGACGCTGGCAGGCTTCGTTGCACTGGTGCTCGCATACGTCGGCAGTCGTTTCGTGATCGAGGTGCTGCTCGGGCGCACCACCTGACTCCGGGCAGGCGGCCCCGACTTCCGCCGGACGAATCGACCGCGGCCTTTACAATTCCTTACGCGGCGGGCAAGATCAAATGTCAGTTAGCTAAGACCGGGACATGGCAGCAAACCCCCAGACCGCCCTGAGCGGACTCGCGCGAGCACTGATCCAGCATGGCCGGCTCTCCGAAGCCGATGCGGCCGCGTGCACGAAGAGCGCGGCAAACGTCCCGAACGGCTTCATCCTCGAACTTGCCCAGCGCAAGCTCCTGACCACCAAGGCAGTTGCCTGGTTTGCTGCCGAAACCTTCGGCTACCCGCTGCTCGACATCTCGTCCGTCGACCGCGCCAGCATCCCCCGCGATGCGATCGACCGCAAGCTGATGGCCAAGCACCAGGTCGTCGCCCTGGGGAAACGCCAGAACCGCCTCACCGTTGCGACGGCCGACCCGTCCAACATGCGCGCACTCGACGAGATCCGCTTCCAGACCGGGATGCAGGTCGACCTCATCGTCGTCGAAGCCGATCGCCTCGCCCGCCTTGCAGAAACCCTGTCGGAATCGACCGAGGACACGCTCAAGGACCTGACCGGCGAAGAGTTCGACATGGACCTCCTGCAGGATCAGGAGGCCACGGAGCAGGCCAGCGAGGACGCCTCCGCAGAAGTCGATGACGCCCCGGTCGTCAAGTTCATCCAGAAGGTCCTGATCGACGCGATCAACGAGGGCGCGTCCGACATCCACTTCGAACCGTACGAAAAGTATTACCGCATCCGCGTCCGCACCGACGGCATCCTGCGCGAGATCGCGCAGCCGCCGCTGATCCTCAAGGAGAAGATCGCCGCTCGCATCAAGGTCATTTCGCGTCTCGACATTTCGGAAAAACGCATCCCGCAGGACGGGCGCATGAAGCTCGTCCTGTCCAAGAACAAGTCGATCGACTTCCGCGTATCGTCGCTGCCGACGCTGCATGGCGAAAAGATCGTCATGCGTATTCTCGATGCATCGTCGGCGATGCTGGGGGTCGACGCCCTCGGTTACGAGCTGGAGCAGAAAAAGGTGCTGCTCGATGCGATCGAGCGCCCCTACGGAATGATCCTCGTAACGGGGCCGACCGGCTCTGGCAAGACCGTCTCGCTGTACACCTGCCTCAACATCCTCAACAAGCCGGGCGTCAACATCTCGACGGCCGAGGACCCCGCGGAAATCAACCTGGCCGGCATCAACCAGGTCAACGTGAACGACAAGGCCGGCCTGACCTTCGCCGCATCGCTGCGCGCCTTCCTGCGCCAGGATCCGGACGTGATCATGGTCGGCGAAATCCGCGACCTCGAAACTGCCGAGATCTCCATCAAGGCGGCACAGACGGGCCACCTCGTGCTGTCGACGCTGCATACCAACGACGCGCCGACGACACTCGAGCGCCTGCGCAACATGGGCGTCGCGCCGTTCAACATCGCCTCCTCGGTGATCCTGATCACCGCCCAGCGCTTGGCGCGGCGCCTGTGCACGTGCAAGCAACCGGTCGATATCCCCGTGGAAGCCTTGCTCGATGCAGGCTTCAGCGGCGAGGATCTCGACGGCAGCTGGCGCCCATACGGCCCCGTCGGTTGCGAACGATGCAAGGGCAGCGGCTACAAGGGGCGACTGGGTATCTATCAGGTCATGCCCATTTCCGCGGAAATTGCCCATATCATCATGACCAACGGCAATTCGATGGATATTGCGGCACAGGCCCAACGCGAAGGCGTGCGCGACCTGCGCCAGTCCGGCCTGCTGAAAGTGAAACAGGGTGCGACCTCGCTCGAGGAAGTGCTCGCCACCACCAACGAATAGGGAACATCGAACGCTCATGGCGACCACCACCCGAGCCAGGGGAGCCGCTGCCGGCCCCAAGGAAACCCTTTATACGTGGGAAGGCAAGGACAAGAACGGCAAACAGGTGCGCGGAGAAATGCGCGCCAGCGGCGAATCGGTCGTACAGGCCACGCTGCGCCGCCAGGGCGTGCAGGTCCTCAAGGTCAAGAAGGCCAAGATGTCGCGTGGCCACAAGATCACCGACAAGGACATTGCGCTATTCACGCGTCAGCTGGCGACGATGATGAAGTCCGGCGTCCCGCTGCTGCAGGCCTTCGACATCGGCATCAAGGGCTCCGGCAACCCGAGCTTGGCGCGTCTGCTCAATGAGGTGCGCAACGACGTTGAAACCGGCTCCAGCCTCTCCCAGGCCTTCAGCAAGCACCCCGTGTATTTCGACAAGCTGTTCTGCAATCTGGTCGGAGCCGGCGAGCAGGCAGGTATCCTCGACGGGCTACTTGACCGCATTGCGACCTACAAGGAAAAGATTCTCGCCATCAAGAGCAAGATCAAGTCGGCGATGTTCTATCCAATGGCCGTCATCGTGGTTGCGGCCATCGTCGTGACCGTGATCATGCTTTTCGTGGTGCCCGAGTTCAAGAAGGTGTTCGAGAGCTTCGGCGCCGAACTGCCGGCACCGACGATGATGGTGATCGGCATTTCCGACGCCTTCGTCGAGTACTGGTACATCATATTCGGCATCATTGCGGCGGTGATCACCGGAATCGGCTACAGCTACAAGCGTTCGACAGCGATGCAGATTGCACTCGACCGGATAATCCTCAAGCTGCCCGTCGTCGGCAATATCGTGCTGAAGGCGACGATCGCGCGCTGGACTCGCACTCTGTCGACGATGTTCGCAGCCGGCGTGCCGCTTGTCGAAGCCCTCGATTCGGTCGGCGGAGCCTCGGGCAACTACGTGTACCAGACGGCGACAAAGCAGATCCAGACAGAAGTCAGCACCGGCACCAGCCTGACGGTGGCGATGCAGAACTCCAACGTTTTCCCCAGCATGGTCGTGCAGATGGTGTCGATCGGCGAGGAGTCTGGCCAGCTCGACTCGATGCTCGGCAAGGTCGCCGACTTCTTCGAGCAGGAAGTTGACGATGCCGTGGCCGGCCTGTCCACCCTGCTCGAGCCGCTCATCATGGTCTTCCTGGGTACAGTCATCGGCGGCCTTGTCGTCGCGATGTACCTGCCGATTTTCAAGCTCGGCCAGGTCGTCTGACCCCCTTCCTGCCGCCCGACCCCGACGCGCCGGGTGGCGCAACGCAAGCACGACCATGCCCGACTTTCTCCGCGACCCCATCGTCTTCACCTTCCTCGCTACGCTCCTTGGCCTCTTCGTCGGCAGCTTCCTGAACGTCGTGATCCATCGCCTGCCACAAATGATGGAGCGCGAATGGCATGCGCAGGCGGCCGAACTGCGCAACGAACCGCCGCCGCAGCAGGAAACCTTCAACCTCGCGACCCCCCGCTCGCGCTGCCCGCACTGCGGACACCTGATCACCGCACTGGAGAACATCCCGGTCGTCAGCTACCTGATGCTAAGGGGCCGTTGCCGGCATTGCAGCGCCCCCATCAGCCGCCGCTACCCCGTGGTGGAGATGCTGACGGCGGTCCTGTCGGGTTACACGGCCTGGCATTTCGGCTTCGGCCTCGCCAGCCTTGGCGCCCTGGCTTTCGTCTGGACGATGATCGCGCTAGCTTTCATCGATCTCGACACCCAACTCCTGCCCGACAGTCTGACCTTGCCCCTGCTTTGGCTGGGACTCGCACTCAACCTCGACAGCACCTACGCGGACATTTCCGCCAGCGTGATTGGTGCGATGGCCGGCTATCTTGCGCTGTGGTCGGTGTATTGGATGTTCAAGCTCGCGACCGGCAAGGAGGGCATGGGTTATGGCGACTTCAAGTTGCTCGCCGCCGTCGGTGCGTGGCTGGGATGGCAGATGTTGCCCCTCACGATCCTGTTCTCGTCGCTGGTGGGTGCGCTGGTCGGCATCAGCCTGATCGTGTTCGCGCGCCACGGTCGCAACGTCCCCATCCCTTTCGGCCCCTATCTCGCCACGGCCGGCGTGCTGGCGATGTTCTGGGGACAGGGCCTGACGAGCTTGTACCTCGGCACCTTCTGACGCGGGCTTGAAAGCTGCCCGCCAGCCCCCATATGACAAGGGTTGCCATGCGCGCGGCTGGCGGCTCCCTTCTCGCCAATGCTGCGTTGCGCTAGACTTCGAAGCTTGATTTCCGGAGGTTGCCATGCCCATTTATGAATATCGTTGCGACAGCTGCGGGTTCCAGAAGGAACACCTCCAGAAGATGAGCGACGAACCGCTCACCGTCTGCCCGTCATGCAACGCCAACAGCTATCAGAAGCAACTCTCCGCAGCAGGCTTCCAGCTGAAGGGCACCGGCTGGTATGCGACGGATTTCAAAGGCAGCGGTTCGTCTGCCCCGGCGAAGGCCGAACCTGCCGCTGCACCCGCCGGCTGTGGCGGCGCATGCGCCTGCCACCCGGGCTGAGGGCGATCGCGGCACGTGAAAAAGTATTTCATCACCGGACTGCTGATCTGGATCCCGCTGTCGATCACCTTCATGGTTCTGGCGTGGATCGTCGGCACGCTCGATCAGATCATCGAGTGGCTGCCTAACGGCCTTCAGCCGCGGAACCTGCTCGGCTTCGACATTCCAGGCGCCGGCCTGGTGGTCGGCCTCGTCATCCTGCTCAGCACTGGCCTGATTGCGGCCAACGTCATCGGGCAGAAGTTCGTCCGCTACTGGGAGGCCCTCCTCGCCCGCATCCCGGTGGTGAAGTCGATTTACTACGGCGTGAAGCAGGTTTCGGATACGCTGTTTTCCAGCTCCGGACAGGCCTTCCGCAAGGCGCTACTGGTCCAGTACCCGCGTCAGGGGTCGTGGACGATCGCCTTCCTCACCGGCAAGCCCGGCGGCGATGCAGTCAACCATCTCAAGGGCGAACATGTCAGCGTGTATGTGCCGACGACGCCCAACCCCACCTCGGGTTTCTTCCTGATGATGGCCAAGGAAGATGTGATCGAACTCGACATGAGTGTCGATGAAGCCCTGAAGTACATCATCTCGATGGGCGTGGTGGCCCCCTCCCCGCACATCGCCCCAGCGCGCCCAGCGCTCCTGAATGAGTAACCTCGCGGCCCGCAGCGGCCGCGCCTTCGTTTCGGAACTGAAACCATGCGAACCAAGTACTGCGGACAGGTAACCGCCGCCGACCTCGACCAGACCGTGACCCTGTGCGGCTGGGTCCACCGACGCCGTGACCACGGCGGGGTCATCTTCATCGACCTGCGCGACCGTGAGGGTCTGGTGCAGGTCGTGTGCGACCCGGACCGTGCCGACACCTTCCGTACCGCGGAGTCGATCCGCAACGAATATGTGATCAACCTCACCGGCAAGGTACGCCGCCGCCCCGTGGGTACCGAGAACGCCAACCTCGTGTCCGGCGAAATTGAAGTGCTGTGCCACACGATCGAAGTGCTCAATGCATCCGCGACACCGCCCTTCCTGCTCGACGACGACAACCTGTCCGAGAACGTGCGGCTCGTCAATCGCGTCATCGATCTGCGCCGTCCGCAGATGCAGAAGAACATGATGTTGCGCTACAAGGTGGCAATGGCCTTCCGCCGCTTCCTCGACGGGCAGGGCTTCATCGACATCGAAACGCCGATGCTCACGAAGAGCACGCCGGAAGGCGCGCGCGACTACCTCGTGCCTTCGCGCGTCCATCCGGGCCAGTTCTTCGCGCTGCCCCAGTCGCCGCAGCTCTTCAAGCAGTTGCTGATGGTGGCCGGCTTCGACCGCTACTACCAGATCACCAAGTGCTTCCGCGACGAAGACCTCCGCGCCGACCGCCAACCGGAATTCACCCAGGTCGATATCGAGACCTCGTTCCTGAACGAGGCCGAGATCACCGCGATCATGGAAGACATGATCCGCTTCGTGTTCAAGGAAGCGCTCGCGGTCGAGCTGCCGAATCCGTTCCCCCGCATGACGTATGCCGAGGCGATGCGCCGCTTTGGCTCCGACAAGCCGGACATGCGCGTGACGCTGGAGCTCACGGAAGTCACCGACGCCGTGCAGGACGTGGCGTTCAAGGTGTTCAGCGGTCCTGCGACCAGCGGCGGCCGCGTCGCTGCGCTGCGCGTGCCGGGTGGCGCCTCCCTCACCCGCGGCGAAATCGACGAGTACACCAAGTTCGTCGGCATCTACGGCGCCAAGGGTCTCGCCTACATCAAGGTGAATGACGCCAGCCAGCCGAATGAAGCAGGCCTGCAGTCGCCGATCGTCAAGAACCTGCACGAGACCGCGCTGCGCACGATCCTCGAGCGCACCGGTGCCCAATCCGGCGATCTGATCTTCTTCGGCGCCGACAAGACCAAGGTCGTCAACGACGCTCTCGGTGCCCTACGCATCAAGCTCGGCCACGAGAAGGGCTATGTCACCGGCGACGCCTGGCGTCCGCTGTGGGTGGTCGACTTCCCGATGTTCGAGTACGACGAGGACGACAAGCGCTGGGTCGCCTGCCACCATCCGTTCACGAGCCCGAAGGACGACCACGTCGAGCTGCTCGAATCGAATCCGGGCGAGTGCCTCGCAAAGGCCTACGATCTGGCACTCAACGGCTGGGAAATCGGCGGGGGCTCGGTGCGTATCCATCGCGCAGAGGTGCAGTCCCGCGTGTTCGAGGCGCTCAACATTGGTCCGGAGGAGCAGCAGGTCAAGTTCGGCTTCCTGCTCGACGCGCTCAAGTACGGCGCGCCGCCGCATGGAGGTCTTGCGTTCGGCCTCGACCGCATCGTGACCCTGATGACCGGAGCCGAATCGATCCGCGACGTGATCGCCTTCCCGAAAACCCAGCGCGCGCAGTGCCTGCTCACCGACGCGCCGAGCGCGGTCGACGAGAAGCAACTGCGCGAACTGCACATCCGTCTGCGCCAGAAGGTCGAGACGCAGGTGGAAGTCGCCAAGGCCTGACCGCCCACGCGCGCAACATCATCGAAGGGCAGATGGGCGACCATCTGCCCTTTTTCTTCGAGACGTGCGTAGCGTGAGCAACGACATACGCGGAAAAGCTACAGAATTTCCCCGGCAATGCCGTAAGCTTGGATAACGCCCCGACGCGGCATCCCCTGTACGGCCCGTAACGAAACCATGGCAGACCTCGAACGCCTGACTCTCCTCATCATCGAAAGCAATCAGGGCATGCGCAGCCAATTGCGATCGATGCTCAACAGCTTCGGGATTGCCAATGTCAGGTTTGCGCCCTCCGCCGGCGCAGCCATCACTCGTCTGCGCGACCAGCGCTACGACGTCATCCTGAGCGAATATAGTCTCGGCGACGGCCAGGACGGACAGCACTTGCTGGAGGATCTTCGCACCAAGGAGATCATCCCGCTCGACACGCTGTTCATCATGATCACTGGCGAGCGCAATTACGAGCGAGTGGTCAGCGCTGCGGAGCTCGCCCCAAACGACTACATCCTGAAACCGCTCACCCCCGACATGCTGCACATGCGGCTGTTGCGCTCGCTCGAGAAGCGCGACACCTTCCTGCCAGTCTATCGGCTGATCGAGGCGGGGGAGACGCAGCAGGCGATCGACGCCTGCACGGCCCGGGCCGAGAGCCACCCGCGCTACCGCATCGACTTCCTTCGCCTCGAAGCAGAACTCCACGCAGCGCTCGGGCACACCGACCAGGCGGAGAGCATCTACCGCGAGATCCTCGCCGCCAAGGCGATACCGTGGGCGCGGCTCGGCCTGGCGAAGATGCTGTTCGCGAAGAAGGACTACGCAGGCGCGGAGGAGATTCTCAGCGCACTGGTTGCCGAGAACAGCCGCTATGTTGACGCCTACGACTGGCTGGCGCGAACGCGCGAGGAAACGGGCCGCATGGCGGAGGCACGCGAGGTCCTGACCAGTGCGGTTGCCCTTTCCCCCCATCGTCTCGGGCGACTGCGCCATCTCGGCAACGTCCAGCTTGCTGCCGGAGACGGCGCCGCCGCCGAGCGAACGCTGGCAGAGGTGGTGCGGAAAGGAAAATACTCCGATTTTCGCGATCCGGAGGACCACGTGCTGCTCGTCCGGGCGCAGCTCAAGCAGGGCCGTACCGACGAAGCGCAGGCGACAATCCGCGATCTGGAGTCGAGCATGGGGGGGATGCCGGCGACGCCCGTCTGCGCGTCGCTGTCCAAGGCCCTTTACCACACCAGTACCGGAGCGGAGGAACTCGCGCAGGCCGCCTTGCGGGATGCACTGCAGGCCGGCACCGCCGTCTCGTCCCTGTCCATCGACATGAAGCAGGAACTGGTCAAGACCTGCCTGGACAATCACATGGAGGCCGAAGGCAGTCAGCTGGTGATCGACATTCTGCGCAATGCCGCGGACGAACGCACCGTCGAGAGAACCCGCGCGATCCTTCAGGAACGCGGACACGGCGATCTGTCGGACGAACTCGAGGAGCGCGTGCACGTGGAGGTGCGCGGACTCATCGCGGCGGGTGCCGACATGGTGAAGGCGGGCGACTTCGACGGCGCCGTGCGGGAAATGATGGCTGCCGTGCAGAAGATGCCCGGAAATCCCCACGTCCTCTTCAACGCAGCGCTCGCACTGTTGCGACACATCGAGAACCGCGGCTGGAGTGAGCGTCTTGCCTCGCAGGCACGCGGCCTGATTGCGCGTACGCGGCGCCTCGACCCCAGCAATCCGCGTCTCGATGCACTGAGCGGCTTCATGCAGCAGCTGGTCCGGAAATACAATCCGCGCCGGGGCGCCTGACCGCCGGATAAACGATTTGGACGAAATCCCGCGGCGGATCGGCCTCAGGAGACCGACTTGCGAGCACTGATACTGAGATTCACGCTGTTCGCTGCAACAGCGCTCGCAGCCTTGCCGGGATGCGGCCGCGGACCGGACAGCGCGACGACCGACGCGCTGCCGCGCGAGGCTCTGGCCACGCTCGCGCTCATCGACCGTGGCGGACCTTTTCCGTATCGCAAGGACGGCACGGTGTTCCAGAACCGCGAGCGCCTGTTGCCCGAAAAGCCGCGCGGTTACTACCGCGAATACACCGTGCCGACGCCCGGCAAGAACGATCGCGGGGCACGCCGTATTGTCACGGGAGGGGAGCCTCCCGAGGTGATTTACTACACCGCCGATCACTATCGCAGTTTCCGCCGCATCGATCCGCGGCGCTGAAGCGGGAGGAAGGGATGGACGAGCTTGATCGAGTCGCCGACAGGCTGCGCAAGGCTTCCGGTGCCGGCGTGTATCACCTGCCTCAGGACGGCGGGGCAGCCATTGCCGCCGCCGCCGCCGCCGCCGGCCTCGGGGTGGCGCATGCCGACCTGTCCGATTGCCGGGACAAAGCCGAGTTCCTGCGCCGGGTCGCTGCGGCACTGCGTTTTCCCGATTGGTTCGGCCACAATTGGGACGCCCTTGCGGACTGTGTGTCGGACATGAGCTGGTGGCCGGACGAGGGCCATGTACTGATCCTCGAGCACGCCGATGGATTTCGCATCGCGGCGGAACGAGACTTTCTCGAGGCGCTCGAGATTCTCGGGGAGGCGGCCGGCGACTGGGCCACGCAAGACGTTCCCTTCTGGATCTTCGTCGGACTGACCGCCGACGGGGTCGCCCATCTACGACGATTCTGACGCGAATGATGGCCTACAAGCTGCCTGTGTCCGTGCTCGTTGTCGTACATACGGCAGCGCTCGACGTATTGTTGCTGCAGCGCGTGTCACCGCCGGGCTTCTGGCAGTCGGTCACCGGAAGCCTGGAGCCGGGCGAATCGCCTGCGGAGGCGGCGCTGCGGGAGATTTGCGAGGAAACGGGGATCGCGGCCCGACCACAAGACCTTGTCGATTGGCGACGCTGCAACCGCTTCGCGATCCGCGAGGAATGGCGCCACCGCTATGCGCCCGAGGTGTCCCACAATCTCGAGCACGTCTTCAGCCTGTGCGTGCCCGACGGCCAGCCGGTCACGCTCGCACCCGACGAGCACGACGCGACATTTTGGCTGCCTCACGACGCGGCTGCGGCGAAAGTTTTCTCGTGGACCAATCGCGACGCGATCCTGCAACTGCCCGATCATTTCCCGGCGGGCCGCAGGCGCTAGCAAGCCCTGCCCTTCGGTCGGGCTCGCTCAGCCCTGCGACGCTTCAAGCAGCGCCTTGAGGCAAGCCGGACAATAGCAACCGGCGCCTTCGTCCGGAACTGTGACCAGACGCGGCAGAACCGCGCACCAGCACACGGGTTCGCCTGCCTGCATCCCGCAGGTAAAGACGGCCCCACAGCGCGGACAGGTTGAAGTGACGCTCGTCGGCTCGGATAAATTCGGATTTCTTTCAGTCATCGAGGAGCCGCTCCGCTGAACTGGCGATTGTACCCCCGGAGATCCTCTTTGATCTTGCAATGCCCCATTCCGTATCTATATTTGGGATGAGAAGACCATGTTGTTAAAGAGGAGAAGGCCATGGCCAACCTGATTCGTCGCGATCCTTTCGATGACCTGCTGCGCGGTTTCTTCGTCCGTCCGGTCGATTTCGGCGGCGGCGTCAGCGAAGCTCCCCAGATGCGCGTGGATGTGAAGGAGGACAACGACGCCTACCAGGTCCACGCGGAGCTGCCGGGCATCATGAAGGAGGATATTCACGTGCACATCGACGGCCCGGTGGTGTCGATCAGTGCCGAACGCAAGCAGGAGAAGGAGGTCAAGGAAGGCGAGCGTGTGCTGCGCACCGAGCGGTATTTCGGCAAGGTGTCGCGCAGCTTCCAGCTCGGCCAGGAAATCGACGAAGCCAAGTCGAGCGCCAAGTTCAAGGATGGCGTGCTCGAGCTGAGCCTGCCCAAGAAGGCACATGAGCAGGTGAAGCGGCTGACGATCGACTGACGTCCCCACTGCTGCGCGTCCGGCAAGCCGCAATCCTCCGCAAAGGGGGATTGCGGCTTCTGCTTTGCAGCATGACTCTTTAAAATGGCGGCGCACAATCATCCAGGAAGCTGCCATGTCCGACTCCCCCGACACCGATAAGGTGACGCCCGCCCTCAAGGCCGAGATCCTCGCGGAGGCCCTGCCCTACATCAAGCGTTTCTTCGACAAGACGATCGTCATCAAGTACGGCGGCAACGCGATGACCGATCCGAAGCTGAAGGATTGCTTTGCGCGCGACGTCGTGCTGTTGAAGCTGGTGGGCCTGAATCCGGTCGTGGTGCACGGCGGCGGCCCGCAGATCGAGAACCTGCTCGCACGCGTCGGCAAGAAGGGCGAGTTCGTGCAGGGGATGCGCGTGACCGACGCGGAGACGATGGAAGTCGTCGAGATGGTGCTGGGCGGGCAGGTGAACAAGGAGATCGTGAATCTCATCAACCAGGCGGGCGGCAAGGCCGTGGGCCTGACCGGCAAGGACGCGAACTTCATCCGCGCGAAGAAGCTGATGATGCAGAAGAAGGACGCACCGCCGGGAGACCTCGTCGATATCGGTCAGGTCGGCGAGATCACGCAGATCGACCCCAGCCTGATCTCCTTCCTCGACCAAGGCGACTTCATTCCGGTGATCGCGCCGATCGGTGTCGGCGAGGAGGGCGAGACCTACAACATCAACGCCGACGTGGTGGCCGGCAAGCTCGCCGAGATCCTCAAGGCCGAGAAGCTGGTGCTGCTGACGAACACGCCGGGCGTGCTGGACAAGGACGGCAATCTGCTCACCGGCCTCACGCCGCGCCAGATAGACGGTCTCGTCGAGGACGGCACGCTGTCGGGGGGCATGCTGCCGAAGATCGGCTCGGCGCTGGATGCGGCGCGCAACGGCGTGAAGTCGGTGCACATCATCGACGGTCGCGTCGAACACTGCCTGCTGCTGGAAATCCTGACCGACCACGGCGTCGGCACGATGATCAAGAGCAAGTAAGCCCGCGGATCACGCCCAAGGAAGCCGGAACTGCCCGCAAGGGAGTTCCGGCTTTTTGCTGCCCTCAGTCGCCCAGACCGCCGCGGCGCTGCAACTCCAGCACGAGGTAGGTGGCCGCCTCGGCGGCGCTCATCGTCACGGTGTTGATGCGCACGTCGGGCGCTTCCGGCGCCTCGTAGGGGGAGTCGATCCCGGTGAAGTTCTTGAGTTCGCCGCGCCTTGCCTTCTTGTACAGCCCCTTGGCGTCGCGCCCTTCGGCGACCTCGAGCGGCGTGTCGATGAATACTTCGAGGAATTCGTCTTCGGCCACCAGGCTGCGCGCCATCTGGCGCTCGGCACGGAAGGGCGAGATGAAGGCGGTGATGACGATGAGGCCGGCATCGACCATCAGCTTCGCCACTTCGGCCACGCGCCGGATGTTCTCGACGCGGTCGGCCTCCGTGAAGCCGAGGTCCTTGTTGAGCCCGTGGCGCACGTTGTCGCCGTCGAGCAGGTAGGTGTGATAACCCTGTGCGTGCAGCTTCTTCTCGACGAGATTGGCAACCGTTGACTTGCCGGCGCCGGACAGGCCGGTGAACCACAGCACGCACGGCTTCTGGTGCTTGAGCGCGGCGCGCGCAGCCTTGTCCACATCGACGTGCTGCATGTGGATGTTCTGGCTGCGACGCAGTGCGAAGTGGATCAGCCCCGCGCCGACGGTGTTGTTGCTCAGGCGGTCGATGAGGATGAAGCCGCCGGTGTCGCGGTTCTCGTCATAGGGATCGAAGGCGATCGGGCGGTCGAGGCTGAGGTTGCACACGCCGATCGCGTTGAGGTCCAGCGTGCGCGCGGCCACATGCTCCAGGGTATTCACGTTGACCTGGTACTTGATGTGGGTGACGGTCGCAGTGACGGTCTTCGCGCCGATCTTGAGCAGATAGGGGCGACCAGGCAGGAGCGGCTCGTCGTGCATCCACACCAGGGTCGTCTCGAACTGGTCGGCCGAGCCAGCGGGCGAGTCGGCGGTCGAGATGACGTCACCACGCGAGATGTCGATCTCGTCGGCGAGGGTCAGCGTGATCGACTGGCCGGCGACGGCCTGCTCCACGTCGCCGTCGCGCGTAACGATGCGCGCGATCGTGCTTTCCTTGCCCGAGGGCTGGACGCGGATGCGGTCGCCCGGTTTCACGATGCCGCCGGCGATGGTGCCGGCGAAGCCGCGGAAGTCGAGGTTCGGGCGGTTAACCCACTGCACGGGTAGGCGGAAGGGCTGCTTCTGCAGGCGTTCGTCGTCGACCTCGACGGTTTCGAGGTAGCCCATCAGCGTCGTGCCGTGATACCAGGGCATGCTGGCGCTGGGCTCGATGATGTTGTCGCCCTTGTAGGCGGACATCGGGATGAAGGTCACCTCATCGAGACCGATCTGTGCGGCGAAGCTGCGATAGTCCTCGCAGATGCGCCGGAACACGGGCTCGGCGTAGTCGACGAGGTCCATCTTGCTGATCGCGACGACGATGTGGCGGATGCCCAGCAGCGACACGAGGTAGCTATGTCGCCGAGTCTGCGTGAGCACACCGCGGCGCGCATCGACCATCAGCACCGCCGCGTCGGCGGTCGAAGCGCCGGTGACCATGTTGCGGGTGTATTGCTCGTGCCCCGGCGTGTCGGCGACGATGAACTTGCGCTTGTCGGTGGAGAAGAAGCGATAGGCGACGTCGATCGTGATGCCCTGCTCGCGCTCGGCGGCGAGGCCGTCGACGAGCAGCGCGAAGTCGAGATTCTCGCCTTGCGTGCCGTACTTCTTCGAGTCGGCCTCCATGGCGGCGAGCTGGTCCTCGAAGAGCATCTTCGATTCGTACAGCAGGCGACCGATCAGCGTGCTCTTGCCGTCGTCGACGCTGCCGCAGGTGATGAAGCGCAGCAGGCTCTTCTTCTCGTGCGCCTGCAGGTACTGCTCGATGTCGGTGGCGATCAGATCCGAGATGTGGGCCATTTTAGAAGTACCCCTCCTGCTTCTTCTTTTCCATGGACGCGGCGGAGTCGTGGTCGATGACACGGCCCTGGCGCTCGGACGTCTTCGTCAGCAGCATCTCCTGGATGATCGCCGGCAGCGTGTCGGCCTCGGATTCGACTGCGCCGGTGAGCGGGTAGCAGCCCAGCGTCCGGAAGCGCACCTTCTTCATCATCGGCACTTCGCCCGGATGCAGCGGCATGCGCTCGTCGTCGACCATGATCAGCGCGCCGTCACGCTCCACGACCGGGCGCACGGCGGCGAGGTAGAGCGGCACGATGGGCACCTTCTCGAGGTAGATGTATTGCCAGATGTCGAGCTCGGTCCAGTTCGACAAGGGGAAGACGCGCATCGACTCGCCCTTGTGCTTCCTGGCGTTGTAGAGCTTCCACAGCTCGGGACGCTGGCTCTTGGGGTCCCAGCGGTGCTGCGCGGTGCGGAAGGAGAAAATGCGCTCCTTGGCGCGCGATTTTTCCTCGTCTCGGCGTGCGCCACCGAAGGCTGCGTCGAAGCCGTACTTGTCGAGTGCCTGCTTGAGGCCCTCGGTTTTCATGATGTCGGTGTGGATTGCGGAGCCGTGGGTGAAGGGGTTGATGTCCTTCGCGACGCCCTCGGGGTTGATATGCACGATCAGGTCGAGGCCGAGCTTGCTCACCATCTCGTCGCGGAAGGCATACATGTCGCGAAACTTCCAGCGCGTATCGACATGCAGCAGCGGGAAGGGCGGGCGCGCCGGGTGGAAGGCCTTCATCGCGAGGTGCAGCATCACCGCGCTGTCCTTGCCGATGGAGTACAGCATCACCGGGTTTTCCGCTTCGGCGACCACCTCGCGCATGATGTGGATGCTTTCGGCTTCGAGCCGCTGCAGGTGGGTAAGAGACATCGAGGTCCTCGTGATGACGATGAATTGCACGGTCGGCCGGCCTGTTCGGGCCTACAATGCCGGGTCGACAAGTATACCAACCGGCTGGAGTCACACCTGTGTCAAATGCGCTTCCCCTTTCCGGTCTAATCGAGCGACTGCTGCCGATCGCGCACGACGCAGGGGATGTCGTGATGTCGGTCTACGCGACGGACTTTTCGGTGCGCGGCAAGGATGACGCATCGCCGGTCACCGAGGCGGACGAACGCGCCGAGCAGGTGATCCTCGGCGGGCTCGCCGCGCTCGCGCCGGAGATCCCCGTCGTGGCCGAGGAAGCGGTCGCTGCGGGACGTGTTCCGGAGATCGGCAGGCGATTCTGGCTCGTCGACCCGCTCGACGGCACCAAGGAGTTCATCAGGCGCAACGGCGAATTCACGGTCAATATCGCCCTCGTCGAGGATGGCCGGCCGCTGCTGGGCGTGGTTCTCGCGCCCGCACTCGGCAAGCTCTACGCAGGGGCAGCGGGCGTCGGCGCCTTCGTCGAGGATGCCAGCGGTCGCCGGACGATCCGCTGCCGGGTGCCGCCAGCCGAAGGTCTCACCGTGCTCGCCAGCCGCTCGCACGGCGACGCCGCGGCGCTCGACGCCTTTCTCGCGGGACGCAAGGTCGCCAGGCTCGCGAGCGCCGGATCCTCGCTCAAGCTGTGCCTGATCGCAGCGGGCGAAGCCGACCTCTACCCGCGCCTCGGGCGCACGATGGAATGGGACATCGCCGCCGGCCATGCAGTGCTCGCTGCGGCCGGCGGACGGGTCACCGGACTGGACGGGCGCCCGCTTGTCTATGCCAAGCAGGGCTTCGAGAATCCCCATTTCGCCGCCTGGGGCCTTGAAGAAGGCGCGCCCCTCCGAGCCGCATGACGCCCTACCTCGTCCTGCTGTCCATCGTCGCGCTGCTGACCCTCCTGATTCGGGGACGCACGACACCCGCGATCCTGTTCACGGTGTGGGCCGCTGCCTACTACCTCCTTGGATTCGTCAGCGAACGCGAGTGGCTCGCCGGCTACACGAATTCGGCGCTCACCACGCTGATCCTGCTCCTGCTGGTGTCGCTGGCGCTGGAGCGCTCGCCGCTGCTGGACCGCTTTTCGGACCTCGTACTGAAGGGCGGACCCGCACGCGCGATCCTGCGGCTGTCGGTCGTGACGACCCTGTTCTCGGCCGTCCTCAACAACACGGCCGTCGTCGGCGCCCTGCTGGGGGTGGTCTCCAAACAGCGCCACGTGGCGCCGTCCAAGCTCCTGATTCCGCTTTCCTACGCCGCGATCCTGGGCGGAGTGACCACCCTCATCGGCACCTCAACCAACCTCGTCGTCAACTCCTTCGTCATCGACGCCGGCCTGCCGGCGCTGGAGATGTTCCAGTTCAGCCTCGTCGGCATCCCGCTCGCGCTCGCGTGCATTGCGGTGATTGTGCTGTGTTCGCGCCTGCTGCCGGCGCACGAACCGGCCGAGCGGGAAAGCCGCCAGAGCTACTTTCTCGAGGCGCAGGTCACACCCGATTCGCCTCTGACCGGCCGCAGCATCGAGCAGAACCGGTTGCGCAACCTCGACGGCCTGTTCCTGCTGGAACTCGAGCGCGAGGGGCGGCTGATCTCGCCGGTGGGGCCGGACGAGATCCTCGCGGAAGGCGACATACTGGTCTTCACCGGGCAGGTCGAAAAAGTGCAGGCGCTGCAGCAGATTCCAGGCCTGCAGGTGTTCGGCACGCGCGCGGACGCGCTGCTGGGATCCAACCTCGTCGAGGTGGTGATCTCGAACGAGTCGATCCTGCCCAACCGCACGCTGCGGGATGTGGATTTCCGCTTGCAGTTCGATGCCGGGGTCGTCGGCATCCGGCGCGGCGACAAGCGCCTGACCGGCCAGCTCGGGCGGATCCCGCTGCGCGTCGGTGATGCGCTGCTGCTCGCCGTCGGCCCCGACTTTGCCCAGCACCGCAACATCGACCGCAACTTCCACCTGCTCGACACCGGCGTGCTGCGCCCGAGGCTGACGCCGCGCCAGAGCACGCTCGCGCTGAGCGGCTTCGCGCTCGCGATCGCGCTGTCCGCAGTCGGCGTGTGGCCGCTGCTGAACTGCCTGCTGGTGCTGCTCGCGACCCTGCTCGCGACTCGCATTCTGTCGGTGAGCGAGATGCGCCGGCGCTTTCCCTTCGACCTGCTGGTGACGATAGGCTCGGCACTCGCGATCGCGAAGGCACTGGAATCCTCCGGCGCAGCGGAACTGGTCGCCGACGGCATGCGCAGCCTGTTCGACGGGCACGGCG
Source organism: Aromatoleum petrolei (assembly GCF_017894385.1). Lineage (NCBI taxonomy): Bacteria > Pseudomonadati > Pseudomonadota > Betaproteobacteria > Rhodocyclales > Rhodocyclaceae > Aromatoleum > Aromatoleum petrolei. Next base: position 1,650,902 of record NZ_CP059560.1, read on the forward strand.
TCCTCGGCGCATTCATCGGCGTTTACCTGATTACCGTCGTGCTGACCGAAGTGATCACGAACAATGCCGCCGCTGCGCTGGCGTTTCCGATTGCGCTATCGACCGCCCGCGCGTTCGATGTCGATCCGATGCCCTTCGTGATGGCGATCGCCTACGGTGCGAGCGCGGGCTTCCTGATTCCCTTCGGTTACCAGACCCACCTGATGGTGATGTCGCCGGGCCGATACCGCACGCTGGACTTTTTCCGCATCGGCCTGCCGGTCAGCCTGACCTATTCCGCAGCGGTCCTGCTGCTGGTGCCGGTCTTCTTCCCGTTCTGAGAGCGCGTGAATCAATCTACTGCGCAACCCGATTCGCACCTGCGATGCTCGCCGTACCACACTCGTACGGCTGCGCCTCTCGAACCGAACTCGGGCCGCTCGCGACGATTTCTTTCACAAGCTCGGAGACGATTCAGCGCGCGCTGAGGCGAGCGACGAAATCGACGACGGTGCCGACGGTCGCGAAGGAGCTACCGTCGATCTCGTCGTCGGGCACCTCGATGCCGAAGCGTTCCTCGATCGCGTGGATGACCGCGAGCACGGCCATGGAGTCGAGTTCGGGCACGCTGCCGAGCAGCGCCGTGTCGGCATCGAATTGCAAACCGCGGCCATCGAGGCTCAACACTTCGTCGAGCAGGGCCAAAACCTGTTCCTGGATGTTCAAGGCAAAAACCTCACAGCACCAACCAACACACTTTACGATCACAAGCGTCCGCAGGCTGCGGGCGCAGAGCGGCGCATTATACTTCCGGTCCGTACTCGCCCGTCCCGCCTGCACGCGAGAAAGAATGCGCAACGCCGAGCCCAGACCACCGCAATGATGCCGACCGCCCTGCTACACGACCTGATCCGCGCCGCCGTCGCACGCAATCCCGCGCAAGCGGCGCTGACCCGCAGCGCACAAACCCTATCCTACGCGGAACTCGAAACGCAATGCGACGCGTTCGCGGCGGGACTGCTCGGACTGGGCCTCGCGCGCGCCGAACGGGTCGCAATTTACCTCGAAAAACGCGTCGAATTCGTCGCAGCCGCCTTCGGGACGAGTGCCGCCGGCGGGGTGTTCGTTCCGGTCAATCCACTCCTGAAGGGCGAACAGGTCGGACACATCCTGCGCGACTGCAGCGTGCGCGTGCTGGTGACGACCGCCGAGCGCCTGCCGCTGCTGCAGACGGTGCTCGCACAATGCCATGATCTGCGCCAGATCGTGCTCGTCGGCACGCCGGCGGAGCTGCCGACGGTGGAAGGCGCGACCGTACATCGCTGGAGCGATCTTGCCGTCGCTCCCACGCGCGCCGGGCACCGTGTGATCGACACGGACATGGCAGCGATCCTGTACACCTCGGGCAGCACCGGCCGTCCCAAGGGCGTCGTGCTCTCCCACCGCAACGTCGTCACCGGCGCCCGCAGCGTCGCGCAGTACCTCGAGAACCACGCGGGCGACACCCTGCTCGCGGCCCTGCCGCTGTCCTTTGACGCCGGCTTCTCCCAGCTCACGACGGCCTTCCACGCGGGCGCGCGCGCCGTGCTGATCGACTACCTTCTGCCGCGCGACGTGCTCAACGCGGTCGTGCGCGAGCGCGTCACCGGCCTCACCGCGGTGCCGCCGCTGTGGATCCAGCTCGCCGGTCTCGACTGGCCCGAAACCGTCGGGGAACACCTGCGCTACATCGCCAACACCGGCGGGCGCATGCCCTTCGAGACGCTGAAGACGCTGCGGGCGAAACTGCCGCGCACGCGCCCCTTCCTGATGTACGGGCTCACCGAAGCCTTCCGCGCGACCTATCTCCCGCCCGAGGAGATCGACCGTCGCCCGGACTCGATCGGCAAGGCGATCCCGAACGCCGAAGTGCTGGTGCTGCGCGAGGACGGCAGCGAATGCGCGCCGAACGAACCGGGCGAACTGGTGCAGCGCGGCGCCCTCGTGGGCATGGGCTACTGGAACGATCCGGAAAAGACCGCCGAACGCTACAAGCCCTTGCCCGCGGGCATCGGCGGACGCGAAACGGGGCTACAGATACCGGAAATCGCGGTGTTCTCGGGCGACACCGTGCGCCGCGACGAGGACGGCTTCCTGTACTTCATCGGCCGGCGCGACGAGATGATGAAGACGTCCGGCTACCGGGTGAGCCCCACGGAGGTCGAAGAGATCGTTTATGGCACGGGCCGCGTCGGCGAATGCGTCGCCTTCGGCCTGCCGCATCCGGCACTCGGTCAGGCGATCTGCGTGGTCGCCACCCCCGCGCCGGGCACCACGCTCGACACGGCCGCGCTGCTCGCCGACTGCCGCAGCCGCATGCCCGCCTACATGGTGCCGGCGCGCATCGAGGTCCGCAGCGGCCCGCTGCCGCGCAACCCGAACGGCAAGATCGATCGCAAGCTGCTTGCCACCGAAACCCAGCGACAGGAACCCGCGCAGTGAACACGGCCGCCAAACCAGCTCCCGTCCATGCGCCGATGGCGCAGTTCCCGATCCGCGACGGCGAGCTCACCGTCAGTGGCGTGCCGCTCACGCGTCTTGCCGCGCGCGTCGGACAGACGCCCTTCTACGCTTACGACCGGCACCTGCTGGGCGCGCGCGTGGGCGAACTGCGCGAGGCGCTACCCGATGCGATCGACCTCCACTATGCCGTGAAGGCCAATCCGATGCCTGCGCTGGTCGGGTTCATGGCCGAACTCGTCGACGGACTCGACGTGGCTTCGGCCGGTGAGCTGCGCGTCGCGCTCGACGCGGGCTGCCCGCCGGCCGACATCAGCTTCGCCGGCCCCGGCAAGCGCGACGGCGAGCTCGAACAGGCGGTCGCGGCCGGCGTGCTGCTGAACGTTGAATCGGCAGGCGAGCTGCGCCGGCTCGCCGACATCTCCGCCCGTCTCGGCTGGCCCGCGCGCGTCGCGCTGCGCGTGAATCCGGATTTCGAGCTGAAGAGCTCGGGCATGAAGATGAGTGGCGGCCCCAAGCCCTTCGGCGTCGATGCCGAGGCGGTGCCGGAACTGCTCGCCGAGGTCGGCCGTCTCGGGCTCTCCTTCGAGGGCTTCCACCTCTTCGCGGGCTCCCAGAACCTGCGCGCGGAAGCGATCGTCGAGGCGCAGCAGAAGAGCTTCGAACTCGCGCTGCGCCTCGCCGACGCGGCACCTTCACCGGTGCGGGTACTGAACCTCGGCGGCGGCTTCGGCATCCCCTACTTTCCCGGCGAAACACGGCTCGATCTTGCGCCGATCGGCGCGAATCTCGCGGAAATCGGGCACGCTGCGCAAAGCCGCATGCCCGATGCGAGCCTCGTCATCGAGCTGGGGCGCTACCTCGTCGGCGAAGCGGGCATCTACGTCAGCCGCGTCGTCGATCGCAAGGTCTCGCGCGGACAGGTCTTCCTCGTGTGCGACGGCGGCCTGCACCATCACCTCTCCGCCTCGGGCAACTTCGGCCAGGTCATCCGCAAGAATTATCCGACGGCGATCGGCAATCGCGCCGACGCGCCCGCCGCCACGGTGACAACGGCGGTCGGGCCGCTGTGCACGCCGCTCGACCTCCTGGCCGAGCGCATGCCGCTGCCGGACGCGCAGGTCGGCGACCTCGTCGTCATCTTCCAGTCCGGCGCGTACGGCGCGAGCGCGAGCCCGCAGGCTTTCCTCGGGCATCCGGCGGTGGTCGAGGTGCTGGTCTAGCAGGGGCCCTGACCGGCGCGCATCGAAACCACGAGATCCTCGGCCCCACTGCACAGGCTGTAACTGGTGTCCTGGACGATGGTGTGAACCTTGTACGTGTAGCTCGCGCCCTGGCCGTAGTTGTAGCGCACCTGCGTGCCGGAACCGTTGCCGGTCACGGTCCAGGTACCAACTTGCTTCGTTGGGTCGACCGGGTCGCTCGGCCCCTTCTTGTAGTCGATCAGGGCGCCCCCGGCCTGGTGGAACTCCTGCCATCGGTCGGCCCCTCGCAGCGCACAAAGCGTCTTATTCGCCAACAGGTTGCTCAGGGTGGTAGCGCCCGTAACCTGGGAAGCCGCGGTACATGCGGCACCGGCAATGACGGGCATCAGCACAAGCGAAAGCGCAGCAGAAACGAGCAGGCACTTCATGGAGGTCCTCCGGATGCAAATGCGCCGCACGCATGAGGTCGCGGCAGGGTCATGACCAAATCAGTGTAGACCGGCACCAGATCGCTCGCCTGCGTGACGTGTAGCACGCGTGCATTCGATCACGTCGATTGTCCGCCCGGACGGCGCGGCCGATAATACGGTCCAGTCTTGTCGCGGCGACCGGGGCGCCAGTCCCTGCGTCCGCCATCCGCCGGAGCACGCCTTGCCCGCTTCCGCCCCCGTCGCGCGAAATCGTTATGCGGCAGCGACGCTCGCATGGGCGCTGTTCGTGATCTACGGTAGCCTGGTTCCACTCGACTTTCGGCCCCGGCCCGATGCCTGGCAGGCCTTTCTCGCAATCCCCTATCTCTCGCTGGGGGTGGCGTCCCGCGCGGACTGGGTGGCGAACATCCTGCTGTATCTGGTCCTTGCCTACCTTGCGACGGGAGCAATCCAGGACGACAGGCGGGCACCGCGAATCGCGCGCCTGGCTGCCGCCTTGAGCACTTGCCTTGCGCTCGCGGTGGGCATCGAGTTCCTGCAACTCCATTTCCCCCCGCGCACCGTTTCGCTCAACGACCTCGTGGCGGAATTCCTCGGCACCGGACTGGGTTGCGGCCTGTGGTTCGCATCGGGACGTCGACTCGGCGCGATGTGGGACCGCTTTGTCGGCGGAGGGACGCACAGTCTACGCGCATTGCTGGCGCTCTACGCGACCGGCTATGTCGCATTCAGCCTCTTCCCGTACGATTTCCTCGTTTCCGCCACCGAACTCGCCGCCAAGCTGGCCACCGACGGCGCGATTGCACTCGGGCCAGCGGCCGGCTGCGGCGCCGGGTTGAACTGCGGCGCCAAGCTGCTCGCCGAGGCCGTGCTCGTCATGCCGTTCGGCGCGCTGCTGGTGATCGGGGCGGGCTCGTCGCACCACCCCCGGGCTGGCGCGATCGGTGGCCTCATCGCGGGAGTCTGCCTCGGCCTGGCGATCGAACTCGTGCAGATCCTGCTCGCCTCGGGCACGACACAAGGGATCTCGGTGCTCACGCGCGGACTCGGTGCGGCGTGGGGCGCATCCCTCGCGCAGAGCGCCATCACGGGGCGACTGCGTATCGAACCGGGAGCCGCCCGCCGCGCGGTGTTTCTGGGCGCTCCGCTTTACCTGCTGCTTGCACTCGCCCTGAACGAAGTGCTGCCCCTGCGACTCCAGCCGTTGTGGGCAGCGAATGAAAAACTCGCCGCACTGCGCTTCCTGCCCTTTTATTACCACTACTACACCTCCGAAACGGCCGCGGTACGCAGCGTGCTCGCAATTGCCGGAAGCTACGCGCCGATCGGCCTCGCCGCCGCCCTCGCCTTTCCCGCCCGACGGCGAGCGGCCCTCGCGGCGATCCTGCTCGCAGTCGCCCTTTGCCTCAGCATCGAAGTCCTCAAACTCTTCACCGCCGCCAAGCACCCCGACCCGACCAATCTCCTGATCGCAGGCACGAGCGTGTGGCTCACCCATGGCCTGGCGAGCCGCGTGTTGCGCCGCATGCAGGACGCAAGCTCCACCGCCGCGCCATCGCCCCTCCGCGGGCCGACGCCGTTGCGGAGATTCGCCCTGGGTGTCGCGCTCCCGGTCGCGGTGCTCGGTGCCGTGGTCATCGCAACCCGCCCGCCTGCGTCCTGGTCGCCCGCCGACAACGGCGCGCACACCACCTTCCCGCCCCCCGAAGCCCTGCCCGTCGTCGCGCTGCCGGGCTTCCGCAACGCCCATCCGCGGCTTCCGCACCCCTCGGCGGCCGATCTGGCGCAGCTTGCGGCACTCAATCCGGGTTACGTTGCAGCACGACGCAATGCCGCAGGCGGAGGCAAGGGGCCGGTCGATGCCGTCGCCTTCGCAGCCCTGGCCGCACCCGACAGCCAGGATCTCGGCCTGCTGCACCGCCGGTTGATGGACATGCGCTTCACCGATCGCGGAGACGACCAGGTCAAGGCACTCGCACTCGCCTACGACTGGCTGCACGCTCAGTGGAGCTACGCCGAGCGCATCGCCCTGCAGGACAAGCTCGGCGAAGGCTGCCAGTACGTCATCGACTTCATCCGCCGCGAACGCCTCTCGCCGTACAACGCCGTCCTCTATAACAGCCCGCTGCAGGCGCTGATGGCGTGCTCCATCGCCCTATACCGCGAACACCCGCGCGGCGAGGCCCTCATGGCCTTCACTCACGACCTGTGGACGCGGCGCGTGCTGCCGGTGTGGCGCCAGGTGTTCGGCACGCACGGCGGCTGGCACGAAGGCGGCGAATACGTCGCGGTCGGCATCGGCCAAGCGGTCTACACGCTCCCCGCGATGTGGCTCGCCGCGACCGGCGAGGACCTCTTCGCGTCCGAGACCGGGCTGCGCGGCTTCCTCGATTTCCTCGTCTACCGCACGCGCCCCGACGGCACCCAGATCCGCTGGGGCGACGCAAGCAACCTGCAGCGGCACCCGCCCGACGCCGCGCCGCTCGCCCTGCACTACCGCCACGCCGCGGCCTATGGTCTTGCCGCACCGCCCGTGGCCCCGACGCCCACCGGCTGGCCTTGGGGCCCGCTGTCCGACGCCACGCTCACCGATACGGGCGCAGTCGCAGCGCTCCCCCTGTCGCGGCACTTCGACGGCATCGGCCTGATCGTCGCCCGCAGCGACTGGAACCCCGACGCCACCTACGTCACGTTCAAGGCCGGCGACAACTTCTGGTCGCACAGCCATCTCGACCAGGGCGCTTTCACCATCGACAAGGGCGGCCCGCTCGCCGTCGACAGCGGCATCTACGGACCGCGCTACGGGTCGGACCACCACATGAACTACGCCTACCAGACCGTGGCTCACAACGCCCTCACGGTCACCGACCCGGCCGACGACGCTCCGTTGCCGACCCCGGAGGGCCCGCGGCCGATCGCGAACGACGGCGGACAGCGGCGCGTCGGCTCCGGCTGGCATGTCGCCCCGGCGCCCATCGACCGCGGCGAATGGGAGCTGGAGCGCGAGCTCTATCACACCGGACGCATCGCCCGGTTCCTGGACGAGGATGCGCTCACCGTCGCGGTCGCCGACCTCACCCCAGCCTACACGAACTCCCACTCCGCCCCTGGCGAAGCTTCGCACCGCAGCCGCCGCGTCGAACGCGCATGGCGGGTGTTCGGCTACGATCGGATCGACGACGTCATCGTGATCTACGACGACGTGCGCGCCACCGACTCAGCCTTTCGCAAACGCTGGCTGCTGCATACGATCGATGCACCGCAGATCGGCGAAAACAGCTTCATCGTGACGGCCCCGCGGCGGGGGGCGGCGACAACGGGCGGACGGCTCGAGGCGAAGGTGCTGCTCCCGCAGGACGGACGCCTGCTGCCGATCGGCGGGCACGGTTTAGAGTTTTTCGTCGACGGGCGGAACTACGACGACGAAGGGAAGCTCGTCGACGCGATACGGCGCCCGCCTCTCGCGCCCGAAGCCGGCGGATGGCGCGTCGAGCTCATGCCCTCGCGCGACGCGAAGGACGACCAATTCCTCGTGGTCCTGTTGCCGACGCGGGCCGACGCGCGGCCGCCCCATCGCGTACGCCTCCTCAGGCAAGGCACCCAAGTGGGCTGCGAGATCGCGGGTCCGCATCGCACCACGCGATGGTGGTTCACGCCGGGCGGGCTCGGTGTACGCATCGAGGTAGGTGAGCAGCCCTCCGCCACAATTTACCAGCTGCAGGACGAAGACGACGCATCACCAGCGGGTAGCCCCTCATGGCTGCAGCGCCTGCTAGGCCGCCTCGCGCCAGGCCGCTGAAGGTGCGCCGGGACGAGCACAGGGGCACGTCGACAGTGTGAAATATCGCTGTCCGATCCCGGGTGGGCTGAGATAATTATATTAATAGTGTGCCACCACCCTTTGCGTGGACGCTCGCGGCGCTCTGCCCGGTCGCCCAAAGCACGACGCCGGAAGCGCCGTCTGCGAGTCATCTGAACACGAGGCCTTGCCCGGAGCTGATGGGGCAGATAAATGGTCTGAGGGAATTCAGCGCCTGCCGCGCACTGATCACGGCGCTTGCCTGGAGGAACATCGCTGTACGCCACAAGCAATCCTACATGGACATTCTGTGGGCGGTGCTCAGCCCATCGTGCTGGTGGCCATCTTCGTGACCCTGCGCAGCACCGTCGGCAGAGGTGCTCCCAATAGCACTAACATTGTGAGACAAGCCGTTGCGAACGCGATCTCGGCCTGTAAGCCGGGGCACAACAAGGTTTCGCGCCAACGGTGAACGCTGCCCCCCCCCGGAGCGCGACGAAAGCAACCACGCCCCCAAGGCGCCGACCGCGGACCCCACGGGGTTGACCAGCACATCCTCGACCGACGCCACACGCGAGGGCAGCTATCTCAGGGTCGACTCCATCGCGATGCTGACCATCGCACCGAGCAGGACAGCCAGAATCGGCGCCACCACCCGCGGAAAAGCGCGCCCCGGCCACAGCCAGAACAGCCCCCCAAAAGGGATATACACGACGATATTCACGAACGGATCCGAGGCAGACACCTCGCGCGGAAAGCCGGATGCGAGAAAGGCAAACGGTTGCACCAAACCCTGGCGCCAGTCGGCAAAGGGAAACAGGCTTCCGTACGCGATCAGCAGCACATAACTGTTCACCGCCAGCGCAGGCAGGGCGCGGTGGAATCCACCCGCTTCGCGATTACGGCCCATCGAATGCCCCCGTGACTCGCCGATCCGACGAGGATCCATTTCAACAGGCCGTGTCGGAGGCATCAAGCCGCGATCGGACCTCAGCTTCTGCAACGGAGTCATATTTCACGGAGCCGCCATCGGTTCAGTGCAAGAATTAGGCGCTCTCCCATGGTGCAGCGCGTTCCGGCGTCTGACTGTCATTGCAGAGACGGTGAAACGAGACGGATAGTCATCCTTCAGGCAGTGGACGACAAATTATCGTACAAACCCGAGCACGCTTAGTACAAGGAACGATGGGACCGCGTGGCGCATTGTTTCGCCGATGATAGTTGCTCGGTACAACCTCCGCTCAAGGGGGAACGTGGGGCCCATCGAACGATATGAGTCTTCGTCAGTCAATTCACAGCAGTTCGATGTGGCTGGTCGGCAGTAATCTCACTGGCCAAGTGCTCCAGTTCGCTTTCGGCATTGTGCTCGCACGCCTACTTGTCCCCGCCGACTTTGGAAAGATCGTCACGATCCAGGTCTTCACCGGTTTTGTCGGTCTGTTTGCGTCCGGTGGAATGGGACAGGCACTGATTCGCGCGAAGTTGGTTGAAGACGCGGATTGGCATGTGGTGTTCAGCCTGCAACTGGCAATCGGGATTGCAGTGTTCACGTCGTTTTTTGCTATTGCACCGTTATTCTCAGAATGGTTTCACGATCCAATCTACGAGAGCCTGCTACGGGTCTCGGCGCTCAGTTTTCTGATGCGCCCGTTCCTGAACATGCAGACCATCTGGCTCAACCGCGAAATGCGCTTCAAGGAGGCGACTACCCGCGGACTAATCGCCAGCATCGCGAGCAACCTGATCAGCATCGCCATGGCTGCCAGCGGATTTGGGGTTTGGAGTCTTGTCGTTGGCGGACTGCTCGGGAGTGTGATCCAGATTGCCCTTCTCTACCCACTTACTCCGGTGCAGCCACGACTGAATTTCGACCGTAGGATTGCCCGTGTGCACAGTACTTTTGGGATCAAGATCACCCTCAATGACTTTATCAGTTACATGCGTCAACAGATATGTAATCTGATCATCACAAAGCTCGCAGGTGCTGGCACGGTGGGACTTTTCAACAAAGGCGAAAGTCTCTCGAAGCTCCCCTTCACAGCGATAAGCGGCCCGATTTATCAGCCGGTCCTTCGCACCATGGCGGAGAACCAGGATGACCCGGATCGCGTCAAGTATCTTTTTTTCCGGATGATTTCGCTGTTGATGGTTTATACACTCCCGATTTATGTCGGGCTGTGGTGGCTTGCCGATCCATTCATCCAAACGCTATATGGGCCGAAGTGGGCAGCATCAGCCGTACCACTCGAAATCCTTGCGCCACTAGGTCTGCTTTACTGCATTGGCCACCCGTGCGGAGCGGTTCTTGCCGCAATGAACTGGGTCGGACGGGAAGTCGTTGTTCAGGCAATCACCCTAATAATCGTGGCGATCGGCTGCTATATCGGCCTCGAGTGGGGGCTCGCCGGCGTAGCGTTCGGGATCGTGATCTCGCAGATCTACGCGACAATACATATGTACTTCCTGGCCAGCAGGTGCATCCGCGCGAAGCTGCGGGAACTAATAGCAGCCATGGTTCCAGGCCTCATGCTCAACGCAGTGCTGATTGCGACCCTCGCATTCGTCAGCATGATATTTCCGACGGCGCTCCGAAATGAATCGCAGACATTATACCTGCTCGTGAGCACCATCTCTGGCGCGCTCGCCTACACGATTTCCTTCTTGTATTTCCCCCCCGGGGATCTTTCCAACGAATCACGACGCTGGAAGGAGCGGCTACACCTTGCATAGGAGAATACAAAGAGTTGCACACGCGCACATCGAGCAGAATCCACCAGCGCGCGCTCATATTTGAACACCCTACCGGGAGTCCGAGTGAATCGCCAACGGATTGAACTTTCTCCGACCGTCGATGCGGCGCATGAAGCGCGCGGGCTGGACGTTGAAACACTCACGAGGTGCGCAGACGAACCGAACACGGAACAGTCAAATGCGATTGCCCTGAATATATTGTTTGTTGGTGACTCTCCATTGCTCGAAATCGGAAGTTGCCGACGAGAAAGAACGACATACCGGAGTAAGTCGTATTGGATCGACCGTTTTGAAGGCGGCGACTGCCTGTCCATTCGCGTAACGGGCGGGGGACATACATTCTGTTTGCGTGGCGAATTCCAGCTGTTGCACTGCCCGGCGGGGGGGTGGTTACTGCGTTCGCACTCGCCAGATAATGCGAGTTACTGGGCCCCAACCACGGTAATGCGCCGCCTCCTCAACTGCCACGGCCATATCCTAGAAGAACAGCCCGCCCAATGGTCCGGATTCGCAGTAGACGATAACGGAATCGAGATTACCTTCCCTGCCGCGGCGGACGGTTGGGTGCTGGATACGATAATTTGGAAGCTGAGCGACCCGCTGCTGGCCAACGAGCTGTCGCAACTTGGCATAATTGAGACACAAGGCTATTTCCTGCTTGGTTCCCACACACGTTATGACAGACCCGCGGATCTCTATCGCCACCTGATTCACGGCTTTGTGTATGAAGATCGCTATGCTTGGCCTCACAAGCGGCGCATCTGCTCGGAAAATGACGCACACGCCCTGCATCTGGTGTTCTGCGGGCTGCAGCGAGCGACCGGCAAGCGGATCTATCGGTTGCTGCAGGATCAGCTGTTGCTGTCGGTGCTGTCGCGCCAGTCGGAGGACGGCGGGTTTCGCCACGGCGAATGGAGCGACGGAATGGAGTCGCACTTCCGCCTGCATTGCTCTGCGATGCACCTGATGATGGATGCACTCGGCGACCGCGGCGACACGGCCGTTACCGAGGCACTCCGGCGGGCGGCGCAGTTCATCGCCGACAAGCACGACCGGACCAGCGTCGGCGTGTGGTTCTACCATGACGAACTGGAGTGCAGCGCGGACGGGATGGCTCGCGGGCCGTTCCGATGGTGGCCGGGAACCGCCCTGGGCAAGGCGCGGCAGAACATGCTGGTACTCAATACCCACCTCGGTGCGCTGATCGCGCTGGATCGCTACCGCCGACTGAGCGGCGATGGCCGTTTCACCACGCTCGTCGACTCCGGTTTCGAGGCGGCGTGGGCGGTGCTGGCGTTGCGTCCGATGGAATGGCTGTATCGCATCCTGTTTTCCGCGATCGACCTGACGCTGCTGCCGACGGCACAGGCTGCAGCCCTTCCGGCATGGAAACGCATGTGGAAACGCATCGGCTGGAAGGTGTTCGTACCGTGGCTGCCACGCATCAAGACGCGCTATCCCCGCCTGACGATGCCTGGGGGCTATGTCGACCGAGAGTTGAGCCTGCAAGGCTGGGCGCACGACTACCTCGCGGTCAATCTGATGGATCTCGTGCGTGCCGCGGACGGCAATCGACGCGCGATTTTCGGGCCCTTCGTCGAGGGGATCGTGGCCTATTGCACGCGCACGCGGATCGCCGTGCGCTGGCTTGAGCAGGCCCCGCGCGCCTACGCGGTCGGGTTTCTTGCCGAAGCGATGTATTTGCTGTGTCGCCAACAGTCCCGCGCGGAATTCGACGCGATGCTTGCCGACAGTCTGGTGCTGTGCGCCCGCCACTCACTTGGCTTGCCGCCGTCGCTGCTGGGCGCGAACGGCGAGGCACAGGAGGTGCGCGCCGGCAGGCTGCCGCAGGGTGCACAGCCGGGGATCGTCGTCGCCGACCTGTCCCGCAACGACCGGGTTGCCTGCCTCATCGTGAATACCGGCACGCGCTCGCTGGAGCTGCCTGAAGCGTTGGCTCCGCTTTCCGAGGGCTGGCAGGTTCCCTCGCGCGAATTGGCCCCGGGTGGCTGGATACGGGTTGAGCAATGACACTTCGCATCGGCCTCGTGACATCCGAATTTCCTCCCGATCTTGGCGGCGTCGAGACCTATTCATGGCAGCTCGCCCGCGAGTTGGGCAGCCGGCACGACGTGGCAGTAACGGTGTTTGCACCGCCGACGGCACGAGACGTCGTTCCGCCACCCAATGTCACCATCCGGCCGGTGCTGACAAGCTGCATGGAACTCGACTGGGCGCGACTGAAGGACGAGCCGATCGACGTGTGGCATGCCTTGTCGGCGGCGCATTGCTGGCTTGCGCTGAAAGGCCGGCCGACGGTCGTGTCGGTGCACGGCAACGATTTTCTCGTGCCTTATCCCACGACGATGCGGCCGGCCCTCGCGCTGCCCGGAATGTGGCGCCTGCGCGGATTGGCATGGAAGGAACTCGAACCGCTGTGGCGCCGCACGACTGCGCAGATGCTCAGGCGCGCACTGCCGCGCTGCGGGGCAATCATTGCGAATAGCCGTTACACCGCCGACGTGCTGCAGGGACTTGTACCAGGTTGCAACGAACGGATCGCGGTGGCAGGCGTGGGCGTGGATACGGCGTTCTTCGACGTACCGCGCGGCGTGGGAGATGGAGTACCGCAGCTACTGACGGTGTGCCGCTTATCCGAAGCGCGCAAAAACGTGGACCGGGTGCTGCGTGCGCTTGGTGCGCTGAAGGACAGCTTCGACTTCGAATACGTTGTCGCCGGGGATGGTTCGCTACGCACGGAACTCGAAGGGCTGGCCGCCGAACTCGGGCTGGCAACGAGGGTGCGCTTCGTCGGGCGAGTGGACGATGCCGAGCTGCGACGGCTCTATGCCGCCGCGGACCTTTTCGTGCTAACGGCATCGGTGACTCCGGCCAGCCATGAGGGATTCGGCATCGTCTATCTGGAAGCGGCCGCCAGCGGCGTGCCGAGCCTTGCCGCACGTCTGGCAGGCGCGGTCGAAGCGGTCGAGGAAGGAGAGTCGGGCTACTTTGTCGAAACGACCGAGACGGATGCGATCGAAGCGGCGCTGGCGTCCTTCCTTGCCGGGACGGTGCATTTCGACGCCGAACGCTGCCGCGTATTCGCCCGCCGCTTCACCTGGGCGAGAGTGGCGGATGCCGCCATGAAAGCCTATCTTCAGACCTTATCGACGCCGATATCCACGCCATGAGCGCTGCGATCATTCCGGGCCTCGTGTCCGTCATCATGCCGTGCTTCAACGCCGCCCCCTTCGTCGCCGAAGCGGTGGCGTCGGCGCTGCGGCAGACATACGGCAAACTTGAGGTGGTCGTCGTCGATGACGGTTCGAGCGATGGCAGCGCCGAGATTGTGGAGCGACTGGTCGCGGAGCATCCTGAACGCGTTCGGCTCTACCGCCAGGTGCGCAAGGGTCCGTACCCGGCGCGGAACCTCGCCCTTCAACATTCGCGCGGCGAATTCGTCGCTTTTCTCGACGCGGACGACTACTGGGACGCTGATTGCATCGAGAAGCTGCACCGCGCGCTGGTTTCCGATGCGGCCGAGGTCGCCTATTGCGGTTGGCAGAACGTCGGCGATGGGGTCCAGTCGCCACCACATGTCCCGCCGGAATACGAACGCGAGGATCCGGTCGCGCATTTCCTGCGCACCTGCCCGTGGCCGATCCACGCGGCGCTGGTCCGGCACGCTCTGGTGGACTCACTGCAAGGCTTTTCGGAGCATCGCTTTTCGTCGATGGATTACGACTTCTGGCTGCGGGCGCTCGCCGCGACGCGCAACATCGTGCGCGTGCCGGAAGTGCTCGCGTACTACCGTTGGCATGGCGCAGACCAGGTGTCGGCAGTGAAATGGCGGCAAGTCCTCGATGCGCTCGCTGCACAGCAGGGATTCATCCGCGCGAACCCGCAACTGGTCGCCCATTTACCGCAGGATCGACTGCGCGCGTTGACCGAGGGGCGCGTGCTCGAACAGGCCTACCGGGCGTTCTGGAAGCGTGATCTGGTGTCGGCACAACACCTCTTCCGCCATGCAGCGGCCGCACACACCTTCAGGGCCGCCGACCTGCGCCACATCGTCAGCGCACTGTTACCGCTGCCGCTTTACCGCTGGGTCACACGGCTCGCAGACCGGGGGAGCCCATGAGCGAGGCAGTGCGTGTTCCGGTGCTGATGTATCACCGCGTCGGCGAAGCCCGTGACGCACAGGAGGCCCGCTATGCGATCTCGGCCGCCAACTTCGCCGCTCACATGCATTCCGCCGCGCAGGCAGGCTACCGTGCGATCGGCATCGACGCATTCATCGAGTGGCTTCAGGGGGAGCGCTCGCTTCCCGAGGGGGCACTACTGATCACGTTCGACGACGGCTTCCGTGGCGTTCGCGAACACGCCTTGCCGGTGCTCGAACAATTGGGCTGGCCCTTCACGGTATTCCTCGTGAGCGACCAGATTGGCGGGGAGAACGTGTGGACTCGTGGGACGAATCCGCACGCCGACACCTATCCCCTGCTAGGCGCGGACGAAATTCGCGACATGCAGAAACGTGGCTGCAGTTTTCAGTCGCATAGCCGCAGCCACGTCAGGCTGCCCACGCTGGATGATGGCGCACTGCTGGAGGAGTTGCGCGGATCGCGCGAAAGACTGTCGACACTGCTCGACGACGACGTACGCTATCTCGCCTACCCCTTCGGGCAAGCCGACGAACGTGTCGAGGCGGCAACCCACAGCGCCGGCTACACGGCGGCCTTCGCCACGCAACCGGGGTTCAACCGGCCCGAAGTCAACCGTTACCGGATTCGTCGCCTGGACGTGTTCGGCACAGACACGGCTGCAATGCTGCTGCGCAAGATCCGCCTCGGAAGCAATGACGGCAGTCTGGGCAATATGCTCGGCTATCGACTGCGACGCGTGGCGAACCGCTTGGCAGGAACTGCACGATGAAGCCCGATCGCGCGACGGCGACCGCGGCTCCACGAACGGACGGGGGGGTCGAAACGCTCGACACCTCGGTGATTGTCTGCACCTTCAACCGCGCAGCCTCGCTGCACGACACGCTGCAGGCACTGCACGGACTGCGGGTTTCGCAAAGCCGTCAGTGGGAGGTCGTGGTCGTCGACAACAATTCCAATGACGACACTCGTCGGGTCGTCGAAACCATGCAACGCGATTGGCCCCTGCTGCGCTACGAGTTCGAACCGCTGCAGGGGCTTTCCCACGCACGCAACCGTGGTATCGCGTCCGCCCGCGGCGACGTGCTGCTCTTCACCGACGATGACGTGCTGCCCGAGCCGGACTGGCTCGAAGCGACGCTGGACGGACTGGAACGGCATCGGGTCGACGCGTGTGGAGGATATGTCGCCCCCATCTGGGGAGCGCCACCGCCGCCCTGGCTGACCGAGCGATTCCACGGCTTTCTGGCGATCCGTGCCGAGCGCAGCGACGAATACCCCATCACACGCGCAGCCGACGCGCCGTTCGGCGCGAACATGGCGGTCCGCCGCAGCGTGTTCGAGCGCGTCGGCGGCTTCGATACGGGACGCGGGCGCAAGGGGGCGGTGCTGGCCGCGGGCGAGGACGGCGAACTTTTCGCACGGATCCTGGAGGCGGGTTTCAAGGTCGTGTTTCTCGGCCAGTCGCGCGTGCACCACAAGGTCGAGGCCTTCCGCTTGACGAAGCGCTATTTCCGTCGCTGGCGGCTGCATAACAGCCGCAATCAGGCGCTTCACCTCGGCATGCCCGGCAACCGCAGGCTGTTCAATATTCCGCTCTACCTTTTCCCGCAGTTCCTGCGCGCGCTCGGGCGCGCCGTCGCTGGCCGTTTCACCGCCAAGAGCGACGAGGCCTTCAATCGCGAGATCGTCGTGTGCCACTTCCTCGGCGTATTCCAGGGGCTGTGGCAGGCTCGGCATCATCGGAACTGAGCGCGCAATCACACGGGATCCTTTCGTCATGTCCCTGCCCCACCTTTCCAGCCTGCCCAAGATTCTCGATCGCGAGGTGCGCGACAAGAACCTGCGCCTGCTCGGCTGGCGGGCGAAGGAATTCGCCTGGTCAGTGTTGCGACCAGCAATGCCCGATCCGGTATTCATCATTGGTTGCTCGCGCTCGGGCACGACAGTGACTTTCGAGACCATCGCCGCGTCGGGCCACTTCCTGCATTTCGATTATGAGATTCCACAGTTCTGGAACAGTCTGTATGGCCCCCTCAACAACGGCTGGCAGTCGGAGGCAGCCGATGCGTCTGACGCCAGACCGGAGCACCACGACCGCGCTCTGGCGTATTTCTATGCCCGGCTTGGCGCCGGACCGGTGCTCGACAAGACCTGCATCAACACCCTGCGTGTCCCCTACCTGCATGCACTGTTCCCGCAAGCAAAGTTCATCTTCATCCAGCGCGACGGACGAGACAATGTGAGCTCCATGATCGATGGTTGGCGCCTCGGGCGCGTCGATGGCGGCTTCGGGCTGGAACGCAACTTCGGGCCGTCGCCGGAGCCGGTAGCGATCAACGGCGGCGAGTTCCATGAATGGCATTTCTTCATCCCGCCCGGCTGGCGTAAGTACAACACTGCAAGCCTGGAGAAAGTGTGCGCCTGGCAGTGGGTGACGGCGAATCGGCTGGCGCTCGACGCTTCGCGCGCAATCCCGCCTGCACAATGGATCCGGCTGCGCTACGAGGATCTGTTCGAGCGCCCCGTGGAGATGTTTCGCGAGGCCTTCGCGCGCCTGGACATCCCCTTCGACGAGCGGATGCGTGCCCGATGTGCGAGTCTTGCAGGCCGACCGACGAGCATCGTGAAGGGTGCGCCGAGCCCACAAAAGTGGAAGGAACACAATCCGGAGGCGATTGAGCGAATCCTGCCGCTGATTGCGCCACTGATGCGGGAAATGGGCTATGACCCGAATGACTGAGGAGCCTACGCTAGGCGCCGAAGGCCCGACTCGGTTTTTCTGGTCGCATCTAAATCCTTGCCGCCTCGAGCGGACGCGAACGACCGACCTCGGCAGGAAACTCGTTCGAAATCAGGCAATCGGCTTCCCGTCCGCCGCGTCCTCGCGGCCGGAGGAGTGATCACCGCCAAGACGCAAAAGCATCCACCCAACGGAGGCGGGCATACATGAAAATTTCCGTCGTAATTCCTGCGCACAATCGCCCCGATTTCCTGCTCGAGGCGGCTGCAAGCCTCGCAGCACAGACTTACACGCAGTGGGAGGCCGTCGTCATCGATGACGGCTCGTCGCCTCCCCTGCCATTTGATCGGCTCGAACCGGTCCTCGGAAAAAACGCCCTCTATCTACGCCATGAGACGGCGCAGGGCGTTTCACGAACGAAGAATGTCGGCATCGCCGCCGCCACAGGCGAAATCATCACCATCCTCGACGATGATGACCTTTTGATGGAGACGGCGCTGGAGACGATAGCCATCGCCTTCTCCCGCCAGCCGGATCTCGATTGCCTGTTTCTAGGTGTCGAACCATTTGGTCCATATGCGTCGAATCCTGCCGCCAACCGTAAGGCGGCGATTGACAGCATAGTGCAACGCACTAGGCCTATCGAGATCGAAGGAATCTATCGCTTTGGCGAGAACCTTTTCAGCGAATTTCTCCGGTCAGTCCCGATCGATTTCCAACGCCCCGCGGCCCGCCGAGGCGCGTGGAACATCGTCGGAGGCCTCGATGAAAACGGTTTATTTTCAGAATCCAGCTGGACGATAAAGGCCTCCACGCTATGTCGCATTGGTCTAACAAGAGCCGCATTAACTCGGTGGCGTATCCATGACTCGAATTTCGGCTGGCAAAGCGGTGGTGATAGGAATTTAGCGATTCTGCGGCAACTTGATAATGGATTGATTACAACCCGCTCACTTACCGATGACTTCAAGCGCAGAGAAGCCGCGCTGGCGAGGCAACTGCGGCTGATCGAAATTCACTTGGCGGAGTCGTATTTCTCCAAGGCCTATTTCCTTCGTGACAAGGACAAACCGTCGGGCATTCGAGCGCTAGGTAGCTCATTTCGATTATGTCCCCGACCCCGCCACCTGAAACTCTTTTTTAGCTATCTCCTGACGCCTTTAAAGAACTCCACCGTCGACACGGATGGCTCGACAAGCCAATGACGACAATCTTGCACGGAGCGACTGAAGCGCCGACGGTCAGTGTGATCATCCCGACCTGGAACGCCGCATGGTGCATCCGGCGAGCCATCGACAGCGTATTCGCGCAGGCGTATCGCGATTTCGAGTTGATCGTCGTGGATGACGGCAGCACGGACGATACGGCTGTGGTGCTAGGGACGTACGGGGGCCAACTGAAGGTCGTCACGAAATCGAACGGCGGCATGAGCAGTGCACGCAATGCGGGAATCCGCGAAGCACGGGGACACTACCTCGCGTTTCTCGACGCCGATGATCGGTGGCTGCCATACAAGCTCGCTCGCCAGGTCGCAATGCTCGACAGACATCCGGACTTGGCGTTTTGCGCCGCGGTCGCGACCTTTGAAGACCTGCAGGGCAGGACACTCGGCGAGTGGCGTGGTGCGCGAGGCCAGCCAGCAGACGTCGCGGAGGTGTTCGAGAATCATGCCGCGGTGGCGGGCGGGGCATCCGCCGTGCTGGCGCGGCGTGATCTCGTCGCAAGGCTTGGGGGCTTCGATGAGACACTCGCCGGCGCCGAGGATACCGATCTTTGGATCCGTCTTGCCGCGCACGGTGGCTTCGTCTGCATCGACGAACCGTTGGTCGTGGTGCTGCGCCGCCCCGACAGCGTGAGCCGCAATTTCGAGGCAATGCGCCGCGGCGCCCTGACGATGATCGGCAAGAATCGCAATCTGCTGCCGGAGCATTTGCGCGACGCGTTCTGGCGCAAGGTTTATGCAGGAACGCTCTGCGACTATGCAAAGTGGGCCTATCGCGACGGGCGACGGGGCGCTGCGCTGCGGGACGTCCTGACCGCCCTGTGGGTGTCGCCGCTCGAACGCGGTCGACTGGCGATCAGTCTCGCACTGGCGATGCTGGCGAGACAACGGATCTGATGCGTGAATCGGCGAAATGAGTGAAGCGGACATGGCAAGCGGAGGTTCGGCAACAACGGCGGGGATGAGCCTGACGGTCCTGATCTGCACGCACAACCGCGTCGACTTGCTGGAGCGGGTCATCGCCTCTCTGAATGCGGCTTACCGGCCGGCCGATACCGACGTGCGACTGCTGGTCGTGGCAAATGCGTGCACCGACGGCACACATGACCTCCTCGCCAACTATCAGATCGGTGACGATCGCCTGCCGCTCGACTGGATCGCCGAACCAACTCCCGGCAAATCCCACGCTCTCAACCGGGCGCTGCCGCAGGTGAGCGGTCAGGTCGTGGCCTTCGTCGATGACGATCACCGGGTGGACAGCGGTTATCTGGTCGAGATTGCGAATGCGGTGCGCAAGTGGCCCGAGGCGGGTCTGATTTGCGGACGCATCCTTCCGGACTGGGACGGCACCGAACCCGAGTGGGTGCACGACGACGGCCCTTATCGCATCTATCCACTCCCGGTGCCGCGTTACGACCAGGGCGACACGCCGATGCAGGTCGATCTCGACGGCGCGATTCCCGGAGGAGGCAATCTCGTCGCGCATACCGATGTGATCCGCGCGACAGGGCCGTTCCTGACCGAACTGGGTCCGACCGGGCACGACCTTGGCGGGGCCGAGGATCTCGAGTGGATCCGGCGGGCGCTGCGTGGCGGAGCGACCCTGCGCTACGCGCCGGCGATCGTCCAGTACCACTACGTCGATGGCGAGCGTTTGACGCTGCCCTACCTGATGCGAAAGGGCTTCCACCGCTCCAAGTCGGTGATGCGCTTTCGCCGCACGGAAAGCGGCGTACCGCTTTACATGTGGCGCAAGGTTGCCGGCTATGCAAGCGGCTGCGCACTCGCGCTGAACGCGCAGGCGCGGCGCTTCTACCTCGTGCGGATTGCTTCGGCCTTTGGAGAGGTGAGTGGCATGCACGAGGCCGCGCGGCATCGGCGCCGGCGCGCGCGTCTCCCGTGGCTGCCGGTGCAGAGCAGCCTTGCGCTGGCAGCGCTGCTGTGCATTACGGGCTTCGTGCTCGCCGCAAGCCTTGCCTGGCACCGCGTGATGGACGCGCTGTTACCAGCAGCGCTGGTCGCAGTCGTGCTGGCTCTGTCGCTGGTCGTAAAATCGGCCGTCGATTTCTCGCAGACCGGGCCGCAGTTGCGCGAGGAAATCGTCAAACGCTACCGCGCCTATTTCCCGTTTGCGATGGCCCGCCTAGGCCTATGGACCTTCGCCGTCGGCCTGTTTTGCGCACTGCCGGGGGCGGTCGTCGCGACCGCTTCGGCCGATGTTTTGGGGATACCGCATGCCCCGTGGGGGGCGGGGCTGGGCGCGCTACTGACGCTCGCACTCGCGAGCGGCTACCTTACCTGCCGCACCCTCGTGCATAACCCGGGCCTGATCGTGGCTTCATGGCAGTACCGAACCGATCGTCTGCATCGTCTGTGGCGCCTGTTGTCGGTAGACGGCCTCCGCAGGACCGCGTCGCTCGGAGCCGTCGGCGTCGCAGGACTGGTCGCGGCGCTGGTGCTTGCACTCGCCGTTACCGGCCACGGGGAATCCGCCGCGGCCTCGACCAGCCTTGCGATCGGCTACTGGGGTGTTTTCGTGTTCGCCCTGTGGGAGCCGGAGGGCACCACGCCCGCTCAGCGTCAGCGCGCTCGTCCGAATCTGCTCCTGATCGGCTCGGACACGCTTCGCGCCGATCGCGTCGGCGCGTTGCGGAACGGTCAGTCTCTGACACCGCACATCGACGCACTGTCCAAACGTGGCACGCGCTTCGACACCTGCTACGTGCCCTGTGCCCGGACGGCACCGAGTCTGATCTCGCTTCTTACCGGGACTTGGCCCCACACGCATGGCATACGCGACAATTTCGTCGCGGACGACGAGACGAAGCTCGAAATCCAGGCGCTGCCGATGATCCTGCGTGCGCTCGGATACCGCACGGCGGCTGTTTCCGACTGGTGCGGTGCGGACCTCGGGAAATTCTCGCTCGGTTTCGACGTCCTCGACCTCCCCGAGGACCAGTGGAACCTGAAATACCTGATCCGACAGGGCCCGAAGGACATCCGTCTGTTCCTGTCGGTGTTCCTGCACAACCGGATCGGCCGTCTGCTTGTCCCGGAGATCCATTATCTCGGCGGCACGCCGCAGACGACCCAGTTGGGCCAACGCACCCGCCGACTGATCTCGCGCCTCGCGAGCACCGCCGAACCGTTCATGCTTAACGTCTTCTACTCGACAACGCACCCCCCTTTCGCCTCGGAGTACCCGTTCTACCTGCGCCATGCCGATCCCGGCTATACCGGCGCGTCGAAATTCGCCATGGCACGACTGACGGACCCGTTCGAGATCATTCGGCGGCAAGGCGAGCCGCGCGAGGAATTCGACCTCGACCAGATCCTCGCGCTGTACGACGGATGCGTATCGCAGTTCGACGATGAAGTTGGCAAGATCATGAACCATCTGGAAAGCAGCGGCCTCGCCGACAACACGATCGTCGTCCTTTACAGCGATCACGGCATGGAGTTTTTCGAACACGACACCTGGGGCCAGGGTAACTCGGCGGTGGGCGATTTCAGCGCACGGGTGCCGCTCGTGATTGCCGATCCGCGCAAGAAGCGGCACCTGCGGGTCAATCAGGTGGTGCGCTCGATCGACCTGCTGCCAACACTTCTCGACCTCCTGGAAGCGCCCTCGGTGAAATGCGACGGCGTCTCGCTGGCCGCCGCGATGGACGACCCGCAACTGGATCTCGGTCTGAAGGCGTTCAACGAAACCGGCATCTGGATCGCCCACGTTCCTGGGTTGCCGCCGGATCATCTGAGCTACCCGGACCTGCTTGAGTTGCTCGATATTCCCAATGAAACGAGTGGATCGCTATCGATCAGACAGGAATACAAGGATCGCGTGATCATCGCCAAGGATCGCATGATGCGCCACGGACGGTGGAAACTCGTCTATCAGCCTCTCGAACGCGGCATGCGGCTGGCGCTGTTCGACGTGGAGACCGACCCGGACTGCACCCACGACATCTCGGCGGTCAACGCCGAGCAGGTGGAACTGCTGTGGCACGAATTGCGCAACTGGATCGAACGCGACCCCGTCGCTCGCCGCCATTTGCGTACTCACCACAGCACGCCTGCGCCTACTCCGGCTTCTTCTCCTGCCTTGACTTGAAGGACTCCACCCAGCGCCGATGGACCTCCTCCGGCGGGCAAAACCGACAGGAGCGACCTGCGCTCGCTGCATCCGGCGGCCCAGCCTGATCCCCCTCTGACGACTTATCCTGGTGT
Source organism: Aromatoleum petrolei (assembly GCF_017894385.1). Taxonomy (NCBI): domain Bacteria; kingdom Pseudomonadati; phylum Pseudomonadota; class Betaproteobacteria; order Rhodocyclales; family Rhodocyclaceae; genus Aromatoleum; species Aromatoleum petrolei. Next base: position 1,673,921 of record NZ_CP059560.1, read on the forward strand.
TCTGTAACTGCATCAACCTGAATGACCGGCTCGACGGGCCGCAACCCTTGAAGCTCCGGCAAGTCCGGTTCCACGGCCTTCTCTTCCGGGGCGGGCTCGACGCGCGCAATCGGCTCAGGGAAGGGCTTCGTTCCACCGAGTTCCAGATAGCGCTTCTGCAGCTGGATGGAATCGGGGTTGTGTCGCAGGCCGCGTGCGATGGTCTCGCGCGCCTCCGCCTTCTTTCCGCCTTCCTCCTGAAGCAGCGAAAGTTCGTTGAAGGCATTGACCTCCGTTGGATCGGTCTCGATCGCGGTAGAGAACTCCTGCGCGGCCAACGCCTTGTCACCCTTGAGCTTCAACGCCCTGCCCTTGTCGATATGGACCTTGGGCCGCATGATGAATGCCTTAGTCGTATGCTGAAGAACATAGTCGCAACCATCGATCGCGCTCTCGAGGTTGTACCGGAACGTCGCCTTGTCACCCATGGTGCGAATCGCGCGATAGCGGAACCGTACGCAGTCGCAATAGTGGTGCATGTGCTGCCAATCGCGTCGATTACCCAGGTCTTTGGCTCCGGCCCCATACACGTAGGTGGAGCAGAGCGCTTCTTCCTGCGGAGTTCTGCCGAACGCCTCGACGGCCCCTGCCGGTGCGCCATAGGCCAAGACCGCGAGCGCCAGCAGCACCCCAAGCTTCCTTCCGTCCAGCATCGTCGTCAGCTCCTCCAAAGTCCTGCACCCCGCCGGCCCTAAAGGGCAGCCCGGGTCCGGATTGCCACCGCATCCCAAGCGAACTCCCCGCGCGCGCGCTGCATCGCCTGCCGCGCCAGCGCGTCGAGTTGCGTCCCATCCTCAAGCAGGCGACGGATCGCCTCCGCGACGGCAGCCTGATCGTCTCCGTCCGCCCGGATTCCGGTAATCCCGTCAAGCACGGCGGATCCAGTACCACCAGCCTTGCCTGCGATCGAGGCCTTGCCGCAGGCAGCTGCCTCGAGAAAGACGAGTCCGAAGCCCTCCGTATCGCCATCGATATCGCGATTGACAAGCAAGAACAGGTCGCACGCGTTGTACCAGCGCGGCAGATCGTCCATTGCCACGTGTCCCAGCAGGTGGACGCGTTCGTGCACGCCGGCATCGCGTGCCACACTTTCAAGATAGGCGCGATCTTCGCCGATGCCCACGATCGCGTAATGCACGTCACGCCCCGCAGCGCGCAGGGTCGGCAGGCAGCGGATCACCGTATCAAAACCCTTGCGCCGACTCAGCCGTCCCACCGACAGCAGCAGGCGCGCGCCATGCGGCAGCGCGATGCTGTCACGGAGATCCTGGAACGGGAGGCCAGGGCGGAACCGCTCGATATCGACCCCAGGGTGGATGATGACGATTCGCTCGCGGGAGACCCCCATCCCGGCGAGCACCTCGCAGGTGAAATCGCTGTTGGCGATGACGCGATCGGCATGCTGCAGAACGAAGCACATCACCTTGTACTTGTTCCCCCGCCCCCAACCAGTGAGTTCCTCGCCATGCGCATACACCACCACAGGCCTCCCTGTAAGCCGTGCAACCGCCCAGGCGACCAGTCCTTCGGGCAAGGCACGGCCGGCGTGGATAGCCCCAAAGCGCTGACGCAAGGCGAGCAAGATAGATCGGGCGAACAGCGTCGCGTACATACCGAGCGACTCGGGTTTCAACCAAGGCACGCGACGGAGGGCAACGCGATGGACCGTGTTCGGGTGATCGATGTCATGCGCAGCGTCCCCAGGCACGGCCGCGGTGACGATCGCGATCTCCTTCCCGCCCAAGCGCCGATACACCTCATCGAACCATATGGCAGTACCGCCCTTGGTCGGCAGGAACAGCTCGGTAATGACGAGATAGCCCGCCTTCATCGATCGTCTCATTCGTCCCGAATCGTCAGAAAGTCTAGCAACGGGAGGGATCCGGCGAGCGTCGGAATGTCACGTCGCCGAGCAAATATCCGGCGGCCTGGAGGATCGCACCCAAGCCGCTGAATCTAAGCAGTCGAGCCATCCCCGGCTCGTGTCCCACACGCACGCACCACGCTGCGAGACGTCGCCGCCACATTCGCACGCGGCCCGGTGAGTCTACATCGCACAAGGCATCGGCAAGTTCCGCCGTGCTCATGAAACGCAGGTCGGGATGTCGCAACAGCGCCCCGCGCAAGGCACGCTCGAGTTCGGCCAAGGCCGCCTCGCGCGTGGCGGCCGGCCCGATGAAATTCGCCCGGTGTGTTTCAAGCAGGGTCGGTCGGCCTTCGGCGACCTTCGCCGCCAGCGCCTCCCACACCCGCTCCGCGCGGTGACCCCGCATCGGCTCGAAATACACATCGCGCACCACATAGCAGACGTCTCCGCAACCACGCGCGCCGTTGTGCATGCGACGTGTCGGCGCGACAAGCTTCCCGGCCTCATCCCGCGCTTCGTACCGGCAGCCGGGCGTCACGACGCAACGCACTCCGCTCGCAACCCAGGCCCGTTCCACGTTGTCGTCCCAGACGAAGGTGTTGGGCACCGCCACATGCAGCGTGGCCCCGAACACCTGCCGCAACAGGTCGGCTTCCTCGCATACAGCACGGTCAATCTCGGCCGGAGCGAGCGCAGTACTTGGCAAATGCGCACAATCAACCCAGCGGCTCTGCAGGGGCGCGGGAAGATCCTCGCTACGCGCCCAGACGTCACGCAACCACCGTTGCAGAACATCGGCTTCGCCGGAGCCTGCACCCGAGTCGCCCGCCAGGCGGGCGAGCACGGAAGCCGGCCAGAAATGCTCCAGTCCATGGCGCTGCAGCGCGAACACGCCGCTCCGGCAACCGGCACGCATCGCCCCAAGCACTGCAGCGAAATCGGGATCTGCGAGCGTGCGGCGAACATACCGGGAATTCCCGGACGCGAGGATCGCAGGACCATTGGCAATAGCGGCTACGATTCCGAGAGTCATCACCGCCGGTCGGCCGGTGCTGTCGCGAACCTCTGCGAGCGTGGCCGCCAGGTTGCGCAAGGCCGTGGCGTCATCGTCCGGGCCGGGACCCCAGTCGTCACTCTCGAAGATCAACACTGGAAACCCAAGGACCGGCTCGCGCCACGCGGCGGCGAGCGAGCGCCCGTACAGCAAGACCAGCAAGCCCACGGAGGCACCGAACCAGACAACGATCAGGACGAGCAGTGTTTCCATCAAAAATCAAAATATATGAACTTCTGGGTCGGACCGCCAAAGAGGACGATCGCCAGCACCAGCGAGGCATACGCAACGCCACGCAGCGGGAACGGCACCCGCCACCACCACTCCACGCCACGTCGTTCGAAAAATGCAACGATGCGCGGCTCGATCAAGACCAGCACGACCGTCGCAAGCACGCCGATAACTTCATACAGGCGCACGGCCACAGCGGTGGACGGGGCGGCAAGGCCAAGCATCGCCGCACACACGGCCCACGCATCGGCGAAATTCGGCGCACGGAAGAACACCCACGTGAAATGCATCGCAACATAGGTCACCGGCCAGCCCAGCCAGGACAAGGCGCGATCGACCAATGAATCTTCCGCGATGCCCGCCATACGCAGCCCAGCATTGAGCAGACGGTGCGCGATCAGCAGGGCGCCATGGAGGAATCCCCAGAACACGAAGGTCCAGTTCGCTCCATGCCACAGGCCACCGAGCAGCATCGTCGCCATCAGGTTGCGGTAACCGTTGAAACGGCCGCCGCGATTGCCGCCGATCGAGATATAAAGGTAGTCGCGCAGCCATCGCGACAGCGACATGTGCCAGCGGTGCCAGAATTCGGTCGCGCTGCGAGCAAGATAGGGAAAACGGAAGTTCAGCGGCAAGGTGACGCCGAACATGCAGGCAAGGCCGAGGGCCATCTCGCTGTAGCCGGAGAAATCGAGATAGATCTCCATGCCAAAGCCCAGCGTGGCCAGCCAGGCCAACAGGAAATCAAGTTTCGCCGGTTGTGCGAACAGGGCATCGACCAGCGGGGCCAAATTGTCGGCCAGAAGCGCCTTCTTGATCAGGCCGCCGGCAAAGATGAAGGCGCCGATCTTGAGATTGCGCCAGCTCACCGGCTGCAGGTCTTCGAGCTGTGCCACAAGCTCATGAACACGTACGATGGGGCCTGCGATCAGCTGCGGGAAGAAGCTGACGAACAGGCACCAGTGGCGGAAGCTGATGTGGCGCGTGCAGTCGCCCCGATAGACGTCGATCATCGCGCTCAGCATGTGGAAGGTGTAGAAGCTGATGCCGAGCGGCAGCACCCAGTCGATCCAAGCCGGGCGCACGACAGCCACCGCAGCCCCCGCAACACGCGCAAGCCATAATGCGGACTCGATCATCAGCGCAAGGTATTTGAAACAACCGAGTACCGTCAGATTGCCTGCGATCGCGGTGATCATCAGCGCACGCGAGCGTGTCGCCAGCATGCCCCGATACACGAACCAGTTCGCCGTCACTGACGCGCCGAGCAGGATCAGGTAGACCGGCTTCCACGACGCGTAGAAGATCAGGCTAGCCATGAGCAGCACCGTGGCACGCTGCGTCGGCGAACGGGCGAGCAGGTACGTCGCCAGGACCGCGGCGAAAAACACGGCGAAGGACACACTGCTGAAGATCATCGCGCACCCACCCTCACGGTTCGGGCACTGTCATCGGCAAGCGCACGCCCGAGCAGGGCGCTGAAGCGCTGCGCGCCTCGGTCGTTAAGGTGACCGGCGTTGACGAACTCGGCTGAATCACGACGCTCGCCGGCGCCAAGTGCCAGCATGGGCACCTCGCGCGCGGCGAGCTCGGAACGAATTTTCAGGTATGGCACTGCCGCCGGGTGTGCCTCATCGAGGTAGAGCACCTGACGCGTCAGCAGCGGGGGAAACACTACGCTCGCCCTTACTCCGCGCTGACGGAACAGGTCCAGCATTGCCAGCAGGTCGGCCTCGGCAATGCGGTCAGGCGGTGCGGTGGATCCTGCCTCCTGACGCATGACCTGCTCGGCATCCTGTGCCGCAGCGCCGAAACCAGGCCGATAGCCCTGTCGCCGCGCGGCGCCGCCGCCGACCGGCTCGACCGGGCCGATCACGGCACGAACCAGTTGCTCCAGTTTTGCCGGTTCGCGCAGTTGCTTGAGATTCCCCGCATAACCCCATCCACGCAGGATGCTTCGCGCAAGATTCGCGTAGTCACCGTGCGCAAGCATGCGCTCGCGGTCGCCGAAGAACACGAGATAGCCCAGAGAGTCATCGGCCTGCACGAGCCCCTCATCGAGTCCAATGACAATCTGCTCGATCGCCCCCGGCCTTAACAGCCGCGCGGAGTCCAGCCGGCGGACGATGCCATAGAGTACGCTCGCATTGGCGCCGGGCAGGCCGAGATTGAAGGCCGACGGGCCGGAGCGGCCACCGGCATGCTCGACGACCGTCACGGGATCGAAGCCGTTGTCGACGCGGCTGTTTCCCAACAGCAGCAGGCGTGGCGGATTGCGCTCGACATGCAAGAGCTTGTCCATCGCCCGCCCCGCCGCAAACACGGCGCGAAACCGATGGAGGACCGCGTCCGAATGCAGCAGGGCCTCGGCCGCCAGCAACAGCACGATCGCCACGGCGATCCCTGCTCCGGGACGCAACCATGCCCGCTTCATCGCGATGCCCTCGGACGTTTGCATGCGCAAGCGTGACCTCTGCGGCATTCCCGCCACACTGCATCGGCTACCATTGCCGCAGCCCCGATCAACCGGATGACGGCATGCTCACGAACACTCGACGGACACTGTGCGGCTGGGTAAATCTCGCGGTGGCGGATGCAGCCCCGCCGGGGGTACTGCAGGCAATGTTCGCTGCCGATGGGGCGGGCGAGCCCGGAGGCCTGCTCGACATGCACGGCGCGGGCTGCATCGGGACGGGGCCGACGACGAGCTGGCTGGCACAGCACGCTGGCGCACGCCATGTGGCGGCGTTGCTTGGCCGACCGCGCTGGACGGACGCGGCAACCGCGGCCCACGCACGTGAGCACGGCCACGCTGCGGCCGCCATCCGGCGTTACGGTGAAGTCGGCGATCGACTCCTGGAGGATCTCCAGGGCAACTTCGCGTTGGTCCTGGTCGACTTGGCGAAGGGCCGCGCATTGCTGGCCGTCGACCGCACTGGCATCGAGCGGCTGTGTTTCGCGCGGCTGGGGCCCCTGCTGGTCTTTTCCACCAGCGCGCGCGCCGTCGCCGCACATCCGGCGGTCAATGCCGCACTCGACCGCCAGGCGCTGTACGAATATCTCTATTGCCACATGGTGCCCAGTCCCGATACCGCATTTCGCGCGGTCGAGAAGCTGCTCCCGGCGCAATGTCTGGTAGCGACCGGGGCAGCCGCGACGCGGCACTTCTACTGGGCGATGCCCTTTGCGCCGGACACGGGGGCAGACGAGGCGCACCAGGAGCAAACGTTCAGGCAGCTCCTGCGTCAGTCGGTGCAGCGCCACGTGGATGAGCTGCCGGTCGGCGCCTTCCTTTCCGGTGGAACAGACAGCTCGACGGTTACCGGTCTGCTCGGCGAGGTCAGCGGCAAGCCGGCACGCACCTTCTCGATTGGCTTCGACGCCGAGGGCTTTGACGAGCTCGATTACGCGCGAATCACTGCGCGCCACTTCGGTGCCGACGCGACCGAATTCTATGTCACGCCTGAACATGTCGCCGAGGCATTGCCGCTCATTGCCGCCGCTTATGACGAACCCTTCGGCAACGCGTCCGCCGTTCCGACCTACTTCTGCGCACGCATCGCGCATGAACATGGCATCGAGGCGATGCTGGCGGGTGACGGCGGCGACGAGTTCTTCGGCGGCAACGCGCGCTATGCCAAGCAGGGAGTGTTCGAGCACTACCACTCGCTCGCGCCGGGGCTGCGGCGCATGCTTGAACCGCTCGTATTGAACTTTCCGCTCGGATCGGCATTGATGCCGGTACGCAAGGCACAGAGCTACGTCCGGCAGGCGCGCATCCCGCTGCCTGACCGTCTGGAAACCTACAACTTCCTGCATCGCGACCCGCTGGCGACAATCTTCGAGAGCGAGTTTCTCGCGGCGATCGACACCGAGCGTCCACTGGCACTGATGCGCGAGGCGTACTTTCGCGCCGCATCGCCCGAGCCGGTCGATCGCATGATGCATCTGGATCACAAGATCACGCTGGCCGACAACGATCTGCGCAAGGTGTCGCGAATGTGCGAGGCCGCGGGGGTCGAGGTGCGCTTTCCCTTCCTCGACGAGGACCTGATTACCTTCTCCGGCACGCTGACCGTACGCCAGAAGGTGAGCGGCACCCGCCTGCGAGTATTTTTCAAGCAGGCGCTGCGCGACTTCCTGCCGGGCGAGACGATCACAAAATCGAAGCATGGCTTCGGCCTGCCGTTCGGCCTGTGGCTGGCCACTGACGGCCCGCTGCGTTCGCAGGCCGTCGCAGCCCTGGGCAGCCTCGCCCGTCGCGGGATCGTTCGTCCGGACTATCTGCAGAAGCTGTGGCGGGAACATTCATCGGGCCATGCGAGCTATTACGGAGTCATGATCTGGGTACTGACCCAACTGGAACTCTGGCTGCAGCGGAATGACGGTCCGGCCGAACATTGACCGGCACAGCCTCGCGCACACGGGGCAACCCCACCGCCGGCGCAGCGACATCAAGAGCACGCTTCCCGGCGGCTTCGGCTTCACGCACCAATACTTTCGCGACTACGACGATCAGCACGAGGTTGTAGTAGTAATCAAAGTACGCCATGCCGAGAAAGGCGCCCGCCGCGAGATACGCGACGATACTGACCTGCACCATCGCGGCAAGGTCGCCCAGCCAGGCATGCTCGGCATTCGATTTGACAGCCCTCGCGACGGCGCCCGCCGACCGCCAGGTAAATACCGCCAGCAGCAGGAACAGGAACAGGCCGACGTAGCCGTGTTCGCCCAGCACCTCGAAATAGATCGAATGCACGTCGCGAACGTTCGATGGATCAGGCGCATACAGATAGAACATGTCGCGCTGAAAGGTCTCGAAACCGCCGCCCAGCGGCCGGTCCATCGCAAGATGAAACGCCATCCACCACGCGTTGATGCGCCCCTGCGCGGATTGGTCCTCCTGATAGGTATTGATCGTCGCCATGCGCTCGTACCACGCCTCCGGCATGATCAGCCAGATCATCAGTATCGACAGTCCCGCAAGTACGATGACGAGAAACTTGTGGCGCGCCTTGAGCCAGAACACCACCCCCATCGCGGCCATGCCCAGCAACGCGCCGCGCGACTGCGTGCCGATCGCCGCGGTCGCCGTGAGCACGGTCGCCAGGTATACGGCGGGCCGCAGCCAGCGATGTATGGTACTGCGCGCAAGCAAGTACAGCAGAGGCACGGTCATCGCTAGGGCCAGACCAAGCTCGTTGTTGCCCTCGATGAAGGTGCCCGACGGCCCTTGCACACGGTACACCCCGCCATTGACGATCGTGAAAATGCCGCCCTTGACGCCATAGAACGCCAAGGACAAGGCGATTGTCCAAACGAGGGCTTTGAGCCTCTCGGGGGTGTTGATAACGATCATCGCGACGAAGATCATCAGTTGGATCTTGATGACCTTCTCGAACTGTGGCCAGGCTAAGGTCGGATAGGCTGCAAAGATCGTCGTGACAAGCATCCACCCGACAAAAAGCAGCAGCACAATGGACTCTCGCTCCCACGGGATGCGCTTTGGCTCTTTCGACAGCAACAGCGCGATCAGCGTCGTTAGCGCGACGATGTAGGCGAAGGGCATCGTCGTGCTGAACCCCCACGCAAGACGATGTGGATTCATGAAACCGAGCCACGTCCACACCAGGATGCCGATCCACGGCCACCTGAGGATGAACGGCAGGGTCGCGAAGACCGCTAACGTTACCGCGATATCGCGCATGCGATGTCGACCTCACGAATATCTTCCGTCTCGTCCGCAGGAAACCAACGGGTACGCGCTGGTAAGCGGATGTCGGCCGGAATGCCATGCGGCATCCGCCTGGCGAGTGCACGCTCGTGCCGCAACAGGCGATCCTTGACCTGATAGAGCCGCCCCCGGCCCGGCTGCTGCTGGCCAAAGCGCTCGCCCGCGGCGACGCGATCGAGAAATTCCGCGAAGACATCGGTGCTGTGGGCGACCGCGCGCCAGAACAGCATGAGTTCGTCGTCACCGGGCCTGACTTCGGGGCTGGAGTGGGCGATGAGGCCCCCGGTGTCGATGCCGGGATCGATGTAATGGATGGTGCAGCCCACCTGTTCGGGCTCGCCGTTGTACAGTGCCCAGAACGTACAGTCGGCGCCACGATATTGCGGCGAAAGACCGCCATGCAGGTTGACGAGTCGCGGACGGCCCGCCTCGAGCAACGCTCCCTTGATCAGCGAGGTACCGAAAACGGCTATGAGATCGGGCGACAGCGCCGTGACGAGATCGGCCACGCCGGGATGATTCACGGTCGGGAAGGTGCGAACGAGGTCAGCGCGATCGAGTGTGGCTGGCGCATCGCCAAAGAAGAACTGCGACTCACGGTCGCCCGTGTAGCGCCTCCGGTCGCGCAGCCAGCGCCAGGCTTTGCTGGTCAACGTCTTCGGGCGCAGCACCCGCAGGATCTTCTCGCGGCTCCACTCCCCTCCGCTCTCCTGAACGATCGCGAGGACCTCGGCGCGCCGGCACAGGGCATTCGCGAAATACCGATGGCGCGGCGCTCCGCCGCACAGGATCAGCAGTCGCAGCCGGCTCATGCGGGAACCTCGCACTCGCGGCGCGCCGCAAGCGGCGGAAGCGCGCGGCCAGTCTCGTCCATCATCAGCGCATCGGCAAAGAACTTGGTCGCCCAGTTCGGAAACTCGAACCGCGAATAGTCCCCCCAGATCGGCGCCGAGCCCGGGATTGCGCCACGCACGATGTCGTCGTCGGCGAGGCGCTGCGTCCTCTTCACGTAGCCGATGGCCCGGCGGGCGCCTGCGGTGAACTCGCCCAAACCGGTCATCTGGCCCAGACGCAGCCAATTCAATGCCATCTGCGCCACGCCGGTCACGCAGGCGTAGGAGCAGGTCGTGACCCAGCCGTCGCCATAGCGTCCGGCAAGCCAGCCGTCGTCGCGCAGCACGCCCATCATTCCGCGCGCTGCGCGCTCCGCGGCCAGCAGGTAGTGCTCATCGTCGAGCAATGCACCGCATTCGAGGAATCCCCGGATCGCGTAGGCGATTGTGTGCGTGAACGGATCCTGACCCGCAGTGAAGGCATTCGTCCGGAACCAGCCGCTTTCGGTCTGCTGGGTCAGCGCCCAGTCGAGATTGCGCCGCGCGCCATCGACGAGGCGCGGCTCACCCGACAGCAGGCCGGTCGCGGCAAGCGCCCAGGTCGCCCGCGTGTTGTAGACGTGCGGCACACCGTTATGCTCCGAGCGCCGGAAACAACCGTCCGCGTCCTGCTGGCGAATGAGCCACCAGCCCGCACGCACCGCCGCGTCGAGACACTCCGCGCGCTGCAGGCTCACCGCCCCGGCGATCATGCCGTGCATGATCTGGCCGGTATTGAAGATCACCGGTTGGCTACCGGGCTCGCCGAAATGCCCGGGGAAGGCACCATCCTCATGCTGCAGCGACATCTCCCAGTCGATCATGCGCCGCGCCCGCTCCACGAGTTCGGGCTGTTCGAGGAGTTCGGCGGCAGCGATGAAGGTTTCGATGATGTAGCCGGTGGTCTCGGGGTAGCCGGGCAACCAGCCGTCCTCGAAGCTCCACCCGGCCGAAACGCCTCCCGCGTCGGACTCGCACATGCGCACATCCTGCGCGCGGCATAACCAGTCGATGGCCGCCTGCAGGTGCGTGCGGTGCTCGCGCTCTGGCTGACGTGCGGCGCCGCCAAGGTCGTTGAGGATCAGGCGTGCGTGGCGCGGCGACCACGGCTTGTAGCGCAGGGGCAGACGCAGGACCGCGAGCGCATTCATGCTGTGACCCCTGTCGCCGATTGGAGGCGGGGCGCCAATTCGACATGACTGACCACATACCGATGTTTGCCGGATGCCTCGGGGGGGATCTCGTCGAGCAGCCGGCATTCCACGCGCGAGTCGGCCCCCAGGCGTGCCCTCAGCCCCATCGCAATGCGCGCCTCGCATTCCGGCGACCAGGCGCGATCCGGGACCACCTGGACTTCGATCACATCCGGAGCATGCTGGATACACTTGAACTGCTTGATGCCGTCGACCGCACGCAGCACATAGATCACCGCCAGCGCGTGCATGACCGTGCCGTCCGAGCGCACAACGAAGTCCGTCTGACGCCCCTCCACCTGATCGATGACGTGCAGACCGCGCCCGGCTCGGCAGGCCTCTGCCGACAGTCGCAGCATGTCGCCGGTCCGGTAGCGGATGAAGGGCTGCGCCTCCGAACACAGGCCCGTCATGACCGCCTCGCCCGTTTCGCCCATGGCGACGGGTTGCCCTTGGGGGTCCAGCACTTCCAGCACAATGCTCTCGCTGATCAGCAGCATCTGCCCTTCCGGCGTCTCATGCGCGGTGAATCCAATGTCGCGGCTGCCGAATTCGTTGGCGACCGGCACTCCGAATATCGACCCGATCAGCGCCCGCTGGTGCTCGAACAGCGGCTCGCCGGTGGTGCACACGACCTTCAGCGACGGCAGACGCATCGTCACCCCGCGATCCTGGGCGTGGGCCGCCAGCAGGGCGATCGAGCTCGCGTAGCCATACACGCACGCAGGCCGGTAGGCCCGGATGGCCTCGAGATAGCCATCCATCGCTGCTTCGGACATATTGAACGCATTCAGCACGAGCTGATTTAGCAGCCGATCACGGACGACTTTGACTACATCGGTCTTGTTCAACTCGACCGGAGCCCCCCACAGATAGACCTCGCGCTCGCCGACTTCCACCCCCCACCAACGCCGCGCGCGCATGCGCCCCGCGGCGTCCGACGCCTGACGTGCGCGGCCGAAGTAAAAGGACAGCGGCACGCCGCTGGAGCCACCGGTGTTGTAGGCGAATACACCCCCGGGCGCGTCACGCCAGACGATCTCGTCGCGATTGGCGCGGGCGTCCGCCTTGTCCATCGTCGGCAGCTTGCGCAAATCGGCAAGCGTGAACTCGCGGCCATGATGGTCGAACCCGGCCTCGTCGATCCGCCGGGCGAACCACGGGCTGTGCGCGCGTGCCGCGCACAACAATGCGGAGAGTTTGCGGGCCTGCAGCGATTCGACCTCGTCGCGAGACAACCACTGGCTCTGTTCGAGCTCGTCGAGATACGTAAAGGTGGGGCGCCCCATCAAGCGCTCGTGGAGCGGAAACAACGCATCACTGACCAGTCGGGCGGGCAGGCTCATCGATATCTCCAGGTCACCGCGTCGCCATCGGGGCCACACCATTCTGCACGGCGGCCGTGTAGCCGGCGAACAGGGTGTCACGCACAGCCGCCCAGGTATAGCGCCGCACCTCGCGCAACCCGCACTCGACCAATTGCTGGCGAAGCTCCGGCGATCGCAGCAGACGCGTCACGGCGGACGCCATTGCCGCCGCATCATCGCACGGCACCAGCAGCCCACTGCGGCCGTCTTCGACGATATACGGCACGCCTCCGACCGAGGTGCTCACGACGGGCACACCGCTCGCAAACGCTTCCAGTATGGAATTCGGCGTGTTGTCGACACGTGACGGATTGAGCATCACATCGGCGTCACGATAGAGCCTGGCCATTTCGTCGCGATCGAGCCGACCGGTGAAACGCACATGATCTCCCAAGCCCAGCTGCGCAGCCAGACGCTCGAGCTCACCAGCCTGCGGGCCCGAGCCGGCCACGGAAAGCCGCGCCCGTGGGTAATCCGCAAGAATTCGCGCAAACGCCTGTAAGGCCACTGGAATTCCATAGATCGGTTCCAAGTTGCGCGCGACCACAATATGTGGGGCATCCGCTCCAGCTTGCTGTGACGATCCAGGCCTGAAGCGCGCAAGATCGACGACGTTGGGCACGATATAGGTCTCGACCCCGTAACGCGAGAAAACCTCGTGCAGAAAGCCCGACGGCACCAGTACACCACCGGCCCGCAGGAGCGTCGGCCTGACCCAACGAGCCGAGCGCGAGAGAAAATCGCCCGCCTCGCCGCCACGGTAGTTCACGACCACCGGCACGCCGCGCAATACGGCAACCCACACCGCGGGCGCTGCAAAAAGGTGCCACGACCAGCCCGAATTGGCCATCACATGCATCAGATCAGCCCGCCCTGCGGCCGCCCACAGTCGCGCCAGGTACGGAACCAGCCGAAATCCCGCGCGCAGGCCCTTCACGCTGCAAACCCAGGCCGGCCTATAAGGTGCATTCACCTGTACGAGCTCCACATCAACGCCTTCGGCACGCAAAAGCTCCCCGAGTTGGCGCGTCTGATTGCCCATACCACCCGCGGGCGGCGGCAGCGGGCCGACCAGTGCGATGCGCTTGCCCGCCCAGGTCATGCTAGCGCTCCCGTGCCCGCGCCAGGGCCGCGGACAATTCGCCGCCCCGCACGCGCAGGAAGTCCGCGAGCACGGCCTCCGCCGCGCCGCGCGCCCCTTCGCGCACCGGGGTGTACACCATCACGGCGACGGAATCGTCCCCGCGGCCGCGCAACTGCGCGAGCGTCTGGTAGACCTTGGCCACGTAGTCACTTGCGGTCCAGCGACCGTCGATCCAGTACCAATGCCACACCAGCAGGCGTCCCGACGCGGCATCGGCGATCTCCGTGCTCAGCACCGACGCGGCCTCGGCACCGATCTTCGTCGAATGCGCCCCTTCGGCCGTCATGGTCCACTGGCGGTCCTTGTGCTTGAGCACGCGATTCTCGGAATTCACCAGTTCCTGGCCGGGCCCCTGCCCCCGGTAATACGCGAGATAGAGGCCCACCGGCGGCCCGCCGTTCGACCAGACCTCGCGCAGTTCGCGATTCATGCCGAAGAAATGCGGCTTCCAGTCCGGCAGGCGCGTGTCAGCAACCCGTTCCCACCCTCCACCGGCATTCAGCCCGGCGAGCGTGACCGAGCCCCGCCGGCCCTGTGCATCGAGCCCAGCCAGCACCGGCTGCCACATCAACACGATGAGGATCGCCGCAACGCCGGCGGCAGCGAAGGCCCCGGGCGTGCCCGGGTGCGTCGGCACACGGGAGACGGCCGCATCTCCTGCCGGAGCGCCGGGGAGCTCATCTTCGCGCCAGCGCGCGCCCACCCAGAACAGCGCCATCATCACCAGCCCGAAGAACACCCAGCCGTAGATGAGGTGATCGACTCCCGCCGCGATCTTGTTGTCACTTACGTGCGCGAGAAAAACGATGCCGTAGGCGCGCAGCCAGTTCGCGAACACCGGCAGCACCACCGAGAATGCGACGAAGACGGTCCTCCGCAAGGGCGACCGGTACGTCAGATACGCGTAAAGGCTGCCGACGACAACGGACGCGATCAGGTAACGCACTCCGCTGCAACCTTCCACGACCTCCCAATGTCCCGACGGAATCACCAGGCTGCGCCCCTCCGCGTAGACGGGCACGCCCGAACCGCGCAGCCCCCAGATGATGAAATCGGTGGTCCGATCCATCATCGCCGGGAACAGGAACTCACCGAAGGGCACGAGGAAGAACAGGAAACCCAGCGGGAAGGCCAATGCGCGCGCGACACGCGTTCCCATGACGGCCCACACCAGCGCGACGACCATGCCGACAAAGGCGAATTGCGACACACTCGCGACGCTCGCGAGTTCGCCGAGCAGCCAGGCGAAACCGGCCACCGCCGCGGCCGCCATCCCGACCAGCGAAGGGGCCATCTGCAGCTCGCGCAGTCGTGCGCGTTCGCGCCAGATCAGCCAGCACGTGATCGGTGCGACGAGATAGCCGTGAGCGAAGGTGTCGGAGCGCCCCCAGATCTCGACCATCGCCCCGACCGTGCCGCGGTAGGTCACGACGAGCGCGACGAGCCCCACCGCCAGCACAGCGAGACGAATCATCGTGGCGCGCGGGACACCCGCGGTCGGCAGCGCAGCCGCAACACCGTCGGCCTGCCGCCTCACTTCGTCCTCGGGGGCGCTCATGCGGCCCCCGCCAATCGCGCATAGGGCGCACGATACGCCCCGACGCTGTTGCGCCAGTTGCGCTCGGACTCGACGAAGCGCCTTCCCGCGGCCCGATAGTCGCCCCACAGCCCCCGCTTGCTCAGCATGTCCACGACCACTTCGGCGAGGGCCTGCGCACTGCCTGCGCGGAACAGCCGGCCGGTCACGCCGTCACGCACGAGCTCCTTGTGACCGCCGACATCGGAGGCGACGAAGACGCGCCCCTGCGCCATGGCCTCGAGCGGCTTGAGCGGCGTGACCAGTTCGGTCAGGCGCATCGAGTGACGCGGGTAGGCGAGCAGGTCGATGAGGTCGTAGTAGCGACTCACCTCGCCATGGGGCACGCGACCGGCGAAGATGACGCGGTCGGCGATCCCCAGCCTTTCGGCCTGGGCCTTGAGGCTGGCCTCCTGCGGTCCGCCGCCGACCAGCAGCACGCGCAGCTCGGGCAGGCGCTGCAGCAGGGCCGGCACCGCGTCGAGCAGCAGGTCCAGCCCTTCGTAGGCGTAGAACGAGCCCACGAAGCCGACGACCGTCTTGCCCTCCAGCCCGAGACGCAATTTCAGTGCGGCATCGGGCTCGCCCGAGAGCTGGAAGGACTCGATATCGACCGCATTGGGAATCACGGTGACGCGCTCGGGCGCGATACCGCGTCCGACGATGTCGTTGCGCAATCCCTCGCAGATCGTGAACACGTGATCGACGCGCCTCATTGCCCAGGTTTCCAGCGCATGAGTCATGCGGTAGCGCAGCCCCCGCTCGCGGGCGGTCCCGTGGTCGACCGCGGCATCCTCCCAGAATGCGCGGATCTCATAGACGACGGGGATGCCCAGCCGGCGGCCGGCGCTCAGGGCCGGCAGCACGTTCAGCACCGGCGAGTGCGCGTGGATCAGGTCCGGCCGCACCTGCGCCGCCACCTCGACGATCCGCCCCCGCAACGCACGCATCAGGGCCGTCTCGCGCAGCACCGGAGTCGCCCCGGAGACGGGCGGCGTGCGGAAGAAGCGCAGGCCGTCGACGTCTTGTTCCAGCGCCGCCGTCACGCCCTGCTTCGGCGAAGTCAGGTGGAAGGTCTCCCAGCCCAACGCACGCTGCTCGCGCAGGATGGCCGCGGAGCGGAAGGTGTAACCGCTGTGCAGCGGGATCGAATGATCGAAGACGTGCAGGATTTTCATCGCTCAGGTCGCCACCAAGGTCGCCACTCAGACCGCCACTCTCGGCGCCTCGCCCTGCCCCGCGAGGGCACCGCTGTGGCGAACGAAGGACTCGAACATCAACAGGGTCCACAACGGCGCGCTGTAATCGCGTACGCCCGACTGATGGGCATCGACCAGGTGGCGCAAGGTGTCGGCGTTGAAGAGTCCCGTGGATGCGAGCGTGCCGCCCAGCATCGCGTCCCTCACCCGCGCCTTCAGCGGCCCGCGGAACCAGCGCGCGAGCGGCACGGCAAAACCCATCTTCGGCCGGTACAGGACCTCGTGGGGCAGCAGCGGCTCCATCGCCTTCTTGAACAGGTACTTGCCTTCATTGCCCTTCACCTTGAGGCCGGACGGCAGCGTCGCAAGCCATTCGACCAGCGGGTGATCCATCAGCGGCTCGCGCACCTCCAGCGAATGCGCCATGCTCGCGCGATCGACCTTGGTATTGATGTCGCCGACGAGGTAGGTCTTCAGGTCGAGGTACTGAACGAGCGCCAGCGGATCGTCCGTACCCGCGTTCGCCGCGTGGCGGCGGAACACGTCGAGCGCGTTGTAGCCGCCGAGCTGCGCCTTGAAGGCGTTGGAGTAGAGCTGGCGGCGCAGGTCGTCGCGCAGGATCGACACCGAATGGAAATAGGCCTGCACCGAATCGCGCGCCAGCGCCTGGAGGGTCGTCTTCGCGCGCAGCACGCGCGGCGCCCAGTCCGCCTTCGGATACAGCCGCCCGAGCATGCCGAACATCGGCCGGCGCACGCCCAGCGGCAGGCTCGCGCGCAGCTTTTCCTCCATCATGTGCAGGCGGTAGCGGCGATAACCGCCGAAGCTCTCGTCGCCGCCGTCGCCCGAGAGCGCCACGGTGACCTTCCTGCGCGCGAGCTGACATACGCGCCACGTGGGGATCGCGGAGCTGTCGGCATAGGGCTCGTCGTACAGGACGGCGAGCTTGTCGATCAGGTCGAAATCGTCGGACTGCACCGTTTCGACGTAGTGGTTCGTGCGATAGCGGGCAGCGACCTGCTGCGCGAAGGCGGCCTCGTCGAAGGCCGGGTCGTCGAAGGCGATCGAGCACGTATTGACCGGCTCATTGGACAACCCCGCCATCGTCGCCACCACGGCGCTCGAATCCACGCCGCCGGAGAGGAAGGCGCCGAGCGGGACTTCCGCAATCAGGCGCAGGCGCACAGACTCGCGCAGGCGGTCGGTCAGCTCGGCGGCCGCGTCGGCCAGCCCGATCGGGTTGTCGAGCGTGAATCGCACGTCCCAGTAGCTTTTCGGCGCCGGCACCGGCTCGCCGCGGCGGATCGTGAGTGTCTCGGCGGGCCCGAGCTTGCGCGCGCCGACGAAGATCGTACGCGGCTCCGCGACGTAGCCGAGCGCGAAGTACTCCTCGACCGCGCACGGGTCGATGCGCCGGTCCAGGGCCGGATGCTGCATAAGCACCTTCAGTTCCGATCCGAACGCCAGCGTTCCATCCGGCATCAACGCGTAGTGCAGCGGCTTCACGCCCAGACGGTCACGCGCGAGGAACAGCGTCTCGCGCGTGCGATCCCACAGTCCGAACGCAAACATCCCGCGGAAGCGGAGCACGCACTCCTCGCCCCACTCCTCCCACGCATGCACGATCACCTCGGTGTCGCTGCGCGTGTGGAAACGGTGGCCGCAGCGCTCCAGTTCGGGCACCAGCTCCTGGTAGTTGTAGATCTCGCCGTTGAACACGACGGCGACCGAACCGTCCTCGTTGAAGAGCGGTTGCTGACCGGAGGAGAGGTCGATGATCGACAGGCGCCGATGGGCCAGTGCAAGGCCCGGCTCGAAATGCAGCCCGCCTTCGTCCGGCCCGCGGTGAAACTGGACGTCGTTCATGCGCAGCACGAGATCGCGCGGAAATTCCCGCTTGTCGCGCGTGTGGAACAGTCCGGCGATTCCGCACATCCACGTTTCTCCCGCTTCAGGTCGCCGGCACCGGGCGCCCCGCCGCACTCAACAAGGACTCGTACAGCTGCGCATAGCGGGCCACCATGCCGTCGATGCTGAATTCCACCTCTGTCCGCTTCCGTCCCGCATCGCCCTGCCGCCGCAGCATCCCGCCGTCACCGACGTAACGCGCCAGCGCGTCGGCCAGTGCGTCGCTGTCCGACGCCGGCACCAGCATCCCCGTCTCGCCGTCAAGCACGAGCTCGGCATTTCCACCCACTCGCGTCGCGATCACCGGCAAACCGCAGGCCATCGCCTCGAGGATGGTGTTGGAGATGCCTTCCGCACGCGACGGCAGCACGAACACATCCATTGCCCGCAGCGCCTCCGGCACGTCACGCCGCTCGCCGGCCAGCCACACGCAAGCGCCCACGCCCGCCCGGGCAACCTCCGCCTCGAGTTCGGTCCGCAACGAGCCGTCGCCGACGAACATCAGACGCAGACGTCCGGCAAGTTCCGGTGCCCGACGAAGCAGGAGGACGAACGCGCGAAGCAGGTTCAGCGGATCCTTGATCGGTTCGAGCCGGCCGACCGTGCCGATCACGCACAGTTCGTCGCCCTCGAACGGCGACCCCGCCAATGCCTCGCGTCCCCGCACGCCCGGCCTGAAACGCTGCGTATCGACCCCGTTGCAGATGCGGGTCATGTGCGCCGCGCCCACCCCGACCGACGCATTCAAATATCTCAGGAGATGGTCGGACAGCGGTATGTAATGGGTCACGAACGGCCGATACAGCCGACGCATCCACTGAAAGCGCCGCCGCGTTCCGTCGGGATCGGACACGTCCCATCCGTGCTCGCCATGCACCCGCACCGGCACCCCCGCGGCCCACGCGGGCACGACAGCTTCCAGCGCGGCGAGGTTGCGCGTATGCACCACTGCAGGCTGCAGCTCGTTGAACAAGCGGAACAGGGCGGGGTAGACCTTCACGCCGTGCCCCGGCGGCTTGTGCAGCGAAACGAAACGGACGTCGTCGTGGACGATGCGCCTGCAAAATGCCGGCTCGCATTCGGTCAGCGCGACGACGGCGTGCCGGAAACGGCTGACCGGCAGCCGGTTGATCAGATTGACCACGCCGTTTTCCAGCCCCCCCACATCGAAGCGATACACGACATGCACGACCAGCGGCCGCGGGTCGTCGTCGCAAGCGCCACCTGCCCGGTCCCGCAGCGCGACTGCGGGAACGCTTCCCGCGTCGAGCAAGGCATCCAGGCGGCCGAGGTGGGCATCCCAACTGTACGCGGCCAGCACACGGGCACGCGCGCATGCACCCATTCGCGCCGCCAGCGCGGAGTCGCCCAGCAGGCCGGAAATCCGTGCGGCAAACTCCTCGGCGGTGGCCGCCACCTCGAAGTCCCGTCCGGGCTCACCCGCCAAGCCGGTGGCCGACGATGCCGACACCACCACCGGGCGCGCCATCGCCATCGCCTCCAGCACCTTGTTCTGGATGCCGCGCGCGATCCGCAGCGGCGCGGCCACGACCTGCGCATGCCCGATCCACGGCCGCACGTCGGGCACGCTGCCGGTCACCACCACCGCGGGACCGGCCAGCGCCAGAACTGCCGGCGCCGGATTCATGCCGACGATGTAGAAACGCAAGCCTGCACACGAACGCTGCAGCAGGGGCAGGATCTCGCCCACGAACCACACGACCGCATCGACGTTTGGCCAGTAGTCCATGGCCCCGGTGAACACGACGACCGGCCCACCGCCCGGATAGGGGTTTGCATGGACCGCGTCGGGCGCGAAGAAGCCGGAATCGACCCCGTTCGGCATCGCCACGACCCGCCCCGACGCTTCCGGCGCTGCCCGGCGGAAAAGAGCCGCCTCAGCGTCGGTCACGAAGATGCAGGCATCCGTCGCGGCGGCCACGCCGCGCTCGAACGCCAGCAGTTTCTCACCTTCCCGCCGGTACAGCCACGACATCGGCCATGTGCGAGCACGCGCGTAGTCGGCCCATTTCGCGGAATCGACGTCGCAGAAATCCACCACACGGCGCTCGAGGCCGGCGTGGTCGAGGTATTGCGCCATCGGTCCGGAGAACGCCACCGCACGACGGATTGCGTGAGCGCGAACGGTGCAATCGACCCAGTCCCGCAGGCGCCGGCTGCGGTAGTAGGGCAGGCTCAGCGCCTCGCCGCCCGGCAGCCCCCTCAGGCTGGCCAGCCGCGCGCGCGCGGGCGACAACGGGATCGCACAGACGTCCGCGCACCACTCGCGCAGCGTGTCGACATGGGCAGCATCCTCGGCACGATCGACAAAAGTCCCCAGATAAACGCGATGCGTTCGCGCCAGATGGCGCAGGATATGAAACGACCGCAGCTTGTCGCCCTTGTTGGGCGGGTAAGGGATCCGATGCACCAGGTACAGCAGCGGCGGACGGGTGTCCATGCTCACCCCAGGTTGCGCACGATGTGCGGCCCCAGCGCGTTCGCCACCCGCAGGGGAAGCCTTCGCCACAAGGCGATCAGCGTCCGATACTTCGGATTCATCGGGTTGTTCTGCGGCACCGCATCGCGCTTGTACAGGCGATACTCGTACGCCAACGGCTGCGGTTCGAAACCCCAGTTCTTCTTGAAACTGTAGGGGCCGGTGCCGAGCTTGCTGCGGCCGAAGTCGAACAGGGTCGCGCCGCGACCCGCGGCCCGCCGCATCAGCTCCCAGTACTTGAAGTCGTTCGCCGCCAGATCGCGCGCCGCTGGCGCATCGCCGGCGTAATAGGGCAGGACCTCATTGCGGAAGTAAAAGCTCAGCACGCCCGACATCGGCCTGCCCGCCTGGTCGGTGATCGTCAGCACCTCGCAGTTCGGGCCGAACTCGCGCAGCAATCGCGCGAAGAAGGCCTTCGGCAGCGCGGGCGTGCCATGGCGCAGCACGTTCCCCGCATACAGGGGGAAGAAGCGCTCCACATCGTCGTCGATGCCCGCGACCAGGCCGTTGCGCATCCCCTTGCGCACCATCGCGCGCTGCTTGCGGGGGATCGCCAACAGGTTGGCCTCGTCCTCGGCCGCGATCTCCTTGCGGAAGGTCACGTACAAGTCCTGGCGCGGCCAATCCACGTGCCGCGCATGCAGGTTGCGGTACTCCAGATGCTGCACGTCGAGCCGCCGTGCCAGCTCGTCGGCTTCCGCCTCCAGCATCGCCACCGCATCCGCAGCACCCGCCGCGCCACCGTAGGCGCAGAAGGGCAGCGACGCGAGCGCATGGCCGAAGAGGCGGCTCCTGACCTCCGCCAAGGGCAGGATCGCGACGATCTCGCCGGCCCGCTCCGCAAACAGGAAATGCGTCCGGTGACGGAACACCTCACGCACGATGTCCTGCCAGGCCGCCAGATGAAAGAAGGTCGCCTCCGGGCAGGCGTACACGAATGCATCCCAGCGCCGACGGTCGGCATCGTCCAGTCGCTTGACCCGCAAGGGCGGACGGTCCATCGTGTTTGCCCTCCCCGGCCGTCTCAGAAATCCGCAAAGACCCGGTCGGCGCGCCCCCAGGCGAAGTCGCGCAGGAGGCAGCGCAGCCGCGCCTCGGTGCGCTCGAGATTCACGTAGTGACGGAATCTCGTCTTCATCGACGCACGGTTCACGCGCGGCTGCTCCGGATCGATCTCCCAGGGGTGGAAGTAGAAGATTGCCGCCTGGGCATCCTCGCGATTCACCCGGGCGATCTGCCAGCGCGACACCGCATAGGGCAACAGCCGGAAGAACCCCCCGCCGCCCGCCGGCCAGTTGCGCCCCATCCAGCGCATCGTCGTGACCGGCACCTCGAGCAGCCCGCAGTCCAGGCGGTACGGAAAACGCGGCGCGTCCGGCATGCCGTAATGGTCGTGATGCACCGGATAAACGCTGGAACTGTAGGCATAGCCCGCCTCGGCGATGCAGTCGTGCGCCCAAAGGTTGGCCTTGCCGATGGAAAAGCTCGGCGCCCGGTAGCCGGCCACCCGTTCGCCGCCAATGTCCTCCAGCACCGCCTTCGCAAGCACGATGTCCGCCAGGAAGCGATCGCACGACTGCGCGCTTGCACGCTCGTGTTCGTAGCCGTGACTGGCGATCTCATGGCCCTGCGAAACGATCAGCCGGACCAGTTCGGGGTAGCGCTCCGCAACCCAGCCCAGCACAAAGAAGGTTGCCCGTGCATCATGGTCATCGAGCAACTGCAGGATCTGATTCACGTTGCGCTCAACCCTGCACGGCACCTGTTCCCATTCAGTGCGCGGAAAATGGGGCGCGAGCGCGGACACGTGGAAGTAATCCTCGACGTCGATGGTCAATGCATTGACGATCCGCTCGTCCATGTCACTCACCTCCCGCAGACTCGCGCTCGCGCAGCCACGCAGCGAGGTGGGCGACGATACGCTCGGCGGCATGGCCATCCCAGTATTCGGGCACGCGACCGCGCTTGCCTCCGCCATCCAGCACGGCGTCAGCGGCCGCACGCAATGCCGCGGGGTCGATGCCCACCACGGTGTTCGTGCCCTGCTCCACCGTGATCGGCCGCTCTGTGTTCTCGCGGATCGTCAGACACGGCACGCCCAGCGCGGTGGTCTCCTCCTGAATTCCGCCCGAATCGGTGAGCACCATCGTCGCGCCCGCCATCAGGCCGAGCATCTCCAGATAGCCCTGCGGCGGCAGTAACAGAAAACCCGGCGCATCGAGCCGGTCCAGCAGGCCGAAGCGCTCGAGATTCGCACGCGTACGCGGGTGCAGCGCGAACACCAGCGGCAGGCGCGCACTGATCTTCCGCAACGCATCGACGATCGGACCCAGCGTATCGGGATGATCCACGTTGGACGGGCGATGCAGCGTGACCACGCCATATCCCCTGCGCAAGCGCTCGCCCCCGAACCCCGACGCGACGATCAGATCGGACGCCGCCGGCGCCTTCGACAGGTTCGCACGCAGGCTGTCGATCATCACGTTGCCGACGAACACTGCCCGCTGCGGCGCGATGCCCTCGCGCACGAGGTTCGCATGGGCGCTGCGCTCGGTCGTATACAGGAGGTCGGAAATCTGGTCGGTCAGCACACGATTGATTTCCTCCGGCATCGTCCGGTCGTAGCTGCGCAGGCCCGACTCCACATGCACGACGGGGACGCCCCGCTTCGACGCAACCAGCGCGCAAGCCAGCGTCGAATTCACGTCCCCCACCACCAGAACCGCCCGCGCTCCATGCGCTTCGATCACCGGCTCGAAGCGCTTCATCACCTCCGCTGTCTGCATCGCATGGCTGCCCGAACCGACACCGAGATTCACATCCGGCTGCGGCAATTCGAGATCCGCAAACAGGCGATCATTCATCGCCACGTCGTAATGCTGCCCGGTATGGACGAGCAGCACCGGCACCGCGGGCGCGTGCGCCCTGAAGGCCCGGATGATCGGCGACATCTTCATGTAATTCGGCCGCGCTCCGACCACGCAGATCACGGGGCGAAGGAAAGTGTCAGCGTCCATCGGGCGTCCCGCCCTCGCCGTCGTCGCGGCGAACAGCCTGAAGAAGCTGATTCAGCACGTCCAGCGTCGCCGCCATCGACTGCTCCAGACCCGCGATGCGCGCCTCGATGCGCTGCACGTCGAAATTCGCCACCATTCCGGCCACGCGATCTGCCAACGCCCCCGGAACCTGCAAGCCCCGCGGATCGATCGCACCGGCGGCCAGGGACGCATGCGCGCTGCCATTGAGCCCGGCCGGAGGTCGCCGGGCAGCGAACTCGTCCTGCAACTCGCTCACCACCTCGCGCACATCCGCCTCGCCGATGGTGTGTCGCTCGGCGATGTAGGCCGCCAGCATCAGGCGATCGCACAGCGAATTGATGCGGCGCGGAATGCCGCCCGTATTGGCGTAGACGAGCGCGAACGCGCCGTCGTCGAAGCTCGGGTCGCCCTGCCAGCCGACATGGCGAAGGCGGTGCTCGATATAGGCGCGCGTCTCGGCCGCATCCAGCGGCCCCAGGTGGTACGACGCGATCACCCGCTGGCGCAACTGCTGCATCTGCGGCCCCTGCATGGTGTCGCGGAACTCCGGCTGGCCGACCAGGAAGCTCTGCAGCAGGGCGTGGTCTTCGAGTTGGAAGTTCGACAGCATCCTGAGCTCCTCCACCGCATGCGGACTCAGGTTCTGCGCCTCGTCGACAATCAGCAAGGCGCGCTTGCCCGCCGCCGCCAAGGACACGAAGTACGTCTCCAGCGCCAGCAGCAGACCGGCCTTGTCGAGGCTGCGGCTCGGGACACCGAACGCCGCGGCGATCATGCGCAGGATGTCGCTCTCGTCGACCTGCGTGTTCACCAGATTCGCAGCAACCACCTTGTCAGCATCGAGACGCTCGAGCAGGCTGCGCACGAGCGTCGTCTTGCCCGCGCCGATCTCGCCGGTCACGACGATGAAGCCCTCGTTCTGGTGCAGGCCGTATTCCAGATAGGCCATCGCCCGCCGATGCCCGCGACTGCCAAAGAAGAAGGCAGGATCGGGATTGAGCTGGAAGGGCTTCGCGCGCAGCCTGAAATAGGATTCGTACATGCAAGTTCAGCTCAGAAACTCACCGAAATCGTCGCCGTGATCACGTTCTCGATGAAGTCGCTCAAACCTTCCGAGCGCTGGTAGCGGTAGGTCAGCCCGCCCGAGGTGTTCGGCCCGAGTTGCTTCGACAGCGCAAGACTGAACGCCGTCCGCTCCGTCTCGGATCCATCCGTCCCGCTTCCGGTCGAACGTGAGCGCGTCAGGCTCGCACTGAGCGAGGTCTGCGGTGCAAGCCGGTGACTCAGCGCAACCGTCGCAGAGCGCGTCTTCACATTGTCGAAGCGTGCGAAATCGTCCTGCGGGTTCCCTGCCACCTCCGCCCCCAGACGACTACGCTCGGACTGCTGCAACGAGAAGGTCAGCACATTGCGCACCCCGATGAGTGACACGCTCCCGGTCAGGTTGCGCGTGACGAAACGCGCATTCGACAGGAACATGTCGCGCGGGCCGATCGCCGGATAGCCAAGCAGCCGACGCACGACGGCCTCGCGCAAGAAGGGATCGGGAATGACACGCTCGAGGGCGTCGTAAAGCAGACGAAACTCAGGATCCCGGAACACATCGACACCCAGCAATTCGAGCGAGGAAGAACTGTCCCGCGAATACGAAAGGTTCCAGTTCGACAACGCGTGGCGATGGTTGAACTGGAAGTCGTAGCCGCGGCCAAAGAACCGCTTCTCGGTCGTGCCCGAAATCGTCGTGCGCTCGGTCGGATTCCAGTCGAAGCCGCCACCCACGATGGAATTGCTGTCGCCTGAGGCCGTGTCGTAATCGTTTCGCTCGTGGCCAACGATTCCGCGCAAGCGGAATTGCGGCGTCACCGTCACATACAGCGTTCCCCGCATCGTTTCTTCCGACGAACTCTCGGCAGTCCCGGCTTGCCCTGTGTCGTTTTCCGAGCGACTGTACGACAGCCCCCAGCCGACCCGCCCGAACTGCACCGGATTGGAAATCTGGGCATTCAGATCAGATTCCCGTCGGTTACCCAGTCCCCCGCCCCCGCTCATCCAGCGCGTCATGTAACTGGCCGTACCGCTCGTCTCCGGCCCAAGTCTGAAATTCAACCGAGGGCCGATACCGTACATGCGCGTTTCGTTGTCGCTCGAGATGTCCTGCGGATCACCTGCGGCGCGGCCGAAAAACGCCGAACGGTTGTTCCGGCTCATCGATGCATCCATGTCGATGAACAAGGTCTTTTCCACCGCTTCGAACTGCCCATGCCCGTTGAGCGCCAGGAAGGAGTCGTTGCGATCTGTTTCGCTCATGTACGCGATATTGCGCACCATGGCGTTCAGGTTGCCACGGAAGCGTCCGCTATTGCGCAACACGGATACCCCTGGCGCCACCTCGAGGCTCAGGTCGCCGTCGCCTCCTTGTGCATCGGCGCCGACATTGTCCGAGTACGTCACCGTCGCGCTGACGTAGGGCCGAACCTCGACGCTCTGGGCATTCGCCACGCCCGGCAAGGAAATCGCCGCCAGCGCCAATCCGACGCCGATGGCCGTGGCGACAGGCTTCAACTCAGGCCGCAGCATCCGGGTGCGCATCGGAACCATGACCCCGTCCGTATCCGTAGCCGTATCCGTAACCGTATCCATAGCCGTAAAGGCCACCGCGCGCGCCCTCCTTCGCCTTGTTCAGGACCAGGAGCTTCACCGGACAATTCTCGATCGTGCCCAATGCCTGCTTGACGGCGCCATGCGTCGTCCGCCCGGACTCGACCACCACCACCACCTGCCCCATGTGCGACGCGAGCACCCGCGCCTCGGTCGTCGATAGCAGGGGGGGAGAGTCGAACACGATGATGCGC
Source organism: Aromatoleum petrolei (assembly GCF_017894385.1). Taxonomy (NCBI): domain Bacteria; kingdom Pseudomonadati; phylum Pseudomonadota; class Betaproteobacteria; order Rhodocyclales; family Rhodocyclaceae; genus Aromatoleum; species Aromatoleum petrolei. Next base: position 1,700,495 of record NZ_CP059560.1, read on the forward strand.
TCCGCGTAGCGGGTAGCCATCTCCTCGAGCATGCGAGTCATCGCATCCGATGCGATCAATTCCGTCGATCGCTGATGCGTCATGCCCGCCGGCAGGATCGACAGCTTCTCCACGTTGGTGCGCAGCATCACGTCCGACAGATCCGGGACGTCTCCCACGAGCACATCCATCAACCCCTTGCGCGGGGGAAGCCCCAGGCGCTGGAGGATCGACGGACGGGCGAAATCCGCATCCACGAGCAAGACAGTGTTGTCGAGCTCCATTGCGATGCTCATCGCGAGGTTCATCGCCGTGAACGACTTGCCCTCGCCCGGCAAGGCGCTCGTGACCATGATCAGGTTGCCGTTCTCGACCGGCGCAGCCCCCCGCCCCTGCGCATTGTGTATCAACGGCCGCTTCACCACCCGGTACTCTTCGGCAATCGCCGACTGCGGCAAATCGGGGGTGACCATGCCCATCCGCTTCAAGCGCGCCAAGTCAAGGACCACTGCGTGCCCAGCCCCGACGCCATCCGCGTGAGCGCCCCCGGAATCGCGCCGGCTCGTGACACCGGTCTCCCGCGTTGCCGCGGCACTGGCACGCTGCGCACCCCCATCGGACTCCTGCACGGCACTCGCCGCGGCGGACGCATCCCCCTCGGCAAGTCCCTGCTCGGCCCGCTTAAGCTGGTCCAGCCGTTCGACCGCCTTCTCGATCAGACTCATAAAACGACCTCCCGGGTGCGGCTCACGTCTGCAGCCACTTGAGCAGCACCGTCATCGCCCCCACTGCAACCGCGAAACTCGCAACACCTCCGCCGAACATCATCAACCGGCGCCGTTCTGTCTTTTCCCTGGCTGGATCGGGCAAGAGCGAAATCACCCCCAGCACGGGAAGACCGGTTACTTCACGCAGACCACGGGGCTCGACGAACGCAGGCCGGAACTGCGCGATCAGAAAAGTGACGGCGATGCCTGCCGCCAGGGCCAGAATACCGGCGAGCGGCATCAGCAGAAGCCGGTTCGGCGCAGCCGGCGTACGCGGCACGGTGGGCGGATCGATCACGCGGAACTCGGTAATCCCTCCCTGGGCGCTCATCTCGACCGACATCGCGGCCGACTCGCGGCGCTGCACGAGCGACTCGTAGTTCTGCCGATGGACGTTATAGTCCCGGTTCAGCTGGGTCTGCTCCGCCTCGATCTTCGGCAACAGCTCCTGCTGCGAACGCAACTGCGCCAACCGCGAACTCAACTCCGCGAGACGGGCACGAAGTGACGCCACCTTCGCGTCCGCTTCGGAAAGCGCCATCTTCATTTGCTGGAAGACCGGATTGGCGCCGGGCGCCGCGCCCTGCCCGCCCCCGGCCTTGCGCATCGATTCGATTTCCTGCTGCTTTTCGGCTTCGAGTTGCGCGATGACGCGCTTCACCCCCATCACGTCCGGATGCTCGTTGGTGTAACGGAGCATCATCTCGTCCAAATTCTTCCTCAGCACCGCGAGCCGCGCATCCACCTCCGGGACCGAAACCATCGACGGATCCGGCGGATCCGTCCGCAGCATCGGGTCCTCCACCGCGAGTTGACGCTCGAGCGAACTGCGCGAGTTCTCCGCCTCCCGCAGCTCCAGTTGGGCGTCGTTCAAGCGATTCATCAACTCCGCGATCTGCGAAACGTAATCCTTTCCCCCATCGCCGAGCAGAGCCATGTTGCGCAAACGGAACTCCTTCAGGCGATTCTCGGCCTCGGTCAGCTTCACCTCATAATTTGCGATCTGCTCATCGATGAAGCGACGGGCCGAACTAGAGTCCTGCTGCTTTCCGACGAGCCCCGACTCGACAAAGAGGGACACCAGCGCCTGGACCACCCGGTGTGCGCGTTCGGGCACCTGATCGCGATAGGCCAGCGTAAAGAGGTTGTCCCTCCCCGTACTCCTAATCTCCAGATCACTCATCAAGGACGTGATCAGCGACTCGCGGTCGGCTGGCGTACGTGTCGTGATATCGAGATCGGCCATCGAGATCAGCTTCTCGACATTCGGACGCGTGATCAACGTACGACTCAGGATTGCTACCTGCTGATCGACGTTCGGCTGCACGGCCAAACCGGACATCAGCGGCCGCAGGACCGACTGCGTATCGACGAAGATACGGGCAGAAGACTCGAAGCGGTCGGGAATCGAATAGACGACGAATCCGGCGACGACGCCCACCACCCATGTCACGACCAGCCCCCACCAGCGGAAGCGCCACATTCCACGCAGGTAGCCGTACAACCGGGTCAGAAGCTCTTCCATGGATCTACCTGTAAGTTCCCGCGACCGGAGTCACGCGGTTACCTGGGAAGTCGGCAACGGATCAGAACCAGCTTTGCGGGATGATCAGGACGTCTCCCGGACGCATCTCCACATTGGCCGACACGTCACCCCGCTTCACCAGGTCCTTCAGGCGCACGCTGTACTGCTTGTTCCCCTCCGCCGTGCGCAGGATCGTCGCCGCGTTGCCGTCCGCAAACTCGGTGATGCCACCGACCTTGATCATCACGTCGAGCAGGGTCATCTTCTGCTGATAGGGCAGCGTCTGCGGGTTGGCAGCCTCGCCCACGATGCGGATCTGTTCGCTGTACGGCCCGACGAAGGACGTCACGATCACGGTGACCACCGGCTCGCGGATGAACTTCGACAGGGCCTTCTCGATATCGCGCGCCAAGGTCGATGCATCCTTGCCCAGCGCGGGCAGATCCTCGACCAGCGGAGTCGTGATTTTCCCGTCGGGCCGCACCGGAACGGACATCGAAAGCTCGGCGTTCCGCCACACCACGATATTCACCGAGTCGCCCGGCCCGATCACGTAGTTGTATTCGGCTTCCGCCGCGCCGGCCGGAGCGGGCGGATGGGCGGATGTTGCACAACCGGCCAGCACCCCGACGACCAGCGACAGCGCGCACAGGTTGCCGATCCGGGCCCCCAACTTCGATGCACCGAAATTCATGTCTGAATACCTCCCACGTTCATCGGCGTCGAACAAGCATAGCGAGCCTTTGCACATGCTAGGTGACTTCGGGCACGTCCCAACAGGAACAATTACACAACCGCTTACAGCACTTAAACAGTCTCGCCGTTAAAGTTTTCACACCCGGGAACGGATAGTTTCCCCACGAGTATTGACTTATCAGGACCAGCACGGAAACGATGAACAGTGCCGCCAGCATTCATGAAGCGCGCCAGCAGAGCGTGCGCAGCCCGAGCGGGGCAACGCACACTCGCCGCGCCTTCCGTGGAGAAATTCTCCACCACGATTTCGCCTTGCGGCGCAACGGCTACCATCTGAGAATCGTTCCACCGCACGGCCCGCTCCGCGCAGACGTCGACCGCCTGATTCACCGGATGTACTCGTGGCGCGGACTGACGCCTTACCAAGGACACGACTCCGCGGGACAACCGATCCAGACCACGCTGGTGGCGTGCAAGGGCGATCGACCGTTCGGAACCCTGACGGTGGGCATGGACCTCGGCAAGGGCCTCCTAGCGGACACGTTGTATCGCACGGAGATCGACTCGACGCGAAGCCGAGGCGGACAGGTGTGCGAAGTGACGCGACTCGCCATGGACCCCGAGCACAGCACACCCGAGACGATGGCGGCGATCTTCCACCTCGGCTTCATCATTGCCCGCCTCGTGCACGGCATGACCGACAGCTACATCGAGGTTCACCCGCGACACACCTCCTACTACCGCCGCACGCTGGGCTACCGTGTTGCGGGCCCGCATCTCACCTGCCCCCGCGTCGGCGCCCCCGCCGTCCTCATGCACTTGCCGCTTTCACACGCCGAGCAGCAAGCCCTGCGCTACGGCGGCAGTGCTCGAACGCACAGCCGGAACCTGTATCAGCTATTCCTGTCGCCGTCGGAACAGCGCACCGTCCTCGATTCGCTGCACCGCCCATACGCGGGCTGAGGGCCTGAACCGACCCGCCGACTCCTTCCGCGGATCAGCCTGAAACAAAAACGGGCGCCGAGGCGCCCGTTTCATCATGCCGGAAAGCAACGATCAGAAGTTGTGTCGCAGGCCGACACCGAAGGAGGTGTTGTCCAGCCCCAGGCCCGAGCCCAGGAAGCTGTACGCACCGCCGCCGTCATAGGCACCACCGTTGCCGATCGACTCCTTCTGCTTGTCGTTGTCGATCTTGGTCCATTGTGCATAGACCTTGGTACGCTTCGACAGGTTGTAGTTGTAAGCCAGTGTCAGCTGCCGGGCACCGGTGTCGTCCGTGCTGCTCCAATCCTGCGCGACGCCGTAGTTCACGTGGAACTCGCTGGCCCCCACCGGCATCATCACCGCGACACGATAATGATTGCGGTCGTGATCGCCGGTCAGGCCCGTGATCGCCTGCAGCCCGCCATTGTCGGACTTGTTGTGCTCGGCGAGCAGGCCGACGACCACCGTCTTGAAGTCATACACGCCGGCCAACACCAACGCGCTGTCCTTGCTCTTGCCGTCGTCGAAATTGTAAAAACGGTTCGTCTGGGCGTAGCCGAAGCCGACGTGCAGCGGGCCGTTGTCGTAGCTCAGCGTGGCCGAGTAGTGCGAGGGATTATCGTTGCGGGCATTTGCATCGTTCCCGCCAATGTCAGCGACCTGCTCGTTGAGCGCCGCATACTGGGCTTCGAAGGTGAAGCCGCCGCCGAAGGTCGGGCTGGCGTAGGTAACCGAATTGCGAACGAAGAACTTCTCCGGGTCATACGCCGGCACCCACAGGAATGCGTCCGACGAGAAGCCGGTGTCGTGGTTGTGCATCCCGAGGTAGTCGTGCGTCGCGTAGTACAGCGGGCTGGTGATGAAGCCGAGCTTGACCGTGCCCAAATTACCCTTCAGGCCGACGAAGCTGTCGCGACTGGCGAAGTCGCCCGCACCGGTATCGGAGGCGAAGCCGGTCTCGATCTGGAACAGGGCCGACAGGCCGTTACCCAGGTCTTCGGTACCACGAAAACCGAAACGCGAGGCATTGTTGACGACTTGCGTGGCACTATCCTCGCCCTGGACCTTGGTCTGCTCCACCGAGGTATTCACGCGACCGTAGATGGTCACATTGGACTGCGCCTGGGCAGCGCCGGCAACTCCGATGGCGGCCAGCGCGATGGCCAGCGTCTTGACGTTCTGCATTGATTCGACTCCCCACTTGTAATGGATTAATTGTCGGCTTTCTGCAGCCCTCCCACGCGCATCCCGTATGGGGATGCGAGGTCGCTACAGAAGCGCCCGGCGATTATAGGTGGACCGACAAGGGCGGGAAGAAGAAGCTCATGGAATCGTCGCGGCACTGTCGCATGCGTGCAACACGGCCCGGGAGGCGTGGCGGAAGGCTCGACGGGCCGCGCTTTAGCCGCGCCACTTGCGCCCCAGTCCAACGGAACCCGAGGCAATGTGATTTCCTGCCGCCAGAAACGACAAAGCCTCCATTTCTGGAGGCTTTGTCGTTTCTGGCCTGCAGTGCGCCAAGGCGCCCCGCAGGCTCTTCGAACCGTCCCGAGAGACGATTAGAAGGTGTGACGCATACCGACCACGGCCATGCCGGCGTTCTCGCCAGCAGCCGGAACCAGCGTGCCATTGAGCGCGCCGATAGCGACGTTGTCGTCGTTCTGCGTCTTGTTGTACGCAGCATACGCGGTCGTGCGCTTCGACAGGGCGTGCGTGTAGGCGATCGCCCAGTTCTTCGCGTCGGCGTCGTTCAGATCGCGGTCCTGCAGCTTGCCGTAGGCAACATGCACCTTGCCGGCGGCGGTCACAGGAACGATCACGCCGAGTTGCCACACGCGCAGGTCACGATCCGACTCGCCAGCGAGGATGCCAGCGGCGTTGGTGAAGTCACGAGCGTTCTGCCACGAACCGGCCACGGTCAGCACGCCGAAGTTGTACTCGGCACCGACGTACAGTTCCTTACGTGCGTCGTTGTTCGCGCCCGTTTCCTTCACGAAGTGATAGGTCACGCCGGCCTTGAACGGGCCGTTCGCGTAGTCGAGGCTCGCACCCCAACGGTCGTCGTTGTTCTGGTTCTCGCCCAGAGCGACTTCGGTCTCGGTTTGAGCCGAGTAGATCGCACGCGCGGTCAGGCCACCGAAGGTGCCGGTGTAGGCGATCGAGTTGTCCCAACGAGCGGCGCTGTTCGGGGTGATCGACAGGCCAGCACCGCTGGTCAGGGTCGACTGCGGCGAGATCAGGTCGGAGAGCGCGGCGTCGTAGTTGGCGAAGTAGCCCGGCGCGTACTGACGGCCGAGGCTGACGGTGCCGAACGAGCCCTGCAGGCCGACGAAAGCTTGACGCGAGAAGGCCAGGCCGTTGATGTGCTCGGTGCCGTTGTCGATGCTGAAGCCCTGCTCCAGGGTGAAGACAGCCTTCAGGCCGTTGCCCAGGTCTTCCGTGCCGCGGAAGCCGATACGGTTACCCGACAGAACGCCGCCGACCACGCCGCGGAAATCGTTGTCATCCGAGTGGCCAGCGCCGATGGCAGCGTCGGCGACACCGTAGATGGTGACGTTGGTCTGCGCGAAAACCGGAGCGGACGCCAGGCCGGCGATAGCCAGAGCGATCAGTTTCTTTTGCATGTATTTCTCCTCTAATTGAAGCTGAAGCCGCGGTCGTGACCCCGGCCCGACTTACCTCTCAAGCGAGAAGTTGCCACGATTGTGCGCAACGGGCCGGCAGCGGTGCAAGATGCGTTCGCTCGGAACACGGCAAATAGATAAAAGTTGTTGCATGGGTGCAACAAGAGGGGAATCGCGCAGCCGCCTGTACTTGTCGGTACGTGAACACGGGCCGGCGAGAGAGCCCGCCCCGAGCCGGTTTAGGCGGGAAGGCAATCCGGTGCGGATAGGGCAAGGCAGCTTTTTCAGGTGAACGGCATAGTACGCGCAACATTTGGGGAACTCTTTCGCACCCTTAGCACTCGGAGGCATTGAGTGCTAATATCACGCGAATGGAGGATTCCCGTACATGAGCCAGGCCCTGTCCTTCCCCGTACCGTCCGCAGTCGGCAGCATCGATCAGTACATCCAATCGGTGAATCGCATTCCCATGCTTTCGGAACGCGAGGAAGTGGAATTGGCGACGCGCCTGCGCGACGAGGGCGATGTGGAAGCGGCGCGGCGACTGGTCATGTCACACCTGCGCCTGGTGGTCGCAATTGCGCGCGGCTACCTGGGGTATGGGCTGCCGCATGCGGACCTGATCCAGGAAGGCAACATCGGCCTGATGAAAGCGGTAAAGCGTTTCGACCCGGCGCGCGGCGTGCGCCTGGTGTCGTTCGCGATCCACTGGATCAAGGCCGAGATCCACGAATACGTGCTGAAGAACTGGCGGCTGGTGAAGATCGCGACGACGAAGGCGCAGCGCAAGCTGTTCTTCAACCTGCGCAGCCTCAAACAGGATTCGACGACCCTGAGCGGCGACGAAATCCACGCGGTGGCGGCGCAGCTGGGCGTGAAGCCGGAGGAAGTCGTCGAGATGGAGACGCGCCTGACCGGGCGTGACATCCCGCTCGAGGGGGATAGCGACGACGATGACGATCGTTTTGCACCGATCGCCTATCTGCCGGACCCGCATGCGGAGCCGTCGGAGGTGCTGGAGCGCGCCGAGCTCGCCCGCCTGCACGACGTCGGGCTGCACGAAGCACTCGCAAGCCTCGACGAGCGCAGCCGCACCATCGTCCAGCGGCGCTGGCTGACGGAAGGCGACAGTGCCACGCTACATGAGCTCGCGGCGGAGTACGGGGTTTCGGCCGAGCGCATTCGCCAGATCGAGGCGAAGGCGATGCAGAAGATGCGCGGGCTGCTCACCGCCTGAGCCTGAGCGACTCTCAAGCGACGTGCGAACGGCAGCCACTGGCTGCCGTTTTCATTTCCCGGCCAGCAGCGTGCGCACATCCGCCGCGATGTTGTCGGCGGTCTCGCCGTGCTTCACGTAGAGACGGACGCGGCCGGTCGGATCGAAGACATAGGTTCCCGTGGAGTGGTCGACGGTGTAGTTGGCGCCCGAAGTATCACCGCTCTTCTGGTAGAACACCTTGAACTCCTTGGCGACCGCTGCGGTTTGTGCGGGATCGCCGCGCAAGGCGATGAAGCGCGGATCGAACACCGGGATGTACTGAGCGAGGAGTTGCTGCGTGTCGCGTTCAGGATCGACGGTGACGAACAGGACCTGCACGCGCTCGGCGTCCGGGCCGAGCTGGCGCATGACCTCGGCCATGGTGGAGAGATTCGTCGGGCACACGTCCGGGCATTGGGTATAGCCGAAGAATAGGGTGACGACCTTGCCGCGGAAATCGGCCAGCGTGCGCGGAGCCCCGGTGTGGTCGGAGAGCGCGAGGCCCTTGCCGTAGTCGGCACCGGTGATATCGGTGGCGCGGAAGGCAATGGTGGCTGACGGGTTGGAACAGGCGGCGAGCGTTGCGACAGCGAGTGTTGCGGCGACAATCAGAGTGCGGAGCATCTTTCCTGGGACCGGGACATGGCGAAGGTCAGTAACGCAGGTAATGATCCGCCAGCAAAGCCGCGAAGAGCAAGAAAAGATAGAGAATGGAGAAGCGGAAGGTGCGTCGCGCGCGGGTGTCGCTGTAGTCCGCGTACAGGCGCCATGCGCGGCCGAGGAAGCAGCCGCCGAGCAGGACCGCTGCAACGAGGTAGGCGACGCCGCTCATGCGGGTTGCGAACGGCAGCAGCGTGACGCCGAAGAGGATGCATGTATACAGCAGCACCGACAGGCGCGTGAACTCGGAACCATGGGTGACCGGCAGCATGGGTAGTCCTGCGCGCGCGTAGTCGGCGCTGCGGTAGAGCGCGAGGGACCAGAAGTGCGGCGGGGTCCACGCGAAGATGATGAGGAAGAGGAGCAGCGCGTCGGCGCTGACCTCGCCGGTGACGGCGGCCCAGCCGAGCACCGGGGGCATGGCGCCGGAGGCGCCGCCGATGACGATGTTCTGCGGCGTGTGCGGCTTGAGGAAGATGGTGTAGACGACCGCGTAGCCGACAAAGGTGGCGAGCGTGAGCCACATGGTCAGCGGATTGACGAGCTGGTGCAGGATCAGGAGGCCGCTGCCGCCCAGGACGGCGGCGAAGGCGAGGGTTTCGCGCGGGGTGAGTTCGCCGCGCGGCAGGGGGCGCCCGCGGGTGCGGCTCATGCGCGCGTCGATGTGGGCTTCGATGAGGCAGTTCATCGCGGCCGCAGCGCCGGCGACGCAGGCGATGCCGACGGTGGCGGCGAGCACGATCGCGGGCGCGGGCAGGCCGTCCGGAACGGCGAGAAACATGCCGATGATCGCACAGAACACGATCAGGGAATTCACGCGCGGTTTCGTCAGCACGTAGAAGGCGTGCACACGCGCTGATGCGGCATGCACCTCAGGCGTAAGAGTTTTCGCGGCCCGCATGGCCTGCCCTCCTCTGCGCGACCGGTGCGGGGAGACAGGCCCCGCGCAGGCCATGATTGATCCAGACCATCACGATGACCAGCGCCGCCGCTCCGGCGTTGTGGGCGACGGCGAGCGGCAGCGGCAGACTGAGCAGGACGTTGGCGACCCCGAGGGCGAGCTGCACAGCCAGCGCGACCAGCAGCGCGGCACCGAAACGGCGCGTCCCCGCGCGCCGCAGCAGGGCGGCGCCAAGCGCGAGCAGCGCAGTACCGGCAAGCGCGGCACCGACTCGATGCGACCAGTGGATTGCGGTGAGCGCGGCGAGCGGAAGCGCGTCGCCGTCGGCGGTCATGCCGAGCTCGCGCAGGACGTGGAAGGCGTTCGCGTAATCCGCCGGCGGCCACAGGCTGCCCTGGCAGGAAGGAAAGTCCGTGCAGGCGAGTGCCGCGTAGTTCGTGCTCGTCCAGCCGCCCAGCGCGATCTGCAGCGCGAGCAGGATGAACGCGGTACGCGCGAGGGCAAGGTAGCGGCGCGGGCTTTCGGTGCGCGCCGGTGCATGGGCATGCAGGGCCAGCCAGGCGAGCAACGCGAGCGTCGTGAGTCCGCCGATGAGGTGGGCAGTGACAATGGCAGGTTTGAGGAGCAGCGTGACGGTCCATTTGCCGAGCAGCCCCTGAAAGATCACCACGCCGACCAGGGCCGCGGCAAGTCCCGGAGCGACGCCGGGGGCGCCGCGGCGGCGCCAGGCGAGGAAGGCGATGGCGAGGATCAGCAGGCCGAGGCTGGCGGCGAGGTAACGGTGGATCATTTCCTTCCACGCCTTGGGAAGGCTGACCGGGCCGTGCGGATCGACGGCGTGGGTTTCGAGGATCTCGTCGGCGGCGTGGTGCGGGCTGAGTTGCCCGTAGCAGCCCGGCCAGTCGGGGCAGCCGAGGCCGGCATCGGAGAGGCGGACGTAGGCGCCGAAGACGACGACGAGGGTCGTGAGCGCGAGAGCGAGGAGTATCAGGCGGCGGTAGGCGGTCATTGCCCGGTCCGTTCCTCGCGCATCCCCGCGGAAGGCGCGACTTCACCGCGTCCGAGCGCAGAGTACTTGAGCAGACGCTGCAGATCCTTGATCACGCGGCGCGGGTCGGCGTTCTCGGGGAAGCGCATCATGACCTGCCCGCGCGGATCGACCAGATAGACGTGGCGCCCGTGTTCGGCGCCAGGCAATTGCGCGAGCCAGGCCGGCGCGGCGCGGGCCACGCGCAGCCCCTCGTGCGAGGCGAGCGTGGCAGACGCCGGCGTGGCCGCGTCGGACACCAGCCACAGGCGGCCAACGCGGTCCATTGCCTCGCCCTGCGCGAGACGCACCTGACGCATCAGGTAGAGCGCTTCGGTGCAAGACCGCTCACAGGTGCCGGGCGCCGCAAGCAGCAAGGTCCAACGGCCCGCGAACTCGGAAGGGTTGAACTCTGGCTGGCCTGCGTCGCCAGCGAGAGGGGCTCCGGGGAGGGGCGTCGGCACAAGCAGCTCACCGTAGTTGCTGCGGCCGTCTGGCTGCCACACGTAGTAGGCAAAATAGGACGCCAGGACGGGAAGCGCGCAGACGAACGCGAGCAGCAGCAGCGTGCGGCGCCCAGAGCGCGTGCGGGCGGCTGCCGGCGGGAGCTCAGACAGGCTGGCGCTCGTCATGGCGAGACCTCCGGAATGCGTTCCACAGGTACCACAGGGTCAAACCCGTGGCGAGGACGGCGAGTGCATACCACTGCAGGGCGTAACCGCGGTGGCGGTCGATGCCCGCGTCGGGCTCGGGCCAGTCGCGGATCAGGCCGTCGTCGGCGTGGCTGGTCTGCTGCACGTAGAAGTCCGCCACGGCGAGACGGGTATCAGCGCGGTAGCGCGCGAGGTCCAGCGACTGCCGCACCATGCCCGAAGGCGAGTCTGCGGCGAGCATGAAGGGTTTTTCCACGGGATGGCGCACGCGGCCGGTGACGACGGTTTCGCCGGGTGGATTGGCGATCCTCGGAGGCAGCTGCGAGCGATCTCCACCCGCCCCGATCCAGCCGCGGTTGACCAGCACGACGGTCCCCTGCCCTTTGAGCTGCAGCGGGGTGAACACGTGGTAGCCCGCACGCCCCTGATGCACGCGGTTGTCGATCAGGATGCTGCGCCCGGGGAGCCATTCGCCACGGAGTTCGACGAGGAGCCACTCGGACGGCGGGGTTGAGTCGATGGGCCGGGCGGGACGCTCGGCGGCGGCACGGTATTCGGCCTGCAGTTCGGCCTTCTCCGCGGCGCGGCGCATCTGCCAGTTGCCCAGTTGCAGCGTGAGCAGCGCGAGCGCGATGCCCACGAGGAGCGGCACGGGATGGAGACGGGTGTTGCGGCGCAGGCTCATGCGGGCAGATGGCTCACAACAGGTAGACGACGAGGAAGAGGAGCAGCCACACGACGTCGACGAAGTGCCAGTACCAGGCGGCGGCCTCGAAGCCGAAGTGGTCGTCCGGCTTGAAGTGACCGGCGATCGCGCGGCCGAGCATCACGGTGAGCATGATGGCGCCGACGGTGACGTGCATGCCGTGGAAGCCGGTCAGAAGGTAGAAGGTGGAGCCGTAGATGCCGGTATCGAGGCGCAGGTTGAGTTCGGCGTAGGCGTGGCGGTACTCGTAGATCTGCAAGCTGAGGAAGAGGACGCCGAGCAGGATGGTGACGAGCAGGCCGAGCTTGAGCTGGCCGCGCCGGTCGTGGCGCAGGCCGTGGTGCGCCCAGGTGAGAGTCGCGCCGGAGCTGAGCAGGATCAGGGTGTTGATCGCGGGGATGCCCCAGGCGGTCATCGGCGTGAAGGGGTCGGGCTTGTCGGGCCCTGCGGTGGGCCAGCCGCCGGTGAAGCCCTGCCACAGCAGTTCCAGGGTATCACCGGAGGAGAGCCAGGGGACGGAGAGGACGCGGGCGTAGAACAGCGCGCCGAAGAAGGCTGCGAAGAACATGACTTCGGAGAAGATGAACCAGCCCATCGACCAGCGGAAGGAGCGATCGACCTTGCGGCCGTATTTGCCGCCTTCGGATTCGCGCACGACCTGGCCGAACCAGCCGAACAGCATGAAGACGAGCACGGCGATGCCGAGGAAGAAGATCCACGGCCCGGCCTTGATGCCGTTGAGCCACATCGTGGCGCCGCCGGTGAAGAGGAGCAGCGCGACCGAGCCGAAGATGGGGTACCTCGACGGCTCGGGGACGAAGTACTTCTCGAAGGTCTGCGTCATGTGCGTACTCCTTCCTCTCCCAAACCTTATGAACCGACCACCAGGCGCACGACGGCAACGATGGTGAGCACGAAGGCGAGTCCGGCGAGCAGGCCGGCGACGACGACCGCGCGCGGATCGAGCGAGCGGGCGTCGTGTTCGTAGTCGCGGCGGCGCCGGATGCCGATGAATGACCACAACACGGCACGCAGCGTCTCGAGGAAGCCTGCGCGTGGCGGGGTGGCGGGATCGCCGGGTGGTGGTTGGCGCGAGTCTTGGTTTTGCATGGCGATCACGAACGGTCTCCCGCGCCATCACCGGCGATGCGGCGCCCGGCGATCTCGAAGAAGGTGTAGGAGAGGGTGATGACCTTGACGTCAGCGGGCAGGCCGGGGTCGACGACGAAGGCGACGGGCATGGTGCGTTTTTCGCCGGCGGCAAGCGTCTGCTTGGCGAAGCAGAAGCATTCGAGCTTGCGGAAGTACTGGCCGGCGAGCTGCGGGCCGTAGCTGGGGACGGCCTGACCGGTGACCGGCTCGCTGCGGGTGTTGGAGACTTCGTAGGCGACGGTGGCCAGTTCGCCGGGGTGGATGCTGATCTGGGTCTGCAGGGGGCGGAACTGCCACGGCAGGTCGTGGGTGTTGGCGTCGAACTGAACCGTGACGGTGCGCGTGAGGTCGATCTGGGTGTTGGCGACGGAGTCGGGCTTGAGCAGGTTGTTGATGCCGGTGACTTCGCAGATTTTTTCGTAGAAGGGCACGAGCAGGAAGCCGAAGCCGAACATGACGACGGCGGCGACGGCGAGGCGCACGAGCAGGCGGCGGTTTTCCGCGGCGATGCGGGTTGCTGCGCTCATGGCGTGAGCCCCTTGAACTTGAACAGTGCGGCGACGAAGAACGCGAGCGCGACGGCCGCCAGGACGAGGGCGGTACGTCGGTTCGCGGCGCGGCGGACGGGGTCTTCGCTGCGGGTCACGGCGTCCTGGCCTTCGATCCGCACCGGACGAGGTATCCGCTCTGCAGGCTGCGGAACTCGCCCTGCGGGCTCAGACAGTCCTCGCCTGCGCCGCGGATACCCCATCCGGCGCTCGCAGCGGGGAAAGCTGACCGCCTGCTCATTTCACCACCGGCGCTTCTTCGAAGGTGTGGTGCGGCGCGGGCGACGGGACCGTCCACTCGAGCCCTTCGGCACCCTCCCAGGCGCGAGCCGCGGCCTTTTCGCCGCCGCGCACGCATTTCACGACGGCGAAAAGGAAGATGAGCTGGGAGAGGCCGAAGCCGAAGGCGCCGATCGAGGCCAGCATGTTGAAGTCGGCGAACTGCAGCGCGTAGTCGGGGATGCGGCGCGGCATGCCGGCGAGCCCGAGGAAGTGCATGGGGAAGAAGGTGACGTTGAAGAAGACTATGGAGCACCAGAAGTGCAGCTTGCCGATGCGCTCGTCGGGCATGTGGCCGGTCCACTTCGGCAGCCAGTAGTAGGCGCCGGCGAAAAGCGCGAAGAGGCTGCCGGCGACGAGCACATAGTGGAAGTGGGCGACGACGTAGTAGGTGTCCTGCACCTGGATGTCGATCGGGGCGATGGCGCAGATGAGGCCGGTGAAGCCGCCCATGGTGAACACGAAGATGAAGCCGACGGCGAAGAGCATCGGCGTCTCGAAGCTCATCGAGCCGCGCCACATCGTCGCGACCCAGTTGAACACCTTCACGCCGGTGGGCACGGCGATGAGCATGGTCGCGTACATGAAGAAGAGCTGACCGACGGCGGGCATGCCGGTGGTGAACATGTGGTGGGCCCACACGCTGAAGGAGAGGATGGCGATCGAGGCGGTGGCGTATACCATCGAGGCGTAGCCGAAGAGCGGCTTCCTCGCGAAGGTGGGGATGATCTGGCTGATGATGCCGAAGGCCGGGAGGATCATGATGTAGACCTCCGGGTGGCCGAAAAACCAGAAGATGTGCTGATACATGACCGGGTCACCGCCGCCCGCGGCGCTGAAGAAGCTGGTACCGAAGTGGCGGTCGGTGAGGACCATCGTCACGGCCCCGGCAAGCACCGGCATCACCGCGATGAGCAGGTAGGCGGTGATGAGCCAGGTCCAGCAGAAGAGCGGCATCTTCATCAGCGTCATGCCCGGCGCACGCATGTTGAGGACGGTGACGACGATGTTGATCGCGCCCATGATGGAGCTGAGCCCCATGATGTGGAGGGCGAAGATCGCCATATCCATGCCCATTCCCATCTGCACCGACAGCGGCGCGTAGAGCGTCCAGCCCGCCGCGGTGGCACCGCCGGGGACGAAGAAGGAGCCGATGAGCAGGATCGCGGCCGGCGGCAGCAGCCAGAAACTCCAGTTGTTCATGCGCGCGAAGGCCATGTCGCTGGCGCCGATCATCAGCGGGATCTGCCAGTTCGCGAAGCCGACGAAGGCCGGCATGATGGCGCCGAACACCATCACGAGGCCGTGCATGGTCGTGAGTTGGTTGAAGAACTCCGGCTGCACGACCTGCAGCCCTGGCTGGAACAATTCGGCCCGGATCGTCAGCGCCAGCACGCCCCCGGAGAGGAACATGATGAAGCTGAAGATCAGGTACATCGTGCCGATGTCCTTGTGGTTGGTCGTCGTGATCCAGCGCATCAGGCCGGTGGGGCCGTGATGGTCGCCGTGCGCGTGATCGGACATGACTGCCGCCATGCTGCCTCCTTGACGAATCGGACCTTCGGACTGCTTCGGCTATCCGGCTGCTGTCACTTGCCTCGCGCCGCCGCGATCTGCGAGGGCTGAATGGCTTCGCCGGTCTTGTTGCTCCAGGAATTGCGCGTGTAAGTGATGACCGCCGCGATGTCGGCGTCGGAAAGCAGCGTGCCGAAGGCCGCCATCGGCGTGCCGGGGCGCCCGTTGAGGACGACCGCGATCTGCCCGGCGGCCTCGCCGAGCACGACCTTCGAACCGTCCAGCGGCGGGAAGGCCGGCGGCAGGCCTTTGCCGTCGGCCTGGTGGCAGGCGACGCAGTTCGTGGCGAAGACCTTGGCGCCGTGTTCGAGAAGCTCGGAGAGCGCCCACTCGCGCGCGCCCGCACTCGCGGCGGCGGCTATCGCGGCCTGCTGGTCGGCGACCCACTTGCTGTAGGCCTGCGGCGACACGACATGCACCTCGATGGGCATGAAACCATGGTCCTTGCCGCACAGCTCGGCGCAGTTGCCGCGGTAGACGCCCTCCTTGTCGGCGCGGAACCAGCTGTCGCGAATGAAGCCGGGGATGGCGTCCTGCTTGACGCCGAAGGCCGGCAGCCACCACGAATGGATCACGTCGGCCGCAGTCGTGAGAATGCGCACCTTCTTGCCTACGGGGACGACGACCGGGTGATCCACCTCGACGAGGTAGTGTTCGCCCTTGGCTGCGCGGCCGTCCACCTGTTCGCGCGGCGTCGACAGGTTGGAGACGAAGCGGATGCCCTGCCCTTCGCCCTGCAGGTAATCGTAGCCCCACTTCCACTGGTAGCCGGTGGCCTTGATGGTGATGTCGGGGTCGCGCGTGTCCTTCATCTCCAGCACGGTCTTGGTCGCCGGCCAGGCCATGCCGAGCAGGATGAGGACGGGGATCACGGTCCAGGCGATTTCGACCGCGGTGTTCTCGTGGAAGTGCGCGGCGACCGCGCCCTTGGACTTGCGGTGGTGGATCACCGCCCAGAACATCACGCCGAAGACGATGACGAAGATGAACAGGCAGATCAGCAACATGAGCGTGTGCATGTCGTAGATCTGCGCGGCGATGCCGGTGGCAGGGGACTGGAGGTTGTAGCGGCTTTGGGCCAGGAGGGCTGGCGACGCGAGCATCAGGGATACGGCGACTGCATGACGACCGGCAAGACTCATGTCCCAACCCCCATCGAATGCGCAAGCTCGTGAGAGCCGTATTTCAGCGAACCCGAATGGATCATGCCATAGTAAAAATACCACCCGCAACACGGATTTTGAGATTTATCAATATATTGCACCGCAATATGTGATATCTGCACGCTCTTCAGGGCGCGGAGAGGCGGCGACGCAATGCACGGAGGATGGCTCCGACGAACGGGATCCGTTCGTAGAGCTGACGCGCGGGATCCCAGTGATCGATGTGCTCGACGACCCGCCCGGCGCCATCGAAACACAGCTGCGTGACGCCGCGGATCTCGCACTGTGCTTGCCCCGAGCCGAAGCGAAAGGTCCACGCAAGCATGGCCTCCTGGTCGCGCGCGAGACAGCTCGTCACCTCGAAGCGCGGGTCGTCGACGGTCGCGAACATGTGGCGGAAGATGCGTTCGATCGCATCCACGCCGGTGACGTCGTTGAAGGGATCGACGAAGCGCGCGTCGGGCGCATAGAAGTCGGCGAGGCGCGCGAGCGACCGCGGCGTCAGCGTCGCGTAAAAATCGGCGAGGCTTTCCGCGGCTGCGTGCGTCATCGCCCGATCACCCGCCGCACCAGGGCGAAGTACAGCCGGTAGGGCAGGGCTCGCAGCAGCTTCATCGGCCACGTGAAGCGACGCGGGAAGTGGGTTTCGAAGTCGCCGCGCGCGAATCCGGCGACGATTTCCGCCGCCGCGTCCTCGGGCTGCATCAGGGCCGGCATCGCGAAGCGGTTCTGCGCCGTGAGGCGGGTGGCGACGAAGCCGGGGCTGACAAGGTGGACGGCGACGCCGCGCGGCGCGAGGTCGAGATACAGGGACTCGGCGAAGTTGACGAGCGCGGCCTTTGACGGTCCGTAGGCCGCCGCCTGCGGCAGTCCGCGGTAGGCGGCGACGCTGCCGACGATCGCGAGGGCGCCGCGCTGCTGCGCGAGCAGGGTCGGCACGACACTGGTCGCACCGTCGATGACGCCGAGCAGATTGACGTCCAGGGTCGCGCGCACCGCCTCCGGCTCGAGCTCCCACGCGCGCATCGGCCGGTAGGTGCCGGCGTTGAGGATCACCACATCGATGCCGCCCCACGCGGCGAGCATTTCGTCGCGCACGCGCGCGAACTCCACCACGCCGCGCGTGACGTCCATCGGCAGCGCGAGGCTGCCGGGGCAGTCCGCGGCAAGCGCCACGAGCCGCTCCTCGTCGCGCGCCGAGATCGCGAGTCGTCCGCCGCGTGCGGCAAGATTGCGCGCGAGGGCCGCGCCGATGCCGGTCGACGCACCGACCAGCCAGACGCGCAGGCCGCGCCAGTCCCGGATCGGCGGGTTGAGCGGCTCAAGGATGGGCATTGCGCTTCACGAACGACAGGGTGACCTCGCCGAGGCGCACGCCGAACTTGCTCATCACCGAGCGGTTGAGCATCACGCGCTCGTCCATCAGGAACATCCAGTCGTCGAAATCGACGTGCCACACCCGTTCGCCGACGGGCAAGGCGAGGACGTAGCGCCAGCGCAGCGCGTTGCCGCGCGCCTCGCCCTGCGCCTCGCCGACGACATCGGCCGCGACGCCCGCGTAGCGGTGCGCGTCGTGCCGGGTGATCGTCCACACGCGCTGCTGGGTCGTGCCGTCGGAATAGGTGAAGCGCTCGTCGAGCGTGCCGATCTCGCCGCGCCAGCTCGCCTCGATCACGACATGGAAGCGCTTCACGACCTTGCCCGAGCGGTCCTGGAACATGCCGTAGGCGTCGAGCGTGCCGTTGAAATAATTGCGCAGGTCGAGCGCCGGGGTCTCGGCGGCGTAGTCCTGCACGTCGATGCCGGCACAGCCGGCGATCCCCGTGGCCATCGCCAGGGTCATCAGCATTCGGCGCATCGCCGCTCCTCCTCTGAAACAAGATCGCGCCGGCAGCGCCACAGCAGGGTCGCGGCGAGCGCCTTCAGGGCCACTGGCAGCAGCGCATACACGCCCGCGAGGGTCGCCAACGCATCGCCATCGCGTGTGCCGGGCGCATAGCCCAAGCTGTCGAGCAGCGGCAAGGCGAGGCCGGCCGCCAGCGCGAGGTTCGCCTTGGCGACGAGGTTCCACCAGCCGAACCAGGCGCCCGCGCGCGGGCCGGCCGAACGTTCGCGCGCGAGCAGGTCCGCGAGCATGGCGGCCGGCAGAGCGAGATCCGCCCCAAGGGCCACGCCCGACAGCACGCAGATCAGCGCGAAGCAGCCCACGTCGCCGGCGCCGAGCGTGCCCGCCCAGGCAAACACCGCCATCGCCAGCAGCATGCCGACCAGCCAGGCCCGGAGCTTGCCGATCGCGGCGGCGCAGCGCACCCACAACGGCATGCTCGCAGCCCCGGCGAGGAAATACAGGGACAGGAACAGGCCGGAAGCGGACTCGGCCTGCAGCACGTCGGAGACAAAGAACAGCACCGTCGCGGCGGGAATCGCGGCGGCGATGCCGTTGGCCGCGAACACCACGAGCAGTCGCACGAAGGGCCGGCTGGCGAGCGCGTCACGCAGGGCCGAGCGCAGCGTCACGATGCCGCCGGCGGTCTTCGTCGCGGCCGGCGCGAAATGCAGGGTGAGGCCCGCGCCGAGGGCAAGGACGACGAGGAATACCCAACCGAGCTGCGCCGCGCCAACGACGGAATCGTTCCCGAGCAGCGAGGGCAGCGCGGCCGCAAGCACGACGCCCGCCAGCGCGAAACCCTCGCGGCTGGCGACGAGGCGCGTGCGCGCGTCCGGCGTGTCCGCGAGCTCTGCCCCCCACGCGGCGTAGTTGATGGTGGCGAGGGAATAGCCGAAGGTGACGAGCAGCAGCGACACCGCCAGCCATGCCAGGCCCGCGTCCGCCGGCGGACCGAACAGCGCGAGGAACCCCGCAGCCAGCGGAGTCAGGGCCGCGAAGATCCACGCGCGGCGCGCGACGAAGCGGTCGCTCGCCCAGCCGATGAGCGGATCGGTGATCGCATCGACGACGCGCACGCCGAGCAGGACGGCGCCGACGGCCGCAAGCGGGAGCCCCAGGCCGTCGGCGTAGAGCTTGGGCGCGTGCACGTAGATCGGCAGTGCCGCAAACGCCAGCGGCAGGCCGAGGACGCCGTAGGCCAGCGCCGGCTCGCGCTCAACCCTCATCGCCGATCCCCAGCAGGCGCGCACGCAGGCCCGGCTCACGCGTGCGCGGATCCAGCCAGATCGCGAAGAATGCGCGCGCGAAGGCGGCGTCGCGCAATTCGGCGGTCGGCGCGCCGCGATGGTAGAAGACCACCCTGCCGTCGGGCTGCGCCAGTCCGACGATCGTGTCGCCGGCCTCGACCGAGGGAAAGGCCCGTTCCAGCAGCGGGCGCCAGTGCTCGCGCCGCGCGGCGTCCGCGAACCCGAGGCGCTCCATCTCGTCGAGACTGGCCGCCACCAGCCGCTCGCTGCGAATGGAGCGCGCGTAGCGGATCTCCAGGGCGAAGGGGCGCTCCGCCCGCCACGGCTCCGCGCCGCGCGTCCACAGGCTCGCCTCGTAGAGCGGAAGGCCGAACCAGCGCATCGTCCCCTGCCCCACGACGCCCCAGCCACCGTCGAGCGCGGAGACCGGCAGGGCGGGCGGCAGGTCGGTCGACACCTCGCGCTCACCCGCGCTCGCGTGGGCGCCTGCCAGCATGCACGCGAGCGCGCAGGCCCGCAGCAGCGAGCGCACGCCAGCCCGCTCAGCGATGGGCGAATTCGAAGTGATGGACATCGATGTCGCCCGCGAGGAAGCCCGCCTCGCAATACGCGAGATAGAAGCGCCACAGGCGCACGAAGCGCGCGTCGAACCCCTGCGCCGCAATGTCGGCATGCCTCGCGTCGAAGCGCACGCGCCAGTGCTCCAGGGTGCGCGCGTAGTCGCGACCGAAGGCGAAATCGCCGACCGGCACGAGTCCGACCGCTTCGGCCTGGCGGCGCATGATGGCTGGCGTCGGCAGCATTCCGCCGGGGAAGACGTAGCGCTGGATGAAATCCGTTCCCCGCCGGTAGCGCGGAAACAGCGCCTCGTCGATCGTGATCGCCTGCACGACGCAGCGGCCGCCGCGCCGCAGGCGACGCGCGAGCGTGGCGAAATAGGTCGGCCAGAAGCGTTCCCCGACCGCTTCGATCATCTCGATCGACACGACGTGATCGTATTCCCCCAGCACATCGCGGTAGTCGCACAACGCGAACGTCGCGCGGTCGGCGAAGCCTTCGCGCTCGGCGCGGGCGCGCGCATGGGCGAGCTGCGCGGGCGAAAGCGTAATGCCGAACACAAGGCAGCCGAACTCCTTGGCCGCAATCTCCGCGAACCCGCCCCAACCGCAACCGATCTCGAGGATCGTCTGGCCCGGTCGCGCGCCGAGGCGCTCGAGGATGCGGCGGTACTTGCGCCGCTGGGCCGCCTCGAGGGGCTCCGCGGCATCGGCAAACACCGCGGCGGAATAACTCATCGTGTCATCGAGCCACAGCGCGTAGAAGTCGTTGCCGAGATCGTAGTGCGCCTCGATGTTGCGCCGCGCCCCGCTGCGCGTGTTGGCGCGCAGCGCGTGCCACAGACGGTAGCCCGCCAGCGGCAGCAGGCGGCCATACACCGCGCGTCCCAGCCGTTCGCGGTTCTGCGCCAGCAGCGTCAGCAGCGCGGTGGGGTCGTCGGCATCCCAGAGTCCCGCGAAATAGGTTTCGCCGAGGCCGATGTCGCCACGCGCCAGCGTCGCGGCGAAGGTCTCGTGATCCTGCACGCGCCAGTGCGCGCGGACCGGGCCATGCCCTGCGCGCACGGTCTCGCCGCCGGGCAGTTCGAGCACGAGCGCCCCGCCCTCCAGCGATTCGAGCAGCTCCAGCGCAAGCCGGGTCGCTCGCGGCGCGCGCGCGGGGGACCACGCAGCCGGCTTTGCGAGCGTGTTTTCGAGCGGATTCATCGCGTGGTTTCCTCCAGCGGGGGCAACGGTTTGTGAAAGAAGCGGACCCGTCTCAACCACAGGCGCAACGCCTGCCGGTGGATGCGCACGACGACGCCCAGGGTCATGAAGGGATAGCGCAGGAGCCAGGCGCACATCGCGCGGCCATCGAGGGCGCGGGCACGGCCGCCCACGGCGGTGCTGAGGCGGCGCTCGCCGCCCTCCCAGTAGTCGATCGCCACGCTCGGCGCCGCGCCTGCCGCATGGAAGCGGAAGCGGTACTCGCCCGCCACGGGGAAGAAGGGGGAGACGTGGAACACCTTGTTCGCGCGCAGCTCGTCGCCGGGGAGGATGGGGCCGAGGTCGCGGTGATGGACGAGGTAGTTGTGATGTTCGCCGAAGGTGTTGTTCACCTCGGCGAGAACCACTCGCAGCGCCCCTGCGCGATCGTGACAGAACCAGAAACTCACGGGATTGAAGAGATGGCCCAGCATGCGCGGCATCGTCTGCAGCACGACCTCGCCGTCGGCAACCTCGTCGAGCCCGTGCCGCCCGAGCAGCGCGCGCAGCCACGGCAGCAGCGGTGTGCCGTCGCGCGGACCGTGGTCGCGGCTGAAGAATGTGAACACGTTCGCACGCTCGATCCCGAGCAGCGGCACGCCCAGCTCGCCCAGCCGCGACAGGGGCAGGCGCAGGAAGGCAAGCGGATACACGAAACGGTTGCGCACGGGCGCGTGGCGCTCGTGAAACACCGTGCCGAAGCACGCCGCGGGCATCAGCGGATCATGCACCGCGTTCATGCGCCGCATGCCTCCGCCACCCGCGCGCCCCCGCGCCACGGCACGCTGCCACCCAGCGCCTCGACGACCGGGATGGCCGACTTCAGGCCATCCTCGTGAAACCCGTAGCCGGTCCATGCGCCCGCAAACCACGTGCGACGCACGCCCTGGATGCCGCCCAAGGCGCGCTGCGCCGCGATCGCCGCCGTGTCGAACACCGGATGGGCGTAGTCGAAGCTCGCCAACACGCGCGCCGGATCCGGCTCGCGCAGGGGATTGAGCGTGACCACCACCGGGGTCTCGAACGGCAGCGGCTGCAGGCGGTTGATCAGGTAGCTGACCGAAACCGCCCCCACCGCGCGCTCCGCGCTCTCGTTGCCCGGTGCCGCCGCGTAGTTCCACGCCGCCCACACCGCACGCCGGCGCGGCAGCAGGGCGGCGTCGGTATGCAGCACCGCGCAATTGCGCTGATAGCGTACCGCCGAGAGGATCGCGCGCTCGTCGCTCGACGCGTCGCCCCCCAGAATCGCCAGCGCCTGGTCGCTATGGCATGCGAACACGACCTCGTCGAAGCGATCGATCCCCTTCGGCGTATGCACCCACACCGCGTGGGCGTCGCGGAATACCCCCAGCACCGGCGTGTCGAGGCGCAGATCGTCGAGCTGCGCGCACATCCTCCGCACGTACTCGCGCCCGCCGCCCCGCACCGTGAGCCAGCGCGGACGGTCGGCGATCTGCAGCAGGCCGTGGTTGTCGCAGAAGCGCACGAAGGTATGGAGCGGATAGTCGAGCATGGTGCGCGTCGGGCAGGACCAGATCGCCGCCGCCATCGGCAGCAGGTACCAGTCGCGGAACTCGCGGCTGTATGCGTTCGCCGCCAGGTACTCGCCCAGCGCAAGCCCGCCCCCGTCGCCATCCCGGGCGAGCCGCGTCGCTTCGCGGTTGAAGCGCAGGATGTCGCCCAGCATGCGCCAGAAGCCCGGCCGTGCCGCATTGCCCGGCTGGGCGAAGAGGCTGCGCAAGCTGGTTCCCGACCACTCCAGGTCCGGCTGCGCGAGGCTCACGGAAAACGACATCTCGGTTTCGACCGCCTCGACGCCGAGCAGGCCGAAGAGCGCGATCAGGTTCGGGTAGGTGCGGCGGTTGAAGACCAGGAAGCCGGTATCGACGGGATGGGTCACCCCATCCACCGTCACGTCCACCGTGTTCGTGTGCCCACCGGCGCATTGGCCGGCTTCGAAGACCGTAACCTGATGCTCGCGCGCCAGCATCCACGCGCAGGCGAGTCCGGAGATCCCCGCCCCGACGACGGCGATGCGCCGCGGCCGCCGCGGCTCCCACGGAAAGGCGTCACGCATGTTCATGACGAACGCCCCTGTGCCGGCATCGGCGCGTAATCCCCGCGATGCACGAAGAGCTTCAGTGCAAGCGTCTCATCCACGGCATAATTGTCCTGGACAGACGCCGTAGCCGGCACCTCAACTGCCGTCGCCGCAGCGGCGCGCGGCGCAGTCAGGTACATGAACAACGCAGCGCCTGCAACGACGGTCGCCGCAAGCAGGAAGGAACGCTGCACGAACGATGATTGCAGGGCTTTGGTTTTCATTTTGTCCTGGACAAATTAAGTACACAGCCCTAACTTAGAATCATTCGCCGATTACGTCAAGTTTTTGTCCACGACAAATGAAAACTCTTAACGACCCGCCGGAAGGACTCGGCATCGCCGCCGTCGAGCGCGACACCGGACTGCCGAAAGACACGCTGCGCGTCTGGGAGCGCCGCTACGGCTTTCCGCGCCCGCTGCGCGACGCCAACGGCGAACGCGTGTACCCCGCAGGACAGGTGGACAAGCTACGCCTGATCCGCCGCCTCCTCGACCAGGGCCTGCGCCCCTCGCGCATCGTCGCCGCCACCACGGAGGAGCTCGCGCAGATGCTGGCGGCCGCGCCCGAGGCAGTGGTGGCCACCGCACCCGCAGACTGCGGCACGCTGCTCGGCCTCATGCAGCGACAGGAGGGCGCGGCCCTGCAGCGCGCGCTGCAGCAGAACCTGTTGAAGAACGGCCTGCAACGCTTCCTCACCGACACCCTCGTTCCGCTCACCGATGCGGTCGGGCAGGCCTGGCTGAAGGGCGAGTTGAGTGTAGCCGGCGAGCACCTCTACACCGAGCAGGTGCACAACGTGTTGCGCGGCGCGATTGCGAACCACGGCGGTCACGGCGGCTCGCCGTCCATCCTGCTGACGACCTTCCCGAACGAACTGCACTCGCTCGGCCTGCTGATGGCCGAAGCGATGGTCGCGCCCGAGGGCGCGCAATGCACCTCGCTGGGCACCCAGACGCCGCTCGCCGACATCGAACGTGCGGCCACGCAGGGCGGCATCGACGTCGTCGCGCTGTCCTTCAGCTCCGCCTACCCGGCGCGCCAGGCGGTCGAAGGCCTCAACACGCTGCGCGCGCGCCTGCCCGCCCGCGTTGCGCTGTGGGCCGGCGGCCACGCCGTGCGCGAGCAGCAGCGCAAGCTGCCGGGAATCCGCGTGATCGCGGATCTACCGGACGCCATCGCCGCCATCGCCGAGTGGCGCGCGGGACATCCGGCATGACGCGCCGCGCGGCCGATGCGGGGTGCGCGCGCTAGAATCCCGTCTCACCCGGCCGCACGCGGCCTCCAATTCGTCATCCGGAACCGATGTCCTACCCTCGCCCCGCCTTCGAAGCCAAGATCTGCCCCCCCGACGAGCTACGCGCGCGCGCAGCGTCCCAGTCACGTCCGCTCGTGTTCACCAACGGTTGCTTCGACATCCTGCACCGCGGGCATGTCACCTACCTCGCGCAGGCCCGCGCGCTGGGCGCCGCGATGGTCGTCGCGCTGAACACCGACGCGTCGGTGAAGCGCCTCGGCAAGGGCGACGACCGTCCGGTGAACCCGCTCGAGGACCGCGCTGCCGTCATGGCGGCGCTGGCATGCGTGGACCTCGTCACGTGGTTCGACGAGGACACACCGCTGCAGCGCATCCTCGAGGCGCGCCCGGAGATCCTCGTCAAGGGGGGCGACTGGCCGGTGGACCGGATCGTCGGCGCCGCGGAAGTTCAGGGCTGGGGCGGCATCGTGCATTCCATCCCGTTCGAGCACGACCGTTCGACGACCGCGCTGCTCGGACGCATCCGCAGCCTGTAAGGCTCGCCGCGGCGTTCAGTCGGCCAGCGGCGCGGCGCTCGCAGCCGCCTGAGCTGCCACCTGAGCGGCCACCTGAGCGGTCACCGGCGCGACGCGCGGCAGACGCACCTGCATCCTCGTGCCCTCGCCCGGGCGACTATCGACGCTGATCGTGCCGCCAAGCACGTTCGACAGCAAGTTGTGCACGATGTGCAGGCCGAGGCCGCTGCCGCCCTTGCCGAGGCGGGACGTGAAGAAGGGTTCGAAGATGCGCCCCTGCAGCGCTTCCGGGATGCCGCGCCCGTCGTCGGCTACTTCGAGCTCGATCCAGTCGGCCTCGCCGGCGCGTCCGACGATGCGCACCTCGCCTTCGCTGCGCTCCTCCAGCCCGTGCAACACGGCGTTGTTGATGAGGTTCGCGAGCACCTGGCCGAGCGCGCCCGGATAGCTGTCGAGCCGCAGCGACGCATCCACGTCGGTCGTGAGTCGGAAGGGCAGCCGCTTCAGCGAGGGCCGCAAGGTCATGACCAGCTCATCGACGACCTCGCCGAGCGTGAATTCGCGTCGCTGCGCGCTCGACTGGTCCACCGCCACCTGCTTGAAGCTGGCGACGAGCGCAGCCGAACGTTCGAGGTTGCGCTCGATGATCGCATTGGCCGCCTCGGTGTCCTCGAGATAGCGCTCCAGCGTGGAGCGACGCAGCCCCGCTTCGAGCTCGCGGCGCAGGCTGCGCGTATGGTCGCGCACCGTGTTGGCCGCAATCAGGCTGTTGCCCAAGGGCGTACCGAGCTCGTGCGCGACGCCCGCGACGAGCGCCCCGAGCGCGGCCATCTTCTCCGACTGCACGAGCTCTTCCTGCGTCCGACGCAGGCTGTCGAGCGCCTCGGTGAGCTCCCCGTTGCTCTGGTGCAGCGCCTCCGTGCGCTCGGCGACCCGCGCCTCGAGCGTCTGGTTGAGTTCCTGCAGCGCGGCCTGACTCGCCACGATCGCCCCTTCGCGCTCACGGATCGCCTGCCCCATGTGCTCGAAGGCGGCGGCTAGGCGGTTGAACTCGCGCACGCGCGACGGGCGCCACTCGAGGTCGTAACGCCCCCGCTCGACACCGCGCGCGAAGATCGACAGGTCGCGGAACAAGCGCCCGAAATAGCCCGCCTGGATCGCTGCACCGATCAGGCCCACGATCCACGCGGTCGCTAGGCCAACAAGCGTGATGAGCTCGGCCGTGCGCGACGCGCGAAACGCCTCCGACTGCGGGCGGATGACGAGCACCTGCCAGCCCAGCGGCGACACCGGTACGCTGCTGCCGATCATGTCCACACCGTCCACCTTCAGCAACACCTGGCGGCTGCCGTCGTCGTGATCGTGGTGCATGTCGTGCGGCACGTCCGCCAGCGCGGGCACCGCGCCGGCCTTCAGACCGGCGGTGTCGCCGAGCAGCGCTCCACGGCGGTCCAGCAGCAACGTGCGCAGACCGCCGTCGTCCATCACGCCGGCAACCGCATGCAGCAGCGGCGCGGACGCCAACTCCCCGAACAGCGTCACTCCCGCGTGGCGGACAGCGACCACCGCGAGCGCATCGCCGCCTGCCGGCGACAGCACGACATCCGACCAATGCACACCTGGTGCCTGCTTCATCGCTGCCACCAGCGGATGCGCCGACACGTCGCGCGTGCGCTGCTCCCCTCGCATTGGGCGCAGCCCCGGCGGCAAACCCGCGGCGAAGATCCTGCCGGCGTCATCGATCGCATACACGGCCGCCAGGCCGTCGTTGCTGTCGACGAGGCGGTCGAGCAGCGCCGAGACCGCGTCGGGGCTCCACGGGCCGCCCGTCACCAGGATTTGGGAAATCGCGCGCACCGCCGCTTCCGGATGGGTGACCTGCGCCTCGATCTGGGCTGCGACCGCGTGCGCGATCTGATGCTGGCGTAACGTTGTGTCGCGGTCGATCTGCGGCAGCAGCCAGAATTCCATCAAGCCATAGACGACCGCGAAGGTCAGCGTCGCCACCATCAGCGAACGCAGGAACAGCAGCCGGGACAGGCGGACCGGACGCATCAGGCCGGGCGCGCGGCGGATCCGGTGGACGAGTGGCTGCGGGCGGCGCCCGTCGTCGCGCGCGGGGCACGGTGCGACAGGCCGCGTGCGCTCAACATCCGCCCTGCGCGCCCGACCCCGACGAGTGCGCGGCCAGCCAGGCGCGCCAGTCCTCGGCGGGCATGGGCCGCGCGAAGTGATAGCCCTGCCCGAGCTGGCAGCCCATGGCCTGCAAACGCCCGGCCTGCTCGGCCTGCTCGATGCCTTCCGCGATCAGCTCGATGCCCAGCCGGTCACCCAGCCCGCACACCAGCCCGGCGATATCGCCCCCCTTGCCGGCGCCGCCGATGTCGTTGATGAAGGCGCGGTCGATCTTCAGGCGGTCGACGTTCATGCGCTGCAACTGGCTCAGCGACGAGAAGCCGGTGCCGAAATCGTCGATGGCGATATCCAGCCCCATCGCCTTGACGCGCCCGAACAGCTCGATCATGCGGTCGCCCTCGCCCATCGCAACCGACTCGGTGATCTCCAGCTCGATCTGCCGTGGCGACACGCCGCTGTCCTCGATTGCGGCACGCAGCCGCCCGAGGAAGTGCGGATCGCGGAACTGGATCACCGAGACGTTGACCGCCATGCGTACCGAGGCGTGGCCGGCCTGCGCCATGCGTGCGGCCTCCTCGCAGGCGCGCCGCAGCACCCACTCGCCGATCGACACGATCAGGCCCGAGCGTTCGGCCAGTGGAATGAAGTGGTCGGGCGGAATCATTGCCCCGTCGCCGGTGCGCCAGCGCAGCAGGGCCTCCGCCCCGACGCAGCGCCCGGTCGCAAGATCGATCTGCGGCTGGAACACGAGGAAGAGTTCGTTCGCACCGAAGGCGCCGCGCAAGTTGTGCAGCAGGTTCACGCGCCCGCGGATCTCCTCGCTGACACCCCGGTTGTAGCGCGCCACCGAACCGCGCTCGGCCTGCTTGGCACGCTTGAGGGCCAGGTAACCATCCTCCAGCGCCTCGCTGCCGTCGCCGCCGACGTCGTCGAGACGGACAACGCCGACGGTCACCGACACGATGATGCTGTCGCCTTCGACCTCGAGCGGCTCGGAAAAGAGGCCGTCGAGGCAGCTCACGTCGGCGTCGTGTGCGCTCCAGAACACCGCGAAGCTGTCGCTGCCGACCCGCGCGACCCGGGCGGCCGGGCCGCAGCCGGCAACGATGCGCGCGGCGACCCCCTTCAGCAGCGCGTCGCCATAGTGATAGCCAAAGGCACCGTTGATCTCGCCGAAGTGGTCGATATCCACCACGGCCAACACCCCGCGACGGCCCTCGCGCTCGTTCAGGTGGGCGTCGAGCAGTTCGAGCAGCTGCCGGCGGTTGGGCAGATGCACCAGAGGGTCGAAGTACGAGTATTCATTGAGCCGCTGCACGAGCTCGATGTTGTCGAGGCACACCGACACGTTCGCGCAGAACACCTCGAGCAGGCTGGGATCGAGTTCGTCCGCGGGGTAGCCCGTCTCCACATACGCGGCCAGGTCGCGCCCGGGGCGTGAACCGAAGTACAGCGCAATGCCTTGCCCCGGCTCGACGACGTTGGTGCGCTGCGTGAGCGCGTGCTCGAGGATCGCGCGGATGCCGGCATCGTGCAACGCCGCGAGCGGCTGGCGCGACACATGATCGAAACGCCCGGCCGCCGCGATCACCTCGCACGGCGCGCCGGCATCGCGCCGCGCGCACACCAGCCCTTCGGGCGGCAGGCCGAGCAGTCCGGCCATCTGCGTGATGACGCCGGCGGCGAATTCGCCGAGCCCCTCGCTGCGCAACAGCTCGGCGCTGCCGCGCACGATGTGCGCCAGCCCTGCCCGGCTCGCGTTGACGATGCGGATCTGCTGATAAGCCCGGATCGCCGCGGTGAGCGCCGCATACAGCCGAGTGCGGGAGAGTTCCGACTTGTTGCTGTAGTCGTTGATGTCGTAGTCGCGGATCGCCTCGAGTTCCGGCGCGTACCCGGGCTGGCCGGTGCGCAGGATGATGCGCACGTCCTGCATGCGGAAGTGGTGGCGGATCTCGTCGACCAGCAGCAAGCCGGCCTCCTGGGTCTCCATCACGACGTCGAGCAGGATCACCGCGATGTCGCGCTCCGCGGCGAACAGCGCACGCGCCTCGGCGGCCGAACGTGCATGCAGGAAGGCAAGCGGACGCCCCAGGATCTCGGTGTCGGCGAGGCTCAGCTCCGTGCTGCGGTGGACATCGTCGTCGTCATCGACGATCGCAACCTTCCAGCACGTCGTCGTGTTGGCTTGCGCGAGCGGAGTCTCCGATGCGAATTCGAGCAGATCGTCGTCGGGCAGGTTCATCTACGCCGAGTCACCCCTGGATTCCGCGCCGCGACGGGGCCACGGAGTTGCGCCAGTCGGACGTGATGCTCTCCTCGAACTGCGGGAACTCGCGATCGTGCTCCAGCAACAGACGCAAGATGGTACGCGCGTGGTCTCCCGGAAAACCCCGCCGCTGACCCTCGCGCGTGTCGTTCATGAGCCGGTTGATGAACTCGCGACAATCGCGCGTTCCCCACAGTTCATCGATCCTCCCGAGGTGAGGGTAGGCCTCGTATAGCTTTGAAACGTCGGTCTTCCGCATGGAATCTCCCGGCCACGCACAACCTGCAACTTTCGTAATAGTCGAACGATAACACCGTCATCGGGCGGCGTCGAATCGAGGCCCGGCGCGCAATAATGCCGTACGCATCGCACACGAACCTCGCGAGCACCCTCCCGCCCTGTATCTGCAGGGGCCGCACCGGTAGAATGACGGCAATGACCGCGCACGCCCCCTCTTCCCCCCTGCACGTCCTCGAGCACGTCTTCGGCTACACCGCCTTCCGCGGCGAACAACAGGCTGTCGTCGAGCACGTGAGCGCAGGTGGCGACGCGCTGGTGCTGATGCCCACCGGGGGCGGCAAATCGCTGTGCTATCAGGTACCGGCGCTGCTGCGCGCCGGCACCGCCGTGGTGGTGTCGCCGCTGATCGCACTGATGCAGGACCAGGTGAGCGCGCTGCGGGAAGCGGGCGTGGCGGCAGCCTACCTGAACTCCAGCCAGGCAGCCGACGAATCCGTCACGGTGGAGCGCGACCTCGTCGCCGGCCGACTGGACCTGCTGTACGTGGCACCCGAGCGACTCCTCACCGGCAGGATGCTCGCAACGCTCGATCGCCTGCACGAGGCGGGCCGTATTGCGCTGTTCGCGATCGACGAGGCGCACTGCGTGTCGCAGTGGGGGCACGACTTCCGCCCCGAGTACCTGCAACTGTCGGTGCTACCGGAGCGCTATCCGGGCGTGCCGCGCATCGCGCTGACGGCCACCGCCGACGCCGACACGCGCGAGGAGATCGCCCAGCGCCTGGGGCTCGCCACCGCACGCCGCTTCATCTCCAGCTTCGACCGGCCGAACATCCGCTATCGCATGGTCGACAAGGACAACCCGCGCAACCAGCTGCTCGCCTTCATTCGCGACGACCACGCGGGCGACGCCGGCATCGTCTATTGCCTGTCACGGCGCAAGGTCGAGGAGACCGCCGCATGGCTGGAGGAACAGGGCATCCGCGCCCTCGCCTATCACGCGGGCATGCCCCAGGACGTGCGCGCGGCGAACCAGAGCCGCTTCCTGCGCGAGGACGGGCTGGTGATGTGCGCGACCATCGCCTTCGGCATGGGCATCGACAAGCCGGACGTGCGCTTCGTCGCCCACCTCGACCTGCCGCGCTCGATCGAGGGCTACTACCAGGAAACCGGCCGCGCCGGTCGCGACGGTCTCCCCTCGCAGGCGTGGATGGCCTGGGGCGCGCAGGACATCGTGCAGCAACGACGCATGATCGACGAATCCGAGGGCAGCGAGGACTTCAAGCGCCGCGCCCGCGCCCGGCTCGACGCGCTGGTCGGGCTGGTCGAGACGACCGGCTGCCGCCGCAAGCACCTGCTCGCGCACTTCGGCGAGCAGGGCGAACACTGCGGCAACTGCGACAACTGCCTGGAGCCGCCGCGCACCTGGGACGCGACGGACGCAGCACGCAAGGCGCTGTCGGGCGTGTTCCGGACGGGGCAACGCTTTGGTGCCGGCCACGTCATCGACGTGCTGCGCGGCGAACTCACGGACAAGGTGCGCGACTGGGAACACGACAAGGTGAGCACCTTCGGCATCGGTGCCGACGTGGAGGAAAAGACCTGGCGCACGCTGTTCCGCCAGCTCGTCGCCCGCGGCCTGCTGGCCGTGGACCACGACCGCCACAACGCGCTGACGCTGACCGATCTCGCACGACCGCTGCTGCGCGGCGAGGCGGAGTTCTCCCTGCGGCTCGCGCCGGAGAAGCGGCGCACGAAGCGCATGCGCGGCACCCGCATGGAGATCCTCGACGGCGTGCCGCTCACGCTGTTCGATCGCCTGCGCGCGTGGCGTGCGGCCACTGCGCGCGAACGCAACGTGCCCGCATATGTAATTTTTCACGACGCCACGCTGCGCGAAATCGCGCTCGCGCGGCCGGGATCCATCGAGGAACTGGCGCACGTGTCCGGCATCGGCGACCGCAAGCTCGAGGCCTACGGCACGGCAATCATCGCCGAAATCGCGCGCGAAGTCTGATCCCGCGCGACTTTCAGGCCGTCAGCAGGGCTGGGCGAGCGAAGAAATAGCCCTGGAAGAAGTCGAAGCCGAGGGTCAGGCAATGGCGGGCACGCTCCAGCGTATCCACCTTTTCCGCCAGCAGCTTGGCCGGATGCAGGCGCAGGCGGCGCACAAGCAACTCGAGCGCAGCAGGTTCGAGCTGCAAAATGTCAATTTTTACGACATCCACGATGTCCAGCAGCGGCTCCAGCTCGTTGCTCACGCGGCAGACGTCGTCGAGGGCGAGGCGGTAGCCGAGGTGCTTCAATTCGGAGCAACGATCCACGACGGCACAATCGACCGTGACGGTTTCCAGCAACTCCAGCACCACGCGATCGTGCGGCAGGCTTTGGATGCGGCCGTACATGAGCATTTCCGCGTCCACATTGACGAAGGCCGCACTGCCGCCGATCACGCTGTTCAGCCCCAGGCGGCCGAAGGTGCGCGCAATGACCTGCGCGGTCGCCAAGGCATCGTCGGTGACACGGGCTTCGCCCGAGTCGTCTTCGCGAAAGAGCAGTTCGTAGGCGGCAAGCTTGCGCTGCCGGTCGAAAATCGGCTGGCGTGCGAGAAAGACGTCGTCGCGGGACTTCATGGCAGCCTCCTTCGCGGACGAGAATCGTATCCGCAACCATGTAGAGCAATACTCGTGCCTCCTGTGGAATAACGCGCCAACCCGGCCCCAGGCCGACAGCGACCGCAAATTTACCGAGTCGCCGACAGCAATTCAGGTGATATTCCCCACCAGTGATGGGGAAGCCCTCGCTCGCGTACGCATTGCGCAACAGTGCATTGCCAACTTGTTAACGGCTGGATTGACCCGGATCATCCGGGGCCGCGAACTCGACTGGTAAAATTATGTTTCAGAACCGGTTTCCCATCCCGGTCGCCGCATGCGGCGACGAACGACGCACACAAGCCATGAACGACCCGCGCGCAGCCAGCCTGCAGGCAAGCACGATTTCCACGCCCACCCGGATCAAGGTCTGGGACATCCTCGTTCGGATCTTTCACTGGACCCTCGTGGTGTCGTTCACGACGGGCTACCTCATCACCGACAAGTTCCCGCTGCACGCCTACGCCGGCTACACGATCTTCACGCTCGTCGTGATCCGCATCATCTGGGGGTTTGTCGGCACGAAATACGCTCGCTTCTCTGCCTTCACGTACAGCGTGAACGAGACGGTGCAGTACCTGCTCGCAGCGCTGCGCATGGGCAAGGCGCGCGAATATCTCAGCCACAATCCCATGGGCGCCCTCATGGTGTTCCTGCTGCTGACGATGCTGCTATTCAATACCGTGATCGGCACCATGCTCTATGGCGCGCAGCAACTCGAAGGCCCGCTCGCGGACATCGTGCCGACGATTTGGGACGAAAACCTCGAAGTGGTGCACAAGTTCATGGCCAAGGCCCTGCTCACGCTCGCGGGCTTCCACCTCGCCGGCGTGCTGTGGTCGTCCTGGTGGCACCGCCAGAACTACGTGCTCGCGATGTTCACCGGCTACAAGTCGGCCTTTACGCGGCGCGAGCATCGCAAGGGCTCGGGCGAGATCTGGACGCCCGAGGAACGCGCCCGCCGCCGTCGCGCCCGCGACTGAGGAGGCGTCCTCCAACCCGCAGGAGGGGCTGCCCAGCAGCGCCTTCCCGACGCCGTTGAAGACGCTAGTCAGCCGGCTCGACGTGGGTCGTCAGCCGCGCATCGGCCTGCGCCTCCACTGCCCGCTCCACCTCATCGGCAAGCGCATGGGCGCGGGCGACCGACCAATCACCCGGCAGGCGGATGTCCACGTGCGCGAAGTGCATGGCGCCGGCAACGCGCGTCTTCAGGTTCGCAAAACTGCAGCCCCGCGCGGTAAACGTCGCCAACACCGTCTCGATGCGTTCGATGTCCGCGGCGGCGAGGGACCGATCCATCAATCCGTCGACCGAACGCTGCATCAGGCTCCAGCCCTCGCGCAGGATGTTCAGCGCAACGGCGGCGGCGATGACCGGATCGAGCCACACCCAGCCGCTCGCGCTCGCAAGCCCGACGCCGACCACCACCCCGGCGGTGGTCCACACGTCCGTCATCAGGTGGCGCGCGTCGGCCTCCAGCGCCAGCGAGCGATGCGCGCGCCCGACCTGGAAGAGGACGCGCGCGACGACGAAGTTGACGAGGCTGGCCCCGACCGACAGCGCGGTGCCGACGCCCAGAGCCCCCAGCGGCTGCGGATGGAGCAGGCGCTCGCCGGCCGCGAACAGGATCGCCAGCGCGGCGATGAAGATCATCACGCCTTCGAAGGCGGCGGAAAAATACTCGGCCTTGCCGTGCCCGTAGGGATGCCCCGGGTCGGCCGGCGCCCGTGCGAACGACACCATCAACAGCGCGAAGGATGCTCCGGCGAGGTTGACGAAGGATTCGAGCGCGTCGGAGAGATAGCCGACCGATCCAGTCAGCCACCATGCGCCCGTTTTCATGCCAATGGTCGTGAGGGCGGCTGCCAGGGAGAGCAGCAGCGCCTGCTGGGGGTTGATGGTGCGCATGATGTCGGCAAATAGCGGTTTGCCGACATCTTAAACCATGGAGAGCGGCCTGCCAGCCGAACGCCGATCCGAGAGGAGAACGGAAGGGTGTCCGGCCGGTGGCCGCTGTGCGGCGCTCAGCGCTTGAAGCGCTCCTCGGCGATCGCGTCGGCGACCTCTCCGGTCGGACGCTCTTCCTTGCGTGCGCGCGCAAAGATTTCCATCAGGTTGTCATAGATGCGCTCGATGTGGGACTTCAGCGCGGCGCGGTCGAAGTTGCCGGTACGCTCGTAGTAGACGTCGATGATGCCGCCGGCGTTGATGACGTAATCGGGGGCGTACAGGATGCCCTTGTGCATCAGCGCGAGGCCGTGGCGCGGCTCGGCGAGCTGGTTGTTGGCGGCGCCGGCGACGATCTTCGCCTTCAGCAGCGGGATCGTCTGGTCGTTGATGATCGCGCCCATCGCGCAGGGGGCAAACACATCGACGTCGAGGCCGAAGATCTCTTCCGGCGCGACGACGGTCGCCTCGATCTCCTTCGCGGCGCGCAGCAGCGGTTCGCGATGGATGTCGGTGACCCACAATTGCGCCCCCGCGGCCTTCAGCTGGCGCGCGAGGTCGAAGCCGACGTTGCCCAGGCCCTGCACGGCGATCTTCAGCCCTTCGAGCGAGTCGCGGCCGAGACGTTCCTTGACCGCGGCCTTGATGCCGACGAAGGTGCCGTACGCGGTCGCCGGCGACGGATCGCCGCTGCGGGTGCCGTTCTCGGACGGCTTGTCGACGATGCCCGCGACGTGCTGCGTGAATTGCGACATGAACTTCATGTCGTCGACGCCGGTGCCGGAGTCTTCCGCGGCGATGTAGCGGCCATTGACGCGCTCGACGGCCTGAGCGAAGGCCTTCAGCAGCTCGGGCGTCTTGTCGGTGCGCGGGTTGCCGATGATCACGGACTTGCCGCCGCCGAGCTTGAGGTTGGCCATCGCCGACTTGTAGGTCATGCCGCGCGACAGGCGCAGCACGTCGCGGATCGCTTCCTCTTCGCTGGCGTAGGGCCACATGCGGCAGCCGCCCAGCGCCGGGCCGAGGTTGGAGTTATGCACCGCGATGATGGCCTTGAGGCCGCTCTTTTCGTCGCTGCAGAACACGACCTGTTCGTGGTCGGCAAAATCGCTCAGGTTGAATACGCTCATGATGTCTCCTTCATTGGTCTGGAAAGGGTGCAACGCCCCCTCCACCACGGCTCGTGGCCGTGGCGGAAGGTTTGCTGCGAGGGGGGGAAGCTGTTAACCGGCAGGCAATTACGTGAAGTCACGTTGAGTGCCGCACGTTTGCTCCCTCCCCTTCAAGGGGGATGAACTCCGTGCGGGGCAGACCTCACATACTTGATCGCCGGATCGGTAATTAGCCCGGTATGACGGCGATGGTCTTGCGCACCTTGCCGTTGGTCACCTCGGCCGGACGCTCCTTGCGGCGGAAGGCCGCGAGGAGTTCCGCTTCGCGCATCCGCGCGTTGCGCAGATAGCGCTCGCGGATGTGGCCGAAGCCGCGGATCTGCTCGGGCAGGCTGGCGAGTTCGACGGCGGTCTCGAAGTTCGCCTTCTCGAGGCCGGCGAGAATCTCCTCGACGATGCGCTCGTAGTCGGCGATCAGCTGGCGGTCGAGCTTGCGGTCGTGCGTGCGGGCGAAGGGGTCGAGCATCGAGCCGCGCAGGCCCTTCATCTTCGCGAGCTGGCGCATCGCCTTCAGCATCCACGGGCCGTATTTCTTCTTCTGCAGCTCGCCGCTCTGCGGGTCCTTGTCGGCAAGCGTCGGCGGCGCGAGGTGGAAGACGAGTTTGTAGTCGCCCTCGAACTGCTCCTCGACACGCTTGAGGAAGTCGCTGTCGGTGTAGAGGCGCGCCACTTCGTACTCGTCCTTGTAGGCGAGCAGCTTGTGGTAACCGCGTGCGACCGCTTCGGTCAGCAGCGTCACGCCGGGCTCGACCTTGGCTTCGGCCGCGCGCACGCGCTCGACGAACTTCGCGTAGCGCTCGGCGTAGGCGGCGTCCTGGTAGTCGGCGAGGAAGGCCTTGCGGCGGGCGATCACCTCGTCGACCGAGGCCGACAGCTTGTGATGCTCGGGCGTGCCGTGCTGCGGCTTCGCGGCCTTCGCGACCGCATCCGGATCGACGGCGGCACGGCGGCCCCACTGGAACGCGGATTTGTTGGCCTCGATCGCGGCACCGTTGAGCTCGATCGCCCGCAGGATCGCGTCGCGCGTCAGCGGCACGAGGCCACGCTGCCAGGCGAAGCCGAGCATGAAGAGGTTGGTTGCGATCGAATCGCCGAGAATCGCCGTTGCAAGACGCGAGGCTTCGAGGAACTCGACGTTCTGGTTCCCGACGGCGTCGACGATCTGGGACTCCATCGAGCCGGCCGGGAACTGCGGGTCCGGGTGCTTCGCGACGTTGCCGGTGCGGGCCTGGGCCGCGAAGCCGCGGACGAATTCGCTGGTGTTGGTCTGATCGCGGTTGATGACGACGCGGGTGTGATTGGTGCGCATCTTCGCGAGCGATTCGTCGCTCGCCGACACGACGAGGTCGCAGCCGATCACGACGTTCGCTTCACCTGCGGCGACGCGGGCGGCGAAGATGTCTTCGGGCCGGTTGGCGATCTTGACGTGCGACCACACCGCCCCGCCCTTCTGCGCGAGGCCGGCCATGTCGAGGATGGACACGCCCTTGCCTTCGAGGTGCGCGGCCATGCCGAGCAGCGCGCCGATCGTGACGACGCCGGTGCCGCCGACGCCGGTGATGAGGATGCCCCAGGGAGCGTTCGTCGCCGGCAGCGTCGGCTCGGGCAGCGACGCGAAGACGTCCGCCGCCGCGGTCGCGGCCTTGCCCTTCCTGAGCTTGCCGCCTTCGATCGTCACGAAGCTCGGGCAAAAACCTTTGACGCACGAAAAGTCCTTGTTGCACGCGGACTGGTCGATCGTGCGCTTCCTGCCGAACTCGGTCTCGACGGCGGCCACGGACATGCAGTTCGACTTCTCGCTGCAGTCGCCGCAGCCTTCGCAGACGAGGTCATTGATCACGACGCGCATCGCCGGATCCGGGAACTTGCCGCGCTTCCTGCGGCGGCGCTTCTCGGCGGCGCAGGTCTGATCGTAGATGATCGCGGTCACGCCCGGCACTTCGCGCAGCTCGCGCTGCACGGCGTCGAGCTCGTCGCGGTGGCGGATCGGCACGCCGTGCGGCAGGTCCGCCGGACCGTAGGCGCGCGGGCCGTCATTGACGACAATGATGTTGTGGATGCCTTCGGCCTGCAGCTGGCGCGCGATGATCGGCACCGACAGCGTGCCGTCGTGCGGCTGGCCGCCGGTCATCGCCACGGCATCGTTGTAGAGGATCTTGTAGGTGATGTTCACCTTCGCCGCGACGGCCGCGCGGATCGCCAGTATCCCCGAGTGCATGTAGGTGCCGTCGCCGAGGTTCGCGAAGACGTGCGGGGTCTTCGTGAAGGGCGCCTGGCCGACCCAGGGCACGCCTTCGCCGCCCATCTGGCAGAAGGTCTGCGTCGTCTCCGGCGACAGCCAGGTCGCCATGTAATGGCAGCCGATGCCGGCGATGGCGCGCGAACCGGCCGGGACCTTGGTCGAGGTGTTGTGCGGGCAGCCGGAACAGTAGTGCGGCACGCGCTGGATCGACAGGCGCGGCTTGGCGAGCGCGGCTTCCTTGGCGTCGAAGAAGGCGAGGCGGGCCTTGACCTTGTCCGAGGTGTAGAAGCGCGCGATGCGGGCAGCGATCACGCGGGCGATCATCGCCGGCGTGAGGTCGCCGGCGGCGGGCAGCATCCAGTCGCTATGCGGCAGCGCCCACTCGCCCTTCTCGTCGAACTTGCCGATGACGCGCGGACGCACGTTCTCGTTCCAGTTGTAGAGCTCTTCCTTCAGCTGGTATTCGAGGAACTGGCGCTTCTCCTCGATGACGAGGATCTCGTCGAGGCCGTTCGCGAACTCGCGCACGCCTTCAGCTTCGAGCGGCCACACCATGCCGACCTTGTACAGGCGGATGCCGATCTCGGCGGCGAGTTGCTCGTCGATGCCAAGGTCTTCGAGCGCCTGGCGCACGTCGAGATAGCTCTTTCCGGAAGTGATGATGCCAAGCTTGGCGTTCGGGCTGTCGATGATCGTGCGGTTGAGCCCGTTCGCGCGGCAGTAGGCGAGCGCGGCGTACAGCTTGTGATGCACGAGACGCTTTTCCTGCACCAGCGGGGGATCGGGCCAGCGCAGGTTGAGACCGTCTGCCGGGATCGGGAAGTCCGCCGGGATGATGGTCTGGACCTTGAACGGATCGATGTCGACGGATGCGGAAGTTTCCACCGTGTCGGTCAGCGCCTTGAAGGCGACCCAGCAGCCCGAGTAGCGCGACAGCGCGAAGCCGTGCAGGCCGTATTCCAGGTAGTCCTGGATGCCCGCGGGCGCGAGCACCGGCATCATCATCGACTTGAAAATGTGCTCGGTCTGGTGCGGCAGCGTGGACGACTTGGCGCCGTGGTCGTCACCGGCGATCACAAGCACGCCGCCGTGCTTCGAGGTGCCTGCGGCATTGGCGTGGCGGAAGACGTCGCCGGTGCGATCCACGCCCGGGCCCTTGCCGTACCAGATCGAGAACACGCCGTCGTACATCGCATTCGGATCGAGGTTCACCTGCTGCGTGCCCCACACGGCGGTCGCGGCGAGGTCTTCGTTGAGGCCGGGCTGGAAGCGGATGTGCTGCGGTTCGAGGTATTTCTTCGCCTTCCAGAATTCCTGGTCGACGTTACCAAGCGGCGATCCGCGGTAGCCGGTGACGAAGCCCGCGGTATTGAGCCCCGCGGCCTGGTCTCGCAGGCGCTGCATGATCGGCAGGCGGACGAGCGCCTGGATGCCGGTCATATAGGCGCGGCCGGAAGTCAGCGTGTATTTGTCGTCGAGAGAAACGGGCGCGAGGGCCTGCGGGGAGGGGGTGCTCGAATGGGTATTCGACATGGCGCATGATCCGTCGCAGTCCCTGGACGCGCGGCGCTCGTGACGCCCGTGTCCGGCCTGCCGACGTTGTCTCCTGTATGGTTGCTGTTGTGTGCGTCCGCGGCATCGAACGCGAGTGAGCATCGTAAGGAGACGGGGTCGGGGAGTTTTTTCTCGTTGCAGGCGAAATCACGCGTCGCAGGAAAAATTTTTCCCCGGCGCGCGTTTTTCGGGAATGTCGCCCGAATTGCAGGCAGTGCACCGCAGCATCGCGGCCCTGCAAGGGTGCCCGAGCGCGAAAAATACCCTGCGGACTACGGCATTCCGGCGACGATGTGGCAGGTATGTCCCACGGGGAACATTGCCCGCCGCGCGCGCTGCGCTGAAGGACTATTTCTGCTGCGGCCCCAGCCCGGGCAAACCTGCCCCGCTCAGCCGTAGCGCCGGGCGGCCTCCACCGCCAGCCCCCCACCGATGCTGCCGTAGAGGTCGCCCTCGACGCTGCGCGCCTGCGGCAGTTCGGCGGAGATGCGCGCACGCAGCTGCGGCACCGCGCTGCCGCCGCCGGTGAAATAGATCGTATCAACCTGCTCGCGCCGCACGCCCGCCTCGTCGAGCAGCGCGCGCACGCAGGCCGCGACGCGGTCGACGAGGTTGAGCGTGGCCGATGCGAAGTCCGCATCGGTGATCGTGTGACCGAGGCCGGCCTCCAGACGGTCGAGGTCCATGACCGCCGCCGGCGCCGCGGACAGGTCGATCTTCGCCTGCTCCACCTGCAGCGCGAGCCAGTGCCCCTCGCGCCGGTTGATCAGCTTCGCCAGCCGGTCGAGCTCGGTGCGCGCGGCGGCATCGCGATAGACATTCTGCAGGTCCGCCCAAGCCTGACGCGTGTACGCGAAGTTGATCGTGTGCCAGGTCGCGAGCTGGAAATAGACACTGGCGGGAATCTCGGCGCCGCTCTTCATGCGGCTGCGATAGCCCAGCAGCGGCATCACGCATTCGAGGCTCAGCGCGCGATCGAAATCGGTGCCGCCAATATGCACGCCGCCGTTGCCGAGCAGATCCTCGCGGCGGTCGTGCTCATCATTCGATCGCCGCGCGCGCGCGGGCGACAGGCGCACGAGCGAGAAGTCCGCCGTGCCGCCGCCGATGTCGGCAATCAGCACCAGCTCCTCGCGCGCGAGCGAAAGTTCATAGTGCAGCGCCGCCCCGATCGGCTCGAACTGGAAGCTCACGTCGCGGAAGCCGACCTGCGCGGCGACCTCGGCGAGCGTTTGCTGTGCCTTGCGGTCGGCGTCCGCGTCGTCGTCGACGAAGCGCACAGGCCGCCCGAACACCGCCTTGTCGAAACTGCGTCCGGCCTGCGCCTCCGCGCGCGACTTCAACTCGCCAATGAAACTCGCGAGCAGGTCGCGGAAGCGCAGCGCCCGCCCCTGCACCTCCGTCTGACCATCGATGAGGCTGCTGCCGAGCAGGCTCTTCAGCGCACGCATCAGGCGGCCTTCGTAGCCTTCGAGATACTCCGCCAGCGCAGCCCGACCGAACGCGGTGGTTTCCTCGTCGGCGTTGAAGAACACCGCAGAAGGCAGCGTCGGCTTGCCGTCCTCGAGCGCGAGCAGGGTCGCCGCGCCCGGCCGTACCCAGCCGACCGTGGAGTTGGAGGTGCCAAAATCGATGCCGCAGGCGCGAGCGGGTTGGTCCATGAGGCAAGTATCCGCGGGATGGGGTCGCGATGCTACCGGAGCGCCGCCCCGGCAGGAAACTTCGGGACTCGAAAATCGCTGGCATCAGGCCCGCTTGTTGCACTGCGCCACACCGTTCCGGTACGAATTCCGTCGAAACAGGCGCGACCGGGGCAGAATATTCCGCGAAGCGTCCGTAAAAACCGCAAAACCCGCAAAACAATTCCCCACGCTCTCTTTAACATGCGCATTCCGTTGCGCCGGCCCACGAGCGGCGCCAACGCAAAAACAACGCAAGGTGGAGACAACTCATCGTGGAGCCGTGTGCGCCGTGCCGCCCCGCACGTCGTCCGCTGCCGTCTTCCCTTGCGCCGACTGCCCACAAGGCAATGCAATCCGGAGGAGACGCAGATGAATTTCACCACACACGCCCGCACGACCGCGCGCAACGCGCAGACCCGGGCACCGTCAATGACCGCTTGCGGGGTGCGCTGACATGTCCGGCATCCAGTCCGCAACCGCAACGATGGCCGCCGGGGCGGTCAAGGTTCACGACCACTGGTCCTCGCGCATGGGCTTCATCATCGCCGCGGTGGGTTCGGCGGTGGGTCTCGGCAACATCTGGAAGTTTCCCTACATGGTCGGCCAGAGCGGTGGCGCCGCCTTCGTGCTGGTCTATCTCGCCTGCATCGCCCTGATCGGCCTGCCGATCATCGTCGCGGAGTGGCTCATCGGCCGCCGCGGGCAGAAGAACCCGGTCAACACGATGGTCGAACTGGCGAAGAAGAACGGACGCAGCCGCAACTGGGCCCTGCTCGGGATCGGTGGCACGCTTGCCGCCTTCCTGATCCTGTCCTTCTACAGCGTGATCGGCGGATGGGCCGTGTCCTATCTTGTCGAAGCCGGCACGGGCAGCTTCTCGGGCATTGACAAGGACGCCGCCGGAGCCCTCTTCAACGGCCTGCTCGCCGATCCGGCCAAGCTGCTCCTGTGGCACTCGGTGTTCATGGCCCTGACGATCGGCGTGGTCGCGATGGGTGTGTCGGGCGGCCTCGAGCGCGCCACCAAGATCCTGATGCCAGCGCTCGGCGTGATCCTGCTGATCATGGTCGGCTACGGCATGACGACCGGCAGCTTTGGCGCCGCGGCGTCCTACCTATTCACGCCCGACTGGAGCAAGCTCAACAGCGGCGTCGTGCTCGCCGCGCTCGGCCACGCGTTCTTCACCCTGTCCCTCGGCATGGGCGTGATGATCGCCTACGGCTCCTACCTCGGGCAGGACATCAACCTGCTGCGCGCGGCGCGCACCGTCGCGATCTCCGACACCGTGATCGCCTTGGGTGCGGGCATGGCGATCTTCCCGATTGTGTTCGCCAACGGCCTCGACCCCGCAGCCGGCCCGGGCCTCGTGTTCGTGACGCTGCCGCTGGCCTTCGGCAAGATCTCGGGCGGGCTGATCCTCGGCGTGATGTTCTTCGCGCTGCTGATCTTTGCCGCCCTGACCTCGT
Source organism: Aromatoleum petrolei (assembly GCF_017894385.1). Taxonomy (NCBI): domain Bacteria; kingdom Pseudomonadati; phylum Pseudomonadota; class Betaproteobacteria; order Rhodocyclales; family Rhodocyclaceae; genus Aromatoleum; species Aromatoleum petrolei. The sequence continues at coordinate 1,743,164 of NZ_CP059560.1, forward strand.
CGATCTCGCTGCTGGAGCCGGCCGTCGAGCTGCTCGAGGAGCGCACGCCGCTGGGCCGGGTGGGCGCAACCGTGGTCGCCGGCCTCGCGACCTGGGCACTGGGCATCGCCGCGCTGCTGTCGTTCAACGAGTGGAGCAACGTGCTGATCTTCGGCCAGAACATCTTCGACCTGCTCGACAAGCTGACCAGCAAGTTCATGCTGCCGCTGTGCGGACTCGGCGCGATCGTGTTCGTCGCGTGGTGCCTCGACCGCGAAAGCGTGCGCAAGGATCTCGGACTGGGCACAACCGGCTTCCGCCTGTGGAACCTGCTCGCCCGCTACGTCGCGCCGATCGGCGTTCTCGCGGTGTTCTGGAACAGCCTCTGATCCCTTGCGCCCCGCTTCGGGCAAGCACAGCCCTGCCGCCTCACAGCGGCAGGGCTGTTTCGTTCTTGATCTCGCGCAGCGCAACGCTGGAGTTCGTGACGTCGACCTCGGGGATCTTGAGCAGGAAGTTGTGCATGAAGGAGGACAGCGCCTCCAGGTTCGGCAGGTAGAGCTTCAGCAGGCAGTCGGTCTCGCCGAGGAGCTCGTAGCATTCGACGACCTCGTCGCAGCCCTTCACCGCCTGCTCGAAGCGGTCGAGCACGTCGGCGCTGTGCTTCTTGAGCTTTACGCGCACCCACACGCAGGTCTCCAGCCCGAGCTTCCTGCGATCCAGCAGCGCGACGTAGCCGCGGATGAGCCCCGCCTCTTCCAGTTCGCGCACACGCCGCCAGCACGGCGACGAGGACAGTCCCACCTTTTCGGCGAGGTTCTGCGTGCTGATCGTCGAATCCTTCTGCAGCAGCGCGAGGATGCGCCGCTGGACCGGATCGAGTTTCATGTCTCCCCTCTTCCTGTCGTGACGGGCGAACGGGCGCCCGTGGCCGCGTGCCGGACGAGCGCCCGGCGACGCGAAGCCGGGGCCTATGCGTGGCCCCTTCTCGTTCTACGCGCTTACAGAACCTTCAGCAGCTCGACCTCGAACACCAGCGTCGCGTTGGGCGGAATCACGCCGCCCGCGCCGCGTGCGCCGTAGCCCAGCTCCGGCGGAATCGTCAGCTTGCGCTTGCCGCCTTCCTGCATGCCCTGCACGCCCTCGTCCCAGCCGCGGATCACGTGACCGGCACCCAGCGGGAAGTCAAACGGGTCGTTGCGATCCTTGCTCGAATCGAACTTCTTGCCGTCGGTCAGCCAACCGGTGTAGTGCACCGACACGCGCTTGCCCGCAGCGGCGGTGGCGCCGCTGCCGACTTCCAGATCCTCGATGACGAGGCCGCTGGCGGTGGTGGTTTGGGACATTGGAACTCTCCTGCGGGGTTGAAAACCCGATTCTACCCGCCCCGCTTGCGTCGGTTGGCGAACTTCTCGCGGAACTTCGCGATCTTCGGTGCGACGATGTACTGGCAGTAGGGCTGGTCGGAGTTGTTCGCGTAATAGTCGTGGTGGTAGTCCTCGGCCGGCCAGAAGGTTCCGGCACGCTCGACCTTGGTGACGATCGCGCTCGGATACACGCGCGCCTCCCCCATGTGTTCGATGAGATCCAGCGCCGTGTGCAGTTGCTCGTCGCTCACCGCGAAGATCGCCGAGCGGTACTGCGTGCCGATGTCGTTGCCCTGGCGATTCAGGCTGGTGGGGTCGTGGATGACGAAGAAGATCTCGAGCAGCTCGCGATAGCTCACCACCGCCGGGTCGAAGACGATCTGCACCGCCTCGGCATGGCCGGTGCCCCCGTCGCAGACCTGCCGGTAGGTGGGCGCCTCGACACGCCCGCCGATGTAGCCCGAACTCACCGACTCCACACCATCGACTTCCTTGAAGACGGCCTCCAGGCACCAAAAACATCCCCCCGCGAGAATGGCGGTCTCGCGTGCTGCGGGTGCTTCGTTCTTCGTCATGCATGTGTCTCCGTGGATGCCCGCGATTAAGACAGCATCGTCGGGCCGCGATTCCCGTCATTCGAACGAGATCGTGTAATAGATATCGGCGGCATTGTCGCTGCCGCCGCGCGCCACCAGCGAAACCCTGCGGCTGAGCTGGTAGGTCAGCTTGACGAGACTTTCGGCCCCGCCCAGGCTCTGCTCGAAGGACAGGACCAGATCCGATGAAAGACGCTTGCCCAGCGTCAGAACCTGGCCGGCGACGTTGTCGCCACCAGTTACGATGGTACCCTCTCCGACAACGCGGCTGGTGGCGGTTCGGGTGACACCGCCAACTTCTCCCTGCCCGATCGAAAATTCGTCGAAGCCCAGGCTGCGGGACAACTGGTCCGTCATCCCGCCGCCCGGCCCGCCGAGCAGGGCCTGCGCCGCGGGCAACAGCAAGCCCATGTCCCCGCCACCGCCCGCGCTCGGCGCACGCCCGAGCACGATCCAGGACAGTTTTTCGGGATCCGGCACATTCGGCTCCGATACCAGGCGGATGCGGGGACGCCGCGCGCTGCCGGCGATCTCGATCCCCGCCTCGACCGGCAAACCCTTGCGTAGCGCGACGACGTTCAGGCCGGGATTGTCGGGCGCGCCCTGAAAGTTGATCAGGCCGCGCTCAATCGCCAACATCTGTCCGTAGCCGCGATACGTGCCCCCGGCCGTGGCGATCGTGCCGATCGCGCTCGGCGGCGCCCCGTCGCGCAGACGCAGGCGCAATCCACCGGTCAGGCGCGTATCGATGCCCAGTGCCGACAGATAGAAATGATCCCCCAGTGCGACCGCCACGTCCGCGGCGACCCGCAGCCCGCCGTTGGCGCGCCGCTCGTGCCCCAGGATCACGACGTCGTCGGAGAGGCTCGGTGCGGGCGTTTCCGCCAGTTCGACATAGCCGGCGTCGGCGTTCAGGTTTGCCGCAAGATCCACGTGTGTCCAGGTGCTGTTGGCCGCACCGACGCCGGACAGGATCAGCCAACGGTCGCTGCGCTGCAGGATCGGCAGGCGCTCGGCGGCAAAATCGAAACCGCCCTTGCCGCTGTCCAGCGCGATCTCGCCGCTCGCGCTGAGGCGCCCCGGCGTGGCCGTCAGCCGCGCCACCGGCGGGCGGGAGTCCCGCGGACGCACCCGGTTGGGCGAGATGAACTCGAGGCGCTCTAGCCGCAGCCGGTCGCGATCGAATTGCGCAAGCAGCTCACCACCCGACAATTGCAGTCCCTGATCGACCAACGCCAGCGACAACTCCCCTCCGGTGATCGTGCCGCTCGCGCGCGGCGCGGCCGGCGTGCCGGCAAGCGCCACGCTCGCGCCGAGGCGGCCACCGGTCACGACGTTTTCCTGCATCAGCCGCCCGACCCAGGCGATCGACGGCATCGCGAGGTGTGCAGATCCGAGCAGCGCCGCATCGGGCGCAAGCCGCCAGCCGCCGTCCGGCGTCCGCTCCGCCAGAGCGGTCGCGGCGCCGGCCAGTTCGCCCAGCTCGCTGCCGCGCGCCTCCAGCGCCAGCGCAAGGCGGTTGTCGTGGGCGCCGAGGCGGGCCTCGAAATGCTCCAGTCCCAGGCGCGCCGGAATCTCGCCGGTCACGGTGAGGTCCCCTGCCTCGCGGAACACACGGGCCGAGCCCTGCGCCACCTCGCCCAGCGTCAGATCCCATTCCGCCCCGAGCACCAGCGGGCCCGGGCCGCGACGCGGACGCCCGTCTGGACGCGAGATCAGGCCGAAGGCCAGCCCGGTCAGGGAGCCGCGGGCGACGATGCGCTGCGGCGACCAGCTCGTTTCGTCCAGCCGGATGCGGCCGCGTTCGCCGGCATCCAGCGCCGCGGCACCGAGCTGCACGCGCTGCGATCCGAGTTCCAGCGGCGCCGGCGCGGTCAGTCGCGTGGGCCAGCGCCCTGCCGTCTCCAGAGCGGTCACGCGGCCGCGCCATTCGGCAACGCCGTTTGCCACCCCCGCCTTCAGGGCATCACCGAACAGGCCCCCTTCCAAGCGCAGGCGCAGACTGTCACCTCCCAGACCGGTGGCGACGACATCGACGGCATGCGCACGCCGAGTTCCCCCGACCCGCAGGTTCGCCTGCGTCACCCAGTCCGGCTCTTCGGCGGCCCGCCCGCGGACCGGTGGCTTGTCCGCATCCCGAGTGACCGCTCTCAGCCCTCTCAGGCCCAGTGCGAGACGGACCTCGCCATCTGCCCCCGCCCCGAGCAACCCCTCGCCGTCGGCCGCAGCGATACGGATATCGCCCGGCAGCCGCAGCCCCTCGGCGGCGAACTTCACGCTGCCGGACGGCAGTTCCGCCCCTCCGGAAAGGCTTCCCGCAAAGGTCAGCCGGCCACCGAGGCGCGCATCGAGCGCCGCGAGCGCCGGGGCGTCCACATCCAGCTTCAGCACGTCGCGAGGCGCACCCCAGGCGCCGCGCGCGCGAATGCGATTGCCGGCGAGGTCCAGGTCCAGGTCGCCATCGGCCAGACGCGCGCCCTCCACCACCGCACGCAGCTTCCCGCGCACCGCCTTGCCGCGCAACTGGCCGTCGCGCAAGTCGACGGCGGTCTCGTAGCGGGACAGCTCGCCCAGGCTCGCGGCGAGACGGAAATCCAGATTCAGCTTGGCCTCCGGGGCCCCGGCAACGAAGAGGCGGGGATCGAAGGAAGACACTTCGCCGCTCGCTGCAAGGCTGCGCACCCCGGCCTCGCCCTGCGCGGTCACCACCGCCTTGGCACGCACACGCGTCGCCTGCACCTTCACGTCAAGCTCCGCGCTCTGGCGCTCGCGATCTCCATCTGCCTGCAGCCGGCCCGCGAGTACCGAGGGCGGCAGGCGTCCGTCCAGGCGCTGCAGCTCGATGCCCGCCAACTGCAGCGTGGCGCTCAGACGCCCGAGCGGATCGGCTGCTGCAGGCGCCGGCGTTGCCTCGTCCGCGCCTTCTCCCGGCGCAGCTCCTCGTCGTCCCGGTTGCCAGTCCACGTCGCCCGTGACCCGCCCGGCACCCGCGAGCTGAAGCACCAGCGCTTCGGCCCGCACCCGCTCCGGCGTCCACTGCAGCCGTGCGGCGAGTTTCGTGAAAGGCAGGCCCTGCCGGTCGATCGCGTCGGGCCGAGCATTCTCGACCGATATCGGCCCCGACAAACCCCCGGCGCCCTGCGTCCCGTCCTGCGCCGACAGGTCCGCCGCGATGCGCAAGGCCGCGCGCGGTGCGGAAGGTTCGAACGCTGCAGGGTCGAGATCGCCGAGTGCGATGCGCAGCCGGCGCACGGGCACCGCCGCGAACGGCGACGCAAGCACTTCGCCGTCGCCGCGCAAGCCGGCCCCTTCACCCTCGATCCTGAGTTGCGGCGCAAGCAGGTCGCCGGTCGCAGCGAGCTTCAAGCGGTATTCGTGCCCCTTGTTCGCGCCGATCAGCGCCGCGCTCGCCGACAGCGCGAAGGGTGCGCTCCCGTCGATTTCGCCTGCGACCTCGGCCCGCCCGAAGGGCAAGGTCGCCGCGAGGGTTTCGATATGGTGGCGGCCGCCATCGCTGCGCGCACGGGCCGCGAGGTCGGCAAGCTCGAAGGCAGTCTCGGCAGCAGCAAGTTCGCCGTCCGTCCATTCGCGCAGCGCGAGCCGGCCGACGCTGAGCGATTGCGCCGCCACGGAAAACGGTAGTGCGAGGGACGCGGGCGGAGTCGGCGCTGGAGCTTGATCCTGCGGACGTGAGGCGAAGTCGACCCGCTCCGCCGAGAGCTCATCGATGGCGATGCCGCCGTCGAACAGGGCGCCCGGCCGCCAGACCAGCGCGAACCCCTCGACTCGCACGCGCAGGTCCGGGCTGTCGATGCGCAACACCCCGACGCGCAATGGCCCGGCGAGGCGACCGGCAGGGGATTCCAGCACCACCCGGCCGCCGCTCAGGATTCCCGCAAGGGCGACCGCCGCCCGCAGGCCGGACTCGGTCAGCACCAACCACGCCGCCGCGACGACGAACAGCGCCGGCAGCGCAAGCGCCGCCAGCCACAGACGAGCCGCCCGCCGGCGCGGGCGAGCGGCCTGATCGGAGCTTGGTGGCGACGTCATGCGTCGCCCCGCTCAGCCGAACAGTGCGCGCAGCTCCTCGCCCGGATCCGGCGCACGCATGAAGGCTTCGCCGACGAGGAAGGCATGCACGGCGCTCGACCGCATCAACGCCACGTCCTGCGGCTTGAGGATGCCGGACTCGGTGACCACGATGCGCCCGGCGGGGATGCGCGGCAGCAGGTCCAGCGTCGTCTGCAGGCTGACCTCGAAGCTGCGCAGGTTGCGGTTGTTGATGCCGACCAGCGGGGTCGCGAGTTGCAGCGCGACGTCGAGCTCGGCCGCGTCATGCACCTCGACCAGCACCGCCATACCGAGGCTCGTTGCGATCGCCTCCATCTCCTGCATCTGCGCGAGATCCAGGGCCGCGGCGATCAGCAGGATCGCGTCCGCGCCCATCGCGCGCGCCTCGTACACCTGCCACGCATCGACAAGGAAGTCCTTGCGCAGTGCCGGCAGTGCGCAAGCCGCACGCGCCGCCTGCAGGTACTCGGGTGCGCCCTGGAAGAACTGCCGGTCGGTCAGCACCGACAGGCAGGCCGCCCCGGCGCGCTCGTACTGCACGGCTATCTCGGCCGGGCGGAAGTCCGCCCGGATCACGCCCTTGGACGGGCTCGCCTTCTTCACCTCGGCGATCACCGCCGCCTCGCCGGCGGCGATCTTCGCGCGCATCGCGCCGACGAAATCGCGCGCCGCGGGCGCCATCTCCGCCTCCGCGCGCACGCGCTCGAGCGGACGCGCCGCCTTGCCTGCAGCCACTTCCTCGGCCTTCACGGCGAGGATCTTGTTCAGGATGTCGCTCATGCCTGCCTCACGCGAACTGGCGGTTGAAGGCGAGGAACTCCTCGAGTTTCGCCCGCGCCGCACCGCTGGCGATGATCTCGCGCGCACGCCCGATGCCGTCAGCGATCGAGTCCACGAGGTTCGCAGTGTACAGCGCCACCCCCGCGTTCAGGATCACGATGTCGCGCGTCGGGCCGGGTTTGTTGTCGAGCACGCCGAGCAGCACCGCCTTCGACTCCTCGGCGCTCTGCACCTGCAGGTTGCGCGTGCCCGCCATCGCCATACCGAAGTCCTCGGGATGGATCTGGTACTCGCGGATCTCGCCGTCCTTCAGTTCGCCGACCATGGTCGCGGCGCCCAGGCTCACCTCGTCCATGCCGTCCAGGCCGTAGACGACCAGCACGTGATTCGCACCGAGCCGCTCCATCACGCGCGCCTGGATGCCGACGAGATCCGGGTGGAACACGCCCATCAGCGTGTTCGGCGCGCCGGCGGGATTCGTCAGCGGGCCGAGGATGTTGAAGATCGTGCGCACGCCCATCTCGCGGCGCACCGGCGCGACGTTCTTCATCGCGCTGTGGTGGGCCGGCGCGAACATGAAGCCGATGCCGGTCGCCTCGATCGAGGCCGCCACCTGTTCCGGCGTCGCGCCGAGCTTCGCACCCAGCGCCTCCAGCACGTCCGCCGCACCGCTCTTCGACGACACGCTGCGCCCGCCGTGCTTGGCCACGCGCGCGCCGGCCGCCGCGGCAACGAAGATCGTCGTCGTCGAGATGTTGAAGGTGTTCGCCCCATCGCCACCGGTGCCGACGATGTCGAGGAAGTTCTGGTCCGGTCCGGCGACGACGACCTTGGTCGAAAGCTCGCGCATCACAGTCGCCGCGGCGGTGATCTCGCCAATGGTCTCCTTCTTCACGCGCAAGCCGGTGAGGATCGCGGCCGTCATCACGGGCGAGATCTCGCCTTCCATGATCTGGCGCATCAGCGACAGCATCTCGTCGTAGAAGATCTCGCGGTGATCGATCGTGCGCTGGAGCGCTTCCTGGGCAGTAATGGTCATGGCAAGTCCTTGGTCAGTTCGCGCGGTGCTGGTCGAGGAAGTTCCGCAGCATCGTGTGGCCGTGTTCGGTCAGGATCGATTCGGGGTGGAACTGCACGCCCTCGACCGCGAGTGTCTTGTGGCGCACGCCCATGATCTCGCCGTCGTCGGTCCATGCCGTCACCTCCAGGCAGTCGGGCAGGCTCTCGCGCTCGATCGCCAGCGAATGGTAGCGCGTGCAGGTCACCGGATTGGGCAGCCCCTTGAACACGCCGATGTCCAGATGATGGACCGGCGAGGTCTTGCCGTGCATCAGGCGCTTGGCGTGCACGATCCTGCCGCCGAAGGCCGCGCCGATGCTCTGGTGGCCCAGGCACACGCCGAGGATGGGGAGCCTGCCCGCGAACTCGCGAATCGCCGGCACCGAGATGCCGGCCTCGGCGGGCGTGCACGGCCCCGGCGAGATCACGAGCTGCTCGGGTTTCATCAGCGCAATCTGTTCAAGGGTGATTTCGTCGTTGCGATACACCTTCACCTGCGCGCCGAGCTCGCCGAAATACTGCACGAGGTTGTAGGTGAAGCTGTCGTAGTTGTCGATCATCAGCAGCATGGTGCGTTCCTCAGTCGATCCGGGTGTCGAGGCCGGACTCGGCCATTTCCGCGGCGCGCAGCATCGCGCGCGCCTTGTTCTGCGTCTCCGCCCATTCGGAATCGGGGTTGGAGTCGGCGACGATGCCGGCGCCCGCCTGCACATGGATGTGACCATCCTTGAGCACAGCCGTGCGGATCGCGATCGCCAGATCCATGTCGCCGTGGAAACCGATGTAGCCCACCGCCCCGGCGTAGATGCCGCGCTTGACCGGCTCCAACTCGTCGATGATCTCCATCGCACGCAGCTTCGGCGCCCCCGACACGGTGCCGGCCGGGAAGGTCGCGCGCAGAACCGCCAACGCATTGAGTCCGTCCTTCAGCCTCGCCTCGACGTTGGAGACGATGTGCATCACGTGCGAATAGCGCTCGATCGTGAACTGGTCGGTCACGCGCACGCTGCCGGTCTCGGCGACACGGCCCGCGTCGTTGCGCCCCAGGTCCAGCAGCTGCAGGTGTTCGGCGCGCTCCTTCTCGTCGGCGAGGAGGTCGGCTTCCAGCGCCTCGTCCTCGGCCGGGGTGGCGCCGCGCGGGCGTGTGCCGGCGATCGGGCGCACCGTGACGCGCTTGCCCTGCCCGTCCTCGTCGAGGCGCACGAGGATTTCGGGGGAGGCGCCGACGACGTGGAAGTCCTCGAAATTGAAGTAGAACATGTAGGGCGAGGGGTTCAGCGAACGGATCGCGCGGTACAGCGCCATCGGGCTCGCCGCATAAGGCTTGCTCATGCGCTGCGACAGCACGACCTGCATGATGTCGCCGTCGACGATGTACTGCTTGGCGCGATTCACCGCGGCCTTGAAGGCCTCCTCGCCGAAGCTCGACACCGCCGGCTGCGGCTCGGCATGGTTGTCCTCGGGGATCTGCACCGGCGCACGCAGCCGCGCGAGCAGTTCGCGCAGGCGCTTCTTCGCGCGCTTGAAGGCGCCCGGCACTTCGGGCTCGGCATACACGACCAGCGTAAGCTTGCCGGAGAGGTTGTCGACGATCGCGATCTCCTCCGACAGCAGCAGCAGGATGTCGGGCGTGCCGATCGTGTCCGGCTTCTGCTCGTGCGCGAGGCGCGGCTCGATGTAGCGCACGGTGTCGTAGCCGAAGCAGCCCACCAGGCCACCCGCGAAGCGCGGCAGGCCGTCGCGCGGCGGCACCTTGATGCGCTCCATGAACTCGGCGACGTAGTTCAGCGGGTCGCCGTAGTCACGCCGCTCGACGAGGCGGTTGCCGGTTAGCAGCAGCGCCGAGCGACCATAGACCTCGATGCGCGTCGAGGCCGCCAGCCCGATCATCGAGTAGCGACCGAAGCGCTCGCCGCCCTGCACCGATTCGAGCAGGTAGGAATACGGTTCGTTGGCGAGCTTCAGGTAGATCGACAGCGGCGTGTCGAGGTCGGCGAAGGTTTCGAGCGTGACCGGGATGCGGTTGTAGCCCCGCGCGGCCAGCGCGTTGAATTCCTGCTCAAGCATGGAGACTCCACAGAAGACGGTTCGATTCGGCAAGGGGGTGCGGGCAAGTCGTGGCCCGCGAAGCTTCGCGTATTAGTGGCCCGCAGGCCACGAGCGCCAGCCGCGCCAGCGCAGATGCGCGGCGACAAACTGGATGCTTTCCTTTACCGAATCCCGGTTCCTGTGGGTCACGATGTCTCGATGGAGAGTGTGCGGATAGTACTCGGGGCAACAAAATACCGTTCGGGCTGAACCTGTCGAAACCCTTCGACAAGCTCAGGGCGAACGGTAAGCCTGATCGCCGCCTTTTCAGCCAGGCGCGTCACGCCGCTGCGATGCGGTCGAGTGCCCCGGTAGCGACCGATAGTAGCCCATCGCATTCGATGGTGTCCACCGGCATGCCTTCGCTATATCCATAGGTCACGAGCAGCACCGGCATGCCCGCGCCGCGTGCGGCGAGCGCGTCATTGGCCGAATCGCCGATCATCAGCGCCTGCGGCGACGGCACCCCCAGCAACTCGCAAGCGTGGTGCAGCACGGCCGGGTCGGGCTTCTTCACCGGCAGCGTGTCACCGCTCACCACTGCGCCGAAGTACGGTGCGAGGCCCATGCGCTCGAGCAGCGGGAGCGTGAAGGCTTCCGCCTTGTTGGTGACGCAGGCCAGGCGCAGATCCATCGCGCGCATCGCCTCCAGCGTTTCGACGACGCCAGGGTAGATACGCGTGCTGCGGCCGTTCACGACCGCGTAGTGACGCCTGAACACGACGACCGCCTGCTCGATCTCGTCGTCGCCCGCCCCGGCGTCCTCTGTCATGCAGCGGCGCACGAGGTTGGGGATGCCCTTGCCGACGAAGGAATGGATCTGCTCGAGCGGGCGCGCCGCACGGCCCATCTCCGCGAGCATCAGGTTGGCTGCGTCGGCCAGGTCGTGGATGGTGTCGAGCAGCGTGCCGTCGAGATCGAACAGCACCGCCCGCACCGGGAAACGCATGAGGCTCACGGCTTCACTCACTGCTTGACCTTGGCGAGCTCGGCGCGCAGCGCGGCGATCACGCTGTCGTAGCGGTGGGGGTCGGCGTCGCGCCCGGCACCGAACACCGCCGAGCCGGCGACAAAGGTGTCGGCCCCCGCTGCGGCGATCTCGGCAATGTTGTCGACCTTCACACCGCCGTCGACCTGCAGCAGGATGTGGCGCCCGGTGACCGCCTCGTAGGCGTCGAGCCGCTCGCGCGTCGCACGCAGCTTGCCGAGCGTGCCGGGAATGAACTTCTGCCCGCCGAAGCCGGGGTTCACGCTCATCAGCAGCACCATGTCGATATCGTCGAGCGCGTGATCCAGGTAGTGCAGCGGCGTGGCCGGATTGAACACCAGCCCCGCCTTGCAGCCGTGATCGCGGATCAGCGCGAGGGTGCGGTGGATGTGATCGGAGGCCTCCGGATGGAAGGTGATCACGTTCGCGCCGGCCTTGGCGAAGTCCGGGATGATGCGGTCGACCGGCTTCACCATCAGGTGCACGTCGATCGGCGCCTCGGTATGCGGGCGGATCGCCTCGCACACCAGCGGACCGATCGTCAGGTTCGGCACGTAATGGTTGTCCATCACGTCGAAGTGGATCCAGTCGGCGCCGGCGGCGATGACGTTGCGCACCTCCTCGCCGAGGCGGGCGAAGTCGGCCGAGAGCAGGCTGGGGGCGATGCGGTACATTGTTGCGTTCTCCTGTTGGGCAGCCGCGATTCTATTCATGAATCCGGCGGTCGAATACCGTTCGGGCGGAGGCTGTCGAAGCCCCGCCACCGCCCTTCGCCAAGCTCCGGGCGAACGGATGTATTTGATGGCCGGACCGCCAAGCACTCAGGCAAGCTGCGCGCAGTCCGGTTCCCGTGGGGCGCGCACGATCAACGCACGCACACTCGCCGCACCTGCTCCATGTCGGTGACGCCCGCGAACACCTTCTCGATGCCGTCCTGGCGCAGCGTGCGCAAGCCTTCGTCGAGCGCCAGCGCGAGCAGCTGCGCGACGCGCGCGCGCTCCTGGATCAGGCGCTTAACCTCATTGGAGGCGACCATCAGCTCGTGCAGGCCGACGCGCCCGCGGTAGCCGCCGTTGCACTCCGTGCAGCCCACCCGGCGGTACAACGTGAACTGGCCGTCCGCCCCCGCATGCTCGGCCTTCAGCCGCGCCAGCACCGCGGCGCGGGCCGCGACCGGATCGGCCCGGAAGTCGGGGGTCGCGGCCATGTCCTCGCAGTATTCGTCGAGGATCTGGTGCACTTCGGCCTCGTCGGGGTGATAGGCCTCCTTGCACTTGCACAGGCGCTTGGTGAGACGCTGCGCGAGTACGCCGAGCAGGGCGTCGCCGAAGTTGAACGGGTCCATGCCCATGTCGAGCAGGCGCACGATGGACTCCGGCGCGCTGTTGGTGTGCAGCGTCGAAAACACGAGGTGACCGGTAAGCGAGGCCTCGATGCCGACCGAGACCGTCTCCTTGTCGCGCATTTCGCCGACCATGATCACGTCCGGGTCGGCGCGCAGGAAGGAGCGCATCATCGTCGCGAAATCCAGCCCCGCCTTGCGGTTTACCTGCACCTGGCGCAGGCCCTTCTGCGTGATCTCGACCGGATCCTCGGCGGTCCAGATCTTGGTCTCGGGGGTGTTGATGTGGCCGAGGATGGAATGCAGCGTGGTCGTCTTGCCCGAACCGGTCGGGCCGCACACGAAGAACAGGCCGTAGGGCTTCACGATCACCGATTTCAGGCGCGCGAGGTTATGCGGGCTGAGCCCCAGCTTGTCGAGCGGCAGCGGCTCGCTGTTGGCGAGCAGGCGCATCACGACGTCTTCCATTCCGCCGGCCGTGGGCACAGTGGCGACGCGCAGCTCGATGTCGAGCGGTGCGAACTTGCGGAACTTGATCTTGCCGTCCTGCGGCCGGCGGCGCTCGGAGATGTCCAGATCGCACATGATCTTGATGCGCGTCACGAGCGGACTGCGGTAGCTCGCGGGGATCTGGATATAGGGCACCAGCGTGCCGTCCTTGCGGAATCGAATCAGCGTCTTTTCCTTGCCCGGCCGCGGCTCGATATGAATGTCGGAAGCGCCCTGGCGGTGCGCGTCGATGATGATCTTGTTCACGAGCTTGACGAGCTCGTTGTCGGCTGCCGCGGAGACGTCGTCGGCGACCGAACCGTCCTGCTCGTCGTCCATGAGGTCGTGCAGCAGGTCATCGACCGAACCGCTCTCGATCGTCGGCTCGAAGTACTGGTCGACGGTCTGCTCGAACTCGCAATGCGTCGTGACGCGGTAGGCAAGCTTCTTTCTCGGAAACACGTTCTCGGCGACGCGCGACACGCGCACCTGCTCGGGATCGTAGGTGAGCAGGACGACACCTTCGTTGGTCTCTTCCAGCGGCAACCACTGGTTCTGCTGCACGTATTCGCGCTTGATGTTGCGCAGCAGGTCCATCTGCTTGACGCGGTCGGAGCGGAAAGGCTCGTACGCGACATTGAAGAAGCGCGCCGCCGCGTCGCCAATCTGCGGCAAGCTGAGACCGTACTTTTCCACCAGCACGTCCTCGACATGCGCGCCGGTCTCGCGCGAAATGCGCATCGCATCGTCCATCTCGCCCGTGACGATGCGTCCGTCGGCGATCAGCGCGTCATAACGCGAACGCAGCGCCGCGGGCGCATTGCTGCGCTGCGCGAATGCCACCCCGAGGGTCTGCGCCAGCCCCAGCAGCCCTTCCTTGGCAACAGGCGAGAAATCGCTGCCGTCGATGGGATTCAAGACCTGGATGACGCCATGCAGTGTGCCGCTGTTCGGATCCACGATCGGCGCGCACAGCATCTGCCGCGTGCGCGCGCCTGAAAGGGTGTCGCTGGTCGTGCGGAAGCGCAGATTCGGCGAGATCGCCGCGAGTTCGGCGGCATCGTAGACGTCGTGCAGGTTCAGCGCTTCGCCGGTCATTGCAACATAACCCGCGATGCTGCTCTCGTCGACAGGCAGCCTCGCCCCCGGCGCTGCTCCGCGGCCGGTCTTCACCCGTGCCACCAGGTGCGTGCCGCTCTGATTCACGACGAAAAACGACAGGTGCTCCGCGGCAAACAACGCGCACAGATCCGACGACAGCTCGGACACGATTTCGTCAATATCCTTGCTCGCATGGATGCGTGCGGTGATCGCCTGGAGCCCCTTGAAGAAGGCGAGCCGCGAGGCGACCTCCCCCCCGACTCCGGGTCTTGCTTGCGTCGTGCTCGTGGGCATGCGGGTACCTGCTGTGCGGGACGTTTGAATGGCAAACATTCTGAACCGGCCATTCTAGCGGCAGCCGCGCAGCGGGAGAATCAGAACTCGATAACCTGCCCTTGGCGCAGGGCCGAGGCGTGCAGCCGCGCACCGGCCGCGGCGAGCTGCGCCATGACGCGCTCGCCCTGCCCCGGCTTGATGTGGCTGATATGCACCTGGGGGGTGCCCGCGATCTCGTCGAGAAAGGCCGCCACCATGGCGGGGCTGAGGTGGCGGGAAGCGAGCGCAAGTCCGTGCTGTTCGTCGGGAAACGCAGATTCGATGATCAGGTGGCGCAGGTCGGGGCAGGCATTGATTGCGCTCACGAGCTCCGGCGAGTAAGTCGTGTCCCCCGAATACACGAGCTGCCCCTTCCCGCCGTCGAGGCAGTAGGCCACCGCCGGCACGCTGTGCAGGGCCGGCAGCGGCGTGATGGTGCGGTCTCCGAGGCGGACTTCCTCACCGATCTTGATCGGCTGCAGTCGGAGAAAGGGCCGGCGGCGATCGGGAATGGCGGTGAAATCGGGCCAGATCAGCCAGTTGAAGATGTGGGCGCGCAGGATGCGCAACACTTCGGGGATCGCATACACCGTGATCGGCACACCGCGCATTTCGCCGACCGCATCGACGATCAGCGGAATTGCCGCGATGTGGTCCATGTGCGAGTGCGTGACGAAGATGTGATCGATGGCCGCGAGCTCCTCCAACGCCAGGTCGCCCACCCCGGTGCCGCAATCGATCAGCACGTCATCGTCGGCGAGGAAGGCGGTGGTGCGGGCCTCGGGCCCGCCAATGCCTCCACTGCAGCCCAGCACCTTCAGCCTCATCATCCCCCGCGCTTGCAGCGCCGCCCGACCCGATGGCTCAGCAGCTGGTTTTTCGTTCCCGATACGCTAGCACCCCCCCTCGGGAAACGTCGTGCACTAAAGCACACGACCAGGCTCAGTCGGCGAGCGAGAACGCCATGCGCACACCGGCGATTTCGAGGATGTCCCCGTTGTTGAGCGGATGCGCACCGGCCTCTATCGGGCGGTTGTTCACCTGCGGAAAGGTGCCGCCTTCGGCATGGGCGATGAAATAGCCCTGCGGCCGCCGCGTAATCACGGCAACCTGCACGCCAGGCTTGCCGAGCGTGATCATCGCCTTCGCCAGCCGCAACTCGCGGCCGGCGGTGGGGCCGGTGAGGACCTTGACGATCCCCAGCCGCAGGTCGTCGTCCTCCTGTTCGGCCGTGACGCTCGCGAGCACATCCGGCGGCAGCATCTGCGCCGCGTCGCTGCGCTGGTCGGCGAACGCCCCCGCAGAGGAGCGCAGCGCATCCGACGGCTCCACGCGATCGCCGCGCGGACGACGCTTCACGTCGGACAGAAACTTGAGGCGGTACTTGCCGAGCTCGATCACGTCATTGTTGTGCAGCACGCACTTCTTCACCGGCTGGCCGTTCAGGTAGGTGCCATTCGTGCTGTTCTGATCCTCGAGGAAGGAGTCGTCGAGGATGGTCGTGATCAGCGCGTGCTGGCCGCTGATCGCGAGATTGTCGATCTGGATGTCGTTGTTGGGTTTCCGTCCGATCGAGATCCTCTCCTTGTCGAGGGCGATTTCCTTGAGCACCAGACCGTCCATGCTGAGGATGAGCTTCGGCATCGTTTCTTTCCTTCGTCCATGCGGCGCTCATGCCGCCATGCGCACCAGAATCAGGGAGATATTGTCGCGCCCGCCCTGCGCGTTGGCCAGCGCCAGCAGACGGTCGGCGGCTTCATCAGGTTGAATTTCCTGCACAGCAAGGGGCCGCAAGGCGGCAGCGATCGCCGCATCATCGAGCATGTCCGTGAGGCCGTCGGAACACAGCAGGAAGACGTCGCCCGGACCGGCGGAATGGGTTCCCGACTCGGGCACCACCACCGGGGCGACACCCAGGCCTCGGGTCAGCAGGCCGCGGAACTGCGAGTGCGTGACGTCCTCCGGCGCGAGGATGCCGGCGTCCACCAGTTGCTGCAGCATCGTGTGGTCGCGCGTCAGCCGCTCCAGCACGCCGTGACGCAGCCGATACATGCGCGAATCGCCGACGTGCGCCGTCAGTACGCGGTCGGCAAGAAACGTTCCGACGACCAGCGTCGATCCCATGCCCGCGACGTTGGGATCGCGCACTGCGGCAGCGCGGATTTCGGCGTTGGCCTCGCGCACGGCGGCTTCGAGCACGGCCGCGATGTGCGCGGGTTCATCCGCGCCCGAGGCGCCCAGGTCCTGCCGCAGCCGCCGCATGGTCACCTCCACGGCGATCCGCGACGCGACGTCACCCCCGCGATACCCTCCCATGCCGTCCGCCAGCACCGCCCACCCGCGGTCCTTGTCGACCGCGAGCGAATCCTCGTTGCGCTTGCGCACCCGCCCGACATCGCTGCGTGAGCAGAACTCCAGGCGGATCGGCGCAACGGAGCCCATGACCAGGCGACGCCCGACGCGGCCTCAGTACGGCAACTCGCAGCCGAGGCCGCGTTCGCGCGCAAGGGCGACAACGCGTGCCGCCACGGCGATGTCCTGGATCGCCATGCCCTGTGATTCGAACAGCGTGATCTGGCCGGAGCCGGTGCGCCCGTGGCGCACGCCGGCAATCACTTCGCCGAGCTCCACCCAGCGACCCGGCTGGGTGCGCCCCTTCTCCAGCAGCGGCATCAGGTCGCCCGCCTCGCGCACCGCAATCTCGCGCGAATCGACGCAGATCACATCGGCGCGCCGCACCGCCGCCTCGGACAGTTCCTGACGAGCCAGGCTGTTCGAGCCCGCCGCGGTGACGTGCGTGCCTGCTTCGAGCCAGTTCGCATCGAAGAGCGGCTTGGGCGAGGTGGTGATCGTCACGACCACGTCCGACCCGCGCACCGTTTCCTCCGCGCTGGCCGCCGGCACGACCTCGCGCCCGGTTT
The DNA here is from genome assembly GCF_017894385.1 of Aromatoleum petrolei. Taxonomy (NCBI): domain Bacteria; kingdom Pseudomonadati; phylum Pseudomonadota; class Betaproteobacteria; order Rhodocyclales; family Rhodocyclaceae; genus Aromatoleum; species Aromatoleum petrolei. The sequence goes on from NZ_CP059560.1 coordinate 1,760,260, forward strand.
CGCGGCTCATCTGCGCGCAGAACGCCGCCACCCTCTCCGCGTTGCGCGCGAACACCTTGACGCGCTCGATCGGCCGAACCGCGCACAAGGCGAGCACCTGCCCCTGCGCCTGCCAGCCCGAGCCGAACACTCCGGCCACGCGTGAATCGGGCCGCGCCAGCCACTTCGCTGCAATCCCCCCGGCCGCACCGGTGCGCATCATGCCGAGGCGGTCCGCTTCCAGCACTGCGACAGGGTCGCCGCTGGTCGCGTCGAACAGATGGACCCAGAAGCGGTTGCGCCCGCCCGCCGAGGTGTAGACCTTGAGACCGGAGAGATTCAGCTCCGGCACGCCACCCTGCAACAGGTGCGTCATCGACGCCGGCAGACGCACGCGCTGGCGCGGATAATCCACGGTTTCGCCGCGCCCGTGCGCGGCCATGACCTGCTCGATTGCCTCCAGCACCACCGGCATGTCCAGCAGGCTGCCGACCTCGTGTTCCTTCAGGTAGATCGTCATTTACGCGAAGTCGTCCTTTAGCGATGGGGCCGCGCTCGGCCGATGGATCAGTCTACTCCAGACTGGTGCATGCGAAAAAAAGCCCGCCCTGCGCGGACTTATACCCTAAGGGTACATCGTTCGTGAGTGAGTGACTCAGGAGCCCAGTTAGTACAGGTGTTTCAGCGTCACAGTCTTGCGATGTATAAATGCATCGTAATGCATCATAACTTTAAGGCGCCGGCGGCAACGTCGGCGCTTTTCTTTACGCGCATCGGACTCCCTGGGACGCTGCCCCAGACCCCGCACTCGCCGTGAGGCAACCGCCGGGGATGACGTCGCTTCGCTCCTATTCCCCCGGCAGCAGCCGGGAGCGTGGGAGCCCTACAGGGCCTCAAGAGGTTTTCGCGGCATAAACGGCGTCCTCCCCGCTGCGCGGGGTCCCCTCCATTTATTCCAGGGTCCTCTTGACCCCCCTTCGTGCAGCGGCGCCCGCATCCGTCATCGCCGGTTGAATACTCCTAGGGGCGATATTTGCCGCACTTCATCGGAGCTCTATGCTTGGACGTATGGTGACATCGCGTCCTTGAGCACCTCTGCAAACGATTGAGCCAACAGGGAGCGCGGCCGGTTCGCCGGGTACATGATGCCCAGATCGAAGGGGATCGGCGGATCGAACGGTCGGCACTCTAGGCCGCGATCGGCGTATGTGCTGGCGGTGATCGGCTCAATGATCGACACGCCGATGCCGCTTGCCACCATCGTGCAGGCCGGCGCGAACATATGCATCTCTGCGCACACATTGAGCTTGGCGCGCGCCTGCTCAAAGGCTCTGGTGACGCGGAAAAAGGTCATGTGATCGCGATTCAACGTTACGATCGGAACACCGCTCAAATCCTTTGGGGTGATCCGCTTCTTGGCGGTAAGCGGATGGCCCTGCGGCATCACGCAGACACACCGCACGCTGAACGGATCAACGTCGATTGCTGCGTCGTCGGCCGGAAGCTCCGCGATGCCCACATCGAACTGCCTGGCGGCGATCCATTCCTTGACTTCTGCCGAGGTCCTGACTTGCAGCATCACCTTGACGTTCGGCCGATCTGCCAAAAAGCCGGCCAGCAAGCGGGGTACGAAGTCGATGCCCAAGCCGGGCAGACACCCCACCCTAAGCAGGCCAGCCTTCTGTTCGCGCAAGTCTTGCGCCAAGTGGGACAACTTGTCTAGGCCGATAAGAAGCTTCTCCGCTTCATCCGACAGGTGTATGCCTTCTGCCGTCGGCGACAAGCGCCCGCCGGCGCGCTCGAAAAGCTTGATGCCGATGCGGCGTTCCAGATTGGCGATCAGGTTGCTGAGCGCCGGCTGCGAAACACCCAGGTGCTCCGCAGCCCTGGTAACGGTGCCCCTAGCGATAACGGCCCTCAAGGCTTGAAGTTCACGGACGTTCATGATGCTCGCGGCTGCTGTTGCTCTATTCGAATGTTCATAACTTTGCATTATACATGACACATAAAGAATTATTGGAAATTATTCATCGGTGCCAGTACGATTCCGCTCACTCGCTCATGCAAGAAAGCGAAATCAACTGATGACCCGGCGTATGCAAATCGGCCCCGGAAGCGCCACGCTACCGATGCCCGGCAGGCAAACCCTCATCAATATCGGCTGAAGGAGACTAGAGATGACCAAGCCCATTGAATCCCCATCGAATGCCAGTCGACGCCAGATGCTTAAGGCGTCGGTCGCGGTTGCCGGGGCAGCCGTCCTTGGCGCACCCGCCATCGTCCGCGCACAGCAGGACCGCAAGATTGTCACGCGCGATCCGGGTGGCCCGTTCAGCAAGGGTTTTGCCAAGGCGTTCTACGAGCCCTTCAAGAAGGCTACCGGCATCACCGTGATCGGCATCCCTTCGACGTCGGAGCCTGCTGGCATGGCCAAGGCGATGGTCGAGGCCAAGAACTACACCTGGGACATGGCGCACCTAAGCAAGTCCACTTCCATGTCGCTGTCCGAAATCGGCTACCTCGAGCCGATCGCGCCGGCAGCCGGTGCTGGCCCCAACCTGAGCAAGATTCCCGCAAACATGCGCGGCGAGTTCATCTTGGGCATCGACGTCTACGCGACCGTGCTGGCCTATCGCACCGACAGCATGAAGAAGGCGCCTACCAGCTGGGCCGACTATTTCGACACCAAGGGCTTTCCGGGCAGGCGCGCGCTGCGCAAGAACCCGTTCGACACGATCGAAGAGGCCTTGCTGGCTGATGGCGTCGCGCCGGCTCAGCTCTACCCGCTGGACCTTGACCGTGCGTTTCGCAAGCTCAACCAAATTAAGCGCGACGTGGCGGTGTGGTGGGAGAACGGTGCGCAGAGCTCACAGTTGCTGCGCACCGGTGAAGTCGACGCGATGCCGGCATGGAATGGCCGTGCCCAAGTGGCGATTGACGATGGTGCACCAGTCAAGCTCGTCTGGAACCAGTCGCTGTGGACATTCGAAGGCTTCACCATACTGAAGGGTGGTCCGAACGTAGCGATGTGCCGGGAGTTCATCGAGTTCTGTGCCCAGCCGCAGCAGCAGGCCCTGTTCACAGACGACATCGCCTACGGCCCGACGGCACCCGATGCGTTCAAGTTCATCAAGCCCGAGCGCGCCAAACTGCTGCCGACGAACCCGGACTATCTTCCCAATATGATCCAGGTCAACTCCGAGTACTGGGGCAAGAATCAGGGCGCGATCACCGAACGCTTCAACGCCTGGCTGCTGTCCTGACACACTGACCACCCAGTCGGGGCTGATCGAAGAAACGGCGCTTGGCGTGCCGATGCGCTCGTTCGCCCCGAGCCGCAACGCTCGAACCTGATTGGATATTGCAATGCTGACTTCCGAAAATTTCAAGCTCCAGATTCGCAATGCCCGCAAGACCTACGGGCCGGTGATTGCACTGGAGAACACCAGCCTGGAAATGCGTCAGGGCGAATTCCTGACCCTGCTCGGGCCCTCTGGCTCTGGCAAGTCGACGCTGTTGATGGCGATTGCCGGCCTCAACAATCCCGACAGCGGCGCAGTCTGGATCGACGGCAAGCTGGCCACCTATCTGCCGCCATCCCAGCGCGATATCGGCATGGTGTTCCAGAACTATGCGTTGTTCCCGCACATGACGATCTTCGACAACGTCGCCTTCCCGCTGCGCATGCGCAAGGTCGATGCTGCCGCGATCAAGTCGCGTGTGGCCGCCGTGCTCGAGACAGTGCAACTTGGCCATGTTGCGCAGCGTTTTCCGCGTGAGTTGTCAGGCGGCCAGCAACAGCGCATTGCACTGGCGCGCTGTTTCGTCTACGAGCCTTCGATCATCCTGATGGACGAGCCGCTCGGCGCGCTCGACAAGAAACTGCGTGACGCCCTGCAGCTCGAGATCAAGCACCTGCACGAAAAAATGGGCATGACGGTGCTCTACGTCACCCACGACCAGGAAGAGGCGATGGTGATGTCCGACCGCATCTGCCTGATGAACCACGCTGCAATCGAACAGATCGGCACACCGCAGGATCTGTACTTCAGGCCGAAGACCGTTTTTGCCGCGGATTTTTTGGGTGAGTCCAATCTGATCGACACCGTTGTGAGTGAGATTGAGGGGGAACGCATCAAGGTGACGGCAACCAACGGCAGCACGGTCTGCGGACACGCGCAGGCCACCTTCAGAGTCGGCGAAAGCGCGATTGCCATGGTCCGCCCGGAAAGTGTCCGGCTGCTTCGCGCCGACGAAGCTGAAGAAAACCAGGTCCAGGCAAGCGTCAAGGAGATCATCCTGTCCGGGCCGGTGATCAAGTGCTATGTCGAACTCGCCGGCGGCGCCGAGATGAAGCTGACACAACTGACCAGCGGGCCGGTTCACGGTTTGGCGAAAGGCCAGAAGGTGCGCCTGGGCTGGTCGGCCGATCGCACGGTGGTGCTGGCGAACAAGCGGGAGTTGGCATCATGAGCCCGCAAAAGATCGCGGCGGCCTTGCCGGCACAGACGCCCGGCGGGACGAAGCGCCGCAACTCGACCTGGCGCAAGGCCTGGCCGATCTACCCGGCCCTGCTGTTCCTGGCGATACTGTTCGTGTACCCGATCGTGGTGTTGCTCAGCATGAGCTTTGCCAGCGATGCGGGGGTTGCGGGCTTCGAGCAGTATTCGCGCCTGCTTTCAAGCCCGGTGTATGCCAAGGTTCTGGCCATCACCTTCAAGACGGCCGGCTGGACCACAGTGATTGCGATGATTGCCGGCTACCCGGTGGCCTACCTGATCGCCACCGCCAGGCCAAGCATCTACAAGTTGCTGATCGTCCTGGTGCTGATGCCGTTCTGGACCAGTTTTCTAGTGCGCATCTTCGCGTGGATGGTGCTGCTCGGACGCCATGGCGCGATCAACGACTTGCTGACGGCTCTCGGGATTGTCGACGCGCCGATCTCGATGATCTACAACTTCACCGGCGTATTGATCGGGATGGTGCACGCCATGATGCCGCTGTGTGTGCTGACGATGTTGTCGGTGATGGAGAAGATCGATGGCAACCTGATGAAGGCCGCCTCGACGCTCGGCGCGCGCAAGGGCTCGATATTTTGGAAGATCTACTTCCCGTTGTCGCTATCTGGCGTAGCCGCCGGTGGTCTGCTGGTGTTCATCACCTCGCTCGGCTTCTTCATGACGCCGGCCCTGCTCGGCGGCGCGGGCGAGACGATGATCGTGCAAGAGATCATCTTCCAGGTGCAGAACATGCTGAATTGGCGCTTTGCGGGCGCGGTGTCGGTGCTGTTGCTGGTTTCGGCACTGATCGTCTTCGTGATCTATGACGCCTTGCTTGGCCTGTCCACTCTGTCGGGTGAGTCAGGCGGGGCGCGTGCCAACCTGATCGGTCGGATTTCATCTCAGGTTGGTGGCCAGATCCTCTCGGTTCTGGCCTGGATCTTCGACAGCGCCGGCGCCTTGTTCGACAAGATGATGCCTGCGCGCGGCGACAAGCCGCGCAAGCAGCAAGGTGCCAGATTGCTGTGGATCGGCGGTTTGGCGGCGATCGGCTTCCTCGTCTTGCCGGCGTTGTTCGTCATCCCGATCTCGTTCACGCAAGACAGCTTCTTGTCCTGGCCGCCGAACGGCTTCACCTTGAAGTGGTATCAAGCCGTCTTCGCCGACGGTCGCTGGGGCGGGGCTGCAGGCCGTTCGTTCATCGTGGCGTTGCTGGCAGCCGCGGGTGGGACGCTGATCGGCGTGCCCGCTGCATTCTTCCTCGTTCGCCAGCGCATGGCGGGCAAGACTGCGCTGCTCGCCTTCTTGATGGCGCCGATGATCCTGCCGCACATCATCGTTGCCGTCGCGCTGTTCTATGTCTTCTCTCAGATCGGCTTGATCGGGACCACGTTTGGCCTGGTGCTGGGGCACACCGTGCTGACGATTCCCTATGTGGTGATCACAGTGATGGCCGTGATCAAAGGCTATGACATCCGCCTCGATCATGCGGCCTGGACGCTGGGGGCATCCCGTGTCAAGACCTTTTGGCACATCACCATACCGGTTCTGAAGTCCGGCCTGATCGCCGCGTTCATGTTCGCCTTCATCACCTCGTTCGACGAATTGACGATTGCGCTGTTCCTGACCGGAGGGGAGATAACTACCTTGCCCAAGCTGATGTGGGACGACGCGCTGCTCAAGGTCAGCCCGATGCTCGCCGCGGTGGCCACCCTGTTGCTGGCATTCATGACTGTGCTGATCCTGGCATCGGCCGGGCTGCAGCGGCGCGGCAGCAAGCCGGCCTGAAATGACCCCGCCACGCTCACTTCGTTGGCTGCGCTCCCCCGAGGGACCTCAGTACTTCGAAACGGCCGGGCGGTACTGTGAGATAGGTAAAGGAGCAGTTTGATGCAAATGCAAGGCGGGCAAAACATCTGTGGCATCCCGATTGGCGTGCTGTGCCTGGAGTCGTACTTCCCGAAGCCGCCAGGGCATATCAAGTGCCCCAGCAGCTTTCGCTTTCCGATTGCCTACAAGGTCATCAACGGTGTGACGGTCGCGAAGCTGCTGCGTGAGCCCAGTGGAGCGCAGCTGGATCATTTCATCGCCGCAGCGCGAGAGCTCGAAGCCGAAGGTGTTCGCGCGATCACCGGCAGTTGCGGCTTTCTGGCGCTTTACCAGCAGGAGCTGGCAGCCGCGGTCCAGGTGCCGGTATTTGCTTCCAGCCTGTTGCAGGTGCCATTGGTTCGTCGGATGCTGCGACCGGACCAGAAAGTGGGCGTCTTGACTGCCCACAAGGCGAGCCTGACACCGGCGCACCTGCGCGCCGTCGGTGTTGACGAGGGCATGGTCTGCCTGTCGGGCATGGAGGGACAGCCCGAGTTCAGCGACGTCATTCTGGAGGGCAAGCGCCATTCGATGGATCTTGCCAAGGTGGAGTCAGAAGTAGTCGAGGTTGCGGTCTTGCTAGCGAAGGCCAAGCCGGAGGTCGGCGCGATCGTGCTTGAGTGCACCGACATGCCGCCGTTTGCGCACCGGATTCAGCAGCAAACGGGATTGCCGGTGTTTGATCTTTCCACGCTGACGAACATGGTCGGCGAAGCGGTCAACCGTCAGCCGTACAGCGGAATATGGCCGCGCTGAGCCGGTGACAAAAAGGAGCAAGAGATGTCTGCAGGATCTGGCGCACGGCGCGAGGTAACGATTGTCGGCGCCGGCATTGTCGGCATATCGGCCGCCATCAATTTGCAGCGCGATGGCTGCAAGGTCACCGTCGTCGACCGCGGTCCTCCTGGCGAGGGAACCTCCATGGGGAATGCCGGCGTATTTGCCAGTTGCGGGTTCGTCCCGGTAGCGACACCGGGCTTCGCATGGAAAGCACCAGGCATGTTGATGGACCCACTAGGCCCGCTATCGCTCAGATGGTCGTATATGCCGCGGATGATTCCATGGCTGGTCAGCTTCCTTCGAAACAGCTCACCGCAGGCAGTGGAGCGGATTGCCGACGCCATGAGCGCGCTCGTCGGCAGCAGCGTCGAGGATCATCTGGCCTTGGCGGCCGGCACAGGGGCCGAGCAATGGGTGCGGCCGTCGCCTTATCTCTATGTCTACGCGGACGAAGCTGCGTTCTTGGCCGAGTCTTATGCCTGGGGACTGCGGCGCGCGCGTGGAGTGAAGTGGGCCACGCTGCGGGGCGACGCAGTACGCGAGTTCGAGCCGGCTCTGGGCTCAGATTACCGATTTGCGGTGGTACTCGAGCGCCACGGCTATACGCCTGACCCGCTGCAACTGGTCACGGCTTTGGCGGCGCATTTCGTCCGCGAAGGCGGCACCGTCTTGCAGCGTGAAGTCAAGGATATCGAGATTGGCGCCGACGGCCCCACCCGGCTGCTCACCGATCAAGGCCCGGTCGATATCGGGCGGCTGGTGATCAGCGCCGGTGCCTGGTCCGGCCGCCTGGCTGCGCGGCTCGGCAGCCCGGTGCCGCTGGAAAGCGAGCGTGGCTACCACGTCACCCTGCAAGAGCCGGGGCTGATGCCGCGTTACCCGATCATGTCGACCGGCGGCAAGTTCGTTGCGACACCGATGGCCTGCGGCCTGCGCGCTGCCGGAATCGTCGAATTCGGTGGCCTTGATGCACCAGCAAAGCCGGACATGACGCTGCGCCTGCTCAAGCATGTGAAGAACCTCTTTCCTGGGGTGTCGACAGAGAAGTACACCGAGTGGATGGGGCACAGGCCATCGCTGCCGGACAGCTTGCCAGTGATCAGCCGCTCACCGCATTTCGAGTCGGTATTCTTCGCCTTCGGCCATCAACATGTGGGCATCACCGCGGGGCCCAAGACCGGGCGCCTAGTGGCCGATATGGTGGCAGGCCGCGTGCCGACCATCGATATCAGCCCTTTCAGCGTCAACCGATTCCAGGCTGCACGCCGGCCTGTGGCCGACCCGGCAATGGCGTAGCGGCAATGCCGGCTTGCCGGTACCGTGCAATGCAAACAAGCGACTCAGGAGATCTACAAATGACTTCGTCCATCGATCGCCAGCATACTGGTCCCCGGATGAGCAAGATCGTGCGCCATGCCGGCCTGGTATACCTTTGCGGCCAGACGTCGTCGGATTCCGAGGTCACCGACATAGCGGGGCAGACTGCTGAGGTGATTTCGCGGATCGACGCCTTGCTGGCTGAGGCCGGAACCGACAAATCGAGGTTGTTGTCGGTGCTGATTCATCTCAAATCGATCAACGACTTTGCGGCGATGAACGCCGTCTGGGAAGGCTGGGTCGCGAAAGGAACAGCGCCGGCGCGAACGACTGTCGAGGCGCGACTGGCAAGCCCAGCGTTGCTGGTGGAAATGACGGTGGTGGCGGCCGCGGGATGAATGGCGGCTGACCGGCGTGGGCAACCATCACGGTGTCTTCATCGGCGGCAAATGTCGCCCGCATCCAGCGCGCGCTTCAGCATGTCGACAGCTGAGTTGGCGGGTGGGGGAGGGGTGGTGTCCTTGGCCTCTGCTAGCTTGCCTTCGGCTGGCGCCTCGGGCTCGACCAGGCTGTCGTAGTAGCGGAACTCGTGGCAGCTCTTGGCCCAGTGCTTGTTGGTGTTGCGGCGGTTGCCGATGCCGATGAGGGTCCGGCCTGCAGCCTTGATCTTCTGGGGCACGGGCATGAAGTCGCTGTCGCCACCGACGAGGACAACTGCCTCGCGATGCTGCAGCGTCGTCCCGGCGAGAGTCTGCATCAGTTGCTCGTCCGACTCGATGACGCCATCGCCCGTGCCTACGATAACGAGCTCTTCACCGACGAGATCAACGGCCAGGACTGAGTCAAAGAAAGGGCAGCCGCGCCACCCCCCGGCTAGGTATGGGATTGCCGGACGGCTACTCAGTTCATGGGGCCGCTTTGGGTCGTTTTGAGCCAGTCAGGTCGGACGCGATTCAGTGGCCATCTGCATGCGATTTCGCAACTGGCGCGGCGGGTCAGTCGTTTAGGACCTTGCGAATCGCCCGGGCAAAGCCCACCTCGAACACGGTACGGCCGCGCTCGTTGAGGATTTCGCCATGGCTGCCTTCCTTCAGGCCCCGCTCGTCGAGGTAGTCAGCCGACACCGCCTTCTGTAAAGCGACGCGCTCGGACGGGGTCAGTTGCGCGGACAGGGCGAGGACGGCCACCGGCTGCGCCCCGGGCGCGGATGAGACGGTTGCGCCTAACGGGCGGCGGTCGACAGTGACCTGCGTGTTGGCCTTCAGCACGTTGAGCTGCGCCTTGAGCTTGTCGCGCTCGGCGATGATGGCCTGCATGATGGAGCGGAGGGCCGGGTCCTCGATGCGCATCAAGTAGTCATGGCTCGCCAGGGTCTTCGGGGGCTTCGGTGCGGGCGGTCCGGCGTAGGCACCCCAGGCTTCGATGAGCGCCTTGTAGTCCGCCGACTGGGCGTTGTAGAGCGCACGGCCCTTCATGATGCCTTCGGCTTCGGCCAGGCGGCCGATGGCTGCAAGCGAGAAATCGCGCGAGCCGGTCGCATGCTGCCTGCGACAGAGCTCGTGCATCTTCTCGAGGTTCCCCCGCCGGTTCGAGCGCGCGGCCTTGGCAAGCAGGGACTGCAGGACCGCGTCCGGGTGGATGTCGGTCGCGCCGTTCATGCTTCATCTTCCAGCAGAGACTGTCGGCCGCCAGGCATCGCTGAAACCGGATGAGGCGTGGGTAGCAGCGAGGCGAGGTCCATGTCGAAGTGCTGGCTGAGACGCGCGCCGGCGTCCATCAGGCGAATCACTTCGCGTTGACCGAGCGCGGGATTCACCGGGTTCATCTGCTGGGCAAGGTGCCGCATGAAGGCGTTGCCGGCGAGCAGCTGCTCCTGTTCGCTCAACAGCATGAACACGGGCGGCAGGTCGTCGCGGTAGAGGACCGCGTCGAGCAACTGGCTGCGGCGGAACACCGCCTTGCCGGGCTCGAGGTCGGGATAGACCTCGACGTTTTCGCACACACCAGCGAGCTGGAGCAGTTCGGACTCCGTTTCCTCGAAGGCGATATTCACATCGCCCGCCGTGCCGGCCGCCACCAGCGGCGTGCCGTCGCCCTGCGGCGCTTCGAGCGCCGTCTTGCAGCGTTCGATGAGACGCCAGCAGGCCACCAGGTCCTCCGCGAAGTCGCTGAAGCGCTTCATGGCGCTCTCCCACACCCGCTCGGCCTGGTGGTAGGCGTCGAGCCGGGTGAAGGGCTGGCCGGCCTCCTCGGCGTCCGCCTTCTGCCTCTTCAGGTCCTGAAGCTCGTTTTCACGGTTGAGACAGGCATTGCGCGCCTCGTCGAAGTGGTAGGCGAGCGCGTTGAAGTGGGCGGCCAGCGCCGGCAGGTAGTGCGGCTCGGTCACGAACCAGCGGCAGCGCACGCAGTTGCGGCTGCCGCCCGGAACGGGCCCGTACTTAGGCGTTGAAGCCGAGCCCAGGTTTGGCCCGCCGTTGTGGCAGCCCCCCACCGCGCCGTTGTCCTCGACCTCGCTGGTGTTGCCGCCGACGAGACACAGGCCGTGGTGCATCGGCATCCAGCCCACCGGGTTGCGCGCGGCCGGATGCGGCGGGACAGCAGCGGCGAGGCTGGTCACGCTGTTGCAGATGGCCGTTTGCAGCAGTTCCTCGTGCTCGGTGTCGAGGAGGAAGTTCTGGATGCTCGCCTCCTTGGCCGCCTCCAGCCGCTCGCGGGCGCCGAGCAGCTCGTCGCGGATGTACGTCGCGCCGGGCTTCGTGTAGTAGAGCGTCATCAGCAGGCGGCTGTGCCCGACGAGCTTCTGCAGCACGGGGAACGGCACCTGGCCTTCGAGCGCCAGCGCGGTGATGAGGGAGACGCGCACGCTGTGCAAGGGGAAGAGTGTCGCCCACGAGTTTGTCGCCCGTTCTTCCGGCTGCGGCAGGAAGCGAATCGGCGTACCGTTGCGATGGGTCTCGCCCCGGTCGGCGAGCCGTTGCTCCAGCGCTTCGAGCAGGGAGAACCATAGCCTGTCCGGCATATTCCGGGTCACTGGCAGATGGTAGCCCCCGTCTCGTGCCTCCGGCAGCCTGAAGAGGAAGCAGGTGTCGGGGTAGCCCGCCAGTTGCACCTCGCTTTTCGCTTGGACGTGGCGAGCGTCCAGTTCCGTCCAGGCCGTGCGCCGCGAGACCGGGTTGTACTTTGCCTGCCAGTTGCGCAGCTTCTCCAGCCAGTAGCAGCCGTCCTGATGTACCGGTCCGCCGAAGGCCCACGGCAGGACGTAGCCCTTCTCGGCGCCGGACTTGGCGATGTCGGCGGTCTTGTTGGTGTTGATGTAGAGCACGGTCGAGACCGCCTCGCCATCGGCGAGCGGGTTGGTGCGGCGAAACACGCCCTGTTGCAGCGGCCGCCTTTCGCTGCCCTGCGCGAGCCGACTCGGGTTCAGCGTCCAAGAGCCGCCCGCGTAGCGCCAGGTGTCGGCCTCGCCCGAGTCGAGCATGCGCACCTGGAAGGTGCGTAGCGGCAGGATGAGCTTCACGAGCAGGGCGACCCAGCGCACCGGGCTCCACATCTCCAGACGCGTTCCCGTGCTTAGCGGGCGCTCACGCCACACGCAGTCCGGGTCCTTCCCGTCAATCTGCTCTTCGGTCACCTCGAACCAGTCGGGCGCGCTATGCCCGCGTTGACCGATTTCGGCCCCCAGTGCGTTCTGCGCCCACTGCCAGTCACGGAAGTGCGGCCCGGCCGCGAGCATCTGCCGTAGCTCGTCGATGTAGCCGTAGGGCAGTGGCGAATGCACGCTCTCGTCGTGGTCGGGCAGCCCGCTATTGGTCAGCCGGGGCACGGGGTTGTGGAAGGCGGGTGACACCACCGGCTGGCCGTTGTCGGCGGCTTCGCTGAACTCGCGCAGCAGCACGAAATGCAGGAAGGCGTGGATGACGTTGTTGTATTTGATACCCTTCGCGGAATCCGGACAGGCTGTTCGATAGAAGTCGGGCAGGACGGTGGTGCGCGCCAGGAACACCGCCGGGTCGAGCGGCAGGCCCTGCATGATGAGATAACGTTCGAAGAAGGCCACCAAGGCGTGGAGCCTCATGTCGACCCCGCGTGTTTCGCCTTTCATCCACTCCACCGCCAGCGCTCGCCACGCGGCGAGCTGCGGATAGCCGCGTTCGACCCAGCCGAGGGTGGCATCTGTTTCCCGTGTCACCCCTTTCTCCCTGGGGGCCGGGACGGCGGATGCTCCGGACGCGCTTGTTTTCTTCTTTTCGCTCATGAGGATTCCTCAGTCGTTGTGTTCGATGCCGGGCAGCGACAGGCCGGACGCGGGCAGTGTCCCGGCGTGCTTGCCCCGCAGCCGCTGCGCTGCTGCCTCCAGCGCCGCAAACGCCTCGCGGGTGTTGGCCTGCGTATAGACCTCCTGGCTTTCCATGGAGGCGTGATGCATGCAGCGGCGGATGAGCGCCTTGTCGATACCGGCGTTCTTGAGCCGCCGGCCATAAGCGTGGCGGTGGCCGTGCGCCGTCGTGCCGAGCGCCTTGCCCACCGTGAGCCCGATGCGCTCGCAGGCGGCGGCAAGCGCCTTGTTGTACTGGCCAAGGCAGTACATCCCGCCGACCGGCTCGCGGCCCAGATTGACGAAGGCGAAGGGGTGGTCGCGGTCGAGGCGCGCGACCTGTTCGAGGTAGCGGTGCCACAGCTGCAGGAACCATTCGCCATACTCCGGCACGAACCAGTACGCCTGCTTGTAGTAGGGGCCATCGTGCATGCCGCCCTTCCAGCCGGCGTGCCGGCTGTCCATGAGTTCCGTGCGGGGTACGAGGCCGAAGCGCTGGGCGAGGTATTCCGCCCGGTTGCCCTTGCGCGGTCGTCCCCGCTCGTCACGCCAATCGGCGGGCGCGGTGCCGTGGCTCGGGTGGTGGATGCGGACCAGGGCCTGGCGCGGGTTGGCGGGGTCCGGGAACACATCCGGGATGTAGAGATGGAAGGGCTCCGACTCGCGGAATCCCGCGCCATGCAGCAGCAAGGTGATGAGCATGCCGCGATAGTCGGTGCGCCCGGCCGCACAGAAGCCCTTGACGAGCAGTTCCTCGAAGCGCTCTTCGGGGAAGGCCGGCGGCTCCCCATTTTCGACCTTGGGCAGGCGCTGGCCCCGCACGCGATGTCCGGTCTCGGCGGGAGAGGCGTTCGCCGCCCACGTGTGGCCGAGGAAGGCCTTGCTGCGCCGGTACTGGTAGGCGGCCTCGTCGGCCTGCCGGTCGAAGGCGCCCCCCGCATAGCGCGGATTCACCTTGGCGGCCTCGGGGCGCATTTCACTCAGCCAGTCGAAGAAGTCGGTGAGGTGGGTGACGATGTGCGAGGCGTCCTGCGGTGAGCGCGGCGCCCAGCACAGGCCGCTCGGGTCAAGGCCTGTCTGGCGGTCGAAGGTCCCGGTGTAGAGCCGCTGGGCGAAGTTCTGGAACAGGCGGTAGGTGTCACGCTCGGCCGGGTTGGTCTGCAGGTATTCGAGGAACATCCGCACCGAGCGGTTCACCTTCGTCATCCAGGTGAGGCTGCGGTCGTGGCTGCGATGGAGGCAGTAATCGAGTAGCGGCTCCAGCACGCCGGCGGGCGTCAGCAAGGCGGGGAGCTCCGTATAGACGCCCGTGGCATCGGTGTAGACGCGGGCCTTGACGGTCACGAACATGCGGCGGACTCCGTCATCAACTCGGCCAGGGCGACTTGGCGGTGCGAGGCATGCGGCGGGGCCTCGACGGCACGGTGGGCCACCTCCACGTCGCCCACCAGGATGACCTGGGTTTTCGCGCGGGTCATGGCCGTGTAGAGCATCGTCCGGTCCAGGTTGCGCGCCGCATAGACCGGAATCAGCACGCGCGGGAACTGGCTGCCCTGGGCCTTGTGCACCGTCACCGCGTAGCCGAGTTCCAGCGCATCAAGGACCTCCTCGGTCACCGGCCGGCGCTCGCCGTCGTCCCAGCGCACCCACGCCAGCGTCAAGCCCTTCGGCTCGCCGTCGGCCCCAAAGAGCGGCTGCGGCGGGTCCTCGATGGTTTCGATGTGCCCGAGGCTGCCGTTCTGCAGGCCCCACTCGTGCAGGTTGCGGGTGCACAGGACCGGCTCGCCTAGCCGCAACCCGGTATCCTCGCGGCGCTCGCGCTCTTCGCTCCAGACGAACAGACGACGCGATGTTCCGGCCAGGGCACTCTGGCACAGCCCATTGAGCGCCTTGGCTGAAGCCACACCGCGCTCGCGGGTGAAGGTCAGCACCTGCGTATGTACGGGGTCTGCCAGATACAGCCGCAGCACCGCGTCGGCCAGCGCATCGGGTGCGCAGGGCAGGAAGGCCAGCGCCTCGTCCGCGGTGTCGGGCAGTGACGGCCATTGTCCGTCGCGTACCGCCCGGGCCCCGGTGGCAATGGCACCGCCGAAGCGCCTCACTTCGGTGAGCTCGACCCGCGGCACTGTCGGAACGCTGACCAGCGCGTGCAGGGTCAGGCCCGGCCCCACCGGCGGAAGCTGGAATGGGTCGCCGATGAAGACGAGGCGGCACGACGCGGGTATGGCATTGAGCAGTCGATAGGCCAGCAGGATGTCGAGCATGCTCGCCTCATCGACGACGAGCACGCTACTCTCGGGCAACCCATGCGGTGCGACGTTGCGCAGAAACCCGGCAATCGTCATCGCCGGACGGTGCGTGGCTTCGGTCAGCCGTTTGGCCGCGCGACCGGAGAGCGCCATCGCGTAGATGTGCTGGCCGCTTTGCTCCAGCAGGGCTTCGACCGCCTTCAGCACTGTGGTCTTGCCGACCCCCGCGCTGCCGGTGATGAGCACGAGAGGAAGGCGCGCCACCGCGTGCACGGCCTCGCGCTGTGCGGCGTTCAGTGTGAAGGCGGGCATGCCGAGCGCGGCGGCCTCGTCTCGCTCGAAGCGGGTGAGGAACGCCTCCACGTCCGGCGGGTCCGCGAGTACAGCTTCCCGTCCGAGCCGGGCCCGAAGCGCAGTTGCAACGCCCTGTTCGATGAGGCGTGGGCCCAGGGCATGGAACCGGTCACCAGAGACCTGGACCAAGTGATGTGCCTGCGCGAAGGAGATGGCAGTAGCCGCCTGTGCCTTGCCGACTAGCCGCGCCAGCGCGGCCTCCACCGCCTGGCGCGCGCAGCAGGTGTGCCCCGCATCGAACGCCTGATACATCACGGCCTCCACGGCAGCCGCCAGGCGGCGCTCGTCGTCAGCGGGAAGCCCGAAGTGCTGCCGGGCCAGGGTGTCCGCCGCAATCCAGTTCATCCCGAACGCCAGCAGCCGATAGGGGTCGGCTTGCACGGCGGCCAGCGCCTCGCCCTCATAGACGTCCAGGAGCTTGCGCGACAGGCACAGGCTCAAGCCGACGCGCTGGAACCAGCGCAGTGCCGCTGCATCCCCGTACTGGCGCCAGCCGGCGAGGAGCCCCTGCGCCAGTTCTGCCCCGACCACGCCGGCCAGGGTGTCGGCGTCGGCTTGGTCGAGGCTGTCGTACAGCGATTCGCCCAGCCGCTCCCACAGCCGCCGTGCCTTGACTTCGCCAATGCCCGGGAACGCCGGACTGGTCGACAGCAACTGGATGATGTGCTCCCCACAGGGTCGCCGCAGCTCGGCATCGGTCGCGGTGATGCGGTGCTCGATGACGCGATAGCCGTCCACCGCGTATTCCGTCGGCACCGCCTTGCCAGTCAGCCGCCACCACTGGCCCTGCTCGACCTCGGCGACCGCCCGGCGCGAGGGCAACGTCACGGCGTACCGTGGAGCGCCGGCCACCAGCCGGCCCTCTTCGTCAATCGCTAACCCTGAGAAGACCGTTGCCCTGGCCGAGCGACGACGCACGCGCAGCACCCGCAGGAGGATAGCCTCGCTCATCGTGCGAGCCGTCCGGTTTCGGCGAGAAGCGATTCCATCGACTCGAAACGATTGAGTCTGCGTCGCAGCTCGGCCAGCTCCGCCCGCAGGCCGGCGTTTTCGGCTTCGAGCTTGCGCAGCCGCTCCGCCTCGGTCGCGGCCTGCAGCTGACCCTTCGCACGCAGCGGCACGGCATCGCCCGGTGCCTGTGCCGGCAGGACGCCTCGTGACCGAAGCTGCTCCTCGAGTTCGTGCAGGGCTTCCTTGATGCGCGGATTCTGCACCAGCGTCGAACGGCCGAAGGCGCACTCCCGACAGATTTCACCCCGGTTCAGTCGCCCCTGCGTGACCATCTCCCGAAAGTCGGCATCGGTCTTGGATGTTGCCCAAGTTTGGAAGGCCAGGAAGTTCTGCTCCGCGCGCTCTTGCCCATTCATCGTATGCCATCCTTTTTACATACGATGCCACAATAAGATATAGCTATATGCAAAGCAAGGCAAAAAACACCCCTGCGAGAGGGGGGCTTGAGAGAAAACTGAGTAAAAAACCTCTTACGATGTATTCCCCCCTGGGAGGAATAATGGACGGGCGGGCTTTTTTTGCAGTGCGCCGGGAACTACATCATGCCGAGCGCCCGCGGCAGCACCAGCGAGATCCAAGGCACGTAGGTCACAAGCACGAGGAACACCAGCATCGACACGAGCCATGGCCACACGGCGACCGTGAGTTCAGTGATGCCCATCTTAGTGATGCCCGACGCGACGTAGAGGTTCAGGCCCACCGGCGGATGACACATGCCGACCTCCATGTTCACGACCATGATGATGCCGAAGTGCACCGGATCGATGCCGAGCTTCACCGCAATCGGGAACAGGATCGGGGCGAGGATCAGCACGATCGACGACGGCTCCATGAAATTGCCCGCGATCAGCATCAGGATGTTGGCCATAATCAGGAAGCCGACCACGCCCACGCCAGTGCCGATCATGAAGTCCGCCATCTGCTGCGGGATGTTCTCGTGCGTGAGCAGGAAGGAGAACAGCACCGCATTGGTGATGATGTAGAGCAGCATCGCGCTCATGTTTGCGGAATTGAGCAGCACCTTGGGCACGTCCTTCATGCCGAGGTCCTTGTACACGAACACCGCGACGAAGAACGCATACACCGCACTCATCGCGGCGGCCTCGGTCGGCGTGAAGATGCCGGTGTAGATGCCGCCCATCACGACCACGATCAGGAACAGGCCCCACGCCGACTCCTTGAACGCGCGCAGCCGCTCACCCCCGCTCGCCTTCGGCTGGCGCGGATAGCCGAACTTGCGCGCCCGGTGCCAGGTCGTGAAGCCGAGGAAGGCCGCCAGCAACAGGCCGGGCACCACGCCGGCCATGAACAGCGCGCCGACCGACGTGTTGGTCGACACGGAGTACATGACCATCACGATCGAGGGCGGGATCAGGATGCCCAGCGCGCCCGACGTCGTGATGATGCCCGCGCCGAACTTGTTCGGAAAGCCCTGCTTGACCATAGCCGGCAGCAGGATCGCACCGATCGCGACCACCGTCGCGGGGCTCGAGCCCGACACCGCGGCGAACAGCGCGCACGCCACCACGCCACCAAGGCCCAGGCCGCCGTGCCAGTGGCCGACCATCGCGGTCGCGAAGTTGATCATTCTCCGCGCCACGCCCCCGTGCGTGAGGAAGTTGCCCGCGAGGATGAAGAACGGGATCGCCATGATTTCGAACTTCTCGATGCCCGTGAACAGCTTCAGCGCGACCGACTCGATCGGCACCTGGGTCATCGTGAACAGGAAGGTCAGGACGGTGAGGCCGAGCGAAATCGAGATCGGCATGCCGGTGAGCATCAGCACCAGCAGCAGAACGAAGATGATTGCGGCGCTCATTTCTTGTCTCCCTTGCCGTGCTCGCCCAGCTGCTTATGCACGAGATCGTGCGGGTGCAGGTTGTCATCCATGTCGAGGTAGTTGGCATCCACCGGCAGGTGCTCCTCGTCGATGCCGTCGACGTGGCCGTGGTCATGGTGCGGCAGCTCGCCGGTGCGGATGAAGGCGGCCATCACCTGCAGGAAGCGGAAGCACATCAGATACGAGCCGAGCGGGATCGCCGAATAGACGATCCAGGTCGGCCACTCCAGGTCGGGCGTGGTCGGGCCTTCGTACAGATCGCCGACGTCCATGCCGAACCAGGTGAGAAACTGGTAATGCGCGCCGTTCTCGAGCACGAAGGTCAGGCCCAGCGTGCCGACAATACCGGTGAAGAGCGCGCCGGCCCCGAGGCCGATGACGACAAACTTGGCGCGGTTGGCATCCGACAGACGATTGATCAGCACATCGACGCCGACGTGGATGCCGGTGCGCACGCCATAGGCGGCGCCGAACTTCGCCATCCACACGAACATGATGATGGTGAGCTCCTGGGCCCAGCCGAGGTTCAGCGATAGCAGCCAGTCCTGCACGCCCGGAATCGACAGGCCGGAGCCATAGCGGTGGACGACGGACACGAAGATGATGAGCGTGGCCGCGCCCATGAGGAAGGTGATCAGCCACTCCTCGAGGTGATCGAGCACTTTAAGCATGGGGTTCTCCCGTCGCGCGACGACGCCCCCGCCACGCGAAAACGCGGCGGGGACGAAGCGGGATCAGATGGTGGTCGTGACGTTACGACGCCGACTTACAGCTTGGACGGGTCGAACCCGGTGTCCTTGTAGATGGACTGGATCGTCTCGGCACCGATGCGCGATTCCATTTTCTTATGCACCGGCACCAGCGCCTTCTTGAACGCCAGCTTCTCGGCGTCGGTCGGCTTGTAGATCGCGGTCTTGCCCGATGCGCGCACTGCCTCGAGGGCCTTGTCGTTCTCTTCCTTGGCAATCTTGTTCGCGAACTCGGTCGACTCCTTCATCGCCTGCTCGAGCTGGCCGCGCACCTCGGCCGGCAGGCCGTCCCAGAACTTCTTGTTGGTGATCACCGCATAACCCAGGTAACCGTGGTCGGTCAGGGTCATGTGCTTCTGCACCTCATGCATCTTCTGCGTGTACAGGTTCGAATGCGGGTTCTCGGTGCCATCCACGACGCCGGTCTGCAGCGCCTGATACACCTCGGAGAAGGCCATCACCTGAGGGATCGCGCCGAGCGCACGCATCTGCTCCTCGAGCACCTTGGACGACTGCACGCGCAGCTTCTTGCCCTTGACGTCCTCCGGCGCCTTGATCGGCGTGTTCGCCGACAGCGACTTGAAGCCGTTGTCCCAGAACGCCAAGCCCTTGATGCCGCGAGCCTCGAGCTTGCCGAGGAGCTTCTGGCCGACCGGCCCCATCGTCACCTTGTGCAGGTCGTCGTAGCCATCGAAGATGTAGGGCAGATCGAAGACCTCGAATTCCTTCACGCCCAGCGGCCCGAACTTGGCCAGCGACGGAGCGAGCATCTGCACGGCGCCCAGCTGCAGCGCCTCCATCTCTTCCTTGTCCTTGTACAGCGTGCTGTTCGGGTAGACTTCGACCTTGACGGCTCCCTTGGAGTACTTCTCGGCAAGTTCCTTGAACTTGTCTGCAGCCTTGCCCTTGGGCGTGTCGTTGGCAACGACGTGGCTGAACTTGATTACGACGGGATCGGCGGCGACCGCAGCGGCGGACAACCCCATGGCGACAAGACCGATGAAAAGGGCGCGAATCTTCATTCCACTATCTCCTCCAAATTGCATAGTTTTTTACCTGACCCATGTCCGGGCGGGTGCCGTGCAGCAACCAGAGGCGCCGGACACTTTCACCAGTCTATGAAGCCGCGCGCATCCATTACATTGTGGACATCCACAACACCCCGCACCGACACCCGTCCATGAGCCCCCCGCAGACGACCGCCCTCTCCGTCCGGCAGCGCTGGCTCACCGCCGTACCCTACCTGACGGTGCTGCTGTTCCTCGTCGTGATCGCCGCGCTGGTCTGGTTCACGCGCAGCTACGACGAGGAGGAACAGCGCGCCACCCTCATCAGCGACGTCCTGTGGATGGAGCAGAACCTCCAGTTCAAGCTCGAACGCAACGCCTCGCAGCTCGCCCAGATCGGCCAGGAGATCCTCGCCGCCGACCGCCACTTACCACAAACGTCTGCCGCACTGCGCCAGCTCGTGCGCGCCGAGAACGGCCTCGTGCGGGTCATGTGGCTGGACGCCGAAGGCCGCCTGAAAGGTGCCCTTCCACCCATCGGGGAAGGCGAGATGCTCGGCGAGCAACTGGGGGAGCAGTCGGCCGCCAACCTGCGGCTCGCACAGGCCCTCGAACGACGCGTCTACGGCCAGGTGTACGCCGCTGCGGGCGACCGCCTGCAGTTCGAGGTGCACGTCCCCATTTACGCGGAAAATGGCTTTGTCGGCGCCATGATCGGCGTGTACTCGCTCCACGATCTCGTCACCCACGACCTGCCGTGGTGGTTTGCGGAGCGCTATCGCGTCAGCGTGCTCGACAGCGACGGACACGAACTCGTCGCGAAATCCAAGGTCGCCCCGCTGTCCGACCGCCAGAGCTACACGATGGCCTTCGACCCGCCCGGCGGCGGGCTCACCCTGCAGGTCACCGCCTACCAGGGCGAAACGCGCTGGGTGCAGGTGCTGCTGATCGGCTCCATCCTGCTGCTCGGCGGCATCCTCGTCTGGAGCGTACTGCAGCTGCGCCGCGAACTGCAGCGCCGCCACCGGGCCGAGCAGGCGCTGCGCAGCGAATCCCTGTTCCGGCGGGCCATGGAAGACTCCATGCTCACCGGCCTGCGCGCGCGCGACCTCGACGGGCGCATTACGTATGTCAACCCCGCCTTCTGCAGGATGGTCGGCTACAGCGCCGAAGAGCTCATCGGCCGCACCCCGCCCATGCCTTACTGGGATCCCGAGTTCCTGCAACAGACGCAGGACATCCACGACCGCGTCCTGCGCGGCGACGCCTCTCCGGAAGGCTTCGAGATCCGCCTGCGGCGCAAGAGCGGGGAACGCTTCGACGCGCTGATCTTCGAAGCCCCGCTGATCGACGCCGCCGGCCGACACACCGGCTGGATGGGCTCGATGCTCGACATCACTGCACAGAAGCGCGCCGAAGAACTCGCGCGCCAGCAGGAAGAACGGCTGCAGGCCACCTCACGCCTGATCACGATGGGCGAGATGGCCTCGACGCTCGCGCACGAACTCAACCAGCCGCTCGCCGCGATCGCCAGCTACAACACCGGTTGCATCAACCGCCTCGAGCAGCCCGAGATTGACCGCAGCGAATTGAAGGACATATTCGACCGCATCGGCCGCCAGGCCCGCCGCGCCGGAGACATCATCCGCCGCGTGCACGACTTCGTCCGCCGCTCCGAACCCAAGCGTGAGCCACTCGACATCAACCTGATGATCCGCGAAGCGATCGGCTTGATCGAAGCCGACTCCACCAAGCGCGGCATGCGCATCGAAACCGAGCTCGAGGAAGCGCTGCCGAGTGTCGCCGCCGACCCCGTGATGATCGAGCAGGTCATCGTGAATCTCGTGCGCAACGGCATGGACGCGATGCGCGACAACCCGCCCGCCCGCCGCACGGTGCGCGTCAGCACCCGGCGCGAAGGCGACACGCTCGTCGTGCGCGTCGCCGACAACGGCACCGGCATCGATGCCGAAACCGGCCGCCGCCTGTTCGAGCCCTTCTTCACCACCAAGGCCGAAGGCATGGGCATGGGCCTCAACATCTGCCGCTCCATCGCCGAACTGCACCACGGCCGGCTCGGTTTCGAAACCAACCCCGACGGCGGTACCATCTTCACCTTGTCGCTACCCGTGGAAACCCCATGACCCAGCCTTGCGCCCACATCATCGACGACGACGAAGCGATCCGCGACGCCCTGCAGTGGCTGTTCAAGACGCGCGACGTCGCGTGCGCCACCTGGCCGAGCGCCGAGAATTTTCTCGCAGCGCTCCAGCCCGGCTGGCGCGGTTGTGTCGTGCTCGACATCCGCATGGAAGGCATGAGCGGCCTGGAATGCTTCGACGTGTTGCGCCAGCGCGGCAACCAGCTCCCCGTCATCTTCATCACCGGCCACGGCGACGTCCCGATGGCCGTGGCCGCGCTCAAGAAGGGGGCGTTCGATTTCATCGAAAAACCGTTCAACGACAGCGATCTGGTCGACATCGTCACGCGTGCGCTGGAAATCGACGCGAATAACCACCGCGCCGAAACGACGCGCGAGACGGTCGAGACGCGCCTCGCGCTGCTCACCGCGCGCGAGCAGGAAGTCATGGAACTGATCCTCGCGGGCAAGTTCAACAAGGTCATCGCCGACGACCTGTGCATCTCGATGCGCACCGTCGAAGCCCACCGCTCCAAGGTCTTCGAGAAGATGGAAGTGCGCTCGGCCGTCGAGCTCGCACAACTCGTGAACCTGGTGCGCAACCGCCCCCCCCACTGAATCCCGCGCAGGAACCGCCGCACCGTGTCGCACACCGGAAACGCCCCCGCACCTCACGACGCCGCACGCATGCGCATCGACAAATGGCTGTGGGCCGCGCGCTTCTTCAAGACCCGTTCGCTCGCCAACCAGGCCATCGAAGGCGGTCACGTCAAACTCAACGGCCAGGCGGTCAAGCCCGCACGCGAACTGCGTATTGGTGACAGCCTCGACATCGTCGCCGGCGGCGCACACTGGACCGTCATCGTGCGCGGTCTCAACGAACAGCGCCGCCCCGCCGTCGAGGCACAACAGCTGTACGAGGAAACGCCCGATAGCAGCGCCCGCCGCAGCGCCGAGAAGGAAGAGCGGCGCCTCGCGCCGCCGCCCGGCAGCGACCTGCGTGGCCGCCCGACGAAGAAAGCCCGCCGCCAGATGCGCGGCTTCAGCGAAGGTTTCAATTAGAACGGCAGCCCGATCAGATATCCGTCCGCTCGGGCCGAGCGTGCCGAAGGGCTCAGGGTGACTGGCTTTCCGAATCGCAGCCGGCCACCGTGCGATTCAATGCTCCCAGGTGGGAACGACCCCCGGCTCGCCCGGCGCACAGCGGAACTCCGCCGCGGTGCCGATCTCTCCCACCCATGCCGCCGCACCATCCACCCGCAGCACCGGCAGGCTATCGCGTAGCCACGACGGAATTCCGGCCTCCTGGCACAGGTTCTTGAAGCTGCGGCGCGGCCGGCCGGCGCCCTCACGCAGGGCGAGCCCTGCCCAGCGCGGCCCCAGCAGCACCTCCTGCGCACGCTCGAGCGCAGCCCGGCTCAGTCCTTCGCCGACCGCCTCAACGAACACCACCTTGCCCGCCCCCCACGGCAACTCCGCCTCGCCGTGCCAGACCGTCGCCTGCGGGACCGGGATTTCAGCCTCCGCCTCCAGCCACAGCCGGCCGCGATAGGCACAGCAGGCGACGCCACCCAACGGCAGCCGCAACGGCTCCTCCGGCGCAACGCGCAACTGGCGCACCGCCTCGACCAGCCGCGCGCGCGCCGGTGCCTCCAGCCCCATCGCGCGGATGCGCCAACGCAGCAGATTGCGCACACGCTCGTCGGACAGGCCCAACAGCTGCTTGCGCTCCAGCGCAGCTCCGCCGCAGGCCGCCTGGTCAAGCTGCGCCAGCTCCCCGAGCAGCACGTCCGCCTCGCGGAACTGCGCGCTCGCACGCGCGAGCGCCGGCACCGCGGCGGGGAAAGCGTCCTCCAGCACCGGCATCACCCGGTGCCGCAGCAAGTTGCGCGCGAAGCGCTCGTCGGCGTTGCTCTCGTCCTCGACCCAGGTCAGCCCGTGCGCCCGAGCATAGGCGACGACGTGCGCGCGCCGCAGCCCCAGCAGCGGCCGCAGCCGCCCCGGCATCCCCGGCTCGACCGCCATCATCCCGGCCGCCCCGCGCACGCCGGCCCCCCGCAACAAGCGGAACATCAGCGTCTCCGCCTGATCGTCCTGATGGTGCCCGAAGGCCAGCCAGTCGCACGGCACGCGTGCAAGGGCGGCGTGGCGGGCAACGCGGGCGGCGGCCTCGAGGCCGGCCGGATCGTCGCACCGCACCTGCACACGGAAGGGATGGAATACGACGCCCAGGGCGTCGCACGCGGCGCGGCATGCCTCCAGCCACGCATCGGCGTGGGCACTCAGGCCGTGATGGACATGCGCGGCCACGAGGGTGAAGCCGCCGCGCCCGCGCAGACGCGCCAGGCTATGCAGCAGCACGGTCGAATCGACCCCGCCGCTCAGAGCCACGCACACGGTCTCGCCCGGCGCGACGCCGGCCGCCGCCAGCGCGCCGGCAACGGCCTCCTCGGCAACCGCCTCAGGCGGCGTTCTGTTCCTTGTAGCGGCCATAACTCATCAGCCGCTCGAAACGCTTCTCGACGAGTTCGGCCGGCGACAGGTCCGCGACCTGGCGCAGCGCATCCTGCAGCGCCCGCTTGAGCGACTGCGACATCGCACGGTGGTCGCGGTGCGCGCCGCCCACCGGCTCGTTGACCACGCGGTCGATCAGACCCAGCGACTTCAACCGCGCCGCCGTGATCCCCATCGTCTCGGCCGCCTCGGAGGCCTTCTCGGCGCTCTTCCACAGGATGGACGCGCAGCCTTCCGGCGAGATCACCGAATAGGTCGAATACTGCAGCATCATCACCTGATCACCCACCGCGATCGCCAGTGCGCCCCCCGATCCGCCCTCGCCGATCACCGTTGCGATGATCGGCACCTTCAGCTCGGCCATCACGTAAAGGTTGCGCCCGATCGCCTCGGACTGGCCCCGCTCCTCCGCGCCGATGCCCGGATACGCACCCGGCGTATCGACGAAGGTGAACACCGGCAAACCGAACTTCTCCGCCGTGCGCATCAGGCGCAACGCCTTGCGGTAACCCTCCGGGCGCGGCATGCCGAAGTTGCGCAGGATCTTTTCCTTGGTGTCGCGCCCTTTCTGGTGGCCGATTATGACGCAGCTCTGGCCGTTGAAGCGCGCCAGCCCGCCGACGATCGCCTTGTCGTCGGCAAACGCGCGATCACCGTGCAGTTCCTGGAAATCGGTGAAAATGTGGCGCACATAGTCCAGCGTGTAGGGGCGCTGCGGGTGACGCGCGACCTGCGCGATCTGCCAGGGCGTGAGCTTGCCGTACAGATCCTTCGTCAGTGATTCGCTCTTGGCTTCGAGGCGAGCGATTTCCTCGGAGATATCCACCGCCGAGTCGTCCTGCACGAATCGCAGCTTCTCGATCTTCTCTTCGAGATCGGCAATCGGCTGTTCGAAATCCAGAAAGGTGGTCTTCATCCGACCCGTTCCAAGTAACCAAAACGCGCCATTGTAACGCTTCGTGCGCCGCCATCGCATCGCGGCCTTCACCGGGGGTGCGTGACAGCGACTGCATCAGTGATGCATCATGTTGGAATCCAGCACACAAGGAAGGAGTAGCGGGGTCTGCACGAACCCCGCGCTATGGGTAGTCGAACTTCGCCTCATCCGCGCCACAGGCCCCGCCTGACGAGCCATCCGGGCGCATGCGCCCGCACCTCGCCGGGTCGATGTTGCCCTGCGCAACCCGCCATCCGACTCGCCCGGGCACGCCGACTGCCCCCCAGCCCTGCGCACCGCAGGCACCTCCTCACGATGACTGGTCGCTCGCGCCCAGTCGCGACACCGGCGCATCAGTCGGTCTTCCGCACACCTTCCCCGGGCGTGCCGGCACGCAGCGCGCGCCCCCGTCACGCATAGACCGCGAAAATGGAAATCATCGTACTTGTTGCCCTGATCCTGATTAACGGGGTCTTCGCCATGTCCGAGATCGCCCTCGTCACGGCAAGGCGTGCACGTCTGGCACGCCTTGCCGAGGACGGCGACGCATCGGCCGCGGTCGCCATCAAGCTCGGCGAGGAACCGACGCGCTTCCTGTCGACGATCCAGATCGGCATCACCTCGATCGGCATCCTCAACGGTATCGTCGGCGAAGCCGCCCTCGCCGCTCCGCTCGCGATGTGGCTGCAGGAACTGGGCCTTGCACAGCACCCGAGCGAAATCGGCGCGACCGTGCTGGTCGTCGTCGTCATCACCTACGTCTCCATCGTGGTTGGCGAACTCGTCCCGAAACGCATCGGACAGATCAACCCCGAAGGGATCGCGCGTCTGGTCGCGCGGCCGATGAACGCGCTCTCCGTCGCATCGCGCCCCTTCGTGCGCCTGCTGAGCTGGTCCACCGCGCTGCTGCTCACGCTGATGGGCAAGCGCGACGAGGCCGCTCCCGGCGTCACCGAAGAAGAGATCCACGCGCTGCTCGAGGAAGGCTCGGAAGCCGGTGTCATCGAGAAGAACGAGCACGAGATGGTGCGCAACGTCTTCCGCCTCGACGAACGTCAGATCGCTTCGCTGATGGTCCCCCGCTCGGACGTCGTATGGCTGGACATCAACCTGCCGCTCGATGACAACCTCGCGCGCATGGCCGAATCCGAGCACTCGCGCTTCCCCGTGTGCCGCGGCGGCCTCGACGACATCCTCGGCATCATCTCGTCGAAACAGCTCTTCAACCAGACCCTCAAGGGCGGCACGCCCGACCTCACCAAACAGCTCGAGCCTGCGATCTACGTACCCGAGTCGCTCACCGGCATGGAACTCCTCGACCAGTTCCGCGCCTCCAGCACCCACATGGTGTTCGTGATCGACGAGTATGGCGAGATACAGGGCGTGGTCACGCTGCAGGACGTGCTCGAAGCCGTCACCGGCGAGTTCCGCCCGTCCAGCCTCGACGAGGCATGGGCGGTGCAACGCGAGGACGGCTCGTGGCTGCTCGACGGCATGATTCCCATCCCCGAGCTCAAGGACCGCCTCGAGATCAGGGCCGTCCCCGAAGAAGACAAGGGCCGCTACCACACGCTCAGCGGCATGGTCATGTGGCTCCTCGGCCGCATCCCCCACACCGGCGACGTTACGACCTGGGAAGACTGGCGACTTGAAGTCGTCGACCTCGACGGCAAACGCATCGACAAGGTGCTCGCAACGCGCCTCGTCGAGATCTCCGCCGAACAGGAAACCCCCTCGCAGGCCGACACGCCGCCCTCCGATTGACGGCAACGCGGCAGCCATCGCGCGCCGCCCTGCTCCCTGCGAGGACACCCCGGCGATGAACACCGAAGCGCCTTGGCACACCCGGTGGCACACCCTCGGCAAGGCCGCCACCGCGGCCGCCCTCGAAGTCGCCCCTGAACACGGACTCTCGGGCACGGACGCCGCGGAGCGCCTCGCACGGGTAGGCGAGAACCGGCTCGCCGAGGCACCGCCCAGGCCCGCCTGGCTCAAGTTCCTCGACCAGTTCCGCAGCTTCCTCATCGTTGTGCTGATCTTCGCCGCGGCACTGGCCTGGGCGATCGGCGAACTCAAGGATGCGCTCGTTATCCTGACCGTTGTCGTCCTGAACGCCAGTCTTGGCTTCTGGCAGGAGCACCGTGCCGAACGCACGCTCTCCGCACTCAAGGACATGCTCGCCGCGCGCGCCCGCGTGCGCCGCGACGGCCGGCAGATGGAGGTCGATGCGACGAGTCTCGTACCCGGAGACGTCGTCCTGCTCGAGGCCGGCGACCGCGTTCCCGCCGACGGGCGCCTGCTCGCTGCACACAACCTCGAGGTCGACGAAGCGGCACTGACCGGCGAATCCCAGGCGGTAGGCAAGATCACCGACACGCTCGACACCCCCGAACTCGCCCTCGGCGACCGTGTAAACATGCTCTACATGAACACCGTCGTCACCCGCGGCCGCGCGGAGATGCTGGTCGTCACAACCGGCATGGCGACCGAGATGGGCAAGCTTGCCGGCATGATCGCGAGCACCGCCAGCGGCGAGACGCCCCTGCAGCGCCAGCTTGACGTCCTCGGCAAGCGCCTTGCGCTGATCGCCAGCATCGTCGTCGCCGTGATCTTCGCGCTCGATGCCGCGCGCGGTCTGCCCTGGGTCCAGGCGACGATGACCGCCGTCGCCCTCGCCGTCGCGGCCATTCCCGAAGGACTGCCGGCGGTCGTCACCGTCACCCTCGCCATCGGCATGTGGCGCATGGCGCAGAATGGCGCCATCCTCAAGAAACTCGCCGCGGTCGAGACCCTGGGCTCGACCACCGTCATCTGCTCGGACAAGACCGGCACCCTGACGCTCAACCAGATGACCGCCCGCGCCGGCTGGTTCGCAGCTTGCCGCTTCACCGTGGACGGCGAGGGCTATCACCCCACCGGCCGCATCTGCGGCGAAGGGCTCGCCGACCTGCACCCTCTCCTAATGCCGATGGCGCTGTGCTCCGACTCCAGCGTGCGCGAGGCGACCCTCGTCGGCGACCCCACCGAAGGCGCACTGTGGGTGCTGGCGCAGAAGGGCGGCATCGACCCGCTTGCCGAGCGCGAACGTATCCCGCGCATCGCCGAAATTCCCTTCGACTCGGCGCACAAGTTCATGGCGACCTTCCACCACCGGGGCGATCGCGTGGAGATGTGCATCAAGGGAGCCCCGGACGTGCTGCTCACGCGCTCTTCCGCGTGGCACTGCGGCGCAGCGGATGGCACAGACACCCGCCCGCTCGACGACGAAATGCGCGCCACGATCGCCGCCGAGAACTATCATCTCGCCGATCAGGCGCTACGCGTGCTCGCGGTCGCGCGACGGGATATCCCCGCTCACGACTTCGACCCCGCCGGCGACCTGTGGGCCTGGGCGCACGACTGGACCTTCGTCGGGCTCGCCGGCCTGATGGATCCGCCGCGCGCCGAAGCCGCGGCGGCGATCCGGCGCTGCCGCCAGGCCGGCATCCGCGTCAAGATGATCACTGGCGACCACAAGGCCACCGCCGCGGCGATCGGACGCGAACTGGGCCTGCAGGGCGAGGTCGCGAGCGGCGCCGAACTCGACGCGATGGACGATGCCGCGCTTGCCCGCCGCATCGATGCCATCGCAGTCTTCGCGCGCGTCTCGCCCGCCCACAAGGTGCGCATCGTCAAGGCGCTCAAGGCCGACGGCCAGGTCGTTGCGATGACCGGCGACGGCGTCAACGACGCGCCCGCGCTCAAGGCCGCCGACATTGGCATCGCAATGGGCATCACCGGCACCGCCGTCACGCGCGAAGCGGCGACGATGGTGCTCACCGACGACAACTTCGCCACCATCGTTCGCGCCGTCGAGGAAGGCCGGGTCATCTTCGACAACATCGTCAAGTTCGTGCGCTTCCAGCTGTCGACCAACATCGGCGCGATTCTCACGGTGCTCGCGGCGACGCTCGCCGGCCTGCCCTCGCCCTTCACTGCGATCCAGCTGCTGTGGATCAACATCATCATGGACGGCCCCCCGGCAATGACCCTGGGTGTCGAGCCCGCACGCCCCGGCATCATGCGCGCGCCGCCACGCCCGCAGGCGGCCCATATCCTCACCGCACCCCGCCTCGGCCGCCTCGCCCTGTACGGCGCCACGATGATGGTCGGCACGCTGTGGCTGTTCCACTCCGCGCTCGACACGCACGGCGAGCGATACGCCCTCACGCTGGCCTTCACGACCTTCGTGCTGTTCCAGTTCTTCAACGTCTTCAACGCCCGCAGCGAACACGGCAGCGCCTTCAACCGCCAGTTCCTGCGCAACGTCCGACTGTGGATCGCACTCGGCGGCGTGCTCGCGCTGCAGGCGGTGGTCGTGAACTGGCCGGTCGCCCAGACCGTGTTCGGCACTGTCGCGCTCTCCGGAGCCGACTGGCTGCGCTCGGCCCTCGTCGCATCCAGCGTGCTGCTGCTGGACGAAGCCCGTAAACTGCTGCTGCGAATCGCAGGAAGATATCGCCCGGTCTAGCCTGGACGCCTCCCCGTTGCGCGCTGTGGGGTGCAGCATCGGCCGCGAAAGGGCCAGGTTACGTACGACAGTGCCGATCCGCGCCTGAAACCGCGACCGCGAATGAAAACGGGGCGACCCGCAGGCCGCCCCGTTCTCCTTGCCCGAACCCTGCCTTGGCTCAAGGGATCAGTCGTCGTTCATCACCCCCAGCAGGTGCAGCAGGCTGGTGAAGAGGTTGTAGATCGACACATACAGCGTCACCGTCGCCATCACGTAGTTCGTCTCGCCACCGTGGATGATGTTGCTGGTCTCGTAGAGGATCAGCCCCGACATCAGCAGCACGAACATCGCCGACACTGCCAGCGACAGCCCCGGCATCTCGAAGAACACGGCGCCGAGGCCCGCGAGGAACGCGACGAGGATGCCGACGGTCAGGAAGCCGCCCATGAACGAGAAGTCCTTGCGCGTCGTCACCGCGTAGGCCGACAGGCCGAGGAAGATCGCCGCCGTGCCGCCCATCGCCTGCATGACGATCTGGTGACCGTTGGGCAGCGCCAGGTATTTCGACACGATCGGCCCCAGCGTGAAGCCCATGAAGCCGGTCAGCGCGAACACGAACAGCACGCCGAGCCCGCTGTCGCGGAACTTCGTCGTCAGGAACAGCAGGCCGAAGTAGCCCACCAGCGTGATGATCAGCCCCGGATGGGGCAGGCCCAGCGCCATCGACAGCCCCGCGGTCGCCGCCGAGAAGGCCAGCGTCATCGACAGGAGCATGTAGGTGTTGCGGATGACCCGGTTGGTCGAGAGGACCGAGGCCTCCGAGCGGGTCATTGTTGCGATACGGTTTTCCATCGAGCGACTACCTCCTTTGTTCGAGTTTTGAATGAGACCTGCGTGAAATCCGTCAGGTTCCGGCCGGCACGGGTTCCGGCAAGAACTCGCGCACGATGCGGCGCTGGCGTTCGAGCCGGCGCGCCAGCACCTGCGACACCCGGTCGGCGGCACGGTCAATCGCGGAACGCGCCTCGACTTCGGTGATCGCGAAGATCACGTCGGGCAGGTTGCGCAGACGCAGCTGCACCACGCAACGCTTATCCACGCCGCCCCGCGGCCCATTCACGTCGGCAACCTTGATCCGCGCCCACTTGATCTGGTCGCGGAAGCGACCGATTGCGAATTTCATCCGCCGTGCGACGTACTCGCGCAGACCGGCAGGGGGTTCGACACCGTTACATTGCAGATCGATTCGCATTGCACCTTCTCCTTCGTGATGAGCCGGCAAGCCGGCCCGCAGAAGAAGTATGGCCACCCTGTCGCTTCCAAAAAAGAAGATCAATGATGAACAATGCTCAGTTTTTTTCGAACTTGAAGTAAAACGCCCCGTCTGGCGCAGGGCCAACGCCGCACTGTGGCGCCGGGGAAATGCGCCGACAAGGGCTCTGCGCGCCCCATCCACGCCGAGTGATGGCGGACCGGAGCGGAGGTGCGGGAGTGGACGGAGCGGACTTTGGCGACCTGCGAACTCTGCTAGAATCCGCGACCTTGCTGCGCTTTCCGCTGAAGAAAGACTGGTGCCGGGAGTGGGACTCGAACCCACACACCTTGCGGCGGCGGATTTTGAATCCGCTGCGTCTACCGATTCCGCCATCCCGGCACGGGAAGCGCCGCATTATCCATGAAAGCCCCAGCCAGCGGCAAGCGCATGTCACTAACTCTCGACGATTTCGACTACCTGCTCCCCCCCGAACAGATCGCCCAGGCGCCGCTTGCGGAACGCTGCGCGAGCCGCCTCCTCGTGCTTGCCGGCGACGAACTGGCCGACCGCGGCTTCTGCGACCTGCCCGCGCTCGTCGAGCCCGGAGACCTGCTCGTGTTCAATGACACGCGCGTGATCCATGCCCGCCTCTACGGCGTCAAGGAGACCGGCGGCCAGATCGAAGTGCTGATCGAGCGCGCGATCGGCCCGCACGAGGCCCTTGCCCAGGTGCGCTCGAGCAAGTCGCCGCGCGCCGGGGCACACCTGCGCCTGGCCGACGCCTTCGATGTCACGGTGCTCGGCCGCGCCGGGGAGTTCTTCCACCTGCGCTTCCCCGAGGACGAAGACCTCCACGAACTGCTGGAAAAGCACGGCAAACTGCCCCTGCCCCCCTACATCGACCGCGCCGCGGACGATCACGACGAATCGCGCTACCAGACCGTCTATGCACGCGAGCCGGGCTCGGTCGCGGCACCGACCGCCGGGCTGCACTTCGACCAGCAGATGCTCGCCGACCTCGCGCGCAAGGGCGTGAATGGTGCTTGGGTCACCCTGCACGTCGGCGCAGGCACCTTCCAGCCGGTGCGCGTAAATGACCTCGGCGAACACCGCATGCACCGGGAACGCTACGTGATCCCGCGGGAAACGGTCGATGCGATCGCGAAGACGAAGGCCGCCGGCGGGCGCGTCATCGCCGTCGGCACCACCAGCCTGCGCGCGCTCGAAGGCGCCGCACAGGACGGCGATCTCGGCCCCGGCGTGGGCGAGACCGAGCTTTTCATCCTTCCCGGCTATCGCTTCCGCGTCGCCGACGCCCTGATCACCAACTTCCATCTGCCGAAGTCGACGCTCCTGATGCTCGTGTCCGCCTTCGCCGGCATGGAGCCCATCCGTCGCGCCTACGCCCACGCGGTGCGCGAAGGCTACCGATTCTTCAGTTACGGGGATGCCATGTTCATCACCCGCCGCAACGATGCAATTTGACCTGATCACCCAGGACGGCTCCGCCCGCCGCGGCCGCCTCACCCTCGCCCACGGCGTCGTCGAGACTCCCGTCTTCATGCCGGTCGGCACCTACGGCACGGTCAAGGCGATGACGCCGGCCGCACTCGACGACATCGGCGCGCAGATCTGCCTCGGCAACACCTTCCACCTGTGGCTGCGTCCCGGCCTCGAAGTCGTGGCCGCGCACGGCGGCCTGCACGGCTTCATGGGCTGGAACAAGCCCATCCTCACCGACTCGGGCGGCTTCCAGGTGTTCAGCCTGGGCGCGCTGCGCAAGATCAGCGAGGAAGGAGTGAAGTTCGCCTCGCCGATCGACGGCGCGAAGCTGCTGCTCACGCCGGAGATCTCGATGCAGATCCAGCACACGCTGAACTCCGACGTCGTGATGATCTTCGACGAATGCACGCCTTATCCGGCCACGCGCGACGAGGCGGCCAAGTCGATGCGCCTGTCGCAGCGCTGGGCCAGGCGCTCGCGCGACGAGTTCGACCGCCTCGGTAACGCCAACGCGCTGTTCGGCATCGTGCAGGGCGGCATGTACGAGGACCTGCGCGACGAGTCGCTGGCCGCGCTCGAGGACATCGGCTTCCACGGCTACGCGATCGGCGGCCTCTCGGTCGGCGAGCCCAAGGAAGACATGGAACGCATCCTCGCCCACACCGCCCCGCGCCTGCCGCGGCACAAGCCGCGCTACCTGATGGGCGTCGGCACCCCCGAGGACATCGTCGCGGGCGTCGCCGCCGGCATCGACATGTTCGACTGCGTGATGCCCACGCGCAACGCGAGAAACGGCTGGCTGTTCACGCGCTTCGGCGACATCAAGATCAAGAACGCCATCCACAAGCAGGACACCCGCCCGCTGGACCCCTCGTGCGACTGCTACACCTGCCGCAACTTCAGCCGTGCCTACCTGCACCACCTGC
This sequence comes from Aromatoleum petrolei, assembly GCF_017894385.1. NCBI lineage: Bacteria > Pseudomonadati > Pseudomonadota > Betaproteobacteria > Rhodocyclales > Rhodocyclaceae > Aromatoleum > Aromatoleum petrolei. Next base: position 1,793,996 of record NZ_CP059560.1, read on the forward strand.
ACCGCGCCGGCGAGATCCTCGGCAGCATGCTCAACACGATCCACAACCTGCGCTATTACCAGGTTCTCACCGCAGAGCTGCGCGCGGCGATCGCCGCGGGCCAATTCGACACCTACCTCGGGCGCTTCCGCAGCGAGCGCAGTACCGGGACGCAATGACGTCTCCGGCCAGGGCAATCGCACGACAGCGCTTTTCGTCCGTGTTATCACGGAACCGTTCGGGGAAGCGCGGTTGCGTGGGATTGCGCCGGGACGCGCCTGCTTGCCACAGGCACGCGAAACCCTGCTGCTATAATCGACCGCTTTAAGCAACCACCCGGAGTCTCACCCGTGTTCATTTCCAACGCATACGCCCAGGCCGCGGCCGGCGGCGATCCCACCGGCGGCCTGATGGGCATGCTGCCGCTGATCCTGATGTTCATCGTCCTGTGGTTCCTGATGATCCGTCCGCAGATGAAGCGCGCGAAGGAGCACAAGGCGATGGTTTCCGCGCTCGCAAAGGGCGATGAGGTCGTCACCCAGGGCGGCATCGCCGGTCGCGTGACCCAGGTCGGCGACAACTTCCTGCGCATCGAAATCGCGGACAACGTCAATATCCTTGTGCAGAACCAGGCCGTCGCCACGGTGCTGCCGAAGGGCACGCTGAAGACTCTCTGAGGTTCCCCGCGCGGGGCGCGCCGGCCTGTTGCCCGCCCCACGCCGCACTGACCTGCCGCATCCCCTTTCCAGCCCATTCAAGTCATGAACCGCTATCCGCTCTGGAAGAACATTCTTATCGGTCTGGTCCTGTTCTTCGGCCTGATCTACACCCTTCCCAACTTCTACGGTGAAGTGCCCGCAGTTCAGGTCTCCAGCGGCAAAGCCACGCTCAAGCTCGACGCCTCCCTCAACGGCACGATCGAACAGGCGCTCAAGGATGCCGGCATCGAGCACACCGGGCTGTTCAGCGACGCCAACAGCATTCGTGTGCGCGTCGCCAGCACCGACGTTCAGCTGCGCGCAAAGGACGCCATCGAGAAGCGCCTGAACCCCGATCCGCGCGACCCCTCCTATGTCGTCGCGCTGAACCTCCTGTCCGCCTCACCGAACTGGCTCACCTCGATCAACGCGCTGCCGATGTACCTCGGGCTCGACCTGCGCGGCGGAGTGCACTTCCTGCTCCAGGTCGACATGCCCGGCGCAATCACCAAGCGCCTCGACGCAACCGCCGCCGACCTGCGCACGCTGATGCGCGACAAGAACGTCCGCCACGCGGGCATCACGCGCGAAGGCAACAACGTGCTGCTGCGCTTCCGCGACGCCGAGCAGCGCGAAGCCGCGCGCAAGGCCATCTCCGCCAGCACCGCGGACCTGCAGCTCACCGATCGCGACGACGCATCGGACGACCTGAAGCTCGTTGCGACCCTGGGCCAGAACGCGCAGAAGAACATCCGCGACTTCGCGATCAAGCAGAACATCACCACGCTGCACAACCGCATCAACGAGCTGGGCGTCGCCGAGCCGGTGATCCAGCAACAGGGCCTCGACCGCATCGTCGTGCAGCTGCCCGGCGTGCAGGACGTCGCCAAGGCCAAGGACATCCTCGGTCGCACCGCGACCCTCGAAGTGCGCCTCGTCGACGAGACCCCGGGGGCGCTCGAAGGCGCCCTTGCCGGCAGCGTGCCGCTCGGCACCGAGCTCTACAACGAACGCGGCGGCTCGCCCATCCTGGTGCGCAACCAGGTCGTGCTCACTGGCGACCGTCTCACCGACGCCCAGCCCGGCTTCGACGGCCAGACCAACGAGCCCGCCGTGCACCTCACGCTGGACGCCGCCGGCAGCCGCATCTTCCGCGACGTCACGCGCGAGAACGTCGGCAAGCGCATGGCCATCCTGCTGATCGAGAAGGGCAAGGGCGAGGTCGTGACCGCGCCGGTGATCCGCACCGAGATCGGCGGCGGGCGCGTGCAGATCTCGGGCCGCATGACGACCCAGGAAGCGAGCGACGTCGCGCTGCTGCTGCGCGCCGGCAGCCTCGCCGCCCCGATGGAGATCATCGAGGAACGCACGGTCGGCCCGAGCCTCGGTGCCGAGAACATCGCCAAGGGCTTCCACTCGACCCTGTGGGGCTTCGTCGCGATCGCGATCTTCATGAGCGTGTATTACATGCTGTTCGGCCTGGTGTCGGTGATCGCGCTTGCCGCCAACCTGCTGCTGCTCGTCGCCCTGTTGTCGCTGCTGCAGGCGACACTGACACTGCCCGGCATCGCCGCGATGGCGCTGACCCTGGGCATGGCGATCGACGCCAACGTGCTGATCAACGAACGGATCCGCGAGGAGCTACGCAACGGCGTCTCACCACAGGCCGCCATCCACGCGGGCTACGAACGCGCTTTCGACACGATTCTCGACTCCAACATCACGACGCTGATCGCCGGCATCGCGCTGCTGGTGTTCGGCTCCGGGCCGGTGCGCGGGTTCGCGGTGGTGCATTGCCTGGGCATCCTGACCTCGATGTTCAGCGCGATCCTGATCTCGCGCATGCTGGTGAACCTCCTCTACGGCCGCCGCCGCAAGCTCGAATCGGTGTCCATCGGGCAGATCTGGAAGCCGGGCAACTGACCGCCGCGCACGCACAAGGCTGAATAGAAGGCTGAATCATGGAATTCTTCCGCATCAAGAAAGATCTCCCGTTCATGCGCCATGCGCTGACGTTCAACATCATCTCGTTGATCACGTTCGTGCTGGCGGTGTTCTTCCTCGCGACACGCGGCCTGCACCTGTCGGTGGAATTCACCGGCGGCACGCTGGTCGAGGTCGCCTACGCCGAAGCGCCGCAACTCGAGCCGATCCGCAGCGCGCTCGCCACCAGCGGCTACCCGGACGCGCAGGTGCAGAACTTCGGCAGTTCGCGCGACGTGCTGATCCGCCTGCCGAACCGCGAGGATCTCGACACTACCAAAGTGTCCGAGCGCACGATGGCGACGCTGCAGGCGGTGGGCGGCGCGCCCGAGTTGCGCCGCGTCGAATTCGTCGGTCCGCAGGTCGGCAAGGAGCTCGCGTCGGACGGCGCGATGGCGCTGCTGCTGGTGATCTTCGGCATCGTGGTGTATCTCGCGATGCGCTTCGAGTGGCGCTTCGCGGTGTCGGCGATCATCGCGAACCTGCACGACGTCGTGATCATCCTGGGCTTCTTCGCCTTCTTCCAGTGGGAGTTCTCGCTGCCGGTGCTCGCGGCGGTACTCGCCGTGCTCGGTTACTCGGTCAACGAATCCGTGGTCGTGTTCGACCGCGTGCGCGAGACCTTCAAGAAGAAGCGCGGCCTCACGACGCCGGAAGTGCTGGACCACGCGATCACCTCGACCATTTCGCGTACGGTGATCACCCACGGCAGCACGCAGATGATGGTGCTGGCAATGCTGCTGTTCGGCGGTGAAACGCTGCACTACTTTGCGATGGCACTGACCATCGGCATCTGCTTCGGCATCTACTCTTCCGTGTTGGTCGCGAGCCCGCTCGTGATGTGGCTGGGCGTGTCGCGCGAACAGTTCATCAAGCCGAAGAAGGAAAAGGAAGAGGCGGTCGTCTGACCCCTCCCCCGCGCGGCAATGAACGAGTTCCTGCAGGCCTTCGTCAGTCTCCTGGCGATCACGAACCCGATCATCGCCGCGACGATGTTCCTTGGCATCGTCTCCGGCATGCCGATCGCGGCACGCCGGCGCGCCGCCGGCCAGGCCGCGATGGCCGTGCTGGCGATCCTCGCTGGCGCGGCCATCGGCGGCCGCTACATTCTCGAGCTCTTCGGCATCTCGCTGGACGCCTTCCGCACCGCCGGCGGACTGGTCATCATTCTCGTCGGCCTCGAGATGCTGCGCGGCAGCCCGAGCGGCATTCAGCGCGACGAGGCCTCGCCCGAGGACGCTGAGGACCGCATCGTCGTGCCCTTCGCAATGCCGCTGGTCGCGGGACCGGGCGCCATCACGACGGCCATCACGCTGTCGGTGGCCTACCCGTCCCGCCTCTACCTGCCGGTCGTTGCCCTGCTCGCGTCAGTCGCCACCGCGGCCGTGCTGTGGGCGACACTGCGTCTCGCGCTCGTGCGCCAGCGCCTGGCCACGCCGCGCGTCGAGCGCATCTTCACCCGCTTCATGGGCCTGATCCTGGTGGCCATCGGTTTCCAGATCGGCATGTTGGGCATCCGCGATTTCTTCGGCCTGGGCGGCGCCTGAGCGAGACGAAGAAACAACCAGCGTCCGCCCTGAGCCTGTCGAAGGGCACTAGCACGGCCTCAACAGGCTCACGGCGCACGGAGTACCAACTTCCGGTTCAGACCGCGAACACCTGCTTCACCCGCAGCACCTCGCCGCGCTCGATGACCCCGGTCAGCCGGTCGATGTTCGGATGCTTGCCCGGATTCAGGCGCGCGTCCTCTGCGTGCTCCGCGTACAACTCCAGTCCCTTCTTCGCCGCTTCGCCGTTGATCGAGCCATAGAGCTGGGCGAGGTGGTTGTACACCGCCAGGGAGCCGGCCTGCCCCGGCTTGTTCTCGATGGTGGCGACGGTCGCGCCCTCCGCATCGAGAAGATTGAGGGCCGCGAGGTGCGACACCTTGGGCAGTTGCTTGAGATTGTCGGCAAACGCCATTCCTGTTTCCTTTCGAATGTTGCAATGGAAACGCCACCCGCAGGTGGCGTTCGTCGTCGCAGCCCGTGCCGGCCGCAGCCGGCCCACGCTCAGATGCGCTTCGCGAGCTCGGCAGCCTTGCCGACGTAGCTCGCCGGGGTCATGTCGAGCAGGCGCTGGCGATCCGCCTCGGGAATCGCCAGGGTACGGACGAAATCCTGCAGCGCCTCGCGCGTGATGCCCTTGCCGCGGGTCATCGCCTTGAGCTGCTCGTACGGGTTCTCGATACCGAAGCGGCGCATCACCGTCTGCACCGGCTCGGCGAGCACTTCCCATGCTCCGTCGAGATCGGCCGCGAGGCGTGCCGGATCGGCTTCCAGCTTGTTCAGTCCGCGCAGGCAGGAATCGAGTGCCAGCACCGTGTGGCCAAAACCGACGCCCATGTTGCGCAGCACGGTCGAATCGGTGAGGTCGCGCTGCATGCGCGACACCGGCAGCTTCTCGGTGAAGTGGCGCAGCACGCCGTTCGCGATGCCGAGGTTGCCCTCAGCGTTCTCGAAGTCGATCGGATTCACCTTGTGCGGCATCGTCGACGAGCCGACCTCGCCCTCCTTGAGCTTCTGCTTGAAGTAGCCGAAGGAGATATACATCCAGATGTCGCGGCAGGCGTCGATCAGGATCGTGTTGGTGCGCGCGATGGCGTCGAAGAGCTCTGCCATCGCGTCGTGCGGCTCGATCTGGATGGTGTAGGGATTGAACTCCAGCCCCAGCGATTCGATGAAGCGGCGATTGAAGCCTTCCCAGTCGAAGGCCGGCCAGGCCGACAGGTGCGCATTGTAGTTGCCCACCGCGCCATTGAACTTGGCGGTCAGCGACACCGCGGCGATGGCCGAGCGCGCGCGCAACAGGCGTGCGGCGATGTTGGCCATCTCCTTGCCCAGCGTGGTCGGGCTGGCAGGCTGTCCGTGCGTGCGCGAGAGCATCGGCAGGTCGGCGAGCAGGTGCGCCAGCTCACGGAAGCGCGCGATCACCTTGTCGAGCGCGGGCAGCAGCACGGCGTCGCGGCCTTCGCGCAGCATCAGCGCGTGCGAGGTGTTGTTGATGTCTTCCGAGGTGCAGGCGAAGTGGATGAACTCGGACACCTTGGTGACTTCGGCGTTATGACCCAGGCGCTCCTTGAGCCAGTATTCCATCGCCTTCACGTCGTGATTGGTGGTCGCCTCGATGGCCTTCACCGCGGCGCTGTCGGCCGGCGAGAATGTCGCGACGACACCGTCCAACTCCGCCACCGTCGCCGCCGAGAACGGCGCAATCTCGGCCAACGCCGGCTCACCCGCCAGGGTCTTGAGCCATTCGATCTCCACCCGCACGCGATTGCGGATCAGACCATGCTCGGAGAAGTGCTCGCGCAGACCCGCGACCTTTTCATGGTAGCGGCCGTCGAGCGGGGAGAGAGCGGTCAGGGGCGAAACGGACATGGCGGTATTTCCGGACAAAAGTGCTATTTTAACCTCCTGCGCCGCCTTCGCGTGTTCCGCTGTCCCGAACGCGCCCCCGACAGCGGCACCCACCACAGAGACCCATCAATGAGCCAATCGGAAAAATACCGGATCAAGGTGAGCGCGGTAGCGGAATACGTGCCCGGTCAATCAGCGCCGGAAGAAGACCGCTACGTGTTCGCCTACCACATCACGATCACCAACGTCGGCACGGTCGGCGCACAACTTCTGAGCCGTCACTGGATCATCACCGACGGTGCCGGCAAGGTGCAGGAAGTGCGCGGCCAGGGCGTGATCGGCGAACAGCCGGCGCTCGCCCCCGGAGAGCAGTTCAGCTATTCGAGCGGCTCGGTACTGGAAACCCCGGTCGGGACCATGCAGGGCAGCTACCAGATGGTCGCCGCGGACGGACACCGCTTCGACGCCGAGATCCCGGCCTTCGTGCTCGCGATGCCGCGCGTCTTGCACTGAGACGCCGCACTACGCCGCGGCGCCCTCCTGAAGCAGACGCGCCGGCAGGACGACCTGCACCGCAGTGCCCTTGCCGGGCTCCGATTCCACCCGGACGTGACCGTCGTACAAGTGGGTCATGGTGTGCACGACCGCGAGCCCCATGCCGGTACCCTGCCCGACATCCTTAGTGGTGAAGAAGGGTTCGAACAGTTTTTCGCGGTGCTCGGGCGCAATGCCGACACCGACGTCGGTGACCGTGATTGCGACATACTCCCCACGGAACTCGTGGCCGCAGGAATCGCAACGCTGCGCGTCGCCAATGGACACGCGGCGAGCCGTCAGCCGGATGGTGCCGATGCCCGCGATCGCGTCGCGCGCATTGATCAGCAGGTTCATCATGATTTGATGGAGGTGCGCCGGATCGACGGCCAGGCGCGGCAGGCCGGCATCGATGTCGGCAACCACCGCGAGCGTGTCCGGAAGAGTCGCGCGCAGCAGACCGACGGCCTCGCGACCGATCGCGGCAAGTGCGGCGCTGCCCGGCTGCACCGCGCCGCCGCGGCGGAAGCTGAGCAACTGCTGGATCAGTTCGCGCGCGCGCTGACCGGCGGCGCGGATCTCGTCGATGTACTTCAGTGCGCGTGCGCCGCCACCGTCCTGTTTCAGCTGCGTGGCCGCCAGTTGCGAATAGCCGAGGATGGCGGCGAGTACGTTGTTGAAGTCGTGCGCGATGCCACCGGCCAGCGTGGCGACAAGCTCCATGCGCTCGAGCCGCGCAACGCGCTCGAACAGTTCGTGCCGTCTGCGCTCGTCCTCGCGCAGCTGCGTAATGTCCTCCTTCAGTGCGACGAAATGCCGCACTTCTCCGCTCTCGTCGCGCACTGGCGACACGGAGACCGCTTCGCGGATCAGCCGACCGTCGCGGCTGCGATTCGACATCTCGCCGCGCCAGGTCTCGCCCGCGAGAATCGTCCGCCACAGTCCCGCATACTCCGCATCGGTCGTTTCGCCCGACTTGAAGATGCTCGGCCGCGCCCCGATGAGCTCTTCCTCCGAATAGCCATAGGCCTTGCAGCAGGCGGGATTGACGTATTCGATACACCCCGCGCTGTCGGTGATGATGACCGAACAGCCGGACTGTGCGATCGCTTCGGCAAGCGTACGGTTGCGCGCCTCGCTCGCCCGTAGCGCATCCTCCGCGCGCTTGATCGGCGTGATGTCGGCGAAGCTCGTGATCACCGAGGAGATGCGCCCGGCGGAATCGGCGATCGGCTGGCTATTGACCTGGATCCACACCGGATCCCGTCCCGGATGGGCAATGCCCATCACGACGCCACGCTGCGGCAGGCCCGTACGCAGCGTGACCATCGCCGGATGTTGATCCGGCGGGCAGGAGGACCCGTCCTCGTTCAGGAAGTCGACCGGCAGGTTCTCGGGCGTATGCCCTTCGAGCTCCGCCGCCGACAGACCGTAGATCTGCTGTGCCGTGCGGTTGCATGCAGTGATGCGCCCTGCACCGTCACGCACGACAACCCCTTCGAGCATGATGTCGAACAGGGGCGAGAGGCCTTCCTGACCCTGCAATTCGCGCTTTGACTGCTGATTGTCTGCCATCTTGGTCCGGGAAGAGCCGCTCTCCGGATTATACGTTCAGCATAGGAATGCGGCCAGTGCGCGATTCGCGTCAGCTACGATAGTCAGCGTTGATCTTCACGTAATCGTAGGAGAAATCGCAAGTCCACACCGTGGCTCGCTCGAGGCCACGCCCGAGATCGACGCGCACGGTGATCTCGGACTCCTTCATCACGCGCGCCCCCGCCTCCTCGCGATACGTCGCTGCCCGCCCACCGTTCTCGGCCACGAGCAGCTCTTCGCTGGCACACCCCAGCCAGACGCGCAGCCCACTCACGTCGAGGTCGTCGATGCCGGCATAGCCGATCGCGGCCAGGATGCGTCCGAGGTTGGGGTCGGAAGCGAAGAAGGCGGTCTTGACCAGCGGCGAATGACCGATCGCATAGGCCACCTTGCGGCATTCCGAACGGTCCTTGCCGCCCTCGACGGCGATCGTCATGAACTTGGTCGCCCCTTCGCCGTCGCGCACAATCGCCTGGGCGAGCCGGATCGAGACGTCGACAATCGCTTCGCGCAGCGCGCGGAAGTCTTCGCCCAGCGGATCGTTGATCTCGGGGTTGCCCGCTTTGCCGGTCGCGATGATGATGAAGGAGTCATTGGTCGAGGTATCGCCATCGACGGTGATGCTATTGAACGACAGGTCTGCAGCCTCACGCGCGAGTGCGTCGAGCAGCGGCTGCGAGATCGCTGCGTCGCAGGCGAGGAAGCCGAGCATCGTCGCCATGTTCGGCTTGATCATGCCCGCACCCTTGCTGATGCCCGTCAGCGTGACCGTGCGCCCCGCGATCGTCACTTGGCGCGACAGCGCCTTGGCGATGGTGTCGGTTGTCATGATCGCATGCGCGGCATCGAACCATCCGTCGGCGCACAGGTTGGCCTGAGCGGCGGGAAGCCCGGCCACCAGACGATCGACGGGTAGCGGCTCGAGGATCACACCCGTCGAAAACGGCAGGACCTGCTCGGGCGCGACGCCGAACAACGCGGCGACGGCCGCGCAGGTCGTCTTGGCATTCGCGAGCCCCGCCTCGCCCGTTCCCGCGTTTGCGACGCCGGTGTTGATCACGAGCGCGCGGATGTCGCCGCCCGGAAGGTGGTCCTTGCACACCTGCACGGGTGCGGCGCAGAATCGGTTGAGCGTGAACACCCCTGCCACACGGCTGCCGGGCGCCACTTCGATGAGGGTCAGATCGCGACGGTTCTGCTTGCGGATCGCGGCTTCGGCAACCCCGAGGCGGACGCCTGCGACCGGGCGCAGTTCCGAGGCAACCGGGGTGGAGAGGTTAACGGGCATGACGGATCTCCATCGGGCAAAGGGCGGCGGGAGCCGCCGCGGGTTCATCGGATGTCGGCAAGCTCATTGCTGCAAGGTCATGCATCATCCGTTCTGGCGTGACGACGAGGCCGCGGTGACGGCGAGCGAGACTTGCTGGGCAAACAGTTGGAAGGCTTCGAAACGTTCGTCGTCGACACCCTTTGCCGCGTGGGTGCGATCGGCGTAGAAGAGGCCGATCGGGCGTCCCTGTGCGAGGATGGGCGCAATGCAGGCATTCGCGGGATCAGCCGCAAGCTGCAGGCGATCGACGCGGATCCCGGGCGGCGTCTGGCCGGGACCGAAGCGCATCGCGCGCGGATTGCGGAAGAATTCGTTGAACAGATCGCCAGGCGTGCCGTCGAGCGAGAAGATGAACGCCTGCCGCAATCCCTCGGCACTCCCCCCGAGTGCCGTTTTGCCGATGAGCTGCAGGCGGTTCGGCGACAGCAGCGCGAACAGCACGCGGTCAAAACCGACACCGCGATAAATGCCTTCGAGCACGAGCTGCAGGATTTCGTTGAGATTCGCCCCCGCCGCAATGCGGCCCGAGATCTCCCGCAGGATCCTGAGCTGGAGATTGGGGTCGGGCTCCATCGAGGGAGCCTCGGCCATTTCCGTTTCGGCGGGTTCCACGACGCCTGCGGCGGGAGTCGGCCGCGGAATCAGTTCGCCCACCTCGGCAGCGCCGAAATAACCCGCGATGCGCGCCGCCTCGACACTGTTGATGGCGAGTTCCTCGCGCATCGCCTCGGACGAAATCCCGGCGAAGGTCGCCAAGCCGCGCACGAGCTTGTCCAGCCCGGGGGTATCCCACCCGTTCTCGACCTCCGCCGCGAAGCGGTGGGCGAAGTGGATGGCCTGCTCGGGCACGCCCGCGCGGGCGCTGCCATCGAGCACGGACTGGAGCAATGAGCCCAGCTTCCACTCGCGCGCCAGCCCCTGCGAGAGCTGCCGCAAGCGGAAGCCGAGCACGCTCATCTGGGCCTCGTCATCCGACTGGCCGGCGGCAAGGGCCTCGTCCAGCCGCTGCGCAAGTTTGCCGCCGAAACACCAGAAGGCCATCTCGCCGACCCGCGACAACAGTGCGGCAATGAACACCTCTTCGGAGCGTCCGTCGCGTCGCAGGGCCGCCAAGGCGCGCGCCTGCACCGCGGCATGGAACACACGCGCCATCTCGGCCACAACACGCTGTCGGATGCCGCCCGTCAAGAGGGCGTCGATCACGCGGATCGCGATCGCTATTTCAGCGACGGCATTGAAGCCGAGCACGACGATGGCGCGGCTGATGGTGCTCACCGCCTGGCGCGAGGGGTTGTACAGGACGCTGTTGGCGAGCTTGAGCACCTTCGCGGTCATTGCCGCGTCCTGCAGAATGGCCTGAGCAAGCTTGCCGGTCGGGGATTTTTCATCCTCGGTGACGGCGTGAATCAGCGCTACCGTTGCACCGAGAGCGGGCATCTCCTGATCGCGGATGAACGCGACCCACTCCCCGAGGCCGCGCGGCTCGCGCCCCGCCGGCCCGGCCGCCTCCTCCGGAACGCCGAGGCGCAGCTCCGGAAACAGGATGGACTCACCGGAGCACCTGCCCTTGGGATCAGTCGGCCCGGTCATGCGCGTAAAAGCCGCATGCAAAGCCAGGAACGGCCCGCTCGGGGCCGTTCAGGGACGCGGCGGGAAAGCGTCTGACCGCCCATCCTGCCTCAGCTCAGCTTGCCGTGGCAGTGCTTGTACTTCTTGCCGGAGCCGCAGGGGCAGGGGTCGTTGCGTCCGACCTTCGGAGCCTGCGCAACGGCCGTGCCGCCCTCCTGCGCCTGCGATGCGGCGCCAAGCGCCTCGTCGTAGTCGGCGTGGTGATACTGGACATTATCCAGCTCGGGCGGGTGCTCAGCCTCCTCCAGCTGCGATTCGGTGCGGACCTGCACGGTCATCAGCAGCTTGGACACTTCGCTGCGCACGGTCTCGAGCAGGCCTTCGAACAGCTCGAAGGCCTCGCGCTTGTATTCCTGCTTCGGGTTCTTTTGCGCGTACCCGCGCAGATGGATGCCCTGCCGCAGATGATCGAGTGCGGCCAGGTGCTCGCGCCAATGCGTATCGAGGCTCTGCAGCATCACGTCGCGCTCGAACTTGTGCCACGCGCCCGCGTCGACCAGCGCGACCTTCGCGGCATAGGCCTCGTCGGCCGCGGCGAGGATGCGCTTCAGGATCGTTTCGTCGTCGAGGTTGGACTCGGCCTTCAGCCACTCGCCCACCGGGAGGCGGAGCTGGAATTCTGCAGCGAGCGCCTGCTCCAACGCGGGGATGTCCCACTGCTCCTCGACACTGTCGACCGGCACGTAGATGCGGAAGGCGTCGTGAAGCACGCCCTGGCGCATGGCGTGGATGGTGTCGGAGATGTCCTCGCTCTCAAGGAGCTCGTTGCGCTGCTGGTAGATCACCTTGCGCTGGTCATTGGCGACGTCGTCGTATTCGAGCAGCTGCTTGCGGATGTCGAAGTTGCGCTGCTCAACCTTGCGCTGGGCCGACTCGAGCGAGCGGGTGACCATGGCATGCTCGATCGCCTCGCCCTCGGGCATCTTCAGGCGCACCATGATCGCGTTCAGGCGCTCGCCGGCGAAGATCTTCATCAACGGATCCTCGAGCGACAGGTAGAAGCGCGAACTGCCCGGATCGCCCTGACGGCCCGCGCGACCGCGCAGCTGGTTGTCGATGCGGCGCGACTCGTGCCGCTCGGTGCCGACGATGTGCAGGCCGCCCGCCGCGAGCACCTGATCGTGCACCTTCTGCCACTCCTCGCGCATCGCGGCGATGCGGGCGTCCTTCTGGTCCTGCGCCAGCGCATCGTCGTCGCGGATCGCCGCAAGCTGGCGCTCGATGCTGCCCCCGAGCACGATATCGGTACCGCGGCCGGCCATGTTCGTTGCGATCGTGATCACACCGGGGCGGCCCGCCTGCGCGACGATCTCCGCCTCGTGTTCGTGCTGCTTGGCGTTGAGCAGCTGATGCGGCAGCTTCTCGCGCTGCAGCAGCCCGGAGAGGAATTCGTTGATCTCGATCGAAGTCGTGCCGACCAGCACCGGCTGGCCGCGGCCGACGCACTCGCGGATGTCGGCGATCACCGCATCCCACTTTTCCTTGGCGGTGCGATAGACCTTGTCGTTGTCGTCACGGCGCTGCATCGGACGGTTGGTCGGCACCACCACCGTTTCCAGGCCGTAGATCTGATGGAATTCGTAGGCTTCGGTGTCGGCCGTACCGGTCATGCCGGCGAGCTTGCCGTACATGCGGAAGTAGTTCTGGAAGGTGATCGAGGCGAGGGTCTGGTTCTCGGCCTGGATGCGCACGCCCTCCTTGGCTTCGACCGCCTGGTGCAGCCCCTCGGACCAGCGGCGGCCGGCCATCAGGCGGCCGGTGAATTCGTCGACGATCACCACCTCGTTGTTCTGCACGACGTAGTGCTGGTCCTTGAAGTACAGTGCGTGCGCGCGCAGCGCCGCATAGAGGTGATGCACGAGGAGGATGTTGCCCGGGTCGTACAGGCTCGATCCCTCCGCCAGCAGTCCCATGCGCGTGAGGATCTGCTCGGCGTTCTCGTGACCCTGCTCGGTGAGGAGCACCTGGCGCGCCTTGAGGTCCAGCGTGTAGTCGCCGGGCTTGGTGACGTCCTCGCCCTCACCTTCCTGCTGCGTGAGCATCGGCGCCACCTGGTTGAGCTTGAGATACAGCTCGGTGTGGTCCTCGGCCTGGCCGGAAATGATCAGCGGGGTGCGCGCCTCGTCGATGAGGATGGAGTCCACTTCATCGACGATCGCGAAATTGAGGCCACGTTGCACGCGCTCGCTGGTGGAATACACCATGTTGTCGCGCAGGTAGTCGAAGCCGAACTCGTTGTTCGTACCGTAGGTGATGTCCGCGCCGTAGGCGGCCTGCTTTTCCTCGTGCGTCATGCGCGACAGGTTGCAGCCGGTGGTCAGCCCGAGGAAGCCGTAAATGCGCCCCATCCAGTCCGCGTCACGGCTGGCGAGGTAGTCGTTGACGGTCACGACGTGCACGCCCTTGCCCGTCAGCGCATTGAGGTAGGCCGGCAAGGTGGCGACCAGCGTCTTGCCTTCGCCGGTGCGCATCTCGGAGATTTTCCCGCTGTGCAGCACCATGCCGCCGATCAACTGCACATCAAAGTGGCGCATGCCGTGGACGCGTTTCGCCGCTTCGCGCACGACCGCGAAGGCTTCCGGCAGCAGGCTGTCCAGGCTTTCGCCGTTCGCGACGCGCTGCCTGAATTCTTCCGTCTTGGCCCGCAGGGCCTCGTCCGTCAGGGCCGAGATCGTCGGCTCCAGGGCATTGATGGTGCGTACCGTCTGGGAATACTGGCGGATGAGGCGGTCGTTGCGACTACCGAAAATTTTCTTGAGCAGGCCGGAAATCATGTGGGTATCTGGTGGGACCGATTCGGCAAAGCGGGAAGTTTAGCATGCCGGCCGCAAGCCCCCGCAGGGGATGCGGCGACCACCCGCCTGATCAGCCGGGAACATCGCGCTTGCGGCCCGGGCACGTGCGACCTACCATCAGGGCGCACTCCGACTACGGCATCACCATGACCCAGCTCATCCAGCGCTTCCTGGGCACCGGCGACGCGCTCGCTCGCCTGAAGGACCACGCGGCGCGCCTGATGCGCCTGCAGACGCTGCTCCAGCAGCACCTCCCGCCCGCGCTCTCGTCGGCCTGCTCGGTCGCCAACCTGAAGGGCGACACGCTGGTCCTGCTCGCCAATGGGGGCGCTGCGGCCGCGCGCCTCAAACAGATCGCACCGTCACTGGTGGAGCAGTTTGCAGCGGCAGGGCTGCCGATCAAGACTGTGCAGGTGAAGGTGAAGGTGCTGGAGACGCGCGAGGAGCGGCGCCCGCCGCCGCAACGCACGATCTCCGAAGGCGGCAGCCGCAGCATCGAGGATTTTTCGGCGACGCTCCCGGCCGATTCGCCGCTGCGCGAGTCGCTCGAGCGCCTGGTGCGGCGCAGCCGCCGCGACTGACTTTCGTCCAGACAATCACGCGCGCCGTTGAGGCGCGCGGGCGACGGCTACGCGAACGGGACGAACACCCGTTCGAGCGCGAATAGTGCGAGGAACACGAACAGCACGACGATACCGGCACGGAAGCAGTTCCACGCCCACAGTCGATACCTGGGATTGCCGGTGAGCAGCCACGCGACGAGCGACCCGCCGATGCCGATCACGGCGAGGATGGCGAACAGCCGGATCACCAGCATCGCAGGCGACTCAGGCGGCGAGCGAGAGTTCGAACTGGTGGCTGACCGCCGCCGGGGTCGCGGCGTCCTGCTCGAACGTCACGATCTCCCAGGCGCTGCTGTCCTCGAGCAGCACGCGCAGGACCTGGTTGTTCAGCGCATGGCCGGCCTTGTGCGCGGAATAGCGGGCGAGCAGCGGATGGCCGCACACGTAGAGGTCGCCGATCGCATCCAGGACCTTGTGCTTGACGAACTCATCGACGTAACGCAAGCCCTCGGCATTGAGCACGCGGTATTCATCCATCACGATCGCGTTATCCAGGCTGCCTCCGAGCGCGAGGCCGTTGGCACGCATGAACTCCACGTCCTGCATGAATCCGAAGGTGCGCGCGCGGGCGACGTCGCGGACATAGGAATGCTCGGCAAAATCGATGCTCACCTGCGTCGAGGTCTTGTCGATCGCGGGGTGGTTGAACACGATGGAAAAATCCAGCCGGAAGCCGTCGTAGGGCTCGAGGCGCACCCACTTGTCGTCCTCGCGATACTCGACGGCCTTCTTCACGCGCAGGAAGCGCTTGGGCGCCTGCTGCTCCTCGATGCCCGCGGACTGCAGCAGGAACACGAACGGACCCGCACTACCGTCGAGGATCGGGATTTCGGGGGCGTCGACGTCGACGTGCAGGTTGTCGATACCAAGGCCGGCAAGGGCCGACATGAGGTGTTCGATGGTGCCGACCTTGGCGCCGTCACGCTCGAGACCCGAGCACATGCGCGTGTCGCACACGGAATACGGGTCGGCCGGAAAATCCACGACCGGATCGAGATCGACGCGGTGGAAGACGATGCCGGTATCGGGCGCAGCCGGACGCAGCACCAGCTGGACCTTGCGTCCGCCGTGCAGCCCGACGCCGGTGGCCTTGATGAGCGATTTAAGGGTGCGCTGCCTGATCATTGTTGAATTCCCGTTACACGACAGCAGTTTAGCACGCACAGCAACGATCACACGGTAAGCTTGGTTGCAACGCAACATGCAACACAGCGTTGCCGCGGATTGCCGTCACGCCTCCGTGCCCGGCGCGGGAACGGAAACGGGCGCGTGCCGCAGACCGGAGGCGACGGTCCGCAGCACGCGCCCGTTATGGGCGGAGCCGGTAATGCTCAGTCGGCCTGCTTGCGCAGGAAGGCCGGGATGTCGTACGTCCCCATGCCGTTGGCGCTCATCGCCTCGACCTGCGTGCGACGATTGGTGCGGATGACCGCCGGCACGTCCAGATTGGTCAGGTCGATGCCGCCGACCGACGGGCCGTAGGTACCGGTGCCCTGCACAACCTGCATCACCGGCTGGCGCGCGGCACGGGGCACGCCGAGGCCGGTGGCGACGACGGTGACGCGGACACGGTCTTCCATCGACTCGTCGAACACGGTGCCGTACTTGACGAAGGCTTCGGGTGCGGCGAAGGCCTGGACGGTCTTCACGGCATCGCGCACTTCCGACATCTTCAGCGAACGGCTGGCGGTGATGTTGATCAGCACGCAGCGTGCGCCGGACAGCTCGGTGCCCTCGAGCAACGGGCTCACGGCGGCCTGCTCGGCGGCGATGCGCGCACGGTCCATGCCGGAGGCTTCGGCGGACCCCATCATTGCGCGGCCCATCTCGCCCATCGCGGTGCGCACGTCCTGGAAGTCGACGTTCACGAGACCAGGCACGTTGATGATCTCGGCGATACCGCCGACGGCGCTGCGCAGCACGTTATCGGCCGAGCGGAAGCAGTCCTCGAAGCCGGCGTCGTCGCCATACACCTCGAGCAGCTTGTCGTTGAGGACGATGATCAGCGAGTCGACGTAGCGGGTCAGCTCTTCGACACCGCTTTCGGCAACGCGCAGGCGGTTCTCGAAGTCGAAGGGCTTGGTCACCACCGCGACGGTCAGCACGCCCATCTCCTTGGCGATCTCCGCCACGACGGGCGCTGCGCCGGTGCCGGTGCCACCACCCATGCCGCCGGTGATGAAGCACATGTGGGCGCCATCGAGCGCCGCGGCGATCGCGTCGCGCGAGTCCTGCGCGGCCGCGCGGCCGGCTTCGGGCTTGGAACCCGCACCCAGGCCGGAGCTGCCCAGCTGGATCTTGTTCGGGGCGAGGCAGCGATTGAGCGCCTGCGCATCGGTGTTGGCGACGATGAATTCGACGCCCTGCACCCCTTCCCTGATCATGTGGTCGACGGCATTGCCGCCGGCACCGCCGACGCCGATCACCTTGATGATCGTGCCGGTCTGCTCCTTCTCAACGATTTCAAACATTTGCCTCGCCTCCAGAAAAACAACCCCGATATGCACCGAGCTGCCGCCAAACCTACATTTAGTAATAAATCAAAAGTTTACAACTAAATAAGGGAGTCAGATCAACAACTCATTCAATTTGGCTGAAAAATTCCACGCCGTTACGTCAAAAATTCTTTTCGAACCACGCCTTCATGCGTCCGAACACCTGTTTCACGCTGCGCGTCTCGCGCGCCAGCATGCCGCGACGACGCTGGGCATGGCCTTCCATGACCAAACCCATGGCCGTGGCATAGCGCGGGTGACACACGACATCCGCCAGGCCACCCGAGTACTGCGGCGCGCCGACGCGCACCGGCATGTGGAACACTTCCTCGCCGAGTTCGACCATGCCGAGCATCACGGACGAACCGCCCGTCAGCACGATGCCCGAGGAGAGCAGCTCCTCGTAGCCGCTGCGGCGCAGCTCGGCCTGCACGAGCTCGAACAGTTCCGACACGCGCGGCTCGATCACGTCCGCGAGGCGCTGGCGCGACAGTGGACGCGGCGGGCGGTCGCCGACGCCGGGCACCTCGATCATCTCCTCGGGGTCGGCCAGCGTGTGCATGGCGACGCCGTGACGGATCTTGATTTCCTCCGCTTCCGAGGTCGGCGTGCGCAGTGCCATCGCGATGTCGTTGGTGATCTGGTCGCCCGCGACCGGCAGCACCGCGGTGTGGCGGATCGCGCCGTGCGTGAACACCGCAATGTCGGTGGTGCCGCCGCCGATGTCGACCAGGCAAACGCCGAGTTCCTTCTCGTCCTCGGTCAGCACCGCGTAGCTCGACGCAAGCGGCTGCAGGATCAGGTCCAGGACCTCGAGGCCGCAGCGGCGCACGCACTTGATCACGTTCTGGGCGGCCGACACGGCGCCGGTGACGATGTGCACCTTGACCTCGAGCTTGACGCCGCTCATGCCGATCGGCTCGCGCACCCCGCCCTGCCCGTCGATGATGAACTCCTGGGTGAGCGTGTGCAGGATCTGCTGCTCGGCCGGCACCGGCATCGCGCGGGCGACCTCGATCACGCGCTCGACGTCGAGCGGCGTGACCTCCTTGTCCTTGATCGCGACCATGCCGTTGGAGTTGAAACTCTTGATGTGGCTGCCCGCGATCCCGGTATAGACGTCGCGGATCTTGCACTCGGCCATCAGCTCGACTTCCTGGATCACGCGCGAGATCGCATCGACCGTGGCCTCAATGTTCACCACCACGCCGCGCTTCAGTCCGCTCGTCGGCTGCGTGCCGACGCCGACGACGTTGAGGCGTCCATCGGGACGCACTTCGGCGACCATGCACGTGACCTTGGCGGTACCGATGTCCAGCCCGACGATCAGGTCCTTGTATTCCTTGCTCATTGCTTGCCTTTCGCTGCCTTGAAGTCCCCCACCGGAGTGAGGGCGAATCCGCTCGGGTAACGGAGATCCGCTACCGCCACCTGCACACCAACCTTTTCCTTCGCCTGCGGCCAGGCGCTCACGAAGCGCCCGAGACGCTCGCCGATCGGCGCCTTTTCCTGGTCGCGGCCGAGCATGATCACCATGCCGTCATCGAGCTTGAGCTGCCACGCCTCGCGCGCGGAAAGCGCGAGGCCGACGAGCCGGCGGCCGAGCGGTTCGAGCGCCGCGCTGAACTCGCGGTGCTTCGCCTGAATGTAGGCAGCCGAGCCCTGCGGCCCGGAGAAGGACGGCATATCGCCATTGCTCGCCGCGACGAACACCTCACCGTGGCGGTTCACGAGTTGCGAGTCGCCGCTCTCCGAAACCGTCCAGTAAGCCGCCGCCTGATGCTCCTCGAGGCGCAGTTCCAGCACGTCGGGCCAACGGCGCCGGACTTCGGCGCGGCGGACCCAGGGCAGCTTCTCGAAGGTTTCGCGCACGCCTTCGAGATCCACCGAGAAGAAATTGCCGCGAATCGCGCTGCGGGCCACGTATTCGAGCTGCTCCGTGGTCACCTGGGCGGGCGGCGTCAGCACGACCACCTCGCGCAGCGGAAAGAGCGGGCGCGAAAGGAACCACGCGACGAAGGCGTAACCGATAACCACTGCCGCGAACAGCATCAGGAGGTCCGAGAACAGGTTCAGCACGGCCGGCCGGTGCCACACGCCCTCACGCTCATGCGCGCGACCGGGCATCCGGCTGGTGCCGGACAGCCCGCGTGCGGCAAGCGGAGAGGGCAGGCGGAAGTCAGCCAAGGCGGGCATCCTCCAGGATCGCGAGGCACAGCTGGGTGAAGTCCATGCCGGCCACGCGCGCCGCCATCGGCACCAGCGAGTGCCCTGTCATCCCCGGACTGGTGTTCATTTCCAGCAAATAGGGCCGCCCGTCCTCGGTCAGGATCAGGTCGGCGCGGCCCCAGCCGCGGCAGCCGAGCACCTGCGCGCTCTTCATGATCAGGGCCTGCAGGGCCTGCTCCTGCGCGGGGGGGAGTCCGCACGGACACAGGTAGCGCGTATCGTCGGTGAAGTACTTATGCTGGTAGTCGTAGTTGCCGCCGGGCGCTTCGATGCGGATCAACGGCAACGCCCGTTCTTGCAGGAAGGGAGCGGTCAGCTCGGCGCCCGAAATGAACTCCTCGGCGATCACGAGATCGTCGAAACGGGCGGCAAGCTCCCATGCAGCCTTCAGCTGTCCGGCCTCGGTGACCTTGGTTGCCCCCATGCTGGAACCTTCATGCACCGGCTTGACAAAGATCGGCAGGCCGAGATCGGCCACGACCGCATCCCAGTCGGTGTCAACGTTCAGGATCGCGTAGCGCGGGGTCGGCAGGCCGCAGGCCGCCCAGACCATCTTTGTGCGCCACTTGTCCATCGCCAGCGCGGACGCCATCACGCCGCTGCCGGTATACGGGATTTTCAGCAGTTCGAGCATGCCCTGCACCGTGCCGTCCTCGCCGCCGCGGCCGTGCAGCGTGATGAAGGCGCGGACGAAACCCTGCTCCTTGAGGATGTGCAGGTCGAGCTCGGCAGGGTCGAAGCCGTGAGCGTCGACACCCGCAGCGCGCAGGGCGGCGAGCACCGCACCACCCGACATCAGCGAGACCTCGCGTTCGGCCGAGGTGCCGCCGAGCAGCACCGCGACCTTGCCGAATTTCGCGCGCATGGCCGGATCGACCACGACCTTGTCCGTCACTTCGCTGCTCACGCCACTTCCTCGCTGTTAGCCAGTTTCCCCGGCACGGCGCCGATCGAGCCGGCCCCCATCGTGATCACCACATCACCATCGCGCGCCGCCGACAGGATCGTCGCCGGCATGTCGCCGATGTCTTCGACGAAGACCGGCTCGACCTTGCCCGAGACGCGGATTGCGCGCGCGAGCGAGCG
The DNA here is from genome assembly GCF_017894385.1 of Aromatoleum petrolei. NCBI lineage: Bacteria > Pseudomonadati > Pseudomonadota > Betaproteobacteria > Rhodocyclales > Rhodocyclaceae > Aromatoleum > Aromatoleum petrolei. Next base: position 1,814,371 of record NZ_CP059560.1, read on the forward strand.
GCCGTCTGCAGCGACGACCGGCGCCTCGCCGGCGGCGTACACCTCGGCCAGCAACAGGGCGTCGACGGTCGACAACACCTTGACGAAGTCCTCGAAGCAGTCGCGCGTGCGCGTGTAGCGGTGCGGCTGGAAGGCGAGGACCAGATGGCGGTCGGGGAACGCTCCGCGCGCCGCGGCCAGCGTCGCCGCCATCTCGACGGGGTGATGACCGTAGTCGTCGATCAGCGTGAAGCTGCCACGCTCGCTGCCGTCCTCGCCGCGCAGCGGGATCTCGCCGTAGCGCTGGAAGCGCCGGCCGACGCCCTTGAACTCGGCGAGCGCCTTGATGATCGCCTCGTCCGGCACCTGCGCCTCGGTCGCGACGGCGATCGCAGCGAGCGCATTGAGCACATTATGCAGGCCCGGCAGGTTCAACTCGATCGGCAGGCGGCTGATCGTGCCATTCACGCGCACGGCATCGAACAGCATGCGGCCCCCTTCGGCGCGGATATTCTCGGCGCGGATGTTCGCCGTCTCGGACAGGCCGTAGCGGACGATCTGCTTCGACACCAGCGGCATGATCGAGCGCACGTGCGGGTCGTCCTCGCACAGGACCGCGACGCCGTAGAACGGCAGGTGCTGGAGGAAGTCGACGAAGGCCTGCTTGAGGCGCGCGAAGTCGTGCCCATAGGTGTCCATGTGGTCGGCGTCGATGTTGGTGACGACCGAGATCACCGGGGTGAGCAGCAGGAAGGAGGCGTCGGACTCGTCCGCCTCGGCGACGAGGAAATCGCCCTTGCCGAGGCGCGCGTTGGCGCCCGCGGCGTTGAGTTTGCCGCCGATCACGAAGGTGGGGTCCAACCCGCCTTCGGCGAGGATGCTGGCGACGAGCGAGGTCGTCGTCGTCTTTCCGTGGGTTCCGGCGATGGCGATGCCCTGCTTGAGGCGCATCAGCTCGGCGAGCATCTGGGCGCGCGGCACGACCGGGATGTGGCGCGCACGTGCGGCCATCACTTCGGGGTTGTCGTTGCGCACTGCGGTCGAGATCACAACCGCGTCGGCCTTGACGACATTCTCGGCGGCATGGCCGGACACGACCTGGGCACCAAGCGCACGCAGGCGGCGCGTCGCGGCGTTCTCGCCGAGGTCGGAACCGCTCACGGTGTAGCCGAGGTTTACCAGCACCTCGGCGATGCCGCTCATGCCGGCGCCACCGATGCCGACGAAATGAATGTGTTTGACTTTGTGCTTCATTGTTTTCTCCCTGCCGCGAGGTCTTCGCAGACTTTCGCGACCGCCTCTGCGGCGTTCGGCTTGGCGAGCGCGCGCGCCTTCGTGGCCATGTCGAGCAGGCGCAAGCGATCGAGACTAGCCAGGATGCCCGCCAGCCGCTCGGCGCTGAGTTCGGTTTGCGGGAGCAGATATGCCGCTCCCTGGTCGGCGAGGAAGCGCGCGTTGCCGGTCTGGTGATCGTCCACCGCATGCGGAAAGGGGACCAGCAGGCTCGCCGCGCCCGCAGCCGCCAGCTCCGCGACCGTGAGTGCCCCGGCACGGCAGATGACCAGGTCGGCCCCGGCGTATTTCGTCGCCATGTCTTCGATGAACGGCAGCAGTTCGCCCTCGACGCCCGCTGCGGCGTATGCACTGCGCAGCGCGTCGATCTGCTTCGTGCCGGCCTGGTGGGTGACGATTGGGCGTTCGGCCGGCTTCATGCGCGCCAATGCCTGCGGCACCGTTTCGTTGAGCACCGACGCGCCAAGGCTGCCACCAACCACAAGCACCCGAAGCGCGCCACTGCGACCGGCGAAGCGCTCGGCCGGAGGTGCGATGGTGCCAATGTCGGCGCGTACCGGGTTGCCGATCCAGGCGGCCTTCTTCAGGACCTTCGGGAAGCCGGACAGGACGCGGTCGGCGACACCGGCAAGCACGCGATTCGCGAGCCCCGCGACGGAGTTCTGCTCGTGCAGGACCAGCGGACGGCCGGTAAGCGCAGCCATCATGCCGCCCGGGAAGGTCACATAGCCGCCCATCCCGAGCACCACGTCGGGCCGGATGCGACCCAGCGCGCGCAGCGCCTGCCAGAACCCGCGCAGCAGGTTCAGCGGCAGCAGCAGCTTGCGCACGATGCCCTTGCCGCGCAGCGCCGTGAAGCGCACCCACGCGGTCTCATAGCCGCGCTCGGGTACGATGCGCGCTTCCATGCCGTCGGGGTTGCCCATCCACACGATGCGCCAGCCGCGCGCGCGCAGCACTTCGGCCACGGCGATGCCGGGGAAGATGTGACCGCCCGTGCCGCCCGCCATCACGAGGAGGGTCTTCATGAACGCCCCCTCATGACTTGGCGGTTTTCCCAATCCACCCGCAACAGGATTGCCAGCGCGATGCAGTTCGCGACGATGCCCGAGCCGCCGAAGCTCATCAACGGCAGCGTGAGGCCCTTGGTCGGGAGCAGGCCCATGTTCACGCCCATGTTGATGAAAGACTGCACGCCGATCCACAGTCCAATTCCCATCGCGACGAGGCCCGAGAAATAGCGTTCGAGCTTGATCGCCTCGCGCCCGATCAGCATCGCGCGGTGCACGAGGATCGCGAAAAGCACGACGATGGTCAGCACCCCGACGAAGCCGAGTTCCTCGGCGATCACGGCTAGCAGGAAGTCCGTATGCGCCTCGGGCAGGTAAAACAGTTTCTCCACACTCGCGCCGAGCCCGACGCCGAACCACTCGCCACGGCCGAATGCGATCAGCGCGTGGGAGAGTTGGTAACCCTTGCCGAAGGCGTCCTGCCACGGATCCATGAAACCGAACAGGCGGTCACGGCGGTAGGGCGAGAGCCACACCAGCAGGGCGAGGCCGATCACCGCGACGACGGCGAGCAGCACGAAGGCGCGCACGTTGATGCCACCAAGGAACAGCACCCCGAACGCGATCGCGGCGACGACGACGAAAGCGCCGAAGTCCGGTTCGCGCAACAGCAGGAAACCGACGAGCACGATGGTGATCGCCATCGGCAGGAACCCGCGACGGAAACTGCCCATGTCTGGGAGCTTTCGCACCGTGTAGTCCGCGGCATACAGTGCGGCGAAGAGCTTCATCAGCTCGGACGGCTGAAGATTGACGGGACCGAGCGGCAGCCAGCGCTGCGCGCCGTTGACCTCGCGGCCAACGCCGGGAATCAACACCACGATCAGCAGCGCGAGGCCAGCGAGGAACAGCAGCGGGGCAAACTGCTGCCACTGACGCATCGTCACCTGGAAGGCCATCAGTCCGGCAACCACGCCGATCGCGAGGAAGACGGCGTGGCGGAGCACGAAGTAGTAAGGCTGGTAGCCGGTGAACTTGCTGCCTTCGGCGATCGCGATGGACGCGGAATAGACCATCACGAGACCGATCAGCAGCAGCGCCGCCGCGGACCAGATCAGCAGCGGATCGAGGTCACGGGCGGGCGTCTGGGGACGCATCAGGCGATCGACCGCGCGGTTGGAGTCCGAACCGACGACGCCGGCGTTGTGCGAGGCGATCCAGCCACTGAGGGCTGTCACGATTTTCATGTCGCGCTCACCCCCGGCTGACGAAGCACCGCCGCGACGAAAACCTCGGCACGGTGGGTGTAATTGCGGAACATGTCGAGGCTTGCACAGGCCGGCGAGAGCAGCACCACGTCGCCCGCCTGCGCGAGCGCTGCCGCGCGGGAAACGGCCACATCCATGTCGGCCGCACGCTCGGTCGGCACGCCGGAGCCGGCAAGCGCAGCGTCGATCAGCGCGGCGTCGCGGCCGATGAGCAGCACGGCACGGGCATGGCGCGCCACGGCGTCGCGCAAGGGCGAAAAGTCCTGCCCCTTCCCGTCGCCGCCGGCGATCAGGACGACTTTGCGGCCCAGGCCTTCCAGCGCCGCCAGGGTCGCCCCCACGTTAGTGCCCTTGGAGTCGTCGTAGAACACCACGCCGTCGGTGCGCCGCGCAATGGGCTCAACACGGTGCGGCAACCCGCGAAAGGCCTTCAGCCCGTCGATCAGCGCGGCACGGGGAAGATCGATCGCGCCGGCAAGCGCCAGCGCCGCCATCGCGTTCGCCGCGTTGTGCGCACCGGCGATCGGCAGTTCGGCGATGCGCAGCAGACGGGTTTCGCCACAGGCGAGCCATGTGGTGCCGTCGGCATCGGCGACGATGCCGTAATCTTCGGCGCCCTTTGGGGCATCCGTACCGAAGGAGACCACACGCCGCCCCGCCTGCGCCATAGCCATCACGCGCACGTCCTGGCGGTTGAGCACCTGGACACCGTCGCCCTCGAAGATGCGCGCCTTGACTGCTGCGTAGCTGCCGAGGTCACCATGACGGTCGAGATGATCGTCCGTGACATTCAGAACCGTCGCGCCTTCCGCATTCAGGCCCGAGGAGGTTTCGAGCTGGAAGCTCGACAGCTCCAGCACCCAGCACTCGGGGAGCGCGGCGCCGCGATCGAGCCGCTCCATGAGCACCGTCAGCGCTGCGGGACTGATATTCCCCGCAGCAACGGCGTCCAATCCGGCCGCGCGGCACAGTGCCGCGGTCAGGGCAGTGGTAGTGGTCTTGCCGTTCGTTCCGGTAATCGCAAGGATGCGGGTACGGGCACGCTGCTGTCCCGCGAGGGCCTCGGCCAGCAGGGCCATCTCGCCGACGATCTCGATGCCGCGACGACGCGCTTCGGCGAGCAGCGGGGTGCGCGCATCGATGCCCGGGCTGAGCGCGATCCGGGCGACGCCGTCGAGGAGCCTGTCCGCAAATCCGCCAACCACGACCTCGGCCGCCGGCACGCTCGCCTCGAGCACGGAGAGGCCCGGCGGTTCGGCGCGGCTGTCTGCCACGCGCACGCGCGCACCTTGCCGTGCGCACCATTGCGCCATCGCAAGACCGGACTCGCCGAGGCCAAGTACCAGTACGAGCTTGTCGGATGCAGCGCTCATCTCAGTTTCAGGGTCGAAAGGCCGAACAGCACGAGCATGATCGTGATGATCCAGAAGCGCACCACAACCTGGGTTTCCTTCCAACCGCCCAGCTCGTAGTGGTGATGCAGGGGCGCCATGCGGAAGATGCGCTTGCCGCCGCTGTACTTGAAGTACAGCACCTGCGCCATGACCGACATCGTCTCGGCAACGAAGAGGCCGCCCATGATGAAGAGCACGATTTCCTGGCGCACGACCACGGCGACGGTTCCGAGCGCAGCCCCCAGCGCGAGCGCACCGACGTCGCCCATGAAGACTTCCGCCGGGTAGGCGTTGAACCACAGGAAGCCGAGGCCCGCGCCGCAAAGCGCGCCCAGGAACACGGCGAGCTCGCCGGCGCCATTGATGTAGGGCACGCCCAGATACTTCGAGAAACCGGCGTGGCCCGCAACGTAGGCGAAGATCGCGAGCGCACCGGCCACCATTACGGTCGGCATGATCGCGAGGCCGTCGAGGCCGTCGGTGAGGTTCACCGCGTGGCTCGTGCCGTTGATGACAAAATATGAGAGCGCGATGAAGCCGTAAATCCCCAGCGGGTAGGACACAGCCTTGAAAAAGGGCACGATCAGCTCGGTCTGAGCCGGTTCATGTGCCGTGAGACCGAGAAACAGCGCAGCACCCAGTGCGATCAGCGAGGTCCACAGGTACTTCCAGCGGCTCGGCAGCCCTTTCGGGTCGCGGTGCACGACCTTGCGCCAGTCATCCACCCAGCCAACCGCGCCGAAGCCGAGAGTGACGAGCAGCACCACCCACACGTACTGGTTGCGCAAGTCGCCCCACAGCAACGTTGTGACTGCGATCGCGATGAGGATAAGCGCGCCGCCCATGGTCGGCGTGCCAGCCTTGGTGAGATGGGACTTTGGGCCGTCATCGCGCACGGCCTGGCCGATCTTCTTCGCCGCGAGCCAGCGGATCAGCGAAGGGCCGAAGACGAAGGAGATGATCAACGCGGTGAGCGCGGCGAGGACCGTGCGCAGCGTGATGTAACCGAACACGTTGAAGGTGCGGATATCCTGACCCAGCCAGAGGGCAAGTTCGAGCAGCATGGACTAATGAGACTCCTGTGAGGGGGCGCCATTGTGCACCGCCGCAAGTCCGTTCGCCACCCGCTCCATCCGCATGAAACGCGACCCCTTCACCAGGACCACCGTGTTTGCATCGAGGCGCGGCGCCAGCGCTGCGAGCAGAGCCTCGGCGGAGGCGAACTTCCGCCCACCGTCGCCGAAGTTGTGCGCCGCGACAGCGCTCATTTCTCCCAATGCGTAGAGCTCGTCCACACCCTTGCTCTTGGCGTAGCCGCCGACCTCGTCATGCAGTTGCGCGCTGGTCATGCCGACTTCGCCCATGTCGCCCAACACCAGCACCGTGTGTCCGGCAGTCGAGGCCAGCACATCGATCGCCGCGCGCACCGAGTCGGGATTCGCGTTGTAGGTGTCGTCGATCACCAGCGCTCCGTTCAGGCCGGTTCGGCGCTGCAGGCGACCCGGTGCACCGCTGAACCCCGACAGCCCTTCGGCGACTGCCGCCAGCGACGCCCCGGCGGAAAGACAGGCCGCTGCCGCGCCGGCGGCATTGCGCACGTTGTGTTCGCCCGGAACAGGCAGGTCAAACGCCGTGCTGCCCGCAGGAGTATTCAGCGTCAAACGCGCGCCCAGCCCGTGCAGATCCGCCTGTGCCTTGACGTTAGCATCATGATCGACGGCGAAGGTGACGACGCTACGGCCGCGATTCAGCTCCCGCCAGAGTTCGCAGTGGGAGTCATCGGCGTTCACGACGGCGACGCCCGTGTCCCCCAAGCCGCCGTAGATGGCCCCCTTCTCTCTGGCAATCTCGACCAGCGACCCCATGCCCTGCAGATGGGCGCGCTGCGCGTTGGTGACGATCGCCACGCTCGGTCGGGCAAGGGATGTCAGGTAGCCGATCTCGCCCGGATGGTTCATGCCCATCTCGATCACCGCCGCGCGATGATGTGCGCGCAGCTCGAGCAGGGTCAGCGGCAGCCCGATGTCGTTGTTGAGATTGCCGCTCGTGGCGAGGACGCAGTCCGGCGCATGGCCGTCATGTCGTGCTTGGGCGCGCATGATCGCCGCGCACATTTCCTTGACCGTGGTCTTGCCGTTGCTACCGGTCACACCGATCAGCGGGATGTCGAAGCGACTGCGCCAGTGCGCTGCCAGCACACCGAGTGCAAGGCGGGTGTCGCCGACAACGAGACGGGGAAACGGGATGTCCTCATGCTCGCGCTGCCATGCCTCGTCGACCAACGCAGCCGCGGCACCTGCTGCCGCGGCCTGCTCGACGAAGTCATGCCCGTCGAAATGCTCGCCGCGCAGGGCGACGAACAGCTGGCCGGAGCGGATGCGACGGCTATCGGTTCCCACGCAGGAGAAGGTGGCGTCGCCCACTGGGCGGAAGCCCGCGATCGTTGCTGCTTCCATGAGGCTCAGCATGCGCCCGTTCCCTTGGCCAGATTCCATTCGCGCAGGGCGATCTGCGCCTGCTCGACGTCAGAAAAGGGCAAGCGCACGCCCAGGATCTCCTGATAAGGCTCATGCCCCTTGCCGGCGAGCACGACCACGTCATTGACGCCTGCTTCGCCGACGGCGATGCGGATCGCCTGCGCCCGATCGATCACGCGCTCGGCCTGCGGGCCGGCACCCTGCATGATGGCGTCGATGATCTTCGCGGGATCCTCCGAGCGCGGGTTGTCGCTGGTCACGATCACGCGGTCGGCCTGCTGGCGTGCGGCTTCACCCATCAGCGGACGCTTGCCGGGGTCACGATCGCCGCCGCAACCGAACACGCACACAAGACGCCCGCCACGCGTCGCGACCGTCGCGCGCACCGATTCGAGCACTTTCGCCAACGCGTCCGGCGTGTGCGCGTAGTCGACCACAACGAGCGGCTCGGCGACACCGCCCACGAGTTGCATGCGCCCCTGCGGCGAGTTCAGATGCGCGACTGCATGCACGATCTCGTCCAGCGGCAAACCGCGCGCAAGCAGCGCACCGGCAACCGCCAGCAGGTTCGAGACGTTGAACCGTGCCACCATGCGCACGTCCAGCTCGCGTCGCACACCGTCAAAGGCCATGGTGAAGCGCAGACCCGATGCCGACATGCGGACATCCTGTGCACTCAGCAGGCGCACACCACGCACTGGCTCCGCCGCAGCCTGGGTAAAGCCGATCACCGGCAGCCCGGCAACGGCCAAGCGCCGTGCCTGCCCCAAACCGAAGGCGTCGTCCAGATTGATCACGGCGCTGCCCAGACCGGGCTGGTCGAACAGCCGGGCCTTCGCAGCGCCATACGCTTCCATCGTTCCGTGATAGTCGAGATGGTCGCGACTCAGGTTGGTGAACACGGCCACATCGAAGGCCACCGCATTCACACGCTCCTGATCGAGGCCGATCGACGACACTTCCATCGTCGCTGCAGTCCCGCCCGCAGCAAGAAAGTCCCGCAGGACACGATGAACCTCGAGGGCGTCGGGGGTCGTATTCAGCGTATCGGCAAGCTGCCCTGGAAAGCCGTTCCCCAAGGTCCCAATCACGCCGCATTTTTCGCCGAACCGGGCAAGAGCCCCAGCCAGCCACTGCGTGACGGTCGTCTTCCCGTTGGTACCGGTCACCCCGACGACCCACTGCCGGTCAGACGGGCGGCCATGGATCAGGTGGGCGAGATATCCGCCGAGGCGGCGCAGCTCGGCCACGGGAATGGTCGGGACCGGCAAGCCTTCCGCGCGGAATCCGTCGCGATCGTCGCACAGCACGGCGCCCGCGCCGCGCTCCAGGGCGGCACCGATGAACTTGCGTCCGTCCGAGGCCAGCCCTGGCCACGCCGCGAAGACATCCCCGGCGGTCACGCGGCGAGAATCGGCGGTAATGCCGGCGGGCACGACACCGGCCGCATGAAGGCGTTCGAGGATCGCGGATGCGAGTTCGAGGCTCACATGTTCTCCCGCGCGGGCACGACCGCCGCCGGCTTCTGCGCGAGCTGCAGCGGCACCAACGGAGCGTCGGGCGCCACGCCGAGCGCTCGCAGCGCTCCTTCGGTAATCTGGGCAAACACCGGCGCCGCTACTGCACCGCCGTAATACTGTCCCGCAGAGGGTTCGTCGATCATCACGGCAACGATAAGCCGCGGATCCGATGCCGGAGCTAATCCGACATAGGACGAAACATATTTGTTCGTGTAGTGCGCGCCTTCCAGCTTGATCGCGGTGCCGGTCTTGCCGGCAACGCGGTAGCCCGCGACCTGAGCCTTGGGCGCTGTACCACCGGGGCCGGATGCCAGCTCCAGCATACCGCGCATTTCACGCGCGGCGGCGGCCGAGAAGATGCGCTTGCCGCCGGCGGGCGGCGCATCGAGACGGGTCAGCGACAAGGGCACCAGCTCGCCGTCGCGGGCGAACGCGAGGTAAGCGTGCGCCATCTGAATGAGGGTCACGGAAACGCCGTGACCGTAGGACATCGTCGCCTGTTCGATTGGCTTCCACGTCTTCGCCGGACGCAGGCGCCCACCCGCCTCACCGGGGAATCCCAGGTTGAGTGGCTTGCCAAAGCCCAGTTCGTCGTACAGGCGCCACATTTCCTCAGGCGAGAAATGCATCGCCACCTTGACCGTGCCGATATTGGAGGACTTCTGGATCACCTGCGCGACGGTCAGTGCGCCGTTGCGGTGCGAATCCGAAATCGTCGCCCGCCCGATCGTCATACGCCCCGGCGCCGTATCGATGATCGTGCCGGGCTGCACCTTACCCCGATCCAGCGCGAGGCCGACGATGAAGGGCTTCATGATCGAGCCCGGCTCGTACACGTCGGTGAGGACGCGGTTGCGCAGCTGGGCGCCGCTGAGGTTGGAGCGATTGTTCGGGTTATAGGTCGGCGCATTGACCAGCGCGAGCACCTCGCCGGTGCGCGCGTCGAGCACCACCGCTGCACCAGCCTTCGCCTTGTGCGTCTGCATCGCCTGACGCAAGGACGAATACGCCAAATACTGAATCTTGGCGTCGATCGACAGCGCGAGATCCTGCCCGTCGCGCGGCGCCCGGATGGCTTCGACATCCTCGATGATTTGCCCGCGGCGGTCGCGGATCACGCGCCGTGCGCCCGGCTTGCCGGCGAGGACGCCTTCGAAGGCGAGCTCGACACCTTCCTGTCCCTTGTCATCCACCCCGGTGAAGCCCAGCACGTGGGCCATCACCTCGCCGCCGGGATAGTAGCGGCGGTATTCCTGTTGCTGATGGACGCCAGGCAGCTTCAGGTCTGCGATCTGCTCGGCGGTCTCGGGCGACACCTGGCGCTTCAAATAGACAAAGTCGCGACCGGCGGCGAGCCTATGATTGAGTTCCTGCACGTCCATTTCGAGCAGGCCGGCAAGCTTGCGCGCATCGGGCGGGGTGAGATTCACATCGGTCGGAATCGCCCAGATCGAACGCACCGGGGTGCTCACCGCCAGCATGTCGCCGTGCCGATCCGTGACGCGACCACGCGTCGCCGGCACCTCGAGCACGCGCGCATAGCGCGACTCGCCCTTAGCCTGCAGAAATTCGTTATTGACCCCTTGCAGGTACATCGCGCGCCCGACCAGCGCCAGCGAGCACGCCATCAGGCCCAGCACCACCACGCGCGGACGCCAGGTTGGAAGGCCGTGCCGCAGCAGGGGGTTGTGATTGAAGGTCACCGTTCGCTGCTTGCTCATTTGACCCCCTCGATCGAGAAGACCTGCCCCGGCACCGGCGCGCGCATTCCGATGCGCTCGCGGGCGATCTTTTCGACACGCGCGTGCGCGGCCCAGGTGCTCTGCTCGAGTTGCAGCTGGTCCCACTCCACTTCGAGGCCGTGAGCGCGCGCTTGCTCGCGCTCGAGCTCGGAGAACAGCTTGCGGGCCTGGTGCTGCGATGCGACCACGCCCAGTGCGCTCGCCACCACCACCGCCACGAGGAAGGCGTCGGCCCGGATCATGCCTGCGCCTCCGTGCGCTCGGCCACGCGCATCACGGCACTGCGGGCACGCGGGTTCGCCGCAACCTCCGCCTCACCCGGACGCACGGCCTTGCCGACCAGCGCCAGACGCGGCTTGGGCAGATCCGCTGCACGCACCGGCAGGCGAGAGGGCAACTGCGGCGGACGCGACTCGTCACGCATGAAACGCTTGACGATGCGGTCTTCGAGCGAGTGGAAGCTGATAACCGCCAACCGTCCGCCCGGCTTCAGCCGTGCGACCGTATCAGGCAGGATCAGCGACAGCTCTTCGAGCTCCTGATTGATGAAAATCCGTAGAGCCTGGAAACTGCGCGTCGCCGGGTGCTGCCCCGGCTCGCGTGTGCGGACCGCTTTTTCCACGATCGCGGCAAGCTGTCGAGTGGTTGCAACAGCCCCCCCTGTCCGAGCAGCTGCAATCGCCTTTGCAATCGCATGAGCAAACCGTTCTTCCCCATAATCCCTGAGCACCTCCGTGATTTGCGCGACAGACGCTTCTGCCAGCCATTGCGCCACGGTCTGCCCGCGGCTCGTATCCATGCGCATGTCGAGCGGCGCATCGAACCGAAAACTCATGCCCCGCTCCGGCTCGTCGAGCTGCGGAGAGGACACGCCAAGATCGAGTAGTACGCCATCGACCCGGCTGACGCCGAGTCCGTCGAGCTCGCCGGCAAACGAACTGAAAGGCGCATGCACGAGGGTCAGACGGGGATCGGCGATCTGGCGACCGGCCTCGATCGCCGAGGGATCGCGATCGAAGGCAATGAGCCGCCCCTGCGACCCGAGTGCCGCGAGAATCGCCCGGCTGTGACCACCGCGACCGAAGGTACCGTCCACATAGACGCCGCCGGACCGGATCGCCAACGCATCGACAGCTTCGGACAGGAGCACGGTAACGTGCCGGGAGGACAGGCTCACAGCGCGAGGCTCTCGAATCCTGCCGGCAACGCGGCACCGGAAAGCGCGAGCATCGCCTCCTGCTGCTTCTGCCATCCGGCATCCGACCACAACTCGAAGTGGGTTCCCTGGCCGACCAGCCATACCTGCTTGTCCAACCCGGCCCACTGACGCGACGACGGGGCGATCAGCACGCGCCCCGCGCCATCGAGCTCTTCCTCCTGGGCAAAACCGATCAGCAGACGCTTGAGGGCCGCAGCGGCGGGGTCGAGGCCGGGCATCGCCGCAACCTGCGCGCGGATCGGCTCCCAGACAGCTTGCGGATAAACCAGCAGGCACTTGTGAGGATGAGCGGTGACCACCAGCGGCGCCCCGTCGGGAACGAGGGCGTCACGATGCCGCGCAGGGATCGCAACGCGACCCTTGGCATCGAGACTGAGCGCAGCGGCTCCCTGGAACATTCCACCCCCTGATTTTGCCCGCCGAGGCGACATGCATATGCCACCTTGACCCACTTTTTACCACCAGCCCCCACTTTAGAGTAAAGGAAATGAGGGGTCAAGCCGAACACAGGAAGTTTTCCGTTGCTACACAATGACTTATGAACGAGCGAAGCGTCGCCATAAACCCTGAAAAATCAAGGCAGATAGCGCAACTTCATGAGAAAAGCGTGGAGAATCGGGCGCAGAACGAGCCCGAAGTGGGGAACTGTGGGAAAACGCACACCGAAGTGGGGAAAAACGGCTCGGCGCGAAATGGGAAGTTCGCCGATAAGCCGGGTTTTGTCGAACGGCCGCGACCTTCGCCGCAGCCGCCGGGCAATCATTCCTCTGGGGGCCGTGTTGCCACGGCGCTCTAGCAGCCTACCCGGGAGCAGCGCGAGCCACGCCATTGCTCCCCTATTTGGCCTTGCCCCGGATGGGGTTTACCGTGCCAGTCCTGTCACCAGGACTGCGGTGGGCTCTTACCCCACCATTTCACCCTTACCTGTGCCTGCGAACAGGCCATCGGCGGTTTGCTTTCTGTTGCACTTTCCGTCGCCTCGCGGCGCCCGGCCGTTAGCCGGCATCCTGCTCTGCGGGGCCCGGACTTTCCTCCACGCACACGAGGTGCGCAGCGATTGCCTGGCGAACTTCCCGCCGCCGATTATACGCGACGCGCGCTCACCTGCCTGCCGGAATGAAGGTCGCCACGCCGTCCTTGAAGCGGAAAGTGCCGAGCGCCGGCCCCGGCGCCGAGCCGGCGGCGTTGTCCCAGTCCTGCACCTGGCACTTGTCGGTCCCGACGAGGTACCAGCGCCTGCCCTGATGAAGCGCCCACAGACGCTCGCCGGCCTCGAACACTTCCATCGGCGTCAGTTCGGTACCGTCCGGGTGGATCGGGACGCGGTTCTGGCAGTGCGGCAGACGCGACGCGATCACCGCCTGGTTGACAGTGCCCTGCCAGAAATAAGGTTTTTCGCGCACCAGGATCAGGGCATGCTGGCTACCCTCGATCATGAAGGCGGTGGCGCTGTTCTCGCACGCCGCAAGCATGGGCAACATCGCCAGAGCGGCAATCGCTTTTGTCCGGGCACTCCGCATAAAGACTCCCTATCAGAGCAGACGCCAGGCGATCGTCTCGCCGGCACGCAGAGGCACCAGCGGATCGCCAGCCAGATAGTCGTACGCGGCCGGAACCTCCCAAACCTGCTTGGCCAGCGTGATGCGGCCGGAATTGGGCGGAAGGCCATAGAACGCGGGGCCGTTAAGGCTCGCGAAAGCCTCGAGGCGATCTAGCGCACCGGCCTGCTCGAAGGCTTCGGCGTACAGCTCGATTCCCGCATGCGCCGTGTAGCATCCCGCACAGCCGCAGCCGGCCTCCTTCGTCGAGCGCGCATGCGGCGCGGAGTCGGTGCCGAGGAAGAACTTCGCACTGCCGGAGGTCGCAGCCTCGACCAGTGCGCGCCGATGGGTTTCGCGCTTGAGCACAGGCAGGCAGTAATGATGCGGACGGATGCCGCCGGCGAAGATCGCGTTGCGGTTCAGCAGCAAGTGGTGAGCCGTGATCGTGGCGCCGACCGTGTCGCCCGCCGCCTTCACGAACTCGGCGGCATCAGCGGTGGTGATGTGCTCGAACACGACACGCAGCCCGGGAAAGCGCTGAGTCAGCGGGGCGAGCACGCGCTCGATGAACACCTGCTCGCGGTCGAAGACGTCCACGTCGCCCTGCGTCACCTCGCCATGCACGCACAGCACCATCCCGACGCGTTCCATGCGCTCCAGCACCGGCCAGACCTTCTCGATCGCAGTGACTCCCGCATCGGAATTGGTCGTCGCACCCGCTGGGTAGAGCTTCGCTGCCACCACCGCGCCGCTCGCCTTGGCGCGGTCGATCTCGTCCGCCGCCATGTTGTCCGTGAGATAGAGGCTCATCAACGGCTCGAAATCGATGCCGACCGGCACCGCCGCGCGGATGCGCTCGCGGTATTCAAGGGCCTGCGCCGTTGTCGTCACGGGCGGGCGCAGGTTGGGCATGATGAGCGCGCGACCGAAACGCTGCGCCGTGTGCGGCACGACGGCCGCAAGCGCGGCGCCGTCGCGCACGTGCAGGTGCCAGTCGTCGGGGCGGATGAGGGATAGGGTGTGCATGGGGCTCCAGGGTCGGAATGCGGGCGCCGTTCGTCGCGCCGATTATATATGCAGGCTCAACTGCCCTTCAGCTCCAGCGCTCGCGCGTACAGCAACTTGCGCGCCGCTCCAGTGATGTCCGCCGCAAGCCGCGCCGCGCTCTTGACCGGCAGTTCCTCCAGCAGCAGCGCGAGGGTTCGCTCGGCATCCGGCGGCAAACCCTCCACCGCGGGAGCCCCGGACACGATCAGCACGAACTCACCACGACAACGGTTCGCGTCGGCCGCCAGCCACGCCGGCGCCTCGCCCAGCGGCATGCGCGCGATCTGCTCGTAGATCTTCGTGATTTCGCGCGCGATGACGATGTCGCGCGAAGGCTCCAGCACCGCCGCGAGGTCTTCGACCGATTCGGCAATGCGGTGCGGAGATTCGTAGAACACCAGCGGCACCTCCTGCCCGCGCAGTTCCCCGATGCGCGCACGCCGCGCGGCCTGCTTGGCCGGCAGAAAGCCGACGAAGCGGAAACCGTCGTCCACGAAACCGGACGCGGACAGCGCCGCGATGGCCGCACAAGGGCCGGGCACAGGCACCACCGGAAAGCCTGCCTCGCGGACCCGCGCGACCGCCCGCGCACCGGGGTCCGAGATCGCCGGCGTGCCGGCATCGCTGATCAGCGCGACGTGCTGCCCCGTCTCCAGCATCCGGATCACCTGGCCGACGGCGGTCTGCTCGTTGTGCTCGTGCAGCGGAAAAAGGCGGGTACGAATGCCCAACGCGTCGAGCAAGCGCTGGCTGTGGCGCGTATCCTCGGCGGCAATGGCACCGACCTCGCTCAGCACAGCCTGCGCGCGGATGCTTATGTCCTGGAGGTTCCCGAGCGGCGTCGCCACCACATACAATGACGGCGTACTTGAGAGCGGAGATGGACTGGTCGACATGGACATCGGGGAGCGCAGCAAAAGGGAAGGCATTGTCGGGCGGCCGGTGTCTCGCACGCAAGCGCGAGGCAAGGCCGGGGAGGAACTGGCCGAGCGCTTCCTCGCGCGCCGTGGCCTCAGCCCGCTCGCCCGCAACGTGCGTTGCCGCGGCGGCGAAGTGGATCTCGTGTGCCTGGACCGCGGCACCGTGGTATTCGTCGAAGTCCGCCTGCGCAGCAATCCGGGCTTCGGCGGCGCCGCGGCGAGCATCACTGCGACAAAGCGCCGGCGTGTCGTGCTGGCCGCACGCTGGTGGCTCGCGGGCGCCGGCCGACGCTTCGCTGAACGCCCCTGCCGCTTCGACGCGGTGCTGATGAGCGCGCTCGACGAAGCAACGGTGGAATGGTTGCGCGGCGCGTTCGACGCCGATGCATGGTAAGCGTCTGTAAAGCAACCCGCCGCAGCAGCGCGCAGCGCGGCACACTAGCACTGCACGGCGGGTCCGGCATTCGCCTCGTGCTAGACTTTTGCCCCCGACAGAAGTGACCCGAGCCCCTCATGGACCTGATTCACCGCATCTCCCGACAATTCGAAGACAGCGCCCGCACCAAGCTCGACTCGCTGGAGGCGCTGGCGGCCCCGATCGCAGGAGCCGTGGAGATCATGACCGGCAGCCTGCTCAACAACGGCAAGATCCTCGCGTGCGGCAATGGCGGCTCGGCTGCCGATGCGCAACATTTCGCCGCCGAACTGGTCAACCGCTTCGAGATGGAGCGCCCCCCGCTCGCCGCCGTGGCGCTGACGACCGACACCTCGACGCTGACCTCGATCGCCAACGATTACGATTACAACCAGGTCTTCTCGAAACAGGTGCGTGCGCTGGGACAGTCGGGCGACGTGCTGCTTGCGATCTCGACCAGCGGCAACTCGCCCAACGTCATTGCGGCGATCGAGGCAGCCCACGAGCGCGAGATGCGCGTCATCGCGCTGACCGGCAAGGGCGGCGGCAGGATGGGGGACATGCTCGGCGACGGCGACATCCACCTGTGCGTACCCGCCGACCGCACGGCACGCATCCAGGAAGTTCATCTGCTTGTCCTGCACTGCCTGTGCGACGGCATCGATTGTCTGTTACTCGGAGTTGAAGACTGATGACCAACAAGACCCTTCAAGCCAGCCGGCGCACCCTGCTTCTCGGCCTCGGCGCAGCGGCGACACTGCCGCTGCTGCAGGGCTGCTTTCCGCTCGTCGCGGGCGGGGTCGGGGCCGGCGCGGCGATGGTCGCGGACCGCCGCACCTCGGGCGCCTACGTCGAGGACGAAGGCATCGAGTGGCGCACCGCGAGCGCGCTGAAAGACCGTCTCGGCGATGCCGTGCATATCAACGTGACGTCGTTCAACCGCAACGTTCTGCTCACCGGCGAAGCCCCCACCGAGGCTCACCGCGCGGAAGCCGAGCGCGTGGCCAGCGGCATCGCCAACGTCAAGGGCATCGTCAATGAGATCCAGGTGGCCGGCATCTCGTCGCTGACCTCGCGCGGCAATGACTCGCTGCTCACGTCGAAGGTGAAAGCGCGCTTCGTCGATTCGGCGCAGTTCAGCGCCAACCACGTCAAGGTCGTGACCGAGGCCGGCACCGTGTTCCTGCTCGGCATCGTGACGCGCCGCGAGGCGGATGCCGCGACGGAAGTGGCCCGCCGCACGGACGGCGTGCGCAAGGTCGTGAAGGTGTTCGAGTACATCACCGACCAGCAGGCGCGCCAGCTCGAAGGCAAGAACGACTGAGGTCCGGCCCGAGCGCTTGCGAAACTCTATCCCGCAAGCGCCGAGCATCACCGTGCGCGCAGCGCGGCGAGCAGCTTTTCGTGCACGCCGCCGAAGCCCCCGTTGCTCATGACCAGTACGTGATCGCCGGGACGCGCCTCGGCGACGACGGCCGCAACCAGCTCTTCCAGCGTTTCGAAGGCACCGGCCCGCTCGCCCAGCGGCGCGAGCGCTTCGCTCGCATCCCATCCCAGACCATTCGCATAGCAGTAGACACGGTCGGCCAGCGCCAGGCTTTCGGGCAGGCGACTCTTCATCACGCCCAGCTTCATCGTATTGGAACGCGGCTCGAGCACCGCCAGGATCCGCCCCCCGGTCTCGCGCTTGCGCAAGCCTTCGACCGTCAGCGCGATCGCTGTCGGATGGTGGGCAAAATCGTCATAGACGGTGATGCCATTGACCCGACCACGCACTTCCATGCGGCGCTTGATCCCCTCGAAACGTGCGAGGCTGGCTATGGCCTGCGCCGGCGTCACGCCGACATGGCGTGCCGCCGCAACGGCCGCCAGCGCATTGCTGCGATTGTGGCTGCCCGACATCGGCATCGCGACGCGCCCCAACTCCTCGTCGCGCAGCCGGAACACCGCCTCGGCCTCCTCCGCGCCCGCCTCGACCACCCACTGCGCGGCGTCGCCGAACCATTCCAGCTCCGACCAGCAGCCGCGCGCGAGCACCCGCTTCAGGCTCTCTTCGCCGGCATTGGCGACGATCCGCCCTGAGGCGGGGATCGTGCGCACAAGGTGATGAAACTGGGTCTCGATCGCCGCGAGGTCGGAAAAGATGTCCGCGTGATCGAACTCGAGGTTGTTGAGGATCGCCGTGCGCGGACGGTAATGAACGAACTTGGAGCGCTTGTCGCAGAATGCCGTATCGTACTCGTCCGCCTCGATGACGAAGAAGGGCGAATCGGTGAGGCGCGCCGACACGCCGAAGTTGCCCGGCACGCCGCCGACCAGAAAGCCCGGATTGAGCCCCGCGTCCTCCAGCATCCACGCCAACATGGAGGTCGTCGTGGTCTTGCCGTGTGTACCCGCGACGGCCAGCACCCAACGCCCTTGCAGCACATGCTCGGCCAGCCATTGCGGCCCGGAAACGTAGGGCAGTCCGCGCTCGAGGATGGCCTCCAGCAGCGGGTTGCCGCGCGAGATGGCGTTACCGACGACGAACACGTCGGGTGCGAGATCGATCTGCGACGCATCGTAGCCTTCGGTCAGGCCGATGCCCTGCGCCTCGAGCTGGGTGCTCATCGGCGGATAGACGTTGGCGTCGCAGCCGGTGACGGTGTGCCCGGCGGAGCGCGCAAGCAGCGCCACGCCGCCCATGAAGGTGCCGCAGATTCCAAGGATGTGGATGTGCATCGAAACTCCGGGACTGACGGACCGCTGCAATGTGCCTGAAACCGGTCCGTGTAGAATGGTGCGCATTCTACACGGACCCTCAGCCGGACTCGCGACCATGACTTTCCGCGCGCCCCCCTCCCGCTCCGCAAGCCTGAGGCGTGAAATCGCCGCCGCGGCGGCCCGCATGATGGCCGAAGACGGCATCTCCGACTTCGGCTTTGCCAAGCGCAAGGCCGCCCGCCAGCTTGGTGCCTCGGACACCGACTCGCTGCCCAACAACGCCGAGATCGAAGCCGAACTGCGCGCCTGGCAATCGCTGTATCAGGACGAAGAACAGGCCGAACGCCTGCTCGAGATGCGGCGTGCGGCGGTCGGCGTGATGCGCCTGCTCGACGAGTTTCGCCCCTACCTGACCGGCGGCGCCCTCGACGGCACGGCGGGGCGCTACACCGAGGTCGATATCGAACTCTTCCCGGAAAGCGCCAAGGAAGTGGAAATCTTCTTCCTCAACCAGGACATCGCCTACGAGCACCGCGAACCGCGCCGCCCCGCGCCGCACGCACCCGAGGCCATCCTCAGCTTCGACTGGGAACAGGTGCCGATCCGCCTCTCGATCTATCCGGCCGACTCGGAACGCTCGAACCGGCGGCACGCCGAGCGGGCGCGCCTGCCCGCGGTCGAAGCCCTGCTCGCGCAGGACCGGAGCGAACCCGAGCCGGTGCGCTGAACCGACGACAACATGAAGCCATTCATCCGCAATGCCCTGATCCTCGCCGTCGCGGCAGCGGCAGGGCTGGCCGGCCATTTCGCCCAGCGCGCCTCCCCCCCCTCGACCCCGGCGACGACGCAGGTCGCACGGGACGCCGGCGCCCCCATCCTCGCGCTGAACCTGCCAGATAGCAGCGGCCAGCCCCAGGCGCTGTCGCAATGGCGCGGCAAGGTGCTGGTGGTCAATTTCTGGGCGACATGGTGCCCGCCCTGCCTGCGCGAGATCCCGGACTTCGCTGCCGTCAGCCGGCGCTTCGCCGACGCGCCGGTGCAATTCGTCGGCATCGGCATCGACCAGCCCGACAACGTGCGCCGATTCGCCGAGGAGCACAAGGTCCCCTACCCCCTCCTGATCGCCCCGCTGCAGACGCTGACCATCACGAGCACGCTCGGAAACACGTCCCAGGCGCTTCCATTCACCGCAATCTTCGACCGGCAGGGAGAACTGGATCTCGTGAAGCTCGGCACCTTGAACGCAGCGGAACTTGAGGGCAAAATTCGCGCACTCCTCGCTTCGCGGTGAGCCGCGCGATGCGCTTTCACTGGACAAAGTGCAGCGATCTGCGGCAAACTTGCCGTCATGACGCGCTCAAAACGCAGCAAAGCCACCGAGGCCCCGCCGCCTCCGCAGACCCGCGTTCTGGTTCTGCACGGCCCAAACCTGAACCTCCTCGGCACTCGCGAACCTGATGTCTACGGCCGCACCACGCTGGCCGACATCCATTCCGCGATGGATGCGCGCGCCCGCGCCGCCGGGGTCGTCGTCGAGTCCTTCCAGAGCAATCACGAAGGCCAGCTCATCGACCGCATCCAGGCAGCGGCGGCGGAAGCGGTGGACTACATCATCATCAACCCGGCCGGCTACACGCACACCAGCGTCGCCCTGCGCGATGCGCTGGCCGCGGTGGCGATTCCCTACGTGGAAGTGCACCTGTCGAACATCCACGCGCGGGAACCCTTCCGGCATCACTCCTATTTTTCCGATCGCGCCATCGGCGTGATCTGCGGACTGGGCGCATACGGCTACATGGCCGCACTCGAATTCGCCCTCACGCAACTGCGGAAAAGTTAAACACAAAACCCCTCTGGCGGCCCCGCAGGGCGCCGCATAGTCCGGAGAACAGCATGGATCTGCGCAAGCTGAAGAAACTGATCGACCTCGTCCAGGAATCGGGCATTTCCGAACTGGAGGTCACCGAGGGCGAAGAAAAAGTACGCATCGCCAAGCACATCGCCGCGCCCACGGCACCTGCCTATCTGGCCGCAGCACCGATGGCGGCCCCCGCTGCCGCCCCTGCGACCAACGTGGTCGTCGCGCCTGTCGCCGATGCCCTGCCCGAGGGCAACATCGTCAAGTCGCCGATGGTCGGCACCTTCTACCGCGCAACGGCACCGGGCGCAAAACCGCTGGTCGACATCGGCCAGAGTGTCGCCACGGGCGACCGGCTGTGCATCATCGAGGCGATGAAGCTCATGAACGAGATCGAGTCGGAGTTCACCGGCACGGTCAAGGCGATCCTGGTCGAGAACGGCCAGCCGGTCGAGTACGGCCAGCCGCTGTTCGTCATTGCCTGATCGGCACGCCATGTTCGAAAAAATCCTGATCGCAAACCGGGGGGAGATTGCCCTTCGCGTTCTTCGCGCCTGCCGCGAACTCGGCATCCGCACCGTCGCCGTTCACTCGGTCGCGGACACCGAAGCCAAGTACGTGAAGCTCGCCGACGAATCGGTGTGCATCGGCCCCGCCGCGTCGGCACAGAGCTATCTCAACGTCCCGGCCATCATCTCGGCGGCTGAAGTCACCGACGCCGAGGCGATCCACCCAGGCTACGGCTTCCTCTCGGAGAATGCCGACTTCGCCGAACGCGTGGAGCAATCCGGCTTTGCCTTCATCGGCCCGCGCGCGGAAACGATCCGCCTGATGGGCGACAAAGTCAGCGCCAAGGATGCAATGAAAGCGGCCGGTGTACCCTGCGTGCCCGGCTCCGACGGCGCACTGCCGGAAGAATCGAAGGAAATCGTCAAGATCGCGCGCGCCGTCGGCTACCCCGTAATCATCAAGGCGGCCGGCGGCGGCGGCGGGCGCGGCATGCGCGTGGTGCACACCGAGGCGGCCCTGCTGAACGCGGTCGCAACGACCCGTGCCGAGGCGCAGGCTGCGTTCGGCAATCCCGTCGTTTACATGGAGAAGTTCCTCGAAAATCCGCGCCATGTCGAGATTCAGGTGCTCGCCGACGAACACGGCAATGCCGTGTATCTGGGCGAGCGCGACTGCTCGATGCAGCGCCGCCACCAGAAGGTCATCGAGGAAGCCCCCGCCCCCGGCATCGACCGCAAGGCCATCGCCAAGGTCGGCGAGCGCTGCGCCGAGGCCTGCCGCAAGATCGGCTACCGCGGCGCCGGCACCTTCGAGTTCCTGTTTGAAAACGGCGAGTTCTACTTCATCGAGATGAACACGCGCGTGCAGGTCGAACACCCGGTCACCGAGCTGATCACCGGCATCGACATCGTGCAGGCCCAGATCCGCATCGCGGCCAACGAGAAGCTGTGGTTCGGCCAGAAGGACATCCACTTCCGCGGCCATTCGATCGAGTGCCGGATCAACGCCGAGGATCCGTTCAAGTTCACCCCCTGCCCCGGCAAGATCACCAACTGGCACACACCGGGTGGCCCGGGCATCCGCGTCGACTCGCACGTCTACAACGGCTACACGATCCCGCCGCACTACGACTCGATGATCGGCAAGCTGATCGCCTACGGCGACACGCGCGAGCAGGCGATCCGCCGCATGCGCATCGCGCTGTCGGAAATGGCCGTCGAAGGCATCAAGACGAACGTGCCGCTGCACCAGGAACTGATGCTCGACGCGCGCTTCATCGAAGGCGGCACCAGCATCCACTACCTGGAGCACAAGCTGGCCGATCGCAACGAAGTCAAGAAGAGCTGACTAGCCGGAGCCGCTGCGCATGTGGATTTCCGTGACCCTGCAGGCCGAGGCGAACAAGGCCGATGCTCTGTCCGAGGCGCTGATGGAGGCCGGCGCGCTGTCCATCAGCATCGAGGACGCCGACGCCGGCACCGAGGCGGAAAAACCGCAGTTCGGCGAGCCGGGCCATCACCCGGTGGGCCTGTGGGACCATAGCCGCGTGATCGCGCTGTTCAGCGCCGACGCCGACCTCACGGTCGCCCTGGCACAGGCGGCCGCCGACGCAGGTTTCGACGCGGTACCGCCCTTCACCCTGGAAGAAGTCGCGGAACAGAACTGGGTGCAGCTCACGCAAAGCCAGTTCGACCCGATCCGCATCACCGACCAGATGTGGATTGTACCTTCCTGGCATACCGCGCCCAATCCGGACGCGATAAACATCGAGCTCGACCCCGGCATGGCCTTCGGCACCGGTTCGCACCCGACCACGCGCCTGTGCCTCGAATGGCTGTGCGATGCGGTCGCGCCCGGCGCCAGCGTGCTCGATTACGGCTGCGGCTCGGGCATCCTCGGCATCGCTGCGGCGAAGCTGGGTGCCGCCGACGTGCTGGGCATCGACATCGACGACAAGGCCCTCGAAGCCGCGCGCGACAATGCCGAGCGCAATGCTGTGACGATGCGCCTGCAACATTCGCGCGACACGCTCGACGCGCAGTTCGACGTCGTCGTCGCCAACATCCTGACGAACCCGCTGTGTGTGCTCGCCCCGCTGCTGTCTGCGCGCGTGGCGCCCGGCGGTCGCATCGCGCTGTCAGGCGTGCTCGACACCCAGACCGATCAGGTCATCGCCGCTTACGCCCCCTTCATCGCACTGCGCGTCGGCGCAACTCACGAGGGCTGGGCGCGACTGGAAGGCTCCCGGCCCGCCACCGGGGCCGGCAAGGACTGATGCTCGCCCGCTGCCCGGCCTGCCACACGGTATTCCGGGTGCGGAGCGAGCAGTTGCGCGCACACCACGGGCAGGTGCGCTGCGGCAGCTGCCTGGTGCCGTTCGACGCACTGGACAACCTGATCGAGGAGACCGTCCCTCCTGCGTCGTCCAGGTCGCCCGAACCCGCACCGGACCGCTCCGATCGCTTCTTCGTACTGGAAGACAAGGCGGCAGACACGCTCTCGGACCAGCTCGACTTCGAATTGCCCGACGCGCTCGTCCCGCAGCGTGCGACCCTGCGCGACTCAAACGAGCGGCGACAGGAGCCCGAGGAACACACGCCCGCTCCGACCGAACCTGAAAGGCCGGAGCCCGAACCCGAGGGCCCGATCGACGAAGCCGCCCGCGCGCCCGACCTGCACACCCAGGGCCCGTTCTGGCGCGATACCGAGCTTGGGGAGGAAGCGGAACCTGCGGGGGAAGCGGCTCCCGACAACGGGATGCGCAGTTCCACGTCACCGGACCGGATCGAACCGGGCATCCCGACACCCCTGTGCCCTGAAGAAGATCTCGCCACCGAAGAGCCCCCCCCGCCCGCGCCCACCGACACACGGACGGATTCCGCGGACGAGCTTGCCGACTACGCACCGCCGACGCCCCCTGCCCGCCGCGGCCTCACGGGCCTTGCCATCGGGCTGCTGATCGGCATGCTCGCGGCACAGTTTCTGTATCTATTCCGCGCCGATATCGCGCGAGAATGGCCGTCCGTGCGCCCCGCGCTGGTGAAGGCGTGCCACGCCCTGGGCTGCACCGTTGAACTGCCGCGCATTGCCGGCCTGATCAGCGTCGAATCCTCCGACCTGCAGTCCGAGCCCGGCAAGGCCGCCCGCTTCGTACTGAACGCGACGATCCGCAACCGCGCGCCCCATCCGCTGGCCTGGCCGCACCTCGAACTCACGCTGACCGACGCGCGCGACCGTCCTCTCGTAAGGCGCACACTTGCACCGCAGGAATGGTTCCCGGGCGCCGATCTCGCACAGGGATTCGCCGCCGGACGCGACATTGCCGTCACGCTGCCCTTTGCCGCGGATGGACTGGGCGCGACCGGATACCGGATCTACGCCTTCTACCCCTGACCCTCACGCGACGCCTCCATGACCCAGCCGCACCGCGAGCATCACGAAAGCCCGTTCAAGGGCAAGACCGGGCTCACCCGACTGTTCAACGCCCTGCGCTACTCGCTCGACGGACTGCGTGCGGCCTTCAAGCACGAAGACGCTTTCCGTCAGGAATGCATCCTCGCCGCAGTCCTCATCCCGCTCGCCCTGTTCATGCCCGTCAGCGGTGCGGGCAAGGCCTTGCTCATTGGCAGCGTCCTGTTCCTGATGATCGTGGAGTTGATCAACTCGGCGATCGAAGCGACGGTGGACCGGGTTTCCCTCGAACACCACCTGCTCGCCAAGCGGGCGAAGGACATCGGCAGCGCCGCCGTCCTTCTCGCGCTCGTCAATCTGGCCTGCGTGTGGGGACTGGTCCTGCTCGGCTGATCCCCTGCGGGGGCGCTCAGCGCGTCACGCGCGTCGTCGAGCCGTCGCGCACCACGCGCACCGAGTCGCCGGCACGGAAATCCTCGCCCTTGTCGTCCTGAACGACCGCCATGAGCTGATTGTTCTCCAGCCGGACGGTGACCTCGACGCCCTGGGAGCGCGTCGCGCCTTCCTCGATCGCGGAGCCCGCAAGGCCGCCGGCGACCGCGCCGATCACCGTCGCGATCGCGGCACCACGTCCTTCCCCGATGCCGCTGCCCGCGATGCCGCCGACCGCCGCCCCGCCGAGCGCGCCGATCGGCGTCTTGGTTCCCTCGAGCTTCACGTAGCGAACCGATTCGACAACGCCGTACTGCACCGTCATCGCCCGACGCGCCTCGCCGCGCGAGTAAGTCTCACCACCCAGTCCGGACGCACAACCGCCCAGTCCGAACCCCAACACCGTCACCGCCAATACCGCCACAGCGGCACGCTGCCTCGTACTCCTCACCATATTGCCTCTCCAAACGCCTTTGCATAACGCGCGCCGATCGCCACGCGATCCGGCGCATGATTCTGCCCCCCGCGACTGGCGATCTTGATCGATCCCATCAACGACGCCAAGCGGCCAGTCCGCGTCCAATCGTAACCTTCTGCAATTCCGTACAGCAGACCAGCCCGATAGGCATCGCCACAACCGGTCGGGTCAACCACTTCGTCGGGTGGCACGCAGGGAATCTCGACGCACCGTCCTTCCGCATAGATGCGCGAGCCCTCGGGCCCCAGCGTCACGACCAGCGCCTCGACACTTTCCGCCAACTGCTCCAGGGAACGCCCGGTACGCTCGCACAGCAGACGCGCTTCGTAATCATTGACCGTGCAATAGGTGGCCTGGTTCAAGCACTGGAGCAACTCCTCGCCCGAAAAGAGCGGCATGCCCTGGCCCGGATCGAACACGAAAGGAACGCCCGCATCGGCGAACTGCGCGACATGGTTGAGCATGCCGTCGCGACCGTCCGGCGACACGATGCCGAGCCTCACCCCGTTCGCGTCCTGCACCCGGTTGAGATGCGAGTGGTTCATCGCGCCGGGGTGGAAAGCCGTGATCTGGTTGTCGTCGAGATCGGTGGTGATGAAGGCCTGCGCGGTGAAGCTCTCCGGCACCTGCCTCACGTGATCCTGGCGCAGCCCGAGGCGCTGCAGGCGCTGGCGATACGGCTCGGCGTCATCCCCCACCGTCGCCATGATCAGCGGATCGGCCCCCAGCAGTTTCAGGTTGTAGGCGATGTTGCCGGCGCATCCGCCGAACTCGCGCCGCATGTCGGGCACGAGAAAGGACACATTCAGGATGTGGATCTGTTCAGGAAGGATGTGGCGCTTGAAGCGATCATGAAAAACCATGATCGTGTCGTAAGCCATGGAGCCGCAGACGAGGATGGACATTCGGGAACCCGGGTCGGAAAAATTCCGCCATTATAGGGTGCGGAGCCATCGCCCCTACAGCGCCGCCCGGAGCTTTGCCGCCGCCTCCTCCAGGGCCTCGCGCGCGGGATTCTTCGCCGGCCACGCCAGCCCCATCCCGTCACCCTCCCAGCGCGGCACAACGTGGATGTGGAAGTGGAACACCGTCTGGGCCCCGGCCTTCTCGTTCGCCTGCAGCAAGGTCACGCCCTCGCAGCCGAACACCGACTTCACCGCACGCGCCATGCGGGCCGCGGTACGGAAAGCTGCGCCGGCCAGCTCGTCGTCGAGTTCGTAGATATTCGCGCGATGCGGCTTCACGGCCACCAGCATGTGCCCGGGATTCACCGACTGCAAATCCATGAACACCAGCGTCGACTCGTCCTCGAACACCTTCGAAGCAGGCAGTTCACTTTTCACGATACGGCAGAACACACAGTTTTCCATTGAATCTCCCCAAACGGACGGAATCCGATTTCGTCACCCCATCGTAACGTCCTCGTCATGGCGCCGCAACGCAGCATTTCAACAATGCATGCCACACGCCAGAACAAGGATGAAAGCCATGCTTCAGAAACAGGCGCATACCGCGGAACGCCGCACCCGCAACCTGCACGTCGGGCTCGCCGGCTGCGAAACCGAAATCCTCGAAGCCCAGAAACTGCGCTACCGTGTCTTCGCCGACGAAATGGGCGCCCGCCTGCCGAGCCGCACCCCGGGCGTCGATCGCGACATCTACGACCCCTACTGCGAGCACCTGATCGTGCGCGACGAGTCCGCGGGGCGCATCGTCGGCACCTATCGCATCCTCTCGCCTGCCGCCGCGCGCAAGGTCGGCGGCTACTACTCGGAAAACGAATTCGATCTCACCCGCCTGCACCACCTGCGCAGCCGCATCGTGGAGATCGGCCGCTCCTGCATCGACGCCGACTATCGCAGCGGCGCCGTCATCGCCCTCCTGTGGGGCGGCCTCGCCCGCTACATGCAGGAGAATGGCTACGACTACCTGATCGGCTGCGCCTCCATCAGCATGGCCGACGGCGGACACATCGCTGCGAGCCTGTACAATCGGCTCAAGGAAGAACACGCCTCGCCGCTCGAATACCGCGTGTTCCCGCGCTGTCCGCTGCCGCTCGAACACCTGCGCTCGGACCTGCCGGGCGAAGCGCCGCCGCTGATCAAGGGATACCTGCGCGCCGGCGCGTGGATCTGCGGCGAACCTGCATGGGACCCCGACTTCAACACCGCCGACCTACCCATCCTGATGCCGATGACCAAGGTGGACGGCCGTTACGCCAAACACTTCATGGGACGCAAAGACTGAATCCCACTGCCCCGCCCCCTGCCGCCCGACCGACGACCGGACGCATCGTCCGGTCCTGGCGCTACCTGCGGCTCGCCCTGCACATCGCCCAAGGTTTGCTGACGGTCCTGACGGTCTATCCGCTGACCGAGAAGTCCACACACCGCCAGCTGCGCGGGCGCTGGTCGCAACACCTGCTTGCCATCCTCGGCATCGAACTGCGAACGAGGGGTGTAGCGGTGCAGCCTAGCTGCATGCTCGTCGCCAACCACATCTCGTGGCTCGACATCTTCGTCATCAACGCAATCGCGCCGTCCGCCTTCGTCTCCAAAGCCGAGGTACGCGCCTGGCCGCTCATAGGCTGGCTCGCCGCGAAGAACGAGACCGTGTTCCTGCGACGCGGCAGCCGCGGCCACGCAAAGATCGTCAACGCCGAGATCGGCGCCCTGCTCGACGCAGGACGCAACGTCGCACTGTTTCCCGAAGGCACGACCACCGACGGCAGCCATGTCCTGCACTTCCACGCTGCCCTGCTGCAGCCGGCGATCGAATCGGGCCACGCTATCCAGCCGATGGCGATCTCGTATCACCACCCGGACGGCTCTCCGTCCCGCGCTGCCGCCTACGACGGCGATCTCACTCTGGGACAGTGCATCGCGAACATCATCGCCACGCAAGGACTCGTCGCCGGACTGCACGTGGGAGCGTCGCTCGACAGCCAGGGCGTCCACCGTCGCGAACTCGCGAACGCCGCGCGCGAGGCGATCATGGGGGCCACCGGCATCGCTGAGGGTAAGCCCGAACAAGCGGGGGCTGACGAAGGCTCGGGGCTCGAGCAGCCAGCCACGATCACCTGACGCCCCCGCGCCACAACAATGAGCTGCTGCGATTGCTCGCAGGCTAAGCCTGCACCTGAAACACCGCACCATCCTCGAGCCGCACGGCGGTGAGTTTTCCGCCCCACACGCAGCCCGAATCGAGAGCGATGAGACCGGGCGTGCGGTAAAACCCCAAAGCCGACCAGTGTCCGCAAACGATGGTATGAGTAGTGCTCCGCCGTCCCGGAACCTGAAACCACGGCATCGTCCCGATGGGAGCCTTCATCGGCGGCCCCTTCGCCTGCAGCGCCATACGACCGTCGGCCGTACAGAAACGCATCCGTGTCAGCGCATTCACGATCACCCGATAGCGATCCCAGCCCACGAATTCGTCCGACCAGGTTTCTGGCTCGTTGCCACCCAGGTGCAGCAGCAGATCGTTCGCCGCCGGCCCCGCCAGCACCTCGCCCACTTCGACCGCGAGCTGCAGCGCCCGCGAAATCGTCCAGCCGGGGAGCATGCCCGCATGCACCATTGCGAACTCGCCCTCGACATGCGCCAAGGGGCGGCTCGCCACCCACGCCAGCAGTTCGTCGCGATCGGGTGCCTCCAGCACCTGGAACAAGGTGTCGTCGTCATCGAGCCGCTTGTGGCCCGCACCGACCATCAGCAGGTAAAGATCGTGATTGCCCAGCACGACCGTGGCAGCGTCGCCCAGTTCGCGCAGGAAGCGCAGCGTCTGCACCGACTCCGGTCCACGGTTCACCATATCGCCGACCACCCACAGGCGATCGACAGCAGGGTCGAATGCAATCCGCTCCAGCAGGCGCTGAAGCACCGAGTAACACCCCTGAATGTCACCTACCGCGTAAATCGCCATCGCATACTTGGCGCTTCACCGGTATCACGGAACGGCGGCGCCACAACCCAAATGAGATCCTGGCATTCTATCTTGTAGGGGCGGCTTCGGCCGCGAATCGGCATGCGGTCAAGTGACGGGGCTCTGTTCGCGGCCGAAGTCGCGCCCGCAATTACGCCCGGTCGCCGGCGCGCGCCAATTTGCTCTCGCTCTCTACGATGCGCAAGGAAGGACGCCCTCCCATCGGGACGTACTCCGGAACCCACCGCAACAACCCCCGGCGCACGTCGTCATCGGTCACCGGTCCGGGCTGTGCGAGCCACGCATTGAGCTCGGCCAGGAAGCTCGCCGCAACCGACCTCGACCGCGCGATGCGCAACTTCGGATGTGGCGTTTCGCGTGTCACTTCAGAATCCGCGAGTAATTCCTCATACAACTTCTCGCCAGGCCTAAGGCCCGAGAACTCTATCCGGATGTCGTTTTCCGAGTAACCCGACAACCGGATCATGTTGCGCGCGAGATCGACGATTTTTACCGGCTCGCCCATGTCGAGTACGAACACCTCCCCCCCCTGCCCCATCGCCGCGGCTTGCAGCACGAGTTGGGCCGCCTCGGGGATAGACATGAAGTAGCGGTTGATGTCGGGGTGCGTCACCGTCACCGGACCACCGCGTGCGATCTGCTCCTGGAACTTGGGAATCACGCTCCCGGTACTGCCGAGCACATTGCCGAAGCGCACCATCTCGATCTGAGTTACTCCGCCCCGCGAATGCAGCGCCTCGCATGCCATCTCGGCAAGGCGCTTCGTCGCCCCCATCACATTCGTCGGGTTCACCGCCTTGTCGGTCGAGATCAGCACAAAACGTTCAGCGCCATAACGCTGCGCATGCTCAGCCACCCGCAGGGTTCCAAGTACGTTATTGCGCACTGCCTGCCAAGCATTGCGAACTTCCATTAGCGGTACGTGCTTGTAGGCCGCCGCGTGGAAGACTGCATGTGGGCGCCAGGCTGCAAATAGCTCATCAAGCCGCGCCGTATCCTTAACGTCACCCGCCAAGCAAACGATCTCGACCTCCGGCCGATGCAGCGTGAACCACTGCTCGATCGTGTATAGGGCAAACTCACTCGCTTCGAACAACACCAACCGCGCCGGAGCAAAACGCGCCAACTGTCGGCACAATTCACTCCCGATCGAGCCCCCTGCTCCCGTCACCAGTACCGTCTTGCCGGTGAGCATCGCCTGGACGTGCGCAGCATCGATACGCACGGGTGCGCGCCCAAGCAGATCCTCGATCGCAACCGGCCGCATGGCGTTGATCGCAACCCGCCCACTCATCAGATCCTCGAGGCCCGGAACGGTAAAGACGTGGGCACCAGCACGGACGGCAAGATCCGTCGCACGGCGCAGGACATCGCTGGCTGCCGAGGGCATTGCGAGAATCACATGCTTCGCCCGGTGATCGGCGAGAACATCAGGAAGTTCGTCGACCGACCCAGCCACGGAATGACCACAAAGCTCCAGTCCCCACTTGGAACGGTCGTCATCAACCAGCGCGACCACGCGCCAATCGGCGCTACGCTCAAGCGCGCGGACAAGCATCAGGCCTCCGGCCCCCGCTCCGACCACGACCACGGGCTTCCCCTGTGCGATCAGCCCGCCGTACAGATGATGCTCCTTCCACATACGCCATGCGGCCCGGCCACCTCCCATCACCACAAGCAACAGGACCGGATACACGAGCATCAGCGAGCGGGGAATCCCAGGATTGCCGCGGTCGAGCGCAACAAGCACCACCAGCACCAGCGCAGACAACGCGACCGCCGTCAGCACCCGCTTCAGATCAGGCAGGCTCGCGAACACCCACATTCCGCGGTACAGCCCGGCCCAACGACACGCCACAGCCTGCGTCGCCACCAAAACCCCAAGCCCCAGAAGTAATGGCTGTTCGTATTCCGCAGGCCACTCGAAGTTAAAGCGGATCAGGAGCCCACCGACCCACGCCACCACGACGGCGAACAGGTCGAAAAGAAACACCAGCAGGGAGCGTAAGGACCTATGCATCGATTCCGTGGGCGACATCATATGAGAAGAGTCTTCTTGTTCGACAGTTGTCAGCCACGCGTGCACCCGACTGAGGAGACACGCATCTCAGGTTGCATTGAAGCAGAATCAGCGGGGCGGAGCGACTGCAAATACACTCGGTAACACGCTATGACGGCTCGCATATGCTGCCCCAATCGCATGCTTGGCTATCGTTTCATGATCGCGCCGAGCGTCGCGACGATAATTCCCAAATCCCCAAGAAAGCTATTGTTGGCAACATACTCGACGTAGTAGCGCTGCTTTATCGGCAAGATCTCCTGAACGTACGCGTCCTCGGGGCTATTCGACCGAGCAAGAATGTCGTTCTCATCCTTGAATTGAATCGATGCCCAATCCGTGACGCCAGGACGAACAGAGAGCACCTTCGTTCGCACCTCTTCCGGATAGAACGCGATATACCGGGGCACCTCTGGACGGGGACCGACGATACTCATGCGTCCATATAGGACGTCGATCAACTGAGGCAGCTCATCGAGCTTCGTCTTCCGCAGGAAATGGCCCGCACGGGTCACCCGACGGTCCTTGCCAATCGTAATCTGCGGACCTTTTGCCTCAGCATTGACGGTCATCGTGCGGAATTTGTGAATGAGGAAGGTCCGTCCGAAACGCCCGACGCGTTCCTGGCGAAAGAAGACCGGCCCCGCCGAGTCCAGTTTGATCCATCCCGCGATTGCCAGGAGCAGCGGCGAGAGCAATACCAGACCGAACGCGCTGGACAGAATATCGAAACAACGCTTTAACACTTTGAAATCCTAGCCCAGGGATTCCTTGACCGCCCGCACGACGCGCTCAACCTCGCCGTCCGTCATCCGCGTATAGAGGGGCAGCGTCGCCGTTCTGTCGAATACGCGCTGGCTCACGGGGAACATGTCCGGCTTCAAGTCGTAGCGATCGCGCCAATAAGGCTGGAGGTGGAGAGGAACGTAATGAACGCTCATTCCGATTCCGCGCTCGAACATCCTTTCGATGAACGCATCACGAGCGCGGCCCCCCCCCGCTCCAAGCTGCACCACATAGAGATGCCACGAATGCAGATCGCCCTCGCGCGGGAGGGGCGGCAATATCAGTGGAAGGCCGGAAAGAGCCTCGTTGTATTGCTCCGCAATATGCTGCCTCCGGGTCTGAAATGCTCGGGCCTTTCTCAACTGGTGGATTCCTATCGAGGCCGCGATGTCGGTCAGATTGTACTTGAAGCCCGGCGCGATGATCTCGTAGTACCAACTGGGGACGGTCGCGGTAAACCGGTCGAACGCATCGCGGTTAATGCCGTGAAGCCGCATGGTTCGCGCCCGCTTGGCAATGGCCGGATTGCGAGTCACCAGCATCCCGCCCTCGCCCGTGGTGATCGTCTTGTTGGCGTAGAAACTGAACACCGTCACATCGCTATCCAAGGTGCCGACAAGCCTTCCGTTGGACGTAGTGGGCAAGGCGTGAGCCGCATCCTCCACGACCTTTAATCCGTGGCGCCGCGCAATGTCGAGAATCTCGGACATCTCGGCGCTGCGGCCTGCAAAATGGACCGGAATGATCACCTTCGTCCGCGGAGTGATTGCGCGCTCGACTGCCTCCGGATCGATGCAGAGCGTGTCTGCGGAGATATCAACGAAGACGGGATCGGCACCCAGATAACGAACGACCTCTGCGGTGGCCGTAAAAGTGTGGGTCGTCGTGATGACCTCGTCGCCCGGGCCCACATCAAGAGCCTCGAGCGCAAGATGCAGTCCGGCGGTTGCAGAATTGACCGATATGGCCTCGACCCCGCCCTCCAGCCAGTTGGCGAAATCGTCCTCGAACTGCCTAGCCTTCGGACCCGTCGTAACCCATCCTGACCGAAGCGATGCGACAACCTCGGCGATCTCCTCTTCACCGATATCCGGCAGGGCAAAAGGTAAAAACTGTTCAACTGCGCGACTCATAAGGACGGTTCCAAACAATCAATTTGGTTTCGGAAGAGGCTCTCTGGGAAATCGGCTTCAACTTCGACAATCAAAGAACGTACTCATAATGATTCATCCGCCGCCCTCCGGACCGTTCGCTGGTCTTAACCACCCGGAACCCCAGGCTCTGGTAGAAGCGGTTCACCTTCGTGTTCCCCATCGCGTCGGTCGTCAACTCCACCGCGCCGGCGCGGAATTTCGAACATCTCGCCAGAAACTCGCTGACCAAAGCCCTGCCGCAGCCCTGATGCAGAAGGTAGGGCGCGACACCGACCGACGCCAGTTCCACCCGGCCGCAGGTCTCCAGCGACTCCCCCGAGCGCTCGCCGATTTGCTTCATATTCTCGCGGACACGTAACCACAAGCGGGGACGTAGGACCAGATGCAGGACGGCGGCCGACATCATCCTCTTCCTTCTGGAACCGAGCAACCTGTAAAATATTCCCGGGTTATAGAAGCCAGCGATAAACCCGACCACGCTCTCCCGCTCATCCAACGCAACGAGAAACACTCTGTCGGGATAATCCAGGACTGTCTGATAGTATTCCCGGAGAAAAACTGGCCCGAGCAAGGTCATCAGGAACCCAGGAAATGCCTGGCGATGAATCTCGGCGACCTGATCCAGGTCGGTTTGCTTCACAGCACGCAACACGGGCGGTGCATAACGCTTCATCATATATCAGTCGCCAATCCAAATTCTCAGGAAGGCTTTGTACGCCTTACGGACCGGGGCCGGCACGTCCTTCCAAGACAAGACTCCCTTCATTTCCTCGGGGGTCCGCTCCACAGTCACCTACAAGAAATGTTCGCCCAAAGCGCGCTCGCACTTCGCCCTCCGCCGGCTTCGACCACCGGCCCCGGGAAAGCGATTCAGGTTCTACCGGCGACCGCCTCGAGGAATTCGATATACCTTCCCGTGACCGTCGCCTTCGCGTAATGCCTTTCGAGGTGTTGTCGACCGCTTTCCCCGCTGCGAATCCTGCGCGCCGGGTCTTCGGCCAAAGATACGATGGCGTCGGCCAGCTTCGTGCCATTCTCCGCATCGACCACCATCCCGCAGCCTGATCTTCTGACCAAGGACGCCGTTTCACTATCGGAGTCGACCGACGCGATCACAGGACGCGCGGCAGCCATGTATCCGAGAACCTTGCTTGGCACCGACGAACGGCCCTTCCCTTTCAACAGCGTGACGAGGGAGATGTCCGCGGTCGCCTGGACTTCCGCGAGCCTCTCGCGCGGCTGGAACGGGACGAACAGCACGTTCCCGAGGCCGTTTTCTTCTGCGTACGTCCGCAAGCCGGCAACGGAAGGCCCTTCCCCGACAAAGACGATGCGAGCCGACGGCAGAATCGTCGCCAGAACGGACGCGGCCCTCAAAACCACCTCCGCCCCGGAAACCATCCCGATCGTCCCCGCGTACAAAATCACGAGGTGATCGGGAGAAAGCCCGAGCTCAGTGCGAAAAGAATTAATCCTCTCGTGTGGGACGACTTCGTTGAGATCGATCCAATTCGGAATCACTGCGACGTCGCCGGCGTCCGCCCCCTTGCCGACGCAATGAGCCTTGAAGTGCTCGCAGATGACCGCCAATCCAGCGGCCGACCGGTAACCCAGTCTTTCCACCCACCGCAGCATTCTGACGAACAGCGGATTCTTCACTAGGCCCAGCTCAATCGGGACGTCAGGATGAAGGTCCTGCACGTTCAGAATCAATTTCGCACTTTTCAGCTTTGCGATGATCGGCAGTGTCATCCCGACGGAAAGTGGCTGAAAGACGGCGAAAATCAGGTCGCAGCGTCCGCCGAACAGTAATGCGCAGCCCGAAGTCAGCGTAAACGACAAGAACGTCAGAATTCGACTGAGCTTTCCTGGGCCCCGCTTCGTATACAGGTAGGTACGGCAAAGCTTTACGCCGTCAGCCACATCCCTCAGGTACAACCGCTTCCGGTAACCGCCGAAAACGACGCCAGACGGATGGTTGGGGAAACCCGTTATGACCGTCACGTCATGACCCGCCGCACTCATCGCTTGCGCCAACTCTCGGATCATGTAGCCGATCGGCGCCTGCTCGGGCGGATACCACTGCGATACGAACACCACCTTCATTCAGACCCTAGACCTCAAACATGAGGCGTCTCACTGCCTCTATTCATGAACATCGCGCCTTCCCTGATCGCGCGCTTCCCAACGCTAGCCGCAGCGGTTTAGCCCGACGGAGATCGGCGGCGACACGACTCAGGCTGGACCGCCCGCTGGAGTCTAATCATGAAGTAGGCGACCACCAAGGCCGGAGCCAGGGTACGAAACATCTGGGACACCTGGTAGATCAGCGAATACTTGAGGGCGATGACACAGGTTGCAAAGAGGAACACGTAGGCAACATTCGCCAGGAATTTCTCGCGTCGCGCCAGAGCCCAATGCGCGAGCAATCCGAATCCTAGGCCGGTCACTAGGCCGCGCACGGCGAGATCCCCCTCTCCGCCCCAGATCGCACTGTCGGCGATGGGCCCCATCGTCTGCGGCGGCACGACGGCATCGGGGAAGTAGTTGCGCGCGTACCAGTACTGCGAATTGAACTGCGTGTGCTCGAAGAAGGGAACCGCGGTAAAGAAGTCATTGAACAAGATCAACCAGTCCCGCTCCGGCAAAATCCCGTTCAAACGTTCGACGTAGAGATGGAAGCTTGTGTAGTACACGGCGCCGAACTCAGTGGCAATTCTCAGCCCTCGCTCCGAAAACTCCCTAAGTGCCGCATGAATATCGAACTCGGCGGCTCGATAGAACTCGACGGCGGTGAACAACACGAGCAAGACGCCAAGGTACAGCAGGCCCTGCTGGAACCTTATCTTAGCTACGTTGAAATGATATAGGCATGCAACCGCAAGTAGAATCGACAAGGTCTCGATCCGTGAACCGAGGGAGTACGACAGTTCGTAGGTGACAATGAAAATGACGAAAAGGACGATCGGGAACTTGAACTTGCGATAATCCGAAAACATCAAAGTCAGCGCCACGTAATAGCCCCCGCCTTTCAATATCAGACACAGGAATGCGAAACGCTTTGCCATCGGGGACAACGCATCGAACCGGGTGTAGTGGCCGTAGTAGTCGTCGACCGGGGCCGACAACAGACTCACGGCGATCATACACGACGACACCATCACCACCACGGCGGCAACGACCCACCCGCTGACCGGGGATGGGCCGGGGCGGGGAGGTGCTCCGGTGCCGCCCCCCCTCGCGAGCAGGTACGCCCCCATCACCGTGACGGCAAACAGGCAGTGGCGCCAGAGATGAAGGCCCAACTCTTCTGGCTGCGGATTCAGCACTGCAAAGTTCAATGCGTCGAAATTCGGCGGGAAGTTGAAGTTCAGGATAAGGAAGTTCAGTGCCGGGATGACGGAATAGGCGACGGTAAATCCCGAAAAAATGAATCCGACCTCACCAAAAATTCCGGACTTCACCCGACTGCTCAAAACCACGCAGAACAGGAAGAAGGCGAACAGGATCACCAGCGCGGGGAGGGCCACGGCCTGCTGACGCTCGGACAACAAGATAACGGAGCCGAGGACAGTCAGGAGGAGCGACAGCAGCACGACGGCGATCCGCCCCTCGAGTTCGACGAGGGCTCGTGACACCAGGGAGGAAGCCGTCGCGGTATCCACCGCCTCGGGCTTGACTTGCAAATCGATCATCAGCGGGGGGGGAAACCTATTGTTCGAGCTTCGGGAACAAAGGCCCCTTGCCGGAAGAGACAAGAAAGTAACTCAAAGACCGCTTGACGATGTTGAGAAGATTCCCTGGCATGAGGTCACGATAGAACCGCCCTAGGTATTCCGCCGCGTAGGCGGCTTCGACGATGTTACCGATCCGGTAGCGAGACGCATCGAGAAAGATGGCGCGGGGGTTAATCCCGCTCCCCATGAACGGCGTCTTTTCCTTCTTCCTGTGCGATCTCGCCATGAGCGCATCAAAACGTGCCGCGAGGCCGTGGCGCAAGGCGATGTTCCTGAGAATGCCCAATTCGCGCAGCAGCCGATCCTGTCCGTAGAGGCCGTGCGCTAGTTCGTTGATTCCCGCTTCGAGGACGCGCCTGAAATCGATGGGCGGAACTACGCCGCCCCAACCGGGGAGGTCCCGCGCTGTCAGCAGATAATCCACGGTCATCAGAGTAATCAGCGGGGAATACGGTTGCGCGGCCAACTCGTCGTGCATCGGTACCGCATCGACCGCCTTGAAGAACGATTGGGAGTTCTTCTTGGCCGCCTCTTCGTTGGCCAGATAGTTGAGACCCTGGGACGTGGGAGACAGTCCGTACAGCGCAAACGGCGTACCCGAGAAGGCGAAGTTCTTGACCTCCCCCGCCAGTACGATGCCCGAGTAGCCGTCAGGCGTTGGGCAGCTGTAGAAGCGCCCTTCCTTGCTGCGGCTCTGCACCTGCCGGACCAGCCGCGTCGACGCGACGCCCTTGACGTAGGACATCGGCGATTCGATGTCGCCGAGGTAGTTCAGATGCTCGACCTGCCGCGCCAGGAAAGCCCGTGAATCCACGATACGGTCCTTCTTCGGGTGATAAAGCATCAACTGCCCCTCGGGGCCTCGCACCTTGGGATAGGTGTAGAGCGGCGCCGCCCACGACAGCAGTTCGAGCCGCGTGTCGTGCAGCACGTCCCTCATCCCGTTGATACCGCCCGGCATCAATCCGTCATCGCCGCCGAGGGCGATCACGAAACCCGGCTCGGCCAAGTCGAGGACGTATTCGAAGTTGTCCCGCATCCCCGGACTCCTCTCGTTGCTCCGGTACTTGATACGCGGGTCCTGACGCGACGCCTCCTGGACGACCTCCCGTGTATGGTCCGTACTGCCGTCGTCGGACACCAGGACTTCCAGGTTGTCGTAGTCCTGCATCATGCAAGTGCGCAGGGTGTGACCGAGATAGTCGGCCCGGTCCTTCGTCGGGATGATGACCGTAAAGCGGGGGTTGGTTTCTTTCGACGTAGTCATTGGGTCTCCGTGGCGCGGAGTGCAGCCTTCTTCAGCGGGAGTTTTGTGTAGGTAGCCATCAGGCACGGCAGGAGAACGGCGCAGGTGGCGGCGATCCAGGATGCCAAGCCCCAGCGGGCGAGATCTTCCGGCATCAGTTGCTTGGATACAAGGAGCACCGGCAGCGTCGTGACGAAGGGCAACAGCACGACCTGTCGGTACCATCTCACCGTCTCTCCGGGAAACAGCACGCGGTTCATCAGCCATAATCCGAAGGTGATTTCGATGGCGCCGTGAACCAGCATCATGGTCGTACCTCCCACCGCGCCGAAGCTCTGAATCGCCAGGAACGCCGTCGGGGCGCCCACCGCGAGAGCGGCTGCCATCAGCGCGCTGTGGAGCGAGGTCCAGCCCGAGGCCTGCTGGTAGGCGGCGGGAAGCCACATCAGGCCCGCACATGCCGTGCCGAGGATCAGCAGCCGGAAGATTTCCGAGGCCAGGGGATCGGGGTTGCCGATCCACACGACGATCAATTCGCTGCTGAAGGTCCAGCCGATCGCAGCTGCTGGCACGATGAAAAGGCCCGCGAGGCGGCAGGCCTGGTAGTACGCGGATCTCAGGCCTGCGAGGTCGCCGCCGGCCTTCAACTGCGAGAACAACGGGAAGTACGATCGGTAAAAGGCGAACACGACCATCTGCAGAAACCCCGCGCCGGCGAAGGCAAGCGAATAACGACCGAGATCCTCGGTGGCCACGAGCTTGCTGAGGAGGATGCGGTCGGTGTTGGCGAGCAGCATTCCGAGCAAGGCGGTGACGAACATTCCAAAGGCATAGCGACGCAGCGCCCGGCCTACGTCCGCGCCTCGCGCTGCGCCCTGCCCCGGCGCATCGCCTATTCCGCGCAGCAGAACGCCGCGGGTCACATACGCCATCGTCAGCGACGAGCCTCCCTGGAACGCGAAAAACGTCGCGATGTCCCCGGTGAAATACAGGATCAGCGCGCCGCCGAGATATCGCAGACCGTGCCCGAGCATCTGCAGAAGGTTCATCGCGCCGTGATTCTGCAGCCCGGTCAGGCCGTTGGCGTACAGCGACCCAACGATCTGCCCCGCCACCGACAGGGCCATGAACCGGACGGCCAGAGCCGTCTCCTCCGGCTGCAGCACCTCCAGCCGCAGCCAGCTCGAGGCGATCCACGATGCTGCAAAGAAGATCGCGGCGCCGACCAGAAGTGCGACGGCGAGGCAGATCCGCTCGACGGTGGACAGCAGTGCGCGATAGCCTTCCGCCGCGCGGCCGCTTCCCCGATAGGCGGCGAATTCCTTGAGCAGCGACGCGCCGAGACCGAAATCGAAGATGAGGAAGATGTACAGCAGGAGCTGCCAGAATGCGACGAGGCCGTATCCCTCCATCCCCAGCATAGAGAT
This sequence comes from Aromatoleum petrolei, assembly GCF_017894385.1. Classification (NCBI taxonomy): domain Bacteria; kingdom Pseudomonadati; phylum Pseudomonadota; class Betaproteobacteria; order Rhodocyclales; family Rhodocyclaceae; genus Aromatoleum; species Aromatoleum petrolei. The sequence continues at coordinate 1,853,942 of NZ_CP059560.1, forward strand.
GTACCACGGAGTCGTGAGGACGACCAGCGCACCATTCCAGGCATTGCCAACGAAGTTCAGCCCGATGTACTTACGGATGCTCACGAGTCACCGGGACGAGGCATGCGAAGGGTTGGCGGCGCCAGATGACGCGGAGTCGACCTAGCGCAGACGGATGCTTCGATCAATCGACGCCCCTCTTGTGCCAAACCTTGCGATTGACGAAATCGGTATAGCTCAAGATGATCCGGAGTACCTTCCTGGAGACGTTGTCGGGCTGGTAATCGTGCACCATCCGTAGTACCCGGCGTTCTCCCCGGGGCTGGGAGTCCAGCACCTGCAGCGCCTGCAGCACCCGCTCCTGGGACAAGCCGACGAACATCACCGCCGCCTCTTCGAAACCCTCCGGCCGTTCATGGACTTCGCGGAGGTTCAGGGCGGGGAAATTCAGGATCGAGGATTCCTCGGTGATCGTTCCGCTATCGGAGAGGACGCAGCGCGCCTGGATTTGCAGGCTGACGTAGTCGAGGAACCCGAACGGCTTGCAGAAGCGGACTAGGGCGTTCGCCTCGAGGCCCAGCGCGTCCATCCGCTTGCGGGTGCGGGGATGGGTGGACACGATAACCGGCTCGCCGTACGCCTCCGCCAGGCGGTTCAGGATGCCGAAAAGCCTCGCGAGGTTTTCCGGAGAATCCACGTTTTCTTCCCGGTGAGAGCTGACGAGGAAATATCGTCCCGCAGTGAGATCGAGGCGCTGCAGCACGTCGGACGCGGCAATGCCCTCGCGATAGTGCTCGATCACCTCCCGCATCGGGCTGCCGGTCTTGATGACCTGCTCGGGGGGCAAGCCTTCACGGAGCAGATACTCTCTCGCGATCTCGCTGTACGTGAGATTGATGTCGGAAGTGTGGTCGACGATGCGCCGGTTGATCTCTTCCGGGACGCGGAAGTCGAAGCAGCGGTTGCCGGCCTCCATGTGGAAGATCGGGATCTTCTTCCGCTTGGCCGCAATCGCCGCAAGACAGCTGTTCGTGTCGCCGAGAATCAGCAGCGCCTCGGGCTCGAAGGTCGTCATCGCCTTGTCGGCCGCCATGATGACGCGCCCGATCGTCTCGGCGGCATTCTCACCCGCCGCTTCGAGGAACATGTCGGGCTTGCGGATGCCGAGATCGTTGAAGAAGACCTCGTTCAGCTCGTAGTCGTAGTTCTGCCCCGTATGGACCAGGGTGTGCTCGCAGAACTTGTCCAACTCGGCGATGGTCCGCGACAACCGGATGATCTCCGGGCGCGTCCCGACGATCGTCATGACTTTCAGCTTAGCCATTCAGCGCCTCGCGGATGATGTCCAGGCTCATCAGCGTCCGGATGACGCCTTCGATGTCGAGACGCTTCGTGTTGTGCGACGTGTAGTCGTCGAGCGTGGAAATCTCCTTCTCGCCCTCGACGAAGTACTTGTCGTAATTCAGATCCCGGGCATCCGCCGGAATGCGGAAGTAGCCGCCGAGGTCCTCCGAGCGCGCCATTTCTTCTCGCGACACCAGCGTCTCGTAAAGTTTTTCGCCGTGGCGCGTGCCGATGACGCGCGTTTCCGACTCGCCGTGCAGGAGCCGCTTCATCGCTGCGGCAAGGTCGCCGACCGTCGAGGCGGGCGCCTTTTGGACGAAGATGTCGCCGGGCCGGGCGTGCTCGAAAGCATACAGGACGAGATCCACGGACTCCTCCAGCGACATCAGGAAGCGCGTCATGTTCGGGTCGGTGATCGTGACCGGCTTCCGCGCCAGCAACTGCTCGAGAAAGAGCGGGATCACCGAGCCGCGGGACGCCATCACGTTGCCGTAGCGCGTCGCAGACAGGACCGTCCGCCCCCCGGCGCACAGCCGCGACTTCGCCACCATCAGCTTCTCCATCATCGCCTTGGAGATGCCCATCGCGTTGATCGGATAGACCGCCTTGTCCGTGCTCAGCACGACGCAGCGTTCGACCTGGTGCGCGATCGCAGCGCGCATGACGTTCTCGGCGCCGAGAACGTTGGTCCGCACGGCTTCCATCGGGTAGAACTCGCAGGATGGCACCTGCTTCAACGCAGCGGCATGGAATACGTAATCCACCCCTTGCAGCGCGTCGTGGACCGCATCGTAATTGCGCACATCGCCGATATAAAACTTCACCTTGTCGTTCTTCAACGCGATGCGCATGTCCTCCTGCTTCTTCTCGTCCCGGCTGAAGATGCGTATCTCGGAGATGTCCGAATCGATAAAGCGCTGCAGCACCGCGTTGCCGAACGACCCGGTCCCCCCGGTGATCAGCAGAGTCTTGCCCTTGAACATTCTTGAATCCTTTCTAACCAAAATCCCGCATGCGGGTCACGAGATCGGGCCATTTCTCGGCCCGGAATCCCGTCGCACTCCTGAACCGTTCCGAATTCAAGGACCGGTCGATGACGAAAACCTCGTCGGGCTCGATGTCGACGGCCTTTCCGTACGCTCTGGCGACCAATGTGAGCAGGTCGTACTTGCTGATCGGGTCGGCCGAGACGTGGTAGAGGCCATGGAGCTCGGGATTCGGAATCACGTAGTCCTTGATCACCCGCGCGATTTCGACGGTCGGCAGGCCCGAGAAGATGGCCCGCTTGAAACCCCGCACCTTCGATTCCTGCGCGAGAAACCACCCGATCAGGCTGCGCGCCCCTTCCAGTTCGTGGCCGATGATCGAAGTTCGCAGCGCGATGGCGTTGGGGTAATCCACTTCACCGAGCAGCTTGCTGCGTCCATAAAGATCGGTCGCGTCCGGCAGGTCGTTTTCGGTGTAATCGCCCTTCGTCCCCGCGAAGACGCAGTCGGTGCTCAGATGCACGAGACGGGAGCCGACCAACGCGCACATCCGCGCCAGGCGATGCGGCAGCAGGGAATTGATCGGAAGGGCGGCCAGCGGGTCGTCCGCCTCCGACAACTGTTTCACCAGCCCGATGCAATTCACGACCACGTTCGGGCGAACGTCGGAAAACAACCTCAGCAGTGCGTCCGCGTTCTCGACGTCGACCCCCGCGATCAGGCGCTGGCGAACGGCCGCGTCGAAGAATTGCGCCGAACGCGCAGAGCGCAGCGTGCCGAAGACCTCGAAGCCTTCTTCGCCGCTGAAAAACTTGAAAACCGCGTTCCCCAGCATCCCGGAGGCGCCGAGAACCAATATCTTGACCTTGTTCAATGCAGTTCCCCAGGCCGCGCGGGCCATTGATCATCCACCCGAATCACGTCATCGCCCCCCATTGGCAGCCTCGTACGCGGCGCTGCACAACGCCGCGATGACGTCGTCGACATCCAGCGTCGGGCTCCAGCCGAGTTCCGTCCTCGCTTTCCTTGGGTTGGCTCGTCCCGTCGGAATGTCGGTCGGACGGAACAACTGTTCATCGACTTCGAGATGTCGGTTCCAATCCAATCCAAATTGATCGAACACCTTTCGGACGAAGTATTCGAGCGACACGGTGCGCCCCGTAGCAATCACGTAGTCGTCCGCGCCGGATGCGTTGAGCATTCGCCACATTGCATCGACGTAGTCGGGCGCCCAGCCCCAATCGCGTTCGACTGATATGTTGCCGAGCTTCAGTCGGTCGCATTCGCCTGCGGCGATGCGGGCGGCGGTGCGGACGATCTTCTGCGTCACGAAACGGTCCGGACGCAGGGGGGATTCGTGGTTGAAGAGGACGCCCGTGCAGGCGAACAGACCATACGCTTCGCGGTAGTTGCGTACTAGCCAGTGCGCCGTCGACTTGGCCACGGCGTAGGGACTGCGAGGCTGAAACGGCGTGGATTCCGTGGCCGGGGCGTTTCCGGTGTCACCAAAGCATTCGCTCGATCCCGCGTTGTAAAAGCGGAGCGGACGATCGACGAAGCGTAGCGCCTCGAGCAGGTTCAGCGTCCCACCGGCGATGCTTTCCATCGTTTCGACCGGTTGCTCGAACGACAGACCCACAGAAGACTGGCCAGCGAGGTTATAGATCTCGTCAGGGGCGTGGCGCTTGACCGTGTGCAACACGCTGCGAAAGTCATTGAGCGCCATCGAGATGGTCTCGATACGGTCGAGAATCCCGAGGCTGCGCAGCGCATCGAAACGGCTCAAGGTTGCGTCGCGCGACGTTCCGACGACATCGTAGCCCTTTTCCAGCAGGAGTTTCGCCAGATAGGCACCGTCCTGGCCGCCGACCCCGCAAATCAGTGCCTTCATGCAGCGATCCTTCGATAGATATCGAGCGTCTGTTGGGCGCATCGCTGCCACGAAAATACGTCGAGGCGCGCCCTTCCGCGCGCGATCAGCTCTGCGCGCCGCGCCTCATCCGAGGCGACGCGCTCGATCGCCGCGCACATCGATTCCGTGTCGGACGGATCGAACATCTCCGCAGCATCTCCGACCACCTCCGGAATAGAGCTAACGTTGCTGCATGCGACGGGACAGCCGAAGCTCATCGCTTCCAGCGGCGGGATGCCAAAACCCTCGTAGCGCGACGGGTAGACAAAAGCTCGCGCCTGACGATAGTAGGACGCCAGAACGCTATCATCGCCCGCGACCTGCCGAACGCGCGAAGCCGCGGCACCCAGTTTCTCGACCGCGTCGCGCTCTCGGGCATTGAACTCGCCGCCCCCGAAACAGACCAGGTCGAACTCGGCTTGCAGGAACGGCGAACTCGCGTACGCGCGGACTAGGCCGTCGAAGTTCTTGTAGCCGCTGCGGTTCCCCACGTAGAGGAGATACGGGCGATCGGACGCCTCGTCCTGCGACGGCTGCGAGCCCTGGGGTCTCAACGTGAATCCAAGATGGACGACAGACGTCTTCTCCGGCGGGACGCCCAGGAATTCGACGAGATCCTTTCGGGTTTGCTCGGAGATGCAAATCACATGGTCGGCCCGCAATACGGCGGCCGCCTTTTCCCGTCTCGTCGGATCGGCGATCGAAAAATTCTCGGGAAAGCGCTCGTGGATCATGTCATAGACGGTGAGCACGACCTTCGAGCCCTTGGGCGCCGCGGTCCGGGTCGAATAGTAGGTTTCGTGCACAATGTCGGGCCGAAACCTCCTCATCCCCGGCCACCCGAGCACCGCGTTCACTGCCCGGTAGATCCTTCCGCTCTTTGGAAAGACAGGCACCCGAACTCCAGTGACGAGTCCTACCGCATCCGATTCGGCGAGGTACCGGTTGACGTATAGCGGGCAAATGATGTTGACATCTTGGCCGCAGGCGCCGGCGAGGCCGGTCGCCAACTCGTAGGCGTAGCGTGACACCCCGCCGTACTCCTGCCAGCCAAAGATCTGGTGATCGAACGCAATTCTCATTTCGTAACTCTTGCATCACTCGTTACTGTGCTCGCCATGGCGCCAGGCCACCCGTTCGCAGGTCCCTGCAGCCGTGCGCCTTGGAGAAAGACGGCGGCCGAACTGCTGGTGCTAAACTCCGCATCCAACTTCTCCGTCTCGCCGTCGCCGGTATTCCGGAGTCCATTGCTCGATCAGGACTCCACGCTGACGTTGACCTGATACCCGTGGCTCTTCAGCAGCGCATGCTGCCGCGCCTGGGCGAGGTCCGCGGCAACCATCTCCCGGCACATCTCCTGCACCGTGATCTCCGGGGTCCAGCCGAGCTTTTCCTTGGCGCGGGACGGATCGCCGAGGAGGGTTTCCACTTCGGTGGGCCGAAAATAGCGCGGGTCGATGCGGACGATGACGTCGCCGCGCTTCAATGCCGGCGCCTTCTCGCTGTTGACCGATTGAACGACCGCATGCTCCTCCACGCCCGAGCCGACGAAGCGCAGCTCGATCCCGAGTTCGGCAGCCGACCACTCGATGAACTGGCGTACGCTGTACTGCACCCCCGTCGCTATGACGAAGTCTTCGGGCTGCTGCTGCTGCAGCATCAGCCATTGCATTCGCACGTAATCCTTTGCGTGGCCCCAGTCGCGCAAGGCGCTGAGGTTCCCCATGTAGAGACAGCTCTCTAGGCCTTGGCCAATGTTGGCGAGACCGCGAGTGATCTTGCGCGTGACGAAGGTCTCACCGCGTCGAGGCGACTCGTGGTTAAACAGGATGCCGTTGCACGCGTACATGCCATACGCTTCGCGGTAATTCACGGTGATCCAGTACGCGTAAAGCTTCGCCACCGCATAGGGGCTGCGCGGATAGAAGGGCGTCGTCTCCTTCTGGGGGATTTCCTGAACCAAACCGTACAGCTCGCTCGTAGAAGCCTGGTAGAACCGAGCCTTCTTCTCCAGTCCGAGGATGCGAATCGCCTCAAGGAGGCGCAACGTGCCAATCGCGTCCACGTCGGCGGTGTATTCAGGGCTTTCGAAACTCACCGCCACATGACTCTGTGCGCCGAGGTTGTAGATCTCGTCGGGCTGGGTCTCCTGCACGATCCGGACAAGATTGCTGGTGTCCGAGAGATCGCCGTAGTGCAGTTTGAAACGCGCGTTCTCGATATGCGGATCCTGATAGACATGGTCGACGCGTTGTGTGTTGAACAGGCTCGCGCGCCGCTTGATGCCGTGGACGACGTAGCCCTTCTCGAGCAGGAACTCCGCAAGATAGGAACCATCTTGGCCGGTCACGCCGGTGATCAGGGCAACTTTCGGGTGAGTGTTGGTCATCTTCTCGATTCTTTGCTCAGGTAGTTGGAATAGGCCTGTTCAAGCCCCTGCTTCAGATCGATTTTGGCCTTCCAGCCCAGCCGCTCGAGGCGGCCGCTGTCCATCAGCTTTCTCGGTGTCCCATCGGGCTTGCTGCAGTCGAATGCAATCTGGCCTTGGTAACCGACGATCTCGGCCACGAGCACTGCCACCTCTCGTATGCTCAGGTCTTTGCCGAATCCGACGTTGATGTGGCTCAGCATCGGATGCGTGTTAGCGTCGTAAACCTCCTTGTCGAGGTTCATGACGAACACAGAGGCCGACGCCATATCGTCGACATGCAGGAACTCGCGGAACGGAGTGCCGGTGCCCCACAGAGTCACGATCGGACGCGTCCTGACGGTGCTTTCGGCGGTAATCGGCGCTGCGGGGTCCAACCCGATCATTGCCTTGATGTCCTGAGCGATCTCTCCGTGGGCGGCCTCGTCGGCCACGATCGCACTAACGTCCCCTTGGGCCGCGAGCTTCGCCAAATGCAGCTTCCGGATCATCGCCGGCAGCACGTGGCTGTTCGACAAGTCGTAGTTATCGCCCGGACCGTATAAATTGGTCGGCATGACGCTACGATAGTCGCGACCGTACTGGCGATTGTAGCTCTCGCAGAGCTTGATGCCGGCGATCTTGGCGATCGCGTACGGCTCGTTGGTTGCCTCAAGGGCACCAGATAGCAGCGCATCCTCCCTCATCGGCTGTGTCGCGAGGCGCGGGTAGATGCAGCTGGAGCCGAGGAAAAGCAGCTTTTGCACCCCACTGCAGTGGGCAGCATGGATGACATTGGCCTCGATCATCAGATTCTCGTAGATGAACTCGGCAGGATACACGTTGTTGGCATGAATGCCGCCGACTTTGGCTGCCGCGAGGTAAACCAAATCAGGCCGTTCCGATTTGAAGAAATCGCCGACCGCGGCTTGGTTTGTCAAATCAAGTTCGGTGCGAGTACGTGTGACCAACTTTCCGCATCCGGTGCTTTCGAGTTGTCGCAGAATCGCGGAACCAACCATCCCGCGGTGCCCGGCAACATAGACTTTCAAGTTAGCTTTCATTGAATCAGCTGACTACCCGACCATACTTATCATCGAAACGAACGATATCGTCCTCGCCGAGGTATTCTCCGTTCTGCACCTCGATCATAACGAGATCCATAAGCCCCGGATTCTCCAACCGATGCTTGTGACCGGCAGGAATGTAGGTCGATTCGTTGGGCGCAACGAAGATTTCCTGCTCGCCGTTGAGAACCCTTGCCATGCCGCTTACCACGATCCAATGCTCACTGCGATGGTGGTGCATTTGCAGACTTAGGCTTGCCCCCGGTTTCACCTCAATACGCTTGATCTTGAAGCGCGGCCCTTCTTCCAATACCGTATAGGTACCCCATGGGCGAGCTACGGTGCGGTGCAATCGATAGGCATCATGGTCTTGGCTCTTCAATTGGGCGACAACTTTTTTTACATCCTGCGCCTTATCAGAATGAGCCACAAGCAATGCATCTGAGGTATCGATGATCATCAGATTTTCGATGCCGACAGTTGCGACCAAACGGCTGTCACTTTGCACAAACGTATTGCTACTATCGACGAAGATGGCTTTGCCCGTGGTACGGTTGTTGTCCGCATCGGGTTGAGTCAGTTCGCAAATTGCATTCCATGACCCGATGTCGCTCCAGCCAAACTCAGCAGGAACAACAACAACGTTGTCGGATCGCTCCATGAGCGCATAGTCGATTGAGATGTTCGGGACGCGGGCAAAAAACTCAGCCGGAATCTCGAGCATATTTTCTTCGAGCTTACGGGCTTCGCGCATTACCGCCCAACACGCCTCCGCAGCCATAGCGACCTCGGGCGCGTGGCAGGCCATTTCGTCAAGAACGACGCCGGCTTTGAAGCAAAACATACCGGAGTTCCAAAGAAAATTGCCGGCCGAAACGTATTCACGGGCCTTTTCAAGCGAAGGCTTTTCGATAAAACGGACGACACGTTTTCCTGCATCCAACGCTTCACCTGCCTCGATGTAGCCATAGCCGGATTCGGGCCCAGCCGGGACGATCCCAAAGGTCACGAGCTTGTCCTGCAAGGCCAACGCCGCGGCATCAGCAACCGCAGCGGCGAACCTTGGCTGGTTCTGAATGAGATGATCGGCCGCGAGGATGAGGAGCAGCGTATCCCGACCGTACCTCTCCGTAACGTAATGCGCCGCCAACGCGACGGCGGGCGCAGTATTCCGGCCGACTGGCTCTAGCATAAACACGCCGGCCTGGCCTGCACCAAGTCGGGCTCGCGCCAGTTCGTCTTTGCTCATGAAGAAGTAGTCGCGATTTGTGACTGTAACGATTTCGCCAGATTGATCATTGGCAAAGGCCACACTAGCCGCACGTATATACGTCTTACTCAGAAGACTCTCGCCGTCACCCATACTCATGAATGGCTTGGGATAGCTCTCACGGGAAACTGGCCAGAGACGGGTTCCTGCACCACCCGAGAGAACAACCGGAACAATCATAACGACTCCACAATGACCGATTTCGCGAAATTTCATGGCCAGCTACTGGAATCGGTTAAGACGATTCCAAACACAGATGCTGGCTACCACGTAAACAACTAACAGAACCTAGGCTGCGGCCTCTCGACGCGATTTGGTGACGAAGTCCGCCACAAAGGCGAGCGTCACCCCACCCAGGAGGCCAAGGACCGCCGCAAGCACCAGGACGAGTGATTTTTTTGGCGCAACCGGCTTTTCGGGCACGACGATGTCGCCGTCTACGTTGAATACCTTGAAGGTTTTCGGATCGAGTTCGATTGCCTTGAGCATTCTCAGGCGCGATTCAGCCTCACGCAGTCCGGCGATGAATGCGTCATCCCCCTCACGCGCCTTGAGAACACCCAGCTCAGCTGCCAGCGATTTCGTACCGCGGGCGTAGAGCTGAGTACCGTCCATGAAGGGCGTAAGCCTGTCCTGCGCCGGCAGACGGCCACTTGTAACCTGGGGCTCCTTTACGCCGACGGCTTCCGCCACCTGCAAGGCCTCGCTCAATTGAATCATGCGGTCCTGCCGCTGCTTCGCAGCGGTCGCACGAATCTCGCCGAGATCTCGTTCGGTGTTTCGGACAATCAGATCGATCTCGTTGCGGGCATCACCGACCAGCTTGTCAGCGGCATCGCGCGCGACCAGATCGAGAAATGCGGATGTGTAGCGAGCCGCCTTTTCACCCGTATCCGCCTCGACTTTGAGGGTGAACAAGTTGCGCCCCTTCGCGTCAGGCTTGATTGCCTTGATGGCACGCTCCATCTTTTCGTAAAGCTGCTCCTCAGACCGAGCGCGTTCCCGCTCATCCAGGGACGGCAGGTACACGTCGCGAAAGAACTGTTGCAGCGCCACGTCCGACATCAACAGATTCGTGAAATAGCCGAATACCTGCTCCGGTGAAAATGGACCGAGCCCGGTCGGACCGTTTCTCCCGACGTTAAGCGCCGCAAGTTCGCTGGCGAACGGCTTATCGACATGCACTTCGACCTCATAGCGAGGCGTCGCGAGGAACGCGTACGCAAGACCGGCGAGAACGCAAACCGCAAAAACCAAAGCGATTAGCGCCTTGCGCCTAACGAGGATCTTGATCAGATCGACGAGACTGATTTCATCTTCGGCATAAACCGACGGGGCTTCGCGTTCGGACATGGGGCACTTATTCTAAGAATAACCGAGGATTATCGCACCGCAGCACGACAGGAAGATATTGAACGAAAGTAATACAGTACTACGTCGGTCACTTCGCGTAGTACGTGCGGTACCACTCGACAAATCGCCCGACGCCTTCTCGGACACTGGTCGCCGGCGCGAAGCCGGTCCAGGCGTTGAGCTCGGCGATAGCGGCGTGGGTCGCCGGCACGTCGCCGTCCTGCATCGGGAGGAAGTTTTTTTTGGCCTTTGCGCCGATGGCACTCTCAATCGCCTCGATGAAGTTCATCAGTTCGAGCGGATCGTGGTTGCCGATGTTGAGCACGCGGTACGGGGAAGAGCTGCGGCCAGGATCGGGTTGAAGAGGATCGAAGGCAGGATCGGGTTCTGCGGTGCGATCGAGGGTGCGGATGACGCCCTGGACGATGTCGTCGATGTAGGTGAAGTCGCGCTTCATCTTGCCGTGGTTGAAGACGTCGATCGGTCGGCCTTCGAGGATAGCCTTGGTGAAGAGGAAGAGCGCCATGTCGGGGCGGCCCCATGGCCCGTACACGGTGAAGAAGCGCAGTCCGGTGGTGGGCAGGCCGTAGAGGTGACTGTAGGTGTGGGCCATCAACTCGTTGGCTTTCTTCGTCGCCGCGTAGAGGCTGACGGGGTGGTCGACGCTGTCGTGCTCGGAGAAGGGCATCTTGGTGTTGCCGCCGTACACGCTGGAGCTACTGGCGTACACGAGGTGCTGCACCTTGTGGTGGCGGCAGCCTTCGAGGATGTTGATGAAGCCGACGAGGTTGCTGTCGACGTAGGCGTGCGGGTTCTGCAGCGAGTAGCGCACGCCGGCCTGCGCGGCGAGGTGGATGACGCGGTCGAACTTTTCCTCGGCGAAGAGGCGTTCCATGCCGGCACGGTCCGCGACGTCGAGCTTGACGAAGCGGAATGCGGGATGAGGAGTGAGGCGCGCGAGGCGGTCTAGCTTGAGTTGCGGGTCGTAGTAGTCGTTGAGATTGTCGAGGCCGACAACTTGGTCACCGCGGGCGAGGAGCACCTCGCTGGTGTGCATGCCGATGAACCCGGCTGCGCCGGTTACGAGGATCTTCATACGCTTTCCGACCATTCGTGGGAAATTCAACCGCGTATTATCGCACGTGCAACGCACGATTTTGTTACGGATAGTTAGGGTTCGCCCTGATCGACATGCATCAGGAATGATTGGGGCGCATGCCCCCTTCCCCGTTCTCTAGGCGGGCGGACCTGGCGGGCGGCGGACGATATACTTCCGCGTCCATCCGAAGCCGACCTTAGATGCTTGTCCGACTCCCTTATACCCTGCTCTGGCTGTGCGCCCTGCCCTTCGTGCTCCTGCGTCTAGGGTGGCGCGCGCGACGCCAGCCCGCCTACCTGCGGCATCTGGGAGAGCGCTTCGGGCGCTACGGGACTCGTGCGCCGCTTCCGGTCATCTGGGTACACGCCGTGTCTGTCGGAGAGACGCGCGCAGCGGAACCGCTGGTGCGCGCGCTGCTCGCACGTTGGCCGGACCATACGGTGTTGCTGACGCACATGACACCGACGGGGCGCGAGACATCCGAGAGCCTGTTTGGCGGCGAGCCCCGTGTGTTGCGCTGCTATCTGCCGTACGACTTGGGGGTACCTTGCCGACGCTTCCTCGCGCACTTTCGGCCGCGCGTTGGCATTGTGATGGAGACGGAGCTTTGGCCGACGCTGTTGGCGAGCTGTCGCGCGCGCGGGGTGCCGGTGCTGCTCGCGAATGCGCGGCTTTCCGAGCGCTCCGCGCGCCGCTATGCGCGCTGGCCAGCCCTGACCGAGATGACGCTGGGAGCCCTGGCGGCCATCGGCGCACAGACCGAGGCGGACGCACGACGGCTCGGCGAGTTGGGAGCCGAGGGAGTCGCTGTGACGGGCAACATCAAGTTCGACATCGCGCCGCCGGATGCGCTGATCGCGCTGGGGGCGAGTTTCCGCGAACGCTTTGGCGGGCGTCCGATCCTTCTCGCGGCAAGCACACGCGAGGGGGAGGAGGCACTGATTCTCGAGGCGTTCCAGGCGCAGGCCCCGGCCGACGCGCTGCTCGCGCTCGTACCGAGGCATCCGCAGCGCTTCGATGAGGTTGCGCGGCTTGTTGAAACCTGCGGTCTGAAGCTGCAGCGACGTTCGGACGAGACTGTCGTATCGACAGACACGCGCGTCTGGCTGGGCGATTCGATGGGCGAGATGTTCGCCTATTACGCTGCAGCAGACGTGGCGCTGATCGGTGGCAGCTGGTTGCCCTTAGGCGGGCAGAACCTCATCGAGGCGTGCGCGGTGGGAACGCCGGTGATACTCGGGCCGCACACGTTCAATTTTGCACAGGTCGCCGAATTGGCGATCGCAGCTGGGGCGGCCCGCCGCGCGGACGATGTCAATGAGGGAATGCGGGTGGCGGTCGGGCTGCTGGCCGACGGGGCAGCGCGCGAGGCGGTCGGTTCAGCCGGAAGGCAGTTTGCAAACGCCCACCGCGGGGCGACGGCGCGGACGATGGAGATTGTGGAGCGGCTAATCCGGGCGTAAGAGCAAACCGAGCGTCGATTACCGTTGGGCTGATTCGTGTTCGGGTTGAGCCTGTCGAAGCCCTTGCGGAGCACTTCGACAGACTCAGCCCGAACGGTTGTATTGGATTGCCACCCTGAGAACTTCCGAATCACTTCATCAGAAGCGCGTCGATGAGCTGGACGTCTTCTTCGCCAAGGGTGCCGGCAGCAGCCTTGAGGCGGAGCTGGGCGAGGATGGTGTCGTAGCGGGCACGGGCGAGCTGGCGCTGGGTGTCGGCGAGCTGGGACTGGGCGTTGAGGACGTCGATATTGATGCGCACGCCGACTTCGTAGCCGAGGCGGTTGGCTTCGAGGGCGGAAGTCGATGAGACTTGGGCGGCTTCGAGGGCCTTGACCTGCGCCATGCCGCTGGTGACGCCGAGGTAGGCCTGGCGTGCGGCGAGCACGGACGAACGGCGGGCGTCGTCCAGATCGGCGTCGGCCTTGATCTTGAGGGCCGCGGCTTCGCGTTCGCGCGACGAGACGGCTCCGCCGGCGAAGATCGGGACGTTGAGCTGCAGGCCGACGGAGTTGGCGTCGGTGCGTGTCGATCCTCCTGCGGCGCTGGAGCTGAAGCCGGCGCTGTTGTGGCTGCGGGCGGCGACGACGTCGAGGGTCGGGTAGTGGCCGGCGCGGTTGCGTTCGACTTCGCGTTCGGCGATTTCGCGCGCGATCTGCTGCGCCTGCACGGCGTAGCTGCCCTGCTCGGCGGCAGTGGCCCATTCCGCGATGCTGTCGGGCTGCGGGCGGGACAGGGAGACGCCCTGACGCAGGCCGGCGAGCGGCGACGGATCCTGGCCGACGATCTGGACGAGGGCCTGGCGGCGCACATCCAGGTCGTTCTGCGCGGCGATTTCCTGCGCCGAGGCGAGATCGAAGCGCGATTGCGCCTCGTGGACGTCGGTGATCGTGACGGTACCGACCTCGAAGCTGGCCTTGGCGAGTTCGAGTTGCTCGGAGGCGGCCTTTTTCAGCTGGGACTGCGCCGCGAGGGCGTCCTGGGCGTTGAGGACGTCGAAATATGCCTGAGAGACGCGCAGGATCAGGTCGTGGCGGGCCTGTCCGAGCTGGACTTCGGCGAGCGCGGTCTGCAGTTCGCCCTGCTTGTACTGGATCCAGTTCTGCCAGCGGAACAGCGGTTGCGTGAGTTGCACGCCATAGCCGTTGCTGTTGTATTCACGCGTGCCAAACGTCCGGGTATGCGTGTCGACGTCGTTCCAGGTGGTATTGGCATTGGCGCCGATGGCCGGCAGGAGCCCGGCGCGCCCCTGTACGACCCGTTCCTGCCCCGCCTCGTACTGTGCGCGGGCGGCGGCGAAGCGCGCGTCGTTGGTGAGCGCGTCGCGATAGACCTGCAGGAGGTCGGCCGACCAGGCGCTGGCCGAAAAGAGGGTGACGAGGCTCAGGGCGATTGCGCGCTTCATTGACTTCTCCGGGTGCAATTCGCTGTAAGGTCAGTACTGCGGCATGGTCGGGTCGACCTGGGCGGCCCAGGCGGCGACCCCACCGGTAAGATTGATGACTTTGGAGAAGCCCTGACGCTCGAGGAACATGCACACCTGCGCACTGCGTCCGCCGTGATGACAGATGACGACGATCTCGTCGTCGGGGTCGAGCTCGGTCTGGCGTGCGGGCACGGAGGCCATCGGCATCAGCGTCGAACCTTCGATGCGACAGATCTCGAACTCGATCGGCTCGCGCACATCGAGGAGGAACGGCTTGCCAGCCTCAGGGGCGGCAAGCCGTTCGGCGAGTTCGGTGGCGGTGATCTGTCGCATGCGGGAGTTCCTCAGAAGCGGAATTCGTCCTTGCGCTGCACGTTCTGCAGCATCGGGACGACGGTTTCGAACACGTCTTCGGTCTGGTACTGGTCTTCCGAGACGCGGGTGATGAGGCGACCTTCCATGACGGGCGCCTCGCCGACGAAGGCGAACATGCGGCCGCCGACCTTGAGCTGGTCGAGCAGACTCTGCGGCATCATCGGCAGGCCGCCCGTGACGACGATGACGTCGTAGGGCGCACGACTGCTCCAGCCGCGGGCGGCGTCGCCTTCCTCGACGATGACATTCTCGACGCCCGCACGGTTGAGGTTGTCGGTCGCGAAGCGGGCGAGTTCGGGCTCGATCTCGACCGAGCGGACCCAGTCGGTGCGCGCGGCGAGCAGTGCGGCGAAGTAGCCGGAGCCGGTGCCGATCTCAAGCACGGAATCCGAACGCTTGAGCGGCAGCGCCTGCAGGATGCGGCCCTCGATGACGGGCTTGAGCATGGTCTGGCCGCAGCCGATGGGAATCTCGACGTCCGCAAAGGCAAGCGTCTTGTGGGCGGGAGGAACGAATTCCTCGCGCTTGACCGTCATCAGGAGGTCGAGAACGTCCATGTCCAGCACATCCCAGGGGCGGATCTGCTGCTCGACCATGTTGAAGCGGGCGCGTTCGAAGTTCATGGCATTGGCTTCCTGTGCAAATATTAGCACACGCTAATTTAGTGCGCGATAAGTAAACTTTTGCATTTTAGCGCACTTGCTGCACCGCAGGCGGCCCGTCTGCCCCGGCGTCCTGAGGTTTGCGGCGCACGCGGTACCACGCCGCATACAGGGCAGGCAGGAAGATGAGAGTGAGGACGGTGGCGACGGTGAGGCCGCCCATGATGGCAACGGCCATGGGGCCGAAGAAGGCGCTGCGCGAGAGCGGGATCATCGCGAGGATCGCCGCAGCGGCGGTGAGCATGATGGGGCGGAAGCGGCGCACGGTCGATTCGACGATGGCGTCCCACGCGCTGCGACCGTGTTCGCGGTCCTGGCGGATCTGGTCGACCAGGATCACCGAGTTGCGCATGATCATGCCGGACAGCGCGATGGTACCGAGCATGGCGACGAAGCCGAAGGGCTTGCCGAAGGCGAGCAGGAAGACAGTCACGCCGATCAGCCCCAGGGGCGCGGTGAGCACCACCATCGCGACGAGGGAGAAGCTCTGCAATTGCAGCATCAGCACCGTGAGCACGGCGATGAGGAAGAGCGGCATGCCCGCGGCGACCGACTTGCCGCCCTTGGCGCTCTCCTCGACCGATCCACCGAGTTCGATGCGGTAGCCCAGCGGCAGGGCGGATTCGATCGACGCGATCTGCGGCGCGAGTTCGCCGACGACGACCGCAGGCTGCACGCCGCCGTACAGGTTGGCGCGGACGGTGACGGTCGGGATGCGGTTGCGGCGCCAGATGACGCCCTGCTCGAAGCCGTATTCCGCGGTCGCGACTTGGGCGAGGGACACGCTGCGGCCGCCGCCAACCGGGATCGCGAGATCGGGCAGCAGGCCGAGATGCACGCGCTCGGACTCGGCGCCGCGCAGCATCACGTCGATGGTCTCGGTGCCCTCGCGGAACTGGGTGACGGCAAAACCCTGCACGGAGGTATTGAGCAGGGTCGCGATGTCTTGCGTCGTGAGGCCGAGGAGCCGAGCCTTGTCCTGGTCGACCTTGAGCCGTACGCGTTTGGACGGCTCTTCCCAGTCGAGATGGACATTCGAGAGCTGCGGATGGGCGCGCATCTTTGCCGCGACCTCGTGGGCGATGCGGCGCAATTCGTCGGGACCCTGGCCGCTGACACGGTACTGGACAGGGAAGCCTACCGGCGGGCCGTTCTCCAGCCGATTGACGACGCCGATCAGTTCGGCCGGGGCTTCGTCGAACAGCGCGATCAGCTTGGTGCGCAAGACTTCGCGCGCCTCCGGGCCTGCGGTGAGAATCACGAACTGGGCAAAGCTCGTCTGCGGAAGCTGCTGGTCGAGCGGCAGGTAGAAGCGCGGGCTGCCACCGCCGACCCAGGCGACGTAGTTCTCGATGTCGGTTTGCGCGTCGAGGAAGGTTTCCAGGCGCCGGACCGCGCGTTCGGTGGCCTGATGCGAGGCGCCTTCGGGCAGGCGCAGGTCGACGAGCAGCTCCGGCCGGGTCGAGTCCGGAAAGAACTGTTGCGGCACGAAGCGCCCGAAGGCGACGAGTGAGGCGGCAAAGGCAAGCAGGGTCAGCACGATGACGAGCCAGCGTTGCGCGACGCAGGCGTTGACCAGCGCGCGCAGGCGCCTGTAGAAGGCCGTGTGGTAGATCGAGTATTCGTCATGCACTTCGTGCGCGTGGGCATCGCGTTCCGCGAGGCGCGCGCCGAGACGCGGCGCGAGGCGCCCGACGAGGCGCGCGAGGGGCGAAGGTTTGCCGCGCTGGGCGTGGAAATCGGGCAGGAGGTGGTAGCCGAGCCAGGGGACGAAGAGCACCGCCGCGCCCCAGGACACGAGCAGCGCGATGACCGTGACCTGGAAGATCGAGCGCGTGTATTCGCCGGTCGACGATGCGGCGGTGGCAATCGGCAGGAAGCCTGCCGCGGTTACGAGCGTGCCCGAGAGCATCGGCATCGCGGTGGTGACATAGGCGGCGCTGGCCGCCCTGGCGCGCTCCCAGCCCTGCTCCATCTTGGTCGCCATCATCTCCACGGCGATGATCGCGTCGTCGACGAGCAGGCCCAGCGCGAGGATCAGCGCGCCGAGCGAGATCTTGTGCAGGCCGATGCCGAAGAGGTTCATGAACAGGAAGGTGATCGCGAGCACGACCGGGATAATCACGAGCACGACGAGGCCGGTGCGCAGGCCGAGCGAGAGCAGGCTCACCGCCATGACGATGACGACCGCCTCGACGAGCACGCGGACAAATTCACCGACCGAACGCGCCACCGCACGCGGCTGGTCGGCCACCCGCTCGAGGCGCACGCCGACCGGCAGCTGGGCGTCGATGCGCGCGATTGCGTCGTCGAGGTGGTGGCCGAGCGCGATGATGTCGCCGCCCGCGCGCATCGACACGCCGATGCCGAGCGCGTCCTCGCCCTTGAAGCGCATGCGCTCGCGCGGTGGATCCGCGAAGCCGCGGCGCACCTCGGCGACGTCGCCGAGGCGGAAGCTGCGCCCCTGGGCGCGGATCAGGGTGTCGCGGATGGAATCGAGATCCTCGAACGCGCCGCTCGGGCGCAGCCACACGCGCTCGTCGGTGGTATCGAAGAACCCCGCCCCGCTGGTTGCGTTCTGCCCCGCGAGCGCGCCGGCGATGTCGCGCACCGACAGGCCGAAGGTCGCGAGCTTGGTGTTGGAGAGTTCGATATATACGCGCTCGGGCTGCTCGCCGAAGAAGCTGACCTTGGCGACGTCCGGCACGCGCAGCAGTTCGCTACGGATCGCCTCGGCGTAGCGCTTGAGCTCGGCATAGTCGAGGCCCTCCCCGACCAGCGCGAAGATGTTGCCGTAGGTGTCGCCGAATTCATCGTTGAAGGTCGGGCCGACGATGCCCTGCGGCAGCGTGTGGCGGATGTCGCCGATCTTCTTGCGCACCTGGTACCAGACTTCGGGCATCTCGCGTGCCGGGGTCGAATCCTTGACGATGAAGAACACCATCGACTCGCCCGGGCGCGAGAAGCTGCGCAGCACGTCGACCTGGGCGACCTCCTGCAATTTCTTCTCGATTTTGTCGGTGAGTTGGCGCGCGACCTCCTCGGCGGCGGTGCCCGGCCATTCGGTACGGATCACCATCACCTTGAAGGTGAAGGGCGGATCCTCCGACTGGCCGAGGTGCGAGTAGGAATACAGGCCGATTAGGGCAAGCACGGCCATGAAGTAGAGCACCAGGGCCTGATGGCGCAGACCCCAGGCGGAGATGTTGAAGCGGCCTTCGTCGAAATCGCGCGGGGTCGTCATTTGCGAGCATCCAGCGCAACCGGCGCGGCTTCGTCGACCGCGCGCACCGCTTCGCCCGCGACGAGGCGATGGACGCCGGTGAGCACCACGCGCGAGCCGGCGGGCAGCCCGCCGACGACCACGACACCGTCTTCGCTGAACGCCCCCGTATCGACGGCGAGCGGCATGAGGTGCGACGCCTCGTCGACAAGCCAGACGGTCGCGCGGCCGTCCACGCGGGTCACCGCGGTCAGCGGCAGGATCGTCTGTGCGGCATCGAGGGGGTCCGCAAAGGCGACGCTCGCGGTGGCGCCGAGCGGCAAGGCGTCGTCGGCATCGGCGACACTCACGCGCACGGCGTAGGAACGGGTCGCGGAGTCGGCCGATGGAGCGATCTCGCGCACCGCGGCAGTGTAGGCGTGCGCAGGATTCGCCCACGCCCGCACGGCCGCAGCATGGCCCGGCCGCAGCGCCGCAATGCGGCTTTCCGGCACGTGGATCAACACCTCGCGCTGTTCCGGACGTGCCACGCGCAGCACTGGCTGGCCCGCCGCGACCACTTGCCCGGGTTCGGCGAGGACCGCCGTGACCACGCCTGCGTAGGCAACGGCCAGTGCGGCGTAATCGGCCTGGTTGCGCGCCGTGGCGCGTTGCGCGCGAGCCTGGCGCAGACGCGCCTCGGCGGCCTGCAGGGCGGTACGCCGGCTGTCCAGCACGGAGGCGCTGATGAAGTTGCGCGCGTGCAGGTTCTGCACCCGCTCGAATTCCGCGCGGGCCAAGGCGACGTCCGCCTCCGCCGCCGACACCTGTGCCGCGGCGGCCTGCTCGGCGAGCTGCACGTCCTGCGGATCGAGGCGCGCGAGCACCATCCCGGGCAGCACGCGCGCGCCGACGTCCCCGCTGCGCTCGATCAGCTTGCCGCCGATGCGAAAGCCGATGTCCGCCTCATGGCGCGCGCGCACCTCGCCGGTGTAGACCCGCAGCTGCGACTCGGAGGCGGCAGTCCCGATGGTGCGCACCAGAACGGCGCGGGGAGGCTTGTCGACCGGCGCAGGGCCGGAGCATCCGGCAAGCAGGGCAAGCAGGACGGTGCTCGTCAGTTTTGTCTTCATCGTGCAGCTCCCCCGGACACCCCGGTCAGGAGACCGTTCAGGATCAGGTCGAAATAGGTGCGCAGGTACTGCGCCGTATCGGTTTCCTGTCCGCAGGCAGGACCGAAGGACTGTCGCCACATCGCCCGATAGACGAGTGGCGCGATCAGGACGCTGCAGATCGCGTCGGCGTCGACCTGCCGGAACACGCCGCGCTCGATGCCGCGCATGACGGCTTTGCGCAGCAACGCGGTGCCGCGCTGGAGGACTTCCTGCTGGTAGTAGGCGGCCACGTCGGGGAAATTGCGCGCTTCGGACATCATCAGCTTCGGGATGCCGCCCAGTTCGGTATTGCCGATGCGATCCCACCAGCCCTGCAGGATGGTACGCAGCAGGTCCAGCGGATCGTCGTACTCGTCGAATAGCGCTTCGCCCGCGTGCAGCGCGGAGACGATGCCTTCCTGGATCACGGCCTTGAACAACGCGTCCTTGCTTTCGAAGTAGAGGTACAGGGTGCCCTTGGAGACGCCTGCGCGCTCGGCAATGTCATCGAGACGCGTCGCAGCGAAACCCTTCTCGACGAAGAGCGACAGCGCGGCGGCGGTGAGTTCCTGCGGGCGCGCCTCCTTGCGGCGTTGGCGTGCGGGCGGGCGGATGGAATCGGACATGGGGGCGGAAAACCGGCTTGCGGCGCCGAATTAATGACTAACCAGTCAGTAATTTAGGATGTCTCGCGGGCAAATACAAGGCGCGCAGGATTCATCTCCTTGCCGCGGCGCCGACGGGCACGCGTTCGGTCGCTAGCGTCCATTACCACATCGAACACGTGCTACATGTCAAACTGTTATGCTTTTGGTCTTTTGAAACCTCCACCGGCTCCCGTTCGACGACATGCTCCCGCTCGCCGCCTACTCCCGCCTGTACGACCTGCACTGGCACACGGACGGCCCGCCGCTCGCGGTCGAAGTGTGGCGCGGGCGCGAAAGCCTGTCGGGCGGCTTCGAGTTCCACATCGACACCCTGTCGCAGGACGCCTTCCTCGCGCTCGAGCCCCTGCTCGGGCAGGCGATGACGCTGCGCACCGCGCTTTCCGACGGCAGCCGCAGCGAACGCTCGGGCCTCGTGCGGGCCGCCGCGCATATCGGCAGCGACGGCGGTTGGAGCCGCTACCGCCTCACCGTGGTGCCGTGGACCTGGCTCCTCACGCGCGGCCGCCACAACCGCGTGTTCCAGGACAAGGCCGTGCCCGAGATCCTCGACGCCGTGTTCGCCGACTACCGTGAACACGCCGCGTGGCACTGGCACGAGGACGTCGCCCCTTTCCTCGCGAGCGCCCGCCCGCGCAGCTACTGCGTGCAGTACCGCGAATCGGACTACGCCTTCGTGTCGCGCCTGCTCGCCGAGGAAGGGCTGGGCTGGTGCATCGAGGAGGATGCGGACGCCCCGGCGCGCCACCGCATGCGCCTCTTCGCCGACAGCACGCGCTTCCCGGAAGACACCCTCTCGGCGCACGCCCTCGGCGGTCGCGGCATCCGCTTCCACCGCGCCGATTCGCAGGAAGACCAGGACAGCATCGTCGCATTCGGCGCGCAGCACCGCCTCGCGCCCACCCTCGGCACCGTGCTCGGCTACGACTACCGCGCCAAGCGCTCGATCGCCGCGAGCGTGCCGACCGCACACCGCATCGGCAGCGCGGACCTGCCGCCGCTCGAACACTACGACTACGCCGGCCAGTACGCCCACGCGAACGTGGCCGAGGCCGAACGCTACCAGCGCCTCGCCATGGAAGCCGTCGAGGCGCGCGCCTGCACCTTCCTCGGCCACGGCACCGTGCGCAGCCTGCGCCCCGGCAGCTTCATCGCGGTAAGCGGGTTGCCGCTCGACCCGGCGGCACCGCCTGCCCCCGCCGGCGAGCGCTACGCCGTGCTCGACGTCCTGCACGTCGGCATCAACAACCTCGACGCCGAGCGCATCGACGCGATCGCGGCGCGGCTGGCGCAAGGCGACGAAGGCGACGCAAGCGAAGAGGACGCGGCGCTCGCCACCGGCGACACGCTCGAGCCGGTCAAGGCGCCGTCGGAACTCCCCCCCGCCCTCGTCGAACTCGCGCGCAGCCGCGGCTATGGCAACGCCTTCGACGCGCTGCGCGCCGAGCGGCCGTGGCGGCCGGCGCTCGCGGACGACACCGGCCTGCGCATCAATCCGCGCCCGACAGCCCCGGGCCCGATGAGTGCCATCGTCGTCGGCCCGCAGGGCGAAACGGTGCCGAACGGCGCCGACGAGCTGTGGTGCGATGCGCTGGGGCGCATCAAGGTGCGCTTTCACTGGCAGGCGGGGGACACCCTGGACGACCGCTCGAGCTGCTGGGTGCGCGTCGCCAGCCGCCAGGCCGGCGCGGGCATGGGCTGGCAGTGGCTGCCGCGCATCGGCCAAGAAGTGTTGGTGAGCTTCCTCGGCGGCGACATCGACCGCCCCGTCGTGCTCGGCGCCCTCTACAACGGCCGTGGCGAAGGCGGCATCGCGCCCACTCCGGGCGGACGCACCGGGCCGGCTTCCGACACCGCCGTATTCGACGCCGCGACGGACCACCGCCCCGCCGGACAGGGCAACCTCGCAGGAGGCAACAGCCCCGCCTGGCACGGCGCGCCTGCGTCGAGCCACCGCCACCCGGATGCCCTGAGCGGCTTCAAGAGCAAGGAATTCGGCGCCCACGGACCCAATGCCGGTCACAACCAGCTCGTCTTCGACGACAGCGACCAGCAGTTGCGCGTGCAGCTCAAGAGCACGCAGCATGCCTCGGAGCTCAACCTCGGCCACCTCATCCACCAGGCCGGCAACTACCGCGGATCCTTCCGTGGCACCGGCGCCGAACTGCGCACCGACGCCTGGGGGGCGCTGCGCGCCGGCCGCGGCATCGTCATGAGCACCTGGCCCGCCCGCCACACGGGCGAACCGGCCGGCGACCTTGCGCCCGGCATGGCGCTGCTGAAACAGGCCTGCACGCTCGCCGACACCCTGTCGCGCGCCGCCGCGACACACCAGACCGTGAAGCTCGCCGCCGCTATCGGCAGCACCGCGGCACGCGCTAGCGCCGCCGACCCGGACCACCCGCCCCTCGAGGCGCTGAGCCGGATCGCCGCCGGCATGGTCTCGGCGCGCGATCCGGCCGAGGCCACCGCCGACGCAGACGCCGGCAACACCACCGTCACCGGCCAACGCGTCCCCCACCTCGCCGCTCCCGCGATCCTTCAGGCCGCCCGTGCCGGCATCGGCCTCGTCGCCGGCCAGAGCGTGCAGATCGCCGCCGGCGACACGGCCACCCTCATGAGCGGCGCCGACACGAACCTCGCAGTGGCCGGAGCCGCGCGCATCCACGCCGGCCAGGCGATCGGCCTTGTCGCCGGCGCCATCCGGCCCGGCGACGACCACACCGGCATCCGCCTCATCGCCGCCAAGGGCGACATCGAACTGCAGGCGCAAAGCGACGAACTGAAGCTCCTCGCCCGCGACGACTTGAAGCTCGTCAGCGCCGGCGCGAACATCGACTTCGCCGCGGCGAAGAAGATCGTGCTGAGCGTGGAAGGCGGCGCCAGCATCACGATCGACGGCGGCATCACTGTGGCGTGCCCGGGGACGATCACGGTGCATGCGTCGAAGAAGAGTTTCGGGGGGCCGACGAGCCTGAGTTACGACGCCCCGACCTTCATGCCACCGGATGCATTCCACCGCCGTCCGGTCCTGACCTGGGACGGCAGCGACGATCCGATCGTCAATCGCCGCTTCCGCATGACTCTGGAGGATGGCCGCGTAATCGAAGGGCGGACCGATGCACAAGGTCACGCCGACATCGCCGATGCCGCCCACTTCCAGCATATCGCCATCGAGATCGTGCCTGAAGACACCTCCGCTTCCGCCTGAGCCCACCCGCCGCCATGAAGGATTACTCACCCAATCGACGCATCGAACAGGCACGCCGCAACGGCGACGTCGTGCGTACGACCACCACGGTCCCGAAAGCTGCCGCGGCCGAGGCACGCGTCAGGATGCCGCGCCCCATGCCCGGCGTCATCATTCTGGTACACGGCGTCAATGACGTCGGCGAAGCCTACGCCACCCAGGCACGCGGTCTGTGCGCAGGCTTGAATCAACGACTCGGACGCACAGACCTAACCCCGGGTGACTGGGACACGCCCAAGGCCTGCCCCCAGAATCGCGCCGCCAGCTACCAGCGTCGTGCCAACAGTCAGGGCTACAACTCGATTATCCCCTTCTATTGGGGTTATCGACCGGTCGACGAGGCCACCTACGCCGCCGACCAGGCTCGCTACCGCGAAGAGCTCCGCCGACGTGGGCCGGCGGGCGCGGACGCTCCCTACGATGCCTACTACATCGAAGGCCGCAATGACCCGAAACGCGGTTACGAGAATGTCGACTGCTTCAACAACCGTCTCGACGAGCACTTCGCCAAGAACGGCGGAGTCTTCGCCAACGCCACGACCACCCTCATCGATATGTGGGGGCCGGGCGGCGACATTCTCGGCCTCGCCCGCTGGGCCTCCCGCCATGTCGGCGACGATCTCAGCCACCCGGTGTATGAGAATCCGCACCGCATTTACTTCATCCACGCAGCGCAGCGACTGGCAAACCTTATCGCCAAGATACGTGGTGAGCAGCAGACCGAGAACGATTCCATCAACATCGTCGCCCACAGCCAGGGCACACTGGTGGCGCTGCTCGCCAATTTCCTCGTGACGCAGGCGACTCCGGCGAGACGCCCCGCCGATTGCCTGATCCTCAATCATTCGCCCTACAGCCTGGAGACACCCCGTCTCGAGGGGATGCAGTCCTTCGGCCCGCAGCAGTCGCAGCGCGCCCGCACCGAGACCCTCGCCAATCTGTGCCGGCTCATCGACGCGCAGCGCATGCCCGGCCCTGCCGCCACGCAACTCGCCGCAGGCGGCATCGCCAGCCGTGCCGCCGCCGCGATCGTCGCCCACATGCGCGACAACCACGGCAAGGTATTCAACTACTTCTGCCCGCACGACATGACCGTGTCGCTGCGGAACGTGAAGGGCATCGGCTGGCAGGGAGTCCCCCCGGAGGTCGCCGAACGGCTCGGCCCCGCCTTCGCGCAGCGCATCTTCCTGCATGGCCGCCCGCTTCACACCCCGCCGGGACGGATCGATCTGCCGGATCTGCAGCGCAAGGGGGCCAAGTCGGTAGCCACCAACGCCGATATTCCTACCGGCGCCCCGCGCGACATCAACGCTCCGGGGCTTCCGGATTTCGGTTATACGTTCGCCCTGCCGGCCGGCTGCACAACGCTCGGCCCCTCCGACTGGGACGTTTTCGCGGCTGCGGCCGCCGAGACTGGCAACAATCTGATTACTGAACCCCGCCCGATACCCGATCCGCGCCACGGCATCCCGCCCACGCTGCCCGGACGCACTCATGAACTGCCGCCTCACGAACTCGCAACAGTCGAGGCCGCCTTCACGGCACAGGGCAAACCCTGGCGACTGACGCGGGCGATCAAGGCAGGTGACGGCCTGGTCATCACCCGCTACATGAGCAACGAGGAGTTGCGCGAAAAGGCCCGCACCACGACAACGGAGATTTCCAACCACTCCGCGATCGTGCTCGATGAGAATGCCGCGCGCTGCGCCACGTCCTTCGACCTGGCAGTCGGGCGCTGCTGCAGCTACGACGAGGGCAAGGTGGACGGCGGGCCGTTCTGGCAGGAATTACTAAGGCTGGCGGACTGGCGCTTCAGCGCAGTCAAGGAGGATCGCGACTATTACACCAAAGGCCTCTTGCCGAAGGCAATCAAAGACCAGATGAACAAACCTTCGGCCATTTCCGGCATCGTCAACGTAAGTACAGCGACAAATTCTTCCAGCCGTGCGCTGATGGAGATCGATGAACGCATCGCCCGCCTCGAACGCGAGCGCGGCCGGTGGTCGCCACGCGAATGGGACGAGCTGATGCGGGATCTGCAGCGCGAACGGCACACGCTGGAACAAATGCACGATAACGCCCGGCGCGAGCAATCGCTTTTCCCCGTCGCCCACGGACAATGAAGGACTCGCCGTGAACACTGCACTGATGTGGTCGATCCCCGCCTGGACGCTCGCGCTCGCCGTGACTTGCGTACTGCTCGCGCGCGGCCGCTTGAAGCCCCCCGCCCGCCTGTTCGCTGCGGCTCTTGCAGCGACCGGCCTGATCCCGCTGCTGCCCGCGAGCCACGCCGAGCCGCCGCGAAAGCCCGCGACGCAGGTCATCTATCGCTTCGACGACCACCGGCATCTGGAGTTGGAGGGATATACCTGCGAAGGCGCGATCGATTACGTGGATACCCAACGTGGAATCAGAACTCGTGTTATGCACCAGTTTGCGCAAGTGTTCCTGCCAACCTTCATTCATGCGGATAACGACGGGGATTTCATTTTTATCCCCTACGACGATGTCTCGGCTTTCCGAGTCTCAAGAGACAACGGCGCGACCTTCGAAAACGCTCGATGGGTCGGCTCTCGCTATTTTGACGTGGAAGAAATCACCGCTCTTACCGTTGTCAAACAGCAAGCCTTCATCGAAACCAGGGACGGCCGCCTGTTCATGACCTCAAAGCCCTTCGGCGAAGGCTGGGGACGGAACGTCATCGATCCCGTCAATGAACTCCCCACGCACGTTTTCGATCGCCTGCCCGAATTCCAGAACCTCCCGCGAAAAGTCCCCGAAGTGAAGAACTACACAGGCTGGACCGAGATGCACTGCGATCCCGATCTCGAAGGCGAGCCGATCGTGACGCCCGGCGTGCACTGGAATCGCCTGCAAGGCGAAGTGCTCGACCTCTTGGGCCGCAGCGTCGCGCTGCCGGTCACGTTGATCGCGCGGGCGATCGGTTGAGCGATCAGCAGTGTCCGGGAGCGTCCCCACGACCGCACGAGCTCGCGGCGCGCGTCGCCTCCCGCCAAGCCGGCACGATTGCCGCGCTCGCCCGTCAGCGCGACTCGAGGATCAGTCGGCCGTGGTGCGGCTGGATCGGGCGGCCGTTGCGGGCGTAGAGGCGCGCGAAGATCGCGAGTTGCTCAGACGAGAGGTAGAGCGGCTCCTTCATCACCGCCCACAGCACGCCCTCAGTGCAGGGGGGGGATTCGAGTGAGCCCATGAAGAGGTAATGCGACGAGCTTGCAGGCAGCAACTCGGCGGGGTCTATCGTGACCGTCGGTGTGTAGTCGGTGCCGCGCTCCAGTGGCAGGTTGTTCCACAGGGTCTGGATCAGCGGATGGGAACGTTCGCCGCTTTCGAGCAGCACGGCGACGATAGCGATGTTGCCGGCGGCGTTGCGGTGATGGAAATGCACGACCATGTCGGAGGCTTGGCCGCCGACGCGTTCGACCGAGGGGCGATGGAATTCGAAGGATTCCAGCTCGTAACGCTGGCCGCGCAGCACCACGCCCATGCCCGCTCCGACGTGTACGCGTAGCGTGCGACCGGTGTCGGCGATGCGGAAACCGGTTTCGCGGTAGTCGAAGCGCGGCGCTTCGAGGTCAACTTTGATGCCGTTGCGCAGGTCGATCGGCGACTGGCGCTTGCCTTGGGCGCAGACAGCCCACTCCGGGCGCAGTGCCGCCCATTTGTCGGGGCCGGTGTCGCCTTCGTAGCTCCATTCGGGACGCCGAAGAGCGAAGTCGGGGATGGACGGCAGCCGGGACGACGTGGGCGCGAGGGCCGCAACGGTCTCGGGGGATAGTGCGGCACTTCGTCGCGATGGCAATGCTTTCTTGGCGGAGGGCGAGGATTCCGCAGGTGCGGATTTCGTCTCAGGAGCCGACGTCCGGCTCCGCGCATGGCGCGAGATGCGCTCGGTCTCGCGCGCCGGCGTATCGGCAGGCACGGCCGCCGAACGGCTGAGCGGCACAAGCGGGGCGATGCCCGCGTCGGCATTTGCAGCCTCGGCGATCGCTGTCACGTCGCGCGCGATTTTCTTCAGATCGGAAACCGAAGGCGGTTTGCACACTTCCTGCCACAAGCGTTCGTCCACGCTGTTGCGTGCCGCCAGTACCGGGCTCTCGTCGAGCCCGCCCTCCTCGCGCAGGACGATGTGGCGTTCGTCCATGTAGACCCGCTTTAGCGTGAAGAAGCTGCGGTTGTAGCAGTCGTAGCGGTTCAATGCCTTCACCGACGCATAGCCCTCGATCGCGGCGCGTTCGGACGAGAGCATGATGCGCGCCCACGCAACCTTCTGTCCGCCATCGGACTGGATCACGCTGGAGCGGTCGATCTCGACCGTGCGTTCGCGGTCGCGCACGACCATGTCCCAGGTCTGCTCGGCCGAGACGAGGCCCGGCAGCAGCAGGGCCGCAAGCAGTACGTAGCGGACGGGAAGGCGAGCGGTCATGGCGGGCAGGAAAATGGACAACGCGATGCATCGACCTTACGGTCAGATACCCCCGCTCGCCCTGAGCCTGTCGAAGAGCTCAGCCCGAACGGAATTTCGTAGGGATTCATAAACAGACCCGGCGATGGCCGGATCCTCCGTGGAAGGATCTTCGGCAGCAATCCGCGAATCTTTAGCACGATCTTCTCCCCACCCTTCCCTTCGCCGCCGGCTTGCGGTTACAATCCGCGCCGTCATTAGGGAGTAGCCGCCTCCGAGCCCCTCGGAGGGACCACGTCAACAAACTTGCCCGTCCGGGCATGGCGTGTTCAGTCCTCGGACCTGGCGAGACTTTTGACCGCATGCTCTCCGATTGTTCGGGCCGGGGAGGCGTGCGGTCATCGGTCATGCGCCGGCCCGGAGAACCTGATGAACCTGCCTCTCGAAGCTTTTTCCGTCTCCACCGGCATCGTCGCGCTCGCTGAAATCGGCGACAAGACGCAGTTGCTCGCGTTCATGCTCGCCGCGCGCTTCCGCCGTCCGTGGCCGATCATCGCCGGCATCCTCGTCGCGACAATCGCGAACCACGCCTTTGCCGGCGCGGTCGGCACCTGGGTCACGACGGTGCTGGGCCCCGACGTGCTGCGCTGGGTGCTCGGCCTGTCCTTCATCGCAATGGCTGTGTGGATGATGATCCCGGACAAGCTCGACGAGGACGGGATCACCGTGCCGAAGTTCGGCGTGTTCGCGACGACCGTCGTGGCCTTCTTCCTCGCGGAGATGGGCGACAAGACGCAGATCGCGACCGTGGCGCTCGCCGCGCAGTACGGCGCCTTCGCCGCGGTGGTCAGCGGCACGACGCTGGGGATGATGATCGCGAACGTGCCGGCCGTGCTCGCCGGCAACGGCATCGCACAGCGCCTGCCGGTGCGGCTGATCCACGGCGTGGCGGCGTCGATCTTTGCGGTGCTGGGCGTCGCGGCGCTACTCGGCTTCGGGCTGGACTGACATCCTGGCGGGTACCGCTTGCCCTCGCGAGCGTAATTGGGCTCCCCATCCGCGTTCCCTTTTCCACCTCGAGGTCAAGCCTCGTCGCGCCAGACTCCCAACGCCGACGATGGTCTGCACGGTGTATACCCGCGCGATTCAGTGGGCCCGCCGAGCGTGATCAGATCCTCAAAGGGCAGCGCCAGGGTGCATCGGCAGACGTGAGCCATTCGGCGTTGCCTCGGGACACGGGCCGCAATTGCGGCCCGTGTCGCCGTCTTGCGCGAGCGATCCGGCATCGGGGTGTTTCAGGTCGGCGAAGAGTTGAACTCCTGACGCAGCCCACTCCGGGCGATGCGCTCGAGAAAATATCCGACCAACCGAAACGTTCAACTGAACGTTCAAGCTGAACGTTCAGCGCTTAATGGCAATACGCCCATTCGGCCGCAAGCGTGAGGCGATATATTTTCAATCAGCGACTTGCGTAATCTGGCATGGATTTCGCTGAGGAGCGCTACGTCGCGACGTCTTCCCTCTGGAACCGGCATCGGGTCGTGCGCGCGAAACTCCGGCAGTGGAAGCAATAGTCGAACGTTCAAACACTGCAGTTGATATCAGCACGACCATTCCGACAATTCCCGTATCTCGAACGCATCCAATTTCCGTTTTCAAGCGAGCGAAGCACTTCCTCGAATCGGGAAATCCATTTTTCGAGTGAATCATGGATTCATTCATATTGCCGTTTGCAATGAATCGATTCGCACAAATTCCCGCGAAGCCATAGTGGAATATTTATATTTGCGCAAACCAACATAGATCAAATTTTTCATTCATCTCCTGGCCTAGACTAAATATTGATGCAACTGAAACGCATCTTTTATATTTAAGCAGGCAATTGCCACATCAATCAGGAGATGAAAATGCAGAAGCAAATTCAGTACATCGTTATCGGGCTTGCCGCCGCTCTCGGAAGCTCGTTCGCCGTCGCCGATTCTGCTTCGATGTCGGCTTCGAATACCGCGAGTGCTGCGGAACACGGCAACGTCTCCCCCGCTTCGCAGGAAACCGAGGAAACCCGCTTTTCGGGGGGATGGCGTTTCGTCGGGGGTGAGGTCGGCTGGATCCTCGAAACAGGAGCAGGTATCCGCGAAAAAGGAAGGACCCGCGCCGAAGTCCTGAAAGAACTCGCCGAATTCCAACGCAACCCCGAAGCGCAACTGCGTCATCAGAGCCTGTATCAGGGCGGTTCATGATCTCCGGGAGGAACCACGTCTTTGAGATCGACGCACCTCGCTTTTGAGGAGCGGCTACCGTGTTTGAATCAGGAGTTTGAAATGTCGTTCGCTGTAAAAAGTAACATCACGTGGGTCGGCAAGCAGGATTGGGAATTGCGCGAGTTCCATGGATCGGAATATTCGACGCACAAGGGATCGAGCTATAACAGCTATCTTGTCCGAGAAGAGAAGGTTGCGCTGATCGACACCGTCTGGACCCCGTACGCGCAGGAATTCGTCGACAACCTGGAGCGGGAAATCGACCTCCACAAGATCGATTACATCATCGCTAATCACGCCGAGATCGATCACAGCGGTGCATTGCCCGCGTTGCTCGCGAGGATTCCGGGAACGCCGATTTACTGCACGGAGAACGGCGTCAAATCCTTGAAGGGACACTTTCACAAAGACTGGAACTTCCAGGTCGTAAAGACCGGAGACACGCTCGACCTCGGTAACGGCAAACAATTGGTCTTTGTCGAAGCGCCGATGCTGCACTGGCCGGACAGCATGATGACCTACCTCGCGGGCGATGCGGTGCTGTTCAGCAATGACGCCTTCGGTCAGCACTACGCCAGCGAAAAAATGTTCAACGACCTCGTCGATCAGGAGGAATTACGCGCTGAGTGCCTCAAGTACTACGCGAACATCCTCACGCCGTTCAGCTCGCGAGTGACCGCGAAGATTCACGAAGTGCTGTCGTTCAATCTGCCGCTCGAGATGATCTGCACCGCACACGGCATCATCTGGCGCGACAATCCGGCACAGATCGTCGAGCAATATCTCGCGTGGGCCGACGACTACCAGGAAAACCAGATCACGCTGATCTACGACTCGATGTGGAACGGCACGCGCCATATGGCGGAGGCGATCACGAAGGGAATCCGGCAGGAAGACCCGTCGGTCGAGGTCAAGATGTTCAACCTCGCGAACACCGACAAGAACGACGTGCTGACGCAGGTGTTCAGGTCGAAGGGCATTCTGGTCGGCTCGCCCACGGTCAACAACGGCATGCTGCCGCAGGTCGCAGCGCTACTGGAGGAATTGCGCGGCTTGCGCTTCCGCGGCAAGCACGCCGCGCCGTTCGGTGCTCACGGCTGGGCGGGCGGCGCCGTGGATCGGATCGGCCAGCGGCTCGAGGAGGCGGGCTTCGCCGTCACCGGCGGAATCGAAGCACTTTGGAAACCGACGGAAGGCGCGCTCGACGAATGCCTCGCATTCGGCCGCGACATTGCGCGTCAATGGCGCGGAGAATGGGAACCGATCGAGAGCGCCGCACAGGATCAATCGCCGTCGATCAAGCGGCCTGTGGGGCCCAAGCGTGTGGATCCAAAGCCTGCTGCTGCGCCGGCCACGGACCGAACCGTCACGGCCGCCGATCAAGGGTCGATGCGGTGCAGGGCCTGCGGCTGGATCTACGATCCAGCGAAGGGCGAAGCGGGACAGGGTGTGCAGGCCGGCACGCCGTGGTCCGAGGTGCCTGAGACCTTCCTGTGCCCCGAATGCCTCCTCGGCAAATCAGAGTTCGACCCGCTGAACGTTCGCGGTAACACCGCGAGCCAGGTTGCCGCGGACCGCGAGTTGCAGCCCGCACCGGTCGTGATCGTCGGCGGCGGCAGCGCTGCATACCAGCTAGTGCGCGCGTTCCGCGCTCAGGATGCGGACACGCCGGTGCTCGTGATCGCCGCCGACGCCGGAGCGGACTATCCGAAGCCGCAACTGGTCCACGGCTTCAGCCGCAAGCTCGGCCCGTCGGATCTCGTGCAGCGCACGCCGGAGCAGATCGCGCGCGAGTTCAACGTGACGATCCGCGCATACACACAGGTCGACGCAATCGATCCCGACAACAAGACGGTCCGCTTCGGCGACGACGTCCAGCCCTACCGCGACCTTGTCCTCGCGCTCGGCGCGGATCCGTGGATTCCACCGTTGCAGGGGAGTGCCGCGAGCCGGGTGATCACGCTGAACAACCTTGCAGATTACGAAAGGTATCTGCAACAACTGGCGCAGGGCGAACGGGTGCTCGTGATCGGCGCCGGCCTCACAGGCACGGAAGTCGCGCTCGATCTCGCGGAAAGCGGGTTGCAGGTGCGGCTCACCGACGTCGCGCCGCGTACGCTGGCCAAACTGCTGCCCGATTTCGTGAGTCACGAACTGGAAAACCGGCTCGTACAGAAGGGGTGTCGGCTACACCTCGGCGAGAGTATCGCCCACATCGACTCGAGTGCCGGTGGCGTCGTCGTGCAGCTCTCCAACGGAGAACGCTTCGAGGTGGACACGGTCGTTGCAACAGCTGGATTGCGTCCGCGGATCGAGCTCGCACGCGATGCGGGCCTGGAGGTGAATCGCGGCATCAAGGTGGACCCGCAACTGCGCACGAGCAACCCGCACATCTACGCGCTCGGCGACTGCGCCGAGATCGAAGGCATGGTGCTGCCGTTCATGCATCCGCTGGCACTGTCGGCGCAGGCGCTGGCGAAGACCCTCGCCGGCGAGAGCACGACGCTTCGCCTACCGGCGATGCCGACGCTGGTGAAGACCCCGGCACTTCCGATCCAGCTCGCGGGCGTCACAGTCGCAGACGGTCTGCAGTGGGCGGTGGACTCCGACGAGACCGGCCTCACCGGCAAGGCACTCGACGACGACGGCCGACTGGTCGGGTACGTCGTGACCGGACAGCACGTCGGCAGGGGGATGGCGCTGCTGCAGCAACTGCCGGCGCTGCTCTGAGACGGATGCCTTGCCATGGGCCCGGGAATTGGCGGTCTCCAAACCCGAGTGATGGCCAGGACAACGAGGATGGGAGCCTGAATTGCGCCGTCGCGATGAGAGCCGCGGCGGTGCAATTCAGGCCGCCGGTAAGCGAATGTCGAGCGAACTGCGACGATAGGTTCGCCGGCTCCGTCTCGAAACCTCACATCTGGTTGAGCCGTTTCCACAAGGTCGTGCGCGACATCCCCAGACGGCGTGCTGCTTCCGCCCGGTTTCCGCCCGATTCGGCGAGCACCCGCAGGATCTCGCGGCGTTCGTCTCCGTCGGTCGCAGGCGACGTGTAGTAGCGCGTCGTCGGGCGCGGAGCCGCCCTGCGGTCCGGCGCCGCGATCGACGTCTCGGGAGGCAGATGGCGGGGCAGGATCAACGAGCCGTCCGAATTCACGACTGCATATTCGAGCGAATTGAAGAGCTGTCGCACGTTGCCCGGCCACGAAAACGACTCCATCTCCGTGATTGCCTCCGGCGACAGGCGCAGGTCCGGGCGGCCGTACCGTTCAGCCAACTCGTGCAACAGCGTGCTCGCGAGCAGCGCGATGTCTTCGCGCCGCTCGCGCAGGGCCGGCACGTGCAGCGGCAGCACGTGCAGGCGGTAGTACAGATCCTCGCGGAATTCGCCGCGAGTGACCATGTCGGCGAGGTCGCGGTGCGTGGCCGCGACGACGCGTACATCCACCTTGCGCGGGTGATTCTCGCCGACGCGCACGACCTCGCGCTCCTGCAGCACGCGCAGCAGCCGCGTCTGCGTCGCGGGGGAGATCTCGCCGATCTCGTCGAGCAGCAGCGTGCCGCCGTTGGCCGCTTCGAAACGGCCGACCCGCATGCCGGTGGCGCCGGAGAAGGAGCCCTTGGCGTGGCCGAACAGTTCCGACTCCTGCAGGCTCTCCGGCAGCGAGGCGCAATGCACAGCGACGTAAGGCCCCTTCGCGCGCGCCGAGTTGTCGTGCAGCGCACGGGCGACGAGTTCCTTGCCGACACCGCTCTCGCCCCTGATCAGCACGTTGGCGTCGCTCGCGGCCACACGCAACACCTTCTGGTAGAGCTCCTGCATCGGACGGCTGCGGCCGGTGAGCCCGCCCAGCTGCCAGCGGTCGCGCACCTCGGCTTCGAGCTCGACCTCGCGTGAGCGGTCGCGCAGGATGATCGCGCAGTAGAGGCCGGAATCGTTCGGCGGCAGCAGCATCGCCCACATGCGTAGCGGCATGTCGAGGCCGGCGGGCGTCTTGAGGACGATGTCCTGAACCTTGTCATCTTCGCCCGCCGCCGGCGTCAGCGAACATCGACCGCGGTCTTCGCACGCGCGCGCGCATTCGGTACCG
Source organism: Aromatoleum petrolei (assembly GCF_017894385.1). Taxonomy (NCBI): domain Bacteria; kingdom Pseudomonadati; phylum Pseudomonadota; class Betaproteobacteria; order Rhodocyclales; family Rhodocyclaceae; genus Aromatoleum; species Aromatoleum petrolei. The sequence continues at coordinate 1,888,370 of NZ_CP059560.1, forward strand.
GAAAACAGCGTCGGGCATAGCCCATCGATGACGCGCTGATTGTCGCGCCCGATCATGCGACCGGCCGCGCTGTTCATTTCGAGCACGCGCCGGTCGGCGTCAAGAAACAGGACGCCCTCTTCGAGGCTGTCGAGAAACACGCGCAGGGTGGCCAGGCTCGGCATAGTGATCGCCTTCCGTTCAGATTGAACGTTCGCAATGAACGTTCAGTATGGATCGATGAACGCATTTGAACATCGACGCCGCAATGGAAAAATGATTGACATCAATCGGTTGGCGAATGTGGCACGGCGCTGGCTCTGTGGAGTTCAGGGGGACGCCCATGTCCCGACTGCGAACACATGGACAGGAGAACCCATCGTGCAACCCATTGCCTGGCAACTATCACTCGTGTTGATGACGCTCGTGGCGTTCGGCTTCGCGTTTGTCGCCATCAATTCCGGCCGACGGCAGGACGACTACACGCCGCTGCAGAAGCGCGCCTACCGCCTGCGCACCCGCCTCTTCTGGGGCCTCGTTCTGGTGTTCGGACCGGCCATGATCTACACGCTCATGGATCTGCCCTATGACGCGGCGCGTGCCCGGACCGGCACGGGCGCCGTGCAGGTCATCGACGCGACCGGCTACCAGTGGCGCTGGGAACTGAGCCAGGACCACGTCGCCGCCGGCCAGCCGGTCGAGTTCCGCGTCACCAGCGCGGACGTCAACCACGGCTTCGGCATCTACGACGCGAACCTGCATCTGGTCGCGCAGACGCAGGGGATGCCCGGCTACACCAACACGCTGCGCCACACCTTCGAGGAACCGGGGACTTACAGGATCCTGTGCATGGAGTACTGCGGCGTCGCCCACCATAACATGATGACCGAAATCCGCGTCGACGCTCGCTAAGGGGACACGAACATGGCGACCTACACCTACGAACATCGCCCCGACCACGGGGCGAAGGCCGGCGTGCTGGCCTATCTGGCGACCTCGGCGGCGGTGTTGCTGCTGATGATGCTCTTCGGCCTGCTGATGCGCCTCGAACAGGCGCAGTGGATCTCGATTGGCGCCGACCGTTTCTACCAGCTGATGACGCTGCACGGTGCCGGCATGGTGGGCATCGCGGCGATCGCCGGCGCGTCGGTGATGTGGCATTTCCTGCGCCAGTATGTCGACCTGTCGTCGCGCATCTTCATCGCGAACCTCGTGCTGTTTCTCGCCGGCGTCGTGATGATCCTTGCGAGCGTGCTGCTCGGGCGCTTCCACGGTGCCTGGACCTTCCTGTTCCCGCTGCCGGCCAAGTCGATGGGCATGTGGAGCGCGGATGCAGCAGCACTCTTCATGGGCGGCCTGCTGGTGATCGGCGTCGGATTCCTGCTGCTGCATCTGGACGTCGCCCGCGCGATCGTCGCGAGCTATGGCAATTTCGCGCGCGCACTCGGCTGGCCGCAGCTCTTCGGCCACGACGACGGCAAGGCGCCGCCGCCGACGGTGGTCGCGAGCGCGATGGTCACGATCGTCAACGTCATCGGCCTGGTCGTCGGCGCGAGCATCCTGACGATGATGCTGGTGAACCTCTACGTGCCCGGCTTCACCATCGATGCGCTGCTGGCGAAGGGAATGATCTACTTCTTCGGCCACGTCTTCATCAACGCGACGATCTACATGGCGGTGATCGCGGTGTACGAGATCCTGCCCCGTTACACGCAGCGGCCGTGGAAGTCGAACAAGGTCTTCCTCGCCTCCTGGACCGCGTCGACGTTGATGGTGCTGTTCATCTTCCCGCATCACCTGCTGATGGACTTCGCGTTCCCGAAGTGGATGCTGATCATGGGCCACATCATCGGCTACCTGAACACCGTGCCGATCCTCGTCGTCACCGGCTACGGCGCGCTGATGATCGTGTATCGCTCGGGCATCCGCTGGGACATGGCGTCGAAGCTGCTGTTCCTGTCGCTCTTCGGCTGGGCCGCGGGAGCGATGCCAGCCTTCATCGACGGCACGATCACGGTGAACTACGTGATGCACAACACGCTGTGGGTGCCGGGGCACTTCCACACCTACCTGCTGCTCGGAATGGTGACGATGGTGTTCGGCTTCATGTACTACCTCGGCAAGCCCGACCACGAGGCCGACGACCGCCTGATCGACCGCATCGCGTTCTGGCTGTTCACGTCGTCGGTGCTCGGCTTCACGCTGAGCTTCCTGTATTCCGGCAAGGAAAGCGTCGCCCGCCGCTACGCCGCCCACCTGCCCGAGTGGGTGCCGTACGACCGCATCGCGTCGGTGTTCGCGGTGCTGGTGATCGCCTCGTCGCTGCTGTTCGTCGGCCGCTTCTTCGCCCGCATCCGCCTGGCGCGGCACGACTACCAGCGTGCGCCGGTCGCGCGCCCCGCGACCGCGTGAGCTGCGGCACATGAATGCCGTCGCGCGCAGCGTCGCCGTCACGGCGCTGGTGACCGTCCTCGGCACCGGCGCCTTCTGGTGGGGCACCGACGGGTTCACGGCCTTCACCGCCGAGGCCGCACGCCGGGCGGACATCCTGCGCGCACCGCGCCCCTTGCCCGCGGCCGTCCTCGAGGACCAGGACGGCCGCGTCTTCGGCCTCGACGACTACCGCGGACGGCTGCTCGCGGTCGAGTTCATCTATACCCGCTGCACGACAATCTGCAACAGCCTCGGCGCGGCATTCAAGAAGATCCGCGACCGCGTGCCCGCCGACGCGCTCGGTCGCGACGTCGCACTGCTGAGCATCAGTTTCGATCCCGAGCACGACGATCCGGCGAGCCTGAAGGCCTACGGGATCCGCCATGACGCCGACGGGGAGCACTGGCGGATCGTGCGCGTACGCGACGCAGACCAGTTGCAGGCGCTGCTCAATGCCTTCGGCATCGTCGTGATTGCCGACCGCTTCGGCGGATTCGAGCACAACGCCGCGATCCACCTCGTCGGCCGCGATGGCCGGCTCGCGGAGATCGCCGACCTCGACGCTCCGATACGCTTCGCCGACAGGCTCAGGGAGGCGCTGTGATGAACACCGCCACGCGCACCAGCATCGGCCTGCGCATCCTCGTCGCGCTGTACCTGCTGCTCGCGACGCCGGCGGCGCGCGCATGGCTCGAAGCGACGATGAGCGGCCACATGCTGGTGCAGATCCCGCTGCTCGCGGCCCTCGGCTTCGTCGCCTGCCGCCTGCTGCCTGAGGCATGGCAGGAAGCGTTGCTCGCCGCCGCGGGAGGTCCGGTCCCGCATGTCGCCGTCGCGCTGTTCGCATCGACCTGGTGGATGCTGCCGCGCGCGCTCGACGACGCGCTCGCCAGCCCGCTCGTCGAAACGGCGAAATTTGTCAGCCTGCCCGCACTCGTCGGCCTGCCGCTCGCGCTCGCGTGGCGGCGGCTCGGTTCGATCGGGCGCGGCTTTCTCTGGACCAACTTCATCAGCATGCTCGCCGTGCTCGGCTGGCTTTACATCGCCGCGCCGCTACGGGTGTGCAACAGCTATCTGGTCGATCAGCAGGAGAGTGCGGGCTGGCTGATGGTGAAGCTGGCACTGCTGCTGTTTGCAGGTTGGCTCGGCTCGTTGTTCGTCGGCGGCAACGCGAAGTGCGACGACTCGCGCGCGACGTCTTCGAACGCCATCGACCGCGGACAGACGCAGGACGGCGCGGAGCCATCTTTGCGCAGAAAAGCGCTTGCCTGCACGGATCGGCTCCGGTAATTTTCAGCCCCCCGTTAGCAGTGCCCGCATGGATCGGATACGCGGGCTGAGACAGTCCCTTTGAACCTGATCCGGGTTGCGCCGGCGTAGGGAAACGCATTCATGAACACCCGCAAGTCCGCTTCGTCCTTCCCCGCTTCGAGTCGCTCGTCCGCCCGCAGCAAGCGTGTGGTGCGCCGATGAGCCGCGCGATCCCCAACGTCGTCAGCATCGCCGGCGTCGACCCCAGCGGCGGGGCCGGCGTGTTCGCCGACATCAAGACCTTTTCCGCACTCGGCGCCTACGGCTGCGGCGTCGTCGCCGCGCTGACCGCGCAGAACACGCAGGCCGTCACCGGCGTGCACACGCCGCCGACCGACTTCCTGCGCCTGCAGATCGACACCCTGTTCGCGGATGTCGCGATCCACGCGGTGAAGCTCGGCATGTTGGGCAGTGCCGAGATCGTTGCGACGGTCGCGGACCGCCTCGCACACTTCGACGCGCCCTTCGTCGTGTGCGACCCGGTGATGGTCGCGAAGAGCGGCGACCATCTCCTCGCGCGCAACGCGGTGGCGATGCTGATCGAGGCGCTGCTGCCGCGCAGCTTCATGATCACGCCGAACCTCCCCGAAGCCGGCGTGCTGCTCGAGCAGCGCGCGCCCGAGACGGTGAAGGAGATGTACCGCGCTGCCGAACGCCTGCGCGAGATGTTGCCGCTCTCAAGCGAGCGCTGGGTACTGCTCAAGGGCGGCCACCTGCCCGGCAGCGATGTCGTGGATCTCCTCTTCGACGGCGACCGCATGATCGAGCTGCCCTCGCCACGCATCGAGACGAAGAACACGCATGGCACCGGCTGCACACTGTCGTCGGCGATCGCGGCGCTGCTGCCGCAGCACGCGGGCGGCTTCCGTCCGGTCGAAGCGGCCGTCCGCGACGCGCGCGATTACCTGCTGCGCGCGATCGCCGCGTCCGGCGCCCTCACGGTCGGAAGCGGGCATGGCCCGGTGCATCACTTCCACCGCTGGTGGCCGTCCGCCTGAACGATTGATCCCCGATCACGGCAGGACGCGGCTCTCCGCGAAATTTCGCCTAATCGAATGTTTCGTCCCGATTTTTGGTGATTTACACGCGCCAAGCTTTGGCGTAACGTGTCGCAACTTACCTAGGGGTCCTTGCATCCGCCTTCGTGCGGCTGCCGGGTGAGAAAAACCCTTTGAACCTGATCCGGGTAATTCCGGCGAAGGGAAGCGTAGGTGCAGTCTTGCGCCTCCTCCTTCCGGTCGTCCGCCCGGCCCTGCCCCACCGAGGAGAACGCATGAACGCCACTGAAAAATTCATCGCCGCGAAGGCCCACGTCGACGAGGCCGCGATCGCGCCGCTGCCCAATTCCCGCAAGGTCTACGTCGAGGGCTCACGCCCGGACGTCCAGGTGCCGATGCGCGAGATCTCGCAGGCCGACACCCCGACTGCGTTCGGCGGCGAGAAGAACCCGCCGATCTTCGTCTATGACACGTCCGGGATCTACACCGACCCGACGGCCAAGATCGACATCCGCTCCGGCCTGCCCGCGCTGCGCCAGCAGTGGATCGAGGAGCGGGGCGACACCGAAGTGCTCGCCGACCTGTCGTCCGAGTTCGGCCGCATGCGCGCCGGCGACAAGTCGCTCGACGAGCTGCGCTTCCCCGGCCTGCACCGCCACCCGCGTCGCGCGAAGGCCGGCGCGAATGTCAGCCAGATGCACTACGCGCGCAAGGGCATCATCACGCCCGAGATGGAATACGTCGCGATCCGCGAGAACATGAATCGCCGCGCCTACATCGAGACGCTGCGCGCCACGGGCCCGACCGGCGAGAAGATGGCCAAGCTCCTGACCCGCCAGCACCCGGGCCAGCACTTCGGCGCCTCCATCCCCGCCGAGATCACGCCCGAATTCGTGCGCTCGGAAGTCGCCCGCGGCCGCGCGATCATCCCGAACAACATCAACCACCCGGAAAGCGAGCCGATGATCATCGGCCGCAACTTCCTCGTGAAGATCAACGCCAACATCGGCAACTCGGCGCTGGGCTCGTCGATCTCCGAGGAGGTCGACAAGATGACCTGGTCGATCCGCTGGGGCGGCGACACGGTGATGGATCTGTCGACGGGCAAGAACATCCACGAGACGCGCGAGTGGATCATCCGCAACTCCCCGGTGCCGATCGGCACGGTGCCGATCTACCAGGCGCTCGAAAAGGTGAACGGCAAGGCCGAGGACCTCACCTGGGAGATCTTCCGCGACACGCTGATCGAGCAGGCCGAACAGGGCGTCGACTACTTCACGATCCACGCGGGCGTGCTGCTGCGCTACGTGCCGATGACCGCCAACCGCATGACCGGCATCGTCTCGCGCGGCGGCTCGATCATGGCGAAGTGGTGTCTCGCGCACCACAAGGAAAGCTTCCTCTACACGCACTTCGAGGACATCTGCGAGATCATGAAGGCCTACGACGTGGCCTTCTCGCTCGGCGACGGCCTGCGCCCGGGCTCGATCTACGACGCCAACGACGACGCGCAGTTGGGTGAGCTGAAGACGCTGGGCGAGCTCACGGACATCGCGTGGAAGCACGACGTGCAGACCATCATCGAAGGTCCGGGCCACGTGCCGATGCACCTCATCAAGGAGAACATGGATCTCCAGCTCGAGTACTGCAAGGAGGCGCCCTTCTACACGCTCGGACCGCTGACGACCGACATCGCCCCGGGCTACGACCACATCACCAGCGGCATCGGCGCGGCGCAGATCGGCTGGTACGGCACGGCGATGCTGTGCTACGTGACGCCGAAGGAGCACCTGGGCCTGCCGGACAAGAACGACGTCAAGGAAGGCATCATCACCTACAAGCTCGCCGCGCACGCCGCCGACCTCGCCAAGGGTCATCCCGGCGCGCAGATCCGCGACAACGCACTCTCCAAGGCGCGCTTCGAGTTCCGCTGGGAAGACCAGTTCAACCTCGGCCTCGACCCGGACAAGGCGCGCGAATTCCACGACGAGACGCTGCCCAAGGAATCCGCCAAGGTCGCGCACTTCTGCTCGATGTGCGGCCCGCACTTCTGCTCAATGAAGATCACGCAGGACGTGCGCGACTTCGCCGCGAAGGAAGGCCTCAAGGAAGAAGAGGCGCTCGCGAAGGGGATGGAAGTGAAGTCGGTCGAATTCGTGAAGAGCGGCGCCGAGGTGTACAAGAAGCTCTGATGCCGCGCTGCAACGCAGGCAGGTGACAACGGGCCGCCCAGTGCGGCCCGTTTCTTTTGTACGTCTTTCCGCGGGATCAAGGTAAACCCCGAGCCCAATCCGGGGAGCCGCGGCCTTTGACCTGTTGCACGGGCCGCCCGGACCCGGTAAAGTTTTTCTATAAGCAAATAATAATTTACTTACATCAATAGAGAGAGAAATTCATGGATGCACGTATTGCGGCAGGGAGCCTCGCGCTCCTGCTTGCGGCGGCGCCGGCCCTCGCCCAGGACGCCTCCAAGGTCAGCCTGATCGACCGTCCCGCCCCCTCCCTAGACAAGCTGCCGAAGGACGCCTACGGCGAACTGGTACGTTACGGCCACGAGCTGTCGACGCGTACCTTCGCGTTCATCGGGCCCGAGGTGCAGGACCGCAAGATGCGCTTCGCGGGCAACAACCTCGCTTGCACGTCCTGCCACCAGAACGACGCCACCAAGCCCTTCGCCATGCCCTGGGTCGGCGTCGCGGCGACCTTCCCGCAGTACCGCGCACGCGAGGACGCGATCAGCACGGTCGAGGAGCGCGTGAACGGCTGCATGGAGCGCAGCATGAATGGCGAGCCGCTGCCGCTGGACTCGCATGAAATGAAGGCGTTCACGGCCTACATCCACTACATGTCGCGCGGCGTTCCGGTCGGCGCGCGGGTCGAGGGGGCCGGAACGAAGCAGATCAAAGTGCCCGACCGCCGTGCCGACGTCGCCGCCGGCGAGGCCATCTACGGGGCCAAGTGCGCGGCCTGCCATGGCGCCGACGGACAGGGCCAGCGGCGCGGCAAGGCCGGCGACGCCGAGGGCTACGTATTCCCGCCGCTGTGGGGCAACGACACCTTCAACAACGGCGCCGGCATGAACCGCATGCTCACCGCAGCCGCCTTCATCAAGCACAACATGCCGCAGGGCACGACGCACGCGGCCCCGGTCCTGAACGACGACGAAGCCTTCGACGTCGCCGGCTACGTGCTGTCCAAGCCGCGCCCGATCAAGGCCGGCCTCGACAAGGACTTCCCGGCGCGCTGGAACAAGCCGGTCGACGCTGCCTTCCCGCCCTATGTCGATGGTGCCTCGGCCGAGCAGCATCGCTATGGCCCCTATCCGCCGCTGATGGAGCAAGCGAAGCAACGGACCGAAGCCCTGAAAGCCGCGCGCGAAGCCGCCGCTACGCGCTGAGAGCCAGCTGGCCGCGTGAGTGCCGGGGCGCCGACAGTTTCGCCGGGACGTCCCGGGGTGCGACAATGGCGGATCACCCACGCGTGCCGCCGCCATGACCACCGACCAGTCCCTGCCGATCGCCGCCATCGTCTATCGCCCCACCGACCATATCGAGCCGGTGCTCCTTGAGGCGGCACGCGCGCTGGCCGAACTGGGGGTGCGGCTGGGCGGCATTCTGCAACACGACATTCCGACGACGATCAATGATCCCTGCGGCATGGAACTCGAAGACCTCGCGACTGGCGAGCGCTTCCCCCTGTCGCAGGATCTCGGCAGCGGCTCGGAAGCCTGCCGCCTCGACCCGAACGCGCTCGCGCACGCGGCGGTCGCGGTACGTGGGGCGCTTGAGCGCGGGACGCAGGTAGTGTTCATCAACAAATTCGGCGCACAGGAAGCGTGCGGATCGGGCCTGCGCTCGGAGATGGCGATGGCGGTGACCAGCGGCGTGCCGGTCATCACCGCGGTGGGGGAGCGCTTCCTCGCCGAATGGCAGCACTTCACCGGCGGTCAGTCGACACTGCTCGAGCCGAAGGTCGCCGACATCCTCGCATGGTGGCGCGCACTGCCCGCGCGCAACTGAACGATGGAATGCCGCCCGGCCTGCGCGGCCTGCTGCATCGCGCCGTCCATCTCCAGTCCCATCCCCGGCATGGAAGACGGCAAACCCGCCGGCGTGCGCTGCATCCAGCTCGACGAGGCCGACCGTTGCCGCCTGTTCGGCGACCCGCGTCGTCCGGCGGTATGCGGCAGCCTCGCTCCCAGCCTGCAGATGTGCGGCACGCAGCGCGAGGCTGCGATACGGTGGCTCGCCGATCTCGAAGAACTCACCGCACCGGCCTGACACTTACTTCCCGTTGCGACTGAGGGACGATTTGTGCGGCCCTGCAACATGCCGAGGCGTATCATCCCGCCTTTCGTTCATCATCGCCCCGGCACACGCCGCCACCCCTCATGGATCTCGCCCAGCTGTTCGTCGCCCTGCTTCTCGGCATCATCGAAGGCCTCACCGAATTCCTGCCGGTTTCCTCGACCGGCCACCTGATCATCTTCGGCGACCTGCTCGGCTACAACGACGAGGCGAGCAAGGTGTTCAAGATCGTGATCCAGTTCGCCGCGATCCTCGCGGTGTGCTGGGACTACCGCGAACGCCTTGTGCACGTCGCGACCGGAGTCGTCAACGATCCCGCCGCGCAGCGCTTCGTCGGCCTGCTGATCGTCGGCTTCCTGCCCGCAGCGGTGTTGGGGGTGATGTTCCACTCGAAGATCAAGGCCCTGCTCTTCAACCCGCTCACGGTCGCGACCGCGCTGATCGTCGGCGGTCTGGTGATCCTGTGGCTGGAAAAGCGCAGCTACCATCCGCGCATCAATGCCGTCGACGAGATGCGCTGGCCCGATGCGTTGAAGGTCGGCTTTGCGCAGGCGCTGGCGATGATCCCCGGCACCTCGCGTTCCGGCGCGACCATCATGGGCGGGCTGGTGTTCGGCCTGTCGCGCAAGACGGCTGCGGAGTTCTCCTTCTTCCTCGCGATCCCGACGATGTTCGCGGCCACCGCATACGACCTCTACAAGGCGCGCGACATGCTCCACGCCGGCGACCTGCCGGTGTTCGCCATCGGCTTCGTCGCCTCCTTCATCGCCGCGATGTGGGCGGTGAAGACCTTCATCCGCTTCGTCTCCAACCACACCTTCATCGTCTTCGCGTGGTACCGCATCGTCTTCGGCCTCGTCGTGCTGGCGACGTGGAAGTTCGGCCTCGTCGCCTGGAGCGAAATCTGAGCGACCGGAAAGCCGCCGGACGTGGTTAAACTAGGGGTTCCGCCCCGGACTGCATACGCGATGATCATCTACCTGCACGGTTTCCGCTCGGCTCCCGCGTCAATCAAGGCGCAGGCGCTGCAACGCCACATGGCCGAGAAGGGGCTCGCAGGGGAATTCTGGTGCGAGCAGCTGCCGCCCGAGCCGGACGCCGCGATTGCGCTGATCGAGCGCCAGATCGCGCGCTGCCGTGCGGAGCGCCCCAATTTCCCGCCCACGCTGGTCGGCAGCTCGCTGGGCGGCTACTACGCGACGCACCTCGCCGAAAAGCACGGCCTCAGGGCCGCGCTCGTCAACCCGGCGGTCGTCGCACCGCTGTCACTGGAGGCCTACGTCGGCGTGCAGACCAACCTGTACACCGGCGAATCCTTCGACTTCAAGCACGAATACATCGCGCAACTGCGCGCCATGGATGTCGCGACGATCACCCGCCCGCAGGACTTCTGGCTGCTGGTCGAGACCGGCGACGAGGTGCTGGACTACCGCGACGCCGTCGCCAAATACGCCGGTGCACGCCAAACCGTGCTGGAAGGCGGGGACCACGGCTTTTCGCGTTGGACCGACTACCTCGACGAGGTGATCGCCTTCGCCGGAATCGCCCGATGAGCATCCCCTCAGGCTTCGACGTGCGCCGCTTCAAGGCGCAGGAGCGCGCCGGCTTCAACCGCATCGCCGCGCGCTATGCCGAAGGCGCTCACCTGCGCGCCGACCTCGCCCAAGCCCTGCTCGACGCGGCCGACCTCGCGCCCGGCCAGCGGGTGCTCGATCTCGCGAGCGGACCGGGGCTCCTCGCCCGCGATGCTGCTGCCCGCATCGCGCCGGGCGGCTGGGTGCTCGCGAGCGACATCGCCGAGGGCATGCTCGCCGAGGGCGCCCGCCGCACCGCCGCCGAGGGCAAGGCCAACGCGCTCGCCTTCGCCGCCGCCGACGCCGAACACCTGTGCCTGCCCGACGCGAGCTTCGACCGCGTGCTTGCGGGCCTCGCGCTCTTCATGTTCCCCCACCCCCAGCAGGCGCTCGCGGAGATGCGCCGCGTGCTGCGCCCCCGCGGGCGCATCGCGCTGTCGGTGTGGGGCCTGCGGGAGTCCGTGCCGCTGATCGCGCGTGCGCAGGACTGCATCGCGCGGCTGCTGCCGCCGCCCAAGGTCGCACGTCCCTCGGTGTTCCGCTTCGGCGACGGCGCGGCGCTGACGGCCATCCTCCATGACGCGGGCTTCGCGGACGTGCGCATCGCCCCCTGCCCCTTCCGCTGCCACTTTGCCGACGCCGAAGGCTACTGGCAGGCCTTCCTCGATCTCGCCGGCGGAGCGACCGAGGCCTTGTCGCGCCTCCCCAAAGCCACCCAAGCGACCCTGCGCGCCGCGATCGCGGCCGATCTCGAAGGCCACCGCGGCGCCGACGGCGGCTACACCGTCGAAGCCCTCGCGCTCGTCGCCACCGCCACCGCATGAGGGACGCCGCGGCCGAATCGCTCCGGCGCCGCCAGGGCGTCATCGCGACGCTGATCGCCTTCACGATGTGGGGGCTGATGCCGCTCTACTTCAAGGCGGTCGGCAGCGTGTCGCCCGGCGAGATCGTCGCGCATCGCGTACTGTGGTCCGTCGTTTTCCTCCTCGCTCTGCTCGCGCTGTGGCGCGGCTTCGACGGCCTGCGCCGCGTCGCGACCCAGCCGCGCCTGATCGGCCTGCTCGCGCTGTCGGCCTCGCTCACCGGCAGCAACTGGCTGGTCTTCGTGTGGGCGATCTCTGCCGACAAGCTGCTCGAAGCGAGCCTGGGTTACTTCATCAACCCGCTGGTGAGCATCCTCCTCGGCCGCCTCGTGCTCGGGGAGCGCATGCGGCCGCTGCAGCAGGCGGCCGTCGCGCTCGCCTGCGCCGGCGTCGCGTGGCGCGTGTGGCAGGTCGGCACGCTGCCGTGGATCGCACTCTTCCTCGCCGGCACCTTCGGCCTGTACGGCCTGCTGCGCAAGCGCGCCCCGGTCGATGCGATCAACGGCCTGTTCGTGGAAACCCTGGTCACGGCGCCGCTCGCGCTCGGCTGGCTCGCCTGGCTCGCCAGCCGCGGCACGCTGCAGTTCGGCCAGGCGTTCGCGACCGACGCGCTGCTGCCCCTCGCCGGCGTGCTCACGGCCGTGCCGCTGATGCTGTTCGCGATCGGCGCCCAGCGCCTGCCGCTGTCGACGATCGGTTTCCTGCAGTACCTTGCGCCCAGCCTCAACTTCCTGCTCGCCGTGTTCGTCTTCCGCGAACCCTTCGACGCCGGCCAGTTCGCCGGCTTCGCGCTGATCTGGGCCGCGCTCGCCGTCTATTCGGTCGACATGCTGCGGGCGAACCGGGCGGCGCCATAGTCGGCAGGTCCCCTCTGCGCCCGACGGTCGAATCCTTTAAACTGTCGGGCTTGCTCAAGTATGGCGGTTCCGATGTTCGTGCTGTTCGAAGAGGATGGGGCCTTCAAGGCCGGTACCGTCCTCGCTGATAACGATTCCTCGCTGCAGGTCGAGACGTCCCACGGCAAGCGCGTGAAGCTGAAAAGCAGCCACGTGCTGATGCGCTTCCGCGAGCCCGCACCGGCCGAACTGCTCAACCGCGCCGAAGCCGGCGCCGAGGAGCTGGACACCGCCTTCCTGTGGGAAGTGTGTGGTGACGACGAATTCGCCTTCGACGCATTCGCCGCCGAATACCACGGCCACGCGCCGAACGCGGTCGAGTCGGCGAGCGTCCTGCTGCGCCTTCACTCGGCGCCGATCTACTTCCACCGCAAGGGCCGCGGCCGCTTCCGCAAGGCGCCCGCCGACATCCTGCAGGCCGCGCTCGTCGGCCTGGAGAAGAAGCGCCAGCAGGCCGAGGCGATCGAGCGCATGCGCGCCGATCTGGTCGAAGGCCGGATGCCGGTCGAGATCGCCGGCATGCTGCCGCAGCTCCTCTACCGCCCGGACCGGAACCGCGTCGAGACCAAGGCCTTCGAAGCCGCCTGCGTAGACACCGGGCTATCGGCGCCACGCCTGCTGCTGCAGTGCGGCGCACTCGCGTCGAGCTACGACTTCCACTACAACCGCTTCCTGTTCGAACACTTCGAGGACGGCACCGCCTTCCCGGCCTTCGACGCACCACTCGACCCCGCCGACCTGCCCCTCGCGCAGGTCGCCGCGTTCTCGATCGACGACGCCACCACGACCGAGATCGACGACGCCTTCTCGATCACCCCGCGCGAAGGCGGCGGTTGGCGCATCGGCATCCACATCGCTGCGCCCGCCCTCGGCTTCGCGCGCGGTTCCTCGCTCGACGCGATCGCGCGCCGCCGCCTGTCGACCGTGTACATGCCGGGCAACAAGATCACGATGCTGCCCGACGCTGTCGTCGAGACCTTCACGCTCGCCGCGGGCCGTGACTGCCCGGCCGTGTCGCTGTACCTCGACGTCACCGCGGCGCTCGCCGTCCAGCGCCACGAGACCGTCGTCGAGCGCGTGCCCATCGTCGCCAACCTGCGCCACCACGACATCGAGCCGCTCTTCAATGAGCAGGTCCTGCACGATCACGCCGGCGGCCCCGACTTCGAATGGAGGCGCGAACTCACGCTGCTGTGGGACCTCGCCAGCGTGCTCGAAGCCGGCCGCGGCAAGGCCGAGGACAACCGCAACCAGGTCGACTTCAATTTCTACGTGGACTGGCAGACGCACACCGCGGACGGTCCGGGCTACGTCACCATCACCCAGCGCAAGCGCGGTTCGCCGCTCGACAAACTGGTGGCCGAGATGATGATTCTCGCCAACTCCACCTGGGGCAAACTCCTCGACGAGGCCGGCATCCCCGGCCTGTACCGCGTGCAGAGCGGCGGCAAGGTGCGCATGTCGACCGCCGCCGGCCCGCATGACGGACTGGGTGTGGACTGCTACGCGTGGTCGAGCTCGCCGCTGCGCCGCTACGTCGACATGGTCAACCAATGGCAGATCATCTCGGTGCTGCGCGACGAGGCGCCCGCGTTCGCGCCCAAGTCCACCGACCTGATGGCTGCGCTGCGCGACTTCGACGTCACCTATGCGGCCTACGCCGACTTCCAACGCCAGATGGAGCGCTACTGGTGCCTGCGCTGGCTGCGCCAACAGCCCGGCATCGCCATCGACGGCAAGGTGCTGCGCGACAATCTCGTGCGCCTCGACGCGATCCCGCTGATGGTCAAGGTACCCTCGCTGCCGGTCATGCTGCCGGGCACGCGCGTGCGCCTGACGATCGAGCACAGTGACCTGCTCGACGTCGACATCAGCGCACGCTTCGTCGAGATGCTCGCCGAACCCGACCCCGCCGACACGGCCGACGCGGCGCTCGAAGGCAACTGACCGCCACACGGCATGGATCGCAACCAGGACCTTCGTTCCCCGCAGCCGGCCGGCGCCCGCGCCTCTGGGCGCACCAGCACCATCCTGAAGGGCGACCCGCTGCTCGCGATCGCGTTCCTGCTGTCGCTCGCGATCCATGCGCTGGCGCTATCAGTCGGCTTCACGATGGACGTCGGTCCACGGCCGCGCGAACTCGACCGCGGCCTCGAAGTCGTGCTCGTGAACGCACGCCACGCCCGCGCTCCCGAGAAGGCCGATGTGCTCGCACAGGCCAACCTTGACGGCGGCGGCAACAGCGAACAGAACGCGCGGCCGAAATCCCCCCTGCCCCCGCAACCGACGCAGCGCGACGGCGACGCCCTCGCCGAATCACGCAAGCGTACCTCGGACCGCAGCGCCGCCCGCCCCGAGGTCATGACCGCCCCCAAGGCCGCGACCCGGACCCCCGCCGCCGTGCAGCAGCCCGACCCCGCCGCGGTCGAGCCGAAGCCGTCGGGACTCGATCTCCTCGACAGCGTCGCCGCCGCCGCGCGCCTCGAAGCCGAGATCGACCGCAAGCTCGACGAATACGCCAAGCGCCCGCGCAGGAAGTTCGTCGGCGCGAAGGCGAAGGAATACCGTCTCGCCCAGTACGTGGAGGACTGGCGCCAGAAGATCGAACGTGTCGGCACGCTCAACTACCCCGATGCCGCACGCGGTCGCCTCTACGGCAGCCTGCTCTTGCTCGTCGCGATCCGCGCCGACGGCTCGGTGGAGCGCGTCGAGGTGCAGCGCTCCTCGGGCGAACCCGTCCTCGACGAAGCCGCCAAACGCATCGTCACGCTCGCGGCCCCCTTTTCGAGTTTCCCGAACGACGTCCGCGCCGACACCGACATCATCGAGATCGTCAGGACCTGGACCTTCACCAACACCGACCGCCTTACTGCCCACTAGACCCGTCCATGGACCGCTACGCCGTCATCGGAAACCCCGTCGCCCACAGCAAGTCCCCGGCGATCCACGCCGCCTTCGCGGCGCAGACCGGCCAGACGCTCGCCTATGAGGCGCTGCTCGCGCCGCTGGACGGCTTCGCCGCGACGGTCACAGCCTTCCGCACCGCCGGCGGGCGCGGCTGCAACGTCACCGTGCCGTTCAAGCTCGAGGCCTTCGCGCTGGCTGAGCGCCGCTCGCCGCGCGCGCAGGCCGCGGGCGCCGTGAACACCCTCAAGTTCGACGCCGACGGCATCTACGGCGACAACACCGACGGTGCCGGCCTCGTGCGCGACCTCACGTACAACCTCGACTGCCCGCTCGCCGGCCGCGGCATCCTGCTGCTGGGCGCGGGCGGCGCTGCACGCGGCGTGATGCTGCCGCTGCTGGCCGCCGCCCCCGCGCGCCTCACGCTCGCCAACCGCACGGTCGCACGCGCCGAGGCGCTCGTCGCCGAGTTCGCCGCGGGCGCCGGCAACACGCCGCTCGCCGCCGGCAGCTTCGCCGACCTGGCCGGATCGCAGTTCGACGTCGTCATCAACGCAACCGCGGCGAGCCTCGCCGACGAGGCCCCGCCGCTGCCGCCCGGCCTGTACGCGCCCGGCGCGCTGGCCTACGACATGATGTACGGCCGTGGCGACACCGCTTTCCTCGCCGCGGCCCGCCGCGACGGCGCGGCGCATCTTGCCGACGGGCTCGGCATGCTCGTCGAGCAGGCGGCCGAGAGCTTCCTGCTGTGGCGCGGCGTGCGGCCCGAGACCGCACCGGTCCTCGCCGAGCTGCGGCGCCAGATCGAAGGCCGATGAAGGCACTCCTGCGGCGCGCCGGCTGGGTGGGCGTGGCGCTCCTCGCGCTGCTCGTGCTGTACCAGCTGTGGATCTTCCTGCTGGTGCTGTGGTGGAGCCACTTCAACCCCTCGAGCACCAGTTTCATGGACATCCGCCTCGACGAGCTGCAGGAAAAGCGCCCCAACGCCGAGCTGCGCCACGAGTGGGTGCCCTACGAACGCATCTCCATCCATCTGAAGCGCGCCGTGATCGCCGCGGAGGACGACCGCTTCGTCGATCATGAAGGCTTCGACTGGGAAGGCATCCAGCGCGCGATGGAAAAGAACCAGCGCAAGGGCCGCGCCGTCGCGGGCGGCTCCACGATCAGCCAGCAGCTCGCGAAGAACCTGTTCCTGTCGCCCACGCGCAGCTACTTCCGCAAGGCGCAGGAGGCGATCATCACCGTGATGATCGAAACCGTGTGGAGCAAGCGCCGCATCCTCGAGGTGTACCTCAACGTCGTCGAATGGGGCACCGGCATCTTCGGCTGCGAGGCGGCCGCGCGGCGCTACTACGGGGTGCCCGCCGGCCGCCTGGGCCCCGACGAGGCCGCCCGCCTCGCGGTGATGCTGCCCAATCCACGCAAGTACGAGAAGCAGTTCGGCCCGCGGCTGGCCGCCCACGCCGCGCGCATCCGCGGACGCATGGCCTACGCGCAGGTACCCTGAAAGCGTCCCCCGCGGCGGCGCGACGCCACACGCCTGCCGCGACGCAACATTTTCGGTCTTCCGGGGTCGCAAGAGGACCGCGAAATCCGTAGAATTCGCGCCTTACGACCGAACCCCACACACCCCCGGAGGCGCCGATGAGCGAGCAGGACGAACGCCACCCGGACGACGTTCAGCAGCACCTGCGCGAAGTCCAGGAGCTGCTCGCACGCCACAAGGTGGTGGAGGATCTCGTCCATCGGCAGGACATGCCCCGCCACGAGCTGGTGGAGAACCTCGTCCACAAGCAACACGTCGCCGAACTCCAGGCCAAGCTCGACACGCTGCACCCCGCAGACATCGCCTACATCCTCGAGGCGCTGCCGCTCGAGGAGCGTCTCTTCGTCTGGGATCTCGTCAAGGCGGAGCGCGACGGCGACATCCTGCTGGAAGTCTCGGACGCGGTGCGGGAGTCCCTCATCGAGACGATGGACCCGCACGAGCTCAAGGCCGCGGCGGAAACCCTCGATGCCGACGAGCTCGCCGACCTCGCGCCCGACCTGCCGCCCGAGGTCATGCTGGACGTGTTCCAGTCCCTCGACAGCGAGGAACGCGAACAGCTGCGCGCGGCGATGTCCTTCCCGGAGGAGTCGGTCGGCGCGCTGATGGACTTCGACATGGTGACGGTCCGCGAGGACGTCACGCTCGAGGTCGTGCTGCGCTACCTGCGCCGCTTCGACGAGCTGCCGGACCACACCGACAAGCTCTTCGTGATCGACCGCGAAGACCACCTGAAAGGCATCCTGACGCTCGAATCGCTGCTGATCAACGACCCCGAGATGGTGGTCGGCGCGGTCATGCACAAGGAAAACGTCATCAGCTTCGAGCCCGAGGATGAAGCCGATGACGCCGCCCAGGCCTTCGAACGCTACGACCTCGTGTCCGCGCCGGTGATCGACGTCGAGAAGCGCGTGATTGGCCGCCTCACGGTCGCCGACGTGGTCGACTACATCCGCGAGGAGTCCGAGCACGAAATCCTCAGCCACGCCGGTCTGCGCGAGGAGGAAGACATCTTCGCGTCGGTGTGGGACTCGGTGAAGAACCGCTGGTCCTGGCTGGCGATCAACCTCGTCACCGCCTTCATCGCCTCGCGCGTGATCGGCGCCTTCGAAGGCTCGATCGAGAAGCTCGTCGCGCTGGCCGCGCTGATGCCCATCGTCGCCGGCATCGGCGGCAACTCGGGCAATCAGACGGTGACGATGATCGTGCGCGCGATCGCGATGGGCCAGGTCGAGCAGTCCGCGATGCAGCGCCTGATGCGCAAGGAGATGGGCGTCGCCGTCGTCAACGGCCTGGTGTGGGGCGGGCTGCTCGGGATCCTCGCGTGGGCCCTCTACGGCAGCGCCTCGCTGGGCGTCGTGATGACCGCCGCGATGACCCTGAACCTGCTGCTCGCCGCCTGCGCAGGCGTGCTGATCCCGATGGTGCGCCTGCGCTTCGGCGCCGACCCGGCGATGGGCGGCTCGGTGCTGATCACCGCGCTGACCGACTCGGGCGGCTTCTTCATTTTCCTCGGGCTGGCGACGCTGTTCCTGCTCTGACCCGCCGGAAAGACAACAAAAAGGGGCGCCGCGGCGCCCCTTTCGTTTTTCGCGCCCGAGCGCTCAGCCGAGCTTTGCGAACACCTCGCGCGCCGCCGCGAGTGTCGCGTCGATGTCGGCCGACGTATGCGCCGCCGACACGAAGCCCGCCTCGAAAGCGGAGGGCGCGAAGTAGTGGCCCGCCTCCAGCATCGCGTGGAAGAAGCGGTTGAAGGTGTCGCGGTCCGAGGCCATCACTTCCGTGTAGGAACGCGGCACGCGCGCGGCGAAGTACAGACCGAACATTCCGCCGACCGAATCGGCACAGAAGCTCACGCCGGCATCGCGCGCGGCGGCGGACAGCCCGTCGACGAGCTGCGTCGCCCGCGCGGCAAGCTGGTCGTAGAAGCCCGGCTCGCACACCAGCTTCAGCGACGCCAAGCCCGCCGCGACCGCGACCGGGCTGCCCGACAGCGTACCGGCCTGATACACCGAGCCCAGCGGCGCGATGTGGTTCATGATATCGCGCCGGCCGCCGAAGGCGCCCACCGGCATGCCACCGCCGATCACCTTGCCCAGCGTGGTCAGGTCCGGCGTGATGCCGTACAGCCCCTGCACGCCCTGCGCACCGACGCGGAAGCCGGTCATGACCTCGTCGAAGATCAGCACGGCGCCGTACTTCGTGCACAGCTCGCGCAGCCCCTCGAGGAACCCCGGCAGCGGCTTGATCAGGTTCATGTTGCCGGCGACCGCCTCGACGATCACCGCGGCGATCTCGCCGCCGCGCGCCTTGAACGCGTCCTCGACCTGGCCGAGGTCGTTGTAGTCGAGCACGATCGTGTGCTTCGCGAAGTCCGCCGGCACACCGCCCGAGGACGGATTGCCGAAGGTCAGCAGTCCCGAGCCCGCCTTCACCAGCAGGCTGTCGGCGTGGCCGTGGTAGCAGCCTTCGAACTTGATGATCGCATCACGCCCGGTGAAGCCGCGCGCGAGACGGATCGCGCTCATCGTCGCCTCGGTGCCGGAACTCACCAGCCGCACCATGTCGATCGACGGCATCAGCTCGCAGATGAGCTCCGCCATCTCCACCTCGGCCTCGGTCGGCGCACCGAAGGACAAGCCGCGCAGCGCCGCCTCGCGCACCGCCTCGACGATGGCCGGATGGGCGTGGCCGGTGATCGCCGGGCCCCACGAGCCGACGTAGTCGATGTAGTCCTTGCCGTCCGCATCCCACACGCGCGCGCCCTGCGCGCGCTCGATGAAACGCGGCGAACCGCCCACCGAGCGGAACGCCCTCACGGGCGAATTGACGCCGCCGGGGATGGTTGCCTGGGCTCGCTGAAAGAGGACTTCGTTCTTGCTCGTCATGTCGGTGTGCACTCGTCTTGTGGCAATGGTGAAAGAAGGACCGCGCCGGGCGCGGAGAATTCAGCCGGGCAGGCCGAAGGCGGCGCGATATGCGGCCGCGCGGGCACCCGGATCGGGATGGTCGAACACGTCGGCGATCACCGCCAGCAGGTCCGCCCCTGCGGCGATCGCCTGCGGCGCATTGCCCAGCGTGATGCCGCCGATCGCCGCAACCGGCAGCGCAAGCTCGCGCCGCGCGCGTGTCAGCAGCTCGAGCGGCGCATGCACCGCGGCGGGCTTGGTCGAGGACGCGAACACCGCGCCGAAAGCCACGTAGTCGGCCCCCGCCGCGGCGCCCTCCTCGGCCCGCGCCCATTCGTTGTAGCAGGTCACGCCGAGAATGCGTTCCGGCCCCAGCGCCGCGCGCGCCGCGCGCAGGTCGCCGTCGTCGCGGCCAAGATGCACGCCGTCCGCCCCGAGCGCGAGGGCGAGCTCGAGGCTGTCATTCACGATGAAGGGCACGCCGGCCTCCCGGCACAGCGTGGCAACGCCCGCCGCCTGCTCGCGCTGCAGGGCCGCATCGGCATGCTTGCTGCGGTACTGCACCAATGCGGGCCGCCCCGCTAGCGCCCGGCGAACCCCCGCCAGCAAGGCCGCGCTGTCGGCAGTGTCGGGGGTGATCAGATAGAGACCGCGCAGGGCACCATCACGGTTTGCCATCGTCATCCTCGTTTGCCCGCGCCCAGAAGAAACGGTCCGGGATGGCCATGCCCATGCCCGGCCGATACGCACTCGTCAGTGCCTGCACGGTGAATTCCTGCGCCTCGCGCACCGCCTCGGCCACCGCCATGCCATGCGCCAGCGCGCCCACGAGCGCCGCCGCCAGCGTCGCCCCGGCCCCGAGGAAGGGTCCCGGCAGTCGCTCCCACGCATCGGTCCGCACGACGCCCTCGCGGCCCACCAGCACGTTCACGAGCTGCGGCCCGGGCTCACCGGCACCGGTCAGCAGCACATACTGCACGCCACGCCCGAGCACGCGCGCAATCGCATCCGCCAGCGACAGGGCCTCGTCCTCCTCGCTGCCGTCGTCGTCTGCTTCATCTACCTCGCCGCCCTCGAAGATCTCGCCGAGCGCATCGAATTCGTCGGCATCGAGGAACTCGCCGCCCTCATCGTCGTCATCTCCGTCGTCGCCTTCCGGCGTCAGGGCCGCCAGCTGCAGCACCTCGCTGCGGCTGGCGACCAGCACCGTCACCTGCGGCAACACCAGCTCGGCGAGCGCCGCCAGCATGTCCTCGCCCGAGGCTTCCTCGCCATCGACGATGGACAGCGCCGGTTCCAGCACCAGCGGGACATCGGGATAATCGGAAAGGATTTCGGCAATCGCCGCGACATTCTCGACACTGCCGAGCAGGCCCAGTTTGAAGGCCTGCACCGGAATATCCTCGAGCAAGGCCCGCGCCTGCGAATCGACCGCATCGGCATCCAGCGCCAGCAGCTCCTCGACGCCGCGCGTGTCGCGCACGGCGATCGCCGCCACGACGGACAGGGGATGACATCCCATGCTCGCCAGCGTCAGGACATCCGACTGGAGGCCGGCGCCGCCAGTCGCGTCGCTGGTGGCGAAGCACAGCACGACAGGGGGAACTGCAGTGAATCCGAGGGGCATGAAAGAATCTGCCGGTTGCGCCAGATGCCTGTTCTGGCACGGCATGAAAAATGCGGTAAGATGCGGCGGATTTTACAGCCAATTTGCCCGGAGCATGCCTACAGATGGCCCACACGCGCCCCAATACCGGATGCATCCGGCGCGCGCGCTCATCGGCCACCCTGAAGGGGGCGCTTGCGCCCGAGGCAACGCCGCCTTGCGCGGGCGCGCCCCGGCCACCGGGCAGAACACGCGGATGCAGACGGCATGCCATCCGTCCGCGACCGCGCCTTCGCCGCATGCTCTTATCGACATGTGGATGCGTCGCCGTAGCGGAGCACGCGGCGTACCGCAGCGCGTACGCGACGCTGCAACGCGTGCGCAGCCGCCACGCTGATCACGTCAGCAAGGATTGAAGCCATGGATCTGACCGGACTCAAGGTGATGGTGATCGACGACAGCAACACCATCCGCCGCAGCGCCGAGATTTTTCTCACCAACTCGGGCTGCCAGGTACTGCTGGCGGAAGACGGCTTCGACGCGCTCGCGAAGATCGCCGACCATCATCCCGACGTGATCTTCGTCGACATCATGATGCCGCGCCTCGACGGCTACCAGACCTGCGCGCTGATCAAGAAGAATCCGCAGCTCGCCGCGACCCCGGTGATCATGCTGTCATCGAAGGACGGCCTGTTCGACCGCGCACGCGGCCGCATGGTCGGCTCCGACGAATACCTCACCAAGCCCTTCACCAAGGACAGCCTGCTCAAGGCAGTCGCCACCCATGCCGCGCGCAAGGCCGGCACGGGTCTTTGACTGGAGACTCATCGCAATGCCGATCAAGAAGATACTGGTGGTCGACGATTCCCCGACCGAACGCCTCGCCCTGACCGAGCTGCTGACCGCGAAAGGCTACCAGGTCGTAACCGCCGAAAGCGGCGAAGACGCCATTGCGCGCAGCAAGAGCGAAAAACCCGACCTCATCCTGATGGACGTCGTCATGCCCGGCATGAATGGCTATCAGGCCACGCGCACCATCTCGCGCGACGAAGCCACCAGCGCCATCCCGATCATCATGTGCACCAGCAAGGGGCTCGAGACCGATCGCATCTGGGGGATGCGCCAGGGCGCGCACGACTACCTCGTCAAGCCCGTCAATCCCGCAGATCTTCTCGCGCGCATCCAGGCGCTGGGTTGACGCCCGATGACCAAGCGACTCAGCCTGCGCGAATTCCAGGAGGACCTGGTGAGGCGCTTTGCCGAAGCACAGAGCGGCAACCGCCGCGCACTGCTGGGCGTGCGGGCGG
Source organism: Aromatoleum petrolei (assembly GCF_017894385.1). Lineage (NCBI taxonomy): Bacteria > Pseudomonadati > Pseudomonadota > Betaproteobacteria > Rhodocyclales > Rhodocyclaceae > Aromatoleum > Aromatoleum petrolei. Next base: position 1,911,003 of record NZ_CP059560.1, read on the forward strand.
GACGCGAGAACTGGCTCGTCAACCTAACCGACAGCGGCGAGATCCTGCCTGCCCCGCCGCTGGCGCCCGTGCCGCTCACGCACGACTGGTTTCGCGGCCTCGCGAACGTGCGCGGTACGCTGTTCAGCGTGGTCGATTTCTCTGCCTTTCATGACGGACCGCTCACTGTGCCGGGCGGACCCGCGCGCCTGCTCCTGGTCGGTGCACGCCACGGCACGAACTGCGCGCTGCTGATCTCGAGCGCGCTCGGACTGCGCAACCCGGACGACTTCCATACCGATCCCGACGGCGGCATGGACGAGCGCCCCTGGGTCGCCGAACGCCTGCTCGACAGCCGCGACCAGCACTGGCTGCGGCTGGACGTGCCGACGCTGCTCGCCCACCGCGGCTTCCTGCAGGCCGGCCTCGAGTGAGCACGCACGCGCCCCTTATCGCCTACCTTCACGGCAACCCATCATCCGATCTCGCGGAGCACACACCATGGCCCTCAAGCTTCCGACGCTGAACTTCACGAAAAAGAAGAAGGCCGACCCGGAAGGCGAGACGCTCGCCACCACCATCATGGAGGCGGCCCCGCCGCGGCGCAGCCCCGAACCGGCCGCCGCCAAGAACGGCGCGAAGCAGGCAGGCAATGCCGCCAACCGCTTCGGCATGCTCGCCACGGTCTTCGCCGCGGCATCCATGGTGGGTCTGGGCCTGCTCTACTACCAGTACCGCCAGTCGGGCAACGCCACGGCCTACATCGCCGCGGCAGGCGAGATGGAAACCACCGCGCAGCGCATCGCCAAGGCCGCCCAGCTTTCCCTGCAGGGCAACGCACAGGCCTTCGCCGAACTGCGCACGAGCACAAACCGCTTCACCGCCCTGCTGGACGCGGTGGCGAACGGCGGCAACATCGAAGGTCGCAGCCTCCCGGCCGCGCCCACGGATGCCCAGCCACGGGTGGACGACCTCGCGGCGAAATGGCGCCCCACTGCGGAGCTCGCCAACCAACTGATCGCCCAGGAAAACAATCTCCTCGTGCTCAACCGCTCGGTCGCCACGATCAACCAGCAGAACGAGTCCCTGTACGAACAGGCGCGACAGATCGTGCAGACTCGCGTCGGCGGCAACGCGCGCGACATCACCGCCGCCACCAACAGCGTCGTGCTGACGCAGCGCATCGCCAAGAACGCCAACGCGCTGCTGGTCGCAAATGCGATCGACCCGGAAACGGCCTTCGCGCTGGGCAAGGATGCCAAGTCGCTCACCGAGGTGATCAACGAGCTGCGCGCAACCACCGCCGATCCCGAAGGGCGGCGACGCGTCAATGAATTCGCGACCGCAGCCACCGAAACCCTCGACGCCGTCGACGACATCCTGCAGCACATCCAAACCCTCGTGCAGGCGAAGAAGGCCGGCAGTGACATCTTCGGCGCGTCCGAGCCGCTGTCGACCAGCGCAAGCGAGCTCTCCGCCGCGCTGTCCGGCGCCACTGGCGGCCTGTCGCCGGCAACGCTCGGCATCGCGCTTGCGGCGATCGTCGGTCTCATGGCCCTGAGCCGCATGGCGCAGGTGAACAACCGCGAACTCGCCGCACGTCAGCTCGAGGCGGAGCAACACCAGCGCGCAGCGGAAAACGAACGCAACCTCGCGCAGCAAGCGATCCTGCGCCTGATGAACGAGATGGGCGACCTCGCCGACGGCGACCTCACCGTACGCACCACCGTTTCGGAAGACATCACGGGCGCGATCGCGGACTCGGTCAACTACACCATCGAGGAACTCTCGGTGCTGGTGCGCCGGATCAACGATGCCGCGACGCGCGTGACGCAGGCGACCGAATCCGCGCAGAAGACCTCCACCGAGCTCCTCGGCGCGACCGAACGGCAATCGCGCGAAATCGAGGAGGTCGGCGCAACCGTCGAGCAGATGGCCAAGACCATGACGGAATCCTCCGAACGCGCGCTGCGCTCCGCACAGGTCGCGCGCCGCTCGCTGGAGTCCGCGCGCAAGGGCGCGGGTGCCGTGGAGAACACCATTAAGGGCATGAACGGCATCCGCGAGCAGATCCAGGAAACCTCGAAGCGGATCAAGCGCCTGGGCGAATCCTCACAGGAGATCGGCGAGATCGTGGAACTGATTTCCGACATTACCGAGCAGACCAACGTCCTCGCGCTGAACGCAGCAATCCAGGCAGCATCCGCCGGCGAAGCGGGCCGCGGCTTCACCGTCGTTGCAGAAGAAGTTCAGCGCCTCGCGGAACGCTCCGCCGAGGCGACCAAGCAGATCGCGGCGATCGTGAAGACGATTCAGACCGACACCAAGGATGCCGTCGGCTCGATGGAAAACGCCACCCGCGACGTGGTCGAAGGCGCGCAGCTGTCCGACGCGGCAGGCCAGGCGCTGGCCGAGATCGGCGAGGTGTCGACCGAGGCGGCACGCCTCATCGAACAGATCTCCAGCGACACGCAACATCAGGCGGCCACCGCGACCCGCGTCGCCGCGACCATGAAGGAAATTCTCGCGATCACCGAACAGACCGCAACCGGCACGCGCCAGACCGCCGTATCGGTCGGCCAGCTCGCCGACCTCGCTGTCGAACTCAAGGGTTCGGTGTCGGGCTTCAAGGTCTGACGCACTCGCCCCTCGCTCGGGAACCGGCCATGACGCACCCTTCAGAACTGGATTTGGGCCCGCTCACCTGGGTCAAGAACGAAATCGACCTCGCTCTCGCGCGCGCCGATGAATCGCTCGAACAGGCGCTAGCCGCATCCGATGCACCGAGCCGCGTGCAGTTCGCGCAGACCCACCTGCACCAGGTGCGCGGAGCCCTTTCGATCGTCGGCCTGGACGGTCTCACCCAGTTCGCCTCCTCGCTCGACCAGTCGCTCGGGCTGCTCGCCCGCGGCGAACGCGCCATCGACGCGGCGACCATCGCCTTGGCGCGGCGCGCGCTCGCGACGATGGGCAACTACATCGAAGAGCTGGTGCATGGCACGCCCGACCAGCCGCTGCGCCTGCTGCCGCTGTACCGGGAAATCAACGCCATCCGCAGCGCGGACCCGGTCGCCCCGGCGGAACTGTTCTTCCCCGATCTCACGCAACGTCCGCCGCGCCGCCAGATCGCCAGCGTCACGCTGACCGACGAAGCCCGCCAGGCACAGCTGCGGGCGCAGCGCGCCCTGTTCCAGCGTGGCCTGCTGCAGTGGCTGCGCACGCCAAGTGACGCAGCCGGCCCAACGGCCATGCTGGACGCTGTGAAGGGCATGGAGGTGCTGCATACCGGCGCCCCCGTCACCAACCTGTGGTACGCCGCGCAGGCCTTCCTCGAAGCCCTGGTGCACGGTGACGTGCCGGCTCAGCCGGAGGTCAAGCGACTGTGCTCGCAGCTCGACGCACAGCTCAAGCGACTGGCCGAGGTCCCCGCGGCCGTCCCGGACCGCTTCATCCGCGAATTGCTGTACTGGGTCGCGCAGGCCCCCGCACGCACCGCTCAGCAGCAGGCCGTGCGCGACACCTGGCACCCGCATGCACTGATTCCCGAGGCCGGCTCGACGGTCAGCGTGACGCCGCTTGCGCCGCTGCTCAAGTCGCTGCAGACCTCGATGGCCGCAACCAAGCACGCGTGGGACGAGTTCTCGGAGGGCCACGCCGCAGCCCTGCCGCGCTTTGCGAGCAGTCTCGCGGATCTCGCTGCCCAGGCGCCCCAGCTCGGGCGTCCCGCGCTCGACCGCCTGTTCGAAGCCCTGATCGAGTTCGTCCGCTGGCTGCGCAAGGATCCGCTGCAGAACACCGACAAGGTTGCCATCGAGGTCGCCACCGCCCTGCTGCTGGCGGAAGGGGCGCTCGACCGCGTCGTCCCCGACGCGGGCTTCTCGACGCAGGTCGCCGACACCATCAGCCGCCTGGGCGCGGTCACGCGCGGCGAAGCGGTCGAGCCCGCCGAGCACTCGCCGACGGTCGAGACGGCGCGCCGCCTGCAGGAACGCGAAGCGGTCGGTCAGCTGACGCGGGAGATCCTCTCGAGCCTCGCGCAGGTCGAACAGATCCTCGACGACTTTTTCCGCAACCAGCAGAAGCGCGCACCGCTCGAGAGCCTCGCGACCCCGCTCAAACAGGTGGAAGGGGCGCTGACCCTGATCGGCGACCCCGACGCGATCGCGCTGGTGCACGACGCTGCAAGCACCGTTGCCCGACTCGCAGCGAGCGACGCAGAACCTGAAGCCGGCCAGTTCGAAGGCCTTGCGCAGCGGCTGTCGGCCCTCGGCTTCTACGTCCAGGCCCTGCAGCACGGCCCGGCGAACCTGCAGACCTTCCTCGATCCGACCGCGCGCCGCCCGCAGGCAAGCATCGAAACGCCCGCCCTGACCATCGAGCTGCCGCGTTTCGCCGAAGTGGTTCAGCCGGCCACGACACCCGCCTCGACCGCTGCGCCCAGCGCAGCGACGGTGATCTCCGCGGCGGAGCCGCCCCCCACCGCCGCGGCGCCCACGGTCGAAGAGTTGGAACCCGCCACAGCAGCACCCGAAGAACTTCCCGCGACCGCGGCTCCCGCCATCGAAGAAGCTGCAAACGAGGAGCCTCTTCCGATCGAGGAAGTCGAAACCGACCTCAACTTCCAGCCCCCGCTCGAACCGGCCGAACCGAGCCCGCCCGAAATCCAGATCGAGTTTGCTCCGATCGAGCTGCCGCCCGAAGAGACTCCGGCGTCGACGCCTGCGCCGGTGAAACCGGCCGCACCGGCCCCAAGTGCCGCTGAGATCGATGCCGAACTGCTAGCGATCTTCATCGAGGAAGCTCACGAAGTCCTCGCCAGCATCGCCGAACAGCTCGAACTGTCGCGCACCGCGCCGGGCAACGTCGAGCACCTCACGTCGATCCGGCGTGGCTTCCACACCCTCAAGGGCAGCGGCCGCATGGTCGGCCTGCGCGATCTCGGCGAGGCCGCATGGGAGCTGGAGCAAACCCTCAACCGCTGGCTCCAGCTGGAGTGGCCGCCGACGCCGGCCCTTCACCATCTCATCGGCGACGCCAACGGGACCTTCTCCGAGTGGGTATCGGATCTGGAGGCCGGAGGCAGCCAGGCTCGCGACGTCACAGCCCTGATGGCCGAATCGGAGCGCCTGCGCAGCAGCGACACACCGATCAGCGAACCGGCGCCGCAAGCAGTGGTGACGTCTCCCGAAGAGCCCGCGGCAACGGAAGAGTCCGCCCTCGCCTTCGCGACGCTCGAACAGGCCGCAACCGGCGAGATCCTGCCCGTCGCGCGCCCCGCGCCCGAGGAGGACGAGATCATCGTCGAGGAATCCCTCGAGGGGCTCGAAATCGAGCCCCTCGGCGAGGAAATCGCGCTCGACGAGGAGCAAGCCTTCGAAGCTGCCGCTGCGGGCGAGTACGCACCCGAGACGAGCCCGCTCGATGAGTTCGGTGCGACCGGCACAGCCACCCGGCCGGATGAGACCGCGATCGGCGAGGAACTGTCGCTCGAGCCCGCCGCAGCCGAGACCTTCGCACTCGAGGATCTGGAAGAGGCGCCGTCGGCCGCGATCGGCGACGAGTTCCGCTTCCCGCTCGACGCCGTCGACGATACGACCGCCGAACCCTCCCGCGACATGCCCTTCGCGACGACGGTCGAACTCCCGCCTGCGATCGAGTTCACCGGCGCGACCGAAGAAGCGATCACACTCGAAGCCCTGCCCGAAGTCGAACGACCTCCGACGACCGAACCGCCGGATTTCGAGGCACCCATCGCACCGATGGAGGCGGAGTCGCAAGGGCTCGAGGAACTGGCCGAACTCGAGGAGGTGATCGATCTCGAGGACACGATCGACCTCGAAGAAGCGATCGAACTGGAAGTTCCGCTCGAAGAAGAGACGCCAGCCGCCCCCGAAACCTTCGAACGGGAAGAGACCCGCGTGCTCGCCACGCCCCCTGCCGAGGAGGTTCCCGCTGCAGGCGAAGCACCACCGGCCACTGAGGACATCGAGGAGGCGACTGTTGACCTCGAGGAACTCGAGGTGCCGATCGAACGCGACGTCGTCCACGTCGGCGACAACGAAATCAGCCGCCCGCTCTACGACCTGTATCTCGGCGAGGCGCGGCACCACCTGGGCACCCTGCGCGACGAACTCCGCCGCCTTGCGGCCAACCCCACCCTGGTCCCTGCCGAAGCCGCGCTGCGCGCCGCGCACACGCTCGCGGGGATCTCGGGGACCACGCGCCTGATGAGCGTGCAAGGCCTCGCTCGCGCGCTCGAACACGCGATCGAGCGCCTGCGCGAGGGCGCCCACCCGCCGACCGCCGAGCAGTCCGCGGTCATGAAGAGCACCAACGACACCCTCGAGGCGATGGTCGCGCAGGTCGGACTGCGCCAGATGCCGCTCGAGGTGCCGGAGCTCATCGAACAGCTCGACGGCATCGGTCGCACGCTTGCCCTCGACATCGGCTTCGAGCCGGAAGGCGCAGTCATCGAGGAGACGGCTCCCGAACGGCCGTCCGCCGCTGCGGAAGTCCCCGAGGTCGCAGCCCGCGCTGCGACCGTCGCCGACGACCTCGACGAGCAGCTCCTGCCGGTGTTCCTCGAGGAAGGCGCCGAACTGCTTGCCGACCTGCACGCGACGCTGCGACGCTGGAGCAGCGGCGACGCCTCGGCCGACCACGCCAAGGCGACGGCGCGTCTGCTGCACACGCTCAAGGGCAGCGCGCGCATGGCCGGGGCAATGAGCCTCGGCGAACATGTCCACCAGCTCGAATCGCAGCTTGAAGCCGGCCGAGAAGCGGGGCGCGACGCCGCCGAGATGATCGACGAACTCGTGGGCGGTCTGGACCGCACCGAGCAGATGATGGGCACGCTCACCGGCCCCCCCGCGCCGGCAGCCGTTGGCGCGACCGAAGCCGCGGTCTCCATCACCGTGCCGGAAGCTGCTGCGGCCGAGGTCGAAACCAGCGCGACGGCGACGCTGCGCGTGCGCGCCGACACTGTCGACCGCTTCGTCAACGAAGCGGGCGAAATCGGCATCGCCCGCACCCGCATCGCCGGCGAGCTGCGCACGCTGCGCCGCTCGCTGCTGGACCTGACGGAAAACGTCATCCGCCTGCGCAACCAGCTGCGCGAAGTCGAGATCCAGGCCGACGTGCAGATGCAGTCGCGCATCGCCCATACCGGCACCCAAGAGGGCGACTTCGACCCGCTCGAGATGGACCGCTACACCCGGCTGCAGGAGCTCACGCGGATGATGGCGGAGAGCGTCGGCGACGTCACGACGGTGCAGCAGAGCCTGCTGCGCAACCTCGACGGTGCCGAACTCGCGCTGAACAGCCAGGCACGGCTGTCGCGCGACCTGCAGCAGGCGCTGATGCAGGTGCGCATGGTGCCCTTCGACAGCCTCGCCGACCGCCTCTATCGCGTCACGCGCCAGACGGCCAAGGACCTCGGCAAGCGCGCCAACCTCGACCTGCGCGGCGGGCGCATCGAGATCGACCGCAGCGTGCTGGAGCACATCACCGCGCCGCTCGAACACCTGCTGCGCAACGCCATCGCGCACGGCCTGGAGACCCCGGAAACGCGCCGCGCCGCCGGAAAGAACGAGATCGGCCAGATCACCCTGAGCGTCAGCCAGGAAGGCAACGAAATCGCCATCAGCCTCGCCGACGACGGCGCCGGCCTCGACTACGAGCGCATTGCCGAACGGGCACGCGCGAACGGCCTGCTGGGACCGGCCGAGATCGCCGACGAGCGCCGCCTGACGAACCTGATCTTCCTCCCCGGCTTCTCCACCGCCAGCAACGTGTCCACGGTGTCCGGCCGCGGTGTCGGCATGGACGTCGTGAAGTCCGAGACTGCAGCGGTCGGCGGGCGCATCGACATCCGCTCGACGCGCGGCGCCGGCACGGAATTCCGCATCTACCTGCCGCTCACGCTGGCCGTGACGCAGGCCCTGCTGGTGAGCGCGGGCGGCCGCACCTACGCCATCCCCTCGAGCATGGTCGCCCAGGTCATGGAGCTGAAGGCTGCGGCACTGCACGAACTGCGCGCCGCCGGCGGCACGGACTGGCAGGACATGCACTTCAACTATCGCTACCTGCCGCGCCTGCTCGGCGACGCGACGACGCAGCCCGAGGAGCAGCGCTTCAACTGGGTGCTGCTGCTGCGCGCCGGCGCCCAGACGCTCGCGCTGCACGTCGATGCGCTGCGCGGCAACCAGGAAATCGTCGTCAAGAACGCCGGCCCGCAGCTCGCGCGCGTCGTCGGCATCTCCGGCGCGACGGTGCTGGGCGACGGCGAGATCGTGCTGATCCTCAACCCGGTCGCCCTCGCCAGCCGCAGCCTCGCGGAGGCGGAAGCCCCGGGCGCCACCGTGCCGGTCGCGGCGGCGCTGGTCCACCAACCGGCCGTGATGGTCGTCGACGACTCGCTGACGGTGCGCAAGATCACCGGCCGACTGCTCGAACGCGAAGGCTATCGCGTGATTACGGCCAAGGACGGTGTCGAGGCGCTGGAACGCCTGATCGAGTCGGTGCCCGACGTGATCCTGTCGGACATCGAGATGCCGCGCATGGACGGCTTCGACCTGCTGCGCAACATCCGCGCCGACGAGCGCACGCGCGACGTGCCGGTGATCATGATCACCTCGCGCCTGGCGGACAAGCATCGCCAGCTCGCCGAGAAGATCGGCGCCAGCGAGTACCTCGGCAAACCCTACGAGGAAGGCGAACTGCTGGCCCTGCTCCAGCACTACACCGGGAAGGCGCGCGCGGAGGCCTGACGGTGCCGATCAGTTTCGCGCCACGGCAAAGCGCGCGAGGGTGCGCTCGCGCGCGGTGGCGTGATCGACGACCGGGCCCGGATAGTCGCGGCCGATGCGCACCCCCGCAGCCGCCTGATCGGCCGCGCCCATCTTCCACGGCGCATGGACATACTTGTCCGGTACGCGCGCGAGTTCCGGCAGGTAGCGGCGGATGAAGCGCCCCTCCGGATCGAAGCGCACCGACTGCGTCACCGGATTGAAGATGCGGAAATAAGGTTGCGCATCGCAGCCCGTCGACGCCGCCCACTGCCATCCGCCGTTGTTTGCCGCGAGGTCGTAGTCCAGCAGATGGTCGGCGAAGTGGCGCTCGCCGCGCCGCCAGTCGATGCCCAGATCCTTGGTGAGGAAGGACGCCACGACCATGCGCAGGCGGTTGTGCATGTAGCCCGTCGAGTGGAGCTGGCGCATCGCGGCATCGACCAGCGGATAGCCCGTGCGCCCCTCGCACCACGCCGCAAACAGCTCCGGCGCCGCGTCCCACACGATCCGGTCGTACTCCGGCTTGAAGCTCGCCGTCACGACGCGCGGGTGGTGCCACAGGATCATGTGATAGAAGTCGCGCCACACCAGTTCGCCGAGCCAGCTCTCCGCCCCGGCCCCGCCGTCCGCCGACGCGAACGCCGCCAGTTCGCGGACTGACACGGTGCCGAATCTCAGGTGCGCGGACAGGTAGGACACCCCCTTCACGGCGGGAAAGTCGCGCGCCTCGCGATAGCGCCCGATACGGACGGCAAAGTCCACGAACAGCGACCGGCCGCCGCTCATGCCGGTCGGCATGCGCAAGTCGGCGAGATTGGTCGGCGCGAAACCCAGCTCGTCGAGGCCGGGCACGCGCTCGCCCTCGGCCTTGGGCGCGAGCTGCACGGCGTAGCGTTCGACCGGATAGGCCTGCACGTAGAAACCGTCCAGCTTCTTCAACCACGCGTTCCGGTACGGCGTGAATACGCTGTACGGCTGGCCGCCCTGGGTGAGGATCTCGTCGCGCTCGAAGACGACCTGGTCCTTGAAGTCCTCGAAGCCAATTCCCGCGTCGGCGAGCCGCTCCGCGACGCGCCGGTCGCGCGCGATGGCGTCCGGTTCGTAGTCGCGATTGCTCAGCACCGCCGCCACCCCCAGTTGCACCGCCAGGGCCGGGATCAGTTCGTCGGCGCGCCCGTGCCGCACGAGCAAGCCCGCCCCGCTCCCGCCTGCCTGGCGCGACACCGCATCGAGCGCAGCGTCCAGCTCCTGCACGCTGCGCCAGATGAACTCCACGCGCCGGTCGCTGCGGCTCGGCAATGCATCAAGGATCCCGCTATCGAACACGAAGACGCAATGGACCCGCCCGAAGCGACGCAGCGCGTGATACAGCGCCGCGTGATCATAACTGCGCAGGTCGCGGCGAAACCACACGAGAGCTGAGGACATGAAGAAACCCGGGAATTCGGAAAGTCGCATTCTGACGCACCCATGCCGCGCAGGTTCCTGCTCCATGCCGCGCGCGAGAGGCTAAAATGCAGCCATGAGCGAAATCATGTCGAACCTCACGCATCATTTCCTGATCGCCATGCCCAGCATGGCCGATCCGAATTTCTCGCGCACGCTGACCTACATCGCCGAGCACAACGACCAGGGCGCGCTCGGGATCATCGTCAACCGGCCGATCGACATGACGCTCGCCACGCTCTTCGAGCGCGTCGAACTGCCGCTCGACGCCGCCGGCTTCGCCGACCAGCCGGTGTATTTCGGCGGCCCGGTGCAGACCGACCGCGGCTTCGTGCTGCATCGGCCCGCGGGCGAATGGCACTCGACGCTGAACGTGAACGATGAAGCCGGCCTGACCAGCTCGCGCGACATCCTGCAGGCCATCGGCAGCACCGGCCAGCCCTCCGACGTGCTCGTGACGCTGGGCTACGCCGGCTGGACCGCCGGCCAGCTCGAACAGGAGATCGCCGACAACGCGTGGCTGACCGTGCGCGCCGATCTCTCCATCGTCTTCGACCTCCCGCCCGAGGAGCGCCTCGCCGCCGCCATGCAGAAGCTCGGCATCGACTTCACCAACCTCAGCGAGACGGCCGGGCATGCCTGAGGCGGCCGCGCCCGAACCCCGGCCAACCCCGGACCTCCCCGCGCGCGGCACCCTGCTCGGCTTCGACTTCGGCCTCGTGCGCCTCGGCGTCGCCGTCGGCGAACTCGAGACCGGCCGGGCCAGCGCGCTCGTCACCATCAGCGGCGAGGCCAATGCACCGCGCTTCGCCGCGATCGAAAAGCTCATCGCCGAGTGGCGCCCCGTCGGCCTCGTCGTCGGCATCCCCTGCCACCTCGACGGCACCCCGCACGAGATGACCGCACGTTGCCGCCGCTTCGCGAACCAGCTGCACGGCCGCTATCGCCTGCCGGTCATGGAAAGCGACGAACGCCTGTCCTCCGCCGCGGCCGAAGCCGCGTTGGAGGAAGCGGGGCAGCGCAGCTGGCAAGCACGCAAACCGGTGCTCGACGCGGTTGCCGCCCAGATCCTCCTGCAACACTTCCTGGACGCCCTCCAACATGCAAAAGCTTGATGCTGAAGCGCTCTTCCAGACCCTGGTCGAGCAGATGCGGCCGCACGTGACGCCCGACACCGCGCTGGTGGGCATCCACACGGGCGGCGTATGGCTGGCCGAGCGTCTGCAGCAGGCCCTGGGCCTGAAGCACCCGACCGGCTCGATCGACGTGTCCTTCTACCGCGACGACTTCGGCTCCAAGGGCCTGCATCCCCAGCCCAAGCGCACCGAGATCCCGTTCGACGTCGAAGGCGCCCACGTCATCATCGTCGATGACGTCCTCTACACCGGACGGACGACGCGCGCCGCGATCAACGAACTGTTCGACTTCGGCCGCCCCGCCGGCGTCGACCTCGCCGTGCTCGTCGACCGCGGCGGCCGCGAGTTGCCGATCGCCGCACGCTACTGCGCCCTCACCCTGCCCCAACCCCTGCCCGCAAGCCAGAGCCTGCAGCTCGAGACCGATGCTGCCGGCGTTTTCACCCTGAGGCTGATCGATGCATAACCCCCAGCTCAACAAACACGGCGAACTGCAGCACCTGCTGACGATCGACGGCCTGCCGCGCGACGTCATCACCGCGATCCTCGACACCGCCGCCCCGTTCACCGAGGTCGCCGAACGCGAAGTGAAGAAGCTGCCGCTCCTGCGCGGCAAGAGCATCTTCAACCTGTTCTTCGAGAACTCCACGCGCACCCGCACCACCTTCGAGATCGCCGCGAAGCGCCTGTCGGCCGACGTCGTGAACCTCAACGTATCGACCAGCTCCACCGCCAAGGGCGAGAGCCTGCTCGACACCGTCGACAACCTGTGCGCGATGCAGGCCGACATGTTCGTCGTGCGCCATGCCGCGAGCGGCGCACCCTTCCTGATCGCACAGCACCTGCTCGCCACCGGGCGCGACCACATCCACGTCGTCAATGCCGGCGACGGCCGCCACGCGCATCCGACGCAGGGCCTGCTGGACATGTACACCATCCGGCACTACAAGCGCGATTTCACCAATCTGACCGTCGCGATCGTCGGCGACGTGCTGCACTCGCGTGTCGCGCGCTCGCAGATCAGTGCGCTGACCACGCTGGGCGTGCCCGAAGTGCGCGTGATCGGCCCGAAGACGCTGCTGCCGACCGAGGTCGAGCGCATGGGCGTGCGCGTCTTCCACGACATCCGCGAAGGCCTCAAGGACGTCGACGTCGTCATGATGCTGCGCCTGCAGAACGAGCGCATGAACGGCGCGCTGCTGCCGACCCCGCAGGAGTACTACAAGGTGTGGGGCCTCACCGCCGAGAAACTGGCGCTGGCCAAGCCTGACGCCATCGTCATGCACCCGGGACCGATGAACCGCGGCGTCGAGATCGATTCCTCCGTCGCCGACGGCGCGCAGGCCGTGATCCTGCCCCAGGTCACCTTCGGCATCGCAGTACGCATGGCCGTCATGAGCATGCTGGCCGGCCAGCAAGGGAGCTACAAGTAATGAAGATCCGCATCACCAACGGCCGCGTCATCGACCCGGCGAACGGCCTCGACGACAAGCGCGACGTGTATCTCGCCGACGGCAAGATCGTCGCGACCGGCCAGGCCCCCGACGGCTTCGCCGCGGAACGCACGATCGACGCCGCCAAGCTCGTCGTCGCACCGGGTCTCATCGATCTCGCCGCGCGCCTGCGCGAGCCCGGCTTCGAATACCGCGCCACCCTCGAATCCGAGATGGACGCGGCGATGGCCGGCGGTGTCACCAGCCTCGCGATCCCGCCCGACACCGACCCCGTGCTCGACGAGCCGGGCCTGGTCGAGATGCTGTGCTACCGCGCGAAGAAGCTCAACCGCGCCCACGTCTATCCGGTCGGCGCGCTGACCATCGGCCTCAAGGGCGAGCGCCTGTCGGAGATGGCCGAGCTGGTCGAAGCCGGCTGTGTCGCCTTCAGCCAGGCCAATGTCTCCATCGTCGACAACAACGTGCTGCTGCGCGCGCTGCAATACGCCGCGACCTTCGGCTTCCGCGTCTGGCTACAGCCACTCGCGCCCTTCCTCGGTCGCAATGGGGTCGCGCACGACGGTGAGATCGCCTCACGCCTGGGCCTGCCGGGCATTCCCGTCGCCGCCGAGACGATCGCGCTGTACACCTACATCCAGCTCGCCCGCACGACCGGCGCACGCCTCCACGTCACCCGCCTGTCGAGCGCGGCAGGCCTTGCGCTTGTCGAACAGGCCCGCGCCGAAGGCATGGACATCACCTGCGACGTGTCGATCAACCACCTGCACCTGTCCGACATGGACATCGGCTACTTCAACAGCAACTGCCACCTCGTGCCGCCGCTGCGCAGCCAGCGCGACCGCGACGCGCTGCGCCAAGGGCTCGCCGACGGCCGCATCAACGCGCTTTGCTCGGACCATACGCCGGTGGACGATGACGGCAAGCTCACCCCGTTCAGCGAATCGGAGCCGGGCGCGACAGGCCTCGAGCTGCTGCTGCCGCTCACCCTCAAGTGGGCGCAGGAGACGGGATTGCCGCTGGTGAAGGCGCTGGCGCGGGTGACCTCGGATGCCGCGCGCATCGTCGGCATCACCAAGGCCGGCCACCTGACGCCGGGCGCGCGCGCCGACCTGTGCGTGTTCGACCCCGCTGCCCACACGACCGTGAGCCGCGACAACCTGCGCAGCCAGGGCAAGAACACGCCCTTCCTCGGGCTGGAACTGCCCGGCCGCGTGCACTACACCCTGGTCGAAGGCCAGGTCATGCACGAACTGGGCTGAAAACGCCCCGCGGGGCCGCCCGCGTCAGCCGAGCGCCCGCATGCGCGCGAGCGCTGCGGCGCTCGCAGCGTCCACCCGCACCCGCTTCGCGCGCGAGGTCTCACCGCTGATCAGTGTCACGGCGGATTTCGGCACGCCGCAGAAATCCGCCAGAAAGGCGCACAACGCCGCATTCGCCTTCCCGTCCACGGGCGGCGCGGCGAGGCGGATCTTCATCGCCTCGCCATGCAGGCCGACGAATTCGGTCTTCTTCGCCCCCGGCTGGATGTGCAGCGTCAGCACGAGGCCGCCATCGGCCGCCTCGCGCAGCCAGACGGTCTCGCTCATCCGACCAGCAGCGACGCGAAGTTCCCGCGCAGCCCGCCGAGCAGCATCAACACGATCTGCAGCACCAGCAGCAGCACCAGCGGCGACAGGTCCACATTGGCGATCGGCGGGAGGATGCGCCGGAACGGACGCAGGAAAGGCGCGGAGAGATTGTGAAAGACGGGGGCGGCCGGCGCATGCGGGCTCACCCACGACAGGATCGCCGACATCAGCACCACGCCGAACACGAGATAGATCGCCATGCGGGCGACTTCCAGCAGCCCCAGCCCCCACAGGCCGAGGATCAGGGCGCCGGGATTACCATTGAGGGCGGCGCCGCGCAGTGACAATTCGATGAACACAAACAGCGTCTGCAGCACCCACGCCGGCAGCAGGCTCGCAAGATCGAGCCCCAACACGCCCGGGATCACGCGGCGCAGCGGCCGCACGAGCCAGTCGGTGGTGGCGACGACGAAAGCCCCCACCTGGTTGCGGAACGACACGCGCTGCCACTGCATGAAGAAGCGCGCCAGCAGCATCAGGGTGATGAAGCCGAAGGCCGTGTCGAGAACCAGCAGCAATACGTTGCCCAGCATCGCGCTCAGTCCCTGCCCAGTTGTTCACCAAGTTCCCGCCCGCGCACCTCGGCGGCCTTCACCGCGGCGACGATCGTATCGAAGAAGCCCGATGCCTGCATGCTCGCGAGAGCCGCCTCGGTCGTGCCGCCCTTCGAGGTGACACGCTCGCGCAACACGCCCGGCGCCTCGTCGGAGCCGGCCGCGAGCTTCGCCGCGCCCAGTACCGTGTCGATCGCGAGCTTGCGTGCCGTGGCCGCATCGAAGCCGAGCGAAGCGCCGGCCGCCTCCAGCGCCTCGATGAAGTGGAAGACATAGGCCGGACCGCTGCCCGACACCGCTGTCACCGCATCCATCTGCGCCTCCTCGGCGATCCACGCCGTGCTGCCGACCGCAGCGAGCACGCGCTCGGTCGCGGCGCGCCCGGCGGCGTCCACCGACGGGTCCGCATACAGGCCCGACACGCCTGCCCCGATCAGCGCCGGCGTGTTCGGCATCACCCGCACGAGCCGCGCGTAGCCGCCCAGCCAGCGGCCGATGTCCGCAAGCCGCAGCCCGGCGGCGATGCTCACCACCACCTGGCGCGCCAGCCGACCCGCCAGCGGCGCGAGCGCCGCCTTCATCTGCTGCGGCTTCACCGCCAGCACCAGCACGTCGCAATCGAGCAGCGCGTCATCGACCGCGCCCACGGTGCGCACGCCGAAACGCTCCGCCAGGCGCTTGCGCCCTTCTTCCTGCAACTCCACCACCTGGATGTCAGCCGCGGCGAAGCCGCGTTCGAGCATGCCGCCGATCAGCGCCGACGCCATGTTGCCGCCCCCCAGGAAACTGATCCTGATCCGTTCCGCCACGTCCTTCCCCGTCATATCCGTTCCTCACGCAGCTTGCGTGTTCCGAAAATCGCGGTGCCCACCCGCACCATGGTCGCCCCCTCGGCGATCGCCAGTTCGAGATCGTGCGACATCCCCATCGACAGCGTGTCGAGCGCGAAACCGGCGGCATTGAGTTCGTCGCGCAACCGGCGCAGCGTCGCGAAGCGGCCGCGCAGCAACGCCTCGTCCCCGTCCGGCTCTGGAATCGCCATCAGCCCGCGCAGGCGCAGCCGCGGCAGCGCCGCCACCTGCCGCGCCAGCGCCGCCACTTCGTCGGGCGCGACCCCGCTCTTGCTCGCCTCCCCGCTCACGTTCACCTGGATGCACACGTTGAGCGGCGCCGACTCCGCGGCGCGCTGCTCGGACAAGCGCTCGGCGAGCTTCAGGCGATCGACCGAATGCACCCAGTCGAAGTGCGCCGCGACGGGTCGCGTCTTGTTGCTCTGCAGCGGTCCGATGAAATGCCATTCCAATCCACGCGCCTGCAGTTCGGCGACCTTTGCCACGCCTTCCTGCACATAGTTCTCGCCGAACAGGCGCTGCCCTGCATCGGCCGCCTCGGCCACGCAATGTGCCGGCCAGGTCTTGCTGACGGCCAGCAGCGCGATCTCTTCGGGCCGCCGTCCCGCAGCGATCGCGGCATCGGCGACGCGCTCGCGCACGGCTTGCAAGTTGGCGGCGATTGTTGTCATATAGCGACGGCAATGGTCTCGGAAATCCGGCCCGGGCGAGTATAGCACCGCGCACCGACCTGCCTTTCCGCGCGCACCCTTCCGAATTCCTTCGAAGAATCCATGGACATCACCGAACTGCTGGCCTTTGCGGTCAAGAACAAGGCCTCTGACCTCCATCTCTCGTCCGGCCTGCCGCCCATGATCCGCGTGCACGGCGACGTGCGGCGCATCAACCTGCCGCCGATGGAGCACAAGGACGTGCACTCCATGGTGTACGACATCATGAACGACCAGCAGCGCAAACAGTACGAGGAAGTGCTGGAGTGCGACTTCTCGTTCGCGGTGCCCAACCTCGCGCGCTTCCGCGTCAACGCCTTCAACCAGAACCGCGGTGCGGCAGCCGTGTTCCGGACCATTCCGTCCAAGGTGCTGACGCTCGAAGAGCTCAACTGCCCCAAGATCTTCAAGGACATCTCCAACCAGCCGCGCGGCATCGTGCTCGTCACCGGCCCGACCGGCTCGGGCAAGTCGACCACGCTCGCGGCGATGATCGACCACATCAACGACAACGAATACGGCCACATCCTCACCATCGAGGACCCGATCGAATTCGTGCATGAGTCCAAACGCTGCCTGATCAACCAGCGCGAAATCGCGCGCGACACGCTGTCCTTCAACAACGCGCTGCGCTCGGCGCTGCGCGAGGACCCGGACGTAATCCTTGTCGGCGAAATGCGCGACCTCGAGACCATCCGCCTCGCGCTGACTGGCGCCGAGACGGGCCACCTGGTGTTCGGCACCCTGCACACCTCGTCGGCCGCCAAGACCATTGACCGTATCGTCGACGTCTTCCCCGCCGCCGAGAAGGAAATGGTGCGCTCGATGCTGTCCGAATCGCTGCGCGCCGTCATCTCGCAGACCCTGCTGAAGACCAAGGACGGCCAGGGGCGCGTCGCCGCGCACGAGATCATGATCGGCACCCCCGCGATCCGCAACCTGATCCGCGAGAACAAGATCGCGCAGATGTACTCGTCGATCCAGACCGGCCAGAACGTCGGAATGCAGACGCTGGACCAGTGCCTGCTCGACCTCGTGCGCCGCAACATCGTGTCGCCCGCCGAAGCCAAGATGAAGGCGCAGAACAAGGACAACTTCGGCTGATCGCCGCCCCGCGCAGCGGGACGTCCACTAGATCACGCTCGCCCTCGCATCCCGCCCCCGGCGCCGTCCCCCCCGGCGCGCGTGAGGAACATAATTCCCTTTCGCAGCACCCCGAAATTCCGCTGGAGCGCAACACATGGAACGCGATCAGGCCCTCAAATTCATGCACGACCTGCTCAGGCTGATGGTGCAGAAGAATGGCTCCGACCTTTTCATCACCGCCGGCTTTCCACCTGCGATCAAGATCGACGGACGCGTCATCCCGCAGTCCAATCAGTCGCTCACGCAGCAGCACACCGCCGAGCTTGCGCGCGCGGTCATGAACGATCGCCAGGCGGCCGAGTTCGAATCGACCAAGGAATGCAATTTCGCGATCTCGCCCGCGGGCATCGGCCGCTTCCGTGCCAACGCCTTCATCCAGCAGGGCAAGGTCGGCCTCGTGCTGCGGACGATCGCACAGAAGATCCCGACCTTCGACGATCTGGGCATGCCCGCGGTGCTGCGCGACGTCGCGATGGCCAAGCGCGGCCTCGTGATCTTCGTCGGCGGCACCGGTACCGGCAAGACGACCTCGCTGGCGGCAATGGTCGACTTCCGCAACGAGCACTCCTACGGCCACATCATCACGGTCGAGGACCCGATCGAATACGTGCACCAGCACAAGAACTGCATCGTCACCCAGCGCGAGGTTGGCATCGACACCGACGGCTGGGAGGCGGCACTGAAGAACACCCTGCGTCAGGCCCCCGATGTGATCCTGATGGGCGAAATCCGCGACCGCGAGACGATGGACTACGCGATCGCCTTCGCCGAAACCGGCCACCTGTGCCTCGCCACGCTGCACGCGAACAGTGCGAACCAGGCGCTCGACCGGATCATCAACTTCTTCCCCGAAGACCGGCGCCAGCAGCTGCTGATGGACCTTTCGCTCAACCTGCGCGCACTGATCTCGCAGCGCCTGCTGCCGAAGAAAAACGAGAAGGGACGCGTGCCTGCCGTCGAGGTGCTGCTCAACTCGCCGCTGATCTCGGATCTGATCTTCAAGGGCGAAGTGCCGGGCATCAAGGAAGTGATGAAGCGCTCGCGCGAACTCGGCATGCAGACCTTCGACCAGGCGCTCTTCGATCTCTACGAGGAGGAGCGAATCACCTATGAAGACGCGCTGCGCAACGCCGACTCGGTGAACGACCTGCGCCTGCAGATCAAGCTCAACAGTAAGCTCGGCGAGAAGGATCTCGTGTCTGGCATCCAGCACCTCGACATCGTCTGAGTTTGCGAATAAATTTACTGTGCGCCCGATTCCGCCCCTGTCGGAGCTGGCAAATAAGTCGCCGCACCATTTGTACGGCTGCGCCTCTCGGAGCGGACTCGGGTCGCTCGCTACGATTACTTCACAAACTCTGATCCGTCGTCGGGCGCCTTCCGCCGGTTGCTGCCGGCGATCATCTTGTACTCGAACACGCGGCACTCCAGCGCGCCGTTGAAGAGCGGCGTGCGCTTGCTCGCCTTCAGGCCGATCAGCTTGGGCAGCGCCGGGTCCGCCGACAGGAAGTAGCAGCGCCAGCCGCTCCAGCGCTTCTTCAGCGCGTCGCCGAACTGCGGATACAGCGCCGCCAGCTCCTCCGCCTCGCCGATGCGCACGCCGTAGGGCGGGTTCGTCACCATCACGCCTTCGGGGGCGGGCGCATCGCGCGTCAGGAAGTCCGCTCGATCCAGCGTCACGCAGTCGGCCAGCCCGGCAGACTGCAGATTCACGCGCGTGCGCCGCACCTGTTCGCCGACCACGTCCGAGCCGTAGATGCGCAGCGGCCGCACCGGCTTGCGCCGCCCCTCCGCCGCCTTGCGGATCGACGCCCAGGCTGCGCGGTCGAGATGGCGGAAGCGCTCGAAGGCGAAGCTGCGGCCGAGTCCGGGGGCAATGTCGAGCGCAATCTGCGCCGCCTCGATGAGAAAGGTGCCGCTGCCGCACATCGGGTCGATCAGCGCCTCCCCCGGCCGCCAGCCGCTGATGCGCAGGATGCCGGCGGCGAGGTTTTCCTTCAGCGGCGCCTCGACGGCGGCAGGCTTGTAGCCGCGTTTGTACAGCGGCTCGCCGGAAGTATCGAGATAGAGCGTGACACGGTCGCGCGTCAGGAAGGCATGGATGCGGACCGCAGGGTTCGCCGTATCGACGCTCGGGCGCTTGCCGGTCACGGTGCGGAAGTGGTCGCACACCGCATCCTTGATCTTCAGCGTGATGAACTCGAGACTGCGCAACGGCGATTGTTTCGCCGTCACGTAGATGCGGATCGTGTCGTCGACGGTGAACCATTTGGCCCAGGTCGCTCCGTAGGCCAGACGGTAGATGTCCTCCTCGGATTGATAGCGTCCCTGCGCGAGGCGCCACATCACGCGAGTGGCGAGACGGCTCTCAAGATTGGCGCGATAGCAGGTCTGCCAGTCGCCCGAGAAACCGACACCGCCGTGTGTTGCCTCGACGTCCCGCGCCCCGAGCGCGGCGAGTTCCTCGGCAAGCATCGGCTCGAGACCGCGCGGACAGGGGGAAAAGAAGGATTCGGACATAGGGGACGAAGAGAGTGGAAGGCGGACGGACTTGGAATTGACTTGGAGCGATGCCGGCGCAGGCCTGGGGCCTCAGAAGGGCTTCAGCACGACAAGGAACACGGATGCGAACAGCACCAGCACCGGAACCTCGTTGAACACACGGTACCACTTGTGGCTCCGCGTATTGCGTCCGGCGGCGAAGTCACGCATGAGCCTGCCGCAGTAGAGGTGATAGACGATCAGGAAGCTCACCAGGGCGGTCTTGAGGTGGAGCCAGCCGCCGATCACGATCATGTCCGCATAGCCGAACCACAGCCAGAAGCCGAGCACGACGGCGAGAATCCCCAGCGGTGTCATAAAGCGGTAGAGCTTGAGCTCCATCAGCGCCAGCCGCTCGCGCGTCGCCGCGTCCTCCACCATCGCGTGATTCACGAACAGGCGCGGGAGGTAAAACAGGCCCGCGAACCACGCAACGACGAAGGAAATGTGCAGGGCTTTCACTACCAGCATCGAATACTCCTAGCTTGAATGTTTCACGTTGAGCGCCGCGGCGAAACCTTCGCGCACGCTCGGGTACAGCAGACGCGCCCGTAGCTCGCGCCGGATGCGGCGATTGTCCAGTTGTCGCGACTCGCCCATGAAGGACAGGGCCATCGGCGAAATGCGTGACGCGAGTTCCGCGCGCGAAAGGCGCTGCGGCCGCGGCAGGCCGAAGGTGTCGGCGGCGAAATCGAAATAATCGCCCATCTTCATGCGCGTATCATCGACGGCATTGTAGACGCGTCCCGCCCCGGCGCGAAAAAGCGCGAGGCATGCCAGGTGCGCGAGATCGTCGGCGTGGATGTGATTGGTGTGGACGTCCTCTTCCGCGCGCAGCACCGGATCGCCGCGCCCCAGCCTCGCCACCGGCAGGCGGTCGCTCGCGTAGATACCCGGCGCACGCAGCACACACACCCTCACGCCGCAGCGAGCCCCGAAGCGCCGCAAGCGGCCTTCCGCATCGACACGACGCTGCGCCCGCGCCGTCTGCGGACGGCATGGATGGGTCTCGTCGACAGCCCGTCCGCCGCAATCGCCATACACGCCCGTCGTACTTATATAGACAATGCGCTGTGGTAGACTCGTCGCGCACGCAAGTGCCGCCAGCAGTCTTGCCGTACGCGTATCGCGCGTGCCGCGGTCGGGGGGAGGCGCGAAATGCAGGACAGCATCCGCGATTCCGGCCAGGCGCCGCAGGCTACGACGGTCGTCGAGGTCGGCAAATACCGGTGTGGCACCGAGCGCGCGCAGTCCGGCGAGCCCCTCTGCACTGCGCACCAGGGCGAACACCCTGAAGCGCCGCATGAGCCACGGAATCGCGCGCCGGGCCACGTCGCCGCTGCCGACGATCAATATTCTTTTCATCGACGGATTATCTCACGCCCGATGTCGTTCCAGATTTCACTCGAGCCAGGCGGCCAGCAATTCCAGGCCGATTCGGATCAGACCATCCTCGAGGCCGCCCTCGCCGCAGGTCTCGTCCTTCCCTACGGCTGCCGTGACGGCGCCTGCGGCGCATGCAAGGGCAAGGTGATCCGCGGCGAGGTCGCCCTCACCGGCGCAGCGACCGCGCTCAGCGACGCCGACCGCGCCGCCGGCATGACGCTCTTCTGCAGCGCCCATGCGCATTCGGATCTGGTCCTCGAGGCGCGCAATGTGAGCCGCGCCGGCGACATCCCGATCAAGAAACTTCCGTGCCGCGTGCAGCGACTGACCCGTGCCGCGCCGGATGTGATGGTGATCGAACTGAAGCTCCCCGCGAGCGAGCCCTTCCGCTTCCGCGCCGGCCAGTACATCGACTTCCTGCTCGCCGACGGTCGCCGGCGCAGCTTCTCGATCGCCAACGCGCCGCATCGCGAGGATGCCATGGAGTTGCACGTGCGCCTGGTGCCCGGCGGCGCCTTCACCGAACACGTCTTCAACGGCATGAAGGAGCGCGACATCCTGCGCTTCGAGGGGCCGCTCGGCAGCTTCGGCCTGCATGAGGAGTCGCGGGCGCCGATCGTGCTGCTCGCGGGCGGCACCGGCTTCGCGCCGATCAAGAGCATCGTCGAGCACGCGCTCCATGCCGGCATCGCGCGGCCGATGACGCTTTACTGGGGCTCGCGCAACCGTGGCGGCCTCTACATGGACGAACTCGCACGCTCGTGGGAACAGTCCCTGCCCGGTTTCCGCTACGTTCCGGTATTGTCCGAGGCAGGACCCGCGGATGCCTGGCACGGGCGCACCGGCCTCGTGCACCGCACGGTGATCGAGGACCTGCCCGACCTGTCCGCGCACGAAGTCTATGCCTGCGGATCACCGGCCATGATCGACGCCGCGCGCAGCGAATTTACCGCACAGTGCGGGCTACCGCAGGACGCGTTCTTCGCTGACGCCTTCACCTTCGCCACCGACGCCCCCTGAACTCATGACCCAGACCACCATCCTTACCCGCGAACCCGTCGTCAACCGGAATCGTGCGATCACGGCGAACCGGCTCATCGCCCACGGGCCAAACGTAGGCGCGGTGGTCGAGACCCTGAACAACCTCGCGGACATCTGGCCGACCCATCACACGGTATTCGTCTGTCTCGGTCGGCTCGTGCCGACGCCCGAGCTGATGAACTGGCAGGCGCCCCCCAACGCGATGGTGGAGATCCCCGCGCAGGCACTCGCGCATCCGCAGACGCAAGCGCTGCTACCGCAGCTGCGCGACGCCGGAGTCAGCATGTGCCTGAGCTGGTACGCCCCGGGAGCCGCCCTGCCGCCCGACATCGACTGGCGCTTCGTGCTGATGGATCGTCGCCGACACGCGACCCCGGCCGGCTCGCCCGGCATCACCCTCGCCTGGGGGCTGCCCAACGTCAATGCCTTCCAGGAATCCGTGCAGGCAGGCTTCGACGGCGCCTCGGGCTGGTTCTTCCTGTACGGCAACCCGGCCGCCAAGGAACTGTCACCCGCGCACGCGCAGATCGTGCGACTCCTAAACCTCGTGCGCAACAACGCGGACATCAAGGAGATCGAGGCGGTGCTGCGGCAGGACGTCGCCGTGTCTTACAAGCTGCTGCGCTACATCAACTCGGCGGGCTTCGGACTGAGCTGCGAGATCCAGTCCTTCCGCCACGCGGTGACCATCCTCGGCTACGCCAACCTGAACAAGTGGCTGTCGCTGCTGCTCGTGAGCGCAAGCCGCGATCCGGGCGCGCCGGCGATGATGCAGACCTCCATCGCGCGCGGGCGCTTCATGGAGCAGATCGGCGCATCCTTCTTCGACAAGTCGGAACTCGACAACCTGTTCATCACCGGCGCGTTCTCGCTGCTCAACGCCCTGCTGGGCACCTCGATGCAAAGCGTGCTCGAGGAGATGCACCTCCCCTCGGCGATCACCGACGCGCTGCTGCTCGAGCAGGGCCCCTACGCCCCCTTTCTCAAGCTCGCGCGCCTGTGCGAGTCCTTCGACGCAACGGAACTGCAGATACAGGCGACCGAGTTGCAGCTCGCGCCCGAGCAGATCAACCGCGCGATCGTCGGCGCGCTCGGCTTCGCGGACAGCCTGCAGTCCTGAGCGCCCGATAGGCGGACGAAAAAAAAGCCAGCCCTGAACTATGTGGAGTAAAAGCGCAACTAATTGCGCATGAGTGAGTAAGCGCAAGGCTTTTAGATTGTTAACTGTAATACTGCGCCCAGGCTTTGGCCTGGGCGTTTTTTCTTGATGCTTGGCTGGCAGCAACCTCGTCCGGCTATCGCATTGCCTGACCGGCCGCCCCCGACCCTAAGCGGAAGTTCGTGGCTTTGCAGAACCGCGCTCGCAGCAGGTCTTGCACACACCGATAGTCAAAGGTCCGACGTTCGTGCACGACGGCCACCACCTACCCGGCAAGCGCTTGGTTCTCGACACTAGACTGCGGCGAGTGGCCAATGACACGGTATGGTTAGCGCTTTAAGGCGTTTTTCGCTTGATCGCCAGTGGGGGACGGACCGTGCCCGGTCCAACGTGCGTTGCGGACGAGGTCAACGTCGTCATTCTTGCGGGAACCTTTGTTCCAGCCTTTGCGGTCGTTGCTCGTTTCTTCGCTGGTGTTGCGCCGGTTTGGCGAATGCTCGGAAAACCGAACACGACGCCCAAGCAGAGCAACCCTGAGGATTTGGTCGTCGCCAAAGTACTTGCTCGGGCGATGGTGACGTTGTCCCAGACGCAGCTGCGCTGCGCAGTGGCCACGCTGAGAAATCCCGTCACCGTGTCAGTGGTCATGGCCGAGTGCAGGGCCGCCTGATGCTGCGCAACGGACGCGTGGTCCGCGTAGCCAAACAAGCCAATGACACCGCTGGTCTCGTAGGGATCATTTGGCCGCGTGAAGCAACCAATCCCTTCGGGCCCCAAGAGCAAATCCTTGCAGTCGCTATGACCTTCAAGGACCTTTGCCTCAACTGCGAATGCCAGGTTCAGTTCGGGATCGGCCGGCATGAAGACTAGGTCGGGACGCTTTGAACTGTTGCCCGTGGTCTTCTTGCCGGGCATGAGCGCATCCGCTTGAACAAAGGAGATCGCATCAGAGGGCACAAAGCCCGGGGATGCCATTGCGCGTTGCTGCTGTGAGCCTTTTATTAGCAGCGCCTGTGCTTCAAGCGCAATGTCGGCGGACAGCGCCGTTTCCTTCACGCGAGGAGCACCGGTCTTTGTCTTGGAAAGGGCCCCCGTTTTCGTCAAGAACATGGTCCAGTTGGGACCGATCAGGTTGTCGTGAGCAGCATGAGCGAGGCCCACGCACGCGCTTACGAACTTTCCGATCATGGCAGACCGGCGTTTGTCGCGGACGCAATTTTGAAGCGCCACCTGAAGGTCAACGAGCAATGGGTTGTGCATCGCGCGTCAATGGAGAAACAAGCGGTTGATCACGTGCAGACCGTCGGCATACGCGCGTTCGAGCGTCATGTGTTCAGAGCCCTTAGGCTTACAAATGATGACCTGTGATCGTCCGTTGCCTCGCTTGAGTCTTGCCGAGTCAAAGAACTGGAATCCGTCACCATCGCTCAACGCCCCCATTGCAGAATCTTCCAAGTCGCTCTGGAAACCGAGCACGATCTCGGTCATCACCGAGTTTCCTTTACCGGCTTTGACTTCCACTTGCTCGTTCAGGCGGCTACCCAACACGTCTCCAAGCATGGCCAAATAGGTCTTCGGCACGCTTGCGTCTCCTAGCGGACGCGGCGTGGGCCAGCGAGCGTTCTCAAGTTCACTGCGAAAGCTTGCGTAGTCCTCGAGAGGTGCCAGAAATTCCTCCATCTCCATCCGCTTCAGGACGTCTCTCGCTTTGGAGTCCGAGCAATCCCAATCGGCATGGCTCTGCAACGAAGCAAGCGAAGGCACCACGATGCGTTCCAAATCGAGCTTCTCCGCTCGCTTGCCATCAATCTGCCAAAGCTTGCCGAACAACGCGAATTGGTACCGCGCAAAATCGCTCATCAGATACTGGCCCAGACGGGACAGCAGCTCAAGCAGACCCGCCTCGTCGCGCTTGGGCGTTGGCTTGATCGAGAAGATCAAATTGAAAGTCGGATTGACCGCAAAAACCTGCGAGGTGCAGTAGCAGTACTGCATGCTGCGAGCCAGGATCAGCCGAGGCCCTTTGCAGCGTTCACCGACGGAGTTCTTCGGCAGTTGCTTGATCGACAGGTCTTGAAGATCCGGGTGCGCGGAAAAGACGGACGTCAGATCCGTGATGACCGGACGCCTCTCATCTCGCCGCTTTGGATCAAGTTGCCCAGCAGCAGCTCTTGCAGCGCCGGGGATTTGCAATTCTGTGGCGGTAACTCCCCGCGCAAGCTCCAAACCCGCATCGTCCAACAACCCCCGAAGAGAGGTGACTTTATCTCCGTGATATAGGCCGATGAGCCGCTGCTTGACCCTGCGGTCGTATGGTTTGAGGACAAAAGCATCAAACACGCTTTCGGGGTTGGCAAACGCCATGGCGCTGGGCAAACTGTTCACGTCGGCTCGATCAACGGCGAGCATCCACATGGCGTCGGGCTTGAAGGGCTGAGACCACAGCCGCGGCATGTAGAACCAGGTGCGTCCCATTGCCTTCGGAGGTCGATTGGTGGCAAACATCAGAGCTGCCGGATCCTCAGCGCCCACGAAGAGGTAACGCCGCCAACTGGACATGTTCACAACCAAATCGATGTCGGCCTCTCGTGCAAAGGCCGTAACGAAACGGCCTGCGGCCGGCGCCGCAAAGGATTTGGCTGGCAGCACCAAAGCAAGCCGTCCGCCGACCTTGAGGTACTTTTTCACGAGGCCCCACGCCACGTGCTGGGAGGCGTCGTGCCACTCAATCTCGTATTTCTCCACGTCGCCGCTGTGCTTAGTGACGTCGGCCAACTTCTTCCATGGCGGGTTGCCAACGGTGACGTCGAAACTGACTTCTGGGAAAAAGCGCTTCTTGGAAAAGAAGTCCGCCGCGAGGATATTCGACCCAAGCAGCGGAGGGAACACCTTTTCAGCGCTCCCCCCGTTGATGCGGAACGCAAGATCTGCGGGATCGAGGTAGTCCAGGAGATTCAGGTACAAACTGAACGTGGCAACCTGCGCCGCCGAAGAAGACTTCTCCACCCCATAAATGCAACATTTGAGCAGTTCGTGCAATCTCCGCAGGGAGAGGTATCGACGGCCCCGCTGTACTCCCCCTGCAAGCTCGCTTTCAACAATGTGGCGGAACGCTGCAACCAAGAAGACACCCGAGCCACACGTCGGATCCAGCACCTTCGTGTCGCTGTTGAACTTGCAGCTGTCTGCGACCCGATTCAACATGAAGTCCGCTAGGAACGGGCGTGTGTACACGACGCCGTCGCGATTGGCGTCTTCGACGGACTCCGTCCGGAGGAACTTCTCGTAAACGGCCGACAGGGTCTCGATGCGAATGGCAGAAAGGTCGATCGAGAACAGCGCAGTTTGTCGATAGTTGCCATCGAACTTCTCGCCTCTTCGGATGAAGCCGATGGCGAGATCCAAAAGGGAAGGCGTGATCAGTGAACGTTCGTGCTCGCTGATCTGGAAAACTCCGCCGTTGAAGATTTCATCAATTCGGTCCTGCAGCGTCCAAAAACCTGACGACTGCTGTTCGAGAAATCTGTTGCCGCCCGCAGCATCACACTCCCAACCGTCGACCTCGATCACCTTCTTGTCGGTGAGCAAGTACGTGTAGATCAGTCTGCCAATGAGTCGATTGATCAGGTCTGGCGGGATCTTCAGCTTCTCTGACTTGATGCTATCCGCAAGGTACTCGTGCAGCCCTTCGAGACCCTCTAGCAAAGCCGTATCCACCCCAACCTTCCCCGACTTCGTAAAGTCCCGCCATGTGATGGACGCATGCAATCGGTCGGGCGCAAGGTCCCGCAGCAAAGGCGCGAGATCGCCTTCGGTCGGCCAAGGCAACGGCTCCCGTTGCACCGCGTCGTTCCAGCGAGTGTCAGTCAAAAAGTGGAAGCCGCTGCAGACGATCACTTCGTCGGGACAGAGGATGACCAAGCACGGCGCTTTGCCCTGACTCCAAACCCAGCGATGGATGCGTCGGGCATCGTGCTCATCGTCTGCCAAGGCAATGTAAACCAAGGGAGTGAAACGCTGCGAGCTGTCCGGGACCCAATGGTCCTCCCAAGCGCCAAAACACGCCTGCAATTTCGCTTGATCGTGCGCCGCCCAGAGCGCCTGCGCAACGCCGGCCACTCGTGAAAATTCCTTGGGTTCGATCAGGCCGCTGTCGCCGTCGTAACCGAGACGTTCGCAGAAGCGTTTAACGAGGGTTCGCATGATCCCTAAAAGATACTATAAAAACGCCACGCATATCGCATAATTGGCCCTCATTCGCATCGCAATCCACAGTGACACGTCCTAAGCAGTAGCAGCTTTCGGAAACGTTGGTTCTGAACGTGCCGCCACAGATGCAACAATACCTTGACGCCCCCCCGTGCCGGTGGGGCTCTACGGAAAAAAGTGCGCCCGAGGTTGCGGCAAATCTCATAAGCCGCGCGCTCGAACAACTCGCGCGAGATGGCCTCGTCCGGTTGCGCGCGTCCAATGACGGGCGCTGACACTTGACCAACCGTAAGCCACGCCGCGAGGCTGAGCAAGTGTACGGACGCCATAAGCTTAAACGGCCGCTATTGGCCGAACAGAGACCTCAGGGCTCCGCCCCAAACCCCGCGCGCGCCGCGTGGCAAGGGCGGGGTACAAAACCTAACCCCATTCCGCCTCCGCTCATTCAACGTCCGTCACATCGAGCTTGCCGTTGTTGACGCCGATCCGGTTCGCCGGGCTGCCTTCGCTTGATGCCTTCTCGCCGATGATCTTTCGGATAGCCGACACATAGCCGGCTTTGAAGATGACGCGCCCGGCCTCATTGAGGACGCGCCCCTCGGCATCGCAGGACCAGCCCTCATTCTTGAGCAGCCTGTCGCTGACGGCATGGCGCAGGGCCTCGATCTCCGAGGGATACAGCCCGGTCGTGGCCGGAAGAACTTGGATCGCCTCACGCGGCTCCGCAGAGCGCGGCCGCATGTCGATCACGCGGTTGCCTTCGGCCTTGAGCAGCGTGATTTCACGGCGCATCTGCCGGTTCTCGGCGAGAAGGCCGGCCATCATGGAGCGCAGCGCCGGGTTCTCGATCTTCTCGATCAGGGCAGAGTAGGGGTTTTCGCTGACCTGCCGCACCTTGCGGGTCACGCCACCCGTGTGCTCGGCCCAAGCCTTGATCAGGCCCTTGTAGTCATCGCCAGTCTTGTTGTGGATCGCACCTTTGCTCGGGCCGCCCCGATCCGCCGCAATCCGGGCGATGGTCGCCACCGAGAAGTCCCTACTGCCACGCTCGTACTGCTCGCGGCAAATCTCGTAGATGAGTTCCAGACTACGCTTCTTGCGCGCGGTGGCGGTTTTCTTGAGCTGTTCCAGCAGATCGTCAGGATGCATGGTCATTGGAATCCTCCCTGGGCGGAGTCAGCGCCCGCTTGGCCTTGGCATGGTCGATCAGGCTCTGGGCCTTGACGTGGGCGATCTCGGTCATGACCTCGTCCTTGAGCAGGCCGATGTCCTTGAGCCGGAGACGGCACTCGGCGTAGGGCAGCGCGCCCTCGATCGAGCCGGTGCGTGCCTGGATGAGCTGCATCACGGCATTGCCGACATGCAGCTGCTGCTCCTGCGTCAGATACATCAGCACTGGATCCATGCCGTTGTAGCGCAGCATGGCATCGAGCATCTGCGCGCGCCGAATCGTGGCGAAGCCGGCATCGATGGACGGGTAGATCACGGCGTTCTCGCACACCACTTCGAGCTGGTGCAACACCGATTGCGACTCGATGAAGCCCACCTTGAGATCGGTCATGCTGCCCTTGGCGACGAGCTTCACGCCCTCCTTCTGAGTGTCGCCGGCGATCTGGATGGCGCGCTGGATCAGGTGGTGCGTGGCTTGCAGGGTGTTCATCAACCCGTTCAGCGTGATCGCCTCGGCCTCGACATACTTCGACAATTGATCCAGTTCCCGCACTTGAAGGAAGGGCTGGTCTTCGCGCTCGCAGGCCCGCTGGCGGTCTTCTAGATCGACCAGCTTGTCATTCAGGGCGCTATAGCGGTCGCTCTGGCGGTGGGTCTTTTCGCTGACGGTGTTGAAGTGCGCGATCAGGCCGGGCAGGAAAGCGGGGCCCGTCAGAAAGAAGCGGCAGCAGACGCAGTTGCGCTCCTGCGGGAAGCCGGGGACGGGAGCATAGAACTGCTCAGTCTGGCGGTCGGTGAGTTTATCCCCACCGACATCGCACAGTGTTGCGCCGTTGGGACAGATGCCATTGTCGTCGAAGACGAAGGCGGCAGCCGAGCGGTTGTTGGCCGCCGTGCGCACGGCATCCTCGGACACGTAAGCAAAGCGCTGGGAGACCTGCTCGAAGCTCTCTTCCATCAGGAAGCGGCGGTGGTTGGCCTGCTCGGCTTCGAGGTCGCTCTTTTCCGCTTCGGAGAGCACCTCACGCATGTATGCCTTGCCGAACTTAGTGTAGTAGAGCGTCATGATGATGGTCGCGTGACCGGCGATCATCTTGGACACCACGGCGATCGGCAGCTTGAGGTCGAGAATGTAGTAAGAAATCAGCGACACGCGCAGGGCATGCAGGGGGAAGCGCGTCGTTGTGGAGGAATCCGGATCGACAAAGCGGATCGGCGTACCGTCATCCAGCGTCTCGCCCCGGTTGGCGCAGCGCTGCTCCAGCCGGGCGAGCAGCTTGTACCAGACGCGGTCCAGCGCAGTTTTAACGAGCGGCTTGTCACCCTCGCCGTCGGTCGGGTCGCGGAACAGGAAACAGGTGGAACCGCGCTGCGCCAGCACCTCGGCATGGGGGGGCGTCCTTCCGAAGTGTTTGGCTTCCAGCGCCGTCCAGGGTGTCGGCGCCGGGATCGGGTTGTAGCGCTCCTGCCAGGTGCGCAGCTTCTCCAGCCAGTAGAGCGCCTCGTCGTTGGCCCACGGGATGACGTAGCCCTTCTCGTTTTCGGTCGTGTCGATGTCGGCGGTCTTGTTGGTGTTGATGTAGAAGCCGGCTTCCTTCTCGTTCGCGCTGCGGTGGAAGACCCCGCGCTGAGAGGGCCGCTGCTCGCTGCCGGTGGCGAGCGGGCCGCGGTTGAGGATGAAGCCCCCGCCGCCTGGCGCATGGACGTAGCGCCAGGTGTCGGCTTCCCCAGAATCCAGCATGCGGACCTGGAAGGTGCGCAGGGGCAATTCCAATTTGAGGTACAGGGTCACGGCCCGCACCGGCGACCACATCTCCCACACCTCGGCGGGGTAGCCCTTATGCTCCATCTCGTGCTTGCTCGCGGCGCGGCACCGGGCCACGCAATCGGGGTCGTCGGGGTCGATGATCGCCGGATCGACCACGAACCAGTCGCCGCCATATCGCCCATCCTCCATCGCCGCCTGCGCCCATTTCCAGTCCTGGAGGTTCCGCCCCTCGGCCAGCATGCCGCGCAGTTCGCGGATGTAGCGGATGGAGAGGGACGCCTTGTCGGATTGGCTGTTCGTCGGCAGCCCGGCTTTAGAAAGACGCGGTACCGGATTGTGAAAGCGCGAGCGATCCCATTCGCCGGTCTCGGGATCGCAGAGCCGGGTCGCCAGCACCCAGTCGAGGAAGTCGGCGATGATGTTGTTATTTTTCACGTCTTGGCTCAGGAGTTTCCTCGCTCCCTTGCGCTTGGCGCTGATGAGCACCGGAGCCAGGTCCGGTTTTTCGGTCTCGCGCAGGAAAAAGCGTCCGTAATTGTGCTCCAAGTTCTGGCCGTGGATGTAGTGAATGAGGAACCTGTCCAGGGAATCGCGGCGGTTGGAGACGTCGGCTTTCTGGTCCTTGAGCCAGTCGGCGGCGAGTTGGCGCCACTCCTCCAGCCTGGGGTCGAGCTTGAGCACATGGGCGAAGCTCAGGTCCGAAGTCTTGCCGTGACGCTTGGCTCCCCTTCTCGGGAAGGGGTGGGCGAGGCGCGGCGGCACCACGCGATGGCCGTCGGCATCAGGTGCGGCGAGCTTTTCTCGCAATACCCAGTCGAGGAAGTCGCTAACGGTATCGTGCTTCTGGTTGGCAACGCGCTCGGAGCTAAGCAACTCGAGGCCCAGCGCCGTATCGAGTGGTGGAAGCGAACGGTTAGCGGCAAAAAACGCGTCGAGCGGGGGTGCATGCAGTTGTTGGCCGTGCAGGTAGTGGACCAGAAACGCGGTCAGGGCGGATTGCATCATGTTTGGGCGGGTCTTGGGCAGCCCCGCCCAATACTCCGCCGCCCACACGCGCCAACCTTCCATGGCCTGATCGAGGTCGAGCACGAAGCGGAAGTCGGCGTCGAATTTTTTTTCGACAGTCCTTTTCCCTTTAGGCATCAACTTCTCCTCAGCAATCTCCGGTTCGGACCGGACAGCAGCCCCAGCGGATCGACGTCCTTGAAGCCGTACGCGAGGAAGTCGGGCGGCGGCGGGGCCGTCCCGTCCTCGGCCTTTTCCGCGCGGGCCAGCGCGGCATCAATCGCCCGGTTGAGCTTCACGCGATCCGGCTCGGTATAGACCACCTGCGACTCCAGCGACTTGTGGTGCAGCGCCTTCTTGAGGAAGGTCGCATCGAGGTGCAGGTCGGACAATCGCTGGCCGTAGGCGTGACGATGTCCGTGCGGCGTGGTGCCCGCCGCCTTGGCCGGCACCAGACCGATGCGCCTGACGGCCTTGGCGTGCGCGTCCTCGAAGGCATCGATGCTGTAGGGCTTGCCCTCGCGTGTCACAAAGGCGTAGGGGTGGTCCGGGGTGTGTTGATCCCGCTGCGCCATGTAGAACACCCACAGTTTCCAGAACAACCGGCCTGCCCAGCGCGGCACCCAATGCACGTCCATGAAGTGCCGCTTGCTGTCGAGTGCGTTGCCCTTCCACCCGGCGTGCAGGGTGTGCGTGCTCTTGTACTCCGTGCGCGGCGGCAGGCCATACCTGTCGCGCAGGTAGGTGGCGCGGTCACACGCCACCGGCTTGCCCTTGGCGTCGAACAGGTCGGCGGGCGCCTGGCCGTAGCTCGGGTGAAACACCCGCACCAGGGCGCAGCCCGGATCGGTGTCGTCGTGAATGACGTCATGCACATAGAGGTGGAAGGGCTCGCTCATGCGCAGCCCGCCGTAGTGCAGCAGCATCGTGATGAGGATGTCGCGCAGGTTCAGCCGCTCCTCGACGCGCGGGCTCCTCTGTTTGCCGGGCACGATGAAGCCGCGAAACAGCAGATCGTGCATGCGATCCTGCGGGAAATACTTGACCGGCCCGTGGTCGATGACCGGGGTATTCTTGAGCAGGGCCGTGCGCGCCCGGCTGACCTTGAGGCTGGCGACATCGACGCTCATGGTGTGCGAGAGGAAGGCGCGGCTGCGCTGGTGGTGCCATGCCGCCCACGCCAGGCGCTCTTCGGCACGGGTCGCCTGCCGCCACGGGTTGAGCGGCGTCGTCCCTTGCTCCTGCGCCATCCAGTCGCTGAATTTTGAGAGGTGATTGACCAGCACTCGCACCACGGCCGGCGAGCGGGCATCCCAGTACAGGTCGCTCGGGTCATTGCCGTCGACGCCTACCGTGCCGCTGTAGAGCCGCTGCACGAACACCTCGAACAGCTCCTTCGGGTCGTCGAAGGATTGATGATTGGCCTCCGTGTAGTCGATCAGGAGGCCCACTGCCTGCACCAGTTTGTCGATGCTGCTCTCCGACATCAGGTGCCGTTGCCTGAGGACGTATTTGATCAGCGGTTGCAGCGGGCCGAACTCGGTGAGGATCACCGGGATTTCCTCATGGATGCCGGTGTTGTCGCGCACGACCTTGTAGCGGACGACGGTATGGGTCACGCCATGCCCTCCAGTATGTCGGTGAGCATCGATCCGAGGGCCACCTGACGCAGCGAGGCATGGGGCGGCGCTTCAACGGCGGCCTTGGCGGCGGCCACATCGCCCACCAAAATCACCTGCTTTTGGGCGCGGGTGATCGCCGTATAGAGCAGCGTGCGATCCAACAATTGGGATTGGCGCACCGGCACGATGATGCGCGGGAACTGGCTGCCCTGCGCCTTGTGGATGGTGATGGCGTAGGCCAGTTCCAGATGCGGCAACAGGTCGGGGGTCAGGTCGCGCTCCTGTCCGTCATCCCACCGGATGCGGCCGAGACTCTGCCCCGGCTCGGCATCGCGGCAGGGTGGCTTCACCGATACGATCACGCCGAGTGAGCCGTTTTGCAGGTTCTTCTCCCAATCGTTGACCAGGCAGATGACCGGCGAACCCAGCCGGAAGCCGGTGCCCTGCACGGCCTCGAATTCAGGGTTCCAGCGCAGCAGCTCTGCATTGCCGGCATGGCGGGCCGCCAGGCACAGGGCATTGATCGCCTTCACGCCTCCCGCTGCTGCCGTGCGAGTGGCGCAGAGGATTTGCGTGGCGTCCGGATCGTCGTTCAGCAGGTCCAGCACGGTATCGTTGATGTCGGCCAGAGCGCAGGGCAGGAAGGCGATGTCGCCCCACGGATCATCGGGCAGGTCGGGCCAGTGCCCCTGCCGGACTGCGTGGGCGGCTTCGGCAATGCTGCCCCCATAGCGCTTGACCTGTTGCAGCTCGACGCGCGGGATGCCGGCCTGGTGCGCGAGTTCGTGCAGGAGCAGCCCCGGCCCCACGGGCGGCAATTGGTGCGGGTCGCCCACCAGCACGAAACGGTAGGCTTCGGGCAGATGGCGGATCAGGCGATAGGCCGCCGGCAGGTCGAGCATCGAGGCTTCGTCGATGACGACGACGGCACGCTCGGGGGCGGTCCTGGGATCGAACCGGGTCAGGAAGCCGGCGATGGTGGTCGCGGACTGCCCGGTCGCTTCGCCAATGCGGCGTGCGGCACGCCCGGCGAGCGCCATGGCACAGACCGGCCATCCGGCCGCACCACACATGCCGAAGAAGGCGCGCAGCACCGTTGTCTTGCCCGTGCCAGCGCCGCCGGTGATGACGGCGATGGGGTGGGCATTGGCCACTTCCAGCGCCTCGATCTGACTTGCCTCCAACGTAATGCCTGACTCGGTCTGATATTCGACCAGCAGCGCCGACAGATCAGCACGCATCAGCAGCGGGTCCGGCTGTGCCGCGCGCTGGGCGATGGACTCGGCAATGCCGCGCTCCATGACATACGGCCCCACGGCATGCAGGCGCTCGGCACGACGCAGGAAACATCCCCGCGCTTCGGCCTCCGCGAGCGCGCGGTCGATCAGGCTGGCATCACCACGACCCAATAGGCCGCCTACGCGCTGCGCTGCCTCGCTGCGGGTGATGCAGGTGTGTCCGGCATCAAACGCCCCGTACAGGGCCTCCTCGACGGCTCCGGCGAGCCGTCTTGGATCGTCCTCGGCAATGCCGAACGACTCTCGAGCGAGCCTGTCGGTGGCCGTCCAATCGGCCGCGAAGCTGATGAGTCGATAGGGGTTGCCTTCGATTTTGACGGCGGGGTGCGGGCTGAAATGGTCGATGACTTTGCGCCCCAGGGCGACCGGGAAACCCTTGGACTGGAGCCATTGCAGGGTGAAGGTGTCACCCCAACGATGCCATGCGTCGGCAAGACTCGCCGCCGCTTCGGCGGTCATCACTTCCTCAAGCCGCTTCACGTCCCCGTTATCGAGGATGGCGTACAGGTCCTCCCCGAAGCGGTCCCACAGGCGACGTGCCTTGACCATGCCGATGCCGGCGAAGGCGCTGCACTCGGCAAGGAGCGTGACGATATGCTCGCCCGAGGGGCGCAGCAGCTCCATCGTTTCTGGCGTGAGGGTCGATTCGGTCAGGCGATAGCCATTCACGACGATGGTGTTGGGGGTCGCTTCGCCGGTGAGGCGCCAGAGCTGGCCGACTTCGATAGAGGTGTTGAGCAGCCAGTGCGGGGCCTTGACCACCAGATGCGCCTTGGCGTCGCGTCGGCCGCCACCGGCGTCGACCTCGACGCCGGTGAATATCGCCCCGCCCAGGCCCTGTGGACTCTGGCTGCGCACGGCGCTGACGCGCACGGTGAAGCTGGGCAGACTCACCGGGGCAGCCTCCCCGTCGACGCCAGCACGTCGTCCATCAGTCGGTAGCGCTCCAGCTGGCCGCGCAGTTCGATCACCTCGGCCCGCAGGGCGGCGTTTTCTGCTTCGAGACGTTTCAGACGGGCCTTGTCAGCGGCGGCGCGTGGGTTGGGTGCGTCGGTCACCGGCGCAGGCGTCGCGGGGTCGGCAATGGACGGCAGGATGCCGCGCTCGCGCAGTTGCGCTTCGAGATCGCGTAGGGCTTGCTTGACGCGCGGATTTTGCAGCAAGACGCTCTTGGCAAACTGGCACTCCCTGGCGATCTCCTTGCGGTTGAGCTGCCCGCGCAAGACCATCTCCCGATAGTCGGCGTCGGTCTTGCTGGCGACCCAGGAGACGAAGATGGCTAGGTTCTGGTCCGCCTTCTGCAGGCCGGAAAGATTGTTGACTGCACTCATAATGTGTTCAAAAATACTCCACACCAAGTACATCGTCAAGCAAAAAAATACCGCTCCTGAAGTCAGAAGCGGTACTTTCCGCGGTCAAATATGAGTGCTTAGTGACTCCATATAACCGCGGGCTGGCTTTCTTGCATCGACCAGAGTCGATTACTTCTGCGACAGAACCCAGGTAGCCAGGGTCTTGGCTTCTTCAGCGTTGACCTGCGGGTTGGCCGGCATCGGCATCGTGCCCCAAACACCCGAACCACCCTTCTGGATCTTCTCGGCCAGCTTGGCAACGGCACCAGCGTCGCCAGCGTACTTCTTGGCCACTTCCTGGTAGGCCGGGCCGACCAGCTTCTTGTCTACGGCGTGACAGGCGAGGCAGTTCTTGGCCTTGGCCAGGTCAGCGGAAGCAAAAGCCGGAGCGGCGGAGAGAAGGCCCGCGGCAACCGCGGCAGCAACGAAAACTTTCATGCTCTGTTCCTTTAGATGGTGGTGTAGAACCGGCCGGATATTAAACCAAGCATCCCCGCCTTGACTACCCGGAAAGCGCCTCTTGCACATTGGCGCCTCGGGCCGCCTCGCCGGATCGTCCGACCCATGCATTTAACGCCCCTCCACGAAGGAGCGTTGACACGAATGCGCGCGCCTCAGAATTCCCAGGCACACCCCACATTGGCGATGCTGCGGTCGCTACCCCGCCCGACCGCGGCGGACACGATGAAGCCGTCGACGACTTCATAGCGCAGGCCGATCTGGCGATCCGGACGTGCATCCTCGGCACCGAACACCTCGGCAGCAAGCGTGAGCCGTTCGCCGAGTGGCTGCTCCAAACCGACCCCCCAGGTGTTGGCGACTTCGTTCTCGCCCTCGACACGCACCCACTCGCGACCGAGATTCAGGTGCACGTGCTGTCCGGATGCCAAGCCCCAGCTGAGGAGGCCGGTCACGCCGTTGGCACGGGCGATCTCATCCGACTGCCCGCGCAGATCGACGCGTGCCCGCTCGTACTCGTATTTGAGACCGGCCGACAGGCCGGACTCCGCCTGCAGCGGCACCCATTTCACCGCCACGCCCAGGCCGTGCGCCCAGAGGGACGGATCGGGATCGGGATCGCGCGTGCGCACGTAGCCGAGCTCGATCTCGAGACCGCCGAACGGAACATAAGCAATCGACGCCTCGGCGCCGCGCTCCTTGTCGTCGCGCACCCAGCCGAATTCGAGCTTCGCCCCCCCTTCTCGCCCGTGCCCGCATCGTCCACCGCCATCGGCCGCTCGGCCAGTGCGGGAGCGGCTGCGCAAGTCACGATGAGCGCGGCCCCAATAAGCGCGATTTGCCGCATGCCGGCGCCCTTGGGTCCGGTATTCTGCACCCTCGCCATACCCTTCCCCCTGAATGAAAACCATGATGCTAGCGTACTCTTGCGATGCCGATCCGTGCGGCCGCGAGAAACCGGCAGGCAGGGGATTATTGGCGGATTTCGGCTTCGTTTTGCGGCGGGAGGAAGAATCCGGTCGAGCGGAAGGGATTGATGTCGAGGCCGCCGCGGCGCGTGTAGCGCGCCCACACCGCAAGCGCCTGCGGCCTGCAACGTTGCAGAATGTCGCAGAAGACCCGCTCGACGCATTGCTCGTGGAATTCGTTGTGCTTGCGAAACGAGACGATGTAGCGCAGCAGCCCCGCGCGTTCGATCTTCGGCCCGACATAGCGCACGACAATGCACCCCCAGTCGGGCTGGCCGGTAACGAGACAGTTGGATTTGAGCAGGTGGGAGTGCAGCGTTTCGCTGACCTCTTCCCCGCCAGTGGCTGCGGACAGGAAATCCGGGCAGGGCTGGTAGGTATCGATGTCGATGTCGAGCTCGTCGAGCGACTCGCCCGGCGGCGGGGCGATCACGCGCACGGGCGTCGTGCCCAGCGCTTGTATTTCCACCGCGACGGGCGCGCCCGCGGCGTCGGAGAGATCGCGCACGAAGGTCGCCTGGACAACCTCTGCGCTCTCGAAGCGCGTCTGATTGCAGGAGTTGAGGTAGAGCTTGAGCGACTTCGACTCGATCAGGCGCGGTGAATCGGCCGGCACGCGGAAGGTCGCGAGCGCGACGACGGGTTTGCCGCGCGGATTGAGCCACGACAATTCGTATGCGTTCCACAGGTCCTCGCCCACGAAGGGCAGTTTGCCGGGAACGATGCCGATCTCGTCGCGCTTGATCTGGCGCGCGATCGGAAACAGGAGACTGGGGGAATAGGTGTCGCAGTAGTCGGCCGGCTTGCCCAGCGGCGAAGATTCGGCCCCGTGCGCGAGGGGTGCGGAAGGATTCATGCGAGGGATTGTACGGGATGGCGCCCGATGGACCGAGCGCGCGAGGGATCGTTGCCGCACGCCGCGCAGCGCCGCACGCGAAACAGAACCGCCGGCCTCCGTGAGGAGGCCGGCGGCACAATCGGCGTCTGTCGGCAGTTACCTGCTTACTTGCCCGTGGTGCTGGCCGGCGGCGCCGAACCCACGGCCTTCATCGCTTCCGACAGCAACGCAGCCTTGTCGATACTCATCGGCACCGGCGCGTCAGGCGGGCACACCGTCTCGGGGTCGATGCCGCTACGGTCCTGGCCGAGATCGGCCGGCGTCGGCAGATCCTCGCGTGCGACGCCGAGCGTGCCCATCAGCTGGCCCATGCCCGAAAGCGCGCGGGCCTGCGCGATGATCTGGTCGTAGCTCGCGTTCACGTAGGCACGCCGAGCCTGGAAGTACTCGTTCTCGGTATCCAGCAGGTCAAGCAGGGTACGCTGGCCGATGTCGAACTGGCGACGATAGGCTTCGCGGGCCTTTTCGATCGACAGCTGATGCTGGTCGAGGTAGCGCATCTGTTCCTGCAGGCGCTGCACGTCGTTGTAGGCGATGGCGAGGGTCTGGCGCAGGTCGCGGCAAGCCTTCTCGCGCAGGTCCTTGGCCTGATTGCTCAGGTCGCCGGCCTGGCGCAGCCGGGCATCGTCGGCGCCGCCACGGAAGATGTTGTAGCTGAGCACCAGTTCGACCACCGCTTCGCGCGAATGGCCGTCGAAACCGTCGAGCTTGTAGTCGAGCGCCTGACGCGCGCGCAGGTCGAGGCGCGGGTGGAAGGCGGCACGGCGCGAATCGATGAGAGCCTGGCTGGCGCGCACATTCTCGACCGCGGCATTCAGGGCGGGGCTGGTATTGAAGGCTGTGCGCAGGGCGTCCGTGGCGGTCGGCGGGATCTGCCCGAGCGACGTACCGACCGGCAGGCCGGGCATGGCGTCCTGCGGCACCTCGCCGACGATGCGCAGGTAGCGCGCGCTAACGTCATGCAGATTCGACACTTCGGTGAGCAGGTTGGATTCGGCGAGCGCAAGGCGTCCGGTCGCCTGCTCGAGGTCGACGCGGCGGCCGACTCCAGCACCGGCACGCTCGGCGATCTGGTCGTAGATCTGCTTGTGCTGGACGTAATTGGCCTGCGCGAGGCGGGTGAGCTCACGGTAGCGCATGACGTCGCCATACGCCCGCACCGCTTCCAGTGCAGCCCCTTCGGAGGCGTCGACCAGTTCGTAGTAGCGCGTCAGCTTCGCATACCCGAAGCGGGCGACCTCGCTGCGGGTGAAGAAACCGTCATACACCATCTGGTTGAGCGACAGAGTGAGGTTGCGGTGGGTGAAGGTATCGGTGCCATCGGCGCCTTCGCCCGAGCGATGCTGCTGCTCACGGCCGATGCTGCCGACGGCATCGACCTGAGGAAGGTAGCCGGCACGTGCGACCTCCTGATCTTCGCGTGCCGCACGGAACGCGTTCCAGGTTGCCTGAACTTCTGGATTGGCCACTACCGCCTTGCGCGCCGCATCGCGCAGGGCATCCGGTCCCGCCGCCGTTGCAGCAAACGGGAGCGCAGCCAGCACAGCCATCGCAATCACGGATCGACACTTTTTCATATTTTCTCCAGTCAGAGGGGCGGGCATGCATATGAAATATACGCATATTCCTCGCCGGCCTGCGCAGCGTCAGCTGCATAATTAATCTTGTAAGTGAATATTACTTCCGACCAACGCTCGCAGGACGCCAAATACGCAACACTGGCGGGGGGAAAATGCCCAAACGGTCTGCAAGACGACGCGCCCGATGACATTGGTCGCCGATAATGCGCATGACACCATGCCCACCGCCGCGATGACAGGAGCCTCTTGCCCGCACAGACAGCACGCTTTTCCGGGTGTGCTCTCTGCAGTCGTGTTCAGCCTCGCGGCGATCGCGAGCCTGGTGTTCGGCTTGTCGTTCGCCGCACCGGACCTGGACCGCATGCTGAGGCTAGCGCGTGAGCGCTATGGCGCGGAAGCGGCGGAGTCGGTGGGCGCATGGCGACAGATGCTCGGCGACGCGGCCGCACTCGACGAACAGGACAAACTGCAACGCGTGAACACCTTCTTCAACCGCCGCACCGCCTTTGAAGACGACAGCGTGATCTGGCAGCAGAAGGATTACTGGGCCACTCCCCTCGAGACCCTCGGTCGCAGAGCCGGGGACTGCGAAGACTTCTCGATCGCCAAGTACATGAGCCTGCGCCTGCTGGGCATCCCGGCCGACAAGCTGCGCCTGATCTATGTCCGCGCCAGCATGGGCGCACCGGGCAGCGGCATCTCGCAGGCGCACATGGTGCTCGGCTATTACCCCTCGCCCGCGGACGAACCGCTGGTGCTCGACAACCTCATCGGCGACATCCGCACCGCGTCGCGCCGGCCCGACCTGTTCCCGATCTTCAGCTTCAATGCGGAAGGCCTGTGGGTGAGCGGCGCCAGCAGCTCGTCCGCCGACCCGACGACGCGGCTGTCGCGCTGGCGCAGCGTGCTCGAGCGCATGCGCGAGGACGGTTTGCCATGATTGCCTCGGCCAGGATTTCCGGAGAACCCATGTCATGTCCCTGATCAAGCAGCTGTGGATCGCCATCGCGATCGTGACCCTCATCGCCCTGGGCGGCAGCCTGGTCGTGAGCACGCTGTCCGCGCGGCATTATCTGGAGCAGCAACTGCAGGTGAAGAACCTCGACAATGCGACCTCGCTCGCGTTGTCGCTGTCGCAGATGCCCAAAGACGCAGTGACCGTGGAGTTGCAGATCTCGGCCCAGTTCGACGCCGGACACTACCGCCTGATCCGGCTGACCAGCCCGACCGGAGAGATGATCGCGGAGCGCGAATATGCGGGCACGCTCGACGGCGCGCCGGATTGGTTCATCCGCCTGATTCCGATCAAAGCACATGCCGGTGTCGCACAGGTGCAGGACGGCTGGCGCCAGTTCGGCACGCTGACACTGGAAAGCCACAAACGTTATGCCTATGCGGCCCTGTGGCAGGGCACGCTGCAACTGCTGGGATGGTTCGTGCTGGGTGGGGTACTGACCGGCTTGATCGGCACCCTGATCATCAAGCACATCACGCGCCCCCTCGGCCGCGTCGTCGAACAGGCGGAAGCGATCGGCGGACGGCGATTCGTCACCACCCCCGAACCCAGCACGCGCGAGTTTCGCAGCGTGGTGCGGGCGATGAACACGCTGTCGGACCGCGTGCGTACCATTCTCGCGGAGGAGGCGCGGCGCCTCGAACAGCTGCGGCGCCAGACGCAGCACGACGAGATGACCGGGCTGCTGAACCGAGCCCAGTTCCTGAACCAGCTGGATTCCGCGCTTGCCCGCGACGACGCGCAAGCGGCTGGAACCTTGCTGCTAGCGCGCGTGGGCGACTTGGCGGGGCTGAATCAGCGCATCGGCAGGGAGGCGACCGACCGGCTGCTGAGAGACCTGGCGGGACGGTTTTCCGATTTCGCAGCGGGCAACGCTAATTGGGACGCGGGGCGCATGAACGGCAGCGACTTCGCATTGCTGGCCCCGGGCCGCGAGGATCCCGATGCGCTGGCAAACGAGTTGACGCGCGAGCTTTACGACACGCTCGACGCGCGCCGCTGGGAGGTGCGGATAGCGCTGCCCGTCGCGGCGACGAACTATGCCGCAGGCGAAATCCGCTCTCAGGTGCTCGCGCGTGCGGACCGCGCGCTCGCGACGGCAGAGCAGGCCGGAGATCGCAGTCTGCGCGTGGAAAGCGGCGGCACCCCTGCGCCCTACCCGGATCTCCAGTCCTGGCGGGTGGCCCTGCTGTCGGCGCTCGAGCACGACCGCGTGCGCCTGGGTGCCTATCCGGTGGTTGCCAACGGAGGGCGCCTGCTCCACGACGAAGCGCCGATTCGCATCCAGCTCGATGGCACCTGGCAGCCCGCGGGCTATTTCATGCCGCACGCCGCACGGCTGGGACTGATGCCGCGCTTCGACATCGCGGTGCTGCGGGCCGCGTTGCGGGCCATTGCGCAGGACGGCAGGGAGCGCGGGATCAACCTATCGGCCGAATCGCTGCGCGACGCAAACTTCCGCGGGGAACTGTTCTCCCTGCTGCAGGCAGACGCTGGAACCGCGAAACTGCTTTGGATCGAGGTGCCGGAATACGGTGCGCTGCGCCACCTGGCGGAGTTCCGCACGCTGTGCGTCGCCCTGCAGCCCTTGGGCTGCCGCGTCGGTATCGAGCATGTCGGCGCGCATTTCGGCGAACTGGGCGACCTGCACGAACTCGGGCTCGACTACGTGAAGATCGACTCGGCCATCATCCGCGGCATCGACACGAATGCCGGCAACCAGGCCTTCCTGCGCGGGCTGTGCATGATCGCGCACTCGCTCGGATTGATGACGATCGCCGAAGGCGTGGGGTCTGCCGCGGAACAGGAGGCCTTGTCGGACCTCGGCATCGACGGTATGACGGGACCAGCCGTGCGCGAGGGATAGCCTCGCTTGAGGCGCGGTCACGGGACGAGGGCCGCGTGGGCGGCTCAGATCACGCCATCGTCGTCGAGCAGGCTCAGGTGCTGCATCGCCTCGCGGGCGCCGCGGCGCTCCATGAGCTTGCGCTGCGCGGGCGCCGGCAGGTCGGTGAAGCGGATCAGCGAGCGCTCGACGAGGAGTTCGATCAGATCCTCGAGAACACGCACGAGGCCAAGGTCCGTGGCCCCCATCGGGTTCGTGCCTTCGACGATGTCGCGCCCGAACGTGAGCAGGTCGGCGTCCTCCACCCCAGCGGCGCTCCAGCCGGCACCATCGACCGGTTCGCGGCTGACGGCAACGATTTTCCCTTCGGTATCGCGTCTGATATACATCATCAATGCACCGGCAGCGAGACATCACGATGCTCGGACAGACGCAACACGAGCTGCAGCCGGTCGCGCACCCCGAGCTTTTCGAAGATCGCGCCCATGTGGGCCTTCACCGTGCGCTCGGTAATACCGAGTTTCGCGGCGATCTCCTTGTTGCTCATGCCGTTGGCCACCTCACGCGCCACTTCGGCCTCGCGTTCGGACAGGAGCGGTTGTTGCAGCGTCGCCTGCGGCGCAAGCGCACGCCCGGCCGCGCCGACAACCCGAGCCATCAGTTCGGGGCCGACCCACAGACCGCCGTGGCGGACCACCAGTTCGACGTCCCGAAACATCGATGGCACCGCCAGCGCATGACAGTAGCCGCGCGCACCGCGATCGAGAGCAGCCAGCGCCTCCGCGCTGTCGGGCGTCATGCTGACGACGACGAGGCGACAATCGGGCAGCAGCTTCACGAGGGCACCGAGCCTGTCCAGCCAGCCGCCGTCGGCCGCCTCGACCCAGACCACGTCACCCGGGCGGACTGCCGCTACCAGGTCGGCCTGCTCCTGGCAGACCCCTTCGGGAAACGCATCCAGCCAACGCGCCGATGGGCGGACCGTTTCGGAGCAGAGAAAGATGTTCTGGCTCATCGTTCGGACAGTGCATTGGCCTTGGCCCGCAGGACGGGCTTCAGCAGGTAGGAAAGAATCGTCTTCTTGCCGGTGAGGATGTCAATTTCAGCCACCATGCCCGGAATGATCGGCAGGCTCTCGCCAAGACTCGACTTCAGGGTTCTCACCCGTACAGTGTAAAAAGCATTGCCCTTCTCGTCGGTGACGGTATCCGCGCCGATGTGTTCGACGACCGCATCGAGGCCACCATAGATGGCGAAATCGTAGGCTGTGAACTTCACCAGGGCGTTCTGGCCGGGACGCAGGAAGGCGATATCCTTGGGCTTGACCTGCGCCTCGAGGATCAGCGCGTCGTCCAAAGGCACGATCTCGACAACCTCCTTGCCCGGCTGCACGACGCCCCCGACCGTATTCACGAGCAGGCGCTTGACCGTGCCGCGCACCGGCGAGCGCACCTCCGCATGCTTGACTCGGTCCTCCAGCGCACGGCCGCCCTCGGTGAGGGCCCCGAGCTTGGCCATCGTGTCGGAAAGCTCGTTGCGTTGCACGTTGCGCACGGTCAGTTCCACCTCCTGAATCTTGCGCGTGGCCTCGGAGATCGCGGAATGGATGCGCGACATCTGCGCTGCAGCCTGATCGCGCTCGCCCCGCAGGCGTGCGACGTCGCGCTGCAGACGCAGGAGCTCAACCTCGGATACCGCCCCGGACTTCATCAACGGCCGGGTGACGTTCAACTCCTGCTGCACCAGTTCGAGGCCGCTGCTGCTCTGCGCGTGGCGTGCACGCACTTCGTTGAGCTCCTGCTGGCGTTGAGTGAGCTGCTGTCGCGCGATCGACAGTTGGGCGTCAAGCTCCGCGACCGTCGATTCGTACAGGCGCCGCTCGTGGTCGGCAATCTCGGGCGCCTCGCGCAAGACGTCGCGCGGCATGTTCAAGGGGGTGCCCGACGTCAGGGACTCCAGCCGCG
The DNA here is from genome assembly GCF_017894385.1 of Aromatoleum petrolei. Classification (NCBI taxonomy): domain Bacteria; kingdom Pseudomonadati; phylum Pseudomonadota; class Betaproteobacteria; order Rhodocyclales; family Rhodocyclaceae; genus Aromatoleum; species Aromatoleum petrolei. The sequence continues at coordinate 1,955,977 of NZ_CP059560.1, forward strand.
CGGCCTTGGCGCGCAAGGCGAAGTACTGCGAGCGGTTCTCCGCGAACGAGGCAACGAAACGCGTGGAATCGATGCGCAGCAACAGATCCCCGGCCTCGACGGTCTGCCCCTCACGCACCAGCATCTCCTCGACCACGCCGCCATCCACGCTCTGGATGATCTGCACCTGCGAGGAAGGGATTACCTTTGCCTCGCCGCGCGTGACCTCATCGATGGGCGCGAAGGCCGACCACAGCAGCAACAGCAGCAGGACAACGGCCACAACGCGCAGCAGCATGCGCGCGCGCAGCGGCTCCTCCTGGATGAGCGCCCAGTCTGCGTCCGCTGCCCAGTCGAGGCGCCCGTTCACCGAGGTCTCGGGAAGGAAGCGCGCGAACAGCCGGTCGAACCAGGGCCTCAGGGGCTTGCCGACACGCTCCGATACATTCCCGATGCGCTCGAAGGACCGCTGACCGATCTCGCTCATCACTTGGCCCTCCCGACCCGCCCCTGGCGCAGGGCATCGACGACCTGGTCCTTGGGTCCGTCGGCGACGATCCGCCCGCCGTCGATGACGACGATGCGCTCGACCAACTCCAGCAGTGAAGTCCGATGGGTAACGACGATCATCGTCCGCCCCTGCGCAAAGCCGCGCAAGCGGCTCTTGAGCTCCTCCTCGCTGGTGAAGTCCATCGACGCGGTCGGCTCGTCCAGCAGCAGCATCGGCGGCTGGTGGATCACCGCCCGCGCGATCGCCACGCACTGGCGCTGCCCGCCCGACAGCGATGCACCGCGTTCGCCGACTTGCATGTCGAAGCCCTGCGGATGGGTGTTGGCGAACTCCGTGACGCCCGCGGTCTCCGCGGCGCGCAGCACCTCGGCATCGTCCGCAAGCGGAGTGGCCAACGTGATGTTCTCGCGCAGGGTGCCGTAGAACAGGGTCACGTCCTGCGGCACGTAACCGATGTGGCGGCGCAGCTCGGCGGGATCGAGCTGGCGCTGGTCGATGCCGTCGATCAGGATCGCGCCGGACGTCGGACGGTACAACCCGAGGATGAGTTTTTCCAGCGTCGTCTTGCCGGAACCGACACGACCGATGATACCCACGTGCTCGCCGGCACGGATGCGCAGCGAGATGTCGGACAGGGCCGGGGTTTCCTGGCCGGGATACTGGAAGCCGACGTTGCGGAACTCGATCTCGCCGCGAAAGCTCTTGCGGCTGATGAAGCTGGTGTCGTCCGGGCGCTCCACCTCCTGATTCATCAGCTTGTCGAGTGAGCTCAGCGCGGTCGAGGCGTTGTGGTACTGGACGAGCAGACCCGCGACCTGGCCGATCGGCGCCATCGCACGCGAGGACAGCATGTAGCACGCGATCAGGCCGCCCATGCTGAGTTCGTTGTCGCGAATCAGATAGACGCCGAGGATGATGATCGCGACGCTGACCGCCTGCTGCACCCACGCGGCGCCGTTCATCGCGCTCGACGACAGCAGGCGCAGCTGTGTGCCGACGCGCGCCAGCAAGGCCGCGCTCTTCTCCCATTTGCGCTGGATCGGCCCTTCGGCACAGACCGCCTTCACCGTCTCCATCGCCACGAGCCCTTCGACCAACGTCGCGTTGCGCTGCGCACCCGCGCGGTAAGTCGTTTCCGCGAGCTCATGCATCCGCCCCTGCACGGTCATCGCATACACGATCAGGAGGACGACGCCGACGAGGAAGGGCAGCATCAGCGGCCAGCCGATCCAGCCGATGACGAGCAGGAAGACCAGCGCGAACGGCACGTCAATGAAGGCCACCACGGTCGCAGAGCTGATGAAGTCGCGTACCGACTCGAAGGCGCGCAGGTTGGCAGCGAAGGAGCCGGCCGACTCGGGCCGCTGCTCCATGCGCAGGCCGAGCACGCGCTCCATGATCGCCGCCGACAATTTCACGTCCGCGCGGCTGCTCGCGAGGTCGACGAAGTAGCCGCGCATCGTGCGCAGGATCAGATCGCCGGCAAGCACGATGAGCACGCCGACACCGAGCACCCACAGAGTCTCGATCGCGTGGTTGGGGACCACCCTGTCGTAGACGTTCATCACGAACAAAGGCATCGCGATCGCGAACAGGTTGATCATGAACGCCGCCAGCAGCACGTCGCGGTACAGGCTTCCGTTCTCCGCAATCACCCCCCAGAACCAGTGGTGGCGCTTGACCGACTTCACCTCCGGCGTACGCGCGTCGAAGCGGAACGTGGGCCGGGCGTAGATCGCGTGCCCCTCGTGCCGCGCGGCGAGTTCAGCGCGGGTCATTTCCACTGCGGCTTCACCCAGTTCCGGAAACACCACCCGGGCGCGCTCGCCGTCCTCGCTCCAACCGAGCAGCAGGCACGCCTTCTCGCCCTTGAGCAGAAGCACGGCGGGCAACAGGGAAGGATTCAGCTTCTCAGGCGCGCAGCGGACGAGCCTGCTGCTCAGCCCGGCACGCCTCGCCGCGCGCGCGAACAGGGCGGGATTGAGCCGCCCATCTTCCAGCGGCAACCCGGCCAGCGCGGCATCCCGCGTCGTCGCTGCACCGTGCGCCCTCGCAATCAGCAGAAGGCAATCGAGCAGCGCATCGGCGTCCGCGCGCCTTTCTTTCGCATCGTTTTCCGGGCGCGCGAACACGCCGTTGAGTTCAAACACTTCTGCCACGCAATTTCCCGCCCTGTGATCACGATGACCCGCACCGGGTCGCGCCAGCCATTCTCTCAGCAAGCGTAACAGGATGCTTCATCCGGGTGAATTTTCCCACCTCCCCAAAAACCGGTACGTGACAGGCTGCTCAGACTTCGCACCGCGCAAGCAGGAACCGGCGCGGGCGGGCGCGTCGCAGTTCCTGCTTGCGGGGAGGGCAACTCCGTCCCAGAATCGTGCGTCGGCACCCATCTTCGTGCCGCCGTCATCTTACTTGCCAGGACCCTGCCATGCCGCAAGCGCAACGCCGGCATTTCTCCCGCATCCGCTTCGATTGCGGCGCCCGCCTGCTCGTCGGCAACCGCGAGGCTCCGTGCGAAGTCAGCGACCTGTCGCTCAAAGGGGCCCTGATCCGGACCGCCAACGACCTGCACCCAAGCCTCGGCGAACGCTGTCTGCTCGAGATTGCACTGAACGACGAAGGCGCGACGATCCGCATGGAGGGCGACGTCGCACACGCCGGGAGCGGTTGCATCGGACTCGCCTGCCGCGAGATCGACCTGGACAGCGTCACCCACCTGCGCCGACTGCTGGAACTCAATCTCGGCGACGCGGAGTTGCTGCAGCGCGAGCTCGGCGCATTGCAGGAAAGCTGAGCAACGCGACAGCGGGTCACCGGCGGCTAATGCTACAATGTTGCATTAGCCGCCCCAGTTCCTGCCCGCAATGCCCCGCCCCGACGTTCCCCCTGCCGCACTCCTGATCGCCGCCTGCGGCGGCCGCGTCACGCGCACGCGCATCGCCGTACTCGAGATCCTGCAGGACAGCCCGCGTTCCCTGAACCACGACGACATCGCCGCACAGCTCGCCGCGGACGGCATGCCGCACGACCGCGTAACGCTGTACCGCACGCTCGACTGGCTCGTCGAACAGGGGCTCGCGCATCGCGTCATCGGCCCCGACCGCGCACGCCGCTTCAAGGCGGGCGGGGAGACCCGCAGCCAGCACGCGCACTTCCACTGCGACCGCTGCGGGCACGTGTTGTGCCTCGAATCGATCCGCCCCGAAGAACAATTCGCGCTGCCGGTCGGATTCCAGCCGGAGCGCGCCGAACTGGTGTTCCACGGCACCTGTGCCGATTGCGGTCGCCAGCGCGGGGGGAAGGCCTGAGCCCCACAAGCATTCGCCCCTCAAAACAATAATGCCCCGACACGAAGAGAATATGTCCTCCCCATCGAGCAGCGCGCTGTCGCATGTGCATCACCATCATGATCACGACGGCGACCACGCGCACGGCGCCGCACCGACCACCGCATTCCCCGGCACCGCGCTGCAACTCGGCGTCGGTGCGCGCATCACCCTGGCGGCCGCTGCCGCGGCCGTGCTATGGCTCACCGTAGGCTGGGCGCTCGCATGACCACACCCAACGTCATCCTCGAACTCGACAACCTGACCCTCGGCTACGACCGCCACCCGGCAATCCACCACCTCCGCTGCCGCATCTCCCGCGGCGCGCTGGTCGCGATCGTCGGCCCCAACGGCGCCGGGAAGTCCACCCTCTTCAAGGCCTTGACCGGCGAATTGAAGCCCCTGCAGGGCCAGTTCCTCGTGCACACGAGCAAGGAAGGCATCGCCTACCTGCCGCAACAGAGCGAACTCGACCGCAGCTTTCCGGTGTCCGTGTTCGACATGGTGTCGATGGGACTGTGGCGCGAGATCGGCCCCTTCCGCGGACTTCGGCGCAGCCAGGCGGAACGCGTACGCGCGGCACTCGCCGCGGTAGGGTTGTCCGGCTTCGAGGCGCGCCAGATCGGCACGCTGTCGGGCGGCCAGCTGCAGCGCGCACGCTTCGCGCGGATGATGTTGCAGGATGCCAACCTGCTGCTGCTCGACGAGCCCTTCAACGCCATCGACGCACGCACGATCGAGGATCTCATCGCGCTGATCCTGCAGTGGCATTCCGAAGGGCGGACCATCCTCGCGGTGCTGCACGACCTCACACTGGTGCGGCAGCACTTCCCGGAAACCCTGCTGCTCGCGCGCGAATGCCTCGGTTTCGGCGCGACCGGCGAGATCCTCACCCCCGAACGCCTCGCGACCGCCCGCCGCCTCGCCGGCGAGTTCGACGCCACCGCTCCGGTGTGCCACCGCCCGGAAGCGGAGGCTGCATGATCGCGGACGCCCTGTTCAGCCCCTTCGCCGATTTCGAGTTCATGCGCCGCGCACTCGCGGGCTGCCTCGCGCTCGCGCTGGGCGCGACGCCCGTTGGCGTGTTCCTGCTGCTGCGGCGCATGAGCCTGATGGGCGACGCGATGGCGCACGCGATCCTGCCCGGCGCAGCACTCGGCTACCTCGCCTTCGGCCTGTCGCTCGGAGCAATGACCGTCGGCGGCATCATCGCCGGCATCGTCGTCGCGCTCGCGGCAGGACTGGTCGCGCGCTCGTCGATCCTGAAGGAGGACGCCAGCCTTGCTGCCTTCTACCTGCTCTCCATCGCCACCGGCGTGATGATCGTGTCGCTGCGCGGACGCAACCTCGACCTGCTGCACGTGCTGTTCGGCTCGGTGCTCGCGCTCGACGACGCCTCGCTGCTGCTCATCAGCACAATCACCACGGCAACCCTCGTCGCGCTGGCGCTGCTGTACCGCCCGCTGGTGCTCGAATGCTTCGACGCCGCCTTCCTGCGCGGCGTCAGCGCAGCCAGCCCGATCGCGCACTACGGCTTTCTCGTGCTCGTGGTGCTGAACCTCGTCGCCGGCTTCCACGCGCTGGGCACATTGATGGCGGTCGGCATCATGATCCTGCCTTCGGCCGCGGCGCGCCTGTGGGTCAAGCGCCTGCCCGCAATGCTCGGCCTCGCAGTCCTCATCGCCTTCGCCAGCGGCATCGGCGGGCTGCTTGCCTCCTTTCACGCCGACGTCCCGGCCGGCCCGGCCATCATCCTCGTGACCGGCATCGTGTACGTGATCTCGCTCATCCTCGCCCCCGGCGGCATGCTGGGTGCACGCCTCGACCGCCGCCCCCACCTCGAATCCTGACCTTCCGAACGCTTCCCATGCGCCACCTCCTCCAGCGCCTGCTTGCCCCTCTCGTTGCGTCACTCCTCGTGCTGCTCGGCATCGCCTCCCTCCCCGCCCGGGCTGCCCCCCTCGAGGTGGTCACGAGCTTCAGCATCCTCGGCGATTTCATCCGCCAGGTCGGAGGGGACCGGGTCAAGGTCACGACGCTCGTCGCCGCGGACCAGGACGCGCACAACTTCCAGCCGCGCCCCTCCGACGCCCGCCGCATCGGCGCCGCGCAACTGGTGGTCGTCGGTGGCCTGGGCTTCGACCCCTGGCTCGAACGGCTCACCCAGACCGCCGGCTACAAGGGCCCGCTCCTCGTCGCCAGCCAGGGCGTGGAGCCCATCCCCGCCGACGACGGCCACGACGACGCGCACGGTCACGGCAAGGGCTCCCATCAGGACGCCGTCGATCCCCATGCCTGGCAGGACGTCGTGCGTGCGCTGCGCTATGTCGCCAACATCGCCGACGCCCTGGCGCAGGCCGATCCGACGAACGCCAAGGTGTACCGTGACAACGCCGCCCGCTATGCGGCCGAGCTCAAGACACTGGACAGAGACATCCGCACCGCCGTTTCCGCGGTCCCCGCCGAACGGCGCAGGGTCGTCAGCGCCCACGACGCCTTCGGCTACTTCGCCCACGCCTACGGCGTGCGCTTCCTTGCCCCGGCGGGGGTCAGCAACCAGTCGGAACCCTCTGCGGCGGGCGTCGCCCAGCTCATCCGCCAGCTGCGGCGCGAGAACGTGCCCGCCGTCTTCGTCGAGAGCGTCAGCGACCCGCGTCTGATCGAGCGCATCCGCAAGGAAAGCGGCGCGCGCCTCGGCGGCACGCTGTACTCGGATGCGCTATCGGGCCCCGACGGGCCGGCCCCGACCTACGTCGCGATGATGCGCCACAACCTGCGCACCCTGCTGGACGGAATGACTCCCCGAGACGACAGGACCCGATAACCAAGCACCGTTCGGGCTGAGCGTGTCGAAGCCCTGCCACCGCCCTTCGACAGGCTCAGGGCGCACCGATGCAGCTACTGGCCCAGACAGGCTCAGCGCGACGACGCGGCGAGCAACGAGCCGGCCGCGACAAACATTCCGCCGAACACGCGGTTTTGCGCCTTCATCATGCGCGGGCTGCGCAGCCAACGCCGGCAGCGTCCGGCGAGCAGCGCATAGGAGGACATCACCACCATGTCGGTGCCGACCATCGTCGCCGCGATGATGAAGAACTGCGGCCACTGCGGCAGCTGCGGGTCGATGAACTGCGGCACCAGCGCGACCATGAAGACGATCGCCTTGGGATTCGTGAGATTCACGAGCAGCCCCTGCAGGTAGACGCCGCGGGCCTCGCGCGCCTCGGCACCCTCTTCGAGCAGCTCCACCGGCGCGCGCCATTTACGCACGCCCAGCCAGATCAGGTAGGCCGCCCCGGCGATCTTGACGGTCAGGAAGGCCGTCGCCGACGCCGCCAGCACCGCGCCGAGGCCGAGCACCACGATAGCGAGCTGGATCAGCAGCGCCGTCTGCAGCCCGAGGATCGCGCGCAGCGCCACCGCATAGCCGTGACGCAGTCCGGTCGCCATGCTCAGCACCGCGCCGGGTCCCGGCGACACGGCGATCACGACTGCCGCGGCAAGAAAGGCCAGCCACATGTTCCAGCTCATTGCATTCGCTCCATAGCTTCCACGCCGCCGCTCAGAAGAACAGCGCGTGCAACATCTTCGCCGACAGCAGCATCAGCACGCCGGCGAAAATCTTCTTCAACACCGCGACCGGCAAGCGGTGCGCGAGCCTTGCGCCCAGTGGCGCGGTCCAGGTGCTCACGACGCTGATCAGCACCAGCGCGGGCAGGTAGACGAAACCGAGGCTGTGCGCGGGCATCCCGGTGCTGCCCCAGCCGTTCACCAGATAACCGACCGTGCCAGCCAGCGCGATCGGCAGGCCGATCGCCGCGGAGGTGCCGATTGCGTGATGCACCTTCACGTTGCACCAGGTCATGAAGGGCACCGACAACGAACCGCCGCCGATCGCGACGAGCGCGGAGATCCCCCCGATGCCGGCCCCCACCGCGCTCATCCCGACCGGCCCGGGCAGCTCGCGCGAGGGCTTGGGCTTGACGTTGGCCAGCATCTGCAGCGACACGTAGGCCATGAAGCAGGCGAAGAAGATAGCCAGCGGCTTGGACTCGATCCGCGAGGCGATGAAGGTCGCCGCGAAGGTGCCGACAACAATCCCCGGCGCGATGAAGCGCACGATGTCCCAGCGTACCGCGCCATGCCTGTGATGCGCGCGCAAGCTGGCGATGGAGGTCATCACGATCGCCGCCATCGAGGTGCCGAGCGCCAGATGCACGACGTTGTCCCGCGGCATCCCCTGCGCGACGAACAGCGAAGCCAGGACCGGGACCATGATGCCCCCGCCGCCGACCCCCAACAGGCCGGCGAAGAATCCCACGAAGGCCCCCAGCGCGAGGTAGCTCAGCCACCACACATCGAAATCCATCAATTTCCTTCCAAAACCTGCGCGGAACCCGCTCCGCGGCGCTCCGGCTCCCCGGCCGGACAAGGCAAGAACGAAAGCAAAAAGAGGCGCGGACCGAAATCCGCGCCTCTCTCGTTTGGCCCCCGCAGTGTCGCCTCCGCCGGCATCCTGAACCTGGGGTTCAGGGAGGTCGCTTTCCTTCCGCATCAGGCTCACCCGGCGAGGGGCGTGCACACCTGCGGCATCCATGGTCCGCGACCAAGTCTCTCGACATTGGTCCAAGGAATCTACGACTTCGACGACACAGCGGGGATTGACTTTACATACGCGCCAACCCGCGCTAACTACCTGTTAGAAAAGCTTTTCCTGCTGCGCAAGGACTCCATCGAGTCGCGCATTCACGAGACCGATTCTACGCTTCGCGGCCTGCATGTCAAACCCACCGGAGCGCTGAAACTGCAAAAATTCGTGCGCGATATTCAGCGCGGTCATGACAGCCAGCTTCTCGCCGGACGCATTGGTGCGCGCCGCAAGGCTGTTGAGCTTCTCTTCGAGGAAGACGACGGCCGCGATCAAGCCTTCGCGGTCTTCCGGCCGGCAGGCGACGGAATAGGTCTTCCCGAGCAGGGAGATGTCGAGGGTGTCGGTGGCCATGTCAGGATTCCGGCAACTGCGCGAGCAGGGCTTCTAGTTTTTCCGTTGCGAGCCGGACCTTGTCCGCCAGCACACGGTTTTCCGCCTCCAGGCGCACGACGCGCGTGCGCAGCTCGCGCCCTTCCGCGCGGCACGATTCGAGCAGGCCGACGATCTGTTCGACCTGGTTCTCGAGCTTGTTCAGTTCTGCGTCCATCGGCGGGATGGTAGAGGCCGACCGCGGGACGGTCAAGGCAAACGGTATGCGATCAGGCTTCGGCCGAATGCACCCAGTCGAGCGCCTCGAACTGCAGCCGATTCAGCTCGCCGACATCGATGCCCAGCACATCGGCAAACGAAGTCACGCGCGGCGCATCGCCGCGCTCGAACGCGAGCACCAGTTCGAGATACGGTGCCATCGGCCCGCGCTGGTGCAACAGGGCATCCTGCATCGCGTCGGGCAGCTTGAGTGGGCGGATCGCGTCCTCGAGCGGCACCTTGAGCGCGACGTCGAGCAGCGAAAACAGCCCCAGCACGAAAAGCTGGGCGGCGGGGTCGCGTTCGCCGCGCAGCCCACCCAGGAGTTCCAGCAGGCGGCCGCGCACGAGCGCATCCTCCATCACCACCGCCGCTCCCGGCGCGCTGCGCGCACTTCCCAGCAGCATCATGGACACCCAGCGCTGCAGCGGCTGCTGCCCGAGCACGAGGATTGCCTGCTCGACCGAGCTGATGTGGTGGTTCAGGCCCCACGCGGCCGCATTTACGTAACGCAGCAGGCGATACGCCAGCGCGAGGTCGTGCTTGAGGATGACGGCAATCTCCTGCGTGTCGACGCCGCTGCGCAGGCGCTGAAGCAGCGACGCCAGACGCATGCCGTGCGGCGACAGGGAGTTTCCCTTCCAGTCCTCGCGGCGCGTCACGAATGCGCCGGAAAGCGCGGTGCAACCGAGCCTGGCGGCGAGCTCGAAGTCGTCTGGCGTGCCCACCTCCCAGGCCCACACGGGCAGATCGGCACGCTGCTGCCGCACCGCACGGATGTAAAGACCGAGGTCTTCGGGCAGACAGAATCCCATGCGGAACAGTGCCGCATCGGCCTGCGGCAGCGCGCTGTCGAGCCACGGCCCGGGCTCGCCGTGATCGAGCACGATCTGCACCCCGGCCTCGCGCAGGCGCGCCGCGCTCGCCAGCATTTCGGCGGAAGCCACGCGCGTGGGCAATTCGGGGCGCACCAGAAGGGTCGCATCAAGCCCCTGCAGCCGCGCCAGCGCGGGATGCGCAAGGAAGCCCTCCCACACCCTCAGGCACAGCCGACGGGCCTTCAGCGCCGCACCGTGCCCGTAGCGGTCGATCTGCTCGACCAGCAGGCCGTCCATGAAATCGCGCGCGCGACGCCCGGTGGCGCGGACACGCCCGGCGACGTCTTCGCGCAGTTCAAAGGCATAGCCGGTGAGGTTCTGCTCGCGGTCCAGCACCTCGCTGCGACACAACAGCGAAAGCGAGGCGTTCGCACTGCGAAGCTCCTCGTCGACGGCGGACGGCGCGCCATGCGCGGCAGCCGGGACGTCGGCGGGCGGCGGAGTCTCGGGCGCGACCACGGGCGGCGGCTGCGGCTCGCGCGGCGGAGGGGGAATGGCCGGCGAGAACGCTGCCGGCCCGGGCTCGATGCCGAAGAGACGCTTCAGCCAGCCGAGCATCTCAGAACCTGCCGCCGTCGAGGGTCGTCGCTACCGCGGTACGCCGGGTCATCGTGTCAGCGCTGCACCTGGGTGACGTCGCGCACGGCACCGGTATCGGCGCTGGTCGTGAGCGCCGCGTAAGCCTGCAGCGCCGCCGACACGACACGCTGCCGATTGGCCGGCTTCCACGCCTGGCTGCCCTTCGCCTCCATCGCGGCGCGGCGGCGCGCGAGCTCCTCGTCGCTCACCGCGAGGCGGATGCTGCGGTTGGGGATGTCGATCTCGATCGTGTCGTTCTCCTCGACCAGCGCGATGGCGCCGCCGCACGCGGCTTCGGGCGAGGCGTGGCCGATCGAGAGGCCCGAGGTGCCGCCGGAGAAGCGGCCGTCGGTGAGCAGCGCGCACTCTTTGCCCAGCCCCTTGGACTTCAGGTAGCTGGTCGGGTACAGCATCTCCTGCATACCGGGGCCGCCCTTCGGGCCTTCGTAGCGGATGATCACGACGTCGCCCGCCGCGACCTTGTCGCCGAGGATGCCTTCGACCGCATCTTCCTGGCTCTCGAACACGCGCGCCTTGCCGGTGAATTTCCAGATCGACTCGTCGACGCCGGCGGTCTTCACGATGCAGCCCTTCTCGGCGATGTTGCCGTACAGCACGGCGAGGCCGCCGTCTTGCGTGAAGGCATTGGCGCGGTCGCGGATGATGCCCTTGGAGCGATCCATGTCGAGCTCGTTCCAGCGGCGGTTCTGCGAGAAGGCGACCTGGGTCGGCACGCCGCCCGGCGCAGCCTTGTAGAACTCGAACACGGCGTTGTCGTGCGCCTGCATGATGTCCCAGCGCGCGATCGCCTCGCCCAGGGTCTTGCTATGCACGGTCGGCACTTCGGCGTGCAGCAGCCCGGCGCGGTTGAGTTCGCCGAGGATGCCCATGATGCCGCCGGCGCGATGCACGTCCTCGATATGAACGTCGGCGACCGCGGGCGCGACCTTGCACAGGCAGGGCACCTTGCGCGAGACGCGGTCAATGTCGGCCATCGTGAAATCCACCTGCGCTTCGCGGGCCGCGGCCAGCAGGTGCAGCACGGTGTTCGTCGAGCCGCCCATCGCGACGTCGAGGCTGATCGCGTTCTCGAAGGCCTTGAAGGTTGCGATCGAGCGCGGCAGGACCGAGGCGTCGTCCTTTTCGTACCAGCGGCGTGCCATGTCGACGATGGTGCGACCGGCCTTGCGGAACAGCTGCTCACGGTCGGCGTGGGTCGCGAGCACGGTGCCGTTGCCCGGCAGCGACAGGCCCAGTGCCTCGGTGAGGCAGTTCATCGAGTTGGCCGTGAACATGCCGGAGCAGGAACCGCAGGTGGGACAGGCGGAACGCTCGACGGCGTCGACTTCCTCGTCCGAGCAGTGGCTGTCGGCGGCCTTGACCATCGCGTCGACGAGATCGAGCGAGATGACCTTGGCCTCCCACTTGACCTTGCCTGCTTCCATCGGGCCGCCGGAGACGAAGATCGCGGGGATGTTGAGGCGCAGCGCAGCCATCAGCATCCCCGGGGTAATCTTGTCGCAGTTCGAGATGCACACTAGGGCGTCGGCGGTGTGCGCGTTGGCCATGTATTCGACGCTGTCGGCGATCAGCTCGCGCGAGGGCAGCGAATACAGCATCCCGCCGTGACCCATCGCGATGCCGTCATCGACGGCGATGGTGTTGAATTCCTTGGCGACGCCCCCTGCTGCTTCGATCTCGCGCGCGACGAGCTGGCCGAGATCCTTCAGGTGCACGTGCCCCGGCACGAACTGCGTAAAGCTGTTGACGACGGCGATGATCGGCTTTTCGAAGTCGCCGTCCTTCATGCCGGTGGCGCGCCACAAAGCGCGGGCGCCCGCCATATTGCGGCCGGCGGTGGAGGTACGGGAACGGTATTGGGGCATGGTGTCCTCGGCTCAGGGTTCGGGCGCACGCTGCTTCGGCGGTGCGTCACGCGGAATCAAGTCTTGGAATTCTAACCGAAGGGAAACGACGCTCGGCTATCATTGCCCACCCGAGCTCCCGACACCAACGATAACCATGACCGAGCAAAGCGCCCCCGACTCCGCCACTGACGGCTTCGACTTCGATCCGATAGAAATCCGCGTACTGGGCGTGTTGATCGAAAAGGCCTTCGTTACGCCCGACGCCTACCCCCTGTCGCTGAACGGCATCGTCACCGGCTGCAACCAGCTGACCGGGCGGGACCCGGTGATGAGCCTGTCGGACGGAGAAGTCCAGGCCGCGGTCGACAGCCTGATGACGCGCAAGCTGGTATCGCGACGCGACCAGGCGAGCGGACGCGTGGCGAAATACGAGCATCTCGTGCGCCTGCGCCATTCGCTCCCACCGGCCGAGCAGGCGGTCCTCGCGGTGTTGCTGCTGCGCGGCGCGCAGACGGCGGGAGAAATCCGCCAGCGTGCCGAACGCATGCACCGCTTCGACGACATCGCCGCGGTCGAGTCGGTCCTGGAGCATCTCGCGGAGAAATACCCGCCCATGGCCGACGCCCTGCCGCGCGCACCGGGCACCAAGGAGACGCGCTACGCGCACCTGCTCGGCGGCACCGCGGCGTTCGAGGCGATGGGCGAGTCACTGGCCGGGGCACCATCCGGGGGTGCGGCACGCGGACGCACAAGCGAGCTGGAAGAAGAAGTGCGCCGGCTGCGCGAGGAACTCGATCGATTGCGCAGCGAGTTCGACACGTTCCGCGCCCAGTTCGATTGACCCGGAGCGGCTGGCAATAAGATGCTGATCCATCCGCAGTTCGACCCCGTCGCACTCTCGCTCGGCCCGCTATCCGTGCGCTGGTACGGGCTGATGTATCTCGCCGCATTCGTGCTGTTCATGCTGCTCGGGCGCATCCACGCGCGCCGCCGCCCGGAGATGGGCTGGATGCCGCAGCAGATCGACGACCTGCTGATGTACGGCATGCTGGGGGTCGTGATCGGCGGGCGGCTGGGCGAGGTGCTGTTCTTCCAGCCCGCTTACTATCTCGCGCATCCGGCCGAGATCCTCGCCGTGTGGAAGGGCGGGATGAGCTTTCACGGCGGCTTCCTCGGCGTGCTGGTGGCGATGTGGCTGTATGGCAGGCGCACCGGCAAGGGATTCTGGAACGTCACGGATTTCATCGCGCCGCTGGTGCCGACCGGCCTCGCCGCGGGGCGCATCGGCAACTTCATCAATGGCGAGCTGTGGGGCCGACCGGTGGACGGCGACCTGCCCTGGGCGATGATCTACCCGTGGGTCGACAACCTGCCGCGCCATCCGTCCCAGCTGTATCAGGCGGCCGGCGAGGGCCTCCTGCTGTTCGTGCTGCTGTGGCTGTATGCGGCCAAGCCACGCCCCGCGCGGGCGGTATCGGCGATGTTCCTGCTCGGATACGCGGTATTGCGCTTCACGGCGGAATTCTTCCGTACCCCGGATCCGGGGATTTTCGGCATTCTCTCCATGGGATTGTCGACGGCGCAATGGCTATGTGTGCCGATGTTCGCGATCGGAGCGTGGCTGCTCGCGGCAAGTCGCGACAAAGGGCCCGGCGCCCACTGAGAAGTGCTCGACGCCCGCGCAGACGGGCGCGACAAGTTAACCGGATGACATGGTCTGTGAACGCACTGCGTGCGAAAGTTCGCATGATGACATGCTCATTTCTGGCACGATGACGCAAAGGAGAGTGCAGATGGCACCCGGATTGGTATCGCGCAGTCTTTCGAAAGTCCGCGAAATCGTCGCCGGCGCAACCGGCCGCAACGGCGAACCGACCGAGAAGCAGCTGGACCGGATCCGTCGCCAGCTGCGCGAGTGTGCGGAGAGCCGGGGCGGCGAGGTGTCGACGCGCGTCCGCGCGGCACGCCTGGCCGACACCTACCTGAAGCTCGATGACGCCGGACGGCACGCCTTCCTGCGCATCATCGCGCTCGAGTTCGGCCCGGAACCTGCGCGCATCGCCAAGGCGCACGAGGCCTATCAAGCCGCCGTCGGCACGCCGAAGCAGTGGGATGCCGAGGCCCAACTGCGCGCGGCGATGCGCTCGTCGCGCATCCGCATCCTGACCCAGTTCAACGCCATCCCACAAGGCGTGAAGTTTCTTGTGGACCTGCGCGCCGATTTGCTGCGCTTCCTCGATAACGACAAGGAACTGAAGTCGCTCGACCGCGAGCTCGAGGCGCGTCTCACGGCGTGGTTCGACGTCGGCTTCCTCGAACTCACCCAAGTCACGTGGAACTCGCCCGCGGCATTGCTGGAGAAGATTGTCCAGTACGAGGCGGTGCACGAGATCCGCTCGTGGAAGGATCTGAAGAACCGTCTCGGCTCGGATCGCCGCTGCTACGCCTTCTTCCATCCGCGCATGCCGCAGGAGCCGCTGATCTTCGTCGAGGTCGCGCTGCTCGACACCCTCGCCGACAACGTCCAGAAGCTGCTCGACGAGAACGCACCGGCGGCGGACACCGAACGGGCGGACACCGCGATCTTCTATTCGATCAGCGCCACCCAGGACGGGCTGCGCGGCGTGTCCTTCGGCAATTTCCTGCTCAAGCGCGTGGTCGACGACCTGCAGCGCGATTTCCCGCGCCTGAAAACCTTTGCAACGCTGTCGCCGATTCCGGGCCTGGTCAAATGGGCACACAAGCATCCCGGAGAAGTGAGCGCCGCCTTCGGCGAGGAGGACTGGAAGCGCCTCGCCGTCGCCGGCATCGAGGGACCCGAATCGCCGCGCCTCGCAGACATTCTGGCGGGCAAGGCCGATTGGTCGGGCGACCCGGTGCTTGCACGCGCACTGCGCGATCCACTGCTCAAGGCGACCGCCGCCTACCTGCTCGAAGCCAAGCGCGACAAGCTGCCGCTCGACCCCGTCGCCCGCTTCCACCTCGGCAACGGCGCCCGCGTCGAGCGGCTCAACTGGCTCGCCGACACTTCGGAGAAGGGACTGGTCCAGTCCTGGGGCATGATGGTCAACTATCTGTACGACCCGGACCGCATCGTCGATAATGTCGAGTCCTTCGTCGACACCGGGCGCATCGACGCCGCCGCGGGCGTCCGACGCCTCGCTCGACGATAGGCAACGGAACCGGCCGCGATCGTGAAATTCTCGCTTCGCTTCAGCTCGATCCGCATGCGGCTGTTGCTCGCCAGCACCGTCGTGCAGGTCGTGCTGTTGACCCTGTTGCTCGCGAACAGCGTCCGCCTGATGAACCAGGCGACGAATGCGAGCCTCAACACGCTCGTCAACCAGAACGCCACGATGCTGCATGCGATGGCGGTGGCGTATGGCGACATGGGCGAATTCGACGCTCTTCAGGACGTGCTCGGGGAATTGCTGAGTGAAGCCGACGAAGGCCTGATCTACGTGCGCATCGTCGCGCCCGACGGGCGCGTGCTCGTCAATGCCGGTCTGCCCGAGGCGCAGCCATTGCCGGAGGTCGACCACGTCAACTCCCGCGGCGTCGCCGGCGGCGGCGGGGTGATGCACGTGCGTCGACCGCTGCTGCTGGAGCGCAACCAGGTCGGGGCCCTGCAATTCGGCGTGTCCGTGTCGGTGCTGGCAGCGGCACGAAAGGCGATCACCGAGCAGGGCGCGGCAATCGCGCTGGCTGAGATCCTGATGACTTTCGGTCTACTGTCGGGCATCGGCTACCTGCTGACACGCAACCTGAGCCGTCTGCTCGCTGGCAGCGAGGCAATCGCCGCAGGCAAGCTGGACCACCGCCTGCCCGAGAACGGCCATGACGAACTGGCCCGCCTGGCGCGGCGTTTCAACGTGATGGCGGCGAATCTGCAGGACCGCATCGGCGACCTGCAGGACTCGACCGAGCGCCTGAAGATCAGCGAGCAGCGCTACGAACTGGCGATCCAGGGCGCACACGACGGCCTGTGGGACTGGAACGTCGCGGAGGGGCAGGTCTACTGTTCGCCGCGCTACTGCGAGATAGCGGGACTGACGGCCGGACGCCTCTACTACAGCCCGGAAGAGGTCCTAACCGGCATCCACCCCGACGATGCTCCAGGCTACCGGGCGAAGATGATCGAGCATCTGAAGGGTTTTAGCACCCAGTTCAAGTGCGAATACCGCGCACGCCAGCAGGACGGCAGCTACCGCTGGGTCATGACGCGCGGGGTTGCGGTCCGCGGCGTCGACGATCGCGCCGTGCGCATGGCCGGATCGATCAGCGACGTACACGACCACAAGCTCGCGCAGGTGCGCCTGCAGTATGACGCGCTCCATGACGGACTTACCGGGCTGCCGAACCGCGCGCTGTTCCTGGAGCATGTGAGAAGCGCCTTCGGGCAGCAGCGCCGCGTCGGCCGGCAGGGTTTCGCGGTGCTGGCAATCAACCTGCAGCGCTTCCGGCTGGTGAATGACAGCTTCGGCCACGAAGCCGGCGACGCGCTGCTGCGCGACGTCGCGAACACGCTCCAGGAAACGCTGCGCTACGGCGACATCGCCGCACGGGTGGGCGGCGACCAGTTCGCGCTGCTGCTCAACAGCATCGAGAGCCCCGCCGAGGCATTGCGCCTTGCCGAGGGGCTGCGCGAGCGCCTTTCCAAGCCGACCAGCGTCGCCGGCCAGATCCTGTACCCGAAATTCCGCATCGGCATGGCCCTCAGCAGCGACTACCAGGACAGCGAGAACGGCGACACGATGCTGCGCGATGCGGACAACGCCCTGCAGCGCACGCGCCAGCGCGGCGGGGACTCGGTGGCGATCTTTCATGCCTCGATGCACGCGCAGGCACTGGAAAGCCTGCAACTGGAGGGCGACCTGCGCGACGCGCTGGCGCGCAACGAACTGAGCGTGCATTTCCAACCCATCGTCGCCTTGGACAGCGGATCGATAAAGAGCTTCGAGGCGCTGGTGCGCTGGCGCCACCCAACCCGCGGCATGCTGCCGCCCAACCTCTTCGTGCCGCTGGCCGAGACGCTGGGGCTCATCCATGAACTCGACATGCTGGTGCTGACGCGAGCCTGCGAGCGCATCGCGCAGTGGCGGGAACGTGCCGGCAGCGGCGCCACCGTGCCCATGGTCAGCGTCAATCTATCGGCGACGCAGTTCGCGCGCCCGGACCTCGCCGGCGAGATCATCGCCGAGATCGACCGTCACGGCCTGCCGCGCGACATGCTGCGCTTCGAGGTCACCGAGAGCGTGCTCGCCCAGCCGGAAGGCCCCGCAGCCGAGATCCTGCAAAAGTTGCGCACGGCGGGGATGTCCGTACTGATCGACGATTTCGGCACGGGCTACTCGGCGCTGAGTTACCTGCACACGATCCCCTGCGACCTCGTGAAACTAGACGGCTCCTTCGTGCGCTCGCTAGAAAATGACGTGCGCCTGCGCACGATCGTCGCACGCAGCATCGAACTCGCCCACGACCTCGGGATGCGCGTGGTCGCGGAGTGCATCGAGACGACACGTCAGGCCGAGCTGCTGCTCGGGATGGGTTGCGATTACGGCCAGGGTTACCTGTTCGCACGCCCCCTCGATGATGACGCCGTCGAACAACTGCTGTTCGGCCACCAGTTGGCCCAGGAGGCCCGTGCATGAACTTGACGAACGTGCTGCGCGGCAGCGCCGCGATGTTGTCATTGGCGTTTGTCGCCAGCGTGCATGCGGGTTCGGACGAACCGGCATACCCACCGCGTTTCGAGCTCTCGGGGTTCGGCACGCTCGGCGCCGTGACCACGGACGACAAGGACGTCTGGTTCACACGCTACGGCGTGAATTTCCCGGGGGAGAAGGATCCGGATTTCAGTCCGGACAGTCTGGTCGGCATCCAGGGCAGCCTCCGCCTGACGCCCTACAACGACATCACGCTACAGGGCCTGGTGCGCGAGGACGGCGACGCGAGCCAGGATCCGCAGCTCACGCTAGCCTTCTTCCGCCAGACGCTCGCCCCGGGCCTCTCGATGCGCATCGGCCGGGTTCGCGTGCCCTTCTTCATGCTGTCGGACTCGCTCTACGTCAATTACGCGAACCTCTGGGTGCGGCCTCCTGTGGAAGTGTATGGGCTCAATCCGTTCAACGATCTCGACGGCATCGACTTCATCTACCACGCGCGGCTCGGCAGCTACGACATCGAGGTCCATCCCTACTACGGCGGCGGCCGCATTCCGTTTCCCTTGGGCAAGGCGCGGCTGAAGGAAGTCCTTGGCGTTAATCTCGGGTTGAGCCGGGGCGATTTCTCGCTGCACTTGGGCCACGGTGAAGGCAGTTTCACGCTCGAGCGCGGCGACACCCTGTTCCTCGCGGTTGCGGACATCCTGCAGCGGACCGGCCAGGGGGGGGTGATCGCCGACCTGTCGGGCACGCACGGCCGGACGAGCTTCGACTCGGTTGGCGTGCAATGGGAGGACGGCAGCTGGCAGTTCATCGGCGAGTATGCGCGGCGCAAGACCAACCGCTATGCCGCGAGCGCGCACGGCTGGTACCTCAGTCTGGGCCGCCGCTTCGGCCCGGTGATGCCCTACGTGGTGGTCGCGCGCCAGACGCTGGACGAGCAGTTTGCAGAAGCCCGCATGCCTCCAGGGCGGCTCGCAGCCGCTTGGGATCTGTTCCTGGGGTCGCGCAACAACGCGCAGCGCAGCCTTACCTTGGGCGCACGCTGGGAACTCGCCGCTTACGCCGCGGTGAAGGCCGAGGTCACGCGGGCAACGCCCGACGATGACGCCTGGGGCTCGTATGCGCCATCGGGCGATGCGCAGACGACGCGCATCGGCGGCCGCACGCTGAACACCTTCAGCCTTTCGCTGGACCTGAGTTTCTGAGGGGGAGCCGGTGACTCGCTTGTTTCGCGCCTTCCTCCTCGCCCTCCCGCTGCTCACCGCACCTTGTGTGCTCGCCCAGACTGTCATCGTCGCGGATGCCCACAGCCCGCTGCCGGCGCTCACGCGCGAGCAGGCGGAGCAGTTCTACCTCGGCCACGGGCACACGCTGCCCGACGGCAGCGTCGTGACGCTGGCGGACTTGCCCCCGGGATCGATCCGCGATCAGTTCTACCAGCAGCTCACCCGCAAGAACCCGAGCCAGATTCGCGCCCACTGGTCGCGCATGGTGTTCACCGGGCGTGCGCTGCCCCCCCAGCAGGCGGAGAGCATGGCGCAATTGCGGCAGTGGCTGGCGTCGCAGCCCAATCTCATCGGCTACATGCCCGCCGCCGACGCGGACGGGCGCGTGAAGGTGCTGTTGCGCCTGCCCTGACCTTCCCGCAGGGACGCCCCGACGCCGGGGCTCGTGCGGATCAGCGCGGCGCGATGACCTCGAGCGTCAACTCACCGACGCCGGCGACGACGCCATGCAGGCGGTCGCCGACAACGACCGGCCCGACGCCTTCCGGCGTTCCCGTGAAGATCAGGTCGCCCGCCTCCAGCCGATAATAGCGCGAGAAGAAGGCGATGATCTCGGGGATCGTCCAGATCATGTCGGACAGGTCGCCGCGCTGCCGCGTCTCGCCGTTGATGTCGAGACGGATCTCGCCGTCCTCGAGGATCCGCCCCGCGGCCGGGACGATTTGCGAGATCGGCGCCGCACAGTCGAAGGCTTTGCCGCTGTCCCACGGCCGACCGAGCACCTTCGCTTCGGCCTGCAGGTCACGACGCGTCATGTCCAGCCCCACGGCGTAACCCCAGATGCAGGCGCGCGCCGCTTCTGACGTCAGGTTGCTGCCTCCCGCCCCCAGGGCGACGACCAGTTCGATTTCGTGGTGCACGTCGCTGCTGGCCGGCGGATAGGGAAATTTTCCACAGCTGCCTGCGGCCACGGGCAACACGGCATCGGCCGGCTTGGTGAAGAAGAACGGCGCCTCACGGGTCGGATCCCCGCCCATTTCGCGCGCATGCGCCGCGTAGTTGCGAGCGATGCAGTAGATGCGCCGCACCGGGAACAGTCCGCCCCCCGCGACGGGTATGGCGGGACGCGGGGCGGGCTCGATCACATAGGTTTCGGACATCTCTCGTTTCTCCATAATCTGCCGCGGACTTCCGCCCCCCTCCCCCGACCGGGGAACGGAGAATGGAAGGCCCCGGGGTCGACACATGACGGGTGGCGATCAGAACACAGGGGAGTTGACCGGGCAAGCGTCCGATGTTGTAATGCGAATCGTTCCTATTTGCTTTATCGCTCACACCATGCAGGCACAGGACGATCCGCATTGCCCCGCTTCACTTTCCGCCGACGCCGCGCCGCACATCCGCGACGTACGTCAATCTGGCGGCGAGGTGATCCCCAGCGAACGGCTGCTCCTCGGTCAGTCCTGCGTGACGATCGACCATGACGGCACCCATTACGTGCTGCGCGCGACGCGTGCCGGCAAATTGATCCTGACGAAGTAATCGGCATCCAACACCACGACAAACGGAACAACGAGGCTAGACTATGTATGTCTGCATCTGCAACGCAGTGACCGAGCGCCACATCGGCGAGGCCGTCAGCGAAGGCGTCTCGACCTTGCGCGAACTGCGGACCCGGCTGGGCGTCGCAGGCGAATGCGGGCGTTGTGCAACCTGCGCGCGCGACTGCCTGCGTACTGCGATGGCGGAACAGACGACGACCGCGAAACCGGCCATCGCCGCGTTCGTGCCCTCGTATTCCCTGGCAGTGGAGGCCGTATGAAAGGCGACAAGAAAGTCATTCAATACCTCAACAAGCAGCTGACCATCGAACTCACGGCGATCAACCAGTACTTCCTGCATGCACGCATGTACAAGAACTGGGGCCTGGGAAAACTCGGCCATCACGAGTACGAAGAGTCGATCGAGGAGATGAAACACGCCGACAAGCTGATCGAGCGCGTGCTGTTCCTCGAGGGACTGCCCAACCTGCAGAACCTCAACAAGCTGCTGATCGGCGAGAACGTTCCCGAATGCCTGCAGGGAGACCTCAAGCTCGAACAGGGCGGACGCACGGAGCTGATCGAGGCGATCGCGTACTGCGAGTCCTGTAAGGACTACGTGTCGCGGGAGGTCTTCGAGGAGATCCTCGAGGACACCGAGGAGCACATCGACTACCTGGAAACGCAACTCGAGCTGATCGACAAGGTCGGATTGCAGAATTACCTGCAGTCGCAGATGGGCGACGCGAGCTGACGCACCGCCATGCGCGCCGGCACCGCCGTGTCGGCGCGCACCAACACCGCAAGCCAGTTCTCCCGCAGAACGAGCCAGCGTCAATGATCGAACGGAGAACTGGCAAGCATGCATACCCGAACCGGGGGTGAATTCACCGATCCGTCGCAGCGGCACGGCCCCGCCTTTGCCGCGCACCGCCTGGCCTTGTACGTGGCGTTCGCAGCGCTGCTCATCGATCAGCTGATCCGCTGACCGCTGGACCAGTCCAGCACCACATGGCCCATTCCCACGCCCTGCCTTCGGCGCCCTTCACGCCGCCAGCGTCCCCCTCTGGGCGTCGGCCGCTCAGCTTCGCGCCGCCGCGCGAAACGCCGCCCCTTGCACCCGCCACCGCGCGCGTAGCACGCGGAGGCCGCCGCGAGCGGACGCTGCTCCTGGTGCTGGTCGTGCTTGCCCACGTCGCAGGCCTCGCCACCGTGGCGCAGCTTGTCCGCCAACCCGACACCGTGAAGGAAACTCCGATCTCGGTGGCATTGATCGAACTGCCCGTGCCCTTGCCGACCGTGGCGCCGCCTCCGCCCCGGCCGGTCGTCGAACCGCCGCCGAAGCCGACCCCGCGCCCGCAGCCGCGCGCACCCAAGCCCGCGCCCAAGGTGGTGACGGAGGCGCCGACTGCGATTCGTGCCGAAACGCCCCCACTGGCACCCCCGGAACCGGTTCGCGAGGCTGCCGCGCCGACGCCGCCCGCGCCACCGGCGCGTCCCGCCCCCGAGGCGCCGCCGGCGGTCATCGCCGCGCGCTTCGACGCCGCCTACCTGAACAACCCCGCCCCCGCCTACCCGCCCCTGTCGCGCCGCATGCGCGAGGAGGGCAAGGTGATGCTGCGCGTGCAGGTCACGGCGGAGGGCTTGCCCGCACAGGTCGATCTGGCGGAAAGTTCCGGCTTCGCACGCCTCGATGCCGCTGCCCGCGAAGCGGTGCAGCGTTGGCGCTTCGTGCCGGCGAAACAGGGCGCGCAGCCCGTCGCCGCCGCGGTCATCGTCCCCATCGTCTTCAAACTCGAAGGAAACTGAACATGCTCACCGACACTTTCGGGCTGTCCCACCTTTGGGCCCAGTCGGATATCGTCATCAAACTCGTTGCCTTCACCCTCGTGGTGATGTCGGTGGCGAGCTGGTATCTGATCGCCGTGCGCACCACGCGCCAGTTGCGCGCCCGCCGCTTCGACAGCGCGGTCGAGGGCTTCTGGAGCGCGGCCAATCTCGACGACGGCCTGCGCCGCGTGTCGCAGATCGCGCCGGACTCGCCCTTCGAGGCGCTTGCGCGCCAGGGGGCGGCGGCCGCCGAGCACCTGCGTCGCCACACGGCCGCGGACACGCTGGGCGGCAAGCTCGACGCCGACGAATTCGTCACGCGCGCGCTGCGCAAGTCGATCGCCCTGTCGACCGCCCAGCTCGAATCGGGACTCACGGTGCTCGCCTCCATCGGCTCGACCGCGCCCTTCATCGGCCTGTTCGGCACGGTGTGGGGCATCTACCACGCCCTGATCGGCATCAGCACCTCGGGCGCGGCGACGATCGACAAGGTTGCCGGCCCCGTGGGCGAGGCGCTGATCATGACGGCCTTCGGCCTGTTCGTCGCGATCCCGGCCGTGCTCGCATATAACGCTTTCACGCGAGCGAACCGGCTCGAACTCTCAGAACTCGACGCCTTTGCGCACGACCTGCTGGCGTGGTTCACGACCGGGACGCGCCTTGCGAGCGCGCCGGCCGAACAGACTCCGCGCGCCGCGGCGCCCGCCGCCGCGGCCAAGCTCGCGGGAGCGGCGTGATGGCTTTCGGCAGCTTCAACGAGCAGGGCGGCTCAGCCCCGATGAGCGAGATCAACATGGTCCCCCTCATCGACGTGATGCTGGTGCTGCTGATCGTGTTCATGATCACCGCGCCACTGCTCACGCATTCGGTCAAGATCGACCTGCCGACGGCGGCGAGCCAGGCCAGCAACGAGAAGCCAGACACGGTGACGCTGGCGCTCGACGCAGCCGGCGCGCTGTACTGGAACGACCAGAAGATCGGCGACGACGAACTCGCCGCGCGACTCGCAGCGGCTGCAGCGCAGCCGGTGCAGCCCGAGCTGCATCTGCGCGCCGACCGCGAGACGCGCTACCAGAAACTGGCCGAGATCATGTCGGCGGCACGCACCGCAGGCATCCAGAAGATGGGTTTCATCACCGTTCCCGAGCACTAACCGACGGGGGCCGCCAGGCCCCCGTCGCGCGTTTCACCCCCGCCCCCTCTCCCGCAAGCCCCCGTCTCGCAGCAGAAGCTGCTGCCGGGAACCCTGCGCTGCAATACGATACAAAGCAGCAGCGCACATTCGCTATGCTTGCGCCGAGCTGCATGCCGGATCCCCGCGACTCCAGCGCAGCGGAATATCCGGATATCCATTTGCCAACCCGTGGCGCAGCGGGGGAAGATTCGCCGCGATGCGCCACAATCCGCCACAATCAAAGTACCTGTCGAACGAAAACATGACTTCATCCCCCGCGTCCAAGCCGCGCCGACTGCGCCGCGCCGTGATTGCCCTGGTCACCCTGGGCGTGCTCGGAACGGGCGGCTGGTTTGCATGGACCAAGTATTTCTCGCCACCGGACGAATCGGCGCGCTACCAGTTCGCGACCGTGACGCGCGGCGACATCGAGGATGTCGTCACGGCCACCGGCACGCTGCAGCCGCGCGACTATGTCGACGTCGGCGCCCAGGTGTCGGGCCAGCTGAAGAAGATCCACGTCGAGGTCGGCTCGGAGGTGAAGGCAGGCGACCTGCTCGCCGAGATCGACCCCATCGTGCTGCAGAGCCGCGTCGATGCGACCCGCGCACAACTGCGCAACCTGCGCGCGCAGCTGATGGACCGCGAGGCGAGCCGCACGCTCGCCGATGTGCAGGTGAAGCGCCAGCGCAACCTGATGGCCGAGGACGCCACCACGCGCGAGAGTCTGCAGAATGCCGAAGCGGCGCTGCAGTCGGCTCAGGCGCAGGTCGAGTCGATCAAGGCGCAGATCGACCAGACCGAGTCGAACCTGCGCGCGGACGAGGCCAACCTGAACTACGCACGCATCTACGCGCCGATGGCGGGCACCGTGGTGTCAATCACCGCGCGCCAGGGCCAGACGCTGATCGCGAGCCAGCAGGCGCCCGTCATCCTGCGCGTCGCCGACCTGTCGACCATGACTGTGCAGACCCAGGTATCGGAAGCGGACGTGAGCCGCCTGCGCCTGGGCATGGACGCCTACTTCACGATCCTCGGCGGCGAAGGGCGACGCTGGGAGGGTAAGCTGCGCAAGATCGAACCCACCCCGGTGGTGCAGAACAACGTCGTGCTCTACAACGCGCTGTTCGACGTCTCCAACCCCAACCAGGCGCTGATGACGCAGATGACGGCGCAGGTGTTCTTCATCGTCGCATCGGCCAAGGACACGCTGCTGGTGCCGATGTCGGCGCTCGCGGCGGGACGCGGCGAACGCCTGAAGACGGCGGCGACGGGCGGGGAGGCACGCTCCGCGGGAGATCCGGGTGCCGGCAAGGCCGCGGCGGACGCGCCGAAAGCGCCCGACGCGAAGAAGGGCGCAGGGCGCGCGCCGCGTACCGTGACGATCAAGATCGCCCCGGCCGAAGGGCCGCTGCAGGACCGCCAGGTGGAGATCGGCGTGCGCAGCCGCATCCATGCTCAGGTGCTGTCCGGCCTCGAGGAAGGGGAGCGGGTGGTGTCCGGCATGGCCCCCGCGGACAAGGGCGGCAACGGCAGCGGGCCGCGCCGCACGCCACGCATATGAAAGCCGAACCGCAGATCGCCGGCCTGGATGCGGATTCGCCACGGCGCCAGCCCTCAGGCGAGCCGCTGATCGAGCTGTCGGGCATCACCAAGACCTTCCGCACCGGCGAGCTTGCCGTCGAGGTGCTGCACGGCATCGACCTGACGATCTATCCGGGCGAGTTCGTCGCCATCGTTGGCAGCTCGGGGTCGGGCAAGTCAACGCTGATGAACATCCTCGGCTGCCTCGACCGCCCGACCAGCGGCACCTACCGGTTCATGGGGCGGGACGTCGCCGGGTTCGACCGCGACGAGCTGGCACGCCTGCGGCGCGAGACCTTCGGCTTCGTGTTCCAGAGCTACAACCTGATCGGCGGCGCCAGTGCGCGCGAGAACGTCGAGGTGCCGGCGGTCTATTCCGGCATGCCGCCGCCCGAACGCCACGCGCGCGCGACGGAACTGCTGACGACGCTGGGCCTCGGCGAACGCACGAAGAACCGCCCCAGCCAGCTCTCCGGCGGCCAGCAGCAACGCGTGTCGATTGCGCGCGCGCTGATGAACGGCGGGCGCGTGATCCTCGCCGACGAGCCGACCGGCGCGCTCGACAGCAAGAGCGGCGCCGAGGTGATGCAGCTGCTGCGCGAGCTCTCCGCGGCGGGGCACACGATCATCCTGATCACGCACGAACGCGAGGTCGCCGACCAGGCACAGCGCATCATCGAGATCCGTGACGGCAACGTCGTGTCCGACCCGGGCCCGCGTCCGCCCGCGGGCCCCGAACCCGACTTCGCGCCGCACATCGACCGCACCTCGCACCTGTCGGACCTGGTCGAAGCGACGCGCACGGCGCTGCGGGCACTGCGCGCCAACCTGTTCCGCGCCGCGCTGACGCTGCTCGGCATCGTCATCGGCGTCGCCGCGGTGATCGCGATGCTCGCAATCGGCGACGGTGCCAAGCAGGACGTCATCGACCGCATCAGCTCGATGGGCACCAACCTCCTGACGGTGCGGCCGGGCGCACCGAACCAGCGCGGCCGGGACACCACCGCGACGCTGGTGCGCGAGGACGTGGAAGCCATCCTCGAGCTTCCCAACGTCCTCGCCGCAGTGCCGGAACAGAGCACCGGCGTGACAGTGCGCCACGGCAACGCCGACCACCGCACGTCCGCCACGGCGACGGGCGCCGACTACACGATCGCGCGCGACTGGCCGCTCGCGCAGGGCACTTTCTTCAGTGCAGCCGACGAGCGACGCTTTGCGACGGTCACCGTCATCGGCCAGACGGTGGCGAAGGCCCTGTTCGGCGACGAGGATCCGATCGGCAAATACGTGCTCGTGAACAACCTCGTATTCCAAGTGGTCGGGGTGATGGGGCCGATGGGTGCGACGCCGTGGGGCTCCGACCAGGACGACGTGATCTTCGTGCCCTTCACCACCGGCAGCCTGCGCCTCACGGGCCAGCGCCACCTGCGCAGTGCCATCGTCGCGGTGGAGGACGTCAACCAGATCGACGACACGCAGGAGGCCGTGCGCGCGCTGCTGCAGACGCGCCATTCGGGCGTCGAGGACTTCCAGATCCGCAACATGGCGCAGGTGATCGAGAACGTATCGGAAACGCAGAACACCCTGACCGTGCTGCTCGGCACCGTCGCGGCGATTTCCCTGCTGGTGGGCGGCATCGGCGTCATGAACATCATGCTGGTGTCGGTCACCGAGCGCACGCGCGAGATCGGCATCCGCATGGCGACCGGCGCGCGCATGAAGAACATCCTGCAACAGTTCCTGATCGAGGCGCTGGTGGTGTCCGCGCTGGGCGGGCTGATCGGGGTGGTCGTCGGCCTCGGCTCCGCGGCAGTGATCGAGGCCTTCGACAAGCCTGTCGTGTATTCGCTGCCCCCCGTACTGCTCGCCTTCGGTTGCGCTTTCGCCACCGGCCTGATCTTCGGTTACCTGCCCGCGCGCAAGGCAGCCCGCCTCGACCCGGTGGTTGCCCTTGCGTCGGAGTGATCCCTCGATGAGTCGCCCCCTCTCCTTTTCCGTCCGTTCGCGCCGCCTCGTGCCGGCGCTCGCAGCTTGCCTCGCCCTGTCCGCATGCGCGGTCACCGAGCCGGCGACGCGCGCCGACATGGCCCTCCCGGCCGCATGGGGCGAAGTCGCCAACGGCACCGAGCGCCCCGATCCGCAGTGGTGGCGCAGCTTCGGCTCGAACGAACTAGCCGCGCTGATCGCGACGGCCGTCTCGGACAACCCCGATTTCCGCGCCGCCGTCGAGCGCGTGCGCCAGGCCGAGATCGCGCTGCGCGTGGCCGGCGCATCCCTGCTGCCGGCTGCGAGCGTGAGCGCTGATTCCGGTTGGCGGCGCAGCGATGCGGGCGACGGCGCGCGTGCCGTCGATAGCGAATCGTCCGGTGCGAGCCTCGTCATCCGCTACGAAGTCGACCTGTGGGGGCGGCTCGCCGCAGGCGTGCGCGGCGCGGAGGCGAGCTTTTCAGTCAGCCGTCACGATCACGATGCGGCGCGCCTGACGCTGGTCGCGGGCGTCGCGAACACCTATTTCGAGCTGCTGGCCGCGCGCGAGCGGCTCGTCATCGCACGCGACAACCTCGCGATCGCCGAGCGCGTGTTCGGCATCGTCGAGACGCGCTACCGCAACGGCGCGGCGTCGGCCCTCGACGTGAGCCGCCAGCGCAGCACCGTGCTCGCGCAGCGCGCGGCCCTGCTGCCGCTCGAGACGCTGGAGCGACAGACCCGGAGCGCGCTGGCCTTGCTCGTGGGGCGCCCGCCACAGGACTTCCACGTCGAGGAAGAAGCGTTCGCATCGCTCGCCGTGCCGTCGGTCGCGCCCGGTCTGCCCGCCGAACTGCTCGCGCGCCGCCCCGACCTCGCCAGCGCCGAGGCCCAGCTCCTCGCGGCCGACGCCGACGTCGCGGCAGCGCGTGCAGCGCTGCTGCCGCGGATCGAACTTTCCGGCTCTGCCGGCCTGGCCAGCACCGCCCTCTTGTCGTTGGCGAATCCCGCCAGCACCCTCGGCCTGACCGCGGGGCTCGCGCACACCCTGTTCGACGGCGGGCGCCTGCGCAGCGACGTGGACGCAGCGCAATCGCGGAGACGCGCGCTGGTCGAGAACTACCGTTCGGCGGTGCATGTCGCGCTGAAGGAAGTGGAGGATGCGCTCGGCAGCGCCGACCGCGACCGCCGCCTCGAGGACAGCCAGCAGGAGATCCGGCGCGAAGCAGCACGCAGCCTGCGGCTGGCGGAGCTGCGCTACCGCGAAGGGGCGGATGAGCTGCTGACGGTGCTCGACGCGCAACGCACGCTGTTCCAGGCGCAGGACCAGCTCGCCCAACTCCGGCTCGCCCGCCTGACCGGCACCGTGGACCTCTACAAGGCGCTCGGCGGCGGCTGGTCCGTACCGGGCTGATCGCACGTCCCCGGCCGGCCAGCTCCCCGCGCCTTCGGCGCGGATCATGACGATTGTCATGCACAAGATGGGAGCATATGCCGTTGTAGCGAGCCATGCCAGGCCATACCCTGTTGGTCGTAGGCGTGCCCCTGGCCTCACCGGCCAGCGGCACGCGTTGCGAACACATGGGGAGGGCATCATGTGGGCATCCGCTTTCGCTGATTCCGGCTACCGCGGCACGCACCATTCGCCGGGCAGCGTTCCGGTTCCCTGTGCGGCGAGTGCTGCGCACAAGGTTGCGTGTCGGGCCGCGATCAGTTCCGGTGTATGCGGCTACAAGTGCGGCCGGTACTGCTACGGGGTCGCCGGATGCAGCGTGCTTGCCCAGGTGCGCGCCCTGGTCGAACGGCTGTACGCGCGGCGCGGCTATCGGACGTCCTCGACGACGTCGCACGTGGATTCGGCGCACCGCCTCGTGTTCGCCGGCGCCAACCGCGGGCAGGTGATCGCGACCATCACCTTGGGGCTCGATTCGCCCGCCGGGCTGCTCGTCGACGAGCTGTACGGCACGGAGATTGCCGTGTTCCGCCGGATGAAGCGCCGGAT
Organism: Aromatoleum petrolei; assembly: GCF_017894385.1. Classification (NCBI taxonomy): domain Bacteria; kingdom Pseudomonadati; phylum Pseudomonadota; class Betaproteobacteria; order Rhodocyclales; family Rhodocyclaceae; genus Aromatoleum; species Aromatoleum petrolei. The sequence goes on from NZ_CP059560.1 coordinate 1,985,348, forward strand.
CTGCGAACTGTCGGCCTTCGCGGTCGACCCTCAGTACAGCTCGCAGGGCGTGCTCTCCGCACTGTTCCATCTCGCGTACCTGTACGGACGGACGCGGCACCGCGTCAGCGACGCCTTCATCGAGGTGAATCCCCGTCATGCGGGGTTCTACGAGCGACTGTTCCGCTTCCGCCGCATCGGCGAAGTCCGCCAGTGCCCGCGCGTGGAGGCCCCCGCCGTGCTGATGCACCTGGATCTCGAGCGTGTCGGCACCCACGACGTGTCGTCCGGCGAATCCGGCACGACGCTCGAACCGGTTCCCGGCGCGGACGCCATTGCGACCGCACGGACCGAGGCAGGCCATCCGGCCCTGATGCACGACTGACGAGCATCTCGCAGCACGCCCCACGGAGCGCCCGAACGCCGATCTCGTTCGGCCATCGCGCCGTCGTCACAATCTTTATTGCGATTAATTCTCATTGTCGTTATTATTTGCAACAGCATTCAACCAATCAGCGTATTCCCGATCATTTCCAGCATCCGCCAGATAGAGGAAACCTCATGTTCCGCCTTCCGCTCCGCCCCTTGACTGTAGCCGCTCTCGCCGCCCTTTCGCTTTCGGCACAGGCCCTCGAATATCCGATCGGCACGCCGCAACAGCGCAACGGCATGGAGATCGCGGCCGTCTACCTGCAGCCGATCGACATGGAACCGGAAGGCATGATGAAGAAGGCGGCGGAGTCCGACATCCACATCGAGGCTGACGTCCGCGCGCTGGCGAACAACCCCAACGGCTTCGAGGAAGGCAGCTGGATCCCCTACCTGACGGTGAAGTTCGAGATCGCCAAGGTCGGCAGCGACTGGAAGCTCGCCGGCGAGTTCATGCCCATGGTCGCCAGCGACGGTCCGCACTACGGCGACAACATCAAGCTCGCCGGCCCGGGCAAGTACAAGGTCAAATACACGATTCTGCCGCCGGGCGCGAACCACGGCAGCCACTTCGGCCGCCACACCGACCGCGGCACCGGCGTGCGCCCGTGGTTCAAGGCCTTCGAGGTCGAGAACGAATTCACCTACGCCGGCATCGGCAAGAAGGGCGGCTACTGATGCGGGCCGCAGGCATCGCACGCACGGCGATCGCGGTCGTCGTGGCTGGTTTGTCCTGCGCGAGCCAGGCGGCGCCGACGGCGCAGGATAAACTCCTCGCCGAACTGAAGCGTCTGGCCGAGCGCATCGAGAAGCTCGAGAAGCGCAACACCGAGCTTGAGACCAAGCTCGCCGCGGGTGCGGCGGCGCCGGCGGCGGCCCTCGCGCAACGCGTCCAGGCGCTGGAGCAGGCAAATCACGAGCTGAACGCAAGCCTCGCGAGCGACCGCATCAGCGAGAACGAACCCGAGCTCGCGATCCGGCTCAAGGCCGTCGAGGAGCGGACCAACTCGATGGGCGCGCCGACCAAGCTCGCGAGCGCACTCGAAGGGATCACGATCGAAGGCAGCGTCGCCGCCGTGGCCCAGCAGGTCAACGGGCGAGCACGCGACAACGGCGAGCGCGAATCTCAGCTGTCGTGGCGCGGCGACCTCGGCATTACGCTGCCCGCCGGCGATATCGGCCGCGGGACCGGGGAGTTCTTCACCCAGCTGCGCATGGGTCAGGGCGACAGCTTCACGCGCCTGAATCCGACCTTCACCGGCGCCTTCAACAGCCTCGCGTTCCAGGCCGGGGGCGGCTCGGAGGAAACCTACGCGATCGTCGCGCAGGCGTGGTACCAGCTCACGACGCCGCTCGGGGACAGCGCGAATTCGCCTCATAGCGTGCAGTTCACGGCCGGCAAGATGGACCCCTTCGTGTTCTTCGACCAGAACACGATCGCCGATAACGAGGCCGAGAAGTTCCTCAACAACGTCTTCGTGCACAACCCGCTGCTCGACTCGGGCGGCGCGGTCGGCGCCGACAACTACGGCTTCACGCCGGGCATGCGCCTCGCCTACCGCAACGAGATGGACGAGCCCGACTGGTGGCAGATCTCGCTCGCGGCCTTCGGCGCCGGCGAAGGCGCGAAGTTCGGACGCAGCTTCGACAAACCCTTCGTGATCGGCCAGCTCGAATACGGCCGCAAGGACCAGGGCTTCGACGGCAACTATCGTCTGTACGCGTGGCGCAACGGCCAGTACGAGGGCTTCGACGGCTCGCGCGCCCCGGCCACCGGCTGGGGCGCGAGCATCGACCAGCGCGTGCATGAGGACGTCACGCTGTTCGCGCGCTACGGCCAGGCGACCTCGGGCAAGGCGCCGTTCGACCGCGCCGTCACGGTGGGCGCGGAGCTGACGGGCAACGCGTGGGGCCGCGGCGCCGATAGCATCGGCCTCGCGTGGGGTTGGCTGCGCGCGAGCAAGGACTTCCGCCGCGAAGCTGCCGGACTGCTCGACGACGAGGGCAATTTCCTCTTCGGCTACACCCCGAGCGGGGCCGAGCAGGTCGCCGAGCTGTACTACCGCTGGCACCTGAACGACCAGCTGTCGCTGACGCCCGACCTGCAGTACGTGCGTCGCGCCGCCGCCAACCGCGACGCGAAAAACATGACCGCGTTCGGGGTGCGCGCGCTGTATGCGTTCTGAACGCACACTCCCTTCCGCCCTACCCGGCTTCCCGCCGGGCGGGGCTTTTGCATGTCCACGGTGAGAACCCGCCAGCCATGAAAACTCCAGCCAGCCTGATCACCTCCGTCCTCGGCATCGTCGTCCCCGCTGCCATCCTCCTCGCTCCCGTCACTGCACGCGCCGACATGCCGACCTTCGAGGTCGTCGCCGAGAACGGCCGCTTCACGCCCGAGACGATCGAGGTCCCCGCCAACACCCGCTTCCGCCTGCAACTGACGAACCGCAACGTGGGGCCGGAGGAGTTCGAAACGAGCACGCCGTTCAAGGAGTTGGTGGTGGGGCCGGGGGTCACGCGCAGCACGATCTTTCCGCCGTTGAAGCCGGGCAGCTACCCCTTCTTCGGCGAATTCCATCCCGAGACGGCGAAGGGTCGTTTCGTCGCGAAGTAAGGCTTTCCGGAGGCTGGCATCATGGGCAACGCACTGTTCATCGTGTGGCGCGAGAGCGTCGAGGCGATTCTGATCATCAGCATCCTGCTCGCGTGGATCCGAGACCGCGACGATGCGCACGTAGGGGTGCGCCACCTGTGGGCGGGGGTCGGAGGCGGCCTCGCACTCGCGGGCTTCATCGCGCTGGCGATGCTGGGGGTGCACGGCTGGCTCGCGGCCGACGCGCTGGACCTCTTCCAGACCGCCATCGTGTTCGCCGCGGCCGCCTTGATCACGCACATGGTGCTGTGGATGCGCTCGCACGGGCGCCACATGAAGCGCGAACTCGAAGCGGGGCTTGCGCGCGCAGCCGATACGGCCGGCGGAGCGTCCGTCGCGCTGCTCGCCGCGATCGCGGTCGGGCGCGAAGGCGCCGAAACCGTGTTGTTCCTTTACGGGCTGGCGATGGAGCAATCCGGCAGCACGCTCGCACAGCTCTTCGCGGGGGCCGGCATCGGCTTCATCCTGGCGCTCGCAACCGCGTGGCTGATCCTTTCGGGGGCACGCTGGCTGCCCGGGCGCGTGTTCTTCCGCGCCAGCGAGGTCGTACTCCTCTTGCTCGCCGCCGCACTGCTGGTGTCCGGAGTCGAGCGCCTGATCGACCTGGAGTGGCTGCCGCCGCTCATGGAGCCGGTGTGGGACAGTTCCGCCCTGCTCGAGGACGGCAGCACGGCGGGCGGCATCGCCGCGGCCTTCGCCGGCTATCGCGCGCAACCTTCGCTGATGGTGCTGATCGCCTGGCTCGGCTACTGGGGGATGGTCGCCTTGCTCGGGCGCCTGCAACGGAGGTCCGCGGCATGAACACCTGCACGATGCCTGCCTCGGCCGCTCCCGCCCGCCCGCGCCTCGCCCGGGTCGGCGACCTGATGCGCCGCCACCGTGCGTGGATCGTCGGCGTGCAGTGGGCGATCCTCGCCGCCTACCTCTTCCTCGTCATCACGCCCGCCTTCCTGCCGCTGCCGGATTCGGACGCGCACCTGTGGAACAACCTCACGCTGTTCGCGCAGTTCGCGTTCTGGGGCATCTGGTGGCCCTTCGTGCTGGTGTCGATGATGCTGATGGGGCGCGTGTGGTGCGGCGTGATGTGCCCGGAGGGCTTCGTCTCGGAGCAGGTATCGCGCTTCGGGCTGGGCCGCCCGGTGCCGCGCTGGATCAAGTGGGGCGGCTGGCCCTTCGTCGCCTTCCTCGGCACGACGGTGTATGGCCAGCTCGTGAGCGTGTACGAGTACCCCAAGGCGGCGCTGCTGGTGCTGGGCGGCTCCACCGTCGCGGCCATCGCCGTGGGCCTGGTCTATGGCCGCGGCAAGCGCGTGTGGTGCCGCCACCTGTGCCCCGTCAATGGCGTGTTCGGCCTGCTGTCGCGCCTCGCGCCGATGCATTTCCGCACCGACCGCGCGGCCTGGGAGGCCTACGGCGCGAAGAAGGTCATCCCGATCAACTGCGCGCCGCTGGTGGACATCCGGCGCATGGAAAGCGCCGCCGATTGCCACATGTGCGGGCGCTGCGCGGGGCATCGCGACGCGGTGAGCCTCGCCGCGCGCGCGCCCGGCAGCGAGGTCGCGCGGCTCGACGCGCGGGACGCGGATCAATGGGAAGTGCGCCTGCTGGTGTTCGGCATCATCGGCACGGCGATCGGCGCCTTCCAGTGGTCGGCCTCGCCGTGGTTCGTGCGGGTGAAACTCGCCGCGGCCGAGTGGCTGGTCGAGCGCGACGCCTTCGCGCTGCTCGGCGACGACATCCCGTGGTGGCTGCTGACCCACTACCCCGAAGCGAACGACGTGTTCACGTGGCTCGACGGCATCCTGATCCTCGCCTACATCGGCGTCACCGCGCTGCTGCTGGGCGGCTGGATCACGCTGTGGCTGCGCGCCGCCGCCGGCCTGCTGGGCGATGCGGCCGCGCGTCTGCGGCTCGCCTATGCGCTGATCCCGCTCGGCGGCGCCGGCGTGTTCCTCGGGCTCTCGGGCCTCACGGTGACCCTGCTCACCGCCGAGGGCGTGACCCTCACAGCACTGCCCGAAGCGCGCGGCACACTGCTCGCGGCGGCGACGCTGGCGAGCCTCACCCTGGCCGCCATCCACGTCCGCCGCGGCACGGCACTCAGGGCGCGCAAGCTCGGCGCCCTGCTCGCCTTCGCCGCCGCCGCCGCCGCGGCAGTCCTGCCCTGGGTGCTGATGTATTACGTCTGGTAATGCGCGCAGGGTCGATCTTGCAAGATAAATAATCTACCCTGTGGGCATCGGCATTCCGGCGCGAGACCGGGGCCGCCCCCACAGGAGATTGCAGATGACCCGCTTCATCCTCAACGGGCAGAAGGTGAATACCCCCATGCCCGACGACACCCCGCTGCTGTGGGTGCTGCGCGACGGGCTGGAACTCACCGGCACCAAGTTCGGCTGCGGCATGGGGCTGTGCGGCGCATGTACGGTGCATGTAGACGGCACCGCGGTGAAGTCCTGTTCGACGCCGGTGTCGGCCGTCGCCGACAAGCACGTGACGACCATCGAGCATGTCGACAAGAACCGCGTCGGCGCCGCCGTGCAGGCGGCATGGCAAAAACTCGACGTGGTGCAGTGCGGCTACTGCCAGTCGGGCCAGATCATGGCGGCGACCGCCTTGCTGGCGAAGACGCCGCAGCCGAGCGACGCCGACATCGACGCGGCGATGGCCGGCAACCTGTGCCGCTGCGCGACCTACGTGCGCATCCGCGCCGCGATCCACGAAGCCGCGACGAATCTCGCGGGGAGGGGCGCGGCATGAAGACTCGCATCGAGAACGTGTCGCGCCGCGACTTCCTCAAGGCCGGCGCCGGCCTGACGCTCGGGTTGGTGCTGCCGGGCGCAGGTTCCGCCCTCGCCGCCGCGGCCAAGGAGACGCATGGCGACGAAGCCGCCTTCGCGCCCAATGCCTTCGTGCGCATCGGCAGCGACAACCGGGTGACGGTGGTCGCCAAGCATCTGGAGATGGGCCAGGGCACCTACACCGGCCTCGCGACCCTGGTTGCCGAGGAACTGGACGCGGACTGGGCGCAGGTCGTCGTCGAGGGCGCCCCGGCCGACGCGAAACGCTACAACAACCTGCTGTGGGGGCCGTCGCAGGGCACCGGCGGCAGCACCGCGATCGCCAACTCCTTCGAACAGCTGCGCCAGGCGGGCGCGAGCGCGCGCGCGATGGTGGTGCAGGCGGCCGCCGCACGCTGGAAGGTGCCGGCGGGCGAGCTCCGCGTCAAGGCGGGCGTCGTCAGCCACGCGAAGAGCGGGCGCAAGGCGAGCTTCGGCGAACTGGCCGAGGCCGCGGCGAAGCAGCCGGTGCCGCAGGAGGTGCGCCTGAAGGATCCGAAGGAGTTCACGCTGATCGGACGCCATGTGCCGCGCAAGGACAGCGTCGACAAGACCACCGGCCGCGCGCAGTTCACGCAGGACGTGAAGCTGCCGGGGATGCTGGTCGCGGTGGTCGCGCACCCGCCGCGTTTCGGCGCGACCGTGCGCACGGTCGACGAACGGGCGGCACGCGCGGTGCCGGGCGTCGTTCGTGTGACGCGCATCCCGCAGGGCGTCGCGGTGCTGGCGCACGACTACTGGACCGCGAAGAAGGGCCGCGACGCGCTGCAGATCGAGTGGGACGACAGCGCGGCCTACCGCGGCAGCTCGGAGCAGATCCTCGCCGACTACCGCAAGCTCGCCGCGACACCGGGCCTCGTGGCGCGCCGCGACGGCGACGCGGACAAGGCGCTAGGCGAAGGCGCGAAGGCGCTGGAGGCGGAATACGCCTTCCCCTACCTCGCGCATGCGCCGATGGAGCCGCTCAACTGCGTGATGCGCGTCGACGCGCAGGGCTGCGAGGTGTGGAACGGCGAGCAGTTCCAGACCGGGGACCAATACACGCTGGCCGCCTTCTTCGGCCTCAAGCCCGAACAGGTGAAGCTCAACATGCTGTACGCGGGCGGCAGCTTCGGCCGCCGCGCGAACCCGGCCGCGGACTACGTGCTGGAGACGGCGCACATCGTCAAGGCGATCCGCGGCGAAGCGCCGGTGAAGCTGGTGTGGTCGCGCGAGGATGACATGCGCGCGGGCTACTACCGGCCGCTGTACCTGCACCGCCTGCGCGCCGCGCTCGACGCGCAGGGCAAGCCGCTCGCGTGGGCGCAGCGCGTCGTCGGCCAGTCCATCATCGCCGGCACGCCGTTCGAGAGCGCGATGGTCAAGGACGGCATCGACGGAACCTCGGTCGAAGGCGCCGCCAACCTGCCCTACGCGATCCCCAACCTGCAGGTCGAGCTGCACACGACCAGCAAGGACGTGAAGGTGCCGGTGCTGTGGTGGCGCTCGGTGGGCTCGACGCACACCGCGTTCGCGGCCGAAGTCTTCCTCGACGAACTGGCCACGGCCGCGGGCGCCGACCCGGTCGCGTACCGGCAGGCCCTCCTCGGCGCGCATCCGCGTCACGCCGGCGTGCTCAAACTCGCCGCGGACAAGGCCGGCTGGAGCAAGCCGCTCGCCCCGGCGAAGGCCGGCAAACGCGGCCGCGGCGTCGCGGTGCACGAGTCCTTCAACACCTACGTCGCGCAGGTCGTCGAGGTCACGGTTGCGGACGACGGCAGCTTCAAGGTCGATCGCGTCGTGTGCGCGGTCGATTGCGGCATCGCCGTGAACCCGGACGTGGTCCGCGCGCAGATGGAAGGCGGCATCGGCTTCGGGCTCGCCGCGGCGCTCTCCGGGGCGATCACGCTCAGGGACGGGGTTGTCGAGCAGTCGAACTTCCACGACTACCCGATCCTGCGCATCGACCAGATGCCGGCGGTCGAGGTACACATCGTGCCTTCCGCCGCCAAGCCGACCGGTGTCGGCGAACCGGGCGTGCCGCCGATCGCGCCGGCGCTCGTGAATGCGCTGTACGCCGCGACCGGCAAGCGCATCCGCACGCTGCCGATCGGGGAACAGTTGAAGGCTTGATGGGAAAAGGACGGACGCCTGGCGAGGCGCCCGTCCCCTTCACCTCACGCGATCAGAACGCGTGCGTCAGCGTCAGCTTCGCGTTGAGCGGCGCACCCGGGCTGATGTTGTTGTCGCTGTGCGCGGTCGGGAAGTACTCCTTGTCGCCGAGGTTTTCGACGTTGAGCGCGACGCGCGTCTTGCCGCCCGGGAAGCTGTAGTACAGCGCGCCATCGACGCGCGTGAAGGCCGGCAGCTTCACGGTGTTGTTGAAGGACGTGTAGCTCGCGCCCTGATGGACCACGCCGAGGCCCGCGCCCCAACCGTGGCCGAGGTCGAAGCGGTTCCACAGCGAGGCCATCTGCTCGGGCACGAGGCCGACCTTGCGGCCCTTGGGCGCGCTCGAGGTCGTCTTCGTGATCTCCGATTCGAGGTTCGCGTAGCCCGCGAACACCTGCCACCAGGACGTAATCTTGCCCTGCAGGCCGATCTCGACGCCCTCGGTGCGCTGCTCGCCCGTCTGCACGAAGAAGCCCGGATTCAAGGGATCGGCGGTGCGCACGTCCTCGCGCGTGAGGCGGAACAGTGCAGCCGAGAGCGTCAGATCCGGGTTGAGGTCCCAGCGCGCGCCGATCTCGTGGTTGATCGCCTTTTCCGGGTTCAGATCTTCGGTGTTCGCGGCCAGGCTCAGCTGCTCGCCCGAGGGCAGGAAGGCGTAGCTGTAGCTCGCGTAGTAGGTCTGCGCCGGCGTCGGCATCCAGATCAGGCCGAAGCGCGGACTCACCTCGGTGTCGGTGCGCGACAGGTCCTGCCGCGTCGTGGTCGTGCGCTTGTCGTCGAGATCGACCTCGAACTGGTCCCAGCGCAGGCCGGCGAGCACCTTCCACTGCTCGGTGAGCGCGATCTGGTCCTGCAGGTAGGCGGCGACGGTGTCGGACGTGACGGTGTTGTTCGCATCCGAGCCGTTGAAGCGGAAGCTCGTCGCAGTCGCCACCGGGTTGGCGGCCGACACGGTCGCGCTCGTCGAATTGCCGAAGAAGCCGGTGTTGCGCTCGTTGTCGCTGTCCTGGTGGCCCAGCTCGATGCCCGCGAGCAGCGTGTGCTTGAGAGTGCCGGTTGAGAACTTCGTCGTCAGGTCGGTCTGGTTGAACACGTTGGTGCGCAGGTTGGAGCTGTTGTAGGCCGAGATGCGCACAGTGCCCGCGCCATTCACGGCCCCGCCGGCGAAGACGTTCTGGTAGAACTTGTCATACTGCGTGATGCTCAGGCTGTTCTTCAGCTGCACGCCGCCGAAATCGTGCTCCAGCACCGCGGACAGCGCATCGACCATCGCACGCGACTTGCTCTGGTCGGCATTGCCGAAGAAGGTGCTGCGCTTCGTGTCGAAGGGACGGTCGCCCTGCGAGGGGATGCCACGGTCGGCGGTGCGCTCGTCGTACAGGCGCTCGTAGGAAAGCGTCAGCGCGGTGTTGCCGCCGGGGGTGAAGGTCACGCTCGGGTTGAACGCATAGCGCTTCGCATCCACGCCGTCGCGGAAGCTGTCGGCGCGCTCGGCCATCGCGTTGAGCCGCCATGCCGCCTTGTCGCCGAGCTTGTCGCCGACGTCGACGGTGCCGCGCAACTGGTCGAAGCTGCCCAGCGTGACGCTCGCCTCGCCCACATGGCCGAACACGGGGCGCTTGGTCACGCGATTGACGATGCCGCCCGCGCCGCCGCGGCCGAAGGTCATGCCGCCCGGCCCCTTCAGCACCTCGACGCGCTCGACGTTGTAGAGATCGCGAAAGATCTGCGCGTCGTCGCGGATGCCGTTCACGAAGAAGTCGGCGGTCGTGTTGTTGCCGCGGATCACCATCTGGTCGCGGTTGCCCTCGCCCTGCGCGGCGGTCGTGCCCGGCACGTAGCGCAGCACGTCGGAGATGCTGCGCATCGCCTGGTCCTCGATCACGCTTTCGGGCACGACGGTGATCGACGCCGGCACTTCCTTCAGCGGCGAGTCGGTCTTCGTGAAAGTGGCCGAGCGCGTGGCGCGGTAGCCCTGCACCGGCCCGTCGGCACGCTCGACCTGGTCCTGGACGAGCACCGGGGCAAGCACCGCATCGGCGGCAACTGCAACATTGCCGCAGGCGCTGGCGGCGAGCATGGCAAACACGACCGGCTTCAGCCGGGGACGGAAGGACATCTTTCTACTCCTGTATGAACCCTGGCTGGCTGGGTAGGAAGATGCCTGGCTTGCCGTGGAAGAAATTTCGGAACGCTGCGGACCCGGTGTGCGCCCGCCGTGGCCGATCGGATATCGCCGGTTTGCGGACGTCACACTTGAGAACGATTCGCATCGTAAATAAGAAGCGTTCGCAACACAATGTATCGGCGTACATTGCCCAACGCGCGTGTGGCGCGGATACAACGATTCTTATTTGCGATTGATTCGCATTTACGCACCGCAATACAATCCGACGCAAACCCAGCCAGCCACTCCGCCGCCTCCGGCCGGATCGCCAGCCAGCAACCTTCCCCGACCGGAGTCCCCATGCGTCCCACCACCCTCGCCGTGGCGATCGCTGCTGCGCTGCCCGCCCTCGCCGCTGCCCAGGCCACCCTGCCGACCGTCACCGTCACCGCCAACCAGGGCGCCGCCGGGCAGTCCTACAACCCGCTCGTCTCATCCTCGGCGACCAAGGGCACCGCGCCGCTGCGCGACATCCCGCAGACCGTGAACGTCGTCGGCCCCGAGCTGATCGCCGACCAGGGCGTGCGCTCGCTCGCGGACGCCCTCACCAACGTCCCCGGTGTGACGCTCAACATGGGCGACGGCCAGCGCGACCAGTTCGCGATCCGCGGCTTCACGGCGATCGGCGACACCTTCCTCGACGGCGTGCGCGACGACGCGCTGTACTACCGCGACCTGTCGAACACCGAGCGCATCGAGGTGCTGAAAGGCCCCGCCGCCATGCTGTACGGCCGCGGCTCCTCGGGCGGCATCATCAATCGCGTGAGCAAGCTGCCGACGACGCAGACGATCCGCGAAATCACCCTGCAGCTCGACAGTGAAGGCGAACAGCGCATCAGCTTCGACACCGCCGGCGCGCTGGGAACGGGCGGTCTTTCGTTCCGCCTGACCGGCGCGTTCGAGGACTCGACCGGCTTCCGCGACGAATCCTTCCTCAAGCGCGAGGCCATCGCCCCGTCGCTCGACCTCAAGCTCGGTGAAGGCACGCGCCTCCTGCTGCAGCTCGCGCACAACCGCGACCGCCGCCCGACCGACTTCGGCATCCCCGACAACAACGGCCGCCCGCTCGACGTCGACCACGACACCTACTACGGTTCGGGTGACGCCGAACGCGACGACACCACCACGGCGACCATGAACACCGCGACGGCGACGCTCTCGCACCGATTCAACGACGACTGGTCGCTGCGCAACGTGCTGCGCTACTACGACTTCAAGCTCGACCGCGACAACACGCTGTACCGCTCGGGCAGCGCCTACACACTGCAGAACGGCCAGCTCATGATGCAGCGCACCCATGGCCATGTCGTGCGCGACGAGGGCGGCTGGTTCAACCAGTTCGAACTCACGCAACGACTCAAGCTCGGTGGCCTGCAGCACACCCTGCTGTACGGTCTCGAGGTCGGCACGCAGGACAAGGCACTCGACATCGACAACTGGATCGGCATCGACCGCGTGCCGCTCTACACGCCCGGCGGCGCGACCCCGCCTTACACGACGACGGCGCCCAACTCGCGCACCATCGACAACGTCACGACGCAGGACAGCACCGCCTTCTACGTGCAGGACCAGATCGCGCTCGGCGAGCGATGGAAGGCGCTGGTCGGCGTGCGGCACGACGAGTACCGCCAGAAGACCACCGAACCGGGCAAGCCCGATTTCGAGCGCACCGACCGCGAATGGAGCCCGCGCGCCGGCTTGGTGTGGCAGCCCGACGCGACGCAGGCCTACTACGTCTCGGTGTCGCGCTCCTTCCAGCCCTCGGCCGAGCAGTTCCAGCTCTCGGCGTCGAACGTCGACGCCGATCCCGAGATCACGACCAACCACGAGATCGGCGCGAAGTGGGACTTCCTCGGCGGCGCGCTGTCGGCCGGCGCGTCGATCTTCCAGCTCGTGCGCGAAGACATGAAGATCACCGACCCGGCGACGCGCCAGACGATCAACGCCGGCAAGCAACGCACCGAAGGCCTCGAACTCTCCATCTCCGGCCGCCCCGCGCCCGGCTGGCAGGTGCATGCCGGCTACGCCTTCCTCGACACCGAGATCGTGAAGTCCACCGCCACCGGCGGCGCGAACTTCGGCACCCGCCGCGTCACGGTCCCCTTCGAAGGCAAGGACGCCGCACTGACGCCGCGCCACAGCGGCTCCGTGTGGGTCGTGCGCGAACTCGGCCGTGGCTGGAGCCTCGGCGGCGGCATGCGCGCGCAGGCCTCGCAATACGCCTCGCCCGACAACCTCGTGCGCCTGCCCGGCTTCGCGGTGTTCGATGCGGCGCTGCTGTATCGCAGCAAGGCCTACGACCTCGCGTTCAACCTCAAGAACGCCTTCGACCGCGAGTACTGGGCGACCGCCCACGGCGGCGTCAACGGCCTGAACCAGCCTGGCGCGCCGCGCACGCTGCAGGCGACGGCGACCTTCCGCTTCTGATCCACGCCTTTCCCCGGCCGCCACGTGACGGCCGGGGCTGCGTTTCCCTTTTCATCCCGCAATCCGATCCCCCTTCACCCGGACCGAGCCAGCCATGCGCACCCGACTCCTAGCCCGCCTGATCCCCGCCGCCCTCCTCGCCGCCTACGGCGGCGCCCACGCCCAGGAAAAACAACTCGACGCCGTCGAAGTCTTCGCCACCGAATCGAGCTGGCGTACCGGCAGCGTCGGCGTCGGCACTTTCCGCGACACCCCCGCCAAGGACGTGCCGATGACGATCAACGTCGTCGACCGCGACCTCCTCGACGCGCAGCAGGCCAACGGCCTGTATGAAGCGATGAAGAACACCGCCGGCGTCGCCCGCGCCCAGCTCGGCGCGACCGCCTACGACAACCTGTCGATCCGCGGCCTGCTGGTCGAGAACCGCTCCAACTACCGCCTCAACGGCGGCCTGCCCATCGTCAACCTCATCGACCTGCCGCTCGAGAACAAGGAGCGCGTCGAAGTGCTGAAGGGCGTCGGCGGCCTGTACTACGGCTTCGTGCCGCCGTCGGGCATCATCAACCTCGTCACCAAGCGCGCCGGCAAGACGCCCGTCACCGCCGTGCAGTTCTCCACCGACGACAACGGCAGCGCCGTCGCCGGCCTCGATGTCGCCCGCCGCTTCGGCGCCAACGGCGAATTCGGCGCGCGCGTAAACATCGTCGGCGGGCAGCTCGAGAGCCCGGTGCGCGATGCCGGTGGCGACCGCCATCTCTACGCCGGCGCATTCGACTGGCAGGTCACCGACCGCTGGCTGCTCAAGCTCGATGTCGAGGACATCGCCAAGGACGTCGTCGAGCAGTCGAGCATCCTCGCGCTGCGCGCCGTGAACGGCGAAATCCCGCTGCCGAAGATCCCCGACCCGCGCAAGCTCATCGCCCCGGAGTGGGCGAACTACGACGCCAAGGAACAGAACGTGCAGCTGCGCAGCGACTTCGCGCTCAACGACAACTGGATCTGGACCGTTGAGATGGGGCGCTCCTGGCTGGAACGCGACCGAAACTTCTCGCAGCTGCAGAACTACAACCTCGCCACCGGCGAAGGCACGCTGCAGATTTCGCGCACCAAGGGCCAGGAATACATCAACCGCAGCCAGCGCACCGAATTCGCCGGGCGCGTCGAGACGGGCACCGTCACGCACGACCTGACCTTCGGCTATGCCCGCAACGTGCTCAGCCAGACGGCCGGCGCGACGCGCCAGATCACCGTCGCGCAGAACCTCTACGATCCGCGCGACATCCCCGAGACCGCGGTGAGCTATCCCGCCCGTGCGCTGCACTCGCGCACCTATGACCAGGGCTGGTACGCCTTCGACCGCATCGCGCTCGGCGACTGGCTGCTGATGGCGGGGGCGCGCGGCAGCGAGTTCGAATTCGAGCACGCGACCGATTCCACGCTCGACTACACCAAGCGCCGCGTCACGCCGACCATCGCCGCCGTCTACAAGCTCACGCCGGCGACCAACCTCTACGCCGGCTACCTCGAAGGCCTCGAGGACGGCGGCATCGCGCCGGCGCGCACGGTCAACGAAGGCGACTCGCTGAAGCCCATCGTCAGCCGCCAGTGGGAAGGCGGCATCAAGAGCGAGTGGCGGGGCCTGAAGACCAACGCCGCGCTGTTCCAGATCGAACGCCCGATGAACGGCGTCAATTCGCAGGGCACGACCAGCACCGCCGACGACGTGTATGAGCGCCTCGGCGAAGGCCGCTACCGCGGCGTCGAACTCTCCGCCGGCGGACGCATCGCGCCGCGCTGGAGCCTGTTCGCCTCCGCCCAGTGGCTCGACGCCGAATTCACCGACGCCGAGAACGACCCGCGCCTCGTCGGCAAGCGCCCGGCCAACACACCGCGCGTCACCGCCAGCCTGTTCGTCGAGCACAGCCTCGCCGCACTGCCGGGCCTCGCACTCTCCGCGGGCGCCTACTACACCGGCGAGCGCGAGGTGAACCCGCTCAACCAGGCCCAGGTCGACGCCTTCACCCGCTACGATCTCGGTGCACGCTACCGCACCAGGCTCGACGGCAAGCAGCTCGATCTCGTCGCGAACCTCGAGAACGTCACCGACGAGCGCTACTGGGCCGCGGCCGGCGACAGCCGCGTGAACTCCAACAGCCCGCTGCTCGCGGTCGGCATGCCGCGTACACTGCGCCTCTCCGCGAAATTGAGCTTCTGAGCCCGCCGTGATCCACCTCCACCCCCGCCCCCCCAGCCATCGCGGCAATTCGCAGAAGTGGCTGCGCCGCATCCACGCCTGGTTCGGCCTCGCGCTCGCCGCGATGCTGCTGCTGTTCGCGACCACCGGCTTCCTGCTCAACCACCGCGCGGTGATGAAAATCCCCGCACTCGACCGGAAGGAAGTCACGCAACTGCTGTCCGTCGAAGCCAGCCCGGCGGCCCCCACCGCGCTCGCGGCGGCGCTGGCGCCGGCGCTGGGCCTGGATCCGTCCGCGCTCAAGCCCAAGATCGACGGCGCACGAGCGGTGAGCTGGGGCAACGGCGAGATCCGCCAGCCCGAGCGCTGGACGCTCCGCGCCGACACGCCGTCTGAGTCGGTGCAGGTGGAATACTGGGTCGGCAGCCGCCAGGCCGAAGTGAAGCGCACGCAACCCAACCTGTGGCTTTACCTCGCTCGCCTGCACATGTCGATCGGCACCGGCCCGGCATGGGTGCTGTTCTCGGACGCCGCCGCACTCGGGCTGGCCTTCCTAGGCCTGTCCGGGTTTTGGCTGTGGGGGCGGCTCCACGGCTCGCCGCGGCGGCTCACGCTGTTGGCGAGCGGCGGCCTCGCAACCGCCACCGCCCTGGCGTGGTTCGCGGGCTGATCCAGGGCGGGAGGAACGGAGCGTATCCCGCCGAACGTCGCGCCTGGATGTGTCCCACCATCGTTGGCGGGATGCGCCTTCGGCTCCTCGTCGCGGACCGGCCGGTCGTCATCGCCCTCTCGCCGCCACAATAAAAGCACATGCTAATATGACGAACTCGGCTGCCGATCGCCGGTCTCACCAACACTCCCGTCAGCCTCATCCGTCCCCGGAGTCCGTCATGACATTCCCCGCCCTACGCTTTACCCGGCGCGCGCTGCTGCTGGCCGCAACCGCCGCCCTCGTGCCCTTCGCGGCCGTCCACGCCCAGCAGGGCGGCGTGCCCGAGATCACGCCTGCGGAGGCCCAGGCGCAGGCCAAGGCCGGCAGGATCACGCTCATCGATGTGCGCACCCCGGACGAATGGCGGGAAACCGGCGTCGCTCCGGGCGCGACGCCGATCAACCTGTACCATCCGGGCGGAGCGGAAGGCTTCGTCAAGGAAGTGGTCGCAAAGGTCGGCGGAAAGCGCGACACGCCCATCGCCTTCATCTGCCGCAGCGGCAACCGCAGCGGCCAGGCGCAGCGCCTGCTCGCCGCCCAAGGTTTCACGAACGTGGTCAGCGTGCGCGAAGGCATGAGCGGCAGCACTGCAGGTCCGGGCTGGATCAGAAGCGGCCTGCCGGTCGAACGCTGCAAGGTGTGCTGAACGGACATCGACGGAACCGTGGGCAACGGCTCCGTCGCACATTCGCTGCACTGCAGCAAGTTTCACCCAAGAGGCACAGAAAACCTGCGAGAATCTTGCCTCCCGTCGCATCCGCGACCCACCCGCCCCCGCCGTGATCCTCCGCCCCCGCCCTCACTGGGCTCGCCTGCTCTTCGTACGCCGCGGTTCCCTCGTCCAGCGTATCCTCTCGCAGCAACTGTTCATCTTCGCGCTGTCCTGCGCCGTCGTGCTGCTGCACGGCCAGCTGTTCCACTGGAAGGTCACGCTGACGGCGACGCCGTTCTCGCTGATGGGCGTCGCATTCGCGATCTTTCTCGGCTTCCGCATCAACGCGAGCTACGATCGCTACTGGGAAGCGCGCAAGCTGTGGGGCACGGTCCTCGTCGAAGCGCGCAACCTTGCCCGCCAGGCCCTCAACCTCGCGACGCCGCGTGAATCGCAGCGCACCTTTGTGCTGGGCCTGGTCGGATTTGCCACCGCGATGCGCAACCAGCTGCGGGGGCAGCCGCGCGACACCGATCTCGCCGGACTGCTCCCGCCCGAGCTGATCGAACGCGTAGGCACCGCGCGTTTCGGCCCTGCACTGATCCTGCTGTGGCTGGGCGAATGGCTGCGCGAACGCCGCGCCGCCGATGAACTCGACGCCATCACCGCACAGCAGATGGAGCAGTCCCTCAACGAACTCTCCAACGCGCTGGGCGGCTGCGAGCGCATCGCCGGCACGCCCCTGCCCTTCACCTACTCGGTGATCCTCCACCGCAGCGCGTATTTCTATTGCATGTTGCTGCCCTTCGGCCTCGTCGATTCGATCGGTTCGATGACACCGCTGATCGTGTGCTTCGTGTCCTACACCTTCTTCGCGCTGGAGGCCCTCAGTGACGAAATCGACGACCCGTTCGGGACGATGGCCAACGACCTCGCGCTCGACGCGCTGGTAGCCGGCATCGACGCGAGCCTGCGCGAAATGCTCGGCGAAATTCCCCCGCCCGCCCCCGTCCCCGACGCGAACTACCTGCTGACCTGAGCGCCGGGCCCGACCGCCGCGATCGCCCCCCGGATCGTGGGGCGGGAGGAGCCGAAGGCGTATCCCGTCATGCGGCGCTCGAGCGAGCCCGCCCCCTGCATCACCGCAGCGCTGCGCTCGCCGCCGCCCGTCACCGCGCTACCAGCCCAGCCCCTTCCTCAGCACCAGCAACACACCCATTCCCGCAATGAAGGGCAACCACGGGCTGCGTGACCGCAGCGCGGCGAACGCAACCGCGATGCCCGCAACAAGCTTGGGATTCGCCGGATCGAAAGCGCCCGCATCGAGCAGCAGGTCCGGCATGATCAGCGCGGACAGCGCCGCTGCGGGCGCATAGCGTAGCGCGCGCTGCAGTGCCGGCGGCAACCTCGCCCCTTCCCCGCTCAGCACGAAGCTGCCGCGCGTGAGAATCGTCGTCGCCCCGATCGCCAGCAGCGTCAGCCACAGCCATGTGCCTTCTACCATGACTGCCTCCGCTGCTCCGTCCAGCGCTCCGCAAGGAATCCGGCCGCAATCCCGAGGGCGATCCCGGCGATGACGCCAAGCCTCAGCGGCAAGCCGCGCAGCAATACGGCACCGAGACCGCCGACCAGAGTCGCGACGAGCATCGCGCGCTGCTGCACCATCGGCACGAGCATCACCATCAACGCGATGGTCGTCATGAACTCCAGCGACCAGTCCTTCGGAAATACACCCGCACCCAGAATGCCGGCGATGCCGCCGAGCTGCCACATGCTCCAGCACAACAGCGCCGGCGCGACATAGAAACCCCAGCGCCAGTGCGGATCGTCGGCGCGCAGCAGCCGATCGGCGCACAGCACGAAGAGGCCGTCGACCAGCAGGTAGCCCGACAGCAGACGCTTCGACCACGACGTACCATGGAAGGACGGCGCAATCGCCGCACTGAAGATCACGAAGCGCAGATTGAGCACCAGCGCGGTGACGAAGATCAGCCACAGCGGCGCACCGGCTGCGATCAGGGGCAAGGTGCCGAGCTGGGCCGTGCCGGCATAGACAATCAGGTTCATGCCCAGCGACTCGCCCACCGACAGGCCGGTCGAGCGCATCGCGACCCCCGTCACGATGGCCCACGGGACGAGGCCGACGGACATCGGCAGCATCAGCCGGAGGCCCTCACGGGCGCCGCGCTTGAAGGATTCATTCATTGGGGAAACTCACCCGAAACGGGAAAGCGCTTTAGCATACCAGTCCCGGCACCGCACCGGCACGGGGAATGTTCGCACCGCCCCGCGCGCGATCAGCGCCGCTGTTGCGCCATCTGCGCGCGCGCGGCCCACACCTGGGCGGGCCAGGTGCTCTGGATGAAGGCCAGCGTGGCGCGGATCTCGTCGTCGGACAGCACGCGGGCGAACCGCGGCATGTCGCTCGCGTAGCCCTCGGGCGCCCACGGCGGTACCATGCCGTCGCGGATGATGTTCACGAGCAGCTCGTTCGGATGGTGCCAGGTATGGCCGGACGCATCGTGCGGCGGCGCGGGCAGCCGCCCGTCGGCCTTGCGTTGGCGCCAGTCCGGCTGCCCTTCGAGCTTCGCACCATGGCAGCTCGCGCAGTGCTTCCGGTACAGTTCCTCGCCGAGCGCAACCTGCGCGCCGTCCGTCGGGTCGATCCTGCCGTCGGCCCCGCCACCACAGCCGGCAGGGAAGACGAGCGCAGCGACACCCAGACGGCAGACTGCCTTACGGATCACGCCGGTCGCCACAGGGGTGGCGGTCAGCCCCACAGTGCTGGAAGTCGCCGAGCGGGCGGTTGAAGGTGTATTCGAAGGGCTTGCCGACGAGTTCGTGCGCGGCATCGCCCGCCGAGCCCGTCGGCAACGTGAAGGGCAGCGCGACGACGAACACCGCCGCACCGATCACCGTGCCCACGAGTCCGAGCGGGCGCACGATGAGCAGATCCGCCGTCATGTCGCCGGCACGATCGCCGGTGACGGTCCCCGCCTGCTGCGCGGACACCCCCGCACTCGTCGTCAGCAACACGGCCGCCCCCAGGGCGGCGACAAGCTTCCTGCGCATGTTTCGTTCTCCCGCGCCCCGGAGTCTCCGGGGCCAACGAAGTCTCAATGGCTGGCGAAGACCTGCGTCTTGCCGTCGGCAGTAAGGCTGACGACGTCGTAGCGGTCCGCCGGGTACGGCCCTTCCATCCCCGGCGAGCCCTGCGGCATGCCCGGCGCCGAGATGCCGGCGACCTTGGGCTTCTCCGCCAGCAGGCGCTTCACGTCGGCGGCCGGCACGTGCCCTTCGACGAAATACCCGCCGACCTTCGCAGTATGGCAGGAGCTCAGGGCCTGCGGCACGCCCGCCGCGCGCTTGATGGCGCCCATGTCGGTGCTCTTGATCTCCTTCACGGAGAAACCCGCCGCGCGCATGTGCTCGGCCCACTTGCCGCAGCAGCCGCAGTTGGGATCCTTGTACATCACCACCTCCTCGCCGGCCGCGAGTACCGGCGCGGCAAGAACCGCGGCCAGCGCCAAGGTGGCGACCAGGGCGAGGGGACGGCGAGCGGAACGGGAAGGATTGTGCGACTTCATGTTTTCCTCTGGATCAGACGATTGCCGATGTTTGGCCCGACGCGGGAGACGAAGGGTCCGCCCCGCGGGTCCCCGCTGCCGCGATGCGCGCATCGGCCGACGCGCGCGGCAGGTAGAGCGTGAAAGTGGTGAGGCCGCCGGCGGATTCCACGCCGATGCGGCCGCCGTGCGCCTCGACGATCGAGCGTGTGATCGCGAGCCCCAGCCCCGCGCCGTCGCCCTGCCGGGTGCGCGCCGGATCGACGCGATGGAAGCGGTCGAAGACGCGCGCCAGATGCTCCGGCGGGATCGTTTCGCCAGGGTTGCTCACCGCGAGCCGCGCCTCGCCCCCGGCCGCCTCGATCGCAATGCTCACGACGCCACCGGGTGCCGCGTGGCGCAGCGCGTTCGACAGCAGGTTCGACACCGCACGTCGCAGCATCAGGCGATCGCCCTGCACGCACGCATCGCCGCCGACCTCCAGGCGCAGGCCCTTCTCCTCGGCCAACGCCTCGTAGAATTCCGCCAGCGCGCCCGCCTCCCCGGCGAGCGACAGCGTCTCGGCCGGCCGCGGCAGCAGGCCGTTGTCGGCCTGCGCGAGGAACAGCATGTCGGCGATCATGCGCGCAAGCCGCTCGTACTCCTCGAGATTCGACAGCAGGATCTCGCGATACTGGTCGGCGTCGCGCGCACGCCCGAGCGCGACCTCGGTCTGCGTCATCAGATTGCTCACCGGCGTACGCAGCTCGTGCGCGATGTCCGACGAAAACTCGCTCAGGCGTCGGAAACCGTCCTCCAGGCGCGCCATCATCGCGTTGAGCTCGCCCGCCAGCGCCTCCAGCTCCACCGGCAGGTGGCGCGTGTCGATGCGTGCGGTCAGATGCTGCGCCGACACGCCGCGTGCGACCTCCGCCATCTTGCGCAACGGCGCGAGACCGCCGCGGGCCGCGAACGCACCGAGCAGGCCCGTCGCGACGATCGCCAGCGCCACCGCGAACCACAGCGAACGCTCGAATTCGCGCATGAAAGTGCGGTGATGCTCGATGTCCATGGACACCACGACGCGGGCCGCGGGCGCACCGGCAATACCCGTGCGTGCGTTCGCGACGACCCCGCGGTAGACGTGGTCGCCCTGCTCCCAGGTGTGCGCCGGTGGAAAGGCCGCCACGTCCGGACCGGGATCGATCCGCGTCGCCGGCTCCGGGAAATCCGCCCCCGACGACGCGAACAGGATCTCGCCGCGGCCGCTGCCCCTCAGTACTGCGATCGACAGGCTGTGGTGCCCGACGAGCGCTGCGTCGAGCTGCTGCGCGACGTTCGCGAAATCCGCCTCCTCACGCACCTGCGCGAGCACCGAGCGCGCCAGTTCGAGCTTGCCGTGCAGTTCGACGAGGTCGCCTTCCTCGAAATGGCGCTCGACCGTCGCCGAAATGTACGTGCCCAGCCCGAGCAGCACCGCGGCGAAGAGCCCGCCGAAGAACGGCGTCAGGCGCAGCGTCAGCGACAGCCGCGGCATCACGGCGCCTCGAGCACGTAGCCCATGCCGCGCACGGTGCGGATCAGCTTGGGCTCGAACGGATCATCCACCTTGGCGCGCAGGCGGCGCACCGCCACCTCGATCACGTTGGTGTCGCTGTCGAAATTCATGTCCCACACCTGCGATGCAATCAGCGAACGCGGCAACACCTCGCCCTGGCGTCGCAGCAGCAGCTCCAGCAGGCCGAACTCCTTGGCGGTGAGGTCGATGCGCTGCCCCGCGCGCGTCACGCGCCGGCGCATCAGGTCCAGCTCGAGGTCGGCCGCGCGCAGCACGTCCGGCTCCTTCGACTTGCCCCGTCGCAGCAGGGTGCGGACGCGGGCCAGCAGCTCGGAAAAAGCGAAGGGCTTCACCAGATAGTCGTCGGCGCCGAGCTCGAGTCCGCGCACGCGGTCCTCGACCTGGTCGCGCGCGGTGAGGAACAACACCGGCATCTCGCGCCCCGCGCGCCGCACCGTCTGCAGCACGCTCCAGCCGTCGAGGCCCGGCAGCATCACGTCGAGGATGACGAGGTCGTAGTCGCCGGTGAGCGCGAGGTGCAGCCCGTCCATGCCGTCGCGCGCGAGGTCGACGATGAAGCCCGCCTCGGCCAGGCCCTGGCGCAGGTAGTCACCCGTCTTGATTTCGTCTTCGACGATCAGGATTTTCACGTCCACTCCTCACCCGCACCGGCGGCCGTCTGCCAGCGCCTGTCCCGGGCATCCTCATGCGGCCGCATTGTGCCCCGCCCCCGGCACTCCCGCACAAGATTACAAAGATGTAATCTCCGCGTCAGCATCGCGTCGCCAGCCCCCCCTCATCATCGCCTCCAGACATTCCATCCTTCCGGGTATTCAGTACGATGCGCCGACCGCCGCCCCACTTCGCAAAACTGCTCGCCGCCATGATCGTCGCATGGTTCCCCCTCGCCGCCGGCGCTCACGGCGGTTCCACGCACAGCCCCGCCGCCATGGTTCCCGCGGTGCGCGAACAGCAGGACTGGGGGATCGCCGGCTTGCAGCGCGAGGTCACGCGCACGATCACGGTGCGCATGGACGACCGGATGCGCTTCACGCCCGACCGCATCGACGTCGGGGAAGGCGAAACGGTCCGTCTGGTCGTGCATAACGGCGGCGGCGCCCTGCACGAATTGGTGATCGGCACTTCCACCGCGCTCTCCGGACACGCAGAACTGATGCAGCGGTTTCCCGACATGGAACACGACGAGCCCTGGATGGCACACGTGCCCGCCGGACGCAGCGGCGAGATCGTATGGACCTTCAACCGCCCGGGCCGGTTCGAATTCGCCTGCCTGCTTGCCGGCCATTTTGCAGCGGGGATGATCGGCGCGATCGATGTGAAGCCGGCCTTTACGCAGGCACTGGCGAAGGAATCCGCAACCGTACGCTGAACCTTGCCCCAAGAATCCCGCAGAACCCACGAATGAGACTTGCATCATGAACATGAAATCCCTTCTCCTGGTCACCACCATTGCCCTCGCCGCCCCCGCGGCCTTTGCCCAGATGAACCACGGCAGCCACGCCGGGCATGCCATGGCAGACGCCCCCGCGAAGTCCGCGTCCCCGAGTGAAGGCACCGTGCGCAAGATCGACAAGGCGGCCGGCAAGATCACCATCGCACACGGCCCGCTCGAGAACCTCAGCATGCCAGCCATGACGATGGCGTTTCGCGCAAGCGAAGCCGCAGTGCTCGACAAGCTCAAGGTCGGCGACAAGATCCGCTTCGTCGCCGAGCGCGTCGACGGCACATTCGGCGTGAAGCAGGTCGAGATCGTGAATTAAACGGGAGACGCACCGGGGCCACGCGTCCCGGGCCGTCCGCACACCTGCTTCGCGGCGAGCGACACACCCGCCGCCAGGAACAACACGTGATACCGGAGTCCAGACGATGAAAGCGTCCTCGGGCGGAATGCGCATGCACGTCCCGCGTTCCCTGCTCCTCCTCGCCGCGCTCGCCATACCGGGCATCCCGGCGCATGCGCAGGGAGATGCGCCGCTGCCGCACGCCACCGCGGTCACGGCGCCGACAACCACCGCGACCCCGCTCGGCGCCGACATCGGCGGCCTCCTCGACCACGCGCGCAACACCAACCCGTCCTTCGCCGCCCAGCGTGCCGAAACCGCGGCCGCGCGCGAGCGCGTCGATTCCGCCGGCGCCCTGCCCGACCCGAACGTCCAGGTCGAACTGATGGATTTCACCAACGAGATGCGCGGCGGCGGCACCACCCTCGTGCCGGGCCGCGTCGGCGAGACGCGCTACCGCTTCATCCAGCCGCTGCCGGGCTGGGGCAAACGCGAACTGCAATCCCGCACGGCGGCCGCGAAGGCCGAGCAGGCCACGGCCGGGCTCGATGCCGCGTGGCTCGACCTCGCGCTCACGATCAAGCAGGCCTGGCTGCGCTATTACGCCGCCGACCGCGAGGCCGCGCTCGCACGCGAAACCCTCGCGCTCCTCGGCGGCCTCGAGGAAGCCACGCTCGCGCGCTACCGCCAGGGCCTCGCGCCGCAGCAGGCGGTGCTGCGCGCGCAGCGCGAGATCACCAGCCAGCGCCTCGCCCAGGTCGGCATCGAACAACGCCGCCGCGGCGCCGTCGCCGCCCTCAACGGCCTGCTCGCCCGTGCCCCGCACGAACCGCTCGCGGCACCCGGAGAACCGTCGGCCCTGCCCGCGGCGCTCGACCTCGCTGCCCTCGTCGCCCGCGCCCGCGCCGCGAACCCGGCCCTCGCGGCCGACGAACGCGGCATCGAGGCCGCGCGCCTCGAACGCGAACGCACCTGGGCCGACCGCTATCCCGACTACAGCATCGGCGTCACGAACAACCGTCCGCGCGGCGAAGACCAGTCGTGGGACCTGATGTTCGAAGTCATGATCCCGCTGCAGCAATCTGCCCGCCGCGCGCGCGAGCGCGAAGCCGCCTACATGGTCACCGCCGCCGACGCCAGGCGCGCAGCGACCGGCAGCCGGCTCGCCGGCGAGATCGGCGCCGCCTGGGCGAACTTCACCAGCGCGCGGGAGACGCAACGCCTCCTCCGCGGCACGCTGCTGCCGCAGGCACAGGCTACGCGCGACGCGACCCGCGCCGCCTTCGAAACCGGCCGCGCCGACTTCGACGCCGTGCTCGAGGCCGAACGTCAGCTCGTCGACACCCGCATGAACCTGCTGCAGTCCGAAGTCGAAGCCCGCATGGCCCTGTTCGAAATCGAAAAACTGGTCGGAGAATCCCTGTGAAACCCGCCGCGCAACTGACCCTCGGCGCCCTCGCGGTCGCCCTCGCGCTCGCCGCCGGCTACTTCGCCGGCACCCGCCAGACCGGGCATCCCGCTGCCTCCCCCGCCGCTGACGCGAGCCCCGCCACCGCAGGCACAGGCACAGGCGGGAAGAAGATCCTCTACTACCGCAATCCGATGGGCCTGCCCGACACCTCACCCGTGCCGAAGAAGGACTCGATGGGCATGGACTACATCCCCGTCTATGAGGGCGAGGACGCCGGCCCCGACGACACCGGCGCGGTCACCGTGAGCCCCGCCCGCCTGCAGACGCTGGGCGTGCGCACCGCGCTCGCGGAACCGCGCACGCTGGACGAACCGGTGCGCGCGGTCGGCCGCGTCGCGATCAACGAGCGCCGCGTCGTCGACGTCGCACCGCGCTTCGAGGGCTGGATCGAACGCCTGCACGTCAATGCCAGCGGCGACCCGGTGCGCCGCGGCCAGGCGCTGTTCTCCGTGTATTCCCCCGAACTCGTCTCGGCCGGCTCCGAGCTGCAGATCGCCGAACGCCTGCAGCGCGACGCGAGCAGCGACCCTGCCGCCGCCGCATCCGCGCAACGCCTCGCGGAAGCGACCCGCGCGCGCGTCTCCAACTGGCAGATGAAGCTCCCGGAGGGAACGAAGGCCGGCAGCGGGCGGCTCACTTTCACGTCGCCCGCCAACGGCATCGTCATGGAAAAGAAGGCCGTCGAAGGCATGCGCTTCATGCCCGGCGACGCCCTCTTCCGCATCGCCGACCTCTCCACGGTGTGGGTGCTCGCCGACGTGTACGAGCGCGACCTCGCGCGTGTGAAACCCGGCCAGCACGCCACCGTGACGCTCGACGCCTTCCCCGGGCGCAGCTTCGACGCCGCGGTCGCCTACCTCTACCCGACGCTGGACGCCGCGACGCGCACGACCCCGATCCGCCTCGAACTGGCGAACCCCGACGGCCTGCTGCGCCCCGGGCTCTTCGCGCACGCCGAGGTCGACACCGGCAAGGCGACCCCCGTACTGACGGTGCCCGCCTCCGCACTGATCGACAGCGGCGAACGCCAGGTCGTGCTCGTCGCTCAGGACGAAGGCCGCTTCCTGCCCAAGGCCGTCAAGGTCGGCCGCCGCGGCAGCGATCACATCGAGATCCTCGACGGCATCGCGGCGGGCGAGCGCGTCGTCGTCTCGGCCAACTTCCTCATCGACGCCGAGAGCAACCTGCGCACGGCGCTCGCGAGCTTCACTGCGGGCAAGGACGACGCCGCCGCCACCGCGAAGGCCTACGCGGCCGAAGGCACGCTTGACGCGATCGACCTCTCCACCAACTCGGCAAGCATCACCCACGGCGAGATCCCCGCGCTGAAGTGGCCGCCGATGACGATGGACTTCAACCTGGCCTCGCCCGACGTCGTGAAGGGCGTCGCCCCGGGCAGCGCGATCCGCTTCGAGTTCGAGGAGCGCGCGCCGGGCGAATTCGCCATCACGCGCATCACGCCGAGCACTGCGGCAGGGCACAAGGGACATTGATGGGCGCGGGAGCAGTTACTTGATTTCAGCTTGAGTCCTGCGCCCCCTCCCCTTCAAAGGGTGGAACTTCGTGCCCGAGCAGACCTTAGCTATTCGATTACCGGACAAATAAAAATGCTCGACCGCCTCATCGACTGGTCCGCACGCAACGTCTTCCTCGTCCTGCTGGCGACGCTCTTCGTCAGCGCCGGCGGCGTGTATGCGCTGAAGAAGACTCCCGTCGACGCCCTGCCCGACCTCTCCGACGTGCAGGTCATCGTCTACGCCGACTACCCCGGCCAGGCGCCGCAGGTCGTCGAGGACCAGGTCACCTATCCGCTCACCACCGCGCTGCTGGCCGTGCCCAAGGCCAAGGTCGTGCGCGGCTTCTCGATGTTCGGCGCGTCTTATGTCTACGTGATCTTCGAGGACGGCACCGACATCTACTGGGCACGCTCGCGCGTGCTCGAATACCTGTCGTCGGCCGCCGGCCGCATGCCGACTGGCGTCGCACCGCAGATCGGGCCGGATGCCACCGGCGTCGGCTGGGTGTACCAATACGCCCTCAC
Organism: Aromatoleum petrolei; assembly: GCF_017894385.1. Lineage (NCBI taxonomy): Bacteria > Pseudomonadati > Pseudomonadota > Betaproteobacteria > Rhodocyclales > Rhodocyclaceae > Aromatoleum > Aromatoleum petrolei. The sequence continues at coordinate 2,011,972 of NZ_CP059560.1, forward strand.
CGGCAAGGACCGCTCGCTCGCCGAGCTGCGCAGCCTGCAGGACTGGTACGTGCGCTACCAGCTCACCAAGGCGCAGGGCGTGGCTGAAGTCGCGAGCCTGGGCGGCTTCGTGCGCGAATACCAGGTCACCGTCGACCCGCACCGCCTCGCGAGCTACGGCATCCCCCTCGACCGCGTCGCGCAGGTCATCCGCGCCTCCAACCGCGACGTCGGCGGCCGCGTCGTCGAGATGGCCGAAACCGAATACATGGTGCGCGGGCGCGGCTACCTGCGCAATGCCGAGGACATCGGCAACCTCGTCCTCAAGAGCGAAGGCGGCACGCCCGTGCTCGTGCGCGACGTCGCGCGCGTCGAGATGGTGCCCGCCGAACGCCGCGGCATCGCCGAGCTCAACGGCGAGGGCGAGGTCGCCTCCGGCATCGTCATGGCGCGCTTCGGCCAGAATGCGCTGGAGGTGATCGCCAACGTCAAGACCAAGATCGCCGAGATCTCGGCGGGGCTGCCCGAAGGCACCTCCATCGTCCCCGTCTATGACCGCTCCGCGCTGATCGAGCGCGCCATCGCCAACCTCAAATGGACGCTGCTCGAGGAAAGCCTGATCGTCGCCGCCGTGTGCATCGTGTTCCTCATGCACGTGCGCAGCGCGCTCGTCGCGATCGTCACGCTGCCCATCGGCATCCTGATCGCCTTCATCGCCATGCGCTCGCTCGGGCTCGGCTCCAACATCATGAGCCTGGGCGGCATCGCCATCGCCATCGGCGCCATGGTCGACGCCGCGATCGTGATGATCGAGAACGCGCACAAGCGCCTGGAACACCTCCCGGACGACGCCACGCGCGCCGACCGCACCGAGGCCATGATCCGCGCGTGCAAGGAAGTCGGCCCCGCGCTGTTCTTCTCACTACTGATCATCACCGTCTCCTTCCTGCCCGTGTTCACCCTCGAAGGCCAGGAAGGCCGCATGTTCTCGCCGCTCGCCTTCACCAAGACCTTCGCGATGGCCGGTGCGGCGCTGCTCTCCGTGACGCTCGTGCCGGTGCTGATGATGCTCTTCATCCGCGGCCGCATCCTGCCCGAGGCGAAGAACCCCGTGAACCGCGCGCTGATCTGGCTCTACCGCCCGATCATCGCGTGGGTCATGCGCCACCGCTGGCTCACCCTGATCGCCGCCGCAATCTCGATGGCGATCACGATCTTCCCGGCGAGCCGCATCGGCGCCGAGTTCATGCCCACGCTCGACGAAGGCACGCTCTTCTACATGCCCGCGTCGCTGCCCGGCATGTCGGTCACCAAGGCCGGCGAACTGCTGCAGACCACCGACCGCATCATCAAGACCTTCCCCGAGGTCGCCTCCGTGTACGGCAAGGCCGGCCGCGCCAACAGCGCCACCGACCCCGCGCCGCTGGAGATGTTCGAGACCGTCATCAACCTCAAGCCCGAATCCGAATGGCGCCCGGGCATGACGACCGACAAGCTGATCGCCGAGATGGACGCCGCGCTGAAATTCCCCGGCGTCGCCAACTCCTGGACCATGCCGATCAAGGCCCGCCTCGACATGCTCTCCACCGGCATCCGCACCCCGATTGGCGTGAAGGTCTTCGGCAAGGACCTCGCCGTCATCGAACGCCTCGCCCGCGAAGTCGAAGCGGCCGTGCGCGAGGTCCCCGGCACCACCAGCGCCTACGCCGAACGCGTCACCGGCGGCTTCTACCTCGACATCGTCCCCGACCGCGCCCAGCTCGCGCGCTACGGCATCACCGTCGACGACTTCCAGATGGTGGTCGCCACCGCCCTGGGCGGCGACCCGGTCACCACCACCGTCGAAGGCCTCGAACGCTACAACGTCACGGTGCGCTACCCGCGCGACCTGCGCGACGACCCGCGCCGCATCGCCGCGGAAGTCTTCGTGCCGCTGCCCGCCGGCGGCAACCTCCCGCTCGGCCAGCTGGCGAAAGTCTCGCTCGCCAAGGGCGCCCCGGCGATCCGCACCGAGAACGCGCTCCTCACCGCCTACGTGTACGTCGACATCCGCGACCGCGACATCGGCTCCTATGTCGCCGACGCGCGCCGCGCCGTCGCCGAGAAGGTCGACTTCCCGCCCGGCTACTACGCCACCTGGAGCGGCCAGTTCGAATACATGGAGCGCGCCAAGGAAAAGCTCGTCGTCGTCGTCCCGCTCACCCTCGCGATCATCTTCCTGCTCCTCTACCTCAATTTCCGCCGCCTCACCGAGACCCTGATCGTCATGCTGTCCGTGCCCTTCGCCCTCGTCGGCGGCATCTGGCTGATGTGGTGGCTGGGCTACAACATGAGCGTCGCCGTCGCCGTCGGCTTCATCGCGCTGGCCGGCGTCGCGGCCGAAACCGGCGTGGTGATGCTGATCTACCTCGACCACGCGTGGGAAGCCATCCGCGCCAAGCGCCTCGCCGAAGGCCGCCAGCCCGACGCCACCGATCTCTACCACGCGATCATGGAAGGCGCGGTCGAACGCGTTCGCCCCAAGATGATGACCGTCGTCGCCATCATCGCCGGCCTGCTACCCATCATGTGGGGCACCGGCACCGGCTCCGAAGTCATGAGTCGCATCGCTGCACCGATGGTTGGGGGAATGCTGTCGTCGACCGTGCTGACGCTGGGGGTGATCCCGGCGATCTATGCGCTGGTGAAGGAGTGGGAACTGCGGCGGCGCAAGCCCCCCCGCGGCGCCCGTGCCCCTATGAGTTGCCGATGACACCGCCCATCCTCTGCGCCACTGTCAACATTTGACATTTTCCGTTGTCATCGCGTCTGCTGTTGACGCACTTTGTGACAATTGTCACGCGCCGGAGTGGAGGTCTGTGGCGAAGGCTTGGTAAACATTCTGTAAGACACTGTTTTTGTTTGTCTTCTAACCGCATGCTTCGCAAGCCGTTAAAGCCGTAAGAATTGGCACGCTGATTGCGACAGGGAATCCAAGCGGATTTTCCGTGGTTTCCATCAAGGAGCGCATCATGAAAAAGGTTCAACAAGGCTTTACCCTGATCGAACTGATGATCGTCGTGGCGATTATCGGTATTTTGGCTGCCGTCGCACTGCCCGCGTATCAGGATTACACGACCCGGGCAAAGGTCAGCGAAGTCATCGTTATGAGCGCCCCTGCCAAACTTGCTGTGTCGGAAACGGCGTCGTCCCTTGGATCACTTGCCCTTGTAACCGCATCTAATAGCGGATACACCTTCCCGGGCGCTACGAAGTACGTCAGTAACATCGCGATTGCCGATACCACCGGCGTTGTCACCGTCACCTCGACGGTGCCGGGCGCAACAGGCGACCTTACGATGACGCCGACGGTTGTTGGCGGCGGTCAACTGAAATGGGCCTGCGCATCTACTGCAATCAACTCCAAGTTCCTCCCCTCCGAATGCCGCTGATACCCGCGCGAGTATAGATTTGGCAGAAAAGGCCCCTTTGCAGGGGCCTTTTTATTTCTGCTATAGCACCGCACAATGAACACAACGTGACCATTTCTTCCCCCTCTTTTAAATTGAGCGCCTCCCCTTCGAGTATAAGCCATGTCATTGCGTCCTTTATCCTCGCACTCGGCTGGCTGCTACCCAATCATTACCAACCTTGGGTCTCATTCCACTCCGAGGCGTGGGTCTCCATTGTCCTCTGCGTTTTCGCAGCACTACCTTTTCTTATTTACCGCGAACTCACGGATTGGCACTGGCTCACTTTAGCAATTGGAGCCCTCGCAATTGTTCCAATAACGCAGCTATGGCTCGGACTAATTGATTTTTCCGGCACAGCACTTATTGGCACAATATATCTTTTCGGACTAGCGCTGTCCGTTCAAGCCGGCCACCGCTGGCAACAGTGTAGACGCGACGAGCTCGGCGACATCCTGTTTTTGTCCATCGGAATAGCCGGAACGGCGTCCGTTGGAATACAGCTTCATCAATGGTTGGGACTGGTTACTCAAGACTCGCAGCTTGGTCTTTGGATGCATCAACAGATTGGCTCGCGACCTTACGGCAATCTCGCGCAACCTAATCAACTTTCCACGCTTTTGACCTGGGGAGTTCTTGCGTCCGCATGGGGCTTCTATCGTGGCTTCCTGCGTGGCAGCTTCGCCTTCTTACTCGCATGTTTTCTCGTGGCAGGAATAGCTCTCACACAATCCCGCACGGGAGCCCTCGCCATTTTGATAATCTCTGCCTCAACCGTTTACTGGCGCCGCTCACTACCGCAAAGGACTTTCATTGCCACTCTCTCGCTTACTATCGTTTATATAGCATTCGCCTTTTCAATTTCCCCTGCATGCGAGTTCTTACAACTGGAGCAGGATGAAAACCCGACCGAGCGTCTCTCCGCAGGAATAATGCTCCGTCCGGCAATATGGCGCATGTTTATTGACGCCGTATCCGTCCACCCCTTATCGGGCTATGGAATGAATCAGGTGCTCCATGCGCAAGCAGAGAAAATGCTCGAGCACCCTGAAGCCTTTAGCACTGCTTTCGGTCACTCCCACAACATCTTTATTGACCTCTTGCTCTGGTTTGGGGTTCCTATCGGAGCCATAGCGAGCGTTCTATTAATCCTTTGGTTTGTGACATCGGTTCGCGCCATCAAGCGACCAGAGGACGGGGTTCTCGCTCTCTTTGCAATAGTTATTGGGGTTCATTCCTTACTGGAGTTACCTCTTCACTATGCCTACTTTCTGCTCCCCACTGGAATGGTTATTGGGATGTTAAATCGCGAAAATGGTCGAGGAATAATTCTTCGCAGCTCGCGCCACGCATTCCTAACAGCCCTACTGGTAACAAGCAGCCTTCTTGCACTTTCAATATCTGATTATTTCAGAATTGAAGCAGAAATGGCCGAACTCACACTCGAAAAGAGCTGGCCCGGCATCCAGAAAGGTGATAAACATCCACGAAATATCTTCCTTCTAACCCAGCTCCGGGAGGCTATCCAGCTCGGCCGATTCGCAGAACACTCCGAGATGAGTTCCGAAGAGCTAGATTGGGTCAGAAAGGCAACGACAAATTTTCCGAGCCCCTCGAATCTTTATAAATTATCTAGCGCATATGCGCTTAATGGAAGGAAGCAGGACGCGATTAACTGGCTACGTCGCACCTGCGGACTAGTTCATCCGAAGATTTGCGAGATGGCAAAGAACGAATGGGCCGAAAACCAGGAAAAATTACCGCCAAGTGAGCGCATAGCATGGCCCGCGCAAACGTTCGAAAACACATTCCAGCGATAGCTGGGCCGGATACTGCAGCACGTCTTGTCGTAAGTGAGTCCGTGTAATATTTATGCCCACACGCTGCGCAGCCTACCCGATCCTATCTTCAAGGATTTACCTTTCCCGCCACCTCGGCCTACTCCATCCCCCACTTCTGCAACCGATACCGCAATTGCCTGAGCGTCATTCCCAAGCGCCGCGCCGCCTCGGAACGGTTCCAGCGCGTCTCGTCGAGCATCCTCAGGATCCGGACGCGCTCGTCCTCCCCATCCCCGCCGGGCTCGACGTCCGTCTCCACGGCAAAGGAGTCGGCTGCGGAAAACGGAAGCAAGGCCTGGGCAATCCCTTCCGTTGGATGCAGGTCGATGTCGCCGGCACGGATCTCATCGCCGTCGCAGAGCGCGCACGCGCGTTCAAGCAGGTTCTCGAGTTCGCGGACGTTGCCGGGGAAGGAGTGCTGCCTGAGGGCGGCGACGGCGTCGGGCGCGAGGCGGTGCGGCGGGACGCCATCGCGCTCAGCGAGTCGCGCGAGGATGTGCACGGCCAGTTCGGGAATGTCTTCCGGGCGTTCGCGCAGCGGCGGCACACGCAGCGTGATGACGTTGATGCGGAAATAGAGATCCTGGCGGAACTTGCCGCCTGCCACGAGCTGGGCGAGGTCGCGGTGCGACGCGGAGAGGATGCGCACATCGACGGATTCTTCGGCATGGGCGCCGACGGGACGCACGGCGCGTTCCTGGATCGCGCGCAGCAGCTTGACCTGCATCGCCAGCGGCAGGTCGGCCACCTCGTCGAGGAACAGGGTGCCGCCGCGCGCGGCCTGGAAGAGGCCGTCCTTGTCGAACACGGCGCCGGTGAAGGCACCCTTGCGGTGGCCGAAAAACTCGCTTTCCATGAGTTCGGGCGGGATCGCGCCGCAGTTCACCGGCACGAAGGGGGCGGACGCGCGCGGGCCGAGGTCGTGGATGAGGCGCGCGATCACTTCCTTGCCGGTGCCGGACTCGCCCTGGATGAAGACCGGGGCCTGGTTGCGCGCGAGCTTGGCGATCTGCGCACGCAGGTGCTCGAGCGCCGGGGAGCTGCCGATGAGGGTGCGCGTCGCGCCGCCGGCACCGGGTGCCGGGGTGGCAGCGGTCTGCAGTTTCAGCGCGTGGCTGACGAGCTCGCGCAGGGCCTTTAGCTCGACCGGCTTGGTGACGAAGTCGAAAGCGCCGCACTTCAGGGCGCGGATGGCGGTCTCGATGCTGCCGAAGGCGGTGATGACGGCAACGGGCAGGCCCGGCGAGTGCGACTGGATGTGCGCGACCAGGTCGAGCCCGTCGCCGTCGGGCAGGCGCATGTCGGTGAGGCACAGGCGGTAGCTCTTTTCGGCCAGCAGGCGGCGCGCATCCTCGACCGTTCCGGCGCTATCGCAGGCGAGGCCCATGCGTAGCAGCGAGAGTTCCAGAACTTCGCGGATGTCCTCCTCGTCGTCGACGACCAGGACGTCGATTCCCGCGGGGCGGTTGCGTCGTTCGGATGTATTCATGGCTGACTCCGTCCGGTGAGCACGAAATGGGCGCCCGGCGCATTGTCGCGCAATTCGAGCGTCGCGCCATTCGCTTCTGCCAGTTCGCGGGAGATGTAGAGGCCCAGCCCGGTGCCCTTGGGGTGCGTCGTGAAGAAGGGTTCGAACATGCGCGGGCGGTCGGACTCGGCGATGCCGGGGCCGTCGTCGATGACGTGCACGGCCACCCGCCCACCCGCTTCCGCACTGGCGAAGACACGCACGGAACCGGGCGCACCGGAGCAGTAGCGCCGCGCGTTGCCGACCAGGTTGTCGAGGATCTGGTGTAGGTGCGCGCGGTCGATCGCGAAGCTGGCATCCTCGGGGATGTCGAGGGCGAAGACTGCGCGCTCGGCGCCGCCACGCAGCGCGAACTCGTCCAGCAGCGCGCACGCGAAGGACGCCAGCGGCAATGCCTCGGGCAGCATTTCATCGCGCCGCCCGAGCGCCAGCACGTCGCGGATCATGCGCTCGATGCGGCGGGCGTTGTCGTTGATGATGCGCACGAGGCGGACCTGGACGTCGCCGCGCTTTTCCTCCGTCAGCAGCTCGGCGGCCTGGGTGACGGCCGACAGCGGATTGCGGATCTCGTGCGCCATGCTGGCCGTGAGGCGTCCCAAGGCGGCCAGCTTGAGCTGCTGTATATGGGTCTGGATTTCCTCGAAGTCGGTGAGATAGATCACCGTCTCGCCGCCCTCCGCGCTGCGCCCGTCTGCGTCCTCCTGCGCGCCGACCGCCCGGCAGCGCAGCAGTTTTCCGGCTGGCCCGAGGCGGCGCAGACTGCCTTCGGGAACGCTGCAGCAGGCGGGCACATCGGCGAAATTCTCATCGACGTCGGTCAGGCGCAGGCCGTCGACGCTGCTCAAGCCCAGCAGCTCCGCCGCGCGCGGATTGGCCTGGCGGACGATGCCGTCGGCCGCAACGACCAGCACGCCGTCCTGCATGTCATGAATGATGCGCTCGTTGACCGCCTGCTGCTTGGCGAGCGCCTCGCCGCGCTGCACCGCGAGCGATTCGTTGGCCTTGGCGCGCAGCGCGAGAAAGCGCGCCGTGATCGCGATGCCGAAGAAGGCGGTGCAGACGAAGGCGACCTGCAGGAAGTCCGCCGCGCGCTCGCCGGCAACGAAACGCCAGACGTTTTCGCCCAGTACGGCGACGGTCGCGAGCGCGGCATAGAACAGGACCATGCGCCCTTCGGCGACGAGCCCTGCCGCGGCGAGGACGACCATCATCAGCACGGGCATGCCGCTGCGGTAGCCGCCGCTGGCCCACATCATCACCGCGAGGACGGCAATGTCGATCACAACCTGCGCGGTGATGATGCGGTCTACGCCGAAGCGGCGTGCAGCGTCGGGGAATCCCAGCGCCAGCACCGCGGCGAGGTAGGCAAAGGCCGCGGCGTTGAAGACTTGCGGCGCCTCCGCGCCCAGATTGAGTTCGAGGCCGGCGACGAGGAAGAGCCCCGCGAGGATCAGGCGGAAGAGGTTCAGGTAGCGCAGGGGGCCCCGGCGCGCGAGGTCGCGGCGTTCGTCCGCGGCGGCACGCATATTCAGGGTTCCTGGCGCTGCGTGCCTAGCCGGCGATGCTCCTCGCAACAGAAGAAGCGCTCACCGTCGCGCACGCCCTCGCTCTCGGGAACGTGGACGCCGCAATAGCCGCAGGCGACCATGCGCTCAGGCACGCCCTTGCGGCGCTCGCCAGTCTGCTTGCCTGCCGGCGTGTCACCGTCGCCCGGCCGGTTCAGGGCGCGGCGCACCCACCAGATGCCGACCAGGGCAAGGACCAAGAGGAGCAGGTTTCGCACGATACGGATTTACCAAGACGGCTGGCAGATACCACCGTTCGCCCTGAGCTTGTCGAAGGGCATGAGCAGGGTTTCGACAGGCTCAGCCCGAACGGTAGCGGGTTGCCGGACCAGTTACGGGAATACCAAGCGGGAGAGTCTAGCACGCGCTCCGCATCAGACCTTCTGCAGGCGTTCGCACGCTGCCGCCAGCGTCGCCTCGTTCTTCGCGAAGCAGAAGCGGATCACGCGCTCGTCACGCCCGTCGGCAAAGAAGGCCGACACGGGGATTGCGGCCACCCCCGTCTCGCGCGTGAGCCGCTGCGCAAAGACGGTATCGGGCTCGTCCGAGATCGCGCCGTAGCGCGCGAGCTGGAAATAGGTGCCAGACGAGGGCAGCAGCGCGAAGCGCGAACCTGCGAGCGCTTCACGGAAGAAGTCGCGCTTGCCCTGGTAGAAGGCCGCGAGCTTCTCGTGGCGCGACGCATCGGCCATGTAGTCCGCGAGCGCGAGCTGCACCGGCGTATTCACCGTGAACACGTTGAACTGGTGCACCTTGCGGAATTCCGCCATCAGCTCGCGCGGCCCGACGACGTAGCCGACCTTCCAGCCGGTGATGTGGTAGGTCTTGCCGAAGCTCGACACGATCAGGCTGCGCGCGGCCAGTTCCGGATGGCGGGCGCAGCTCTCGTGGCGCAGGCCGTCGAAGACGATGTGCTCATACACCTCGTCGGAGACGATGACGATGCCGGTGCCGTGCGTCAGCGCCGCCAGCCGCGCCATGTCGCCGGCCGTCCATACCGTGGCGGTCGGGTTGTGCGGGCTGTTGATCATGATCATGCGCGTGCGCGGCGTGATCGCCTCGGCCACCGCGCCCCAGTCCGGCCGGTAGTCCGGCGCTGCCAGCTGCATGCGCACGACGCGCCCGCCCTGCAGCTCGATTGCCGGCGCGTACGAGTCGTACACCGGCTCGAACACGATGACCTCGTCGCCCGGTCGCACGAGCGCCGCGACCGCGGTAAATAGCGCCTGCGTCGCACCGGCCGTCACCGTGACCTCGGTCTCGGGGTCGTACGCGGTGCCGTAGAGCGTGGAAACCTTGCGCGCGATCGCCTCGCGCAGCGGCGCGACGCCGCCCATCGGCGCGTACTGGTTGTGTCCCGTGCGCATCCAGTGCGCGACGCGCTCGAACAACACGTCCTCGGCGTTAAAATCGGGGAAGCCCTGCGACAGGTTGATCGCTCCGCACTCCTGCGCGAGGCGCGACATCACGGTGAAGATCGTCGTGCCGACATTCGGCAGGCGGGATTCGAGCGGGGCGGGGAAGTGGGGCATGGCAACTCGGTTGGGGCCTGGGAGCGTCACATTCTCGCAGACCCGCCGCGCGGATAAAATGGCGCGATGTTTACCCAGCCCATTCCCACGATCCGCCGCGACGGCGACGCCGTCGTCATCCTCGACCAGACCCTGCTGCCGCACGCGTGCGAGCTGCGCCGCTTGACCTCGCTCGACGAGGTCGCGACCGCGATCCACGCGATGCAGGTGCGCGGCGCCCCGCTCATCGGGGCGACGGCAGCTTACGGCGTCGCGATCGCCCTCGCGGCCGATGCGAGCGATGTCCGCCTCGAGCAGGCACTGACGACACTGGCTGCAACCCGCCCGACCGCCGTGAACCTGCACTGGGCGCTCGGAAAGATGCGCGAACGCCTGTCCCTCGTCACCCCGGCCGAGCGCCACGCCGCGGCCTGGCGCGAAGCCGAGACGATCCACCGCGACGACGCCGAGATGTGCGCCGCGATCGGCGGACACGGCCTCGCGATCCTCGAACGCCTCGCCGCCGGACTCGATCGCCCGCTGCGCGTGATGACCCACTGCAACGCGGGCTGGCTCGCCACTTGCGGCGCCGGCACCGCCCTCGCCCCCGTGTATGCGGCAAAGGCGCTCGGTCTCGCAGTCGAGGTGTGGGTCAGCGAAACGCGCCCGCGCAACCAGGGACTGCTCACCGCATGGGAACTGCGCGAAGCGGGCGTGCCGCTGCGCCTCATCGCCGACAACGCGGCGGGCATCCTGCTCGCGCGCGGCGAGGTCGACGTCGTGATCACCGGCGCCGACCGCGTGGCCGCCAACGGTGACGCGGCGAACAAGGTCGGCACCTATCTGAAGGCGCTCGCCGCGCGCGAACACGGCGTGCCCTTCTACATCGCCGCGCCCTTCTCGACCGTGGATTTCGGCTGCGCCGACGGCGGCGCGATCCCGATCGAGGACCGCGGCCCGGGCGAAGTGTGCACGGTGCTCGGAGTGGACGGCGACGGCGCGGTGAAGACGCTGCGCCTCGCGCCCGAAACCACCGCCGCGGCCAACCCCGCGTTCGACGTGACGCCCGCCCGCTGCATCACCGGCATCATCACCGAGCGCGGCGTGTGCGCCCCCGGACGACTGCGCGACCTGTATCCGGAAGCGACGCGATGAGCCTTTCCGTCGACCTCGCGGTACGCGAAAGACTTCTCGCGACCGCGCACGCGATGAGCACGGCCGGACTCAACACCGGCACCGCCGGCAACGTCAGCGTGCGCGTCGACGGCGGCATGCTCATCACGCCAAGCGGCATGCCCCCCGCCGCCTGCACGCCCGAGAACATGGTGATCGTCGCTGCGGACGGCAGCGCCAGCGGACGCCTCGCGCCGTCGAGCGAATGGCGTTTCCACCACGACCTCTACGCACGACGCCCGGAAGCGGGCGCGATCCTGCACGCGCATGCACCCTTCGCGACCTCGCTCGCATGCCAGCGCATCGAGATCCCGCCCTTCCACTACATGATCGCGCGCTTCGGCGGCAACACCGTGCGCTGCGCGCGCTACGCGACTTTCGGCACGCAGGAACTGTCCGACAACATCCTCGCCGCGATGGACGGGCGCTCCGCCTGCCTGATGGCCAACCACGGCATGCTGGTGTTCGGCCGCGATCTCGACAACGCGCTCGACCTCGCGATCGAGTTCGAGACGCTGTGCGAACAGTACTGGCGCAGCCGCCAGCTCGGCGAGCCGGTGCTGTTGTCGGAGGCCGAGATGGCCGAGGTCATCGAGCGCTTCCGCTGGTACGGCAAGCCGCGGGCGGCCTAGGAGCCTGTGGGACTCGAAGGAAATCGGCTGCAAGTCCGCCTGGGCGGTCCATATTTCGCCGCCTTCTTGGTCAATAGAATAACTATTGACCTGCAATATCGACAAAATCTGTCCTCGCCCAGCCGAATTTTCGCTTCGATTCCGCAAATCAGACAGGCTCCTAGCCGGGCATCAGCCCGGCAGCGGCCAGGTCAATCGGCGCCGCGCCCGGACGCGCGCTCCACCACGCGGAGCAGACCGGACGTGTCGTCGTGCGCGCCGCCCTGTGACATCAGCGCGTTGAGCTGCTGCCACACCTGCGCCGCGACCGGCAGCGGCGTGCCGAGGCGCGCGGCCTCGTCCATCAGGATGCCGAAATCCTTGTGATGCAGGCGCGCCTCGATGCCCGCGGCGAAGTCTCGCCGGATCATGCGGTCACCCATGACGTCGAGCATCCGCGACGATGCCGAGCCGCCCATCAGGGCCTCGCGCACCTTGGCGGCATCGACGCCGTGCGCCTGCGCGAGCAGCATGGCCTCGGCGCAGGCCTGGATCGCCGCGACCATCACCATCTGGTTGCACGCCTTGGCGACCTCGCCGGCGCCGTTGTCGCCGACATGCACGATTGCGCGGGAGAAGGTCGCGAGCAGCGGGCGCACGCGCTCGAGCACCGCCGCATCGCCGCCGACCATCATCGCCACCGTCCCCGCCTCCGCGGCGACCGATCCGCCCGACACCGGGGCGTCGAGCATCGCTGCGCCGCGCACGGCCAGCGCGGCGGCGATGCGGCGCGTCGTGCCCGGGGCGATCGTGCTCATGTCCACATGCACCCAGCCCGGCCGCGCGCCTTCGACAAAGCCACCCTCGCCCAAGGCGACGCGCTCGACGTCCTCGCTGGTCGTGACGATCGTGAAGGCGACGTCCGTGGCCGCGGCGAGCTCGGCCGGCGTCGCATGCACGACCGCGCCCGTGCCTTCGAAGGATGCGACGCTTTCGGGGCGCCGCGCCCACAGGTGCAGGCGGTGGCCGGCGCGCTGCAGGTGCTGCGCCATCGGGCGCCCCATCGCACCCAGACCGACGAATCCGACCTCCATCAGTCGTCGCCCTCCCCGCCGCTCATGCGCTCGAGGAGCTTCAGCATCGCGATCGAGTCGTTCTCGCCCAGGCCGCTGCCGACCATCGCATTGAGCATCTGCGCGGTCGCGGCGGAAGTCGGCAGCGCGAGGCCGAGGCGGTGCGCCTCTTCCATCACGATGCGCAGGTCCTTCTGGTGCATCCACGCCTTGAAGCCGGGCTTGAAGTTGCGGTCGAGCATGCGCTGGCCGTGGTTCTCCAGCACGCGCGAATAGGCGAAGCCGCCGAGCAGCGCCTCACGCACCTTCGCGGCATCCACCCCGCTCTTCTGCGCGAAGTTCATCGCCTCGGCCACCGCGGCGACGCCGACGCCGGTGAGGATCTGGTTGCACGCCTTGGCGACCTGGCCGGCACCGCTCGCGCCGATCAGCGACACCGTCTTGCCGATCGCCTCGAAGACGGGCTTCACGCGCTCGAACGCGGCCGCGTCGCCGCCGACCATGATCGTCAGGGTCGCGTTGATCGCGCCGATCTCGCCGCCCGACACCGGCGCGTCCAGCATCTCGATGCCGCGCGCCTTGAGCTTCGCCGCGATGGCCTGCGCGGCGGCGGGTGCGATGGTGCTCATGTCGACGAAGATCAGGCCCGCGCGGGCCCCGTCGGCCACACCCTGCGGGCCGAGCGCGACGTGCTCGACGTCGGGCGCATCCGCGACCATCGTGATGACGACCTCGACACGCGACGCCACCTCCGCCGCGCTCGCGCAGTCGCCCGCGCCGGCGTCGAGCAGCGGCTGCATCGACTCGCGCCGACGGCTCCATACGTGCACCTTGTGCCCGGCCTTCATCAGGTTCAGCGCCATCGGGCGCCCCATCAGGCCGAGGCCGACGAATCCGACTTCCATTTCGATTCTCCTGTGGCTGGAACGCGCATGGCGACGCATAATCGCCGCCATGACCTACGCCCCCATCATCAAGGAAATCGGCCGTGGCGCCAAGGGCGCGCGCGATCTCGACGCTGCCCAGGCGGAAGCGCTCTTCGGCGACATGCTGGACGGCAAGGTGCCGGACCTGGAGCTCGGTGCCGTCATCGTGTCGCTGCGCATCAAGAGCGAGTCGCGCGACGAGCTGCTGGGCTTCAAGCGCGCGATGGATGCCCGCTGTGCTCAAGTCGCGGTGCCGCCGGGGCCGCGCTGCGTGATCCTGCCGACCTACAACGGCGCGCGCCGCCAGGCCAACCTGATGCCGCTCGTCGCGCTGCTGCTCGCACGCGAAGGCGTGCCGGTGCTGATCCAGGGGCGGCACGATTTCGAGTCACGCGTGAGTCCGTTCGAATTGCTCGCGGCGCTCGGCATCCATCCGGCGCTCGGAGTCGGCGAGGCGCACCGCGAACTCGCGGAAAAGCGCATCGCCTGCCTGCGCCTCGACGAGCTAGTGCCGGGGCTCGATGCCCTGTTGAGCCTGCGCCTGCGCCTGGGCGTGCGCGGCAGCGGGCACACGATGGCGAAGCTCGTCGACCCGTGCATCGGCCGCAGCGTGCGGGTGGTCGCGGTGACGCACCCGGAGTATCTCGAGCGCATGCACGAGTTCCTCGTCGCGGACGGCGGGCGGGCGATGCTGATGCGCGGCACCGAAGGCGAAGCCTACGCGAATCCGCGCCGCCGGCCGGCAATGCAGGCGTTCCGCGATGGCGCCGCAGAACTCGCGTGGACCGCGGAGGAAGGCGGCGCGCCGCCGCTGGAGGGGCTGCCGGATGCACCGGGCGTGGAAGAGAACGCGGCGCTCATCCGGGCGATGCTGGCCGGCAAGGTTCCCGTGCCGCAACCGGTGCTCGATCAGGCCGCGTTGCTCGTGCGGCTCGCGACCGAAGCCTGACGCGACCTGTAAGCTCTGCGCCCGACAGGCGAGACCTCGACCACGACGAAAGCCCAGGGAGGGGAGACTCCCGCCGTAGTTGAAGCCTCTCCTGTCGGGCGCAGATCGGGCAGTACGGTTCCGGGTCAGCCGGCAATCGGCGCGAACCGTCCGTCCCGGTAGTCCGCGAGTGCCTGGTGGATCTCGGCCTGCGTGTTCATCACGAAGGGTCCGTACTGCGCGATCGGCTCGCCCAGCGGCCGGCCGGCGATCAGCAGCACGCGCGCCGGCGCCTCGCCCGCTTCGATGACGACGCCATCGGCGGCGGCGTCATTGGCGAAGATCGCCATGCGTTGCACCGCCACCGGCGTACCGGCGACCGTGACCGCGCCGCGATACACGTAGATGAAAGCATTGTGCCCGGCCGGCAGCGATTGCGCGAAACGCGCGCCCGCCGGCAGGTGGATGTCGAGATACAGCGGCGCGGTCGCTTCGCGCCTCACCGCGCCCGCAACGCCGTGGCTCTCGCCGGCGATCACGGTCACCTCGGCGCCCGCCGTGGTCGTGAAGGACGGCAGATCGCCGGCGGTGAAGTCCCGATACCAGGGCGCGCACATCTTGTCCCCGCCGGGCAGGTTCAGCCACAGCTGGAAGCCTTCCATCACGCCCTCTTCCTGCTCGGGCAACTCGGAGTGGATCACGCCGCTGCCGGCCGTCATCCACTGCACGCCACCGTTCTCGAGCAGGCCCTCGTGGCCCGCGCTGTCGCGGTGGCGCATGCGGCCGGCGATCATGTAGGTGACGGTTTCGAAGCCGCGGTGCGGATGGTCCGGGAAACCGGCGATGTAATCGCCCGGGTCGTTGCTGCCGAAGGCGTCGAGCATCAGGAAGGGATCGAGGCGGCGCTGCAGCGGCTGCGTGAGCACGCGGGTGAGCTTGACGCCCGCGCCGTCGGACGTGGCCTGCCCGGCCACGAGACGCTCGACGCTGCGCGAGCGGGCGACGTCTTCACTGTTGCGTTGCTGTTGCGTGACGGACATGGTGTGGTCCTCCGTGTCGGGGTCGGGGGTGCTCTCTGTATTCCTCCGGCGCCGGATCGATGCGTCCGGCGTCCGGGTATGCACGGCTGCGAGTCGCTTACGCGAAGGCGGCCTCGATGTCGCGTTGGGCCTCGGCGAAGGCCTGTTGTTCCGCCTCCGGCCCCATCGCGAGTCCTTCGGCATAGACGAAGGTGATGTCGGTCATGCCGAGGAAGCCGAGCACGATCTTGAGGTAGGGCACCTGCGAATCCCAGTCGGTGCCGCGATACTTGCCGCCGCGCGTCAGCGCGACATACACCTTCTTGCCCTTCAGCAGGCCTTCCGGACCGTTGGCGGTGTATTGGAAGGTCTCCTTGGCACGGGCGATCGCGTCAATCCAGTTCTTGAGCTGCGCCGGCACGCCCAGGTTGTACATCGGCACGCCCAGCACAACGGCGTCGGCCGCCTTGATCTCGGCGATCAGCACGTCGTCGAGCGCGACGCGCTCGGCCTGCGCCGGGGTGCGCTGTTCGGCGGGGGTGAAGAGCGCGCCGAGGGCCGCTTCGTCAAGGACCGGGTGCGGGTTGCGGGCGAGGTCGCGCACGACCAGGCTGGCACCGGGGTTCTCGGCGCGCAGGCGCACGACGATGCTGTTGGCGAGACGGGTGGAAGCGGAGCCTTCGCTGCGGGCGCTGGAATTGATTTGCAGGATGTTCATCGTGGGCATCTCCATGTGTGCGGTTGGTGTGCGTACCTTAGGGGACAAACTATTGCGAAAAAAGCCACATCCACGGATCTCACTGTTCCTCGAACTGCACCAATCGCACCGGAACACCATCCCGCCGTTCCGCTTGGGCGGGAAATTCTCCTCAAGTCGCCCCGCTTGTGAGACGTTAACGATTCACTACAAAAAACGGTTCGCGACACGCGAAAGCCGTATCACAAAATCCGAAAAGGAACGGAGGAGACATGCAGTCGAAGACCCTTTCGATCAGGGCTGCCCTGATCGCGCTGTCGCTCGTCGTGCTGACGACGCTGTCGATCGTGGGAGGCATAGGCCTGCGCAGTGTCGCGAGCCTGGAAGCGTCCGTCGCGCGCGGGCAGGAGGCGGCGAACGCAGTCGGCCGCCAGATGGAAGCGGACTTGCTGCGGGGCACGGTGCGCAGCGACGTGCTGACCACGCTGCTCGCGACCGAGCGGCGCGATTACGTCGCGATCGAGGAATCGGGGCGTCAGCTCCATGCGGACGTCGCCCTGCTCGAGGAGGCGTTCGGCAAGCTTGCCGAGCAGGAACTCAGCCCCGAGATCCGCTCAGGCATCGAGGCGATGCGCCCGGCCCTGGAACGCTACGCCAACAACGCCAAGCGCATCGTCGGCAAGCTGGTCGGCGGCTACAGCGACACCGGCGCGCTGCTGGTCGAATTCACCAAGGACTATGCCGCGCTGCAGGACGAGATGGCGCGATTTTCGGCGCACATCGCGGAGGAGGCCGCGACCCGGCGGGAGGCTGCGCGCGACACGCTGCGCTTCAGCCAGTGGGCGATGGCTGCGGCGGTGATCGCGGCGACCTTCGTGATCGGGATGCTGTGCTGGCTCACCTACCGCCACATCGTGCCGCCACTGAGCGCGCTCGCACACACCGCACACGGCATCCGCACCAGCGGCGACCTGACGCTGCGTGCGCCTGCGGGCGGCGACAACGAGATCGGCCGCACCGTCGCGGCCTTCAACCACCTGCTCGAGAACCTGCAGGCCATCGTGCGCGACGTGCGCTCGAGCGGTGCCAGCATCCACGAGCACAGCGAACGCCTCGTCGACGTCGCGGGCACGACCGTCGCCACCAGCGCGACCCAGAACGAGGCGGCCTCCGCGATGGCTGCCACCGTCCAGCAGCTGGCGGTCAGCATCCGGCAGGTCTCCGACCACGCGCGCGAGGTGGCCGGCGCCGCCGCCGAATCGGATCGCCTGTCGCGCGAAGGCGTCGCCGTCGCGACCGATGCGTCGGAGGCGATCCAGCGCATCGCCTCCGACGTGCGCAGCGCATCGGAGACGGTCGCGGCGCTCGGCAAGGACGCCCAGCTGATCTCGGGCATCGTGCACGCGATCAACGACATCGCCGACCAGACCAACCTGCTCGCGCTGAACGCGGCGATCGAGGCCGCGCGCGCAGGCGAACAGGGGCGCGGCTTCGCGGTCGTCGCCGACGAGGTGCGCAAGCTCGCCGAACGCACGACGCAATCGACGCGCGAGATTGCCGGCATCGTCGCGCAGATCCAGAACGGCACGCGCAGCGCGGTCGCCTGCATGGAGGACGGCGTCGAGCATGTCGGCGACGGCGTCGGGCTCGCGCGCGCCGCCGGCGATGCGATCCGCAAGGTCGCCGATGTCGCCGGCACTGCCGCCCGCGCGGTCGCGGAGATCACGCATGCCCTCGACGAGCAGGACGCCGCGGGCGAGGACATCGCACGCAACGTCGAGCAGGTCGCCGACGTGGCCGCGCGCAACCACGAGGCGGCCGAGCGCTCCGCGAGCCACGCGCACGAGCTGGCCGGGCTGTCGCGCGCGCTCGAGGATGCCGTGGGGCGTTTCACGGTGTGAGGGGCACCGGGGCGGGCGTTGAACTTTTCGCCGCCCCCGGCGACGAATGGCGACGCGTGACCTACAATCGCGCCTCGTTCACCCGTCCGTACTCATGATGAATACATCCACCCCACCCTCCCGTGCTCTCTTCCTCGGCCTCTTCGCCGCCTGCGTCGGCCTGCTCGGGTTCGGGCTGTACCTCCAGCATTACGTCGGCCTCGAGCCCTGCCCGATGTGCATCATGCAGCGCTATGCCTTCATCGCCATCGCGCTCTTCGCGCTCGTCGCAGGCCTCCACAATCCGGGGCGCACCGGCACGCGCCTCTATTCGGGGCTGATCCTCGTGGCGGCGCTCGCAGGCGGAGGTGTCGCCGCACGCCAGACGTGGATGCAGATCTATCCGCCGGAAGTCGCGGAATGCGGGCCGGACCTCGAATTCATGCTCGGCAGCTTCCCGCTGGCGGACGCGCTGCCGATGATTTTCCAGGGCGCGGGCGACTGCTCGAAGGTGGACTGGAGCTTCCTGGGCCTGTCGATCGCCAACTGGTCGCTGGTGATGCTGACACTGGTCACGGTCGGGGCGATCACGGTGATCGTGCGCGCAAAGGGACGTTGACACTGCCAAAGCCCGCCCTCGGCCGACGGGGCCATCACGCGACGGGCTGACGGGGGAGCGTGGGGAGCGGCTTCAGCCGACGACGCGCACGGTCGTGCCGCCGATCTCGTACATGCCCTGCCCGAGCGCGTGGCAGCGCTTGACCTCCAGCCGCGTCACGAGCGGCGGACGGGCGACGGAGCCGTTGCCGGGCACCGAGACCATCACCTCCAGCACCTCGGCCTGCCCGGGCACGTAGGGCGCGCGCAGCGTCATCCCGCCGACGCCGATCTCCACGCATTCGCCACGGATCGTCTCGCCCGTCTTAAGGCGGATCACCGCCGGACAGCCGAGCGGGATGCGGCGGTCGAGCCGCCGTTCAACGTGGGATGCGCGATCGTTCATGGGCCGGAGGGGCTTCCGCTTCGATGACAGGCCGATTGTAGCCTCCCGCCGTCATCCGCGCCGATTCCTTTCGCAGCCCCTGCGGGCACGCGGAGGATCAGCGGCAGCTGCCGCCGTCCGGCACGCCGGCCTTGCGCAGGAAGATCTCCAGCGGGCAGAAGCGCGTGAAGCCGCTCTGGAACAGATTCGCGCCGACGAAGGCGGTGAACCACAGGAAGTTCTTGTTCACGAACAGCGGCGAGGCCTCGACGCCGAGCGCGAGCGAGATCAGCACGAAGGCGCCGGCGAAGATGCGGACGAACTGGTTGACGGTCAGCGTCATGGTGTTTCTCCTTGCAGTTGCGCGATGCGGCCCCGCATCGCGGCGAAATACAGCACCGGGATCACCACCAGCGTGAGCAGCGTGGACACCAGGATGCCGAAGATGAGGCTGATCGCCAGCCCGTTGAAGATGGGGTCGTCGAGGATGAAGAGCGCGCCGATCATCGCCGCCAGCGCGGTCAGGCCGATCGGCTTCGCGCGCACCGCGGCGGCGCGGATCACCGCCTCGCCGAGTTCCATGCCGCCACGCACCTGCTGGTTGACGAAATCGACGAGCAGGATGGAGTTGCGCACGATGATGCCGGCGAGCGCGATCATGCCGATCATCGAGGTCGCGGTGAATTGCGCCCCGAGCAACGCATGCCCGGGCATCACGCCGATGATGGTGAGCGGGATCGGCGCCATGATGATGAGCGGCGCGAGGTAGCTCCTGAACTGCGCGACGACCAGCAGGTAGATCAGGATCAGGCCCACCGCGTAGGCCGCGCCCATGTCGCGGAAGGTTTCATACGTGACCTGCCATTCGCCGTCCCACTTCACGCTGTAGCCCGCAAAGGCGTCGTCCGGGGCGCGGATGAACCATTCGCCGAGCGTGCCGGCGAGGCCCGGAGCGCCCGCGAGCGCCATGCCGTTGATCTGCGAACGGATGTCGAACATGCCGTACAAGGGCGAGTCGAGCCGTCCGCCCATGTCGCCGGTGACGTACACCACGGGCAGCAGATCCTTGCGGTAGATCACCTGCTCGCGCGTCGTGTCCTGCACGGTGACGAGTTCCGACACCGACACCAGGGTGCCGTCGCGCGCGCGCACCTTGAGCGCGAGCAGCGCATCGACGCTGGATTGCCGTTCCGACGGCAGCTGGATGCGCACCGGGATCTCGTACTTGTTGTCGCCGCCATGGATCGGCGTGACGTCCTCGCCCGCCAGCCCCAGGCGCACGACCTCGACGATGTCGGCCTGCGCGACGCCCATGCGCGCGGCCTTGGCCTGGTCGACGCGCAGCACGAGCTTGGGCGCCGCCTCGTCGACGGTGTCGTCGACGCCGACGATGTCCGCAGTGCCCTCGAAGGCGGCGCGCACCTTGCCGGCGACGGCGGTCTGCCCGGCGTAGTCGGGCCCGTACACTTCCGCGACGATGGGAGAGAGCACCGGCGGCCCCGGCGGCACTTCGACCACCTTGGCGTTGCCGCCGGCCGCCCGTGCGATGCGCGTGACCTCGTCGCGCACGGCGACCGCGATCTCGTGACTCTTGCGGTGACGATGTTTCTTGTCGACGAGGTTCACCTGGATGTCGCCCATCTCGGGGGCGCTGCGCAGGTAGTACTGACGCACGAGGCCGTTGAAGTTGATCGGGCTCGCGGTGCCGGCGTAGGCCTGCCAGTCGGACACCTCCTCGACCGTGCCGAGATGCTCGCCGATCTCGCGCAACACGCGGGCGGTCTCCTCGACCGGCGTGCCGACCGGCATGTCGAGCACGACCTGGAACTCGCTCTTGTTGTCGAAGGGCAGCATCTTCAGCACGACCAGCTGCACCGCCGGCAAGGCGACCGACACGCCGATCAGCGCAAACACCACGAGCCACAGCTTGAGCCGCGCGCGGCCGCCCTTGAGCGGGTCGAGCATCGGCGTCATGGTGCGACGGAACAGGCGGTCGAGCCAGGCCGTGAGCCTGTCCTCGCCCTCGTGGTGATGCGCGTCCACCGACTTCAGCAGCTTCTGCGCGAGCCACGGCGTGACGACGAAGGCGACCGCCAGCGAGATGAACATGCCCATCGACGCGTTGATCGGGATCGGGCTCATGTAGGGCCCCATCAACCCCGTGACGAAGGCCATCGGCAGCAGCGCCGCGATCACCGTGAAGGTCGCCAGGATCGTCGGCCCGCCGACCTCGTCGACGGCGCGCGGGATGAGCTGCCACAGCGGTGTGTCGGGCTCCAGGGTGTGCCAGCGGTGGATGTTCTCGACCACCACGATCGCGTCATCGACAAGGATGCCGATGGAGAAGATCAGCGCGAAGAGGCTCACGCGGTTGAGTGTGAAGCCCCACGCCCAGGAGGCGAACAGCGTCGCCGCGAGCGTGAGGCCGACCGCGACGCCGACGATCAGCGCCTCGCGCCGGCCGAGCGCGAAGAACACCAGCAGCACGACCGCGCCCGTCGCGAACACCAGCTTGCCGATCAGCGTGTTGGCCTTGTCGTTGGCGGTCTGGCCGTAGTTGCGCGTGACGGTGAATTCGACGCCCTCGGGGATCAGCTGGCCGCGCAAGCCGTCGGCGCGCGCGAGCACCGCATCGGCGACGTCCGCCGCGTTGGCGCCGGGCTTCTTCGACACCGCCAGCGTCACCGCCGGGAAGGCGCCCTGCTCGGCGATGCCCTTCTGCGCCGCCGCTGCGCCGGTGCCGAACCACACGTACTGTGTCGCCTGCTCCGGGCCGTCCTCGATGCGCGCCACGTCGCGCAGGTACACGGGCTTGCGCTCCTGCACCCCGACGACGAGGCCGCGCACGTCCTCCGCGGATTCCAGATAGGTGCCGGTCTGCACCAGCACCTCGCGGTTGCCCGCGACCAGGCTGCCGGCCGGCTGCGAGGCGTTCGCGAGCTGCAGCGCGGCGCGCACGTCCTGCGCGGTGATGCCGTGGGCGTTCATGCGCTGCGTGTCGAGCAGCACGCGCACGACGTGGCCGGGGCCGCCGAGGGTCGTCACGTCGCGCGTGCCGTCGATGCGCTTCAGTTCCAGCTCGACCGCACGCGACACCTGCTGCAGCTCGAAGCCGCTGCGCGCGGAGTCGGCGGTCCAGAAGGTCAGGCTCACGATCGGCACGTCGTCGATGCCCTTGGGCTTGACGATGGGCTCGCCGACGCCCAGCTGCGGGCTCAGCCAGTCCTTGTTCGAATGCACGGTGTCGTAGAGGCGCACCAGCGCGTCCTGGTTCGGCACGCCGACCTCGAACTGCACCGTGATCACCGCCATGCCGGGGCGCGACACGGAATACACGTGCTCGACGCCGGCCATGCGCGCGAGCACCTGCTCGCCGGGGCGCGCCACCAGCGCCTCGACGTCGCGCGCGGACGCCCCGGGGAAAGGCACCAGCACGTTGGCCATCGTCACGTCGATCTGCGGCTCTTCCTCCTTGGGCGTGATGAGCGTCGCGAACACGCCCATCAGCAGCAGGATCAGCGCCAGCAGCGGCGTCAGCGCGTTGCGCTGGAAGGCGCCGGCGATGCGGCCGGAGATGCCGAGCGGAGCGCTCATGGTCGCCCTCCGTCAGCGCGCCGCGCGCGCGGCAATGCCGGCCTGCACCGGATCGAGCGCGACCTCTTCGCCGCCCACGAGCCCAGCGAGCACCTCGACGCTGCCGTCCGCGAGCGGCTCGCCGGCGCGGATCTGGCGCAGCGCGAAGCCACCCTTGCCGTCGGCGACATAGACCCCCGTGAGCTCGCCGCGACGCAGGATCGCGCCGGCCGGGACCGCGATGCGCGGCGCCTCGCCGGTGGCGAAATACACGCGCGCGAAGGTCCCCGGCACCAGCCCTTCGGCGTTCGCGGGCAGGTCCACGCGCACGCGCACGGTGTGCGTGCGCGGATCGGCGGCCGGCAGCACCGTGACACCCGCGGCCTCGAGCCAGCGGCCCGTGTCGGGCAGCTCGACGCGCGCCTTGATCTGCCCGGACGCGAGGCCCGCCAGGCGCTGCTGCGGCACATCGACCACGGCGCGCATCGCGGCGGGGTCGTACACCGTCACGAGCTGGCGGCCCGGCTGGGCCATCTCGCCCTGCTCGACGTGGCGCGCGGCGACCAGCCCCGCGAGCGGCGCGACGATCGTCGTGTAGCCCTGCACCGTCGCGGCCTGGCCGCGGCCTGCGCGCGCCGCGCGCAGCTGGGCCTCGGCCGCATCAAAAGAGGCCTTCGCCTGGTCGAGCGCCGACTGGCTCACGAACTTGCGCTCGACCAGGCTCTTCGTGCGCTCGTAGGCCGCCTTCGCGTTGATCTGGTTGGCCTGCGCCTGCGCGATACCGGCTTCCGCCCCGGCGACGGCCTGGCTCGCCTCGGCCGCGTCGATGCGCAGCAGCACCTGCCCCTTGGCGACACGATCGCCGGCATCGACCTTGAGTTCGACGATGCGGCCGGGCACCTGAGCGGCGAGCGTGGCCTGGCGCACCGCTTCGAGCGTGGCCTCCGCGGGATGGGTCAGACCGACCGACCGCGCCTCGATGCGCTGCGTCGGAACCTGCGCCTGCAAGGGGTTGGCAATGGCCAGCGCAAGCGCGGGCAACACGATCCGGATGATGGAATATCTCGTCATGAATATAAGTTTATTCTTATATTCAGCCGAGTCAAGCGCAGGGGCGGGAAATCCTCAGGCGGCCGATGCCCCGCTGGACGCGAGCGCGTACTCCGCCATCGCGGCGATCACGCCGTCGGCCTCGCCGACCGCCTGCGCGAGCGCGATCTCGCAGCCCACATGACGCTCTCGCGCGGCGCCGATGAGTCGGGGCACGTCGCTCTTCAGATGCCCGCCCTGCGCGATGAACATCGGCACGACGGTGATGTGCCGGACGCCGTCATGAACCAGCGCGGCGATTGCCTCGTCCAGCGTCGGCGTCATGAATTCGAGGAAGGCCAGTTCGACGCGCAGCCCGGGCGCCAGCGTGTGCAGATGGTCGCGCGTGCGCCGCATCGGCCGCGCCCATTCGGGATCGCGGGCGCCGTGCCCGAACAGCACCACCGCATGTGCATTGCTCATGTTTCGCTCTCGACAGTTTCGGAAGTGGCGTCGACCGGCGGCGCGAGCAGACGTTCGATCGCACGCGCGGCCGCGAACATGCCGACCGAAGCCGTCACCGCGACGCTGGAACCGTAGCCCGCGCACGCCAGCCCCTGGGGACCGTGCGGCAGGTCGCACGCGAGGTCGTCGAGGCGCAGCGGCTCGCACGAATACACCGCCTCGATGCCGAAGGGGCGCTTGGGATTGCGCGGGAAGCCATGCTCGCTGCGCAGGCGCTTCCTCACCTTGGCGAGCAGCGGGTCCTGCTCGGTGCGCGACAGGTCGTCGACGCGGATGCGCGACGGGTCGGTCTTGCCGCCGGCCCCGCCGGCGACGATCAGCGGGATGCGCCGCCGGCGGCACACCAGCACGATCGCGACTTTTGCACGCACGTTGTCGATGGCATCGACGACGACATCGAAGCCCTGCAACAGGTCCATCGCATTGTCCGGCGTGACGAAGTCCTCGACCACGTCGACGCACGCACGCGGGTTGATTGCGCGGATGCGCTCGGCCATCGCCAGCACCTTGGCCTGCCCCAGCGTCGGGTCCAGCGCATGGATCTGGCGGTTGATGTTGGACTCGGCGACATGGTCGAGATCGATCAGCGTGATGCGCCCCACCCCGCTGCGCGCCAGGGCTTCGGCGATCCACGAGCCCACGCCCCCCACTCCGATCACGCACGCGTGCGCCGCTTCCAGGCGCGCGGGCGCATCGGCGCCGTACAGGCGGGCGATGCCGCCGAAACGGCGCTCGCGATCGACTTCGACAGGGGATTCGGGACTCTGGCCGGACATGGTAATTACCGTTGCACGCAGAAGCGCGGATGTTACCGCAGCGCAGCCGCGATGAACTCGCCGGCGAGGCGGCGCTCCAACGGGCCAATGGAGGATTCACGATGCGCCATCTGGCATGCCGTACGCTGCTGGCCGCCGGCCTGCTCGGGACCGCGCCCGCCCAAGCCGACAGCACGCCGGCCGCCGCGCTCGCACAAAGCGCGGTGACCGCGTACGAGGCGGGCCACCTCGACGAGGCCGCACGGCTCTTCGATCGCGCCGCACGCGCGGGCAACCGCCTGGCGCAGTTCAACCTCGCGATGATGCTGTTCCGCAAGGAAACGGTGGCGCCGGAACCGGATGCCGCGTGGCGCTGGCTGCGGCGCGCGGCCGGCGCCGGCCTCGCGCAGGCGCAGTACAACTTCGCGCTGCTGTACGACCGCGGCAGCGGGGTACGGACGTCCCTGCCCACTGCGGCCGAGTGGTACCGTCGTGCGGCCGAACAGGGTCACACGGAGGCCCAGGTCAGCCTCGCAACCATGTACTACGTCGGCCACGGCATGCCGCGGGACGCCGCCGCGGCCGCGCGCTGGTACCTCGCCGCAGCCCGCGCAGGGCACGCCGGCGCGCAGTACATCGTGGCCTCGATGTACGAAACGGGCGACGGCGTGTCCGCCGACCTGCGGCAGGCCGAGCACTGGTATGCGCAGGCCGCACTGCAGGGCGACATCGCCGCACAGGCGAAATACGAAGCACTGCAGGCCCGGCCCGGCGACGCCGCACCCTAGCCCCCGGACCGGCTCCCGCTCAGGCCGTGCTCAGTTCGCGCAGCGCGCAGTCGTCGAGCCAGATCCCCAGGCCCTGGGCATTGAGCTCGAGGTCGGTCCGCAGCAGGTTGAAAATTTCCTCCTCCGGCAGCGGCCAGCCATGGCGCTCGGCCTCCTCGCGCACGATCTGCTCCAGCCCGGCGAGGATCTCGACATGACGTGCGACCCCTTCGCCGCGCGCCGCGCGCGCCACGGCGATCTGCGTGTCGATCAGCCGGTGCAGGTCGGCCGCCAGCCGGTCCACGCCGGTCACGCGGCTGTAATGGGTCAGGAACATCGCATCGGGGCGATAGCTCACCAGCCGGTCGATCGACTCGTGCAGGGCATCCGGATCGAACTGCGTCGGCGTCGTCGTCGGGTACACCGAAGGCCGTCCATCGACGTCCAACTCCCGGTACGACAGGCCGAAGGTGTCGCCGGTGAAGAAGGCGCGCGCGGTCTCGTCCCAGATGCAGATGTGATGCTTCGCGTGCCCCGGGGTGTGCAGGATGCGCAGCTTGCGCGTGCCCAGCTCGAGCACCATGTCCTCCTCGGTCGCGACGATGCGCTCGGCCTCGACCGGCGCCAGCCGGCCGTACAGCGCGAAGGCGCGCTCGGCGCCATACACCGCCGAGGTGCCTTCCCACAGCTTCGCCGGATCGACCATGTGGCGCACGCCGCGCGGATGGACGACGAGTTTCGCGTTCGGGAACGCGCACATCAGGCTGCCGGCGCCGCCGGCGTGATCGAGGTGGATGTGCGTCAGAATCACCCACTGCACGTGCTCGGGCGGAATCGCGGCGGCGGCCAGCGCCGCCAGCACGCGCGGCGCCGAGGCATTGGTGCCGGTATCGACGATGGCCGCATGCCCGTCGTGGATGATCAGATGAATGGCCGCAAGGCCGGGGTGGCAGTAGCCGGAGTCCACCGCGAGAATGCCATCGGGGTGGGCCGTCAGGTGTTGCACGATTGTCTTCCTCCAACGCCAGCGGAACGTTTTGTGTAATTGTATCCCTCGCCCGCGGACAATTCCCGCCGGGGTTTCCCCAACCTGCCCATCCGGCCACCAAGGAGCCGCAACCATGAGCCCCGCGTCATTCGATTTCGACCACGTCCCCGACCGCAGCGCCGTCCCCGGCGAGAAATGGGGCCGCTACGCCGGACGCGACGTGCTGCCGCTGTGGGTTGCGGACATGGATTTTCCCGCGCCGCCGCCGGTCATCGACGCGATCCGCGCACGCATTGACCATCGCGTGTTCGGCTACACCGATCCCTGGCCCGGTCTGTCGGACGCTGTCATCGACGGCATCGCCCGCGACCACGACTGGCACATCGAGGCGGACTGGATCGTGTGGCTGCCGGGCGTCGTCACCGGCTTCAACCTGGCGTGCCGTGCGACCGGCGAAGCGGGCGACGAGGTGTTCACCGCGACGCCCGTGTATCCGCCCTTCCTCACCGCGCCGGCAAACAGCGACCGGCGCCTGGTCACGCGAGCGCTCAGGCAGGAAAACGGCCGCTGGGGATGGGACCGCGCGGACGTGGAAAATGCCATCACCGCGCGCACGCGCCTGCTGATGCTGTGCAACCCGCACAACCCGGTCGGCCGCGTGTTCGACCGCGACGAGCTCGAATGGCTCGCCGGCCTCGCGGAGCGGCACGACCTGGTGATCTGCTCCGACGAGATCCACTGCGGCCTGGTCCTCGACCCGGCCACGCCGCACATCCCGATCGCCGCGCTCGACGCATCGACCGCCCGGCGCACGATCACGCTGATGGCGCCGTCCAAGACCTGGAACATCCCCGCGCTTTACTGCGCACTGGCGATCATCCCCGACCCCGTGCTGCGTCGGCGCTTCCGCCACGAGATGCGCGGCGTGGTCCCGCACAACAACCTGCTCGGCCTCGTCGCCGCCGAGGCGGCGTACCGCGACGGGGGCCCGTGGCGCGCCGCCCTGCTCGACTACCTGCGCGGCAACCTCGACCTCGTGATGGACGCCGTCGCTGCAATGCCGGGACTGACGACCACGCGACCGGAGGCAACCTACCTCGCGTGGATCGACTGCCGCGGCAGCGGTCTGGAGAACCCCATGCGCTTCTTCGAGGACGCCGGCGTGGGCCTGTCCGACGGCGCCCCTTTCGGCATGCCCGGCTTCGTGCGCCTGAACTTCGGTTGCCCGCGCGCGCTGCTCGACGAAGCGCTGCACCGCATGCTGCGCGCGCTGCATGCCCGCCACGCGGCCCGGGCCTAGCCGCGCTGCTCAGCCCGCGCGCACCCGCCCGATATCGCGCTCCAGTCCGTACAGCTTCACCTTCTGGTACAGCGTGCTCTTGGCGATGGCGAGCTCGCGTGCGGCGCGCGTGAGGTTGCCGTGGGTGGCGGCGATCGCGCGGCGGATGAGCTCCGCCTCGCCTTCCGCGATGCTGC
Source organism: Aromatoleum petrolei (assembly GCF_017894385.1). Lineage (NCBI taxonomy): Bacteria > Pseudomonadati > Pseudomonadota > Betaproteobacteria > Rhodocyclales > Rhodocyclaceae > Aromatoleum > Aromatoleum petrolei. Next base: position 2,040,247 of record NZ_CP059560.1, read on the forward strand.
CGACCGGCACGTTCGTCGCGAGTGCGCCAAGAGCGGTCGCGACCGGCGCGCTGACGGCGGGATCGGCGATGCCGAGCAACTCCGGCGGCAGCGCGTCGATGCCGACGCTCTCGCTCTCGCTCATCAGCAACACACTCTCGACGACGTTTCTCAGCTCGCGCACGTTGCCCGGCCAACTGTAACTCTCGAGCTGGGCGAGCAGCGCCTCGTCGAGACGGCGCGGCCCGAGTTCATGCTGCTTCGAGAAGCGTTCGACGAAGTGCCGGGCGAGCTCGCGCACGTCGCCGGTGCGATCGCGCAGCGGCGGGATGCGGATCGAGGTCACCGCGACGCGGTAGAAGAAGTCCATGCGGAAGCGGCCGTCGGCGACTTCCTGGCGCAGGTCGCGGTGGGTCGCGGCGATGAGGCGGAAGCTGACCTTGCGCGGCACGTTCTCGCCCAGGCGGTAGATCTCGCTCTGCTCGAGCACGCGCAGCAGGTGCGGCTGCAGGTCGAGCGGCATCTCGCCGATCTCGTCGAGGAACAGCGTGCCGCCGTTGGCAGCCTCGATCTTGCCCACCATGCCGCCGCGGCGCGCGCCGGTGAAGGCGCCATCGACATAGCCGAAGAGCTCGCTGGCGAGGAGCTCACGCGACAGGCCGCCGCAGTTGAGCGCGACGTAGGGACCGTCGCGGAAGGGGCTGGCCTTGTGCAGGCCCTGGGCGAATTCCTCCTTCCCGACCCCCGTTTCGCCCAGCAGCAGCACGGGAACCTTGGAGCGCGCGAGCTGGTCTGCCTTGCGCACGGCCTCGCGCAGCGCCGGGTCGCGCGTGATGATGGAGGTGAAGCCGGAGGGCATGTCGTTCGCCGCCACTGCCGGCTCGCTGACGAGGCGACGCACGCCTTCCCCGGAAATCGCGCGCCCGAGGCGCGGCAGGGGCAATACCAGCAGTGTGCCCAGGCGCTGCCCCTGAGCCCCGTACACCGGCTCCAGCCAGTCGGCACGCAGCCAGGCAGGCAAGGCCTGCGTATGTACAAACTCGCCGTTCTCGCCGATCGCCAGCGCGGTGACACGACGCGGCGCGGACAGGTCGAGGTCGGCGCCCAGCGTGGTCATCGCCGCCTGCGCGATCTCGTTCGCCCGCACCGGGTAGCCCCGGCGGTCGAACAGCACGAGGCCGTCGGTGCCGTTGGACCAGCGCTGCAGCGAGGCTTCGAGGAGGCGGTAACGGCGCTCCATCTCGCGCATCGCGATCTTGTTCTCGATGCGGCTGGCGGTCGTGACGACCAGCGCGAGGCTCTGCCGGCTGTAGCTCTCGGAAAGACCCGAGACGTCGACGACGCCGATGATCTCGCCGTCGTGCGGATGCCGGATGACCGTGGCCGAACAGGTCCAGCGCTTGATGCCGGCACAGTAGTGTTCGGCCGAGTGGATCTGCACCGGTTCCCCGACCGCCAGCGCCGTGCCGATCGCGTTCGTGCCGCAGACCCGTTCGCTCCAGGAGACGCCCGGCAACAAATGGATGCTCTCGGCAGTCCCGATGGTCGGATTGTCGCCCTCCATCGTCAGGATCGTGCAGCTCGTGTCGGCCAGCGCCATCACGGTGCCGGTCTCCGCGAGGAAATCGCGCGCATAGGCCATGATCGGGGCACTGGCCTGCAGCAGTTCGCCGTGGTGCTCCTTCAGGGACTCGAGTGCGGATTCCCCGACCGGTGGCGGCGCGCTGCGTTTGTCGGGGTCGACGTTGTGCTGCTGGCAGCGCTGCCAGGAACGATCGACAAGCGCGCGCAATGAATCGGACGGACGGCTTTCACCATCGAGAAAGCGTTCCCACGCGGCCATCACCGCCGCATCACTACCCGGGTCGGAAAACATCGGCCCTTCGGGCACCCGTGTCATCTAGTCTCTCCTCCTTCGACGCTGTTCGCTGCGAGCCGCGTCGTGCGCGGCCGGTTGGACGGTGTCCTGTAAGTTCTGCTCGCGAAAGCGTTGTGTGTGTGTGTTTTGCGGTGCGAAAGATCTCCGGCAAGAATGCGCGTGCAACAAATGCTCGCGCCTACAAAGCATAGCAAAGCGGATGCCAGAAACAGTGTTTGCTTAAGTTCTTTTTCATCCGCCGGGCGGAACGCAAACATGGGGGATTTCAGCCATCCCCGACGCGACTCCTGCTCGCGCGGAGGCATTCCTGTAGCCGTGACCGTCCGATTTCCGGACGATTTCGTCCGGGCGGCGTCCGGAAATCGGACGGTCGTCCGGACGGCTCAGCCGGATACGAGTTCGCCCGACTCGATCGGCGCGCCCGTGCAGGCGATGACGTCGGCGACGTCGACGCCCGGCGCTGTCTCGACGAGGCGCAATCCGTCCGGCGTGACGTCGAGCACGCACAGGTCGGTGATGATGCGGTTGACGACGCCGACGCCGGTGAGCGGCAACTCGCAGCGGCGCAGGATCTTCGGCGCGCCATCCTTGCTGCAGTGTTCCATCATCACGATCACGCGACGCACGCCGGCGACGAGGTCCATCGCGCCGCCCATGCCCTTCACGAGTTTGCCGGGAATCATCCAGTTGGCGAGGTCGCCATGCTCGCTGACCTGCATCGCGCCGAGGATCGCGAGGTCGATGTGGCCGCCGCGGATCATCGCGAAGGAGTCCGCGCTGCTGAAGATGCTGCTGCCAGCGAGCGTCGTGACGGTCTGCTTGCCGGCGTTGATGAGGTCGGCGTCGACCTCGGCTTCGGTCGGGAAGGGGCCGATGCCCAGGAGGCCGTTTTCCGATTGCAGCCACACATTCATGCCCGGGGGGATGTGGTTGGCGACCAGGGTCGGCATGCCGATGCCGAGGTTCACGTAGAAGCCGTCCTGCAGTTCCTGCGCGGCGCGGCGGGCCATCTCATTGCGTGTCCAGGCCATGGTTCACTCCTGCCGTGTGGTGCGTTGTTCGATGTGCTTCGCCGGGCGCGGATTGACGACGATGCGCTGGACGAAGACGCCGGGGGTATGAATGTGGTCGGGGTCGAGGGTGCCGGTTTCGACGAGTTCCTCGACTTCGGCGACGGTGACACGGCCGGCCGTCGCGACGACCGGGTTGAAGTTGCGCGCGGTCTTGCGATAGACGAGGTTGCCCGCGCGATCGGCCTTCCACGCCTTGACGAGGGCGATGTCGGCGGTGAGCGAGCGCTCCAGCAGGTAGCGCTTGCCGTCGATGTCGCGTTCCTCCTTGCCTTCGGCGACGAGCGTGCCAACGCCGGTGCGGGTGTAGAAGGCCGGGATGCCGGCACCGCCCGCGCGCAGCTTCTCGGCGAGAGTGCCCTGCGGCGTGAGCTCCACCTCGAGCTCGCCGGAGAGCAGCTGACGCTCGAACTCGGCGTTCTCGCCGACGTAGGACGCGACCATCTTGCGGATCTGGCGCGTGCCGAGCAGCAGGCCGAGGCCGATGCCGTCGACGCCGGCGTTGTTGCTGATGACCGTCAGGTCCTTCGCCTTCGAGTCGCGCAGGCCGTGGATCAGCATCTCGGGGATGCCGCACAGTCCGAAGCCGCCGACCGCGACGGTCTGTCCGTCGCGCACGACGTCGGCCAAGGCGGTGGCCGCGTCCGCAAATACCTTGCTCATGATGTCCTCCTCTTGATAGTCATGTCTCATGCCTGCACTGCAGCGGAGGCCTCGCGCAGGGCGCGTCCGAGTGCCCCCACCGCGTCGATCGCCCCGGGGTTCTCGATCGACGACAGGTCGCCGAGTCCCGTGCCGAGATAGGCGCCGCGCATCACGCGCCGCACCGTCTTGCCGTTGCGCGTCTTGGGGATCGCCTCGACGCGGTGCACGCGTGCCGGACGCAGCGGCTTGCCGAGCTGGCGGCCGACGTGTTCGATGAGTTGGGCCTCCAGCTCCGGCCAAGGGCGGGCGCAATCCGCGACCGTGACGAAGCACACCACCGCCTCGCCCTTGATCTCGTCGGGCACGCCGACCGCGACGGCCTCGACGACGAGCGGATGCGACACCAGCGCCGATTCGAAGTCGGCGGGGCCGACGCGCTTGCCGGCGACCTTGATGGTGTCGTCGCTGCGCCCGTGCACGAACCAGTGGCCGTCCTCATCCACGCGCGCCCAGTCGCCATGGACCCACACGTCCGGCCACACCGACCAGTACGCCTCGCGATAGCGCGCGGGGTCGTGCCAGAAGCCGTTGGTCATGCCCGGCCACGGCGCGCGGATCGCGAGTTCGCCGACGCTGCCGCGCAAGGAACGACCGTCCGCATCCATCACGTCGGCCGCCACGCCCGGGATCGGTCCGTTGAACGAACCCGGCTTCTGCGGCAGGCCGGGGAAGCCGGCGAGGATGCCGCCGCCGATCTCGGTGCCGCCCGAGTAGTTGATGATGGGGCGGCGCGCGCGACCGACCTGCTCGAACAGCCACAGCCACGGCGCCTCGTTCCACGCCTCGCCGGTCGAGCCGAAGACGCGCAGGCGCTCGATCGCGGCCGGCTCCGGCACGCTGCCCTCTTTCGCCATCAGCAGGCGCACGAGTGTCGGCGACAGGCCGAAGTGCGTGACGCCGTGGCGCTCGACCACCTGCCACAGGCGGCCCGCGTCGGGGTAGTCGGGCGTGCCTTCGTAAAAGACGAGGGTCGCGCCGAGCATCAGGCCGCCATAGACCATCCACGGCCCCATCAGCCAGCCCATGTCGGTGACCCACATCAGCGTGTCGTCGGCCCGCAGGTCGAAAGCCATCATCAGGTCCTGCGCGGCCTTCACCGGGAATCCGGCGTGCGTGTGCACGACGCCCTTGGGCTTGCCCGTCGTGCCGGAAGTGTAGATCAGCATCAGCGTCTGGTCGGCGGGAAAGGCCGTCAGCGGGCAGGTCGACACCGACACGGGCAGGCGGCGGTAGTCGAACTCGATGCAGTCGCCCGACGCCTCGCCCTCCTGCGCGCGGAGCCCCGTACCGAGGCGGTCGACGATCACCAGGTGACGCAGCGACGGGCACTCGCGCACCGCGGCGCGGGCGTCGGCCAGCATGTCGACGCGCTTGCCGCGACGGTAGTAGCCGTTCGCACACACCAGCAGCCGCGCATCGCAGTCCTGCACGCGCTGCGCCACCGAGTCCGCGCCATAGCCGGAGAAGAACGGAATGAAGATCGCGCCGATGCGGGTCGCCGCGAGCATCATGACGGCCGCTTCGGGGATCATCGGCAGGTAGAGCGCGATGCGGTCGCCCTCGCCCACGCCGAGCGCGCGCAGGCCCGCCGCGACGCGCTCGACCTCGGCCGCGAGTTCCGCATAGCTGATCGTGCGCAGTTCCCCACGGTCGCCCTCCCAGCGGATCGCGATCTTCGTCGGCGTCGCGCGGGCATGCCTGCCGACGAGGTTGTCGACGAGGTCCAGCCGCCCGCCGACGAACCACTTGGGCCACATGACGCCGCCTGAAAGGTCGAGCGTCTGCCGGTAAGGCGTCACCCAGCGCAGATCGATCGCGTCGAGCACCTGGTCCCAGAAGCGTCGAGGGTCCCGGGCGGCGCGCTCGCGCAACGCGTCGAGGTCGCGGTCGCCGTGGCGCGCGATGAACTGCGCCAGCTGCGTCGTGCGCCATTCGCAGCCTGTGGCCTGGTATGTCTGCATGTCGAAGTGCTCCCTTGTCCTGATCGCCACCGCCCGCTTCGCCGGCCCCGCCCCCGCGAGAAAAATGTCCGCCCCGAAGTTGGGCTGGGGCGGACCAAGGGGGAGACTGCGGTACCGGCGCGGGCGGCGGAAGGCGGCCTCAGCGGCTGCCCGCCCCGGTCGCGACCTCCTCCAGGACGTTCAGCGACACGTCGGTGTCCTTCACGCCTTTCGGGTTCGATTTCATGTTCGACGACCAGTTGGTCGCGTGGCCGCGCTTGACGTCGATGATGTGGCCGACCACCGGCATGACCGCCTTGTAGCCGTCGTCACCGGTGTCGGGCCGGTTCTGGAAGATGAACATCTTCCAGAACTCGCCCTTGCGGTCGAGCGCGTAGCCCAGGTAGGGCCGCGGGAAATCGACCTCGATGTAGGCGACCTTCTTGCTGTACGGGTGCTCGGCCGGCGGCGTGCCTTCGACGACATACACCTCGCGCGGCTCCCATTCGACGTCCTTGGCGGGGTTGGCGAACGGCGGCTCGGCCATGTTGATGCGCGGGAAGCGCTTCTGCGGTTCGCTCCACGGCTGAGCGGTGTCGACGCTGATCTCGGGGCTGTGCGCGATCGCCAGCACCCAGCGCTTCTCGACCAGCTTGTTCTGCGTGTACTTGGTCGGCCACGCGTCCCAGATGTCCCAGTCGTCGTAGAGCTGGTCGGTGCCGCCGATCGGGTCCATCCACGCACCGCCGGAGAGCCGCCGCGTGCGGCGCACGGACTTCAGGTAGGCGTAGGAATCGTCCGGCTTGGCCGAGTCGGGCTGGTTGTAGCGCACCGAGAAGGTCCCCAGGCCGCGGATGTCCTGCGGGTAGTGCGCGACGAAGTAGGTCTTCTGCGAGATGTCGCCGTCGCCGACCGAGATCGGCCCGCCATCGAGCCGCCCTTCCATGTAGTAGCGCCGCGACTGGAAGGCCTGCACGCGCTCGTAGCCCTTCTTGGCATCGAGGAACACCCACGCGATGTCGCGCAGGTCCATCGTCGCGCCGTAGGTCGCGGCGCGCAGGTTCCAGATCACCTTGTCGCCCGCGTGCGGGTCGTCCATCTTGATCGTCTCAGGCGGGAACGGCATGCCGGCCTTCCAGCCGCTGATCGTGCGGTCGGCCGGGTTGAACTTGACCTCCTTCGACCACTTCTTCGTCGCCTCGACGTACTTCGGGTCCATCTCGATCTTCTTCGAGTTCGCGATCTTGATCGTGAGGCCGTAGTTCGTGATCATCCACTCGAGCTTCTCGGGGATCATGCTGGCGATGGTCTTGCCCTCGAAGGTGTCGTTCTTGACGCTCGCGAGGTTTTCCTTGGTGATGATGAAGCCGGGTTCGAGCACCTTGGCGTTCGCGCCATGGGCGGCGAACAGGAGCATCAGGCCGAGGGTGCCGCCGGTCGCGAGTTGCCGCACCGAGGAACGGGCGGCGGGTCGGAGTTGCTTGTACATGGTGTGTCTCCTCTCTTTTTTCAGAACTGCCGGGTCAAGCGGAAAACGAGCTGGCTGGCGTTGTCGAAGTAGCCGAAGAGCTGCGAGCGCTGGCCGCTGAAGGCCACCTTGTTCGAGCGGTTACCGCTCCAGAAGATGTCCGCCTCGACGCGCGCGAGCCATTCGTCGTTGAGCGTCAGCGACAGGCTGGGGATGGCGAAACCGCCGCCGTGGCTGAGGTCGAAGCCGATCGCGAAGCCCGGGTTGATGGTGTCGTTGCGGTAGTTCAGCGTCGTGAAGGCGGTCAGGATGGTGTTGTGCTCGGTGAGCGGCGTGCCGTACGCGAACAGGCGCACGAGGTCGTCCGACTCCTTGAAGTTCAGCACCTGCGTATCGAAGAGCTGGATCGACGAGAACGAGGGCCGCGACGTGCCGAAGATGCCCTGCAGGTCGAGGTCCTTGTCGATGCGCAGCATCGTCGTCAGCGTGTCCTTCAACTTCACGCCGCCCAGGCCGATGCCGACATTTCCGGGCACGACCGGGTCGAGGAAGGCGCCGGTGCCGATGTTGTAGGGCTGGTCCTTGGTGTAGGCCATCTCGGCGCTGAGCACGGCATCGAGTGTCGCGCTGTAGCCGCTCACGGTCATGCCGTAGACGTCGATCTGCGGGTGGATGCGGTCGAACACCGCGCCCTCGGGCGCCTTCTTGTACGGCTTGAAGGCCGAGTTCGCGACCGGGTCTGCCGAGAAGGTCGTGAGCCACGCGAAGGAGTAGTTCAGGCCGAAGGCTTCGCCCGACCAGCGCACCCCGCCGGTAACGTCGCGGTAGTCGCCCGACGGGTGGTCACAGTCCTTGTCGGTGACCGCCGTGAGGTCGAAGCCGCGATAGGGCTGGAAGAACCAGCGCCCGCCCTGGATATCGTAGGTGTTGCCGATGTCCTGGCAGCGGTCGACGCCGGGGCGGATGTAGGCCGCCAGCATGCCGTCGGCCTCGGGGACGCGGATCTTGGTCGAGATCAGCGTCAGCGGCTTGCGCCATTCCTCGTTCTCGCCCTCGAAGAACAGGCGCCACGACAGGTCGTAGCCATGCACGAGGTCCATCGCGTGGAAGAAGTCCGACTCGCCCCACACCAACTGCTGCTTGCCGGCCTTGACGGTGACGCGCTCGCCGAGCGGAATCTCGGCCCAGAACTCGCGGATCTCGCCGCGGTTGTAGTTGTCGAGGATGCTGTTCGCGTGGCCGCCCTGGTCCGTGCCGTTGGTCTCACGCAGGCGCTCGAGGTCCTTCAAGTAGTCGGTCTTGTACTCACGATCGACGCGGCCGATCGCCTTCCACTTCACCGCCCCGGTCCTCGCATCCGCGTCGAGCAGCAGCGAGCCGCGCACCATCGACAGTTTGCCCTTGCTCTTCTCGCCGATCGCCTTGAGTTCCGGCTGATCCTCCAGGTTCACCGACACCCAGCCGCGCGCATAGCCCGACAGGTTGAAGCTGAAGTCGTCCGCGGCCCAGGACGGGGTTGTCCCGCCGTCCCCGGGCAGCGCGGCGAGGAGGTGGCTTTCACCACCGTCCGCCCGCGCGGGGCCGCTCGCCAGCGCGGCCAAAGTCGCTGTCACCGCCAGCGCCGACGCCCTGGTCTTTCTTACTCCCTTGCTCCTCATCTCCTCACTCCTTTTCGTTTTGTCACTGCTCTGAAGGGGTCATGGACGGACGCGGCGTGCATCGCCACCGCGTCCGCGGGGGTGGTTCAGCCGACCAGCACGGGGGCGGCCTGCTCGATGGGATGGCGCTTGCTCCCGACGATGAATTCCGGACGGAAGACATAGACGAGGGCCGGCATGATGAAGAGCGCGCTGAAGGCCGAGATGAACAGCCACAACGCGATCAGCACGCCCATGTCGGCCTGCAGGCGCAGCGACGAGAAGTGCCACAGCACGACGCTGGTGATCAGCGTCATCGCCGTGATCAGCACGCCCTTGCCCGGTCCCGTCAGCGCATTGACGATCGCGCGCTCGACGTTGTGCGATCGGTGCAGGTTCTCGCGGATGCCATCGACGATGTAGAAGGTGTAATCGACGCCCAGGCCGATGCCCAGCGCCACCACCGGCAGGGTGTTGATGTTCATGCCGATGCCCTGCCACGCCATGTAGCTGAAGGTGATGGTGTTCGACAGCAGCACCGGGATCATGAAGAACACGCCGGCGACCGTGGAGCGATAGGTGACCGTGCAGCACACCACCAGCACCAGCAGCGCCAGCGCGATGGCTTCGATCTGCCCGGCGAGGATCACCTCGTTCACCGCCGCCAGCACGCCGACCAGACCGCCCGCCAGCAGGTACTCGGCGTCCTTGATCGGGTGCTGGGCGACGTAGTCGCGCACGCGCGCCACCGCGGTGCGGATCGTCTCGCCCTGGTGGTCACGGAAGAACAGCGTCACGGCACCGTTCTTCGCGTCGGCATCGGCGTAGCGGTCCATGTCGCCCGGATCGGAGCCGGACACGAACATATACATCAGCTCGCTGTTCTCGTCGGCGCTCTTGCCCAGCTCCTGGTACATCGGGTTGCCCTCGCGCAGCACCCGGTTCACCTGCGGCAGGATGTCGGCGAGCGAGATGCTGCCGCCGACCTCGGGCTGGGCCTCCATGTACTTCTGGAAGCGCGTCATGCTGGAGAGCACCTCGGGCTCGCGCAGCGCCCCCGGCTCCTTGCCCGCCACCACCACGAACATGCGGTCCGAACCCTGGAACTGGCGGTTGATCTGCGCCGCGTCGCGGTTGTAGCTGGAGTCCGGCCACAGGATCGGCGAGCCGGGATTGGCGTCGCCGACCTTGAGATTGAACGCGTACAGGCCGGAGAGCACGAACACCGCGCCCGCCATGCCGAGCACCGCATAGCGCCAGCGCGTCGTAACGATGGCCGAGCAGATCCCAAGGATGCGCATCAGCAGCGGATTGATGTTCACCGGGTGGATGAAGCGCTGATGCGAGCCGAACCACGACAGCATCACCGGCGTGAGGACCAGCGCGCTGACCGCGATCGTCAGCACCCACACCGTGCCGATGAAGGAGATCTTCTGCAGGAGCGGGATCGGCGTCAGCGCGACGACCAGCACGCAGCCCGCGTCCGCGACGATCGCGAGCATGCTCGGCTTGAACAGGTTGCGCGCGCTCGCCCTCGCCGCAGCCGCGGCGCTCGGCGTGCCCTGGCGCGTCTCGTCGTCGAAGCGCGCAATGAGCTGCACCGAGTTGGAGATCGCCTGTGCGGTGATCAGGAAGGCCACGACGACCACCAGCGGATCGAGGTGAAATCCCATCAGACGCGCCGCGCCCAGGGCCCACACCGCGCTCACCAGGCCCGCGAGCAGCGGCAGCACCGTGCCGTGCCAGGTGCGCGTGATCAGGCACAACAGCACGACCAGCGCCGCAACCGCGATGAAGAAGATCGTCAGCGTCTCGTGCAGGTAATGGTTCACCCAGCCGTAGAGCACCGGCTCGCCGACGATGCGCGCTTCGACGCCGTCCCCGCGCGCTTCCTCCACCAGCTTCATCAACTGGTTGAACGCGCGCGTGTAGTCCATGTTGCCGTCGCTGAAGTCGACCGTGACGAGCGTCGCCTTCAGGTCGGTCGACACATAAGGCCCATAAACCAGCGGGTTGTTGAGCACCGAGGCCTTCAGTGCCGCCAGTTCCGCCTCACCCTGCGGCAGGTCGGGCCACATCAGCGGGCGCGATTCGACCCCCTCGGTCGAGGCGCGCACCTCCTTGATCTTCTTCGACGCGAGCGAAATGATCTGGTAGGTGTCGACGCCCTCGACCTGCTGCAGATCGACGGTGAGCTTCTGCACCTTGCCCAGCACCACGGGGTTGAAGATGTCGCCCTGCTCCGTCTCCAGCATGATGCTGACCATGTTCGAGCCGCCGAAGGTCTGCTTGAAGCGCTGGTTCACCTCCACGTAGGGATGGTTGCGCGGCAGCAGATCGCTGAAGACGGTCTTCACCTCGATCCGGCTCGCCTGCCAGCCCATCGCCAACGTCACGAGCGCAACCGCGGCGACGACCAGCGTGCGGAAGCGGATGAGAAAGGCGAAGGCCGCGTCGACCTTGCCGAAAGTCGTGTTCTTCATCCTCGTCCCCTCACATGCGCTTGTGGCCGGCGACGCTCAGCGCGCCGTCGTCGAGCACGGCGAGATTGCTGCCGGCGAGGAAGTAGCGCGCGCCGGAGCGGGCCACGGCGGTACGCCACGACACGTCGCCTTCCGCGACGCGGCCGAGCTGCCACTGCCCGGCATCGGCCTGGGCGGTGGCCATCACGCCCTTGTCGCCGACCGCCAGCCAGCGCCCCTCGTCCCACATCACGCTATAGAGGTGCTCGCGCGTGAAGGCCGGCACCTGCTGCCACGAGGCACCGCCGTCGGCCGTCACGAGCAGCGCACCCGTCAGGCCCACGGCGACCCCGTGCTCGGCATCGCGGAAGGCGACGCTCATCAGGCTGACCTTGTTCGGCGTCGCGACCGATTCCCACGTCGCGCCGCCGTCGGTGCTTTTCATCAGCGCGCCGAACTCGCCCACCAGCCAGCCGGCGTCGCCGACGAAGGCGATGTCGTTCCAGGCGCGGTCCTCCTCCGGCAGCACGCGCGTCCAGCTCGCGCCGCGGTCGGCCGAGCGCAGCAGCGCGCCGAATTCGCCGACGGCCCAGGCCGCACCGTTGGCTATGCGCACGCGGAAGAGCTTGTTCGGATTGCTGCTCGCGGGAATCTCGGCGCGACTCCAGATGTGTCCGCCATCGGCGGTCACGACGACCACGCCGTCGTTGCCGACCGCGATCGCCGCCTGCTCGTCCCAGGCCGCGATGCCCTGCAGATTGACCTCGGTGCCGGAAGGCTGGCGCACCCACGACTGACCGCCGTCCTCGCTGCGCACGATCTTGCCGCCGGAGCCGACGGCCCACACGACCCGCTCGTCGGGCGCCGCGACGGCATAGAAGCTGTCGCGCCGCTCGATCGCCGGCGGCTCGACCTTCTGCACCACCGCCTCCGCCTTCACGAACAGCCCGGCGTACAGCAGCCCGCCGACGATCACCAGCGGTGCGGACGACGTCATCAACGTGACGACGCCGCGGGCGCCGCCTCCATATTTTCTCAATCGACGCAGCATCACTCTCTCCTCCACGCCGCTGATCGGCGCGTGACTTTCGTTTTTTTGCGTAGCCGGGGCCCTGCAGGGCTCGCGCCCCGCATGGGTGTCAGTGAATTCGGAAGATTTCGGGGCCTGCCCGGCCCCGGGTGCCCCGGCCGGCACCTCCGCAAGGGAGGCACCGGCCCGCAGGCGCCGGGCCTACCGCCCGGCCAGGACGGCTCAGGCCGCTTTTTCAGGGACCGGCAGACCCACCCACTCCTTGTAGAACGCCTCGATGTCCGGCTCGAAGTCGTGAATCACCGGGTACCATGGGGTCGGCGCCTCGACGTCGTGCATCGTCCCGCAGGTCGGGCAGTAGTACTCGCGGTACACCTGCCACTGGGTATCCGGCGCCATCAGCTTGGGATACACCTCGGTCATCGCCTCCTCGGTGTCGCGCACGTAGATCGCCGCCTTCAGCTTCCAGTTCTCGCGGTAATCGCCGAAGTCGTGGCCGCAATCGCACATCGTGACCCACTGCTTGGTCTTCGCGTCCTGCACGATGTAGAGGTGGGGCCCCAGCGGCAGGACGATCTTGTGGGGGAACGTGACCTTGTCCTGCAGCGCCTTCAGGTACTGCTCGAAGCGGCTGTTGTCCTTGGGCATCGACAGCATGCGGAAGGTGGTTTCCCAGTCGAGCGAGCCTTCGACGAGGTGGGCGACCTGCTCATTGGTGTAGGTAGACATTTTCCAACTCCTCGATTCGGTGATTACTCTTCGACCTGGACGACGGTCGTGACGTCGGGCAGCAGCGACAGGTCCATGCGGTGCTTGGCGCCGTAGGACGGCACGCCCAGCTCGGACTCCAGCAGCTGCCAGTCGGCCGGCAGGTTCCAGAAGGCCTTGAACTCGTTCGTGAATTTCTCGGACAGCGCGAAGCTGGTCGCGAACATGTGCTGCACCTGCACCGCGGCATGCTTACTCACGATGCGTTCGCGCTCTTCCTTCATCCACTCGCGGGTCGGCAGCGCACGGGCGAGCCGCTCCTTGCGCATCTCCGCACGACGGGCAGCGGTCTTCGCGGGATCCACCGTGAACACGCCCTTCGCGTCCTGCGTGAAGACCGCCCCATAGACCTTCTGCGCGTACTCCGGCAGCAGGAACTTCTGGTTCAGGTCGTTCTCGATCGCCTTCGGCTCGCGATCGATCGGATCCCCGAAGCCGGGGCCGCCGCGCAGGTAGTTCAGGTACAGGTCGTGGTTGTCGTAGCAGTCCTCGGTCGTCATGCACTGCTTGTCGCGCTTGACCACGGCCGTCGCGTCGATGTGGCGCTCGTAGTCCGGACGCGTCGGGTCGAGGTCGCCGCCCAGCGGCAGCGAGTCGCCGATCGCGATGCGTTGCTCCAGGCCGGTCTTGTGCGCCTCGAAGCGATAGCCGGTCGCCGACGGGTAGCCCCCCATCATTCCCCAGTCGCTGTTCATGTAGCCGTTGCCCATGAAGAACATCGTCCAGTCCTGGGCATTCCACACCATGCGCAGCGTCTCGAAACCGCAACCACCGCGGTACTTGCCGTAGCCGCCGGAGTTGGCCTTGACGTTGCGGCCCAGATACAGGAGCGGCTCGGCCATCTCCCAGATCTCGATGTCGCCCATGTCGCCTTCCGGGTTCCAGATCGCGGCGGCGTGGTTGAGGCCGTCCTTGACCGCGCAGGCGCCGGTGCCGCAGCTCGATGCTTCGAAGCTATTCACCGCGTGGATCTCGCCGTCCTGGTTGATACCGCCGCCCTGCAGCCAGTTGGAGGTGTTGGCGTTGCCGGCGTTGACCTCCTCCAGGTAGCCGCGGCTGAAGTAGGACTGGCTCAAACCGCGCCACAGCGCCGCCCAGCCGGAGACCAGGAAGTGCCAGGCGTAGGCGTGGCCGGTACGGCGGTCGTCCGGGTTGCACCACGTGCCCTTCGGCAGCTTGAACTCGGTTGCGAAGTAGGCACCGTCGTTGATGCGCTGGGTGGGCACCAGGGTCTGCGACATCATCACCCAGATGCCCGACGTGAAGGCCACCTGGTGCGCGTTGAAGGTATGCCAGCCCCAACGGCTCGCCCCCTCGAAGTCGAGCCGCCACTTGCCGTCCGGGCGGATCGTCATCTCGACCGGCGAGTGCATGATCGAGTCGAGCTTGGCGAAGGCGTTCGACACCTGCACGTCCTCGTGCTTGTACGGCACATCGACGAAGGACACCTTGCGGTACTTGCCCGGCAGCGTCATCGCCTTGACGCGGCTCATCAGCCCGCGGCGGCCTTCCTCGATGACTTCGAAGCCGAACTTCTCATAGGCCTCGAGGCCGTCGGCGCGGATCACCTCCTCGACCAGCTCGCGGATCATGTGGCAGCCGGCGATCCGGGTCTTCTCGTCGAGGATCCAGTACTTGGGCGTGCGCACCGAGCGCTGCGACTCGTGCAGCCAGTCGCGCAGCGGCTCGTCGTTGATGCCGGTCTTGCGGCAGGTGATCATGTAGCCGTCGCCGAAGCGCTGCGTCTGGCCGGTGGACATCGAGCCCGGGGTCACCGAGCCGGTGTCGATGACGTGGGTGACGCCGCCGACCCAGCCGATCAGCTTGCCTTCCCAGAAGATCGGCACGATGGTCGCGATGTCGCACGGGTGGACGTTGCCGATCGCGCAGTCGTTGGTCGTGAACATGTCGCCGGGATTGATGCCGGGGTTGCCTTCCCAGTTGTTCTCGATCATGTACTTGATCGCCGCGCCCATCGTCCCGACGTGGATGATGATCCCGGTCGAGGTCAGGATGCAGTCGCCGGCGGCGTTATAGAGCGTGAAACACAGCTCGCCTTCCTGCTCGACGATCGGGCTGGCGGCGATCTTCTTCGCGGTCTCGCGGGCATGCACGAGGCCGCCGCGCAGCTTGGAGAACAGCTTCTCGTAGCCGATCGGATCGCTGTCCCGGAATTCGAGCTTCTCGATGCCGTTGTAGTAACCGCTGGTCTTGGTGCGCTCGATGATGCCGTCGCGGAACTGCTTTAGCGTCTGGCCGTTCTTCAGCAGGTCGGCGAAGCCGAGTTCCTTGTTTGTCATCATGTTCATGGCAGGTCTCCTCACTTCACTTCTTTGAGATGGAACAGGCGGTGCTTGTCGACCGTCGTCTCGAAGCCGTCGGGCACGACGAAGGTCGTGGCGTCCGATTCGATGATCGCGGGTCCAACGATGTGGTTGCCGGCCTTGAGCGATTCCATCTTCCACAGCGCAGCCTCGACCCACCGCTTGTGCCGGTAGAACGGACGGGTGCCGAGATAGGCTTCCTTCGGCGGCGTCGGGCCGGCGTCCGGGTCTTCCGGCAGCACCGGTTTCTGCGTCACCACCATGCCGCGCAGGATCGCGCCGGTGATCGAGAAGCCCAGCTCCGGCGAACGCGCCGAGTTGGCATAGACGCGGCCGTAGGTGTTCTCGAAGGCCTCGATGATCTGGTTCCAGTCACCCGCCGTCGCCGCGGTGGACACCGGGGAGACGATCTCGAGATCGTTCAGCTGGCCCATGTACTGCATCTTGTAGCCGGGGATCAGCAGCACGTCTTCCGGCTTGTAGCCGTTGATCACGAACTCGTCGATGACCTTCACCGCCAGCTCTTCCCAGGCTTCCTGAAGGCTGGCGCAGGCCGCGGCCTTCTCCGCATCGCTGGCAAACTGCGCGACGCCGAGATCGACCGACTTGTCATAGCGATACTCGAAGTCCGCGCACGCGCAACCGAAGGCCGAGAAACCCGCCGCCCACGCAGGCACGACCACGTCCTTGAAGCCCACGCCCTCCGTGTAGCCGTAGGTATGCACCGGCCCGGCGCCGCCGTACGAGAAGCACGTAAACTCCGCCGGGTTGTAGCCCTTGGCACTGATGTTGGCACGCAGATACTCGGACAGCGTCAGGTCCAGCAGCTCGATCACGCCGGCCGCCGCGTCCTCCACCGACAGCCCCAGCGGATCGGCGATCTGCGCCTTGATGTGGTCGCGGGCGCGCTGCACGTCCAGCTTGATCGCGCCGCCGAGGAAGTTGTCCGGGTTCAGGTAGCCCAGCACGACGTGGCAGTCGGACACCGACACCGTGTCCAGTCCGCTTTCCGGCCAGCAGGTGCCAACACGGTAGCCGGCGCTGTCGGGGCCCAGCTTGATCGACTTGCTGTACGGGTCGAGGCGCACGAAGCTGCCCGCGCCCGCACCCACCGAGTCCATCGCCACCAGCGGCAGCGACAGCACCAGGCGCGCCATGTCCGGATCCGACTTGATCGCGAAGCTGCCCTTGGTGATCAGCGCCACGTCGAACGAAGTGCCGCCGATGTCCGAGCACGCGATGTTCTCGTCACCGAGGTACTCGCCCAGCAGCTTCGAGCCGATCACGCCGCCGATCGGACCGGAGACAATGGTGCGCGCGAGCTCCTTCGCCTTCCATGAGATCGTGCCGCCGTGCGTCGCCATCACGCGCAGGTCGAACTTCGCGCCGTGCTTCTTGAAGCGGTCGCTGACCTTCTTCAGCGTCTGGCGCGAGGGCTCGGCGCCATAGGCTTCCAAGATGGTCGTGTTCATGCGGTGGCTTTCCTTGCGCGAAGGGTAGTAGTCCACCGACGCGAACACCGGGATGTCCACCTTGAGCCTCTTCAGCTCGTCCTTGACGACGTCGCGCGCCTGCTGCTCGCTCGCCTCGTTCTTGTGCGACTGCAGCAGGCAGATCACGACCGCCTGCGACCCGGCTTCGACCAGTTCGCGGGTGGCCTGGCGCACCTCGTCCTCGCGCAGCGGGATCACGATCTTGCCCTGCACGTCGGTCCGCTCGGTCACGCCGCGGGTCCGCGACACCGGCACCAGCGGCTCGTCGTAACGGTGGGTGTTGAGGTGGATGCGGTCCTCGAGCGCATAGCCGAGGTAGCTCTGCAGCGCGCGCCCCATCGAGTGAATCTGCTCGAAGCCGCGGTTGCAGATCAGGCCCACGTCGAGGCCCTTGCGCATCAGGATGCGGTTCAGCATCGCGGTGCCGGAATACACGCAGGTGACGAGCTCGGGATACACGTCGTCGACCTCGCGGCCCCAGTGGGCCAGCGCGTCCTGCGACGAGTTGAAGATCGCCAGCGATTCGTCCCCGGGGTTGCTCTGAGCCTTGCCGACGACGAAACGACCGTCGGCGCGCACGAAGAAGGTATCGGTCATCGTGCCGCCGGCATCGATGCCCATCACCTGTACTTGTGATGCTGCCTGTTGGACTTCCATGTTTGTCTCCATCATCTCCTGGATTGTCGAGTCGCCGATGCTGCCGGCCCCCGCGAGTCCTGTTGCAGCGGACGTGCCAGATTCCGGCCGCTGCGATGCAACAGGGCGATGCGCTCGGAAATGAGGGAGAAACGGCGCGCACCTCGTGCGCCGCAACACGAAACGGCACGCGGGACGTACGACCAGAAACTGGATGTCCGTCCGGAAGTCGAACGGACGCACCGGTCACCGGTCAGGGCGTCCGGACGATACGAAACAGGAGAAAAGGGAAGCGGCGGAAACCGTCCGTGTCAGCACGGGCGGCATGACGGCTTCGCCTGGGCGCGGAGCCGGGCAGAGCACGCAGCCCCGCGTGCCGTTCGGAACGGCACAAACGAAAAATGCGAAGCCGCCGGGCTTCGCATTCGTTGTTTACAACCGGAAGAAATTCGTCTTCAAAACGGTTATGCCTACAAAAACTTGTTGTTAGTCAGCTCGATGTGAGTGAGTAAGCCATTTTTGATTGCAGCGACACGATATTATTGTTGGTACTCGTTGCGAAGGATGTGGTTTTCACTGCATATGAGCCCTGCTGGACAGCATTTGTGGGTAGCGTTAGACCGACTCAACGATAGATACCTCTGCCAGGAAACACTCCAACGGGAGGTCCAACGCGACCTTGCGATTGGCCCCCACTTCGGCCGAAGAATGGGGTCACGAACCGCAGTCCGGGTATCATGCCTACGGCACATTTTCCGGGGAACACCGCGGTGAAAACGACTCCACACACAATGGCCGCATTGGTAGCCGTGGTCGGCCTTTGTATGACCGTCCCCCCAGCAGCTTCGCAACCGGCCGCTTCCGTTGGCCAGCCTGCTGTGCAGCCTTCTGCGCAGCCAACGCCGAACCAGGAGGTGAGCCCGCTAACCCGGCACGTATTCGACTCGGCAAACCAAGCTATCAGCGTCACCGAGAAGACAGCGAACCAGACGCTAGCAGTCGCGCAGACGGCAATCAAAGCGGCTGAAACCACCATGAATGAGGTGCGGAGTTCGCAGACGTCCCTGCTTTCCTTCCTAGGCGCCTTCGTGGGGATTCTCACGGCACTGGGCGCCTATCTGGGCTTCAAGACATTGCCCGATTTCGCCAAGGCGCATATTGAGAAGGAACTTAATCCAAAACTCAAGGAGCTCGACGAACGCTTACGACAGCTCGGCAATGTCGACACCAAACACGATGCCACCTTGGCAGCACAGCGGATTAAGCTCGAAACCCTGCAGCGGGAGTTTGAGGCAGTTCGCGCCGAAGGACAGCGCGAAATTGAAAAATTTAAGGACAGCGCAGCGAAGAGCATCCGCGCTTTGGGCCAAGGAGCCTTTGGCGACTATCTAGGAATTCGCGCCAGCCTCCTTGACGCTCACACCGATGAGGCGAAGGCAATGTGGCGAGACTCGGCAGACTGGCTCTCGGAGGCAGTCAAGAATGCCTCCGCTTTGGAAGATGAGTCCATGCAGTCTTGGCTTTGGTTAAACCTGGCTTATTCGCAAAAGCGAAGCGAACAACCAACGGCTGCACTAGCTAGCGCAGAAGCGGCCTGCGGGCTCGGAAAGCCGTCTGCAACGGCCCTATACAACACCGCCTGCTATGCTGCCCTCTGCGCAGATAAGCCGAAGCTACTCTCCTACCTACAACGAGCGTTGGAACTCGAACCGTCTATTTCCGTCACTCTGCGCCCAAACGCAGAGCACAACGTGCAAGGTGAACACGACTTGCGGGCCTATTGGGAGGACCCTGACCTCGACAGGCTTGCGGAGCGCTTCAGCCACGCGGGGGTGTAGGTTTTCTATCCATTGCTACCTCCATGATTTTGTAACCTAGCTAGCGGAGACGCGTCTAGGTTTCTTCAGTGTATAGCATACGCGAGTCAACATTCGCAGCGAAGGGCAACATCGCCGCAGTCAGACTCCACGGGCGCAACTTGGAGAACCGCCACCCCGCCCAGAGCTATCGACCACGGCGCCTACCCGCTCGGGTTACCGTTCGACGAGGTCGGCATATTCGCATTCAGTGTTTGGTACAGGGACGCTGAGCTCGCGAATCCGTCGTAGCTTCGCCGGCCCAAGTCCTCTTACGGCCAGCAATGTTGCATCAGGTGAGGTCTCGATGACGCTCGGCGTTCGGAGCCTTAACTTCCAAAGCTCTGCTTTGGTCACCTCCGAAAGTCCCGGCAGTGTATTCACGAAGCGGGGGAAGAATCTTTCGACAACAGCCTGTTTTCCACCGAGTTTGCGCACGAACTTACTCCAACTTTCGTTAGCAAGCTCAGTTTTTAGTTGAGCCATCCTATCCTTGACCGGAACATTCTGCTCAACAATACCCCGGACAGCCACCAGAAATCTCAGATATTCTCTCCCCCCATCCGGCACCGGCCCGACATCTGATGCCACAGTAGAATCCTCGTCATGTGAGGCGTTTGGCTCTGCGCGCAACCTAGGAAGCCAGACACCGTGCCAAGCCTCCGTCGCAATGGTGGGGGGCACGCCCGAGCCGGAATACACTTCCTTGTGGCGACTGAGCACTCTCAACGGGGTACGAAGCTGTAGTGTCGCGAAAAAAACGACCCCGTCCACAAGGTCGTTATTGCCCCACACCGAAACTGGCGTGTCCTGCCTCTCGCCCACCGTGCGGCTGTAGGTGAGCTCCGACCCGATGTCCTCCGGATTTACTTGGGCATAGTAGCCCGCGTCAGCGTATTCACGCTCCAAATCCTGAATCGATTTCTGGACGCCAGGCAAGCTCGTGAGTTCCAAAAAACTATGATGGCTGACCAGCTCGATGAGCTCGGCGAGCTTCGCTTTAGCAAGGTTTAGCCGAGAAACCTTCGTCTCGGGATTTGTTGAACGGTTCGACAACTGCAATGACTCATTGATGATTTCAACAAGTCGCCGGGCACTATCCGCGATGACCTCCGTATCCCGCTCACTCCCTGCGAACATAGTACGCACCCGACCCACCCACGACGCAATTGACATTTCAGCCTCCTGCGATTGCGACAGTTCGTGCCACGAAATTTACGACGTTCTTGCAGCCCCGGCGTCAGTCATCTGAGCCCCGAACTCACGAATTACCACATATCATCGTAGCAGGACATAACTGCATAACTCACGTCTCAATCAGCATGGGCCGCGAGTTATCGCTTCTCAACAGGGGTCGTCCGCTCCGCAAGGTTCCGCCGAAGCAGCGAGCCCAGCGCCACATGCCGCTCATGGGAGCGCGGAAGGCTTTCTACCGCCCGCCGTGCGGCCGCCTGGTCTCCGACAAGAATGACCTGCCGTTGTGCCCTCGTGACCGCGGTGTACAGAAGTGTCCGGTCAAGAAGCCGATTGCCGGTGACGGGCACAATCACGCGAGGCCACTGCGACCCCTGCGCCTTGTGGACCGTGATGGCATACCCCAACTCCAAGTCGTCCAGCATGGACTCAAAGATAGGTCGGCGCTCACCGTCATCCCATTCAGCCCATGCGAGGGCGAGCCCGAGTTCCTCCCCGTTTTCGCCGGTAATGAGCCTTGGGGAGGCCTCGATTTGGACCAGCCTACCGAGCGAACCGTTTTGTAGCCCCCAATCCCACAAGTTCCGGGTACAGAGCAACGGGTCTCCAAGGCGAAAGCCGGTGCCTGCCATCGATTCATGCTGGTCGCTCCAGACCAGCAGCGGCTGCGCCTCTCCTGCCATGCGCTCCTGGCACAAAGCATTCAATCCGGCGACACCCCCTGCTCCGCTGCGTCGAGGCGAAAGAATTTGTGCGTCATCAGGGGATTGTCGGTACAGCCGGAAAACAGTCTCTGCCAGCGTGTCGGCTGGTTCAGCGCCCCCTCTCCTGGCCGATGTCGCGCAAGGAATAAAAGCAATCGGCGCCGACTCGACCGCCGGCAACTCGGGCCAGATGCCCGCGCGGATTGCCGCCGCAGCCTCAGCAATCTCCCCTCCATAGCGCTTAACCACGGTGAGCTCTACGGACGGAACTCCAGGTTGTCGAGATAACGCGTGGAGCACCAAACCGGGGCCGACGGGCATCAACTGGCTCGGGTCACCGACGAGGACCAGACGAACGTGCGGTGGAAGAAGCTCACAAAGACGATGCATGGTGATGATATCGACCATGCTCGCTTCATCGACCACCGCCACAACCGGGCCAGCGAGGTCCTCATCCTTCGTGTTGCGCAGGAAACTGGCGATGGTGGACGCAGGGCGGCCAGTAGCCTCCTGCATTCGTTTCGCAGCCCGTCCGGCCAGCGCCATCTGAACGACACGCACGCCGGCTCGGTCGTAAATCTGGTAGAGCCCCTTCAGGACAGTAGTCTTCCCGACCCCCGCGCCTCCCGTGATGATGGCAAAGGCATTGGCGGCTGCGGTCTGTACGGCAAGGCGCTGCTCGTCGTTGAGCGCGATTCCTTCGCTCGCCTCGTACTCGGCGATGCCTGTCTCGACCTCGCCCGCGGTGAGCAGTTGCGCCTCCGTCACCTTGACCAGTCGGTCCACGACGGCGCGTGCCACCGTGGCCTCCATGACGTAGGGCCCGACGGGGTGGACATCGTGCTCAGTGCCGATAATGTAGCTACCGTTCGACAACCCCTCCGCCAGAACGTCTGGAACCAACTGTCGCCACTGCGAATTGCCCTCTGAGACGTGCAAGATGGGCGCAAGGCGGTCCAAGAGCATCGAAAGCCGGGCGCAGGTATGTCCGGCACCGAAAAGCCGATACAGAGCCTCCTCGACCGCTCCTTGGAGTCGGCGCGGGTCTGTCTCCGCGATACCAAATTCATCCCGAGCCAATGCATCGACCTGCTGCCACGTCGCACAGAAGCTCAGCAGCCGATATGGGTCCGCCTCGATGCGGTCGGGCGTCTCGGTCCCGAAGAAGGCGACGACCTTACGCCCGACCGCCGCATCGAAGCCATGCCTCTCCAGCCATTGCAGGGTCCGGGTATCGCCATAGAGCTGCCAAGCGGCGATGACTTGGCGAGCACTCTCTTCCGTCAGCACGGCAGTGAGCGCCGAGAAATCGCCCTGGTCGAGGATGCCGTAGAGGTCCTCGTTGAACGTTTCCCACAGCCGGCGGGCCTTTACCCGCCCGATACCCTGAAAATCGGCACTTTCGGCCATCAGGGTAATGATGTGTTCGCCCGACGGCAGCGCGAGATTCATGTCGCTCGGCTCGATTTGCCATTCGGTGATGCGATAGCCGTTGACCGCGAGCACATTCTCGACCGGTTCGCCGGCTACGCGCCACCACTGGCCAGGCTGAACACGGGTCGTTCCGAGAAGGTCGCTGCTTGCGCGGACGACATAGTAGGCGCTTGCATCCTGCACCGTGCCACTGTCATCAATGGGGATGCCGGTGAAGATGCACCCGCCGAACCCACGCGGATTCTGGCTGCGGATGGACGACACCCGCAGGGTGCGTACGTCGTTCACCGCGGCACCCTGCCCGTGAGCGACAGAGCCTCTTGCAAGACGGCGTAACGCTCGAGCTGTCGTTTGAGTTCGCCGTTCTCCGCCCGGAGGCTGGCGTTTTCCTGTTCGAGACGCCGCAGGCGCTCGGTGTCGAGCATGGCTCGCTGGCCGCCCACCTCGCGCATGGGTGGCTCTGTGGCTTCGCCTGATGCCTGGGTCACGGCAATCGGGGGCGGCAGAACGCCACGTTGCCGTAACCCATCCTCTAGCTGTTTGAGGGCCTCCTTGATGCGTGGGTTTTGTGCCAAGGCCGACTTGGCAAAGCCGCACTCCGCCGCAATCTCTGCGCGTGACAAGACCGCGCGCACTACCATGTTGCGGAAGTCATCATCGGTCTTCGAAGCCGCCCAGGTCGTGAACCTGCGGACGTTTTCCTCGGCCAACTGCTGTCCGCTTGCCATTACTTGACCCCTTTGGAGCGGTCTCGCTCGGGCTTGGGAAGCGGGGTATTCAGCATGTCCATCGTGACGCCCTTGCGCTCGGCGTTAATCGCCCACGTCACGAACTGTTCCGTCAGAAGCTGGTTTTCCGCCTCCAGCCGGTCTACCTTGGCCTTGTAGCGTTCAGCTTGCGCAAGTGCCGCACGCACCCGTTCGTCCCGAGGCTCGCCACGCGAGCGCGGCAAGGTCCCCCTCAGCGCGTCTTTCTTTATCGAGAACGCGTTCGCAATCTGGGGATAGTCGGCGAACGTAAACCTCGAGTAGCGTATCCCCGTCTTGGCCTCGACCGAGGCTAACAAGAGCTCCCACGTCAGCTTGCCCTTCCAAGTATCGAGGGTGTCGAGTACGAAGGCGATGCGTTCAGCGGTCAGGTCCGGTGCCCTGTTCTTCTTCATGCCAGCGCCTTTCTGCGTGTGTTCTTGGCTATCTTGACAGGATGGGCGTTGTTAGCCGTAATGAGCGGAGCGTTGGCCACATCCAGCCTAATCCGCGCACCAACTGACACCGCGGGGTCGTCCAGAATCGAAAGGAGAGCATTGACTCGCTCGACAGTTTCAATCTGATGTTTGACCCATGTATCCGCGCCGTAGTCCTCTTCGCTCAGCGCTTCTTGGGCTTGCCTCAAAAGGTACTCGGTCTCGCTCTTGAGCAGCCGCAGGTTCGCCTCCTTATGCTCCTCTCCCTTGATGCATTCGTGCTCTTCGCAGTTGATGCAGTCGCGGTACATCTGACACGGCTCACTCGCGAAGTCATGGGGGCACCAACCGAACTCCGTCGTGTGCGCAGCAGTGAGCCCCAGGCCTTTGAACTCGCTCCGCGTCACGAGGCCCCTGCTCCCGCTGACGAGGGGCTCCAACTCAGACGTAAAGCCTTCCTTCAAGGCTCGACTGATGGGCGCCTGCACCTCCTCGGAGGTCCTGTGGTCGTAGGCGCGGTTCTGCGCCACATCCTTCCGACCAGAGAAAATCGCAATCTCGGTGCTGCTCAACCCCCCGGTTTGCGCAAGCATGTTCAGGTAGTGGCGCAGACTGTGGCTCCGAAGCTGAATTGGTGACCCATCGTCCTCGGTGTAGGTGAAGCGCTCAAACATAGAGCTTCTATCCTCACGAGCCCCGAAGTGATTGGTGATAACACCTTCATCGACGCAGCTGAACATGCACAGATAAGTGGCCTTTTCCGAGTGCATCTCGTTGGTCCGCATCACGGCCATAGCGTCTTGGCAAAGCAGTTCAGGAGCACCAGGCACGTACGGAAACGTTTCTGGAAGCATCGCGATGACTGCCCGTTCAACGTCTTCGAACAGGTAACCGATACGACGCCCACCGAGAGGCTGCTGGGGCAACTTTTTGACAAGGCGAGCCCAGTTGACCGCGGAACTCTTCTCCGCCCTCCCACCCCACAGGATGAGACCGATGTCATTCAACGTCAGGACCTCCTTACTCCTAAGGTGCGCGGCTTCGTCATGGAGGTACAGCTTCCTCGGGTTCGCGGTATACCAAGCGGCCAACTGCTGGGCGGGGGTCGTCACCCGAAGAATATTCGCAACGGCTTGGCGGGCGATGGGCGCCATCTCAGACGGTAGCCACTTGACGGTGTCTTCAAAGCCCTTCGACCCCGCCCAGCGCAACCCGAGCTTTCCGTGATATTCGCCGTCACCCTCGACCACGCAGTTGCGCCGTAGCCGGAGTACTTCATTGATGCGCTCCGGCGCGCAGAGCATCAAAGCTGTCTCGCTAGCAACCAAGACATCTGCTGGCTTGAAGGCATCAAAGAAGATGCCCCCAAGAGCACGGAGCGCCGCTGCGGACGGCAACTTGTCCTGGCGCGCCTTGAGGGCTTCCTTCGAGATGCGAGACCCCGTTTCCCCTGGCTTTTTGACTCCGTGCATCCAACGCTGTCGAAGCGAAATGAAGCCCTTCGAGCGCATGAAGTCCGCGATAGATGCGAGTTGGCCTGCAATACGGTAGGCCACGCCCGCCGACACCTGCTTGGCGAGTTCGACCGCACAGTCCAGCACCGTTTCATCGACTGCCGTGGGCCGCGAGCCCTTGCTCGACTGACGCAAGGCCGCTTCCAAGCATCGCAGCGCGGCGATTCGTTGACTTTGCGACTCCACGGGATTCTTGTCGTGGAGATAAACAAGTGCCGCCTTTGCAAAGTCAAGGAACGGTTGGGGCAGGCTCGGCTCCGGTTTGTCTTTCTTTGCAGCCTCATGCGTGCTGAACACTGCCCTGTTGACCTTGTTCTGCCCTCTGAAGTAACCCAAATCCCAAACGTTGTTGTCGAATTGTGTGCTGGCGCCAAGCACCTCAGAGTGCTTACAAAGCTCTATGAAGGCCTCGAGATTGGCCAAAGGCTCCAGTTCAGCCCGGGGGGTGAAGTTGAGGATGGGGGCATTGGGGCCGTTCATGCACCACCCCCCGTCGTGCCACGCTGCTGCCAAATTTCGGCGCACAGAGCGATGACTTCCTGGACCGCACGGATTGGCTCGTCGTTCACCGAAGCCATTCGGTCGTCGGCCGACCACTTCTCACGCTCAGCATAGAGACGCTGAAGCACCTTTTCATGAGGAGCGTCGAGCCAGGGCTCGAATCGGAAGCACGAATAACATGCCACTGGCTTGTTGAATGCGCAGCCGCCACCCTTGCCCGCGCAACTGCCGATAGGCGCTGGAGATACGCGGAAGTCAATAATGCGACTGCCGGGAGCGCCTTTTTGGGTGCTGCTCTCTTCACCTTCGACTAATTGCCCCTTGAAAGCCCGAGCGAGCGGGGCGAGCAATGTGCCCATCGTCCTGTCCAGGTTCTCGACTATCTTCGGTGAGTTCGCAACGTACACCTCAACGTTTTGAAGGTCAGCATGGCCTAGGCGGTTCGCGATGAGCACCTTGCTTGCACCTTCCTCCGCCAGTCGGGTACCGAACGTGTAGCGGAACCGCTTGGGCGTCAATGGCGTCGGCGCGAAGTCAAGTCTCGGCGTTGGGGGCGCAATGTCTGCCATTTGCGTTTTGAAGCATTGCGACAGAGCACTGGGGATGCAATGCCCATAGAACAGGTCGTCTTTTGCACGAAGTTGCTTTCTAGGCCTTCGCGGCATGACTAGTTCCGAGGGAAAGAATGCCGATTCTTGCTCATAGCCCTCCGCCCGCAATCCACTTATGTAGTCAGACATGAGCCGTGCGGTTTGGGGGCTGATGTCAAACTGCAGGAAGCTAGACCGCATGTGTTCCTCTCTCGTCTTCGCCTGCGGCAAGCTGAGGACTGCGGTGGCGCAATCAAAGTCAAGAATTTTGAGAGATGCGTACTGGGAAATGCGGCCCCCGCACGCAAGCAAGAGTCGCGTTAACAGGACCGTCCACAGCGGAAGCTCACCTCGCCCGTAGGCCGCGTTCACCGCCGAGTACAAAGCGGTGTATTCCCCCTCGCTGAACGGGCCTGCGACCGGATTTCTTGTTCGTACGGCCTCTCCCTTTTTGTTCCCAGGCTTCCGCCGCTCTTCCAGGTATGTGGCGCACTCCGGCTCGACGCCAGGCAACCCCAAGGCCACCCATTTCTGCAGCAGTCCATTGAGAGTCCCAAGCCGACCCACCTCGTGAGGCGACAACCTGGCCGCATAGTTCGAGATATGCTGCGCGTTTATTGGCCCATCTGGGCATTTCTGGATAATGTCCACAAAGTGCGAGAATGACTTTTGGAGATTCGAGACGTGCGAAGATGAGTGGCCCTTGACGTAAGGAATCAACGCCTGCTTTAGCGAAGGGACGAAGACTTCAAATCCGTTGCTGTAACGGCGAAAGTCCAATCGCGCGTCATAAGGCCCATCAGCCCACTCCCACACGTCGCCCCGTGGGTCGAAGCTAGCGCCGCTGCGGGTGAAGACGCGCTGCGGCAGCGTGGTAACTAGCGCAGAGAAAGACCGAAGCTCAGTTTTCTGGGACATCTAGCTGTTCCTGTAATTTCAGAGCGAGCTCTCGACCTTTTCGGCTCGTGAATTTACGAGTGTAGAATGCAGCAGACTGCGACTTATAGACCCAGCCCTGTTGTTCATTCCGGGCCATCTCTGCGAGAGCGTCCTGCAGGCCCATCAATTCAGCCTGCTCGGAGAAGCGCTCGTTCCAAGTGTGCCGCATGACATGGCTCGTCAGCCGGACCGGCAGACCTGGGCAGGCTTCGCGAAGTTGCGCAAATATCTTGTCGATGCTCTTCAAGGACAAAGGCTGTCCGTCGTCTGCGACGATGAGCTGGGGATACTTGCGAGCCACTTTAATTTTGTTTCGGTCATCCCTGATATAGCGCCAGACGGCTTTGATGATGGCTGGCCGCAACTCCAAGATTCGGTCGTTGGTCTTCGTGCTTGCTTCGATGCGACGGGGGTCCTCTATTGCATCGGCCCGACGGAGAACGCGCAGTTGCGGCAGGCGTTGCTCCAAATCGCGAATCTGCAGACCAAGCAGTTCGCCACGACGCATACCTGTGGCGAGCAAGAGCACAATAATCAGCCAGTTCCGCCGACGGACGAATCCTCGCTCCCAAGGGTTGTCAGGCGAATCAGGGTGAACCAGTTTAACGAGCCGGTCTTGGTCCTCCTTTGAGAGCCCCTCTCGCGCGCCGACCTTGGCCCTTTTGGATACTTGAGGCACCTGGGCGCGAAATACTTTAAGTGCGTCAGCACTCTCGCTCTTAAGCGAGTTTCCTTGAAGCGCTGGCAGAGTCGCGGCGTAATAGGTGGCGAGAAACTCCAAGTAGCTCGCCATGTACCGGATGCGTGACGCCTGAGTCGCCACATCCACGGCCTTGACCTCCTCGATTGCGACTTTACGGCGCATCCGGATTCGCTTCATATCAACGACGTTGGACGGACCGGGCTCGCCGACATCCTCAAGGGAAAGGTCGGCGACGTGATACTGAGCCGCATCCGCCAATCGGTTGAGTTCGGGCACCGTCAAGAATTGCCCCCGCCTCAACCGTTCAAGCAGGTCAACACGAGCCTTGGCCAGTTCCCGGTAGAGCAGCGCCAAGATGGTGCAGACGCCATGAATGGTGTTAGCAGCGCGCCCACGTCTGCGGAACGTTGCCAAGTACAGCGTTACTTCGTGGACAGGCAGACCACCTGGCCGACTTAGAACGGAGTGGCGCTCCCCGTTTCGGAACCGGACACGCTTTGCGACGAATCTCGTCATCTACCCACCGTTTTTACAAAGTAGTAGTTATCCCCTGAGCACCAGTACACCACAAAATAGAACGTTGGTAAAGCGTAAACTAAAAAAGCCTGCACCCTTGCGGAGTGCAGGCTTTCAATCAACAAAAATGCTGCAAGGTGGGTTCTAGAACGGGATATCGTCGTCGAAGTCGCCGAACCCGCCGCCGCCCGACTGGCTCGGCGCCTTCTGCGCGGGCGCCTGCTGCGGGGCCTGGCGCGCCGGTGCGGACGGGGCCTCGTAGCCACCGCCCATTGGCGCATCGCCACCGCCGCCACCCTGACGCGAACCCAGCATCTTCATCTCGTCGCCGCGGATCTCGGTCGTGTAGCGGTCCTGGCCGTCCTTGTCCTGCCACTTGCGCGTCTGCAGGCGCCCCTCGACGTAGATCTGGCTACCCTTGCGCAAGTACTGCGCGGCGATCTCGGCCAACCGCCCGAAGAACACCACGCGGTGCCACTCGGTCGCCTCCTTGCGCTCGCCGCTCTGCTTGTCCTTCCACGTCTCGGTCGTCGCCACGGTGATGTTGCAGATCGCGTCGCCACTCGGCGCATAGCGGGTTTCCGGATCGCGGCCCAGGTTGCCGATCAGGATGACTTTGTTCAGGGAAGCCATGAGGTTCTCCTCCGATGTTTCAGGTTAGTGTGCCGCCGACGCCGGCGTCACACGGCGGGCGGGCGGATTCATTGAGGCTGCCAGCAGCAGCCAGATCACGGCGAGCACGCCGCACACGAGGTTCACGGCGCCGCTGCCAAAGTGCTCGGCCAGCCAGCCCCCCAGCATGCCGCCGATGAACAGCCCGGCCGACTGCAGGGTGTTGTACAGGCCCAGCGCCGTTCCTTTCGCGTGCGCCGGCGCCACCTTGGAGATCCACGACGGCAGGATCGCCTCGAGTACGTTGAAGGCGACGAAGAACAACGTCAGCCACAGTCCCAGCGTCACGGCGCTCTCGCCGAAGGCGAAGAGTCCCGCCTGCACGATCACCAGCAGGGCGACCGCAGCGCCGAACACCTGCTTCATGCGGTTGCGCCGCTCCGCGACGATCACCGCCGGCACCATCGCCGCGAACGACAGCACGACCGCCGGCAGATAGACCTTCCAGTGCTCCGGCAGCGGCAGGTTCGCACCGCTCACCAGCGCGGCCGGCACCATCACCCACATCGCCGTCTGGATCAGGTGCAGCACGAATACCCCGACGTTCAACCGCATCAGCTGGCCGTCGCGGAACACCTCGCCGAACAACCCGGTCGGCGCGCGCGGCACTGGCGGCGCAGCCGGCACCACGTAAAGCACCACACCGATCGCCGCGGCCGCGAGGATGGCCGTCAGCCAGAAGATCCCGCTCATGCCAATCGCATTATACAGAAGCGGCGCCGCCACCATCGACAGCGCGAACACCAGCCCGATGCTGGAGCCGATCATCGCCATCACCTTGGTGCGGTGCTGGTCGCGCGTCAGATCCGCCGCGAGCGCGGTGACCGCCGCCGAGATCGCGCCGGCGCCCTGCAGCACCCGCCCCGCGATCACCGTCCCGATGTCGCTGGCGACCGCCGCGACGGCGCTGCCGATCACGAACAGCACGAGTCCGAACACGATCACCGGCTTGCGCCCGAAGCGGTCCGAGGCCACGCCGTAGGCCATCTGCAGAAAGGCCTGCGTCAGCCCGTAGGCACCGATCGCCAACCCGACCAGGGTCAGGTTGTCACCCCCGGGAAGCTGATGCGCGTGCACCGAGAACACCGGCAGGATCAGGAACAGCCCGAGCATGCGCAGCGCGAAGATCGCCGCAAGGCTCGCGCCCGCCCGGCGTTCTGCGGGGGTCATCGGATCGTGCTCGGGTCGGGCCATCGTTCTCAGGGCTGAAACAAAACGGCGATTCTAGCACCCGTCGCCCGCCGGTTTGGCTTGCGTCGACGTTCTCTCGTATAGTGGCGCGTTACCCTTCGTCAGCCCGCCCCATGGACGAAATCCGCATTCGCGGCGCCCGCACCCACAATCTCAAGAACATCAGCCTCGAGCTGCCGCGCAACCGGCTGACCGTGATCACCGGGCTGTCCGGCTCCGGCAAGTCCTCGCTCGCCTTCGACACGCTCTACGCCGAAGGCCAGCGCCGCTACGTCGAATCCCTGTCGGCCTACGCACGCCAGTTCCTGCAGCTGATGGAGAAACCGGACGTCGACCTGATCGAGGGTCTGTCGCCCGCGATCTCGATCGAGCAGAAAGCCACCAGCCACAACCCGCGCTCCACGGTCGGCACGATCACCGAGATCCACGACTACCTGCGCCTGCTCTACGCGCGCGCCGGCACCCCCCACTGCCCCGACCATCCCGAGCACCCGCTGGAGGCGCAGACCGTTTCGCAGATGGTCGACCACGTCCTCGCCCTGCCCGAAGACACGCGCCTGATGATCCTCGCGCCCGTCGTCGCCCACCGCAAGGGCGAGCAGAGCGACCTCTTCGCCGACCTTCGCGCGCAGGGCTTCGTGCGCGTGCGCGTCGATGGCCGCATCGCCGAACTCGACGCCATGCCCGCGCTCGAAAAGGGCCGCCGCCACACCGTCGAAGTCGTCATCGACCGCCTCAAGGTCCGCGCCGACCAGCGCGGCCGCATCGCCGAATCCTTCGAGACCGCGCTGACCCACGCCGACGGCCGCGCCATCGCGGTCGAGATGGACACCGGCACCGAACACCTCTTCTCCGCCCGCTTCGCCTGCCCGGTGTGCAGCTACGCGCTCGCCGAACTCGAGCCGCGCCTCTTCTCGTTCAACAACCCCGCAGGCGCCTGCCCCAAGTGCGACGGCCTCGGCCAGGTCGAATTCTTCGATCCCGCCCGCGTCGTCGCCCACCCCGAGCTCTCGCTCGCCGCCGGCGCGATCCGCGGCTGGGACCGCCGCAACCAGTTCTACTTCCAGATGCTCGCAAGCCTCGCCGACCACTACGGCTTCGACATCGACACCCCGTTCGGCGAATTGCCCGACGAGGTCCGGCAGGTCGTGCTGCACGGCTCCGGCCGCCACAAGATCGCCTTCCGCTACCTCTCCGACGCCGGACGCATGGTCGCCAAGGAACACCCCTTCGAAGGCATCGTCCCCAACCTCGACCGCCGCTACCGCGAGACCGACTCCACCGCCGTGCGCGAGGAGCTCGCCAAGCTCCGCGCCACGCAGGCCTGTCCGAGCTGCCACGGCACACGCCTGCGCACCGAGGCGCGCCATGTGCTCATCGGCGACCGCTCGCTGCACGAAGTCAGCCGCATGCCGCTGGGCGAATGCAAGGCCTTCTTCGACGGCCTCGCTCTTGCCGGCCACCGCGGCCTCGTCGCGGCCAAGATCGTCAAGGAGATCTCCGACCGGATCAGCTTCCTGATCAACGTCGGCCTCGACTACCTCTCGCTCGACCGCTCCGCCGACACCCTTTCCGGCGGCGAAGCGCAGCGCATCCGCCTCGCCAGCCAGATCGGCTCCGGCCTCACCGGCGTCATGTACGTCCTCGACGAGCCCTCCATCGGCCTGCACCAGCGCGACAACGACCGCCTGCTCGGCACGCTGCGTCAGCTGCGCGACCTCGGCAACACCGTCATCGTCGTCGAGCACGACGAAGACGCCATCCGCTGCGCCGACTACGTGGTGGACATGGGTCCCGGCGCCGGCGTGCACGGCGGCGAGATCGTCGCGCGCGGCACCCCGGCCGAGATCGTCGCGAGCGACGCGTCGCTCACCGGCGCCTACCTCGCCGGCCGCTACACCATTCCCGTCCCGAGACGCCGCTCCGCCCCCGATCCCGAACGCCACCTGCGACTCGAGGGCTGCACCGGCAACAATCTCAAGAATGTCGAACTGACCATCCCTGTCGGCCTGTTCACCTGCATCACCGGCGTCTCCGGCTCAGGCAAATCGACTCTCATCAACGACACCCTGTACGCGCTCGCCGCCCGGCACCTCTACGGCTCGACCACGGAACCTGCCCCGTTCAGCGCCGTGCACGGCCTCGACCACTTCGACAAGGTCATCAACGTCGACCAGAGCCCCATCGGCCGCACCCCGCGCTCCAACCCCGCGACCTACACCGGCCTGCTGACGCCCGTGCGCGAACTCTTCGCCGGCGTCCCGGACGCACGCGCGCGCGGCTACGGCCCCGGCCGCTTCTCCTTCAACGTCAAGGGAGGCCGCTGCGAAGCCTGCCAGGGCGACGGCATGATCAAGGTGGAAATGCACTTCCTGCCCGACATGTACGTCCCCTGCGACGTGTGTCACGGCAAACGCTACAACCGCGAGACGCTGGAGATCCGCTACAAGGGCAAGACCATCTACGAGGTGCTCGACATGACGGTCGAGAACGCCCTCGAATTCTTCCGCGCTGTCCCGACCGTCGCGCGCAAGCTCGAAACGCTGATGGACGTCGGCCTCGGCTACATCCGCCTGGGCCAGAGCGCCACCACGCTGTCCGGCGGCGAAGCCCAGCGCGTCAAGCTCGCGCTGGAGCTCTCCAAGCGCGACACCGGCCGCACCCTCTATATCCTCGACGAACCCACCACCGGCCTGCACTTCCGCGACATCGAACTCCTGCTCGGCGTACTCCACCGCCTGCGCGACCACGGGAACACCATCGTCGTCATCGAGCACAACCTCGACGTCATCAAGACCGCCGACTGGCTGGTAGACCTCGGCCCCGAAGGGGGCGACCGCGGTGGCCGCATCCTGTGCAGCGGCCCGCCCGAAGCGCTCGCTGCCCACCCCGACAGCCACACCGGCCGCTACCTCAAACGGATGCTTGCCCCACCGTCATGCGCCTGAATACAGCAACGTGGGTATTCGCGCTTACAATTTGAAGCGAAACCACCGCGAGTATTCCGGACAATACGGCGACCGCCGCGAGGCGCCGCCCGCAAAATCAAGGAGAAGCTCATGCCCGCAGTCCCGAATGACGTACAGGCCGTCTTCCTCGACCGCATCGAACGTCGCGTCAAGATCCTGAAGACCCTTCTGGACGCCGGCCTGGGCGTCTATCAAGCGGCGGAGGAGCCGCAGCGCAAGCGCGCAATCGAACAAGTCGTGCGCCTCACCGCACGCACGAGCGAACTCCCGCAACTGACCCCCGAGACGTTGGCGAAGGCCTGCGCGATCGTCGCCGCCCATCTCGAACCGATGCAGAAAGTCCTTCCGCACGACGTCCAGTACCGCAATCGCCTGCGCAAGTCCTGGTGAGCGGGCACCCGCCGTCGGGACCGGACGCCGCGCCCCGCCTGCCCTTCAGTCCGGATAGCCCTCGGGATTCTGCGACTGCCACCGCCACGCATCGCGGCACATCGCATCGAGATCGTATCGCGGCCGCCACCCGAACATCTTCTCCGCCAGGCTGGCATCGGCCCAGCACGCCGCAACGTCACCCGGCCGACGCGCCACGATACGGTAGGGGACCTTCCGACCCGACGCGCGCTCGAAGGCCTGCGCCACCTCCAGCACGCTGTACCCCCGCCCGGTTCCGAGGTTCACACAACTCACCCCCGGCAGGCCTTCCATGCGCTCGACCGCCGCAACATGCCCTGCGGCGAGATCGACGACATGGATATAGTCGCGGACCCCGGTCCCGTCAGACGTCGGGTAATCCCCCCCGAACACCTGCAACTCCTTCAACTTCCCGACTGCAACCTGGCTCACATAGGGCATGAGGTTGTTCGGAATCCCGTTGGGATCCTCGCCGATCAGCCCGGTTTGATGGGCCCCCACCGGATTGAAATACCGCAGGAGCGCCACATGCCAGCGCGGATCAGCGGCGACGAGATCGCGCAGCATATCCTCGCACATGAGTTTCGTACGCCCATACGGGTTCGTCGCCCCGACCGGAAAGTCCTCGCGGATCGGCACCGACGCCGGATCCCCGTAGACGGTCGCCGAGGAGCTGAAGACCAGTCGGCGCACCCCCGCGGCATCCATCGCCGCGAGGAGCGCGAACAGTCCGCCAATGTTGTTCTCGTAGTACGCAAGCGGTTTCGCCACCGACTCGCCCACGGCCTTCAGTGCGGCGAAATGGACAACGGCATCGACGGGCCGTTCGGCGAACACCCGTGCCAATGCGGCCGCATCGCGAACGTCAGCGCGATAGAACCCGCCCAAGGTCCTGCCCGCAATCTGTTCCACCCGATCCAGCGCGGCGCGCTTGCTGTTGCACAGATTGTCGACGACCACGACATCGTGCCCCGCCTCCAGCAAGGCCACACACGTATGCGATCCGATATACCCGGCCCCGCCAGTCACCAGCACCGTACTCAAGACAATCCTCCCGAACGCACATCACAGACATAGCCGCAAAAAAAATGGGCCGTTAGACGGCCCATTTTCGATCACGCGATGGTCGCGATGCGAATATTTACGCAGCTGCGGCTTCCTGCACGTCGGCAGCCACGTCGCCCTCGGCTGGACGATCCAGCAGCTCGACCAGCGCCATCGGCGCGTTGTCGCCGTCGCGGAAGCCGAACTTCAGGATGCGCAGATAGCCGCCGTTGCGGGCGGCAAAACGCGGGCCCAGTTCGTCGAACAGCTTCACGACCATGTCGCGGTCGCGCAGGCGGCTGAACGCCAGACGACGGTTCGACAGGCTGGGCTTCTTGCCCAGGGTGATCAGCGGCTCGACCACGCGGCGCAGTTCCTTGGCCTTGGGCAGAGTCGTCTTGATGACTTCGTGACGCAGCAGCGAATTGGCCATGTTGCGGAACATCGCCTGACGATGCGCGCTGGTACGGTTAAGCTTGCGAAGACCGTTG
Organism: Aromatoleum petrolei; assembly: GCF_017894385.1. Classification (NCBI taxonomy): domain Bacteria; kingdom Pseudomonadati; phylum Pseudomonadota; class Betaproteobacteria; order Rhodocyclales; family Rhodocyclaceae; genus Aromatoleum; species Aromatoleum petrolei. The sequence goes on from NZ_CP059560.1 coordinate 2,075,550, forward strand.
CGGTGACGCATTTCTATTCCTCACTCAACTGAGTCCACTCAACCGAGCTTCTCGAGCCCGGCCGGCGGCCAGTTTTCCAGTTTCATGCCGAGCGTAAGCCCACGCGAGGCCAACACTTCCTTGATTTCGTTCAGCGATTTGCGGCCCAGGTTCGGGGTCTTCAGCAGCTCGGTTTCCGTACGCTGGATCAGATCGCCGATGTAGTAGATGTTCTCGGCCTTGAGGCAGTTCGCCGACCGCACGGTCAGCTCGAGGTCATCGACCGGACGCAGCAGCACCGGGTCGATCACCTGAGCGGCAGTCACTTCCGCCACCGGTGCCGTACCCTCGAGATCAGCGAATACCGACAGCTGATCCATCAGCACGCGCGCGGCGTAACGGATCGCCTCTTCGGGGTCGACAGCGCCGTTGGTCTCGATGTCGATAACCAGGCGATCGAGGTCGGTACGCTGCTCGACGCGAGCGCTTTCGACCAGATAGCTGACGCGGCGAACCGGGCTGAACGACGCGTCCAGCACGATGTGCCCGATGCTCTTGCTCTCGCCGGCAACCGGACGAACGTTACCCGGCACGTAACCGCGCCCTTCCTCGACCTTAATGTGCATCTCGAGCTTGCCACCCGGTGCAAGATGCGCGATCACGTGATCGGGGTTGATGATCTCGACGTCGTGACTCGCTTCGATGTCGCGCGCGGTCACCACACCGTCGCCCGACTTCGAAAGACGCAGGGTCGCCTCGCCACGGTTGTGGAGCTTCAGCACCACACCCTTCAGGTTCAACAGCAGGTCGACGATGTCCTCGCGCACCCCGTCCAGGGTCGAGTACTCGTGCAGCACGCCCTCAATCGAGACTTCCGTCGGCGCATAGCCCGGCAGCGAGGAAAGGAGGATGCGCCGCAGCGCATTCCCCAAGGTGTGACCGAAACCGCGCTCGAACGGCTCCATCGTCACGCGCGCCTGAACGGGCGACACGGACTGGACGTCGATGATGCGGGGTTTCAGCAGTGAATTGCTTTGCATCAGCAGTTCCTCGGATCTTTGAGTCTTCAGGCGAGCCCGTTAGCGGGAGTACAGTTCGACGACGAGACCTTCGTTGATCGTCGGCGGCAGCTCCGAACGCTGCGGGTACGCCTTGAACACGCCCTTGCCGGCCTTCGCATCGACTTCCAGCCACTCGGGGAAACCACGCGCTGCGGCGGCCTCGAGGGCTGCCTTGACGCGGAGTTGGCCGCGCGCGCTCTCGGTCAGCTCGACCGTCTCGCCCGGACGCACGACGTACGACGGGATATTGACGCGCTTGCCATTCACGAGAATGCTGTTGTGACGGACCAGCTGACGAGCTTCGGCGCGCGAGCCACCGAAACCCATGCGATAGACGACGGAGTCAAGACGACCTTCGAGCAGCTGCAGCAGGTTCTCGCCGGTCTGGCCGCGACGGCGGTCCGCCTCGGCGTAGACCTTGCGGAACTGCGCTTCCAGAACGCCGTACAGGCGACGGATCTTCTGCTTTTCACGCAGCTGAACGCCATAGCCGGACAGACGCTGTCCGGAACGCTGGCCATGCTGGCCAGGAGCGTACGAGCGGCGCTCGATCGCACACTTGTCGGTGAAGCACTTCTCGGCCTTCAGGAACAGCTTCTCGCCTTCGCGACGACACTGACGGCACTTGGGATCCAGATTACGAGCCACGTTTCAACTCCTTGTCAGATACGACGCTTTTTCGGCGGACGGCAGCCGTTATGCGGAATCGGCGTGATGTCGGTAATGCTGGAGATCTTCATACCCAGCGCGTTCAGGGCGCGAACAGCGGATTCGCGGCCCGGACCGGGCCCCTTGATGCGCACTTCCAGGTTCTTGACGCCGCATTCCTGCGCGGCCTTGCCGGCGGCTTCGGCGGCGACCTGGGCGGCAAACGGCGTGCTCTTGCGCGAGCCCTTGAAGCCCGCGCCGCCCGACGTTGCCCACGACAGGGCGTTGCCCTGACGGTCGGTAATCGTAATGATGGTGTTGTTGAAGCTCGCGTGAACGTGCGCGATGCCCTCGGCAACGTTCTTTTTGACTTTCTTGCGAACTTTTGTAGCAGTTTTAGCCATTATCAGTCCTTATCACTTCTTGCCGGCGATCGCCTTGCGCGGTCCCTTGCGGGTGCGGGCGTTAGTCCGGGTCCTCTGACCGCGCAGCGGAAGGCCGCGACGATGACGGACACCACGATAGCAACCCAAGTCCATCAGGCGCTTGATATTCATCGTCACTTCACGGCGAAGATCGCCCTCGACGACGAACTTGCCGACTTCGTCACGCAGACGCTCCATATCCGACTCGGTAAGATCCTTCACCTTGACGGAACGCGCAACGTTGGCGGCATCACAGATTTTCTGAGCACGCGAACGGCCAATTCCATAGATGGCGGTCAGCGCAATCTCGGCATGCTTGTGATTGGGAATGTTTACCCCAGCAATACGGGCCATTCGATTACCCCAAAAAGCTAAACATTAAATGTTAATCCCAGGTTGTCTGAAGATCAACCCTGGCGCTGCTTGTGACGCGGATCTGCGCAAATGACGCGAACCACACCCTTGCGGCGGACGATCTTGCAGTTGCGGCAGAGCCGCTTAACCGAAGCCTGAACTCTCATTTCCTTGCTCCTGTTTCTTGATTACTTGGTCCGGAACACGATCCGGGCCTTGGTCAGGTCATAGGGCGTCAGCTGCACGGTGACCTTGTCACCAGGAAGAATGCGGATGTAATGCATGCGCATCTTCCCGGAGATGTACCCGAGGACCATGTGTCCGTTTTCGAGCCGGACGCGGAACGTTGCATTGGGGAGGTTCTCGGTAACCTCGCCCTGCATCTCGATGACGTCTTCCTTCGCCATAACTTACCGGATCGGAAGGCCCGCCCCCTTGAAGTTCGCCTTTTTCAGCAGACTCTCGTACTGGTGCGACATCACGTACGCCTGAACCTGCGCCATGAAGTCCATCGTCACGACGACGATGATCAGCAGCGAAGTACCACCGAAGTAGAACGGCACATTCCACTTGAGGATCAGGAACTCCGGCAGCAGACAGACGAGGGTGATGTACACCGCCCCCACCAGCGTCAGGCGCGTCAGGATCTTGTCGATGTAACGCGCGGTCTGATCACCCGGCCGGATACCCGGCACGAACGCTCCGCTCTTCTTCAGGTTGTCCGCGGTTTCGCGTGCATTGAACACGAGCGCGGTATAGAAGAAGCAGAAGAAGACGATCGCCACCGCGTACAACATCACGTAGACCGGCTGCCCCGGCGCCAGCTTGGCCGACAGGTCGCGCAGCCACACCATGCTCTCCGACGAGCCGAACCACTGGCCCAGCGTAGCCGGGAAGAGGATGATGCTCGACGCAAAGATCGGCGGGATCACGCCTGCCATGTTGAGCTTCAGCGGCAGATGCGAGCTCTGCCCGCCGTAGATCTTGTTGCCGACCTGGCGCTTGGCGTAATTGACCAGAATCTTCCGCTGACCCCGCTCGACGAACACCACGAACGCAGTCACCAGCACCACCAGGACGCAGATCAGCAGCGCAGTGAAGGGATGCATGGCACCTGTACGCACCAGCTCGAACAAACCGGCGATCGAACTCGGCAGCCCAGCGGCGATACCCGCGAAGATGATAAGCGAGATACCGTTGCCAAGCCCGCGCTCCGTGATCTGCTCACCGAGCCACATCAGGAACATCGTACCCGTCACGAGCGTCGCCACCGTCACGAACCGGAAGGTGAAGCCCGGATCCAGCACCAGCCCGGCCTGCCCTTCGAGAGCGATTGCGATCCCGAGCGACTGCGCCAGAGCAAGAACCAGGGTGCCGGCTCGCGTGTACTGCGTGATCTTGCGCCGACCCGCCTCGCCTTCCTTCTTCAGGGCTTCAAGCGAGGGCACCGCGACGGTCATCAACTGCATGATGATCGATGCCGAGATGTACGGCATGATCCCCAGCGCGAAGATGGTGAAACGCGACAGCGCACCGCCCGAGAAAAGGTTGAAGACGCCGAGAATCCCCCCCGACTGCGACTGGAACAACTCAGCCAGCCGACTCGGGTCGATTCCGGGCACCGGGATGTGTGCGCCGATCCGATAGACGATCAGCGCACCGACCAGGAACAACAGTCGGCGCTTCAGATCGCCGAAACGACCGGGCGTTCCCAAGGTGGCAGCGGGATTGGCCACAGCTGGTTACCTTCTTACTCGGTAACGACCGAACCGCCGGCCGCTTGGATTGCCGCGAGGGCGCCCTTCGTGGCACCGACGCCGCGCAGCGTCACCTTGCGACCAATGCTGCCCGACAGGACAACCTTTGCGGACAGCGCATCGGCAGCCACGACGCCAGCCTGTTTCAGCACGAGCAGGTCGATATCTTCGACGGGCAGCTTGTCCAACTCGGACAGGCGCACCTCGGCGTTGCGCGACCCCGTCAGCGAGACGAAGCCACGCTTCGGCAGACGGCGCTGAAGCGGCATCTGACCACCCTCGAAACCGACCTTGTGGAAGCCGCCGGCACGGGATTTCTGGCCCTTGTGACCGCGACCGCAGGTCTTGCCGAGGCCGCTGCCGATGCCGCGTCCGACGCGCTTGCCTGCGAACTTCGAACCAGTCGCGGGTTTAATCGTATTCAGACGCATCTCAACCCTCACACTTCACCAGGTACGACACCTTGTTCACCATGCCGCGCACTTCAGGCGTGTCCTGAAGTTCGACGGTATGGTTCAGGCGACGCAAACCGAGTCCGCGCACCGTCGCACGGTGCGACTGCTTGGTACCGATCACGCTCTTGACCAGCGTAACCTTGATCGTTTTCTCGGCCATGGCTTACCCCAGAATTTCTTCGACGCTCTTGCCACGCTTGGCGGCGATCTCAGCCGGCGTATTGATCGCCAGGAGACCGTTCAGCGTTGCACGGACGACGTTGTACGGATTCGACGAACCGATGCACTTGCAGGTCACGTCCGTCACACCCATGACTTCGAACACCGCGCGCATCGGTCCACCGGCGATAATGCCGGTACCGCTCGGCGCAGGCTGCATGAGGACCGACGAAGCGCCGTGCTTGCCGATCACCGAATGCTGCAGCGTGCCGTTCTTGAGCGAGACCTTGACCATCTTGCGGCGAGCCTCGTCCATGGCCTTCTGCACGGCCACGGGCACTTCACGCGACTTGCCCTTGCCCATGCCGATACCGCCATCGCCGTCGCCAACCACCGTCAGCGCCGCGAAACCGAGGATACGACCGCCCTTCACGACCTTGGTCACGCGGTTGATGGCGACCATCTTCTCGCGCAGGCCGTCGTCACGCTCCTCGGAAGCCTGCGGACGCTTGCTTTGTTGCTTAGCCATACGATTCCTCGCTTAGAACTTGAGACCGCCTTCGCGGGCGGCCTCGGCCAGCGCCTGGACGCGACCGTGATACTGGAAGCCGGCGCGATCGAACGCGACGGACTCGATACCCGCGGCCTTCGCACGCTCGGCGATCAGCTTGCCGACGATCACGGCAGCAGCCTTGTTACCGCCATGCGACAGTTGCGAACGCACGTCCGCCTCGACCGTGGAGGCAGCAGCGAGCACGCGCGCGCCGGAACCGTCGATGATCTGGGCGTAGATGTGGGAATTGGAACGGAACACAGTCAGACGAACCGCCTTCAGTTCCGCGATTTTGGCTCGGGTTTTACGAGCGCGACGCAGACGAACCACTTTCTTGTTCATATCGAACCGCCCTTACTTCTTCTTGGTTTCCTTGAGCACGACCACCTCGTCCGCGTAGCGGACGCCCTTGCCCTTGTAAGGCTCGGGAGCGCGGTATGCACGCACTTCGGCAGCGACCTGACCGACCTGCTGCTTGTCGATGCCCTTGATGACGATTTCCGTCTGTGTCGGCGTCTCGACCTTCACACCCGCCGGCATCTGATGCACGACCGGATGGGAGAAACCGAGCGTCAGATTGAGCTTGTCGCCTTGCGCCTGCGCACGGTAACCGACGCCGACGAGGTTAAGCTTGCGCTCGAAACCCTTCGTCACACCGGTGACCATGTTATTGACGAGCGCGCGCACGGTACCCGACATCGCGCGACCGTTCGCGGCGCCACCAACGGCGGCAAACACCAGCGCATCACCTTCACGCTGGACCGACACGGAATTGCCGATGTACTGCTTGACGGTACCGAGCGGCCCCTTGACGGAAACCTCACCGGCCGCAACGGTCACGTCCACGCCCTGGGGGATCGTCACCGGATTCTTAGCTACACGAGACATGAGACCCCCTTAAGCGACGTAACAGATGACTTCGCCGCCCACGCGCCCGGCACGTGCCGCACGGTCGGTCATGACGCCACGCGGCGTCGACACGATTGCAACACCGAGACCGTTCAAAACGCGCGGCAGATCGTCGCTACCCTTGTAAACACGCAGACCGGGGCGGCTGACACGCTCGATGCGCTCGATGACGGGACGCCCGGCGTAGTACTTCAGCACGACATCCAGCTGAGCCTTGCCTTCGGCATCGCGAACCGCATAGCCGTCGATGTAACCTTCATCCTGCAGAACCTTGGCGATCGCCACCTTCAGCTTGGAGCTGGGCATCGACACGCTCTGCTTCTGAGCCTGCTGACCATTGCGGATGCGGGTCAGCATATCGGCGATCGGATCGGACATACTCATTCGATAATCTCCTTACCAGCTCGCCTTGGTCATGCCGGGAACTTCGCCACGGAACGCCAGGTCACGCAGCTTGTTGCGGCACAGCCCAAACTTGCGGAACACGCCGCGCGGACGACCCGTCAGCGCACAACGGTTGCGCTCGCGAACGGGGCTTGCGTTGCGCGGAAGCTGCTGCAGCTTCAGACGAGCAGCCATGCGCTCTTCTTCAGGCAACTTGAAATCGTTGATCTGAGCGATCAGCGCGGCACGCTTGGCGGCGAATTTCTCGACCGTCTTGCGGCGCTTCTCTTCTCTATTGATCAGAGCCAGTTTTGCCATAACACCCTCAATTCTTGAACGGGAACTTGAACGCAGCGAGCAGAGCCCGAGCTTCCTGATCGGTCTTGGCCGTCGTCGTGATGCTGATGTTCATCCCCCGCAGAGCATCGATCTTGTCGTACTCGATTTCGGGGAAAATGATCTGCTCTTTGACGCCCAGGTTGTAGTTGCCGCGACCGTCGAAACCCTTGCCGGCGATCCCGCGGAAATCGCGGATACGCGGCATGGCGATCGTCACGAGACGATCCAGGAATTCGAACATCTTCTCGCCGCGCAAGGTCACCATGCAGCCGATCGGATAACCGTCACGGATCTTGAAACCCGCGATCGACTTGCGAGCCTTGGTCACCACCGGCTTCTGACCGGCGATCTTCTGCATGTCACCAACGGCATGCTCGAGAATTTTTTTGTCGCCCACCGCCTCGCCGACACCCATATTCAGGGTGATCTTCGTAATGCGAGGCACTTCCATCGCGGACTTGTACCCGAACTGCTTCAGCAGGTCGGGAGCAATCGTTTCCTTGTAGTACTGCTGCAAGCGCGCCATCACCACTCCTTACGCGTTCACCAGTTCGCCATTCGACTTGAAGAAGCGCACCTTGCGACCATCCTCAAGCACACGAATACCCACGCGATCACCCTTCTGGGTCGCAGGATTGAACAGCGCAACGTTCGAAACGTGCAGCGGCATCTCCTTTTCGACGATGCCACCCACTTCACCCTTGAGCGGATTCGGACGCACGTGCTTCTTCGCGCGATTCACACCTTCAACCACCAGATGTTCGTCGCCGACCCGACGCAGCACGACACCGCGACGACCGCGATCCTTGCCCGTCAGGACAACAACCTCATCACCTTTGCGGATCTTGTTCATCTCGACAACTCCTTAGAGCACTTCAGGCGCCAGCGAGACGATCTTCATGAACCGCTCGGTACGCAGCTCGCGCGTCACCGGCCCGAAGATACGCGTGCCGATCGGCTCGAGCTTGTTATTCAGCAGGACGGCCGCATTGCCATCGAACTTCACCAGGGAGCCGTCAGGACGACGCACACCCTTCGCGGTACGCACCACAACGGCACTGTAGATGTCACCCTTCTTGACGCGACCCCTCGGCGCAGCATCCTTGACGGTTACCTTGATGATGTCGCCGATGCCGGCATAGCGACGCTTGGAACCACCAAGAACCTTGATGCACATCACCGAACGCGCGCCGGTATTGTCGGCGACGTCCAGAATGGACTGCATTTGAATCATGAATTTATCTCCAACTTGCCCCGCTACAGCGGTCAGTCTTGGAACCCGTACGGGTAGGGAGCCCCGAAGAGCGAAAAGCAAAGAAAGAAAATTATAACAGCTTGGCAGTTGCCTGCCAAGCTGTCCACAGCAGTAGCCCGTACTCTGCTTAGATTACGCGCGCTTTTTCGAGCACTTTCGCAACACGCCAGGACTTGGTCTTCGAAATCGGACGGCATTCCTCGATTTCAACCAGGTCGCCGGCGGCGGCAAGGCCGCCCTCAACGTGCGCATGGTACTTGGCCGAACGCGTAATCACCTTCCCATACAGCTCGTGCTTGACGCGACGCTCGACCAACACGGTGACCGTGTTCTGCATCTTGTCGCTGACGACACGGCCGACGAGGGCGCGACGCACCTTTTCGATTTGTTCGCTCATTTCTGCCCTGCCTTTTCACGCAGAACGGTGCGCACACGCGCGATGTCGCGGCGCACCTTCCCGAGTTGGCTCGTGTTGCCGAGTTGCTGAGTTGCAAGCTGCATGCGCAGCGAGAACTGCGCCTTCAGCAGCTCAAGCACTTCCTGATTCAGTTCACCGACGCTCTTTGCGCGGAGTTCGCTCGCTTTCATGATCACCCCAGTTGACGGTGAACAAACACGGTCTCGAGCGGCAGCTTCGCAGCTGCAAGGCGGAACGCTTCGCGCGCCAACGCCTCATCGACACCATCCATCTCGTACAGCACCTTGCCGGGCTGAATCTCGGCGACCCAGTATTCCGGGTTGCCCTTGCCGTTACCCATGCGGACTTCGGCAGGTTTCTTCGAGATCGGCTTGTCCGGGAAGATCCGGATCCAGATGCGACCGCCCCGCTTGATGTGGCGCGTCATCGCACGTCGTGCCGATTCGATCTGTCGGGCAGTCAGCCGACCGCGGCCGATTGCCTTGAGACCGAATTCGCCGAAGCTGACCTTCGCACCGCGCGTCGCCACGCCAGTGTTGCGGCCCTTCTGCTCCTTACGGTATTTCCTTCTCGTCGGCTGAAGCATCATTCACCCCTGCTTTCTTGCGGCTGCTTGGCCTGACCCTCAGCGCCACCGCGACGGGCGGGACGGCGACCGGGACGGCCCTCGCCACCTTCGGCGCCGCGCGGCGCACCGCGACGGCCACGGCGAGCCTCGTTTTCATTCTCGACGACCGCCGGACGCTCGTTGCGACCCAGCATCTCGCCCTTGTAGACCCAGACCTTGATGCCGATTATGCCGTACGTGGTACTCGCTTCGGAGACGCCGTAGTCGATGTCGGCGCGCAGCGTGTGCAGCGGCACACGACCCTCACGATACCATTCCGTACGGGCGATTTCGGCCCCGTTCAGACGGCCCGCGCTCATGATCTTGATGCCCTGGGCACCGAGGCGCATGGCGTTCTGCATCGCACGCTTCATCGCACGACGGAACATGATACGCTTCTCGAGCTGCTGGGCGATCGAATCGGCAATCAGCTTCGCATCGACTTCGGGCTTGCGAACTTCCTCGATATTGACGTGCACAGGCACACCCATGATCTTCTGCAGTTCGCGCTTGAGCAGCTCGATGTCTTCGCCCTTCTTGCCGATGACAACGCCGGGACGCGCGCTGAACAACGTGATGCGGGCGTTCTTGGCCGGACGCTCGATCACGATGCGTCCAACCGATGCGTGCGCGAGCTTCTTCTTCAGAAAGTCGCGGACCTTGATGTCCTCATGCAGCATCTTGGAGTAGTCGCGGCTCGAAGCGAACCAGCGCGAGCTCCAGTCGCGGGTGACCGCCAGACGGAATCCGGTCGGATGAATTTTCTGACCCATATTTACCCCTTACTCCCCGACGGTCACGTAGACATGGCACGTCGGTTTCAGGATGCGATTGCCACGCCCCTTTGCCCGCGCCGTAAACCGCTTCAGCGACGTACCTTCCTCGACGTAGATCGTCTTCACCTTGAGGGTGTCGATGTCTGCGCCATCGTTGTGTTCGGCGTTCGCGATCGCCGACTCGACGACCTTGCGGATGATCTGCGCGCCCTTCTTCGGCGAGAAGGCGAGAATGTTCAGGGCCTGATCAACCGGCTTGCCCCGCACTTGGTCCGCAACCAGCCGGCCCTTCTGAGCCGACAGGCGCACACCGCGGAGGATTGCTTTGGTTTCCATGGTGACTCCTTACCTCTTCGCCTTCTTGCTCGCGGCATGACCCTTGAACGTACGGGTCAGCGCGAACTCGCCCAGCTTGTGGCCAACCATGTTCTCGGAGACAAACACCGGAACGTGCTGGCGGCCGTTATGCACCGCGATCGTGAGACCGACGAAATCCGGCAGCACCGTCGAACGGCGCGACCACGTCTTGATCGGACGCTTATCGTTGCTCGCCCGAACGGCGTCGACCTTCTTGAGGAGGTGCGCGTCGACAAACGGGCCTTTTTTGATTGAACGTGCCATCTGTTACCCCTTAACGCTTGTGACGACGCTGCACGATCATGGTATCGGTGCGCTTGTTGCTGCGCGTGCGATAACCCTTCGCAGGCTGACCCCACGGGCTGCGCGGAACGCCGCCCTCGCCGGTGCGGCCTTCGCCGCCACCATGCGGGTGATCAACCGGGTTCATCGCCACACCGCGAACGGTCGGGCGAATACCACGCCAGCGGTTTGCACCGGCCTTGCCGATCTTGCGCAGACCATGCTCTTCGTTGCCCACGACACCAATCGCGGCACGGCACTCGACATGCACGCGGCGCACTTCGCCGGAGCGCAGACGAATCTGGGCATAGGCGCCTTCACGCGCCAGGAGCTGCACCGAAGTACCGGCAGCGCGCGCGATCTGCGCACCCTTGCCAGGCATCATCTCGACGCAGTGAATCGTCGAACCGACGGGAATATTGCGGATCGGCAGGACATTGCCCGGCTTGATCGGAGCTTCCGCGCCGCTCATCACCTGAGCACCGACATCCAGCCCCTTCGGAGCGATGATGTACGCACGCTCGCCGTCGGCATAACAGATCAGAGCGATGTTCGCCGAACGGTTCGGATCGTATTCGATGCGCTCGACGCGCGCCGCGATACCATCCTTGTTGCGCCGAAAATCGACCAGGCGGTAGTGCTGCTTATGACCGCCACCCTTGTGCCGAACGGTGATGTGGCCGTTGTTGTTACGGCCGGCGTTCTTCGACTGCTTCTCGACCAGCGAGGCGAGCGGACGACCCTTGAAAAGGTCGGCATTCACCACCTTGACCATCGCGCGACGGCCGGCAGACGTAGGCTTGAGTTTTACCAGTGCCATGACTATTACTCCCCGGCCGCGAAGTTGATTTCCTGGCCAGGCTTGAGGCAAACGAATGCCTTCTTCCAGCCCTTGCGGCGACCCATGGCCTTGCCGAAGCGCTTGACCTTGCCCTTGACGTTCGCGATCTGGACCGACTTGACCTCGACCTTGAAGAGCAGCTCGACAGCAGCCTTGACTTCAGGCTTGGTCGCGCACGACGCAACCTTGAAAACCACCTGCTCATTCTTGTCAGCGACATAGGTCGCCTTCTCGGAGATCTGGGGCGCGAGCAGCACCTGCATCAGACGCTCTTGGCTAAATCCGCTCATTGCCAGGCCTCCTCCATCTTGGCCAGCGCACCCTTGGTCACGATCACGCGATCGTAGTGAACCAGGGCCACCGGATCCGTCTCGCTGACCTCGAGCACCAGCACCTTGTGCAGGTTGCGCGACGACAGGAACAGGTTCTCGTCGAACTGATCCGTGATCACGAGCACGGAATCCAGCCCCATGCCCTTCAGCTTCTGCGACAGAAGCTTGGTCTTCGGCGCCTCGACGCTGAAATTCTCGACCACAGCCAGACGGTCTTCACGCGCCAGCTGCGACAGGATCGATGCAACGCCAGCGCGATACATCTTGCGATTCAGCTTCTGCGAGAAGTTCTCTTCCGGGGAATTCGGGAAGATACGACCGCCACCACGCCACAACGGGCTCGACGCCATACCGGCACGAGCACGGCCCGTACCCTTCTGACGCCACGGCTTGCGGGTCGACTTCTGGATCTCGGAGCGCCCCTTCTGCGCACGATTGCCCGAGCGTGCGTTAGCCATGTAGGCAACGACAACCTGGTGAATCAGCGCCTCGTTATAGTCGCGCCCGAAGAGCGCATCAGAAGCCTGCAGCGTCGCCGCCTGCACACCCTGATCGTTCAATACTTTAAGTTCCATCACGTCCTCGCTCAGCCACGGGCCTTGACGGCCGGACGGACGATCACGTCGCCGCCCTTCGAACCAGGCACAGCTCCCTTGACCAGGAGCAACTGACGCTCGACATCAACGCGAACCACCTCGAGACTCTGCGTCGTGCGGGTCACATTGCCGTACTGGCCGGCCATGCGCTTGCCCGGGAAAACGCGACCCGGATCCTGCGCCATACCAATCGAACCCGGCGCGTTGTGCGACACCGAGTTACCGTGCGACGCACGGTTAGACGAGAAGTTGTGACGCTTGATAACACCCGAGAAACCCTTGCCGATCGAGGTACCGGTCACATCGACCTTCTGACCGACCGCAAAGAGCTCCACGCTGATCACGTCGCCAGCCTTCAGGCCAGCCAGCTGCGCCGGCTCGACGGTGAATTCGCGGAAGGTGTGACCGGCTTCGACGCCAGCCTTGGCGAGATGCCCGGCGAGCGCCTTATTGACGCGACTCGCACGGCGCTTGCCGAAAGCCACCTGAACCGCGGCATAGCCGTCGCTTTCAGGCGTCTTGACTTGGGTAACGCGATTATTGGCAACGTCAAGCACCGTCACCGGGACGCTACGGCCGTCCTCGGCAAAAATGCGAGTCATGCCAACCTTGCGTCCTACAAGGCCTAGACTCATTTTTTTCTCCTGATCCCCGGTTACGATTGACCGGGCCCTATCACATGAATTGCACCAAAAGGCGCAAAGGCCGGATTATACCGGCCTTTTTTGACACTCCGCAAGCGCGGAAGACTTACTGCAGCTTGATCTCGACGTCGACACCGGCCGGCAGGTCCAGCTTCATCAGCGCATCGACGGTCTTGTCGGTCGGATCGATGATATCCATCAGGCGCTGGTGCGTGCGGATTTCGAACTGGTCGCGCGAAGTCTTATTGACGTGCGGCGAACGCAGAAGGTCGAAGCGCTCGATCCGGGTCGGCAGCGGCACAGGACCGCGAACGACGGCACCGGTACGCTTCGCGGTGTCGACGATCTCGAGCGCCGACTGATCGATCAGACGGTAGTCGAAAGCCTTGAGGCGGATACGAATCTTCTGGTTTTGCATGTTGCAGTCCTTAAAAGAGCAAAACCCCGGGGCATTCGCCCCGAGGATGTTGAGCGAGATGATTACTCGATAATCTTGGCGACGACACCGGCGCCAACGGTACGGCCGCCTTCGCGGATCGCGAAGCGCAAACCTTCTTCCATGGCGATCGGGGCCAGCAGCTTGACCGTGATGGACACGTTGTCGCCAGGCATGACCATCTCGGTGCCTTCCGGCAGCGCGATCGAACCGGTCACGTCGGTCGTACGGAAGTAGAACTGCGGACGGTAGTTGTTAAAGAACGGGGTGTGACGACCACCCTCTTCCTTCGACAGCACATACACTTCGCCCGTGAAGTGGGTGTGCGGCTTGATCGAGCCCGGCTTGCACAGGACCTGACCACGCTCCACGTCTTCACGCTTGGTCCCACGCAGCAGCACGCCGACGTTGTCGCCCGCCTGACCCTGGTCGAGCAGCTTGCGGAACATTTCGACGCCGGTGCAGATGGTCTTGACCGTGGGCTTGATACCGACGATTTCGACTTCCTCACCAACCTTGACGATGCCGCGCTCGACACGACCGGTCACGACGGTGCCGCGACCCGAGATCGAGAACACGTCTTCGATCGGCAGCAGGAAGGGCTTGTCGATCGCGCGCTCCGGGGTCGGGATGTAGCTGTCCAGCGCTTCGGCCAGCTTCATGATGGCACCTTCGCCCAGGTCGCCCTTGTCGCCTTCGATCGCCTTGAGCGCGGAGCCCTTGACGATGGGGATGTCGTCACCCGGGAAGTCGTACTTCGACAGCAGTTCGCGAACTTCCATCTCGACGAGCTCAAGCAGCTCCTCGTCGTCGACCATGTCGCACTTGTTCATGAACACGATGATGTACGGAACGCCGACCTGACGGGCAAGCAGGATGTGCTCGCGCGTCTGCGGCATCGGGCCGTCAGCGGCCGACACGACCAGAATCGCGCCGTCCATCTGCGCAGCACCGGTAATCATGTTCTTCACGTAGTCGGCGTGACCCGGGCAGTCAACGTGCGCGTAGTGACGCGTGGCGGTTTCGTACTCGACGTGCGCGGTGTTGATCGTGATGCCGCGCGCCTTCTCTTCCGGCGCCGCGTCGATCTGGTCGTAGGCCTTCGCCTCGCCACCGAACTTCGACGACAGGATCGTCGTGATCGCTGCGGTCAGGGTCGTCTTGCCATGGTCAACGTGACCGATCGTCCCAACGTTTACGTGCGGTTTCGTCCGCTCAAACTTGCCTTTAGCCATTGTGAGAATCCTCGTTTGAGTTCTGTTACTTGCTACGATTGCTGATCACTGCCTCCGCGACGCTCTTGGGCGCCTCGGAGTAGTGCTTGAATTCCATCGAGTAGGTCGCGCGCCCCTGCGACAGCGAACGCAGCTGCGTGGCGTAACCGAACATTTCGGCCAGCGGAACCTCTGCCTTCACTTCCTTCATGCCGCCGGGCAGGTCGTCCATGCCCTGCACGATGCCACGGCGCCCGGACAGGTCGCCCATGACGTTACCCATATAATCCTCGGGGGTCTCGACGACAACCGCCATCATCGGCTCCAGCAGAACCGGACTGGCCTTGCGCATCGCGTCCTTGAACGCCATTGACGCTGCCATCTTGAAGGCATTTTCGTTCGAGTCGACGTCGTGGTAGGAGCCGTCAAACAGCGTGACCTTCACGTCAACCACCGGGAAGCCGGCGAGCACGCCGTTCGGCAGGGTTTCCTGCAGCCCCTTGTCAACCGCCGGGATGTATTCGCGCGGAACCACGCCACCCTTGATCGCATCGACAAACTCGTAGCCCTTGCCGGCTTCGTTCGGCTCGAGCTTGATCCAAACGTGACCGAACTGGCCGCGACCACCGGACTGCTTGACGAATTTCCCTTCCTGCTCGACCGCCTTGCGGATTGCCTCGCGATACGCCACCTGCGGCGCGCCGACGTTCGCCTCGACGTTGAATTCGCGCTTCATGCGATCAACGATGATCTCGAGGTGCAGCTCGCCCATGCCGGAGATGATGGTCTGACCCGACTCCTCGTCGGTACGAACGCGGAAGGAGGGATCTTCGGCAGCCAAACGGCCCAGCGCGATACCCATCTTCTCCTGGTCACCCTTGGTCTTCGGCTCGACCGCGACGTGAATCACGGGGTCCGGGAAGACCATGCGCTCGAGGATGATCGGCGCGCTCGGGTCGCACAGGGTTTCACCCGTCGTCACTTCCTTCAAGCCGACGCACGCTGCGATGTCGCCGGCGAGGACTTCCTTGATCTCGTGACGCTCGTTGGCGTGCATCTGCAGGATGCGACCAATGCGCTCTTTCTTGCCCTTGACCGAGTTCAGCACGGTCTCGCCCGACTGCAGCACGCCGGAGTACACGCGCACGAAGGTCAGCTGGCCGACGAACGGGTCGGTCATCAGCTTGAACGCCAGTGCCGAGAACTTCTCGGCATCGTCCGCCTTGCGGACGACCGGCTTCTCGTCGTCATCGGTGCCTCCGACCGGCGGGATATCGACCGGAGACGGCAGCAGCTCGATCACCGCGTCGAGCATACGCTGCACGCCCTTGTTCTTGAACGCGGTACCGCACAACATCGGCTGGATCTCGCACGCGATGGTGCGCAGACGCAGGCCGGCGTTGATCTTCTCGACCGGCAGATCACCATTCTCGAGGTACTCGTTCATGAGCTCCTCGCTGGCCTCGGCCGCAGCCTCGACCATTTTTTCACGCCACTCTTCCGCATCAGCCTGCAACTCGGCCGGAATGTCACGATACTCGAACTTCATACCCTGACTGGCTTCATCCCAATAGATCGCCTTCCTCCGAGCGAGATCGACGACACCCGCGAAAGACTCCTCGGCCCCGATCGGAATCACGATGGGAACCGGGTTCGCCTTAAGGCGGGTGCGCATCTGCTCGTAAACCTTGAAGAAGTTCGCACCCTGGCGATCCATCTTGTTCACGAACGCGAGACGCGGAACCTTGTACTTGGTCGCCTGCCGCCACACGGTTTCGGACTGCGGCTGAACACCACCGACCGCGCAGTAAACCATGCACGCGCCATCGAGCACGCGCATCGAGCGCTCGACCTCGATCGTGAAGTCAACGTGTCCCGGGGTATCAATAATGTTGAAGCGATGCTCAGGGAATGACAGGTCCATACCCTTCCAGAAGCAGGTCGTCGCGGCCGAGGTAATGGTGATGCCCCGCTCCTGCTCCTGCTCCATCCAGTCCATGGTCGCAGCGCCGTCATGAACTTCACCGATCTTGTGGTTCACACCGGTGTAAAAAAGAATGCGCTCGGTCGTCGTTGTCTTGCCGGCGTCGATGTGAGCGGAGATACCGATGTTGCGGTAGCGCTCAATGGGAGTCTTGCGAGCCACGGTTTATCCTGCCTTCCAGAATTCGCGCCAGGCGCGAAAGTCCAAGTGTCTTGTTACAAAACAATCGAGCCCTTGCCAGGGCCCGATTAACCGCCATCCGAATCTGCTTAGAAGCGGTAGTGCGAGAAGGCCTTGTTCGCCTCGGCCATGCGATGCACTTCCTCGCGCTTCTTCATCGCGGCGCCACGACCTTCGGCGGCTTCGAGCAGTTCGCCAGCAAGACGCTGAGCCATCGATTTCTCGGCACGCTTGCGCGCAGCCTCGCGCAGCCAGCGCATCGACAGCGCCATGCGGCGCGACGGACGCACTTCAACCGGAACCTGGTAGTTCGCACCACCAACGCGACGGCTCTTGACCTCAACCACCGGCTTGACGTTTGCAACCGCCGACGAGAAGACCTCCAACGGGTCCTTGCCCGCCTTGCCGGAGATGTGCTCGAAAGCGCCGTAAACGATGCGCTCGGCGACCGACTTCTTGCCGGACTGCATGATCACATTGATGAACTTGGAAACATCCTGCGAGCCGAATTTCGGATCGGGCAGAATTTCACGCTTGGGTACTTCGCGACGACGGGGCATGACAACCTCTAGCTATTTCTGAATGCCGACAATTAGGATTTCTTCGGACGCTTGGCGCCATACTTCGAGCGCGACTGCTTGCGATCCTTGACGCCCTGCAGGTCCAGCGAACCGCGCACGATGTGATAGCGCACACCCGGCAAGTCCTTCACACGACCACCACGAATCAGGACCACCGAGTGCTCCTGGAGGTTGTGACCTTCACCACCAATGTACGAGATAACCTCGAAGCCGTTCGTCAGGCGAACCTTAGCAACCTTACGCAGCGCGGAGTTCGGCTTCTTCGGCGTGGTGGTGTAGACGCGAGTGCAGACGCCGCGCTTCTGCGGACATGCATCGAGCGCCGGCACTTTGCTCTTGACGACTGCAAGTTGCCGGGGCTTGCGGACGAGCTGATTAATTGTTGGCATAGCTTGAGAATTTTCCATTATACCGGGACGGCCCCAAAGGCCGCCCCGGGCGGTTGATTCCGGCTGAGGCTGACTACGATTGGTCAGTCCACAAAAAGAGGCCGGATGTTATCCCGACAAGCCGGCAAAAGTCAACCGGCCTGCACATCTTGCGAGACACCGTCGGGCACTTCCGACGGCTGTTCCTGCATAGCCGCCCATGCATGCTCGGCTGCGAGATCCTCGCCCGCCGACTGCGCCCGGCGGTTGCGGTGGTACGCCATACCGGTACCGGCGGGAATGAGCCGGCCGACGATGACGTTTTCCTTGAGCCCGCGCAGTTCGTCACGCTTGCCCATGATGGCCGCTTCGGTCAGCACGCGCGTCGTTTCCTGGAAGGACGCGGCGGAGATGAACGAATCGGTCGACAGCGAAGCCTTCGTGATACCCAGCAGGACGTTCTGGTACTGCGCCGGGAGTTTGCTGTCGGCTTCCGCACGGTCGTTTTCGTCGAGCACTTCCGAACGCTCGACCTGTTCCTCGCGGATGAACTTGGTGTCGCCGGCATCGGTAATGACCACGCGACGCAGCATCTGACGGACGATGACCTCGATGTGCTTGTCGTTGATCTTAACGCCCTGCAGACGATACACGTCCTGGACTTCATCGATGATGTAACGCGCCAGCGCCTCGATCCCCTGCAGACGCAGGATGTCGTGCGGGTCCGCCGGACCATCGACGATCAGTTCGCCCTTATTGACGACCTGGCCGTCGTGCACCATCACGTGCTTGTCCTTCGGGATCAGGAACTCGTGCGCGGTACCATCGGCTTCGGTGATCACCAGGCGCTGCTTGCCCTTCGTGTCCTTGCCGAACGACACGGTGCCGGTATATTCGGCGAGCACGCCGGCATCCTTCGGCGGGCGGGCTTCGAAGAGTTCCGCCACACGCGGCAGACCGCCGGTAATGTCGCGCGTCTTCGCCGATTCCTGGGGAATACGCGCCAGCACGTCGCCGACGCCGATGACCTGGCCGTCCTTGACGGTGATCAGCGAGCCGACCTGGAAGGTAATCGCCACCGAGTGATCGGTACCGGCAATCTTCACCTCCTCCCCGTTCTCGTCGAGCAGCTTGACCTGCGGACGCACGCCCTTCGACGACGCGCCGGAGGAGCGCCGCTTGCCGTCGATGACCACCAGGGTCGACAGGCCCGTCACTTCGTCGATCTGCTTCGCGACCGTGACGCCTTCCTCGACATTTTCGAATTTCACCGTGCCCGAATATTCCGTGACGATCGGTCGGGTATGCGGATCCCAGGTGGCGAGCATGACGCCGGCCTTGATCGCGGCACCGTCGTCGACCAACAACGTCGCACCGTACGGCAGCTTGTGACGCTCGCGCTCGCGGCCCATGTCGTCGGCGACAACGATCTCCGCGGAACGGGCGATGATGACCTTCTCGCCCTTCACGTTCGAGACGTAACGCATGTTGCCGGCAAAGCGGATGGTTCCGGCCGACTTCGACTCGACCCCGCTGGCTGCTGCGGCTCGCGACGCCGCACCACCGACGTGGAAGGTACGCATCGTGAGCTGGGTACCCGGCTCGCCGATCGACTGGGCAGCGATCACACCGACGGCCTCGCCGACGTTCACGAGGTTGCCACGACCCAGGTCGCGACCATAACACTTGCCGCACAGGCCATAACGCGTTTCGCAGGTGAGCGCGGTGCGCACCTTCACCTCGTCGATGCCGAGGCTCTCGATGAGATCGACGGCACTCTCGTCGAGCAGCGTACCGGCTTCGATCACGGTCTCCTGCGAGTCGGGATTGACGACATCTTCGGCGCAAACGCGGCCAAGGATACGCTCGCGCAGCGGCTCGATGACTTCACCGCCCTCGATGAGCGCCTTCATCACGAAGCCGCCGCGCGTGCCGCAATCGTCTTCGGTGACGACCAGATCCTGCGTGACGTCGACCAGACGGCGGGTCAGATAGCCCGAGTTCGCGGTCTTCAGCGCGGTATCGGCCAGACCCTTACGGGCACCGTGCGTCGAGATGAAGTACTGCAGAACGTTCAGGCCTTCACGGAAGTTCGTCGTGATCGGCGTCTCAATGATGGAGCCGTCCGGCTTCGCCATCAGGCCGCGCATGCCGGCGAGCTGACGGATCTGCGCAGCCGAACCGCGCGCACCCGAGTCGGCCATCATGTAGATGGAGTTGAAGGACTCCTGCTTGACCGTCTCGCCCTTGCGGTTGACGACGTCTTCCTGGCCGAGCTGATCCATCATCGCCTTGGCGACCTGGTCACCCGCGCGCCCCCAGATATCGACGACCTTGTTGTAACGCTCACCATCCGTCACGAGACCGGACGTGTACTGCCGAGCGATCTCCTTGACTTCCTGTTCGGCGGCGTGGATCAGCGAGTCCTTCAGGGTCGGGACCAGCATGTCCTTGACCGCGATCGAAATACCGGCGCGCGTGGCGAGACGGAAGCCGAACTGCATCAGCTTGTCCGCGAACACAACCGTCTCCTTCAGGCCGCAGCGACGGAACGAGGCGTTGATGAGCTTGGAGATTTCCTTCTTCTTCAGCGGCTTGTCGATCACGCTGAAAGGCAGCCCCGGCGGCAGGATCTCCGACAGCATCGCGCGACCGGCCGTGGTGTTGTAGCGGGTGATCTTTTCGCGACGTTCGCCGTCGGCACCGACTTCGATTTCCTTCAGGCGCACGGACACGCGGGCATGCAGCGACAGCTGCTTCGACTCGTAGGCGCGCTTGAGTTCGCCGACGTCCGACAGCGCCATGCCCTCGCCCAGCGCATTCACGCCTTCGCGGGTTGCGTAGTAGAGACCGAGAACGATGTCCTGCGACGGCACGATGATCGGCTCGCCGTTGGCAGGCGACAGCACGTTGTTCGACGCCAGCATCAGCGTGCGGGCTTCCATCTGGGCCTCGAGCGACAGCGGCACGTGGACGGCCATCTGGTCACCGTCGAAGTCGGCGTTGAACGCGACGCAGACGAGCGGATGCAGCTGGATCGCCTTGCCTTCGATAAGGACGGGCTCGAAGGCCTGAATACCGAGACGGTGAAGCGTCGGGGCGCGGTTCAGCATGACCGGATGCTCGCGGATCACCTCTTCGAGGATGTCCCACACCACCGGTTCCTGACTCTCGACCATCTTCTTCGCCTGCTTGATGGTCGTGGCCAGCCCCATCAGTTCGAGCTTGTTGAAGATGAACGGCTTGAACAGCTCGAGCGCCATCAGCTTGGGCAGGCCGCACTGGTGCAGCTTGAGCTGCGGACCGACCACGATGACCGAACGGCCGGAGTAGTCGACACGCTTGCCGAGCAGGTTCTGACGGAAGCGACCACCCTTGCCCTTGATCATGTCGGCAAGGGACTTCAGCGGACGCTTGTTCGCACCGGTCATCGCCTTGCCGCGGCGGCCGTTGTCGAGCAACGAGTCGACGGCTTCCTGCAACATGCGCTTTTCGTTACGCACGATGATCTCGGGCGCCTTGAGCTCCAGCAGACGCTTGAGGCGGTTGTTACGGTTGATGACGCGACGATACAGATCGTTGAGATCCGAGGTCGCGAAGCGGCCACCGTCCAGCGGCACCAGCGGGCGCAGGTCCGGCGGCAGCACCGGCAGAACCTCGAGGATCATCCACTCGGGCTTGATGCCCGACTGCTGGAAGGCCTCGAGCACCTTCAGGCGCTTGGAGAATTTCTTGATCTTCGCTTCCGAATTGGTCGTCTCGAGGTCGCCGCGCAACTTCTCGATCTCGAGCTGGACATCGAGCGTGCGCAGCAGGCCGCGGATACCCTCGGCGCCCATCAGCGCGTCGAACTCGTCACCGTACTCCTCGACCTTGGCAAGGTAGTCATCCTCGGTGAGCAGCTGCGCGCGGTTGAGCGGGGTCATGCCCGGCTCGACGACGACGAAGGCTTCAAAGTACAGCACGCGCTCGATGTCGCGCAGGGTCATGTCGAGCACCATGCCGAGTCGGCTGGGGAGGCTCTTCAGGAACCAGATGTGCGCCGTCGGGCTCGCCAGTTCGATGTGCGCCATACGCTCGCGGCGAACTTTCGACAAGGTCACTTCGACGCCGCACTTCTCGCAGATGACGCCGCGGTGCTTGAGGCGCTTGTACTTCCCGCATAGGCATTCGTAGTCCTTCACCGGCCCGAAGATCTTGGCGCAGAACAGGCCGTCGCGCTCGGGCTTGAAGGTGCGGTAGTTGATGGTCTCAGGCTTCTTGACCTCGCCGTACGACCACGAACGGATCTTGTCCGGCGATGCGAGGCCGATGGTGATCGCGTCGAACTGGTCTTCGTTCGGCAGGGTTTGCTTGAACAGGTCAGCGAGCAGGCTTTTCATAAATCACTCCGTCCGGGTGGCTTCGTGGGCATTCACCCGGTTCAGTACGTGTCCAGATCGATGTCGATCGCGAGCGAACGGATTTCCTTCACCAGCACGTTGAAGGACTCGGGCATGCCCGCGTCGATCTTGTGCTCGCCCTTGACGATGCTTTCGTACACCTTGGTACGACCGGTCACGTCGTCGGACTTCACGGTGAGCATTTCCTGCAGCGTATAGGCCGCACCGTAGGCCTCCAGCGCCCACACTTCCATTTCACCGAAGCGCTGGCCACCGAACTGCGCCTTGCCGCCCAGCGGCTGCTGCGTGACCAGCGAGTACGGGCCGGTCGAACGTGCGTGCATCTTGTCATCGACCAGGTGGTGCAGCTTCAGCACGTGCTTGTAGCCCACCGTGACCTTGCGGTCGAAGGCTTCGCCGGTGCGGCCGTCGAACAGGGTGACCTGACCGCCGGACTCGATGCCCGCCAGGGCGAACATGGCCTCGATTTCCTCTTCCTTCGCGCCATCGAACACAGGGGTTGCGAACGGCACGCCCTTGCTCAGGTTCGAGGCGAGTTCGACAACTTCCTTGTCGTCGAGGCTGGCGAGGTCCTCGGGATGGCCCTTGGTGTTGTAGACCTGCTCGAGCAGATCGCGAATCTCCGCGGCCGCGGTGTTCGCGCGGACCATCTGCCCAATCCGGTTGCCGAGCGCCTTCGCGGCCCAGCCGAGATGGGTCTCGAGGATCTGACCGATGTTCATACGCGACGGCACACCCAGCGGGTTCAGCACGATATCCACCGGCGTACCGTCAGCCATGTGCGGCATGTCCTCGACGGGAACGATGCGCGAGACGACACCCTTGTTACCGTGACGACCCGCCATCTTGTCGCCCGGCTGCAGGCGACGCTTCACCGCGAGGTAGACCTTGACCATCTTCTGCACGCCCGGGGGCAGTTCGTCGCCCTGGGTGAGCTTCTTCTTCTTGATCTCGAACGCCTGCTCGAAGTCCTTGCGGGTCTTTTCCAGGCCCTCGCGGACCGCTTCGAGCTGGGTCGCCAGCTCTTCGTCCGCCATGCGGATGTCGAACCAATGGTAGAACTCGAGCGAGTCGAGGTACTCGCCGGTAATCTCGGCACCCTTCGCGAGCTTCTTCGGCCCGCCGTTGGCCTTCTGGCCGGTGATCAGGCGGCGAATACGCGCGAACGCGTCGCGCTCGACGATGCGCATCTGGTCGGCGAGATCGGTCTTGAAGCTGCGCAGCATGTCGTCGATGATCGACTGGGCGCGCTTGTCCCGCTCGATGCCCTCACGGGTGAACACCTGCACGTCGATGACGGTGCCATTCATGCCGGAGGGCACGCGCAGCGAGGTGTCTTTAACGTCGGAAGCCTTCTCGCCGAAGATCGCGCGCAGCAGCTTTTCTTCGGGCGTCAGCTGAGTCTCGCCCTTCGGCGTGACCTTGCCGACGAGCACGTCTCCGGCGTCGACTTCGGCGCCGATATAGACGATGCCCGACTCGTCGAGACGCGACAATTGTGCTTCACCCAGCGACGCGATGTCGCGCGTGATCTCTTCGGGTCCGAGCTTCGTGTCGCGCGCAACGACGGTCAGCTCCTCAATGTGGATCGAGGTGAAGCGATCCTCGGCAACGACACGCTCGGAGATGAGGATCGAATCCTCGAAGTTGTAGCCGTTCCACGGCATGAAGGCGACCAGCATGTTCTGGCCGAGCGCGAGCTCGCCCAGGTCGGTCGAGGCGCCGTCCGCGATGACGTCGCCCTTGCCGATGAGGTCGCCGACCTTCACGATCGGACGCTGGTTGATGTTCGTGTTCTGGTTCGAACGCGTGTACTTGATCATGTTGTAGATGTCGACGCCGACTTCGCCCGCAAGGGTTTCGTCGTCATTGACACGCACCACGATCCGGTTGGCGTCGACGTAGTCGACCACACCGCCACGCATGGCCTGCACGGCCGTACCCGAGTCGACCGCCACGGTGCGCTCGATGCCGGTGCCGACCAGCGGCTTCTCCGGACGCAGGCAGGGAACGGCCTGGCGCTGCATGTTCGCGCCCATCAGCGCGCGGTTCGCGTCGTCGTGCTCCAGGAACGGGATCAGCGAAGCCGCAACCGACACGATCTGCCCCGGCGCGACGTCCATGTACTGGACCTGGTCGGACGTCGCCAGGGTGAATTCACCCTTATGACGGCACGAAATCAGGTCACCCTGAAGGGTGCCGTCCTCGCCGATGTCGGCGTTCGCCTGAGCGATCACATACTGACCTTCCTCGATCGCCGACAGGAAATCGATCTGGTCGGTCACCTTGCCGTCGACAACCTTGCGGTACGGCGTCTCGAGGAAGCCGTGACGGTTGGTCTGCGCGTAAACAGCCAGGGAGTTGATCAGGCCGATGTTCGGGCCTTCCGGCGTCTCGATCGGGCACACGCGACCGTAGTGCGTCGGATGCACGTCGCGCACCTCGAAGCCGGCGCGTTCGCGCGTCAGACCACCCGGGCCGAGCGCCGAGACGCGACGCTTGTGCGTGATTTCCGACAGCGGATTGGTCTGATCCATGAACTGCGACAACTGGCTGGAGCCGAAGAACTCCTTGATCGCAGCCGAGATCGGCTTGGCATTGATCAGGTCGTGCGGCATCAGGTTGTCAGATTCGGCCTGCGACAAACGCTCCTTGACGGCGCGCTCGACGCGCACCAATCCGGCACGGAACTGGTTCTCGGCCAGTTCGCCGACCGAACGCACACGACGGTTGCCGAGGTGATCGATGTCGTCGATTTCACCGCGACCGTTGCGCAGTTCCACCAGCACGCTCATGACCGCGAGGATGTCCTCGTTCGACAGGGTCGCGGGCCCCTCCTCTCCGCGGGCACCAACGGTCTCGTAGAAGCGCTTGAGCCAGCCCGGCGCCTTGTCCTCGATCTTCTCGGGGTAGGCGCGGCGATTGAATTTCATCCGCCCGACGGACGACAGATCGTAACGTTCTTCCGAATAGAAGAGCCCTTGGAATAGGGCCTCAACGGCTTCCTCGGTGGGCGGCTCGCCGGGACGCATCATGCGGTAAATGGCAACGCGCGCAGCCCACTGGTCGGCCGTCTCGTCGATACGCAGAGTCTGCGCGATGTAGGGACCGCGATCCAGGTCATTGACGTACAAGGTCTGCAGATCCCGGACGCCCGCATCGCGCAGCTTGCCGAGCACGTCTTCGGTGATCTCGTCGTTGGCGCGGGCGATCAACTCGCCCGTCTCGGGATCGACGACGTTGCGTGCGACGATACGGCCGAGCATGAAGTCATCGGGCACGACCATGGTCTTGATACCGGCCTGCTCGAGCTCGCGGATGTGCTTAGCCGTGATGCGCTTGTCGCGTGCGACGATGATCTTGCCACTTGCGTCGGTAATGTCGAACTTCGCCACATCGCCCCGCAGGCGATCAGGCACGAGTTCGAACGCGATCTCTTCACCCTTGAAGTGGAAGGCGTCGAAATCGTGGAACGTCTCGAGGATCTGTTCCGGCGTCATGCCGATGGCACGCAGCAGGATCGTGGCGGGCATCTTGCGCCGGCGGTCGACGCGGAAAAACAGGCAGTCCTTCGGATCGAACTCGAAGTCAAGCCACGAGCCGCGGTAGGGAATGATGCGCGCGGAGAAAAGCAGCTTGCCCGACGAATGCGTTTTGCCGCGGTCGTGCTCGAAAAACACGCCCGGGGAACGGTGGAGCTGCGACACGATGACGCGCTCGGTACCGTTGATGACGAACGACCCCGTGGAAGTCATGAGCGGAATTTCGCCCATGTACACTTCCTGTTCCTTGACTTCCTTCACCGTCTCCTTCGGCGCGTCGCGATCGAGGATCACCAGACGCACCCGCGCGCGCAGCGGCGACGCGAAGGTTAGGCCGCGCTGCTGGCACTCCTTCACATCAAACGCCGGCTCGCCAAGCATGTACTGAACGAATTCCAGCCGCGCATTCCCGCTGTGGCTGACGATCGGGAAGATCGACGTGAAAGCCGCCTG
This sequence comes from Aromatoleum petrolei, assembly GCF_017894385.1. NCBI lineage: Bacteria > Pseudomonadati > Pseudomonadota > Betaproteobacteria > Rhodocyclales > Rhodocyclaceae > Aromatoleum > Aromatoleum petrolei. The sequence continues at coordinate 2,101,842 of NZ_CP059560.1, forward strand.
CAGACCCTGGTTCAGGCGGGTCATCGGCGGCGTTTCAGCCTGCAGGAACGAGGCGAACGACTCGATCTGGGTGGCGAGGAGGAAAGGTACGTTCAGCACCGCCGCGCGCTTGGCGAAGCTCTTGCGGATACGTTTCTTTTCGGTGTAGGAATACGCCATGGATGCTCCGGGTAGAGGTCGGACGTCAAAGAGACAGAACACAGCGCCCCGACGAGGTCGGGCCAGGCAATAAATAAGTAGACACCATATTTCGCGCTGGGTTCTGGCTTCTTGGATTTACAAAGCACGAAAGGGCCGGCGCCCGGATGAGCGCCAGCCCCGAGAGACAACTCGGTATTACTTGATCTCGACCTTCGCGCCAGCGTCTTCGAGTTGCTTCTTGATCGCCTCGGCGTCGGCCTTCGGTGCGCCTTCCTTGACAGTCTTCGGGGCGCCATCGACGAGGTCCTTGGCTTCCTTCAGGCCCAGGCCGGTAGCGGCGCGGACGACCTTGATCACTTCGACCTTCTTGTCGCCAGCGGCGAGCAGGACGACGTCGAATTCGGTCTTCTCTTCAACGACCGCAGCAGCAGCGCCGCCGGCCGGGGCAGCAACCGCCATCGCGGCAGCCGACACGCCGAACTTCTCTTCGAACGCCTTCACGAGGTCGTTCAGTTCCATAACGGTCATCGAGCCAACGGCTTCGAGGATGTCTTCTTTGCTGATAGCCATGTCAAATCACTCCTAAATCGAAACTTTTTCGGAAAACGGTCAGGCAGCTGCCTCTTCCTCGCGCTTCTTGGCGAGGGCGGCCATCGCGCAAGCGAAGCCGGAAACCGGCGCCTGCATGACGCCCAGCAGCGTGGCGAGCAACTCTTCGCGGCTCGGGATCGACGCGAGCGCCTGCACACCGGCCTTGTCGAGCGTCTTGCCCGCATAGGAACCGGCCTTGAGCACCAGCTTGTCGTTGCCCTTGGCGAAGTCGTTCAGCACCTTGGCTGCGGAAACCGGATCTTCCGAAATGCCATAGATCAGCGGACCGGTCAGCTGATCCGACAACCCGGCGAACGGGGTTTCGGCGATCGCACGGCGCACCAGGGTGTTCTTCAGCACACGCAGGTAAACGCCAGCTTCGCGGGCCTTCGCGCGCAGCACAGTGAGATCACCCACTTCAATGCCGCGATACTCGGCCACCGCGATGGTCTGAGCGTTGGCCACCTGTGCCGACACCTCTGCCACTACGGCTTTCTTGTCATCGAGATTGAGACCCACAGGTCTTTCCTCCTTTCAAGTCCACACACGAACCGCAAGCTGCGATTCGCACCCACGGCGACCTGGATCAGGAGCGCGACCGACGAATCGGCCAGAATCCTGTTCTGGGCACACCGTCTGCGCAGGCCATCCGGGGATGCTTAAGCGGTCGCCGGGGCGACCACACCTGCGGTCTTTGACGATCCGCCCCGCACTTGCGCGCGGAGCGTCCCAAAGTTCGTTGTGCAGCCTGATCAGGCTGCGTTGATGGTCGAAGGCTCGACGCGCACGCCGGCACCCATGGTGCTCGACACGGCGACACGGCGCAGATACACGCCCTTCGACGCGGCAGGCTTGGCTTTCTGCAGCGCTTCGACGAGCGCGCCGAGATTCTGCTGCAGCGCCTCGACCGAGAACGACGCGCGACCAATCGTCGCATGCACGATGCCAGCCTTGTCGGTACGGTATTGGACCTGACCAGCCTTGGCGTTCTTGACCGCAGTGGTGACGTCCATGGTCACGGTTCCGACCTTCGGATTCGGCATCAGGCCGCGCGGGCCGAGGATCTGACCCAGCTGACCGACGACGCGCATGGCGTCCGGCGTGGCGATGCAAAGGTCGAAGTCGATGTTGCCAGCCTTAACCTGCTCGGCCAGGTCGTCGAAGCCGACGACATCGGCGCCTGCAGCGCGGGCGGCTTCAGCCTTGTCGCCCTGGGCAAACACGGCCACACGCACGGACTTGCCGGTGCCGGCGGGCAGCACGACTGAGCCGCGCACGACCTGGTCCGACTTGCGCGCATCGACGCCGAGATTGACAGAGATATCGACCGATTCGTCGAACTTCGCGGTCGCGCATTCCTTCACCAGCGAGAGAGCCTCAGCGACGGGGTAGATGCGATTGCGGTCGACCTTGGCGCGCAGCGCCTGAACTCGTTTCGAAAGTTTCGCCATGATCAGAGGCCCTCCACCGTGATGCCCATACTGCGCGCGGAGCCGGCGATGGTACGCACGGCGGCGTCCATGTTCGCAGCAGTCAGGTCGGGCATCTTCGCCTTGGCGATTTCCTCGACCTGCGCACGCGTGATCGAACCGACCTTGTCGGTGTGCGGCTTGGCCGAACCCGACTTGATGCCGGCTGCCTTCTTGATGAGGACCGTCGCGGGCGGGGTCTTCATGATGAAGGTGAAGCTCTTGTCGGCGAAAGCGGTGATCACCACCGGAATCGGCAGACCGGGCTCCATGCCCTGGGTCCTGGCGTTGAACGCCTTGCAGAATTCCATGATGTTCAGACCGCGCTGACCAAGCGCCGGGCCGATCGGGGGACTGGGGTTGGCCTTACCAGCTGGCACTTGCAGCTTGATATAGCCGATGATCTTCTTTGCCATCGCGGCTAGCTCCTGTTATGAGTGCAAACGCGCCGGCATTCGCCGGCGCTCCTCGCTTGCGCCCGCAAGAAGCGGGCATGTCGGGCCTTCCGGCCCACCTGCATCAGGTCTTCTCGACCTGACTGAAATCTAGCTCGACCGGCGTCGCCCGACCGAAGATCGTGACCATCACGCGCAGCTTGCTCTTGTCGTAATTGACATCTTCCACGGAACCATGGAAGTCGGTGAACGGGCCTTCCTTGACGCGAACGACCTCGCCCATCTCCCACAGCACCTTGGGGCGCGGCTTGTCGACGCCCTCCTGCATCTGCTGCATGATCTTCTCGACTTCCTTCTCGGAAATCGGCGTGGGTTTGTTCGCGGTGCCGCCGACGAAACCGGTGACCTTGGGCGTCGACTTGACCAAGTGCCAGCTCTCGTCGTTCATGTCCATCTCGACGAGCACGTAGCCGGGGAAGAATTTCCGCTCGGAAATGCTCTTCTGGCCGCTCTTCATCTCGATGACTTCTTCGACGGGCACAAGGATCTGCCCAAAGGAATCCTGCATCCCCGCGCGCGCGATACGCTCGACGAGCGCGCGTTGCACAGACTTCTCGAAGCCCGAATAGGCATGCACCACGTACCAGCGCTTCGTCATGATCACTTCCAGCCCAGGATGAGGTCGTAGAGCACCCACTCGAGGCTCTTGTCAGTCAGCCACAGAAAAACCGCCATCACCACGGCGAAGGCGAACACCATTCCGGTCGTCTGCACCGTTTCCTTGCGCGAAGGCCACACGACCTTCTTGGCCTCGACGGTCGCCTCGCGGGCAAACTCGACGAAACGGCGCCCCTGCTCAGATTGCCACGCAACCGCAGCGCCCGCGGCAACACCCGCGAGCACCGACAGCACGCGCAAGACCATTGCCTGCTCGGAAAGCAGGTAGAAGCCGACCACGCCGGCTGCAAGCAGGGCGAGAGCCAGCGCGAACTTGAACTTATCGGCCATCTAGATATTGAAAACCCGGAATTGAGTGGCAGGGGCAGAGGGAATCGAACCCCCAACCTTCGGTTTTGGAGACCGACGCTCTGCCAATTGAGCTATACCCCTGCAGCAGAGACTACAAGGCGCCCCGATCCGCGAGGCGCCTTCGATCAGGCAATTGCTTCGGTTTTCAGCCGCAATTACTCGATGATCTTGGCGACGACACCGGCGCCAACGGTACGGCCGCCTTCGCGGATCGCGAAGCGCAAACCTTCTTCCATGGCGATCGGGGCCAGCAGCTTGACCGTGATGGACACGTTGTCGCCAGGCATGACCATCTCGGTGCCTTCCGGCAGCGCGATCGAACCGGTCACGTCGGTCGTACGGAAGTAGAACTGCGGACGGTAGTTGTTAAAGAACGGGGTGTGACGACCACCCTCTTCCTTCGACAGCACATACACTTCGCCCGTGAAGTGGGTGTGCGGCTTGATCGAGCCCGGCTTGCACAGGACCTGACCACGCTCCACGTCTTCACGCTTGGTCCCACGCAGCAGCACGCCGACGTTGTCGCCCGCCTGACCCTGGTCGAGCAGCTTGCGGAACATTTCGACGCCGGTGCAGATGGTCTTGACCGTGGGCTTGATACCGACGATTTCGACTTCCTCACCAACCTTGACGATGCCGCGCTCGACACGACCGGTCACGACGGTGCCGCGACCCGAGATCGAGAACACGTCTTCGATCGGCAGCAGGAAGGGCTTGTCGATCGCGCGCTCCGGGGTCGGGATGTAGCTGTCCAGCGCTTCGGCCAGCTTCATGATGGCACCTTCGCCCAGGTCGCCCTTGTCGCCTTCGATCGCCTTGAGCGCGGAGCCCTTGACGATGGGGATGTCGTCACCCGGGAAGTCGTACTTCGACAGCAGTTCGCGAACTTCCATCTCGACGAGCTCAAGCAGCTCCTCGTCGTCGACCATGTCGCACTTGTTCATGAACACGATGATGTACGGAACGCCGACCTGACGGGCAAGCAGGATGTGCTCGCGCGTCTGCGGCATCGGGCCGTCAGCGGCCGACACGACCAGGATCGCGCCGTCCATCTGCGCAGCACCGGTAATCATGTTCTTCACGTAGTCGGCATGACCCGGGCAGTCAACGTGCGCGTAGTGACGCGTGGCGGTTTCGTACTCGACGTGCGCGGTGTTGATCGTGATGCCGCGCGCCTTCTCTTCCGGCGCCGCGTCGATCTGGTCGTAGGCCTTCGCCTCGCCACCGAACTTCGACGACAGGATCGTCGTGATCGCTGCGGTCAGGGTCGTCTTGCCATGGTCAACGTGGCCGATCGTCCCAACGTTTACGTGCGGTTTCGTCCGCTCAAACTTACCCTTAGCCATGCCAGTACCTCTTTGACAGATTCAGAAAACCGGACCGAACAGATCGACCACAACAACACGAAAAACCGTGGTGCCCATGACGTGGATTGAACACGTGGCCTCTCCCTTACCAAGGGAGTGCTCTACCACTGAGCTACATGGGCTCCGTAAAAACCTTAGCGCGCCAAGCCTGGAGCGGGTGAAGGGAATCGAACCCTCGTCATAAGCTTGGAAGGCTTCTGCTCTACCATTGAGCTACACCCGCATACAACGCAGACGAAACGCTTTACACCCGGACCGACACGAACTTCGAGCCGATCGAAAAACTTGGTGGAGGGGGAAGGATTCGAACCTTCGAAGGCAGTGCCGTCAGATTTACAGTCTGATCCCTTTGACCGCTCGGGAACCCCTCCAAGCGGAAGACGCGCACTATAGGGGATCATTCCGCGCGTGTCAAACACCATTTGAACATTTTTTGCAGTAGGGCAAAGTTTCGGCGTGCGGGCACGGCGCAGATGCGGCGGCGCGTCGTGCCGGCGGATATGAAATGGGGGAAGATGGCGCACTTTCTCTCGATGGAGTCGATGCAATGACGCATCCTTCCCCCGGTTCGCACACGCCTCTTCCCGGCAGCTTCGTCGAGGCGCTGCGCGCCCGTTTCGGCGAGCGCTTTTCAACGGCGGAGGCCGTGCGTGCGCATCACGGGCACGACGAGTCGCACTTCCCCGACATGCTGCCGGACGCCGTGGTGTGGCCGCACACGACCGAGGAGGTGGCGGAGATCGTGCGGGCGTGCGACGCACATCGCGTGCCGGTCGTGCCCTTTGGGGTGGGCAGTTCGCTGGAGGGGCACGTGCTTGCGCTGCACGGCGGGCTCAGCGTCGATTTCTCGCAGATGAACCGGGTTATGGCGGTGCATGGCGACGACATGGATGCGGTGGTGCAGCCTGGCATCACGCGCAAGCAGCTCAATGCGGCACTGCACGGCACCGGGCTGTTCTTCCCGGTCGACCCGGGCGCCGATGCGAGCCTCGGGGGGATGGCCTCGACGCGGGCCTCGGGGACGAATGCGGTGCGTTACGGGACGATGCGCGACAACGTGCTGGCGCTGGAGGTGGTGCTCGCGGACGGGCGAGTGATCCGCACCGGTGGTCGCGCGCGCAAGTCGTCGGCGGGCTACGACCTGACCGCGCTGATGGTCGGCTCGGAGGGTACGCTGGGACTGATCACGGAGCTGACCGTGCGCCTGCATCCGCTGCCGGAGGCGGTGTCGGCGGCGGTGTGCGCTTTCCCAGAGGTTGACGACGCGGTGCGTACGGTGATCCAGACGATCCAGCTCGGGGTACCGGTGGCGCGCATCGAGTTGCTGGACACGCTCACCGTGCAGGCGGTCAACCGTTACAGCAAGACGAGCCTGCGCGAGGCGCCGATGCTGTTCTTCGAGTTCCACGGCTCGGCGGCGGGCGTGGAGGAGCAGGCGCAGACGGTGCAGGAGATCGCGCGCGAGAACGGCGGCCAGAATTTCGAGTGGGCGACGCGCCCCGAGGATCGGAGCCGGTTGTGGGCCGCGCGCCACGACGTGTACTTCGCGTCGATCAATCTGCGCCCCGGCTGCCGGGGCGTCACCACCGACGCATGCGTGCCGATTTCGCGGCTTGCGGAGTGCATCGCCGGCGCACGCGAGGACATCGCGGCGAGCGGCTTGATCGCGCCCATCGTCGGGCATGTCGGCGATGGCAACTTTCACACGGTCATCCTGGTCGATCCGGAGAACCCGGACGAGATTGCGCGCGCCGAAGCGCTGAACCGCAAGATCGTCGAACGCGCGCTGGCGATGGACGGGACCTGCACGGGCGAGCACGGCATCGGTTTCGGCAAGCAGGATTTTCTCATCGCCGAGCACGGCGACACCGCGGTCGGTGCGATGCGGGCGCTGAAGCTCGCGCTCGATCCGCACAACCTGATGAATCCGGGCAAGGTCGTCCCTGCGGGCTGAACACCCCATTGCCATGCCTGGCGCGAGAGGCTAGTCTCGACCGGGTCGCGGCAACCTGTCCGCGCGGTGTTCCGGAAACGCAGTTCTTGCGCAAGGAGTCGCCATGGCCGTAGCCGATCCCCGCAGCGACGCATCGACGGCGAGGAACGTCAGCCTCGAGGACAAGTACACGCAGGCGTCGGGGCGCGTGTATCTGACGGGTTATCAGGCGCTGGTGCGCCTGCTGATGATCCAGAAGGAACGCGACCGCGCCGCCGGGCTGAATACCGCGGGCTTCGTTTCCGGCTACCGCGGCTCGCCGCTGGGCGGACTGGACCAGACGCTGTGGAAGGCGAAGGTGCACCTTTCGAGCCACGACATCGTCTTCCAGCCGGGCGTGAACGAGGATCTCGCGGCCACCGCAGTGTGGGGCACGCAGCAGGTGAACCTGTCGCCGCAGGCGAAGTACGACGGCGTGTTCGCGTTGTGGTACGGCAAGGGACCGGGCGTCGACCGCAGTGGCGACGTGTTCCGCCACGCGAATGCGGCCGGGACCTCGCCGCATGGCGGCGTGCTGGTGGTGGCCGGCGACGACCACGCGGCGAAATCCTCGACGCTGCCGCACCAGACCGACCATTTCTTCAAGGCGGTGATGATGCCGGTGCTGGCGCCCGCCGGCGTGCAGGAGTATGTCGATTTCGGCGTGCATGGCTACGCGCTGTCGCGCTATTCGGGCTGCTGGGTGGCCTTCAAGGCGCTCGCCGACACGGTGGAGACCTCGGCGTCGGTGGATGTCGATCCGCAGCGCGTGGAGGTCGTGATCCCGACCGATTTCGCGCTGCCGCCCGACGGGCTCAACATCCGCTGGCCGGATCCGCCGCTGGTGCAGGAAAAGCGCCTGCTGCACTACAAGCTGTACGCGGCGCTGGCGTACTGCCGCGCCAACGGGCTCAACCGCATCGTGATCGACTCGCCGGCGCCGCGACTGGGCATCATCACCTGCGGCAAGTCCTATCTGGACGTGCGCCAGGCGTTCGACGACCTGGGCATCGACGAGGCGCTGGCGGCCGAGATCGGCATCCGCCTGTACAAGGTGGGCATGGTGTGGCCCCTGGAGGCGGAGGGGGTGCGGCGCTTCGCGGAGGGGCTGGACGAGATCCTCGTCATCGAGGAGAAGCGCCAGCTGCTGGAGTACCAGCTGAAGGAGGAGCTGTACAACTGGCGCGAAGACGTGCGCCCGCGCGTGGTCGGAAAGTTCGACGAGAAGGGGGAATGGGCGATGATCCCGCAGGCAGGCGGGGTCGTCGATCACGGCGAATGGCTGCTGCCCGCCGCCGGGGAGCTGACGCCGGCGATGATCGCGCGGGTGATCGCAGCGCGTGTCGGGCGCTTCTTCACGTCGGCACGCATTGAGGCGCGGCTCACCTTCCTGCAGGAGAAGGAGAAGGCATTGTCGGAGCGCTTCTTCGCGATCGACCGCGTGCCGACCTTCTGCCCGGGCTGTCCGCACAACACGTCGACGCACGTACCCGAGGGCAGCCGCGCGGTGGCCGGGATCGGCTGCCATTACATGGCGACGTGGATGCCGGAGCGGCGCACCGGGACCTTCACGCAGATGGGCGGCGAAGGGGTGCCTTGGGTCGGGCAGGCGCCGTTCACGAACGAGCCGCACGTGTTCGCGAATCTCGGCGACGGCACGTATTTCCACTCCGGCCTGCTGGCGATCCGCCAGGCAGTCGCCGCGGGCGTGAACATCACCTACAAGATCCTGTTCAACGACGCGGTGGCGATGACCGGCGGACAGCCGCTGGACGGCGGACTGACGGTGCCGAAGATCGTGCGCCAGTTGCAGGCCGAGGGCGTGAGCAACATCGTCGTCGTGACGGACGGCACCGAGCGTCATTACGGGCCGTCGGACCTTCCGCACGTGCCGATGCGCCATCGCGACGAACTGGACGCCGTGCAGCGCGAGCTGCGCGCCTCGCCGGGGGTCACGGCGCTGATCTACGACCAGACCTGCGCGGCGGAGAAGCGGCGCCGGCGCAAACGTGGCACCTACCCGGATCCGGCACGGCGCGTGTTCATCAACGAGGCGGTTTGCGAGGGCTGCGGCGATTGCGGCGTGCAGTCGAACTGCATGGCGGTGGTGCCCGTCGAGACACCCCTGGGGCGCAAGCGCCAGATCGACCAGTCGGCATGCAACAAGGACTTTTCGTGCCTCAAGGGCTTCTGCCCGAGCTTCATCACGATCGAGGGCGGGCGTTTGCGCAAGGGCAGCGCGCAGGCGACGGACGACACATGGATCGGCGCGCTGCCCGAACCGGTGCTGCCGGGAACGGCCAGCCCCTTCGGCATCCTCGTGACCGGCGTGGGCGGGACGGGGGTGGTGACGATCGGCGCGCTGATCGGCATGGGGGCGCACATCGACGGCAAGGGGGTGACGGTGCTGGACATGACCGGCCTCGCGCAGAAGGGCGGATCGGTGTTCAGCCACATCCGCGTTGCGGACCGGCCGGAGGACCTGCACGCGGTGCGTATCGCGGCGGGAGAGGCTCAGGCTGTGATCGGGGGCGATCTCGTCGTAACGGCGAGCGTCGAGGCGCTGGCGAAGATGGCAGCCGGGCGCACGCGCGCGATCATCAACACCGCGGAGACTCCGACCTCGGAGTTCGCCCGCAACCCCGACTGGAGCTTCCCGATCGAACGCATGGAGCGCGCGATCCGCGAGGCGGTCGGCGACAGTCCCGCGCAGCCGGCTGCCGACTTCATCGATGCGCAACGGATCGCCACGGCGCTGATGGGCGACGCGATCGCGACGAATGCCTTACTGCTCGGCTACGCATGGCAAAAGGGACTGGTACCCGTCACGCGCGCAGCGCTGCTGCAGGCGATCGAACTCAACGGGGTCGCCGTCGCGATGAACACGAAAGCCTTCGCGTTGGGGCGCCGCGCCGCAGTCGAACCGGACGCGGTTGCACGGGTGCTGGAGCCGGCGCAGGTTGTGCCGATGCGGACCAAGACGCTCGACGGGCTGATCACCGTGCATGAAGAGATGCTCACGAGGTATCAGGATGCGGCTTACGCGGCGCGCTACCGCACCCTCGTCGAACGCGTGCGGACCGCCGAGGTGCGTGTGACCGGCGAGCACGCGACGCTGCGCCTGACGGAGGCGGTGGCACGCGGCCTCTTCAAGCTGATGGCGTACAAGGACGAATACGAGGTCGCCCGCCTCTACACCGACCCCGCCTTCTGGGAGCGCGTCGAGGCGACCTTCGAGGGGGACTACGAGGTGCGCTTCCATCTCGCCCCGCCGCTGCTCGCGCGGCCGGACCCGAACACCGGCAGGCTGCGCAAGAAGGCCTACGGCCCGGGCATGCTGAAGGCCTTCCGCTGGCTGGCGCGGCTGCGACGCCTGCGCGGCACGGCGTGGGACGTCTTCGGCTACAGCGCCGAGCGGCGGGCCGAGCGGGCCTTGATCGCGCAGTACGAGCGCGATGTGCTCGAACTGCTGGAAACGCTGTCCTTCCTGCGCCTGCCCGCGGCGGTCGAGATCGCGCGGCTGCCCGAGGAGATTCGCGGATACGGACACGTGAAGGCGCGCAACATGGAACTGGCCGCGGCAAGGCGGACCGAACTGCTGGCCGCGTGGCGCGAACCTGTCGATGCGCGCCAGGCGACCGCATCCGAGGCGGCCTGAAGGCTCGGGACCACGGCGGGGCGCGGTATGATGGGGCGCCCGCTCCATCCCCCGCCCCCATGCCGCCCGCGCTCAAAGCCCTGTTCGCCCAGCTTGCCGGCTGGGCCTGCGCCATCGTTCTGGCTCGCGCCGGATGGCTGCCGCCCGGCATCTGGGCGCTTGCCGGCACCCAGGCGCTGTGCGCCACGGTCGCGGCGGCGGCGATGCGCAGCGCGCGCTGGTGGCTGTTCATCCATGCTGCGTTCGCGCCGCTGCTGATCATAGCCGGGCGGGCGGACATCGCGCCGGCGTGGTATCTGGCGGCGTTCGCGCTGCTGCTCGTCGTGTATTGGACGAGCTTCCGCACGCAGGTGCCGCTCTACCTCTCGAACCACGCAACGATCGGCGCACTGGCGGCGCTGTTGCCGGTCGGACGGTCGGTGCGCGTGCTGGATCTGGGCAGCGGGACGGGTTCGCTGCTGCGCGGGCTGGCACGCCTGCGCCCCGACAGCCACTTCGACGGCGTGGAAGCCGCGCCCGCACCGTGGCTGCTGAGCCGCCTGCTTGCCCGTGCGGCGGGGCGGATCTCGGTCCGGCGCGGGGATTTCTTCGCGGAGTCGTGGGCCTCCTATGACGTCGTCTATGCGTTCCTCTCGCCGGTTCCCATGGCGCGCGTGTGGAGCAAGGCGGCGCAGGAACTCGCGCCCGGCGCGCTCGTCGTAAGCAACAGTTTTCCGATTCCCGGCCGTAAACCGGACGAGGTCGTGGCGGTCGGCGACCGAAGGGCGACGCGGCTGTACGTGTATCGCGTGACGGACGGGCGGGCGTCGAAATAGCGGGCGTATCCGGGCGCTTTTTCGCCCCTTGCGCGCAAGCTCCCGAACCGATAATGCAATCGTGCGGCGTGGGGGCCGCGAGTGAGGAACACCGGCATGGCTGAAATCATCTGTGTGATCGGTAACAAGGGCGGTACGGGCAAGACCACCTTGTCGCACATGCTGTCGCAGGGCCTGGGCCTGTTGGGCCATCGCGCCGCATGCGTGCTGACCGATACGTCGCGCGAACCGCTCAGTCCGGCGGGGCGGCGCTACATCACTGCTGACGCGCGTACGCGCGAGGCGCTCACGAAGGTCGTCGAGAAGCTGCGCTCGCTCGACGGCTGGCTGGGCGTGATCGACGGCGGCGGCAACCGCACGGAGATGGACCGCAAGCTGTACGCGATGTCGGACATCGTCTTGCTGCCCTTCCGCGAGTCCCATGAGGACATTCGCACGGTCGTGCGCGACCTGGAGATGTTCCCGCGCGCCTATGCAGTGCCGACGCAATGGCCGACCAACGCATGGCAGCGCGAGGCGGTCGACCGCAGCGTCGCGCAGCTAATGGGGGCGTACCGCCACCGCATCCTGAATCCGGTGCTGGCGCTATCGGGCACCAAGCTGCTGCTGCAGAAGCAGATTCCGGAACACCTGCCGACCGCAGTGGCGAACGCGTGCCGCGCGCTGGCACGACAGGTGCTCGAACTCATGGACATGGAACATGCGGAAACGGCAGCGGACGACGTGGACGAGCCACAGTTGAGCGGCCGACTGTCGGCGGCCGACATGCCGATGCGCCTGCAGGCGAACCGGCGCCCCCATTGAGCGGCGGCGACGCTGCCGGAGCGGGCCAGCGGCGCGTCAGAGCCGCGAGCCGTGGCGGCTGCTGACGTTGAGCGCGCGGAAGATCGCCGACATGTGCACCTTGACGGTGCCCTCGGACAGGCCGAGCAGGTCGGCGATCTCGCGATTGGTCTTTCCCTGGGCAAGGAGTTCGAGCACGCGGGTCTGTCCGGCGGTCAGACCGAAGCGTTCGCTGACGGGCGCCCCCGAGCGCTTGGAGGCGGCGTCAGTGGCAATGTCGGGCGCATAAACCCCGCCATCCAGAACGCAACGCACCGCCGCGCGCAGCGTGTCGCCGGAATCGGCCTTGGACACGAAACCGGACGCTCCGCCCTTCATTGCCCGCCGGATCGACGCCGGGTCGTCGAGTGCGGACACGACGATCGTGGGCACATCGGGGAAGCGCTTCGCGAGCACGCCCAACAGCGAGAAGCCATTGAGGTCCGGCAGCATCAGGTCGATCACGGCCAGATCCCAGTCGGCGCTGGCTTCGAGCTTGGCGAGCGCGTCCTCGGATCCCTTGGCCTCCACACACTCGACGCCAGGCTCAAGGCGCGCGAGGGTCTGCGCCATGGCTTCACGAACAAGGGCATGGTCTTCGACAATGAGAATCCGGGTCACAATGCGCTCCGCTATGCTGCAATTGTAAAAGCGTGAGGATAGCATGCAGCGGCAGCCAAAAAAGATAGGAGCATTTTCCCCCCTCGCCGGCAAGAAATCGGGGAAAATTGCCCTGTTATATCCTGGCAACCCATTTTTGCTCCCGCCGCGCGGACATCACTGATTGTCGTGGCGCGCGCATGGCAACTATCATCATCCGATGAGCATACGAGTTCCGCATCCGGCCAGAGTTCGGCGGACGCCTGTCGCGACATCCGCGCTCGCGGGCGGAATCCGTCGTCTTCGCGCAATGGCGAGCGATGCCATGTTCGCCGGACGCGCCCGCTGAAGCGCCGATGTTGCGGCTCGGCCATCGCCTTCTGCGCGCCGTGGCGCTGGCGCTTGCGATCCTTGCGGTCTGTTGCGGTCGCGCGTTCGCCGGCTCGCGGGTGGTGGTGGTCACGGCCGAACGCAGCGGCGCGCACGAGGAGACCCTCGTTGCGCTGCGCAATGCATTGGCGCAGGATCTTCCCGACGGCGAGGTGGCGGTTTTCGGGGTGCGCGATCTCGAGCGCGCGACGCTGGCCGATGCGCGCATCGTCGTCACCATCGGCACGCAGGCGGCAAAGGCGGTGGGAATCCGCAACCCCTCGACGCCGGTGCTGCACACACTGATTCCGCGCGACGCATTCGACCTCATCCAGTACGGCCCCCACGCCGGTCGATATTCGGCGATCTTTCTCGACCAACCCGTGCACCGGCAGATCGCGCTGCTGAATATTGCCCTTCCGCATAAACCTGCAGTAGCCCTGCTTTCGAGCCCCGCCTCGGACGAACTCGCTCGCCGACTGGCTTCGGTCGCCCGGGAACAGCAACTGCGGGCGAATATCGAGAAGGTTTCGTCTGCCGACGAGATCTATCCGGCGCTCGAGCGCCTGCTCGATGAACCTGCCGTCCTGGTGGCCTTGCCCGACAGCACGCTGTTCAACAGCTACACGATCCAGAACGTGCTCCTGACGAGCTATCGCCATCGCGCACCACTGGTGGGCTTTTCGCCCGCCTATGTCCGCGCGGGAGCGCTGCTGGCGCTGTATTCGACGCCCGCGCAGATCGCCCGCCAGGCGGCCGACGCGGTGCGCCACGTCCTCGCCGGCGGAGGCTTGCCGCCGCCACAGGCACCGCGCGAGTTCGAGATCGCGACGAACCCCAATGTCGCACGTTCGCTGGCGATCGAACTGGACTCGCCGGAACGCATCGCCGAGCGACTGCGACAGCGCGAAGGCCGCCCGGAGGTGAAGCCGTGATCGATACCTGGGGCGTGCGGGCGCGGGTGATGCTGGTGGCGGTGCTGCCGATGCTGGTGCTTGCCATCGTGCTGACTGCCTTCTACACGCGTTCGCGGGTCGCGGACCACGAGGAGGCCTACCATGCTCGGGGGCAGGCATTTGCACGCCAGCTTGCGGCCGCGAGCGAGTACGCATTGTTCTCGGGCAACCGCGAGACCCTTCATCGACTGGCTTCGGCGATGCTCGCCGAGGACGACGTGACGGGCGTACTGATCGTCGATCGCGGCGGCGAGGCGCTGGCACGCAGCGGCTATCTGGACAACTCGCTGCCGATACTCTCCCAGTTGGCGCCTTCGCGACGCCTGTTCGACACGCCGCAGACGCTGCGCATCATCGAACCGGTTGTTCCGAGCACGCTCGACCTTGACGACGATCTCTCCGGACAGACGCCCGGCGCCGGACCGGTGGCTGCACCGCCACCGATGCTGGGGGCGGTGATCGTCGACATGTCGCGCAGCCGCCTGGACGACCGCCAGCGCGAACTGCTGCTGACGGGGAGCATCGTGATCGTGCTGGTGCTCCTGGGCAGCATGATGCTGGCCAACTACATGAGCCGGGGCGTGACTGGCCCGATCCGCCAGGTCGCGGTGACAGTGGAGCGCATCGGCAGGGGGCAGTTCTCCGCTCGCGTCCCGCCCGTGGGCGGCGGCACGCTGCGCACGCTCACCGATGGGGTGAACCAGATGGCGGCCCAGCTCGCGAGCGCACACGACGACATGAGCCGCCAGATCGCCGAGGCGACGGCCGAGCTGCGCGAGAGCAAGGACCAGGCGGAACGCGCGACCCTGTCGAAATCGCGCTTCCTCGCGGCGGCCAGCCACGACTTGCGCCAACCGATGCACGCACTGGGGCTCTTCATCGCGGAGCTGGCACAGCACGACCATGCGCCCGACGTGCAGCGGCTCGTCGAGCGCATCGCCGCGTCGGCCGCGGCAATGGAGAATCTGCTAGACAGCCTCCTCGACATCTCGCGCCTCGACGCGGATGTG
Source organism: Aromatoleum petrolei (assembly GCF_017894385.1). Lineage (NCBI taxonomy): Bacteria > Pseudomonadati > Pseudomonadota > Betaproteobacteria > Rhodocyclales > Rhodocyclaceae > Aromatoleum > Aromatoleum petrolei. Next base: position 2,117,036 of record NZ_CP059560.1, read on the forward strand.
GTGAAACCGAACGTGCGCGCCTTCCCCCTGCAACCCCTGCTCGACCGCATCGCTGCCGACGAGCGTCCCGGCGCGGACGCCCGCGACCTGGAGCTGAAGGCGCGGCCCACCGACGCGTGGATCAGCAGCGACCCCGTGCTGTTCGAGCGTATCCTCAGCAATCTCGTCAGCAACGCCGTGCGCTATACGCGCAAGGGGCGCGTGCTGGTGGCCTGTCGTCGACGCGGCGACCGGCTGCGCATCGAGGTGCGCGACAACGGCGTCGGCATCCCCGCAGAATTCCAGGAGACGATCTTCCAGGAGTTCGTACAATTGCATAACCCCGAACGCTCCCGCGACAAGGGCCTGGGTCTCGGCCTGCCCATCGTGCGACGTCTGACCGAATTGCTCCACCATCACCTGACGCTGCGTTCCAGCCCTGGCCGGGGCTCGGTGTTCGCGGTGGAAGTCCCTCTCGCCAAGCCCGAAGCCTCCACCGCCGGGGCCGAGAGCGAGCGCATGCCCGGCGACCTGGGCGGGCTGCACGTGGCGCTGGTGGATGACGACCCGCTGGCGCGCGGCAGCATGCAGAGCCTGCTCACATCCTGGGGCTGCAAGGTTGCGGCGGCGGGCGACGCGGAATCGCTGGTCGACCAGTTGAACCGCGACGGGACCGTCCCGGAACTGATCATCAGCGACTTCCGACTCGATGGGGGTTTCAACGGCATCGACGTGATCCGCAGCCTGCGCGCGTGGACGGCCGCAGACATCCCGGCGGTGCTGGTGACGGGCGATACGGGGCCCGACACGTTGCGTCAGGCGCAGGAGGAAGGCCTGCCGCTGCTGCACAAGCCGGTGCGTCCCGCACGCTTGCGGGCGCTGCTCAATCGCTTGCCCGGACGCAACGACTAGGTTCGCAGGAGTCCGATCAGCGCTCGTCCCGTCGAGAAGCGGGAGGAGTAATATGAAAACGTATTCATCTGAGGGGAGAGAGGCATGGCGAATGACAACTCGGCGAAGGATCCGCTCGAATTCGTGCGCGGCATGTGGAACAACATGGGTTTCTCCCTGCCCGGCATGATCACGCCGACGCTGGATGTGGGCGAGTTGGACAAGCGCATCGCCGACCTGAAGGCGGTGGAGAACTGGCTCAAGATGAACCTGAGCATGCTGCAGATGACCACCCAGGGCCTGGAAGTGCAGCGTGCGGCGATTGCCGCGGTGCAGGCGATGAGCCAGCAGACACGCGAGTCGGGCGCTCAGGGGCCGGGTGAAGCGCAGCCCAACCCCTTCGCTTCTGCTGCGATGTGGCCGTGGGCGGCGATGACTGGGGCCTCGGCCGGTGGCACGCCGGCAGGCGCGGCGAACCCCGCCTCGGCCGCAGCCGGCGGCGTTTCGGGACACGGTGCGCGCAAGTCCGCGGCAGAGAAGAAATAAGGCGCCCCGGGGGCCGGCGTGCCAGCGCCGCCCTCGGAAACTGCGCCGCCCGTCACAGGAGGTGCAGCCACAGGGTCAGCGAGGGAACGGCGAGGAGCGTCGTCGCCGAGATCAGCCACGCGACGCCGGCACCGTCGCCCCCCATGCGCATCGCAAGAATATAGGCGGAACTCGCGCTCGGCAGCGCCGCGAACAGCACCAGCATATCGAAGGCGACGCCTTCCACCCCCAGCACACGTCCGATCTGCCAGGCCAGCGCAGGCAGGAACAGCAATTTGACCGCGATGATCCACGCGGAGCCGGTCCAGCGCCCGCCCACCATCGCCCAGCGCAATGCGGCACCGACCGCGAGCAGGCCCAGCGCCACCGCGGCATCGCCGAGGCGCTTGAGGAAGGACGTCAGCGGAGCGGGCAGGTCGATGCCGGCGAGGTTGAACAGCAGGCCGGCGAGCGTCGCGAGGACCAGCGGGTTGCGCGACAGTTCGCGCAGCAGGCTGCCCTGGCCGTGGCGGGCGAGCATGCCGACCGCCATCACGTTCGCGAAAGGCACCATCGCGCCGCACAGGCCGCCCATCAGAGCGATGCCCGCGGCACCGTGCAGCTTGCCGGCAATCGCGATGCCGATGTAGGTGTTGAAGCGATAGGCGCACTGCAGGCGCGACGCGAACCCCATCGCGTCGAGCCCCATCAGGCCGCGCCCGAGCCAGCCGAGGACGAAACCGGCGACCATCGTGCCAAGCCCTGCGAGGAAGAGCGGCAGCGCACGGCCCGGGTCGATTTCGGCACTCGCGAGCGCGTTGAACAGCAGCGCGGGGAACAGCACGAAGTAGACCAGCTTCTCGACACCGGTCCAGAAGCCCTCAACCTCGACGAGGTGGCGGCGCAGGACCGCGCCGAGAAGGATCAGCGAGAAGTCGGGGAGGAGCAGGAGCAGGCTTTGCATCGGCGAAGCTTAACCTGCCCCGGACACCCTCGCGACTGCGGCTTCCACTCCTTGCCGAAAATGCTCAGATGACGCCGGCAGCGCGCAGGCGCGCGATTTCCGCGGCGTTGAGCCCGAGCGATTCCAGCACCGCATCGCTGTCCGCGCCGGCCGGCGGCGCGGGCGCAAACGGCCCGGGCTCGAAGCCGGACAGGCGCACGGGCGGGCCGAACTGGCGCACGCCGTCGACTTCGGTGACCATGCCCCGCGCGCGCAGCTGCGGGTTGTCGAGGCTTTCCTCGAGGCGCAGGATGGGCGTCACGCAGCAGTCCACACTGTCGAAGAGCGCCGTCCATTCGGCCTGGGTGCGGCTGCGGAAGATCGCCGCGACCTCGCCACGGGCGCGGGCGCCCTCTTCGCCCATCGCGAGATGCGCGGCCTTGAGGTCCGGCCGGCCGAGCGTGTCGCACACGAGATGCCAGAACTTCTCCTCCAGCGAACCGACCGCCATGTGGCGCCCGTCGGCGGTCTCATATACGCCATAGCACGGCACGCCTCCGGTCAGGAGGTCCTCGCCGCGCGGTTTCACGCCGCCATGCGCGAGCACTTCGGCGAGCGGGAAGATCGCGTGCGCCAGCGCCGCATCGGTCATCGCTACGTCGACATGCCGTCCTTGCCCGCTCGCGCGTGCGTCGAGCACCGCGACGAGCAGACCGAACAGCGCGGACATCGTGCCGCCGAGGAGGTCGCCGATCTGCAGGTTGGAGAGCGCCGGCGCGCCGCCCGCGGTGCCGATCTGGTCGAGCACGCCGGCGTAGCCGATGTAGTTGATGTCGTGGCCGGCGCGCAGCGCGTAGGGGCCGGTCTGGCCGTAGCCGGAGATGCTGCACACGACGATCCTCGGATTGCGTTCGGTGAGCGCGTCGTAGCCGAGGCCCAGCTTGTCCATCACGCCCGGGCGGAAACCTTCGACGACGACGTCCGCGGTATCGACGAGGCGCAGGAACAGCTCGCGGCCTTCGGCATGCTTGAGATCGAGGCGCACGCTCTTCTTGCCGCGGTTGCACACCTGATAGAAGAAGCTGGTGTCACCGTTCATCGCGCCCATCGTGCGCGCGTAGTCGCCGGCACCGGTGTCCTCGACCTTGATGACCTCGGCGCCGTAGTCGGCAAGGTGCTGGGTCGCCAGGGGACCGGGAAGGAGGCGCGTGAGGTCGAGGACGCGCAGGTTCGCGAGGGGCTTGTGTCTCATGCTGTCGGTATCGGTTTGCTGGAAGCCGCAATTCTACCGCCCGCGGGGCGGGACGCCGCGGAACGCTGCGCGCGAACGCCCTCAGTCGTACTTGCGCACGTCGTCGATGACCTTCCCGTCGTTGGCGAGGCTGCCGGGCGCGCAGAAGCTCACTTCCCCGCGCAGTTTGGTGAGTTCGCGGATGCTCGCTGCGATTGCGCCGGAGAGGGCCTCGCCGGGCTGCGCGGTCTCGCAGTGCAGGGTCATGCGGTCGTTCAGGTCCGGGTTGTCAACGACGAGGCGCGCACGCACGATCTCGGGATGGCGTTTCGCGACCGCCGCGATCTGGCCGGGATGCACGAACATGCCCTTGACCTTGGTCGTCTGGTCCGCACGCCCCATCCAGCCCCTGATGCGCACGTTGGTGCGGCCGCAGGGCGAAGCGCCGGGCATCACCGCCGAGAGGTCGCCGGTACCGAAGCGGATCAGCGGATAGTCGGGATTGAAGGTCGTCACGACGACCTCCCCGACCTCGCCAGGCGCCACGGGGTCGCCGGTGCCAGGACGCACGATCTCGAGGATGACGTCCTCGTCGAGCACCATGCCCTCGCGAGCGGGGGTCTCGTAGGCGATGAGCCCGATGTCGGCGGTCGCGTAGGCCTGGTAGGCGGCGATGCCGCATGTCGCAAACGCATCGCGCAAGGCGGTCGGAAAGGCTTCGCCGGAGACGAAAGCCTTGGTGAAGCTGTGCGCGATGCCCATCTCCTCGGCCTTGTCGAGGATGATGCGCAGGAAGGACGGCGTACCGACGTAGACGTTGGGCTTCAGGTCGGCGAGGGCGGCGACCTGCTGCTCGGTCTGGCCCACACCGGCGGGGAAGACGGTGCAGCCCAGCGCGTGCGCGGCGGTCTCCATCATCGAGCCAGCCGGAGTGAAGTGGTAGGAGAAGGTGTTGTGGACGAGATCGCCGGCGCGGAAGCCGGCGGCGTGGAAGGCGCGCGCGAGGCGGTAGTAGTCGGGCCGTGCGCTCTCCGGTTCATAGAGCGGCCCCGGCGAGGCGAAGACGCGGCGGCAATCCGCACCCCAGCGCGTCGCGGCGAAACCGCCGAAGGGGCGCGCGGCCTTCTGGTGCTCGAGGAGCTCCGACTTGCGCGTAACCGGCAGGCGGGCGAGTGCCTCGCGGCTCGTGATCGTGGCCGGATCGACGCCTTCCAGCAGGCCCGCGAAGGCCGGCGCGTTCGCCTGCGCATGGGCGATCTGGGCCGGCAGGCGGGCCATCAGGCCCCGCTCGCGCTCGGCGGGGTCTCGGGTTTCTCTGGCGTCGTAGTAGGTCATCGCTTGATCCTAGGTGCAATACAGGGCCAACCGGGCGATCAGGTTGTTGTTTGATGCGGCACAGGGGACAGCCCCCTGCCGGGGCGCGCGCCGCGCCGCGCCGCGATCGCCCGTCGTCAGGACAGCCAGCGCTTCCTGCGGCGATAATGCTTCACGTCGCGGAAGCTCTTGCGGCCCTCGCCCGAGATGCCGAGGTAGAACTCCTTGACGTCCTCGTTATCGGCCAGGCTCTTCGCCTCGCCTTCCATCACGATGCGGCCGTTCTCGACGATGTAGCCGAAATCCGAATAGCGCAACGCGACCATGGTGTTCTGTTCGGCGAGCAGGAAGCTCACCTTTTCCTTCACGTTGAGGTCCTTCACGATCTCGAACACCTCCTCGACGATCTGCGGCGCGAGCCCCATCGAGGGCTCGTCGAGCAGGACCATGCGCGGGTTCGACATCAGCGCGCGGCCGATCGCGCACATCTGCTGCTCGCCGCCCGAGGTGTAGGCGGCCTGGCTGGTGCGCCGCGTCTTCAGACGCGGGAAGTAGGTATAGACCTTGTCGAGATTGGCAGCGATCTCGCCCTTGTCCTTGCGCGTGTAGGAACCCGCGAGCAGGTTTTCCTCGATCGTCAGGTGGGCGAAGCAGTGGCGCCCTTCCATCACCTGCACGACGCCCCGGCGCACCAGCTCGGACGGCGACAGGCTCTCCACGCGCTCGCCCTTGAGCTCGATCGTGCCCTTGGTGACTTCGCCGCGCTCACCCTTGAGCAGGTTTGACACCGCGCGCAGCGTCGTCGTCTTGCCCGCGCCGTTGCCGCCGAGAATCGCGACGATGCGGCCTTCGGGGACCTGCAGCGACACGCCCTTGAGCACCAGCGCGACGTGGTTGTAGATCACCTCGATGCCATTCACATTGAGGAGAAGGTTCGACGTATCCATCGGTTCATCCGGTAAGTCGTGTTCGCTCCGGCCATGCCCAGGCATGGCCGGTTGCGCGGAAATTCCGCGTGCGGCAGCCGGCACGAACCGGACCGCCACACGCACCAGCGACGATCAGGCGTTGCAGTCGCTCGCGTCGCGCCGCTTGAGCTGCTTGTCGGCGGCGTACTTGTCCGCGGCCTCCTTCACGAGCGGGTCGATGACGCTCTTGTCGGCCTCGTACCAGTCGGGCTGCATCTTCCAGGTCGTCCCGTCCCAGCTATGCACGCGGACCGCGGTCGAGCCCATGTGGTCGGTGCAGGTCGTCTTGATCGGGCGGATCAGGCCGGGCAGGCCCAGCTCGGCGATGCGCTTCTCGTCGACGTTGAGGTTCTCCAGGCCCCAACGCACCTGCTCGCCGGTCATGACCTTGCCCTTGCCGAACTTCTCCTGCGCGGTGCGCACGGCCTCGACGGCGAGCATCTGGATGATCAGGCCGCGCATGTAGAGCACCGAACCAACTTCGTCGCGCGGACCGCTGCCCTGGCCACCGTCATGCACCTTCTTGAGGATGTCCTTGATCAGCGGAGAATCCGTGCCGTGCGGGTTGAGCGCAAGCGCGCTGTAGCCCTTGGCGTTCGCGCCGACGTCCTTGACGTCCGGCTCGGCACCCGACCACCACACGCCGAAGAGTTTCTCGCGGGGGTAACCGGTCGCGACGGCTTCCTTCAGCGCGGTCGAGTTCATCACGCCCCAGCCCCACAGCAGCGTGTAGTCCGGGCGCTGCTGGCGCACCTGCAGCCAGGTCGCCTTCTGCTCGACGCCGGGCGCCGTGACGGGCAGCAGCACGAGCTCGAAACCGTGCATCTGTGCCCGCTTCTGCAGCAGCGGGATGGGCTCCTTGCCGAAAGGCGAGTCGTGATACACGAGCGCGATCTTCTTGCCCTTGAGCTTGTCGAGCCCGCCTTCCTTCTTGCCCAGGTGCTGGATCAGCGCATCGGCCGCGGTCCAGTAGCTGCCCATCAGCGGGAAGTTCCACTTGAACACGCCGCCGTCCTGCGACGCGGCCAGGCCGTAGCCGAGCGTGATGAGGGGAATCTTGTCGACCGGCGCCTTGTCGGTGAGCGCAAAGGTGATGCCGGTCGCCTGCGGATCGATCACCGTAGACTTCTTGCTCTTCAGGCGCTCGTAACATTCCACGCCCTTGTCGGTCGCGTAACCGGTTTCGCATTCCTCCCAGGCGATCTTGACGCCGTTGATGCCGCCGGTGGCATTGACGTACTTGACGTAGTCCTGCTTGCCGTTCGCCCAGGGCGTGCCGTTCGGCGCGTAGGCGCCGGTGCGATAAACGAGCAGCGGGAAGAACTGCTCGTTGGCCTGCTGTGCCGCCGCCGGGGCGGACAGGGTGCCGGTACCGAATGCCGCCAGTGCTGCGACGAGCGCGATCGCCTTGCTTTTCATTGTGTCTCCTCCTCCATTTTGGATGGCACTTGCGGCGTGCCTGCCGTTCTTCTCTTGCCGAACTACTACTATCTTGAACCCGGCCCCAAGCGCATCAATGCGGGAAGGGCCAAAGGCGCAGCTTCTGCTTGCCGATACTCCAAAGCTTCGCCAGCCCGTGCGGCTCGACGATCAGGAAGAACACGATCAGCGCGCCGAAGATCATGTGCACCAGGTGCGAAGTCGTCGCCGTCGACAGCGGGATGTCGAACCAGTGCGGCACCTGGTCGAGGATGATGGGCAGGACGACGATGAAGGCCGCGCCGAAGAAGGCGCCCATGATCGAACCCAGCCCGCCGATGATGACCATGAAGAGCAGCTGGAAGGAGCGGTCGATGCTGAACGCAGCCGGCTCCCACGCCCCCAGATGCACGAAGGCCCACAACACGCCGGCGACACCGACGATGAAGGAGCTCACCGCAAAGGCGGTCAGCTTCGCATACACGGGGCGGATGCCGATCACCGCGGCGGCGACGTCCATGTCGCGGATCGCCATCCACTGACGGCCGGTGGCCGTGCGCGTGAGGTTCTTCGCCGCCAGTGCGAACACGCACACGACGGTGAGGCAGAACAGGTATTTCGCCACCGGCGACTCGATCGGCACGCCGAACACATTCAGCCCGGCGACGCTCACCGAACCCGAGGTCGAGTTGTTGGTGAACCAGCTGATGCGCAGGAAGGCCCAGTCGGTGAAGAACTGTGCCGCGAGCGTCGCCACCGCCAGGTACAAGCCCTTGATGCGCAGCGAGGGAACACCGAACAGCACGCCGACGACGGTCGCCGTGAGGCCGCCGAGCAGCATCGCCGCGATCAGCGGCATGCCGTCGATGCGCACCATGAAGTTGTAGGCCGCGTAGGCCCCAACCGCCATGAACGCGCCGGTGCCGAGCGAAATCTGGCCGCAGTAGCCGACCAGGATGTTGAGGCCCAGCGCCGCGAGGGCGAGGATCAGGAAGGGGATCAGCACGGCGCGGAACAGGTATTCCGAGCCCGCCATCGGCATCACGACGAAGGCGACGAGGAGCAGCAGGCCGATCGCGATGCGGTCCTGAGCGATCGGGAAGATCTGCTGGTCGGCCGCGTAGCTCGTCTTGAACTGGCCGTTTTCTCTGTACAGCATGAGGAAACTCTCCCGGTGTGGGTGCCGCGTCAGACGCGGTCGATGATTTTTTCGCCGAACAGGCCCTGCGGACGCACCAGCAGGAAGCCCAGCGCCAGGACGTACGCGAACCAGATCTCGATGCCGCCGCCGAAGAAGGAGCCGAGGTAGATCTCCGACAGCTTCTCGCCGACGCCGATGATCAGGCCGCCCAGGATCGCGCCCGGCACCGAGGTCAGGCCGCCCAGGATCACTACCGGCAGCGCCTTCAGCGCGACCAGGGAGAGCGAGAACTGCACCCCGAGCTTGGAGCCCCAGATGATGCCGGCGACCAGCGCCGCGAAGCCCGCCACCGACCACACGATGACCCAGATGCGGTTCAGCGGGATGCCGATCGACTGGGCCGCCTGGTGGTCGTCCGCCACCGCACGCAGCGCGCGGCCGGTCGTCGTCTTCTGGAAGAACAGCGCCAGCGCGAGCACCAGGCCGGCGGCGATCAGCGCGGCGACGAGGTCCTCCTTGCTGATCAGCAGGCCCCCCTCGAACATGCCTTCGAGGATCATCGCCGGCTCCTTGGGCATGCCGACGTTGATGCTGTAGATGTCGTTGCCGAACAGCGTCTGGCCGAGGCCGTCGAGGAAGTAGCTGATGCCCAGAGTGGCCATCAGCAGCGTGATGCCTTCCTGGTTCACCAGCCTGGACAGGCACAGGCGCTCGATCACCCACGCCAGCACCACCATCAGCGCCATCGCGACGCAAAACGCGAGCAGGTTCGCGACGATCAGGTTGTCGAACCCGAGCCACTTCGGAATCCACTCGGCGAAGCGCGCCATCGCCAATGCCGCGAACAGCACCATCGCGCCCTGCGCGAAGTTGAACACGCCCGAGGCCTTGTAGATCAGCACGAAGCCGAGCGCGATCAGCGAATACAACATGCCGGCCATCAAACCGCCGAACAAGGTTTCAAGAAAGAATCCCATTGCGAAGCTCCCGCTCAGTGCGACGTGCCGAGGTAGGCACGGATGACGTCCTCGTTGGCGCGCACCTCGTCGGGCACGCCGTCGCCGATCTTCTTCCCGTAGTCGAGCACCACGACACGGTCGGAGATGTCCATGACCACGCCCATGTCGTGCTCGATCAGCACGATGGTCGTGCCGAACTGGTCATTCACGTCGAGGATGAAGCGGCACATGTCCTGCTTTTCCTCGACGTTCATGCCCGCCATCGGCTCGTCGAGGAGCAGCAGACTGGGCTCGGCGGCGAGTGCGCGGCCGAGCTCGACACGCTTCTGCAGGCCGTAGGGCAGCGCGCCGACCGGGGTCTTGCGGATGTCCTGGATCTCGAGGAAGTCGATGATCTCCTCGACCTTCACGCGATGCTCGATCTCCTCCTTCCGCGCGCGGCCCCAGTACAGCGCGTTCGCGAGCAGGCCCGACTTCATCTTCAGGTTGCGCCCCGTCATGATGTTGTCGAGCACGCTCATGCCCTTGAACAGCGCGATGTTCTGGAAGGTGCGCGCGATGCCCTGGGCGGCCGCCATGTGCGGCTCCATCCTGCGCCGCTCTTCGCCGCGGAACAGGATGCGGCCTTCCTGCGGGTGATAGACGCCGTTGATCACGTTGAGCATCGAGCTCTTGCCGGCGCCGTTCGGGCCGATGATCGAGCGGATCTCGTGCTCGCGCACGTTGAAGCTGATGTCGGTCAGCGCCTTCACCCCGCCAAAGGACAGCGAGATGTTCTGCAGGTCGAGGACCACTTCGCCGATGCGGCGCCCGTTGCCCTGTGCCGGTTCCTGCGCCTGCACCGCCTGCGGCATGTCGTTCATCATCATCTTCCTCCCCTCACGCCGCCTGCTTCGCCGCCTGGGGCGCGAAGGTCTTCACTTCCTCGATGCGCAGGTCCGCGCTGATGCGCCCCTCGCGCCCGTCCTCGTACTTCACGACGGTCTCGATGTGCTGCGTCGTCTTGCCCTCGAACAGCGCGTCGATCAGCACCTCATAGCGTTCGGCGATGAAGTTGCGCCGCACCTTGCGCGTGCGGGTGAGCTCGCCGTCGTCGGCGTCCAGTTCCTTGTGCAGGATCAGGAAGCGCTTGACCTGCGAGCCGCTCATCTGCGGATCGACGGCGAGGTCGGCATTCACCTTCTCGACGCAGTCGCGGATCAGCTCATACACCGCCGGCTGCGACGCGAGATCGGTGTAGCCGGAATACGGCAGACCGCGCCGCTCGGCCCAGTTGCCGACGGCCTCGAGGTCGATGTTGATGAAGGCGGTGACGCAGTTGCGGCCGTTGCCGAAGGTGACCGCCTCCTTCACGTGCTGGAAGAACTTGAGCTTGTTCTCGATGTAGTTGGGCGCGAACATCGAGCCGTCCTTGAGCTTGCCGACGTCCTTGGCACGATCGATGATCTTCAGGTGGCCATCCTCGTCGAAATAGCCGGCGTCGCCCGTCAGGAAGTAGCCCTCGGCGTTGATCGACTCGGCCGTCGCATCCGGGCGCTTGTAGTAGGCCTTCAGCAGCATCGGTCCCTTGACGAGGATCTCGCCGTTGTCGGCGAGCTTCACATCGACGAAGGGCGCGGGCTTTCCGACCGAGTCCAGCTTGATCTGGCCATCCGGTTGCAGACACACGTAGGCGCAGGTCTCGGTCTGGCCATAGAGCTGCTTGAGGTTCACGCCGATCGAACGGTAGAAGCGGAAGAGGTCCGGGCCGATCGCCGCACCCGCCGTGTAGGCGACGCGGATGCGGCTCATGCCGAGCACGTTCTTCAGCGGGCCGTAGATCAGCAGGTCGCCGAGCCAGTACTGCAGGCGGTCACCCGCGGACACCGGCTTGCCGTCGAGGATGTCGGCACCGCAGCGACGCGCGACATCCATGAAGTACGCAAAGAGCTTGCGTTTGAGCGCGCTGGCGTCCTCCATGCGGATCATCACCTGCGTGAGCAGATTTTCGAACACGCGCGGCGGCGCGAAGTAGTAGGTCGGCCCGATCTCGCGCAGGTCCGTCATCACCGTGTCGCCGGATTCCGGGCAGTTGATCGTGAAGCCCGCGACCATCGCCTGCGCGAAGGAGAACAGGTGGTCGCCGACCCAGGCCATCGGCAGGTAGGACAGGATGTCTTCCTGCTCGGTGAGCTTGTCGAAGCTCATCGCGCCGGTCGCCGCGGCGATGAAGGCGGAATGCGTCTGGCACACGCCCTTGGGCTTGCCGGTCGTGCCGGAGGTATACAGCATCACCGAGATGTCGTCCGCCGCCCCCTTGTCGATCTCCCCGTCGAGGAAATCGGTGTGGTTGCGGTCGTGGATGGCGCCCATCTCCTGCAGCTCGTCGAGGCCCAGCAGCATCGGCTGGCTGTAATGGCGAAGGCCGCGCGGATCGTCGTAGATCACGTGCTCGAGAAACGGCACCTCGGGGTGGATCTCGAGCATCTTGTCCACCTGCTCCTGGTCCTCGACCACGGCGAAGCGGATCTCGGCGTCCTGCAACACGTAGGACATTTCCGGCGCCACGGCGTCCTGATAGAGCATCACGGGAATGCCACCGAGGCACTGGCAGGCGGTTACCGACCAGTACAGGCGCGGGCGGTTGTCACCGATGACGGCGAGGCGGTCGCCGCGCTTGAAGCCCAATTCCGCGAGCCCGCAGGCGATCGCGCGCACGTTGCGCGCGACTTCGGCCCAGCTGTAGGTCTGCCAGATGCCGAACTCCTTCTCGCGCATCGCAGGCCGGTTGGGTCGCACGGCCGCATGCTGCATCAGCAGCCGCGGAAAGGTGTCCAGGGCGGCCGGTTGCGCGGCGTGCCCGTTCCTGTCGGACATACCATCTCCTCCTTTGGTTTTTATCCTGCGTCTCCACCCGGCCGTGTTTGTCGTTATCGGGTCCGGGGTCCGGCGCGATCGTGTGCGCCGCAGCGTCGGCAGCCGCTCGGTGGCGGCCGCTCGCGCTTTTGTGTGCGTGCAGTCTCGCAAGCCATGTTTGCGCAACTGTTTGTGAAATGTAGTGAATCGTAACAACGGGCGGTGACGGGTCCGCCAGGTGCGAGCCACGGCAACCCGCACCTGCTGCGCGGCCGCCCGTGGACGAAAAAAAGGGGAGGTCGCCCTCCCCTTCTTCGTTACGCCTTCAGGCAGCGATCAGCTGAAGAAGCCGGTCACCACCAGCACCAGCAGCACCAGGCCGACGGTGATCAAGGTCAGGCCGAGGATCACCGAACCGACGTGCATCTGGCGCGACGGCGCGTCGACCAGGTACTTCTCCAGCTCACCGGACTCCACCAGACGCTGGTAGTGCGCCGGGTGCTCTCGGCTGAACTCTTCCAGCGACTGCGTGCCGGTGAACATCACCACATCCGGCGGCGGCAGCTTGTCGGGGCGGAAGTGGTTGTTGAAGAAGTGCACCGTGAAGAGGAACACCGCCGCAAGGAAGGCTTCCTCGCCATGCACCAGCGTGCCGACGTTGAACACCCAGCCCGGCAGGAGGCTCGCCGTCACGTGCGGGAAGGCCAGCATCAGGCCGCTCCAGCCGATGATGTTCACACCCCAGAACACCGCCCAGTAGTCGAACTTCTCGAAGTAGGTCCAGCGGTCGAAATTCGGCTTGGGCCCCTTGCCGAAGAACCACTTGAACATGCCCCAGCAGTCGGCGAGGTCCTTCCAGTTCGGGATCAGCGAATCCGGGCCGAACCAGCGGAACTTGCGGTTCCGGAGCAGGCGCGACATCACGTACACGAAGTGGATCATGAAGATGCCGACGAAGAGCGAGGCGGCGACGCGGTGGATGATGCCCATCACCTTCGGCCCGCCGAGCAGCGCAGCAATCTTCGGCGCCCACGAGCTGTCGGCAAACATCACCGTCGTGCCGGTCAGCACCAGGGTCATCGTCACCAGCGCAAAGCACAGGTGCGCAACACGCCAGCCCCAGGCGAAGCGCACGAAGTGCTTGCCCTCGTTCACACCCAGCTCGCCGGTGCGCACGTGCGGCACGGTCTTGCGCTCCTTGCGCTCCTGCCATTCACGGTAGTACCACAGGCCGCTGTGCAGCCAGAAGAAGGCGAACACGCCGATCAGCAGGGCCGTCATGAACTTGCCGGCGATCCACATCTTCGGATACTTCTCGAAGTCGTGCGTGTTGGCGTGCGGCCCGAAGGTCACGAAGCCCGCCGTCGCCTTCACCATGCCCGGCTTCTTGTCGTCGTGACACTTCTGGCAGGTCTTCAGGCGGTTGTCCGGATGCACGCGCGACTTCGGATCGTCGCCCGCCTTGATGCCGTGACTGCCGTGGCAGTCCGCGCACTTGGCGGTGTAGACGAAGCCGAGACGGTTCACCTGCCCGTGGTAGGTGTCACGGTAGCTGTGCAGCTCTTCCGTGTGGCAGTCGCCGCAGGCGAGCACGTTCTTGAGCTTGAACGCCTCCGACGACGAGTTGCGGATCTCGTGCGTCGTGTGGCAGTCGATGCACACTGCGCCCTTCGTGTCGCCCTTCTCGATGAGCTTGCCATGCACCGACGAGGTGAAGTCGTCGAGCTGGTCCTCGTGACAGGCGGCGCCGCAGGTCTCGGGGATAGTCATGCGCCACTTTTCGCGCTCGGGCGTGCCGGCAACGGGCACGGCGAAATCGTGCGTCGCGTGGCACTGGTTGCAGTAGGCCTTGGGACGATCAGGATTGTCCGCATCAGGACGGGCGTGGAAGGACTCCTTGTACGCGGCGATGTTCTCGACCACGATGCCCAGGCGCTCCTTGCCCGCGGCCTGGTTGTTCTTCTTCGCCTCGTCCCACAGCTTCTCGTGACAGGCGGCACAGTCGGGCTTGACCGCGTTGGGCGCCTTCTCGTGCTTCTCCTTCGCGTCGACGATATCGGTGTGGCAGGCCACACAGTCGATCTTGGCGTGCACCCCCTTCGCGACCTTGGCCGGATCGATCGCGGGAAGGGCGACCTCCTCGCCCTCCGCATCCTCGCCCTCCGCATCCTCGACCTTGATCTCCGGCTTGCCCGCGGCGTGGCAGTTCAGGCAAGTCGCGTTATCAAGCGCGGCCGGCGCATTGCCGCCGGCCGCATGGCCCGACAAGGGCCACAGCAACGCGGCAGACGCGACCGCCGCCAGCAGGCCCCGAATGTTGCGTATTTTCACTTTGATGCTCCCCTTTTTCCGGCGCAAGCTGCGCGCCACAAACAAAGAAGGGGCCGACACGTCGCACGCCAATCGCCAGACGCGCAAGCGTCATATGTGCTCGTGGGCCCCTGCCGGAAAACTTGCCATTCCCGGACGAAAGCCGGGCCGCTTCCGGCCCGGCTGTTGCTGCCGTCAATCAGAACGCATGCGAGACGGTCACCGCGATCACGCGCGTGATCTGGTTCGGATCCACGAAGACCTTTGTGCCATCCGAGTAGCTCCAGCTCGACCATGTATAGTCATCCATCTCGCGACGATCCCAGACATAGTCTAAACGAATACCCGTTGCCTTGGTGAGGGCATACCGGGCGAATAGCCGCAGGGTGTTCAGCGTGTACTCGGTATCCGGGAGGATCCCCGCACCCTGGCGGATCGACGACAGCGCACCGGCAGCCGCGTAGGAGATGTCGTACTTGCTCACGTCGCGGCTGTATAGATATTGCCCGCCCACCGAGAATTTCGAACTGATCTGCCCGTCGAATCCGGCGCCGACGGCATTCGAGCTCAGCTTGAGGTCGGCACCCCACGGCACGCAGGTGTAGGCGAGCGTGGTGCCGTCGCACTTCGACCCGTAGGTGCTGTTCAGCGATTTCTGCTCGATTTCGTTGGTGGAGTGCGAATACCACATGTTCGCCTTCCAGCGATCACTGAAGCGGTATGACGCATCGAGCGAGAACAGCTCCGAACGGCCCTCGTTCAGACCGATATCGAAGATGCGCGTCTTGTAGTCGTCCATCGCGTACTCGTAGGCGAACTGCACCGACAGCGGCTCGACCGGCATCCAGTCGAGCATGAGCTTGAGCTTGTCGCGCTCGCGGTCGGAGAACTGCGCCGGCGCCGTCCAGTGCTCGCCCACGGCCGTCGTGGCGGTCTTGACGAGGACCGGCGTGGTGCCCCAGCTCGAACCGTCGCGCTCGCTGCGGGCGAGGGTCACGCTGCCGTTCAGGGTGTCGCTGAGCGACTTGCGCAGGTCGATACGATAGGTGTGCTCCGTCATCTCGTCGCGGTACAACTCGTCCATGCCCTCGTACTTCCTGAAGTCATAGTCGTAACCGGCGGTCAGGTTGTAGCCCCTCGGCAGACGGTAGCTCGCCTCGAGCTTGCCGCGATGCGTCGACTGCGACTCCGGGTTGTTCTGCAGGATCCTCCCGTTGTAATTCGCATAATCGAGTTGCGGAGTCCGGTCATCCCGGTCCTCGTACGCCCACGACGCAAGCAGGTTGAGCTTGTCCGTGATGCGCGAGGTGAGCGAGCCGAACACGTTGGTCGTGTCGACCTTGCCGCCGAGGTCGCTGCGGGTCATGCCCGGCAGGTAGGGCACGACCGAGGACGGCAGGAAGCTGTCGTCCTGGGTCGCGAAGCTCTTGCTCACCTTCAGGTTCGCGCGCGTGTCGCGGCTGAAGTTGTAGCCGCCAGCGAGCGCGATCTGGTGCATCTGGTTGTCGGGTGCGAGCGACAGCGGGCTCATCTGGGTCGGCGTGCCCTGCACAGCGACCGGGTTGCCCGCACCGCCGGTGGTGCCGTAATTGACGAACAGCCCCTTGCCGGCCTTGTTTTCGTAGAAGCTGGCGTAGTAGCTGCCTGAGACGTAGAACTTCTCGGTCGCGTAGTCCAGCGAGGCCTCGATCTGCTTGTGGTTCGAGTCGATCGGCTCGGGCGCGAACAACTGCCCGAGGTAGCCGCCGACGTTGCCGTTGGAGCCGAACAGGCGCTCGCCCTTCTTGGCCTCGTTCTTGAACGTGACGTTCGCCTGCAGGTTCTTGCTGATGAACTTGGTGGCGGTCAGGGACGTGGCGGTGCGCTCGGTCTTGAGGTCCTTGTCGTCGAAGCGGGTGCCGAGGTTGAGCGAGTCGTGGCCGATTCCGGTCACGCGGGTGGACACCTCGAACGGTGCGTAGCGCGGGATCTGGTTGTAGTCGATGCCCAGCTTCCAGTCGCCCTGCTGCTCTATCGACGCGCCGAACTCCTGCGTGCGCAGGCCCAGGTCGCGGCCCTCGATGCGCAGCCAGCGTCCCTCGTCGGAGCGGCGGATGACCTTGAGGTCGGCGCCGCCATGCACACCCTCGTCATTAATGCCGTAGTACTGGCGGTACAGCGGATTGACCTCGTCGAGGTGTTGCAGCTTGATGCTTGCTTCGGCGACGTTCGGGCTGATCAGTTCCGCGACCTCGTCTTCCTGCGCGAGGGCGGACGACACGGGGAAGGCCATCGACACGGCCAGCGCCAGCACGGTCCGCTTGAAGATGCGATTGTTGTCCATTTCGTTCTCCCTGACTCTTAACGCCAGAAGCGGGCAGCCTTCGAGCTGGCCGACGGACTGTTGCTGCCATGGATTTCGGTGTGGCAATTCAGGCAGGCACGCCCCTGGGTCACACCGACCGAATTGAGACCGTTGTTCTGGCTTGCCGGCGAAACGATCGCGGTGCCATTCACGTTGCGGCTGAGATCGGTATTCGCCGCAACACCCGGAATCGTGCCGAGGTGGTTGGCGGGGTCATGGCACTGCTGGCACAGGAAGGGCGGACGGGTCTTGAGCATCGCGTCGGCGACGGTGCCATGCGGGTTGTGGCAGTTGGCGCAGTCCTCGGTGACCGGTGCATGGTTATGCACGAAGGGGCCGCGTTTTTCGGCGTGGCAGGTGTAGCAGGTCGCGTTGGTGCTGTCCTTCACGAGCAGCTTCGGCCCGGTGGTGCCGTGCGGGTTGTGGCAGTCCGAGCAGGACATCTTGCCTTCGGGGATCGGGTGGTGCGACGGACGGTTGACCTGTGCGCGCTGCTCCTTGTGGCAGGCGAAGCACACGTCGGCCTGGGTGCGCTTGTCGCGGACCTTGTCGTCGGCGGCGTGCGTGTCGTGACAGGAACTGCAGGCGACGTCGCGGCGCTCGTGCGTGCTGCCGGTCCACAGGTGGCGCTTGGGATCGGTCTGGTGACAGGACAGGCAGGCGGCGTTGCGCTCGGCCACGGGCGTCGCGGACGTCTTGTCGAAGGTGCGATCGGGCTTGGGCGGCTTGTCGCTACCCTTGTAATTCACGTGCTTTTCGCTTTCGCCGTGGCAGTCGCTACAGGTCGGGGTGCGGTCGTCGGCGCGCGTGCCGTGCTTCGTCTTGCCGATGTGCAGCACGCCCGGGGCGTCCGCCTCGTCGTGACAGGACGTGCATTTGGCATCTCCCTTCAGAACGATGTCCTTGGGCGCCTCTTTCGGCGCATCCGCGGCGAATACCGCCCCGGAGCAGACGCTGCCGATGACGGCCAGCGCTGCAAGCACGCTTCGCATTTTTTTCATGTTATCCCCTTGGTTCCGAACGTCATTGCCGCACCGCCCGCCCGGACGGTGCGATTCAGGCCATGCGGCTTACTGCGAAAGAATCCATTCCATGAGGTTCTTGATCTCGGCCTCGTTCTTGGTGTTGATGATCTTGTGCTCTTCCTCGGTGCCGTCCTCGAGCTTCACCTTCGGGCCGGTGGTGATGTTCTTCTTCATCTTTTCGAAGCCCTCGACTTCCTTGCCCTTGTACTTGGCGGCAATCTTCTGGTACGAGGGACCCTTCTTGGTCTTGTTGACGGCGTGGCACTTGAAGCAGTCGTTGTCTTTCGCGAGCGACTTGGCGGCGTCGGCGTCGACGGCAAATGCGGAGGAAGAAGCGAAGATCGCGGCGGTGGCGGCAATGAGCAGCGACACGCGGTTGAGACGGAATTGCATTTGGGCTCTCCTGTCGAAGCTGGAATTTCGTCCTATGGACCGCAACATGGGCGCGGCCCGACGTGAGGGAATTTTCACGAATTCGCGCAATCCCACATATCGGACAGGGTTTAAATTGCGTGTAGGAAAATTCCTAACGCACGGGCAGTACGCGAACGCGTGACAGGCCGGCCCGCGCAGGACGCGCGCGGGTGCGCCGCGGCCTTCACGGCGCGGCGGACGGGACGGGATGTGGGATGGGGCGGAAGGCGGGATGAGCCCGAGACGCCGCGCAGCGGCGGCGCGGGCTTACACGTCGGTGGACTTCACCAGGTGGTGCGCGACGGCGTAGCGGATCAGCTCGGAGGTGTTCGTCATCGCCATCTTCTGCAGGATGCGCGTCTTGTGCGTGCTGATCGTCTTCACGCTGAGCGACAGCTCGTTGGCGATGTCGGTGAGGCCCTGCCCGAGCACCAGGCGATGGAAGATCTGGTATTCGCGATCCGACAGGGCGGTGTGCGGCAGTTCGTTCGCTGCGGGCATGAGGCCGCGCGCCATCAGCTCGGCGACGGTGTCGCTCACATACACGCCGCCGCGCGCGACGCGGCGGATTGCGTGCACGAGCAGGTCGGCGTCGCTTTCCTTGGTCAGGTAGCCGGACGCGCCGGCATGCAGCGCGCGCACCGCGTACTGCTCCTCGTGGTGCATGCTCAGGATCAGGATGGGGAGCTTGGGCTTCTCGTCGTGGATCAGGCGGATGAGGTCGAGGCCGCTGCGCCCCGGCATGGAGATGTCGAGCACGACCACGTCCCAGTCCTGTTCGCGCACGAGCAGCAAGGCCTCATTGCCGTTGGCGGCCTCGCCGCACACCGCCAGGTCTTCGGTGTCGGCGAGGATCTGCTTCAGGCCGTCGCGGATGATCGCGTGGTCGTCGGCGAGCAATACCCTCAGTTTTTCCATCTTGCTTCCCTCATTGCCCGGTCGGCACGGTGACGTCGATCGTCGTGCCGTCGCCGGGCGTGGAATGGATCGCAAAGGTTCCCTGCACCAGGCGGATGCGCTCGCGCATGCCGAGCAGGCCGAACCCCGCCTGGCTCGCCGCATCGAGCACGAAACCAACGCCGTCGTCGCGCACGGTCAGGCGCCAGTCATCGCCGTCGCGGTGGAACGCCACCCATACGGTACTCGCCTGCGCGTACTTCGTGACATTGGTGAGCGATTCTTGCAGCACGCGGAACAGCGTCGTCGCCTCGGCGCTGCCCCGCTCGGGCTCGTCGTCGTCCAGGTCCAGCACCAGCTCGATGCCGGTGCGTTTGGAGAAATCGCCCGTGAGCCAGGAGATCGCCGCGCGCAGGCCGAGGTCGTCGAGGATCAGGGGGCGCAGCTCGTAGGTGATGCGCCGCACCGAGGCGATCGTCTGGTTGAGCTGCTCCTTGATGACGCCCACCTTGTCCTGCAGGTCGGCGCGCTCGCCGGGCAGGCGGCCGCCGAGCCAGGACAGCTCGAGCTTGATCGCGGTGAGCCGCTGCCCGAGCTCGTCGTGCATCTCGCGTGCGATGCCGGCACGCTCGTCCTCGCGCACGCGCTGCAGCGCGGTGGAGAGCTCCTGCAACTGGCGATTGGTTTCGCGCAGGTGCGTTTCGATCCGTTTGCGCTCGGTCAGGTCGCGCAGAACCACGGTGAGGAATCGTCGCCCCTGGATCTCGGTCGAGGAGAAGGTGGTGTCTGCGGGGAACTCGCGCCCGTCGGCATGGCGCGCAGTGAGTTCGGCACGGCCGCGACGTGCGTTGCGCGTTTCGCCCGAATTGCGCCGCCGTCCGACGATGGCGTGGTAGGCGCCGCGGGACTCCGCGGCGAGCAGGCGGTCGAA
Source organism: Aromatoleum petrolei (assembly GCF_017894385.1). Taxonomy (NCBI): domain Bacteria; kingdom Pseudomonadati; phylum Pseudomonadota; class Betaproteobacteria; order Rhodocyclales; family Rhodocyclaceae; genus Aromatoleum; species Aromatoleum petrolei. Next base: position 2,137,162 of record NZ_CP059560.1, read on the forward strand.
GGGCTTGCCGAGCGCCTCGTCGGCGGGAACCCCAAACATGTGCTCGGCCGCGCGGTTGTACAGCACCACGGACAGGTCCTCGTCGATGGTGACGATCGCATCCATCACCGATTCGACCATCTCGCGCAGGCGCTCCTCGCTGTCCTGCAGCGCACTCGCCATCAGCGCCCGCCGGCGCATGCTCCATACGACACCGCAGGAGGCGGCCAGCAACAGCAGGGCGACGATGCCGGCGCCCGCGACGATGGGCCGCGCCGTCATCGGCCAGGACACCAGCGCCGAGTCCTGATCGACGGCGACGCCGATCAGGAAGGGATAGCGCGGCACGGGATGGTAGGCGACGAAGCGGTTCTCGCCGGCCAGGGTCTCGGTGACGTGGATCGTGCCGGTCGGATCGGCGGCCTTTGCGGTGAGCCGCGGCAGCCCCTGGACCGGCTGGTCGACCTTGTCCATGTCGCTGGGGAAGCTGGCGACCAGGTTGCCACGCGCGTTGATCAGCTGGATCTGCTTGCCGAAGCGCAGGTCGAGCCGGCGGTAGAAGGATTCGAAATAATTCGCGACGACCGCCGAAGCGACAACGCCGCGGAAATTCCCGCCGGCATCGACGAGGCGTGCGCTGAGGTAGAAGGTCCACTCACCGTCGAAGCGGCGGCGGTACATCTGGCTGACGAAGAGCCCTTCGTCCCTGCGCACGAGAGTCGCGAAGTAGTCGCGGTCCGCTTCGTTGAAGCCCGGACGGGTGCCGAGCAGGGTCGAGTTCATGACGACGCCGCTGGCATTGACGACGAACATCGACGAAAACTGAGGCAAGCCCTCGGCGCGGGCCTTGAGGAGCGCCTGGACGGGGAAGCTGTCGAGTTCGAGCTGCAGCCCGATACTGTCGGACAGCCTGTCCTGGGCGCCGCGCAGCGCCATCGCGACGCCGTCGAGCGTGCGCGCCGTCTGCTCCGCGAGGATGCGGCTCAGGGTCGAGATCTCGCTGCGCGCATACTCGATCTCGCGCTGGCGCATGTCGTAGAGCAGGAAGGCGGTGCCGCCGGCGAGGACCGCCAGCATCAGCGCGGTCAGCAACATCACCGCGCGCACGGGCGGCTCGATCCAGAATTTGCGCAACAGGCCGGACATGCGGAATTCCCGAGCTAAGGCCGGCGCCATTCCGACGCGATCGTCGGTCCCGGCCCACCGGTGCGGGCGGACTATAGAAGGCGGTGACGTGCTCGGCAAGTTTGAAACAAACAATTCATCGTGACGATTTCCGCAACAATCGCCTGCCAGAATGGGCAGTTCCGCTGTCCGCCTGCCACATCGCCGGCCGCTGTTCCGGTCGCCGGCCCGGGCGTCGGGTAGAATTCCGGCCTTTCCCACCTGCGCATCCGTCCATGGAATTTTTCGCTCCGCTGCTCGACATCGTCCTGCACCTCGACAAGCACCTCGAAGCGCTCGTCAGCGCCTACGGCGTCTGGATCTACGCGATCCTGTTCGCGGTGATCTTCAGCGAGACCGGCTTCGTCGTCACCCCCTTCCTGCCGGGCGATTCGCTGCTGTTCATCGCCGGCGCGCTGGCCGCGCTGGGCAACATGGACATCTCGCTGCTGATCCTCACGCTGACGGCCGCCGCGATTCTCGGCAACACCGTGAATTACTCGATCGGCCGCTACTTCGGCCCGAGGGTCTTCCATTGGGAGAACTCGCGCCTGTTCAACAAGGCGGCGCTGATGAAGACGCATCTGTTCTACGAGAAGCACGGCGGCAAGACGCTAGTGATCTCGCGCTTCCTGCCGCTGTTCCGCACCTTCGCGCCCTTCGTCGCCGGCATCGGCAGCATGAGCTACGCGCGCTTCACGCTGTTCAACCTCGTCGGCGCGCTGGCCTGGGTCGTGTCGCTCACGCTCGCCGGCTACTGGTTCGGCAACATGCCGTGGATCAAGCAGAACCTCACGCTGGTGATCGTCGGCATCATCGTGCTGTCGCTGCTGCCCGTGGTGATCGGCGCATTGAAGGCACGCTCGACCGCGTCCTGAGCGTGACGGAAGTGGCGGCGCAGCGTTGCGTCGCCGCGCGCCCGGCACTAGGATGAATTGTCGCCGGTGCGAGCGCGCGCCGTCGGCACGGCGCTCGGGCCGACAGACGCCGTGGCGGTGCACGCGCAAAGGAGAGCGTCATGAGCTACGCCGAACGCGCGCTGCGCACACTGAGCGCGGGCAACCGCACGCTGTTGCGGGCGCAGGACGAGGCAACGCTGCTGCACGACATGTGCCGGGTGATCGTCGAACTCGGCGGCTATCGCATGGCGTGGGTCGGCTACGCCGAACACGACGAGGCGAAAACCATACGTCCGATGGCGCACATGGGTTTCGAGGAGGGTTTCCTCGAGCTCGGCCGCTTCACCTGGGCGGAAGGTGAATCCGAGAGCTCGCGCGGCCCGACATCCCAGGCGATCCGCAGCGGGAAACCGGTGGTAGTGCAGGACACCACCACGCTGGCCAGCACCCAGCTCCCCGTCCCCCTCGAAGAAACGCTCAGGCGCGGCTACGCATCGATCGCCGCTTTCCCGCTGATCATCCAGGACAGGACGATCGGCAACCTGACGATCTTCGCCGCCGAAGCGGACGCCTTCGACGAATGCGAGACCCGGCTCCTCGCCGAGATGGCCGACGACCTCGCCTTCGGCATCGCGAACCTGCGCATGCGCGAGCGCCACCGCGAGGCCGAGGAAACGATCCGCCACATGGCGTTTTTCGATGCGCTCACCGACCTGCCCAACCGCAGTTCGGTGGGCGAGACGCTGGCCGCGGAGATCACGCAGGCGCAGCTGGAAAACCAGTCGATGGCTGTGCTGCTGCTGAAGGTCGGACGTTTCCAGGAGATCAGCGACACGCTCGGCTATCAGGAAGGCGACCACCTGATCGTCGAAATGGCCGCGCGGCTGCGCCACCTAGCGGGACCCGACAAGTCGGTTGCGCGCGTCGGCGAGGACGAATTCGCGATCATCATGCCGCGCTCGAGCGCCGAAGCGGCGATGCGCGTGGCCCACCACACGATGCGCGAGGCGTGCGATCCGGTGGACTTCGCCGGACTGGCGATGGACCCGCATGCCTACATCGGCATTTCGCTCTTCCCCGGTCACGGCAACACCCCCGAGGCGCTGCTGCGACGGGCGAAGATTGCCGCGGTTCAGGCGCGCCGGACGGCATGCAAGTACACCTTGTACAAGGGCACCGAAGACCGCGAGAGCACTCGTCGGCTGGAGCTGATGAGCGAGTTGCGCAGTGCGATCGACCATAACGAACTGCTGCTGTACTGCCAGCCCAAGGTATCGATCCGCAGCGGTGAAGTCTGCGGCGCCGAGGCGCTGGTGCGCTGGCAGCACCCGCAGCACGGCATGATCGCCACCGGCGAATTCATCGCACTGGCCGAACACGCCGGCCTGATCATGCCGCTCACGCGCTGGGTGCTCGAGGCGGCCTTCCGCCAGTCCTACGCATGGCACGAGAGGGGGATCGCACGGCCGCTGTCGGTGAATCTGTCGGCCCAGGACCTGCGCGACCCGCGTCTGATCGACCGAATCAGCGGACTGTTCGCGACCTGGGCGCTGCCGCCCGAACTGGTGCAGTTCGAACTTACGGAGAGCGCGCTCATGGAAGACCCGGCCGGCGCCCTGGAGACACTGGATCACCTCAAGGATCTCGGCGTCGACCTCTTCATCGACGACTTCGGCATCGGCTACTCGAGCCTGAGTTATCTGCAGAAGCTGCCGGTCGATTCACTGAAGATCGACCACTCCTTCGTGACCAGCATGCTGGAGAACCAGGGCTCGGCCGTGATCGTGCATTCGACGGTCGAGCTGGGTCACAACCTCGGGCTGGGTGTCGTCGCCGAGGGGGTCGAGAGCGAGGGGCTGTGGAACCGGTTGCAGGAGCTGGGCTGCGACACGGCGCAAGGCCATTTCGTCGGCCGGCCGATTCCGACTGCGCAGTTCGACGAATGGGAGGCGCAGTCGCCTTGGAGCCATCCGGCGCCGGGCAACCACGTGGCGCTGCACTGAGCGCGACGCGGTTGCCCTTGCATGGGTGTCAGATCACGCCCTGCGCCAGCATCGCGTCGGCGACCTTCACGAAGCCGGCGATGTTCGCACCGTCCACATAGCTGACCGAGCCATCCGGTCGAGTGCCGTGCTGCACGCATGCTTCGTGGATGCTGCGCATGATGCCCAACAGGCGGGCGTCGACCTCTTCGCGCGGCCAGGACAGACGCATCGCGTTCTGGCTCATCTCCAGGCCCGAAGTCGCGACGCCGCCGGCGTTGCTCGCCTTGCCCGGCGCATACAGCACCCCGGCATCCTCGAACACGCGCACCGCTTCGGCCGTCGACGGCATGTTGGCGCCTTCGGCGACGCACTTGACGCCACTCTTCACCAGCTTGCGCGCGTCCTCGCCGTCGAGCTCGTTTTGCGTCGCACACGGCAATGCGACATCAACGGGCACGTGCCACGGCGAGACGTCGGGCTGGAAGTTGGCCTTCACGCGCTGGGCGTAATCGCTGACGCGACCGTAGAGGTGATTCTTCACTTCCATCAGCTCGGCGAGCTTCTCGGTCGTGAAACCGTCCTCGTCGACCACCGTGCCGCTCGAATCGGACACCGTCACGACCTTCGCGCCGAGCGCCATTGCCTTCTCGACCGCGTACTGCGCGACATTGCCCGAGCCGGACACGCTGACGCGCAGGCCGTCGAAGGACATGCCCTTGCGCTTGAGCATATCTTCGGCGAAATACACGGTCCCGTAGCCGGTCGCCTCGGGGCGGATCAGCGAGCCGCCGAAGGCGAGGCCCTTGCCCGTGAACACGCAGTCGGCGCGGTTCGACAGCTTCTTCATCATGCCGGCCATGAAGCCCACTTCGCGCCCACCCACGCCGATGTCGCCTGCCGGCACGTCGGTGTCCGAGCCCACGTGGCGGAACAGCTCAGTGACGAAAGCCTGGCAGAAACGCATCACCTCGGCAGGGCTCTTGCCCTTGGGATCGAAGTCCGAACCGCCCTTGCCGCCACCCATCGGCAGCGTCGTCAGCGCGTTCTTGAAGGTCTGTTCGAAGGCGAGGAACTTGAGGATGGAGAGATTCACCGAGGGGTGGAAGCGCAGACCGCCCTTGTAAGGGCCGATCGCCGAACTGTGCTGGATGCGGTAGCCGCGGTTGACCTGCACGTCGCCGTGGTCGTCCACCCACGAGACGCGGAACATGATCACGCGCTCGGGCTCGACCAGGCGATCGAGCAGGCCCTGCTCGGCGTATTTGGGGTGGCTGGAGATGAACGGCCAAAGGCTTTCGATGACCTCGGTCACGGCCTGCAGGAATTCGGGCTGGCCGAGATTGCGCACAGCGACGTGTTCAAGAAACTGCTCGAGCGATTGGTATTTCATCGAATTCCCCGAAATGGTGCGTTTATTACGCCGATAGTGGATCGCCCGCCTTTATGCACCACTTTGAGGCGCCAAATCAACGATTTTCTGCAGCTTTGTTAACTTTTCTTAATTTTCGCCCCATTCTGGTGCGCAAATCGCTGCGCGTAGGGCGTTACACGCAAGAAAAACGGCGCCGAAGCGCCGTTTTCCGATCGATTGCGCAGGTTTTCTGCGACTTACATGCTGCGACGATACTGGCCGCCGACCTCGTACAGCGCGCCGGTGATCTGGCCGAGCGAGCAGTAGCGCACCGCATCCACCAGCACCTCGAACACGTTGCCGTTTTCGATCACGGTCTGGCGCAGCTTGGCCTGCCACTTCGACGCGTCGGCCTTGTTGCGGGCATGGAAGTCGGCCAGGCGCTTCAACTGGCTCTGCTTCTCCTCCTCGGTCGAGCGCGCAAGTTCGATCTCCTGCTGCGCCTGGCCCTTCGGGTTGAGGAAGGTGTTCACGCCGATAATCGGGTAAGAGCCGTCGTGCTTCTTGTGCTCGTAGTAGAGCGACTCCTCCTGGATCTTGCCGCGCTGGTAGCCGGTTTCCATCGCGCCGAGCACGCCGCCGCGCGAGGCGATCGCCTCGAATTCCTTCAGCACCGCCTCTTCGACGAGATCGGTCAGTTCGTCGATGATGAAAGCGCCCTGGTTCGGGTTCTCGTTCTTCGCCAGACCCCATTCGCGGTTGATGATGAGCTGGATCGCCATCGCGCGGCGCACCGATTCCTCGGTCGGCGTGGTGATCGCCTCGTCGTAGGCGTTGGTGTGCAGCGAGTTGCAGTTGTCGTAGATCGCGATCAGCGCCTGCAGCGTGGTGCGGATGTCGTTGAAGTCCATCTCCTGCGCGTGCAGCGAGCGGCCCGAGGTCTGCACGTGGTACTTCAGCTTCTGGCTGCGCTCGTTCGCCCCGTACTTGTTCTTCATCGCCACCGCCCAGATGCGGCGGGCGACGCGGCCGATCACCGAGTACTCCGGGTCCATGCCGTTGGAGAAGAAGAAGGACAGGTTGGGCGCGAAGTCGTCGATGTGCATGCCGCGCGCCAGATAGGACTCGACGTAGGTGAAGCCGTTCGACAGCGTGAAGGCGAGCTGCGAGATCGGGTTCGCACCGGCTTCGGCGATGTGGTAGCCGGAGATCGACACCGAGTAGAAGTTCTGCACCTTGTGATGGACAAAGTATTCCTGGATGTCGCCCATCATCTTCAGCGCGAACTCGGTCGAGAAGATGCAGGTGTTCTGGCCCTGGTCTTCCTTCAGGATGTCGGCCTGCACGGTGCCGCGCACCGAGGACAGCGTCCATTCCTTGATCTTCTGGTACTCGGTCTCGGTCGGCTCGCGGCCGTTGTCGGCCTTGAACTTGGCGACCTGCTGGTCGATCGCGGTGTTGAAGAAGCACGCGAGGATGATCGGCGCCGGTCCGTTGATGGTCATCGACACCGAAGTCGTCGGCGCGCACAGGTCGAAGCCGTCGTACAGCACCTTCATGTCGTCGAGCGTCGCGATCGACACGCCGGAGTTGCCGATCTTGCCGTAGATGTCCGGACGCAGGTCGGGGTCGCAGCCGTACAGGGTTACCGAGTCGAAGGCGGTCGACAGGCGGTGCGCGGGCATGCCCTCGGAGACCTTCTTGAAGCGGCGGTTGGTGCGGAAGGCGTCACCTTCACCTGCGAACATCCGCGTCGGGTCCTCGCCTTCGCGCTTGAATGCGAACACGCCGGCCGTGTAGGGGAAGGAGCCGGGGACGTTTTCCTTCATCAGGAATTTCAGCGACTCGCCGTCGTCATCGAAATTCGGCAGGGCGACCTTGCGGATCTTGGTGCCCGACAGCGAATCCGAGGTCAGCTTGGTGCGGATTTCCTTGTCGCGGATCTTCACGACGTATTCGTCTGCGGCGTACAGCTCCTTCGTGCGCGGCCACATGTCGAGCAGCTTCTTGGCGGCCGGCGTGAGTTCGCCGTCCTTCCAGTCGATCATCTCGGCGAACGAACCGGCATCCTTGCCGCATTGCTCGAACAGCGCCTTGGCGATCTTCAGCGATTGGCGCTCGCGCGCGACGCGGGCCTGCTGCTGCACGTGCTGGTGGTAATCGCGAACCGTGTCGGCGATCTCGGCGAGGTAGCGCACACGCTCGGCCGGCACGATCGCACGGCCGCGGCTCGACGCCTTGGTCGTGACCTTGGGCAGCGCGCCCGGCTTGGCCTTGAGGCCCTTCTCCACGAGGCGCGGGAAGATCGCCTGGTACAGCGCGGTGATGCCGTCGTCGTTGAAGCGGGCGGCCATCGTGCCGAACACCGGCATGTCGTCGGTCGGGGTGCTGAAGAGCTCGCGGTTGCGCTGGTACTGCTTGCGCACGTCGCGCAGCGCGTCCTCGGCGCCCTTGCGGTCGAACTTGTTGATCGCGACGAAGTCTGCGAAGTCGAGCATGTCGATCTTCTCGAGCTGGCTCGCGGCGCCGAATTCGGGCGTCATCACGTACAGCGACAGATCGACGAAGGGCACGATCGCGGCGTTGCCCTGGCCGATGCCGGAGGTCTCGACGATGATCAGGTCGAAGCCGGCAAGCTTCGCGGCGGCGATCACTTCAGGGAGTGCCGCGGAGATCTCGGAGCCGGTGTCGCGCGTCGCCAGCGAGCGCATGTAGATGTTCTCGTGCTCGATCGCGTTCATGCGGATGCGGTCGCCGAGCAGCGCGCCGCCGGTGCGCTTGCGCGACGGGTCGATCGACACGATGCCGACGCGCAGCTTGTCGTTCTGGTCGAGGCGGAAGCGACGCACCAGCTCGTCGGTGAGCGAGCTCTTGCCGGCACCGCCGGTACCGGTGATGCCCAGCGTAGGGGTCTTGACCTTGGCGGCGGCTTCGACGAGCGCCTTCTTGACGTCGTCGCCATAGGCGCCATTTTCCAGCGCCGTGATGATGCGCGACAGGCTGCGCAGCGCCGCCTTGCGGTCGCCGTTCGTAAGGGCCTTGACGACCGCGTCAGCGGCGCCGGGGGCGGCTGCGGTGAGGTCGAAGTCGGAATTCGCGACGAGGTCGTTGATCATGCCCTGCAGGCCCATGATCGCGCCGTCCTCGGGCGAGTAGATGCGCGTGACGCCGTAGTCGTGGAGTTCCTTGATCTCGGACGGCACGATCACGCCGCCGCCGCCGCCGAACACCTTGATGTTCTCGCCGCTATTGGCCTTCAGCAGGTCGATCATGTATTTGAAGAACTCGACGTGGCCGCCCTGGTAGCTGGTGATCGCGATGCCCTGCACGTCTTCCTGCAGCGCCGCGTTGACGATCTCGCCGACCGAGCGGTTGTGGCCCAGGTGGATGACCTCGGAGCCGGTCGATTGCAGAATCCGCCGCATGATGTTGATCGACGCGTCGTGGCCGTCGAACAGCGCGGCGGCGGTGACGAAACGCACCTTGTGCTGCGGCTTGTAGGCGACGAGCTTCTTCGCTTCGCTGAGATTGGTCATGCCTTCTTCCCTCTGGTTGGCGCCCGGGCGGCGCTGGGTCATGTTTGTGCGCTTAATGGTAGAAGGCGGACGAGGCATTTGCCATTGTGCGTACCGACGACAATCGTGCAAAATCCGCCAATCTCTCGCCACCCATCAGGACACCCCCGCATGCCCGCAGGCCTGCCGCCCTCCGCTGCCGATGCCGTGCCGCTGCGCCCGAAGCGCGCGACGGTCGCCATGGGTTTCGTGAGCGGGATGCTCGCGGGCATGCAGGGCCGCGGCCGCGACCCGACGCCCTTTCTGGTCGCGGCCGGCATCGAGCTTGCAGACCCCGCCACACGGGTGCCGATCGACCGTTACGCCCGGCTCTACAACGACATCACGCGCGCGCTCGACGACGAGGGCTTCGCCCTGTTCGCACAGCCGATGCGCAGCGGCAGCTTCGAATTCCTGTGCCGCGGCATGCTCGGCGCCGCGACGCTGGGCGAGGCGCTGGACCGCGCGGCGCGCTTCCTGCGCATCGTGCTGCCCGATCTGGCCGTGAGTGTGCGCCGCGCTGAGGACCCGGACGACGAGCGCGCCGAGCTGCGCATCTCCGAGACGCGCCGCCTCGCCGACTGGCGTGGCGATCCTGCACGCGTGTTCGCCTTCGAATGGCTGCTGCGCCTGATCCACGCGGTGGCCTGCTGGCTCGTCGGCCGCGGGCTCGCGCTCGACTCGGTGCATTTCCCCTATCCGCGCCCCGCGCACGCCGACGACTACGCGCTGGTGTACACGGAGCACTCCTTCTTCGACGCCGGCACGCTGGTCGCGCGCCTGCGCGACAACCTGCTGGACCTGCCCGTGCGGCGCGACGAGGCGGCGCTCAAGGCCTTCCTCGACGGCGCACCGGGCAAGATCACGATGCTGTACCGGCGCGACCGCGACATGGTGCTGCGCGTGCGCGACCTGCTGCGCGACGCGCTGCCGGCGAGCCTCGCGCTGGAAGACATCGCCGCGCGCATGCATATTTCGCCGCGCACGCTGCACCGCAGGCTGGAGGACGAAGGGGCGACCTTCCGCTCGATCAAGGACGCGCTGCGGCGGGACATCGCGCTGTCGCGGCTGACGAAGACGCAGCAACCGGTCGCGACGATCGCAGCCGAACTGGGGTATGCCGACACTTCCGCCTTCTACCGGGCCTGCGTCGCGTGGACGGGGGTGTCGCCGGAACGCTTCCGCCGGCAACTGCACCATCAGCCGGGCGGCCGCCGGACCTCGCAGGACGGATGAGCACCGCGCTTTCCGCCCTGCGCCCCGGTCCCGCGAGAACAAGCTGCTCTAGAATGGTGCAGACTCTGCCGGAGCCGACCACCCGATGCTACGCAACGCCCCCCCATCCGAGCCGCCCAAACTGCCGCCGCGCATGTCCGGGCACGAACTGCGGCGCTACGACCTGCTGCTCGCCGGCCTCGACCTGCTCGATCAGGCCATTGCGGTGTTCGACGCAACCCCGAAGCTCGTCACCTGGAACAAGGCGATGCTGCGCCTGCTCGACTTCCCCGAGAGCATGGTGCGCGTCGGCACGCCCTTCGAGGAATTCGTGCGCTTCAACGCCGAACGTGGCGAGTACGGCGACGGCGAACTGGAAAAACTGGTGTCGGAACGCATGGCAGCGGCCCGCGCCTTCCTCCCACACTACGCCGAACGCAAGCGCCCCAACGGCAAGATCCTCGCGATCCGCGGCGTGCCGATCCCGAACCTGGGCTTCGTCTCGCTGTGGACCGACATCACTGAGCAGCGCCGCGCCGAGGAGGTCATCCACCAGCAGAATCTCGAGCTCGAGGCCCGCGTCAAGGCGCGCACGCAGGAACTGGAAGACGCCAACGCCTGCCTCGCGCGCGCCAACGCCGAGATCGACGAGATCGCCGGCGCTCTACGCCACAGCGAGGAGAAACTCAAGACCATCATCGACTCGATCCCCGCACTGATCGCCTACGTCGGCCGCGACGAAGTGTACCGGTTCGCGAACCGCGGCTATGCGGAGTGGTTCGGTCTGGGCAAGGAAGAGATCGTCGGGCGCTCGATCGAGAGCTTATTCGGACCCGAGCTCTATCCCATCGTCCGGCAACGTCTCGCAGTCGTGGACCGCGGCGAGCGCGTGAGCTACGAATACGCGCGCAGGCTCGCCAATGGCCGCACGGTGCATGCGCGCAGCGTGATCGTGCCGGAGATGTCCGCACAGGGCGAGGTGCAGGGCTATTTCGTGCTGTCGACCGACATCACCGAGCAGAAGGCGAGCCAGGCCGCGCTCATCCAGGCGCAGAAGATGGAGGCCGTGGGACAACTCACCGGCGGCCTCGCGCACGACTTCAACAACCTGCTGACCATCATCATCGGAAATCTGTCGGCGCTGCAGGCGCAGGCGCCCGGCGCCCGCCTGAGCGAGCACCTCGACCCCGCGCTGCACGCCGCGCGACGGGGCGCGGAGCTCATCAAGCGCCTGCTGACCTTCTCGCGCGGCCAGGCGCTGGAGCCTCGCGCCGTCGAGGTTGGCGCCCTGGTGCAGGACATGGCGCAGCTGCTCGCTCGTTCGCTGACCGAGAACGTACGACTGCACACGAGCCTGCCGGGCGCGCCGCTGTTCGCCTTCGTCGACGCCCACCAACTCGAGAACGCGCTGCTGAACCTCGCGCTCAACGCGCGCGACGCGATGCCCGACGGCGGCGACCTGACGATCGCGATCAGCGAACGCCACCTCGACGAAGAGCTGGCGGCACTCGCGGAGCTGCCGGCAGGCGACTACGTGCAGATCGACATCGCCGACACCGGCAGCGGCATCGACCCGGAACTGCTGCCTCGCCTCTTCGAACCCTTCTTCACCACCAAACCCTTCGGGCGCGGCAGCGGGCTGGGCCTGGCGATGGTGTACGGCTTCGTGCGCCAGTCCGGCGGCAACATCCGCATCCGCAGCACTCCCGCCAAGGGCACGACGGTGACCTTCGTGCTGCCGCGCGCGGAAGCCCCCGCCAGCGCCGACGCGAGCGCCTCGGCCCCGACCGTGAGGGCGGCCCTCAGCGTGTCGGGCCCTGTCCTGCTGGTCGAGGACGAACCTGAAGTGCGGCGCATCATCCGCTTGCAGCTCACCGCGCTGGGCCACACGGTGATCGAAGCGGGCGACGGCGTCGAAGCGTGGCTGCTCCTCGAGGCGGTGTCCGACATCGCCGTCCTCGTCACCGACACCATCATGCCGGGCGGCATCGGCGGGCGCGAACTCGTCGCTCGCACGCGCACCTTGCGTCCCGACATGCCCATCCTCATGATTACCGGTTACGCGAGCGACAACGCGCTCGCCGGCACCGCCGAACTCGACGTGCCCGTGCTGCGCAAACCCTTCGACCAGGCCGCGCTCGCTGCCGCACTCGACGAACTGCTCGAACACAGCGGGACAACTGCCATCCAGAGAGAGGAAGCCGCCGACCGATGACCGGACAAGAAACCTCGTCGCCACTGATCCTCGTGCTGGAGGACGAACCCGACATCGCGCGCATCATCTGCAACGCGCTGGCCGGCTACGGCTTCCGCAGCGAACACCTGCGCAGCGGACGCGAGCTGCTGGCCCGCGCGCAGCAAACCTCCCCCGACCTGGTGATCGTCGACCTCGGCCTGCCCGACATGGACGGCATGCAGGTCGTGCGCGAACTGCAGGACGGCAGCCCCTGCGCCGTGCTGATCCTCACCGGCCGCAACGACCTCACCGACCGCGTGCTGGGCCTCGAACTCGGCGCCGACGACTACATCGTCAAGCCTTTCGAACCGCGCGAACTGGTCGCCCGCGTGCGCTCCATCCTGCGCCGCTACACGCGCTCGGCCGCCCCCGAGGCCGGCGGCGAGGCGCCCGCCGAACGCACCGTCGCGCGCTTCGGCGACTGGCGCTTCGACACCGGATGCCATTCCCTGGTGCACGCGGACGGTTGCGAGACGGCCCTGTCCTCGGCCGAGGCCGCGCTGCTCCTGACGCTGGTGCGCCGCCCGAACAAGATCCTTAGCCGCGAGCAGCTGCTGGGCGAGCGCGACGTCGACCCCTTCGACCGCAGCATCGACGTGCGCATCTCGCGCCTGCGCCGCAAGCTCGGCGACGACCCGCACAATCCCAGGATGATCAAGACCGTGTATGGCGCGGGCTACCTGTTCGCGGCCCAGGTCGGCTGGGAGTAGGCGCACCGGGGTGACGTGAAGGGCGCCCGCCATCGCGCACGGGCAGCCCTCCTCCGGCGCCGTTCAGCGGACCTCGGCCGGCAGCGCGGCCGGCCGTGCCGCAGCCGCCCCCACCAGCGCGCAGGCCGCCAGCGTCCACACGATCACCGCGCCCGATGGCAGATCGAACACTGCCGACAGCGCCAGCCCGACTGCATAGCCGGTCGCGCCGAGCGCATAGGCGACGCCATAGCGCCGGGCCCCATAGTGCGCGCGCGTGCCGAGCGCCGGGATGATGAGGCTCGAAAACACGAGATACACGCCGACAAGCTGCACGGACGCCGTCACCGCGAGCGCGAACGCGGCGTAGAAACCGAAACGGCCGAGCCGGCGGACCAGCCCCAACCACATCGCCGCGAGCAGCAGCGCCGACACGGCCGCCAGCCACAGCAGCTGCGTCGTGCTGACCCACAGGATCTGCCCGACCAGGAGATCCTTCAGGTGTTCGCCGCCGTGCGGGTTGCCCGCGAGCAGCAGGATGCCGGCGCAGGCGGCGAGGATGAACATCACGCCGATCAGCGCCTCCTGCTGACGTGGCGCCCGCCGTTCGGTCCAGGTGAGCAACAGCGCGCCGAGGAGCGCCGCACCGACGGCCGCGAGCTGCACCGCGACGCCCCCCTCGGGCATGCCCAGCGCGTCGGCCGCAATCACGCCGAGTCCGGCGATCTGCGCAATCGCGAGATCGATGAACACGATGCCGCGGTCGAGCACCTGCGTGCCCAGCGGCACGTGCGTCGCGAGCACCAGCAGTCCTGCGACGAGCGCGGGCCCGAGGATGCCCCAGTCGAGCGCGCTCCAGTTCATCGCTTGCCCCCGGCGGCGAGCAGACGGGCCACGGTATCGTCGAACAGACCGAAAAGATCCTTGGCACCCTCGCTGCCGCCGACGGTGAAGGGCAGCTTCACCGCGGGGACCCCCGCATTGGTGTTGAGCCACTCCGACGCGCGCGGATCCTGGTATGCCGCATGGATCACCATGCGTACCGGCGTGCCCTTCAGCGCGGACAACACCCCCTGCAGATGCGATGCGGTGGGCTCCACGCCGGGCTTGGGCTCGAGCACGGCGACTTCCTTCAGGCCGAGCCAGTCGTAGAGATAGGTGAAGGCCTTGTGCTGCGACACCACCGGCGCGCCCTTCAGCGGCGCGGCCTGCGCGCTCCAGCGCGCGATCGCCTGCTGCCAGCGTTGTGCGAAGTCGGCCTGCCGCCGGGCGTACTCGGCCGCATGCGCCGGATCGACCTGCTGCAGGCGCGTGCCGAGCGCGGTCGCGACCTGGGCGATGTTGCGCGGATCGGTCTGGACGTGCGGATTGCCGGCGGCATGCACGTCGCCCTGCGAACGGTCGAGTTGGCCCGGCACGTCGAGCTTGCGCACGTAGTCGGCCGCGGCGAAGTTGCCCGGCTGGCCGGGCTGCACCTTCGCGTTTCCGGACTGCTGCAGCAGTATCGGCAGCCAGCCGATCTCGAGCTCGGCGCCCGTGCACACGACGAGGTCGGCATTGCGGGCACGCGCGATCAGGCTCGGTTTGGCCTGGATCTGGTGCGGGTCCTGCAGTGCGCCGGTGGCAACCGACACCTCGACCAGGTTGCCGCCGAGCTCCTGCACGAGCGCGCCCCACTCGGGCTCGCAGGCGAAGACGCGCAGCGCCGCGTCGGCGGGGCCCGCCAGCAGCGCGAGCGGCGCCGCAAGCAGGGCGATGAGGGCATTTCGGATCATCATGGTGTATTCCCCGTCATCGAAGGACATGTCAGTAGCCATGCGCGCCGTGCGCGCCCAGGCTCATCTGGTACTGGATGAAGAACTGGTTGTCGGTGACGCCCTCGCGCGAGCGGTCACGCGCGAACTGCAGGCGCACGCGCGAGAACTCGCTCGGGTTGTAGTCGAACATCAGCGTGTTCTTGCGCGGCCGGTAGTTGCCAAGGTCCAGCGCCGCCGCGTTCGCACCGAAGCGGGACGAACCGGGATCGAGCTGCTCGGTGCGCAGGCCGACCCGCCAGCCCGGCATGAACTGGTAAATCCCCTGCAGGTACCAGCCCGACTGCACCGCGCGGTAGTCGGCCGCACTGGCAACGTTATCGACGTCGTAGACGAGGTCGCCGTCGCGCGTGCTGCGCAGGTATTCCCCTTGCAACTTGAAGCTGGTGCGCGTCGCATTTCCGTTCGGCGCCCATTTCCACACGGCGTCGGCCACCCACACGCGCGTCCTGCCGCTGAACGCGTTGGTCACGCTGTTTCCGGCGGTATTCATCGCGTCGAGCTCCTGGTCCTTGGCCTTCGCACGCAGCACGGACAGTCCGGCGCGCCAGCTGTGACTCGCGCCGATGTCGCCGCCGGTATGCGCCGTAAGCGCGACCATGCCCGCGCCGTTGCGCGAGGTATCCGTACCGGGGAAGCTGCGCCCGCGTCCGAGTTCGGCCCCCAGTTCGAGGTACTGGTCGATCGGCGCCAACCAGGTCAGCTGCACGCCGTCGTCGCCGTATTGCGTGCCGAGCAGGGCCTGGTAGGCGAGCGGGTTGTCGACGAAATCCCAGGTGTGCGCATGCTGCGGATTGAGATAACCGATGCCGGAAAAGAAGCGGCCTGCCTTCAGCGACGCTCCGTGGCCGAGCGAGGTCGTCTGGACATAGGCCTCCTCGACCGAGACTTCGTTGTCCGGATGAAGGGCGATTGCAGTACTGCCGCGCCACCAGGGGTCGATGTTGGCCGAGATCCCGAGTTCGGTTTCGGCCAGGCTCAGACCGCGCGTTCCCGGCCCCACTTCCGCGTCGGTTGGCAGCTGGAAGCCGGAGATCGCGAAGTGCTCGGGGTCTCGCGACGTACTCGTATACAGACCCGAGAGAATCAACGATATGGCCGGATTGAAGGCGTTGGCGCCGCCACCCGACGCCACCGGGGCCGGCGGCGGTGGCGCGCTCGCGACCACGGCAGCGGCCGATGCCGCAGTGGCCCCCGGAACGGTGGCGGAGTTTGCCGCGGCGGCTTCCGCGGCCTTCAGGCGCGTTTCCAGCGCCTCAAGGCGTGCCTCGTAGGCGGCACGCATGGTGGCGATCTCCTGACGCAGCGTGGCGAGATCGGACGGGGATTCGGCCAGCGCGCAATGAGGCGTGGCCAAGGCGAGCGCGAGGCTCGCCGGCAATAGCTTGTGCATGAGTTTCCTGCTCCGGCAAGGACGTCGAGACGCACCCGCCCGCAATCGACGGCGGGCAGGCGCAAGAGGCAACAATCAGTGCGGAACGAGGAAGGGAGGCGCGCGGCTGAGGTAGGCCCGCGCGTACAACGGCAGCCATGTGCCGTCGAGCGCGGCCTGCGGCACTTCGTGGCGCGCCGTCAGGTCCGGCGGAGGCGGAGGCGCTCCACGCAGGCCGCCCCCGCCGAGGGCGGCCGCAATCAGGCACAGATCGCAGGCCTTGTCGGGCAGGCCCTTCTCGCGCCCGGCCTGACGACTCGTTTCCTCCGACACATGCGTTACCGCATGGCACATCGCTGCCAGCTGCCCGACGGGCAGCAGCAGCGCGAGCCAAAGCAGCCACGCCAGATGGCGCGGCGCGGCGGTTCGGGAACGAGGGGTGTGTTCGGTGGAGAACACCGATCTATCTCAGCCTGATCGTGTTGCCAGAGACGTGCAAGGGAATGGACGCGGGTGCGTCGCCGGCCCGATTGTACCGGCCATTCGCATCGCCGGGGACACCACAACCCTCTCGACGCTCAGGCGTGAAATAGCCATAATTATGAATTCTTAATCCAAACGCCCCACGGAGATACTTCCATGACGCAGCGCCCGTTCAAGATCCTCGGTATCCAGCAGATCGCCATCGGCGGCCCGAGCAAGGACAAGCTCAAGACCCTGTGGGTCGACATGCTCGGACTGGAAGTGACCGGCAACTTCGTGAGCGAGCGCGAGAACGTCGACGAGGACATCTGCGCGATGGGCAATGGCCCGTTCAAGGTCGAAGTGGACCTGATGCAACCGCTGGACCCGGAAAAGAAGCCGGCCGTGCATGCGACGCCGCTCAACCACGTCGGCCTGTGGGTGGACGATCTGCCGACGGCGGTGGAATGGCTCTCCGCGAACGGCGTGCGCTTCGCCCCGGGCGGCATCCGCCGAGGCGCCGCGGGCTACGACATCACTTTCCTGCACCCGAAGGGCAACGACGAGTTCCCGATCGGCGGCGAAGGCGTGCTGGTCGAACTGGTCCAGGCCCCGGCTGAAGTCGTCGAGGCCTTTGCGAAGCTCGCGGGCTGAAGCCGCTCCCACATGGCATGCCCCGGCGAAATCCTGACTAAAGCTTCGCAGTATTGAAGGTATCGCAGGACTTCAGCGAGCCCCTCTCCAGCCCGATGCGGAACCAGCGCACGCGCTGTGCGGAACTGCCGTGCGTGAAGCTGTCGGGCATCACGCGCCCCTGCGACTGCTGCAGGCGGTCGTCGCCGATCGCGGTCGCGGCGCCGAGCGCCTCCTCGACGTCGCCGGCTTCCAGCACCTGACGGCTGCGGTCGGCGTGGTGGGCCCACACGCCCGCCAGGCAGTCGGCCTGCAGTTCCAGGCGCACCGACAACTGGTTGCCCTGGCGCTCCGACACACGCTGGCGTGCCTGTTGCACCTTGTCCGAGATCCCGAGCAGGTTCTGCACATGGTGGCCGATCTCATGCGCGATCACATAGGCCTGGGCAAAGTCGCCGGGCGCGCGGAAACGGTTCTTCAGCTCGTTGAAAAAGGACAGATCGCGATAGACCTTCTGGTCCGCGGGACAGTAGAAGGGGCCCATCGCCGCCTGCCCGACGCCGCAGGCGCTGCGCGTCGCGCCGGTGTAGAGCACCATGCGCGGCTCGTTATAGCGCCCGCCGGCCGCCTTGAAGATCGTCCCCCAGGTGTCCTCGGTATCCGCCAGCACCATCGATGCGAAGCGCGCCAGCTCGTCCTCCGCCGGCGAGCGCGGCGCCGAACGGCGCACTGCCTCGGCCGGCCGCGGCTGCGTGACACTTGCGGTGTCCAGCACCACACGCGGGTCGATGCCGAAGTACATCGCCACCAGCGCGATCACGATCGTGCCGACGCCGATGCTGCGGCCACCGCCGAAGCCCCCGCCGCCCCCATCGTCGCGTCGATCCTCGATGTTGTCGCTCTCGCGGCCGTTGCGAAACAGCATGCGCCTTCCCCGTCCTTCAATGACCCGTAAAAATCATATTATGGACCAGCGTGCCCCGCCCTCCGCTTGCGGCGCGTAACGAGGGGTGAGCGGCCGGGCGCCCGCGCCTCAGTTGCCCGGCTGCAGCGTCACCGACAGGTTCAGCTCCTTGCCCTCGCGCAACACGCCGAGCTTAACGGTGTCGCCCACGCGGTGGTCGTCGAGGCGGGCCGTGAGCTTCGCGACCGAGTCGACCTCCTGCCCGTCCAGCGACACGATGATGTCGCCCGGATAGAAACGGCCGTCGCGCTCCTGCCGGATCCCTCGCAGGCCGGCCTTGTCCGCAGCCGAGCCGGGCATCACACGCAGCACCACGATGCCCTCGACCTCGAGTTCTTCCAGCAGGCGCGCGTTCACGTCCTCGTCGATCTGAATGCCCAGCACCGGGCGGACATACAGGCCGTGCTTGATGAGTTGCGGCACGACGCGCATCACGGTATCGACCGGAACCGCGAAGCCGATCCCGGCCGAGGCGCCCGAGGGGCTGTAGATCGCCGTGTTGATGCCGATCAGCCGCCCGTTGGAGTCGAGCAAGGGGCCGCCCGAATTGCCGGGATTGATTGCCGCGTCGGTCTGGATCAGGTGCTCGATCGTCGTCTCGCCGTCCTCGCCGGGCAGGGAGCGATCGAGCGCCGAGACGATGCCGGTGGTGAGCGTCCAGTCCAGCCCGAAGGGATTGCCGATCGCGAACACCTTCTGCCCCACCTTGAGGTCGCCGCTCGTGCCGATCGGCACCGGCGGCGGGCGCTTGAAACCCACCCCGATCCGCAGCACCGCGATGTCGTGCGCGGGACTCGCCCCGATCAGTGCGGCCTGGTAATCGCGCCCGTCGGCGAGCTTCACGGTCGCCTGCGAGGCGCCCCGGATCACGTGGAAATTCGTCACGACGTGACCGGCGTCATCCCAGATGAAGCCCGAGCCGGTGCCACGCGGCACCTGCATGACATTGCGCGTCCACGCATCGCGCACCAGTTGGGCCGTGCTGATGAAGACCACCGAATCGCGCGCATGCTCGAACAATTCGATGGTGGACTTCTCGTCTGCGGCCAGGTCGCCACGCGGCGTCACCGTGCGCTCGGCCGCCTGCTTGGGGCTGAACCAGTCCTCGATGACCGGCTGCAGCCACCAAAACACCATCAGCGCCGCCGCAGCGAGGGTCACCAGGAGCAGGCGCCGCAGGAAGCGGTCGCGCACGGGCGCGGAGTCGGGAAATCGGGAATCGGGTCTCATGATCACGTCGAAATTGGAAAACAGCGGAAACGGGCCAGGGCGCCGCTGTCCGTGCCCTTCAGTGGCGGACGATCGACTCGGCCACCTTTGCGAACGCTGCGACGAGTTGAGCACGCAGTTCCACGTCGGCGACCTGCTCCTCCAGCGCTCGCGTCATGCAGAGCATCCACGCGTCGCGCGCGGCGCTATCAACGCCGAAGCGGGCATGGGCGCGGCCCAGTCGCGGCGGGCCGTGGCGTTCTGCATACAGGGGAGGGCCGCCCAGCCAGCCCGACAGGAACATGAAGAGCTTTTCCTTCGAATGGCCGAGATCCTGAGGGTGCATCGCCCGAATCGCCACCGCCTCCGGTAGTTCGTCCATGAGTTCGTAGAAGCGCTCAACCAGCCGGCGTACGGCGGGCTCGCCGCCGAGCTTCTCGTAATGCGGATTTGCGTTAGCAGCGACTTTCGGTGATTGCGGGTGCATCAAGAAATCCTCAAGGGGCGACCGGCGATTGCCGGACGGAGTGCGCTGCCCGCGCATGTCCTTTACGGTACGAGCGGCGATGGCAAGGCGCCGTGTGTAAACGAGCAGGTCGGAGGACGCCGGATCAGAGCCGGAATCCTCCGCTTGAAGGGTGTCCGACCAGGATCAGCAGTTCCCCTTCTTCGCCTGTCCCGGCGGACAGAAACCGCCGCCCGAGCCGCCGGGGCCGCCCGGGTCGACCACAACCGAACCGGCCGGCGTGTAGACGGCACACGCGCCGAGGAGCGACGCCAGCGCAATCAGGGCAAGAAACCGCTTCATGCAACCTCCGCAGTTCAAGGAATAAGGCGCAATCATAGCGCGCCAGCGGGCATGCCCCGGGGCTGCAGGCGTGCGGATGATTTCAATCGGGCTCGCGCTCCGCAAGGGCGCGTGCCGCCGAGATGCGTTCGGCGCTGTCCGGATGAGTAGCGAGGAAGGCGAATCGCTCCGGCTGTCCGCTGATGGAGAGCTTCTCGAAGAAGCGCACCGCCCCCGCGGGGTCGTAGCCCGCGCGCAGCATGTAGGCGATGCCCGCCTCGTCCGCGGCGCGCTCATCGTCGCGGCTGTAACCGTTCTCGGCCAAGCTGGTGGCGAGTTCCGCGAAGATCGGCGTCAGAGGGAAGGCCACCACCGTGAGGAGCACGCTCGCGATCGCCACCAGGCCGCCGGTTTCGTTGCGGCGCGACAGGCGTTGCTCGGAATGGCGCAGGTTCAGGTGCGCCAACTCGTGTCCGATCAGCGCCGCCCATGCGGCCTCGTCCGCGCCGAGCAGCTCGACCATGCCGGAGTGGATACCGATCACGCCGTCCTTGCCCGAGCGCATTGCGAAGGCGTTGGCGCTGGGGTCGTCGACCAGCAGGAACTGCGGACGTGCACCCGGCGTGGTCGCCCCCATGCGTCGCGCCGCCGTCCAGGCTGCGCGCAGGGCCTCCCCGTCGAACCAGCGCACGGCGCCCTGCACCTGCACGCCGACCCGCCGCCCCTCGGCGGCGCCGAGCTCCGCCAGCGGCCACGCCGCCGCGTGGCCGTTGTGTCGCGGCCCCTTGCTCCGCGGGTGCGGGTTCTCTGCGGACGGATGGCCCGCCGGCGGCTGCATCGCACATCCGCCTGCCAGTACCAGCATCAGCGCGAGCGCACACCTCCGGCCGTGGGCTCCGAGCTTCATCATCCGGACGGGCAATCCATGCGCCAATTCATTCCGAAAGCATACACAAGGAATGCCGGCAGGGGCTATCGCCGCGATCGCGGGCTCGTCCCGGCATTCCCGCAGCCCGACCGCCTTCGGTCGATCGCGCACCGACGCCCGCATAAAAGGGAAAGGCCTGCTCGCGCAGGCCCTTCCGGTATTGCGACAGGCGCCGCCGCAGATGCGGCGGCGGCCGTCCCGATCACTCGAACTCGATGATGACTTCGTCGACGGACAGGCTCGCACCCGGCTTCGCGACGAGCTTCTTCACCTTGCCGTCCTGCTCGGCCTTGAGCACGTTCTCCATCTTCATCGCCTCGATGATCGCGAGCTTCTCGCCCGCCTTCACTTCCTGGCCTTCGGCGACGCAGATGTCGCGCAGCAGGCCCGGCATCGGCGACAGCAGGAACTTCGACATGTCCGGCGGCAGCTTCTCCGGCATCATCGCCAGCAGCTCGGCAGCGCGTTCCGTCATCACGATCGGCTCGACCTGCAGGCCGAAGTGCGAGATGCGGTAGCGCAGGCCGCGACGCTCGATCTGCAGGCAGATCGGGGAACCGTTCACCGTGCCCTGGAACAGCAGATCACCGAAAGTCCAGTCCGACGCGATGCGATAGGTCTTGTCGGCATGCGTGATGTCGAAGCCTTCGGCGGACGCCTCGACCGCCATGTGGTACTGCTTGCCGCCCATCACGACGACCCAGTCCTGGCCCACCTTGCGACCGTGACCGGCGAGCTGGCCATCGATCTGCACGGCACGACCGATGTAGCGCAAGCGGGCAAAAGTCGCGACCGCCGCGAGCAGCGCGGGATCGTCGTGCGGCACCATCGACGCGTCGAAGCCCTGCGGGTACTCCTCGGCGATGAAGCCGGTGTTGAAGTTGCCCGAGCAGAAGCGCGGATGCTGCAGGAGCGCCGCCTGGAACGGGATGTTCGAGCTGATGCCGCGGATCACGAAGGCGTTGAGCGCGTCGCGCATGCGCTCGATCGCCTGCTCGCGGTTCGCGCCATGGACGATCAGCTTCGCGATCATCGAGTCGTAGAACATCGAGATCTCGCCGCCTTCATACACGCCGGTGTCGACGCGCACCTGGCCCTCGACCTCCTTCGGCGCCTGGAACTTCACGAGGCGGCCGGTGGAAGGCAGGAAGCCGCGGAACGGGTCTTCCGCGTTGATGCGGCATTCCATCGACCAGCCGTTGATCTTCACGTCGGCCTGCGTGATCGGCAGCTTCTCGCCGTTGGCGACGCGGATCATCTGCTCGACCAAATCGAGGCCGGTGATCAGTTCGGTGACCGGGTGCTCGACCTGCAGGCGGGTGTTCATCTCCAGGAAGTAGAACTCCTTGGTCGCACCGCTGACGACGAACTCGACCGTGCCGGCCGATTCGTAATTCACCGCGCGCGCCAGCGCCACGGCCTGCTCGCCCATCGCCTTGCGCATGTCGGCGTCGACGAAGGGGCTCGGCGCCTCCTCGATGACCTTCTGGTGACGGCGCTGGATCGAGCAGTCGCGCTCGTTCAGATACACGTAGTTGCCGTGCGAGTCGCCCAGCACCTGGATCTCGATGTGGCGCGGCTCGAGCACGTACTTCTCGATGAACACGCGGTCGTCGCCGAACGAGGCCTTGGCTTCATTCACGCAGGACGAGAAGCCTTCGAAGGCTTCCTGGTCGTTGAACGCAACGCGCAGGCCCTTGCCGCCGCCACCGGCGGAGGCCTTGATCATCACCGGGTAACCGATCTTCTTGGCGATCTCGACCGCCTCGGCCGGGCCGGCGATCGCGTCGTTGTAGCCGGGGATGGTATTCACACCGGCTTCGATCGCGAGCTTCTTCGACTCGATCTTGTCGCCCATCTTCGCGACCGAGTAGTGCTTCGGCCCGATGAACTTGATGCCTTCCTCTTCCAGGCGGCGCGAGAACTCGGCGTTCTCCGACAGGAAGCCGTAGCCCGGATGGACCGCCTCGGCGCCGGTCTGCTTGCAGGCGGCGATGATCTTGTCCATGACCAGGTAGGACTCTTTCGACGGCGCCGGCCCAATGCACACGGCCTCGTCGGCGAGCTCGACGAAGAGCGCGTCCTTGTCGGCTTCCGAATGCACGGCAACGGTGGCGATGCCCATCTTGCGGGCGGTCTTGATCACGCGGCAGGCGATTTCACCGCGGTTTGCGATCAGTATTTTTTTAAACATTCATGGTCTCCGCGGTGAAACCGCCTGCGCACGCTTCGCGTGCAAGGCAATGTGACTTCGTCGCTGCGCCGCTTCGCGGCTGGTCACCGCGGTTTGCAATCAGGATCTTCTTGAACATGTCTTTATGAACCTCTCGCGGCGATTACAGAGGGATGTTGCCGTGCTTGCGCCACGGATTCTCGAGTTCCTTGTTCTTCAGCATCGACAGCGAGCGGCACACGCGCTTGCGCGTCTCGTGCGGCATGATCACGTCGTCGATGAAGCCGCGCGCGCCGGCCACGAACGGGTTGGCGAAGCGGGCCTTGTACTCGGCTTCGCGCTGGGCGAGCTTCGCCGGGTCGTCCTTCTCGCTGCGGAAGATGATCTCCACCGCGCCCTTCGGGCCCATCACCGCGATCTCGGCCGACGGCCACGCGAAGTTCACGTCGCCGCGCAGGTGCTTCGAGCTCATGACGTCATACGCACCGCCGTAGGCCTTGCGCGTAATGATCGTGACCTTCGGCACCGTGCATTCGGCGTAGGCGTAGAGCAGCTTGGCGCCGTGCTTGATGATGCCGCCGTATTCCTGCGTGGTGCCCGGCATGAAGCCCGGCACGTCGACCAGGGTCACGACCGGGATGTTGAACGCGTCGCAGAAGCGCACGAAGCGCGCCGCCTTGATCGAGCTCTTGATATCCAGGCAGCCGGCGAGCACCAGCGGCTGGTTGGCGACAATGCCGACCGGGGCGCCTTCCATGCGCGCGAAGCCAATGATGATGTTCTTGGCGTAGTCCGGCTGCAGCTCGAAGAAGTCGCCGTCATCGACCATCTTGATGATGACTTCCTTCATGTCGTACGGCTGGTTCGGGTTCGTCGGCACCAGCGTGTCGAGCGAGTAGTCGAGACGCTCGGCCGCGTCGACCGCAGGCACGGTCGGAGCCTTCTCGCGGTTGCTCGACGGGATGAAGCCGATCAGGCGGCGCGTCATCATCAGCGCCTCGACGTCGTTCTCGAACGCGAGGTCGGCAACACCCGACTTGGTGTTGTGGGTCACCGCGCCGCCCAACTCCTCGGCCGTCACTTCCTCGTGCGTCACGGTCTTCACGACTTCCGGACCGGTCACGAACATGTAGGACGAGTCCTTCACCATGAAGATGAAGTCGGTCATCGCCGGGCTATACACCGCGCCGCCGGCGCAGGGGCCCATGATCAGCGAGATCTGCGGCACGACGCCCGAGGCGAGCACGTTGCGCTGGAACACGTCGGCGTAACCGCCGAGCGAATCCACGCCTTCCTGGATACGCGCACCGCCCGAGTCGTTGAGGCCGATCACCGGCGCGCCGACCTTCATCGCGTGGTCCATGACCTTGCAGATCTTCTCGGCGTGGGTCTCCGACAGCGAGCCGCCGAACACCGTGAAGTCCTGCGAGAACACGAACACGAGGCGGCCGTTGACCGTGCCATAGCCGATCACGACGCCGTCGCCCGGAGTGTGGTCCGCTTCCATGCCGAACTCGGTGCAGCGGTGCTCCTTGAACATGTCCCATTCTTCGAAGCTGCCTTCGTCGAGCAGCAGCTCGATGCGCTCGCGCGCCGTCAGCTTGCCCTTGGAATGCTGCGCGTCGATGCGCTTCTGCCCGCCGCCGAGGCGCGCCTTCGCGCGCTTTTCGTCGAGCTGACGAATGATCTCTTGCATTGATGACCTCCTTGACTTGTTCTGCTGTCCCCGACCTTGTGCCGGCCGGGCGTTCAACTTCAATTCTGTTCGGAAGGATGCGCCCCTGCCCTGGGTTCTAGCCCGCATCCTTCTCGACGTAGCGGAGCAATCGCATCGCGGCAGCCGAAGGCGTCGTCGTGCCCTCCTCCACCGCACGCGCCAGTCCCGGCAATTCGTGCTTCACCTGCGCGTGGCTGCGGAAATGGCTGCGCAGCCCGGCATCGATCAGATCCCACATCCACGCCAGCGCCTGATGGCGTCGCTTGGCCTCGAACTCGCCGGAGGCCTGCATCGCCTTGCGGTAGTCCGTCACCGCCGTCCAGAAATCGGCGATGCCCTGCTTCTGCAAGGCCGAGAGCGTCAGCACCGGCACCGTCCAGTTCAGGCTCGCCGGCCGCAGCATGTGCAGCGCCGTCTTCATCTGCGACTTCGCACGCATCGCCGCACCGGCGTCGATGTCGGCCTTGTTGATGACGATCAGGTCGGCGATCTCCATGATGCCTTTCTTGATCGCCTGCAGATCGTCACCCGCGTTGGGCAGCTGCAGCAGGCAGAAGATGTCGCTCATGCCGGCGACCGCGGTCTCGGACTGGCCGACGCCGACCGTTTCGATGATGATCACGTCGAAGCCCGCCGCCTCGCACACCAGCATCGTCTCGCGCGTCTTCTCGGCGACGCCGCCCAGGCTGCCCGCCGACGGGCTGGGGCGGATGAAGGCGGCGGGGTTCTGCGACAGCAGCTCCATGCGCGTCTTGTCGCCGAGGATGGAGCCGCCGGTGAGCGACGAGGACGGATCCACCGCCAGCACCGCAACGCGCAGCCCCAGCTCGATCAGGTACAGACCCAGCGCCTCGATGAAGGTGGACTTACCGACCCCCGGCACGCCGGAAATGCCCACGCGCATCGCGCCGCCGGTATGCGGCAGCAGCGCTTCGAGCACGTGGCGCGCGCGTGCCTTGTGGTCCTCGCGCTGCGACTCGATCAGCGTGATCGTCTTCGCGAGCGGGCGCAGCTGGCGCGCGAGCACGCCGTCGACCAGCGCCTGGTCGGCGGCGTCGAGCACGGGCAGATGTTCGGGCTTGTTCATCGGCATCGAGGCGTCAACGAGGCGGTTCACGTAGGGCGGGAGGAAAGAAGCGTATCCCGCCATTCCAACGATGAAAACGGGTTCGCGCGGGAGGTGGCGGGATGCGTTGCACCCCGCCACCCGACCTGAAGATCAGGCCTTCGCCGCGCGGATCTGCTTCAGCACTTCGCGCGCGGCCGCCGGAATCGGCGTGCCCGGCCCGAAGATGCCTTTTGCCCCGGCAGCATACAGCGCATCGTAGTCCTGCGCGGGGATCACGCCGCCGACGAAGACGACGATGTCGTCCGCGCCGAGGCGCTTGAGCTCATTGACGATCTGCGGCACGAGCGTCTTGTGGCCCGCAGCGAGGCTCGAGCAGCCGACCGCATGCACGTCGTTCTCGACGGCGTGGCGTGCGGCTTCTTCCGGCGTCTGGAAGAGCGGGCCGATGTCGATGTCGAAGCCGAGGTCGGCGAAGGCCGACGCGACGACCTTCGCGCCGCGGTCGTGGCCGTCCTGGCCGAGCTTGGCGATCATGATGCGCGGGCGGCGGCCCTCTTCAGCGACGAAGGCTTCGATGTCGGCCTTCAGTTCCTTCCAGTCGGCATCGTTTTCCACGACGGCTCCATACACGCCGGACACGGCCTGCGGGTTGGCACGATAGCGGCCGAAGACCTTCTCCAGCGCGTCCGAGATCTCGCCGACGGTCGCACGCAGGCGCACGGCCTTCACCGACAGGTCGAGCAGGTTGCCCTCATTGGTCTCGGCGCACTTGGTCAGCGCGTCCAGCGCGGCCTGCACGGCGGCGTTGTCGCGCGTCGCGCGGATCTTCGTCAGGCGGGCAACCTGCGCCTCGCGCACCGCGTGGTTGTCGATGTCGAGGATTTCGATCGGATCTTCCTTCGCCAGCTTGTACTTGTTCACGCCGACGATGACATCCTTGCCCGAGTCGATGCGCGCCTGCTTGTCCGCCGCGCATTCCTCGACCTTCATCTTGGCCCAGCCGGACTCGACCGCCTTGGTCATGCCGCCCATCGCCTCGATTTCCTCGATCAGGCTCCAGGCCTTGTCGGCCATGTCCTGCGTGAGCTTCTCCATCATGTAGGAGCCGGCCCACGGATCGACGACGTTACAGATGTGCGTCTCTTCCTGGATGATGATCTGCGTGTTGCGCGCGATACGGGCCGAGAACTCGGTCGGCAGCGCGATCGCCTCGTCGAGCGCGTTGGTGTGCAGCGACTGCGTGCCGCCGAACACCGCGGCCATCGCCTCGATCGTCGTGCGCACGACGTTGTTGTACGGGTCCTGCTCGGTGAGCGACCAGCCGGAAGTCTGCGAGTGCGTGCGCAGCATCATCGACTTCGCGCTCTTCGGGTTGAACTGCTTCATGATCCGCCACCACAGCAGACGCGCCGCGCGCATCTTGGCGATCTCGAGGTAGAAGTTCATGCCGACTGCCCAGAAGAAGGACAGGCGGCCGGCGAAGGTGTCGACGTCCATGCCGCTGTTGATGCCGGTGCGCACGTACTCCATGCCGTCGGCGAGCGTGAATGCGAGCTCGATCGCCTGGTTCGCGCCCGCTTCCTGGATGTGATAGCCGGAGATCGAGATCGAGTTGAACTTCGGCATGTGCTGCGCCGTGTACCCGAAGATGTCGGCGATGATCTTCATCGACGGCGTCGGCGGGTAGATATAGGTGTTGCGGACCATGAACTCCTTGAGGATGTCGTTCTGGATGGTCCCGGACAGCTTGTCCTGGCTCACGCCCTGCTCTTCGGCGGCGACGATGTAGCCGGCGAGGATGGGCAGCACGGCGCCGTTCATCGTCATCGACACCGACACCTTATCGAGCGGAATCTCGTTGAAGAGGATCTTCATGTCCTCGACCGAGTCGATCGCCACGCCGGCCTTGCCGACGTCACCGACCACGCGGGGATTGTCGGAGTCGTAGCCGCGGTGCGTCGCGAGGTCGAACGCCACCGACACGCCCTGTCCGCCGGCGGCGAGCGCCTTGCGGTAGAAGGCGTTGGAAGCCTCGGCGGTCGAAAAGCCCGCGTACTGGCGGATCGTCCACGGCTTGACCGCATACATCGTCGGCTGCGGACCGCGCAGGAAGGGCTCGAAGCCGGGCAGCGTGTCGGCGTGCTGCAGGTCGGCGGTGTCGGCCTTCGTATACAGCGGCTTCACCGCGATGCCTTCGGGCGTCACCCAGTTGAGCTTCTCCACGTCGCCACCCGGCGCATGTTTCGCGGCAGCCTTGTTCCAGGCTTCCAGGTCCGACTGGGGATAAGCCGGCATCTTGTCGTTCGGCATGACAAACCCTCTCCGATTCCAATGGCCGCGGCTAGCGGCGTTGCGATTTTGTGTGCTGCAGGTCAGACGGTTTCCTGGCGACGACGAGACCGCCCGCAGTCCGAAGACTGCAGGCGGTCGCCGGCGCTCCCATGCATTCGGCGTAGCTCCCTCTCCCTCTCGTTGCGCAGCAGACCAAGGGTCCGCCAACGCAAGCTCCCAATCCTACGCCGCACATGGGAAGTTGACTTGTACCGTCGCACAAATAATACTTTATCCATAATTATGAATGCAACTGTCCGTGAGTCGGGATTTCGACGACAATCCGGCCCGCAACATTTCGCACACCGAACAGCACCCATGACCGCCACCCGCATCGCCCCGCTCGCGCTGTACCAGGAAGTCGCCGAGCGGCTGCGCCAGCTCATCTTCTCGCACGAACTGGCGCCCGGCACCTGGATCGACGAGCAGGCGCTCGCCGACAACTACGGCATCTCGCGCACGCCGCTGCGCGAGGCGCTGAAGGTGCTTGCCTCCGAAGGGCTCGTCACGCTCAAGCCGCGCCGCGGGTGCTACGTGACCGAGATTTCCGAGCGCGATCTCGACGAGATCTTCGCCGTGATGGCCCTGCTCGAAGGCCAGTGCGCCCAGACCACGGCGCAGAAGGCCAGCGACGCGGACCTCGGCCGCCTGCGCGAGATCCACGCCGGACTCGAGAAGGCGGCGACGGCGGACGACATCAACGGCTTCTTCGAGTCGAACCAGGCCTTCCACCTCGCGCTGCAGGAGATCGCCGACAACCGCTGGCTGCAGCACGCCATCGAGGACCTGCGCCGCGTGATCAAGCTGTCGCGCCATCACTCGCTGTTCGGCGAAGGCCGCCTCGAGCAGTCGCTCGCCGAACACCGCGAGCTCCTCGCCGCGCTCACCGAGCGCCGTGCGGATGACGCGGAGCGACTGATGCGCGCCCACATCAGCAGCGGCCGCGCGGCCCTCGTGCGCATCGCCAAGGCGCGCAACAAGGTCGCCTGAACAAGGTCGCCGGGCACTTGTTCCTCCCCCTTGAAGGGGAGGAACAGTCGGATTCATGCCCCCGGCCGCGTCATCGCCTCCGGATCCACCCACAGGTCGAACTCCTCCGCCCGGACGTAACCCGACGCCAGCGCCGCCTCGCGCAGCGACAGTCCTTCCCCGTGCGCCTTCTTCGCAATCTCCGCGGCGCGGTCGTAGCCGATGTGGCGGTTGAGCGCCGTCACGAGCATCAGGTTCTTCTCCAGGTTCTCGCGGATACGCGGCAGGTTCGGCTTGAGCCCGCGCGCGCAGTGCGCCTCGAAGGCATCGCAGGCATCGGCCAGCAGCGCGATGCTCTCCAGCACGTTGTGCGCCATCACCGGCTTGTACACGTTCAGCTGGAAGTTGCCCTGCGTGCCGGCGAACGCGACCGCGGCGTCGTTGCCGAACACCTGCACGCACACCATCGTCAGCGCCTCGCACTGCGTCGGGTTCACCTTGCCCGGCATGATCGACGAGCCCGGTTCGTTCTCGGGGATCAGCAGTTCGCCGATGCCGCAGCGCGGCCCGCTCGCCAGCCAGCGCACGTCGTTGGCCATCTTCATCAGCCCGCCCGCGAGCGTGCGCAGCGTCGCTGAACACTGCACCAGCGCATCGTGCGCCGCCAGCGCGAAGAAGCGATCCGGCGCGCTGCGGAACGGCTGACCGGTCAGCTGCGCGATCTGCGCCGCCGCGCAATCGCCGAAGCGCGGATGGGCATTGAGGCCGGTGCCGACCGCGGTGCCGCCGATCGCCAGCTCGTGCAGCCCCGGCAGGCTCGCCGTCACCGCGGCAAGGCCGAAATCGATCTGCGCCACCCACGCGCCGATCTCCTGCCCCAGCGTCACCGGCGTCGCATCCTGGAGGTGAGTGCGGCCGGTCTTCACGATCTCCTCGCCGGCCTTCGCCCTGTCCGCCAGCGTGTTGCGCAGGCGGCGCACGGCGGGGAACAGGCGATCATGCAGTTCGCCGACGACCGCGATGTGCATCGCGGTCGGAAACGTGTCGTTGGATGATTGCCCGCGATTGACGTGATCGTTCGGATGGATCGGCCGCTTCGAGCCCATCGTCCCGCCCGCCAACTCGATCGCGCGATTCGCAATCACCTCGTTGGCGTTCATGTTGGACTGCGTGCCCGATCCGGTCTGGAACACCACCAGCGGAAAGTGGCCATCCAGCTCGCCCGAGATGACCTCGTCCGCCGCCGCCGCGATCAGCGTGGCGAGCTCCGGTGGCAACTCGCCGAGCTCGGCATTGGCCTGCGCCGCGGCCTTCTTGAGGATGCCCAGCGCCCGGATCATCGCCCGGCCCCAGCGGAAGCGGTCCGTGCCGATGGGGAAGTGCGCCAAAGAGCGCTCCGTCTGGGCGCCCCAGTAACGGTCCGCCGCGACCTCGACGGATCCCATCGAATCGGTTTCGGTACGTGTCGCATCCATGCTCGTCTCCCGGCCATCTCCCGAACATCTCCCGGCCATGTGGACTTCGACGCGCACGCCTGCGCGTGATTCCCCAGCCCGACGCAAGCTCCACGCCCCGTGACTTTGTAACTTTATGCTTCACATCCATCCCTCTAACATCCATGCGGGATCCGGAAGCATTCGCTCCGAGAAGACGCTTCAGGCGCAACGCCCAAGGGAGACAACGGACAATGCCGCGAACGGACGGCGAAACCGGCAAGCCGGCAGGTGCAATACCGGCGACCACGCGCGCGGGCAACAGCCCGGAGCTGCGGCGTGTACTCGCGAACATTCGCGTGCTGGTCGCCATCGTCGCCGCCACCGAGGCCGTGTCGCTGTCGGCGGCGACACGCCCGCCAATGATGCTCGCCGTGCTCGGCTACGCGGCCTGGGCCGGATGGCTGTGCTGGATCGAACTGAACGGCAACCGCCCGCTCCGCTCCATGCTGACGTCCTGGATCGACGCGACCTGGATCCTCGTCTTCGCATGGCTGGCGGGAACCCAAAGCAGTCTCTACACCCTGCTGCTGCTGTTCCCGGTGCTCTTCGCCGCGCTGAGCTTCGGCTTCGTGCCCGGCCTCGTGATATCGCTCTTCTCCGCCGCCGGCGCGGCCGCTGAACTGCTCGCCCGCGACCTCAACATCGGCAAGCTCTCCCCGGAAATCATCCTCCAGCCGCTGTCGATCCTGGTCCTCGGGCCGCTCGTTGCCGGTCTCGCACGCGCCGGCGTGCAGATGAACGAGCAGATGTCCGTCGCCGATCGCCTGCTCGGCGCCGCCGACCCCCGCCTCGGCGTCAAGCGGGTCGCCGAGACCCTGCTGCGCGCCGTCTCGCGGCACTTCACGGCCGATCTCGGGCTGCTGCTGATCTGGCTTCCCGGCAGCGAGGCGCGACTGTTCCGCTGCGACCGCAACGGCCGCTTCGGCGAACTCGACGGCGAACTGCGCAGCGCCCTCGTCGAAGCGCTGGTGCGCCTGCCCGCCGACGTCGTCAGCGTGCACCACCACGCCCACGTCCTCGGCCGCTTTCCGCTGCGCTATACCAGCGGCTTCGACCTGGTGAGCAAGGTGCCCACAAACACGGCACGGACGGCCGTGCAGGATCTTGCCGAGGCGCTCGATGCGCACTCGATGATCGCCATCCCCATCTGCCGCCGCGGCCCGCATCCCTGCCGCCTGGTCCTTGAATCCGGACACCGCCGCTATCGCTCCCACGACGCCGACCTCCTCGCGGGCATCATGGACCAGCTCGCCCCCGTGCTCGAGAACGCCGGCCTGCTGGAACGCCTCGCCGACGAGGCGATGGCCACCGAGCGCGCGCGCATCGGCCGCGACCTGCACGACAACGCGATCCAGCCCTATCTGGGCCTCAAGTACGGCATCGAAGCCCTCGCACGCAAGGCCGGCGACGACAATCCGCTGCGCACGGACATCCTTGCCCTGCAGGAAGTCGCGCTCGAGGAACTCCACACCCTGCGCGAACTCGTCAGCGGCATGCGCAATGGCGCCTCAGGCGGCGACAACGCCCTCGGCCCCGCCTTGCAGCGGCAAGCCAAGCGTTTCACCGAGCTGTTCGGCATCGACGTGGCGGTGCAGTGCGAAGGCAACCTGTCGATCCGGCGCAAGCTCGCCGCCGCGATCTTTCCGATGGTCAGCGAGGCCCTCACCAACATCCGGCGCCACACCCCGGCCCAACGTGCAGAGATCCTCGTCCGTGCGGATGCCATCGACTACGTCGTCGAAGTCCGCAACCCGCATGACATAGGCTCGCCACCGGAGCCCTTCGTCCCCCGCGCCGTGGTCGAGCGCGCGGAATCTGTAAGTGGATGTGTCGTAGTCGACATCCGGCAGGACGGCACCACTGCTCTAATGATCTCGATCCCGAAAACAACCTGAGCGGCGACAGATCATGATCGAAGTCACCGAACGCCCAATCCGTGTTTTCCTCGTCGACGACCATCGTGCAACGCTGTGGGGCCTCGAGCGCCTCGTCGACGGCGCACAACGCATGCAACTGGCCGGCAGCGCGACCAGCGTCGCCGAACTCCTCGCCTCCCCGGAAAGCCGCGAAGCCGACGTCATCGTCATCGACCTCGATCTCGGCGGCCACGACTCCAGCGACTCCTTCGCCGAACTGCTCTCGACCTACGGCGCGAAAGTCCTCGTCCTCACCGGCGCCCGCGACCTCGACGCCCATCGCCGCGCGGTCATGGCCGGCGCCCGCGGCGTCGTGCGCAAGGAAGAGCCGGTGGACGTCCTGCTGCGCGCCATCGAAAAGGTGCACGAGGGCGACGTGTGGGTGAACCGCGCCCTCATCGGCGACATCATGAACATGCTCACCGGCAACAAGAGGGCCGCCGCGCCCGACGACGCCCGCATCGCCAGTCTCACGCCCAAGGAGCATGAAGTCATCGGCGCCGTGGTCCGGCACAAGGGCGCGAAGAGCCTCGTCATCGCCGACGACCTCGGCATCAGCGAGCACACGCTGCGCAACCACCTCACCGCCATCTACCACAAGCTCGAAGTGCACGGCCGGCTCGAGCTGTACCTGTACGCCAAGGAACGCGGCATCGGCACGGTAGCGCAATAAACCTCCGGGCCCCTCACCCGGCCGGAGCGTTCCGTTCGCCCTGAGCTTGTCGAAGGGCGAACGCAATACATCGTGGAGGAGAGATCATGCGCCGAGCCTTCTTCCTGGCCCCGTTCGTTGCAGCCAGCGTGCTGTTCGCCCTG
This sequence comes from Aromatoleum petrolei, assembly GCF_017894385.1. Classification (NCBI taxonomy): domain Bacteria; kingdom Pseudomonadati; phylum Pseudomonadota; class Betaproteobacteria; order Rhodocyclales; family Rhodocyclaceae; genus Aromatoleum; species Aromatoleum petrolei. Next base: position 2,170,890 of record NZ_CP059560.1, read on the forward strand.
CCCTCCTCCCACGCCGGCGGTCTCCCCGAAGGCGCTCCCCCGCCCCCGCGCTTCGCCCCCGACCAACTGCTGGTCGCCTTCAAGCCCGGCACCCCCGGCGCGCAAATCGCGCAGGCCCACGCCGCAGCCGGCGCACAAGTGATCAAGAGGTTCGACGCCATCGGCGTCCAACTGCTCGCCATCCCTGCCGGCGCCGTCGAAGCGAGCATCGCGCTCTATGAGCACAACCCCTACATCCGCTACGCCGAGCCCAACCTCCATCGCGCCCTAATCCTGCCGACAGAAGGCCGCGACCCGATGCTGCCGACGGGACTCGGCACCGAATACCTCGCTCTGCAATGGGGCATCAACAACACCGCGCAGCCCCTCTACGACACCGCGTCAGGCGCCAACGTCACCGGCACCCTCGACGCCGACATCGACGCACCCGAAGCGTGGGACCTCTCGCGCAGCAACGAGAACATCCGGATCGCGATCCTCGACAGCGGCGTCGAATGCACCCACGTCGACCTCCTCGGCAAATGCATCGAGGAGCGGAACTTCACCGCCAGCACCACCACCGCCGACGTGATCGGACACGGCACCCACGTCGCCGGCATCGCCGCCGCCAACACCGACAACGGCAAGGGCACCGCCGGTGTCGGCTGGAACGCCCGGATCGGTTCGCTGAAAGTGTGTCACGAATGGCCCTCGGTGGATTTCCCGCTGCTGGGCATGTGCGACGTCGCCGACTCCGTCGCAGGCCTCCTGTACGCCGCCGACAACGGCTATCGCGTCGCCAACATGAGCTACGGCAGCGACCCTGACCCCTATTCCCCGTCCCAGGCCGAAGCGGACGCCATCAAGTACGCCTGGAGCAAGGGCGTCGTCCTCGTCGCCGCCGCCGGCAACGATTACGCATCGACGCGCCACTACCCCGCCGCCTTCCCCGAAGTCATCTCCGTCGCCGCCACCGACCGCCACGACAACCTCGCCTATTTCTCCAGCTTCGGCTCGTCCTGGGTATCGGTCGCCGCCCCCGGCCACGACATCCTGTCGGCCTACCCGAACGTCGCCTGCGGCATCCCGCCGGACGACCCCGAAGGCTGTTACAACTGGCTCTCCGGCACCTCCATGGCGTCCCCCCACGTCGCCGGCCTCGCCGCGCTCGTGCTCGCCCGTTATGCCGGCATCACCAACGTCCAGGCCCGCGCCTACATCGAGAACAGCGCCAACGCCCAAGGCGCCCTCGGCCAGAACTTCCGCGCCTGGGTGCGGTACGGCCGCATCAACGCCCACCTCGCCCTCACCGCCGACAACCCGCCTCCTCCGCCTCCGACCATCACCCTCACGGCCACCGGCTACAAGGTCAAGGGACAGCAGAAAGCCGACCTGCAATGGACAGGGTCCGCCGCCAGCTCGATGGACGTCGTGCGCAACGGCAGCATCCTCACCACCACCGGCAACGACGGCGCCTACACGGACCCGATCAACCGCACCGGCGGCGGCTCCTACACCTACAAGGTGTGCGAAACCGGAACGGCGGCTTGCTCGAACGAGGCGACAGTAGCGTTCTGAACTTGGCAAGTGGGGCGCAGTACGGCGCCCTATCCAGGCAGTTTGTCACGGGCCTCCCGCGCGCGTCCTCCTATGGGCGAAACTACCCAATACACGGTATGTTGAACCCATCGCGACGCACGTCGCACAAGCGGAGCACGCCGTGCCCTGCCTCACCCTCGCCCGTCCAATTGAAGTGCTGCTGGTCGATGACCAGCGGGCGATCCTTGCGGGGGTAACCGCGTTGATTGAGAGCGAGGGGCCGTCGATGCGGGTCGCCGGCTGCGCCGCCACCGGCAGCTTGGCGCTCGAGCTGGCGCGCAGCACGCAGCCCGGAGTCATCATTCTCGACGTCGACCTCGGCGGCGAGGACGGGCTGGCGTTGATTCCCCTGTTGCTGTGCGACTGTGACGCACGAATCGTCGTCTTCACCTGCCTCGACACGCCAGCGACGCGCCGCCGCGCGCTGGACCTCGGCGCCGCCGACTTCGTGTCGAAAACCGCCTCGGGCGACGAACTGATCGCAGCGGTTCTCCGCGCCATGGAATAGGCCGGCAGGGGTGACAGTTGTCACGGACCGACCGGTTTATGGAAACCAACCGAAGCAGTCGCATCGATCGATGTGGCGATACGCCGTCTGGACCATCATATAAACACGGACGCGGCGCGCAATGCTTGGCAAGCACTCTACCAAATAGCCACGACCTCGAAAAACTGACCCGCTGTCGCTGGATCGCCCATCCGGAAAACCTATGTCGGCACAGAAGTTTCGTAAGCGAACCTTGCATGGACATCAGTCAAATGCCCCGAATCCCTCAAATGATCGCGTCGCCCCGCGCACAGATTTTTACCGGGGTTATCCTTTCAGCGTTATGGGGCTTCTTCGCAGCGGCACACCTCGTAACGTTCAATCTCAACGGGAAGGCAAGCCTCCTTGTATTCGGCGTCGCGGAAACCCTCATCGCGGCGTTTTTCCTGCTTCGCACAGAGCCGAAGTCCTTCACGAATAATCCCCATGAATGGGTCGTAGCGGTTCTGGGGACCTTCTTGCCGCTGCTGCTCCGGCCGACGTCCGACACCCCTGTGCCGTTCGCAGAGTGGGGAGTGCTGCTTGGGTCGACCATGCAGATTGCTGCCGTGCTGTCCCTCAATCGCAGTCTCGCACTAGTACCCGCGCTACGTGAACTGAAAACCGCGGGCATGTATCGCTTCGTGCGACATCCAATTTACGCCAGTTACCTTTTCAATTTTTGTTTCTATCTTGCGGCCAACTTCTCGTCCCCGAATCTGCTCATCGTGGCGGTCAGCCTGACCCTGCTATTGGCGCGCGTTTATTTCGAAGAAAGGCATCTCGCTCAGACACCCGAGTACCGGGCATACCGAAGCCGCGTCAGATGGCGACTCATCCCCTTCGTGTTCTAGTCGCGCCCGCACCCTCGCCAATCGGCCTACTGATCGCGACAGATCAATTGCCTTGACACGCCTCGTCTGCACAACGCACACCGTACACATCTAGTTGTCGTCTCACCTGGGGCTCGCACGTCCATGTCCTTACGAAGGCAGCGCAGCGCGTCAAACGCGGCCGCGATCGGCCAAACCCAAAGGCTCAACACAACCAATGACAATTGTCACCCCTGCCGCTCGTTCCATATAACTAGCCACCTTGGGCGCAATTGCCGATGTTGCCGCGTTGGGCGGCGCCTAACCTGAACTCAAGACACACTGAACGGGACGACCGAACCGAAATGAACACCGTGCAGATCCGAGCACTGCTCAACGAATTCTGGGCGGAACAAGACGGCGTCACCGCGATCGAGTATGCGCTGTTGGCAGCCCTGATCTTCGGCGCGATTGCGATTTCGGTCGGTTTTGTTGGTGACAGCATCAAAGTGCTCTATGACGAAATCTCGCTCAAAGTCGCAGACGCAGTGTCCTGAGTGAACAACGATTTTGCCGCGAGGAACGAAGATGACTCGCAGCGTATTTCCGGAACGGGCCTCCCGCTCCGGTGCGGAAGCCGGGAGGCCCGGCGTTTTCTTGATGAAGGAGAAAATCATGTTGGAAATGCTCAAGCAGTTCATTCGGGATGAAGAGGGTGTAACCGCGATCGAGTATGGGCTGATCGCCGCGCTCATTGCGGTGATGATCATCGCCGGCGCCAAAATTATCGGGGTTGAACTCGATCGCGTCTTCAAGTTTGTCGGGACAACCCTCCAAGGCGCGCCTAACCCCTAAGCTGGCTTTACCGGAGCGACCTTCCCGCTCCGGTTTTCCGCCGCAAACTTGCCATTTTCTTGAAAACGGAGGTTGAAATGACTGAGATGCTCAAGAAATTCATTCGAAATGAAGAGGGCGTGACCGCGATCGAATATGGTTTGATCGCAGCGCTAATTGCCGTAATGATCATCGCTGGAGCAAAAATCATCGGTGTTGAACTTGATCGCGTCTTCAACTTTGTCGGGACAACCCTCCAAGGGGCGCCTAACCCCTAACGGGCGATCTCGAGAGTTTGGCATTTGGGCCGCGCTTACGCGGTCCAAATGCCTCAAAGTGAACCCACAGACTACGAAGCGATGGGACAACAAATGAACCTCGGACTCGCCAGCCTGCTCGGTGTTCTCGCAATCGCTGTCATCACAGACTTGCGCGCAGGAAAGGTGCACAATTTTTCTATCGTCGTTGGCTTGGGCGCAGCCTTCGCTTTCAACGGCGTGGCTCCACGCGGAGCTGGAATTTTTGATCCCTCGGGTGGAGCAATTGAGCTCGTCACAGCCTTCGCCGGCATCGCCGTTGGCTTTGCTGCCCTGTTTCCCCTCTACGCCCTGCGCGCAATGGGAGCCGGCGACGTCAAGCTCATGATGATGGTCGGAGCCTTCCTCGGCCCCCTGCAAACCCTTGGGGTCGTCGTCCTGACTTTCGCCGCCGGCGGCGTGCTCGCAATTGCGATGGCACTGTGGCAGCGCAGTTTCCGCCAGCTCATCCTCAACCTCCGCTTTATGCTGACCACAAGCGCGATCAGCGCTGCCGGCGGCACCAGCCCAAAATTCGAACCGCTGCAACAGACCGCCGGCCGCATGCCCTACGCGGTCGCCATCGCGGCGGGCACCCTCCTGCAGCTCTACCTAGTCCGCAACGGAGGCTGGGCCTTGAGCTGAGCCGACTACTCTTCGGAGCACTGTCATGAACGCACCATCCAGCGCCCGCGTCATTCCCATCGACGACAATGCTGCGTTTCCCCGGGCGCCACGCACACTCGAGGACACCGGCCTGCCGCTGCTGTTTCTCGTCGAGCTCGCAACGAAACTGATGTTCGTACGCGGTCAGATGCGGCTGACCGAGATTTCCCAGCGCCTGCATCTTCCAGCAACCGTTCTCGAGAACCTGCTCGCGTTCATGCGCGCGGAGCGGATCTGCGAGGTGATGCGGCGCGGCGAGACCGATGGCGACATCCTGTATGAACTCACCGACGCCGGCCGTGCGCGGGCTTCGGAGTACTTGAGCCGCTGCAAGTACGCGGGCGCGGCGCCGGTCAGCCTGGCCGCCTATGTAGCCCAGGTCGAGAAGCAGTCCGTCACCAAGATGCGCGTCACGCGCGAGGACGTTAACGAGGCCTTCCGCGGGCTGATCATCAACCCCGAGGTGCGCGACCAACTCGGCGCGGCAATGGGCTCGGGGCGGGCGATGTTCCTGTACGGACCGGCGGGTGCCGGCAAAACCTATCTCGCCGAGCGCCTTTCCTTGCTGCTCGATGGCGACATCGCCGTGCCGCATGCCATCCTCGTGGATGGGGAAATCATCCAGATCTTCGACCCGCTGATCCACACGCCGGTCGAGGACCACTCCCGCCCGGCCGCGCTCGACAACCTGATGCGGCCCGACCTGCGCTGGGTAATCTGCAAGCGCCCGGTGGCGATCACCGGCGGCGAGCTCACGCTGCGCATGCTGGACCTGGATTACGACGCCAGCACCGGCTTCTACCAGGCGCCTCCGCACGTCAAGGCCAACAACGGTCTGTTCGTGGTGGATGACCTCGGACGCCAGCTCATCAAGCCGGAACAACTGATGAATCGCTGGATCGTGCCGATGGACCGGCACCACGACTATCTGGCGCTGCACAGTGGAACGAAATTCTCGCTGCCCTTCGACGTGGTGCTGGTCTTCTCGACCAACCTGATGCCGTCCGAAGTGGCCGACCCGGCTTTTTTACGTCGGCTTGGTTACAAAATTCACATCGGGCCGATGGACGAGGAACAGTACAGGAACATATTCACGCGTGTCTGCGAGGAAAGGGGCGTACCTTTCGATCAGGTGGCGTTCGAAACACTGGTGAATGATTATCACAAGGTTCATGGCCAGCCGCTGCTGGCCTGTTACCCGCGCGACATCATCAACCAGATCGCGGACCTGGCCCGCTACCGCGGCGAACCGGCACGACTCACCCAGGATTCGCTGCATTGGGCCTGGCACAACTACTTCGCATCCCGCTGAGGATGCGGCAGGCAGAGAGGCGCGACGACCGGAACGGGGTCGGGACGCCTGAACGCTCGCCACGGCGGGCACTTGCGGGGCCGGCGCAGTTTTGCTGACGGTCCGGATACAAGGGGACTCTCATGAAAAGCAAAGGTCTCGTCTTTCTGTTCGTCGCGATGCTGGCAGGCCTTGCGGCAGTGGTGCTGGGAACCCGATGGCTGCAGCAGAAGGCCGCCCCCGTCGACAACCGCATCGCCGTCGCGGCCGTCGAGCTGCAGCTGGGCGGGCAGATCACCCCCGATGCCTTGCGCTTGGTGGAGTGGCCGTCCGGCAGCGTGCCGACCGGCGCTTTCACCGACCTTGCCGCGCTGGACGGCCGCGTAGCCCTCACGAGCATCCTGCCGGGCGAGCCGGTCCTCGAATCGCGCCTCGCCCCCGTCGGCACCAAGGGCGGTTTGTCCGCCGTCGTGCCCCAGGGCAAGCGGGCGATCACCGTGCGCGTGAATGACGTCATCGGCGTGGCCGGTTTCGCGCTGCCGGGCAACTACGTGGACATCATGGTCAACACGGAGAACACCGGCGCGAACCGCAACAGCGAGGACCAGATGATCTCCAAGATCGTCCTGGAGCGCATCCTCGTGCTGGCCGTCGCCCAGGAGGCCAACCGCGACGAAACCAAACCCAAGGTGGTGAACGCCGTCACCCTCGAGGTTACGCCTGAGCAGGCAGAGCGGCTCGACCTCGCGCGCAGCGTCGGCAACCTTTCGCTGGTGCTGCGCAACCAGGTCGATTCCGATCCGACCGACACCGCGGGTATCACGAAGGCAAAACTGCTCCGCACCGCCGCAGAGGCTCCGCCCGAGCCGGTCGCCGCCAAGCCCGCGCCAGCGATGCGGCGCGTCGCTGCCAAGCCGCGTCCGTCGCCTGCACCGAGCGATCGCGTGTGCGTCGAGGTGATCCGCGGCGTGAATAAGGTCAATGAATGCTTCTAGCCCAATTCCGAACCTGCATCGACGCGTGAGGACATCATGATCCCGTACAAGAACAAGGAAAATCGCCGGACCACAGCATGCGCATTGTCAGTCGTGGCTGCGCTCCTCATTCCGGGCGCCGCACAAGCGGCCGTCGGCAAGCCCCTCGTGGCCCCCGGCGGCGGCTCGCCCTGCGGCCGGGTGGAGATTGCACCGATGGTGACCATTCCCGTCGGCAAGTCCTCGGTGATCCGGCCGCAGACGCCGGTCACGCGCATCCTGCTCGGCAACCCTGAGAACGCGCAGGCCGCGCGTCCGAGCGCCGAGAATCAGAAGGATGATAAGAACCGCCAGCAGCAACGACAGGACGACGGCCGCCCCGGCGTCGCGCAGGTCGATGTGTTGCTGCTCAGCCCCAATGAGATTTACCTGCTCGGCAAGACCGTCGGAGCGACGAACGTGGTGCTGGTCGACCGTGCCGGTGGCTGCACCGCGCTCGATGTGACGGTCGCGATGGATATCACCTCGGTGCAAGGTGCGATCGCCGCGCTGATGCCGGGGGAGACGGGCATCAAGGTCACCTCGGCCTACGATTCGCTGGTGCTGACCGGCACCGTGAGCGACGCGACAAAGGTCGATCGCGCGGTGCAGATCGCTGCGGCCTACGTCCGTGACGGCGGAGGAGCGCAAGACGGAAACAGCGTCCGCGTGCTGAACATGCTGCAGGTGGGCGCGCCGCAGCAGGTGATGCTGGAAGTGAAGGTGGCCGAGGTCTCGAAGGCCGTGCTCGATCGCTTCGGCATCGACTTCTCGAGAGCCTACGTCGACGGCTCGGTGATGCGCTTCCTGTCCGGCATCTTCGGCGGCAAGTCCGGCCGGCTCGGGCAGATCTCCCGTGTCGGCCCGAACGGTGCGCCGCTCAGTTCCGTCGGCGCCGTCGTCGGCGGCACGATTCCGGGCGACATTGCGGCCGGCGGCAACGTGACCCAGGAACTGACCGAGGTCGGCGGACAGCTCGTGCCGAAGTACACAACCACCTTCGGCACTGTGCCGGCGGAAGGCGTCACGAACCTCGGCCTGGACATGCAGAAGACCGACGGCCTGGTGAAGATCCTCGCGGAACCGACCGTGATGGCCATCAGCGGGCAGGAGGGCAGTTTCCTCGCCGGCGGCAAAATCTTCATCCCCGTGGCGCAGAGCAATAACAACGGCGGCCAGACGATCACGCTGGAAGAGAAAGAGTTCGGCGTGTCGGTGAAGTTCACCCCGACCGTGCTCGATGGCGGCCGCATCAACCTTGCCGTTCGCCCGGAAGTCTCGGAACTCAACCGCGAAGGCGTGGGCTTGACCGCTCCCGGGGTCAATGGCCTCGCAATCCTGCCGGCCTTCACGACGCGCCGGGCCTTCACGACGGTCCAACTCGAAGACGGACAGAGCTTTGCAATCGGCGGCCTGATCAAGAACAACGCAACGACGAACATCCGCGCCTTCCCCGTCCTTGGGGAGCTTCCCATCATCGGTGCGCTGTTCCGCAGCACGGAATTCCAGACCGACAAGTCCGAACTCGTCTTCGTGATCACGCCGCGCCTGGTCAAGCCGCTGCCGCCCAACTATACGTTGCCCACCGACAACTACGTCGAGCCGAATCGCGCCGACGTGATCTGGAGCGGCAAGCTGGAAGGCGGTGCGGCGCCCGCACGAGAGCAAGGCGTGATGCCCGCGGCCGCGGAAACAGCCCCCGCCGCCGGCGGATTCGAGACCAAGTGAGGAGGCCGATCATGCGCAATATCTGGATAGTTGGAAGCGCCCTCGTGGCCTTGGCACAGACCGGCTGCGTAGCGACCTCGCCTCACTGGGACGCACAGTTTGGCGAAGCGGCAAGGGTTCTCGCCGCACAACAGGTCATCGCGCCGGAAGCCTCGCTCAACCCATCTGCCGTGTCCGGGATGGATGGCAAGGCCGCTCAAGGGGCCATGGGCGAATACGCCAAGAGCTTCACGCAACCGCAGCCGCAGACGGGCGTCTTCACGATCGGGGTCGGCGGCTCGGGGCAGTGAGCGCGTAGAAGGAGGACAAAAATGCCCAAGGTTCACACACCAAGATCCCGCCAGCGGGGCGCCGTCGCGATCATGGCCGGCCTGACAGCCGTCGTGCTGTTCGCGTTTGGCGGGCTGGTGCTGGACCTCGGGCATCTCTACATCGCCAAGTCGGAACTGCAGAACGCCTCCGATGCCGCCGCGCTGGCGGGCGCCAAGGAACTCAACAACAAGCTGAGTGGCGTGACGGCCGCCGTCAACCGGGCGATTGCGACCGCCGCCCAGCACCGGTACGACTTCAAGACGCCGGTCAGCATCACGATCGCGAACATCCGGCTCGCGTCGTGCCCCAATGCCGGGAACGCCAATACCTGGAGCCGCCCCGGGGTCCGTAGCCCGACCTGCACCTTCATACCCGCCTCGAGCGTGACGAGCGACGGGATGGCCTCCGGCCTGAGCTTCATCGAGGTGGACACCGGCACCCAGTCCCTCAACACGTACCTGATGCGCGTGGCTGGCGCCGCCTACAACACCACGCAGACGGCGGGTTACTCGGTTGCGGGGCGCTATCAGACGAACGTGACCCCAATCGGCGTCTGCGCGGTCGATCCGGCGAACCGTACCAGCCAGTACACGCATTCCAACGGCATGACCGAGCTGGTGGAACTGGGTTTCCGGCGCGGTGTGACCTACAACCTCTTCCAGTTGAACCCTCTGGCGAGCGGCCCATCCGACCCCTATCTCATCAACCCCGTCGACACTTATCCGAACAGTTGCGACCCGAACCATTCGAGCGCGACCTTCACTGCGCCCTTCATTTGCACCGGCAACAGTGCCGTGATCAGCAGCGGCAGCGGCAAGGTCTATGTGAATACCGGCATGACGGCTTCACTGGACAGCTCGCTCAACTCGCGCTTCGACGATTACAAGCCGCCATCGGTCTGCGACCCGGGCAGCGCCCCGCCTGACACGAATATCAAGGAATACCACTGCACGAACCCCAGCCCGAGCTCCGACCCCGAGTGCCTGAGCGTGCCGCCCGCCGTCAACGATGCTCTCACCACGCCGAAGGACTGGATGGACCCGGCTGGCAGCACGCTGCCCAACCGGGAGTTCGTCGAAACGGCCCTCAACAAACCGGCCTATGCGCTTCCACCAAACCGGCCGAACCTCGCCCGCGACAAGTATGGCGTGCAGTGGTCCTACGGCCCCGCGTACCAATCCAATGGTGGATCCCCACCGAAGGCCGGCGCCCCTTTCACACCTGCCGATGCCAATGGCAGCGACATGTACAACACGCAGGACGTCAGCGTTTCGTACTTCGATGTCGCGAACTATCCGATCACCGTCGGAAACGGTTTTCCTTCGACCACTCCACCGGCCCCGTATAACCAGACCGGCAGCGCCACATACTTCAAGGCCCCGAGCCGACCCGGTGTGCGCAACCGTCGCGTCCTCAACATCGTCATCGTTGATTGCACGGTACCGCCGGTAGGGCTCGGCGCCTGCCAGGCCATGGATGTCGTCGGGATCGGCAAGTTCTTCATGCAGGTCCCGGCAAACTTCTCGGGCGGGCCAAACCGCCAGATGGACATGGAATTCGCCGGACTGGTCGACGACATCCTGTTGTCGGAAATCCGGCTCTACCGTTAGCGAGGATATGGGTGCCCAAATGAAACATCCGCGCACCTTCAAGGCACAACGCGGCGTGGCGGCGGTCGAGTTGGCGCTCGTCATCGTCTTCCTGCTGCTGCTGACGGCCGGCATCGTCGAGTTCGGCCGCGCCTTCTGGTACTACGACGCCCTGACCAAGGCCACCCGCGACGGTGCACGGACGCTGAGCGTTGCCGACAAGGCGACTTTTTCGACCGGCACCTTCATCGCGGACGCCAAGTTCCTCGTCACGGAGGCTGCCAACGCGGCCAACCTGAAGCCGGCGCTCAGCACCGCACAGGTTTCGGTGACTTGCCTGAATGAAACATTCGACGCCATCGGCTGCGGCAGCGGCACCGACGCGCCGAAGAACATCAGGGTCGCGATCACGGGCTACTCGATCGACATTGGAGGGATGTTCCCCTTCCTGTCGCCGAGCGGAGGGGATGCCAAGGTGTATTCGGGCGTGGCGCTCGCACCGCAAACCACGATGCCCTACATGAAGTGAGGCGTGCCATGGCCAGCGAGATCCGACAATCGTTCAGCGGCAACCGACAACGGGGTACGACGGCGGTCGAGTTTGCGATCGTCGCGATGCTTTTCTTCACGATCGTGTTCGGCATCATGGAGTTCGGCCGCGTCCTGTACGTGTGGAACACCGTGCAGGAGGTGACGCGGCGCGCAGCGCGCGAAGCCGTCGTGAGGGGATTCGCGGACGCCGGACAGGTGTCGCGCGCGGCGGTGTTCAACCCGGAGTCCGGGAGCGGCACGGCCTATCTCCCGGCTGCCAAGGAAATCACTGCCACCGACGTGAGGATCAACTACCTTAACGAAAACCTCGTGGTAGCCGACCCGATGCCGCTCGACCCGATCGACAACATCTCAGCCTGCATGGATGTGACCCGGACGACGAGTTGCGTGCGCTATGTCGAGGCCTGCGTCGCCACCGCGGGAACCTGTACCGGATCCATCAAGTACCTGCCGATGGTCGGACTGTTCCCTTTCCTTGCAATCAACATCCCGGTTTCCAGCGTGATCATGCCGGCGGAGAGCTTGGGGTTCAGCGTATCCCCATAGGCGTCCGTGCATGCCATTTCAGAGGTACAGGAAATGAGCAAGACCAGAATTACCGTCGTGTCCTCTGACACACAGCATCTGAGCGAAATCACTCGCATCCTCGAAGGCGACAGGAGCGTGGGCGAGGTTGCAGCGCTCCAGTGTGGTGCCGCCGAACTCGAGGCGATCGCCGACGTGCCGGACGTGCTGATCGTCAATGGCGGCCTGCCCGAGAACGGCGGCCTCGAAAGCCTGGCGCGACTGCGGCAACGCAATCCGGACGCTGCCTTCATCGTGGTGAGCGACAACCAGACGCCCGAGTTTCTGCTGCGCGCCATGCGCGCGGGCGTGCGCGAAGTGTTGCCGACGCCGACCGCAGGCGCGCTGCTCCATGACGCCATCGGTCGCATTGCGCCGAAACGCAGGGCCGAGTCGTCGGCAGGCAAGATCCTCGCATTCACCTCATGCAAGGGCGGAAGCGGAGCGACCTTCATCGCAACCAACCTGGCCTGGGTTCTGGCTGCCAGTCATGGCAAACGGGTCGCGTTCATCGACCTCAACCTGCAGTTCGGCGACGCCTCGATGTACGTCACCGACCAGCACCCGGCGAGCGACCTGGCGGTGGTGTGCCAGCAGATTCACCGGCTCGACGCGGCCTTTCTCGAATCGGCGATGATGGAAATCGCCCCCGGCTTCAACCTGCTGGCAGCTCCCGAAGACCCGGCCCACGCCACCGACGTTCGTGCCGAGCATATTGAATCGATCCTGAAGGTCGCGCGTGCAAACTACGATTTCGTCATCGTCGACGTCGGGCGTTCGCTGGATGGTGTCAGCCTCCAGCCGCTGGACATGGCGGACATGATCTTCCCGGTGGTGCAGTTGACACTGCCCTTCATCCGCGAGGCGAAGCGCCTGGTCCAGGTGCTGCTATCGCTCGGATACCCCATGACCAAGGTCGGACTCATCGTGAACCGGCTGCAGAAGACCGGGGAGATCAGCATCGAAGATCTCGAGCGCACGGTAAACGCCAAAGTGTACAAGGCCATTCCGAATGCCTATGAGGCAGTGGCGGCGTCGGTCAATCAAGGCGAGCCCATTGCCCGATTGGCGAAGAACAGCCCGGTCACGAAAGCCTTGCGCGAAATTGCCGATTCCCTTGCGGCAACTCCCGAAAAATCTGGCAAGGGCTGGCTGTCGCGCCTGTTTGCGACCAACTAGGAAGCCGGCCCCGTTCCATAGGAGCACCACATGAGCTTGCGTCAGCGCCTCGAATCCGTCTCACCCGAAGCCCCCCTGCGCTCTCAAGTGGCGGCTCCGGACACTGGTGCCACGAAGGCGTACCAGCGCCTGAAGATGCGCATACACCAGTTGCTCCTGTCGCGCCTCGATCTGGAGGCGATGGAGGATCTCGCGCCCGACCGCCTGCGCGAGGAATTGCGGCTGATGGTGGAGCGCCTGCTCGCCGAGGAAAACGTCGTCGTCAACGCCAATGAGCGGCGCGATCTGGTCCGCGACATCCAGTACGAAATGCTGGGGCTGGGGCCGATCGAACCGCTGCTCGCCGATCCGACCGTCTCCGACATCCTGATCAACGGCTCCCAGCAGGTCTACGTGGAGCGTCACGGCAAGATAGAGCTCACCGACATCTCCTTCAGCGACGACGCCCACCTGATGAAGATCATCGACAAGATCGTCTCCCGTGTGGGACGCCGGGTCGATGAATCGAGCCCGATGGTCGATGCCCGCCTGCCGGACGGCTCGCGGGTGAATGCCATCATCCCGCCGCTTGCGCTCGATGGGCCGATCGTCTCGATCCGCCGCTTCGCCGCCGTCCCGCTGACGATGATGAAGCTGATCGACTACAAGACGCTCACCCCGGCGATGGCCGAACTGCTCGCGGGCCTGGTGCACTCCAAGGTGAACATCCTGATCTCGGGCGGCACCGGCAGCGGCAAGACGACCTTGCTCAACATCCTGTCGAGCTACATTCCGCACGACGAACGCATCGTGACGATCGAGGATGCGGCCGAGCTGCAGCTGCAACAGCCTCACGTCGTACGGCTTGAAACGCGCCCGCCAAACATCGAGGGCAAGGGCGAAGTGACCCAGCGTGCGCTGGTCCGCAATGCGCTGCGCATGCGGCCGGACCGCATCATCCTTGGCGAGACGCGCGGCGCCGAAGCCTTCGACGTGTTGCAGGCGATGAACACCGGCCATGAGGGTTCCATGACCACTGTTCATGCGAACACGGCGCGCGACGCGCTCGGTCGGATGGAAAACATGATCGGCATGGCGGGCGCGAACCTGCCGCCGAAGGTCGCGCGTGCACAGATCGCGGGCGCCATCGGCGTGATCGTGCAGACCAACCGCCTGACCGACGGCAAGCGCAAGCTGACCAGCATCCAGGAGATCACCGGCATGGAAGGCGACGTGATCACCATGCAGGAAGTATTCACCTTCCGCCAGACCGGCATCGCCGACAACGGCGCAGTACAAGGGCATTTCACTGCGACCGGCGTGCGCCCGCACTTCGCCGATCGGTTGCGCTCCTACGGCATCAAGCTGCCGGAGGAGATGTTCGACCCGACGCGGCGCTTCGAGTGAGCTTGCCATGGACACCCTGACGCTGCTCTTCGCACTGGCCACCTTCATTGCGGTGGTGCTCTTCCTGGAAGGCGCCTACTTGTGGTGGACCTCGACCCATAGCCCGGAGGTCAAACGCCTCAACCGTCGCCTCGAAGAAGTGGCCACCGGCATTCAACAGGAACAAAAGGCCAAACTGTTCAAGGACGACAGCGTGTCGGGCTCGGCAACCGGCGACCGCATGCTGGCCGCGATTCCCCGCCTGGGCGGACTGAACCGCCTGATCGTCCAGTCGCGCCTGAACCTCACGCTGGCGCAGTTCGTCGCCTGGACCCTCGCACTCGCGGCAGTCGGCGTCGCGCTGCCGCTGATGTTCGATCGACCTTTCATCCTTGCCGTGCTCGCCGGCGGCGTTTTGGCCTTGCTGCCCCTGCTCTACGTCACGCGCGCGCGCTCCCAGCACATGCAGCTGTTCGAACGGCAATTGCCAGAGGCTTTGGACCTGATGGGGCGGGCCTTGCGCGCCGGCCATGCCTTCCCTACTGCGATCAAGATGGTCGCAGACGAGATGAAAGACCCGATCGGCGGCGAATTCCGAATCCTGTTCGACGAGATGAACTACGGTGTCCCGCAGCAGACGGCGCTGCTGAACCTCGCCTCGCGCACCGACAGCACGGACCTCAGCTACTTTGTGATCGCAGTGCTGATCCAGCGAGATTCCGGTGGCAACCTCGCCGAGCTGCTCGACAACATCAGCGCGATTATCCGCGCGCGCCTCAAGCTCTATGGCGAAATCCGCACCCTGTCGGCGGAAGGGCGGCTCTCGGCGTGGATCCTCGGCTGCCTGCCCTTCGTGACCGCAGCAATGGTCAACCTCGTGAACCCGGGCTTCATGAAGGTGCTGTGGGAAGATCCGGCCGGGATCAACTTCATCTATGGCGCCCTGACGATGATGGTGATTGGCGTGCTGTGGATGCGCAAGATCATCCGCATCCGCGTCTAGCGCAGCGGCGAAGAGGAGAACGCAGACATGGACTACACGCAACTCGCGTTTCTCGGACTGCTGTTCATCGCAGTCACGGCCGGCGCCTTTTTCCTGATGAATTACTTCGCGCGCTCGCCGACCGCCGCTCGCCTGGAGGCCCTCGGGTCCCCTGGAAAGGCGGCGCCCGCACCGGCGGCCGACGCGTGGATCGAGCGCACGGTGAAGCTTACCGGCCCCTTCGCAAAGTTGTCCGCGCCGGAAGACGGCGAGCAGACATCCGCCCTGCGCGCCCGCTTCCTGCACGCCGGGATCCGCAACCCCTCGGCGCCGGTCGCGTTCTTCGGCATCAAGACGGTGCTCGCCCTCGGCTTGCCGCTGCTCGTGTACTTCACGGTCTTGGTGTCGATGCCCGGATTGCAGTTCCAGGGCACCCTGCTGGCGGTCTTGCTCGCTGCGACCCTCGGCTACTACCTGCCGAATATTGTCCTCAATCGCATGATCTTCGTGCGGCAACGCGAAATCTTCGAGACCTTTCCCGACGCACTCGACCTCATGACCGTCTGTGTCGAGGCGGGTCTCGGCGTCGAGGCCGCTCTCGTGCGCGTCGCCGACGAGATGCAGCACAAGAGCGAGGCACTGGCGGAAGAACTGCATCTCGTAACGCTGGAATTGCGTGCCGGACTCGAACGTGCCCGAGCCTTGCGCAATCTCTCGATGCGCACCGGCGTCGAGGAAGTGGAAGGCTTTGTCGCGATGATCATCCAGGCTGAACGCTTCGGCACCAGCATCGCCGCATCGCTGCGCGTGCATTCCGACATGCTGCGCACCCGCCGCCGCCAGCGCGCCGAAGAGGCAGCCGCGAAGATCGCACTGAAGCTCTTGTTTCCACTGATCTTCTGCATCTTCCCGTCGCTGATGCTCGTCCTGCTCGGGCCGGCAATGATCCAGATCTATCGCATTCTGCTGCCGACGATGGCTGGCAGCAGCGGCGGCTGAAATGTCGTCAAGCGACCGGAGCTCATTCGGAGAACCGTGATGAAAAGGTACGCGCTCACCTTGAAGCCCGTGCTCGTGGCCATTGTCCTCGGCGCATGCAGCACCACGCCAGACATGCCGAAAGATGCATGGAAAATCGCCCCGGTTCAAACCGTCCGACACGGGGGAGCCACTGCTGCGGGTTACTTCGCGCTCGGTCGCGTCAAGGAAGGACAGGGCGCAAGCGCTCAGGCGATCGAGGCTTACCGCAAGGCGGTTGCGGCTGACCCCGCTCACGTGGCAGCGTGGAATGCCCTCGGCGCGCTCCAGATGCAGCTCGGTCGGACCGACGAAGGGTTGCAGGCCCTTGAACACGCGGTGAGCCTTGCACCGAAGACAAGCCACCTGCACAACAACTTTGGCTATGCCCTGCTGCTTGCAGGGCGCGATGACGACGCGGCGAAGGAGCTTCGGCGGGCAGTAGACCTCGACGGCTCCAACCGCCGCGCATGGGCTAACCTTGCGACCGCGTATCGGCGTCTCGGAGCGCTTGACCAAGCTGAGTTTGCCGATGCGCGCGCGAACGGCAAGTGGAACATTGCGACCAATACGACGAGACCCGCTGCGGACGCACCGACGCCCCTGCCCTCTGCAACGATTTCTCCAGCGCAACAGATCAGCGTCGCAGCATCCACTGCGGCACCCGCGACGCAAACAACTGCACCTGCAGCCGCGATTGCGGTGGGCACGATAGCAGCGGAATCCTCCCCGGCCGCGACACCGATCGCCGCGCTACAGCCTCACGTTTCCTCCACTACGGAAACCCCGCCAGCCGAGAAACCTGCATCAACCAGCCTGGAGACAAGCACAGCCGCTCTCGGCATGATGCAGGTGGTGCCGACGATCATAAATGCGGCGGCCGCCCTCATGGTGACGACCACACCGCAGGCGACAATCGTGAAAGTCGCCGAAAATGTGTTCGAGTTGCGCAACGGCCCGGCCCCGCGGGGCGCTTCGGTCGCCGAGGCGGCGGCGATCATCGCAGCGGTCGCGTCAGCCGCCGCACCGCTTCCTGCGCGCGCCATCGATGCGCCTGCCTCGCCGCAACATTCGGCCACCGCTACGATTGCCCCAGCAACTCGTTCTGCACGCTACGAGATATCGAACGGACATGGCGGCGAAGGGCTTGCCCGGCGCTTGGCCGGATTGCTTGGCCAACAGGGCGTCGCCCGTCCGCGGCTGACGAACCAGACACCCTTCAATCAGGCGACATCGGTGATCCAGTATCGGGATGGCTATCGCGCATCGGCGGAAGCGTTCGCCGCGCTGCTCCCTTTCCAGCCGGAACTCCTCCCCGCTGCGGCCGGAGGATTGAGGGTCGACGTGCGCTTGGTGCTCGGACGCGATCTGACGACCAGCGATGCGTGCGCCGTGCTGGGTCTGTGCACACGAGTGGCCCGCACGCCGGCGCCGAAACTCGCCGCTGCACCCGGCGCACCGGAATAACACCGAGCCTCAAAGAAAAAGCCCCCGCGGGCGCGAGCCTCGCGGGGGCTTCTTTTGTACCGCGACACGTGGCGTGTCGCGGACTTCCTGCTGATGCTTAGTGCGACGATGCCGTCGCTGCGCCCACACCGGTCTGCGCACGCACGTACTGGTCGTCGAAGGCTTCGATTTCCTTCTGTGCGGCGACGCTGGTGTCCATCTTCGACACCACGATCGCGAGGATGAAGGCGACCGGCATCGAGAACAGGGCCGGCTGGGTGTAGGGGAAGATCGCCGAGGCGTTGTGCAGCACATCGACCCACACCGACTTCGACAGCACGACGAAGGTCACGGCGCTGGCGAGGCCGGAGTAGCCGCCCCACAGCGCGCCGCGGGTCGTCAGGCCCTTCCAGTACATCGACAGGATCAGCACCGGGAAGTTGGCCGAAGCCGCGACACCGAAGGCCAGCGCGACCATGAACGCGATGTTCATCTTCTCGAAGGCCATGCCGAGCAGGACGGCGACAATGCCGAGGCCGATGGTCGCGAACTTCGAGACCTTCAGCTCGGTTGTTTCCGATGCCTTGCCTTTCATGATGACGCGGGAGTAGATGTCGTGCGAGATCGCCGACGCGCCGGCCAGTGCGAGACCGGCAACGACCGCGAGGATGGTCGCGAAGGCCACGGCCGACAGGAAGCCGAGCAGCAGGTTGCCGCCGACCGCCTTGGCGAGGTGCATGGCGATCATGTTGCCGCCGCCGATGACCTTGCCGCCGAGCTGGCCGCCCTCGAAGAACTCGGGGTTGGTGCCGACGATCAGGATCGCGCACAGGCCCATGATGGCGATGACGTTGAAGAAGTACGCAACGATGCCCGAAGCGTAGAGCACCGACTTGCGCGCTTCCTTGGCGTCGGTGACGGTGAAGAAGCGCATCAGGATGTGCGGCAGGCCGGCGGTGCCGAACATCAGGCCGAGACCCAGCGAGATGGCGGTGACCGGGTCGGCGAGCAGGCTGCCCGGGGCGAGCAGCTTGCCGCCGAGCTTGTGCACTTCCATCGCGCGGGTGGTCAACTCGTCGAAGCTGAAGCCGAACTGGCTGAACGCGAGCAGCATCACGGTGGTGCCGCCGATCAGCAGCATGCAGGCCTTGATGATCTGCACCCAGGTCGTCGCGACCATGCCGCCGAAGGTGACATACACCATCATCAGCGCGCCGACCACGAAAAGCGCGACGTTGTAGTCGAGGCCGAACAGCAGCTTGATGAGCTGGCCGGCGCCGACCATCTGGGCGACGAGGTAGAAGCAGACGACGGTGAGCGAACTGACGGCGGCCATCGTGCGCACCTTGCCCTGGTCGAGGCGATAGGCGGTGATGTCGGCGAAGGTGAACTTGCCGAGGTTGCGCAGGCGTTCGGCCATCAGGAACAGGATGATGGGCCAGCCGACGAAGAACGCGATCATGTAGATGTACGCATCGACGCCCTGCGTGTACATCATCGCGGTGAGACCGAGCAGGGTCGCCGCGGACATGTAGTCACCCGCGATCGCCAGGCCATTCTGCCAGCCGGTGATGCCGCCGCCGGCGGTGTAGAAGTCCGCGGTCGACTTGGTACGCGAGGCGGCCCAGTAGGTGATGCCCAGGGTCATCATCACGAAGACGAAGAACATCAGGATCGCGTGCAGGTTGAGGCCCTGCTTTTCCGTCTGGGCGATGGCATCGCCGGCAACGGCCGAAGCAGCCACGGACAGCGACAAGAGGCCGGCGGACAGGCGAGAAATAACGGAGGCTTTCATTATTTTTCTTCCTTCCACGCGGCGCGCACGATTTCGTTGTTGATGTCGTCGAACTCGCCGTTGGCGCGACGCACGTAGACCAGGGTCAGCACCCAGAAGAACACGAACTGGAACAGACCGACGGCGACGCCGAAGGTCAGGTTGCTGCCTTCGGACAGCTGCTTCGCAATGAACTCGGGCGCGAACGCAACGAGCAGCACGAAGCCATAGAAGATCGCCAGGACGACGATCGACAGGATCGTGGCAAAGCGGGTCCGCTTCGCGACGAGTTCCGCAAAACGCGGATTGCGCCTGATGTGCGCATACATTGAAACCGACATTCCCTCTCCCTCCAAGAAAAGCAACGATGTCACGCTGCTCCTCCACATTCCTCCTTCCGCCGACCCGATGTCTGTCGCACCGGTACCGACGGGCGGATGATATATCATCTACAAGACTCCATACCATAACGTATGGAGTTTTTTTAATTCTTTGATAAATTGAATTTTTCTACCATTTTCGAAGCGGCAGACGGAACCCGACCATGAGCGGCGAGATACTCTTTTCCACCGATGGCGACATCGCCACGCTGACCCTCTCCAACCCTGACAAGCTCAACGCGATCGACTCCGCGATGTGGATTGCGCTGCGCGAAGCGTTCGAGCGCATCGCTGCGACGCCCGCCCTGCGCTGCGTGATCCTGCGCGGCGCTGGCGACAAGGCCTTCGCCGCGGGCGGCGATATCGAGGAGTTCCTGACCGTGCGCGCGACCGTCGACGACGCACTGCACTATCACGACACGCTGGTGGCGGCGGCACTGGATGCGATCCGCGCATGCGCGATTCCGACCGTTGCCGCGATACAGGGCGCGTGCGTCGGCGGCGGGCTGGAAATCGCCGGATGCTGTGACCTGCGCATCGCGGGCGAGTCGGCACGCTTCGGCGCACCGATCAACCGCCTGGGCTTCTCGATGTATCCGGGCGAGATGGCGGGCCTGCTGGATCTCGTCGGTCCGGCGGTGCTGCTGGAGATCCTGCTCGAGGGGCGCATCCTCGACGCGCGCGAGGCGCTGCAGAAGGGGCTGCTGACGCGGGTCGTCGACGACGAGAAGGTGCTGGACGAGGCCCTTGCGAGCGCAGCGCGCATCGTCGCCGGCGCGCCGCTGGTCGCGCGCTGGCACAAGCAGTGGGTGCACCGCTTGATGCGCGGGGGGGCGTTAAGCGCAGAGGAAAAGCGCGCTGCGTTCGATTTCCTCGCGACCAAGGATTACAGGGAAGGGTTGGAGGCGTTCTTCGCCAAGCGCAAGCCGGTGTTCAGCGGGCGCTGAGCTGAGCTTCCTGCGATCCGCCTTGCTACCCGAGCCACGCCGCCGGAAGCACTGCGCGCAGGTCCAGATTCGCCGCCACGCTGTCCGCCAGCCGGTCGAGGTCGGCTTCGCGCCGCGCCGCGAGATCGACCGTCTCGACCTCCCCCGCCCCGGCCCAGGCGAGCAGCGACGACAGGGCTTCGGGCGTGTCGAGGAGGCCATGAAGATAGGTTCCGAGGATCTGCCCGTCGGCCGACAGCGCACCATCGGGGCGCCCGTCGGCGAAGCGTAGTGCTGGGCGGTCGAGCGCCGCGCCGCGGCTCACGCCCATGTGGATCTCGTAGCCGGCGACCACCGCTCCGCCCGGCAAGCACAGACTCCCGCTGCGGTTCTCGAGTTGCTTTTCGGCTTCCAGCACCGTCTCCATGTCGAGCAGGCCCAGCCCCGCGACGGTGTTCGCGCTTCCTTCGAGCCCCAGCGGGTCGGCCAGCGCACCACCGAGCATCTGGAAGCCGCCGCAGATGCCGATCACCTTGCCACCGTAGCGCACGTGCCGCTTGATCGCCGGCTCCCAGCCCTGCGCGCGCAGCCAGGCAAGGTCGGCCTGCACGCTCTTGGAGCCCGGCAGCACGATCAGGTCGGCGGGCGGTATGGCCTGCCCCGGTCCGACCCAGCGGAAATCGACCTGCGGATGCAGGCGCAGCGCGTCGAGGTCGGTGTGGTTGGAGATGCGCGGATAAACCGGCGCGACGACGCGCAGGCGCGCCTCGCCCTTGTCCGCACAGGCCTCGCCGAGCGCATCCTCGGCATCGAGGAAGAGTCCGTGCAGGTAGGGCAGCACGCCCAGCACCGGGCGGCCGGTGCGTTCCTCCAGCCAGTCCAGGCCGGACTGCAGCAGGCCGATGTCGCCGCGGAAGCGGTTGATGACGAAGCCCTTCACGCGCGCCTGTTCAGACGGCGACAGCAGTTCGAGCGTGCCCACGAGATGCGCGAACACGCCGCCGCGATCGATGTCAGCGACGAGGATCACCGGCACGTCGGCCGCTTCCGCGAAGCCCATGTTGGCGATGTCGCGGTCGCGCAGGTTGATTTCGGCTGGGCTCCCGGCGCCTTCGACCAGCACGCAATCGTAGCCGCTCGTGAGGCGGTCCCAGGACTGCATCACGGCCTTCATCGCGGTCGGCTTGTAGGCGTGGTAGTCGCGCGCGGACAGGTTGGCGGCGACTTTGCCGTGGATGACGACCTGCGCGCCGATGTCGGTGGAGGGCTTGAGCAGCACGGGATTGAAGTCGGTATGCGGCGCGACGCCCGCGGCGAGCGCCTGCAGCGCCTGCGCGCGGCCGATCTCGCCGCCGTCCGCGGTCACCGCCGAGTTCAGCGCCATGTTCTGCGGCTTGAACGGCGCCACGCGCACGCCACGTCGCGCGAGCACACGCGCGATACCCGCAACCAGCGTGCTCTTGCCCGCGTCGGAGGTGGTTCCCTGCACCATCAGGGTGATTGCTTGCGGCATGGCGTAGAATCCCGGCTCGTTCAAAGCGGCGGATTATCGCCGATAAGCTTCGCGCCGATGATTTCCTTGTTCGTCAAACTCCTCGCCGGCATCGCGCTCGACCACCTGCTCGGCGAGCCGCGCCGCTGGCATCCGCTGGTCGGCTTCGGCCGCTGGGCCGGCTGGCTGGAATCGCGCCTGCGCCCGCGGATGCCGACCCGCGCGGGCGGACTGCTCGCGTGGCTGCTGGCGGTCGGGCCGTGGCTCATGCTCGCGCTGTGGCTGCGCGCAAGCCACCCGGCAGCGCACTGGGTCATCGACATCGCCCTGCTCTATTTCGCGCTCGGTGCGCGCAGCCTCGGCCAGCATGCCGAGGCGATTGCCGCGCCGCTCGCGGCCGGCGACCTCGACCTGGCGCGCGAGCGCGTGGGCTGGATCGTCAGCCGCGACACGCGCGCGCTGGACGAAGCCGGCGTCGCCAAGGCCGGCACCGAGTCGGTGCTGGAGAACGGCAACGATGCGGTCTTCGGCGCGCTGTTCTGGTTCTGCGTCGCAGGCGGTGCGGGCGCTCTGGTGTTTCGCCTCGCCAACACGCTGGACGCGATGTGGGGCTACCGCACCGAACGCTTCATCCGCTTCGGCTGGGCGGCGGCGCGCCTCGACGACGTGCTGAACTGGCTGCCGGCGCGGCTCACCGCGCTGACCTACGCGCTGCTCGGCCGCAGCCGCGACGCGCTGGTGTGCTGGCGCGCGCAGGCGCCGGCCTGGGACAGCCCCAACGCCGGACCGGTGA
This sequence comes from Aromatoleum petrolei, assembly GCF_017894385.1. NCBI lineage: Bacteria > Pseudomonadati > Pseudomonadota > Betaproteobacteria > Rhodocyclales > Rhodocyclaceae > Aromatoleum > Aromatoleum petrolei. The sequence continues at coordinate 2,194,005 of NZ_CP059560.1, forward strand.
TGGCCGCCGGCGCCGGGGCGCTGGGCGTGCAGCTCGGCGGCGCGGCGATCTACCACGGCCGCGAGGAGCTACGCCCACCGCTCGGCTGCGGCCGCACGCCCGACGCCGCCAGCGTGCGCGCGGCGGTGCGGCTGATGCAGCACGGCATGTGCTTGTGGCTGGGCGTAGTCGCCACCGCGGCGATCGTCGCGACGCTTGCGGGAACGAAATGATGGGCTTTGCTGGCGCTGTGATGCGGGAGCACACCCATGCTTGAGCACGGCGGGCGCCTGCGCCGCGCGGCGCAGCACTATGGCATCCCGCTCGCCGACTGGCTGGATCTGTCGACGGGCATCAACCCGCACGCCTGGCCGGTCCCGCCCGTTCCGGCAGCTGCGTGGCACCGCCTGCCCGAGGACGACGACGGACTCGAAGCCGCCGCCGCGGCCTACTACGGCACCGACCAGCTGCTGTCGGTGGCCGGCTCGCAGCCTGCGATCCAGGCGCTGCCGGTCTTGATTCCCGGCGAACGTGTGACGGTGCTCGCGCCAACCTATGCCGAGCATCCGCATGCCTGGCGTGGTCGCACGCTGCGCGCGGTCGACGCGGAGGAAATCGACGCGGCGATCGACGACACCGACGTGCTGCTCCTCGTGCATCCGAACAATCCGTCCGGCGCGCGCTTCTCGCGCGAGCGCCTCCTCGGCTGGCACGCGCGGCTTGCTGCGCGCGGCGGCTGGCTGGTCGTGGACGAGGCATTTATCGACACGGAGCCTGCCGAAAGCCTGGCCGGCGCCGCCGGACGCGACAGGCTCGTGGTGCTGCGCTCGCTCGGCAAGTTCTTCGGCCTGGCCGGGGCACGCGTGGGCTTCATTCTCGCGCCGGCGGCATTGCGCGAACGCCTGGCCGACCTCCTCGGGCCATGGACCTTGAGCGGCCCCGCCCGCCACGTCGCGCGCGCGGCCCTGGCCGACCGGGCATGGCAGGACGCGATGCGCGCGCGCCTGCAGGGCGAAGCGGCACGTCTCGCCACGCTGCTGCGGCGCAACGGCCTCGGCGAACCCACCGGACCGGCGCTCTTCCAGTGGGTGCGGCGCCCGGACGCCCAGGCGGTGCATGACCGCCTCGCGCGCGCCGGAATCCTTGTCCGCCTGTTCGAGGAACCGGCGAGCCTGCGCTTCGGCCTGCCGCCGGACGAGGCCGGCTGGAGCCGCCTCGCCGCGGCGCTCGACAGCCTGCGCCGGCCCGCCTGACGTGCAGCTCGACCATTACGTCAACACGATAGGCCGCCACCTGCGTGCGCGCTTCGGCGAACGCGTGCACAAGCTGCCGCTGCACGCCAACTTCACCTGCCCCAACCGCGACGGCACGCTCGGGCGCGGCGGCTGCACCTTCTGCAACGTGCGCTCGTTCAGCGACGAGGCCGAGGCGCCGATCGCGCAGCAGCTCGCGGCCGGGCGCATCCGCGCCGACCGCGCGCGCCGCTACCTCGCCTACTTCCAGGCCTACACCAGCACCTATGCGGAGGTGGCGACGCTACAGCGGCTGTACGAAGAGGCGCTGACCGGCGCCGACATCGTCGGCCTGTGCGTCGGCACGCGTCCCGACTGCGTGCCCGATGCGGCCCTCGATCTGCTCGCCGGGTACCGCGAGCGCGGCTACGAGGTGTGGCTGGAGCTGGGCCTGCAAAGCGCCTTCGACGACACGCTCGCCCGCATCAATCGCGGCCACGGCTTCGCGGCCTACGCGGACGCGACGGCGCGCGCGCATGTGCGCGGGATTCCGGTGTGCACGCACCTCATCGTCGGCCTGCCCGGCGAAGCGCCCGAGCGCAGTATCGACACGCTGGAACGCGTGCTGGACCACGGCGTCGCGGGGCTGAAACTGCACCCGCTGATGATCGTCAAGGGCAGCCGCCTCGCGGCCGCGTGGCGCCGCGGCGAGGTCGCACCGCCGGATGCGGCGCGTTACGCCGAGGTCGCCGCCGAGATGATCCGGCGCACGCCCGCGGAGGTCGTCTATCACCGTGTGTCCGCAACCGCCAACGCCCCGACGCTGCTCGCCCCCGCGTGGTGCGCTGGCCGCTTCGAGGGCATCCACGAGATCGCACGCCGGCTCGCCGCGAACGGGCCGCAGGGCTGCCTCACTGCCCGCCCGCTGACACATCCTCCCCGGCCCACCCCGGTGCAACGCGCCGCGCTACACCCGAACTGAGACACCGATGCCACGCCGCCCAGCCCTTTCCCGCCGCAGAGCGGTCCTCGCCACGATCCTCGTCGCTGCCGCCGTTGCAGCGACCGGCGCCCAGGCGGAAATCGCGATGCGCGACGACACCGGCCGCGAGGTGAAGCTCGCACGCCCCGCCCAGCGCATCGTGAGCCTCGCCCCCCACGTCACCGAGCTGCTGTTCGCGGCGGGCGCGGGCGAGCGCATCGTCGGGGTGGTGGCATACAGCGATTACCCCGAAGCGGCGCGCAAGCTGCCGCGTGTGGGCGGCTACACCAACGTCGACATGGAGGCGGTCGCCGCGCTCAAACCCGACCTCGTGATTGCATGGAAGAGCGGCAACCGCGGCGCGCACCTGGACAAGCTCGCGGCACTGGGCATCCCGGTCTTCCTGAACGAGCCGCGCAGCCTGGACGACGTCGCGCGCAGCCTGGAAATCATGGGCCGGCTCGCCGGCGCCGACGCGGCTGGCCGCGCCGCGGCGGACGCATTCCGGGCGCGCAAGGGGGCGCTCGCCGCGGGCTTCGGACAACGCCCGCGCGTGAGGATGTTCTACCAGATCTGGGACAAGCCGCTGATGACGATCAACGACGAGCATCTGATCTCGGACGTGATCCGCCTGTGCGGCGGCGAGAACGTGTTCGCCAGGCTCACGCAGCTGGCGCCGACGATTGGCGTGGAAAGCGTTCTGGCGGCCGACCCCGAGGTGATCGTCGCGAGCGGCATGGGCGAGGCACGGCCGGAATGGTTGGACAGCTGGAAGCGCTGGCCGAAGCTCACTGCGACCGCACGTGACAATCTCTACTTCGTACCGCCGGAACTGATCCAGCGCCACACGCCGCGCATCCTCGACGGGGCCGCGATGCTGTGCGACCAGCTTGAGATGGCGCGCGCCAAGCGCCCCGCCGGAAACAGGTGAAGCGGAGCGAACGAAGGGACTTTTTGACGACGTGGCCCGGCCGCGCTCAGGCGCGGCGAGCGCGCTCGTAACGCTGGCGCCAGTCGCGCCGTGAATCCTGCCACCACGCACGGTCGAACACCCACGACAACGTCGGCAGGATGGGACCGAGATGGGTGTTGGCCAGCGACTCGCCGCCGCACACGGGGACCTTCGGATCGACGCGCAGCACGCGCAGGCGCTCGGCAAGCGTGGGATGGAAGTCGGCCTCGGACGCGGCGCCGCCGAACATGTCGTGAATGTTCACCGGGCCGGGCTGCGGTCGGCGGAATCCCGCAAGCACGCCCAGCCCCATCTCGCGGAAGGGGCGGATCAGCGGCTGGGGCGTGGAACGGCTTTGCGCCATGACCTTGCGCCAGTAGTCCTCGTTGAGGAAACGCTCCTTCAGCGCGACCTCGACCAGCGCCTCACCCACCCGCTGGGCACCGACCACGCGCGCTGCGCCGGCATCGGCCTCGAACTCCTCCAGGCGCGACAGGCGCATCGCCGCGCGCAGGTCGCCCGCGGTCCACTTGTCCAGCGCGCGACCAAGGCGCGGCGCATCCTCGATGCAGCGGTCGAGCGCGCGGAACCACCACGCGCGCAGGTGCCCCCACCAGCCGTCCAGCCCGCGGCGCTGTGCTGCGAGGTGGGCGAATTCGTGCGCGAGGATCGCGCCGAACTGGCGCCGGGTGATGCTGTGCGCCAGCGGCAGGCCGATCATCAGGTGCGTTTCGAGCGGGCCGACCCAGCCCCAACGTGGCCGTTGCAGAATCGCTGCATTCATGTCGCCGACCACCCACACCGCGTCGATGCGGATTCCGCCAAAGCGCTTGCCGGTGCGCTCGATGAGGCGGAACAGCCCTTCCGCGAGTTCCTCCGGCAGGCGCACGCCGTCGGGGCGGGCAACCGGCGCGAACAGCCAGCCGCACACGAGCACGCACAAGGCCGTCGCGATCAGGAAGCTGACGACCGCAACCAGTGCCAGCAACACGTTGCCCGCGACCAGGGCTGACCAGGTTTCGACGACCAGCTTCACCACGACGGCGCCCAGCACGAAGGCGAGCAGCCCCATTGCCGAGAGGCCCGCCGTGGCGCGCAGACCGAGCCGGCGAGCGAGCCGTGCGCGAGTGCGCGAGAGGCGGTTTTGGACTGCGGCCATGAACGAGGCACCCCGAGAAACCATGATCGAAACACGGAATATACTTAACAAGACGTAAGCACAACATTGCACCTTAGTGATACGTCCGCCAACAATTTGCATATAAATCAATGTAGAAGCAGCGCAGAACGTGGAAATCCGCCTTACACGATCATTGTTGCGCCGCAGGAAAAAAGTGTAGAATTGCAACACCTGTGTCCTTGACCAATCGGTCACAGGCCCTCCGATACACCCCCGTTGCGACCATTTCCGGTCGCACAACCCCGCCCGCCTCGATTGGTGTCGCTCTAACGCAGCGACAGGCCGTCGCTGGAGCATCCTTCTTGATCACTTCCGAAGTTTCCTTCGCCAGTCTCGGACTGGCCGAACCCCTTTTGCGCGCCATTTCCGAATCGGGCTACACGCAACCGACGCCGATCCAGGCGCAGGCCATTCCGCTGGTGCTGGCCGGTGGCGACCTGCTTGCCGCAGCCCAGACCGGCACCGGCAAGACCGCGGGCTTCACGCTGCCGCTGCTGCACCGGCTGTCCACCACCTCCGCCAGCGCCCCCAAGGCCGGTCGTCCGCGCTGCCTGATCCTGACCCCGACGCGCGAACTCGCGGCACAGGTCGAGGAATCCGTGCAGACCTACGGCAAGCACCTGCCGCTGACCTCGATGGTCATGTTCGGCGGCGTGAACATCAATCCGCAGATCACGGCACTGAAGAAGCGCGTCGACATCCTCGTCGCGACCCCCGGGCGTCTGCTGGACCATGCCGGGCAGAAGACGGTGGACCTGTCCGGGGTCGAGATCCTCGTCCTCGACGAGGCCGACCGCATGCTGGACATGGGCTTCATCCGCGACATCCGCAAGGTGCTCGCGCTGCTGCCGAAGCAGCGCCAGAACCTGCTGTTCTCGGCGACCTTCTCGGACGAGATCCGCTCGCTCGCCAACGGCCTGCTGAACAACCCCGGCTGCGTCGAGGTCGCTCGCCGCAACACCACCACCGAACTGGTCGAACAGTCCGTGTATTCGGTGCCGCAGAAGCAGAAACGCGACCTGCTCGTGCATCTGGTGAAGGAACACGACTGGCATCAGGTGCTGGTGTTCACGCGCACCAAGCACGGCGCCAACCGGCTGGCCGAATACCTCGGCAAGCACGGCATTCCGGCCGCGGCGATCCACGGCAACAAGAGCCAGGCGGCGCGCACGCGCGCGCTGTCGCAGTTCAAGGACAACTCATTGCCGGTTCTGGTGGCGACGGACATCGCGGCGCGCGGCCTGGACATCGACCAGTTGCCGCAGGTGGTGAACTTCGAGCTGCCGAACGTGCCGGAAGACTACGTGCACCGCATCGGCCGCACGGGCCGCGCCGGGGCGACGGGCAAGGCGATCTCCTTCGTCGACAGTGAGGAGCGGCCTTATCTGGCGTCGATCGAGCGCCTGATCAAGCGCAGCATCGAGCGCGCCACGGTGCCGGAATTCGTGACCCACGCGCCCGATCCGGGCGACAACGACCGCCCGCCGCGCGATCCGCGCCAGGCGTCGGGACGGCGCAATGACGGCCGCGCTCCGCGCCAGCCGCAGACCGAACGTCCCGCGCCGCGGGCGCAGGCACATGGGGCGAACCGCCAGCCGGCACGCCAAGGCGCGCAAGGCCCCGCGGGCAACGGCGGCAAGCCGGCGAATCGCCCGGCGCACAACGGCGAGACGAACCGGAACGGTGCGCCGCGCGGTCAGGACGCAGGCGCCACTCGCGCGCCGCGCACGGGCGATGCGCCGCGCGCAGCGGCACGTCCGGATTCGGGGCGCAGCCCGGCGCCGCGCGCTGCGCTCTTCAGCGCCAAGCCGGGCAATCGGCGCGACTGAGGCGGCAACCAAGCCGGCAATTGCGGCGGCAACTGAGCGTCACCGCGACGGGGGCGGCTCAGCCGCGCCGCACCCCGACGACTTTTTGATAGAGACCACCGAACAAGGTGGTCTTTTTCCATTCGAACCCCTCGCCCCGCGGCGAAATCGCAGTGATGTCGACATCGAGTAGCGAAGGGGCGAAAGGCTCGAGCCAGCGGAAGACCTGCGCCATGACGGGACGCAGGGGATGCCAGGGCCGGGTGCGATGGTAATCGACGAACACGATCTTGCCGCCCGGCTCGACCGCCCCGAGGAGGTTGTGCACGATGCACGCCCGCTCGACCGGCGGGACTTCATGCAGCAGGAAGAAGCAGCACACCGCCTCGTGTGACTCGGGTGCGAGGCAATCGGGCCGCGCCAGGTCGCCCTGGCGCACCTCGGCGTGCGTGAGTCCGTCGAGCTTGCGGCGGGCATTCGCAACCTGGATCGGCGCGACGTCGATGACTTCGAGTGCGCCCGTGTCGCCGACACGCTCGGCGAGCAGGCGCGAGAACGGTCCGTAGACACACGCGGCCTGCAACAGGCGCTGACCCGGAGCGAACTCCTCGACCGCTGCGCGCATCAGGCGCCGGGCGTTGCCCCACAGGATGGCGGAAACGACCCATTCCTTGTCCAGCCAGGGCAGGGTGCGATGGCTCAGATAGGCCCAGTGATAGGTGCGCGACAGGTAGGACGGCACGGCACAGGCGTTTGTCGCAGGCTGCATCATGGCGGGATCGGCAGAAATCTGTGTCATGCCCGCCAGCATAACCGGATCCGCTGAAGCGGGGAACGCCGAGTGCATACTCCGGCAGTATTCACGGGGATGCGGACTCCCCGGCATGGGCAGGCGGGGCTGGCTGGCGCTTGCCGCGGCGGCTTCCGTCCGAGGTCGCTGCCCGAGGTCGCAGCACTTGCATCGCGGGATGAATATCGCCTATGCTCCGCGCTGAATTCGATCCGGGTTCCCCTGCGTGCGACCGCGCGCCGGGGTGAAACGGGAAGTCCGGTGACGTCCGGGGACATGCTCCCCCGACCAGTCCGGCGCAGCCCCCGCTGCTGTAAGCCTGACGGATCCGCCACATGCCACTGAGCCTTGCGCTCGGGAAGGCGGCGGAATCCGGTGGAAGGCGAGCCAGAAGACCGGCCCGATCGATTTGGAAGGTTTGTGCCCCGGGGTGTGGGCTTGCCGACTGGAATCCGATCGCGTCCGCTGCGGGCTTCTGCCCGTTCGCGCCGTCTCATCGACCCAGCCTCAAGTTTCGTTTCCGCTTCCCCGGTGCGTGTTCAATGCACTCGCGGGGAGCCGTATGCATTCCAAGTCCCAGCCGGGAACCGTGTGGTTCGTCGGCGCCGGTCCGGGTGATCCGGACCTGATCACCGTGAAGGGCCGCCGCCTGCTCGAACAGGCGGGCGGCATCCTGTTCGCCGGCTCGCTCGTCGATCAGGCGGCGACACTCCACGCCCCCAAAGGCTGCACGATCCGCGACTCGAAGGACATGACGCTCGAGGAGATGAGCGCATGGCTGATCGACGCGGCATCCCGCAGCGAGACCGTCGTGCGGCTGCAGACCGGAGATCCTGGCCTGTACGGAGCGTTGATCGAGATGACGCGGCTGCTCGATGCGGCGGGGGTGCGGTGGAAGGTCGTGCCGGGCGTGTCCTCGGCGCTCGCCTCCGCTGCCGCCGCCGGCGAAACGCTGACGCTGCCGGAAGTCACGCAGACCGTGATCCTCACCCGCGTCGCCGGCCGCACGCCGATGCCGGCGGGCGAGGAGCTCGATGCGCTCGCGGCGCACCGCACGACGTTGTGCATCTTCCTGTCGATCACGCTGCTGCACGAGGTGCAGGACGCGCTACGCCGCGCCGGCTGGCCGGAGGACGCGCCCATCCTCGTCGTGCAGAAGGCGAGCTGGCCGGGCGAGGAGAAGATCGTGCGCGGCACGCTCGCCGACATCAAGAAGAAGTGCCAGGCAGAAAGAATCGCCTCGCAGGCCATGATCATCGCCAGCCCCGCCCTGGGCGCACGCGACTGGCCGGAGATCGCCCGTTCGAAACTCTACGACCCGGCCTTCAGTCACCGCTTCCGCCGGGCCAACGTCACGGAGAACGCATGATGCAAGACACCACGATCCTGCTGGTGGGCCACGGCTCGCGCAATCGCGCGGGCAACGACGAGATCGAACGCTTTGCCGCCGAATGGCGCGCGCGCCGCCCGGAGTGGCGCATCGAGGCCTGCTTCATCGAGTACGCCGACGTGCTGCTCGACACCGGGCTCGACCGCGCCGCCCGCGGGGCGAAGCGCGTGATCGTGATCCCCTTCATCCTCAACGCGGCGGGCCACGTGAAGATGGAGATCCCGGCGGCGATCGAGGCGGCGCGCGGACGCCATCCGGGCGTGGCCTTCGACTGCACGCGCCACCTCGGCGTGGGGCGCGAGATCTTCGAGGTGCTGATGAACCAGCTCGACCGCCTGATGCGCGCACTGCACATGCCCGATCCCTGCACGACCGGCGTGATCCTGCTCGGCCGCGGCTCGTCGGATGCGGGCGCGAACGGCGAGCTCGCAAAGATGGCGCGCTGGATCTTCGAGGATACCGACCACGAGCTCGTCGACCTCGCCTTCACCGGGGTGACCTGGCCGCGGCTGGAAACGGCGGTGCAGCGCCAGGTGCGCCTGGGCATGACCCAGATCGCGGTGGTGCCGGTGTATCTCTTCACCGGCGTGCTGATCGAGCGCATCGACGCGCAGCTTGCGCGGCTGCGCGCGCAGTACCCGCAAATCGCCTTCGCGCTCGGCACGCATTTCGGCTTCGACGCGGGGATTTTCGGGCTGGTCGAGGCACGCGTCGCGGATGCCGGCGGCAATGAAGGCAGTCTCCTCGAATGCGATGGCTGCAAGTACCGCCTCGCCGCCGAGGCCGAACACCTGCACGACCACAGCCACACGGCAGGCCACCACGCGCACGCCGGGCACGACCACCTATACCACGATCACGGCCACGCCTGTTCCCACCACTCATCGACCAACAACCGACCGCACGCCGGTTGCACCCACCACTCCCACGCCTGAACCATGCACACGAACGTCGTCACCGAACAGCTCACCGCCGCCGGACGTGCGATCGAGCACGACTCCTTCGCCATCATCGACGCCGAGGTGGGCGGCCACGACTACGGGCCGGACCAGTGGCCCGTCGTGCGCCGCATGATCCACGCCAACGCGGACTTCGAATTCAACGGCCTGACCGATTTTCACGGCGACGCGGTGGCGGCGGGCCTCGCAGCGATCATCAGAGGCGGCACACGCATCGTCGCCGACGTCGAGATGATCTGCGTCGGCCTGTCGGCCTCGCGCCTCGCGCACTTCGGCATGAGCACGCACCAGTTCATCTCGGACGCGGACGTGATCGCGCAGGCCAAGGCCGAGGAGACCACGCGCGCCGTGCAGGCGATGCGCAAGGCGCACCGCCAGGGGCTGCTGGACGGCGCGATCGTCGGCATCGGCAACGCGCCGACCGCGCTGATCGAGGTCGTGCGCCTGATCCGCGAGGAAGGCGCGCGCCCGGCGCTGGTGATCGGCATGCCGGTCGGCTTCGTGTCGGCGGCCGAGTCGAAGGACCTGATGGCGGAAGTCGATGAGGTGCCCTGGATCGTGATCCGCGGCCGCAAGGGCGGCTCGACGCTGGTCGTCGCGGCGATCCATGCGCTGCTGGGGCTGGCCGAAGCGCGCCAGCGCGAACAGCAAGCGCAGACGGCTTAAGCGGGGGCGAACCATGGCAGCGGACCACGCCTTGCCGGAGAAGGTACGCAAGGGCGACGCGAAGCGCGAGCGCGGCAACCGCACGGGCTTCACGACCGGCGCGAACTCGGCCGCCGCGGCGACCGCGGCGACGCTCGGCCTCGTGCATGGCGAGGTACCGGCCGAGATCGAGTGCGTGCTGCCGAACACGATGCACGTGACGTTTCGCATCACCGAGGGCCGCATCGAGGGCGACTGCGCCCACGCGGTGAGCATCAAGGACGCGGGTGATGATCCGGACGCGACCGACAAGGCGCACCTGAGCGCCGACGTGCGACGCATCCCGAACGGCGGCGGCGAAGTGATCCTGAAGGGCGGCCCGGGCGTCGGCGTGGTCACGAAACCGGGCCTCGGGCTCGAAGTCGGCGGCCCGGCGATCAACCCGGTGCCGCGGAAGAGCATCTGCGAGAACGTCGCACGCGCCGGCGCCGCGATCCTTGCCGCTGGCGACAGCCTGGAGGTGACGATCTCGGTGCCCGGCGGCGAGGAGATGGCGAAGAAGACGCTCAACGCGCGCCTGGGCATCCTCGGCGGCATCTCCATCCTCGGCACGACCGGGATCGTGCGGCCCTACTCGACCGCGGCGTTCCGCGCGAGCGTGATCCAGGCGGTCGACGTCGCCGCGAACCAGGGCCAGACGACGGTGGTGTTCACCACCGGCGGGCGCACCGAGAAGTGCGCGATGCGCGAGCTCCCCGAGCTCGACGAGGCCTGCTTCGTGCAGATGGGCGACTTCGTCAAGGCGGCGTTCTCGACCGCGGTAAAGCACGGGATGCAGCGCGTCGTCGTCGGCGCGATGGTCGGGAAGCTCACGAAGATCGCGCAGGGCCTGTCGGTGACGCACGCCTGGCGCGAGGAGATCGACCGCGCGCTGATCGCGGAGGCGGCGACCGAGGTCGGCGCGCCGCCGGACGTCGTCGAGCAGATCCGCGCCGCCGAGACCGCGCGCTTCGCCGCCGAAAGCCTCGCCGAACTGGGCCTCACCGTGCCCTTCCACCGCGCGCTCGCGATGCGCGCGATCCGTTCCTTGCGCGAACGCTATCCCGGCCCGCACCGGCTGACCGTGCTCGCGTGCAACTTCGAAGGCGTGCCCATCATCACCGTGGAGGAATCGGAATGTCTGACCTGCGCTGCCTGATCCTGGGCATCCTCGACGACGGCTGGGAGGGGCTCTCCGCCGCCGGCCGCGCACGGCTGGCCGCCAGCCGCATCATGATCGGCGCGCGCCGCACACTGGATCTCGTCGCGCCGCATCTGGGCGGTGACATCGAGCTGCGCGACATGGACGGCGCGCTCGGCAAGACGCCCGAATGGGTGCGTGCCGCGCTCGCCGACTGCCTGCCGGTGACCGTGCTCGCCACCGGCGACCCGCTGTGCCACGGCATCGGGCGCTTCCTGATCGACAAGCTCGGGGCGGGGAAAATCGAGGTGCAGCCCGCGCCCTCGACGATCGCGCTCGCCTGCGCGCGACTCAACAAGACCTGGCAGGACGCGGCGATCCGCTCCTGCCACGGCGCGGATGCGGGCGAATGGTTCGAAGGCGCGACACCCGAGCACGGGCTGTATCCCATCGTCCGCGCGGTCGCCGAACACACGCGCGTCGCGGCCTTCACGGGGCCCGCGAACAGCCCGGACCGCATCGCGCGGGCGCTCCTCGCCGCGGGCTACGGCGACGATTTGTGCATTTCGGTCGCAGCACGGCTGTGCCTGCAGGACGAGGAGATCTTCACCGACCTCGCGCTCGCGGAGGCGGCCACCCGCGAATTCCCCGCCCCGAACATCGTCGTGATCGACGGTGCGACCGCTTCCGCCCCCCGCGCCGTGTTCGGCTTCGAGGACGCTGACTTCGTCCAACGCCAGCCAGAGAAGGGTCTGATCACCAAGCTCGAAGCGCGCGCGGTGTCGCTAGCGAAGCTCGGCCTGCGCGCCGACAGCCTCGTCTGGGACATCGGCGCCGGATCGGGCTCCGTCGGACTGGAGGCCTCGCGCATCGCCCGCCTCGGCCACGTCTGGGCGATCGAGAAGAACAGCGCCGACGCCGCGAATGCACGCGAAAACGCCCGCCGCCTGCAGGCGACGAATTACACGCTGGTCGAGGGCAAGGCGCCGGACGGCCTGGACGCGTGGCCCGATCCGGATGCGGTCTTCATCGGCGGCTCGGGCGGCGAGCTCGCGCAGCTGATCGCGCTGTGCCTTGCGCGCCTGAAGCTCGCCGGGCGGCTGGTGATGAACTTCGTCACCATCGAGAACCTGGCGACCGCGACTGCGGCGCTCGCCGCCGCCGGCGCCGAGTGGGACGTGACGATGCTGTCAGCCGCGCGCAGCCAGCCGATTCTCGACATGCACCGGCTCGCGGCGCAGAACCCGGTTTGGATCGTGACCGCCAGAAGGAGTCCTTCCGCAACCACCGCCGCTCGCCCTGAGCCTGTCGAAGGGCAATCGCAGGACTTGGACAGACTCAGCCCGAACGGGCTTTGAGTTCGCAACTTCGACAAGAGAACAACAATGAACAACACGCTCCCCACGCCCCGCTACGGCCGCCTGATCGGCGTATCCCTCGGCCCCGGCGATCCCGACCTGATCACGCGCCGCGGCTGGGCCGCGCTGCAGTCGGACGCGCGCTGGACCTATCCGGTGAAGAAGGCCGAGGAGCGCTCCTACGCCCTCGACATCGTCGTGCGCGCCGGCCTCGACGTGCCGACCGACGCGGTCGAGCTGGTGTTCCCGATGACGCGCGACGCGGTAGCGCTCGCGAAGGCCTGGGCGCGCGCCGCCGCCCGCACCGCCGAACTCCTCGCCGAAGGGCGCGACGTCGCCTTCCTCGTCGAGGGCGACGCGTCGACCTACTCGACTTTCCGCCACCTTGCCCGCGCGGTGCGCGAGCTCGCACCCGCGGTCGAACTCGAAACCATCCCTGGCGTCAGCTCCTTCGCCGCCGCGGCCGCCTGCGCCGACCTCGCGCTCGCCGAGGAAGACGAGACCGTCGCGGTGATCCCTGCGGCCTACGGCGTGTCGGTGATCGACCACCTGCTCGACGAGTTCGACACGCTGGTGCTGATGAAGGTGAAGCCGCTGCTCGACGAGGTGCTCGATCTGCTCGAAGCGCGCGGACTCCTCGCGACGAGCTGCTTCGTCGAGAAGGTCGGCTCGCCCGAGGAGCGCGTGGTGAAGGACGTCGCGAGCCTGCGCGGCGAGAAGGTCAATTACCTGTCGCTGCTGCTGGTGCAGAACCCCAAGCGCGCGCGCGGCGAGCTGCGTCGCGGCTGCCGCAAGCGTGCGGAATCAAGCGCAGCCGAGGTCGCCGCATGAACGTCCAACTGCCATTACCCAACGAACGCGTCGCGGTGGTCTCGATCACCCGGCACGGCATCGCGCTCGCCGGAAAGGTCGTCGCAGCGATCCCCGGCGCACGGCTCTTCGCACCCGAAAAATTCCGCGCCGAAGCCGAAGCCGCCGCACCCGGCGCCGCCACCTGCTACACGGGCAAGACCGGCGACCAGATCCCGGCGCTTTTCGCGGGCTTCGACGGCATCGTCGCGATCGTGTCGCTCGGCGCCGTCGTGCGCCTGATCGCGCCGCACCTGAAGGCCAAGGAGCAGGACCCCGGCATCGTCGTGCTCGACGAAGGCGGCCGCTACGCGATTCCCGTGCTCTCCGGCCACCTCGGCGGCGCCAATGCGCTTGCCGGCGTGCTCGCATCGGCGCTGGGCGCGCAGCCGGTGCTGACCACCGCCTCCGACGCGCGCGAGACGCTCGCCGTCGATCTGCTCGGCCGCGAACTCGGGTGGACCTTCGACGCGAGCCACGACGAGATCGTGCGCGCGAGCGCTGCGGTCGTGAACGACGAACCGGTCGCGCTCGTGCAGGAAGCGGGCAGCCGCGACTGGTGGGCGCGCCACGCCAACGGCCGCAGCGGCCCGCTGCCGGCGAACCTGCAGCGCTTCGAGCGCCTCGAGGACGTCGATCCCGAAGCATTCGGCGCGGTGCTGTGGATCAGCCGGCGCGAGTTGCCCGCCGGCTGGGCCGAACGCCTCGCCGGCCGCCGCGTGATCTACCGTCCGCCCCAGGAGGCGGCGTGAGCGCCGCAGGCAATCCTGCTCACAAGGCCGTCGCCCTCGGCCTGGGCTGCGACCGCAGCACGCCGGCGGAGACGATCGCCCGCGCGATCGACGAGGCGCTCGCGCAAGCGGGCGCAAGCCTCGCCGATGTGCGCGCCGTCGCGAGCATCGACCTCAAGGCCGACGAAGCCGGGTTGCTCGAAATCGCGACGCTGCTCGGCTGGACGATCGCGTTCCATCCGGCGGCGGCGCTCGCGGCGGTGCCCGTGCCGAATCCATCCGAGACGGTACGCCACCATACCGGCACGCCATCGGTCTCGGAAGCCGCCGCGCTGCTCGCCGCCGGCACCGACCTCACGCAACTCGTCGTCGAAAAACACAAGCTGCGCGGCCCGGACGGGCGTAACGCCACCGTGTCGGTCGCCCGCATGCCGGGATCGAACTGATTTTCAAACGTTGTCCCACACCCATCGAAGAAGGAGAACCACCATGCAACAGCAAGCCACCCTGCACATCGCCCGTCCGAAGAGCGCCCTGCTCGCGATCGCGATGCCCGTCCTCACCGCCGCGCTGCTCGGCGTCGTGATCGTCTATGGCGTGGGTTTCAGCCCCATCGCCGCGGCCCACAACGCCGCCCACGACGCCCGCCACGTCAACGTCTTCCCCTGCCATTGATCGCGGAGCCGCACATGCTGTTCCGTCGCATCGTCCTGTGCGCGCTGCTGGTCGGCGCACTCGCCGGCCTGCTCGTGAGTGCCGTGCAGCACTGGCAGGCCATCCCGCTCATCGCCGCGGCCGAGGTGTTCGAAGGATCGGCGGATCCGGCCGAGCCCACGCTCGCCGCGACCGCGCATGATCACGATCACGACCATGCCGGCGGCGATGCACACGCGCACGACGCGGAGACATGGGCGCCGGAAGACGGCGGCGAACGGCATGTGTGGACCGCGATCGCGAACGTGCTCACTGCAATCGGCTTCGGCCTCGTGCTGGTCGCGGCGATCACGACCTGGGAACACCTGCGCGGCGGGCCGCTCGCGTCGGCCGGCACCGGCCTCGTGTGGGGGGCGGCGGGCTGGATCTGCGTCTTCGGCCTGCCGACGCTGGGGCTACCGCCCGAACTTCCCGGCAGCGTCGCCGCGCCGCTCGGCGATCGACAGGGCTGGTGGCTGCTCGCCGCCACAAGCGGGGCGGCCGGGCTCGCCCTGCTCGCCTTCGTCCGCGGCCCGCTGCGCCTGGCGGGCATCGCGGTGCTTCTGCTGCCCTTCGCCGTCGGCGCCCCGCACCTCGCAGGCGGCCCTTTCGCCGGCTACGACATCGGGATCGCGCGGCAGATGGAAGCGCTCGCCGGCTCCTTCGCGTTCGCGACGACAATCGCCACCGCCGTGCAGTGGCTCGCGCTCGGCGCGCTGTCCGGTTTGGCGGTCGCACGCTGGGTGCGGCCGGCGCTCGCAGAGCTGGCTCCAACGCCGTAGGGCGGAATAAGCGGCGCATCCCGCCAACCAAATGCCCGACGGCACGCTACCGCCGCATGGCAGGATCTGCCTCCGGCCTCTCCTGCCCTACCCCTTCAAGCCAGAGAGAACCTCATCATGACCCGCGGAAAAATCATGCTCGTCGGCCTCGGCCCCGGCAGCGTCGAACACATGAGCGGACGCGCGCGCGCCGCGATCGCCGAGGCCGACACCATCATCGGCTACGTCACCTACATCCGCCTCGTCGCCGACCTCGTCGAAGGCAAGGAGGTCGTCAAGAAATCGATGACCGAGGAACTCGACCGCGCCATCGAGGCCCTCGACCGCGCCCGCCAGGGCAGGAAGGTCGCGCTGATCTCGTCGGGCGATGCCGGCGTCTACGGCATGGCCGGGCCCACCTTCGAGGTGCTGTTCCAGGCCGGCTGGACGCCCCCCACTGGCCAACCCGGCGACATCGAGGTCGAGATCGTCCCCGGCGCCTCGGCGCTCAATACCTGCGCGGCGCTGGTCGGCGCGCCGCTCACGCATGACTTCTGCGCGATCTCCCTCTCCGACCTGCTGACGCCCTGGCCCGTGATCGCGCGCCGCCTCAACGCCGCCGCCGCCGCCGATTTCGTCGTCGCCCTCTACAACCCCAAGAGCGGACGGCGCTCGCGCCAGATCGTCGAGGCGCAGCGTCTCTTCCTCGCGCATCGCCGCCCCGACACGCCGGTCGCGATCGTGAAGTCCGCCTACCGGCCCAGGCAGCGCATCGAGTTCACGACCCTCGACAGGATGACCGCGTGCGAGATCGGCATGCTCAGCACCGTGCTGATCGGCAACTCCAACACCTTCGTGCGCGAAGGTCTGATGGTCACGCCGCGCGGCTACGCGAACAAGTACGACGTCGAGTCGGGCGCCGCACGCGACGGCGAGAAAGCCGGGCGCTCGTTGTCGACCGGCCTCGACGGCTGGCTCGAAGCGCTCCGCGCGAGCGGCGAGAGCGTCGATGAGCTCGCCCGCCGCCACGGTCTGCCCGCCGATTACATCGCCGCGACGCTCGCCGACACGAATGACGACGCCGCGGCCTCCGCCGAGGACGCGGCAGTCGCGTGACCCGGTGAGACGCACGGCCCCCGTGCGACCACGCTGGCATTCCGGTAATACAATGCCATGAACGGGACGAGAAACCGATCACTTCTCGGCCCTCGCCATCGATAGGCAAAACCAATCCGTTTCGCCATACGCATCCGTACGTTTTCCATACGCATCAGTATGGACGCGACTATAATCGCGCCCGAATCGATACATAAATAGTCGAAGCCAGGGAGAGGAAGGACATGAGCGTACATACCCAGTATCAGCAAAAGAAGATGAGCCCCGCGGACGCCGCCGGGCTCGTGAAGTCGGGCGACACCATCGTCGTGCCGACCGGCGTGGGCGAACCGCCGGCGCTGCTCGAAGCGCTGTCCGCACGCCGGCACGGCCTCGAGAACGTCGTCGTCAGCCAGATCCTGCCGTTGCGCAAGTACGGCTACTTCGACCCCGAGACCGTCACCAACGTGCGCCACAGCGCCTACTTCTTCGGCGGCGCTTCGCGGCCGGGCGGCCAGGCGGGCTGGGTGGACTTCATGCCCAACTATTTCTCCGAGATCCCGCAGCTCATCGAGCGCGGCCTGACGCCGGCCGACGTCGTGTTCTCGATGGCCTCGCAGATGGACGAGCACGGCTACTTCGCACTCTCTCTCGGACCCGACTACACCATGGCCGCAATAAAGAAGGCGCGCACGGTGGTCCTCGAAGTCAATCCGAACGTCCCTTTCACCTACGGCGACTGCCACGTGCACATCTCGCAGGTCGCGGCGCTGGTCGAGAGCGACGCCCCGCTCCTCGAAGTCGGCCTGCCCAAGATCGGCCCCGTCCAGGAAGCGATCGGCAAGTACGTTGCCGACCTGATCGACGATGGCGCCACGCTGCAGATCGGCTACGGCGGCATCCCCGACGCGGTCGTCATGCAGCTCAAGCACAAGCACGACCTCGGCATCCACACCGAGATGATCGGCGACGGCATCCTGTCGCTGATCGAATCCGGCGCCGTGACGAACCGCCGGAAGACGCTCAAGCCCGGCAAGATGCTCGCGACCTTCGCGCTCGGGTCGAACAAGCTCTACCAGTACATGCACCGCAACCCGACGCTGGAGATGCATCCGGTCGACGTCACCAACGACCCGTACTACGCGGCGCAGAACGACAACCTCGTCGCCATCAACGCCACGATGCAGGTCGATTTCCTCGGCCAGTGCGGCTCGGAGAGCCTCGGCTCCCTGCCCTACTCCGGCACCGGCGGCCAGGTCGATTTCGTGCGCGCGGCGAACCGCTCCAGGGGCGGCAAGGCCTTCATCGTGCTGCCCTCGACGGCCAAGGACGACACCATCTCGCGCATCGTGCCGACCCTCGCGCCGGGCACCCACGTCACGACGAGCAAGAACGACATCAACTACGTCGTCACCGAATACGGGGTCGCGCAGTTGCGCGGCAAGACGGCGAAGCAGCGCTGCGAGGCGCTGATCGGCATCGCGCACCCGAACTTCCGCGGCGAACTGCGCGAGGGGGCGAAGCGCATGAACCTGCTATAAGAAAACACCCCGCGCGCCAACCCGCGGACGGGCCTTCGCCCGGTGGGCTGTCGTGAGCGCCTGCCCGATGGGCGAAGGCCCCTCCGCGCCCCCCGAAGGCCCCGGATGCCGCAAAATATCGCCCTGACAAGAAAACAGGACGACCTCGCCCAATGCCCCCCCACCGCTACCTCGACGACTTCACCCCCGGCGAACGCTTCACCACCGCCGGCATCACCATCACCGAAGGCCAGATCATCGACTTCGCGATGGTGTACGACCCCCAGCCCTTCCACCTCGACACCCACGCCGCCGCGCAATCCCCCTACGGCGGCCTCATCGCCAGCGGCTTTCAGACCGTCGCGCTGACCTTTCGCCTCTTCATCCAGACCGGCATCATCGCCGACTCCAGCATCGGCTCGCCCGGCATCGACGAACTGCGCTGGCTCGCCCCGGTCCGCCCCGGCGACAGCCTCCACGCCGAACTCGAAGTCCTCGAAGTCAGGCCCTCGCGCTCCAAGCCCGACCGCGGCATCGTCCGCATGCTGTACAAGACCATCAACCAGCACGGCGACACCGTCGCCTCCTACATCGGCAACCACCTGCTCAAACGCGCCCCGCAACTCACCGACTGAAGCCGCGCCGCACGGCGCGAGAAGCATGCAACGCCGCATCGCCCACCTCGACATGGACGCCTTCTTCGCGTCCGTCGAACTCCTGCGCTACCCGCAGCTCGCCGGCCTCCCGGTCGTCGTCGGCGGACGGCGCGGCACGCTCGCGGGCGACCGGCCCGACGACTTCCCCCGGCTGCGCGACTACGTCGGCCGCGGCGTCGCCACCACCGCCACCTACCCCGCCCGCGCGCTCGGCGTGCATTCCGGCATCGGTCTGATGAAGGCTGCGGCGCTCGCCCCCGACGCGATCCTGCTGCCCGCGAACTTCGACGACTACATCCGCTACTCGCGCCTCTTCAAGGCCGCGGTCGCCGAGATCGCGCCGCTGATCGAGGACCGCGGCATCGACGAGATCTACATCGACCTCACCGGCGTCCCCGGCGAGACGGTCGAATTGGCGCAGCGCATCAAGGACGCCGTGCGCGCGGCGACCGGCCTGTCCTGCTCCATCGGCGTCACGCCCAACAAGCTGCTGTCGAAGATCGCCTCCGACCTCGACAAGCCCGACGGACTCACCGTGCTCGACTACGCCGACATTCCCACGCGCATCTGGCCGCTCGCCGCACGCAAGATCAACGGCATCGGCCCGCGCGCCGGGGAAAAGCTCGACGCGATGGGCATCCACACCATCGGCGACCTCGCTGCTGCCGCACCGGAAAGCCTGATCAAGGAATTCGGCCAGCACTACGGCCACTGGCTCACGGAAGTCGCGCACGGCCGCGACGCGCGCCCCGTCGTGACCGAACGCGAGACGAAATCGATCAGCCGCGAAACCACGTTCGAACGCGACCTCGACGTACGCGCCGACCGCGACGCACTGACCGAGATTCTGGTAAAGCTGTGCGAGCGCGTCGCCGGCGACCTCAAGCGAAAGGGCTATGTCGGCCGCACGATCGGCCTCAAGCTGCGCTACGACGATTTCCGCACCGTGACCCGCGACATGACAATCGAACAGGCGACCGACGACGCGGCCACCATCCTCGCCACGGTGCGCAGCTGCCTCAAGCGTGTGCCGCTCGACCGCCGTCTGCGCCTGCTGGGCGTGCGCGTCGGGACGCTGCTGCCGCCCGGCGAGGCCGGCCCCCGCCCACCGCAGCCGGGCGAGAACCTTCGCCTGTTCGACTGACTACATCCGCTCGCCGCGCAGCGCGCGCAGGTGCCAGCCGAACACCTCCTCCAGCAGGTGCGGTGTCTGCCTGCCGGGCGAGAACTGCAGCGCGCGTTTGTAGTAGTCCGACAGCGCGGGCCGGAAATTCGGATGCGCGCAGTTCTCGATGATCGCCTTCGCGCGCTGCTTGGGCGACAGGCCGCGCAGATCCGCCAGACCCTGCTCGGTGACCAGCACCTGCACGTCGTGCTCGGTGTGATCCACGTGCGAGGCCATCGGCACGATGCACGAGATCGCGCCGTTCTTCGCCTGCGAGGGCGTCATGAAGATCGACAGGTAGGCGTTGCGCGCGAAGTCGCCCGAGCCCCCGATGCCGTTCATGATCTGCGAGCCCATCACGTGCGTCGAGTTCACGTTGCCGTAAATGTCGGCCTCGATCAGGCCGTTCATCGCAATCACGCCCAGGCGCCGGATCACCTCCGGATGGTTGCTGATCTCCTGCGGGCGCAGAATGATGCGCTCGCGGTAGCGCGCGAGATCGGCGTTGAGCTCCGCCAGCGCCTCGTTGCTCAGCGAGAACGCAGTCGCCGAGGCGCTGGCGAGCTTGCCGGATTTCAGCATCGCCAGCATGCCGTCCTGCAGCACCTCGGTGTAGGCCGTCAGGTTCTCGAACGGTCCCTCGTTGAGGCCCGCCATCACCGCATTGGCGATGTTGCCAACGCCCGACTGCAGCGGCAGCAGTTCGCGCGGCAGGCGCCCCTTCTTCACCTCGTACTGCAGGAATTCGAGGATGTGGCCGGCGATCAGCTTCGAGTTCGCGTCGGGCGGCGCGAAGGCCGAGTTGCGGTCCGGCGCGTGGGTCTCGACGACCGCGATCACCTTCTCCGGGTCGCAGCGCAGGTAGGGCTCACCGATGCGGTCGGCACTGCGCACCAGCGGGATCGGCTGGCGGTTCGGCGGCAGCTGCGTGCCGTACCAGATGTCGTGCATGCCTTCGAGCTGGCTGCTCTGCCACGAGTTGACTTCGAGGATCACCTTGTCGGCCTGGTCCAGCCAGGTCTTGTTGTTGCCGATCGACGACGAGGGGATCAGGCGCCCGTCCTCAAGGATGCCGGCGACTTCGACCACCGCGACGTCGAGTTTGCCGAGGAAGCCGAACCACACGAACTGCGCGACGTGCGACAGGTGGATGTCGATGTACTCCATCTCACCCGCGTTGATGCGCTTGCGACAGGTCGGGTCCGACTGATAGGGCAGGCGCATCTCGATGCCATCCACCATCGCCAGCGCGCCATCGAGTTCCGGTGCCGTCGACGCGCCCGTCCACACGCCGATCTTGAAGCGCTTGCCGTTCAGGTTCGCGTCCATGATGTGTTTGGCCAGCGCGGACGGCACCGCTTTCGGGTAACCGGAGCCGGTGAATCCGCTCATGCCCACGTTCATGCCCGACTGGATCAGGCTCGCCGCCTCGGTGGCGGACATGACCTTGCTGCGCAGCGCCGCACAATGGATGCGGTTTTCTTTGTTCATCTGATTCACGACTCCACGAAAACGGGACGCCGGCATTCCGGCGCAAACGAGCGCCCGGCGGAGGAGTCCGCAAACCTGCCTGCATGGAATCCGGAGCCGGAACGACATGGCCAAGGCGCGGCAAAGGGACAGACCGCGCAGGCAATGCGCGCCACCGGTCACCCGATGGCGCGCACTCCGATCGATCGAAGATTCCCGGCGGCGGAGGAGGGAGGAGGACCGCCGGACACCACGATGGATGTGGGATGCAGTCTAGGCAGCGGCTGGTCCGGCGACAAACGAGGATTTATGATGCAACGGTTTAGCACCACTTAATCATCGACGATGAGCTACCGCCTGCCCGGCCTCGCCCTGCTGCGTACGTTCGAAGCCGCCGCGCGCCACCTCAGCTTCAAACAGGCGGCGGCCGAGCTGTGCGTGACGCCCGCGGCCGTCAGCCAGCAGATCAAGACGCTGGAAGACTGGCTCGGCGTACCGCTGTTCCGCCGCATGACAAGGGCGCTGGCCCTCACCGAGCACGGCCGCGCGATGCTACCCAAGGTGCGCGAAGGCTTCGACTGCTTCGCCGCGGCAGTCGAGAGCACCCGCCAGGCCGTGGCCGGTCCCCTCACCGTGATCGCCCCGCCCTCCTTCGCGAGTCACTGGCTGGTCCCGCGCCTCGCGAGCTTCACTCGCGCTCATGCGGAGGTCGCACTGCAGCTGTCGAGTACCGCCGACACCGTGGACCGCCGCGGCCAGGCGGCCGTCGTCGCCGCACTCACCGTCGACCCGCGCGACGCCGAGAGCCGGGTCGCCATCCTGTACGGCACCGGCAGCTACCCCGGTCAGATCGTCGACCGCCTCTTCGCCCCCGACTACGTCCCGGTGTGCGCACCCGCGCTGCTGCGCGGCGACCACGCGCTAAGCACACCAGGCGACCTCGCGCACCAGGTGCTGATCCACGACGACACCCTGCGCGACGCCGGCCCCGGCCTCGCCCGCTCCGGCTGGGGACTGTGGCTGGAGCGTGCCGGCGTCAGCGGCGTCGATCCGGAGCGCGGCCCGCGCTTCGCCAACGCCGCGCTCGCACTCTCCGCGGTGCTCGCCGGCCAGGGCGTCACGCTCGCGTCGCGCTCGCTGATCGCATCGCGGGTCGCCGAAGGCAGTCTCGCAATCCCCTTCGACATACCACTGCCCTCGCCCTTCGCCTATTATCTGGTCATGCACGAGGCGATCGCCCGGCGCCCCGCCGTAGCCGCCTTCCGCGCCTGGCTCACGGCCGAAGCCGCCGCGCAGGCCGTCTGACCCGGAAACACTGCCGCAATGAAAGCCATCCTCACCGGACACACCCAGGGACTCGGCGCCGCAATCGCCGAAGAGCTCCTCGCCCGCACGATCCCCGTCCTGGGCCTCGCACGACATGCGAACGACGCCCTCGCCGAACGCTATCCCGACGACCTCTCGCAGGTGCAGATCGACCTCGCCGACACCGAGGTCGTCGCCGACTGGCTGGCCGGCGGAACGCTGCGCGCCTTCCTCGCCAACTGTTCGCAGGCGCTCCTCATCAACAACGCGGGCATGCTGCAGCCGGTCGGCCAGCTCGACTCCCTGCCGCCGGAAGCGATCGCGCGCGCCATTGCACTGAACACCGCCACCCCGCTGATGCTCGCCAGCGCCTTCGCCGCGGCCAGCCCCGAGGTCGCCGACCGGCGCATCGTGCATGTTTCCAGCGGCGCCGCGCGCAGCGCCTACGCCGGCTGGAGCGTGTACTGCGCCTCCAAGGCCGCACTCGACCAGCACGCCCGCGCCGTCGCGATGGACGGCACGCCCGGCCTGCGCATCTGCAGCCTCGCCCCCGGCGTCGTCGATACCGCGATGCAGGCCGAGATCCGCGCGACCCCCGAGGACCGCTTCCCGGTGCGCGCCCGCTTCGAAGCCCTCAAGCGCGACGGCGCCCTCGCCCGCCCGGACGAATGCGCGTTCCGGCTCGTGAACTATCTCCTCGGCGACGAATTCGGCCAGGCCGCGACCGCCGACCTGCGCCAGCTCGCGCCCTGACCCTTCTATCACTGCACAGGAACACGCCATGCTGATGACCACCACGCCCACCGTCGAAGGCAAGACCATCCGCGCCTACCACGGCGTCGTCACCGGGGAAGCCATCATCGGCGCGAACTTCCTCAAGGACATGTTCGCCGCCGTGCGCGATTTCGTCGGCGGGCGCTCGGGCGCCTACGAGAAGACGCTGCGCTCGGCGCGCGACACCGCCTTCGCGGAAATGGCCGAAGCGGCCGAGAAGCTGGGCGCCAACGCCATCGTCGGCATCGACCTCGATTACGAGGTCCTCGGCGAGACCAACGGCATGCTGATGGTGGCCGTCAGCGGCACTGCGGTGACGCTCGGCTGAGATTCCGCCGGCGGCTCAGCGCTCGGCCAGCACCAGCCGCGCCGCCAGCCCCAGGAACACCAGCCCGGCGGACTTGTTCAGCACGCGCCGCGCGGTCGCCGAACTGCGCAGGCGCTGCCCGATCGACGCCGCGAACAGTGCGATCGCGCCGAAGGTCAGCAGCGTCGCGACGATGAACACGAAGCCCAGCCACATCACCTGCTGCGCCACCGGGGCCGCGCCGGCCTCGACGAACTGCGGCAGGAAGGCGAGGAAGAACAGGATCACCTTGGGATTGGTCAGGTTCATGACGATCCCGCGTACATACATGCGCCAGCCGTCCGGCGCCGCCGCGCCAACGGCCGGATCGCCTCCGTCGGGTGCCGTCAGCACCTGCCACGCCAGCCACGCCAGATAGGCGGCGCCAACGAACTTCAGCACCGTGAAGGCCGTCGCCGACGCCGCGAACACCGCCGCGAGGCCCACGGCGACCGCCGCCGTGTGCCCCAGCAGGCCCGTGCACAGCCCCAGCACCACGAGCATCCCCGCCCGGCGCCCGCGCAGCGCCGACTGCATCAGCACGAAGAGGTTGTCCGGCCCCGGCGCCGCACCGAGCAGCACCGACACGACAAAGAACGCGAGGGTGGTTTCGATCGAGGTCATGGCCGTGCCGTCCGCACGGACGCCCCCGCGCTCACAGCAGCCCGGCCACGATGCGCGGCGCGGTGCCGACGAGGTTCTCGGCGCTGCGCAGCTCGGGGAAGCGCTGCCGCGCCCGCCGCCCGTTCACGGCATAGTCGATGCCGAAGCAGTCCATCCCGAGCAGATGGGTGCCGGCCGGCACGCTGCCGGCGAGCTGCTGCAGCAGATCCGCCTCCGCCGCCTCCGCCAACACGGGCAGGGCAGCCCAGCGTTCGTCCTCGATCCAGCCCATCTTGCCAGGCCCGCCGATATGACGGATTCGCTTCGGCTGCAGGCGGAAGAAGACGAAATCGAGCTCGAGGTACTGCTTCGCGTCCGGCTGATAGCGCAGGTAGCGCGCAACGAGTTCGGCCGACGGCTCGAAACGCTCGACGTCACCGATCAACGTCATGCGCGCCCCGGCCAGGATGTTCCCGTTCTCGGTCCCGACCACGGAAACGCTCGCACGCGGGTCCGCCAGCAGATTCTTCGTGTGCTCGGCGAGCAGGCTGACGCAGAACAGCGGGCGCTGTGCCGCATCCACGACGCAGGGCACGGCCGTCGCATAGGGATAGCCCGCGAGCTGGGTCGAATGCGTCGCCAGCGTGGCATGCGCTGCCTCGTGCAGCAGGTGGATGGCAGGAGCAACGGTGATCTTCATGCCCGTCACTGTGTCGCTCCCGCCCGTCGGCGTCAATGAACTATTTCTGACCCCTATCCGAATTTCGCCACGCACTGCTCACAGCGACTTCAGGAACTCCACCAGATCCGCCTTCTGTTCTGGCGTCAGCCCCAGGGCGAAATGCGTGTCGTAGTGATCCACCACGGCCCCCAGCGTCGGCGCGCTGCCATCGTGGAAATACGGCGGATGCTGCCACAGCGCGCGCAGCGGCGTGCTACGGTATTTCCCGGTCGCGGTGCGCCGAGCATAGCCCGGATCCATCCCCGTCTCGCTCGGGTCGTGCAGCAGCGGCGTGTCGGCGTCCGACCCGTTATGCACGTCGGTGTAGGTCGGCGGGATGTGACACGTGCCACAGCGCGCCGTGCCGTTGAAGAGTGCCGCCCCGCGCTGCGCCGCCGCAGCATCCACGCTGCCCTCCGCCGGGCGGGGTGCCGGCAGGCTCAGCTGGTAGGCGAGCAGTTCGGGCAGTTTCGACGTCACCAGATCCGGCGTCTGCTCGATCGTAATGCCGAGCCGCGGGTCGGAGAAATTGCCGTGCCCCCCCATCTGCGTCACGGCGACATAGTTGTTCCAGTAAGAGATCGGGCCGTCCCCGCTGAAGGTCTCGAAGGGCACGCCGGCGAGACCGTAGGCCGGCGGGATCACCAGCGGTCCGTTGATGCCGTCGATGCTGAAGCGCGGGTCATAGCGGCCGGGGCCCCAGGAGCTGTAGACCGCCTTCCTATCCTCGGGCAGCGCCGGCGACAGCGCGATGATCGCACCCGGATTCAGATCCAGGTTGGGCCAGCCGTCGAGGCGTTTGCCCACGCCCGGCGCCACCGAGTTGTCGACGGTCGAGTGACACAGCGCGCAGGTGATCCCCACCGACACCAGGCGCCGCCCTTTCACCTTGCCCACCACGCCGACCACCGCATTGCGCCGCAGCAGCTCCACCGTCGTCCTCGGATCATTGAGATCATGCTTCGCGAAGAAATTCCGCGGCAAGGCCGTCGCATCCACTTTCAAGCCGACGGCCAGCGCCGTGGCCGGGCTCACCGCCGCGGGGATCACCTCGTGCATGCGCAGCACGGTGGTCCACAACTGCTGGTCGCCGAAGGTATCGAAGCGGAAGATGTACTGCCCCAAGTGCCGGTTGCCCCCCGGCATCGCATCCGGAAACGCCGGCGTCGATGTCAGGGTCAAGGCCGCGGCCGCAGCCAGGGCCGTCAGCGTGAAGCCGGAAGCCGCCAGCATGCGATGCCTGATCGGCTTCCGCACCGCGGAAACGGGATCGATGCGCTTGTTCATGATGCACTCCTCCTCGGCCGGAGAGGCATCGTCACGCGGGATGCGGCGCCCCCTCCGCTTGCTGCCGATTGGATGGAGTGCGCGGTCGAAAGGTTACAGGCCGGCCCCCGCCGGCCGGCGCGGCACGCCTAGTGCTTCACCTCGAGCAACTCGACGACGAAGGTCAGCGTGCTGTTCGGCGGAATCGTGCCGGCGATCCCGCGCTCGCCATAGGCCGTCTGCGGCGGGCAGGTGATGCGCACCGCCCCGCCCGGCTTCATCAACTGCAGCACTTCGGTCCAGCACGGAATCACGCCATTGACCGGAAACTCCGCCGGCTGCCCGCGGCCATACGAGCTGTCGAACTCCCGCCCGTTCGCGAGCGTGCCCTGGTAATGAACGCGCACGACGTCCGTCTTCGTCGGCGCAGTGCCCGTCCCCTCCTTGTAGCGCTCGACCGTCACGCCGGACGGCAGGGTCTCCGCTGCGGGGCCGGCGGCCTGGGCCGCAAACGGAAAACAGACTAGTGCAAGCACGACGAACAAACGCATCATATGGCTCCAATCGGGGATGGCGGTTCCGGCCAATCAAAGTGGAAGACGCGACCGCGGCCGAAGACCGCGATCGCTCGCATCCCGCGATTATTGTCGAAAACCGCCCGGCAAGTGCGAACACCCTGAAGACGATTGCATGGGCGCTGCGGGCCGCCGTCAGCCGTTGCGCGGCAGAACGGTCAGCACCCGCACGATGAATGCATGCAGCTCCTTCATGTAGTTGCGCAGGAACTCGGCCGTCGAATCGTCCGTCACCTGCCCGTCCTCGGTGATGAGACCCGGCTTGAACTGGATGTAGGCCTCGATCGTGTTCATCAGCGGCGAATTGCAGAAGCACAGCACGCCACGCAGACTCTGCTGAGCGACCGCCGTGCCGATCGCACCGGGCGAGGCACCGATCACCCCCGAGGGCTTGCGCGCAAAGGAATTCTGCCCCCACGGCCGGCTGGCCCAGTCGATCGCATTCTTCAGCCCGCCGGGAATCGAGCGATTGAACTCCGGCGTAACGAAGAGCAGCCCGTCCACATCGGCGATGGCCTGCTTGAACGCACGCGCAACCGGCGGATAGTCCGCGTCATAGTCCTGGCTGTAGAGCGGCAGATCCCGTATCGGAATTTCGATCAGTTCGAGCTCGGGCGGCGCAAGACGCACCAACGCCTTGGCCAGCAGACGGTTGATCGACGTGCTCGAGAGGCTGCCGACGAAATACCCGATCTTGTACGTTGCCATGAAAATCTCCTTCATCCGTGAAATCGCAGAAATCGCCCCCGGTGCGGGGGCGGGGAGAGCATGGGGTGGCGACGGCCTGCGCGATCACACGTCGCGCGCATCCTGAACCCGCTTACCACCGCGAGCGCGCCAACCGCCGTCACCGCGCTTGAGCAACAAGGAGTCCGCTCGACTCGTTCGTCACAGCTTGCCCTCCTTGACATTGAGCTATGCGTTCGAGTTCCTCGGTAACCGCATCAGTGCGCCGGCGTCACGATGGGTGCGCCACTGTCCTTCAGGAGGACTACCATGAACTTGGCAGGTTCGGTGCGACTGGCGTTGCGCGAGACGGTGTGTATGTCGTCCGGACCTTCGTAGAAGGTCTGGCCCGGAGTCAGCGTGACGGCCTTGCCTCCGCGCACCCCCATCACGATTGAACCTTCCAGCACATAGACGAATGCGTGCGCGTTGTGACGATGCACGTCGCTAGCTCCGCCGGGTGCGTAGTCGACTGTGATGACCGTCGCTTCCTTGCCCGGATAGTCGGCGAGCGCCTGCTTCATCAGCGGCGTCACGTGTGCTCCCGGCGGCGATTGTTGCGCGCCAGCGGCGCCAGCTGCCAACACCAACGCGACAGCGAGGGCTCTGAGTTTCAACATGGTTTGCTCCTTGTCGTGGGGCGGTGGATGCCTGATCAGGACAGGCCCGATCTGTCCAGGCCAAAGGCCTTGTCGTACGAGCCGGGTACCACACGAAAGCCGGCGCTGACGCGGTTCCATGCATTGATCGACATCACGAGGAAGGTCAGATCGGACAACTCCTTCTCGGACAACTGAGCACGAACGCGCTCATAGACGTCGTCGGGCACGCCCTCGGCAGGAATCCGGGTCAGGACTTCGGTCCATTCCAGGGCAGCCCGTTCGCGCGCGCTGAACAGCGTCGACTCGCGCCAGATGGCGACATGGTGCAGCCTGAGCGGGCGCTCGCCGTGCATCGTCGCTTCCTTGACGTGCATATCGACGCAGAACGCGCAGCCGTTGATCTGGGATGCCCGGATATCCACGAGATGCCGGGTCGACACTTCGATCGCGGACTCGTTGAGGGCCATGCTGAATGCGAGCAGTTTCTTGAACAGCTCGGGCGATTGCTTCTGGTAGTCGATGCGTTGGGTCATGATGGATCTCCTTTTATGCTCGTGCCGAGGAGCGGCTGAGCCAGTTGTGAAAACGGGTTGGGCCGATGCGTGCGTCATCACCGGCCACCAGCGATCGGTCGTCGAGTTCGCTGCCGAAATAGCGCGCATGAACGTCGGCGACGACCTCGCGCCGGTCTTGGCGGGCGGCGAGGAACTGGCGAGCCAGTTCATCGAGCGGGAAGCGGTCCGGCCCGGCGACCTCGACAATCGCATTCATCGGCGCCCCAACCGTGAGGTCGGCCAGCAGCGCCGAAACGTCGTCCGCTGCGATGGGCTGGATCAAGGCGGGCGACAGGCGGATCGTGTCGCCGTCGGCGCTCGAATCGATGATCCCTCCGATGAACTCGAAGAATTGCGCTGAGCGCAGGATCGTGTAGGGAATCGGCGACGCCTTGATCAGGTTTTCCTGCGCCACTTTTGCGCGGAAGTAACCGTTCTCCGGAAGGCGATCGGTCCCGACGATGGAGAGTGCGACGTGATGCCCGACGCCGGCGGCGGCTTCCGCGGCAAGCAGGTTACGGGTGGACGTTTCGAAGAATTCCCGCACGGCCTGGTCTTCGAACGAGGGCGAGTTACTTGCGTCGACCACCACCTGCGTACCCGCAAGCGCTTCGCCCAGCCCTTCGCCTGTCATCGCATTGATGCCGGTACGGGGGGATGCCGCCACCGCTTCATGTCCATCGAGACGCAGCCTGTTTACAATGTTTGATCCGATAAGGCCGGTACCGCCGATAACAACGATCTTCATGCTTGGGCTCCTTGCCTGAGTGGCGATCACTTGGTGGCCGCGATCGATGGATGCAGTGTGCGCGGCGTGCCGGCTGAAGACTTTGTCGACGTCTTGGGTTTTCCTTGGATTTCGCATGGATGCTTGTCCAAGACCGCGCTGGAGCCCTGAATGCTTCTGGTGTTTGACGACTGCCTGCTCGACCCGGACCGGCGGGAGCTCTCGCGGGCGTCGACGCCTGTTGCGATTGCGCCCAAAGTCTTCGACCTGCTGCTCTATCTGGCCGAGCACCGTGAGCGCGTCGTCAGCAGGGACGATCTGATTGGTGCCGTATGGGGCGGCCGAATCGTTTCGGAATCGACCTTGGCAAGTCACATCAACGCCGTGCGCAAGGCCGTGGGCGACGACGGCCACCAACAGCGCGTGATTCGAACGGTCGCGCGCAAGGGATTCCGCTTCATCGCCGATCTAAGAGAAGCCGGTTCAGCGGAGGGCACCGGTGCGCCTGGCGCCGGATTCGCCGCAACTCCGGCGTCCCCGCCAACCCTGCCGGACAAACCGTCCATCGCAGTCCTCCCCTTCGTGAATCTGAGCGGAGATCCGGAGCAGGACTACCTGGCCGACGGCGTGGTCGAGGACATCATCGCGGCCTTGTCGCAGTATCGCTGGCTGTTCGTCGTCGCGCGCAACTCGAGCTTCACCTACAAGGGCCGTGCCGTGGACGTGAAACAGGCGGGCCGCGAACTGGGCGTCCGCTACGTACTGGAAGGGAGCTGGCGCAAGGCCGACAACCGTGTGCGCATCACCGGTCAGCTGATCGATGCCACCACCGGGGCGCATCATTGGGCAGGCCGCTTCGAGGGGGTCCTCGGAGACATCTTCGCGCTGCAGGACCAGATCACCGAGACTGTGGTCGGCGCAATTGCCCCTCAACTCGAGCGCGCCGAGATCGAGCGAGCGCGGCACAAACCGACCGAAAACCTCGGCGCCTACGATTACTATCTACGCGGAATGGCTTGGTTGCATCGCGGAACCCGGGAGGCGATCGACCATGCGCTGCCACTCTTCCTCAAGGCAATCGAGCACGATCCCGATTTCGCGTCGGCCTACGCGATGGCTGCGTGGTGTCACTGCTGGCGGAAGATCAACGGCTGGATGACCGATCGCCCGCGGGAGTTGGCCGAGGGCGTCCTATTGGCTCGCCGGGCCGTCGAATTGGGCAAGGACGATGCGGTCGCGCTGACCCGATGCGGGCATGTGCTCGGCCATCTTGCCCAAGACCTTCCCGGCGGCATCGCCTTGCTGGACAAGGCGCTCATGCTCAATCCCAACCTCGCCGCGGCGTGGTTCCTCGGCGCATTCCTTAAGCTCTTGCATGGCGAAACGGAAGAAGCCGTCGAGCACTTTACCCACGCCATGCGTTTGAGCCCCCTCGATCCGGAGCTCTACAAGATGGAAGCCGGCATGGCAGCCGCGCATCTCTTCATGGGGCACTTCGACACCGCAGCGTCCTGGGCGGAGCGCGCATTGCGGGAATTGCCCAGCCTGTTGCTCGCTGCGGCCACCCTCGCGGCAAGCCATGCTCACGCCGGACGCAGCGCTGAAGCGCAGCGCGCGCTCGATCATCTGCGCCAACTCGACCCCGCATTGCGCCTCGCCAATGTCGCAGAGTGGCTGCCGATCCAACGGTCGGAGAATCTCGCCACCCTGATTGAAGGTCTGCGAAGAGCGGGGCTACCGACATGAATGCGTGCCGCGGCGGCCGTTGTAAAAGCTTGCAGTGAGTCTGAAGCAGACCAATGCCCAGCGCTTCGCCTGCAGCCTTGACCCTGTACCCACGGTGATGGGGATCTTCGCGCGCTGCATGGCACTCGACGCCTTCCAGCGTGCCACACCCGGCGCCCAGCCCGACGCAGGACGAGCAACAGTGATCATGAGAACAGCAGGAAGCATTCACCCCCGCGCTCGGGCGCCGGCTTAGAATACGCACTTTGTCGAAAGAACCGTCATAGCCGCGGCCATGAAAGGCTTTCATCCTTGCAACCGAATGGGGTGAAAATGTCCAAACCTTTCGTTTCCCTGTGCCCCGAGATCACTCGGGCCGATGCAATGACTCTGATGGACTGGTTGGAAGACGAGTCCGTCACCTGCTACCTGAGCGATTCGCGCCATGTCTCCAGGTTCATTGAGCAGGTCGTCGATCGAGTCCAGTTGCCCATCCTGACCCATCTGTTCAACCAGGGAGGCCGGTTCTTCATGGCCTACGACCGGCATGACACCCCGGTGGGTTTCGTTCGTCTCGTCAAGACGGGACCGGACTGCGAAATGGTCCTGGTCATCGGCAACCGCGACAACTGGGGCCGCAAGCTCGGAGCCAGCACCATCCGCGAAGGCATGAAGCTTGCATTCTTCGACATGCGGGCCGAGAAGCTCATCGCCAAGATTCATGCGGACAATACACGCTCGCTGAAGGCCTTCCAGAGCAGCGGTTTCCTGCTGGAAAGCCAAACGCCTACCCTGAAGTCCTTTGCCATGACCTTGGAGCGCTACCTCCGGCTCTTGCGCGAAAGCCCCGCAGATCAGGCCACCGATATCTATATCACCGAAGTCGACAATGCCCGGCTCAGAAACCTGCTCGCGTTCGAGCGGGCCTCAGATGTTTTCGAGCTGGAGCACGAGATCGAGCGAGCCATCGTTGTCGATTCGCGGCAAGTGGCGCAGGACGTCGTCACAATGAACTCCAGGGCCTTGGTGCAGCTGGACGACGAGGAAGTGGAAGTGGCGCTGGTTTACCCGGAGGACGCGGATGACGATGCCGGGAAGCTGTCGGTTTGTTCCGGAATTGGCACTGCGATCCTGGGCTACAAGGAGGGCGATGTCTTCGACTGGCGCATCACGGACCGGACCCGGCGTATTCGGATTGGGAAAGTGCTTTACCAGCCCGAAGCCGCGGGCGATTTTCACCTGTAGCTTCGCACGCTGTGCCCCCGCTCTTTGGGCGAAACCGTCGTCCGGCGTCGCACATCCGCTCCGGTGTCGGGAAGCTCGCAGGGCGCCAGCCCCAAGTGGCGGTCCGAGACGGTCTGCAATTTCACGGGTCGCTCACGGCGTGCATTCGGCAGACGATGCGTTTGCCTGGCGCAACCAGGCGATCAGGTCCGCCCGTTCCTGCGCATCGGCAATCCCGGCGTAGCCCATGGTCGTGCCCGGGATCATCGCAATCGGGTTGGTCAGGAAGCGGTCCAGGGTACTGCCGTTCCAGACGATGTTGGCGTGGGCCATCGCCGGCGAGTAGCGGAAGTCCGCCACGCCGCCCGCGCGGCGTCCGAACAGGCCGCAATGCTTGGGCCCCGTGCGGTTATAGGCGAGCGCGTGGCAGGCCTGGCAGCGCGCATAAATGGCCTCGCCGCGCGCCGGATCGCCGGGCGCGACGGCGCCGGCGGACAGCGGGGCCAATACCGACAGCGCCAGCAGGACGGTGGCGAGTGGACGTTTCATGACATGAAGGCGGCGGGGACAGGGTCCTGGCCCAGCGTCTGGCGCAGGATGGCCCAGTGCATGGCCTCGTCACCCAGGATGCTGGCTGCAGCACTCGCCAGTTCGCGGCCGTGGAACAGCGGTACTGCGCCGAGATAGGCGCTCACCGCCCCGCGCTCGAGCCCGGCGGCGAAGCCCAGCACATCGGCCTGGCTCTTGAGCTTGTCGGTGGGAAACACATAGCGCTCACGCGCTTCCGCCGGAGTGCCGCCCAGTTTGCGCACTGTCTTTGCGAGCGCGTCCGCATGCTCCTTGTGATGGCCCTGAAACTGCAAGGCCAAGTCCAACGCCGGTTTCTGCAACAGGCCGCTGCCGGCGCCTACCGCATAGGCGGCGATGGCCTCCAGTTCAGCACCGAGTGCGGTATTGAGAATGCGGACGTCCGACTCCGTGTCGTCCTGCTTGCCTGCCTGGGCGGCGGCCAGTGCCGGACGCCCCGCCATCAGGGCGACCGCCGTGGCCGACAGGATGGCGCCCGAACCGACCAGAAAACGGCGCCGGCTCAGGCCTTCAAGGGCGGAAAAGGGATTTATGCGGGCGATCATGACGCTCTCCTCGGGGTGGTGGGTGAAGTCAGGGCGCCCTGCCCGGCAACGGCCGGGGCGGGAAGCCCAAGGCGGGCGCATACGTGCGCCACGATGCGGTCGCAACGCTGGCCGTCGAACGCGAACACGTCCTCCATCAAGGGGCCGAGACGCTGCCCCAGCGATTCACGCAGCAGGGACCGTGCGCGCAGGTGGCGGACCTTGGTGTTGGCCTCGGATATGCCCAGCGAGGCGGCGGTCTCGTCCACGCTCAAGCCCTCAACGGCGCGCAGCATGAAGACATTGCGGTAGTTGTCCGGCAGGTCGTCGATGGCGTGCTCGATCAGTCGCCGCAGGTCATTGCGCATCGCCAGGGTCTCGGGTGTGTCCGCTGTGCTGCCGAACCTGCTCTCGTTGACGGGCTCGCCCCCGGCTGGGTCGGCAGGCTCGACGGGCCGCCGCCGCCTCGACTCGAGCGCCTGATTGACGATGATCCGCGTCAGCCAGGTGGATAGGCGCGCATCGCCGCGGTAGCCGGCCATCGCGCGATGGGCCTTGATGTAGCCTTCCTGCAGCGCATCCTCGGCCTCGGCATCGTCGCGCAGGATGCTGCGCGCAACCCTGAACAGCCGCCGATTGTGCTGGCGCATCAGACGCTCGAAGGCGCCCGGCTCGCCGGCGACGATGCTGCGCGCCAGCGCGGCATCTGAAACCGCCGTGCAAGTCGCCGCCGCTGTATCGAGTGTGTTCATGCCATCCTCCTGTTGTTGCCAATTGGATGGGGCGTGCGGGGGAAAGGTTACAGTCGGCCAGCCATTAGGCCGGAAACACCCGGCCCGTCGATTGTCGCGATGAACTGCGTCTGGCTGCAACCTCGGCCTCCCAAGACCAGGAGGCGCATGGCCTATGGGGCGGGTGCCTAGACGTTGGCGGCGAGCGGCCGAACGGCGTTCAGATCTCGACCTGCTCAGAGAACGCCAAAGCATCATCGACCTCGATGCCCAGGTAACGGACTGTCCACTCGAGCTTGGAATGGCCACGCCAGACTCCGTGACCATTGATCGGAGTCTGTCTGTTCGGCGCGGAGCGGCCGTCCGCTCCAGGGAAGGCGGGCGAACTCGATCTATCCGTCAGAACGGCCCCCTGAGCCAAACTCCGGCACACTTTGGCTCATTCAACTAGCGCATGCGCCCTCGCGTAGCGAAACATCTCAAGCGCGTTTCCCAGCCCGGTTTTCTGGCGGATAGCTGTCTGGTAGTTGGCGACGGTCTTGGCACTCACGTAAAGCCGCTTCGCGATGTCATCAACCGCTAGTCCCTGTGCAAGCAGGGTGAACACCTGGAACTCC
This sequence comes from Aromatoleum petrolei, assembly GCF_017894385.1. Classification (NCBI taxonomy): domain Bacteria; kingdom Pseudomonadati; phylum Pseudomonadota; class Betaproteobacteria; order Rhodocyclales; family Rhodocyclaceae; genus Aromatoleum; species Aromatoleum petrolei. The sequence continues at coordinate 2,229,008 of NZ_CP059560.1, forward strand.
CGGGACGATAACAGCTGATGGGGTGCATGCTCATCGCGCCCAGCCTCGCCCAAGGCTCGCACGGCTTCCTCCGATAGCGGGTGCCCCCCTGCGCCGATCTCTTGCACTGCCGCGATCAGGGCGCCCGGTGGACTGCTCTTCGTCAGATAGCCATCAGCACCCGCCTGCATGGCTTGACTGACCATCGCCGGAGTGTCATGCATGCTGAAGATAAGGATCTTCAGCATTGGTATTCTCGCTTTGAGTCGCCGCAGCGTTTCGAGGCCACCGCGGCCCGGCATCGAAAGATCGAGAACAAGAATATCGGCATGATTGGCATTGAACCAGGTATAGGTCGTTTCGCAGTTGGCGAACTCGGCCACGACGCGGATGTTTGGTTCAAGCTCCAGCAGCCGCTTAAATCCTGCTCGCACCACGGCGTGATCGTCAGCAATTGCCACACGCAAGCAGCTCATCAATTCGCCTCCCATGCCTTGCTGCCGATGCTGGGTGCTGCCAAAGAGCACGCTTCTCCTGGCCAAGGAATGCGCGCCAGAAGACACAACCCGGGCGGTGCGCCCTTCGGACCTTGATCAAGCATGTTCAGGTCGCCCCCATAGGCCCAGACGCGCTCACGAATCCCGGCCAAGCCGATGCCCTGCTGGAGCGCCTCGTTGCAGGAGGCGATCCCGATGCCATCGTCACACACCGACCACTCGATATTCTCCTCGGGGCGAGTGACGAGCGTAACCAACACCGCCGTTGCGTTAGCGTGACGGGCCACGTTGGTCAGTGCCTCCTGAGTCATGCGGTACAGAGTCATCGCCAAATCACGCGGGATATCCCTGTTGTCGAAATCGACAACCAGCCGGTAATCGGTGCTCTGGCCCGGCCGGTTTCGCCAGCTTTCGACCAAGGACTCCAGGAGTTCGTGGATCGGAATCGCCCCACGCCTCGTTGCGTCACTCGGCTTCCCTAGCCGTCCGAGCAGATTGCGTATGTCCTGCTGGACGCGGGCGCACTGCTGCTCAATTTCTGCAACGACCGTATGCAGATCTGGCTGCTTTATGGTCCGCCGCATCAAATAGGTCGCATCCGCGCGCATCGCGGTAAGGGATTGCCCAAGTTCGTCATGCAATTCGCGGGTGATTTGCGTCCGCTCGTCCTCTTGCGATGTCAGCAGCTTCAGGCTGAGCAGGCGTCGCTCCCCCTGGGCCTGATCCAGCGCCGCTGCCAGATGGTTGAGCGCGCCCGCGATCACGTCCATTTCGCGGATATGCATGGAGGGAAGTCGAGCTCCATAGTCTTGCCGTTCAAAAGCATCAATAGTGTCCAGAACCTGGCGCATCGGCGCGAAGGCATGGCGAACAGCCCAGTACAGGGCTGCCAGCAGGACCAAGCTGTAGAGAAGCAACACGCCGGTGACGCCGACGATTTCGTCGAACGCTTCCTTTTGCTCGCTGTATGGCTGCGAAGTCAGGGTGACGCGATAGGTGCGACCATCTGCACGCTCCAGGAGCCAAGCCGATTTCTCAGGGACCTGCGGGCGCGCGAATAACTCCAGCAGCCACAGGAAAGGCCGAATCTCCGGTTGGGGCACTTCCCCGGTCATCGATTGCGCGAGCGCTTCACCGGTCTTGGCATCCTCGAGGCGGAATTCCACATGGCGCAAACGTCCGATTTCGCGCAAAGCCGTGATCCGCTCGTCAAGCTCGCTTTCCGACGCGCTTAGCAGGGCGGCAAGCTGACTGTTCAATTCAGCGAGCTTTCCGACACCAACTCCTTCCCGGTGGACATCTGATTGCGTTCGCCACGCCGCGAGGAGAAGGACGCAAAGGAGGCACGCCAGCGTGATGGCCGTTGCGCGCCGCAGGAGCATAGAGGTCAGATCCATGAGGGCAGTATCACATTGGCCCGCCCGCGCGCGCATCGAGAAAATCGGGAACTTTTCCTATGGAGGCTGACGCGCAGCAAACGTAGGCTGCGCAGTATCTCCGGCGCCATCAAGGCACTGACGCACTGCAAACGTGCCGAACAGCGCCAGGACGACCCTTGCACGAACACCAACTCACACGAGGAGCATCATGCAGCACGTCAGCCGGGCACCGATGCGCACAGCGCTCGCCATCCTAATTGCCTCTTTGGGGGCTGCTTCAACCTCCTTGGCCGCTGAGACTGGCGAACTCGAGCCGGTGCTGGTCATCGGCACAACGCCCCTGCCCGGTATCGATCTTCCGAAGGATCAGGTGCCCGCCAACGTCCAGACTTTGAGCGCAGAGCAACTGCGCAATGCCGGCGGCCAATCGCTGGCCGAGGACCTGCAGCGAAAGCTGCCCAGCATCAATGTGAACGAGGTTCAGGGCAATCCCTACCAGGCCGACGTCAATTACCGCGGCTTTTCTGCCTCGCCCCTTCTCGGCACACCCCAAGGCCTGTCCGTGTTCCTCGACGGGGTGCGCGTCAATGAGCCCTTCGGCGATGTCGTGAACTGGGACCTGATTCCCCAAGCGGCGATTGCCTCGATGACGCTCGTGCCTGGCTCCAACCCCCTTTACGGCCTCAATACGCTGGGGGGTGCGCTCGCGCTGCAGACGAAACGCGGCGACACCCATTCGGGCGGCGCCATAGAGCTGTACGGAGGATCGTTCAATCGTCGTGGGGGTTCAGTGGAGCATGGCGGCAGGCGGGACGAGCTCTCTTGGTATGTTGCCGCAGAGGGCATGAAGGAAGACGGTTGGCGCGACCATTCGCCTACCGAGGTCGGCCAGCTGTTCGGCAAGTTCGCGTGGACCTCAGACGTGACGGATCTTGCGCTCACCCTGGCACATGCGCGCACCGACCTTGTCGGCAACGGCCTTGTGCCGGAGAGCCTTCTGCGCTCGGAAGGGCGCGAAGCGATCTTCACCTACCCTGATCAGACGCGTAATCGCAGCACCCTCGTGGCGCTGTCGGGCAGCCACTGGCTCAACGAAAGCGACCGGCTCTCCGGTACGATCTACACGCGACGCACGCACACTCGTACCCTGAACGGCGACGGCAACGACGATTACGAGGACGAATTCGAGGCCGATCCGGGCTTCGACGAAAACGGCGTGCTCAACCGCACGCGGACGCACCAGGTCGCCAATGGCTTCGCGCTTCAGTGGAGCCGCATGGCCGGCACGCATCAGTTCGCGATCGGCCTCTCGCACGACCGCAGCCGCGCCAACTTCCGCCAGACCGAGCAGGAGGGCGAGCTTGACGACGAGCGTGGCGTCGAGGCCGAAGAAGACGAGGGACTGGCGAATCGGCTCCTGGGACGTACGCGCACCAGCAGCGTCTACCTGACCGACAGTGTTGCCCTGTCACCCACCCTGCAGCTCACCGGCTCGCTGCGCTACAACTATACGCGGGTCATCAACGATGACTTGCTCTTCCCCAACCAGCGGAACAATCTCGACGCCAACTATACCTACCGCAAGCTTAATCCCGCTCTGGGGATTACCTGGCAGGTCACCCCCGCCGTCACCTTCTACGGCGGCTATACGCAAGGCAACCGCGCCCCCACTCCAGTCGAGCTCGGCTGCGCCGACCCGGAAAACCCCTGCAGTCTGCCCAATGCGATGGCCGCCGACCCCTTCCTGGAACAGGTGGTCACGCGCACCTTCGAGTTGGGGGTGCGCGGAAAGCTAGCCGGAAACGCGCAATGGAACGCGACGGCATTTCGTAGTACCAACCGCGACGACATTCTCTTCGTCGGCACCGGGGGCAGCCTCGGCTATTTCACCAATTTCGGGCGCACACGCCGCGAAGGCATCGAGCTGGGTGTCTCCGGTGACAGCGGAGCCATCGATTGGCGGGTGAATTACAGCTACCTGAAGGCCACCTTCCAGTCCTCGGCCTGCATCCTTGCCGAGAACAACAGCACCGAGGGTGGTGGTGGCTGTCCTGACGACGAAATCCGTATTTCTCGCGGCGACCGGCTGCCGGGACTGCCAAAGCACAGCCTCAAACTGGGTCTCGACTGGCGAGCCAGCGACACTTTGCGCCTAGGGGGCGACCTCATCGCATACTCGAGCCAATATGTACGCGGAAACGAGAACAACCGTCATGAACCGGACAGCGAGTTTTCAGGACGCGGGAAGCTTCCTGGATATGCCGTGCTCAACGTCAGCGTCGACTACCAGCTGGCTCGCGGCTGGACACTATTCGGCCGCATCGACAACTTATTCGACAAACGCTACGCGACTGCCGGCACGCTCGCAGAAAATCCTTTCGTCGGTGCCGGTAATGCGTTTGAGACAAATCCCGACGAATGGCGCCATGAGCAGTTCATCGCGCCCGGCACGCCGCGTAGTGCATGGGTAGGCGTGCGCTACGCCTGGAAGGGGCTCTAATCCGGCACCAGAACCGGCCCTCCACAAATCAGCATGTGGAGGGCTCCATTGGGCAATGGTTAGATGAACTGGACATCTGCCGTTCGGTGGCCCTCTACGCCGTGCGGCGGCTTTCCGCCACACTTCCATCGCTCAGTCGGCGCAGGCTGGCCGACAGCATTGGCCGAGAGGCCTGGCCTTCGCCCCGTATCAACGGGCGGCCCTTTCGAAGTATGAGGCTTCGCCGCCAACGGATACGGGCACTCCGTAACTCCGCCCCATTCCTTGAAATAAGGGCGGACTCGAGATCGAGGTGCTTACTTCGCGCTGACCTGCGTGTTCGCGGTCTGGATTTCCGCCTTTAGCTGCTTGAGGATCTCCCCGGCGCGGCCACCGACCATCGCGACAAGCTTCTGACCAAGCGGCTCGGCGCGCTTGCGGAAGACTTCGCGCTCCGCGTCGGTGAGCTTGACGACCTTGAGCTTGGGGTTGTCCTTGAGCATCTTGTCGACCGCGGCGGCGTTCTTCTCGCGCTCGGTCTTGAAAATGTATTGCTGGAGCTCGCTTCGCACTTCGTCGAGCATCTTCTTCCGTTCGGCCGGCAGGCTCTCGTAGAAGTCGGCGTTGGAGACGACCGTGGTCGTGTATTCAACGTCGCCGACATAGATCAGGTGATCGGTGACCTCGTGGAATTTTGCGCTCTCGATGAAGAAGGCGGGGTTCACCTGGGCCTGGATCACGTTCATCTGCAGCCCGCCATAGACTTCACCCCACGGCAGCGCGACCGGATTGGCGCCGTAGAGCTTGAACTGCTCGATGAGGATCGGCGAAGTCATCACGCGGAATTTGACGTCTCCGAGATCGGCAGGCTTGCGCACGGCCTTCTTGGTCGTCCAGATCATCTCGCCTTCCGGATAGATCGTGAACAGCTTGAGTCCCTTCGCGGTAAAGTCCTTCGCGAGCGAACCGTACAGCGCCTTGCTGTTCGACAGGATCTCGCCCTTCGCTGCGTCCGCCTCGGGCAGCAGGAAGGGCAGGCTCAGGATCTGCACCTCGGGCACGAAGGTGCCGAGGTGTCCGGGCGAAGCGTTCGAGAACTGGATCGCGCCCGAGGCGGTGAGCTCGGTCAGGTCGTTCTCGTTGCCGAGCTGGCCGTAGGTGTAGATCGTGACCTTCACCTTTCCCTGGCTGCGCTGTTCCACGAGCTTCTTGAACTGCTCGGCGTAGAGGGTCTGTACGTCGCCGGGGCCTTCCTCGACCGCGAACTTCCATTCCTCGGCGTGCGCGACTCCGAGCGCTGCCAGGCCAATCACCGCGCCGGCAACCAGGTGCTTCAGGGTTCTTGCAATGGCCATCGTCTCCTCCTCCATCTTGTCAGTGTAATGTGCTCCGGCGCGGCGGCTGCGCCGTGATGCGGAATCGAGACTACGCCGATGAATTCGCTCCGCGATTGCACTAGAACACTTGAAGGAGACAACGAAACGCAGAACCCTGACGGCGCACACGCACAATCGTGGCGCCGCAGCCCGATTGTTCTAGGGCATTACGAGCTTGCGCCCCTCGACACTAGACTGGCTCCGCTGCGAAAACGAACACAAAACATTATGACGCGGCGAATCGCGCACCAGGCCGTCAATTGCCGGAGGAGACAAGCATGCACACAACGCCTGCGCAGGGACTGTCCCTGCAGGTGGAGGAGGTAGGAATGGACCCATCGTTCACGCGGGGCCTGGCCCTGCAAGTCGTCAGGCGCATCGATCGCGGCCTGGGGGTGCTAGAGAAGCAGCTCCTCTCGTGGGGCATCATCGTGATGGCGGTCAACACCCTTGGCAACGTCGCGGCGCGCGTGCTGTTCTCGAGCAGCCTGTTCTTCTCCGAGGAGCTCAACCAGTTCCTCATCATGCTGGTGACTTTCGTCGGCACCAGCGCTGCGGCCCGACAGGGGCGGCACATCCGCATGTCTGCCTTCACGGACCTGCTGCCAGTCGAGGGACGGCGCCGGATGCTCGCCGTGATCCAGGCCGTCACCGCCGTGGTGCTCGCGCTGCTCGCGTGGTACGCGACCCATTACATCTTGCGCATGCACGGCCTCGGGCGCGTCACGCCTGCGTTGCAGCTGCCCATGTGGATAACGCTGCTGTGGATCCCCCTGGGCCTCGTCATTGCGAGCCTGCAGTTCGCCCTCGCCTGCGTCGTCAATGTGATCACCCCCGGCAGCGTGCATCTCGCGCCACACGTGACCGAGCACGACGAAGTCGACATGCCCACCATCTGAGGAGCTGCATATCATGGCACTGACGATTCTCCTCATCATGCTCGGCCTGATGCTGAGCGGCTTCCCGATGATGGTCCCGATGCTCGTGGCGACCTTCGTCGGCTTCTTCGTCTATTTCCCCAACCTCAAGCCCGACATCATCGTGCAGCAGATGGTCAGCGGCATCAGCCCTGTGGCGCTGATCACGGTGCCGATGTTCATCCTCGCGGCCGACATCGTCACCCGCGGGCGCACCGCGAACCGGCTGCTGGATCTCGCGATGACCTTCTTCGGCCACCTGCGCGGCGGGCTCGCGGTCACGGCCTCGGTCGCCTGCACGCTGTTCGGCGCGATCTCGGGCTCGACCCAGGCCACCGTCGTCGCCGTCGGCGGGCCGCTGCGCCCGCGCATGCTTCAGGCGGGCTATGACGACAAGTTCACGATGGCGCTGCTGATCAACGCCGCCGACATCGCCTTCCTGATCCCGCCCAGTATCGGCATGATCGTGTTCGGCATCGTCGGCAAGGCCTCGATCGCGGAGCTCTTCCTCGCCGGCATCGGCCCGGGCCTGCTGATCCTGCTGCTCTTCAGCCTGTACTCGGTGTGGTATTCGTGGCGCCACGACATCCCGCTGCTGCCGCGCACCGGCTGGCGCGAGCGCTTTGTTGCAATGCGCAAGGCGGCGCTGGCGATGATGTTCCCGGTGCTGATCGTCGGGGGGTTGTACGGCGGCTACTTCAGCCCGACCGAGGTCGCCGCGATTGCGGTGCTATATGCGTTCATCCTAGAGGTCGTCGTCTACCGCGCGGTGAAGCTGTCGGATTTCCCCGCCATCGCCTACTCGACCGGGCTCATCACCGGCATCGTCTTCATCCTCGTCGGCGCCGGCGCGGCCTTCTCGTGGATCATCTCGTTCGCGCAGATCCCGCAGCAACTGATCGCCGCGCTGGGCCTCGCCGACGCCGGCCCCTACACGATCCTGTTCGCGATCTCGGTGGCCTTCTTCATCGGCTGCATGTTCGTCGACTCGGTGGTCGTGACGCTGGTAATGACGCCGATCTTCATGCCGCTGGTGAACGCCGCCGGCATCGACCCGATCCTCGTCGGCACGATCATCACGCTGCAGATGGCGATCGGCGCCTGCACCCCGCCCTTCGGCTGCGACATCTTCACGGCCTGCGCGATCTGGCGCAAACCCTACGCGGAGGTGATCCGCGGCACCCCGCCCTTCATCGTGATCCTGCTGTTCGTGTCGGTGCTGCTGGTGCTGGTGCCGGACATCGCGCTGACGCTGCCGAAGCTCGCCTACCGCTGAACGGGAGAAGACCGTGCGCATCGACATCCTTCCCCGTCGCGACGACGCACCGACCGCCGCCGAGCGGGCCCGTGTGGGCCTGCTGGGCCTCGCGACCGACCTCAACAGCGAGGCGGACCTGCGGCGCATGCTGCCGGCCGACGTCGGGCTGTACTGCAACCGCATCCGGCATGCGAACCCGATGACGCTGGAGACGCTGCGCGGAGTCGCCGACGACCTGCCGCGCGCCGGGCGCGACTTGCTGCCGGGGCTGGAGCTCGACGTCGTCGTGTATGGCTGCACCTCGGGCACGATTGCGCTGGGCGAAGCCGAGACACTCGCACTGATCCGCCACGCGAAGCCCTCGCGTCACCAGACCACGCCGGTGACCGCGAGCCTCGCGGCCCTGGCGCGGCTGGGCGCGCGCCGCGTGTCCATCCTCACGCCCTACCGCGCGGACGTGAACCGCGCGCTCGGCGACTACTACGCGAGCCGCGGGCTGGAGGTGGTGAACGTGTCCGGTCTCGACATGGACGACGACTACGCGATGACGGCGCTCGCGCCCGCAACGATCGTCGAGGCGGGCCTGCGCGCGATGGCGCCCGAGGCCGACGCGCTGTTCGTCTCATGCACCGCGCTGCGCGCGAGCCTCGCCGTTGAGGCGCTGGAGGCTGCGCTCGGCCGCCCCGTGGTCACCAGCAACCAGGCGATCGTCTGGCACACGCTGGACCTCGTCGGCCTCACCGCGCGCGACGCGCCTGGCCGCCTCTTCGACACCCTCGAGGAACACATACCGCAATGAACCAGGACATTCGCCTGATCGACCTCTTCCAGGCCCGCCACCGCATCCGCGGCCACGTGCTGCACACGCCGCTCGCCGCCTCGACCAGCCTCACGCGCCGCGTCGGCGCGCCGGTGCATCTGAAGCTCGAATGCCGCCAGACCACCGGCAGCTTCAAGCTGCGCGGCGCGACCAACGCGCTGCTCGCGCTCGACGACGCGGCGCGCGCGCGCGGCGTGATCGGCGTCTCCACCGGCAACCACGGCCGCGCACTGGCCCATGCGGCGAAGCGGCTGGGCGTGCGCGCGGTGATCTGCATGTCGCGGCTGGTGCCGGCAAACAAGGTCGAGGCGATCCGCGCGCTCGGCGCCGAGGTGCATATCAGCGGCGCGAGCCAGGACGAGGCCGAGCTGGAGGTCGCGCGCCTGGTGCGCGAGGAAGGGCTCACGCTGCTGCCGCCCTTCGACCACCCCGACGTGATCGCCGGCCAGGGCACCGCCGGGCTGGAGATCCTCGACGATCTGCCGTCGGTCGACACCGTGCTCGTGCCGCTCTCCGGCGGGGGGCTGCTGGCCGGGGTCGCGCTGGCGATGAAGAGCGCCTCGCGCGACATCCGCGTCGTCGGCGTGACGATGGAGCGCGGCTGCGCCATGCACGCGAGCATCCAAGCCGGCCGCCCCGTGCAGGTCGAGGAGCTGGAGACGCTTGCCGATTCGCTCGGCGGCGGCATCGGGCTCGACAACCGCTACACCTTCCGCATGGCGCAGACACTGGTCGACGACACCGTGCTCGTGAGCGAGGCGGAGATCGCGGATGCGATCCGCCACGCGTACCGCGAGGAGCAGGTCATCGTCGAGGGCGCGGGCGCGGTCGGCATCGCCGCCCTGCTCGCCGGGCGCGTCGCCAATCCCGGCACGACCGCGGTCCTCGTGAGCGGCGCGAACATCGACATGGCGCTGCATCGGCGCCTGGTCTGCGAAGAATGGAACGCTGGAGGCACGTGAGCGCCACGTGAATCCAGCGAGCCCGCAACCGCCCGCCCCGACCGGCCATCGGGAGCGGGACCGAGTCAGGAGTACCCCATGATGGAACATTGGCGAGAGGCACTGGACGCAGTGCGCGGCGGGGAGTCGAAGTACAAGATCCTCGTGCAGGCGATCGCCGCCGACATCGAGAACGGTTCGCTCGCGGAGGGCACCCGCCTGCCGCCGCAGCGCGAGGTCAGCCAAAAGCTCGGCATCAGCGTGCAGACCGTCACCAACGCCTACAAGGAACTCGAGCAGCACGGCGTGATCCGGTGCGAGGTCGGGCGCGGCAGCTTCGTCGCGAAGCGCGTGACCGAGAAGGTCGCGAGCTACATGCTCGATCGCGCCGAGCGCTCGCTCGTCGATTTCTCGATCGCACGCATCGTGTACACGGAAGAGCATGACGCGGTCTGGCGCGAGACCTGCGCGGCGCTCGCGGCCCAACCCGACCAGCCGTGGATGCGCGCGTGCCGGCCGATCGCAGGCTTCGAGCATCACCGCGCCGCGGCCGTCGAATGGCTCGCGGGCCTCGGCATGAAGAGCTCGATCGAGACGCTGCTAATCACCAACGGCGCCTCGCATGCGCAGTTTCTCGCGCTCGCCTCGCTGGTGAGCCCGGGCGACACGGTGCTAACCGACAGCCTCACCGACCACGGCGTGATCGGCTCGGCGCAGGTGCTGGGTTTCACGCTGAAGGGCCTCGATTCGGACGAGTACGGCATCCAGCCCGACCACTTCGAGGACATGTGCGCCAACGAGCGCATCACTGCGCTGGTATGCACGCCCAACCTCAACAATCCGACCAGCAGCCTGATGCCGGACTCGCGCCGCCGCGCGATCGCGCGCATCGCCGAGCGCTACGGGGTGTATGTGATCGAGGACGACGTCTTCGGCCCGCTGCTCACGCAGCGCCCCGCGCCGATCACCAGTCACCTGCCGGAGCTGGGTTTTTACCTGACGAGCTTCACGAAGTCTTTGATGACGGGCCTGCGCACGGGCTACCTCGCCATGCCGCGGCGGCTGGCGCTGCGCGTCGAGAGCATCCTGCGCGTCAATAGCTGGATGGCCACGCCGCTGCTCGCCGAGGTCGCGACGCGCTGGATTGCCGACGGCACCGCCGAACACCTCGTCCAAGTGCAGCGCGAATGCCTCGCGCTGCGCCACAAGATGGTCGAAGAACATCTCGGCGAATTCGCGATTTCGAACCATCCCTGCTCGCTGTCGACCTGGGTCGGCATCCCCGGGCACTGGCAGCTCGACAGCCTGGTGCAGCAGTTGCGCCACCGGCTCGTCGCCGTCACCTCACCGGACCCGTTCCTGGTGCTGGGCGCCCCTCGCCCCAATGCGATCCGGCTGTGCCTCGGCGCCGAGGGCAGCGACGTGCGCATCAACGGCGCGCTAGGCACGATCGCCAGCGTCTTCCGCCAGTATCCGCAGGTGCACGACTACCTGTGATGCCCGACGCGACATTTCGGCGCAGCAGCGCCGAAATGTCGCCATTGCACTAGGACAAGCGGACCGACAATTCCCGCCCCCTACACTGGACCTCAATCCCCGCCGCGTCGGCGCGGGGCGTTCCGGACCGAAGGGGGCTGCATGTCCAAAGTCATTCTGCTGAGCGAATCCGATCTGCGGGCCTGCGTCACGCTCGACGCGGCCGCGATCGACTGCGTCGAGCACGCGTTCCGCCTGCTCGCGACCGAGAAGGTCGTCATGCCGCCGATCCTGCGGCTCGACATCGAGGAGCACAACGGCGAGGTCGACGTGAAGACGGCCTACCTACCGGGGCTGGACAGTTTCGCGATCAAGGTGAGCCCGGGCTTCTTCGACAACCCCAAGCTGGGCCTGCCCAGTCTCAATGGCCTGATGGTACTGCTGTCGGCGCGCACCGGCGTACCCGAGGCGCTGCTGCTCGACAACGGCTATCTCACCGCGGTGCGCACCGCTGCCGCCGGCGCGGTCGCGGCGCGCTGGCTCGCGCGCGAGGATGCGCGTCGCGCGGCGGTGATCGGATCGGGCGAGCAGGCGCGCCTGCAGCTGAAGGCGCTGACGCTGGTACGCGACATCGAGTCGGCCACCGTGTGGGCGCCGCGCATCGACGAGGCGCAACGCTTCGCCGACGAGATGACGGCCGCGCTTGGACTGCGCATAAGCGCGTGCCGGAGCATCGACACTGCGATCGACGGCGCAGACGTCGCGATCACGACCACGCCCAGCCGCTCGCCGCTGATCGAGCCTCGCCACCTGCAGCCGGGCCTGCACATCACCGCGATGGGCTCGGATGCCGAGCACAAGAACGAGATCGCGCCCGCCGCAATCGCCGCCGCGACACGCTACGTGTGCGACCGCCTCGCTCAGGTGCGCGTGCTCGGCGAGCTGCATCATGCGATCGCAGCCGGCCTTGTGACCACCGACGCGAGCTTCCCGGAGCTCGGCCAAGTCATCGCCGGCCAGGCGCCCGGCCGCACGAGTCGCGACGACGTGACGATCTGCGATCTGACCGGCACCGGCGCCCAGGACACCGCGATCGCGACCTTTGCCTTCGCGCGCGCCCGCGCCGGCGGCCACGGCACCCCATTCGAATCCTGATCCCGCAACGAGGAGCGGAGACACCCCATGCCCCACAACATTGCCCTGCCCTTCGAACGCGCCGAGTACGCCGCGCGCCTCGCCAAGACCCGCGCCGCGATGGACGCGCGCGGCATCGACGTGCTGATCGTCAGCGATCCGACCAACATGGCCTGGCTCACCGGCTACGACGGCTGGTCCTTCTACGTGCACCAGTGCGTGATCGTCGGCCCCGAAGGCGAGCCCGTGTGGTTCGGCCGCGGCCAGGACGCCAACGGCGCGCGCCGCACGGCGTACATCGGCGACGACAACATCATCGGTTACCCCGACCACTACGTGCAGTCGACCGAGCGCCATCCGATGGACTACCTCGCCACCGAGCTCATCGCCGCGCGTGGCTGGGCCGACAAGCGCATCGGCGTCGAGATGGACAACTACTACTTCTCGGCCGCCGCCTACGCCTCGCTCGTCACGCACCTGCCGCAGGCGCGCTTCGTCGATGCCAACTCGCTCGTGAACTGGCAGCGCGCCGTGAAGTCGCCGCGCGAGATCGAGTACATGCGGATCGCCGCGAAGATCGTCGAGCGCATGCACCAGACCATCGTCGACACCATCGAGCCCGGCATGCGCAAGAACGAGCTGGTCGCCCGCATCTACGCGGCCGGCATCGAGGGCGCCGACGGCCACGGCGGCGACTACCCGGCGATCGTGCCGCTGCTGCCCACCGGCGCGGATGCTGCCGCCCCGCACCTGACCTGGGACGACAGCCCGATGGCGGCCGGCGCCGGCACCTTCTTCGAGATCGCCGGCTGCTACCGCCGCTACCACTGCCCGCAGTCGCGCACCGTCTTCCTCGGAAAGCCCCCGCAGCACTTCATCGAGGCCGAGAAGGCGGTCGTCGAGGGCATCCACGCCGGCCTGGATGCCGCCCGCCCCGGCAACACCTGCGAGGACATCGCCAACGCCTTCTTCAAGGTGCTCAAGAGCTACGGCATCGAGAAGAACAGCCGCTGCGGCTACCCCATCGGCGCGAGCTACCCCCCCGACTGGGGCGAACGCACGATGAGCCTGCGCCCCGGCGACCGCACCGTCCTTGAGCCGGGCATGAGCTTCCACTTCATGCCCGGCATCTGGCAGGACGACTGGGGCCTCGAGATCACCGAGAGCATCCTCATCACCGAAAACGGCGTCGAGACCTTCTGCAACACGCCACGCAAACTCTTCGTCAAGGACTGAGCGTCGCCCACGACGCCCGCTGCAACCCGCTGGAGACAAGGACAAGGCCATGCCACAGAACGTAATACTGCCCTTCGAGCGCGCCGAGTACGCCGCGCGCCTCGCCAAGACCCGCGCCGCGATGGACGCGCGCGGCATCGACGTGATGATCGTCAGCGACCCGACCAACATGTACTGGCTCACCGGCTACGACGGCTGGTCCTTCTATGTGCACCAGTGCGTGATCGTCGGCCCTGAAGGCGACCCGATCTGGTACGGCCGCGGCATGGACGGCAACGGTGCCGACCGCACCGTGTACATGGCGGCCGAGGACATCGTGCGCTACCCCGACCACTACGTGCAGTCGACCGAGCGCCATCCGATGGACTACCTCGCCACCGAGCTCATCGCCGCGCGTGGCTGGGCCGACAAGCGCATCGGCGTCGAGATGGACAACTACTACTTCTCGGCCGCCGCCTACGCCTCGCTCGTCACGCACCTGCCGCAGGCGCGCTTCGTCGATGCCAACTCGCTCGTGAACTGGCAGCGCGCCGTGAAGTCGCCGCGCGAGATCGAGTACATGCGGATCGCCGCGAAGATCGTCGAGCGCATGCACCAGACCATCGTCGACACCATCGAGCCCGGCATGCGCAAGAACGAGCTGGTCGCCCGCATCTACGCGGCCGGCATCGAGGGCGCCGACGGCCACGGCGGCGACTACCCGGCGATCGTGCCGCTGCTGCCCACCGGCGCGGATGCTGCCGCCCCGCACCTGACCTGGGACGACAGCCCGATGGCGGCCGGCGCCGGCACCTTCTTCGAGATCGCCGGCTGCTACCGCCGCTACCACTGCCCGCAGTCGCGCACCGTCTTCCTCGGAAAGCCCCCGCAGCACTTCATCGAGGCCGAGAAGGCGGTCGTCGAGGGCATCCACGCCGGCCTGGATGCCGCCCGCCCCGGCAACACCTGCGAGGACATCGCCAACGCCTTCTTCAAGGTGCTCAAGAGCTACGGCATCGAGAAGAACAGCCGCTGCGGCTACCCCATCGGCGCGAGCTACCCCCCCGACTGGGGCGAACGCACGATGAGCCTGCGCCCCGGCGACCGCACCGTCCTTGAGCCGGGCATGAGCTTCCACTTCATGCCCGGCATCTGGCAGGACGACTGGGGCCTCGAGATCACCGAAAGCATCCTCATCACCGACACCGGCGTCGAGACCTTCTGCAACACGCCGCGCAAACTCTTCGTCAAGGACTGATGCGATGAAACCCTCCCCCATCAGCGCCTCCGTCGACTTCGGGCGCGACGGCGTGCAGCACGGCTTTCTCAAGCTGCCCTACTCGCGCGACGATGCCGCGTGGGGCGCGGTGATGATCCCGATCACGGTGATCCGTAACGGCGACGGCCCGACCGCGCTGCTCACCGGCGCCAACCACGGCGACGAATACGAGGGTCCGGTCGCGCTGACCAAGCTCGCGGCGACGCTCGCCGCCGAGGACGTGCGCGGCCGCGTGATCATCCTGCCGTTCATGAACTACCCGGCCTTCCGCGCCGGCACGCGCACCTCGCCGATCGACCGCGGCAACCTCAACCGCAGCTTCCCCGGCAAGCCGGACGGCACGGTCACCGAGAAGATCGCCGACTACGTCGAGCGCCACCTGCTGCCGCTCGCCGACTACGTGCTCGACATCCATTCGGGCGGCAAGACGCTGGACTTCCTGCCCTTCGCGGCGATCCACGTGCTCGGCGACAAGGGCCAGGAGGAGCGCTGCGAGGCCGCGATGCAGGCCTTCAACGCGCCCTACTCGATGCGCCTGCTGGAGCTCGACAGCGTCGGCATGTTCGACACCGCGGCCGAGTCGGCCGGCAAGGTGTTCGTCTCGACCGAACTCGGCGGTGGCGGCAGCGCGACCGCGAAGAGCGTCGCGGTCGCCGACCGCGGCGTGCGGCAGTTCCTGATCCAGGCCGGCATCTGCGCCGGCCGCATCGAGCGCCGCGACACCGTCACCCTCGACATGCCCGACGGCGACTGCTACGTCACGAGCCTGCACGACGGCCTGCTCGAGATGTGCCGCGACCTCGGCGACGCGGTCGCGAAGGACGAGGTGATCGCCCGCGTGCACGACGTCACGCGCACCGGCGTCGCCCCCGTCGAATACCGCGCGCGCCGCGGCGGCATCCTCGCCGCGCGCCACTTCCCCGGCCTGATCGGCCGCGGCGACACCCTCGCGGTGGTCGCCGAAATCGTCGGCTGAACGCTCGGCCGGCATCACGAACAATCTTCCAAAGGAGAAACAACATGAGCGAGACCAACAAGGCCGGCACCGCCGCCGTATGGGCGGGCGAGGAGCACCTCTTCGCCGAGGGCGCGATCTGCCTGCCCGTCTTCAACTCGGTGACCTTCGGCTACGACGACATGAACGAATGGTTCGACGTCGCGCTGGGCCGCAAGAAGGGCCACATCTACTCGCGCAACACCAACCCGACCGTGCGCCCGCTCGAGGAGAAGATCCGCATCCTTGACGGCGCCGAGGAAGCCACCAGCTTCTCGACCGGCATGGCTGCGATCAGCAACACGCTGTTCACGCTGCTGAGCCCTGGCGAACGCGTGGTCGCGATCAAGGACACCTACGGCGGCTCGAACAAGATCTTCATCGAGTTCCTGCCGAAGATGAAGGTCGACGTATGCCTGTGCGACACCAGCGACTTCGCCATCATCGAGGCCGAGGTGAAGAAGGGCTGCAAGGTGCTCTACCTCGAGACGCCGACCAACCCGACGCTGAAGGTCGTCGACATCGAGCGCCTGTCGAAGGTCGCGCACCAGCACGGCGCGGTGGTGGTGGTCGACAACACCTTCGCCACGCCGATCAACCAGCGCCCGATCGAACTCGGCGCCGATCTCGTCGTGTATAGCGCGACCAAGTTCCTCAACGGCCACTCCGACGTGATGGGCGGGCTCGTCACCGGCAAGAAGGAACTCGTGGACCGCATCTTCCACTACCGCGAGATCACCGGCGCGACGCTGCACCCGCACTCGGCCTACATGATCCTGCGCGGCATGAAGACGCTGGAACTGCGCATCGAGCGCCACAACCAGAACGCGATGCGCGTGGCGACCTACCTGTCGCAGCACCCCAAGGTCGAGCAGGTGTACTACCCAGGCCTCGAGACCCATCTCAACCACGCCATCGCCAAGAAGCAAATGGACGGCTTCGGCGGCATGCTGAGCTTCTCGCTCAAGGGCGGCTTCGACAAGGTCGTCACCGTGCTCGAGAACCTCAAGTACGCGCACAAGGCCGCGAGCCTGGGCTCGGTCGGAACCCTGGTAGGCCCCCCGCGCACCACCAGCCACGTCGAGCTCACCGAGCAGGAGCGTGCCAACGCCGGCATCCCCGAGAGCCTCATCCGCTACTCGGCCGGCATCGAGAACGGCGACGACCTGATCGCCGACCTGGAGCAGGCGCTCGCCAAGATCTGATCCGCCCCCACCCCGGCAGCATCCGGCGCGGCGTCCCACGGGGCGCCGCGCCCACAAGGAGCCCCCAATATGAGCCAGATTGTTGAAGTGAAGGTGCCGGACATCGGCGATTTCGTTTCTGTCCCGGTGATCGAGTTGTTCGTGAAGGCCGGCGACACCATCAAGGTCGACGACGCGATCTGCACGCTCGAATCGGACAAGGCGACGATGGACGTGCCGTCATCGGCCGCTGGCATTGTCACCGAAGTGCTCGTGAAGGTCGGTGACAAGGTCGGCGAAGGCGCCGTGCTGCTGAAGGTGGAAGCTGCAGGTGCGGCCGCTGCGGCAACCCCCGCCGCCGCGCCGGCTCCGGCTGCTGCGCCTGTGGCGGCCCCGGCCGCCGCGAGCCACGCCGGTGGTGCCGACATCGAGTGCGACATGCTCGTGCTTGGCGCCGGCCCCGGCGGCTACTCGGCCGCGTTCCGCTCGGCCGACCTCGGTCTCAAGACCGTCATCGTCGAGCGCTACGCGACGCTGGGCGGTGTGTGCCTGAACGTCGGCTGCATCCCGTCGAAGGCGCTGCTGCACGTCGCCGCCGTGATGGACGAAGCCGAGCACATGTCGGCCGCCGGCATCACCTTCGCGAAGCCGACCGTCGATATCGACGCGCTGCGTGCCCACAAGGACAAGGTTGTCGGCAAGCTCACCGGCGGTCTCGCCGGCATGGCCAAGGGCCGCAAGGTCGACGTCGTGCGCGGATACGGCAGCTTCCTCGACCCGAACCACGTCGAAGTCGAAGTCACGATCGGCGACGGTCAGGACAAGACCGGCGAGAAGAAGGTCATCAAGTTCAAGCAGTGCATCATTGCCGCCGGTTCGGCCGCAGTGCACCTGCCCTTCATCCCGCGCGACCCGCGCATCGTCGACTCCACCGGCGCACTGGAACTCCGCCAGGTGCCGGCGAAGATGCTGGTCATCGGCGGCGGCATCATCGGCCTCGAGATGGCGACCGTGTATTCGACCCTCGGCACCCGTGTCGACGTCGTCGAAATGCTCGACGCCCTGATGCAGGGCCCGGACCGCGACGCCGTGAAGGTGTGGGAGAAGCAGAACGCCCACCGCTTCGACAGCATCATGCTCAAGACCAAAACCGTCGCCGTCGAGGCGAAGGACGACGGCCTGTGGGTCACCTTCGAAGGCGAGAAGGCTCCGGGCGGACCGCAGCGCTACGACATGATCCTGCAGGCCGCCGGCCGCAGCCCCAACGGCAAGAAGATCGGTGCCGAGAAGGCCGGCGTCGTCGTCACCGACCGCGGCTTCATCCCGGTCGATGCGCAGATGCGCACCAACGTGCCGAACATCTTCGCCATCGGCGACATCGTCGGCAACCCGATGCTCGCGCACAAGGCGGTGCATGAGGCGCACGTCGCGGCCGAAGTCGCGGCCGGCGAGAAGTCGGCGTTCGACGCCACCGTGATCCCGGGCGTCGCCTACACCCATCCGGAAGTGGCCTGGGTCGGCTACACGGAAGAACAGGCGAAGAAGGAAGGCCGCAAGGTCGAGACCGCGAAGTTCCCGTGGGCCGCATCGGGCCGCGCGATCGCCAACGGCGCCGACTACGGCTTCACCAAGCTGATCTTCGACGCCGAAACGCACCGCGTCATTGGCGGCGCGATCGTCGGCCCCTCGGCCGGCGACATGATCGGCGAAGTCTGCCTCGCCATCGAGATGGGCGCAGACGCGGTGGATATCGGCAAGACCATCCACCCGCACCCGACGCTGGGCGAGACGGTCGGCATGGCCGCGGAAGTCGCGCACGGCAGCTGCACCGACGTGCCGCCTGCACGCCGCCGCTAAGGCGCTAAAACCTTGCGTCCGAGTACGCCCGATCGAGTGTCCTAGGTCATTCGATCGGGCGTACCAGCCCCCTACACTGCATTACACGAACCGATCGCGCGAGCGGCTCGCCCCGCATCGCGACGCCCCTGCTCACACCAAAGGAACCGCGCCATGACACACAATCCGCCGCCCACGAACATGAATTTCGGCGCCGACAGCGACGCCGGCGAGACCCTCGACTGGCTCGACAGCCTCGCCGAAGTCGTCGAGCGCGACGGATTCGGTCGTGCCGAGTACCTCGTCGACCGCCTCATCGAGGCCGGCCGCCGCGCGGGAGGGCGCTTCCACACCCGCCACACGACGCCCTACCGCAACACCATCGCCGTCGAGGCGCAGCCGCAGTACCCGGGCGACCTCGACCTCGAGGCGCGCATCACCGCGATCCACCGCTGGAACGCGCTGGCCATGGTGTCGCGCGCGAACAAGACCCACCCCGAACTGGGCGGCCACATCGCGACCTATGCGTCGATCGCCGACCTCTTCGAAGTGGGCTTCCACCACTTCTTTCGCGCGCGCAGCGAGGCGCACCCCGGCGACCTGGTCTACTTCCAGCCGCATGCTGCGCCCGGCGTGTATGCGCGCGCCTTCCTCGAAGGGCGCCTGAGCGAGGACCGGCTCAACCATTTCCGCCGCGAAGTCTCCGGCGGCATCGGCCGCGGCCTGTCGTCCTATCCGCACCCCACGCTGATGCCGGATTTCTGGCAGTTCCCGACCGGCTCGATGGGACTGGGCCTCCTCAGCGCGATCTACCAGGCACGCTTCCAGCGCTACCAGCAGCACCGCAGCATCGCGCCGCAGAGCGACCGCCGCGTGTGGGCCTTCGTCGGGGACGGCGAGATGGACGAGCCCGAATCGCTCGCCGGCATCTCGCTCGCCGCGCGCGAGCAGCTCGACAACCTGGTCCTCGTCATCAACTGCAACCTGCAGCGTCTGGACGGCCCGGTGCGCGGCAACGGCAACGTCGTGCAGGAGTTCGAGACGCTGTTCGCCGGCGCCGGCTGGAACGTCGTGAAGTGCCTGTGGGGCTCGAACTGGGACGTGCTGTTCGCGCGCGACCGCGACGGCTGGATCCTCAAGCGCATGGCCGAGGCCGTGGACGGCGAATTCCAGAAGCTCTCGGCGACCGACGGCCACTACAACCGCGAGCACTTCTTCTCGCGCTACCCCGAACTCGCCGCGCTGGTCGCCAACATGTCGGACCACGACATCGACGCCCTGAAGCGCGGCGGCCACGACCCGATCAAGATTTACGCCGCCTACGCCGCGGCGGTCGCGCACAAGGGCCAGCCCACGGTGATCCTCGCGCAGACCACCAAAGGCTACGGCATGGGCGCCTCGGGCCAGGGCGCGAACAGCGCGCATCAGACCAAGAAGCTCGCGCGCAAAGACCTCGAAAGCTTCCGCGAGCGCTTCGAGCTGCCACTGACCGACCAGGACCTCGACGAACTCAACTACTACCACCCCGGCGAGGACAGCCGCGAGCTGCGCTACCTGCAGGAACGCCGCGCCGCGCTGGGCGGCTATGTGCCGGCGCGCAACCGCGATGCGAAGCCGATCGCGCTCGCGCAGCCCGAGCTCTACGATGCCTTCCACGGCGACTCGGCCGGGCGGGAAGTGTCGACGACGATGAGCTTCGTGCGCCTGCTCGGCAAACTCATGGCCGACAAGCAGCTTGGACGCCGCGTCGTGCCGGTGGTCGCCGACGAGGCGCGCACCTTCGGCATGCAGGCGATGTTCCGCCAGTTCGGCATCTACTCGCCGTGGGGCCAGCGCTACACGCCACAGGACTCCGACCAGCTCGCCTTCTACCGCGAGGATGTGAAGGGCCAGATCCTCGAGGAAGGCATCTCGGAGGCCGGATCGATGGCCTCGTGGATCGCGGCCGGCACCGCCTACTCGCATAGCGACGAGCCAATGCTGCCGTGCTACATCTTCTACTCGATGTTCGGCTTCCAGCGCGTCGCCGACCTGATCTGGAACGCCGCCGACTCGCAGGCGCGAGGCTTTCTGCTGGGCGCGACCGCCGGCCGCACGACGCTCTCGGGCGAAGGCCTGCAGCACGAGGACGGGCAGAGCCACGTCTATGCTGCGACGATCCCGACCTGCCGCGCCTACGATCCCGCCTACGGTTTTGAAGTCGCGGTGATCGTCGAGGACGGCGTGCGCCGCATGATGAGCGAGGGCGACAACGGCTTCTACTACATCACCCTCTACAACGAGAACTACGCCCACCCGGCGATGCCGGCCGGGGCCGAGGAAGGCATTCGCCGCGGTCTCTACCTGCTGCGCGCAAGCGCGCTCGAAGGCAAGCCGCGCGTGCAGCTCGTGGGCAGCGGCACGATCCTGCGCGAAGTGCTCGCCGCGGCCGAGCGGCTGGAAGCCGAGTTCGGCGTCGCCGCCGACGTGTGGAGCGCGACGAGCTTCGGCGAGCTGCGCAAGGACGGCCTCGCCTGCGAGCGCTGGAATCTGCTGCACCCGGAAGAGGCCCCGCGCGAGCCCTGGGTCGCGCAGCAACTCGCGGGCCGCGGCCCGGTCGTCGCCGCGAGCGACTTCATGCGCGCCTATCCGGACCTGATCCGCAACTGGGTCCCCGCGCGCTACACCGTGCTCGGCACCGACGGCTTCGGCCGCTCCGACACGCGCGTCGCACTGCGCGACTTCTTCGAGGTCGACGCCCGCTACGTCACGCTCGCCGCGCTGCGCAGCCTCGTCGCCGACGGCGCGCTGCCGGCCGCGACGCTCGACGGCCTCGTCGCGCGCCTTGGCATCGCCGCCGACAAACCCAGCCCGCTCGCGATCTGAACGCGGCGCCCGGAAAGAACAATCGAGGTGAACAGATGACCCGACTCATAGACGTGACCGTGCCGGACATCGGCGACTACAAGGACGTGCCGGTGATCGAGCTGCTCGTGCAGCCCGGCGACCACATCACCGCCGACGATCCCATTCTTACGCTCGAATCGGACAAGGCGACGATGGACGTGCCCGCGCCGGTGGCCGGCATCGTCCGCGAGCTGCTCGCGAAGGTCGGCGACCGCGTGTCGCAGGGCAGCCTGGTGATGAAGATCGAAACCGCCGAGGGTGGCACGGCGGCAGCTGCTGCGGAAGCCGCGCAGGCTGCGCCGCCCGCGCCCGTCGCTGTCCCGATGGCGGCCGCTCCTGCGGCACCGCCCCCACCGCCCGCGGCTGAACCGTCGGCGCCCGCCGCCCTCCCGCCCGCCCTGCCGCTCGGCGGCAAGGTGCACGCCAGCCCCTCGGTGCGCGGCTACGCGCGCGAGCTGGGCGTGGACCTCGCCCAGGTGCGCGCGAGCGGAGCCAAGGGCCGCATCACCCGCGAGGACATCACGGCACACGTGAAGGCCGCGATGAGCTCCGGCAGCGTGCCCGGCAAGACCCCGGCCGCGGCGCCGGGCAACGGGCTCGACCTGCTGCCCTGGCCCAAGATCGACTTCGCGAAGTTCGGCCCGATCGAAACCCAGCCGCTGTCGCGCATCAAGAAGATCTCCGGCGCGAACCTCTCGCGCAACGCGGTCGTGATCCCCCACGTCACCAACTTCGACGAGGCCGACATCACCGATCTGGAAGCCTTCCGCGTCGCCCTCAACAAGGAGAACGACAAGAGCGGCAGGAAGCTCACGATGCTCGCCTTCCTGATCAAGGCCTGCGTCTCGGCGCTGCGCAAGTTCCCCGAGTTCAACGCCAGCCTCGACGGCGACAATCTGGTGCTGAAGAAGTACTTCCACGTCGCCTTCGCCGCCGACACACCCAACGGGCTGGTCGTGCCGGTGATCCGCGACGCGGATCGCAAGGGCCTCTACGAGATCGCCGCGGAGGCCGCCGAGCTCGCGAAGAAGGCGCGCGACGGCAAGCTCGGCTCCGCCGACATGAGCGGCGGCTGCTTCACGGTCTCCAGCCTGGGCGGCATCGGCGGCACCGCCTTCACACCGATCATCAATGCCCCCGAGGTCGCCATCCTCGGCGTCACCAAGGCCCAGACGAAGCCGCTGTGGGACGGCCAGCAGTTCGTGCCGCGCCTGATCCTGCCGCTGTGCCTGTCGTGGGATCACCGCGTCGTCGACGGCGTGCTCGCCGCACGCTTCCTGGTGCATCTGCAGAACATGCTGGGGGATTTCCGGCGCATCAGCCTCGAAGGCTGAGATCCTCGGCACCGCATTGGAAGGGCGGACACCCCCGCTACGAGGTGTCCGCCCTTCGCCGTCTATGACGCTCGCCGACGCGGGTGGATTGGCGGTATTCGGCAGCCCTATCCGGGTTGGCCGCGACTCCCCTCATCCCAGCCGTTCAACGATCCCGGCCATCTTGCGATTCCCGTGCGGATCAGCCTCGTCGCGCAGGCCCGCGACGACCCCGGCCCGGTCGGCCTCGCTCCTGTTCTGGCTCATCTTGAACTTGCCCTCCAGGCGCGCGATGGGAATCTCGATGCCGACGATGGCCTTCATCTGCGCCGCGATGTAATCGGCCGGCGCGTCGCTGACCGCCCAAGGCACGGGCCGCCGATGCTCGTGGAACCCGGTCAGGTCGTCGAGTTGTCGGCGCAGCCAGGCAGCGTCCTCGATCGCCGTCGGCTTGCCCCAGGCGTGGACGGTGGCGTAGTTCCAGGTCGGAACGGCCTTGTGCGTGTCGGCCTTGCTCGGATACCACGACGGGGTGACATAGCCCTGCACGCCCCCAAAAACGACCAGGCATTCGTCGACGCGGGTTAGCTCTTGCCAGTGCGGATTCGCCCGCGCGAGGTGGGCGCGCAGCACGCCAAACTCCCCCTCGTCCGGGTAGACCAAGAAGGGCAGCGGCGACGCCTGCAGGCCGCCCTCGCCGTGCGTGACCAGCAGGCCGAGCGGATTCGCCTCGATCAGCGCATGCAGGCGAACGGTGGCGTCTTCTCTGAAGCTGGAGGGCGTATACATGGGACAAGCCTTTCTCGATTCGCACGGGTTCCGAGCATACCGCGATGGCTGCGGTGCCCAAGCGGATCTCGTGCCGGGGCTGCCGCCCCTTACTCCTTTCTCACGTCACGGCGGCCGCAGACCGCCCAGCGACGCGCCAGCCGGCGAGCGTGTGTCCGAGCAGCGCAAGCAGCACCACCATCCCCCCGAACAGCACCCGAGCGCCTGGCGCCTCGCCGAGCAGCCACCACACCCATAGCGGGCCGAGCACGACCTCCAGCAGCAGGAGCAACCCGACCTCGGCGGCACCGATGCGCCGCGGCCCGAGTTGCACGAGCATGAAGCCCAGCGGCAGCAGCACCAGCGCCATTGCCGCGAGCGCGGCAAGCTCGCCGCCGTCGAGGCGCGGCGTGCCACCCAGCGCGAACGCTGCGAGCGAGGCCAGCAGCGCCCCTGGCAGCAGAGCCGGACTCATGTCGACGAGCGGGCGGCTGCGCGCGAGCGCAAGATTGGCGGCGAACAGAGTGGCCGCCGCGAGCGCCAGCAGGTTGCCCGGCAGGCTCGCGCCCGGAGCATCGTCGGAGACGATCAGCACGATGCCGGCGACGCACACGAGAATCGCCGCAAGGTCGCGGCGCGACAGGCGCTCGCCGAGCCAGGCCCAGGCGATGAGCCCGGCGACCAAGGGCGAGACGCTGTAGATCAGCAAGGTGCTCGCCGCACCGGCGAGGTTCATCGCCGTGACGTAGCACATCGTGCTCGCCGCGTAGCTCAGCGCGCAGCCCGCGCCAGTCCAGCCGCAGCGCGCGAGCACTCGCGGCAGCGCGGTACGATAGCGCAGCCCGAGCAGCACCCCGAGGCCTGCCGCCATCATCAAGGCGCGCCATGCGAGGACGTGCAGCGCATCGGCACTCACCCAGCGCAGCACGAGCGCATCGGGCGACATCAGCAGCACGCCCGCTGCGGTCATCAACAAGCCCTTCTGCCGTTCCTCCACGACGCTCTCCTTGTCGTTGCGCGAGGGTCCACAAAATGCGCCGCCACGGCAATCGCGGCGGCGCTGAGGGCGACACGCGCAATCAGAACGCGTACTTCGCCGCGGCTTGGAAGCGCAGCGCGCGCGCCGATTCGCCGTCCTGCGTCTCCTTGGCCGCGCGCGAGACCTCGAACGCCAGCGTGACTGGCTCGGACAGCTTATAGAAGTGGCTGAAGTGGATGCTCTCGAGCTTGCGCGTCGAGGTCGGGAACAAGGCCTCGGGGCGATCGCCGCGCACCTGGCCGTAGGACAGCGAGGAGCTGAACCGGCTGGTCCAGTCGTGCGTGAGCGCGACGTTGAATCCGCGCGCGCGGATCGTCTCGAGCGAGCCGTCGGCCTTGATGTAGGCCGCGCCGATACCCGCCGATCCGTCGGACTCGCCGCTCGCGGAATACACGTAGCGGCCGACGCCGTCACCCCAGATCACGCCACCCATCAGCCGCGTCGCCGCACCGAGGGCAACGTTGCCGGCAAGCATCAGGCCGTAGCCGGTCACCGCATCGTCGTTCGCGCCGTCGTCATAGGCGAGGCGGCGCAGCACCGCGCCGGCCTCGAGTGCCGCCTTGTCGCCGCTCCAGCTGTAGCGCGCCGTCAGATCCGGCGCCGTATCCTTCGCGTCGGCGAAGCCCGTGCCTTCCGGGTTCTCGGCCGAGAACGACAGGCTGCCCGCACCGAGCGGCAGCGTATAGCGCAGCTGGGCCTGGCGCAGAAAGCTGACGCCGACCGGCCCATCAAAGTCGACGGTCGCCGGATAGGCCGCGAAGTGCATGAAGTTCGACCAAGTCTGGCCCGCGAGCACGCCGCCCAGCTCGCCGTAGGCGTGGCGGATGCGGAAGTTGCGCGAGTTGGAGAACAGCTCGTTGCCGCCGGCGCCGAAGAAGTCGGCTTCGAGGTGGGTACGTAGCGACCCCATGTCGGTCGCGGTCGTAGTCTTCACGAACAGGCGCGACTCGCGCGCGTGCATTCGGAAATGGCCGTCCTTGGAACTGCCGCTGGTGGACAATCCGTCGACGAAGAGCGTGTCGCCCAGATCCTGGTCGCGGTCATAGATCGCATCGAGCTTGAGGTAGCCGCCGATCTGCACCGAGGTCTTCGAGCCCGGCAGCTTGAAGCTGCCGGGAGTGTCGCCGCCAGTGACGACATTGCCCGCCTTCAGGGCCGCCTCCCCTTCGCGGCCGGATTTCTCGATTTGGTCGATGCGCGCCTGCAGGCGATTGAGTTGCTCGCGCAGCGCCTCGATCGAATTGTCCTGCGCGAACGCGGGGCTCACTGCCAGTGCGGCGGCAACGCCGGCAAGTACATGTTTCATCGTCTGCCTCACTCCACTGTTTGAAATTGCGACGCCCTTCTCACGGGGCGCCATCAGGAGACAGGCGCACACATCCATGCCACTTAAAAACGTGGTTTTCAAACCTAATAGGAGGTGTGCTGCCGTCGTGAGCAAGACTACGAAGGCTGCAGCGGGAATCGAAATATCCTAGTACGCGATATTTCTTTGCACTGGCGTAGGAGCCTTGGCATTCGGATGGCAAATGCGAGAGGCTAACCAGCTCGCGCCCCGCCTGCGCCCTTAGGGACTCGGCAGCCTTTCCCGGCCCCGGCAGGATTGTCTCTCTGGCGGACAACCCGATTTTGGAGCGCCGCCCCTACCCTCATTCGATTGACATTACCACCGGTACGTATTGATGGCTGATCGAACTGTGGAGCGAGCGGCGCGCTTTCAACTTTCCCCTTCTCGGCCAATGCCGACCTTGTGTGCCTTGCCAGACTCGGGCGGCAATGCGTCGGTCACCTGCCGTTGAGCTGTGAAACAACGTGAATGGCAGCTTACCGAACCGGTGAGCTCACGCTGTTCGCGCTGCAAGACGACGCCAGCGTCAGCCCGTTTCTCAGCGCGATGAAACTGGACACCGCCATCGCACGTGGTCGCACCCAGCTTGATGCCTTGCTCACTGGCCGCGAGCCGGGCGCTTCATAGCCCGACCGTGAAATCTCGCCCAATGCGGCACGCGAGGCGGAATCCGTGTAGCGTATTCCCCCACTCCGATTGAGTTCGCGCCGCCGTCATGGATCCGATTCGCAGCTACCACGAACGCTCCAAACACCACCTCCACCGCTACGCGCCCGGCCCTGGCAATCTCGACTGGGACACGCAGCCCGATCCCTTTCGTCGCTTCGACGGCGCCCCGCAGCTCGATCTGCCCCTGCTAAAGGACGAACTGCCGGTGCGCTGGGACGACCTGTTCGCCCCAAGCGGTCGGTCATCGCAGGCGATGACCGTGGAGAATCTGGCGCAGCTGCTGCAACTGTCGCTCGGTTTGTCGGCCTGGAAGTCCTACGGCGGAAATCGCTGGGCCCTGCGCTGCAACCCGTCCAGCGGCAACCTCCACCCGACCGAGGGCTACCTTGTCTGTCCGGATCTGCCTGGACTCCCCGCCGGCGTCTATCACTACCGCCCCGACCGGCATGGCCTCGAACAGCGCGCGGCGGCACCGCTCACGTTTTCGGGTGGCGTGCTGGTGGCGCTCACTGGCATCCACTGGCGCGAAGCCTGGAAATACGGCATGCGCGCATTCCGCTACTGCCAGCACGATTGCGGCCACGCCCTTGCTGCGCTCGCCTACGCCGCAGCGATCTTCGGCTGGCCCACGCGCCTGATGACCGAATGGAGCGACGACGACATCACCACCCTCACCGGCCTCGACCGAACCGAGAATTTTTCCGTCGCCGAGGCGGAAGCGCCGGAAGCCCTGCTGTGGATCGGCCCCGGCGCGGCACCCGATCCGGCAAGCGTGCGCGCGATGCTCGCCAACGCCCACTGGGCGGGGCATGCCAACGCGCTCAGCCCGGCACATCGCGACTGGCCCGACATCCCGATGGTGGCGGCGGCCACCCGCAAGGCGGCACGCATGGCCGCCCCGGTCATCGCACTGGCGCCCTTGCCACCATTGGCGCCGGCGTCCAGCGCCGCAGTCACCAGGCTGATTCGCGAACGCCGTTCCGCCCAGGCCTTCGACGGCATCACCACGATCAGCGCACAGCGCTTCTATCGCATGCTCGACGCCTTGCTCCCTCGCGCGGCGATTCCGCCCTGGACAGTGCTGGACGAAACCCCCTGCGTGCATCCTGTGCTCTTCGTGCATCGTGTCGATGGCCTCGACCCCGGCATCTACTGCCTGCCCCGGGCACCCGGCGCGCTCGCCGACCTGCGCGCCGCCATGCGCGAAGACTGGCTCTGGGCAAGCGTTCCGGGCTGCCCCGAACACCTGCCCTTATACCTGCTGGTACCGTTGGACGCTCGCAACTTTGCGACCACCGCCTCCTGCCATCAGGACATCGCCGCCGATTCGGCATTTAGCCTCGGCATGCTGGCCCGTTTCGACGACATCGACGCCGCCCACCCGTGGCTTTACCGCCAGCGATTCTGGGAGGCCGGCATGCTCGGCCAAGTGCTTTATCTCGAAGCCGAAGCGGCCGGCGTCCAAGGTACCGGCATCGGCTGTTACTTCGACGACGCAGTGCACGAGGCACTCGGACTCAACACCGAGCGCTTTCAGGATCTCTACCACTTCACGGTTGGCAAGGCCCTCGTCGACGGGCGACTGAGCAGTGTGTCCGGTTATGCGTTTCTTGAGCGAGACGCCACGCCCTAAACGCGACGACGGTACCCCATCGCCCTCGTTTCAGCCTCAATCCGTTGCCGGCAGCGACAGCAGGTCGGCCAATGCCGCCCTTGAGCTCGCGGGCAGTGTTGGTCCGCAATGATTCGGTCACCTGCCGTTGAGCCTTGAGAAGGTTCGAACGGCGGCTTCGCTAACCGCCGAACGCGAACTCTCGGCCCCAAGCAGTCATCCGGATTTCCCTGAAGCTGCCGTTCGGGCATGCTGAGCTTCCGTTAGTTTCGCTACCACGAAGCTGCCGTTCGTGATCTGACGCACCCGGCCAGAACCGGACAGTCATCATTCCGACACTGGCGCTGATAGAACGACAACTTATTCTGAAACCGGCCAGACAACCTCGTCACGTTACTTGATCCGACGGGGCGCCCCCCTCGGGTACCTGTAATCCGCCCTGCTATTGATGTTAAGTAAGTGCCCTAAGACAGCCCACAATGCTTTTCTTTGCATTTACTGATTGATTCCAATGGTATATTATGCATGCGCCTGCAGCAGCTACCCAAGGCGCCTATCTGACCGGGAGACTAATGCTGTACCGCTTTCAGAGAGTCGCCCCCGCCTCAACGTCCTCGCCGCATCACGTTGATCACGGGTAGCCTGAATGTATCGGCGTTGCTTGCAGCAATATCCAGTGAAAGATGCTTTGGAGCGCAAATTGACAATCACTCGGCGCCTACTGCAGGCACTCGCTTTGAAGGGGCACCCGAATATAAATCCGCTGCCTTGTTGGATAACACTAATTTTCCTATCGATTTTATATTCATACCTCCTGAGCCCACTGCTCACTTATTACGTGAGAGGCGTTCCACCAAAGGAAGCATTAGAGATTCTTGACGGAACTTGGAGGCAAGAAGGCGAAGTGCGCTCAGGAAAGAGCAGGCTGTTGGCGCCTCATTACTTTATTGATGGAGGGTTTGGTTCACGACAAGTACATTGCGGATTCAAAACCCAACTCATACTTTGCGGATTCCCCTTCTCGCCGCGTCTGACGACGGGCGACCACGTACGGGTATACTTCAACAGCTCCTTCGGTGTACTCGCATACGAGTTTCTTGATAGCCCGGCAAGAGACGGAATGTCCTACGACACAGGCGTTTATATGTACGCGAGGCCGGAAGGGTTGGTTCGCCATAATCGCGGCGCACATATTTTTCTCCCATTGCTTATATTGGCCTACGCATTTTTAGTATTGATGTGCTGGCAGGAAAAAAAAGAGAAGCTTGATAGCATAGATAATAGCGACAAGGCCTTGCCGAGCAACTAGAAGACGCGAACCCGAGCGCGTATCCGACGCACCGCCACCGCATGGCGACAACAATGCCTATGGCAGGTCAGCCGAGAAGGTTTCAGGCTGGCGTGATAGGCCGACTAACTCAAAAAACTGCCGTTAGGAGCCAAGTCAACGAATGTCTCCTGTGGGTCGGATGGCGACCAACAACTCTTTTGATTCATCACCGGAAAGCCGCCGTACCGGTCCTGTCCGATCACGGTACTAGCGCGTCTAGCTCCGGAAGCATGACCACGCTTTCCTGCGCGGTTGGCTCATTACGGACGCCAATAAAGACGGCCGGCGTTTTGCCGCGATTAACAGCAATATGCGGGACCTTGGCCGGGATAAATAGGTAGTCACCTGGATGCGCAAGCGCCCTGTGTTCAAGTCGATCCCCGGTGAACAACTCTACTTCCTCGCCGCTGAGTAAATAGAACGCAGATTCGTGGAACTCATGGAGATGCGCCCGCGTTCGGCCCTCCGGTGGAATCGTGACCATACCGAGAAAGACAGCCGTGGAGCCAACCGTCTCTGCACTAATCCCTGGTGCGTACACAGACCCTTGTTTGCTCATGTAACTATCTGAGCCACGGACGACGCTACCCACATTCTTTGCGGCGGTAGTGCGCATGCTTAGTCTCCTGGAAGAGCTTACGGGAATGCCGTCTCAGCTACCCGCCGCGGCCACCCGCATTCTATTGATCCAAGAGTTTGGCGGCGGGCGGAGCGTCAACGGCCCGACGGTCCAGAAATGTGCGACAAGGATCCCCGTCGGGCTATTGTTCTCAGCATAGACGAGCGCCTCCGGCAGACAATTGAAATGTAACGGTCACCGGCCAGTTGTGGCCGATACGTCCCTCCCCGGGGTGTCACCCAGAAGCGGCCGCCCGACGATCGAAAGGCTTTCGGCGCGCGGTCGCCGTCACGGTCAGATCTCGATCTGCTCTGAGATCTCTAAGGCATCATCGACCTCGATGCCAAGGTACCGGACTGTCGACTCCAGTTTGGAGTGGCCTAGCAGGAGTTGGACGGCCCGCAGGTTCCTCGTCCGCTTGTAGATCAGCGTCACCTTCCTCCGGCGCATCGAATGCGTCCCGTAGGCGGCAGGATCCAGACCCGCCGCCATCACCCATTGTTCGACGATCCTTGCGTACTGCCGGGTGTATACATGCGGCGAGTCATGCAGACGGCTTGGAAACAGGAAGTCCTCCGGCTTCAGCGTTGCCGTTTCGATCCACTTCGCCACCGTGGTTCGCGTCGGCTCCGTCAGCTCGAACTGAACCGGCCTCTGCGTCTTTCTCTGGATGACCGCGGTGCGCGACAGTACTTGATTCCCGTGCGTGACGTCCCGAACTCGCAGGGCGACGAGGTCGCATCCCCGCAGCTTGCTGTCGATGACCAGATTGAACATCGCAAGATCGCGAACATGGTGGGCGTTCTGCAGGTGAATGCGGATCGCCCATATGTCCCTGGGTTTCAGGCGCGCCTTCTGCCCCACCAGTTTTCCCTTGTTCTAGGGTTGACGATGCTCGTAGGATTCCATTTCAGACTCCTTGACTGTTGATCGGAATCTGATTGAAGACCGCCGAGCATCAGACCGCTCACAGGGACGGACGGTCAACTCGTGCTGTCGGCCAGAAGCGGCCATGGCGCTTCATATGGAATATTCATTGGAGCGCTCGCGAGACACCCATTGACGATGCCCCACGATGTTCGATGATCCGGCGGTCGCGTGAGCTTTATGGGAAGCCAGCACAAGTGCCTATTGTCAGTAGCGTGCCGGATCCGTTCACACCTGTAAGGAGTTTCTGCAGTGGACATTCCACGAATCTTCAACATCACGGAAAGTGCTCACCGCATCCATAATCCGTTCACCCCCGAAAAGCTTGCCACTCTCGGTGCGGCGTTGCGCCTGGAATCCGGCGCCCGTGTCCTCGACCTTGGCAGCGGTTCCGGCGAGATGCTGTGCACCTGGGCGCGCGATCACGGAATCACCGGCACCGGTATCGACCTGAGCCAGTTGTTCACCGAGCAAGCCAAACTTCGCGCGAAAGAACTCGGCGTCGCCGATCGGGTGGAGTTAATCCACGGTGACGCTGCAGGATACATCGCCGGCGAAAAGGCCGATGTGGCAGCCTGCCTCGGTGCCACGTGGATCGGCGGGGGAGTCGCCGGCACCATCGAACTCCTGGCGGAGAGCCTCCGGACCGGAGGGTTCATCCTCATCGGCGAGCCGTACTGGCTGCAGTTGCCGCCAACGGACGACGTTGCCCAAGGATGCCTTGCCGGATCGACGTCCGACTTTCTCACGCTTCCAAAACTTCTCGCGTCTTTCCGCGACCTTGGCTACGACGTCGTCGAAATGGTTCTGGCAGACCAAGACGGCTGGGACAGGTACGAGGCCGCCAAGTGGCTCACCATGCGCCGATGGCTCGAAGCAAATCCCGACGACGACCTCGCGGCAGATGTTCGAGCCAAGCTGACCTCGGAACCCGAACGCTACGCCACGTTCACCCGTGAATACCTGGGCTTGGGCGTATTCGTGTTGATGGCGCGGTAATTTCTTCGATTCTATCAACGTCGCATTAGTGACTGAGGTGGCGCGGGATCATTCTGGCGGCGGCTTTGGAGCAAGACGCACAGGCGCTTCGGCTCGAACCGAGACCTCTGGAGGATGACAGAACTGCTATTTCGACGAATTCTGGCCGAACGGTGGGTTTCGGTACAACCCGACCGCGGAGTCCCGGCCATGACCTGCTGGACACCCATCAGGGCTGCCGTTCAAGCGACAGCTCCACTCTGGAACCCGCCGGACAGCCTACGCGAGCTGACCTGCCGCTAGGGTATGTTGCCGTCAAGGACAGCAACATGTCAGTGAGCGGTCGTAGCACGAAAGTTGACTGCTACGTCCGCTCCGAAGTCCGCTCTACAGCCGGAATGGACCTTAGCTGCCTTTCGGGAAGCGAGAAACCTTCCGTTCAATGTTTGAGCCAACCAGTGGCACAGCCGCCGGCGCCACGATTTTCGTTACGCTTGACGAGTATCGACGTCGTACGGCAGACTAGGGCTGCATGCATGGAAGCGCGTCGTAACCATCAGCTCCGCTGAGAGGTGTCCTAGCCAGCAACATGACGTCTGCATGCACCCGAGGGGTTCAACCTGAGTTTTGCAAGGTGGCCGTTGAACTCATCCGCCCGATGGGCTGGTCTCGTACCATACTCCGAGACCAGCACGAAGCCAGGAAGAACGGCAGCGGACACAGCGACCGAGATTTGCGAGTCGAATTTGACTCGTGCTCGATGGGTTTTCTGAGATCAGAAAACCGGCTGTGTCACGACCTTTTGAAAAGGAAACTGCCGTATGAATCCAGCCACGACATCGTCTGCCAGCTCAGGCGAGATGTGCCCAGGCGAAATTGCCCTTCGTCGACTGTTTGAAAATGACAAACTGTTTCCGACGAAGGCGGAATGCCAACAGATTGCTGCTCTTTGTGCGGCTGACCCTGAAAACGGTCCAGTCATCGCACACGGCGCTCGTCACATCGCAAGCAAGCTGTGCCAACATGCCCATTCAGCCAACCGGCAAGCTGGAATCCTGCTGCTGAAGGAACTCGCGAAATGCGGCGATCCCTACGCTTTGTTGGAGCAGGCAAGGGCCTGCTGGAACGAAGGGCCGCTGAAAAACCATCAGCACGCGATGGATTTGATTGAGAAGGTGATTGGGCGCCCTTGGCCGGAATGGCCAGTTTACGTACGCGCAAGGGTTGCATTGGGCGAAGCATTTCGGCTCAGGGGACTGCTGCTGCTGCGGGGTGAAAAGGTGAGGCGCAATCCGAGTGAAGCCCTCAACTCGTTTAAATTTGCGGCTGACAAATACCACGATGGCGAAGCTGCGTGGCTGGCTGCGCAGTTCCACACACGCAGCGCAACAGGTGACTTTGCCAATCACGCTAAGCCGCATGCGAAAGCATACGAGTGGTACATGAATCGCGCCGCGCAACAAGGCTACGTCCCCGACTGTTCTCGAAGCGGCCAACAGGTGCGGCCATGACAGAAGATCCCAGAGACCGGTTGCACCAGGTGCCATTGCGTTTGGTAACGGCTGAAAATATTACGCAAACAGCCGCCGTTGCAACGGAGGAAAATGCGCAGCGGGAGTGCCACATCTGCGGTGCATCACACAACCCAGTGCATAATCCGCTGCTGCCCGTTATGGGCTTTCACCCTGCGGATGACAGAGAGGAGTATGTGCACCTTGCATGCGCCCGCGGTTGCTCCCGATATGGGTTCTGCTGGTGCTGCGAAGCCAACCACGAGCCCAAAGTTTTCATGTCCGAAGCGATCAACGACGCCGGGGAATGTGAAGATCACGCTGGCGAGTCACAACCGGACTATCCTGTCGCTGACCGTGATTCCTACCTGGAGTACCTGCGAGATCACGAGTAACACGTGATGCGTAAAGCTTCTGGCAATGGCAGGCGTCGCTCGATGCGGTGCCTGCCGTGTTGGAGCGCATGAGGAAAATGAAGCAAGTGGGCTGCTGCCGGTTTCACGGACATCGACAGAAGCTTTTCGAGCGTTCTCGAACTCTGCCGGCCTGACATAGCCGAGCGTTGAGTGACCTAGCGTGGGATTGTAGAAGCACTCGATGTGATCGAACACGTCAGCTCGTGCCTGCTCACGCGAACGATTGACTTTTATTGCCGACGGCACCAGTTGGGACCGGATCGACCTGCTATGCAGCGGACTGCTGACGGCTACCAGCAGCAATCCGCTGTAAGGCATTTCGGTCGCGACTTGGGCGAAATCAAGCCCGCTGGCAACGAAATCGGAGGCTCGTTGTATGAAAGTTGAAGAGCTGATACGGGCGCTGCAGGCATTCCCGCCTGACCACCGAGTAGTCGTGGAGTGCAATGTCGGTTACGCGGACATTGCGGCTCGCGAGATCGCAATCGCCGCTAACCACCGCAGTTCGAAGTGCGACGACCGCGGTCCATTATCCTGTGGGGTGCACGCCAAGCCCGACCGCATTTTTGACCAGATCGAGGCCACAGAGACAGCAGTCCTGATCGGTCGTCATCATTCATGAGCTGGACCGTCAGTGCGAAGGGTAATGAGATTCGTGTAACCGTCGTTCAAGCTGAGTCACGCGAAGACGAGCTAAGCAAGGAGGGGGCGCAGAGGATAAGGAGGTTGAATCTACGCCAGCCCTTAATATATCTCGAAAACCGCGCACGCGTTGCGCCGTTG
Organism: Aromatoleum petrolei; assembly: GCF_017894385.1. Taxonomy (NCBI): domain Bacteria; kingdom Pseudomonadati; phylum Pseudomonadota; class Betaproteobacteria; order Rhodocyclales; family Rhodocyclaceae; genus Aromatoleum; species Aromatoleum petrolei. The sequence goes on from NZ_CP059560.1 coordinate 2,263,971, forward strand.
TAGCTCCGATCTTGGATCAAAAGGGGCACTGAGGTGAGCATGGAACTGAGAAAACAGAGCACGCCCCTTCAGTGTGCGGCCGAAGGCTGCAATATGCCAGCATGGAAGCGCTTAGAAGGAGTGCCGATGTGCTTGCAACACTACAGGGTCCGGCTCTTTCAAAACGTGACAACTGTCGACGAGAAACCCGGGGCGATTCAGTTGCCGGAACAAGGGATGACCCGCTAAATATGAAACAAAACGGAACCCATAGGTTCCGTTTTGGACTAAGGCCGCTTCGGACAGTTACTTGCCCTGCAACAAACTGGGCCAGTCATCAGGGCGCAAGAATGCGAGGATATTTAAGATCGATCCCGGTTCCACCGGATATAGCCCGCCGTACTGTCTGTCCGGCTTAGACATCGCGATCGCTGCGATGCTGGGCCAGGGGCCTAAGCGATACAGGCCATCAACGAAAGCGTCTAGACTGGCAATGTCACCACAGGCTTTCCAGTCCTCGTAGTCTAGAAGAACAGTACCGGCGTAGTCGTTATCCGAGCCGAAGTCGCAGGTCACATTGATCCGTCGAGCCAAACGCTTGCTCAAGGAGCGAAGCGGGTCGCATTCATCGCAATACAATTCGTAAAGGATGCCGCAAATAGGGCCCTCGTCATCAACGGTAAGCTCGTCGTTATAGCTGCTGATTGCGCCTTTGACGGCGTTCCAGTCAATGCCGATTGCGGCCGGAACCGGGTAGCGAAGCCCCGAGAGTAGTCCATTCTCCCTCAGGCTCGCGTACTTATTGAAGCCATGAAACTTAGCAATCAGCTCAAGGCTACGCTGATGACCAAGCTTGATGCCAGTAGCGTTAGCCGAGGACTTAAGCTCGTCTGCAAGAGACTTATAGAGAGGGGGATAGTACGTGTTTTCCATGATCAATCCTTAGTTGCAATGATTTGGTTTCAACAATCGCACTATCGGGCGGCGATTAAACAACAGCGCAAAACCATGCAATAAGCATTGACTGCGTAACACAACTGCGTGAAAGGATTTCAACCCGCCGCCAGGTTCGGCTCCAGTAACCACGTGCTTATTAAATATGGCATGAACATCAGAAAGAGGCAAGGCCGTTCTACAATTCCCCGGGTTCGGTGGAGAGATTCGGTCCTGAACGTCAGCTCAAGCCTGCGCCGGGCCGCCAGTTTTTCGGACGGGAACTGCTCGATCCTGATTCCTGCCGTCGAAGCAACGGGGACACGAATGACGGCATCGGGTCGGCCGTTCCAATTCGCAGGATTAAGAAGCAGTCGTTCGCCGTCGCCTAACGATCGAACGGCGGGTGACTGGCCATTGCTGCCTGACTTCGCCCGTCAGGCCAGCGTCAGGTCAGGCCGAGTTGCCGGCACTGACCCGCAACAGCCGATCACCCAGCCCTCTGACGTAGAAGTGAAAACGCCCGGACGAGCCGGGCGTTTTCATGAAGCAATCCAGTTTTCGACTTTATTGACCAGTTTTCGACTTTAATGACGAGTTTTCGACTTTAATTGTCAGGAACAAGAGTCGGTGATGCCATTGTCATATCACTCCACCGTGACCGATTTTGCGAGATTACGCGGCTTATCCACATCGGTGCCCTTCACCAGGGCCGCATGGTAGGACAGCAGCTGTAGCGGTACGACGTGCAGGACCGGCGACAGCATGCCGTAGTGCTCGGGCATCTGCAGGATATGCACCCCTTCGCTTTGCGGGATCTCGCTGCCGGCGTCGGCGAACACGTACAGCTCGCCACCGCGCGCGCGCACTTCCTGCAGGTTCGACTTGAGCTTCTCCAGCAGTTCGTCGGCGGGAGCCACCGCGATCACCGGCATGTCCTTGTCGACGAGCGCCAGCGGGCCGTGTTTCAGTTCGCCCGCCGCGTAGGCTTCGGCGTGGATGTAGGAGATTTCCTTGAGCTTCAGCGCGCCTTCCATCGCGATCGGCCAATGCTGGCCACGACCGAGGAACAGCGCGTGCTGCTTGCCGGCAAAGCGCTGCGCCCAGTGCTCGATCTCAGGCTCAAGATCGAGCACCTTCCGCACGGCGACCGGCAGATGGCGCAGTGCCGTGAGATAACGCGCCTCGTCTGCTTCCGGCAGGCGGCCGGCAAGCTTCGCGAGCGACAGGGTCAGCAGCGCCAGGGCCGCGAGCTGCGTCGTGAAGGCCTTGGTCGAGGCGACGCCGATCTCCGGGCCGGCGCGCGTGATGAAGCGCAGCGCGGCCTCGCGCACGATAGCCGACTCGGGCACGTTGCAGATCGCCAGCGTGCGCGCCATGCCCTGCGCCTTGGCATGCTTGAGCGCGGCGAGCGTGTCGGCGGTCTCGCCCGACTGCGAGATGACGACCACCAGCGTATCCGGATTCGCGACCGATTCGCGGTAACGATATTCGCTCGCGATCTCGACGCTGCACGGCACCTTCGCGATCGCCTCGATCCAGTAACGCGCGACGAGGCCGGCGTGGTAGCTCGTGCCGCACGCGAGCACCAGCACGCGCCCGACCCCGCCCAGCAGCTCGGGCGCCTGGGTGCCGAAGAGCTGCGGCGTCACCGAGCCGCCGCCGGCGATGATCTCGAGCGTGTTCGCCAGCGCCTGCGGCTGCTCGAAGATCTCCTTCTGCATGTAGTGGCGGTACTGGCCCAGTTCGACCGCGTCGGCGGACAGGCTGGACACATGCGTCGCGCGCTCGACGGGCGTGCCGTCGGGGCGCGCGATGCGGTAGCCGTCGAGGCGCAGCTCGGCGATGTCGCCATCCTCGAGGTAAATCACCTTGCGCGTGACCTGCAGCAGCGCTGCCGTATCGGAAGCCGCGTACATGCCGTCCTCGCCCACGCCCAGCAACAGCGGCGCGCCGTGGCGCGACACGATCGCGCGCGAGCGGTCGCTCTCGCTGATCACGCCGATCGCGTAGGCGCCGACGAGCTCGCCCGTGGCCAGCCGCACCGCCTCGAAGAGGTCCGGCTGCACCGCGAGCTTGCTGTGGATGAGGTGGGCGATCGCCTCGGTGTCGGTCTCCGAGACGAATTCGTAGCCTAGGGCCATCAGGCGCTGCTTGATGGCTTCGAAGTTCTCGATGATGCCGTTATGCACCACGGCGAGCCCCGCCGACACGTGCGGGTGCGCGTTGCGCTCGGACGGCACGCCGTGCGTCGCCCAGCGCGTGTGCGCAATGCCGATACCGGCATCGAGCTTCTGTTCGTCGGCACGCGCCGCGAGTTCGGCGACGCGGCCGGCCGCGCGCACGCGCTGCAGACCGCCGTTGAGCACGGCCAGGCCGGCGGAGTCGTAGCCGCGGTATTCGAGCTTGCGCAGGCCTTCGAGGAGGACGGGGACGACGTTCTTCGTCGCGATGGCAGTGACGATGCCGCACATGGTGTTTTCTCCGGCTTACTTCTTCTTCACCGGCCGCTTCCAGCCGGCGATGGTGATCTGCTTGGCCCGCGACACGGTGAGCTGCTCCGGCGGGGCATCCTTGGTCAGTGTGGTGCCGGCACCGAGCGTCGCGCCGCGGCCGACGCGCACCGGCGCGACGAGTTGCGTGTCGGAGCCGATGAACACGTCGTCCTCGATGATGGTGCGGAACTTGTTGGCGCCGTCGTAATTGCAGGTGATCGTGCCGGCACCGATGTTCACGCGCTGGCCGACGTCCGCGTCGCCGACATAGGCGAGATGATTGGCCTTCGAGTGATCGGCGATCGCGCTGTTCTTGACCTCGACGAAGTTGCCCAGATGCACGTCGTCGCCCAGCGTCGTGCCGGGGCGCGTGCGCGCGTACGGACCGATCACGCATTCGCGTCCGGTGACGGTGTCCTCGATGTGCGAGAACGGCGCGACGCGAGTGCCCGCGCCGATGCGCGCATTGCGGATCACGCAGTTCGCACCGATGCGCACGTCGTCGCCGAGCTCCACACGCCCCTCGAACACGCAGCCGACGTCGATCTCGACGTCGCGGCCGCACTCGAGTTCGCCGCGCACGTCGATGCGTGCCGGGTCGAGCACCGTGACGCCCGCGTCCATCAGGCCCTGGGCGATATTGCGCTGGTGGATGCGCTCCAGTTCCGCGAGCTGGGGCTTGCTGTTCACGCCCAGCGTTTCCCACACCGCGTCCGGCTTCACCGTGACGATGTCGACGCCCTCGGCAACCGCCAGGCCGATGATGTCGGTCAGGTAGTACTCGCCTTGGGCGTTGTCGTTGCCGATGCACCCGAGCCAGTCACGCAGGCGTGCGACCGGCGCGACGAGGATGCCGGTGTTGACCTCGCGCACGCGGCGCTGCTCGGCGCTGGCGTCCTTCTCCTCGACGATCCGCGTGACCTTGCCGTCGGCGTCGCGCAGGATGCGTCCGTAGCCGGTGGGGTTGTCGAGTTCCACGGTCAGCAGTGCGAGCTTGCCGCTGCCGGCTGCCGCCCGCAGGCGACGCAGCGTCGGCGCGCCGATCAGCGGCACGTCGCCGTACAGCACCAGCGCCATCTCGCCGTCGCTGAGTTCCGGAAGCGCCTGCTGCACCGCGTGCCCCGTGCCGAGCTGCGGCTCCTGCCGCGCCCAGCGCAGCGCCGCGTCCTGCAGGCGCTCGCGCACGACCTCGCCGCCGTGTCCAAACACGACGCAGATGCGCGAAGCGTCCAGCGCCCGGGCGGCCCCGATCACATGCGCCAGCATCGGTCGCCCCGCGATCGGCTGCAGCACCTTGGGCAATACCGAACGCATGCGCTTGCCCTGCCCGGCCGCGAGAATCACTACTTCCATGAAAGCCTCGTCCCTGTTCGAACAGGGCGCGATTTTAGCATGCGGCCCGGGTCGCCCCCGTGCCGCACCCAGCGCTGTCGCACGGATGGGACACGGATGCGGCAGCGCAAACAGGTTTTTACAGCACATCAGGCAAATCTCTGATAACGCGCCTAAAATGCAATTTTTGCATCGCAACGGAAATACACCGACCATGGATCGCAACGTCACCGACTTCATCCAGAACCGCACCTTCGACGAGATCCAGGTGGGCGACCGCGCCCAGCTCGTCCGCACCCTGCGGCCGGACGACATCCACCTCTTCGCCGTCATGTCCGGCGACGTGAATCCGACCCACGTCGATCCCGAATTCGCGCGCTCCAGCCAGTTCCGCGAAATCGTCGGCCACAGCATGTGGGGCAGCACGCTGATCTCCACCATCCTCGGCACCGAATTCCCCGGCCCGGGCACCGTCTATGTGTCCCAGGGACTCAATTTCCACCGCCCGATCACGATCGGCGACACGCTGACGATCACCGTTACCTGCCGCGAGAAGTTCGAACACAACCATCACATGGTGTTCGACTGCCTCGCGCTCAACCAGGACGGCCTGAAAGTCATCGACGGCGTCGCCGAGGTGCAGGCGCCCACCGAGAAGATCAAGCGCGCACGCGTACACCTCCCCGAAGTCACGATCTCCGACCGCGAACTGCGCTACGGCCACCTGCTGTCCATCACGGCGGGCATGGCGCCGATCCCGATCGCCGTCGCCCACCCCTGCGACGCCGAGTCGCTGCGCGGCCCGATCCAGGCCGCACAAGCGGGCCTCGTCATTCCGGTGCTGGTCGGCCCCGAAATGAAGATCCGCGCGATCGCCGAGCAGGAAGGCATCGACCTGCACGGCGCGCGCATCATCGACGTCGCCCATAGCCATGAAGCGGCCGAGACGGCCGTGACGCTCGCCCGCGAAGGGCAGGTCGAGGCACTGATGAAGGGCTCGCTGCACACCGACGAACTGATGGGCGCGGTCGTGTCGAAGGCGGGCGGACTGCGCACCGCGCGCCGCATCAGCCACGTCTTCCTCGCCGACGTGCCGACCTACCCGCACCCGCTGTTGATCACCGACGCTGCGATCAACATCGAGCCCACCCTCGAGGACAAGGTCGACATCATCCAGAACGCGATCGACCTCGCCCATGTCATGGGCCTGCCCGAACCCAAGGTCGCGATCCTGTCGGCGGTCGAGACGGTCACCTCGAAGATCCGCTCCACCATCGACGCCGCCGCGCTGTGCAAGATGGCCGACCGCGGCCAGATCAAGGGCGGCCTGCTCGATGGTCCGCTCGCCTTCGACAACGCCGTCTCGCTCGTCGCCGCCAAGACCAAGGGCATCCGCTCGCTGGTCGCGGGCAACGCGGACATTCTCGTCGTGCCCGACCTCGAATCGGGCAACATGGTGGCCAAGCAGCTCGAGTATCTCGCCAACGCGCTGATGGCCGGCGTCGTGCTCGGCGCACGCGTGCCCATCGTGCTCACCAGCCGCGCCGACACCGCCGAAACGCGCGCCGCCTCGTGCGCGATCGTGCAACTCATGGCGCACAAGAAGCGCGAGGCGCGGCTCGCATGAAGGCTGTACTCGTCATCAACGCCGGCTCCAGCAGCCTCAAGTTCGCGCTTTTCGCGATCGAACCGGAGCTCGCCCACAGCCCGGCGCTGTCCGGACAGATCGAAGGCATCGGCGCCACGCCGCTGCTGTCCGCCAAGGACGCGGCAGGCCATCGCTACCACGAACCCGTGCTGACCGGCGGCAGCCAGGGCGAACAGCACAAGGACGCGCTCAACCACCTGTTCCGCTGGCTCAGTGCCCACAATCCCGACCTCGACATCGTCGCCGCGGGCCACCGCATTGTGCACGGCGGCGAGCTCCACAGCGCGCCCGTGGTGCTCAACGAGTCGGTCCTGCGCGACCTCGAAGGCTTCATCCCGCTCGCTCCGCTGCACCAGCCGCACAACCTGCGCGCGGTGCGCGCCGTCGCGGCCCTGATCCCCGAGATTCCGCAGGTCGGCTGCTTCGACACCGCCTTCCATCGCACGCAATCCCCGCTGGCCCAGGCCTTCGCCCTGCCGCGCGCGATCAGCGCCGAGGGAGTCAAGCGCTACGGCTTCCATGGCCTGTCCTACGATTACGTTGCGCGCAAGCTCCCGGACGTGATCGGCGAACGCGCGAACGGCGCCGTGCTGATCGCCCATTTGGGCAACGGCGCGTCGATGTGCGCGATGCGCGAAGGCAAGAGCGTCGCCACGACGATGGGCTTCACCGCCGTCGAAGGCCTGATGATGGGCACGCGCACCGGCAGCCTCGACCCCGGCGTGCTGCTCTACCTGATGGAACAGAAGGGCATGAACGCCAAGGCGCTGACGAATCTGCTGTACAAGGAGTCCGGCCTGCTCGGCGTCTCCGGCATCAGCCAGGACATGCGCACCCTGCTCGCATCGGACGCCCGCGCGGCACGGGAAGCGGTGGATCTCTTCTGCTACCGCATCGCCCGTGAAATCGGCTCGCTCGCGGCCGCCGCTGGCGGTCTGGACGCACTGGTGTTCACCGGCGGCATCGGCGAACACGCCGCGCCGGTGCGCGCCCAGGTCGCGAAGCTCTCCGCCTGGCTGGGCGTCGCCATCGACCCGGAAGCGAACGACGCACACGCGCTGCGCATCGACGCCCCGGCGAGCCGCGTCGCCGTGGCCGTCGTGCCGACCAACGAGGAAGGCATGATCGCCCGCTACACGCTGGAACGCCTCGCGCACTGATCACCTGAAGGCAGCAACGAAAAAGGGCGACCCGCGGGTCGCCCTTTGTTCATTTCGTCCGCCGAAAACGGCTCAGCGCGGCAGGACCGTCTCGCCCATGAGGAATTGATCCACCTCGCGCGCGCACTGACGGCCTTCGCGCCCTGCGGGCCGGTCGGCCCGCAGTCGTCCACTCCCCGCCCCTGGGCGGTCCGCGGCGTTCAGCGGGGCAGGACGCTTTCACCCATGAGGAACTGATCGACCTCACGCGCGCATTGACGCCCCTCGCGGATCGCCCACACGACCAGCGACTGGCCGCGGCGCACGTCGCCGGCAGCAAACACCTTCGGCGCGCTGGTGGCATAGCACCCGGCACCGTCAGTTGTCGCCTTGGCATTGCCGCGCGCATCCTTCTCCACGCCGAAGGCCTCGAGCAGCTTGCCCAGCGGGTTCGTGAAGCCCATCGCGAAGAACACCAGATCGGCCTTCACGTCGAATTCCGACCCCGCGATCTCCGACATGCGGCCGTCCTTCCACTCGAGCCGCACCGCTTTCAGGCCGGTCACCTTGCCGTCCTTGCCGAAGAATTCCTTGGTCGCAACGGCGAAGTCGCGCTCGCAGCCTTCCTCGTGCGACGAGGACGTGCGCAGCTTGATCGGCCAGTACGGCCAAGTCAGCGCCTTGTCCTCCTGCTCCGGCGGCATCGGCATCAGCTCGAACTGGGTCACGCTCGCCGCGCCGTGGCGGTTCGACGTGCCCACACAGTCGGAACCGGTATCGCCGCCGCCGATCACGACGACGTGCTTGCCTTCCGCCGAGATCGGGTTCGGGCCGTCGCCGGCCACCGCCTTGTTCTGCGGAATGAGGAACTCCAGCGCGAAATGCACCCCGCCCAGCTCGCGGCCCGGAACCGGCAGATCGCGCGGCACTTCCGAACCCGCAGCGAGGATCACCGCGTCGAATTCCTTCTGCAGCGCCTCCGCGCCGACGAATTCCTTCGCGTCATTGGCGATGCCGGGCGCGGTCGTATCGGCTCCGACGATCACGCCGGTGCGGAAGCGCACGCCCTCGGCTTCCATCTGCGCCATGCGCCGATCGATCAGCCCCTTCTCCATCTTGAAGTCGGGGATGCCGTAGCGCAGCAGGCCGCCAATACGCGTGTTCTTCTCGAACACCGTCACGTCGTGGCCGACGCGCGCCAACTGCTGCGCTGCGGCGAGGCCCGCGGGGCCGGAGCCGACGACGGCGACCTTCTTGCCGGTCTTTGCGGTAGCCGAACGGGGCTGCACCCAGCCCTCTTCCCACGCCTTGTCGATGATCGCATGCTCGATCGACTTGATTCCGACCGCATCGGCATTGATGTTCAGGGTGCATGCCGCCTCGCATGGCGCGGGGCAGATGCGGCCGGTGAACTCGGGAAAATTGTTGGTCGAGTGCAGGACCTCGATCGCCTCCTTCCACTGGTTGCGATACACGAGATCATTCCAGTCCGGAATGATGTTATTGACCGGACAGCCGTTGTTGCAGAAGGGGATGCCGCAATCCATGCAGCGCGCGCCCTGCACCGCCGCCTCTTCGTCGGTCAGACGCAGGATGAACTCCTTGTACTTCTTCAGGCGCTCCGCAACCGGCTCGTAGGCCTCCGACAGACGCTGATACTCCAGAAATCCTGTGGGCTTGCCCATTTTTTATGCGGCCTCCAGTTGCTTCTGCTTCTGCGCGGCCATTTCGGCCAGCGCGCGACGGTATTCATGCGGCATCACCTTGACGAATTTGCAGCGCCAGGCGGTCCAGTTCTCGATAATCTCGCGGGCACGCGGGCTGCCCGTGTAGCGGGCGTGACGCTCGATCAGCCCCTTCAGGATGAGCTCGTCGCCCATCTCGAGGTGGTTGATGTCGACACGGCCGTGCGACTCGAGGTCGTCGCCCGACTCCGAGCCCTTGCGCGCCTCGATCTCTTCCGGCACCGGCTCCAGCGCAACCTGCGCCATGTTGCAGCGCTGCTCGAAGGTACCGTCCTCGTCCAGCACGTAGGCGACACCGCCCGACATGCCGGCCGCGAAGTTGCGTCCGGTCTGGCCCAGCACGACGACCGTGCCGCCGGTCATGTACTCGCAGCCGTGGTCGCCCACACCCTCGACGACCGCCGTGGCGCCGGAGTTGCGCACGGCGAAGCGCTCGCCACCGACACCGGAGAAATAGGCCTCACCCTCGATCGCACCGTAGAGCACGGTGTTGCCGATGATGATGTTCTCGGTCGAGGTGCCGCGGAACGAAGCCTGCGGACGCACGATCACGCGACCGCCCGACAGGCCCTTGCCGACGTAGTCGTTGCCTTCGCCGACCAGCTCCAGCGTCACCCCGCGCGCCGTGAAGGCGCCGAAGCTCTGGCCGGCAGTGCCGGTCAGGGTCACGTGGATCGTGTCGTCGGGCAGGCCGGCATGGCCGTACTTCTCCGCGACCCGCCCGGACAGCATCGCACCGACCGTGCGGTTGATGTTGCGCACCGGCACGTCGATGCGCACCGCCTCGCCGCGCTCCAGGGCGGGTTTCGCCAGGTCGATGAGCTGGTTGTCGAGCGCCTTCTCGAGGCAGTGGTCCTGGGTCTCGACGTGACGCTTGGCCACACTCGCGGCAACCTTCGGACGGTGGAAGATGCGGGTGTAGTCGAGGCCGCGCGCCTTCCAGTGCTCGATGCCCTTCTTCATGTCCAGCAGCTCGGGCCGGCCGATCAGGTCGTCGAACTTGCGGATGCCGATCTGCGCCATCAGCTCGCGCACTTCCTCGGCCACGAAGAAGAAGTAGTTCACCACGTGCTCGGGCTGGCCGGTGAAGCGCTTGCGCAGCTCCGGATCCTGCGTCGCGACGCCGACCGGGCAGGTGTTCAGGTGGCACTTGCGCATCATGATGCAACCTTCGACGACCAGCGGCGCGGTCGCGAAGCCGAACTCGTCCGCGCCCAGCAGCGCGCCGATGACGACGTCGCGGCCGGTCTTCATCTGGCCATCGACCTGCACGCGGATACGGCTGCGCAGACTGTTGAGCACCAGGGTCTGCTGCGTCTCCGCGAGGCCCAACTCCCACGGGCTGCCGGCGTGCTTGATCGACGACCACGGCGAAGCGCCGGTGCCGCCGTCGTGGCCGGCGATCACGACGTGATCCGCCTTGGCCTTGGCGACGCCCGCCGCGACCGTGCCCACACCGATCTCCGACACCAGCTTGACCGAGATCGAAGCCGCCGGCTGGGCGTTCTTCAGGTCGTGGATCAGCTGCGCGAGATCCTCGATCGAGTAGATGTCATGGTGCGGCGGCGGCGAGATCAGGCCGACGCCCGGCACCGAGTGGCGCAGGAAGCCGATGTACTCGCTGACCTTGTGGCCGGGCAGCTGACCGCCCTCGCCAGGCTTGGCGCCCTGCGCCATCTTGATCTGGATCTGGTCGGCATTGACCAGGTATTCGGTCGTGACGCCGAAGCGACCCGACGCCACCTGCTTGATCGCCGAACGCAGGCTGTCGCCCGCCTTCAGCTCGAGGTCGCGCGCGATGCGGTTCTCGCCGACGATCTGCGACAGGCGCATTGCCTGCGTGATCGGCTTGAAGCGCATCGGGTCCTCGCCGCCCTCGCCGGTGTTCGACTTGCCGCCGATGCGGTTCATCGCCACGGCCAGCGTCGTGTGCGCCTCGGTCGAGATCGAGCCGAGCGACATCGCGCCGGTGGCGAAGCGCTTGACGATCTCCTTGGCGGGCTCGACTTCCTCGATCGGCACCGGAGGACCGGCAGGCTTGATCTCGAACAGGCCGCGCAGCGTCATGTGGCGCTTGCTCTGGTCGTTGATCAGCTTGGCGTATTCCTTGTAGGTGTCGGCCTTGCCCGAGCGCGTCGCATGCTGCAGCTTGGCGATCGATTCCGGCGTCCACATGTGGTCGTCGCCGCGCACGCGGTAGGCGTAGTCGCCGCCCGCGTCGAGCATGTCGACCAGCACGGGGTCATTGCTGAAGGCCTTGCGGTGCAGGCGGATGACCTCCTCCATCACCTCGAACACGCCCATGCCCTCGACTTGGCTGGTTGTGCCGGTGAAGTAGCGGTCGCACAGCGACTGCTTCAGGCCGACAGCCTCGAAGATCTGCGCGCCGGTGTAGGACATGTAGGTCGAGATGCCCATCTTGGACATGACCTTCATGAGCCCCTTGCCGACGGCCTTGACGAAATGCTTGATCGCCTTCGCACCGGCCTCCGCATCGCCTGCGATCTGCCGCAGGGTCTCCATCGCGACGTACGGATGGACGGCTTCCGCGCCGTAGCCCGCGAGCACCGCGAAGTGATGCACCTCGCGCGCGGTACCCGTTTCGACCACCAGGCCGGCACGCGTGCGCAGCCCCTTCGACACGAGGTGCTGATGCACTGCGGAGGTCGCCAGCAGCGCGGGGATCGCGACCTTCTCGGCGTCGATCTTGCGATCCGACACGATGAGGATGTTGTAGCCCTGCAGCACGGCATCCTCGGCCTCGGCGCACAGCGTCGCCAGGCGCGCCTCGACGCCTTCCTTGCCCCAGGCGACCGGGTAGCACGCATCCAGCTCGGCCGAGCGGAAGCGGCTGTCGGCGTAACGCGCGATGTTGCGGATCTTCGCCATGTCGTCGAAATCCAGCACCGGCTGGGTCACCTCGAGGCGATACGGCGGGTTGATCTCGTTGATCTCGAGCAGGTTCGGGCGCGGGCCGATGAAGGACACCAGCGACATCACCAGCTGCTCGCGGATCGGGTCGATCGGCGGGTTCGTCACCTGCGCGAACAGCTGACGGAAGTAGTTGTAGAGCGGTTTTTCCTTGGCCGACAGCACGGCCAGCGGCGAATCGTTGCCCATCGAGCCGGTCGCTTCCTCGCCGGTCTTGCCCATCGGCTCGAGGATGAACTTGATGTCTTCCTGCGTGTAGCCGAAGGCCTGCTGGCGATCCAGCAGCGAGGCGCCAGGCTGCACCGCCTCGACGCCTTCCGGCACCGGCAGGTCGTCGAACTTGATGTTGATGCGACGGATCCATTCGCGATAAGGCTTCGCCTGCGCCAGCGACTCCTTCAGCTCGCGGTCGTCGATGATGCGCCCCTGCTCCATGTCGATCATGAACATCTTGCCGGGCTGCAGGCGCCACTTCTTGACGATCTTGCCGTCGGGGATCGGCAGCACGCCCGACTCCGAGGCCATGACCACGAGGTCGTCGTCGGTAACGAGGTAACGCGCCGGACGCAGGCCGTTACGGTCGAGCGTTGCACCGATCTGGCGGCCGTCGGTGAAGGCGACCGCCGCCGGGCCGTCCCACGGCTCCATCATCGCCGCATGGTACTCGTAGAAGGCACGGCGCTTCTCGTCCATCAGCGTGTGCGATTCCCACGCCTCGGGGATCATCATCATCACCGCATGGGCGAGCGAGTAGCCGCTCATCACCAGCAGCTCGAGTGCGTTGTCGAAGGACGCCGAGTCCGACTGGCCCGGATAGATCAGCGGCCAGATCTTCTGCAGGTCATCGCCGAGCAGCGGCGAATGCGTACCCTTCTCGCGCGCGCGCATCCAGTTGTAGTTGCCGCGCAGCGTGTTGATTTCGCCGTTGTGGGCGATGTAGCGGAACGGATGAGCCAGGTCCCACTTCGGGAAGGTGTTGGTCGAGAAGCGCTGGTGCACCAGCGCAAGCGCCGAAACCGCGCGCGCATCCGCGAGGTCGCAGTAGTACTCGCCGACCTGAGTGGCGAGCAGCAGGCCCTTGTAGTTGACGGTGCGGGCCGACATCGACACCATGTAGAATTCCTTGCCGTGCTTGAGCCGCAAGTCATTGATCGCGTTCGCGGCGCGGCGACGGATCACGTACAGCTTGCGCTCGAGCGCGTCGGTCACGGTCACGGTCGGGCCACGGCCGATGAAGACCTGGCGCATGACCGGCTCCTTGGTCTTCACGGCCGGCGACATGGGCATGTCGCGATTCACCGGGACATCGCGCCAGCCGAGCACCACTTGGCCTTCCGCGCGCACGGCGCGGCCGATCTCTTCCTCACACGCAAGGCGCGAGGCCTGCTCCTTGGGCAGGAACACCATACCCACACCGTACTCACCCGCCGGCGGGAGGCCGATGCCCTGCTTCGCCATTTCTTCGCGGTACAGCGCATCCGGAATCTGGATCAGGATCCCCGCCCCGTCGCCCTGCAGCTCGTCCGCGCCGACCGCGCCCCGGTGGTCGAGATTCTTCAGAATCTCAAGCCCCTGACTGATGATTGCATGACTCTTGACGCCCTTGATGTGGGCAACAAAACCCACACCACAGGCGTCATGTTCATTGGTCGGGTCGTACAGACCCTGCTTCTGGGGGAGATCCATCACGTTCTTCCTCGACACAACACGTTTGCCGGCAAAAAACCGGCGTTGATCGGGCGACGGCAGCGCCGCATGCAAATAACGCACCAAAATTGTGCAGGCGTCAAAAAGAGCCGGGATGCGCGCGCACACCGGCTCCTTCGGCCGATGCTTGACACACGGCCACTGCTTACCTTTCAGGCGGACTTAGGAATATACCTCCGCAAAACCGCTGTTTCAAGAAATTTTTGCGTTGCGGTAAGCCTATGATGCCTCAATGAATTTCGCCAACGGCGAAGAGGCGGCGGTGCTCTTTCATGGCGTAGCGGTCAGTCATTCCCGCGATGTAGTCGGCGATTGCACGCGGCGTGTCGGCGCGTGCACGCATCTGGTACTGCGGCGGAAGCAGGCGAGGATCGCTCATGAAGGCGCCGAACAGATCCTGGATGATGCGACGCGCCTTGTCCGTCATGCGCAGCACCTGATAGTGCGCGTAGAGGTTTTGTCGCAGGAAGGCCTTCAGTTCACGCAAGCGCGGCGCCAGCTCTTCGGAATACGCGACCAGACGGCCGGCATGGCGCACGTCCGCAAGCGACTGCACGCCGGCCGCCTCGATGTTCGCCCGCGTCGTGGCGATGAGGTCGAGCGCCATCTCGTTGATCATGCGCCGGATCGTCTCGTGGATCAGCCGGCGCCCGCCCAGGCCGGCCCAGCGCCCCTCCGCGTCGCGGCGCGCATCCGCGAAAACGGCGACTTCGTCGAGCTGCTCGAGGGTGATCAACCCGGAGCGCAGGCCGTCGTCGACGTCGTGGTTGTTGTACGCAATCTCGTCCGCGAGATTCGTCAGCTGCGCCTCCAGCGAGGGCTGATGGCCGTCGAGGAAGCGTTGTCCAAGCTCGCCCAGCTCCTTGGCGCGCTCACGCGAACAGTGCTTCAGGATTCCCTCGCGCGTCTCGTAGCACAGGTTGAGACCGTCGAAGGCGGCGTAATGCTCTTCCAGAAGATCGACGGTTCGCAGCGATTGCAGGTTGTGCTCGAAGCCCCCGTGCGCCTTCATGCAGGCATTGAGGGCGTCCTGACCGGCATGCCCGAACGGCGTGTGCCCGAGGTCGTGTGCCAGCGCGACGGCCTCGACCAGATCCTCGTTGAGCTGCAGCGCCCGCGCCACCCCGCGCGAGATCTGCGCCACCTCGATGCTGTGCGTGAGACGGGTGCGGAACAGGTCGCCCTCGTGATTGACGAAGACCTGCGTCTTGTACTCGAGCCGCCGGAAGGAATTCGAATGCACGATGCGGTCGCGGTCGCGCTGGAACTCGGTACGTATGCCCGGCGACGGCTCGGGATGAACTCGCCCGCGCGAATTCGCTTCGGTAACCGCCCAGGCAGCCAGCGCCATCATGCGCAGCGCGTTTCGATGGCAGCCGCGATCGCCTCGGGCGTGGCATCGGCGTGGATGACCGCCCTGCCGATGCCACGCAACAGGATCAGCCGCAACCGCCCGGCTTCGACCTTCTTGTCGTGGGCCATCAACGCCAGATAGCGTGATGCGTCAAGCCGCGGGCCATGCACTGGCAAGCCCGCGCGGCGGTGCAGCGCCTCGATCCGCGCAACCTCATCACCGCTCAACCACCCCAGCCGCGCCGAAAGCTCCGCCGCCATCATGGTTCCTGCCGCGACGGCCTCGCCGTGCAGCCAGGCCCCATAGCCCATGCCGGTTTCGATCGCATGGCCGAAAGTGTGACCGAGGTTCAGAAGCGCGCGCTCGCCCTGTTCGGTCTCATCGGCGGCGACGACCTCGGCCTTGTTCGCACAGGAGCGCTCGATCGCGAACGCCAGCGCCTCGGGCTCGCGCGCGACCAGGCGCTCGACGTTCGACTCCAGCCACTCGAAGAACGCCGGATCGCGAATCAGGCCGTACTTGATCACTTCCGCCAGGCCTGCCGCAAGTTCGTTCGCCGGCAGCGTCTCGAGGGTGGCCGTGTCGGCCAGCACGAGTTTCGGCTGGTAGAACGCGCCGATCATGTTCTTGCCGAGCGGATGATTGATCGCCGTCTTGCCGCCCACCGACGAATCGACCTGCGACAGCAGCGTCGTCGGGATCTGGATGAACGGCACGCCCCGCTGGTACGTCGCCGCTGCAAATCCCGTCATGTCGCCGACGACCCCGCCGCCCAGGGCCAGGAGGGTCGTTGAGCGCTCGCAACGCGCCTCCAGCAGCATGTCGAAGATCAGGTTCAGCGTCGGCCAGTCCTTGTGCACCTCGCCATCGGGCAAGGTCACGGCGTGCACGCGCACGCCGCTGTCGCGCAGCACGCTCTGCAGCGGATCAAGGTAAAGCGGCCCGACGACGTCATTGGTGACGATCGCGACGCGCGGCGTCCTGAGGAAGGGAACTATCAGCGAAGGGTCGGCGAGGAGGCCACGACCGATGTGAATCGGGTAGCTGCGGTCGCCGAGGGCCACATTCAGGGTACGCATATCACTTCTTGAAGTTATCGATGGCCTTCTCGATCACCCGCACCATCCCCCCGGGGTTGCCGCGGCCGCCATCGACGATGATGTCCGCGACGGAACGGTACAGAGGATCACGTTCGCGGTAGAGCGTTTCGATGCGCTCGCGCGGATTGGGCACCTGCAGCAACGGCCGGTTGCGGTCATGCCGCGTACGCTCCCACAGAACCGAGGTCGGGACGTTGAGGTAAACGACGATACCCCGCTCGGACATGATCGCGCGATTGTCCGGATTGAGCACGACCCCGCCGCCGGTGGCCAGCACGAGGTCGGACTCGTGCGTCAACTCATCAATGAGCTGAGTCTCGCGCCGCCTGAAACCTTCCTCGCCTTCTATCTCGAAGATCGTTGAGACCTTGACCCCCGTGCGAGCCTCGATCTCGTGATCGCAATCGATGAAGCGCATGCGATGACGCCGGGCATACTCACGACCAACCGTGGTCTTCCCGGCGCCCATCATGCCAACCAGAATCACTAACACCAAACCGGCATCCGATACGTAATGCCAGCAACTATACAGCAGGCCAACGAGCCTGCGCGTACGCCGATCACTTGAGCGTCAGCGTGTCCGCAACGATACGCGGCGTCAGGAATACCAGCAGCTCGCGACGTGCTGTCTGCGTAGTCGTCGAGCGGAACAGGGCGCCGAGATAGGGAATCTCGCCGAGCAATGGAACGCGATCCACGTTGGTCGTCTCCTCTTCCTCGAACACGCCGCCGATCACGACCGTTCCGCCGTTCTCGACCATTACTTCGGTCGTCACGCTCTTCTTGTCGATGGGCGGATTGCCGAGAATGCTGCGCGAGAAGTCGGCCCTGTCCTTGCTCACCTCGACCTTCAGCTGGATGCGACCGTCCGGAGTGATCTGCGGACGCACCTTGAGCATCAGGACTGCATCCTTGAAGCTGACCGTCGGCGGCTCGGTACCGCTCGAGGGCGTGACGTAGGGAATTTCCTGACCCTGCTTGATCGTCGCTTCGACCTGGTTGGCGGTGAGGATGCGCGGGCTCGACACGACGCGCCCGCGACCATCGGACTCCAGCGCTGCCAACTCGAGGTTCAGGAAACGCGTCAGGGACCGGTTGAACAAGGTCAGGTTCAGCGCACCGAACGGGTTCGTAGGCAGGAAGCCGTTGCCACTGACCGCGTTCTCGCCGACTCGATGAATGATCGTGTTGATCGGCGTATCCGGATCGGTGCTGATCTCGCCCGTCTGGGAGTTGAAGCTTCCGAATTCGGACGAACCGAAACCGATCTTCGCGCCGTCGCCGAGGTTCTTTGCGCGGCGATCGCCATAGCCGAGACGCACACCGAGATCGCGCGCAAAGTCCTTGTTTGCCTCGACGACGCGCGCCTCGATCATGACCTGGCGGGGCGGGATATCGATGTCCTTGATGAGGCTCGCAAGGGCTGCCAGTCGGCTGGCGACATCGGTGACGAACAGCCGGTTACTCCGCTCATCCACTACGACGCTGCCACGCTTGGACAGCATCGTCTGATCCTTGCTCTTGAGGAAATCGAAGATTTCCTTGGACTTGTGGTAGTTGATCTGGAAGCTCTCGGTCTGCAGCGGCTCGAGATCGCCGATCTGCGCCTTCGCTTCGAGCTGCAGCTTCTCGCGCGTCGCAAGCTCCTCACCCGGGGCGATCCAGATGACGTTGCCCGACTTGCGCATGTCCAGGCCCTTGGCCTGCAGGATGATGTCGAGGGCCTGATCCCACGGCACATCCTTGAGGCGCAGCGTGAGGTTGCCCTGTACGGAGTCGCTGGTGATGATGTTGAAGTTGGTGAAGTCCGCGATGACCTGCAGCACGGACCGGACGTCGATGTTCTGGAAGTTCAGCGAGAGCTTCTCACCCTTGTACTGGCCGCGTGCGGCACCCTGGACGAGCTTGTTCGGATCCTCGACCACTCGGCGCACTTCGAGCACGAACTGGTTGTCGCTCTGGTAGGCGTTGTGCTCCCACTTGCCGTTGGGGGTCACCTGCAGGCGGACGTTGTCGCCCTGCTGCTGCGCGGTCATGGAGGTAACAGGGGTAGCGAAGTCGGTGACGTCGGAGCGGCGGCGAAGGTGTTCGGGCAGCGAGGTCTTCAGGAATTCAACAACCAGTCCGCCGCCTTGCTGACGAATGTCGATGCCCGCATCGGGATTCGACAGTTGAACGACCACCCGGGCTTCACCATCCTTGCCGCGGCGGAAATTGATGTCCCGGATGCTGCTGCCCTCGGCGACCGCGTCACTTTTCGACGGCGCGAAATTGGCCATGGCCTGTGACACCTGGGTGGTCGTCGCACCGACCGGAGCGGCGGCACCGAGGGAAATGATGACGGAGCGCCCCTCGATTCGCGACTCGAACGGCGTCACCTTGGTGACGTTCAGGACGAGGCGCGTGCGGTCGCCCGCCTGCACGATGTTGGCGCTGCGCAGGTCGCCCTGGTCGATTTCCTGCACGCTGCGACCCAGGCCATTGACCGTGCCGGGGAAATCGAATGCGATCCGTGCAGGGTTCGCAACGCTGAAACTCGCCGGCGGCGCGGCGAGCGGCTCCTTGAGCGTAAGTTTCAGCAGTACCGCCCCCCCTTGCCGGGAAACCTCGAGATCTTCGATGCGGTTCGTCGCGGCCTGGGTTTGAGATGACGCGGCCTGCGCAAAGACGGCGGGCGCAGGAACAACGAGGGTGAACGCCGCACACAGCAGCGCAATCGTGCGTTTGATATTCATTTCCGAACCTCCTGCTGCTCCTGCAGCAGCAATGTGCTGATGCGCTCGACCCAATCGCCGTTCATGTCTTCAACCAGTTCCTTCAGGGTGACTTCCGACTCCGTGATCGCCGTCACCAGTCCGAAGTTCTGTCCCATGTAGTTGCCGACCCTCACCTGGTGCAGGTTTTGGTCGGCGCGCACCAGTGCGTGCACTTTCTTGTTCTGGGTGATCACGCCGACGAGCTGCAGGGATTCGAGCGGATAGGATTCCAAGGGCTCGCGCCTGCGATCGAGATCAGGACCGCCGCGGCGGGAGGTCTTGGTTTCCGGCTCGATGCGGCTCGCGACGAAGGGGTCTGCGGCACCTTCCGCTTCGTATTTCACGACCGGAGCGGGCTTCACCTCGGGCAGAGGTTTGATCATCTGGGGCATCGCCTTTTCCTGCTCCACCATCCAGCCCTGGATGTCCTCCTGGTCGCCTGCGCAGGCAGACAGGACGAGGGCACCTGCAAGTATCAGAAGGCGTTTCATGGCTTTCTCACTTGCCTCCCTTTGCCTTCGCGGCCTTCTCCTGCTGGCGCTTTTGCGCGAGCTCCTCTTCGTCGAGGTAGCGATACGTGACGGCCTTTGCTTCCAGCTTCAACCCGCCGTCCTTGAGTGTTTCGATGGCAATGTTGTCCAGCGTCACGATTCGAGGCATCCGGGCCACATCCTCGGCAAATGCACCGAGATCGTTATAGGCACCGACGATGCGGACATCGATCGGCATCTCGGCATAGAAATCCTTGACCGCTTCGACGCCCGGCTTGAAGAGCTCGAACTGCAGCCCGCGGCCCACGCCGGCCTGGTTGATGTCGGACAACAACGAGTCCATTTCGGCGCGATTCGGCAACTGCTTGAGCAGCGCACCGAACTGGCGGTCGGTCTCCTCGAGCTGGAGCTTGTAGGCATCCAGATTCACGGCGAGCTTCTTCTTCGTCACCCAGTCGTTGCGGAGTTGCACCTCGTCAGCCTCACGCTGCTCGAGAAGCATCACCTGATCGCGCCAGTCGAACCACCATGCGAGCGCAAGGACGGCGACCAGCAACGCGGCGAACACCGCGATGCGCGGTGCCAGCGGCCACGCGCCGGGATCGTTGGGATCGAGCCCCTTGAAATCCTGCGAGAGCCGCTCGAAATCGATGCCTTTGAGTTTCCCGGGATTCATTTTCTGGCCCCTTGATCGCCTTCGGCCTTGGGCCCCTCGATGCCGATATTGAGCGCGAAATCGCTGACCCGCCGCTTGTTCACGGATGCAGACTTGATTTCGACCAGGCCCGGATTGGCGAGATAGGGCGATTCATCGAGGCTTCGCATCAGTGCCGACACGCGCGAATTGGACTGCGAGTAGCCGAGCAGGGCAATCTTCGGCCCGGTCTGCTTGATGGACCGCAGATACACGCCATCGGGCACGCGCCGGGCAAACTCGTTCATGACGTTCACCGCCTGGCCCCGCGTCGTCTGCAGGGATTCGATGACCTGCTTGCGCGCCAGCAGGGCGTCGATCTGCTCGCGCAGACGCTTGATTTCGGCGATCTGGGCATCGAGCTTGGTGATCTCGGCCTTGAGGAAGTCGTTGCGGCGTTCCTGACGCTCGACATAGCCCGCGATGACGGTATGCACGATCAGCGCGACCAGCAGGCCGGCCGCGACCATCGCGACGGACACGACGTAGAACTGCTGGCGCCGTTCACGGCGCTTCAGTTCCCGGTGGGGCAGCAGATTGATTCGAATCATGAATCGAATCTCCGGAGCGCCAGCCCGCACGCAACCATCAACGACGGTGCATCGGCCAGCAGATTCTTGGGTCGCACGCGCGACGACAGCGACATCCCGACGAAGGGATTGGCGACGATGGACGGAACCTGGGTACGACCGGCGACCACGTCGGACAGACCGGGCATGACCGAGCAGCCGCCTGCGAGGACGATGTGGTCGACCTGGTTGAACTGGGTGGACGTGAAGAAAAACTGCAGGGCCCGCGAAACTTCAAGCGCCAGGCTGTCCATGAAGGGCCGCATCAGGTCGCGCTCGTAATCCTCAGGCAGCCCGCCGGTGCGCTTCGCAGACTCGGCGTCCTCGACGCTCATCCCATACTGCCGCGCGATCTCCTGCGTCAGCTGCATGCCGCCGAATGCCTGTTCGCGGGCATAGAGCTGCTGACCGTTGCGCAGAACGCTGACGTTCATCACGTTTGCACCGACGTCGATGACCGCGACAATCTTGTCGACGCCACCGCCGGGAAGCTGCTTGGCGACGAGCTCGAAGGCGGCTTCCGCGGCAAAAGACTCGACGTCCATCACGACGGCCTTGAGACCGGCAGATTCGACGACAGCAACGCGATCCTCGACCTTTTCCTTGCGCGATGCCGCGATCAGGACCTCGACTTCTTCGGGGCTGCCCGGCGACGGGCCGACTACCTGGAAGTCGAGATTGACTTCGTCCAGTGCGAAGGGAATGTACTGGCTGGCCTCCGACTCGACCTGGAGCTCCATTTCCTGGTCACGCAGGCCACCCGGCAGGATCATCTTCTTGGTGATGACCGCCGACGCGGGGAGCGCGACGGCCACCTGCTTGATGCCTCCGCCCATGCGGCGCACAGCGCGCGATACGGCCTCGCTCACGCCTTCGAGATTGGCGATGTTTCCGTCGACGACGGCATCACGCGGCAGGGATTCGATGGCATACCGCTCCATGCGGTATGCACCCTTTTCGCCCTCTGACAGCTCGACCATCTTCACGGATGAAGATGAGATATCGAGGCCGACCAGTTGGCGCGCCTTGGGGCGAAACAGGGAGAAGTCCATCACAAAGAAAACCCTTAAATTTCTTTATGTTAGGCGCCGATACTGAATAAGCTTCTCAGATGCTAGCAACAAAGTGTTGCGAGTGCAAACACAGACGGCGGCGGATGCTTTGGAGGCTCAGGGTGCGCAAACGTATAATCGCGCTCCTCCCCTCCCTTTCTGGATTCCCGATGCGCTGGGTTTTGTATCCCCTCGCGGCACTGATGGCTCTCTTCGTTCTCGGCGCGGCCACCATCGCGGCTGTCTCGGCATTCGCATGGCCGAACCTGCCTTCGCTGGACGTTCTGACCGATTACCGCCCGAAGATTCCGCTGCGAGTATACACGTCAGATGGATATCTACTCGGGGAATTCGGCGAGGAACGGCGCGTCGTCGTGACCATGGATGAGGTCCCGGCAGTTCTGAAGCAGGCCATCCTCGCGGCAGAGGACGAGCGCTTTTACGAACACCCCGGTATCGATGTGATCGGGATCGCACGCGCGGCGATTGCGAACGTCGTGTCGGGCGGGCGTGGCCAGGGAGCATCGACAATCACGATGCAGGTGGCGCGCAATTTCTTCCTGACGCGGGAAAAGACCTTCAACCGCAAGCTCTACGAGATTCTCCTGGCACTGCGCATCGAACGCAGTCTGAGCAAGGACCAGATCTTCGAGCTCTACATCAACCAGATTTACCTCGGCCAGCGCTCGTACGGGTTCTCGGCGGCGGCTCGTGCGTACTTCGACAAGCCGCTGAAGGACATCACCGTGGCCGAGGCGGCCATGCTCGCAGGGCTGCCGAAGGCGCCGTCGGCCTACAACCCGATCGCCAACCCGCGCCGCGCGACCCAGCGCCAGCATTACGTGCTGCGGCGCATGGTCGAAGCCGGCTTCATCGACCAGAAGACCTTCGAGGCGGCCCGCGCGGAACCGCTGGTACTGGCCAACGGACGCTCGGCCTCGACTCCGCTGCGCGGCGACTTCGTGGCCGAAATGGCGCGCCAGCTGGCCGTCGAGCAGTTCGGCGATCAGGCTTACGATTCGGGCATCCGCGTGATCACGACAGTGACGCGCGAAGAGCAGCAGGCCGCGTATAAGGCGGTACGGCAGGGCGTGATGGATTACGACCGGCGGCATGGTTATCGCGGCCCGGAGAGCTTCGTCGACCTGAACGGTATCAAGGCGGACGACGAGGAGCGGCTCGACGAACTGCTCTCCGAAGCGGTGGACTACGATGACCTGCTCGCCGCGCTGGTTCTCGAGGCATCGCCGAAGGCAGTCACGGTCTATCGCCACGGCGAGATCCTGAAGATCTCGGGCGCAGGACTGACGTTTGCGGCCCCGATGCTCAACGAGCGTGCACCGCAGGCTCGCAGGCTTCGGCGCGGGGCGATCGTGCGCATCCGCAACCTCGGAGAGAAGGGCTGGGAGATCGCGCAACTGCCGGACGTGGAGGCGGCGCTGATCTCGGTGGACTCGAACACCGGTGCGGTGCGGGCGCTGATCGGCGGCTTCGACTTCAATCGGAGCAAGTTCAACCATGCGACCCAGGCATTGCGCCAGCCGGGATCGAGTTTCAAGCCCTTCATCTACTCGGCTGCGCTCGAGCGCGGTTTTTCCCCGAGCTCAGTCGAGGAGGATGGTCCACTGTTTTTCCCGGCAGGCATCACGGGAAGCAAGGACTGGGAGCCGAAGAACTACGACGGCAAGTACGAAGGGCCGATGACGCTGCGCGAGGGCCTGGCGCGGTCGAAGAACATGATCTCCATCCGCCTGCTGCGCTCGATCACGCCCGAGTATGCACAGGATTACGTCACCCGCTTCGGTTTCGATGCGGCCCAGCATCCGCCCTACCTGACGATGGCGCTGGGCGCCGGGATGGCGACGCCGTGGCAGATGGCGGCCGGATACGCCGTGTTCGCGAACGGCGGCTACCGCATCGAGCCCTATGTCGTGAAGGAAATGATCGACGGCCAGGGACACGTGGTCGCGAAGATCGACCCGCCGGTTGCCGGCGAGAGCGCGCCGCGGGTGATCGACCCGCGCAACGCCTGGCTGATGAATTCGATGATGCAGGACGTAATCCGGCGCGGCACCGCGACGCGCGCACTTGCACTCAAGCGCAGCGACCTGGCGGGGAAGACGGGAACCACCAACGATTATGTGGACGCGTGGTTCGCCGGTTATCACCCGGATCTGGTTGCGGTGAGCTGGATGGGTTTCGACCAGCCGCGCAACCTCGGCCGCGGCGAGACCGGCGGTTCTGCCGCACTGCCGATGTGGGTGAACTATATGCGGACGGCGCTGAAGGGCCTGCCGGAGAAATTCCCGCCGCGCCCGGAGGGGCTGCTGGCGATCAATACCGGCTCGGGACGCGAGGAGTTCATCTATGCCGAGAACCTGCCCGCGGAACCCATCATGATTCCGGCCGGCATCGAGAACCTCCCCCTGCCCTCGGAGGCGCCCGACGAGGCACTGCCCCAGACCCGGCCCGCCGCCGCACCCGCCCCCGTGGTCGAACGCTCGCCGACGCCGATCCGCCGCCCCTGAAGCGCAGGCGGGCCACCGGCGGATCAGCTGGCGACCACGACCACCGGATTGCCGGACTGCTCGCTGACCAGCCGGGACAGCAGCGCGTAGAGTTCGGCGCCGTCGCGGGTCGCGACCCAGCGTCCGGCATCGGGGCGGAAGTGGAAGCCGCCGGCCTTCGCGGCGACCCAGATCTCGCGCGCGGCGGAGTGGCGGTTGATGACCATCTTGCTGCCGTTCTCGAATTCGATCTCGAGCACGCCCCCGGGCATGGTCTCGATGTCCAGTTCGGCACCGCAGCTTTCGAGCGCCGCCTCGATGCGTGCGAGTTCGGCTTCGGCCAGCGCATTGAACGCCGATTCTTCCATGTTGGCTCCTTCTGTTAGCATTTCCGTTTTTTACGACCGACGACACCATGCGAGCCATTCCGACCGCTGCCGCGCTGTGCTGTGCCATTGCCCTGAGCGGTTGCGGGATCAAGGGGCCGCTTTACCTGCCCCAGGTTCCGCCCGCACCGGCCAAGGCGGCTCCCGCCGCCGGCGTCGATCATAGCAAAGCACCCAAGGCTGCCGACGACTCCCGATGACCTCCCGATTTCCGATCCCGACCCTGACCGAGGGCAATGACGGCCTTCAGCTCGAAAGCGTATCGCTCGCCGCGATCGCCGCACAGCATGGCACGCCTGTTTACGTCTATTCGCGGAGCGCGCTGACCGATGCGTTCTCGGCCTACCGCGACGCGCTTGCCGGCCGCAACGCCCTGGTGTGCTACGCGGTCAAGGCGAATTCGAACCTCGGCGTGCTGTCGGTGTTCGCGCAGCTGGGGGCGGGCTTCGACATCGTGTCGGGCGGCGAACTCGCGCGCGTGCTGGCCGCAGGCGGCGAGGCCGGCAAGGTGGTGTTCTCCGGCGTGGGCAAGAGCCGCGACGAGATGTGCCTGGCGCTGCAGGCCGGCATCCGCTGCTTCAACGTCGAGTCAGAAGCGGAAATCGACCGCCTCAACGAGGTCGCCGGCGAGCTCGGCAAGGTCGCGCCGATCGCGTTCCGAGTGAATCCGGATGTCGATCCGAAGACCCATCCCTACATCTCGACGGGCCTGAAGAGCAACAAGTTCGGCGTGGCGATCGACGCGGCGGCGGACCTGTACCGCCGCGCGGCGAGCCTGCCGCACCTGCGCGTGAGCGGCGTGGCCTGCCACATCGGCTCCCAGTTGCTCGACCCCGCGCCGATCGCGGAAGCGGCAGGCAAGGTACTCGCGCTGGTCGATCGCCTCGCCGACGAGGGGATCGCGCTGGATCACATCGATCTCGGCGGCGGCCTGGGCATCCGGTACCGCGACGAGCAGGCGCCCTCGGTCGCCGAATATCTCGCGCCGGTGCTGAAGCTTTTCGAGGGGCGCACGGAGGAGCTGTGCTTCGAGCCCGGCCGCTCGCTGGTCGGCAATGCCGGCCTGCTGCTGACGCGCATCGAGTACCTGAAGCCGGGCGAGGAGAAGAACTTCGCGATCGTGGACGCGGCGATGAACGACCTGGCGCGCCCGGCGCTGTACGACGCTTACCATGAGGTCGTCGCGGTGCAGCCGCGTGCGGGGGTGGCGAAGAACTACGAGATCGTGGGGCCGATCTGCGAAAGCGGCGACTTCCTCGCCCACGACCGCGAGTTGGCCGTCGAGGCGGGCGATCTGGTGGCGCTGCTGTCGGCCGGGGCCTACGGCATGGCGATGAGTTCGAACTACAACACGCGTCCGCGAGCCGCCGAGGTGATGGTCGACGGCGATCGCATTCACCTCATCCGCCAGCGCGAGGCCGTCGAGTCACTCTACGCGCTCGAATCGCCGTTGAGCTGAGCGCGGGAATCGACCGGCTTACCTTCGGCCTGCGCCTCAAGGATGAGGGCGCGGCCGAAGGCCTTCCAGGCCGGTCCACCGTGGGTGTGCACCCCGGTATCGGCGCTCTCCTCCATCACGCGCAGCATCAGCACGCCCAACGCGAAAAGCTCGCCGCGTGCACGCAGGCGGGCATCCGGGTCGGCGAGTAGCGCCTGCGTGTGGTCGGGACCACCTTCGAGGGCTTCGCGCGCGAGCTTGCGCATGATGGCCGCGTCGTCCCAGTCGAGCTTGAGCAGCAAACCGCGCTTGAGGATCTCGCGCTCCAGCTCGAAGGCATCACGCTCGAAATGTTCGAACCCGCTCATGGCTCAGCGCGCGATGTCTTCGAGGCAGCGCCGCAACGCGTCCCGCCAGTGCGGCATGCCGATGCCGAAACGCGTAGCGAGCCGGCCCCCGGACAGGCGCGAGTTGGCCGGACGTGCGGCCGGCGTCGGATACGCGGACGCCGGGATCGGTTCGACACTCGCGACCTTCAACGCAGTATCCGGCAATGCACTGCGGGCCTCGGCGAAGATCGCTTCCGCGAAACCGTGCCAGCTTGTTTCGCCGGCCGCGGCGAGGTTGAAGATACCGGACGCGAACGCGCCTCCACGCCGCTCGTGCTGCGCCTGAGCGAGGATGAGCGCGGTGGCGTCGGCGATGTTGCGTGCCCAGGTCGGTGCGCCGTGCTGGTCGGCGACGACGCGCAGTTGTTCGCGCTCGGCGCCGAGGCGCAGCATCGTGCGCACGAAGTTGCCGCCGCGCGCGGCAAAGACCCAGGTGGTGCGCAGGATCAGGTGGTCACAACCTGCCTCGCGGATTGCCATTTCGCCGGCGAGCTTGCTGCGGCCGTAGGCGTTGACGGGCGCGACGGGGTCGTCCTCGGTGTAGGGGCCGGACTTGGTGCCGTCGAACACGTAGTCGGTCGAGTAGTGGATCAGCAGCGCGCCCGCCGCCTTCGCGGCACGCGCGAGTTCGCCGGGCGCCGTGCCGTTGATGGTGGTCGCGAGGGCTTCCTCGGATTCGGCCTTGTCGACGGCCGTGTAGGCGGCGGCGTTCACGATGACGTCCGGCGCGAGCTCGGCGACCAGGGGGGCCAGCGTCTCGGGGCGCGACAGGTCGCAGCGGCTGCGGTGGAGCGCGATGACTTCGCCGAGCGGCATCAGGCTGCGCGCGAGTTCCCAGCCGACCTGGCCATTGGCGCCGGTGACGAGCAGTTTCATTCGAATACCTCACATTCGGCGAGGGGTTTGCCTTCGCGGTCCTTCGCCGACAGTTGCGGTTCGCCCGCAAGCGGCCATTCGACGCCGACGGTCGGGTCGTTCCAGGCGAGGCAGCGCTCGTGCTCCGGCGCGTAGTAGTCGGTGGTCTTGTAGAGGAAGTCCGCAGAGTCGGACAGCACGACGAAGCCATGCGCGAAGCCGGGCGGGATCCACAGCTGGCGGTGGTCGTCCTCGCTGAGTTCCACGCCCGTCCAGCGGCCGAAAGTCGGCGAACGGCGGCGCAGGTCGACGGCGACGTCGAACACCGCGCCGCGCACGACGCGCACGAGTTTCCCTTGCGGCTGGCGGATCTGGTAGTGCAGGCCGCGCAGCACGCCGCGCGCGGAGCGCGAGTGGTTGTCCTGCACGAATTGCTCGTCGAGTCCGGTGGCCTCGCGGAAGGCTCGGGCGTTGTAGCTTTCGAAGAAGAAACCGCGCGCGTCGCCGAACACTTTCGATTCGATGAGCAACACGTCGGGAATGGCGGTGGGGAGGGCTTTCATCAGAACACCTTCTCTTCGAGCACGCGCAGCAGGTACTGGCCGTAGCCGTTCTTTGCGAGCGGCTTGGCGAGGTCGGTGAGCTGGGCGGCGTCGATCCAGCCCGAGCGCCAGGCGATCTCTTCCGGACAGGCGATCTTGAGCCCCTGGCGCTTTTCGATCGTCTGGATGAAGAGGCCGGCCTCGAGCAGGCTTTCATGGGTGCCGGTGTCGAGCCAGGCGTGGCCGCGGCCCATGACCTGCACGTCAAGCGCGCCCGCCTCGAGGTAGTGGCGATTGACGTCGGTGATCTCGAGTTCGCCGCGCGGGCTGGGCTTGAGGCCGCGGGCGATATCGACGACGCGCTCGTCGTAGAAGTAGAGACCGGTGACGGCGTAGCGGCTCTTCGGCTTCGCCGGCTTCTCTTCGATGCTGATCGCGTGGCCTGCGACATCGAACTCCACGACGCCGTAGCGCTCGGGGTCCGTCACCGGATAGGCGAACACGGTCGCGCCATGCGCGCGCTGGCCGGCCTGCCTGAGGTCGTCGGCGAGTTCGTGGCCGTAGAAGAGGTTGTCGCCGAGCACGAGGGCGGATGGGGAGCCGGCGATGAACTGCTCGCCGATCAGGAAGGCCTGGGCGAGGCCGTCTGGGCTGGGCTGCACGGCGTACTGCAGCCTGAGGCCCCAGCGGCTGCCGTCGCCGAGGAGTTGCTCGAAGCGCGGGGTGTCCTGCGGCGTCGAGATGACGAGGATGTCGCGGATGCCCGCAAGCATCAGCGTGCTCAGCGGGTAGTAGATCATCGGCTTGTCGTACACCGGCAGCAGCTGCTTCGAGACGGCCAGCGTAGCCGGGTGCAGGCGGGTGCCGGATCCGCCGGCGAGGATGATGCCCTTGCGTGTGCTCATGCCCGACGTTCTCCGTAGTTGCGCTCGACCCATTCACGGTAGCTGCCGGACTGGACGTGCGCGACCCAGTCCTGGTTGGCGAGGTACCACGCGATGGTCTTGCGGATGCCGGTCTCGAAGGTCTCGGCGGGGCGCCAGCCGAGTTCGCGCTCGATCTTGCGCGCGTCGATCGCGTAGCGGCGGTCGTGGCCGGGGCGGTCGGCGACGTAGGTGATGAGGCGCGCGTGCGGGCCGGCCGCGTCGGGGCGCAGTTCGTCGAGCAGTGCGCACACGGTGTGCACGATCTCGAGGTTGGGTTTCTCGTTCCAACCACCGACGTTGTAGGTCGCGCCAAGGCGGCCGCGCGCGAGCACTTCGCGGATCGCGGCACAGTGGTCGCCGACGTAGAGCCAGTCGCGCACGTTGCGGCCGTCGCCATACACCGGCAGGGCCTTGCCGGCGAGGGCGTTGGCGATCATCAGCGGGATGAGCTTCTCGGGGAACTGGTAGGGGCCGTAGTTGTTCGAGCAGTTGGTCGTGAGCACCGGCAGGCCGTACGTGTGATGCCAGGCGCGCACGAGGTGGTCGGACGCGGCCTTGCTTGCGGAGTACGGGCTGTTGGGCTCGTAGGCCTTGGTTTCGGCGAAGGGCGGGTCGTTTGGGCCGAGCGAGCCGTAGACCTCGTCGGTCGAGACGTGCAGGAAGCGGAACGCCGCCTTCTCCGCCCCGTCGAGCCCGGACCAGAACTCGCGCGCCGCTTCGAGCAGCGTGAAGGTGCCTTCGACGTTGGTGCGGACGAAGGCCGCGGGGCCGTGGATGGAACGGTCGACGTGGCTTTCGGCGGCGAAATGCACGATCGCGCGCGGACGGTGTTCGGCGAGCAGACGGTCGATGAGGGCGCGGTCGCAGATGTCGCCCTGCACGAAGACGTGGCGGCCGTCGCCCTGCAGCGCGGCGAGATTCTCGAGGTTGCCCGCGTAGGTCAGCGCGTCGAGGTTCAGCACCGGCTCGTCGCTTGCGCGCAGCCAGTCGAGTACGAAGTTGGCGCCGATGAAGCCTGCACCGCCGGTCACAAGAATCATTGATCCACCTCTTCAGCCAGCTTGCCGCATTTGCGGCGGCGTAAAATGCCGGTCCGCGGGCAACGTGTAACTGCGATTGTATCGCGACCGCATACCCGTCGCGCCCACGCGTGCTTCACGAGAATGTTGCAGGATATCGACGACCACCTCATGACAACGCAACACGTAATCCGGTTTCTTGCCGCCCTGTACTTCTGCGGCATGTTGGCCGCGGCACAAGCGGCCGCCATGCCGCCAGGGGTACGGCAGGCGCTCGACGCCGCACGCATTCCGGCGAGCAACGTGGCGGTATGGGTGCAGGCCGTGGACGCGTCGGCCCCGCAACTGGAGTTCGGCGGCGAGCAACCGATGAATCCGGCGTCGGTGATGAAGGTCGTGACGGCCTTCGCGGCGCTCGACCGCCTCGGTCCCGCCTTCACCTGGACGACGCGGGTCGCGACGGGGGGGCCGGTCGCCGCCGGCGTTCTGGACGGCAGCCTATATCTGGCGGGCGGTGCCGACCCCATGCTGAACTACGAGCGGCTCGGGCGCCTGCTGCGCCAAGTGCGTGCACTCGGCATCACGGCCGTGCGCGGCGACATCGTACTCGACGGTTCGGCGCTGGCGCTGCCGCCGCACGATCCCGCGGCCTTCGACGGACGCGCGCTACGCCCCTACAACAGCGGTGCCTACGGTTTGTTGATGCACTTCAACACGCTGCAGCTACGCCTGGTTCCCCCCGCCGAACCGGGGCGGGCAGTGGGGGTTGCGCCCTATCCGTCATTGACGGGGGTCGACATCGACAACCGCATCATGACGGGTCCCGGCCCTTGCGGCGTGTGGTACGGCAATCTCGAGGCGACGCTCGAGGCGGGGCCGCAGGGACCCAGGCTGGTCCTGTCGGGCAGCATGCCGGCAAGCTGCGGGCAGCGCGACTGGGCAACCGCCCCGCTATCGCCGGAGGCCTTCGGGCGCGCGCTGGTCGCCGCACTGTGGAATGAGTTGGGCGGTAAGGTCGAGGGGTCGGTGCGCAGCGGCGTGACGCCCGCCGACGCAGCGACGCTGCTCACCGAGACCTCGCCACCACTCGCCGAGGTGGTGCGCGAGATGAACAAGTGGTCGAGCAACGTGATCGCACGCCAGTTGCTGGCGACGCTGGGACGGGAAGGCGGGGCGAGCCTGGACATGGTCGCGGGCGGAGCGGAGGCGGTGAAGGCACAGCTCGTCGCGGACGGAATCGCGACCGCGGGCCTGGTGATCGAGAACGGCTCGGGCCTGTCGCGCATCGAGCGGGTGAGCGCGCGCACGCTCGCCGAGGTCCTGCTCGCGGCGTGGCGGCGCCCCTTCATGCCGGAGTTCATCGCCGCGCTGCCGATCGCCGGCGAGGACGGCACGGCGCGCGGGCGGCTGCACGACAGCCCGGCGCGCGGCTACGCCCACATCAAGACGGGATCGATCAACGGCGTGAAATCCCTGGCCGGCTATGTGCTGGATAGGCACGGCCGGCGCCATGCGGTCGTGATGATGGTGAACCACGCCGAGGCGGGGGCCAGCCAGGCCGCGCAGGACGCACTGCTGGAATGGGTGTGGGCAACGGGCGGGGAGGCGGAGCCAAGCCGATAGCACAACGGCCGCGCCCCGTTCGGACTGAGCTTTTGTCGAAACCCAAGCCCTTCGACAGGTCCGTCCTGACTTTGTCGACGGGCTCGAGGCGAACGGTTGTTGGTGCTCGCTTACTGCCGTTACCGTCGCGATGCGGTCTCAGGCGTCCGTCGGCATCGGCATGGTGCTGCGGTCCAGCAGGTTCAACCAGCCGCGGATGACACGGTAGACGATCCAGAGGCCGGCCCCGGCCAGCAGCACGAATGCGAACGGGATGCCGATCACGGTGACGACCATGGCGGTCGCGACCAGGATCCACAGCAGCGCGAACCAGAAGGTGCGGATCTGCCAGCGGAAGTGGCTTTCCAGCCAGGTGCCGCGCACGGCGTCGCGCTTCATGTAGTTGAGCACCACCGCGAGAATGGACGGCAGGCTGGCGACGAAGCTGCCGATGATGGTCGCGGAGCCAACGACGCCGGTGACGACCGCGAAAGCGTGCAACCCATAAATGATGTGTGCGAGCGTGACGAGCCCGCCGAGGTCGGCGGTGACGATGTCAGTCCGGTGATCGGGCATGGCTGGCTCCGTGGTGGTGAGGATTCCGCTTGAATCGTACAGGTCCGACTTTACAAGCCGGATCTTACAACCCCGCCTTTACAGGCCCAACTCGGCCCACATCGCATCGACGCGCTGCTTGACCGCGGCGTCCATCACGATCGGGCGCCCCCACTCGCGTGTCGTCTCGCCCGGCCACTTGTTGGTCGCGTCGATGCCCATCTTGCTGCCGAGACTCGCGACCGGGCTGGCGAAGTCGAGGTAGTCGATCGGGGTGTTGTCGACCATCACCGTGTCGCGTGAGCCATCGACACGGGTCGTCATCGCCCAGATGACTTCCTTCCAGTCGCGGATGTTCACGTCGTCGTCCACCACGATGATGAACTTGGTGTACATGAACTGGCGCAGGAAGCTCCAGATGCCGAACATCACGCGCTTGGCGTGACCCGGGTACTGCTTGCGGATGCTGACGACCGCCAGCCGGTAGGAGCAGCCTTCGGGCGGCAGGTAGAAGTCGGTGATCTCGGGGAATTGCTTCTGCAGCAGCGGCACGAAGACTTCGTTGAGCGCGACGCCCAGCATCGCCGGCTCGTCGGGCGGCTTGCCGGTGTAGGTCGAGTGGTAGATCGGGTCCTTGCGCATCGTGATGCGCTCGATCGTGAAGACGGGGAAGTCGGAGACCTCGTTGTAGTAGCCGGTGTGGTCGCCGTAGGGGCCTTCGGGCGCGGTGTCGTCCGGGTGGATCACGCCTTCGAGGACGATCTCGGCCGAGGCCGGCACCTGCAGGTCGGAGCCGAGGCACTGCACGAGCTCGGTCTTGGCGCCGCGCAGCAGGCCGGCGAACTGGTACTCGGACAGCGTGTCGGGCACCGGCGTGACCGCGCCGAGGATGGTCGCGGGGTCGCAGCCGAGGACGACTGCGACCTTGAAGGGTTCGCCGGGGTGCGCGAGCTGGTGCTCGCGGAAATCGAGCGCGCCGCCGCGGTGCGCGAGCCAGCGCATGATCACGCGGTTGGGGCCAAGCACCTGCTGGCGGTAGATGCCGAGGTTCTGGCGCTTCTTGCCGGGGCCGCGCGTGACGACGAGCCCCCACGTGATCAGCGGCGCGACATCGCCGGGCCAGCAGTGCTGGATCGGCAGCCGTGCGAGGTCGACGTCGGTGCCTTCCCACACGACTTCCTGGCAGGGCGCCGAGCGCACCTCCTTGGGCGACATGTTGAGCACCTGGCGGAAGGCCGGAAACTTCTCCCAGGCGTCCTTGAGGCCCTTGGGCGGCTCGGGCTCCTTGAGAAAGGCGAGCAACTTGCCGACTTCGCGCAAGGGCGTCTGCCAGTCGCCGTTCGAGAGTTCCTCGCCCATGCCGAGCGCGACGCGCTCAGGGGTGCCGAAGAGGTTCGCGAGCACCGGCATCGCCTGCGGCACGCCGTGCGTCACCGGTTTCTCGAACAGTAGCGCGGGGCCGCCGGCGCGCAGCACGCGGTCGGCGATCTCGGTCATCTCAAGGTGGGTGTCGACGGGAATGCCGATGCGCTTGAGCTCGCCGCGCTGTTCGAGCTGGGCGATGAAGTCGCGAAGATCGTGGTAACGCATGAAATCCTTTCGGGTACGGCGGTTCAGCGATGGGCGTTGATGGCGTCGCGCGTCTCGAGCGCGACACGGCGCGCGGCCTCGGCGTAGTCCTCGCCCTGGCCGGCGTAGAGGATCGCGCGCGAGGAGTTGATCATCAGGCCGGTGCCGTCGCCGGTGCCGCCTGCCTGCATGGTCTCGGCGATGTCGCCCCCCTGGGCGCCGATGCCGGGAACGAGCAGCGGCATGTCGCCGACGATTTGCCGCACGCGCGCGATCTCGTTGGGGAAGGTGGCGCCGACCACAAGCCCGCAGTTGCCGCTCGCGTTCCAGTCGTTCGCGACCAGGCGCGCGACGCGCTCGAACAGGCGCTCGCCGCCACCGACGTCGAGGAACTGCAGGTCGCTGCCGCCGGGATTCGAGGTGCGGCACAGCAGGATCACGCCCTTGTCGGCGTATTCGAGGTAGGGCTCGACGGAATCCCGGCCCATGTAGGGATTCACGGTAATCGCGTCGGCACCGAAGCGTTCGAAGGCTTCGACGGCATATTGCGCGGCGGTGCTGCCTATATCGCCGCGCTTCGAGTCGAGAATCACCGGGGTATCGGGGTGGCACTCGTGAATGTAGGCGATCAGGTCTTCGAGTTGATCCTCGGCGCGCTGCGCGGCGAAGTAGGCGATCTGCGGCTTGAAGCTGCACACGAGGTCGGAGGTCGCGTCGACGATGCCCTTGCAGAATTCGAGGATGGCGTCCGGGCGTCCCTGCAGGTGGGCGGGGAAGCGCGCGGGATAGGGGTCGAGGCCGACGCAGAGGAGACTGTTGCGGTTCTGCCAGGCGGCCCGGAGGGCGGTCATGAAGTGCATGGAGGCGTCCTGATTGGTCCGGGGCGAATGATAAGCCGGATGACGCCAGCGCGTGCGCACAAAGCGGTCGCCCAAAAAAACGGGCCGCGCTATGGCGGCCCCCGGGCTCGGGATCGGCTCGGTCACATGTCGATCTTGAGCATCTTCATGGCTTTCGCGAGGGTATCGACCGACTCCTGATGCTTGCCGGCCTTATGCAGCGCCTCGCCATCGGCACGCAGTTTCTTCACTTCCGTCATCTGCTCGGCCGTAAGCATAGGATTCTTCGCCATCGCATCATCGATCTTCTTCATGTCCGCGGGGCAGTGAAACGCCAAGGCGCTGGAAGACAGCGCCATCGCGCACAGGCCTGCGAACAACAGGCTTCTCTTCATTGCGTTCTCCTTTGGGGACGTGCCGGAATTGACCCCGACACGTGTATTCGACCGTCAGCGATACGGTCCGTTCACCCTAGTTCAGCCGGCAGGAAACGCAATGTAATCAAGGACGAGGCCGGCGAAGATGGCTGCACCGACCCAGTTGTTGTGCAGGAAGGCCTTGAAGCAAGGTGCGCGTTCGCGCCCGCGGATCAGCGTGTAGTGGTAGCCGGCGATCCCGCAGGCCGCCAGCAGGCCGGCGAAGAAGAGTACGCCGCGCCCCGCGGCAAGACCGACGGCGGCGAACAGCGCGAAGGCGATCGCATAGCACAGCATCACGGCGGCGACATCGAAGCGGCCGAAGGTGATCGCGGAGGTCTTGATGCCGATCCGGAGGTCGTCGGGGCGGTCCACCATCGCGTATTCGGTGTCGTAGGCGACAGTCCAGAAGATGTTGCCGAGCAGCAGCCACCATGCGATTGCGGGCACCTCGCCCTGCACCGCGGCAAAGCCCATCGGGATGCCGAAGCCGAAGGCGATGCCGAGGTAGGCCTGGGGAATCGCGAAGAAGCGCTTCATGAACGGGTAGCTCGCGGCGAGGAACAGCGCCGGCAGCGACAGCCACAGCACGATGGGCGCGAGCGGCAGGATCAGGAGGAAGGAGACGATAGAGAGGGCCGTCGCAAGCAGCAGCGCCTCGCGGGTGCCGATCACGCGCGTCGCGAGCGGACGGTTCTTCGTGCGCTCGACGTGGCCGTCGAAATCGCGGTCGGCGTAGTCATTGACGACGCAGCCGGCCGAGCGCATCAGCACCGTGCCGAGGACGAAGATCGCGAGGATGTGCAGCGGCGGGAAACCGTCGGCGGCGAGCCACAGTGCCCACAGCGTCGGCCACAGCAGCAGCAGGATGCCGATGGGCTTGTCGAGGCGCATCAGCCGCAGGTAGATGGGCAGGCGGGCGGACAGGGGAAGCGGCGCAGACATCATTCGGGCAGGTCCAGGATCGTGGGCAGAAAGGCCTCGCTGACGAGCAGGGCGCGGCCGTGCAGGCGGAACAGCGAACGGCGCGCCCAGACGCGCGGCGGCATCGCCTTCGGCGCCAGTGCCGCGGCAGCGAGATGATAGCGCGCGTCGCGGAGGTCGAGGCAGGCGCAAGTGAGCGCACGGCGGCTGATCGCCGGGTCGGCAAAGAGCGCGGCGCCCAGCGGCCGGGCACCCATGCCGTGGAACAGGTTCCACGCGCCGCGCACGTTGGCGCGCGGCAATAGCGAACGCGCGAACACCACCGGCACGCCGTCGGCGACCAGCAGCACCTCGCGCAGCCACGCGAGTTCGCCGCGGCGCAGCCCCAGCAGCGTCGCCTCGTCGCGGTGCGGCAAGGCGAGGCGCTGACGCAGCACGTGCACGGACAAAGTGCTGCAGCGGGCGCGGATGCGCGCGGTGAGCGAGTCCGGATCGGTGAGCCAGGGGCGGAGCATGCGGGAAACGGTCGCGCGCGGCGGGCGCTTCAGCCAGGTTTCTTTGTGAGGACGGGTACGCATGAGGGAGAGGAAACGGAACGACGGGCATGATACCGGTTGGGCATCGCGCGCCCAACCCGGTGGCTCAGGCGCGCAGCAGGCCTTCGCGCCCCCCGAGCCAGCGCTCCATCAGCTGCGTCGCAACGTCCGGCGAGTCGCGCAGCAGGCGTTCGGCGAGGGCGCGCGCCGGCTCCAGGAGATCGGCGTCGCCCTCCAGGTCGGCATAGCGCAGCAGCGGCACGCCGCTCTGGCGCGCGCCGACGAACTCGCCGGGGCCGCGGATGCGCAGATCCTCGCGCGCGATGGCGAAGCCGTCGCTGTGTTCGTAGATGACTTTCAGGCGCGCGCGCCCGTTCTCCGACAGCGGATGGGCGTAGATCAGGATGCAGGCGGACTCCTTCGTGCCGCGCCCGACGCGCCCGCGCAACTGGTGCAGTTGCGCAAGACCGAAGCGCTCGGCGTGCTCGATCACCATCAGGCTCGCGTTGGGCACGTCGACGCCGACCTCGATCACCGTCGTGGCGACCAGCACGTGCAGCGCGCCGGCCGAGAACGCGGCCATCGTCACGGATTTTTCGTCGGATTTCATGCGGCCATGCACCAACCCCACCTTCAGCTCCGGCAGCGCGGCGCACAGGGCCTCGAAGGTCTCGACGGCGGTCTTGAGCTGCAGCGCCTCGGACTCCTCGATCAGCGGGCACACCCAGTAGGCCTGCGCGCCGCCGAGGCAGGCGTCGCGCACGCGCGCGATGACCTGGTCGCGGCGCGACTCGGCGACGAGCTTGGTGAGGATGGGGGTACGGCCCGGCGGCAGTTCGTCGAGCACGGTGACGTCGAGGTCGGCGTAAAAGCTCATCGCCAGCGTGCGAGGGATAGGCGTCGCCGACATCATCAGCATGTGCGGGTGCAGCGCGTCGGCGCCCTTCTCGCGCAGCGCGAGGCGCTGGCGCACGCCGAAGCGGTGCTGTTCGTCGACGATCGCGAGGCCCAAACGTGGCAGCGTCACCGGGTCCTCGATCAGCGCGTGCGTGCCGACGGCGAGCAGGACTTCGCCGCTCGCGAGCCGGGCGAGCTCGGCCTCGCGCTCCTTCTTGCGCCGGCTGCCCGACAGCCACGCGATGCCGACGCCGAGCGGTTCCAGCCACGCGGCAAGCTTCTTCCAGTGCTGTTCGGCGAGGATTTCGGTGGGCGCCATGAGCACGGCCTGGAAGCCGTTTTCGGCCGCCTGCAGCATCGCCAGCGCGGCGACGATGGTCTTGCCGCTGCCGACGTCACCCTGGAGCAGGCGCTGCATCGGGTGCGGGGTGGCGAGGTCGCGGCCGATCTGTGCGACCGCGCGCGCCTGCGCGCCGGTGAGGCTGAACGGCAGCTGCGCGAGCAGGGCGCCGGTGAGCTTGCCGCTGTCGCGCAGGACCGGCGCGCGGCGCGTGCGGCGGGCGTTGTAGGCGCGCCGCAGCGACAGCTGCTGGACGAGGAGCTCCTCAAACTTGATGCGCTGCCAAGCGGGATGCGCGCGGTCTTCGAGCGCGTACGGGTCGATGTCGGGCGGGGGCTGATGCAGGGTGCGCAGCGCGTCGGCAAAAGGCGGCAGTTGCAGGCCACCCGGCAGCGGCACGGGGAGCAGTTCAGTCGGCGGCGGGCGCTGCAGTTCGCGCCCGATGAGCTTGCGCAGCGCCGACTGCGCGAGCCCCGCGGTGGTCGGATAGACGGGCGTGAGCGCCTGCGGCAGCGCCTCGCCCTCCTCCACCGGATGCACGCGCGGATGGACCATCTCGTTGCCGAAGAAGCCGCCGCGCACCTCGCCGAACACGCGCACGCGCCGGCCGGGCGCGAGCTGCTTCTGCTGCGAGGGGTAGAAGTTGAGCCAGCGCGCGGTGAGCGTGCCGCTGGCGTCGCGGATCTGCGCGACGAGCTGGCGGCGCGGGCGCAGCGTGACTTCGCAGGACACCACTTCGCCTTCGACCTGCACCGGCGCGCCGGCACGCGCGGCGGCGATCGGCGTCAGGCGGGTTTCGTCCTCGTAGCGCAGCGGCAGGTGCAGGACGAGGTCCTGCGGCCGGCGGATGTCGAGCTTCGCCAGCCGTCCTGCGAGCTGCGGGCCGATGCCGGCCCAGATTTGCGGATCCTTAAGCAATCACCAGGATGGCGTCGGCCTCGACCACGCCGCCCTTGGGCAGCTCCTTGACGCCGACGGCGGCGCGCGCCGGGAAGGGCTCGGCGAAGTAGCGCGCCATCACCTCGTTCACCTTGGCGAAATTGGCCAGATCGGTGAGGTAGATCGTCACGCGCACGGCATCGGCAAGGGAGCCGCCGGCCGCTTCCGCCACCGCCTTGAGGTTCTCGAACACGCGCACGGTCTGCGCCTCGAAGCCCTCGACCATTTGCATCGTCGCGGGGTCGAGGCCGATCTGGCCGGAGCAGTAGACGGTATCGCCGACCTTGACGGCCTGCGAGTAGGTGCCGATGGCGGCGGGGGCGTTGGGGGTCGAGATGATGCTGCGGCTCATGCTTGAATTCCTTTGCTAATACGAACGATTCCGACAGGGGGCCGGATGAAACAACGCCCGGCGCATCCAGCACCGGGGCGCGGAAGGGTGCGCCGATCAGCTTTCGGCGCGCAGGGTCACGTCACAGCCGAGACGCGTGATGATCTTCTGGATTCCACGGCGCGCGGCGACGTTGATCACCAGCGGCGCCATGAAATTCGCACGCAGCCCGGCGGTCGCGGGGTTGCCCACGTCGCCTTCGTCCTTGCGCACGATGACGGCGACGAAGGCATCGGCAGGATTCGCGAGCTTGAGTTGCTCAGCTTCTTCGTCCGAGAGACCGAACTCGTAATTGACACCCAGCCGGTCCGATCCGGTGATCGAGAACACGGCCGCAGGATTGTCCAAGCTCTGCAGCAGGTATAGGGGCGAGGTGGATCCATCCTCATGCACGAGGGCGAATTGCTTGCAGTCCTCGAACCCGGGAAGCCCGGCCGGAAACTCGATCACCTTTTCATCGGGAATATCGACGGTACCGAACACCTGACTCTCGATCTTCATTGAGACCTCCTCTGATTTGACCCGCTTTTGGCGCCCTGACGTACGCGCACGACGATCCGTGCCGACGAAGCCTGCCCTGCACCGCCTGCGATGTTACTTGCGCGGACCCAAGATCATGCCATCCAGCTTGCGTTCGCGGCGAACTTTTTCCTGCGCCGCGAGCGCGGCCCCGCGGTCCGGATAGGGGCCGAGCACGACGCGCGCCTGCAGGTGCGCCGGATAGCCCTTTCGCTCAAGCTCCCGACGCATGCTCTCGGCGTTGGCGGTATCGAGAAACACGCCGAGCTGGATGAGATACCCCGGCCCCGGAGGCGGGCCGGCATGCAGACGCGGCGCATCGGCGCGAGGCGCGGCGTCGCGCCTTTCCGCCGCCGCGTCCGCCGGGGCAGCCTCCGCCGGCGCAGGTACGGCACTGCCCTCCCGGGCAGGCTCTACGGGGACGGAGGGTGCAACGGCGACGGCAGTCGCGTCCCATCCCGGCGGCGATGCCGCCGGGGCGAGCGTCGCGCCCTGCGGGGCTGCCGCTTGCGGCCCGGATTGAGCCGCCGCACTCGCAACATGCCCGGATTCGAGCGGCGCGCCCTCCTCCGCTGCGACGGGCGCCGGGGCCTCCACCGCCGCAGCCGGGGCAGCCGCCGCGGCGCTGTCCGCGGCGGGGGTGGACGACGTGGCGGGCGCAGGATCGGCGGGCGCGGCCTGCGGTACAGCCGTCTCGCGGTCCTCTACCAGCCGGAGGGATGCCGTCAGCGCCATGAGGACGAGGGTCGCGACCAGTGCCCGCTTCAGGCTGGCCTTGCGCAGGGACTGCGAAGCGGCGGCGTCTTGCGCCTCGAAGGCCCGGCTCATGGCACCGACCCGGACTCGCCGGACTGGCTGCGTGCCAGCGATTGCACGAGTTCGGCCTCCGCCACGGTAATGCCGCAACGCTCGGCAATCGCTTCGGCATCGAGTCCGCGACGGGCGAACACCAGCGCCTCGTTGTACTCGGGCGACGCGCCGCGCGTCCCGAGACCCGCATCGGCCTGCTCCTTGTGCGCACGAAGCTGCTCGCGAAGCTCATCGAGTTCGCGCCGCAGTTCGGCCAGTGCACCACCCTGCTGCTCGAGTTCGCGCCGCAACTGCCGAACCTCCAGTTCGTGCTGGAACGCATCCGGCGCGGGTCCGGCCTCGGACGCGGCTGGAAGCCGGCCGGCGACGCCGTACAGCGGCCCGGCCTCGTCGTCGCCGTCGCCTGCGGCCAGGACATCGACACCTGCCGGCGCCCCGGCGGGCAGTTCGACACTTGCGGGCGCCTCCCCGGCCGAACCCTCGGCGGACACACCGGGCGGCACGGACGCCGGCGCCTTGGGCACCCGCGAGGCGCGGTAGAGCTGGTAGCCGACATACACCGCGAGGAGCGCGGTGGCGGCGAGGATGAGTTCACGCAGTCCCATTCGACCTCACGCGGGGGGCAGGACAAGAAGGATCGTGCATCGGGAAGACTGGCCGGAATGGGCGCGACGACGGATAAGTCGGGGATAATACTGGCGCCCCATCCTCCCGACAATGCAGATGGCCTTGGATCCCGCGCTCGCCCTGTTCTGGTTGAAGAAGACCGTCTCGATCCTGGTGCAGCCGCCGGTGGCGCCGCTGCTGCTGACCGTTGCGGGACTGCTGCTCGTGCCGCGGCGGCGGCGCGCCGGCCTCATGCTGGCCTGGCTCGGCGTCGCAGCCACGTTGCTGTTATCCACCCCCGCGAGCGTCGGCTGGCTGCTGCGCGGACTCGAGACCGCACCGGTCGTCGATGCGGCCGCACTGCGGCAGGCGCAGGCGATCGTCGTGCTGGGCGCTGGCAAACG
Organism: Aromatoleum petrolei; assembly: GCF_017894385.1. Lineage (NCBI taxonomy): Bacteria > Pseudomonadati > Pseudomonadota > Betaproteobacteria > Rhodocyclales > Rhodocyclaceae > Aromatoleum > Aromatoleum petrolei. The sequence goes on from NZ_CP059560.1 coordinate 2,305,305, forward strand.
GCGCCATGCGCCGGAATACGGGGGCGAGACGGTGAACCGGCTGGCGCTCGAACGACTGCGCTACGCTGCACGGCTGGCGCGCCAGACCGGCTTGCCGGTGCTGGTGAGCGGCGGCGCACCGACCGGAACGATGGCCGAGGCGATCCTGATGAAGGTGGCGCTGGAAGAGGATTTCCGCGTTCCGGTGCGCTGGGTCGAGAAGGCCTCGCTCGATACGCAGCAGAATGCGCGGTTTTCGGCAGAGCCGCTGCGCGCCGCGGGGGTGAGCCGGATCCTGCTCGTGACCCACGCCGCCCACATGCCGCGCGCGCAGGCGGCATTCGAAGCCGCGGGGCTGCAGGTGATACCGGCGCCGACGGCGTGGCTGGGCGGTCCCGGGGCCGGCGACCAGGTACTCGAGGAGCTTCCCGGGCCGACCTCCGCCTATGCCGGCTGGTATGCCGTGCACGAGTGGCTGGGGCTGCTGGCCTACCGTCTGACGCGCTGAGCGGCCGCCGCCGGCGCACGCGGACGCCAACATGCCCATCCATCGCGACTTGTATCGGCGTTTGCGTTTCGGGTCGCGCTTGCCTATAGAAACTTAGGCGCCATAAAAAGCTGCGGCGGCAATTCGCTTGCGGCACTTCGCCGGACCAGCACTGCATATGCGCCTCGGGCATTGCCTCGTCATCGGGGCAGCGACCCGGAACCCAACAGGAGCGGACCATGAAAGTGCTCGTCACCGCCGGCGCTCTGCTCGCCATGGTGTTCGTTTCGGCCGATCGCGATACGGGCACCTCCTCCCTGGCCTCCCCGCTGGTTACCACTGCCACCGCCCAGCAGCCTGCGCCCCTGCCCCCCGTCGTGGCGCCGGACAAGCCGATGCCCGCGAGCACGTCGGTCGATCAGGATGCACCCTACTTCGAGGCCTGCGCGCGCGAGGGGCTGTCGGAATCGGCCTGCGTCGGGCGGCTGATCTGGTTCAAGGCGACCGCGGGCAACGAGCGCTTCCACACCTACGTGTTCCAGCAGCGCGTCGGCGTGCTGCCGGACTGGTACCGCGTGCTGCGCAGCGACCAGCGCGATGACCGCTTCCGCGCGTGGGGGCTGATCAATGACCCGTCGTGCTGCGTGCCGGGCGAGGCTAACTGCCCGGCGAAGAGCCGCGACGAGACTTACGGCTTCGACTGGTGCCCGGGCGACGACGTGCTGCTGAAGTACGTCGGCAAGGCGGGCTACGTCGATCCCGCCTGCGGGCTGAAGGACGCGGCGCTCGACGCGGCCGACCCGCACGCGAAGGACGGCCGCGACCAGCGCCATTCGGCCTGCGACCTGCGTTTCGGCACCTCGACCGGGGCGCTGGGCTTCCGCAAGTTCCCGAACCCGCGCTTCGACCCGGAGCAGTGGAAGACGGTGAATGGCAGCCTCGGCACCTGGGAGGGCTTCGGCCGGCGCATGATCGAGCAGACGAAAGTGCCGTCGGACGAGCGCTTCAGCCGCCTCGCGGACGCGTCGGTGGAACCGCCCTTCCTGATCGGCACGAGCTGCGGCTCCTGTCACATCGCCTTCGACCCGCTCAATCCGCCCGTCGATCCGGCGCATCCGCGCTGGGAGAACATCAAGGGCCTGGTCGGCAACCAGTACATCCGCAAGTCGGAGATCCTCGGCTCGGGCATGCCCCGCAGCAGCCTCGAATGGCAGATGTTCGCGCACGCACGGCCGGGCGTGACCGACACGTCGGCGATTCCGCATGACGGGGTGAACAACCCCGGCACGATCAACGCGCTGATCAACATCGCGCAGCGGCCGATCTTCCCCGGCGAATCGATCACGAAGTGGCGCAAGGTCACGACCTGCGGCGCGGAAAAAGACGAGGCGAAGTGCTGGTGCGAGCCCGGGCGCGACACGAAGTGCTGGGAGAAGAGCACGCGCAGCGACGATACGACGCTCGGCAAGCCCGGCGTGCATCACATCCTGAAGGGCGGGGAGGACTCGATCGGCGCGCTCGAGGCGATCCAGCGCGTGTATTTCAACATCGGCTCGTGCTCGGAGCAGTGCTGGCTCAACCACCTCACGGACCTGCGCCAGGTCGATCCGCAGGCGCACTACTTCGGCCAGACGCCGTTCAACATCGGCCAGTGCCGGCGCGACTGCCCGAACTTCCGCGCGATCGAGGACCGGCTGGCGGACATCCTGGCGTTCTTCCTGTCGCCCGAATCGAACGCGACCGACCTCGCCGTCGCGCGCAACGCGGTGCACAAGGCCGCCGATACGGCGGCGCCGGACTATACGCGCGACAGCCTCATCGCGGACCTCGAGCGGGAACACGGCACGGGCGCCATCGCGCGCGGCAAGGCCGTGTTCGCGACCAACTGCGCGCGCTGCCACTCGAGCATCCCGGAAAGCGTCGGCGGGCCGTTCGCGAACCGCGACTTCCATGCGCTCGCGGACAACGGCCTGCGCGCCGACTGGATGGGCAACGACGTCGCGAGCCCCGCGAGCGAGATCGGCACGAACCGCTGCCGCGCGCTGCATTCCAACCACATGGCCGGCCACGTATGGCAGGAGTACGGCTCGGAGACGCTGCGCTCGCGCGCCGCGGACATCAACGTCAAGGAGCCGAACGACGGCGGGCGCGGCTATTACCGCAACGTGTCGCTGCTGAACCTGTGGGCGCACGCGCCCTTCATGCACAACAACGCGATCGGGCCGGAGCTGTGCGGCAAGCCGGCGAACGCGGCGAACGATTTCTTCCGCGCACGCGAGCTCGACGCCGACGGCAAGCTCGCGGCCACCCAGAGCGAGTGCTTCCAGACCGACCCGAGCGTGGAAGGGCGTTACCGCCTGTACCTCGCGTCGATGCACGAGCTGCTGCATCCGGACGCGCGCAAGCCCAAGGCGACGCTGACCGACCAGGACGTGATCCTCGATCTCGGCCCGCGCGTGTGGGACGGCACGGGCGAGAAGCCGCTCGTCGGCAGCGGGCAGGTGCGCATCCCGGCGGGCATCCCGGCGAACTCGATGACCAGCCTGCGGCACAAGGACCTGGTGGTGGACCTCTTCCTCGCCAAGCGCGACCCGGCAAAGCTGGAGGCGCGCCTGGGCAAGGAAACGACCGGGCAGATGCAGAAGCTCGCCGACGACATCCTCGCCCAACCGGGCGAGTTCGCCGGCCTGCTGCGCGGCCAGCGCGAGCTGCTGCGCCAGCACTACAGCAACTGCACCGACGAGATCGAGAACGGCGGCCATCGCTTCGGCGAGGACCTGTCGGACGCGGACAAGAAGGCGCTGATCGCCTTCCTCGCGACCCTGTGAGCGCAAGGAGACCGCGATGAAATCGAACCTCCCCCGCGCCGCGACCGTCCTGCTCGCCACGCTCCTGCTCGCCGCCTGCGGCAAGACCGAACCGCCGGCCATCCCCTTCGCTCCGTACGGCACGGATTACGCGCGCAAGCCCGACTTCGCCCAGCTCGAACACCAGTACCCGCTGTCGGTCGCGGACCTCGAGAAGATCACGCCGGAGAACCTCGCGCTGCTGAACCAGGAGCAGCTCGACCAGATCTATGCGCGCCTCGGCGCCGGGCCGATCCCGGACGGCCCCTTCGACGGCAGCATCATCCTGCCCGAGGGCGAGAGCGGCAAGCTGCGCGCGGGCGAGATCGTCGGCGGGCTCGCCGGCTTCGCGCTGCACCTGAAGGGCATCGCCGTCGACAAGATCGGCGAGACGCTGTGGAAGGGCAAGGTGTTCTACCGCAACGAGCGCGTGCTCAGGAACCGCATCGAGGACCTGGAGATCTTCCGCAAGGCCGGGCTCGTCGAGGGCGAGCCGAAGAAAATCGTCGTCGGACGCAAGGACGCGTGGCTGCTGTTCCCCGCCAAGCTCTACTGCGGCCAGAGCCTCGTCGATTCGCGGCGCGAGTCGGTGATCATCGACTACGCCTTCACCGACGAGCTGCCCGGTTATCAGGAAAAGCCGGACTTCCTCGCCGGACGGCGCGGCCTCAAGGTGCGCGACGAGATCCGCATGGTGCGGCCCGGCCTCTACCTCGGCCGCGCCTACATGGACCGCGTGTTCGTGCTGAACTTCGTGCTCTACAACAAGGAGATCGCCGAACGCGACGGACCGGCCTTCCAGAAGACCGGCAGCGTGCAGGAGGACTGCTGGGGCGGCACGCAGAAGCGGGTCGTCGTCGCCGCGAAGTAGGCCGGCCGCGGGCGGCGAGGGGACTCCAGCGATGCGCGCCGCGAACCGGGCCAGCGCGGTGATGCTCGCGGCGGCGCTCGCGGTCGCGTGGTGGAACTACGGCCGCGAGACCCCGCCCCGGGCAGCCGCGACCGCCCCCCCGGCCCGCGCCGAATCTGGCGCGACGCCCTCCCCGCCGGCGCGGCCGCTGCTCGCGCCGGACGCCTACGGTGAGGACCTGCCGCCGGCGGGCGCGTCGCTCTTCGACCAGCGCGTCGCGGCGCTCGGCGGCGCGGCGGCCCTGCCCTATCCGTTCGAACGGCTGCTGCAAGGTCTGGAAGGCGAGGGGCATTGTGCAGACCTGCCGGACGGGCGCTGCCTCGTGCGCGTGCTGATCCCGATCGGCCGCTCGCTGCAGCGCCTAGCCGCGGCGCCGGAATTCTTCCGCCACCCGCGCGTCGTCGCCGCGATGGCCGGCGAACCGGCCGCCCACGGCCCGGGCCCGCTGCAGCGCGACCGCCTGTACCTCGGCCACGTCGGCAACAGCGACATCATCGAGGTCATCAGCTACAACGAGGCGGCCGCCCGCTTCGAGTTCCAGCTCGTGCTCGACTACCGCAGCGGCGCCCGGCCGCGCGTCGTGTACGCGTCGCGCCCGCTGTGCCTCGCGTGCCACCAGAACCACGCGCCGATCTTCTCGCGCCCGCTGTGGCAGGAGACCAACGCCAACCCGGCGGTCGCTGCGCGGCTCGCGACGTGGCAGGCGAGCGTCGAGGGCGTGCCGGTGCGGCGCGGCATCGACCTCCCCGGCGCGATCGACACCGCGGCCCAGCGCGCCAACCGCTTCGCGCTCTGGCAGGCCCTGTGGCAGACGGGCTGCGGCGACGGCGAACGCGGCGCCCGCTGCCGCGCGGCGCTGTTCGAGGCCGCGCTGCGCTACCGCGCGACGGGGCGCCACGAACTCGCCGCACTGCAGGGGGCGATCCTGCCCGCCTTCGCCGCCGCATGGCAGACGCACTGGCCTAGCGGGCTCGCGCTACCGGATGCCAACATCCCCAACCGCGATCCGCTGCCGGAAGGGCTGTCGCGAACCGATGGCGTGATGCTCGCGAACATTCCCGCGCCCTTCGAGCCGCTCGCCCCGCGCCCGCCGCTCGAAGTGTGGCCCGCGCCCGACGCCCAGCGCCTCAACGAGACCGTCGCGGGGCTGGCCGAAATGGTGGGCGGGCGCGATCTCGCGCTGCTCGGTGCCGCCTTTCCCGGACAGGGCGCCCAGCCAGTGGACTTCGACCGCGTCCGCGACACCATCGCCGCGCTTGCCGCCACGCCGGGCGGACCGTTCGCCGCCGGACCGTTCCGGCGCGAGCAGCTGGTGACGGCCCTCCTCGCGCCGTCCGGCCGCCGCGACGAGGCACCGGCGTCCATCGCCACGGCGGCACCGGTCCGCGACGTCCCGCGATTCCCACCCGCCGCGTCAGCCGGCCTGTTCCAGCGCTACTGCAGCCCCTGTCACCAGACCCCGTCGAGCACCCCGCCCAACTTCCTGCACGGCGACGAGGCGACCGTGCGTGCCCGCCTCACGCACTGCGCCGCGCGCATCCGCTATCGCCTCGCGATGTGGCAGAAGCCGCCCGAAGCACGCGCGAAGACGCCGATGCCGCCGCTGCTAGCGCTGCGCCCGCTCGGCGCCAATCCGGCGACCTGGGCCGCAAGCGCGGAGCTCGCCACGCTCGCGACCTACGCGGCCGAACTCGCGGGCGGCGCGCCGCTGCCGCAGCCGGACAACTACGAGGCCCTGCCTCCCTGCCTGCCCGCCTCGGGCTAAGGAGCGCGACGATGCCGATCCTGCGCCGATCCTCCTCCAAGCCCCCCGCGCCCGAGCCGCCCGCCCGGCGCTGGTGCTGCAGCGCCTTGCTCGTCCTCGCCGCGCTGTTGCTGATCCCGGCGACGATCGCGGTCGGCCTGTACGTGCGCTTTTCCGCCGACGAGCCGGTGAGCTACCCGGACATCGAACGCCACTTCAAGTACGGCTCGACCGGCGGCGAACGCGCCTCGGGCTTTCCGTACTGGATCTGGCAGGTGCTGCCGAAGGTATGCGCGAAGTACCTGCCCGGCGAAGGCTACGCCTCGCTCGGCATGATCTTCGAGGACGGCCGCACGCTGCCGGTGGGCGTGTCGATGCGCCGCAACCTCGGCCTCGACCGCGTCTTCCTCAACTGCGCCGCGTGCCACGCCGGTACCGTGCGCGACACGCCCACCTCCGCGCCGCGCGTATACCTGGGCATGCCGGCCCACCAGTTGAACCTGATGGGCTTCGAGAACTTCTTCTTCAACTGCGCCGCCGACGCGCGCTTCAGCGCCGACACCATCATCCCCGAGATCGACGCGCGCGCCGGCAAGCTCGGCCCCTTCGACCGCTACGTCGTCTATCCGGTCGCCATCGCCCTGATGCGCGAGCGCCTGCTGATGCTGCGCGAACGCTTCGCGTGGTCGCTGTCGCAACCGCCCTGGGGGCCGGGGCGGGTCGACACCTTCAACCCGTCAAAGGCGCTGTTCAACTTCCCGCCCGAGCGCCTCGCGCCCGAGGAGCGCCTCGGCACGACCGACTTCCCGTCGATCTGGGAACAGCGGAAGCGCAAGACGCGCGACGACGGCCAGCCGATGCAGCTGCACTGGGACGGCAACAACACCAAGGCCGAGGAGCGCAACAAGAACGCCGCCTTCGGCACCGGCACGACGCCGCCGACGATAGACCTGGTCGCGATCGGCCGCCTCGAGGAATGGCTGCTCGACGCCGCGCCGCCGAAGTACCCCTACCCGATCGACGCCGCGCTCGCCGACCGCGGCGCCCCGCTCTACGCCGAATACTGCGCCGGCTGCCACGGCGCGAGCGGGAAGGACTTCCGCGGCGCGCGCGTCGGCCACGTCACGCCGCTCGCCGACATCGGCACCGACCGCCACCGCCTCGACTCCTTCACGCCCGAGCTCGCGCAGAACCTCGGCTCCGTCTATGCCGGCTACCCGTGGCGCTTCACCGGCTTCCGCAAGACCTTCGGCTACGCCAACATGCCGCTCGACGGCCTGTGGCTGCGCGGGCCGTATCTCCACAACGGCTCGGTGCCGACGGTGCGCGACCTGCTCGAGCCGGTCGCGAACCGCCCGAAGGCGTTCTGCCGCGGCTACGACGTCATCGACCGCGACAGGCTCGGCTTCGTCGGCGACGCGTGCGAGGAAGGCGGCCGCCACTACTTCCGCTACGACACGACCATCGCCGGCAACGGCAACGCCGGCCACGAGGGCGAGCCCTACGGCACGCAGCTGCCGGCCGACGACAAGGCCGCGCTGGTCGAATACCTCAAGACCTTCTGATGCCGGAGGCCGCGCGATGCACGCCACGAACGAGAGCAACATGAACGGCCCGGCCGACGACCCCATCGCCGGCCCGCGCAAGCACCGCTGGCTGTGGATCGCGCTCACGGTCCTGCTCGCCGCCGGCGCCGCGCTCGCCTATGTCGGCTGGTACCGCTTCCTGCGCGAGGAGCCCCAGCCCGCGTGGGTCACCGCGAGCCCCGAGATGCGCTGGAAATACGGCTCGATCGGCGCCGAGAACGACGCCGGCATCCCGTACTGGATTTTCTATGTCCTGCCGCGCATCTTCCCCGACAAGCTCCCCGGCGTGGGCGGCTACGCGTCGCTGGGCGTCGCGTGGGAGCAGGGCATGGAGCTGCCGATCGGTTTCACCAAGAAGACCATCGGCTTCCCGCGCGTCGCCAACACCTGCGCTGCGTGCCACACCGCGAGCTACCGCAGCCGCGAGGACGAGAACCCCACCTACGTAGTCGCCGGCCCGGGCCACACGCTCAACCTCCAGGCCTTCTTCCGCTACCTCATCGACTGCGCGAAGGACCCACGCTTCACCCCCGACGTGCTGATGCGCGAGATCGAGCTCGTCACCGGACTCGACTGGCTCGACCGCCTCGCGTACCGCTTCCTGATCATCCCCATCACCAAGAAGCGCCTGCTCGAACGCGAGACGCAGTTCGCGTGGATCTACCGCAAGGACTTCCCCAACTGGGGCCGCGGGCGCGACGACGCGATGAACCTCACCAAGTACTTCATGATCAAGGCGCCGATGGACGACAGCTTCGGCCCGACCGACATGCCGGCGCTGTGGAACCTCGACAAGTACAAGCCGGAGAAGGGGCATTTCATGAACCTCGCCGGCGACAGCCACGACGCGCGCTCGGTGATCATCGACTCCGCGCTGGGCGTGCTCGGCGCCGCGCCCAAGGACCGCCAGGCCTTCCTCGGCCACGTCGACTGGATGCACGCCTTCCTCGGCAAGCTGCCGGCGCCGAAGTACCCCTTCGCGCTCGACGCCGACCGCGCAGCCGCCGGCAAGGCGGTGTTCGAACAGCACTGCGCCGCCTGCCACGCGTCCGACCGCACCGGCACGCGCCTGCCGCTCAGCGAGGTCGGCACCGACCGCGGGCGGGTCGACAGCTGGAACAAGGAGGCCGCGATCGAGGCCAACCGCGTCGTGCGCGCGATGGGCATAGCCCGCAAGGGGCTCGTCGAGGAGACGCTGGACGGATACGTGATCCCCTTCCTCGACGGCATCTGGCTGCGCGCGCCCTACCTGCACAACGGCTCGGTGCCGACGCTGCGCGACCTGCTGGAACCGCCCGCTCGCCGCCCCGTCGAATTCCTGCGCGGCTACGACGTCTACGATCAGGCCCGGGGCGGCTTCCTCACCACCGGGCCACAGGCCGAGCGTGTCGGCACGCTGCACGACACCCGCCAGCGCGGCAACGGCAACGGCGGCCACCTGTACGGCACGGAACTGCCCGACCCCGACAAGGCGGCATTGGTCGAATACCTGAAGACCCTTTGATCGCGGCGACGCCCCATGCCTTCTCCCCCACCCGGCACCGACGGAACGATGCCCCCCGCATCCGAGACTCCCATGACAAGCGACCGCACATCCGCCGCACAACCCGACCCCACCGTCGAAACGATAGTCGTGCCCCGCGCCAGCGACCTCGGCGGCGGTTTCAAAGTCCTGCGCGTGCTGCCCTCGGCGCAGCGGCGCATGGTCGGCCCCTTCGTCTTCCTCGACCAGATGGGCCCCGTCCGGCTCGAGGCCGGCACCGGCCTCGACGTGCGCCCGCACCCGCACATCGGGCTGGCGACCGTGACCTACCTGTTCGACGGCGAGATCCTGCACCGCGACAGCCTCGGCAGCGTGCAGCCAATCCGCCCCGGCGAGCTTAACTGGATGACCGCCGGCCGCGGCATCGTCCATTCCGAGCGCACCCCGCCCGAACTGCGGCCGGCCGGGCCGAAGCTCTCCGGCCTGCAGGCCTGGGTCGGGCTGCCGGCGCGCGATGAGGAAATGGCGCCCGCGTTCGCGCACCACGGCGCCGAGGAATTGCCGGTCATCGCCGAACCCGGCATGCGTATCCGCGTGATCGCCGGCGAGATCTTCGGCGTACGTTCGCCGGCCGAGACGCGCTCGCCGCTCTTCTACGCCGACGTCACGCTCGTCGCGCAGCAGCGCCTGCACATCCCGGCCTACTACGATGAGCGCGCGGCCTATGTCGTCGAGGGCGCCGTGCGCATCGACGGCCAGGCCTATCCGCCCGGGCAGCTGCTGGTCTTCGCCCGCGGCGCCGACGTCATGCTCGCCGCGCTCGGGCCGACGCGCCTGATGCTGCTCGGCGGCGAGCCGCTCGACGGCCCGCGCTTTGTGTGGTGGAACTTCGTCGCCAGCACGCGCGAGCGCATCGAAGAGGCGAAGGAGGACTGGCGCGCCGACCGCTTCGCACCGGTGCCCGGCGAAACCGAACGCATCCCGCTACCGTAACGGGCGTTCCCGGAGTCCGGAGGAATGGGGCGGGCCGGGCCGGCCCGAGATGCCGGCAGTGTCGGCTCGTCAGGCGCCGCGGAAGCCCGGCTTGCGTTTTTCGAGGAAGGCGCTGATGCCCTCGACAAAGTCCTCGGTCGCACTGCAGCGCGCGAAGGCCTCGGCTTCGCTCTGCAGCTGGGTCTCGATCTTTGCGTCCGCCGACGCGGCCAGCAGGCGCTTGATTTCGCCGTAGGCGTGGCGGGCGCCGTTCTGCAGGCGGCCGACCAGCGCCGCGGTCTCGGCGTCCACGTCCGCTGCAGGCACGACTCGGTTCACCAGGCCGAGGCGCAGCGCCTCCGCCGCGTCGAAACGGTCGCCCAGCAGCAGCAGTTCCGCGGCCTTGCGCCGTCCGACGATGCGCGGCAGGAACCACGACATGCCGCCGTCGGCGGACAGGCCGATGGAGGAATAGGCGGTGGTGAACTTCGCACTGTCGGCGCACAGGGCGAGGTCGCAGCCGAGCATCAGCGAAAGGCCGAAGCCGGCGCAGGCGCCGCGGACCTTGGCGACGACCGGCTGCGGCAGGGACTGCAGGATTTCGACGGCCGGATTGATGTGTTTCTCGATGATCGCGCGGAAGGTCACCATGCGGGCCTGCGGGCCGAGATGGAACTGCGTCGCGAAATCCTTGAGGTCGCCGCCGGCCATGAAATGTTCGCCCGCACCGGTGACCACGACGACATCGATGTCCTTCAGGTCGCGCAGCGCACGCATGGCATGCAGAAAGTCTTCCATCATCTCGATGGACAAGGCATTGAGCTGCGCCGGGCGGTTCAGCGTGAGGGTCGCGACGCGGTTTTCGACGTCGAGCAATACGGTGTTGGCCATGAATTCCGATCCCCTGATTATGTCTGCCGCGTCACGGGCAGGGCGTCGCGGCGTTCGATCTTGGTCTTGTAGTATGCCGCGATCCTGCGTGGGTTGTAATCCGGCCGGAGCGGGGTTTCCCGAAGGCTGCGGCCCTCCGAGGTCGCTTCAAACGCGCTCGAACACGCCCGCGGCCCCCATGCCGGTGCCGATGCACATCGAGATCATGCCGTAGCGCAGGTTCGCATCGCGCTGCATCGCGCTCATCAGCGTCGCCGTGCGGATCGCGCCGGTCGCGCCGAGAGGATGACCCAGCGCGATCGCGCCGCCGAGCGGATTGACCCGCGCCGGGTCGAGGCCGAGCTGACCGATGACCGCCAGCGCCTGCGCCGCGAAGGCCTCGTTGAGCTCGATCCAGTCCAACTCGCCCTGCGCGACCCCGCCCGCCTTCAAGGCGCGCGGAATCGCCTCTACCGGACCGATCCCCATGACCTGCGGCGGCACGCCGGCAACCGCATAGCTCACGAAGCGTGCGATCGGCGTCGCGCCGTAGCGCTTCAACGCCGCCTCGCTCATCAGCAGCACGGCCCCCGCACCATCCGACATCTGCGAGCTGTTGCCCGCCGTCACCGAGCCGCGTGCCGCGAACACCGGCTTCAGCTTGCCCAGCGTCTCCAGCGACGCATCCGCGCGCGGCCCCTCGTCCGTATCGACCACGCGTTCGACGACGCGCACCGCGCCGCCCTCGCCGGGCAGGTGCGCTCGCACCGTGTAGGGGCTGATCTCCTTGCGGAAGAGCCCCGCCGCGATCGCCGCGCAGGCGCGCTGGTTCGAGTGCAGCGCGAAGACGTCCTGGTCCTCGCGGCTCACCTTCCACTGCTGCGCGACCTTCTCGGCCGTGAGGCCCATGCCGAAGGCGATGCCGAGGTTCTCCTGCTTCGCGAAGATCGCCGGATTGAGGCTCACCTTGTTGCCCATGATCTGCGGCATCGCGCTCATCGACTCGGTGCCGGCGGCGATCATCACGTCCGCCTCGCCCAGCCGGATGCGTGCGGCGGCGTCCGCGACCGCCTGCAGCCCGGACGAGCAGAAGCGGTTGATCGTGATCCCCGGCACGGTGTCCGGCAGGCCCGCCAGCAGCAGGCCGATGCGCGCGACGTTCATGCCCTGCTCGGCTTCCGGCATCGCGCAGCCGACGATCACGTCGCCAATCTCCCGCGCGTCGAGCGCCGGCACCTTCGCGACCACCGCCGCCAGTACATGCGCCAGCATGTCGTCCGGGCGCACGCTGCGGAACAGGCCGTTCCTCTTGGCGACCGGCGTGCGAGTCGCGGCGACGATATAGGCTTCCTGAATCTGTCTGCTCATGTTCTCGTCCCCATCAGTTCCTGAGCGGTTTGCCCGTTTCGAGCGTGTGCGCGATGCGCTGCTGTGTCTTTTCCTGCCGCAGCAGATCGACGAAGAGCGCGCGCTCGACGTCGAGGATCCAGTGCTCGGATACGCGCGAATTCGTCTCGACCTCGCCGCCGCACAGCGCCGTGGCCGCCGCCTTCGCGACCTTGTAGTCGTAGCTCGAGATGAAGCCGCCTTCGGCCATGTTCACCAGCATCAGCTCGCAGGTGGCGATGCCGTTCCTGCCCGCGACCGTCACCGCACGCTGCACGAGCGGCGGCCGGTAGCCGGCGTCGGCGAGCGCCCGCGCGCGGCGGATGCCGACGTAGAGCAGTTCCTGCGGATGGAACACGACGTCGTCGGTGGGCTTGGCGAAGCCGAGCTGCACGGCCTCCAGCGCGCTCTTCGCGACGGTGGCCATCGCGATCGTCTGGAAGCTGTTCTGGATGAAGGGGAAGACGTCGCCCCCCGCGGCCTTCTGCGCCGCGTAATGCGCCTGCAGCGCGAACTCCTTGCTGCCGCCGCCGGCCGGGATCAGGCCGACGCCCGCCTCGACGAGACCGACGTAGCTCTCCAGCGCCAGCACGCGGTGCGCCGAATGCATCGCGAACTCGCAGCCGCCGCCCAGCGCCAAGCCCTGGATCGCGGTGACGACCGGTACCTGGGCGTGCTTGAGCGTCATTGACGCACGCTGGAATTTCGCGACCGTGCGCTCCAGCATGTCGAAGTGCCCGGCCTTGCACGCCTCGACGACCTGGTACAGGTTCGCGCCGACCGCGAACGGCGCCGGATGCCACAGCACGACGCCGTCGAGGTCGGTCTCGGCACGCGCGACCGCCTCCAGCAGGCCATCGAGCACCTCGTCGCCGATCGCGTGCTGCTTCGACTTGAAGGACAGGATGCCGATCTTCGTGTCCTGGTCGGGACGCGTCCACAACCGGACCCCCTCGTTCTCCCACAGCGTCTCGCCACGCTCCGACGGCGCTTCGCCCAGCACCTGCTCGGGGTAGAGCTGGCGCTTGTAGACGGGCAGCGCCGGACGCGGCTTGAGCGTGGCCGTCGCTGCCGAATACGAACCGCCCGCCTCATGCACGCCCTTGCGCTCGAACACCCAGGCCGGCAGCGGCACCTTCGCCATCGCGCGGCCATGGTCGATGTCGAGCTGGATCGCCTTGGCGATCTCGCTCCAGTCGGCCCCCTGCCAGGTCTCGAACGGGCCCTGCGCCCAGCCGAAGCCCCAGCGCATCGCGAGATCGATGTCGCGCGCGTTGTCGGCGATGTCGCCCAGATGCACGGCGCAATAGTGGAACACGTCGCGGAAGATGGACCACAGGAACTGCGCCTCGAGCAGCTCGCTCGCGGCCAGCAGCGAGAAGCGCTCGACCGGGTCCCTGGTCTTCAGCATGGTATCGACCGCCGGGATCACGTCGCCCGCGCTCGGGCGGTAGTCGCCGGTTTTCAGGTCCAGCACCTGGATCTGCTTGCCTTCCTTGCGGTAGATGCCCGCGCGCGTCTTCTGCCCGAGTGCGCCCTTGGCGATGAGCGCCTGCAGCCAGTCGGGCACTTGGAAGTGGGCATGCCACGGATCATCGGGCAGCGTCGCCTGCATCGTGCCGACGACGTGGGCGAGCGTGTCGAGGCCGACGACGTCCGCGGTGCGGTAAGTCGCGCTCTTGGGGCGCCCGATCAGCGGACCGGTGAGGCCGTCGACCTCGTCGAAGCCCAGCCCGAGGCGCGCCGTGTGGTGCATCACCGCGAGGATGGAGAACACGCCGACGCGGTTGGCGACGAAGTTGGGCGTGTCCTTCGCGCGCACGATGGATTTGCCGAGCCGCGTCGTGAGCCAGCTTTCGAGCTGGTCGAGCATCGCGCCTTCCGTGTCGCGCGTCGCGATCAGTTCGACCAGCGACATGTAGCGCGGCGGGTTGAAGAAATGGATGCCGCAGAAGCGCCCGCGCAGCGCGGCGGGCATGCCTTCGGCGAGGCGGTTGATCGACAGCCCCGAGGTGTTCGACGCGAACACCGCATCGGCACGGATGAAGGGCGCGACCTTGGCGTACAGGTCCAGCTTCCACTCCATTTTCTCGGCGATCGCCTCGATGATCAGGTCACATTCGCGCAGCTTGTCGAGGTCGCTGCCGTAGTTCGCCGCGTCGATGAAGCCCGCCCGATCCTTCGCCGCCAGCGGCGCGGGATCGAGCTTCTTCAGGCCCGCAATGGCCTTGTCGACGATCGCGTTCGGCTTGCCGTCCTTCGCCGGCAGGTCGAACAGCAGCACCGGCACGTCGGCGTTCGCGCAGTGGGCGGCGATCTGCGCCCCCATCACGCCCGCACCGAGCACGGCGACCTTGCGGATGATGAAATTGCTCATGCCAACTCTCCGGTCAATGCACATGACATACCATCGGCGCGGCCGCGGCCGACGGCGAACGCTGCTTTCTTCTTTTTAGCGGATGGATGCGGCGAATGCCGCGAAAAGGACGGCGGCCGGATGCGGCCGCCACCCCCGGATCACGATGTCAGAACGCCATCGAATACTGCGCGCCGAGGATCCACACGCTGGAGGTGTACTCGCCGGTCACGCGGCCACGGCCGTCGGCGAGCTGGTTGTTGTCGATCTTCGTCTTCGGCACGTAGAGGTAGGCCGCGCCGAGATCCAGCGTGTTGGTCTTGCTCACCTTCCACTGTCCCCCGAAGGTGAACCAGGTGCGGTCGTTGTCAGGCAGCGACACGAGGCGGCGCTCCTTGTCCTTCACCGGCGTCTGGTCGTAGGCGATACCGAACTTCAGCTTCCACGCGTCGTCGAGCCGGTAGTTCGCGCCCAGCGCGACGCGCCAGGTGTCCTTGAAGTCGGCCTTCAGCGTCTGTGCCGTGCTTCCCGCGAGCACGCCCGAATCGCGGACGATGGGCACGTCCTTGACGCTGCTCCAGCCGGTCCAGGACAGGTCGCCCAGCATCTCCCAGCGATCGTCGAGCTTCTGCGTGACGCTGAGTATCAGGGTGTCGGGCACTTCGACATCGACCTTTGCCTTCACGCTGCGCAACCGGGGGTCGATACCGCCGAACTGCGCGGCCGGCCCTTCGACCTTCAGGTCGCCATCGAGCTTGTGGTCGATCTTCGAGCGGTATGACACCCCGACTTTCGTCGTCGGCGACAGCGTGAACAAGGCACCGACGTTCCAGCCCCATGCGTCGTTGTCGACTTCCAGCTTCGCGGTCGAGGACGCGAGGGGCACCGGGCCGAGGTTGGCCACAGCAAGGATGCGCTCGTACTCGGCTTCCATGCGCTGCCAGTTCACACCGGCGCCGAGCGAGACCTTGTCGTTAACTCTCCACGCAATCGATGGATTGATGTTGACCGTCTTGATCTCGAACTTCAGCGCCTGTGCGCCGCCAACCCACGAATCGCCATAGTCGGTCACGAGGCCGAAAGGACCGCTGATGCCCAGGCCCAGATACACGTCCTTGTTCAAAGCCCACGACAGATAGGCATTCGGAATCGCGGCCCAGTCGCCCGCATCGTCGCCATTGCCTGACAACGCGCCCCCCACCGAGCCCTTGTCCTTGAACTTGAAGCTCGGCCGCACCGCCGAGATCCCCACCGACACCTCACGCGCCTGCAGTTGGGTCATGCCCGCGGGGTTGAAGAAGATGGTGCTCGCGTTCTCGGCCACCGCGGCCGAGCCCGCGTAGGCGTTGCCGATACCGCTGGCGTTCTGCTCCAGCAACTGGAAACCGGCGGCCGAAGCCGCGCCGGATCCGAGTGCGAGCAGGGCGACAGGCAGCAGTCGGGCAATCGTCGTTTGCTTCATGGGTCTTATCTCCTCGTGATTTGTCTGTGCAACTTCGGCGCTGCATTCCGGACCCGCAGCGGGGTTTCGCCGGGTGCGCGCGCGTACCCTGGCGCCGCGGGGCCGCGCAAGATTCATCGAATGAAGTTCAGGCAGGCGGGACTGGCCGCTTGCGCCCCTTGTCGTCGAGCGCAACATAGGTCAGCGTCGCCTCGGTCACCTTCACGACCACCGGATTCTCGGGATCGCGCTCGGCATACACCTCGACGTCTACAGTGATCGAAGTGCGCCCGACGGACACCACTTCGGCATAAAAACTTACAAGGTCGCCGACCGACACCGGCTGTTTGAAGACAAAGGAGTTCACCGCCACCGTTGCGGTACGGCAACGCGCGCGCCGGTGCGCGGGAATCGCGCCGGCGATGTCGACCATTGCCATGATCCAGCCGCCGAACACGTCGCCCGCGGGATTCACGTCCGCCGGCATCGGCATCACGCGCAAGGCCGGCTGCTTGTTCTCGGGTAGTTTCACCGGCTCGACTGCGGCATCGCTCATAAGAATCCCCTCATGCTCATCCAGCATGCACGATAGCACCAACCCGGCCGGCGGAAGCCGCGTCGGGCAAAGTTTTCCCCGATTCCGGGGAATAATTCAGCGGCCCGCCCGTGAAGGGGGCGAAGCCTGTTCCAAAAATGACTCCAGCATCGGCCAGGTCGGCGTCTGCGACCACCCCCTGATCGACGCAGCGGCGTGCCGCGGCGATCAGGGGCGCGAGGATGCGCTCGGCCAAGCCGGCGGGAATCGCACCCGGCGCCCCTTTCTGCGCCTTGCCGTCGGCCCAGCGGTAGTAGCCCTGCCCGCTCTTGCGGCCGAGGTGGCCGGCGGCGACCAGCGCCAGCAGCTTCGGCGGCGGCTCGGCGCCCGCACCGGCCAGGGCCTTGCCCGCGGCGACGGCGATGTCGAGGCCGACCGTGTCGACCAGCTCGGCCGGCCCCATCGGCATGCCGAAGGCGAGGAGCGCGGCATCCACCGTTTCGGGCGCGATGCCTTCCTCGACGCAACGCAGCGCCTCCAGCATGTAGGGGCCGAGCACCGCATTCACGAGGAAGCCCGGCGCGCTCTTCACCGGCAGCGGCAGCTTGTCGAGGCGGCGCACGAAGGCCGCCGCACGGCGCAGCGCCGCGTCGTCCGATTGCGCCCCGCGGACGACCTCGACCAGCGGCATCAGCGCGACAGGATTGAAGAAGTGGATGCCTACCAGACGGCGGGGGTCGGCGAGCCCGGTCGCGATGTCCTCGATGCGCAGGCTGGAGGTGTTGGTCGCGAGCACCGCATCGGGCTGTGCGCGCCGCTCGATGTCGGCGAACAGCGCGCGCTTGGCATCGAGGTTCTCGAAGATCGCCTCGATCACGAGGTCCGCCCGCGCGGCGCCGTGGCCGGCCGGATCGGGGATCAGGCGGTCGAGCGCGAAGCGCACCTGGCGCGCATCGCCCCTGAACTTGCGCTCGAAGAACTTCGCGGCGCGCGCGACGGCCGGCGCGATGCGTTCGACGGACTGGTCCTGCAGCGTCACCGTCATGCCAGCCCACGCGCACAACGCGGCGATGTCACCCCCCATCACGCCGGCACCGACGACATGCACGCGGCGCGGAGCGAAGTCGCTGTCTTTTCCAAATCCCTTCAGCCGCTCCTGCAGGAAGAACACGCGCACGAGGTTCTTCGCGGTCGGCGAGCGGAAGATCGCCTCCAGCGAGGCGGGCGCATCGGCCGGCACCGCGAGCGCATTGCCGCCTTGCTTGCGCCAGATGTCGAGGATCGCGTAGGGCGCGGGGTAATGCTCGCGCCGCGCCTTGGTCGCGACCTGCGCGCGCGCCTTGTTCGCGACGACCGCCTTCAGCGGGCCGTTGAGCAGCTTCTGCACGAAGGGCAGCGCGCGCGGCGGCTGGCCGGACAGCACCAGCATGCGTGCGGCGTTTTCCATCACGCGCGGCGGCACGCAGGCGTCGGCGAGGCCCAGCTTGTGCGCGCGGCGCGCGTCCAGGCTCTTGCCGGTGAGCATCATGTCGAGCGCCGCGGCCGGGCCGATCAGCTCCGGCAGGCGCCTCATGCCGCCCCAGCCGGGGACGATGCCCAGCATCACCTCGGGCAGCGCGAGCCTGGTGGCGGGCTCATCGACGACGATGCGGTAACGGCACGCCAGCGCAAGTTCCAGCCCGCCACCGAGGCAATGGCCGCGGATCAGCGCGAGCGTCGGGAATTTCAGGCGCGCGAGCCAGTTGAAGAGCTCCCAGCCGCGCTGCACGAGGTCGCGTGCACCTGCGGCCGAGTCGATGCGCGTGAACTCCTCGATGTCCGCTCCGGCGACGAAGCCGGCCGGCTTCGCCGAGGCGATGATCAGCCCCTTGGGCGGATCCGCCTCGAGCTGCGCGAACACGCCGGCGAGTTCGTCGAGCACCGCGCGCGACAGCGTGTTGGTGCTTGTGCCGGCGCGGTCGAGGTAGAGCCATGCGAGGCCGGACTCGTCCCCCTTGCGCGCGAGGACCAGATGCTTGAATTCGCTCATCACAGCGCCTCCACCAGCATCGCACCGCCCTGCCCGCCGCCGATGCAGATGCTGGCGATGCCGCGCTTCAGGCCCTGCCGGCGCAGCACGTTCAGCAGGTGCAGCACGATGCGCGCGCCGCTGGCGCCCACCGGGTGGCCCTGCGCGATCGCGCCGCCGTCGAGATTGAGCTTCGTCTCGTCGAGGCGGCCGAAGGCGTCGGCGTGGCCCAGCTCCTCGCGGCAGTAGTCCGCGTCGTCCCAGGCGCGCAGGCAGGCGATGACCTGCGCCGCGAAGGCCTCGTTGATCTCCCACGCTTCGATGTCGGCGAGCGCGAGGCCGTGGCGCTGCAGGATGGGCGTCGCGGCATGCACGGGCCCGAGGCCCATCTGCGCGGGGTCGAGGCCCGCCCACTGGCTGTCGGCGATGCGCCCGAGCGGCACGAGGCCGTGGCGCTCGACCGCTTCCGCGGACGCGAGGATCAGCCACGCCGCGCCGTCGGTGATCTGCGAGCTGTTGCCGGCGGTCACGCGGCCGTACTTGCGGTCGAAGAAGGGCTTGAGCTTGGCGAGGTTCTCCGGCGTGGAGTCGGCGCGCACGCCGTCGTCGTCGGCGTACACGGTACCATCGCGGTCGATCAGCGGCACGATCTCAGCGAAATGCCCGGCCTCGCGCGCCGCCAGCACGCGGGCATGGCTGCGCGCGGCGAAGGCGTCCATCTCGGAGCGCGAGATGCCGAAGCGGTGCGCGAGGTTCTCGGCAGTCTGGCCCATCAGCTGGCCGACGATGGGGTCGGTGAGCCCCTTCATGATGCCGATCACCGGCGCGAGATAGGCGGGCTTGAAGCGGCGCAGCGCGGCGATCTTGTCGCCGACGGTCCTGGTCGCGTACCAGCCGGAGAGCCAGCGCACCATCGCGTCGGAAAGCAGCAGCGGCGCGCGCGACAGGGCATCGACACCGCCCGCGAGCACCAGATCCGAGCGCCCCGCCTGGATGTTCGCGATCGCCGAGTCGAGCGCCTGCATGCCGGAGGCACAGTTCCTCATCACCGTCCAGCCCGGCACCTTCTGCCCGCAATCCATGCGCAGCGCGACAACACGACCGATGTTCACCTCGTCGGGAGAGGGGCTCGCGCAGCCGAGGATCACCTCGTCGAGTTCGTCCGGCGCGAACCGCTGGCGCGCGAGCAGGGCGGAGCCGGCCGCGGTCGCGAGGTCGGAGGCCGCGAACGGCCCCGGCGTGTTGCGCGACTTGAGGAGGGGCGTGCGCGCGCCGTCGATGATGAAGATGTCGCGACTCATGCGGCGACCTTCACCGTCGCGGGCGACTGCGACGCGATCACGCCGAGCGCGTCACGCAGGCCGAAGTCGTAGGGAAAATCGTCGACGCGGATCACCTTGTCGCGCAGCTCGCCGCGACGCTTGAGCAGCGCGAATTCGTCGGCCGTGATGACGCCCGACTCATAGGCGCGCTGCCACAACGCATCGACGCCGCCGCCGACCAGCAGGCCCGGCTCGAAACGGCCGGCCTTCTGCGCCTGGCGCACCTTGGCCTCTACCGGCTCGGCGGCGATCGTCGCGGCGAGCGCGGCTTCGACGGCGCCAACGGGTTCCTCGACGTCGTCGGTCAGATACACGTCCGAGGTGAGGCGGTCGCGCGTCGCCGAGGGCGCGATCAAGAGCTTGGCGACCTCGTGGCCGAGCTGATCCGACGGCACGACATAGGGCCGTCCCAGCGGGAACACCACGATGCGGCGCAGGAGCGTCGCGAAGAGTTTGTTCGGGAAGTTCGCGATCACGCCCTCGAAGGCGTTCTGCGCCTTGAACATGCAGTCCCAGATCGCCCAGTGCATCAGCGGCGCATCGGCGGCCTGGCGGCCTTCGGCCTCGTAGCGACGCAACACCGCCGAGGAGAGGTACATCAGCGACAGGATGTCGCCGAGGCGTGCGGAGAGCTTCTCCTTGCGTTTCAGCGCACCGCCCATCGTGCCCATCGATATGTCGGAGATGAACGCGAACGCCGCGGAGAAGCGCGTGAGCTGCTGGTAATAGCGTCTCGTCTCGGGGGCGACGTTCTCTGGCACGCCGACGAAGTGCGAGCCCGTGAGCCCCATCACCAGCGCGCGTGCGGCGTTCGACACCGTGTAACCGACGTGGCCCCACAATGCCTCGTCGAAGGTCGCGAGCGCGTTGGCCTGCGCGGCGTGCATCTCGTCGAGCACGTAGGGATGGCAGCGGATCGCGCCCTGGCCGAAGAGGATCAGACTGCGCGTGAGGATGTTCGCGCCCTCGACCGTGATGCCGACCGGGATCTGCTGGTAGGCGCGGCCGAGGAAGTTCTGCGGCCCGAGGCAGATGCCCTTGCCGCCGACCACGTCCATGCCGTCATTGACGGTCTGGCGCGCGCGCTCGGTGACGTGGTATTTCACGATCGCGGACACCACCGAGGGCTTCTCGCCGAGGTCGATCGCACCGGCGGTCATCACGCGCGCCGCGTCGCTGAGGTAGGTGTTCGCGCCGATACGCGTGAGCGCCTCCTCGACGCCCTCGAAGCGGCCGATGGCGGTCTTGAACTGGTAGCGCACGCGCGCATAGGCGCCGACCGCGCGCGCCGTCATCTTCTGCATGCCGGTGTTGGAGCCCGGCAGCGAGATCGAACGGCCTGCCGCGAGACACTCCATCAGCATGCGCCAGCCCTGCCCGGCCATCTTCGGCCCGCCGATGATGAAGTCGAGCGGCATGAAGACGTCGGTACCGCGCACCGGGCCGTTCATCCAGATGCCGTTGAGCGGGAAGTGGCGGCGACCGGTGTCCACGCCGGGGTGATCGGCCGGCACCAGCGCGCAGGTGATGCCCAGATCCGGCTCGCTGCCGAGCAGGCCGTCCGGGTCATAGAGGCGGAACGCCAGCCCGAACACCGTGCACACCGGCGCAAGCGTGATGTAGCGCTTGTCGAACGAGACGCTCATGCCCAGCACCTCGCGCCCCTGCCACAGCCCCTTGCACACGACGCCCGCGTCGGGGATGGACGCCGCGTCGGACCCCGCCCACGGGCTGGTCAGCGCGAAGGCCGGGATCTCCAGCCCCTTCGCCAGGCGCGGCAGGTAGTGGGATTTCTGCTCCGGCGTGCCGTAGTGGAGCAGCAGTTCCGCCGGGCCGAGCGAGTTCGGCACCATCACCGTGATCGCCGGCGCCGAGGCGCGCGTGGACAGTTTGGTCACGACCTGGGAATGCGCATAGGCCGAGAAGCCCTTCCCACCGTACTCCTTCGGTATGATCATGCCGAGGAAGCCCTTGTCCTTGATGTACTGCCACACCTCGGGCGAGAGATCCTGGCGCAGGTTGTCCTGCCAGTCGTTGGTGAGCCGGCACAGTTCGCTCGTCTCATGGTCGAGGAAGCTGCGCTCCTCAGGCGTGAGCGTGGGCCACGGATAGGCGAGCAGCGTCGACCACGCCGGTGCGCCGCGGAAGAGCTCGCCCTCCCACCACACCGTGCCCGCCTCCAGCGCATCACGCTCAGTCTGCGACATCGACGGCAGCGCCGCACGGAAGGCGCGGAAGATCGGCGCAGTGACCAGCGCCCGGCGCGCGGGCCGCAGCAAAAAGATCGCCATCACGCCCGCGAATGCCGCCAGCGCCGCACCGATCGCCGCCGGCGCCCAGCCCCCGGCCCAGCCGGCCGCCGCCAGCCAGCCCAACCCGACCCCTGCCCAGGCAAAAAGGGGCGCTCGCCCGTAGGCGAGCGCGATTGCCAAGGGAGGGAGCAAAGCGATGAACCACCAGATCATTGTCGTCTCCTCGATCTTTCAGGATCCGTCCCGAGGCGGTCTGCGCCGCCTTGCACACCGGGACCGGTCGAATTTCAGCTCACTGGGCGCGGTGCGCACCCTTCCCGTTCTCGCCGGGGACACCCTGGCCCGGCAGCGGCGCACGCAGACCGCCGAGCAGGAAGGACATCAGGCGCGGCATCAGGCGCTCGGGGTCGGCATCGTCGAATTTGCCGGCGAAGAGCTGAAGCGCGTCGGTGCCCGCGATCGCGTAGGACATCGCCCCCATCATGAAATGGAAGCGCCACAGGATCTCCTCGCGCGGCACGTCGGGCAGCGCGCGGTACAACGCGGCGAGGAAGCGCTCGACCGCCTCCGCGTACTCCTCGGCGAGGAACTGGCGCACGAAGCCGTTGGGTTCGGTATAGGTTCGACCGAGCAGGCGCATGAAAGTGTGGCCGCCGTGCGCGGTGTCCGCCGCCATCTCCAGCGCGGTGCCGAAGAAGGCCTCGACGATGCGACTGGGTTTCAGCGGCGCGCCGTCCGCTTCCGCCTCGAGCCGGTCGAGCTTCGCCAGCCGCCGCCGGTTCAGATCGGTCAGCCGCCGCTTGAAGACTTCCTGGATCAGCGCATCCTTGCCGCCGAAGTGATAGTTCACGGCCGCGATGTTGGCATCCGCACGACTCGTGATCATGCGCATCGTCGTCGCCTCGAAGCCGTGCTCGACAAACAGCACCTCGGCCGCATCGAGGATGCGGTCGCGGGTTTCGGCGGCGGGTTGTCGGTCGCTGGGAGCGCGCATGATGAAACGCCTGAATCAAACAGTTGTTTGAATCATACGTTTCATTGATTGAGAGTCAAGGAATTTTGATGCGGCGGCGCACCATCGCGGACGCGGCGCGGCCACCGCAGCGGAACGGCCCCGCCATCGAGGCAATTCCGCCGTATCCGAACCGGAGAAGCGCGGGGCGGCGAACGAAGCGCCGCAAAAGAACAGAGCCGGGACGCTCATCCCGGCTCGCAGCGAGGGGCCGCCCCGCAGGGCGGCGGCCCGGACGCTTATTCCTTCGGGTCGCGCTTGAGCAGTTCGGCAACCTTGATGCCGACTTCGGGTGTGCCGCCGAAGGCGGTGCCCGTCTTGCCCTTGGCGAAATTGTTCATGCCGTGGGTGTAGTCGGCCGTCGACAGCGGCACGTACTTCACCTCCTTCACCAGTTGCGGCGCGTTCCTCAGGTAGTACTCGACGAACTCCCTGACCTCGGGCTTCTCGGCGGCGGCCCTCGCGCTCACGTAGATGAAGATCGGACGCGCCAGCGGCTGGTAGCTGCCGTCCATCACGGTGTCGAAGCCCGGCGCGACGCCCGCGGCGGCGCCCTTGGCGACGACCGGCACCGCGCGCAGCTTGGCCTTGCTCTCCAGGTAGTAGGCGAGACCGAAGTAGCCGAGGCCGCCCTTGTTGCGCGAAACGCCCTGCACGAGCACGTTGTCGTCCTCGGACGCGGTGAAGTCACCGCGGCTCGCCTTCTCCTTGCCGTTGATGGCGTCGGTGAAGTAGTCGAAGGTGCCCGAATCGGCGCCCGGGCCGTACAGCGCGAGCGGTTGGTCGGGCCAGGCGGGATTCACGTCGCTCCACTTGGCGATCTTGCCCTGGGCGGCCGGCTCCCACATGGCCTTCAGCTCCTCGACCTTGACCTCCTTGAGCCAGGCGTTGTCGTTGTTCACCACGACGGTGATCGCGTCGTAGGCGACGGGCAGCTCGATGTACTTGATGCCGGCCTGGGCGCAGGCGTCCATCTCCTTCTTCGAGATCGGGCGCGACGCATTCGAAACGTCGGTCTCGCCGCGGCAGAATTTCTTGAAGCCGCCGCCCGTGCCGGAGATGCCGATCGTGACCTTGACGGCGTTCTTCCTGGCCTTCTGGAACTCCTCGCCGACGGCCTCGGAGATCGGATAGACCGTGCTGGAACCGTCGACCTTGATCAGGGTTTCGGCATGCGCGGCGCCAGCCACGGCGAGCAGCAGCGAGGACAGGGCGAGAGACTTGCGAACAACCATCGGACTTGCTCCGGTATGTGGATGACAAGTCGTCATGCTGGAGGGCGCGCGTTACACGAACGTGATGGCCATGTTACGAACGCATGACCTCGCGCGGCGCCGGCTCTCGGGCGACGCCGACACGATCGCGTGCGCTACGCCTCAGTGCCGGTCGCGCCGCTCGCTCCATTCGCGCGCGGTGCGCTCGAGGTGCCCGAGAAAGACGGTTGCGACGGGCGACAGCCGCTTGCCGCGTGGATGCAGGGTGAACCAGCTCGACTGCACGGGAAAGCCCGCGACGTCGAGGACCGCGAGCTGGTCGTCGCCGGGCCGTGCGGCCAGCGCGTGACGCGAGATCACCGCGAGGCCGAGGCCGCCCGCGACGGCCTGCTTGATCGCTTCGTTGCTGCCGAGTTCGAGTCGCACCCGCGGGACGAAGGCGTTGCGCGCAAAATGCGCATCGCACGCGAGGCGCGTGCCCGAGCCGCGCTCGCGCAGGATGAAGCGCTCGCCGGCAAGGTCGATGAGTTCGATCCGCCGTCCGGCCAGCGGGTGCCCCTCGGGGGCGATCACGACGAGCGGATTGGGCAGGAAGGCATGCCGTTCGAGGTCGAGGTTCTCGGGGGGCATCGACATGATGTAGAGGTCGTCGCGGTTCTCGCGCAGACGGGCGACCACGCCGTCGCGGTTGAGCACTTCGAGCGCGATCTCGATGTTCGGGTGCTCTGCGCAGAAACTGCCCAGCAGGCGCGGCACGAAGTACTTCGCGGTGCTCACCAGCGCGACGCGCAGGCGTCCGCGCTCGAGGCCTTTCATCGCGTCGATCGCCTGCCCGAACGCGAGCCACTCATTGAGCATCGCCCGCGCGGTTTCCGCGAGCGCCTCGCCAGCCGCAGTCAGATAGAGACGTTTGCCGACCTGTTCATAAAGCGGCAGGCCGACGGCATCGGCGAGCTCGCGCAGCTGCATCGACACGGTGGGCTGCGTGACGTGGCAGGCTTCGGCGGCGGCGGTGACGCTGCCGTGGTCTGCAAGCGCGAGGAAGAGGCGCAGCTGGCGGAAGGTCGCATTCATAGAGATTTATCGATGCACGTCATCACGAATATCGATTATTTATTATTTTCACCCATCGGTAACATCATGGCCAACATCAAACGTCTGAAGGCGAGCTGCTCCCCTCAATGAAAACCCACACGTCCGAAACCCAGGCCAGCGTCACCCCCGCACTTGCCCTGCAGTTCCTGAGGGAGGGCAACGCACGCTTCGTCAACAACCTGCGCGCGAGCCGCGACCTGTTGCAGCAGGCCAACGAGACGCACGACGGCCAGTGGCCGTTCGCCACCATCGTCAGCTGCATCGACAGCCGCACCTCGGCCGAGCTCATCTTCGACCAGGGCCTCGGCGACATCTTCTCCGTGCGCATCGCCGGCAACGTGATCAACACCGACATCATCGGCAGCCTCGAATTCGCCTGTCACGTGGCCGGGTCGAAGCTCATCGTGGTGCTCGGGCACACCTCGTGCGGCGCCATCAAGGGCGCGTGCGACCACGTGGAGCTGGGCAACCTGACCGAGCTGCTGTCGAAGATCCAGCCGGCCGTCTATGAAGAGAGCCAGACCCCGGATTCGGCGCAGCGCAACTCGAAGAACGCCGCGTTCGTCGAGAATGTGGCCGACCTGAACGTGCGCCGCTCGGTGCGCTCGATCGTGAACCGCAGCACCATCCTCGAGCGCATGATCGCCGCCGGCAAGGTGGGGATCATCGGCGGCAAGCACGACCTGGCCAGCGGCACGGTGACGTTCTTCGAGGACACCTGGTTGCACGATGCCGCGTCGATGCGGCTCATGGCCGGCTAGGGCCGCTCGCGGACGGGTTGAACGCAAGCCGCGCCGTGACCGGAAAGTGGTCGGACGGATAGCGCCGGCCCGAGCGCCAGGTGTCCGCCCCGGCCGCCACGGTGCGAAAGTGCTGCGAGGCGAGGATCCAGTCGATCGCCTCGCGCACCGGCGCACGGCCGTAATCGTGATAGGTGCCGACCGCCGCTCCCGCTTCCTGCAGCACCTCGCGCAGCGCAGCGTCGGCGGTGAGCTCGCGGAAGGTTTCGGAGTCACGCTCGGCGTTGAAGTCGCCCGAGACGATCACGCCCTCGCCCGGCGGCAGCGCCTGCACCCAGTGACGCAGCAGGCGCGCCGATTCCTCGCGGGACGCGCCCTGATAGTCGAAGTGCGTGTTGAGAAAGGTGAATCGGCCGCAGCGGCCATCGCGCGGGGCCAGGCGCACCCAGCTAGCGGTGCGCGGGTAGGCGGCGCCCCAGGACTGGCGCCCCGGTGAGTCCGGCAGATCGGCGAGCCAGAAGTGGCCGCGCGCGACTTCCGCGAAGGCGGCCCGGCGGTACAGCAGCGGCGCCATCTCGATCGCCGAATCGCCGTCGCCGCCACGCTGCACGCCGACGAATTCGTAGTCCGGCAGCGCGGCGCGCACATATTCGGCCTGCTCGTCGTCGCGGCATTCCTGCAGGCCCAGCAGGTCGGGATCGAAGGCGCGGATGCGCTCGACCACGAGCGCCTTGCGCCGCGCCCACGCGTGCTCGCCGTCCGGCGCCGAGGCGCAGCGGATGTTGAAGGACATCACCCCGAGCTGCATGTTCACCTCCCCGACGAAGCGCGAGCGGCCCGGCGAGCGCCGGCACTCCCGGCGCCTGCTACTTAGATCACGGTTTTCCTGCCCCCGAATGAGATAGTCTAAGCGTTGTAACAAGACTTTTACGTGACGGGAGCGGCCAGATGATCGTTGCAGCGATGCTCGCCGGCGGGGCGGCGGGGCGCCGTCCGAGCAGCGGCAGCGTCGCGTGCCGCGGCGGAATCGTTGCCGCCCGATCGCAGCCGTGCTCGCCAGACACGAGAGGGCACGCCTGATGGTTCCCGTCGAGCTGCCGCCGGAATCCCGACCCGCGTCCCCGGGCCACGCGGTGCGCCGCTTCGCCCGCCTGGCACTGCCCTACTGGAACTCGCAGCACCGGTGGAAGATCGGCGCGGCCACGCTGCTGCTGCTGGCGCTGACAGTGAGCCAGGTGGCGCTGGTGATGTGGACGAGCTATTGGAACCGCGCGTTCTTCGATGCCCTGGAAGCGCGCTCGCTGGATGCGCTGCTGCAGCAGATCCTCGTCTTCGCGCTGATCCTCGTGTTGACGATGGCAGTCACCGCGCTGCACATGCAGATCAAGCGCTGGCTGCAGCTCGACTGGCGGCGCTGGCTCACGGCGAACCTGGTCGACCAGTGGATGACACGCTCGCGCCATTACCGCCTGCAGTTCCTGAAAGGCGAGCACGACAACCCCGACCAGCGCATCGCCGAGGACATCCGCATCGCCACCGAGGCGGCGATCAGCCTCGCGCACTCGCTGACCTATTCGCTGCTCGTCGGCTGGGCCTTCATCGCGATCCTCGCGGAAGTATCGGGCAGCGCGCCGATTCCCGGCAGCGAATTCGAGGTGCCCGGCTACATGGTCCTCCTCGCGTTCGCCTATGCGGGCGGCGGCGCGGCAATCGGCTACCTGCTCGGCCGCCCCCTCGTGCGCGCGACCAATCGGCTGCAGAGCGTGGAGGCCAACCTGCGCTTCAGCCTCGCGCGGGCGCGCGAGAACGCCGAGGCGATCGCGCTGACGCACGGCGAACGCATGGAGCGGCGCAGCGCCGTGCAGCTCTTCGGCGACGTCGCGCGCGGCTGGAACCGGCAGACCTTCGCCTACCTCGGCATCGTGTCGTTCTCGACCGCCTATGGCAACCTGATGCCGATCTTCCCCATCCTCGTCGCAGCGCCGCAGTTCATTGCCGGCGCCCTGACGCTGGGCGGCCTGATGCAGGCCGCGCAGGCCTTCGAGCGGCTGGCGTCGGCGCTGTCCTGGCCGATCGACAAACTGGGCGAGATCGCGATGTGGCGCACCTCGGCAGGCCGCGTCGTGAACCTGCACGACGACATGCTCCGGCTCGACGTCATCGACCGCCAGGGCGAGCCCACACGTATCAAGATCGGCCATTCGACCAAGCCCGAGCTGCATCTGTGCGGCCTGTCGCTGGAAACCCAGACCGGCGAGCCGCTGCTGCGCGGCCTGGAGCTGCGCGTGCGCCGCGGCGAGCGCATCCTGATCGTCGGCGACGCACACGTGACCCTGGCGCTGTTCAAGGCGGTGGCCGGCCTGTGGCCATGGGGCAGCGGCGAGATCCGCTTGCCCGAAGGCCAGGAGATGGTCTTCCTGCCGCAACGCCCCTTCCTGCCGACCGGCACGCTGCGCGCGATGCTGTGCTACCCGCACCCGCCCGAGCGCTACCCGACGCCGGAGCTGCACCGTGCGCTCGAATGCGCGGGCATCGACTGGCTCGCGCCGCGCCTGGACGAGTCCGACGACTGGAACCACGTGCTGCCGCTACGCGCGCAGCAGCGCCTGAGCACCGCCCGGCTCTTCCTGCAACGCCCTGCGTGGGTGTTCCTCGAGGACACGACCGACGCCTTCGACGCCAAGGGCGAGGCCGGCATCATGGAGATGATGCACCGCGAAATGCCCGACATGACGGTGCTGTCGGTGATGCGTCACGGTGGCCTGGAGCGCCTCTTCCACCGCCGGATCGAGCTGCACCGCGTCGGCACGCCCGGCCTGAAGCCGGGCGGCGAGGAGCGGAGCGACGCGAGCACCCCGGCCGTGAACCCTGCTCCCGTCTCCGGCTCAGCGGAAGTCGGACGGTAGCCAGCCGCGTTCGACGCAGTCGCGGAAGCACCACGCCGGCGTCGTCTCGGTCTTGTAGCTCCAGAAGAACCAGCCGAGGTACTTTTCGAACGCCAGCAGCTGCGCCGCCGCATACCCGCGGTTGGCGACGGTCTCCTGGAACTCGTCCATGTGCTCCAGCGCATGGTTGAACGGCCCCTCGGCCCACAACGAGACGACGCGCAGATCGAGCCCCAGGCTCCATTCCCCGCACACCGCCGGCAGTCCGAGCTCGGCGTTGATCGCGTCGGCCTCCTCGCGCCACTCGCCGCCGGCCTTGCCCATGTGGGCGAAGATGTCGGAGTCGATGTCGCGGCGGTCGAAGCACTGGTAGCGGTGCAGGTCGAAGATCACGTTGCGGTACTCGGGCGCCTGCATGAAGCCGACGTACTCGCGGAAGGAGCGGAAACCGTCGTGGAACACCACCGCGACACGGTCGGCCGGGCAGTGCCTGCGGATGCGCTCGTAGGCGGCAAGGTAGAAGTCCTTCAGGTAGTCGGTCGGCACGTCCCAGCGCGGCTCGTTGAGGCATTCGATCGCGTGCAGCGCCGGGTGATCGCGGTAACGCTCGGCGATGCGTTCGAGCACGGACAGGGCATGTTCGAGGTACTCGGGCCGTGTGTGCCACTCGCACACGTTGAGGATGCCGCCATTGTCGAAGCCGTTCTGGCAGCCGGGCGCCGCGTGCAGGTCCAGCATCACGCGCAGGCCGAACTCCTGCGCCCAGTCCATCGCACGGTCGAGCACCTCGATGCCGCCGGTTGCGAAGGGATGACGATGCTCGCCGTAGGCGCGGTGCCAGGGGTAGTCCGGGCCGAAGATCCAGTGCCCGTATGGGATGCGCACCGCGTTGAGGCCGCGCTCGGCGATCCACGAGAAATCCTCGCGCGTGACCCAGCGGTCCCAGTGCACGCGCAGGCGCTCCGTCGCCATGGTCGGCCCCAGCTCGGCGCAGAAGGTCGTCTCGTCGGACGCCGCTAGCCCCTCGAACAGGCTCGGGACCATCCATTTCTCCAGCAGCAGCCAGCTGCCGAGATTCACGCCGCGCAGTTTCGGACTCGTCGCTTCCATGATCCCTCCCCCCGTGTCATGGCCCGCAGGCACGCCTGCCCTGCGATGCTGCCCTCAACTGTAGCCCCGAAGGCATCGGCCTTCCTTGGCAAATTGCACGGAGATGTTCGCCCGGCTGCGGCAGACTGGCGACATGTGATGCATGCAGGGGGCGCCATGGAAAGCAGATGGTGGCAACAGGCCGTCGTCTACCAGATCTATCCGCGCAGCTTCATGGACACGGACGGCGACGGCGTCGGCGACCTGCCGGGCATCCTCGCGCGCCTAGACTACCTCGCGTGGCTTGGCGTCGACACGCTGTGGCTGTGCCCGATCTACCGCTCGCCCAACGACGACAACGGCTACGACATCTCGGACTACTGCGCGATCATGGACGAGTTCGGCACCCTGGCCGACTTCGACCGCCTGCTCGCCGACGCGCACCGCCGCGGCATGCGCGTGATCCTCGACCTCGTCATCAACCACACCAGCGACGAGCACCCGTGGTTCGTCGAGTCGCGCGCCTCGCGCGACAACCCGAAGCGCGACTGGTACATCTGGCGCGACGGCCGTGACGGCGGCCCGCCGAACAACTGGGAGAGCATCTTCCGCGGCCCCGCATGGGAGCACGACGCCGCGACGGACCAGTGGTACCTGCACCTCTTCACGCGCCGCCAGCCCGACCTGAACTGGGAGAACCCGGCCGTGCGCGCGGCGATCCACGCGATGATGCGCTGGTGGCTGGACAAGGGCGTGGACGGCTTCCGCATCGACGCGATCACCCAC
Organism: Aromatoleum petrolei; assembly: GCF_017894385.1. Classification (NCBI taxonomy): domain Bacteria; kingdom Pseudomonadati; phylum Pseudomonadota; class Betaproteobacteria; order Rhodocyclales; family Rhodocyclaceae; genus Aromatoleum; species Aromatoleum petrolei. The sequence goes on from NZ_CP059560.1 coordinate 2,336,303, forward strand.
ATCCGCAAGGCGCCGGGACTGCCCGACATGCCCAATCCGCAGGGCCTCGCGCAGGTCGCCGCCTACCCCTTCCACATGAACGTCGCCGGCATCCTCGACGACATCGACGAACTATGCCGCGAGACACTCGCCGGCCGCGACGCGATGACCGTCGGCGAGGCCAACGGCATCGGTCCGGACGAGGCCGGGGAATGGGTGGGGACGACGCGCGCGCGGTTGTCGATGATCCTGCAGTTCGAGCACTGGCACTTGTGGTCGAACGCCCCGCAGGCGGCGCTCGACGTGCGCGCGCTCAAACGCATCCTCGGCCGCTGGCAGCGTGCGTTGCACGGCCGCGGCTGGAACGCGCTGTACCTCGAAAACCACGACCTGCCGCGCGTCCTCTCGCGCTGGGGTGACCCGTTGCACCACCCGCACGAGAGCGCCACCGCGCTCGCGACGATGTACTTCCTGATGGAAGGCACGCCCTTCATCTACCAGGGGCAGGAGCTCGGCCTCGCGAACGCGCAGTTCGGCAGCCTCGCCGAATTCCGCGACAGCTTCGCGCACAACCGCATCGCCGAGATGCGCGCCGCGGGCATGAGCGAGGACGCGATCCTCGACGAGATGCGCCGCACCGGCCGCGACACCTCGCGCACACCGATGCCCTGGGACGGCAGCCCGCAGGGCGGCTTCACGACCGGAACGCCGTGGCTCGCGGCGCACCACGACTGCCGCAACGCCAACGTCGCCCGCCAGCAGGCCGACCCCGGCTCGGTGCTCCACCATTACCGCGCGCTGATCGCGCTGCGCCGGCGCGAGCCCACGCTGCTCCACGGCCGTTACAGCGCGCTCGCACCCCGCAGCACGCGCATCTACGCCTACACCCGCGGCGAGGGCGACGAACGCATCGCCGTGATCTGCAACCTCGCAGGCCACCCCGCGACCTTCCGCCACGCGGGCTTCGCGCTCGCCTCGGACGGCCTGCTGCTCGCGAACCGCGCCGTCGCGCCGCACGGCCCGCGGCACGTGCTACGCCTCGCGCCATGGGAGGCGCGCGTCTATCGCATCACGGCCGCCTGCTGATCCGTAACGGCCGGCGCAGCCGCGTCGTCGCCATCGGTCGCCGCCTCGACCATCGCCCCGGGGAGCGCCTTGGTCGGCTTCACACCGAGCTGCTTCAGCATCTCCGCCTGCCGGATCACGTTGCCGCGCCCGCTCGCGAGCTTGTTGTGCGCGGCATGGTAGGCCTTCTGCGCCTGCTCCAGCCGGTTGCCGACCGACTCCAGGTCCTCGACGAAGCCGACCAGCTTGTCGTACAGCTCCGCGCCCCGCTTCGCGATGTCCTGCGCGTTACGGTTCTGCGCCTCCTGGCGCCACAGGTGGGCCACCGTGCGCACGACGAAGAGCAGCGTCGACGGGCTCACCAGCAGCACGTTCTTCTGCCACGCGTCCATGAAGAGCTCGCGATCGTGCGTCACAGCGAGCATGAAGGCGGGCTCGACCGGCACGAACATCAGCACGAAGTCGAGCGACTTCAGGCCGTACAGGTCCTGGTAGTTGCGCTCCGACAGGCCCTTGATGTGCGCGCGCACCGAGTCGAGATGACGCTTCGCCGCGGCGTTGCGCTCGCCCTCGTCCTCCGCCGTGACGTAGTCCTCGTAGGCGGTGAGCGACACCTTGGCGTCGACCACCAGGTGGCGATCCTCCGGCAGATGGATCACGACGTCGGGCTGCGCGCGCGAGCCGTCGTCGCGCGTGTGGCTCTCCTGCACGTCGTATTCCTCGCCCTTCCTCAGGCCCGAGGCTTCCAGCACGCGCTCGAGGATCAGCTCGCCCCAGTTGCCCTGCGCCTTGCTCGAGCCCTTCAGCGCGCGCGTGAGGTTCTTCGCGTCCTGCGAAAGCGACTGGTTGAGCTCCATCAGCTGGCGCACCTGCTCGGCGAGCGCGCTGCGGTCCTTGCCCTCCTGCACGTAGACCTGCTCGACCTTGCCCTGGAATTCCTGCAGCTTCACCCGCAGCGGGTCGAGGATCTGGCCGATGTTCGCCTGGTTCTGCTCAGTGAAGCGCTTGGCCTTCTCCTCGAGGATGTCGTTGGCGAGGCTCTTGAACTGGTCGGTGAGGCTCTCGCGCGCCGCGATCAGCAAGGCGAGCTTCTCATCGGCGGCGCGCCGCTCGGCCTCGAAGCGCGTGTTGAGTTCGGCGAGTTCGGCATTCAGGCGGTTCGCCAGCGTCTCCGCCTGCTCGCGCAGGGTCCGTTCGGCCTGGAGATCGCCGCGCAGCGCCGCCAGCAGCTCGCGCTCGGCCTTCAGCTCCGCCGCGAGCTGCGAGTTCACGCGCCCGAGCGTCTCGCGCTGCTCGCCGGCCTCGCGCTGCAGGGTCGCCAGGCGTGCCAGCGCCTCACCATTCTGCTGCTCCAGCGGCGCGACGCGTGTCGCCCGTTCGGCGAGCTGCGCGCGCTCGTCGCGCACCGCATCGAGCGCGTCACGCCACTCGCCCGCCTGGCGCCGCAGGGCGTCGAACTGGGCGAGCGACTGCGCGCGCTCCTGCTCCAGCGCCCGCGCCCGCTCCGTCGCCGCGGCGAGCTCGACGCGCACCTCCGCGCGCCCCTGCTCGATCGCCGCCGCAGCCGCCTCGGCCGCGCGGCCACGCAGCAGCAGCCACACCAGCACCGCCCCGGCAACCACCCCGCCCAGCACCGCGACCAACCAGACCAGCACGCCCACCGAACCGCTCTCCATCGTTCCGCCATCCCGTTTCGTCTGCCGCACCCCGGACGGGGCGGGCGAAAGGCGAAATGGTAGCGCCGGCACGATAGAATTGCCCGATGAGACGCGGACCATCCACTGCACTGCCCGGCCCCGAGCCGACCGAACGCCACGACTGGCAGACCCTGAAGAGCCTGTTCCCCTACATCTGGGCCTACAAGGTCCGGGTGCTGTTCGCGCTGTCCTGCCTCGTCGCGGCGAAGGGCGCGAACGTGGCCGTGCCGCTGATCTTCAAGCGCCTCATCGATGGGCTGTCGCTGACCACCGATCAAGCCTTCATCGTCGTCCCCGCTGCGCTGCTGCTCGCCTACGGCGTGCTGCGCTTCTCGACCTCGCTGTTCACCGAGCTGCGCGAGATCGTGTTCGCGCGCGTGACGCAGAACGCCGTGCGCGAGATCGCGCTGCGCGTGTTCCGCCACCTGCACGCGCTGTCGCTGCGCTTCCATCTCGAGCGCCAGACCGGCGGCCTCACGCGCGACATCGAACGCGGCACACGCTCGATCGGCTCGCTGATCAGCTACACGCTGTATTCCATCCTGCCGACGCTGATCGAGATCAGCCTCGTGATCGGCATCCTGCTCGTGCAGTACGACCCCGTTTTCGCGCTCATCACGCTCGGCACACTGGTCCTCTACATCTTCTTCACGGTCCGCATCACGAACTGGCGCACGGTGCTGCGGCGCCAGGCGAACGAGCTGGACTCGGCCGCGAACGCACGCGCGATCGACAGCCTGATCAACTTCGAGACCGTGAAGTACTTCAACAACGAGGACTTCGAGGCGCGCCGCTACGACGAGCAGATGCGCAAGTGGACGAATGCGCAGGTCACCAACCAGAAATCGCTGTCGGCGCTCAACATCGGCCAGGCGGCGATCATCGCGCTCGGCGTCACCGCGATGATGTGGCAGGCCGCGAGCCGGGTGGCAGCGGGCACGATGACGATCGGCGACATCGTGCTGGTCAACGCCTTCCTGATCCAGCTCTACATCCCGCTCAACTTCCTCGGCGTGCTGTACCGCGAGCTGCGCCAGTCGCTGACCGACATCGAGCGCATGTTCGGGCTGATGCACGAGCACCGCGAGGTCGCCGACGCGCCCGACGCCGTCGCGCTGCCGCCCGGCCCCGCGAGCGTGCATTTCGAGCATGTCGGCTTCGCCTACGACCCCAAACGCACCATCCTGCACGACGTCGACTTCGCGATTCCCGCCGGCCGCACCGTCGCCGTCGTCGGCCACTCGGGATCGGGCAAGTCGACGCTCGCGCGCCTGCTGTACCGCTTCTACGACGTGCAGCAGGGTGCGATCCGCGTGAACGGCCACGACCTTCGCGCGCTCACGCAGTCGAGCCTGCGCCAGGCGATCGGGATCGTGCCGCAGGACACCGTGCTGTTTAACGACACGCTCTACTACAACATCCAGTACGGCCGGCCCGAGGCGAGCCGGGCCGAGGTCGAGGCCGCCGCACGCGCCGCCCAGCTCACCGACTTCATCGCGCGCCTGCCGGACGGCTGGGAGACACGCGTGGGTGAGCGCGGACTGAAGCTCTCCGGCGGCGAGAAGCAGCGCGTCGCGATCGCGCGGGCACTGCTGAAGAACCCCGCCATCCTGATCTTCGACGAAGCCACCTCTGCGCTCGACTCCAAGACCGAAAAGGCGATCCAGGCGCAACTCGACCTCGCCGCCGAAGGACGCACCGCGCTCGTGATCGCGCACCGGCTGTCAACCATCATGAACGCCGACGAGATCATCGTGCTCGACCAGGGCCGCATCGTCGAACGTGGCACGCACGGCGAATTGCTCGCTCACGGCAGCGAATACGCCCGCATGTGGGCGCTGCAACAGCAGGAACGCGAGGAAGCCCTGCTCGCAGGATCCAACCCCTAGACCCTGCCTTGCACACACGCCCGATCGCCCCGAGGACAGCGTTGTCCGCAAGTCATGAGGGCGCACCGATCCGATACACTTACTGCATACGGCAACACAAGATCCGTTAATGGACGCGCACGACGCACCCGCCTTCCTCCGAGAAGTCATCCTCTTCCTCGCATTCGCCGGCGTGCTGATCCCGCTGCTGCAGCGGCGCAGGATCAACCCGGTACTGGGCTTTCTCGCCGTGGGCATGATGGTCGGACCCTTCGGCCTCGGCCAGCACACCGACGCCGTCCCGTGGCTGCGCCACCTGACGTTCTCGCGCCAGGAAGACGTGTCGATCTTCGCGGAATTCGGCGTGATCTTCCTGATGTTCATGATCGGGCTGGAGATGTCCGTCGACCGCCTGTGGGCGATGCGTCGCCTCGTGTTCGGCCTGGGGGCCCTGCAGGTCGGCCTATCGGCGCTCACGATCGGCGGCATCGCCTACGCCTTCGGCAACACCTTCGAATCGTCCGTCGTGCTGGGATTCGTCCTTTCCTTTTCCTCGACCGCAGTCGTCATGCAGCTCCTCACGCAGCGGCGCGAGGTCGGCACTCCGCTCGGCCAGGCGACCTTCTCGGTGCTGCTGTTCCAGGATCTCGCCGTCGTCCCGCTGCTGGTCGTCGTCAGCGTGCTCGGGCAGAAATCCGGCGAAAGCGTCAGCACGCTGATGGGCGTGGCAGCGCTGAAAGGCATCGTCACGGTCGCGCTGATCTACTTCATCGGCAGCCGCATCGTGCGACCGCTCTTCCACCAGATCGCAGCAATTCGCCAATCCGAATCGTTCATGGCGGTGACCCTGCTCACGACGCTGGGCGTCGCGGTGCTCACGCAGGCAGCGGGCCTGTCGATGGAGATGGGCGCGCTCCTCGCGGGTCTCCTGATCGCCGAGACCGAGTTCCGCCACGAGGTCGAGGTCACGATCGAGCCCTTCAAGGGCCTCCTGATGGGCCTCTTCTTCATGTCCGTGGGCATGGGCATCGACGTCAGCGCGATCCTCGCCGAACCCATGCTGCTGCCCCTTTCCGTGATCGGTGTGCTCGCGATCAAGGGTCTGATCCTGATCGTGCTGTTTCGCCTCTTCGGCCTCTCGTGGGGACGCGCCGCCGAAGGTGGCATCATGCTCGGGCAGGGCGGCGAGTTCGCCTTCATCGTCATCGGCATGGCGCTCGGGCTGGGCCTGATCAATCCGACGGTCGGCCACTTCATGCTGCTCGTCGTGGGCCTGTCGATGCTCGTCACGCCACCGCTCACATTCTTCGGCCGCAAACTCGGTGACGGCATCGACGCGAAGCTCGGCGGCACGGCCCCGGAGGCGAGCGCCCCGCTCGACCAGATCAGCGGCCACGTGATCGTCGCCGGCTACGGCCGCGTCGGGCAACTCATCGGCGAGCTGCTGTCCGAACAAGGCATTCCCCACCTCGCCGTCGAATCGGACGCCAAACGCGTCAAGAAGCTGCGCGCGCGCGGTGCGCCGGTGCATTTCGGCGACGCGAGCCGCCCGGAACTGCTGCGCAAGCTGCATCTCGAACGCGCGGTCGCCGTGGTGCTGACGATGGACCACACCGCCGCCGCCGTGCACGCGGTGAAAGGCATCCGCGCGAGCTCGCCCGGCATACGCATCGCCGCCCGCGCCCGCGACGAGGCGCACGCCCAGGCGCTGCGCGACGCCGGGGCGACGGTCGTGATCCCCGAGACGCTGGAATCCGGCCTGCAGCTAGCCGGTTCGGTATTCGAAACGCTGGGCGTCCCGGGCGACGTCGCCGCGCGGCTGCTCGAACAGGAACGCGCACGCCGCATCGCCGTGTTCCGCCCGAGCTGAATCACAAACGGAGGACTCCGCCATGCCCACCCTCGCCCTCGTCGCCACCGGCGGCACCATCGCCGGCGCCGCGGCATCTGCCACCGACACCACCGGCTACACCGCCGGCGCGCTCGGCGCCGACGCGCTGCTCGCCGCCGTGCCGCCGCTCGCCGACGTCGCGCAAATCCGCGCCGAACAGCTCTTCAGCCTCGACAGCAAGGACATGCAGCCGGCGCACTGGCTCGCGCTCGGCCGCCGCGTCCGCGCCCTGCTGGACGATCCCGCGATCGACGGCATCGTCATCACGCACGGCACCGACACGCTGGAAGAGACCGCGGCCTTCCTGGACCTGACGCTCGCCGCCGCCAAGCCCGTCGTCCTCACCGCCGCGATGCGCCCCGCGACGGCACTGTCTGCCGACGGTCCGATGAACCTCTACAACGCCGCCTGCGTCGCCGCTCACCCGGACAGTCGCGGCCGGGGCGTGCTGGTGAGCTTCGGCGACGCGATCCTGCCCGCCCGCGGCGTGAGAAAGCGCGAGACCCACCGCCTCGACGCCTTCGGCAGCGCGAGCGCCGGCGCGATCGGGCAGACCGACCCGCTGCGCTATTTCGCCCCGCCGCCGGCCGGGGCGCGGCTGTGCCTGCAACTCCCGCCCGATCTCGCCGATCTGCCGCGCGTCGACGTCCTCTACGTCGGCGCGGGCACGCCGCCCGCCCTCGTCGATGTCATGATCGCGGATGGTGCTCGCGGCCTGGTGCTCGCGCTGCCCGGCAACGGCAGTCTGCCCGAGGCCTGGGAAGCGCCGCTCGCGGCCGCCGGCGCGCGCGGCATTCCGGTGATCCGCGCCTCCCGCGCGGGCACGGGGCCGGTCGGGCACAAGGCGCTGGACGATCGCCTCGGCACGCGGGCCGCGGGCGAGCTGCCGGCCTCGCAGGCGCGCGTCGCACTGATGCTAGCGCTCGCAGCCGGCGACCCCGCCCGGCTCGACCTCGTCCTCGGCGACGCCGGCTGAGCGCGGCCGCCCACTACATCCCGTAGTCCTCACCGCCGCCCGCCAGCGCCACGTCGATCATCCGCCGCGTCAGGTGCGGCGCGAACAGCTCGATGAACGCATACACGTAGCCGCGCAGGTAGGCGTTGCGTCGAAGCCCCACGCGCGTCGTGCTCGATTCGAACAGGTGGGCGGCGTCCGCCATTCCCAGTCCGCGGTCGGTCGCCGGGTCGTAGGCCATGCGCGCGACGATGCCGATGCCCAGATCCATCGCCACGTAGGTCTTGATCACGTCCGAGTCCAGCGCCGTCAGCACCACGTTCGGCCGCAGCCCGCGCCCGAGGAAGGCCTTGTTGATCAGGCTGCGCCCGGTGAAGGCATCGTCGTAGGTGATCACCGGATAGCGCGCGATCGCCTCCAGCGTCAGCGGATGCTCCTTCAGGATCGGGTGGCGCGGCGTCGCGACGATGCAGCGGTTCCACTGATAGCAGGGCAGCATCACCATCTCGTCGTACTCGGCGATCGCCTCGGTCGCGATCGCGATGTCCGCCTCGCCCGACATCACCATGTCGCACACCTGGCGGGGGCTGCCCTGATGCAGCGACAGCTTCACCAGCGGAAAACGCTGCATGAAGTCGCGGACCACGCGCGGCAGCACGTAGCGCGCCTGCGTGTGGGTGGTCGCGATGGAGAGGTCGCCCGCAACCTCGTTGGTGAACTCCTCCCCGACCTGGCGCAGGTTGTCCGCGTCGCGCAGCATGCGCTCGGCAATCGCCAGCACCTGCCTGCCCGGCGCCGTGACATCGACGAGGCGCTTGCCGTGGCGCACGAAGATATCCACCCCCAGTTCCGCCTCGAACTGCCGGATCTGCTTCGACACCCCCGGCTGCGACGTGAACAGGGCTTCCGCGGCGTCCGAGACGTTCAGCCCACGGCGCGCGACTTCATGGATGTAACGCAGCTGCTGGAGGTTCATCACCGCCCCTTTATAACCAAAACTTCTTAAAGTTTAACGCAAACCATCTTTTTGATCCTGTTCTCCGCACATACGATGCACCGCACCATACAAGGGGAACGCTTTCATGGACTTTGCCTACACAGTCGCCGGGTTCGCGGTCGGCGCCATCGTCGGTTTGACCGGCGTCGGCGGCGGATCGCTGATGACGCCGCTGCTCGTGCTGCTGTTCGGCATCCATCCCTCGGTCGCGGTCGGCACCGACCTCCTCTACGCCGCGATCACCAAGGCCGGTGGCACCCTTGCCCACGGCATGAGGGGCACGGTCGACTGGACCGTGACAAGGCGGCTCGCCACCGGTAGCATCCCCGCCGCTGCGCTGACGCTGGTGCTGGTCGGCAAGTTCGCCCCGGGCGGCATCGACGGCGCTGCCAACCTCATCAAGGTGGCGTTGGGAATCGCGCTGCTGCTGACCGCGGTCGCGATCATCTTCCGCAAGCAGATCCAGTCCTACGCAGTAAATCGCTTCGGCGGCGTGCCCAACCCTGCCCGCACCGCACGCCTCACCGTCCTGACCGGGGCGGTCCTTGGCGTGCTGGTGTCGATCTCCTCGGTCGGCGCCGGCGCGCTGGGCGTTACGGCGCTGTTCTTCCTTTACCCCACGATGCCGGCGCTGCGCATCGTGGGCTCGGACATCGCCCACGCGGTGCCGCTGACGCTGGTCGCCGGCATCGGTCACTGGATGCTCGGCAGCGTCGACTGGTTCCTGCTGGGCAGCCTCATCGTCGGCTCGCTGCCGGGGATCTGGCTCGGCAGCCACATTTCGACGAAGGTGCCCGACCGGGTGCTGCGGCCGATGCTCGCGACGATGCTGGTGCTGGTCGGCGCGAAGCTGATCGGACACTGAAAGAGCAGGATTTGAAGGACTCAACGAGAGAGTACGCGATGTACCAATACGACGAATACGACCAGCACCTTCTCGACGAACGCGTCGCGCAGTTCCGCGAACAGATGCGGCGCCACCTCGCCGGCGAGCTGACCGACGACGAGTTCCGTCCCGTGCGGCTACAGAATGGCCTGTACATCCAGCGCCACGCGCCGATGTTCCGGATCTCGGTGCCCTACGGCCATCTCGCCAGCCGCCAGCTGCGCAAGCTCGCCCACCTCGCGCGCACCTACGACCACGGCTACGCGCACTTCACGACGCGCACCAACGTCCAGTTCAACTGGTCGCCGCTGGAAGTGATCCCCGACATGCTCGCCGAGCTGGCGACCGTGCAGATGCACGCGAACCAGACCTCGGGCAACGACATCCGCAACATCACGGCCGACCCCTTCGCCGGCGTCGCCGCCGACGAGATCGTCGACCCGCGTCCGTGGGCGGAAATCCTGCGCCAGTGGGCAACCTACAACCCGGAATTCGCCTACCTGCCGCGCAAGTTCAAGATCGCCGTGAACGGCGCACTCGAAGACCGCGTCGTGCTGCGCGTCTACGACATCGGCATCGACCTCAAGCGCGACGCCGAAGGCAACATCGGCTTCCGCGTGCTGGTCGGTGGCGGTCTCGGCCGCACGCCCATCCTCGGCGAGGAGATCGAAAGCTTCGTGCCGTGGCAGCACCTGATCACCTATTGCGAAGCGATCCTGCGCGTCTATAACCGCTACGGCCGGCGCGACAACATCTGGAAGGCCCGCATCAAGATCCTCGTCAAAGCGCTCGGCGTCGAAGAATTCCGCTGGCAGGTGCGCGAGGAATGGGCACACGCCAAGGACGGCCCGAACACCCTCACGGAAGCCGAGGTCGCCCGCGTCGCCGCGCACTTCGTCGATCCGCAGTACGAAGACCTGCCGGCCGACGACAAGCCGCATCACCATCATCTCGTCGAAAACCTCGCCTTCGCCGCATGGGTCAAGCGCAACGTACGTGCCCACAAGAAACCGGGCTACGCGTCGGTGACGCTCTCGCTGAAGAAGACCGGCGTCGCGCCGGGCGACATCAGCGCCGACCAGATGGACCTCGTCGCCAACCTGGCCGACCGCTTCAGCTTCGGCGAGGCGCGGATGACGCACGAGCAGAACATCGTGCTCGCCGACGTGAAGCTGTCAAACCTCTACACGCTGTGGCAACTCGCCCGCGATGCAGGCCTGGCAACACCGAACATCGGCCTGCTGACCGACATCATCTGCTGCCCGGGCGGCGACTTCTGCAGCCTTGCGAACGCGAAGTCGATCCCGATCGCGCAGGCGATCCAGGAGCGCTTCGACGATCTCGACTACCTCTACGACATCGGCGACATCGACATCAACATCTCCGGCTGCATGAACTCCTGCGGCCACCACCACGTCGGGCACATCGGCATCCTCGGCGTCGATAAGAACGGCGAGGAGTGGTACCAGGTCACGATCGGCGGCACGCAAGGCAACAGCACCGCCCTCGGCAAGGTCATCGGGCCGTCGTTCGCACGTGCGCAGATGGCCGACGTCGTCGAGAAGCTGATCGAAACCTACATCGAACACCGGCACCCCGACGAGCGCTTCATCGACACGGCGCACCGCCTCGGCGTCGAACCGTTCAAGCAGAACGTCTATGGCGGCGAACTATTCACGCAAAGGAAGGTGGCGAATGCCTAAGCTGATCAAGAACGGTCGGATCGTCGCGGACGACTGGCAGATCGTCTCGCTTGCCGAGGGCGAGACTGCAGGAGACGCAATCGTGCCTGCCGGGCGCACGCTCGTGCCCTTGGCCGTATGGCAGGCCCGCCACGCCGAACTCGCGGCGCGCGCCGATCGTGGCGAAGTGGGCGTGTGGCTGAATGCCGGTGACGGCCCCGAGGACATTGACGACGACGTCAAGCGCTTCGCCGTCATCGCGGTAAACTTCCCCAAGTTCACCGACGGCCGTGGCTACTCGACCGCCATGCTGCTGCGCACGCGCTACGGCTACACCGGCGAGCTGCGCGCGATCGGCGACGTACTGCGCGACCAGTTCAACTACATGACGCGCAGCGGCTTCGACGCGCTGCAGCCGCGCGCGGACCGCTACACCGACGAGCAGCTCGAAGCCGCCGTCGCGAGCATCAGCGACTTCACGCAACCCTACCAGGCCTCGGCCACCCATCCGCAGCCGCTGTTCCGCCGCGTCGCGCGCGCCGGAGCGAAGGCATGAGCGGAGCAGTCAGCCTGCTGCGCCCGGCGGCGAAGAACCCGGCGATTCATCCGGTGCTCACCGAGCCGCTGGTTGAAGCCGTCAGCGACAAGACCGGCTCCGCCCTCGCCCTGTTGCGCGCAGCGATCGCCGAACTCGGCGCCACGGGCGAAATCACCTTCGCGAACAGCTTCGGTGCCGAGGACATGGTCCTCACCGACCTGATCCTGCGCGAAAAGCTGGCGATCGAAATCTTCTCGCTCGACACCGGCCGCCTGCCCGCGGAAACCTACACGCTGATGGGCGAAGTCGAGCAGCACTACGGCACTCGCCTGAAGGTCTTCTTCCCGAAGTCCGACGCCGTCGAAACCTACGTGCGCACGCACGGCATCAACGGGTTTTACGAATCCGTCGAGATGCGCAAGGCCTGCTGCCACATGCGCAAGGTCGAACCGCTGCAGCGCGCGCTTTCCGGCAAGAAGGCCTGGATCACCGGCCTGCGCGCCGCACAATCGACGACGCGCACCGGCCTGCCGACGCGCGAGTTCGACGAGGGCAACGGGCTGGTGAAGTTCAACCCGCTGTCGGACTGGTCCGAGACCGAAGTGTGGGCCTACCTGCGCATGCACGAAGTGCCTTACAACGCGCTGCACGAGCAGTTCTACCCCAGCATCGGCTGTGCCCCCTGCACCCGCGCCATCGCGGTCGGCGAGGACGTCCGCGCCGGGCGCTGGTGGTGGGAGGACCCGACCTCCAAGGAATGCGGGCTTCACGTCAAGAAGGGCTGACACCATGAGACTCCGACCGGAACCCGAGCAGCGGGAAGCCGCCCCCCTCCGCCACTCGCCGGCGGCCCCCGACTCGCGTCCCAATCTGCGCCGCCGCCTGTCGGCGCTGCGTGCGGGGATGAAGGCGGCAGTGCGCGCGCTACGCGCCAAGAACACCAGTAACTGAGAAAGAAGATGTCCACGCTGACCCGTCAAACCCTGTCCCACCTCGACTGGCTCGAAGCCGAGGCGATCCACATCATGCGCGAGGTCGCCGGCCAGTGCGCCAATCCCGTGCTGCTTTTCTCCGGCGGCAAGGATTCGATCTGCATGCTGCGCATCGCCGAGAAGGCCTTCCGCCCGGGCAAGTTTCCCTTCCCCCTGATGCACATCGACACCGGCCATAACTACAAGGAAGTGGTCGAGTTCCGCGACAAGCGCGCAGCCGAGCTGGGCGAGCGGCTGATCGTCCGCTCGGTGGAAGACTCCATGAAGCGCGGCACCGTCGTCCTGAAGCACGACAACGAGTCGCGCAACAAGCACCAGTCGGTGACGCTGCTCGAGGCGATCGAGGAATTCGGTTTCGACGCCTGCATCGGCGGCGCCCGTCGCGACGAGGAGAAGGCCCGCGCGAAGGAGCGGATCATGAGCTTCCGCGACGAGTTCGGCCAGTGGGACCCGAAGAACCAGCGCCCCGAGCTGTGGAACCTGTACAACGCCCGCAGCCACAAGGGCGAGAACATCCGCGCCTTCCCGATCAGCAACTGGACCGAAATGGACGTGTGGCAGTACATCGAGCGCGAGAAGCTCGAACTGCCGTCGATCTACTTCGCCCACCAGCGCCCCGTCGTCATTCGCCAGGGCGCCATCGTGCCGGTCAACGTGCCACTGATGAGCGGAGAACTGACCAACCTGCCCAGGGCCGGCGAGGAAATCGTCGATCTGCAGGTGCGTTTCCGTACCGTCGGCGACATCTCCTGCACGGCGCCGGTCGAGTCGGACGCCGACACTGTGGAAAAGATCGTGATCGAAACCGCCACCACGACCATCACCGAGCGCGGTGCGACCCGTCTGGACGACCAGACTTCGGAGGCGTCGATGGAACAGCGGAAGAAGGAAGGTTATTTCTGAGGCTTGGTTGGTTCTTCGGGTCTCGGAGTGCGGGGTGCTTAATCGAGCGGGACGGGGAATTTGCTCCGTCGGCTGCGGAACTCGCAGTACAGCGCGCTTCCGCGCTGTCTGCTCAGACAGTCCTCGCCGCTCCGCAAACACCCCGCCCCGCTCTTGCGTCATACAAGTGGAAAGGAAAAGCAAACGCATCCAAGCCCGCATTGCTGCGGCTTTCAAACGTAAAAGAGCAATGTGCAATGGATCGAATCCGGCCTTTCGCCAACCCGAACGTAGCCGGGGACGTGTGGGGTGTTCGCGGCGCGGCGAGGACTGTCTGAGCGCAGGCGCGGAAGCGCGCCGCTGCGCGAGTTCCGCAGCCGCAGAGCGAATACCCCGCGCGGCGCCGGCGGCTTAGCACCCCGGCCGCACACAACGATCTGAGCAACACCAGAATTCTCGCAAGCTTGAAGGAAACAAAACCATGTCCGCCCTCGAAAACCTGCCCGACACCGATCACGGCCTGCTGCGCTTCCTCACCTGCGGTAGCGTCGACGACGGCAAGAGCACCCTGATCGGCCGTCTGCTGTTCGACACCAAGACCATCCTCGCCGACACGCTGAACGCCATCGAGAAGACCTCCGCCAAGCGCGGCACGAGCGCCGTCGACCTCTCGCTGCTCACCGACGGCCTGCAAGCCGAGCGCGAGCAGGGCATCACGATCGACGTCGCCTATCGCTACTTCTCCACCGGCACCCGCAAGTACATCATCGCCGACGCCCCGGGCCACGAGCAGTACACCCGCAACATGGTGACCGCCGCCTCCACCGCCAACCTCGCGATCATCCTCGTCGATGCGCGCAAGGGCGTGCTCACCCAGACCCGCCGCCACTCCTACCTTGCGAGCCTCGTCGGCATTCCACACCTCCTCGTCGCCGTGAACAAGATGGACCTCGTCGACTACGACCAGGCCACCTTCGAACGCATCAAGGCCGACTACCTCGCCTTCGCCGAAAAGCTCGGCATCAAGGACGTCCGCTTCATCCCCCTGTCCGCCCTCAACGGCGACATGATCGTCGACCGCGGCGAGCGCCTCGGCTGGTACGACGGCCCGACGCTGCTCGACATCCTCGAGACTGTGCCCGCCGCGCACACCGAACAGGCCGAAGACTTCCGCTTCCCCGTGCAATTCGTCTGCCGCCCGCAAGACTCGGCCAACCCCGAACTGCACGACTACCGCGGCTTCATGGGCCGCGTCGAATCGGGAGAAATCGTGGTCGGCGACACCGTCACCGTCCTGCCCGCAGGGCGCACCAGCACGATCAAGGACATCCAGATCGGCGGCGAGAGCATCGAGCGCGCGATCCACGAACAGTCCGTCACCCTGCTGCTCGCCGACGAGATCGACATCTCGCGCGGCGACATGATCGTCAAGACTGCCGAAGCACCCGAACAGCTGAAACAGATCGACGCCACCCTGTGCTGGCTGTCCGAGACGCCCCTGTCGCCCGCCCGCACCTACCTCCTGCGCCACACCACGCGCGAAGTGAAGGCCAAGGTCGCGAAGATCGACTACCGTCTCGACGTGAACACGCTCGCTCAGGAACCCGCGACCGCGCTCGCGATGAACGATATCGCGCGCCTGACGCTCAAACTGGCGCAACCGATCTTGGCCGACCCCTACGTCGAGAATCGCGCCACCGGTGCCTTCATCATCATCGACGAAAGCACCAACAACACCGTCGGCGCAGGCATGATCGGCTGAGCGCCCGCGGCCTTTCCCTCCCCAGCCCCGGGCGTCCGCAGGCCGCCCGGGGCGCGATGTTTTCCCCTCCGGCCCCGGGTGTGGGAGAATCGCGCCTTGCCGATTTGTCTGCTGTCCGGCACAGCAACGCAATATAGAAGACACACATGAAATGTCTCGATGATTTTCGCCTGCGGTTCGGGAGCAGGGAATACGTACCGATCATGATTGGCGGGATGGGGGTAGACATCTCCACGTCAGATCTGTCGCTCGAGGCAGCACGCCTCGGCGGCATCGGCCACATTTCCGATGCCATGCTGCCGACCGTCAGCGACCGTCGCTACGACACCAAGTACGTGCGCGACAAGCTCAAGCAGTACAAGTACAACGTCGCCAACGCCAACAAGTCCGAAGTCCAGTTCGACCTCGGCCTGGTCGCCGAGGCCACGCAGACCCATGTCCGCCGCACGATGGAACGCAAGCGCGGCGACGGCCTGATCTTCATCAACTGCATGGAAAAGTTGACGATGAACGGGCCCAAGGAAACGCTGCGCGTGCGCCTGCGCGCGGCCATGGATGCCGGCATCGACGGCATCACGCTGGCCGCCGGCCTGCACCTCGGCTCCTTCGGCCTGATCGAGGACCACCCGCGCTTCCGCGACGTCAAGCTCGGCATCATCGTCTCGTCCCTGCGCGCGCTGCAACTCTTCCTGCGCAAATCCGCGCGCACCAACCGCCTGCCCGACTACGTCGTCGTCGAAGGCCCGCTCGCGGGCGGCCACCTCGGCTTCGGCATGGACTGGGCGCAGTACGACCTGCACGCCATCGTCGCCGAGATCCGCGAATGGCTCGCCGCCGAGCACCTCGACATCCCCCTGATCCCCGCCGGCGGCATCTTCACCGGCAGCGACGCGGTGCGCTTCCTTGAAAGCGGCTCCGCGGCCGTGCAGGTCGCCACCCGCTTCACGGTGTCGCACGAATGCGGCCTCCCGCCCGACGTGCAACAGCATTACTTCGCCGCGCAGGAACAGGACATCGAGGTCAACAACATCTCGCCCACCGGCTACCCGATGCGCATGCTGAAGAGCAGCCCCGCGATCGGCTCCGGCATCCGCCCGAACTGCGAAGCCTACGGCTACCTGCTCGACGGCAACGGCAATTGCGCCTACATCACCGCCTACAATCGCGAACTCGCGCTGCACCCCGACGAGAAGCGGCTCAAGGTGATGGACAAGACCTGCCTGTGCACCCACATGCGCAACTTCGATTGCTGGACCTGCGGCCACTACACCTACCGCCTCAAGGACACCACGCACCGGCGCGCCGACGGCACCTACCGGATCCTCACCGCCGAGCACATCTTCCACGACTACCAGTACAGCAAGGACAACAAGATCGCGCTGCCTGCAGTCGAGACGGGCGAAGCAGCCGGGTCGGCCTGATCCATCGCCGGCACTCGCCGGCATCAACATCGCGCAGGGCGTGCCCGCCAGAACGGCGGCCACGCCCTTGTTCCATCCGCCCCCCCCCCCCGCCGCCGATCGCCACCCCACATGAATCGCGGCCCCCACGGGAACGCCTGCCGCCACCTGCACTCATACGAACGGATGCTTCGTGCATGCCGCACACCGGATGCGTTCCGGCGTCAGGATTGCGTATGCGCAGAACGATATGGGCGCTGCTCGCACTCGCCCTGCTGATCTTCGGCTTCCTGCAACTCAACCGCCCGGCGGCCGCGCCGACGGGCGGCGAGGTCGTCGTGCTGCGCATCGACGGCGTGATCGGCCCAGCCAGCTCCGACTTCTTCACCCGCGAGCTCGCCCGTGCGCACGCGCGCGGCGCGGGTCTTCTCGTGCTTGCGATGGACACACCCGGCGGCCTCGACACCTCGATGCGCGCCATCATCAGGGACATCCTCGCCTCGCCCATCCCCATCGCCACGTGGGTCGGCCCGGAGGGCGCGCGTGCCGCCAGCGCCGGCACCTACATCCTGTACGCCAGCCATCTCGCGACGATGGCCCCCGCCACCAACCTCGGCGCGGCGACGCCCGTGGCGATCGGCATGCCGGGCGGCAAACCCGGGGGCGATCCCACGCCCAGAGACAAGCCCGACGCCGATAACGCGGACAAGGACGGCAAGAGCGCCCCGGGCATCGGCGACGCGATGATGGAAAAGGTCCGCAACGACGCCGCGGCCTACCTGCGCAGCCTCGCGCAGCTGCGCGGGCGCAGCGGCGACTTCGCCGAGCGCGCGGTGCGCGAAGCCGCCAGCCTGTCCGCCGACGAAGCGCTCGCCGCCGGCGTCATCGACCTCATCGCCGCCGACCTGCCCGAACTGATGAGGAAGATCGACGGCCGCGAGGTGAAACTCGACGACGGACGCACGCAACGCCTGTCGACCGCCGCCGCGACCGTCACCGAAATCGCTCCCGACTGGCGCATGCGTCTGCTCGCCCTGTTATCGAATCCTCAGCTCGCACTGGTGCTGATGATGATCGGCATCTACGCCCTGTTCTTCGAGTTCACCAGCCCCGGCTTCGGCGTGCCCGGCGTCGCCGGCGCGATCTGCCTGCTGGTCGCGCTGTACGCCTTCCAGCTTTTGCCGGTGAACTGGGCGGGCGTCGCGCTGCTCGCCCTCGGCGCCATCCTGATGCTCGCCGAAGCCTTCCTGCCGAGCTTCGGCGCCCTCGGCGTCGGCGGCATCGTCGCCTTCGTCGTCGGCGGATTGTTCCTCATGGACACCGAGGCACCCGGCTTCGGCATCCCGCTCGCCTTCCTGATCGGCCTTGCGATCGCCAGCGCGCTGGTGATCGGCGCCGTCGGCAGCTTCGCCGCACGCACGCGCCGGCGGCCCGTCGTCAGCGGCCGCGAACAGATGGCCGGCACGATCGCAACGGTCACCACCGTCACCGCCGAAGGCGCATGGGCCCTCGTCCAGGGCGAATCCTGGCGCGTGCGCAGCGCGGCGCCCCTCGCACCGGGAGACCGGGTGCGCATCACCGGGCTCGACGGCCTCACCCTGCTCGTCGAGCCGCTCATCGCCGATCCGGCCAATCGCCGTGGAGGAAGTCCGCCATGATCTTCGACCTCAACCTGGGCCTCGGCACCATCCTGCTCCTGCTCGTCGCCCTCGTCGCGAGCTCCCTGCGTATCCTGCGCGAATACGAACGCGGCGTGATCTTCATGCTCGGCCGCTTCTGGAAGGTCAAGGGCCCCGGCCTCATCGTCGTGATTCCCGGCATTCAGCAGATGGTCAAGGTGGACTTGCGCGTCGTCACCCTCGACGTGCCCAGCCAGGACGTGATCTCGCGCGACAACGTCTCGGTCAAGGTCAACGCAATCATTTTCTTCCGCGTCATCGACCCGCAGAAGGCGATCATCCAGGTCGAGAACTACCTCGTCGCCACCAGCCAGCTCGCGCAGACCACGCTGCGCGCAGTCCTCGGCAAGCACGAACTCGACGAGATGCTCGCCGAGCGCGAACGCCTCAACCTCGACGTGCAGCAGATCCTCGACGCCCAGACCGACGGCTGGGGCATCAAGGTCGCCAACGTCGAGATCAAGCACATCGACCTCAACGAGAGCATGATCCGAGCGATCGCCCGCCAGGCCGAAGCCGAGCGCGAGCGGCGCGCCAAGGTGATCCACGCCGAAGGCGAAAAGCAGGCCGCGGAGAGCCTCATGAAGGCCGCCGAGATGCTCGCCCGCCAGCCCGCGGCGATGCAGCTGCGCTACCTGCAGACCCTCACGCAGATCGCCGGCGACAAGGCCTCGACGATCGTCTTCCCCGTCCCGGTCGACCTGCTGAAGGGGCTTCTCGCCGAGGTGTCGTCCAAGCAGCCCCCCGATTGATCACGGCAGCACCATCGCCAGCGCAATCGGCAGGAACACCACCGCGGCGACATTGCCGATCAGCACCATCGACGCAACCACCTCCGGCTCCTGGTGGTAGCGCTCGGCGAAGATGTAGTTCAGCACCGCGGGTGGCAGCGCGCCGAACACGATCAACAGCGCGCGCTCCTGCCCCGACAGGTCGAACACCAGCGTCAGCACGAACGCCAGCAGCATGCCGGCAACGGGTCGTGCCACGGCTGCAAAGAGACCCAGGCCGAGCGAGCCGATGCGCGAATCGGTGAAGCGCACACCCAGCGCAAACAGCATCAACGGAATCGAGATGTCGCCCAGCATCTTGATCGCGAGCATCAGCGGCGGCCACACCTCGATGCCGGCGATGCCGATCGCGAGGCCCGCAAAAGTCGCCAGCACCGACGGCACTCGCCACACCGTCCACACCTTGATGCGATGGTCGAGCAACCACGCACCGAAGGAAAAATGCAGCAGGTTCGACACCATGAACATCACCACGGCCGGCGCCAGTGCCGCATCGCCGAACGCCAGAACCGCGAGCGGCAGTCCCAGATTGCCGCTGTTGTTGAACATTATCGGCGGCACCAAGGTCTTCGGCGCGATCCCGCACAGGCGCGCAAGCACGTAGCCGGCCACGCCCGTGCCCATCACCAGCAACAGCGTCGCGACTGCCAGCGAGCCGAACTCGGCAATGCGAAACTCCTTGTTCGCCAGCGCCGCGAAGACGAGCGCCGGAATGAACACCTCCATGTTGAGCTTGTTCACATGCGACAGATCCGGCCGCATGCGCCGGCCGACGAGATAGCCGAGAGCGGTCACTGCGAAGAGCGGGAAGAGGACTGAGACGATGCGGATCAACATGGACGGCGGGACACAGCCCGGTGACAGGGGCGCCGCACGGCGGCAACAAAAAAGGGGCCGTGAAGGCCCCCCGCGACGTGATGAGGCAAGCTCAGAAGCGCGCGCCGATCAAGAACTGGTGCAGGTCGATACCGTTGTTGGGCGTCTCGATGTCCCCATTCGAGTAATGCGAGTAGCGCCAGCCGACCGAATAACGTCCGGCGAACTCGATCCCGAGTCCGGCGTGCTGCGAAAACTGGAAGGTCGTCGAGAACACTTTGGGCCCGAGGTCCGTGCGGCTGAGAAGCGCTGCACCGAGGCCCAATTCCGCGTAGGGCTGGAAGCTTCCCTTGCCGCGCACCATGCGCAACATGCCGACCGCGCCCGCCTGGTTCAGCGTGTTCGGACCGTCGTTCGAACCGCTGTAACGAAATTGGCTCAACTCAAGCTCGGGGTGCAGGCCCGCATGCCACACGCCCCAGTCCGACTCCCACACCGGGCCGAGGCGCACGGACAAACCCGTGCGATCGTAGTTGTCGTGCTCGCCATGGAACGCGCTGACCGCCGGGTCCGCCGCTGAAGCTGCTCCCGCCGCCAGCAAGGAAGCGGCCATGCACACCAGGAACCTCATTCGACACCTCACAGGACATAACGCGCGAGATCCTCGCGCTGGGCAAACACATCAAGCCGCCCATCGACGTAAGCGGCGTCGATGACCAGCTTATCCACACCACTCTTGCCGGCCTCGAAGGAGATCTCCTCGAGCAGCTTCTCCATCACCGTGTACAGGCGCCGCGCACCGATGTTCTCGGTCTTCTCGTTCACCTGGAAGGCGATCTCGGCGAGGCGGCGGATGCCGGCATCGACGAACTCCAGCGCCACCCCCTCGGTCGCGAGCAGGGCCTGGTACTGGCGCACCAGGCAGGCGTCCGTCTGCGTGAGGATGCACACGAAATCCTCCACCGACAGGCTCTCCAGCTCGACGCGGATCGGGAAGCGTCCCTGCAGCTCCGGGATCAGGTCGCTCGGCTTGGACAGGTGGAACGCACCGCTGGCGATGAACAGCACGTGATCGGTCTTGATCATGCCGTACTTGGTCGACACCGTCGTGCCCTCGACAAGCGGCAGCAGGTCGCGCTGCACGCCCTGGCGCGACACGTCTGCACCCTGCACGTCCGAACGCGCGGCGATCTTGTCGATCTCGTCGAGGAACACGATGCCGTTCTGCTCCACCGCGCGGATCGCCTCCGCCTTCACTTCCTCGTCGTTGATCAGGCGCACGGCCTCCTCGTCGGCCAGCGCCTTCAGCGCATCGCCGATCTTCATCTTGCGCAGCTTCTTCTTGCCCCCGCCCAGGTTCTGGAACATGCCCTGGATCTGCTGCGTGAGCTCCTCCATGCCCGGGGGCGCGAAGATCTCCGCCGTCATCGCATGTGCGGCGACCTCGATCTCGATCTCCTTGTCGTCGAGCTCTCCCTCGCGCAGCTTCTTGCGGAATTTCTGCCGCGTCGCCGTGTCCTGCGGCTCCGGGTCGGCCGCGAAACCGACGGGACGCGCGGGCGGCAACAACGCGTCGAGCACGCGATCCTCGGCCGCATCCATTGCGCGGTCGCGCACCGTCTTCATCGCCCGCTCGCGTCCGTCCTTGATCGCGATCTCGACCAGATCGCGGATGATCGTCTCGACATCGCGGCCGACATAGCCCACTTCCGTGAACTTCGTCGCCTCGATCTTGATGAAGGGCGCATTCGCCAGGCGTGCGAGGCGGCGCGCGATCTCGGTCTTGCCGACACCCGTCGGCCCGATCATGAGGATGTTCTTGGGCGTGATCTCGCTGCGCAGCGGCTCCTCCACCTGCGCGCGCCGCCAGCGGTTGCGCAATGCGATTGCAACGGCCTTCTTGGCCTTGCCCTGGCCGACGATGTGCTTGTCGAGCTCGGAGACGATCTCCGGCGGCGTCATCTGCGTCATCCCTCGATCACCTCGATCACATGGCTCTGATTGGTATAAATGCACAGATCTCCCGCGATCTGCAGCGACTTCTTGACGATTTCCTCGGGAGGGAGATCCGTATTCTCCAACAGCGCGCGCGCCGCCGACTGCGCATAGGCGCCGCCGCTGCCGATAGCGACGATGCCCTGTTCGGGCTCTAGCACGTCGCCATTGCCGGTGATGACCAGCGAATTGTCGCGATCCGCCACCGCCAGCATCGCCTCCAGGCGTCGCAGCACGCGGTCCGTACGCCAATCCTTGGCCAGCTCCACCGCGCTGCGCAGCAGGTTGCCCTGATGCTTCTCCAGCTTCGCCTCGAAGCGCTCGATCAGCGTGAAGGCGTCGGCCGTACCGCCCGCGAAACCCGCGAGAATCTTGCCCTGATAGATCGGCCGCACCTTGCGGGCAGTCGCCTTGATGACGATGTTGCCCAGCGTGACCTGGCCATCGCCGCCCAGCGCGACGCGATTGCCGCGTCGCACCGAGAGGATCGTGGTGCCGTGATACTGTTCCATTGGTTTTTCCTCGAATCGGGGGTACGGCGACCCGGTCAGCTGCGCAGCAGCACCAACGCCACCTGATCGACGCCCATCACCCGCAGCAACGCTGCGACCATCGCGTTCACGTTGCGCAGCACGACCGTCTTACCCTGCGCCTGCAGCGTTGCAAGAATATTGAAAAGCGTGCCCGCGCTGACGAAATCGATGCGGCGCAGTTGGCCGCAGTCGACTTCGACGCTCTGCAGGCTGCTCGCGTGCGCAGCCAGCTTGCGGATCTTCTCCACCGCCGCGCTGGTGACCTCGCCGTCGAGCACGAAATCGCCGCTCGCCGGCGCATCCAGATCGAGCGCGACCTCCTGAACGGCCGTCGTCGAGGCCGCCTGGCCGGCCCGCGCCTCCCAGGACGGCGGAGACTCCTCGAAGGTGATCGCGTAATCCACCGCCAGGTTCTCGAACCGCTCCTGCTCGCCGGTGTGCTGCAGCATCTCGAGCAGCAGCAGCCAGATGTCGCGCCCGCTCGGCTCGCCCGTGCGCACCTGCCCCGCCAGCATCTCCGCGAGCTGGCCGCAGTTCAGCAGCGACACCTTCACCCTCTCCATCGCCAGTTCGCGCAATACGTCGCGGAACAGCGTGCATCCGTCTTCATCGACCGAGCGCAGGCGCCCCAGGTCGATGCGGATGGCACCACTCTTCTTGCCGATGATCGCGACCTGCTGGAACTGCGCCGCGGCCTGCCCGGAGAGGCTGCCCGACATATTCACCATCGGCGCCGCGTTCGAGCGCACATGCTCCTGCGCACTCGACAGGTCCATCCACGGCGGCGGCGACCGCTCGAAGCGCGTCGCGTAATCCAGCACCCGCGCCTCGAAACGCTGGCGCTGCCCGGTCAGGCGGTACAAGTCCAGCAGCATCATCCACAGCCCTTCGCCCGCATGGCCGCCCTGCCCATCCAGCACTGCGTTGAGCGCCGCTTCCGCCTCCGCCGTATTCCCGTTCGCGTACAGCACGGCGGCCTCCTCGT
This sequence comes from Aromatoleum petrolei, assembly GCF_017894385.1. Classification (NCBI taxonomy): domain Bacteria; kingdom Pseudomonadati; phylum Pseudomonadota; class Betaproteobacteria; order Rhodocyclales; family Rhodocyclaceae; genus Aromatoleum; species Aromatoleum petrolei. Next base: position 2,359,696 of record NZ_CP059560.1, read on the forward strand.
AGGCGGCACCGATGCCCGCCCCCATCTCCTGCACCTCGACCTGCCCGGCGCAATGCGCCAGGGCGTGCGTCGGATCGCCGATCGAGAAATCCAGCTTGGACAATTCGGGTGGCTCCACCTGGGGCGCAGCCGACGAGGGTGCCGCGCCGGACGAGGCACCTGACGGCTGAGTGCCGGGAGCGGGCTTCTTGCCGAAGAATGGAAGAACCACGTTACGACCTGTGCGAACGGAGATGGACTAGTCGGGGATGCGGAAGGATAGCATTTCGGGCGCAGCTCTTGCGCCCCCACCGCGACGCGGGCGGCCGCCTGGCCGTCCGCACCTTACCTTTTGCAAAACAGTACCCGCGCAGCAGATGTAACAGACGGCACACCGTCGGCTAGAATGTTGCGATGCACACACCTCGCCCGCCGTCAAACTCCGGCGAAAACCACGTATTTTCACTGCCGGTCCGCGTGTATTACGAGGACACCGACGCCGCCGGAGTCATCTACTACGCCAACTACCTGCGTTACTGTGAGCGAGCACGCACCGAATGGCTGCGCGTGGCAGGCTTCGAACAGCAGGCCCTGCTGACCGAACAGCGCATCGGTTTCGTCGTCCGCTCCGTTGCCGGCGATTATCTGTCAGCAGGAATGCTCGATGATGCGTTACACGTCACGACGGGGGTCGAAACGCTGCGCGGCGCCAGCATGGTGTTCATGCAGAAGGTGATGCGCGGCGACGAAGTCCTGTTCCGCGGCCGCTTCGTCATCGCCTGTGTCGACCTCGACCGCAAACGCCCGACCCCGCTCCCCGCAGACATGCGCACAAAACTGGAAAAACTCGTACAAGCATGACCGTCTCCCACGATCTCTCGATCATCAGCCTCATCGGCCAGGCCAGCGTCCTGGCCCAGCTCGTCATGGCCCTGCTCGCAGGCCTGTCGCTCGTCTCCTGGTACTGGATCTTCCGCAAGTCCTTCCAGATCCGCGCCGCCCGCAGCAAGACCAACGGCTTCGAGCGCGACTTCTGGAGTGGCGGCGACCTCAACTCGCTATTCCAGTCGGCCGCCGCCGCCCGCCACGAAACCGGCGGCATGGAGCGCATCTTCGAGTCCGGCTACCGCGAATTCACCAAGCTGCGCAGCAAGAGCCACGACAACGCGTCGATCATCGACGGCGCGCGCCGCGCGATGCGCGCGACCTACCAGCGCGAGGTCGACGACCTCGAGGCGCACCTCGCCTTTCTCGCCTCGGTCGGCTCGGTGTCCCCGTACATCGGCCTGTTCGGCACCGTGTGGGGCATCATGAACGCCTTCCGCGGCCTGTCCAACGTCAGCTCGGCGACGCTGGCGAACGTGGCCCCAGGCATCGCCGAGGCGCTCGTCGCCACCGCGATCGGCCTCTTCGCTGCGATACCCGCGGTGGTCGCCTACAACCGCTTCGCGCACGACATCGACCGCATCAGCATCCGCTTCGAGAGCTTCATGGAAGAGTTCTCGAACATCCTGCAGCGCCAGTTGCGCTGAGCGGGAGGAAACACCGATGCGCCAGCGCCGCCTGATGAACCAGATCAACGTCGTGCCCTACATCGACGTGATGCTGGTGCTGCTCGTGATCTTCATGGTCACCGCGCCGATGATCCAGACCGGCAGCGTCGATCTCCCCACCGTGGGCGGGGTGCCGCAACCGCCGGCCGAGGCGATGGTGGTGTCCGTGAAGAAGGACGGCTCGCTGACCTTCAAGGTCACGAGCGGCTCGACCGAACAGAAGATGAGCAACACCGAGCTGCTGCGCGAACTGCACAACGCGCTGCAGCGCAATCCCCAGCAACCCATCCTGGTCGCCGCGGACAAGCAGGTGTCTTACGAACGCGTGATGGACACGCTCGACAGCATCCGCAAGGCGGGCTTCCAGAAAGTCGGCCTGCAGACGAGTACCAGCAGCACCCGATGAAAGACACGCACCTTGACCTGCAGCGCGACGAGCCCGGCAAGTGGGCCTCGCTGGCGCTGACGGTAGTCGTTCACCTGGGCCTCGTCGCCTTCCTGCTCTTCGGCATCCGTTGGCAGAGCAGCCCGCCCGCGGCGCTCGAGGTCGAACTCGTCGCCCCGCCCGCCGCCGAGCCGGCATTGCCGCGACCCGCGCCGGAGCCCCGGCCGGAACCCAAGCCCGAACCAAAACCGGAACCCAAGCCGGAGCCGCCCAAGCCCCAGCCGAAGCCCGAACCCAAACCGGACCCCAAGCCGGAACCCAAGCCCGTCCCCAAGCCCGACATCGCGACCAAGACGCCCGAGATCAAGAAGCCGCCCAAGCCCGAGCCAAAACCGGAACCGAAGCCGGAGCCGAAGAAGCCCGAACCGAAGCCGGAACCGAAGAAGCCGGAAGTAAAACCCGAGCCGAAGCCCGTCACACCGCCCAAGGACGACTACCTGACGCAGAAGCTGGCCCAGGAAGCGGCGCAGACGCGCGCCAAAGCCGACCTCGAACGCATGATGCGCGAGGACGCAGCACGCGCCTCGGCCGCACGCGCGAAAGGCGCCGTCGACGCCTACCGCAACGCGATCAGCACCAAGGTGCGCGGCAACCTGCTACGCCCGCCGGGACTGAGCGGCAACCCCGAGGCGATATTCGAGGTCGACCAGTTGCCCAGCGGTGAAGTGCTCGCCATCCGGCTCAAACGCTCCTCGGGGGTTCCCGCGCTCGACGACGCGATCGAGCGCGCAATCCGGCGCTCGAGCCCGCTACCGCTGCCCAAGGATCCGGGTCTGTTCGAACGCACGCTCGAATTGCACTTCCGGCCGCTCGAAGAATAAGGGAACCAATTCAAAACAGTTTCGATCTTTACGCATCGTGATCGACTCCATTCGTTATACTTTCGCTTTAGGCAAGCCCCAGCCATGAGAAAACTCCTCTCCACCTACCGCCTGCTCATCGCTGCGGTGCTGACCGTCGTCAGCGCCATCGCGCATGCGCAGCTGTCGATCGAGATCACGGGCGCCGGCGCAAGCCGCTTCCCGGTCGCAATCCCCGTGTTCGAGAACGAAGGCACCCTGCCCCGCGGCGTCACCGACGTCGTGCGCGCCGACCTCGAACGCAGCGGCCTCTTCAGCCTCGTCGACATGGGCATCGCCGCATTGCCCGTCACCGCCATCCCCGACATGGCCGCGATCCGCGGGCGTGGCGCGGACGCTGTCCTCACCGGCAGCATCTACCAGCAGGGCGACGGCCGCTTCGAAGTGCGCTTCCGCCTCTTCGACACGCAAAAGCAGACCGAACTGGGTGGACTGTCGATGCGCATGGCGCCGGCGCAGAACCGCGCCATCGGCCACAAGATTGCCGACTTCGTGTACGAGAAGCTCACCGGCCAGCCCGGCTACTTCTCCACCCGCATCGCCTACGTCGTCAAGAGCGGCCCGACGGCCGCACCGCGCTACGAACTGCAGATCGCCGACGCTGATGGCATGAACGCGGCCACCGCACTGGCCTCGCGCGAGCCCATCATCTCGCCCGCCTGGGCGCCGGACGGCCAGCGCATCGCCTATGTCTCGTTCGAGGCGAAGAAGCCGGTCGTGTACGTACACACGCTGGCTACCGGCCAGCGCCAGGTGGTCGCCAACTTCAAGGGCTCCAACTCCGCCCCCGCCTGGGCACCGGACGGCCAGCGTCTCGCCGTCGTGCTCACCAAGGACGGCCAGTCGCAGCTCTACGTCCTCAATGCCGACGGCTCCGGCGTGCGCCGCCTCGCCACCTCGCCCGGCATCGACACCGAACCCGCATGGTCGCCCGACGGCGAGTGGATCTATTTCACTTCCGATCGCGGCGGCAGCCCGCAGATCTACCGCACTTCCTCGAGCGGCGGCAGCGCCCAGCGCGTGAGCTTCGATGGCAGCTACAACGTGACCCCGCGCCCCTCGGCCGACGGCACGAGCCTCGCCTTCATCACGCGCAACAGCGGACGCTTCCAGGTGGCCATCATGGACCTCGCCACCCGCCAGACCACGATCCTCACCGACTCGGCGCGTGACGAGTCGCCCAGCTTCGCGCCCAACGGCCGCATGATCCTCTACGCCACCGAAACCGGCGGGCGGGGAGTGCTTGCGGCCGTTTCGTCCGATGGCCGGGTGAAGCAGCGCCTGTCGGTGCAGGCCGCCGACGTCCGCGAGCCCTCCTGGGGTCCGCAGAGCCGGTAACTCCCTCCCGCAAAAAGCAACACTGTTCGACTAGATCAGGAAACCCCATGAAAAAAGTGCTCGTCCCCGCCATCCTGGCAAGCCTTCTCGCCGCGTGCAGCAGCACCGGCACCTTCGACCAGCCCGCCGGCGGCGCGGCCGTCGATGACCGCAGCAAGGGCGCCGGCTCCGGCGTCGCCACCGTGACCGCCCCGAGCGCGTCCGGCTCCGGCATCGCCGCGCTGACCGATCCGAACAACATCCTGTCCAAGCGCAGCGTGATGTTCGACTTCGACAGCTACGTGATCCGCGACGACGCCCGCCCGCTGGTCGAGGCGCACGCCAAGTTCCTCGTGCAGAACCCGCAGATGAAGATGCTCATCCAGGGCAACGCCGACGAGCGCGGCAGCCGCGAGTACAACCTCGCCCTCGGCCAGAAGCGTGCCGACGCCGTGCGCAAGGCCCTGAGCCTGCTGGGCGCCAAGGAGACGCAGATCGAGTCCGTCAGCCTGGGCGAGGAAAAGCCGCGCTGCACGGAAGCGACGGAATCCTGCTTCGCGCAGAACCGTCGCGGTGACATGCTCTACTCGGGCGAATTCTGATGAAGCGCCTCCTGCCGCTCGCTGTCGTTGCCGCCCTGTCGCACATCGCACCGTCGCACGCTCTGTTCGACGACGAGGAGGCACGGCGCGCAATCACCAACTTGCGCACCGACATCACCCCCCGCATCGAACGGCTGGAGGCCAGCAGTCGCGGGCAGCTCGAACTGGCGAACCAGAACGAGCTGCTCCGCACCGAAGTATCGAAACTGCAGGGACAACTCGAAGTCCTGCTGCACGAGATCGAATCGCTCAAACAGCGCCAGCGCGATTTCTACGTCGATCTCGACAACCGCGTGCGCAAACTCGAGTCCGCTCCCGTGGCCGCCGCACCGGAGGCCCCCGCCGCCGATCCAGCCGCCGAATCGCGCGACTACGAAGCCGCGCTGAACCTGCTCAAGGAAGGCAAGTACAAGGAAGCGCAGACGGCCTTCGACCAGTTCATCAAGCACTATCCGCGCAGCCCCGTGCAGCCGGGCGCGCACTTCTGGGCCGGCAATGCCGCGCTGCAGGCCAAGGACGTCGCCGTCGCCAACAACTACTTCAAGAGCGTGCTGACGAACTGGCCGAACGACCCCGTCGCCCCCGACGCCATGCTCGGCGTCGCCAACTGCCAGCAGGCCCTCGGCGAAGCCAAGGCTGCGCAGGAAACGCTGAAGAAGCTCGTGGAACGCTTCCCCGACAGCTCGGCGGGCAAGGCGGCCAAGCAGCGCCTCGCGCGCAAACCCTGAAATCCGCATGACGCAGGCCGAAACCGCGAGCCCCAGGCTGCGGATCACTGAAATCTTCGCATCGATCCAGGGCGAGTCGACACGCGTCGGCCTGCCCACGGTCTTCGTGCGCCTGACCGGCTGCCCGCTGCGCTGCAGCTGGTGCGACACGGAATATGCTTTCCAGGGCGGAGAGAACCGCAGCATCGCCGACGTGTGCGACGCGGTCGCCGCACACGGCATCCGGCATGTCTGCGTCACCGGCGGCGAGCCGCTGGCGCAGAAATCCTGCCTCCCGCTGCTCACCGCCCTGTGCGACGCCGGTTTCTCCGTGTCGCTGGAAACCAGCGGCGCGCTCGACATCGCCGCCGTCGACCTGCGCGTGTCGCGCATCATGGACCTCAAGGCCCCCGGCTCGGGCGAAGTCGCGCGCAACCGCTGGGAAAACCTCGCCCACCTCGGCGCGCACGACGAGGTCAAGATCGTCCTCGCCGACGAGGCCGATTACGCCTGGGCCAAGGCCCAGATCGCGCTGCACCGTCTCGCCGAACGCTGCACCGTCCTGCTCTCGCCCGTGCAGGGCAGGCTCGACCCGACCCTGCTCGCCGAATGGATCGTGCGCGACCGCCTGCCGGTACGTTTCCAGCTCCAGTTGCACAAGATCCTGTGGAACGACGCCCGGGGACGCTGAATCCCTGACACGCTCCGCGGCGCCGCACCCCTTCGTTCTCGCCTCCTTTTGAGCCCCGTGCCATGACCGACCATCCCAAGCGCGCCGTCATTCTGCTGTCCGGCGGCCTGGACTCCGCCACCTGCCTTGCGATCGCTCGCGACATGGGCTTCGAGACCTATGCACTGTCGGTCGCCTACGGCCAGCGCCACGCCGCCGAACTCGCGGCCGCAGGCCGCGTCGCCGCCTCGCTGGGAGCGCGCGAGCACCGCGTCGCAAGTGTGGAACTGGGCCAGTTCGGCGGCTCGGCCCTGACCGACGACAAGATCCCCGTCCCCGTCGAAGGCAGCACTGACGGCATCCCCGTGACCTACGTACCCGCGCGCAACACCGTGATGCTGTCGATTGCGCTCGCCTGGGCCGAGGTGCTCGGCGCAAACGACATTTTCGTCGGCGTGAATGCGGTCGACTATTCCGGCTACCCGGACTGCCGCCCCGAATTCATCGCCGCCTTCGAGACGATGGCCAACCTCGCCACCAAGGCCGGAGTCGAAGGCACGCGCCTGCGCATTCATGCCCCCCTGATCGCACTGTCCAAGGCCGACATCATCCGCCGCGGCAGCGCACTGGGCGTCGATTACGGCCAGACGGTTTCGTGCTACCAGGCCGACGATGCCGGCCATGCCTGCGGCAGATGCGACGCGTGCCGTCTGCGGCGTGCCGGATTCGAGGTCGCAGGGCTTCCAGATCCTACGCGCTACGCCTGAGGGCAGAAAATTCCATGTGAATTTTTCGATGACGTGAGTTTATTCCTTCACCTTGCTCATCGATTTGCAGGATGCTGTTTTGTTGCATCCCGCACCCTTTGATCTAAGTCAGCCCTGCTCGCAGAAAGGTTTTGTAACATCTCCCCAAGGGCCAATGTGCCTCAAAGGGGATCATTCGATGCGCTTCCGCTTAGTTCGGTACTTCACGCTTGCCAGCCTCGGCATGTTCGGCCTCGTCGCCCTGAGCCTGATCTACTTCGAGCGCGAACAAAGCCAGTTCTACAAGCACACGAACGACGAGCAGCTCGCGTTCTTCGGCGAAGTGCAGCAATCCTTCGCCAAGCAGCAGGAGGAGGCGGCCCGCCGCGACCTGCTGACGATTCACGAGTCGGGCAACGTCAATCTAACCCGCCTTTTTGCCAACGCGCTGTGGGAGCGCGATTTCGCGCCATTCGTCGCCGACGTGCAGGCTATCGACGTGGACCACTGCAAGGCGATCGCCGACGTCGCTGACGAAAATGGCAAGAAGGTCGCGCCGCCCGAGAAGAAGGCCTGCTTCGCGGACGTCGGCAAGCGCATCATGGCCCTGCCGGACTTCAAGTCAATCGACGCCAAGGTGTTTGCATCGATGAAGAAGAGCACCGTGTTCAAGATCAAGGTGTTCGACTTGCGCGGCATCACTGTGTACTCGTCCGAACATGCGCAGATGGGCGAGGACAAGAGCACCAATGAAGGCTGGCGCGGTGCGGCCTTCGACGGAGTCCCCAAGAGCGAACTCACTCACCGCGGGAAATTCAGCGCCTTCGAAGGCGTCGTCGAGAACCGCGACCTGATCAGCAGCTACCTGCCCGTACTCGAACCCGGCACGTCACGCATCGTCGGCGTGTTCGAGGTCTATTCCGACGTGACGCCCTTTCTGAAGCAGATCCAGCAGACTTCGGGACAGATCCGCGCCACCGCCATCGAGAACCAGAACAAGCTCGGCGAAGCCGCGGCCGCCAACCAGGAGGCGGTCGATGCGACTTCCTATCGCCAGTTCGCGACGATCGCCGGCCTGCTCGCGCTGCTCTTCGCGGCACTCCTCGCGATCGTCCGCCGCGCCGAAGGCATCATCGACCAGCAGGAAGCCGACCGCGCCCACGCCCATCAACAACTCGCCCAGTCGGAGAAGATGGCTTCGCTCGGCCAGATGGTCGCCGGCGTTGCGCACCAGCTCAACACCCCGCTCGCGTTCTCGCAGAACAACATCCTGATGGTCAAGGATGCGCTGCAAAGCATGGAACTGCCGATGAAGGTCGCCGGCAGGCTCTCCTCCATCCTCGAGGACGTCGACGGCGACAAGGTCACGATCAAGGTGTCACAGCTCAGGGCGAACCTCGACAAGCTGCAGGAAGGCAATGTCGACGTCACCATGCTGCAGGAGATGCTCAAGGACGTCCTGGGCGGCATCGACCAGATGTCCGAACTGGTCGTGAACCTACGCGACTTCACCCGTCTCGATCGGGCCGCGACGACCAATGCCGACCTCAACAAGGCATTGCACACGGTCGCCTACATCGCGCAGACAGTACTCCCCAAAAACATCGAACTCGTCGAGGAGTATGGCGAGCTGCCCAGCGTCGAATGCAATCCCTCGCAGCTCAACCAGGTGTTCCTGAACCTCATCAACAATGCCGCCCAGGCGATCGACGGCCCGGGGCGCATCCGCATCCGCAGCTTCGCGGAAGGCGATCAGGTTCACGTCGAAGTCCAGGACAACGGTCGCGGCATCCCCGACGACGTGCTGCCGCACATCTTCGACCTCTATTACACGACCAAGCCCGCGGGCGAAGGCACCGGCCTCGGCCTCGCGATTGCGCGTAACATCGTCACCGAACACGGCGGCGACATCACCGTCAGCACGCGCATGGGTGTCGGCACGACCTTCACCGTCACGTTACCGGTGCGCCAGCAGGCCCCCTTGGCCCAGGCCGCCTGACACAGGCAGGAGAAACCCATGACACGACTGGCCGGCAAGGTACTCTGCGTCGACGACGAACCGGGCATCGTCCGCTCGCTGCAGTGGCTGCTGCAGAAGCAGTTCGAGGTGTTCACCGCAACCAGCGGCGCCGAGGCGCTCGAACTCGTGAAACAGCACGAGTTCGACGTCGTCATCAGCGACCAGCGCATGCCGGTGATGACCGGTGTAGAGGTTCTGCGCGAAGTGCGCAAACTCTCGCCGCGCACGATGCGCATCCTGCTCACCGGCTACTCGGACATGCAGGCCATCGTGCGCTCGGTGAATGAGAGCGAGGTGTTCCGCTTCATCAACAAGCCGTGGAACATCTCGGAGCTTCCCAAGGTCGTCGCGCAGGCGATCACGATCGCCAAGACCCAGCCCGCCGAGACCCCCGTCGCCGAGATCCCCGAGGATGCTCCCATCATCGCCAATGGCGAACGCATCCTGGTCATTGACGACGACCCCGAGATGGGGAGGGCCGTTGCCGACCTCGTCGGCGCCAGCGCGAAAGTGTCCTACACGCGTAACCTCGCCGATGCCGTGGGCATCCTCAACAGCGAGGACGTCTCGGTGATCATTTCCGAGACCCGAGTTGGCACCATCGACGCGACTCGACTCGTGCGCCTGATGAAGAGCAAGCACCCGGAGATCGTCACCGTCATGCTCACGGGCGAGAGTGACGCCGACACCATCACGACGCTGATCAACCAGGGCCAGATCTATCGCTTCGTTCCCAAGCCCATCCGCACGGGTTACCTGAAGCTCGTGCTGCAGTCGGCGCTGCGCAAGCACAGCGCGCTCGTCAGCGACCCGGCCCTGACCTTCCGCCACACGGTGGAAGCCACCTCGGCCGGCGCGATGGAATCCCTGATTTCGGATGTGGAGCGAACTGCGCCGCAGGCCGAAACTGCGGCTGCGGCCAAAGCCGGAGGTTTCATGGCCACGCTCGGCGCGGGCTTCCGCCGCCTCTTCGGCGTCGGCTGAAGCAATTTCTGTCACAATTGCTTGACGGACCTCGAACGCTTGCATAGAATTCGGGTCCTTCTGCAAGGGGGTCGTTAGCTCAGTTGGTAGAGCAGCGGACTTTTAATCCGTTGGTCGCTGGTTCGAATCCAGCACGGCCTACCACCGACAGGTGGAAAATCCTGCAGAATCCGGGGGTATAGCTCAGTTGGTAGAGCAGTTGACTCTTAATCAATTGGTCCTAGGTTCGAGTCCTAGTGCCCCCACCAGATTCCGAGAAGGCCGGCTCCTGCAGCCGGCCTTCTTGCTTTTCGGCCCCCTCGCGCATCACCGCCGAGGCCGGCATATGACGATAAGCAAATCCTGTCTCGCCCGGCTTCGGCATAATATCCGGATGTGCACGAGAGGCGGATCATGACGGCCATTCAGGACTCTGGGCAGCTTGCCCACATCGTCTTCCAGAACGCGGCAGAAGGCATCGCGATTACCGATCCCCAGGGTCGCATCCTGGCGGTCAATGACGCATTCACCGCGCTGACCGGATACCCCGTCGCCGACGTCCTCGGCAGGACGCCGGCAATGCTCCGCTCGGGGCGCCACGGTCGCGAGTTTTACGCGCGCATGTGGCTTGCGCTGCGGGATGAAGGGCACTGGCAGGGCGAGATCTGGAATCGCCGCAAGAATGGCGAGATCTACCCCGAATGGCTGTCGATCAGCACGGTGCGCGACGAGGCAGGCGAAATCCTGCATTACGTTGGCGTGTTCACCGACATCGGCCGGATCATGGCGGAGCAGGAGAAGCTGCGCGACCTTGCCTACCACGACCCGCTCACGCGCCTGCCGAACCGCATGCTGCTGCGCGACCGCTTCGAACAGGCCGCGCGGCGCACCCTGCGCGATGCGCGCCAGCTCGCCGTACTGATGGTCGAGGTGACGGCACAAGGCAAGGTGCCGAACGATCCCTTCCTCGTCGCCGCGTCGGAGCAACTGGCAACGCACCTGCGTGAAACCGACACGCTCGCGCGCTACGGCGAGAACGAGTTCCTGGTGCTGATCGAGGGCATCAACGGCCCGCGCGACGCCAGCGTGACGGCCGACCAGCTGCTCAAGGCGCTGGAGCGGCCGCTCACCGTTGACGGCATCGACGTTTACGCCGGTGCGAATGTCGGCATCAGCCTGTACCCGATGGACGGCTACACGCTGGACGACCTCGCGACCGCCGCGGATGCGGCGATGTTGCAGGCTCGCAGCCGCGACCGTCACGGATACCGCTTCTACTCCGCCGAGATGACGGCCTTCGCCACCGAGCGCGCAACGATCGAGACGCAACTGCGCCGCGCCATCGCCAGCGGCGCGCTGGAACTTCACTTCCAGCCGTTGTTCGACGTCGCGGGCAGTTCGGTGCTCGGCGTCGAGGCGCTGGTGCGCTGGACCGACCCCGAGCTGGGCGCCGTCGAACCCGAGCGCTTCGTGCCGATCGCCGAGGACAACGGACTCATTCACCCGCTCGGCGAATGGGTGATGCGCCGCGCCTTCACGCAGTTCGTCGCGTGGCAGGCCGCCGGTGTCGCGCCGCCTGTGCTGTCGCTGAACGTCTCGGCACGACAGCTCGAACGCATCGACTTCGTCGACAGCGTCGCCGCACTGGTCGCCGAGACCGGGATCTCGCCGCAGTCGCTGGAGTTCGAGTTCCGCGAATCGGTGCTGTCAGATGTCGCCTACGTCGTGCCTGCCCTCGAGGCGCTAGACCAGATGGGCATCCGGCTGTCGATCGACGGGTTCGGGACCGGCTTTTCGCCGCTCGGAAACCTCAAGACTTTGCCGATATCGAAGCTCAACATCGACCGCAGCTTCGTGAGCGGCATCGGGCGCAACCAGGGCAACGACACGATCGTGCGCACCGTGCTGGGCGTCGCCCGCACGCTGGGGCTGCGGGTGATCGCAGAAGGCGTGGAGACCGAGGATCAGGCCGCGTTCCTGCGCAACGAAGGCTGCGACGAGTTCCAGGGACACCTCTACGGCCAGGCGATGAAGGGCGAAGACTTCGTGCGCCGTTTCGCGCAACGCCGGACTTGAGCACTTTCGTCGCACGCAGGGCGCCGCAATCGCCCATTCCGGGCCGGAAGCGTTTGGTGCGCCTAGCGGATTTGGGTACATTGGCGCCCATCGCCATCAGGACTCCCACGGCCGGCGACGGCCGCTCATCCCGACAGGCGCCGGCAACGGCGTCATCGATCAACTACTCCAATAAAGAGGAAAATCGTGTCGAACAGTCCATATGACCAAGGTCTGGGCAAGAACACGGCGAACTACGTGCCGCTCTCGCCCCTAAGTTACCTCGAGCGCTCGGCCTATGTGTATCCGCAGCGCACGTCGGTGATCCACGGCAGCCGCTCGTTCACGTGGGCGCAGACCTATGAGCGCTGCCGCCGTCTCGCCAGCGCGCTGGTGCAGAAGGGCGTGGGACGCGGCGACACCGTCGCGGTGATGCTGCCCAACGTTCCGGCGATGTACGAAGCGCACTTCGGCGTGCCGATGACGGGCGCGGTGCTCAACACGCTGAACACCCGCCTCGACCCGGAAGCCATTGCGTTCATGCTGACGCACGGCGAGGCGAAGGTACTGATCACCGATCCCGAGTTCGCGACCATCGTCCGCCCCGCACTCGAACGGCTCGACGGCCCCAAGCCGCTCGTCATCGACGCGCTCGATGCGGAGTATCCCGGCACCGAGCGTTGCGGCGAGATCGAATACGAGGATTTCATCGCCGGTGGCGATCCGGCCTACGAGTGGCATCTGCCCCAGGACGAGTGGGACGCGATCGCGCTGAACTACACCTCGGGCACGACGGGCAACCCCAAGGGGGTCGTGTACCACCACCGCGGCGCCTACCTCAACGCGGCGTCCAACATCATCAGCTGGGGCATGCCGCAGCATTCGGTGTATCTGTGGACCCTGCCGATGTTCCACTGCAACGGCTGGTGTTTCCCGTGGACGATGGCCGCCAACGCCGGTGTGAATGTCTGTCTGCGCAAGATCGACGTCGCGCTGATCTGCGAGCTGATCCGGACGCACAAGGTCAGCCACTTCTGCGGCGCGCCGATCGTCCATGGCATGATCATCAACGCGCCGGAAGGCATGCGCGCCGGCATTGACCACAAGGTCTCCGCGCTGATCGCCGGCGCCGCGCCTCCGGCCGCAATCATCGAGGGCATGGAGCGCATCGGCTTCGACATCACCCATGTGTATGGCTTGACCGAAACCTACGGGCCGGCCTCCGTGTGCGCGAAACACCCCGAGTGGGACGAGCTGCCGATCGCGCAACGCGCCGAGCGCAATGGCCGCCAGGGCGTGAGCTATCACATGCAGCAGGCGATCACGGTGCTGAATCCGGAAACGATGGAACCGGTGCCGGCCGACGGCGAGACGATGGGCGAGCTGATGTTCCGCGGCAACCTCGTCATGAAGGGCTACCTGAAGAACGAGAAGGCCTCCGAGGAGGCCTTCGCGGGCGGCTGGTTCCACACCGGCGACCTGGGCGTGATGCAGCCCGACGGCTACGTCAAGATCAAGGACCGCTCCAAGGACGTGATCATCTCGGGCGGCGAGAACATCTCGTCGCTGGAGGTCGAGGACGTGCTGTACCGCCATCCGGCCGTGATGACGGCGGCAGTGGTGGCGAAGCCCGATCCGAAGTGGGGCGAGGTGCCCGCGGCCTACATCGAGGTCAAGGAAGGCGCCGCGGTGACGGCCGAGGACATCATCGCGCACTGCCGCGAACACCTCGCGCGCTACAAGGTGCCGAAGTTCGTCGAATTCTGCGTGCTGCCCAAGACCTCGACCGGCAAGATCCAGAAATTCGTGCTGCGCGAGCAGGCGAAATCGGCGTCCGCGATCGAGTAAATCCGCGTCGCCGGACAAGGTCCGCAAAGGCCGCCGTTGCGCAAGCAACCGCGGCCTTTTTCTTGCACATCACTTCCCGCAGATCGAGCAGGCATGCGGGTTCACCCCTAGTCCGACCACATTGACGCCCCCATGCACGGGTGTTAACTTGTGCCGACCGTGATCAACGATACATATTGACGCAACATCGATTCTTATAATCATCAGGTCGCCGTCCTTCCCCGCTCCTTGACGACGACGCGTGTTTATACCGGCATCCCGCTGCCGGCGCAGTTCAGCTTCGACCCACAGAGAGAGGCAGGATCTGACAGACGCGATGGGCTCGGATTACATACTTCAAACCCGTGACCTCACGAAAGAGTTCAAGGGCTTCGTCGCGGTCGACAAGGTCAACCTGCACGTCCGGCGGGGCACGATCCATGCCCTCATCGGCCCCAACGGCGCGGGCAAGACGACCGTCTTCAACCTGCTGACCAAGTTCCTCACGCCGACGCGCGGCACCATCCACTTCAACGGTATCGACATCACGCCCGAGAAGTCGGCGCAGATCGCGCGCCGCGGAGTCGTACGCTCCTTCCAGATCTCGGCGGTGTTCCCGCACCTGTCCGTACTCGAGAACGTGCGCGTGGCGCTGCAGCGCAAGCTCGGCACGAGCTTCCACTTCTGGCGCTCCGCCCGGAGTCTGGATGTGCTCAACGGACGTGCGATGGAACTGCTCGAGTCGGTCGACCTCCAGACCTTCGCCGACACGGTGACGGTGGAACTGCCCTATGGACGCAAGCGCGCACTGGAAATCGCGACGACACTGGCACTGGAACCCGAACTGATGCTGCTCGACGAGCCGACCCAGGGCATGGGCCACGAGGATGTCGGGCGCGTGGCCGACCTGATCAAGCGCGTCGCGGCCAACCGCACGGTGCTGATGGTCGAGCACAACCTCGGCGTGGTCTCGCACATCTGCGACACGATCACCGTCCTGCAGCGCGGCGCCGTGCTGGCCGAAGGGCCTTACGAATTCGTCTCGGCCGATGCGCGCGTGCTGGAAGCCTACATGGGTACAGCACATGGCTAAGGCGAGCGCGTTCACGCCCGACTCCGAGATGCTGCGGGTGCATGACCTGCACGCGTTCTACGGCGAGTCGCACATCCTGCACGGCATCGACTTCCAGGTGAACCGCGGCGAACTGGTGACGCTGCTGGGGCGCAACGGCGCCGGCCGCACGACCACGCTGAAGGCCATCCTGGGGCTGGTCGGCCGGCGCAGCGGCTCGATCATGATCAACGGCCACCAGGTCATCGACCTGCCGACGCATCGCATCGCGCACCTGGGCATCGGCTACTGCCCCGAGGAGCGCGGCATCTACGCGAGCCTGTCGACCGAGGAGAACCTGCTGCTGCCGCCCGCGGTGAACAGCAGCGGGATGTCGCTCGACGAGATCTACAAAATGTTCCCCAACCTCAAGGAACGACGCAACAGCCCGGGCAGCCGGCTGTCGGGGGGTGAGCAGCAGATGCTGGCGATGGCGCGCATCCTGCGCACCGGCGCGCGCCTGCTGCTGCTCGACGAGATCACCGAGGGGCTCGCGCCGGTGATCGTGCAGACCCTCGGCCGCGTCATCGCGCAGCTCAAGGAGAAGGGCCTGACCATCATCCTGGTCGAACAGAATTTCCGCTTTGCGGCGCCGCTCGCGGACCGCCACTACGTGATCGAACATGGCCGCATCGTCGAGATGGTGAGGAAGGACGAGCTCGATTCGAAGATGCCCCTGCTGCAAAAACTGCTGGGCGTTTGAGCCCCGGCATACGAGGAGGAGAGAGAGGATGAAGCGCAAGATTCTGGGTTCGGCAGTGGCAGCAGCCGTCGCGATGGCGCCGGCATTCACGCAGGCGGCCACCAATGTCAGCGATGGTGCCGTGAAACTGGGCGTGCTCACCGACATGTCGGGCACCTACTCCGACCTCGCCGGCCCCGGCACGGTGGAAGCGACGAAAATGGCGGTGGAGGATTTCATCGCGAAGGAGAAACCGGACTTCAAGATCGAGGTCATCTCCGCCGACCACCAGAACAAGGCCGACATCTCGGCCAACAAGGCACGCGAGTGGTTCGACACGCAGAAGGTCGACACCATCGTCGACCTCGTGACGACCTCGACCGCGCTCGCGGTGATGAAGGTCGCCAACGAGAAGAACCGTATCTCGCTCATATCGGGCGCGGGCTCGACACCGATCACCAACGAACAGTGCAATGACACCACCGTGCACTGGACCTACGACACGTACTCGCTGCCGGTTGGCACGGCGAAGGCGGTGGTCAAGCAGGGCGGCAAGAACTGGTACTTCATCACGGCCGACTATGCCTTCGGCCATTCGCTCGAAAAGAACACCTCGGACGTCGTCACCAAGAGCGGCGGCAAGGTGCTCGGCAGCGTGCGCCACCCCTTCCCGGGCAGCGACTTCTCGTCCTTCCTGCTGAGCGCGCAGGCCTCGGGCGCGCAGGTGATCGGCCTCGCCAATGCCGGCGCGGACACAATCAACTCGATCAAGCAGGCCAAGGAGTTCGGCATCACGCCCAAGCAGTCGCTCGCCGGCCTGCTGATGTTCATTTCCGACGTGCATAGCCTGGGCCTCGAGGCGACGGCGGGGATGTATCTGACGACGGGCTTCTACTGGGACTACAACGATGAGACGCGCGCATGGTCGAAGCGCTACTTCGACAAGATGAAGCGCATGCCGACGATGGTGCAGGCGGGCAACTACTCGTCCGTCTATCACTACCTGAAGGCCGTGAAGGCGGCCGGCACCGACGAGGCCAAGGCGGTGATGGCGAAGATGCGCGAGATGCCCGTGAACGACTTCTTCGCCAAGAACGGCAAGGTGCGCGCCGACGGCCGCATGGTGCATGACATGTACCTCGCGCAGGTGAAGAAGCCGTCCGAGTCCAAGTATCCGTGGGACTACTACCACATCCGCGAGGTCATCAAGGGCGACGACGCCTTCATCCCGCTGGCCGAGAGCAAGTGCCCGCTGGTCAAGAAGTAGACACACCAGCCCGGCCATGACCAGGGATCGTGGGCGCCACAGGCGCTCACGATCCCGCGGCCCGCAAGACACCCGAGCGCGAGACCATGGACATCTTCGGCATTCCGATCCAGGCCCTGATGGGGCAGTTGCTGATCGGGCTCATCAACGGCTCGTTCTACGCGACCCTCAGCCTCGGGCTGGCGATCATCTTCGGCCTGCTCAACATCATCAACTTCGCGCACGGCGCGCTGTACATGATGGGCGCCTTCTGCGCGTGGATCGGCCTCAACTGGCTCGGACTCAACTACTGGTTCGCGCTGATCGCAGTCCCCGTCGTCGTCGGGGCGCTCGGCATGCTGATCGAACGCACGATGCTCAAGCATCTGTACAAGCTGGACCACCTGTACGGCCTGCTGCTCACCTTCGGCCTCGCGCTGATCATCGAGGGGCTGTTCCGCTACCGCTTCGGCATCTCGGGCGAGAGCTACCCGGTCCCCGAGCTGCTGTCGGGCGGCTACAACCTAGGCTTCATGTTCCTGCCCAAATACCGCGCCTGGGTCATCGCGGTGTCGCTGGTGGTGTGCTTCGGAAGCTGGTTCATCATCGAGCGCACCAAGCTCGGTTCCTACCTGCGCGCCGGCACCGAGAACCCGCAACTGCTGCAGGCCTTCGGCATCAACGTGCCGCTGATGATCACCCTCACCTACGGCTTCGGCGTCGCGCTCGCGGCCTTCGCCGGCGTGCTCGCCGCGCCGGTGCTGCAGGTAAACCCGGTGATGGGATCCAACCTCATCATCGTCGTGTTCGCCGTGGTCGTCATCGGCGGCATGGGCTCGATCATGGGCTCGATCGTCACCGGCCTCGGACTCGGCCTGATCGAAGGCCTGACCAAGGTGTTCTATCCGGAAGCCTCCGCGGTCGTGATCTTCGTCATCATGGGCATCGTGCTGCTGCTGCGGCCGGCCGGACTTTTCGGACGGGAGCGATGAACGCCATGCCGCATCACCGCGCCGCCGCGCCCCCAGCGCCGTGCGGCGCCTCCACACCGGGAATCGGACCATGAATGGCAAACACATCGGCTGGATAGTCCTGCTCCTGCTCGGGCTGGTCGCACCCTTCGTCGTCTACCCCGTGCTGGTGATGAAGATCCTGTGTTTCGCCCTGTTCGCCTGCGCCTTCAATCTGCTGCTCGGCTACACGGGCCTGCTGTCCTTCGGCCACGCGGCTTTCCTCGGCTCCGCGGGCTACATCTGCGGCTATGCGATGCAAGGCCTCGGCCTGTCGCCGGAGCTGGGCCTGCTTGCCGGCAGCGCCGGCGCTGCCGTGCTGGGCTTCATCTTCGGCAGCCTCGCGATCCGCCGTGCCGGCATCTACTTCGCGATGATCACGCTGGCGCTCGCGCAGCTCGTGTATTTCCTTGCGCTGCAGTTCCCCTTCACCGGCGGCGAGGACGGCATGCAGGGCATCCCGCGCGGCCGCCTGTTCGGCCTCATCGACCTCGGCGACACGATGAACATGTATTTTTTCGTTCTCGCCGTGTTCCTGTTCGGATTCTGGGTCATCGACCGCGCGATCGACTCGCCCTTCGGCCAGGTCCTGAAAGCGATCCGCGAAAACGAGGCGCGCGCGATCTCGCTCGGTTACGACGTCGACCGCTACAAGCTGCTTGCCTTCGTGCTCTCGGCGGCGCTCGCGGGCCTCGCCGGCGCGACCAAGACGCTGGTGTTCCAGCTCGCCTCACTCACCGATGTGCACTGGCACATGTCCGGCGAAGTCGTGCTGATGACGCTGCTGGGCGGCGTAGGCACGGTGTTCGGCCCCATCGTCGGCGCGACCATCGTCGTCAGCCTGCAGAACTACGGCGCGGAACTGGGGCAGTGGGTCACCGTGCTGACCGGCGTGATCTTCGTCGTGTGCGTGCTCGCCTTCCGTCGCGGCGTCGTCGGCGAAGTCGCGCTGCTTATCAAGCGCTCGGGCATCCGCCCCTGACACCGGCGCCGGGCGTTCAACCCTTCTCGCCCGAACTGCCGGCCGGACTCCAGTCGAAGGCGCCGCCGCTGCCGGCGAACAGCGGACGACTCCCGTCCGGCGTCGCCCGCAGGAAGGCCCTCAGCTCACCCGGTGCCAGCCCCTGCGGCAGCTTCGCATCGGCCGCCAGATGTCGTGCGTGCACGATCAGCTCGCCCCCGATGTCCGCAACGCTGCAGCGGATCGATGCGGCCGCCGCCTGCCGCGCCGCCTCCACCCCGGCAATCGCCGCCAGTAGTTTCTCGCGATGCGCCGCACGCGCCTTGCCCTGCTCGGACACCTGTGTCATCGCCTTGAGCACTGGCGCCACGCTGTCGCGCAATTTTTGGAAGGCAGCCTGCTGCTCGGCGCTCAAGGTGATCTCGTGGCGATGCACCTTGGCGGCAACGGTCAGGTAATTGCCCACTCCCGGACGTCCGCGCAAGGTCTCGATGACCTGCCTGGCCTGATCGTCCGCGGCCTGCAACTCGTCGAGCTGCGCGCGCGCCGCCCTGATCAGCTCGCCCTGCGTGTCCTCGGGCGGCAGCAGCACGGACACGACGGTCTCGGCCGGCCCGTGCGGACGCACCTGCGCAACTGCGACCCTGCGGCCCGCCAGCACGGATGCCTCCACGAGGGCGATGTCCAGTTCGTCGGCGAGGATGTCGCAACCGACAGCCCGTTCCCGCACAACGACGCGGCGTCCCACGATCAGGCTGTTCTCGGCGCACTGCAGCGTCACTTCGCCATCCGGTGCCAGGATCGTCGCCCCGCTCGCCCGGCCCTCGACGGCGACCTGTCCGCCCGGATTCACGATCGCCCCGCCGCTCAGGTTCTTCTTCAGCGCGACCGCGCCCCCGCGCGACACGATCCTGCCGAACACATCCGCGAAGCTCGTGACGTTGAGCCCTTCGACCACCCGGCCTTCCAGGATCTCGCCATGCTCCTCGTAATCGTCGCCCATCAGCACGAGGTCACCCGTCGTGCGCAGGCTCACGCCGGCACGGTTGACGATCTTGTCGGTGACCGAAACCTTGCTCGAAGCTTCGTCGATGTCGAGGAAGCCATCGATCGTTGCGACGAGATAGTCGCCCTCCGCACCGCTTTCGACACGGGTCCCCGTACCGGACAGCGCGGCGAAGTCGATGTCCTTCGGCAGCGCGGGCGCCACCGCACGTCCGTCGAGTTCGCGGCCCGGCTCGCCGAGCACCAGCGGCAGCTTGCGCAACAGCTTCTCGCCCGCACGGATCTGCGGGAAGCGGTTGCGGAAACGTGCGAGATCGACGCGCCCGTCGGGCAGCAGTCCCGGGGCGTCATCGCGATGCAGGCCACTCGACAGTTCCTCGACCCCCGCGTCGCGGCCGGTACCGGGCGGCACCGCGTGTGCGATGACGCTCCTGCCCATCCGCTCGCTCTCGATCGCATCCCGCACGACCGCCTCGTCGATGCCGCAGCGCAGTCCCTTGAGCCACGCCAGCGCGACGAACTCGTCGAAATCGAGCCGGGTCTTCTGCGTCACCGTCTCGAACTCCTGCCCGCCCGCCCCTCCACCCTCGGTGGTGCGCGGAACCGTGCAGTCGATGCTCACCGGCTCGAACAGATACTCGGCGCGCGCGCCGGAAATCTTGAGCCCGCGATACAGCGGGACGCGCACCGGCAGGATGTGGCTCATGCCCGTGGCGAAACGCACACGCGGCTGCCGCCCGGCGGCTTCGCAGCCCCGGGCTTCATCATCCGCGCGCCCCGACTCGCATTCGAAGGCCAGATGCTGGAAGGCAGGGTAATCGAGCCCCCTGAAACAGATGCCGTGGATGAATGTCTTATCGACCCACGCCCGGAATTCCGCCGAACCGCCCAGCCGCGACAAATCCACGCACAGTCCGCCCTCGTCGCGGACGACGAAGTCCGGCAAAGCCTCATCCCCTTCCCGCAGCGAATCGGCGCCCATCGCGACCATCCCGTCCCCAGCTGAAATATTTGTTTTCATCTTACCCGTCCGCGCCGAGCATGGGCGCTCCGCGTTCTGGCGCCGTTGGGCGCAGCCGCCACGACTGCGGTAAGCTTGCGCGCGATCAACCGCGCCACGCCCCCATGCCCTCCGAGTTCGACCTCATCCGCCGCCACTTCACCCGCCCCGCCCAGCACACGACGCTGTCGGTCGGTGACGACGCGGCCCTGCTCGCGCCACGCGCGGGCATGCAGCTCGCCGTATCGACCGACATGCTGGTCGCCGGCACGCATTTCTTCCCCGATGCAGAGCCCGAGGCGCTGGGCTGGAAGACGCTCGCGGTCAATGTTTCCGACCTCGCCGCGATGGGCGCCGAACCGCGCTGGGCCGTGCTCGCGCTATCGCTGCCGGCGGCCGACGAAGCGTGGATCGCGGCCTTCGCGCGCGGCTTCTTCGCCTGCGCCGACGCGTTCGGCGTCGATCTCGCGGGCGGCGACACGACGCGCGGCCCGCTGAACCTGTGCGTGACCATCTTCGGCGAAGTGCCGGCGGGCGCCGCGATCACGCGCGCCGGCGCACGAACCGGCGACGACCTGTGGATCACCGGCACACCGGGCCATGCGGCGCTCGGCCTCGCGCACCTGAGCGGCGAAGTGGCGCTCGCACCCGACGCGGCACGCATCTGCCTCGCTGCCCTGCACCGCCCACAGCCGCGCGTCGGATTCGCGCTGGCGCTGCGCGGCATCGCCAGCGCGATGCTCGACGTCTCCGACGGACTCCTCGGCGACCTCGGCCACATCCTCGAATGCTCCGGCTGCGGCGCACGCATCGAGCTCGCCGCACTGCCTTTGCCCCCCCTGCGTGCCTGCGGGGCCGACGAGGCCCTCGCGCGACGCTGCCTGCTGTCCGGCGGTGACGACTACGAGCTCCTGTTCACCGCGCCGCCGTCGCAGCGCGAGCACCTTGCCGCACTCGCTGCCGGGCACGGACTGGCGCTGACGCGCATCGGCACGACCACCGCGAACGCCGGCGAACTGCTGCTGCGCGAAGCCGACGGCCACGAGCACACCACGGCCCATGCCGGCTACGACCATTTCGCCTGACCCCGCCCGCCCACGCCGACCATGCGCCCCACCGTCCGCCTGCTCCTGAGCCACCCCGCCCACTTCATCTCGCTCGGTTTCGGCTCCGGCCTCTCGCCGCGCGCGCCCGGCACGGCCGGCACGCTCGCCGCATGGCTGCTCTACCCGCTGCTGCGCGCGCCGATCTCCGAGTTCGTCTTCCTGGCGCTGCTCACGAGCTTCTTCGTCGCCGGCGTGATCGCCGCCGACCGCACCGGCCGCGCGCTCGGCGCAGCGGACCACGGCGCGATCGTGTGGGACGAGATCGTCGCGTTCTGGCTGGTGCTGTTCTTCGCTCCACCCGGGCTCGCGTGGCAGGCGGCGGCCTTCGTGCTGTTCCGCTTCTTCGACATCGTCAAGCCGCAACCCATCCGCTGGGCCGACAGCCACGTCGGCGGCGGCTTCGGCGTGATGCTCGACGATCTCATCGCCGCCGGCTACGCGATCCTTGCGCTCGCCGTACTGAAGCACTTCCTGGGGTGACCCGATGAGCGACGACGAACTGCACGCCCTGTCACGCCGCGTCGGCGACTGGCTCGCCGCGCGCGGCGCGACCCTTGCCTGCGCCGAATCCTGCACCGGCGGCTGGGTGGCCGAGACGGTCACCGCCACCGCCGGCAGTTCCGGCTGGTTCGACCGCGGCTTCGTGACCTATTCTAACGAGGCCAAGCAGGAACTCCTCGGCGTCGCCGCCGCGACGCTCGCGCGCCACGGCGCGGTCAGCGAAGAGACCGTGCGCGAAATGGTCGCCGGCACCCTCGTGCACAGCCGCGCACGCTTTGCCCTCGCGGTTTCCGGCGTCGCCGGCCCCGGCGGCGGAACCGCCGCCAAGCCGGTCGGGATGGTGTGTTTCGCGTGGGGCGAACGCGACGGCGAGTTGCGCAGCGAAACCGTCCACTTCGACGGCGATCGCACCGGAATCCGGCGCCAGGCGGTCATCCGCGCGCTCGCCGGACTCATGACATAATCATTTTTGGATCGCTGCACAGGCGACCTGCAACACGCCAGCAATCTCTGTGCCATAATCCCCCAACGTTTTGAAAGGACAGGACATGGACGACAACAAGGCCAAGGCCCTCGCCGCCGCGCTCTCGCAGATCGAGAAGCAGTTCGGCAAGGGTTCGATCATGCGGATGGGCGACGGCAACGTCGAAAAGGACATCCAGACCGTCTCGACCGGCTCGCTCGGACTCGACATCGCGCTCGGCCTCGGCGGACTGCCGCGCGGCCGCGTCGTCGAGATCTACGGTCCCGAATCGTCCGGCAAGACCACGCTGACGCTGCAGGTCATCGCCGAGATGCAGAAGCTCGGCGGCACCGCCGCCTTCATCGACGCCGAGCACGCCCTCGACGTCGGCTACGCCGAGAAGCTCGGCGTGAACATCACCGATCTGCTGATCTCGCAACCGGACACTGGCGAGCAGGCGCTCGAGATCGCGGACATGCTGGTGCGTTCGGGCGGCGTCGACATCGTCGTCATCGACTCGGTCGCCGCGCTCACGCCCAAGGCCGAAATCGAAGGCGAGATGGGCGACCAGCTGCCCGGCCTGCAGGCCCGCCTGATGAGCCAGGCACTGCGCAAGCTCACCGCCAACATCAAGCGCACCAACACGCTGGTGATCTTCATCAACCAGATCCGCATGAAGATCGGCGTGATGTTCGGCAACCCCGAGACCACCACCGGCGGCAATGCGCTGAAGTTCTACGCCTCCGTGCGCCTCGACATCCGCCGCACCGGCGCGATCAAGAAGGGCGACGAGGTCGTCGGCTCCGAGACGCGCTGCAAGGTCGTCAAGAACAAGGTCGCCCCCCCGTTCAAGGAAGCGCACTTCGACATCCTCTACGGCGAGGGCATCTCTCGCGAAGGCGAGATCATCGACCTCGGCGTCGAGAACAAGATCGTCGACAAGGCAGGCGCCTGGTATTCCTACCAGGGCGACAAGATCGGCCAGGGCAAGGACAACACACGCGAGTTCCTGCGTGCGAACGCGGCGCTCGCACGCGAGATCGAGAACAAGGTGCGCGTCGCGGTCGGCCTCAAGGAACTGCCGGCCGAGCCCGCGCAGCCGGCTGCCGAGGCGGCCTGAAGCCCCTTGCCCGGATCATGGCGGAGACGAGCCTGCGGGAACGCGCATTGCGGCACCTCGCGCGTCGCGAACACTCGCGCGCCGAATTGGTCCGCAAGCTCGCCCCGCACGGCTCCGCCGAAGAGATCGACGACGTGCTCGACCGCATCACCGAACTGGGCCTGCTCAGCGACCACCGCTTCGCCGAAGCCTGGGTGCGCGGCAAGGCCACCCGCTTCGGCACGGCACGCCTGCGGCGCGAGCTCGCACTGCGCGGGGTCGAGCGCGACACGATAGACGCGGCGCTCGAGGCCGAGGGCGTCGAGGACGACGTCGACCGCGCACGCGCCATCTGGCGCGGCAAGTTCGGCACCACGCCGGCCGACGCGCGCGAGTGGGCCCGCCAGGCGAGGTTCCTGCAAGGTCGCGGCTTCGGCACCGACGTGATCCGCAAGATATTGAAAGAGAACCCTGATGAGTCTGCTTAAGGTCGCCGGACTGCAGAAACGCTACAAGGCGCGCACCGTCGTCCACGATGTCGGCTTCGAGGTCGGCAGCGGCGAAGTCGTCGGCCTGCTGGGCCCCAACGGTGCCGGCAAGACCACCTGCTTCTACATGATCGTGGGCCTCGTACGTGCCGACGGCGGCGACATCCGCCTCGACGACGCCGAGCTCACGCACCTGCCCGTGCACGCGCGCGCGCGCCTCGGCCTGTCCTACCTGCCGCAGGAGATGAGCGTGTTCCGCAAGCTCACCGTCGCCGAGAACATCCGGGCGGTGCTGGAACTGCAGGGGCTGAACAGCGAGCGCGTCGACGAACGCCTCGAGGAACTGCTCGAGGAGTTGGGCATCGCCCATCTGCGCGACAACACCGCGGTGTCGCTGTCGGGCGGCGAGCGGCGGCGCTGCGAGATTGCGCGCGCGCTGGCGACCGACCCGCGCCTGATCCTGCTCGACGAACCCTTCGCGGGCGTCGACCCGATCGCGGTGCTCGACATCCAGAAGATCATCCGCTTCCTGCGTGACCGCGGCATCGGCGTGCTCATCACCGACCACAACGTGCGCGAGACGCTCGGCATCTGCAACCGCGCCTACATCATCAGCGAGGGCCGCGTGCTCGCGAGCGGGCGACCCGACGAGATCGTCGCCAACGAACAGGTTCGCCGCGTCTATCTCGGCGAGCATTTCCGCCTCTGATCCTGCCCGCGTAGCCCCATGAAACCGTCCCTCCAGCTCAAGATCTCCCAGCACCTCACGCTGACGCCGCAGCTGCAGCAGTCGATCAAGCTGCTGCAGCTGTCGACGCTGGAGCTCAACCAGGAGCTGGAACGCTTCCTCCTCGAGAACCCCATGCTCGAGCGCGAGGACGGCGACGGCAGCGACTTCGCCCCGGGTGCCGCGCAGCCCTCCGGCGAAGCGCCCGACTCCGGCAGCCAGGCCGACACCCCGACGCCCGGCGAGGAGGGGCATGGCGAGGCCGAACCGGCGAGTTTCGACGAAGCCGGCGAATGGTCGAGCGCGAGCAGTGGTTCGTCGAACCGCGACGATGACGACGACACCGACTTCCAGGAACTGCAGGCTGCCGGCACCAGCCTGCGCGATCACCTCGACCAGCAGGTGAGCCTGTCGCCGCTGTCGGATCGCGACCGCGCGCTGGTGCGCTTCATCATCGAGGCGCTCGACGAGGACGGCTACCTCAACCAGTCGCTCGAGGAGCTGCTGCCGCTGCTGCCGCCGGAACTCGAATACGACCTCGACGACCTCTCGATCGCGTTGCGCCACGTGCAGAACCTCGACCCGGCCGGCATCGGCGCGCGCAACCCGCAGGAATGCCTCAGCCTGCAACTCCGCGCAATGCCGTCGGACCCGACGCGTGACCTCGCGCTGAAGATCGTCGACGAGCACCTCGACCTGCTCGCTGAACGCAACTTTCTGCGCATCAAGCGCGCCACCGGCTGCGACGACGACGCACTGCGCGCCGCGCACGCGCTGATCTGCAGGCTCGATCCGCATCCGGGCTCGCAGCACTCGGTGCAGGAGACGCGCTACATCCTGCCGGATGTCGTCGTGCGCAAGATCCGCAACCGCTGGGCCGTCACGCTCAACCCCGAGGCGATGCCCAAGCTGCGCATCAACTCACTGTACGCCAGCATCCTGCAACAGAACCGCGGATCGGGCGGCGCGCTGACCAGCCAGCTGCAGGAAGCACGCTGGCTAATCAAGAACGTGCAACAGCGTTTCGACACCATCCTGCGGGTTTCGCAGGCGATCGTTGACCAGCAGCGACAGTTCTTCGATTATGGTGATGTGGCGATGCGACCCCTGACGTTGAGGGAGATCGCGGACCAGCTCGAACTGCACGAATCGACTGTTTCGCGGGTCACGACGCAGAAATTCATGGCCACACCGCGCGGCGTGTTCGAACTGAAGTATTTTTTCGGCAGTCACGTTGCCACCGACACCGGTGGGGCGGCCTCTTCCACGGCGATTCGAGCGCTGATTCGCCAGCTGGTGGAGGCCGAAGACAGGAAAAAGCCCCTGTCCGACGCGAAAATTGCCGAGTTGTTGGGCCAGCAGGGTATCGTGGTGGCGCGCAGAACGATCGCGAAATACCGCGAGTCACTCAATATTCCGCCGGTCAGCCTGCGCAAAGCGATCTGAAAAACGATCTGACAATACGAGGAAACATCATGAATCTCACCATCACCGGACATCACGTCGAAGTCACCCCCGCGATCCGCGAGTACGTCAATACGAAGCTCGATCGCGTCATCCGCCATTTCGACAACGTGACCAGCGTCAGCGTGATCCTGTCGGTGGAGAAGCTGCGCCAGAAGGCGGAAGTGACGCTGCACGTGCGCGGCAAGGACATCTACGTCGAGAGCGAGGACGCCGACCTGTATGCAGCCATCGACAGCATGGCCGACAAGCTCGACCGCCAGGTTCTCAAGTACAAGGCCAAGAACAACGACCACGGCCACGACACGCTGAAGCACCAGCAACCGACCGAGCTGTGATCCTTTAATTCACGCCGAGGGACCGGGGTGTGTTTATAATTCGCGCGTTTTCAACCCGCGCCTGCCGCACACCCCGAGCCTCCTCCCGCATCCGATCGGCAGCGGCACGGCCCGTGTCGTGCAGGTGGTGATCCGCATGAGCCTCATCGCCGAACTCCTGCCCCCCTCGAACGTCGTCATCGATCTGGACGCCAGCAGCAAGAAGCGTGTTTTCGAACAAGCCGGTCTCCTGTTCGAGAACCATCAGGGCATTGCCCGCAGCGTCGTCTTCGACAGCCTGTTCTCACGCGAACGCCTCGGCTCGACCGGCCTGGGTCAGGGCATCGCCATTCCCCACGGCCGCATCAAGGGCCTGAAGGAAGCCGCCGGCGCCTTCCTGCGCCTCTCGGCCCCAGTGCAGTTCGACGCTCCCGACGGCCGCCCCGTGACGATGCTGTTCGTGTTGCTCGTGCCCGAGCAGGCCAACGAAACCCACCTGCAGCTGCTGTCCGAGCTTGCGCAGATGTTCAGCGACCGCGACTTCCGCGAACAACTGCAGAACGCGCCCGACGTCGCGACGATCCATACGCTGTTTGCCTCCTGGGGTCCGCATGCGGCAGACCAGCGTCGCGCGGCTGTATGACCTGCACCGCGAACGGCTGGAGCTGACGCACGTCAGCGGCCGGCTGGACCGGGTCATCTCGGTCAACGAAGAGCGTATCTGGCCGGCCGACCTCGTCGGCCACCTGAACCTGATCCATCCGACGCGCATCCAGATCCTCGGCGCGGCCGAGCTCTCGTGGGCGCAGCGGCATTCGCGCGAAAAGGTCGCCCACCACCTCACCGAAATCATCGGTGCACGCCCGCCGGCGATCATCGTCGCCGACGGCTGCAGGATCCCCGACATCCTGAACGGCATCTGCGAGCACGCAGAGGTCGCCCTGATCACGACGCCACAACCGTCGGCGAGCGTGATCGACCAGTTGCGCCTGTACATGTCGCGCGAGCTCGCCGAGAAGGTCTCGCTGCACGGCGTGTTCATGGACGTGCTGGGCGTGGGCGTGTTCATCACCGGCAGCTCCGGCGCCGGCAAGTCCGAGCTGGCCCTGGAACTCATCTCGCGCGGCCACGGGCTGGTCGCCGATGACATCGTCGAATTCTCGCGCATCGCGCCAACGGTGCTCGAGGGGCGGTGCCCGGAGATGCTCAAGGACTTCATCGAGGTGCGCGGCCTGGGCATCCTCAACATTCGCACGATTTTCGGCGAGACCGCCTGCCGGCGAAAGATGCGCCTGCGCCTGATCGTGCACCTCGAGCGCCGCCTGCCGGGCCAGTCCGATCCCTCGCGCCTGCCGGTGCAACGCGAGACACAGGACATCCTCGGTGTACAGGTGATCCGCACGACGCTGCCCGTCGCCGCGGGGCGCAACATCGCGGTGCTGCTCGAGGCCGCTGTGCGCTCGACCATCCTGCAACTGCGCGGGATCGATTCAACGCAGGAATTCATCGACCGTCAGCAACGCCTGCTCGACGCCGACGGGGAAACCCTCTAAGCGGGAACGGCCGGCAAGACTCTTGCCGCAGTGCCGCATCGGCTGATACGCTCAAGGTCTTTGCGCCGCCCCGCGAAGGCCTCCCCGATGACTGCCGCAACACCGGATTACCTGGAAAAGATCCTCAATGCCCGCGTCTACGACGTGGCCGAGGAAACGCCGCTGGACCTCGCCACGAATCTCTCGGAGCGCGTGCACAACCGCGTCTTCCTGAAGCGTGAGGACATGCAACCGGTGTTCAGCTTCAAGCTGCGCGGCGCGTACAACAAGATGGCGCACCTGTCGCCGCAGGCCCTCAAGCGCGGCGTGATCTGCGCCTCGGCAGGCAACCACGCGCAGGGTGTCGCACTTTCGGCACAGCGCATGGGCGTGCGCGCGGTGATCGTGATGCCGACCTCGACGCCGCTGATCAAGGTCGAGGCGGTCAAGGCGCGCGGCGGCGAGGTGGTGCTGGCCGGCGACTCCTATTCCGACGCCTATGCCCACGCGGTCGAGCTCGAGAAGACCGAGAAACTGACCTTCGTCCATCCCTACGACGACCCGGACGTAATCGCCGGCCAGGGCACGATCGGCATGGAGATCCTGCGCGCGCACCCGGACCCGATCCACGCAGTGTTCTGCGCCGTCGGCGGCGGCGGCCTGATCGCCGGCGTGGCGGCTTATATCAAGCGCCTGCGCCCGGAAACGAAAATCATCGGCGTCGAGACCGTGGACGCCGATGCAATGACGCGCTCGCTCGCCGAAGGCCGGCGTGTCGTGCTCGACCAGGTCGGGCTGTTCGCCGACGGCACGGCGGTGAAGCAGGTCGGCGAGGAAACCTTCCGCCTGTGCCAGCAGTACGTCGACGAGATGGTCCTGGTCGACAACGACGCGATCTGCGCCGCGCTCAAGGACGTGTTCGAGGACACGCGCTCCATCCTCGAGCCATCGGGCGCGCTCGCCGTGGCCGGAGCGAAGGAATACGCAAAGCGCCACAACCTGCACGGCAAGAATCTCGTCGCGGTGGCATCCGGCGCGAACATGAACTTCGACCGCCTGCGCTTCGTCGCCGAGCGCGCCGAGGTCGGCGAGCAGCGCGAGGCGGTGTTCGCGGTAACGATCCCGGAGCGGCCGGGTTCCTTCCGCAAATTCTGCAGCCTGGTCGGCAACCGCCACATCACCGAGTTCAACTACCGCTACGCCGATCCGCAGCGCGCGCACATCTTCGTCGGCGTGGCGGTGCATAACCGCGCCGAGGCCACGCGCGTGGTCGAGATGCTGGAACGCCACGAACTACCGGCGGTGGACCTCACCGACGACGAGATGGCGAAGAGCCACATCCGCTACATGGTGGGCGGACACGCGCCGCATGTGAGCAACGAGCTGATCTACCGCTTCGAATTTCCCGAGCGCCCCGGCGCGCTGATGAACTTCCTCACCAGCCTGCATTCGGACTGGAACATCAGCCTGTTCCACTACCGCAACCACGGCTCAGACTTCGGCCGCGTGCTGGTCGGCATGCAGGTGCCGCCCGAGGACAAGGGCGCCTTCCAGGACTTTCTCGACCGACTCGGTTACGAATACGCGGACGAGTCGGCCAACCCCGCCTACCGCATGTTCCTCGGCTGAGCGGGAAACGCGCCCGCCTCGGTGACGATCCAGTCCATCGGGCGGTCGTGCGACTGCGGCCACACGTCGTCCACCCGCGCAAATTCGAAACCCAGCCCCACCGCGACCGGATCCATGACTGCCAGGGTGCGGTCGAAATAGCCACCACCGTAGCCGACGCGGTAGCCTGCGGCGTCGAAGGCATTGCACGGGACGAGAATCATGTCGGGAACGACCGGCTCGCCTTCGGCCGGATGCGGGATGCCGTGGCGGTCGAGTGGCATCTCCATGCCGGGAGTCCAGCGACGAAACTCCATCGGGCCGGCCTGGTGCGGCACCACGGGCAGCAGCGCGACGCGCGCGCTGTCCGCCGCCAGCCAGTGCGTGACCCAGACGCGCAGATCCGGCTCGCCACGGTAGGGCCAGCAGAAGCCCAGCGAGGTCGGGGCCTGGCGAGCGACGAGTTCGCCGAGGTGGGTTTCGAGATGGCGCATCAGCGCCGCGCGATGCGTCGCGGTGAGCGCCTGTCGCGCAGCGATGGTGCGGGCACGCAGGGCGCGGCGCTGTTCGGCCGGATCGGAGGCGGAGGCGGCAGGAGCAATATTCACTGTGGTATGGTCGGACTGATCGAAAGGGGATGGTAAGGGATGGCAAAGGGTTTGTGGGCGGCGCTGGCCTTCGTGCTGGCGGGCCTGACGCAGGGCGCCCACGGGCAGGACGGCGACGATCGCATTCTGGCGGCGCGCGAGGCGCTGCGCACCGGCGACCGTGCAACGCTGGAACGCCTCGCGGCCGAGCGCGAGCCGCACGTGCTCGATCTCTACGTACGCTACTGGCGCCTCACCAACATCCTGGCCCGCCCCGAGCCCCCGCCCGTCGAGGAACTGAACGAATTCCTGCTGCGCGAACCCGACAGCCTGCTCGCCGAGCGGCTGCGCGCCGACTGGCTGCGGCGCATGGCGCGCGAACTGGACTGGAGCGGCTTCCTGCGGGTCTACGCGGACCTGCGCGAACCGGATGCCGAACTGCGCTGCCTGCAGCGCAACGCGCGTCTGGAGTCGGGCGACCTGAGCGTGCTGGACGAGGTGCGCGCACGCTGGTTGGAGCTCGCGGACAACCATAACGCCTGCGAGCCGGTGTTCCGAACGCTGGCGCTGGCCGGGCACATCGGCAGCGACGAGCTCTGGTGGCGCGTGCGACGGCAGGTCGACAGCCGCAGCCCGTCGAACGCACGCGCCACGCTATCGTGGATGCCGGGCGCAGACGCGCCTCCACTCGCCGACTTTGACCGCATGATGAAAAGCCCGGCCGCCTGGCTGGACCGCCTGCCGGTGAACTTCACCGCGTCGCGCGCGGGACGCGAGCTGGCACTGGCGGCGCTGGCGCGTGTCGCGCGCGAGGACGTGTCGTCCGCCTACGCGCGCTTCGCGCGCATCGAGGAGCGACTGGGCGCCGACGAGCGCGCCTACATCCACGCGACGCTCGGCCACCACGGCTCCTTGCAGGGCTCGCCGGGGGCGGTGCGCTGGTTCCGCGCCGCCGGCAAGGTGCCGATGAGCGCCGAGCAGCGCGCCTGGCGCGTGCGCGCCGAGCTGCGCGTCGAGGACTGGCGCGGCGTGCAGGCGGCGATCGAGGGGCTCGCCGCGACCGAGCAGACGCAGCCGGAATGGACCTACTGGCTCGGACGCGCACTGGCCGCGCAGAACCGGCCGGCCGACGCGGCGGCGCTGTACCAGCGCATCGCCGGACAGCCCAGCTTTTATGGCATCCTCGCCGGTGAGGAGCTCGGCAGCCTCTTTGCCGCGCCCGTGCGCAACGGTAACGTCACGGCCGAGGACGTGGCACGCGCCGAGGCCGATCCCGGCCTGCGCCGCGCCCTCGCGCTGTACCGGCTGGAGATGCGTACCGAGGGCATGCGCGAATGGAACTGGTCGCTACGCGGCCGTGACGAGGCCTTCCTGGTCGCCGCGGCGCGGCTTGCGCTGCGCAACGAGATCTACGACCGCGCAATCAATACCGCCGAGCGCACCGACCCGCAGGCGAACTATGACCTGCGCTTCCTCACGCCATATCGCCAACTCATCGAGCCGCAGGTGCGCCAGCAGGGACTGGACATGGCCTGGGTATATGGCCTGATGCGTCAGGAAAGCCGCTTCATCGCGCCGGCACGCTCGGGCGCGGGCGCCCAGGGCCTGATGCAGGTGATGCCGGCGACGGGCAAGTGGGTCGCCCGCAAGATCGGCCTCACCGGCTACCACCCCGGCATGCTGACCAACCCCGACACCAACGTGCTGCTGGGAACAAGCTACATGCGCCTGATCCTCGAAGATCTCGACGAACATCCGGTGCTTGCGTCCGCCGGCTACAATGCCGGACCGGGACGCGCACGCAAATGGCGTGACGAACGTCCGCTCGAAGGCGCGATCTATGCGGAGACGATCCCCTTCGACGAAACACGTGACTACGTAAAGAAGGTGATGGCGAACGCGGTGATCTATGCCGCCATGCTGGAGGCGAAGCCGCAGTCGCTGAAGACACGCCTCGGCACGATCTCGCCGCGGCTGGCGGCGGAGCCCTAGGGACTCGTCGGCCCCGCACAAGGAGGCAGCAACATGAAACTGGAACGCGTCGTACTCGTCGGCGGCACCGGGTTTGTGGGTCGCGCCATTGCAAACCGCCTGTCGCGCGAAGGCGTGGCCGTGCAGGTGCCCACGCGGCGCTATACCCATGCGGGCGCACTGCTGCCGATTCCGACGGTCGAGGTGGTACAGGCCGACGTCCATGACCCGGCGAGCTTGTCGCAGCTGTTCGCCGGCGCGGACGCCGTCGTGAACCTCGTCGGCATCCTGCACTCGCGGCCGGGCAAGCCCTATGGTCCCGACTTTGCACGGGCCCACGTCGAGCTGCCGCGCAAGATCGTCGCAGCCTGCCAGGCGGCCGGTGTCGCGCGTCTCGTGCACATCAGCGCGCTCGGCGCGGCGGCCGACGGTCCGTCCGAATACCAGCGCTCCAAGGCCGCCGGAGAGGAGGCGATACGCGCAGCCGGAGATGCCCCCGCATGGACGATTCTGCGCCCGTCGGTGATCTTCGGCCGCGAGGACAACTTCCTCAACATGTTCGTGCGCCTCGCGCGACTCTTTCCCGTGCTGCCGCTCGCGGGCGCGCATGCGCGCTTCCAGCCGGTGCATGTCGATGACGTCGCCGAGGTCGTGTGGCGCAGTCTCACCGAACCCTCGGCGCGCAGCCAGACTTACGAAGTGGCGGGGCCAAAGGTGTACACGCTGCGCGAGCTGGTCGAATACGTCAGCGAGCTCTCCGGCCGTCCGCGCCCGGTGATCGCGCTGCCCGAGGGCCTCGCGCTGCTGCAGGCGCGGCTGATGGAGTTCGCGCCGCAACCGCTGATGAGCCGCGACAACGTGCGCTCGATGCGCGTCGACAACGTCGCCGGCGGCGCCCCCCTGCCCTTCGGCCTGCAGCCCGCCGGGCTCGAGGGGCTCGCGCCGACCTGGATCGGCGAGGGGCATCTGCGCGCCCGCTACTACCCGATGCGCAGCCGTGCGCGCCGTCCGCGCCACGGCTGAGCCTTCTGCTGCACCCCGACACCCCCACGGAGACGAGCGCATGAAACTGATCATCGGCAACAAGAACTATTCGTCCTGGTCCCTGCGTCCCTGGATGGCGGCACGCGCCTGCGGCCAGTCCTTCGAGGAGATCCGCATTCCGCTGTTCATGGAGGGCAGCCGCGAGCGCATCCTGCAGCACTCGCCCTCGGGCAAGGTGCCCTGCCTGATCGACCACGGCCTCGCGGTATGGGATTCGCTGGCGGTGTGCGAATACCTGGCGGAGAAGTCTCCCTCGCTGTGGCCGGCCGATCCCGCGGCACGCGCAGTGGCGCGCGCGATCAGCGCGGAAATGCACTCGAGCTTCCAGGATCTGCGCGAGAACATGCCGATGAACATCCGCAAGGACTACGCCGGCAAGGGCCGCACGCCCGGCGTCGACGCCAACATCGCACGCATCGAGGCGATCTGGAACGACTGCCGCGCGCGCTTCGGGACGAAGGCAAACCCGGGCGGACCGTATCTCTTCGGCGCCTTCTCGATCGCCGACGCGATGTATGCCCCGGTGTGCTTCCGCTTCAAGACCTACGGCGTGCAGCCGGCCGGTGCCGCCGGCGAGTATCTCGCGGCGATGCTCGCGCATCCGGCGATGAAGGAATGGGAGGCGGCGGCGCGCACAGAGACCGAATCCATCCCCGCCGAGGACCTGTACGGTTGATGCGCTGCTACGTCGTCGGCGGCGCCGTGCGCGACCGCCTGCTCGGCCTGCCGGTGCAGGATCGCGACTGGGTGGTGGTCGGTGCGACGCCTGAGGAAATGCTCACGCGCGGCTTCCGCCCGGTTGGCAAGGACTTCCCCGTCTTCCTGCATCCGCGGACCAACGAGGAATATGCCCTCGCGCGCACCGAGCGCAAGAGGGGGCGCGGCTACACCGGCTTCGTGGTGCATGCCGCGCCCGACGTGACGCTGGAAGACGATCTGCTGCGGCGCGACCTGACGATCAACGCCATCGCCGCGGACGAGGACGGCACGCTGATCGACCCCTACGGGGGCCAGGCCGACCTCGCCGCGCGCGTGTTCCGCCACGTGAGCCCGGCCTTTGCCGAGGACCCGGTGCGCATCCTGCGCGTCGCGCGCTTCGCCGCGCGCTTCGGCGATTTCACGGTGGCGCCGGAAACGCTGGCGCTGATGCGCGCGATGGTCGCCGACGGCGAGGTCGACCACCTCGTGCCCGAACGGGTGTGGCAGGAGCTCGCGCGCGGGCTGATGGAGGACAAGCCCTCGCGCATGCTGCGCGTGCTGCGCGAGTGCGGCGCGCTGGCGCGTATCCTGCCCGAGGTCGAGCGCCTGTTCGGCGTGCCCCAACCGGTGGAACACCACCCCGAGGTCGACACCGGCGAGCATGTGCTGCTGGTGCTCGACCACGCCGCGAAGACGCAGCAGCCGCTGCCCGTGCGCTGGGCCTGCCTGATGCACGACCTCGGCAAGGGCGACACGCCCGCCGACATCCTGCCGCACCACTACGGCCACGAGGCGAAGAGCGCCACCCGCGCGCGTGCGGTGTCGGAGCGCCTGCGCGCGCCGGTCGACTGCCGCGACCTGGCGGTGATCTTCGCGCGCGAGCACGGCATCCTTCACCAGGTGGAGAAGCTGCGACCGGAGACCGTCGTGAAGGTGCTGGAAACGGTCGACGCCCTGCGTCGGCCCGAACGCTTCGCGCTGCTGCTGGAAGCGGCGGCCTGCGACTACCACGGCCGTCCCGGCCGCGACGCGCCCTACGTCCGCGCGGAGCGCTGGCGCAGCGCGCTCGCGGCGATCCAGGGCGTGGATGCGGGGGCGATCGCGCGGGCCTGCGAGGACAAGTCGCAGATCCCGCAGCGCGTGCACGCGGCGCGCGTCGCCGCGGTCAAGGCGCAGGGCGGCCGGACGGCCACCGATGCGCACTGAGTTCGTGCGGTGCAACGAACCCATCGCCGCCGGCCGTGGTCACAATGCGCGCAAGACCGCCCAGGCGACCAGCGAGAGCAGGATCGTGCTGGTAAAGGGCAGATGAAAGGCGCGCCCGAAGACGCGAAAATGCAGATCGCCGGGCAGGTGACCAAAGCGCAGTCGGGCCAGCCCCGGGCGGAACAGGCCGAGAACCAGTACCATCAGCACGATCACGACGAGCCACTTCAACACGCACTGCTCCGTAAAAACAATCAGACATTAGACCCCGCACGGCCGCGCCGCCGCAACATGCCCGCCCAGGACAAGAAGAAAGAATGACCGACACCACGCCCCCGATCTCGCCCACCGCAACTCCCGCTGCTGTGGAGCTGCGCGCATGAACGCCAACCGTTTCGGCGACCTCGAAGTCCTCGCCTGCAGCCCCTCGGGCAAGCCGGCGTTCTCCACGCCCCTGCTCTTCATCCACGGCGCCTACACCGGCGCATGGTGCTGGGCCGAGCACTTCCTGCCCTACTTCGCCGACGCCGGCTACACCTGCTACGCGGTGTCGCTGTCGGGGCACGGCGGCAGCCGGCGGCACGCCGCGCTCGACACGCTGTCGATCGACGACTACGTGCGCGACGTCGCGGAAGTCGTCTCGCGCCTGCCCGCGGCGCCTGTGCTGATCGGCCACTCGATGGGCGGAATGGTGGTGCAGAAGTACCTCGAGCGCGCGGGCGTGCCAGCCGCGGTGCTGCTGTGCTCGGTGCCGCCGCAGGGGCTCATGGGCTCGGCGATCGGGCTGATGTTCAACAAGCCCAACCTGATCCACGACCTCAACAGCATGCTCAATGGCGGGCATCCCGCGCCGGAGAGCCTGCGCGAGGCGCTCTTCCACCAGCCGGTCGACGACGCCGCGCTGATGCGCTACTACCGCCTGTGCCAGCCCGAATCGCATCGCGCGATCTGGGACATGACCCTATTCAACCTCCCGCAGCCGGCACGCATGCACCGCCCGCCGATGCTGATCCTGGGCGCGGAGCACGACCACCTCATCCCGCCCGCGCAGGTGTCGATGACCGCGGCGATGTACGGCGAACCCGCGCACATCTTTCCCGGCCTGGGACACGGCGTGATGCTGGAGCGCGACTGGCGCCCGGTGGCCGACCACATTGCCGCGTGGCTTCCGACACAGATTGTTTAATCACACGCTGGAAATCGTCATCATTCCCATTCATGATGGAACTGTGGGTGCGAGGAGGCACCTGCCGCAGCCCCGCCGCGGAGCATGATTCCGCCCCGTGCCGGAGTTGAAAACAGAGCGTGAGTCCGCAGATACGGAGCAAGGGATTCAGGAATCGGACGCGGCTGCCGATAGTTCACCCAGGTAGCCGGATCACCCGAGCACGCAGCGGAGGCCAACATGGTGACGATCATGGACATGACGACGGGCAAGGCCATCGAGGAGCCGACGGAAGAGTACGGCGACGAGGTCCTCAACGCGAACTGGCTGCCGCCGCAGCCGGAAGTCGCGGCACGGCTGCAGGAAGTCGAGCACGCCGCACACGAAGCGCCGGTGCCGCCGATCGACGTCGAGCATTTCCTCGAAGCGGTATACCGCTACCAGGAATGAACGGCTCGGTTGTTGCGCGCGAGCCCGCGCCGCAGCGCGGTTCCGCACGCGCAGAGGAGCAGTTGATCGCCGCGCCGGCCGGCGCGGGCGCTGCGTCTTGCCGTGCTAGAGCGCGTGCAGGCGATCGCCGCGCATGAACCCCAGCAGCGGTTCGGCGATGCCGCGCCCCACGGCGAGCACCTTGAACAGCTCCCCCATCTCCTGCGGCGTCGTCAGGCGCTGCACGGCGCGCGCCGCGCGGATGTAGTCCGCGCTCTCCTCCGGCGCGCGCCGCGCGAGGCATTCCAGCACCCCGCAGTTGAACAGGAAGGCCGCCTGGTTGGTGTAGCCCAGCACGTCCAGCCCGGCGTCGAACGCAGCTTCCGCGACCCCGGTGAAATCGACGAAGGCGGTGATGTCGTTCAGCCCCGGCCACAGGAAGGGGTCGGGATGCGCGTTGTGGCGGTAATAGCACAGCAGCGTGCCGCTCGAGCGCGAGGGCAGGTAGTACTCGGCACGCGGATAGCCGTAGTCGATCAGCAGCAGCGCGCCGCGTTCCAGCCGTCCCGCCCATTCGCCGATCCACGCGCGCCCGGCGAGGTTGAGTTCGGTGACGTACTCGGCGCTCTCCGAGCGCGGCAGATCG
The DNA here is from genome assembly GCF_017894385.1 of Aromatoleum petrolei. Classification (NCBI taxonomy): domain Bacteria; kingdom Pseudomonadati; phylum Pseudomonadota; class Betaproteobacteria; order Rhodocyclales; family Rhodocyclaceae; genus Aromatoleum; species Aromatoleum petrolei. Next base: position 2,397,507 of record NZ_CP059560.1, read on the forward strand.
AGCGCCGCGGCGGCTTCGGCGACCGCGCCGGTGGCGGGCGAATCCGCCCAACGCAGCACGCCCTCCCCGTCGACCGCCACGCCGCGTTCGTACAGCGCGTCGCCGCGCGTGGCGACCACATGCACCGGCATCACGTCGAGCACCTCGTTCGCGACCACGGCGCCGGCGAAACGCTCGGGCAGCGTATCCAGCCACTGCACGCGCGCGGCCAGATGCGGCGCCTTCGCCGCCAGCGTGTCGAACTGGCGCTCCCGCAGTTCGCCCGAGACTTCCAGGATGCCGTAGCTCTCCGGTGCGCAGCCGCGACGCTCGAGTTCCAGCAGCAGGTCGGCGGCGAGCAGGCCGGTGCCGGCGCCGACCTCGATCACGTGCGGGGAAGACGCGCGCATCACCTGCTCGACCTGCGCCGCGAGCGCCTGACCGAACAGCGGCGTGAGCTCCGGCGAGGTGATGAAGTCGCCGCCGGGGCCGAACTTTCGCGCGCCGCCGCTGTAATACCCCAGGCCCGGCGCATACAGCGCGAGCTCCATGTAACGCGAGAACGGGATCCAGCCGCCGGCCTCGGCGATGGCGGCGGTGATCGTGCGGAGCAGGCGCGCACTCTGTTCGAGCGCGTCGGCGGAAGGTTCGGGCAGGGACATGGGCGAAGTACGACGGAAAACGCGTATTCTAACTGCCGCCGCACGGCCGGGTCCGCCCGCCACGGACGATCGTACCTACAAGAATGAAACACGGAACACCCCAACGATGGACATGCAGGACACTCCCGTCATCCTCGTCACCGGCGCCGCGCGGCGCGTCGGTGCCGAAATTGCGCGCACGCTGCACGCCGCGGGCGCTCACGTCGTGCTGCACTACCGCAGTTCGGCCGGCGACGCGGATGCGCTGGCCGACGCGCTCAACCGCGAGCGCCCCGGCTCGGCCTCGACCGCGCGCGCCGACCTGAAGGAGGACGGCGCCCCCGAGGCCCTCGCGGACGCCCTGCTGGCGCGCCACGGCCGCCTCGACGCGCTGGTGAACAACGCCTCGAGCTTCTTCCCGACCCCGCTCGGCACGATAGACGCCCGCGCCTGGGGCGACCTGATCGGCTCGAACCTGAAGGGGCCACTATTCCTGTCGCAGGCCCTCGCGCCGGCGCTACGCGCAGCGCATGGGACGATCGTGAACATCGTCGATATCCACGCCGAGCGTCCCCTGCGCCACTACCCGCTGTACTGCGCCGCCAAGGCCGGACTGCTGGGCCTGACCAGGGCGCTCGCGGTCGAGCTCGCTCCCGAGGTACGCGTGAACGGCGTGTCGCCAGGCGCCATCGACTGGCCCGAGGACGGCCAGATCGCGCCCGCCGAGCAGGACGAGATCGTGCGCCACACGCTGCTGGGCCGCACCGGCAGCCCCACCGACATTGCCCGCAGCGTGCGCTTCCTGATATTCGACGCGCCCTACGTCACCGGCCAGATCCTCGCGGTCGATGGCGGGCGCAGCGCGCACCTCTGAGCACTGCGCCGAAAGGTATAATTCCGCTCGTTTTTTTCGCAGGATTTCCGCCGTGAACGCCCCCGCCACTGCCGCCGAGGCAGCCCTCCCGACCTCGGACGCGCGCCGCGCCGTCGAGGCCCCCCTCCCCGCCGCTGCCGGCGACGCCCGCTTCTCCAACACCTTCCTGCGCCTGAAGAAGAAGCTCGAACGCGGCGTCGGCAAGGCGATCGCCGACTTCAACATGATCGGCGAAGGCGACACCGTGCTGGTGTGCGTATCGGGCGGCAAGGACTCCTACACGCTGCTGTCCTGCCTGATGGCGCTGCGCGAGCGCGCCCCGGTGAATTTCCGCATCGTGGCGATGAACCTCGACCAGAAGCAGCCGGGCTTCCCCGCCGACGTGCTGCCGGCCTACTTCGAATCGATCGGCATCGAGTACCGCATCGTCACGGAGGACACCTACTCGATCGTCAAGGACAAGATCCCCGAGGGCAAGACCACCTGCTCGCTATGCTCGCGCCTGCGCCGCGGCATCATCTACCGCGTCGCCAAGGAGATCGGCGCCACGCGCATCGCGCTCGGCCACCACCGCGACGACATGATCGAGACGCTGTTCCTCAACATGTTCTTCGGCGGCAAACTGAAATCCATGCCGCCCAAGCTGGTCAGCGACAACGGCGAGCACGTCGTGATCCGCCCGCTCGCCTACTGCACCGAGAACGACATCGCGCGCTTCGCGCGCACGATGGACTTCCCCATCATCCCGTGCAACCTGTGCGGTTCGCAGGAGAACGCGCAGAGGAAGCTGATCAAGAACATGCTGCAGGGCTGGGCGCGCGAATTCCCCGGGCGCATCGAGTCGATCGCGACCGCGATGAGCCAGGTCGTGCCCTCGCACCTCGCCGACAATGCGTTGTTCGACTTCCGCGGCCTCACCCGCGACACCCCGGTGGCGGAGGGCGACATCGCCTTCGACCGCCCGGAACTGCCAGCGCCGAACCGCGTGATCCCCATCGTG